>NZ_CP171622.1:1845000-4081508 GCF_049103745.1 Actinospongiicola halichondriae | reverse complement strand
ACGATGCTCGCCGACCAGCGGGAGCTCGCGCTGCTCTTCATCGACCTCGACCAGTTCAAGGCGGTGAACGACTCCCAGGGCCACGACGCCGGAGATCAGCTGCTGATCACGGCGTCCGAGCGGCTGCGCAACGCCCTGCGGCCGACGGACGTCGTGGCTCGCTTCGGCGGTGACGAGTTCGTCATCCTGTTGCCGGACATCGGCTCGATCGACGACGCGGTACCGCTCGCCGAGCGTGTCCTCGACCATCTGCGTGGACCGGTGCAGCTCGGTCCCATGCCGCTGTACCTGACGGGCAGCGCCGGAATCGCTCTCTCCGACGAGTCCGACGCCAACACACTCATCAGCAACGCCGACGCGGCCATGTACAAGGCGAAAGCCGACGGACGCGACCGAGTCGCGGTCTTCACCTCGGAGCTGCGCGACCGCTCGCGTCAGCGACTCGAGACGGCGCACCTCCTCCGCACCGCGTTGGAGGACGACGAACTCGACGTGTGGTTCCAACCCATCGTCGACACGCAGACCGGACGGCCCATCGCGGTCGAGGCCCTGGTGCGCTGGAAGCACGAGGAACTCGGGTCCGTCCGCACCGATCACCTCATCGAGGTCGCCGAGGAGACCGGCCTGATCCTCGCGTTGGGGAGCGCCGTCATCTCCACCACCTGTGCGGCGATCGCCCGCCTCGGCGACGTGACCGACGCCCTGACCTTCTCGGTGAACCTGTCGGCGCACCAACTCGCCGACCCGCGGCTGATCGACGCGATCGACGACGCCTTGACCACCCACGGTGTCGATGCCCGGCAACTCTTCTGCGAGGTGACCGAGAGCGCGGTGATGGTCGACGTGGAGGACTCGGTTCGCATCCTCGACCGCATTCGAGCACTGGGGGTCGGCATCGCCATCGACGACTTCGGGACCGGATACTCGTCGCTCGCCTACCTGCAACGCTTCCCGGTCGACGTGCTGAAGATCGATCGCGAGTTCGTCAACGGACTCTCGTTGTCCTCGGACTGGAAGCGGTCGCTGGCCGGCGCCGTCATCTCGCTCGGTCACTCGCTCGGACTGCGGGTCATCGCCGAGGGCGTCGAAGACCACGAGCAGGCCGCGATCCTGCGCATGCTCCGTTGCGACGGGATGCAGGGCTACCTGTACTCCGAGGCCGTTCCCGCCGACGACCTCCCCCGGGTGCTCAAACGGCTCCGGAAGGGGCGTTGGGCGCGCGGCTGAACAGCTCGAGCGCGTCGGCGAGCGAACACTCGACGACGCCCGGCTGTGATGCGACCTCGGCGAGCCACGGCGGGCGGTTCACGGCGCCGATCGCGATCGCCGACTCCATGCCTGCGAGCGCGCTGGCCTGCCAGGCGAAGGTGCGCGCGTAGTCCGGTGGGCGAACATCGCGAGACAGTTCGGTCATCGCCACGGGATCGGGGGTCGATCCGGTCTGCGCCGGCCGGTTCAGGTCGAGGCTGGTCGGAGCGGGCCCCCCGCCGTGGAGACCGGCACCGTCGAGGATCACGGCGCCCCGGACCTGCTCCGGACGAGCACCGGCGATGAGCAGGGCGATGTAGCCGCCCAGCCCGCGGCCGACGACGGTCGCCGAGCCGAGGTGCTGGAGCGCGATGTCGGCATCGGCCATCAAGATCTCGCAGAAGTAGCCGCCACCCGTGGCGATGCTCGACCCACCGTGGCCGGTGAAGTCGAGGCCGTGGATCGGCCCCTCCCAGGCGTCCAACTCGTCGCGGAGGCACGACGACGCGGTCTCGCCGAGTCCGTGGAGCAGCAGCAGCGGGCGGCCCGTTCCCGGACGCAGTTGCCAGAGTGCGAGGTCGATGCGGTTGTGGCGCAGGATCGTCGGCGCGTCGGGGGTCGCTCCGCTCATGCCGCCACCGCATCGAGGTGCTCGAGGACCATCTCGGCCACGGCATCGGGGCGTTCGATGTGGATGAAGTGCCCCGCACCCTCGACTTCGACGACCCGCCCTCCGGGCGGCAGGAAATTGCGCACGTCATCGACGGTGGTCCCGAACCCCATCACCTCCTGCTCGGTGCCGAGCAGCGCGAGGAACGGTGCCGAGACATCGGCGAGCCGCTGGAGCGACCACTCGGGACGCCACGGGCCGAAGCCGCCCATGCGCAGGGTGGGGTCGATCTTCCAACGCCAGCCGTCGTCGGACGGCGAGGCGCCCACCGTCACCAGGTACTCGAGCCACTCGGTCGACAGGCGAGGATTCATCCGTCCTCGCCGGACCGCCAGTTCGGGGATCGTCCCGGGCTTGCGGACCGCGTCGACCATGGCATGTCGCTGGTCGAGCCAGGTGGCCAGGTCGGATGCCAACAACTTGGTGCGGTCGCGGTCCTGGACATCGGGCATCGCACGCCGACTGGGGATGCCGTCGATGTTGACCACCGCCGACACCCGGTGCGGGAGACCAGCAGCGATGTGCGTCGTGAGCGAGCCGCCCTTGCTGTGGCCGACCACGGGCACGGGTGCGGTCGTCACCGAGTCGAGGACGGCGACGGCGTCACGCATGTCGGCCTCCCACTGGTACAGCGGTGCGCGGTCGGAGTCGCCGTGGCCGCGCTGATCCCACGAGACGACACGCCATCCGGCCGCAGCCAGGAGTGGCGCGAAGACGTCGAAGGTCCCGGCGAAGTCGAAGCCGCCGTGCGCCAGGAGCAGCGGGCGGGCCGACTCGTCGCCCCACTCGTGGACGGCGATGCCCACACCGCTGGCGTCGACCCGACGCGTGCGCTCCGGGCGCTGGGCCCGGGGATGGGAACGGGTGTCGGCGCCGGCGGTCTGGTCCACGGCGTGCACCATATGCGGGACTCACCGAGGCCGGGGAGAGCCGCTGTGTCCGATGTCATGTGGCTCGGATCCCAGACCCGTGATTGAGTGTCGCCAATCAGTTAACGCGGTTAACACACGGGCAATCACTGGGGTCACCATGCTGGAACGTCTCGCCAATCTCGCCGTACGACGCCGTCGAGCGATCCTCGTCGGTGCCGTCGTGCTCTTCGCCCTCGCCGGCAGCATCGGCGGCGACGTCGCGCAGAACCTGTCCTCGGGCGGCTTCGCCGATCCGTCGTCCGAGTCGTTCGAGGCCGACGAACTGCTGCAGGAACGCTTCGGCACGGGTGTCCCCAACGTCGTCCTGGTGGTGACCGCCACCGACGCCCCGGTCGAGGACGTCATCGCGGTCGACGATCCCGAGGCTGCCGCTGCCGGCCTCACCCTCACCGCTCGGTTGGCCGACGAGCCTGGGCTCGAGAATGTCCTGTCGTACTGGTCCGTGGGCAACGCTCCGCCGCTCCGGAGCGTCACCGGCAACCGAGCGCTCGTCCTCGGCCGCATCACCGGCACCGAGGACGAGGTCCGCGACGTCATCCACGATCTGGCGCCGGAACTCGAGGGAGAGTTCCAGGGGCTCGACGTGCAGGTCACCGGCTACGCCCAGGCGTTCGCCGAGGTCGGCGAGACCATCGAGACCGACCTCCTCCGGGCGGAACTCATCGCGATCCCGATCACGCTCCTGTTGCTGCTCTTCGTCTTCCGGGGTCTGGTCGCGGCCAGCCTCCCGCTCGCCGTCGGCGCCCTGTCGGTGGTGTCGACGTTCGTGGTCCTCGAGACGATCAACTCGGTGACCGACGTGTCGGTCTTCGCCCTCAACCTGACGACCGCCATGGGGCTCGGCCTCGCGATCGACTACTCGCTCTTCGTGGTCAGCAGGTTCCGGGAGGAGCTCGCTGACGGACACGAACCCAACGTCGCCGTGGTCCGGACGGTCCGTACCGCCGGTCGGACGGTCGCCTTCTCGGCCGGGACCGTCGCGGCGTCCCTGCTTGCGCTGTTGGTGTTCCCGATCGGGTTCCTCAAGTCCTTCGCCTACGCCGGCGTCGCCGTCGCATCGCTCGCCGGCATCTTCTCGCTCACCGTCCTCCCCGCGCTCCTGGCCGTCGTCGGCCACCGGATCGACGCCCTGTCGTTCGGTCGCAAGCGCGTTCGCGGACGCGTCGAGGACGGCGCCTGGTATCGCATCGCCAGCGCGGTCATGAAGCGCCCGCTCCCCATCGCGACCGCGGTGATCGCCGTGCTCCTGGTGCTGGGCATCCCGTTCCTGCGCATCGAGCTCGGCCTGCCCGACGATCGGGTCCTGCCCGTCGATGCCCCGTCACGGGTGGCCACCGACATCATCCGCGACGAGTTCGACTCCGGCGAGTCCGATGCCGCGTCGGTCATCGCCGTCGACATCGGCGACCCGGCGGATCCCGAGGTCGCGGCGACGATCGACGACTACGCCGCTGCCCTGTCGACGGGCGACGACGTGGCCCGTGTCGACGCCTCGACCGGCATCTACTTCGACGGCGTGCGCGTCGTCGAGCCCAACGACTTCCTCACCGGGCGCTACGCACGTCCGAACGCGACGTTCCTCTCGGTCGTCCCCTCCGTCGAAGGCAACTCGCTCGAGGGCGAGGCGTTCGCCCGATCGATCCGCGAGACGCCGGCTCCCTTCGACGTCCAGGTGACCGGGGTCTCGGCGCAGCTCGTCGACACCAAGGACGGCCTGCTCGGGGCCATGCCCCTCGCGCTGGCGTTGATCGCCGGCATCACCTTCGTCCTGCTGTTCATGATGTTCGGATCGGTCGTGGTGCCCCTCAAGGCGCTGGTCCTCAACATCTTGAGCCTGACCGCGACCTTCGGCGCGATGGTCTGGATCTTCCAGGACGGCAACCTGTCGGGAATCCTCGACTTCACCGCCGTCGGCAGCACCGACGCCAGCTCGCCGATCCTGATGTTCTGCGTCGCCTTCGGCCTGTCGATGGACTACGAGGTCTTCCTCCTGTCGCGGGTGAAGGAGGAGTACGACCGCACCGGAGACAACCACCAGGCCGTCGCCATCGGTCTGGAGAAGACCGGCCGCATCGTCACCGCAGCCGCGGTGCTCATCGCCGTCGTGTTCCTCGCCTTCGCCACCAGCGACGTCCGGTTCATCAAGCTCTTCGGCCTCGGACTGGCGCTCGCCGTGCTGATGGATGCGTTCATCATCCGAGGGACGCTCGTCCCGGCCTTCATGGCGATGGCCGACCGTGCCAACTGGTGGGCCCCTGCTCCGTTGCGGCGTTTCCACGAGCGTTTCGGCGTCTCCGAGCACGTCGATCTCGACCCGGCTCCGCCGACCGCGCTGCCGGCGGACCCCACGACCAACGGCCACGCGAACGGGCACTCGAACGGGCAGCTGACCCGACCCCGGCGTACCCGGCAGTTGGTCGCCGCGGGACGCACGCCACCAGGCGAGAATGGGGAGCCTTGAGCACGAGCCGGCCACGATCTCGACGCGGCGAGGGCCTCCGCCTCCGCGAAGAGATCCTCGACGCCACGGAAGACCTGCTGATCGAGACCGGCTCCGAGGAGTCGGTCTCGATCCGCGCCGTGGCCGAGCGCGTCGGGGTCACCCCGCCGGCGATCTACCGCCACTTCACCGACAAGCAGGCGTTGCTGTTCGAGGTCTGCTCGCTCCAATTCACCCGACTGCACGAGCACCTCGACGCCGTGATGGCGATGGAGGTCGACGCCACCGCTCGACTCCAGGCCTGCGGTCGTGCCTACGTCGAGTTCGGACTCGCCCACCCGGAGGCGTACCGGATCATGTTCATGGCGCAGTCGGACTGGACGTCCGAGACCTACGAGGGCGAGGTGTTGGGCGACCAAGGGTCGTTCATGGCCTTGGTCCGCGTGGTCGCCGACGTCATCGAGGAACTCGGCATCGACCGTGACCCCTTCCAGGCATCGGTCCTGTTGTGGACCGCGATGCACGGCGTCACCTCGCTGCTGATCGCCAAGCCGAACTTCCCGTGGCCACCGGTCGAACAACTCGTCGCCGACGTGTGCGGCTCCCACCTCAGAGGAACGTTCGGCCAGGAGTAACGTCGGCGCGGATGCCCGCCACCGACAGGTCGGACGAGACCTCCCCCTCCCGTCGGGCCCGACTCACCGGCCGGGCTGGCGACCATCGCCACCTCCTCGCCGGATCGGCGGCGCTCGTCATCGGTGCTGCCGTCCAGGCCCTGACGGGCGCACTGTTCTGGCTCGTCGCGGCGCGCATCGACACCACCGATGACGTCGGCCGGGCGACCGCGCTGTTCACGTCGATCCTCTTCATCTCCTACCTGTCGGGCCTCGGACTCCAGGTCTCGCTCGCCCGGTTCGCGCCCGACCGCAGCCAGGAGTCGCACGCCGTCTTCGCCTGGGGTGTCCTCGCCACCGCGGTGTCGGCCGCGGTGGTCGCCTCGGGCTATCTGCTCCTCGTCGACACCGAGGCGACACGGACGCTGACCGACTGGCACCCAGTCGCGGGTCCGGCCATGTTCATCAGCACCTCGATCGGGGCGGCGCTGACCCTGATCGTCGACGTTCGCTGGATGACCGTGCGGCGCTGGTCGCTCGTCCTCGGGCGCATCACCATCGTCGGCCTGCTCCGCTTCGTGCTCCTGCTGGTCCCGACCAACGGCGCCGAGACCGTGCACCTCTTCGCGGTCGCCGCTGCCCCGTTGTTGCTCACCGGCGTGGCCGGCGTCGTGTGGATGCCTCGCATCACGGGCGATCGCCACCGCCTCTTCCCCACGCCGGAGCGACGACGCGCCGCGGTCCGCTACTCGGCGGTCAACTACCTCTCGACGCTCGCCTACCAGGCACCACAGTTCGTCCTGCCGGTGATCGTCCTGCTCTCGGTCGACCCCGACCAGAACGCCTCGTTCTACGTGGCGTGGGGCATCACGACCGTCACGCTCTACGTCCCCATGGCCATCGGACAGGCGCTGCTCGCCGAGGGCGGCAAGGACGGCACCGAACTCCGCGGGCAGGTCCGCGTGATCCTGGTGATCACCACGGCCCTGATGGTGGTGGCAGCGTCCGCCACGGCGCTCGGACGCGAGCTGGTGACCAGCGTCTACGGCGACGACTACGCCGACGCCGCGCGCATCCTGCCTCCGCTGGTTGCGGCGTGCATCCCGTGGGCGATCACGTCCGTGTACCTCACCGAGGCGCGCGTCCTGCATCGAAACGTCGACACCGTGGTCATCACGGTCGCGCTGACGGCGGCGATCCTGATCCCCGCCCTGCTCCTGGTGCCGGACGACGGGCTCGACGGTGCGACGACCGCGTTCGTGGTCGGCAACGTCGTCGCCGCCGTCGTCGCTGCGGCCTGCCACATCTGGCACCGGAACCGACGCTCGGTCCCGGTGCCTGACGCGACACTCGCGGACGACCTCGTACTCCACCCCTGACGGGGCGGCGCGCGGTCAGTTCTCGTTGTCCTCTTCGGCGCCCTCGTCGATCTGCTCCTCGACCTCGTCCGCACCGTCGCGGACGTCGTCCTCGAGTTGGTCGAGCTCCTCGTCGGCCGTGTTGCCGTCGCCGTCCTCGTCCGAGCAGGCGGCAGCGCCGAGGCCGGCGCCGACGAACAGCAGGGCCGCGAACCCCGAGCCGGCGGCGCGACGGATGGTGGTGAGCGTGGGCATTGGGGGTGACCTCCTGTGCAGAACCGCGCGGCCGTTCGCCGCGCTGGCTCGTCACCTACCCGGGCACCCCTCGGTCAAGAACGTCGGACCCGCAGCGTTCGGACCTCGAAGGGCCGGAGGTCGAGGTCGAGACTCGAGCCGGCCATCGACGCGAACGCGCCGACGGGTCGCTCGAGGAGATCGCACGTCGTCGCACCCGTGACCCGGACGCCGAACGTCATCGTGGACCGGGCCCGACCACCGAACGCCTCGTGGAACCGGACGACCAGGTCGCCCGAACCGTCGTCGGCGGCCTTGACCGCGGTGACCACGATCCCGGGGTGGTCGACCGCCACGACCGACCGGCGTTGTCTGCCCGTGGTGAGGCGCGGCGGGAGGTTGAGCGCCCACGACTCGGTGAGCACCGGCCCCAGCGACGCGCCGTGGGGAAGGAGCGAGTAGGCGAAGTGGTGTGACCCTCGGTCGGCGTCGGGGTCGGGGTAGTTGGGCGCCCGCAACAACGTGAGTCGCATGGTCGAGTCGAGGCAGTCGTGGCCGTACTTGCCGTCGTTGAGGAGCGCGACGCCGAAGTCGGGTTCGGCGAGGTCGGCCCAGAAGTGGCCGCACACCTCGAAGCGGGCGTCGTCCCACGACGTGTTGCGGTGGGTGGGCCGCCGGACGTGGCCGTACTGGATGTCGTAGCGGGCGTCGTCGGCACGCACGTCGAGCGGGAACGCAGCCTTCAGCAGCTTCTCGTCCTCGTGCCAGTCGACATCGGTGACGATGTCGAGCCGAGCGCTTCCCGCCCTCAGGACGTAGGTCTGGGTCAGGGTCGAGTCACCGAAGCGGCGCCGGACGGCGACGGCGACGCGGAGCGGTCCGTGCTCGACGACGTCGATCGACTCGACCGCGGTGAGCAGGACCGGATCCTGCCGAAGCGTGTGCGCTTCGATGTCCCACGCGTCGTAGGTGTTGGGATGGTCGGGGAACAGTTGGAGCACGTTGCCCGGCCCGCGGAGGCACTCGCGGTCGGCACGGAGGTCGAGCATCGACGACACCGTCCCGTCGCCCGCGACCACGACCCGGACCAGTCCGTTGTCGAGCGTCGTCTCCATCAGCGTCTGATGGACGGCGACGGGATCGACTCCTGCGGGTCGACCGGCCATGACGCTGCCAACGCCGTGGGCGGGCGCGTCGGCCCACACCGGGTCGTCGCCGAGGACCCCGACGAAGTCGAACGGCCCCGCGTTCGCGGCCACGGTCTGGCCAGGCGTGGTGATCGCATCGCCGATACGCGCCTCGCACTCGTCGAGGAGCGCGGCGTGGGCGGCCTCGGTGTCGTCATGCACCCAGGCGATCGACGACCCGGGGATGATGTCGTGGAACTGGTGCAGGAGCAGCACCTTCCACAGTCGCTCGAGGTCGGCCAGCGGTGGCGCGGCGTCGAGCGCGGTCCACAGCTCGAGCTCCCGAAGCGCGAGCTCGCCCCGCCGGTTGCCCCACTTGGTCTTGGCCTGCGACGTGTAGGTGCCGCGATGCATCTCGAAGTACAGCTCGCCACGCCACACGGGCGCATCGGCGTACTCGGCGGTGGCTGCTGCGAAGAACGTCGACGGCGCTTCGATGTCGACCTTCGGGAGGCCGTCGAGGTCGCGTACCCGCCGCGCCCGTTCGAGCATCTCGCGGGTCGGTCCACCACCGCCGTCGCCGTGACCGAACAGGTACATCGAGCGCGTCGCACGCCCCTTGTCGCGGAAGTTGCGCACCGCGAACGACAACTCGCGGGCGTTGACCTCGCCGTTGTAGGTGTCGGCCGGCGGGAAGTGGGTGAAGACCTGCGACCCGTCGATGCCCTCCCACCGGAAACTGTGGTGCGGAAAGTCGTTGGTCTGGTTCCACGAGAGCTTCTGCGTGAGGAAGTGCTCGCACCCCGCCTGGCGCATGAGTTGGGGCAGCGCCGCCGAGTAGCCGAACACGTCGGGGATCCACACCTCGCGCGTGTCGACACCGAACGTGTCGGCGAAGTACCGCTTGCCCCAGACGAACTGGCGGGCGAGCGACTCCCCCGAGGGGAGGTTGGCGTCGGCCTCGACCCACATCGACCCCACGGGGATGAACTGACCGGCCGCGACCTTCTCGCGGATGCGCTCGAAGAGCTCGGGTTGGTCCTGTTCGATCCAGTCGTACTGCGCTGCCTGCGAACACGCGAACTTGTACTCGGGGTAGGCGTCCATCAGCGTCACGGCCGACGAGAACGTCCGGGCGCACTTGCGACGCGTCTCCCGGAGCGGCCACAGCCAGGCCGAATCGATGTGAGCGTGACCGACGGCCGAGATGCGGTGGGCGTGGTCGGCGGCGGGACGTTGCAGGAGCGGGCGCAGCGCGAGACGGGCGGCGGTGGCGGTCGCCGCGACGTCGTCGAGATCGAGCGCGTCCATCGCGGCGTCGACGCCGCGGAGGATCTCGAAGCGTCGTGGATCGTCGGTGCCGAGCTCCCGCATCAGACCGGTCAGGACCTGCAGGTCGAGGGTCAGGTGCCAGACCTCGTCGTGGCGCACCGCGAGTTCGGCGGCGTTCAACCGATAGAGGAGGGCGTCGCCGGCCGTGGCCGGGTCGCCGAGCGGCGTCGGCTGGTGCGACACCGCGATGATCGGGTTCGCCGCGGCCTCGACCAACACGTCGACCGCTCCGTCGTCGTCGGCGACCAGGCCCACCGGGACCGCCTGGTGGAAGGGGTGGAGCCCGCGGATCGGTCCGCCGCCCTCGGTCCGGTACAACAGCCCTTCCGACTGGAAACCGGCACCGACGCCCGTGCTGAAGTCGATGCGCGCCTCGACCGTCTTGCCGCTCCACTCCTCGGGCACCTGTCCCCGGAGGCGGAACCACGTCGTGCCCCAGGGCTTGCCCCAGCGGCCACCGATCTCGAACGGCGCGAAGTCGGCCGCACGGGCCTCGGCAACGGGGACGGGTTCGCCGGGCGCATGCCATGCCGTGACCGTGAACGGGACCCGCTCGCCGTACGTCGCGGGCCGGATCCGCTCCCGGATCGCGCGACGGATCCTCGCTTCGGCCAGTTCCCGGTCGTCGTGCACGGCCGGACCCTAGGGCGACGTCGGCTCAGTCGGTCTGGAAGACCGTGACCAGACCCGACAACAGCCACTCGTCGTCGGGTCCGAGGTCGTGGTCGAGCGGCGCACGCACGCTCAAGCCCTCGAGCAGGTCGACGGCGTCGCCGCGAACGACGGGGCCGCCGCCGTCGACGGGTTCGGCCAGGACCACGACCGAGTTGCCGATCGTCGCCTCCAACACGGCGTCGGGGTGGGACACCTCGAATCGCAGGGTCCCGGTCCGCGGTTCACCCATTCCCGCGGCGAACGCCGGCGACAGCGCGATGGCGTAGCGCAGACACGACACGACCTCGTCGGCTTCGATGGACGGAGCGATCCCGAGCGGGATCACGATGTCGCGCTCGTGGACCCAGCAGTCCCACAGCGCGTGGTGCAGCATCGCGTCGACCGCGACATGGCCCGGCGGCGCTTCGGCCACGGCACCGAAGTCCGCTTCGTCGAGCGCCATCACCTGCTCGCGCAGGCTGGTCCACCCGTCGACGAATGTCGCCAGCGTCTCGCTGGGGTGCTCCGCTTCCTTGGCGGCGACCAGTGCTGCCGGCGATGCTGTCGGGTCGAACCCGTCGAGGAACCGTGTCGGTGTGCCGGCGATCCCCGAGGCCAACGACACCGACCAGAACCCGTCGGTGCTGACCAGATGGGTCATGACGTCCTGCACCGACCAACCATCGCAACGGCTGTCTGCGTGCCACTGCTCGTCGTCGAGATCGGCGAGGGTCCGGCACAGTCGATCGCGCTGACGCACGAACGGCTCGCGGATCGCCGATCCCGAGCCCTCGATCACGATGATCGGGTCCCCGTCGTAGCGCGGTGTCAACTGCATCTCGCCCGTCCTCCCGTGTCCCGCGGCGTCGGGGACGAGGCGACCGTATCCCACGTCCGCAACGACCACCCCTTGCGGGGATCCCGCACGATAACTATCGTTATTATCGACAATGACAACCGCATCTCCCCGGGGGAATTCCTGATGAGCACCCGTTCCGACGCCGAGATCCTCGGCCGTGAAGACGTCGACGACCTCGACGCGATCCTCGCGATGACCAACACCGACAAGGAAGAGGTCATCCACACGGTCCAGGACAACGCCGACGCGCTGTTCACCTGGGACTACGAGCGCAGCCGCCCGCCGCTGATCAAGCTCTACGAGAAGGCCAAGAACAGCCAGTGGAACGGCGAGACCGATCTCGACTGGACCATCGAGGTCGACCAGGAGAAGCTCGCCGCCGAGAGCGTCATGACGCCGACGGTCGAGGGCTGGGAGGCGCTCGGCGCCGACTTCACCGGCACGTCGTTCGCCAAGTGGGACAACGCCAAGTGGCGTGAGATGGCCATCGAGCAGCAGAACTGGAGCCTGAGCCAGTTCATGCACGGCGAGCAGGGCGCGCTGCTCTGCACCGCCAAGATCGTCGAGACCGTCCCGTGGATCGACGCCAAGTACTACGCCGCCACCCAGGTCATGGACGAGGCCCGCCACGTCGAGGTCTTCGCCAAGTACCTCGACACCAAGCTCAGCGGCCACTACCCCATCAACCACCACCTGAAGATGTTGCTCGACGACATCATCAACGACAGCCGGTGGGACATGACCTACCTCGGCATGCAGATCATGGTCGAGGGTCTCGCCCTCGCCGCGTTCGGCATGGCGATGCAGACCACCGACGACCCGCTGCTCAAGCAGCTGCTCCGCTACGTCATGTCCGACGAGGCCCGCCACGTGGCCTTCGGCGTGCTGTCGCTCAAGGAGTACTACGAGGGTCTCTCCGACAAGGAGATGCTCGATCGCCAGGAGTTCGCGTTCGAGGCCGCCGTCCGCATGCGTGACCGCTTCCTCCAGCAAGAGGTCTGGGAGCGCATGGGTGTCCCGGTCAAGGAAGCCATCTCGATCTTCAAGCAGGACGACCCCGAGCTGAAGAACGAGGACCCGTTCCAGCAGCTGCTGTTCTCGAAGATCGTGCCGAACTGCAAGAAGCTCGGCCTGCTCGACGCCAACGACGGCTGGCTCCGCAAGCGCTTCGACACCCTCGGCGTCACGCAGTTCGAGGACTGGGTCGACACCGGCGAGGAGTACGAGATGCTCGACGAGGTCGCCAAGGACCGCGAAGCAGCGTCCTGAGCTAGAGGGAACTGCTGGGCGTACCGGTCGCCGGCGGGGTGAAGACCTCGTCGGTGACCGTCGCCGGCACGTCCACACCGAAGACCACCTGGAGCAGGACTCGACGCCGATCGGTCAGGTCGAGGACACCATCGGTGTCATCGAGCTCGATCTCCGCTTCTGCGGGTTCGACGGGTTCGGCGGTAACAGGGGGAGGTGTCATAGTGCGATTGCACTATGGATCGGCCGGGAATCCGGGCGACTTGAGACAAATCAACAGAAGTTGCCGCACAACCGGAAGACACGGCGACGCGGGAGATCACGGACTTCGTGCACGCCGTCTGCTCGGGGCACCATGGAGGGCGTATGGACCAGCCGGACGAGCTCGACACGCTGCGGCTTGAGATCGACGCCGTCGACGAGCGTTTCGTCGAACTGCTGGCCGAACGTTTCCGGATCACCCGTCGCGTGGGCCGCATCAAGGCCGACCGTGGACTCCCTCCCCAGGACGCCCTGCGCGAGTCGCAGATCGACGCCAAGATCCGGCGCCTGGCCAACGAGTTCGACCTCGACGAGGGCATGGTCTCCGACGTCCTGCGCGCCGTCATCGACCGCGTCGTCGCCGAGCACAAGGCCGCTCGTCAGCCCTGATCGGTTTCCTCGCTCGTGACGGGCGGCGTCGCAACTCCTGCGGCTCCTGAGCACCGGCTGCGCCAGACTCGGGCCATGGGCACCCGCACGACCGAAGAGCTCGAGGCCGCGCTGGAGGACTTCCGCTCGGCACCGTCGGACGACGGCACGCTCGAGCTCGTGCTCCGCCGTCCTGCCGAAGGCGAGCGCGAAGTGCTCGACGAGGCCAACCTCACCTTCGAAGACGGCGTCGAGGGCGACACCTGGAAGGTGCGCGGGAGCAAGCGGACCGAGGACGGGTCGTCCCACCCCGACATGCAGCTCAACGTGATGAACGCGCGGCTGGGTCGCTTCATCGCCGTCGACCCGGAGCGGATGGCGCTCGCCGGAGACCAGCTCTACGTCGACTTCGACATCAGCGAGAGCAACGCCCCGGCGGGCACTCAGCTGGCGATCGGGTCGGCCGTGATCGAGATCACGGACCAACCACACAACGGCTGTCCCAAGTTCCGCGAGCGCTTCGGCCAGGACGCGCTGCGGTTCGTGAACTCACCCGTCGGCAAGGAACTGCACCTGCGTGGCGTCAACGCCAAGGTCGTGGTCGAAGGCACCGTGCGCCCGGGAGATACCGTCACCAAGAGGTGACGACGTACGCACACGACTCGGGGGCATTCGCGACGCGTTCGCGTCGGATCCCGAACCTCGCCGCGCACATCGGCGGCGCCGCTCTGCTCTTCGTCGCCGCCGGGATCCTGCTGTCGGCGGTGGTCGAGGCAGGCGCCGGGGGCGACGAGACACTGTCGCTCCTGCTCGCTGCCGGGATCGTCGCCGCCGTGGGCGCCCTGCTGTGGCGGACGACGACGCTTCCCGACAAGACCAGCGCGGGCGGGACGTTCATCGCCGTGGGCGCCACGTGGATCGTGGCCGCGATCGGCGGCGCCGTCCCGTTCGTGCTCGCGGGGTCGTTCGAGACCATCGACGGCGCCCTGTTCGAGTCGGTCTCCGGGTTCACCGGCACCGGTTCGACCGTGCTCGACCCGATCGAGGACGCTCCCCGTGGCGTGCTGTTCTGGCGGAGCATGACCCAGTGGTACGGCGGCACGGGCATGGTCGTGCTCGCCGTGGCCATCCTCCCGTTCCTCGGCATCGGCGGCATGGACCTGCTCCGGGCCGAGGCGCCCGGGCCCAGCGCCGACCGCCTCGCCCCGCGGGTCTCCGAGACCGCCAAGCGGCTGTGGTTCGTCTACGGCGCCTTCACCATCATCTCGATGGCGATCCTGTTCGCCGTCGGGATGTCGCCCTTCGACGCCGTCACCCACGCCTTCACCGTCGTGTCGACCGGTGGCCTGTCGCCGTACAACAACTCCGTCGCAGCGTTCGACTCGGTGCTCATCGAGGTCGTGCTCATCGTCTTGATGCTCTATGGCGCGACCAACTTCACCCTGCACTACCGGTTCCTGACCGGCGACCGGGGGGCGTATCGCCACTCGACCATGTTCCGCTACTACCTCCAGGTGTTCGTGGCCTTCACGATCATGATCACCGTCCTGCACTGGCTGCAGGAGGAGGTGCCCTTCGCCACCGCGCTGCGAGACGGGGCGTTCAACGTGGCGACCCTCATCACGTCGACCGGCTTCGGCACCGTCGACTACGTGCAGTGGGGCGCAGCGTCGCAGTTGCTGCTGCTCGCGCTCATGATCTCGGGCGGCATGGCCGGGTCGACCGCAGGCGGTCTCAAACTGATCCGCGTGCGAGTGCTCTTCCGTTTCGCCCGCCGCGAGATCACCCGTGTGCGCCACCCGCGAGGAGCCCTCCCCCTGCGACTCGGCGGCGACGTGATCCCGGAGCGGACCGTGGACCGCGTCGTCGGCTACGCCCTGCTCTACATCTTCATCATCCTGGTGGGCACGGTTGCGCTCGCGGCCATGGGCAGCGGTCTCCCCGAATCGGTCGGCGGTGCCGCGTCGGTCATGGGCAACATGGGCCCCGGCCTCGGTGATGCGGGGCCGGCATCCAACTTCCTCGTGTTCAGTCGGCCCGCACGAGCCCTGCTGATGGTGATGATGCTGGCCGGGAGGCTCGAGATCTTCCCGATCCTCGTGATCTTCAGCCGGTTGTCGGGACGCAGCCGACGTGTCCGGTCGCAGGCCAGGACCGTGGCTCGTCATCAGTCGGATTCGTGGCGCACCCGCCTCCGTCGGACAGGATGACGCCATGGCCATCTATGCACTGGGCGACCTCGAACCGACGATCGCAAGCGATGCATACGTGCACCCCGACGCCGTCGTCATCGGCGACGTCCGCATCGGATCCGAGTCGTCGATCTGGCCCGGCGTGGTCATGCGGGGCGACTCGGGACCGATCTTCGTCGGTGAACGCACGTCGATCCAGGACGGCTCGGTCATCCACACGACCGAGTGGGCCAACACCCGCGTCGGCAACGGGTGCGTCGTCGGCCACATGGTCCACCTCGAGGGCTGCACCATCGAGGACGATGCGCTCGTCGGGTCGGGCAGCGTCGTGCTCCACAACGTGGTCGTGCGCTCCGGTGGTCTGGTCGGCGCCAACGCCGTCTGCCCCGAGGGGATGGAGGTGCCCGCCGGCGCCATGGCTCTCGGCATCCCCGCGAAGCTGCGCCTCGACTCGGTGGACCCGATGATGATCAAGGTCTCGGCCGACCACTACGTCGGCAACGGCAAGCGCTTCGCCCGAGACCTCCGCCGCCTCGACTGACCGCCACGGGGGCGACCCCGCCCCGGCAGAAACGAACGCGCCGATCGTTCCGTTCGGGCACGGGCGGTTCGAACGCGCCGATCGTTCCGTCCGGGCTCGGCGTCCGGGCACAGCGTTCGGGCAAGGCTGCCGCAGGTTCGCAACGTGCCGATCGGTACGTTCCATGTCGAAAACGACGCGGTACGTGCCGATCGGTACGTTCCGAACGTCCCGTGGAACGTCCGTGGCGCCGGCGGACGGGCGGGCGGCGCCGGGCGGGCGGCGGCCGACTAGTTGTCGCCGGCGGTGTTGATCTTGCTCATGGCGTTCTTGCACGCCTCGCAGACCGGGTAGTTCTCCGGGTCGCGGGTGGGCACCCACTTCTTCCCGCACAGCGCTTCGATCGCCTCACCGGTGATGTAGGCGCGGGTCACGTCTTCCTTGCGGCAGATGTGGGCGAAGCGGTCGTGGTCGCCGTCACCCATCGACGGATCGATCGTCGTGTCGGGCGTGATCGTCGGTGTGGGCGAGACCGACGGGTGATCGGAGGCGGTGACCGGCTGCATCACGTCCAAACTACCGGGGCGTGAAGCCGATCCCGAAGGAGCGGACGGCCCGGGCGAAGATGTTGGCCTCGACGTCGATCTCGTCGACCACGCGGAGGTCGGTCCAGTCACGGGTCAGCTTGCCGAAGAGGATCTCGAGCTCGTGGCGGGCGAAGTTGGCGCCGATGCAGAAGTGCGTCCCGTGACCGAAGGCCAGGTGGTGGTTGGGGCTGCGACGGATGTCGAAGGTGAACGGGTCGTCGAAGACCGACTCGTCACGGTTCGCCGACGGGTAGACCAGCGCCAGCCGGTCGCCGGCGGCGATGTCCTTGCCCCCGAGCGTCGTGTCGACCACGGCCTTGCGGAACATGTTGTTGAGCGGCGTCACCCAGCGGATGACCTCGTCGACGGCACCCGGGATCAGCGACGGGTCGTCGTGCATCGCCTCCCACTGGTCGGGGTGGTCGCAGAACGTGCGCAGCCCGTGGGCGATGGCGGTCCGGGTGGTCTCGGCGCCGCCGGCGACGAACAGGCCGACCTCGTGGAAGATCTGGTCGACCGGGAGCTCCTCGCCGTCGATCGCTGCGTGCGACCACTGCGAGATCAGACCCGGCTCGACCGGGCACCCCCGGCTCTCGGGCACGGCGGTCATGATCATCGTCATCAGCTGCGTGGTGACCTCGATCATCCCGGCCATGGCCTTCTCGTCGAACATCATCGAGTCGATCCGCATCAGTCGCTCGGACCAACCCTTGACCTCCCGCCACGACTCCTCCGGCAGACCGAGGAGGTTGCAGGTGAACCGAGCGGGCAACTGGCCGGCGATGGCGTCGACGACCTCGCACCCGCCGTCGGCGGTCACCGCGTCGACGAGACCGAAGATCATCTCCTCGAAGTCGGCGGTCTGTTCCCGTACGGCTCGCGGCGTGAACCCCCGGTTCACCAGGCGTCGCTGGGCCAGGTGCTGCGGATCGTCGCTGGCGATCATGTTCGACTCGACCGGCGCCTCGTTGACCCGGTACGACCCCTTGGACGAGAAGATCTCGTCGTGGCGCTCGACGTGCAGCAGGTCGGCGTGACGGGTCACCGCCCAGAAGCCGCTCGCCTCGTCGCGGTACACCGGGTCGTTGGCCCGGCACCACGTCCACGCCTCGTGCTGTCGATCGCGCCAGAAGGTCGGATCGAGCATGTCGATGGGCGGAGCGTCGGTGGTGGAGGTCTCGGTCGCGGTCACGCCGTCATCCTGCCCCGTGGATCAGACCAGTTGCTCCATCACCAACAGGACGGCCATCCCCGTCACGAGCGTCGCTGCGATGTTGCGCGTCTTCCACGACACCACCGCGGCGATCGCGCCGGCGAGCAGCTCGGGCTGCCAGAGATCCAGCGAACCCTCCGGTCGGACCAACTGCGGCAGGACCAAGGCGGCGAGCACGGCCGGCGGGATCTGGCGCAGCACCCGCTCGACCATCGGTGGCAGGTCGACGAGACGGTCGGCGAAGGCGAGGAAGCTCGCCCGGAGCAGGTAGGTCCCCGCACCGGCCAGGACGATGGTCAACCAGACGTCGCTCATGGATCGACCTCCGCGTCCGGCGAGCGGTCCTGGAGTCCCTCGGTGATCGTCCCGGCCACGATCCCGAGCACTCCCCCGATGACGATCGACACGCGGGCTGCGCCCAGCTCCGAAGCCGCCACCGCACTGACGCCACCGACCAGCGCGGCCATGACCGCCGGACGTCGTTGGAGCACGGGGACCAGGAGCACGAGGAAGACGAGCGGGATGGCGAACTCGAGCGGCACGTCGTCGGGGACGCTGCTGCCGACGAGGGCACCGACGGCCGTGGACACGATCCACGTCGTGCCGAGGGTGGCCCCGACCGAGAAGTAGAAGGGCAGCCGAGCGCGAGGGTCGTCCTTGCCCGTCCACCGCACGATCGCCAGTGCGTACGCCTGGTCGACGAGGAAGTACGACACCGCCAGCCGCCGACGGAGCGGCTCGTCGGCCAACCGCGGCGCGAGCGAAGCCGAGTACAGGAGCATGCGCAGGTTGATCGTGAGGGCGGTGACGACGGCGATGGCCACGGACCCGCCGTCGCTCAGCACGTCGACCACGGCCAACTGGCTCGCCCCGGCGAAGATGAAGAACGACAGACCGAGCGCCTCGCTCATGCCGAAGCCGGCGGCGGCGGGCGCGGCACCGGCGACGAGACCGAACGGGATGATCCCGATCAGCATCGGGGCCGCGGCCGTGAACCCGTCACGGATCGCGGCCCGCTGGATCGTCGAGGGGGCCACCGCTGCAGTCTGGCGTGCCCGACGGTGAACCCGACACGAGTTCACCGGAGGCTGACGAGGAACGGAGGGTCAGCGCTCGCTGGTGAGCTTCTGGCGCCGGCGCTTCCACCGACGCCGCAGCTCGGTCGACTCGATGCCGACCGACTCGGACACGATCGGGTCGAGTGACGACACGGTCGCACCGGTGACGAGGGAGGTGTAGTGGGCCCGACGTTCCTCGGACACGGCCTCGCGCCAGGCGAGACGCCACACGACGTAGATCGTGAAGACGGCGAGCACGACGGCGAGCATCTCGAAGAGAGCCTCGGGGCCGATCAGGCCGATGAGCACCGATGCCAGGATCGGGCCGGTGGCTGCACCGATGCCGTTGGCCGTCAGCAGTCGGGCCCCGGCGGCGATCATCTTCTCGGGATCGATGTAGTCGGCGAGGTGCGCCAGCGAGAGCCCGTACAGCGAGAATCCACCGGCACCCACCAGGGCGGCGGCCACCAGGGCTGCGGGGAAGTTGTCCATGGTCGTCGCGGCGGTGCCGATGACCGACCCGGCGACGATGAGGACACCGGCCACGCCCATGACGATGCGACGGTCGGTCCGGTCCGACCAGTTGCCCAACGGGATCTGGCCCACCACGGCACCACCGAGCACGGCGACGACGAACTGCGACGCACCGCTCACGCCGAACCCTGCCCGGGTGGCATAGACGGCGCCGAAGCCGAGGGCCGAGCCGGTCGTGAGACCGGCGAGGACCGCGCCGATCACGCCGAGCGGCGCTGCAGCGAACACCGACCCCCACGTGACGGCGGAGGACTGCTCCGGCACGGGGCCGCCGTGCGGTGCGAGGGCGATCGGCACCGCGGCCATCGAGAGCAGCACCGAGCCGATCACGAAGAGCAGGACGCCGGTGGTGTCCCCGACGTTGAGCAGGAACGTCCCGATTGCGAGACCGGCGGTGACGACCGTGTTGTAGACGGCGAGGAGCGTCGCCCGGGTCGCCGGCGTCGCGGCGTCGTTCAACCACGACTCGCTGACGACGAAGAGTCCGGCGACACAGATCCCCGTCACCAGACGGAGGGTGAGCCAGGGAACCGGCGAGACCCACACGCCGTGCACCACGACCGCCGCCGACGCCGTCGAGGTCAGTGCGGCGAAGACGCGGATGTGACCGACACTGCGGATGAGGCCCGGGGTCCACGACGATCCGAGCACGTAGCCGACGTAGTAGACGCCGAGGACGAGACCCGTGGTGGTCGCACTGAACCCCGCTCCCTCGGCGCGGACGCCGAGCAGCGAACCCTGGAGGCCGGAGCCGATCATCAGCAACAGCACCGAGAAGAGCAACGGCCATGCGGTCAGGACCACGCGGGCGAGGCCGGGTGGTGCTGCCGGATCGTGGGGGGCGAGATCGGACATCCGACTCGCACTGTGGCCCACGTTGCGCTCATCGGCAACCTCGGCAGCAGAACCACGGAAGCGGCGACCCGGGCGTGCATGATTGTCGTTCGCAATCCGACGACGAGAAGGACAGACCGATGACAGGAGCACATCAATGACGAGCACCACCCGCGGCGGTCGCCGCGATTCGAACCCCCTGAAGATCCTGCTGCTGAGCCTGCTCGCAGCCGCTCTCGTTCTCGCCGCATGCGGGGACGACGACAGCACCGCAAGCGACGAAGGCGACGACGAGACCCCATCCGGCGGCACGCTCGTCATCGGCGGCATCCCCGACCAGGACCCCGATCGTCTGCAGCGCCAGTTCGGCCTGGTGGCCGACCATCTGAGCGAGGCGCTCGGCATCGACGTGGTCTACGAACCGGTGGCCGACTACGACGCTTCGGTCAGCGCCTTCCGGATCGGCGATCTCGATCTCGTCTGGTTCGGTGGCCTGACAGGAGTCCAGGCTCGCCTCCAGACCGAGGGCGCGCACGCCATCGTCCAACGAGACATCGACGCCGAGTTCACGAGCGTCTTCGTGGCCAACACCGACTCCGGCATCGAGCCCTTCGACGACGTCGACGGCCTCTCGGCGATGGCGGGGCGCTCGTTCACCTTCGGCTCCGACTCGTCGACGTCCGGTCGGCTGATGCCCCAGTTCTTCCTCGACCAGGCAGGCGTGTCGCTCGACGACTTCGACGGCGAGGCCGGGTTCTCCGGATCGCACGACGCCACGATCGGGTTGGTCGAGGCCGGCACCTTCGACGTCGGCGCGGTCAACAGTCAGGTGTGGGACTCCCGCGTGGCCGAAGGCGACGTCGACACCTCGAAGATCGTCGAGGTCTTCCGGACGCCGCCGTACTTCGACTACCACTGGGTCGTCCGCTCCGACGTGACCGAGCGGTTCGGTGACGACATCGTCGACCGGATCACGGCATCCTTGCTGGCCCTCGACATCGACGACCCCGACGACGCGGCCATTCTCGAGCTGTTCGGCGCCGAGTCGTTCATCGAGACCGACGACGCCAACTACGCCGACATCGAAGCCGTTGGTCGGGAGATCGGCCGCATCGAGGGCTGAACCATGGCGACGTCGACGACGTTGGCGCGCCTCCGCAACGTGACCGTCCGCTTCGGCGAGACGGTCGCGTTGCGGGACGTCGACCTCTGCATCAGCGTGGGCGAACGTGTGGGACTCCTCGGTCCGAGCGGCGCGGGGAAGTCGACACTGCTCGGTGTGCTCGGCGCTCGAGTCGTGCCTGACAAAGGCGAGGCCGAGATCCTGGGCACGGCCAGCCATGATCTCCGTGGCCGGTCGGCCCGCGCAGTACGTGGGCGGATCGGGACCGTGCACCAGGACCTCGCGCTCACCGACCGGCTTCGCGTGATCCACAACGTCAACGCGGGACGACTGGCCGAGTGGTCGACCCTCCGCGCACTCCGGTCTCTGCTGATCCCGGTGGAACGGGCCCGCGTCGAAGCCGTGCTCGAAGCCGTCGACATCGCCGACAAGATCGACGAGCCCACCTCCGACCTCTCCGGTGGCCAGCGCCAGCGGGTGGCGATCGCTCGGCTCCTCATCCAGGACCCTGACCTGGTGCTGGCCGACGAACCCGCCGCCAGTCTCGACCCCGAACTCGGGCGGCTGATGATGCAGCTGCTCCGCGACGTGGCCGCGACCGACGCTCGTGCCCTCGTCGTGAGCCTGCACGACCCCGGCCTGGCGATGTCGACATGCAACCGTCTGGTCGGATTGCGTGAAGGGCGGGTGGTGTTCGACCGGCCCATCGACGATGTCTCGGCCACGGACATCGAAGCCGTGTACCACCGGTGAACGCCACCGTCGGCCAGGTGGTCGACGAGCGAGCCCGGGCGAGTCGCCGACGGCGGCTCGTCTGGGCGGTGGTCTGCGCCCTGGTGGTCGGGTCGGCGATCCGGGCCGGCGACCCGACGGGGTCGTTCAACGCCGGCGGCCTCGACCGGTTCGGCGACTTCTTCGAGGCGGCGCTCTCCCCCGAGCTGTCGAGCGACTTCCTCGGCCTCACGTGGGACGAGTCGTTGGTGACGCTCGCGTACGCGCTGTTGGGCACGGCGCTCGCCGTCGCGATCGGCCTCGTCGGCGGCGTCTTGCTGAGCCGGCGATGGTGGGAGCCCCCGACCGGCGGGAGCGTCGGGGCGGGCTGGCGTGTCGCCCGGGCCATCGGCGTCGTCCCGCGGTCGGTGCACGAGGTCGTCTGGGGCCTGCTCCTGCTGAACATCCTCGGCCTCGATCCGATCGTCGCCGTGTTGGCCATCGGCATCCCGTTCGGGGCCATCACCGCGACCGTGTTCGCCGACGTCATCGACGAGCGCGACGCCCACGCCTACCGGGCGCTTCGCTCGGGCGGTGCCGGGCGACTCACCGCCATCGTCTACTCGTTGGGTCCCGACGCTCGCGCCGATCTCACGTCGTACGCGTTCTACCGGTTCGAGTGCTCGATCCGATCGGCGGCCATCCTCGGGATCGTCGGCGCTGGTGGGCTCGGTTTTCAGCTCCAACTGTCGTTCACGTCGCTCCACTACGACGAGGTCTGGACGCTGCTCTATGCCCTGATCCTGTTGTCGGGTCTCGCCGACGCGTGGTCCGGGTGGGTGCGGCGGCGGACAGCCAGCGCGGTCGCACCCGACGGCGTGCGCACGGCGCCCCCGGGTCGCCGCAGTGCCAGCGTTCCCACCGCCGGCGTGCTCGCGGTCGCCGTCCCACTGGCGTGGTGGAGGGTCGGCCTGGACCCGTCGACTCTCTGGAGCGAACGGAGCCGCGGCGAGGCCGAACACATCGTCGGGGCCATGTGGCCCCCGGCGCTGCGCGATGGCTGGGGGACGCTCTTGGCCCAGTGTGTGGACACCATCTTGCTGGCGGTGCTGGCGATGGTCCTCGCCTTCGTGGTCGGCGCCGGCATGGCGTTCGTGGCCAGCGGCGCCGTTGGACCTCGCGGGATCGTGGGGGCCGTGGTCCGTCCGCTCACCCGGCTCGCGCTCCTGGTGACGCGTGCGATCCCGGCGCCGGTGGGAGCGATCGTGGCCCTCTTCGTGATGGGGCCGGGACCGTGGACCGGTGCCGTGGCGCTCGGCATCTACAACGTCGGCGTACTCGGCCGGCTCTTCGCCGAGGTGGTCGAGAACGCCGACGACGCGGTCCCCGCAGCGCTGGTCGCTCAGGGAGCGACGCGTGCCCAGGCGGTCGGCTACGCCACTGTCCCCGACGTGTGGGGACGACTCGTGGCGCTGGGCCTCTATCGCTGGGAGGTGGCCATCCGCGAGACCGTCGTCGTCGGGGTGGTCGGCGCCGGCGGGCTCGGCCGCGCCCTCGACGACGAACTGTCCGCGTTCGCGTGGAGCAAGGTGTCGGGGATCGCACTGTCGTTGATCGCCGTGACGTTCGTGGTCGACCTGCTGAGCGGCTGGATCCGTCGGAACCGTTGACCGCGTGCACAATGTCGGGCATGGGGAACGAGCAGACAGCAATCGTCACCGGCGCGAACTCGGGCATCGGGCTCGAGACCGCGCGGGGGCTGGCTCGGGCCGGATTCCGCACGCTGCTGCTCTGCCGCAACGCCGAGCGAGCCGCCGCCGCCAAGGCCGACATCGACGGGTCGGTGCGCGACGGCCACACGGAGATCGTCCTCGCCGACCTCGGAAGCCAGGCGTCGCTGCGCGAGGCGGTCGCCGATCTCGAGACCCGCATCGACCACCTCGACCTCCTCGTGAACAACGCCGGCATCTCCGTCCGTTCGCGGACCGAGACGGCCGAGGGGATCGACACGATGCTCGCCGTCAACCACCTCGGACCGTTCCTGTTGACCCACCTCCTGTTGCCGAAGCTCGAGGCTGCGCCCTCGGCACGCATCGTCAACGTCGCCAGTGACGCTCACAAGTTCGGACGCCTCGACCTCGACGACCTCCAGGCGACTCGCGGCTACGGGCTCCTCGGCATGGCCCGCTACGGCGAGACCAAGCTCATGAACATCCTCTTCACGCGCGAACTCGCCCGGCGGCTCGCCGGAACCGAGATCACCGCCAACTGCCTCCACCCCGGCGCCGTCCGCACCAACCTCGGCGACCCGCCGGCGATCGTGCGAGCCGTGGTCGGGCTGTTCTTCCTCTCACCGGAGAAGGGCGCACGGACGACGCTCGCGGCCGCCCTCCGACCCGAGTTCGCCGACGTGTCGGGGAGCTACTTCGTCAAGGAGAAGCCCGCCGACGGGCATCTGGCGAAGCGGGCCACCGACGACGAGGCCGCGGCCGAACTGTGGCGACGCTCGGCCGAGCTGACCGGCCTCGGCTGACACGAAGTCGGCTGGAGGATCAGGCCGCCGCGGCTGCCGCGGTGCGGAGCGTCCACCGACGCTTCGGCACCAGCACGAGCACGGCCACCGACGACATCACGATGCCGTAGAGCACGAGCGGGGCCTCGCGGGTGAGGACTCCGTAGCTGCCCCACACCACCCCGTCGAGACCGCAGACGACGTAGGTGCCGGTCGACAACGCGGTCAGGTCGATGCTGCGCCAGGCGAGCACGACCTGGGGCACGAACTGGGCCCCGACCGTG
Source organism: Actinospongiicola halichondriae (assembly GCF_049103745.1). Taxonomy (NCBI): domain Bacteria; kingdom Bacillati; phylum Actinomycetota; class Acidimicrobiia; order Acidimicrobiales; family Iamiaceae; genus Actinospongiicola; species Actinospongiicola halichondriae. The sequence goes on along the minus strand of NZ_CP171622.1, from coordinate 4,056,594 downwards.
AGCGCCAGCGCCGTGCCGAGGACCGTCCAACCGAACAGCGTGGCAGTGGCGACCATGGCGACGGCCGAGCCGAGCGCCGTGACGGTGCCCCGGCGGTTGCCGCCCCGGACCAACAGCGCGGCGATCGCGGCATAGCCGACCACGTAGGCGAACGACAGCACGGCGACCGGGACCAGTCCACGTGCGACGCCGAAAGCCATCCATCCGGCGTTGATCGCGAGGCCGAGCCAGGTGGTCGGCCCGGACACCCCGACGACCGACTTGGTCCGCACCAGCCGGATGATCTGGGGGACGGGCTGCGACAACGCGAGGCACGCGGCCAGCACGGTCAGCAGTACCTCGGTCATCTCCCGAGTCTCGCAGCCATCGCCTGCAACAGCGGGATCGATCCGACCTTCTCCGACGTCAGTTCGGCCCACACGATCGAGCCGCCGGACGAGCGGCGGGGACACTCGATGACCCTGTCGGGGGTGACCACGAAGTCGAGGCCGAAGTCGTGGACACCCATGGGGATCTCGCCGGGTGGACGGACCTGGAGTTCGTGCACCGTGGTGACCACGACCGTGTCGGGACCGATCAGTCCTGCTTCGGCGGCGAGCGCGTACTCGAGGTCGGAGAACCCGCCACCCTTGCCCAGTCGGGCGCCGGTCTCGTCGACCGCGACGCAACCGGTGACCACGAGGTCGACGGTCTCGAGATCCTCGATCCGGACCGTGCGGGCGCTGGCCGACGCCCCCTTGATCGAGCTCGACTTCCGGGGCGTGTCGGCCAGGTCGTCCGGGTCGAGGAGGAAGAAGGGGTCGTCCTCCGCCAGCCGCGGCACGGCCATGTAGACGACCTTGCCGTCCTCCAGGGCCCGCTGACGGACCGGCCACTGGGGCGAGTCCGGGTTGGACTTGACCGTCGCCGCCGCCACCCATGCCGGCAGCGAGCGGAGGCGTTCGGCCGCCGCCTCGGCACCGACGAAGTTCGGGATGCGACCGTCCGGACGGGGAAAGCGCGCCACGCCCTCCACACCCATGCGCGACCACGTGTCCTCGCGCAGCGCGGCCTTGACGGCGAGCAGGTCGACGTCGCCGCCGGCGTCGTGGTCGTGACGGCGGGCCATGAGCTCAGAGCAGGGTGACGGGGGCGGCGATGGCCACCACGGCCAAGGTCAGACACGAGACCCGCTGGGCGGTGGGCGCCGTGGCATGCAGCCGGCGGAAGAACGAACGGAGCTGCTCGGGGCTGGTGATCGAGCGGGCGGGCACCAGCGACAGGCCGCGGACCAGTCCGAAGAGCCCCATGATCGCCACCGCGCCCAGTGGGTGGCCCACGAGCACGGCAGCGCCGATCGCCGCGTACACGCCGGCGCTGGTGATGTAGGTCAGGACGCCTGCGCCCAACTGGAAGCCAAATCCCACGCCGTAGACCCACCCGCGGTAGCGGTCGAGCCAGGCCTCGTCGACCTGGCGGTGCAGGCACGGCAGGGAGATGCCCCGGCCTTCGACGACGGCGGCCGCAGCGACGAGCACCGAGACCAGCACGACGGCTGCGTTCGACGACACGAGCGCGCCGACGGCGAGCCCCACCAGTGCGGCGACGGCCCCGGTCGTGATCCCGCCCAGCACACAACCGACCACGAACAGCGTGGCGGTGACGGCGAATCGGTTGTCCTTGGCCCGCTCACCGAGCGGGTGGATGCTGGAGAGCATCGACTCGCCTCACGGCGACCACGTCGACCGGATGGCACCGACGACGGCCGAGACGAGGCCGGCGACGAGGACGGGCAGGATCACCGCGCCGAGCGTACCGATCGTCGGGTGGGTCTCCCGGAGCGATCAGACCAGGTCGCGTGCCGCTTCCGTCGCCGCGATCCAGTCCGGGTGCTGCTCGATCTCGTCGCTGGCCGCGACCCGCGCCGTCTGCGGTGAGCGGAGACGGGCGGCGATCAGGTCGGCGAGTTCGACGTCGTCCCAGTCGATGAACGCGCTGTCGGCCCGGCTGAGCTGTACCTGGGTCTCGATCGGCGGCTCGGGCTCGGGGGCCACGGACTGGGGCGGCTCCTGGCACAGGTCCATGCTGTTGACGCCCGACCAGGTGTCGAAGATGAACGGCGTGCACGCGGCCATGCCCGGGGCCAGCATCTCGATGTAGTGCGCCGTGTCCCAGCCCTCGCCGTCGGGGTCGATGGGCTCGACGTAGATGGCGACGTGGTCACCCTCGTCGGAGCGCTCGAAGCCCAGCGTGAGGTCGTAGAGACCGATGCGCGTGACCTTCTGCCCGAGGGGTTCGAAGAACGGGTCGAACAGCTCCTTCAGCGCATCCTCGTCGTCGACCGGGAGCGCCGACGGTGCCGTCGTCGTCGTGGTCGTCGGGACCGCGGCCGCCTTGTCGTCGTCATCGTCACCTGCGCACGCGGACACGAACGCTGCGCCGGCGACCGCGCCGGTGCCGATGGTGAGGAACTGCCGTCGGGTCCAGGTCATCGCCGAACGGTAACCAACCGGGTTGCTGCGAGCACGACACCGGATCGCTATCTTCGGGGGCGATCGTCCGACGGCGGACGACGATTCCCACGGAGGAAAGCATGAAGAAGCTCTTCGGCGCGTTGTTCGCGACCGCGCTCGTGTTCGGCGGAACGGCTGCCGCCGGCGCCGCCATCGGTGGCGACATCTCGGAGCCGATCCCGCTCCCGGCCCTCACCCTCACCCCCACCACGGGTCCCCCCGGAACCGCGATCACCGTGTCCGGCTCGGAGTGCGTGCAGCGCGACGGTGGAGACATGAGCGTCGAGATCACCGCTGCGGACACGGTCGAGATGATGGTCACGGCCATTCCGGACGAGACCGGCGACTGGTCGGCCGAGCTGACCGTGCCCGACACCGCAGAAGCCGACGACGAGATCACCGTCGACGCCAGGTGCATCGAGGACTTCGGCGGCGTGGCCTCCTCCAGCGTCCAGGGCTTCCGTGCGCCCGCCGGCAAGTCGATCGGGTTCGACTACGCCCAAGCCGTCTTCACGGTGACCGCGGCCCCGACCACGACGACCGAGGCCGACACGCCGACGACCACTTCGCCCGACGGTGAGGTCGACGACGCGAACGCTGCGCAGCCCGTCGTCGCATCGCCGACGTTCACCGGCTGACCGAACAGTCGATCACGAACGACATCGGTGGGGGCGGTTCGGCCGCCCCCACCGTCGCGTCCGGGGTCAGGTCGACGAGCGTCGAAGCGCAGCGCGCTCGCTGGAGGTCTCGCTGTACCGATCGATCGAGTCGGCCGTGACCTCGAACATGCCGGTCTCGGCCGGGGTGAGCTCGAGGTCGCCGCGTCGGACCAGCAGATGGATCTTGCTCGATGTCATGCCGAGCCGCTCGGCGGCCTTCGAGACCGGCAACGTGTGCATTGCGATTCCTCCAGGAACGCAGCGATCACCCGAACATCGCCGCCTACATCGGCCTCGTACTCCGGCGCCGCCATCGCACCAGGCCTGAACGGATGTCCGTCGCCGCCACGACCCCGTGCCGACGACGACTCGATCGTAGCCGGATCGTTCGTGATGCGTTGGGAGCCTCTCCCGACCCTCCGCTACGCTTTCGCACTCCAGCGCCCGTAGCTCAATTGGATAGAGCATCTGACTACGGATCAGAAGGTTGGGGATTCGAGTTCCTCCGGGCGCACCAGAACTGCAGGTCATCGGGTACCGGACCGACAGTGCACCTCGCCGAGAGGTCGCTGGACTGCGGCGGCTCCGGCGGTGAGTGCGCTGAACCGTTGGAGGTGCGCTGACGTCACGGGACCCAGGCTCGGCGCCTGGACGGCCTCGCACGCCACGTCGACCTGCTCGTCGAGTTCGAGCCTGGGCGTACACCCGGTCTGTCCACCATCGCTCAGCTGGAGCTCGAGCTCTCCGTGGCGGTCACACGAGTTCGCGGACGACCGGATTGTCGATGTCTGCGGCAACGAGGGCGGCGGCCGACGCATCACCGTCGTGCCCGAGCGCTGCGCTGTGGAGCAGGGCGCGGACCGTGAGCTCGTTCATTCCGGTCCTCGACGCGAGATGTCGCATCGTGTCGACCCACCGGGCGGTGTCCGGATGGCCGTGTCGTAGGCCGAGGCTGCACTGAGCGTCGAGGATGTAGACGTCGAGCCAGACGTAGGGGTCGGCGAGGCGGTTGCATCGGCTGCGTGCGTCGGCGAGCGTCTCGAACGCTCGGTCGGGCTCGCCACGGGCGGCGACGACCGTGGCGAGACCCCGCGCCGACATTCCTTCCCAGCAGGGATCGCCGAGTTGGCAAGCTCTGGCGAACGCCTGACGCAGCAGGACCTCGGCACCCTCGGGGTCGTCACGGGCCAGCTGCACCTCGCCCCGCAGCGACTGCGGCCAGGGCAGAAGGGCCAGCCAGTGATCGCGTTGGGCGATCTCGATGGAGGCGTCGAGGTGGTCGGCGGCCGCATCCAGATCGTGGCGGAGCAGACCGATTCGGCCCATCATCGACAATGCGAAGGCCTCGCGCCGAGGCTCGCCGGCGACGCGCGCCATCTCGATCGCCTGCTCGAGAAGACGAGCAGCGTTCTCGTAGTTCGATCGATCGCTCTCGACGGACCCGAGGTACGTCTTCGCCTTCGCGACCATCGACGGGGCGTCCTCGGCGAGCTCGAGGGCATCGGTCAGCCACCGTTCCGCGCGGTCGTAGCGACCGCGCAAGAAGTCGACGTAGCCCACTTCGGCTCTTGCGTGCGCCATCGAGGCACGGTCGCCATGGGCACCCGCGACCTCGTCGGCCTGATAGAGCGCTGCCAGCCCTTCCTCGTCGAAACCGCGGAGCGAGTGCACGAGTGCCTCGGCCAGCACCAGGCGGGAACCGACACGGAGATCGGTGGCGCTCGTCGCGTCCGCCAAGCCGACAGCAGCGCGCAGCGACTGCACCCCCGCCTCGACCGCCCCAGCGGCGATGGCCGCTGATCCGGCCTCCACGATCGCCGCGACCGAGGCGGGATCGGTGTCGGTCCCCATGTCGTCGCCGGTCTCGCGCATCGCCGCCAGCACGATCGGACCCGGTGCGACGCCGAACTCGCGGTCGAACAACTCGGCGCACGCCTCGAACTGCCGCTCGGCGGCCACGTCATCGCCGGTGAGCCGATACAGGCGGATCAACAACGCCTGATGGTTCTCGTCGAGCGGGCTCATCATCGCTGCCCTCGTCGCGTGCGCGAGCGCGGCCTGCGTGTCGCCGCGGGACAACGAACCGAGCGCGGCCTCGTGAAGGATCGCCTCCGACGCCGCCGCCACATGACGCTGCTGCGACAGCACCCACGACTCGAATGCCGGCGCACCTCGGACCACGATCCCGTCGAGTAGGTCCGATCCGAGTCCAGGGAGATCGACCGCGACGTCCCATGCGCCCTTGGCCACGAGTTCGACATCGACCACACAGTCCACGGGGAGCCGCAGGACGACCGGGTCGCCCTCCAGTGACCCGCCGTCACCGAGGGCTCGCCGGATCTCCGACAGACTCCAGCGCAACGCCCGGAGCGGGTCGTCCGCCTCGGAAAACAGCAGCGAAGCGAGCTGCCGGCGAGCCGGCGGATGGTCGTTCAGGACGAGGAAGGCCAACAGCCCCCAGCTCTTGCGACTCCGGAACTGGTAGACGTCGCCGGTCGAACTCTCGAGTCGCGGCGAACCGAGCAAGTGGATCGTCAGGCCCATGGTCGCCCGAAGCTTCTCACGTTCCCGGCAGCGCCCGACTCTCTGCGAGCTGTGCCGCGGCGATGAGCACGAGCGGTTCGGGAAAGTCCTCGCAATGCTGGTAGAGGTGCGCGAGTCGCACTGATCCATCGGTGCCGATGACGAACTCCCCTGTCGCCCGCCACGGATCGTCCACGAGTGGACGACCTCCGGCTCGACGATCATCCTGGAACCGCACGCCGAGATGGTGCGGATGCGACCACAGTTCGACGGGGGCGTCGAACAGGATGCGTTCCACTGCCCAGTGGCCGAGGCCGTATGCACGGTATGCGACGTGATCCGGATCGCAGAGGACGGGGCACGGCAGACCGAGCTGAGCCCGGTATTCGGCTGCTCGCGCCGGCTCGCCCTGGGCCACGATCACCGGGGTGATGCCCGCTGCGGCGTAGGCCGGGTATTCCGCGAGGAGACGCTTCGCCCGATCGACTCCACACCCGCACCCGAAGTGACGCCAGAACATGACGAGTGCGGGCTGACCGTCCCAGAACTCCGACAGCGACCGGCTGGCCCCTGCGTGGTCCGACAGCACGAGGTCCGGGGCCGCAGTCCCTCCTCGCAGTCCGGATCCCTCCGGTTCGGTCGGCCCCGCGGTGAAACCGGCCAGCCACTCGGCCTCCGCTGCGACGGTCAACTCGTCGAGAGAGCGCGCCGCCAGGGGGCTCACGTGTGCTCGCTGACGGGGTAGATCTCGTCGGCGACCAGGCCGTGCGCCTCGCGGTGCACCGTGTTGGCAGCCTCCGCATCGGGGGCATCGACGAGGCAGAAGATCTTGCCGGCCTCCTCGTCGACCCAATAGCGGAGGTAGTCGACCCCGTGTTGGGCCTGGTGGGCGAGGTCTGCCTGATGGGCACCGGCAACGTCGCTCGCCGACACCCCGCCCTCGATGTTGTGCACGTCCATGAAGAGTGGCATCGCTGTTCCTGTCTGTCGTGAGCCCGGCGCATGATCGCCGTGGTCTCCGGATACAGCCATCGAACAACGCCTTCGTTTGACACAGCGTTTGACGTTCGTCGACCCCACCAGGCAATGCCGGATCTTCTCCGATGTCCGGTTCGCGCCCCGGGAGAGCCACTTGCGGACAGGGCGAACGACCCATTCGCATCAGAGATCGTCGTCGACAGCCGATATCTGTGTCATGGAGGCCGAACCCCTCAACAACGAGCGAACTGCCCGGCGAGCGAGAGACCGCGGCGCCGCACTGGTCGAGTACGCCCTGCTCATCGCACTCATCGCCATCGTCGTGGTGAGCGCGTCGGCGTTCTTCGGACAACGACTCAGCGAGTCGTTCGACGACAGCGGCGACTCGATGGGCATGGCGGGTTAGCCCGCCTCGCCCGACCCGCTCAGGGCTGCAGCACCTCGAACGACGTCGCGAGCGCAACGCCGAGACGCGGACCGGTGGCTTCAGCACTGCCCCGGAGGAACGCATCGGTGTCGGTCGAGCCGTCGCCGAGGTTGTCGAGATACGTGCGGTGGCAGTCGAGCGAGGCGATGCCGGCCTCGAGCGTGTCGGTCACGTCGACCGCGTGGGTCGCCTGGGGCGAGCCGCTGAAGGCGACCATCCGCACGCCTCCCCACGGCTCGCCACGGTCGGTGAACAACCAGGGGTTCGCAGCATCCCGCACGGCGTCGAGCAGGGCGACACCGACGGCACGGTGATCCGTGTGGTTCCACGACGGGCCGCCCCAACTGTCCCGGAAGTTGATCGACAGGATGATCTCGGGGCGGTGCTTCCGTATGACCTCGGCCAGGTCGGCGCGGAGCGCGAGGTCGGCCACCACGAGACCGTCGGGGCGACCCAGGAACTCGACGTCGTCGACGCCGACCACCTTGCAGCTGGCCGTCTGCTCCGCCCGGCGGAGCGGTCCCACCTCTTCGGGCGCCATGACCTCGATGCCGGCTTCGCCATCGGTGACCAGGACGTAGCTGATCGACTTGCCCTGCGCGGTCCATCGCGCCACCGCGCTCGCCGCCCCGTACTCCATGTCGTCGGGATGGGCGACCACCGCGAGCGCTCGGTCCCAATCCTCGGGCATCGGTTCGAGTTCGGCCATGCGCGGACCGTATCCGTTCGTCGCTGGGCGTTCCCGTACGCTGGCGATCTGGCTGCTGGGACCGCACCGACGAGACGCCTCGAGCGTCTCCGCCTCATCTTCGGGGCACGCATCGCACAGTTGATGCTCGCGTTCTTCGCGATCGAGATGGTCGGCACGCTGCTCGCCCCGACGTTCATCGACACCGCTCCGCTCTTCGTCGTGGCCATCAGCCCCGGCGACCACCACATCGCGCTCGCTCGCTCGGCCAACTGGTTGACGCTCTTCGCGCTCGCCCTCACGGTCCGGTCGGTCAAGTACTACATCACCTTCCGCATGGCCGGCGACGGGCTCGACGAGATGCGCCGCGTCGGCCTGCACCGAGCCGCACGGATCGTCGACGGCCGCATCGCCCGCCGGTCGTGGGCACTCAGCGTGTTCTTCCTACCGGGGATGTGGGCGGGCATGCTCTGCGCCAGCCAGAAGGTCCCGCACCGCCGCTACGTGGTCGTGATGGTGACGACGACGGCGATGTGGGTCGCCGCGAGCGTGGCCGCGGCCGAGGCCCTGAACGAACCACTGGTCAGGATCACCGACACGATCACCAACAACAGCGTCGAGGCGACCCTGGTGGTGGCCGCTGCGCTCACCGCGTTCCTGGTGGTTCGCTTCCTCCGGCTCGATCGCTCCGCTGACGTGGACCCGACTCGCTTGCCGGCGCTCGAGGAGTCGCTGGACTGACGGCCGAGATCTGGGCCGACGGATTCAGAAGTCGAAAGGGGCGGATCGGTCGATCTCACTCCCGTCGCTCCTGAAGGCGACGATCTCCCCCGCGGATTCGGGGAGCAACGTCCAGCCGAGCATGCGTCCGTTGGGGAGTCGCTCGAGGTCCAGATTGATCTCGGCACCACCCGTGCTGAGCCGCACCCACGCCTTGGCCGTGTCCGGGGGGAGCCAGGATGCGACGTACGTGCCCCATCTGGATGCGACGAGCCCAGCCGGCACCAGGATGTCGTCCGAGTCGACGGTCGCCGATCGGAACTCCTGCGACGGGTCAGCTCGGATCAGGATCTCGATCGTCTGGGTTCCTCCGGGGTCGCCGGAGTACCCGATGGCGTACTGCTCCGATGCGGGGTGACCCGCGCTCTGGAGCGCGGTCAGTCGATCGGGGAACACGGCCGGGAGCGAGCGCAGCGACGCGGTCACGCCTGGTGCCCGAAGGGCGAGCAGTTCGCCCTGCACCTCCCACGCCACGGGACCGCTGAGCTCCGTCGAGACCACGGCATCGGCGTCGCCCATCGTGCCGCCACAGCCCATGTCGGTCTGGACGCCTGGGGTCAGGGTGATCACGCCATCCCCGGTCAGCTCGTACTCACCCGAGAGGTGGTTGCAGGCTTGAACTCCATACGTACCGTCGCCATCGAGGCGGAATGCGCTCACGTTCTGCGACAGGTCGATGATCGGTCGGCCATCGTCGAAGGCGATCGACGTGAAGTACCAGTCGACCCCGATGATGTCGGCGGGGTCGGTGGACGACTGCTCGTCGGCCGACTCGATCACCGCCGGCTCGGAGCCGTCGGTGCGCAACCAGAAACCGACCGCCACGAACAGCACCGTCAACGGAACGGCGACGACGAGCGCCAGTCGCGCCCTCGACGGCGACCTCCGGTCGATCGCATCGGCGAGTTGATCTCGATACCCGTCGAGCGGGTCCATGGTCATGTGTCCTCCAGGAGGTCGGCGAGACGGCTCAGGCCGCGGCTCACGCGCACTCGAGCCGCTCCTTCGGTGCAGCCCAGTCGCTCGGCCACCGTCGAATAGGGCAGGTCGTGGCCGACACGGAGCATCACTGCGGTCGACAGCGCCTCGGGGAGCGACTCGAGGGCATCGCTCATCGCCGAGCGGAAGGGCTCGGCGTCGACCAACTCCTCGACGCGCTCCAACCCCGTCTCGCCGAGCGGCACCCACTCGATGCCGAGTCGGTGGCGGTACCGGTCCGCGACCCGACGCCGTCGCAGGAAGTGACCCAGTTGGTTCCGGGCGATCCCGAACAACCATCCGCGTGCTGTTTCGTCGGTCCCGCGGAACCGGCGACGATGCACATACGCAGCGGCGAACACCTCCGCGCAGAGGTCACTCGCCGTTTCCGCGCAGTCGGTCCTGCGATGCAGGAACCGCAACACCGCACCGACGTGACGGTCGTAGAACACCGCGAACGACGCCCCGTCGCCCGCGGTCAACAACGCCCCGTCGGTCCTCGCGTCGTCATGCACCGGACCCAACTCCCATCACCCCCTAGTACCCCGAGCCTGATGCACTGTTACACCACCAGGGCAGGCGATCCGGAGAACTCCCCGGCATGAATTGGTACTGTTCGCCTCGTTCAGGTTGCGGGAACAAGCAAGGCGGCATACGTGCGGAAGATCCTTCAGTGCATGGCAGCAGCAGCAATCGGCGTCGGGGCGCTGGCCTTCGCGCCGATGACCCCGGCAGGGGCAGCGCCGCCCACCACGTTCAACCCGCCCAGTCCACCGGTGATCCCGCCCGGGGGTTCGTCCAACTTCTCCGCACAGTGCACGGGTGAGAACACGGGCGACGCCACCGTCAGCCTCGATGGTCCGGGCGCGAACGACGTCGGCGACACCGCCGTGCCGGTCTCTGCCAACGGAAGCGACGGAGTCGTCGCCATCGATCTCGGAGGCGCCCGCAGCTTCGGCGGAATCGAGCCCGACACGTTGGGCACGTACACCTACACGGTCGCCTGCCCCTCCGGCGGGGGCACCACCGACTTCGTCATCGACGTCGTCACCCCGACCGTCGACTTCACGGCGGGAGCATCGGCCGACGACTGCGCGACGTCGGCGGTCGACGCCATGATCCCGATGGGGACCTCGGTCGACCTCTGCTACGACTTCACCAACCCGCTCGGCGAGATCGTCGGTACCGATGGCCGGATCCTCGCCGTCTACCAAGACGTGGGCACCGGTTTAGGTGGTACGAACTACACCTACCCGGGCTGGGGCGGGGCGACGCCGCTTCCCGGCGGTGCCGATTACCAGGTGAGGGGCCACGGCGGCAGGAACTACGCCCCGAGGACACTCGACGTCTATGTCGTCCTCGAGGACGCATCGGACAACCGTGCCGTGAGTGACCTCGTCCGCATCACGATCACCCCGACGCCGGCGATCGACGTGTTCGTCACCAGCGGCCTGACGGCCGACACCGCCTGCCCCGAGAACGGCGGCCAGGAGACCCGGACGGTCGACGCCGGCACCGAGGTGTTCTTCTGCTACTCGGCACAACTGCTCAGCGACATCGACATCAACGAGCACACGATCGACAGCGACGTGCAGGGGATGGTCGCCGACGCAGACATGAGCCTGATGTCCGGCCTCGGCGACACCTACGAGTTCGGCGTTGCCACCCCGGTGACGATCGACACCACCACGGTGAACACCGCGACGTGGACGTCGGAGGACTACACCGACTACTCGCCAGAAGACGTGGTCATCACCGGCACCGGTGCGGGAACGGTCAACGTCGAGGGAGAGACCACGACGACCATCGACGACGGGGTCGACGGCACCGGCGTCGCTCAGCCGGCGACGCCCGTGAAGGCGCAACCCACGTTCACCGGCTGACCCGGGGCGTCGCCGTCCAACAGATCCGTGGCAGGCTCCCTCCTCCACGTCCCGAGGAGCCTCCGATGATCCGTCTCAGCGTCCTGTACCCCGCAACCGAGGGTGCCGACTTCGACCACGACTACTACCGCGACTCGCATGTTCCGCTCGCGTGCTCCACGTGGGGGCTCGACGCCGCGGACATCGACAAGGGTGTCGACGGGCCGTACGTCGCCGCCGTGCACTTCACCTTCGACTCGATGGAGGCGCTCGGCGCGGCGATGGGCAGCCCCGACACCGCGAAGGTCATCGGCGATGTCGCCAACTACACGACCATCCAGCCGGTCATGCAGACGAGCGAGATCGTCAGCTGACCGACCCGTTCGGCGGGCACCGCCGAACGGCCGACAGGAGCACGGTCATGGCGGGCCCACAGACCAGACGGCTGGATGTGGCGGTGGGGCCACTCGTCACCAGACGATTCCCGATCGGCGACCACGTCGAGCCGTTGGTGATCCGCGCCGACGGTGAGACCCACACGCTGACGATGGCCGACTTCGCACCGTTGCGGGCGGTCACCGACGGGCTGCACCCGGCGACACGCCACGAGGTCGAATCGCTCCTCGGCCTCACGACGCTCGACCGGGTCGCCCATCGCGACGGCACCACCTTGCTCGTCCTCGGGGTGGGCGAGACCGGTCCGGAACAACACGAGATCGTGCTGGAGGCCGCGTTCCGTCTCCCGTCGGCGACGGCCGAGGAACCCGGACGCAGGCGGATCCCCTGGATCGTCGTGCTCTTGTCCAGCGTCACGTTGCTGTTCGTGATCGGAGCCGTCGTCCTCGGCGTCGCGTTCGTCGAGACCCGGTCCGAGGTCGCACGCCTCGCTGACGACGGGACCCGGACCAGAGCGCAGGTCACGGGGACCGAGCTCACGCGGTCCCGGTCGATGTCGCAGCTCCGCCAGACCGGATGGATCGACACGACCACCCATGTCGTCCGGTTCCGCTACGAGATCGAGGACGGAGACGTGAAGGACGGCGAACAGATCGTCGAACCGGCCGTCTTCGAGGCGGCGGAGGCGACCGGCGCCGTCGACGTCGTGTTCCTGCCCGACGACCCGGGCACCGTTCGGATCATCCGGCCTGACGGTTCGATCCCCCACCCCCGGCACGGCCCGATCCTCGTGGTGACCGCGATCCTGGCCGCCGCGAGCGGGTGGGTCCTCCAGCGCTACCTCCGCACGGGCGTGATCAGCTGAGACGATCGGGGGATCCCCGTCGACATGCACTCACGTGCAGCACTCGTCGAGTTCGTCGGAACCCCAGTGCTCGAGCCCTTCGCGGCCGGCGACGTAGACGATGCCCAGACCGGCGAGCGGATCGGCCCACCACCAGCCGAAGGCGGCATTGGCGACCAGGCCGACGAGCAGGATCGCCGACAGGTAGACGCACAACGTGGTCTCGGTGGCATCGGCGGTGACGGCACGGCTCCCGAGCTGCTCGCCGACACGCCGCTTGGCCCGAGCCAGCACCGGCATGACGACGAGGGACACGACCGCCAGCGCGATCCCGAGGAAGCTCTCGTCCGGCTCGGCGCCGACGATCAGCTTGCGGACCGACTCGACTCCCACACCGGCGGCGAGCACGAGGAACGTGATGGCGATGAGGCGGACGGCTCGGCGCTCGGCCGCCTCGGACAGCTGCTGGCCATGGCGCTCGCGTCCCAGCCTCCAGACGATGACCGAGCCGGCAAAGACCTCGACGTAGGAGTCGATGCCGAATCCCACGAGTGCGATCGATCCGGCGGCGATGCCGGACGCGATGCCGATGACGCCCTCGATGCAGTTCCAGACGATCGTGAACCATGCGAGGACCACGCCCCGCCGCACCAACGCCCGGCGAGCATCGACCGCTGCGGTCACGGGGTGCCGTCCTCGGGGCACGGCCCGAGCGGCAGCGCTGCGAGTGCGGTCAGGGCGTCGGCGATCTCCGGCCCGTGCAGGGCGTAGCGAACGCGTCGCCCCTCGTACGTGGCCGTGACGAAGCCACAACCCCGGAGGCAGGCGAGATGGTTGGACATGACCGAACGCGAGACGCCGAGCGCCGCTGCGATCTCGGCCGGGTAGTCCGGGCCCGACAGCAGGTGGACCAGCACCGCTCGTCGCGTCGGATCGGCCAACGCGTCTCCGACGCGGGCGAGCGTGTCGACATCGACGGCGGGAACGGTGGTCACGGCCATTCGACGATGGTACATGCTTGCCTGAACTGTCCACCACATACGCAACCAACGGAGCCCGGCCCGCCGGGCCCATAGTTTCGCCGCGTGGTTGCGAACGTCGACGGTCCGGTGTTGCTCACGGGCGCAGCAGGCCTGCTCGGGACGTGGATCAGACGTACCTCACCGCAAGACACCGCGCTGGTGTCGATGGTCCATCGACGACCCCTCGAAGGGGCGACCGTCAGGGTCGACCTCCGGGACGAGCAATCCGTGCGGGCCGCCGTCGATGCTGTCCGGCCAGCGTTGGTGATCCACGCGGCCTTCGCTCGGGACGAGCGATCGGTCGTGGACGCCACCCGCAACCTCATGAGGGCGTGCGCCGCCACGGCAGCTGCCGTCGTACACATATCGTCCGATGCGGTGTTCGCCGGCGACGGCAGGGAGCGCGTCGAGACCGACCGGCCCGACCCGGTCTGGGACTACGGCCGATGGAAGCTGGCGGCGGAAGACCTCGTCGTGACCAGCGCCCCAGATGCCGCCATCGTGCGCCTGCCGCTGCTGACCTCGCTGGACCCGGTCGACCACATGGTCCGCGACATCCAGGACGCCGGAGAACGGGGGGTGCCGTCGACATGGTTCGTCGACGAGATGCGCCAGCCCGCCCGAGCTGTCGACATCGCGGAGGCGATCTGGCGTATCGCCTCGCTCCCGACCGAGGAGCGGACCGGCCCCTGGCATCTGCCGGGCCCAGAGCTGCTCTCCCGCCTGACGATCGCCGAGCGCGCAGTCAGCGAGGCGGGGCTCGACCGATCGTCGATCGTCGCTGGCACGAGCGCGCCCGGAGCCACTCGTCCACTCGACATCCGCCTCGGCGGCGCACGGGCCCGAGCCCAGATCGGTTGGGCACCGAGACCGATCTACTGATCGCTGTCCTGGTATCGAGACCCGCCGCTGTTGACACAGCGTTCACGAGAACGGCGCACGGACGGAACCCGACGAAGGGAACATGAGAACATGATCGGCACGATGGCCCAATCCGACGAGCTGGCACCCGACGACACCGCAGCGGTGCCCACGCCACGGGTGCAGCACGTCGTCATCGAGGTGTCGCTCCCCGACCGGCCCGGCGCGCTGGGCGCAGTGGCGTCACGTATCGGAGCGGTCGGTGGCGACATCACCGACGTGGTCGTGGCGGCGCGCACGCCGGGGTTCGCCGAGGACGTGTTCCACGTCGATCTCCCGGTCGCGGCCGACCGCCTCGATCTCGTCGGCCTCGTGCTCGACGAGATCTCGCAGGTCGACGGCGTCGCCGCACCCTCGATCAGCCATCGACCCGAGGGCGACTGCTGCACCTGACCGACGCGCATCGGGGTGGCGGCCGTCGACGATCGGGTGCACGATGGCGGTATGGGGCTCTCCACGTACCGATGCCCGTCGTGCGGCAAGTCGACCAAGACCCCGCTCGTCACGTCGTTCACGAATCGCAAGGTCTGCGTCTCGTGTCGTGACGGCGTGACCGCCGTGGCCGCCGGCGTGATCACCGGCGGCCCGACCTCCGGCGACCAGATCGGCGGGGCGATCGCCACCAAGGGGTGGTTCGAGCGCCTCCGTCGACGTCGACGCAGCTGACCGTCGTCACCGTCCCCCTCCACTACCGTCGCCCCCTTCGACGAGGGGAAGAAGGACCCACCAATGGGACTGTGTGACGGACGTGTGGCGATCGTGACCGGAGCGGGGCGCGGCATCGGCCGCGAGCACGCGCTGATGTTGGCCGAGCACGGCGCGGCCGTGGTCGTGAACGACATGGGCGGCACGCCCGAGGGCAACGGCGGCGATCTGTCGCCGGCCCAACAGGTCGTGGCCGAGATCGAGGCGATGGGCGGACGCGCCGTCGCCAACGGCGCCGACGTCTCGGACTGGGACGACGCCAAGGCGATGGTCGACCAGGCGATCGACACCTTCGGGCGCCTCGACGTGTTGGTCAACAACGCCGGCATCCTCCGCGACCGGATGATGGTCAACATGACCGAGGACGAGTGGGACGCCGTCGTCCGCGTTCACCTCAAGGGCACATTCGCCCCGGCTCGTCACGCCGGCGCCCATTGGCGTGAGCGCGCCAAAGCCGGCGAGACCAACGACGCCCGCATCATCAACACCACGTCGGTGTCGGGCATCTACGGCAACCCGGGTCAGACCAACTACGGCGCCGCCAAGATGGGCATCGCCGGCTTCACGATCATCGCCGCGATGGAACTGGCACGCTACGGCGTGACCGTCAACGCCATCTCGCCCGGTGCGCTGACGCGCCTCACCGAGGCATTGCGGGCCGAGCCACCGAGCGAAGAGGAACGTGAAGCCGCCTCGCCGCGATGGATCGCTCCCATCTGCACGTGGCTCGCCTCGCCCGAGTCACGCAACGTCACCGGACGCGTCTTCCAGGTGCACGGCAGCGAGATCGCCATCGCCGAGTCGTGGCACCGCGGGCCCACCGAACAGAACCCGGACGACCCGACCGCCATGGCCGACGTGGTCGCGCGGCTCATGGCCGACGCCCGCCCCAACGCCGACATGGCCGGCAACGACGCCGTCGGACCGGGGCGACCGGGACCCACCATCTGATCGGCCGTCGAGGGCGTCGTCGGCGCTACGCGGCGATGCCCTCGGCGACCAGTTCGATCGAGCGAACACGGTCGGCGACATCGGCCGAGGCGAACGCCAGCATGATCTCGTCGGCGTCGGCGTGGACGGCGAACTCACGCAGTTGGTCGGCCACCTGGGGTGCCGTACCGGCGAACGTGTAGCGCATCATCCCCACCACCTGCTGACCCTGGGGACTGGCCACCAGTCGGTCGACCTCGTCCGACGACAGCTCTCGGTCCTTCACCAGGAACCGCGAGACGCGTGAGCGGATGACCCGTTCGAGCTCGGCGTCAGCATCGGCCTCGGTGTCGGCCGCCACGGCGTTGGCGCCCGCGATCACGTAGGGCTCGGCGAGCTGGTCCGACGGCTTGAACTCGTGGCGGTAGCGGGCCACGGCCTCCCGGAGTGCCTGCGGGGCGAAGTGGCTGGCGAATGCGTACGGCAGGCCCAGATGGGCGGCCAGCTGCGCGCCGAACAGCGACGAACCGAGGATGTAGAGCGGCACGTCGGTGCCGGCGCCGGGATGCGCCTTGACGCCGGGGATGAGGCTCTCGCCGCGGAGGAAACCCTGGAGCTCCAGGACGTCCTGCGGAAAGCGTTCGGCAGCGGCCGGGTCGCGGCGCAGCGCCCGCCAGGTGACCTGGTCGGTGCCCGGCGCACGCCCGAGCCCGAGGTCGATGCGGTCGGGATGGAGTTCGGCCAGGGTCCCGAACTGCTCGGCGATCACGAGCGGCGAGTGGTTGGGCAACATGACCCCGCCCGAACCGAGCCGGATGGTCGACGTGTGGGCGGCGACGTGGGCGATGAGCACGGCGGGCGCCGACGAGGCGATGGAACCCATGTTGTGGTGCTCGGCGTACCAGATGCGTTCGAACCCGTGCGTCTCGGCCGTGCGAGCCATCGTGATCGACGCCTCGAACGCGTCGCGGGGCCGCTGATCGCGTCGGACGAAGGCGAGGTCGAGCATCGACAGGCGAAGAGGAACGGTCCGTGGCGGCACGGCTCGACGCTATCCACGGGGGCGTCGGCTTCCCCCGGCGCTGATGTGTCCACCACCCTCGCGGTGATGGCCGTACGCTGCGCGCCGTGGCTGCTGGGCCTGCTGGACGCATCGGTGAGCTGGTGGCTGACCTCGACGCCGCGCGCTTCACCGGCCGAGACGAGATCCTCGCGCTCGTCGACGCAGCTCTGGCCGACCGGACCACGGCATCGGTGCTCCTGGTCCACGGCGATGGAGGCGTCGGCAAGAGCGCCCTGTTGCGCGCCATCGCCCGACGCTCCGACGACACAGGGCGGCCGGTGTGGACGCTCGACGGACGCACCATCGGCGGCGACCTCGCCGAACTGGAACACCGCGTCGCCGAAGCATTCGACCATCCCGAACCCGTCGTGCTGCTCGACGCGTTGGAGCACTCGCCGGCGCTCGAGCGGGCGATGCGCGAGCGGATCGTCCCCCGTCTCGGCGTCGGCGCCGTCGTCGTCCTCGCGGGCCGGGATCGACCCGAGCACGGGTGGCTCGCGGACGGCTGGGAACACGTGGCCCGCGTCCTGCCACTCGAGCCGCTGGGACGAGCCGAGACCCGTCGGCTCCTGGCCCACCACGGGATCGTGGACCCCGAACGCGTCGCGACGATCACCGAGTGGAGTCGCGGCCTTCCCCTCGCCGTGACCGTCGCAGCGACGGCGGGTACGAACGGCGCCGACGGCCACACCGACCTCGACGCCCTCATCATGGATCACCTCGTCGACCAGTCGCTCACGCACGTCGACCGACGAGTCCTCGAAGTCGCCGCCGTCGCCGTCGCCGTCGACGGGCCACTGCTCGACGAGGTCGTCACCGACCTCCGCGGGACCGAGCCGCACGCCGCGCTGCGGACGACGACCATCGCCGAGTCGCTCGGCGACCGGGTCGCCCTGCACGACACGGTGCGCAGAGTGCTGCGGCGGCAGTTGCGCGAGCGGGCCCCCGAGCGTCACCGCACGCTCGTCGGTCGCGTCGCCGACCACCTGCGCGATCGCATCCTCGACGGCGAGTCCGAACTGCTGGTCGAGCTCGCCGAACTGATCGACGACCCGGTGCTCCGCTGGGGGTTGGTGGGTGACCGGTCCAGCTATCACGTCGACCGCGTCCGTGAGGGAGACGTGGCCGAGATCGACGCCGCCCTCGCGGGGCAGTCCTGGTGGGAGGCCGATCAACGCTTCTTCCGCGACGCACCGGACACCGTCGTCGTGGCTCGCGACCGATCCGGCGTCATCGCCGGCTTCAGCATCGCGATGACCCCGGACCGGGCTCCGGCGTGGGCGGACGAGGACGAGGTGCTCGCAACGTGGTTGGCCGATGCCCGACGCCGCGTCCCCGACGGCGACGTCATCCTGTGGCGCCGCGAGTGTGATCTCGAGACCCTCCGTGATCCCGACGCCGAATCGACGGTGACAGCGGTGCTCAACGAGGCCGTCGTGCGGACGTGCGGGCTGGCGAATCCGCGGTGGTTCTACGGCGACGTCGACCGTGAGAACGAGGCGATGGTGCAACTCTCTGCCGCCATGGGAGCCATCCACGTGCCGTCGGCCGACGTCGTGACCGGCGATCGCACGAGCTCGCTCCACGTTCTCGACCACGGAACCGGTGGGTTCATCGCCGCAGTGCACGGCATGGTCCACGAGAGCCTCGGCCTCCCGACCCCTGCACCCGAGCCGCCCTCGCTCACCGAGGTGATCGACCACGTCCTCCGTTCGTTCGACGACGACGAGGTGCTGGCGTCCAGTCCGCTGGCGGAGGGCCCCGACCGAGCGTCTCGGGCCGAGAGCGTGCGTGTCGCCGTGCGCGACGCTGCGGAGCGGGCGTTCGGTCAGGGAGCGCGCGACGTGCTGCTCCGGTCGGTTCTCGAGCGCGGCTACCTCGACCCCGGTGCCAACCACCCCGGGGCGGCACGCTCGCTCCATCTCAGCCGAGCGACGTACTTCCGGCGGCTCCGAGACGCTCGGACGCGTCTCGTGCGCGAGTTCGAGAGCGGCGCCCACACCGGGGTTTGAGACCGATCTGAGACCGGTCTCCGGTTCATCGGTGCCGAAGTGACTCGTATCGTTCCGCGTCGTCGGCACGACTCGCTCGAGACCTCGAGCCGATCCCCCCCCCCAGACACTCAGGAGACTTCGCATGGACGTCCGTGCATTCGCTGCTTCGGCGCTCGTTGCCGGCACCCTGGCCTTCGCGCCGAGCTCGGCCGGTGCCGCGCCGCTCGAGCAGGTGTTCGACGCCGACGGCTCGTTCACCGTGCCCGCCGGCGTGACCTGTATCGACGCAACCGCCCTCGGGGGCAACGGTGGAAGCAGCGGGTTCGAGGACATCTCCGGAGGACAGGGCGGTGCCGGTGCACTGGTGACGGCTCGCCTTCCCGTCGAACCCGGCGCCGTCCTCACGATCGTGGTGGGTCAGAACGGCGGCGAGGGTGACAACAACTCCGTCGACTCGGACACCGCTCCCGGCGGCGTCGGCGGGCAGGGCTACGGCACCGGCGGGGATGGCGGCACGGCGACCGCCAGCGAGATCTCCGCGATCTCGGGTGGTGGCGGCGGTGGTGGAAGCGCCGTCCTCGTCGGCGCGGACCCTCTGGTGGTCGCCGGCGGAGGCGGCGGAGGCGGCGGCGGCTTCCCCACCGGGCCCGGCGGCGACGGCGGGGACAGCGGCGAACCCGGCGACGCCGCGGGCGGGCCCTCCGGCGCCAGTGGCGGCTCGCTCGACTCCGGCAGCGAGGACGGCGGTGACGCCCAGGACGTGGCCAGCGACACCCAGAACCCGATCGGCGGCGGTGGCGGCGGAGGCGGTCTTCCCGGCGGACAGGCCGGGGAGAGCCGCCTCGATCCTGCGACCGAACAGGGCTACGGCGGCGCCGGAGGCGGAGCCGGCGGTGGCAGCTTCGTCGACGACTCCTCCGTCTCCTCCTCCACAGCGATCAGCGACGCCGACAGCGGCTCGGTGACCATCGCGTGGGACGACGCGACCAACGCCTGCGGCCCGACCGACACCACCGATCCGACGGACCCGCCCGACCCGACCGACACGACGGACCCGGACGACGACGGTGTCGGCGGCGTCGGGGCCACCCCGCGGGCCACGCCCGTGCGGGCGACACCGACCTTCACCGGCTGATCTCGACGCCGTTGCGTCCCGACCCCGTGGTGGGAAGGTCGGGGCGCAACGGTTGTCGAACCACCGGATCCGTGTGACGATGGCGATTCCGAGCCACGGATCAGAAGAGGTACATCGTGAGAAGTCGCCAACGACTCGTTCGTCGCGCTGCTGGCGCGACCGCACTGGCGTTCCTGGTCGCGGCATGTCAGCCGCTGACCTACGAACCCGGAACCGCACGCCCCGTCATCTGCGATCCGACCGACACCGCGGTCAACGACGGCCACGTCCACGGCGGTGATCCCGATCTGACCTTCCTGTCGGTGTACACGCAGCCCAAAGGCCCGCTGTCGGCCGCTGACTGTCGACTGCTCGAGCAACAGACGAACGAGGCGGTCGCGTTCGTCTCGAACCTGGCGACCGTCGCGGACGCCGAGGCCGCCGGGTGGATCGAGGCCGCGGTCTTCAGCCCTGGCCAGGGCGTCCACTACGCCGACCCGTCACGACTGACCGGCTCGTTCGACCCCTCGCACCCCAACTGGCTCATGTACGACGGCAACAGTCCGACGTCGGAACTCACCGGGATGATGTACCTCGTCGCGAGCGGGCCGCTGCCGCCGGCGGGGTTCGACGGAGCAAACGACCACTGGCATCGCCACGGCGAACTGTGCACCACGACCGTGGACGGCCATCTCTACATCGCAGCCGAACACGCAACCGACGCCGAGTGCTCGGCCCTCGGCGGCGTCAACGTCAACTACGACAGCCAATGGATGGTGCACGTCTGGCTCCCCCGCTACGACGGCTGGGCCGCCACCGACATCTTCAACCGCACGCACCCGTCGCTGATGCACGACACCTCGCACACCTGATCCCTCCCGGGGTGTAAGCGCACGCCTCCTCGTCGGTCAGGACCCTCGAACAGCCTGGATCCCCCGGGCACGAGGATCCTCGAGGAGGATGCGATGCGGTACGTCAAGACACTCGCAGCAGCAGGAATCGCACTGGCGCTGACCGGCGGCGCGGTGCTCGCCCAGGGCGGCGACGCCGGCCGGGACGGGTCCGTCGAGGCCGCAGGCCCCGAGACCCGTCCGGTCGACGACACGGTGGACCAGCACCGGTCGGCGGCACCGACCCGGGCCACCACCACGACCACCTCCACGCCGGGCCACGGTGGCGGCACGACCATCGCCCCGACGAGGACGCCCGAGTCCGGCGACGGACCGGTGGCGTTCGGCGACGTCCACGACGTCGTCCGCGCTGGTGACGGAGGCGCAGCCCCGGCCGGCGCCGACCCCGACGCCCCGATCGGTGGGGTCGGAGACAGCGCAGCGCCCGAGGGCATCGGCCTCACGTCGTTCCCCGGCAACGCCCCGGCGAAGACGCCCCACGCCGGCCCGGGCAGCTACTCGGTCGGCCCCGGCTGCCACGTCCAGTGCATCACCTCCGGTGTCGCCTACCCGCGGGGATTCGGCGCCGAACTCGTGGTGAAGACCAGCGTCGACGCCGACATCTTCGTGTCGGTCATCGCCGACACCGACGGCGACGGCGACTACGACTTCTCCGAGTTCACCTGGAGCGATGGCGCCGTCGACGACTTCCGGTGGACGCTCGACCATCTGGATCCCGGCCAGACCTACTACGCCATGGCCGCGGCGACCGACGACAACGACAAGACCGCCCATGCGTTCGGCGAGTTCACCACCCTGTCGCAACGCGACATCTACGTGTCACTGGGCGACGTCGCCGTCACCGGCGGTCCCGACAACATCGTCGAGACGGACCTGTGGATGAAGGTCGACGGGACATCGTCGAACTTCACCCCTGGCGAAGCTGGCATCCCCATCTACAACGACATGGACCGGTTCCTCGACCTCCGTCTGCTCGTCGTCCGCAGTTGGGACGGCGACGTCTGTGAGGCCTGGCAGCTGAACGAGGACGGACCCTCGCACGGCCACTGGTCCGACTCGTGTCTCGCCTGGCACCACGCTTCCGTCGACGACCTCGATCTCGACACGGCACCGGCCGGCAAGACCCGCTGGACCCAGACCGTCGCCAGCACCACCATCTCCACCCCCACTGGTGGCGGCGGTGCGCTGCCTCCCGGCTACGGCGACCCGTACTACTTCTCCTTCAGCGCCCCGGTGACCATCTCGGTCACCTACCGCTGAACGCACGATGCGACGAGGCCACCGTCCGATGCGGATTAGCGTCTGGGCTGACAGGAGTGCACATGAGCGAGCGCGGGCAGGAAGACGTCGACCTGGTGGTCGCCGCCCAACAGGGCAACGGCGACGCCTTCGGTCAGCTCTACGACCGGTGGTTCGACCGGGTCCACGACCTGTCTCGCCGCGTGGTCCGCGATCCCGAGATCGCCGCCGAGGTCACCCAGGACGTGTTCCTGGTGACCTGGCGGCAGCTCGGCACACTCCGTCAGCCGGAATCCTTCGGCGGTTGGCTCCTCCGAGCCACCCGCAATCGATCGCTCAACCGACTCGAGCGAGAACGTCGCTCGGTCGCACTGGGCGATGAGGAGACCGTGATGGAGATCGATCGCCAGGCGTCCAACGCCGGACGAACCGACGACCGACCGGCCGACGTGTTCGCCCAGAACGAACAGGAGGAGATGGTCTGGGCAGCGGCTGCTGCGCTCGGCGACCGAGACGCCAGCATCCTCCACCTCCACCTCCGCCACGGGCTCGACGGCGCCGACCTCGCGGAAGAACTCGGCGTGTCTCCCAACGCCGCGAACCAAGCCATGTTCCGACTCCGGAACCGGCTCGGCGGAGCCATCCGCGCCTGGGTGCTGTGGCGCCACGGCCATCCTGCATGCGAGACCCTCGACGACACGCTCGTCGCCGCGGGCATCGAACGCTTCGGGGCGGACGCCGTCCGGGCCATCTCGGCTCACGCCGACGACTGCCCTCGCTGCGGTCGCCACCGGGCTGTGCTCGTCGCACCCGAGGCCCTTTTCGCGGCCGTCCCGATCCTCGCTGCACCCGTCGGCCTCAAGGCCAGGGTCGCCGGAGCGCTCGAGGCCGACGGCGTGCCCATCAGCTCGTCACGCGCACCGACGCCCGAGCCGACCGGATCCGTCGATGCGACCCTCGTCTCCGAGGTCGTGGCGCCGGCACCCGAGCACGACGAGCCCGGGCACACGAAACGCCGCACGCTCGCCGTCGCCGCCGGCGTGCTCCTCGTCCTGCTCGGCGGTTCGTTGGCGTGGATCCTCTCGACCGGCGACGACGCTCCGGTCACGATCGCCGCCCCTGCATCGTCGACCACCGAGACCACGGCCGATGCCGACCCCTCCACGACCGCGGAGTCGACGACCACGACCGAGACGACGACGACCACCACCACGACCACCAGCACCACGACGACCAGCACCACGGTCGTGCCCGTGCCCCCTCCCTCGGCGGAACCTCCCCCGCCATCGTCACCGGAGCCACCACCCGCGCCGACTCCGGTCGTGACCAGCTTCCGCGGCGAACGAGAGTTCGGCGACCCGGGCGAGTGTCTCACGTTCGACCAGCGGATCGTGCTCACCTGGGCGACCGAGAACGCCGACCATGTCACCATCAGCGGGCCCGACGCACCGTCCGGTCGGCAGCCTGCATCGGGAACGACCGTTGTCTGCGGTGCGCCTCCGTCCGGCTACACGCTGACCGCTGTCGGGCCAGGAGGATCGGCGACCAGCAGCATCGACGTGCCGTGACCCCGGTCAGGGCTCGACGACGACCTTGCCGAGCGCCGTCCGGTCCATGAGCGAACGCAGCGCCTCGCCGGCGCGGTCGAGGGGGTAACGGGCCGACACGTGTGGGCGGATCTTGCCGTCGGCGACCAGACCGATGAGCTCGTCGCTGACGGCACGTGCGAGGTCGGGCTCCTTGGCGACCATCGCTCCGTAGAAGACGCCGACCACCTGACAGCTCTTGAGCAGTGTGAGGTTGAGGGGGAACGACGGGATGCCCGCGGTGAACCCGATCACCAGGTACCGGCCACCCCAGCCGATGGCTCGGAGGGCCGGCTCGGCGTACTCGCCGCCGACGCAGTCGTAGATCACGTCGACTCCAGCGCCACCGGTCAGTTCCTTGGCGCGAGCCTTGAGGTCCTCGGTCGAGTAGTCGATCGTCTCGGCGGCGCCGCGCTCGCGACACAGGTCGAGCTTCTCCTGGCTCGACGCCGCGGCGATGACCCGAGCCCCCATCAGGACTCCGAGCTCGACCGCCGACATCCCGACCTGGCCGCCCGCCCCGAGCACGAGGAGGGTCTCGCCCGCCTGCAGTTCACCCCGGTACTTCAACCCGTAGAGGCTGGTGCCGTAGGCGTAGTTGAGGCCGGTCGACTCGGCGAAGCCGACGGCATCGGGCAGTCGTCGGGCCCCTCCCGCGTGGACCACCGCCAACTCGGCGAAGGCGCCGGTGACGCCCACGCCACCGACGACGCGGTCGCCGACCGACAACGAGTCGACTCCATCGCCGAGCGCGGCGACCACGCCGGCGACCTCGCCACCGGGGATGTAGGGCGTCTCGGCCTTGAACTGGTACTTGTCCTCGAGCATCAGCGTGTCGGGGAACGTCACCGCAGATGCCTTCACGTCGATCAGCACCTGCCCGGGGCCGGGAACCGGGTCGCGGCGTTCCTCCACCACCAACTGCTCCGGTGGACCGAACTGGGTGCACACGACGGCTCG
Source organism: Actinospongiicola halichondriae (assembly GCF_049103745.1). NCBI lineage: Bacteria > Bacillati > Actinomycetota > Acidimicrobiia > Acidimicrobiales > Iamiaceae > Actinospongiicola > Actinospongiicola halichondriae. Next base: position 4,031,522 of record NZ_CP171622.1, on the reverse strand, counting down.
CATGTCGTGAACCTAGGGCGAGTCGACGACCAGCGTCAGCCGTCGAGTCGGATCCAGGCACCCTTGAGGTAGGGAGGGTCGCCGGGCCCGCTGCGATGGTCGAGCGGAAGCGTCCGAGTGTCGACCTCGCCGACCCGGCCGGCAGCATCGAGGCCTCGAGCGACGTGGTCGAGGAACGCCGGCCATTGCATCTTGCGGAAGTTGGTCGACACGTAGACCCGGCCCCCAGGCGCGCACAGCATCGCAGCGCGCGTGACCAGGTCGTGCAGGTCTCGACCGACCGTCCACCGCTTCGAACCCTTGCGCGCCGTGCTCGACGTCGGCGGGTCGACCAGCACCAGGTCGAAGGTCCGACCCTTCTTCGCGAGTCGGGTCATCCACTCCATCGCGTCGCCGTAGATGAAGTCGTGTGCCGCGGGATCGATGTCGTTGCCCCGCAGGTTCTCGCGGGCCCAGTCGAGGTAGTGCTTCGACAGATCCAGCGTCAACGTCTCGGCACCGGCGAGCGCGGCGGCAACCGACAGCGCCCCGGTGTGGGCGAAGGTGTTGAGCACCGTCGTGCCCGTGAGATCGGTGCGAAGGATCTCGCGCCTCGTCTCGCGCTGGTCGAGGAACAACCCACTCGAGGTGGGGCTCGCCGACAGGTCGATCCGATACCGCACGCCGGACTCCGACACGTCGAACGTCGGACCGGCCTCGCCCGACACGCGGCGAGCGATGCCGCCGCCCCCGCCTCGGGGTCGGTGCTGGACGTAGACCGCGTCGAGGTCGAGCGTGTCGTGGAGGCCGTCGATCCATCCGGAGGGCAGGTCGGGTTCGGCGTCGCGGTAGTCGAGCACCAGGGCCACCCGACCGAGGCGTTCGATCCGCAGGTCGGCGAACCCGTCGTGGTCGCGGTCGACCCAGAGATAGGCGTCGGTGTCGGCCGGGTCGAACAGCGCCGCCCGCGACTCGTGGGCGGCAGCGAACCGCGCTGCGGGACCGAGCGGCGAACCGCGACCGGCCACGAGGTCGTCGAAGCTCGGTGGGGCCGCGACCTCGTAGGTGCGGCGGCCACCCTCGGGATGGTCGAAGGCGATCGATCCGGCATGCAGGTACACGCGCGGGGCTTCGCGACCGCCGTGTCCCACATCGCCGGTGATGGGGAGCCCGAGCGCTTCGGCGTGGATCCGCACCTGGTGGGTGCGTCCCGAGTGCGGCGTGGCCACATAGCGGTGATGGACCGCGCCCGTCGCACGGCGCTCGAACGCCGTCGACGCGGCAGCGCCGTCGATCGGCTGAGCGGTCTGTGCCGATGCCGGCGGATCGTCCCTCGTGGTGACGAGGTCGTAGGCCTTGGCGACCGTGCGCTCCTCGAACTGCCGCGTCAACGAACGGTTGGCGACGGCCGTCTTCCCGAACACGAGGACACCGGAGGTCACCTTGTCGAGGCGATGGACGATCGACAGGGCGACGTCCGGACGCTGACGCTGCACCCACTCGTACATCCCGTCCTGGGCGTGGACGTCGGCCCGGTGGGTGTTGACCCCGGCAGGTTTGGCGACGACGAGGACGTGCTCGTCCTCGTGCACCGCCCAGGGCTCGGCCCAGGTCGGCGAGCCGGTCATTCGACGAAGCGGCGGACCTTGATGGGCTTGCCGCGCACCTGCGCCTTCTTCATCGACTGCAGGACGTCTTCGACCTGCCCGTCGGGCACACCCACGACCGAATGGCCGTCGGCGATGCGGATCGGGCCGATCTGGCTCCCGGTCAGTCCGCTCTCGTTGGCGAAGGCGCCGACGAGGTCCTTGGGACGGACCCCTTCCTTGCGGCCGACGCTCACGTGGATGAAGCCGGTCGGGCCGGAGGCGATCTTGCCCTTGCCCTTGGCCGGCTTCCCCTTGGAACCCTTGTCGTGCTTCGACGCTGCATGCGACGCGTCGGGGATCTCGCGCTCGTCGAGCGTCGCTCCACGGGCCTCGTGCACCAACTTGATCGCCGCCAGCGTCACCCGACGCTGGTCCTCACCTGCGAGCGCGTGCAACACGCCGTTGTAGTCCTCGAGATCGACACCGGTCAGCGCCTCGTTCAACGACTCGACCGTCAGTTCGATCTGCCGGCTGCGCAGGTCGGCCACCGACGGCACCTTCGCGACGGTGATCGACTGCTTCATCAGCCGTTCGATGTTGCCGATCTGACGCTTCTCTCGCGGCTCGGCGAGGGTGATGGCCACGCCTTCACGCCCGGCACGCCCCACGCGGCCGATCCGGTGGACGTAGCTCTCGGCCGCTGCCGGGACGTCGAAGTTCACGACGTGGGTGAGGGTGTCGACGTCGAGGCCTCGCGCCGCGACGTCGGTCGCGACGAGGAGTTCGGCCGTGCCGTCGCGGAGGCGGCCCATGACCCGATCGCGCTGGGGCTGGTCCATGCCACCGTGCAGCGCCTCGGCCCGGTAACCCCGACCGTTCATCGTCGCGGTGAGCTCGTCGACCTCGTGTCGTGTGCGGCAGAACACGATGGCGGCATCGGGCTGTTCGATGTCGAGGACCCGGCCGAGCGCCGACGACTTGTCGGCCCGGCGCACGTAGTAGACGGTCTGGCGCACGAGCGCCTTGCCCGACTCGGTCTTCGGCTTGGCGATCTCGATGCGCACCGGATCACGCTGGTAGCGCTGGGCGAGCTTGGCGATGCGTCCGGGCATCGTGGCCGAGAACAGCACGGTCTGCCGACCCTCGGGCGTGGACTCGAGGATCGACTCGATGTCCTCGGTGAAGCCCATGTCGAGCATCTCGTCGGCTTCGTCGAGCACGACGGTCGTGACGTTCTCGAGATCGAGCGACCGGCGCTTGATGTGGTCGATGGCGCGCCCCGGGGTCGCGACCACGACGTGGACGCCGCGCTTGAGCTCCTTGAGCTGGCGGACGATCGGCTGTCCGCCGAAGACCGGGAGCACCTTGATCCCGAAGTCCTGGCCGTACTTGAACAGCGCTTCGCTCACCTGCACGGCCAACTCGCGCGTCGGCACAATGACCAGGGCGGTCGGCACGGCGGGGGCGCCGGCGCCGATCGACTGGAGGATCGGGAGCGCGAACGCCGCCGTCTTCCCGGTTCCGGTGGCGGCCTGCCCCAACACGTCCTGGCCCGACAACAGCACCGGGATCGCCTCGCGTTGGATGGGCGTCGGCTCCTCGTACCCGAGCCGCGCCAACGAGCGCAGCAACTCATCGGCGAGGCCGAGTCCTTCGAATCCTTCGGGGGCAGCGACATCACTCACTCCCCCATTCTCCCGCCTCGCGCCCCGATGGGGAGAACCGGAGCGATCAGACGAAGTCGTCGACCGCGGGACAGCGCGCGGCGACCTCGACGCCGATGACCTCGTCGGCCGGCGTGCCGTCGAGTCGCCTGGCCGACGCGGTCACGTCAACGCGGTCCCCACGGATCGATGCCGCGTCGAGTTCGCCCGGCACCGACACGGCCACCTGCAACAACGCCGCCGACCCCGCGCCGAGGACGCCGTCGCCGGCGACCTCGACCGTGAAGGCCGACGCCGCACGGTCGACCTCGTCGCCGTCGCTCACCAACAGCAACTGCACGACCGCGTCGGCCGAGGCGGCAGCGAGCACGAACACGTCGCCATCGAGCCCACAACTCACGACGTCCAGTTCGACCTTCTTGTCCGGATACGTGACGCGCACGGTGTCACCGGCGAGATCGTCCCGCTCGCGACAACCTGTGACCACGAGGAGCACGGCGACCGCGGTGGCGAGTAGAAAGCGGTTCGACACGGGCGTCAACCTACCTACCGGTAACAATCGACCACCGAGGATCACACCCGCCATGGAACAGTTCTGGAGGAAAGCCGGCGTACAGCTCGGCAAGTACTGGTACGCCGTCCTCGCACTGGCCGTCGCCATCACCGGCATGTTGAGCTTCGGCCTCGGCCAGCTCGAGTTCGCCACGGGCCAGGACAGCTATCTCAACCCGGACTCGCAGGTCGCGATCGACAACGTCGAGTTCCAGGACGACTTCGGCGGCGAGGCGATCATCGTCCTGTTCCGGGCGCAGGACGGTGCCGACATCACCGACCTGTTCGCCGGCGCCAACCTCGATGAGCTGGCCCGCCTCGAGGCCGAGCTGCGCGAGGTGCCCGAGGTCTACTCGGTGGTCGCACCGCTCACCTCGGTCGGGTACTCCGAGGCCATCGTCAAGCAGAGCGTGGGCACCAACGCACTGTTGTCGGCGCTCGAACGCGAGCCCTCCGAAGAGGGCAAGGCGGCTCGCCAGGCCGACATCGAACTCCAGCTCGCTCGCCTCGGCCAGATCGACGGGCAGGAGATGACGAACCCGGACTGGACGCAGTTCCTCCTCTTCGACAACACCGGCTTCAGCACCGGCGACGACGGGGTCGTGGCTCCGGCCGACGAGGACCGCATCGTGCGGGCATCGCTGCGCGGCACCTTCCCCAACCTGCAGACCGCCGTGGGTGGCGTGCTGCTCACCGGCAACGCCGACCTCGACACCCTTTCCACGGGCACCGAGTCGGTCCTCGCCATCATGGAGACCGCTGACCTCGAGGGGTTCGAGGTCATCACCACCGGCTCGCCCGTCTTCCTCGCGGAGATCAACGACTACCTCCAGGGCGGCATGCTGACCCTCGGTGCCGCGGCGTTGGCCGTCATGGCCGTCGTGCTGCTGCTCCTGTTCCGGGTCCGCTGGCGCCTGCTCCCCCTCCTGTCGGTGCTCATCGGCGTCGCATGGTCGTTCGCACTGCTCGGCTTCATCGACGTCGACCTCTCGCTGGTTACCATCTCCGGACTCCCGATCCTCATCGGCCTCGGCATCGACTTCGCGATCCAGGTGCACAACCGGGTCGAGGAGGAAGTCGTCCTCGACAAGGCCGACCACCCGATGTCCGAGACGCTCGCCAACCTCGGGCCGGCGCTCATCGTCGCCACCATCAGCGGCGTGGTGGCATTCCTCGCACTCCAGGTCTCGCAGGTCCCCATGATCCGCGACTTCGGCGTCATGCTCGCCATCGGCATCGTCGTCCTGGTGATGGTCGGCATCGTCATCCCGACGGCCCTGCTCGGCATCCGCGAGTACCGGGTCCCCACGTCGCAGCGCGGCGCCTCGCTCGTCGAGCGGGCCGTGGTCAAGCTCGGCTCACTCCCGTCCACCACCGCGGTACCCCTGGTGATCGCATCGATCGCACTGTTCATCGGCGGCATCGCGCTCGAGGGCAGCTTCAAGATCGAGTCCGACCCGCTGCGTTGGATCGATCAGAGCAGCCAGACGGTGAAGGACGTCGAGACGCTCGAGGAGGACACCGGCTTCTCGTCGACCCTCGGAATCCTCGTCGAGTCGAACAACGTGCTCGCCGACGAGGTCGCCGAGGTCGTCAACGAGTTCACGCTCGAGGCCGAGTCGAGCGACGAAGTCGTCACGTCGTCCAGTCTCGTCAACACCATCGCCAAGATCATCGCCGTCCCCGGTGCCACACCGCTCGCTCCGACGTCGGCCGACCTGGTCGCCGCCGCCGAAGCGATGTCACCGGACATCGAGCGCGTCCTGCTCAACCCGGATCGGACCGCGACCCAGGTGAACCTGCGTCTCGCTCCCGCCGGGCTCGACGAACGAGCGGTGCTCGTCGAACGCCTCGAAGCCGACCTCGAGTCACGGATCGACGCCCTCGACCTCCCGGACGACTCGCTCCTGCGTGTCGGTCTCGATGACAACGACCCAGCCATCCGCGCCGTCCCTGCAGGACTCGCGGTCGTCGGCGTCGGTCTGCTCGAGAACCTCTCGGCGAACCGTGCGGTGCTCACCTACCTCGGACTCGCGTTGGTCGCCCTGTGGCTGCTCATCCGTTTCCGCAGCCTCGCCCGGGCCCTCCTCGCCCTGGTCCCGATCGGGCTCGCCGTGGGCACGTCGTCGGTGGTCGTGGGGGCCTTCGGGCTCACGCTCTCGCCGTTGACGACGGTCTCCGGACCACTCGTCGTGGCCAGCTGTACCGAGTTCTCTGTTCTGATCCTCGCCCGCTATCTCGAGGAACGTCAGGCCGGCCTCGACCCGCGGCAGGCGAGCGATCAGGCCGCCGGACGCACCGGACGAGCCTTCTTCACCTCCGCGATCACGACCATCGGCGGGTTCGCGGTGCTGATCGGCTCGGCGCTCCCCCTCCTGCGTGACTTCGGCATCATCGTCACCCTCAACGTCACGGTCGCACTGCTGGCCGCCCTCGTCGTCATGCCCCCGCTGCTGGTTTGGGCCGACGAGAAGGGTCTGCTGACCACCGGCGACGTCGACGCCAAGAAGTCCGTCGTGCTCGCCACCAAGCCGGTCGGCACCCGAGCCATCGCCTGGGTCGGTGCCATCGTCGTCGTCGGCATCGCCGCGGTGCTGCTCTACACGACGTCGGAGAAGACCAGCGGCGAGGTCGCTGCCCTGTCGTACGCATCGCAGCCGCTGCCGACGACGTCGACGACCGAGCCGGCGGAGACCGGTGCGGTCGACGTGTCGACCTTCGGCACCGTGCCCGAGGACGGCCTCATCCAGTCCACGCTGTTCCCGCTCCTCGTCAAGCAGGGCGCCACCGAGCAGCAGGCGGTGTGCGCCGGCTCGACCGCCGTCGAACGAGTGGGCGAGCAGGAGCTGCTCGGACTCGGGCTCGCGTCGTTCGCCCCCGAGGCACTCGCACCCGTGGTCCAGGCCGCGCTCGACTGCGGCATCGAACAGTCGGTGATCGACGCGACCGTCGACGCCGGACTCGGCGGCTGACCCGTCCCGTTGCGGTCCGCCCACGTGGGGCGGACCGCGATCACGGTGGCCCGATGGCCTCGACGAGGAACGCCGCATAGCGCTGGATCCCCGGCTTCGTCAGGTGGACCCCGTCGAAGAGCAGCCCGTCCTCCGCGGCCACGACGGCCTGCCAGTCGAGGAGCTCGACGTTGTCGTGGGCGTTGGCAAAGTTGAGCAACGACGAGTTCACCTGCTGTTCCCAACGACGGGGGACGCTGACGGTGGTGACGATCAGCCGACGGCCGCCGACGATGGCGAGGAGACGATCGAGCTGACCGTCGGGCACCACGCCGTTGTTGCCGATGTGCACCAGCACGGTCGGCTGGAGCAGGTCACCGGCCTCCAGCAGTTCTGCCACGTCGACGCTCTTGACGAACTCCCGACTGATCTCGGCGTTGACGGTGCTGACGGGGAGCCGGCGCAGGAGTTCGGCGCGGGCTCCCAACGTGACCGACTCGCCGATGATCGTCACCGGGCCGCCGGTCGGCGTGCCGTCGGGAAGCGACGTCGGGATCGGCACGGTCGTGGTGGTGGAGGTGGTCGTGGTCGCCTCGGTGGGCACGGCTGGTGCGGGTGGCCCGATCGGACCGGTACCGGTGGTCGGCACGGCGGTGGTCGAGGGCAGCGCGTTCTCGTCGGCGATGACGTCGTCGGCATCGACGCCCTGGGCCTCGACCGCATCGCGGAACTGCGCCTCGAGATCGTCGCCGGGTGACCCGTTCTGCAGCGCGACAGCACCGACCAGGAGCACGACCGCACCGAAGGCGCCACCCACCCCCGCCCCGAGCCGGTCGGCGGCCATGAGCCGGGCCACCACACGACGCAGTGCCGCGCGGGCGCGCCCGTCGCGAAATGGCTGCTCGACCAGTCGATACGAGAGCTCGGCCAGCACGAGAGCGACCGCGATCCGCAGGAGGTCGGCGACGACACCGCCGAAGGGCAGTTCCTCGCCCGGCCGGAGAAACACGAACACCGGCCAGTGCCAGAGGTAGATCGAATAGGAGCGCCGACCGAGTGCGACCAACGGCGACGCCCCCAGGATGCGCCCGCTCACCGTGCCCGCTGTCGACACGCTCACGATCGCGACGAGGGTGAGGGCGTCGACCCATGCGAAACCCCACGGGAAGGTGAACGAGTCGAACTCGCTGCGGAACTCGAACTGCCAGACCAATGCACCGACGGCGAGGGCCGCTGCGACGTCGAGCGCGACGACCGGGACGCGGATCGCTCGATCGGCCAGTGACGGACCCGGCCGCCAGACCATGGCCAGCGCTGCGCCGGCGAGGAGGCCGAACGCTCGTGTGTCGGTTCCGTAGTAGGCCCGGTCGAGATCGGTCACGTCGGCCAGCGACCGCATCAGGACCAGCGACACCACGACGGCAACCGACGTCGCGACGAGCAGGGTCCGACGCCCACCGAAGCGGTGGAGCACGACCGCGACCACGACCGGCCAGAACAGGTAGAACTGCTCCTCGATCGCCAGCGACCACAGATGGCGCAGCGGCGACGGACGCCCGAAGCCGGCGAAGTAGGACTGGTCGCTGACCACCGCCCACCAGTTCTGGACGTAGAAGATGCTGGCCAGGGCGTCGCCCCGGAACCCGGCGACGTCGTCCCGTGCGAAGACGAGGCCGTGGAGACAGACCGTCGTGATGAGTGCGATGGCGGCGGGGAGGAGCCGGCGGGCGCGACGGAGCCAGAACCGGCCGAGGTCGACATGACCGCGCTGATCGCGCTCGGTGAGCAACAGGCTGGTGATGAGGTAGCCGGACACGACGAAGAAGACCTCGACACCGAGGTAGCCGCCGATCGCGTGGTCGTTGTCGAGGTGGTAGAGCACCACCGCCACCACCGACACCGCACGCAGACCGTCCAGGCCAGGCAGATACGGCAGACCCGATGCCGTGGTCCGGGTGCGGGCGCGCTCGATCGGCGCGAGGTCGGCGGCGGTCGAACGGTTGGTCATGGGCGCGACTTCGGATCGGGTTCGCCGTCCTCGACGGCGGGCGCCGCTCATTGTGCCGACGACGATGACGCGATCGGTGGTTGGTCTGGCGCCGGCGACGTAGCGCCGCCCCGCTGCACCCACCCGATGTTCGGAACGTACCGATCGGCACGTACCGCGTCGTTTTCGACATCGAACGTACCGATCGGCACGTTGCACGCACTCCCGCCAGCACGCCGCACGCCACCGGCCCGCTGGCACCCGCCGCCTCCGCCCGCCGGCGCCCCTCCGCCCGCCCAGCGCCGCCGGGAGGACGGGTTGGTGTCAGGTGGCGGCGACTCGGGCGGGGCGTTGCAGGAGTTCGCCCCCGCAGTTGGGGCACACGCCGGCGAGGTCGTCGGCAGCGCAGGTCGCACAGAACGTGCACTCGAAGCTGCAGATCCGAGCGTCGGTGGACGCCTCGTCGAGGGGGGACTCACATCGTTCGCAGTGGGGGCGCATCTCGAGCATGGCGTCATCGTCCCGACTCGATGCGATGGCGGCAAGGACGTGGACACCTCGATTCCCGACATCGGGCTTCCCCACCACACGTCCGGCAGTGGCATCCTGCACGGTGTGAGCACGCAGCCAGCGAACGCGCCACGGCGCCGGGGCCGCCCGCCCCGGTCGGCCACGGAGCGGGCCGCGCAACGGCGACGCCTCGTCGACGCGGCGATGCAGGGCGTGCGCGATCGCGGGCCCGACATCTCGATCGACGACCTGGCCGTCGCGGCCGGCGTGAGCAAGCCGGTCCTCTACGACGAGTTCGGGGGCAAGCTCGGCATCGCCGACGCCATCGCCCTCGTCCTGGCCGAGGACCTCGAGTTCGTGGTGCTCGACGAACTCAAGGCCAACAAGGTGTTCGACGTCGACGTCGCCATCCAGTCGGCCATCGACAGCCTGATCGACATCATCGTCCGCGAGCCCGAGCTCTACGCCTTCCTCGTGCGGTCGATCCGGGTCAGCGACCGCGGATTCCTCGACAACGCACTGGTGCGGGTCGTCCGCGACCGGGCGACGATGGTGGTCGGACTGGTCTCCCCCGACGCCCCGGCTGCGCACGTCGCCGTGCTGACCGACGGCTTGTTCGGCTTCGTGTTCGCAGCCGTCGAGTCGTGGCAGGAGACCCACGAGCCCGACCGGGACGAACTCGTCCGCACGTTGACCACGATCATCCGACGCGGCGTGCAGGCCGTGGCCGACGAGCTCAGCGGCTGACCCGACCGTGACCGCGTCGTTCCACGTCGTGGCCCCCGACACCGACGACGCGGTGTGGGCCATGCGCCAGTACTTCGACGAGTTGGACGCTCGCTTCGCGCAGGGCTTCGATCCCGGCGACGCGCTGGAGACCGGCCTCGATGCCATGGGCCCACCCGACGGCTCGTTCGTCGTCGCCAAGGACGGCGAGGCCGTGGTCGGGTGCGGCGGGCTGCAGATGATCGGACCGGGCATCGGCGAGGTGAAGCGCATGTGGGTCGCGCCGTCGACACGAGGGCAGGGGCTCGGGCGGCAGCTGCTCGAACGTCTGGAAGCGGAGGCCGTGCGGCTCGGGCACCACACGGTCCGTCTCGACACCAACAGCCAGCTCCCCGAGGCGGTGGCGATGTACCGCGCCGCCGGCTACGTCGAGATCGATCGGTACAACGACAACCCCTACCCCGATCACTTCTTCGAGAAGGTCGTCGTCACCGAGCCCTGACGACCGCCGTAGGGTCCCGCACATGGATCTGAACGACAGGACGGTCATCATCACCGGCGCCGGATCGGGCATCGGACGGATCGCTTGCGAGGTGTTCGCCGCCGCAGGTGCGACCGTGATCGCCGCCGACATCCACCCGGAACCCGCCCAGGATGCAGCCGACGCCGTGGACGGCATCGCCGTCGCCGGCGACGTGTCGGACCCCGAGGTCTGGGACGAGTTGGTCGACGCCGCCGGCGATCGACTGGCCGCCGTGTACCTGAACGCCGGGCTGTACGGGCACAACGGGCCCATCGACGAACTCCCCCTCGACCTCTACCAGCGCACGGTCGACGCCAACATCGGCGGCGTGGTCCTCGGGACCCGGGCGTGCGTACCCGCGCTGCGGGCCAACGGCGGCGGGGCCATCGTCGTGACCGCGTCGGTCGCCGGCATCGTGGCGTTCGACGGGAACCCGCTCTACACGCTGACCAAGCAGGCGGTCGCCGGCTTCGTCCGAGCCGTCGCTCCGAGCCTCGCTCCCGACAAGATCTCGATCGACGCCGTGTGCCCCGGGATCGTCGACACGCCGATGACCGTCGAGGCGCTCGGTGGAGCGTCGCCGAGTGAGCTCGGCATCGGGTTGATCGACCCCGCCGACATCGCCCGCACCGCACTCGACCTCGCCACCAGTGAGGGCACCGGCCGCTGTCGTGCGGTCCGGGGTACCGGCGGCCCGCCGGTCGACTGGGAGTTCCCGACGTGGGTCGACCTGGCCAAGGCGTAGCCGCTCGGCCGTAGATTCTCGATCATGACCGTCGCCGACGTCGCCACCGATCTCCGAGCCGAGCAGGCCGCGCTCGACGACGTGGTCGCCGCCCTCTCCGACACGCAGTGGGCGGCCGCCACCCCCAGCCCCGGCTGGACGGTGTTCGACCAGATCGCACACCTCACCTACTTCGACGACACCGCCGCCACGGCCATCGAGGACCCCGAACGCTTCCAGGCCGACACCGCCGCGCTCTTCGAACAGATGACCGGCGGCGACGTCGACATGGACGCTGCCACGCTGACGTGGAGCCGCGACCTCACGCCGGCGGACCTGCTGACCCGGTGGCGGACCAACCGGGACCGACTCGCCGCCGCGGCCGAACGCCTGACCGACGACACGCGCGTCCCCTGGTACGGCCCGCCGATGGGAGGCGAGGCGTTCCTCGCCGCCCGACTCATGGAGGCCTGGGCGCACGGCCAGGACATCGTCGACACCGTCGGCGCCGAACGTCCGGCCACCGATCGGCTGCGACACATCGCGCACATGGGCGTCATCACCCGGAGCTGGTCGTACCGCAACCGTGGCCTCGAGTCGCCCGGCGGCAAGATCCTGGTCGAACTCACCGCCCCGTCGGGCGAGACCTGGACATGGAACGAGGGGGCGACCGACGGCGCAGTGCGCGGCCCGGCCGAGGACTTCTGTCTCGTCGTCACCCAGCGACGCCACGTCGACGACACCGCACTCGAGACCGAGGGCGAACTCGCCCTTGGATGGATGGAGATCGCGCAGGCGTTCGCCGGCGGCGCCACCGACGGGCCGACGCCCCGAAGCTGAACTACTTCTCGCGCAGGTCGCGCCGGAGGACCTTGCCGGTCGCGTTGCGGGGCAGTTGGTCGATGAAGGTGACCGACCGGGGGACCTTGAAGTTGGCGAGGTTGGCCTTCACGTGGGCCTTCACGTCGTCGGCCGTCAAGGCGGCGCCGGACTCGAGGACGACGAACGCTGCCAGTCGCTTGCCGAACTCCTCGTCGTCGACGCCGACCACGGCGACGTCGTTGATGCCGTCGAGGTCGGCCAGGAGATCCTCGACCTCACGCGGGTAGAGGTTCTCGCCGCCGGAGACGATCATGTCGTCGTCGCGGCCGCCCACGTAGAGACGTCCGTCGTCGTCCCAGCGGCCGACGTCGCCGCTCGACAACAGACCGTCGATCGACGGCTTGGTCTGGCCACCGGTGTACCCGTCGAAGCGCAGCGCACTGCCGACGAAGATCCGCCCGTCGACGCCGGGCGCCTTCACCTCCCGATCGTCGTCGTCGTAGAGACGGACGGCGACGCCGGCGAGCGGCTTGCCCGCAGTGCCCGGTGCGGCGCGCATGTCCTCCGGCGTGGCGATCGTGGCGGCAGCGACCTCGGTCGAGCCGTACATGTTGTAGAGGTTGTCGCCGAAGCGGTCCATCCAGCGGGTCGCCAGCGAGCCGGGCAGCGCGGCGCCGGAACACAGGACGGAACGGAGCGACGAGGTGTCGATGTCCTCCTCGGGGAGGTCGACCATCCGCTGGAGCATCACCGGGACCGCGGTCATCGCCTGTGCCTGGTGCTCGGCGACGAGGGCGAGGGTGTGGCGCGGGTCGAAGCGACGGCTGAGGACCGCGGTCTGGGAGAGCTGAGCCGACAGGAGCAGGGCCGCGTTGCCGAGCGAGTGGAACGCCGGCGACGGGATGACGTGCACGTCGCCCACCCGGTAGGGCACCCGCTGGAACAGCGCGCTCGTGGCCACCAGGTCGGTGATCCCCTCGTTGCTCCGGGACGCTCCCTTGGGAACGCCCGTGGTGCCCGAGGTCAGGATCACCTGTCGGCCTTGCGTGGCCGGCGGGTCCGGCGGGCCGGCCTCCACGCCGTCGATCAGCGCCGTGATGACATCGGCGTCGCCTCCGCCGTCGGTTCGGTCGGTGATGATCCGCGCCAGGTCCGGCGCATGCTTCGCGGCCGCGGCGGAGAACTCGTCGTCGTGGAGCAGCAACTCGCCGCCCTCACGCTTCATCACGTCGGCCAACTGCGGCCCGGCGAAACCGGTGTTCATGTAGAGGACCGAGGCGCCCAGCTTGTTGAGGGCCGCCGTACAGATCGCGAACCACCGACTGTTCCGGGCCAGGAGCCCGACCGGCGTGCCGGGGCCGACCGAGCGAGATGCCAGCACCGAGGCCAGACGGTTCGAGAGGTCGTCGATCTCGGCGAAGGTGAGCGAACCCTCGTCGTCGACGATGCCGATGGCGTCCGGTGAACGGCGGGCGCTGGCGACATACCCCGATGCGAGCGTGGGCCCCCACGAACGCACCGCCTGCGCCGCGGTGACCGCGACCCGGGGACGGAGGAGTCCGGTCTCGCCCATCGCGCGAAGTGCGTCGGCGGTGAGCTTGGCGCGTTCGAGCAGCGCGAGCGGCGACAGGTCCATGGCGAGCGATCGTATGGGCGGAGCCGTGATCGGACGCAGCCGAGCTCAGGCCATCGACAACAGGGCGAGGAACGCCTTGGCCCATGCCGCCAGGTCGTTGCTCTCGATCTGGGAGCGCAGCGCGATCATCCGCTGCCGCTCCTCGTCCTCGCCCATCTCGACCGCAGCCTGGATCTGGTCCTTCAGACCCTCGGTGTCGTAGGGGTTCACGAGGAACGACTCGGTCAACTCCTCGGCGGCGCCGGCGAACTCGGAGAGCACGAGGGCGCCGCGCTCATCGACGCGTGCGGCCGCGTACTCCTTGGCCACGAGGTTCATGCCGTCCTGGAACGGTGTGACGAGCAGGACGTCGGCCGCGCGGTAGAGCACCAGCAACTCGGAGAACGGCAGGTTCTTGTGGATGTACTGCACGACCGGACGGCCGAGCTCACCGAAGTCGCCGTTGATGGTGCCGACCAACTGCTCGACCCGGTTGCGCACCTCGTCGTAGCCCAGCACGTCTTCGCGGCTGGGCACCGCGACCTGCACGACCGCGGTGTTGCGGGGGTCGAGGCGACCCTCGATCAGCAGCTCGCGGATCGCCTTGAGACGGAGGTCGATGCCCTTGGTGTAGTCGAGGCGGTCGACACCGAGCAGCACGACGTCGGGGTCGCCAAGCTCGCTCCGCAGGTGCTTCACGCCGATCTGGACGTCGTCGGTGGACGACTGGGAGGCGATGGCACCGAAGTCGACCGAGATCGGGAAGGCCTTGACCACCGACGTCGTGTTCGCGGTGCGGACGATGCCACCGTCGCCGGCGAACGTCACGTCGTCGGTCCGACAGAAGCGCCGCACGCCGGAGAGCACGTTGCGGGCGTCGGCCTGGGTCTGGACGCCGATGACGTCGGCACCGAGCAGGCCGTCGAGCACCTGCTGCCGCCACGGCAACCGAGCCAGGAGCTCGAGCGGCGGGAACGGGATGTGGAGGTAGTACCCGATCTTGGCGTCGGGTCGCTGCTCGCGGATCATCTGGGGAACGAGTTGGAGCTGGTAGTCGTGGACCCAGACCGTGCCACCCTCGGCCAGTTCGGCGCAGGCGGCGTCCGCGAAGCGTTGGTTGACCGTGCGATAGGCGGCCCACGTCTCACGATGGAACTGGGCAGCCTCGATGGAGCCATGGAAGAGCGGCCAGATGGTCTCGTTGCAGGCGCCCCCGTAGTACTCGTCACGTTCGTCCGACGACAGGCCGACCGTCACCAGGCGGATGCCCTCGAAGTCGAAGCGCTCGCCCACGCCGTCGGGCGAGCCGTCCCAGCCGACCCAGGCGCCGGTGCGCTCTCGCATCACGGGCAGCATCGCCGAGACCAGGCCGCCCGGGCTGAGCGACCACGAGCCGTCCTCGTCGATCCGTACCGGGAGACGGTTGGCAACCACCACGAACTCGGATCGTCCCTCGACGGACGATCGCTCGACGCTCGACGTCTGGACCTCGGTCACGGAATGCTCCTGCGTTCGCTGCTGGCTCCCAGAGTAGGTCGCTACGGTTTCGATCCGTGCCCCCTGCCGACGGTGTTCTCCCACACGTTCCCGGCGACGACTGCTGGGGGTGTGGAGCGGAGCCCGCGATCGAGGGGACGCTGGGCTCGGCATGCCGACGACAACTCTCCGAGCGACGGCGAGACGAGCGCACCCCACGACTCAACGCCATGCTCGACAAGCTCGACGGCGACGTCTACACACGCCTCTGTTGGAACTGCGAGGTCGAGTTGTCGACGGCGATCTCGGGCCTTTGTCCCCGATGCGAGTCCGAGTTGCGTCGATAGCGTCATGGGATGACCGACACCCCGCTGAACGACTTCAACCAACAGATCATCGACGAGTTCCGCGCCAACGACGGCGTCGTGGGCGGGCCGTTCGAGGGTGCTCCGATGGTTCTCGTGCACCACACCGGTGCGAAGTCGGGCATCGAACGGGTGACCCCGCTCGTCTACCAGCCCGAGTCGGACGACCGTCGCTACATCTTCGCTTCGAAGGCCGGCGCCACCGACAACCCCGACTGGTTCCACAACCTGGTCGCCAATCCCGAGACCACCATCGAGGTCGGCTCCGAGACACTGACCGTCCGGGCGCGCGTCCTCGAAAGCGAGGAGCGCACCCGGGTGTGGGAAGCCCAGAAGGCCGCCGCCCCACAGTTCGCCGAGTACGAGAAGACGACCGAGGGCCGTGAGATCCCGGTCTTCGCGCTCGAGCGCGTCTGAATCCACCGCGGCGGGCGGCGACGGGCCGTGGCGCCCTGCGCGAGCATGCGGGCATGTTCTTCGCGACCGACTCCGCCAACAACGCCGCCGGTACCTACGACCACATCTCGGTCACCCCGCTGACCGGCGCGCTCGGGGCGGAGATCGCCGGACCGGGCGGCGCCGCCCTCGACGTGAACGGCCTCGGCGACGAGGTGTTCGCCGAGATCCGTCGGGCCAGCGTCGAGCATCTCGTCGTCTTCTTCCGAGACCAGTCGTTCGACCTGGACGCGTTCGTCGACTTCGGCGCCCGGTGGGGCGACTTCGGTGACGACCCGTTCGTCGCCGGCCTCGAGTCGCACCCCAACGTGGTGAAGGTCTGCAAGGAGGCCGACGAGAAGCACCCGCTGGTGTTCGGTGGTGCCTGGCACTCGGACTGGTCGTTCCAGGAACGGCCGCCGTCGTACACGATCCTCTACGGGCACGACGTCCCCGACCACGGCGGCGACACCATCTGGTCGAACATGTACCTGGCCGCCGACCACCTCTCCCCCGGGCTGCGCTCGACACTGGCCGGACTGCGCGCCGTGCACTCGCCGCAGAAGGCCTACGGGGCGCAGGCGACCCACAACGAGCTGGTCGAGAACATGGACATCCTCTACGGCGAGGCCGCGCACCAACGCCGCGCCCAACCGATCCTGCGACGGCACCCCGACTCGGACCGGACCGCGCTCTACGTGAACTGGGGCTACACCGAGTCGATCGACGGCTGGTGGCCCAACGAGAGCGAGGCCCTGCTGGCGCAGCTCTACGACGTGTCGACCAACCCCGTCTACACGTGCCGGTTCCGCTGGCAGCCCGGTTCGATCGCCGTGTGGGACAACCGTTGCACGCTCCACAACCCGATGAGCGATTACGCGGGCACCCGACGAGAGATGTGGCGCCTCACCATCGAGGGCGAGGAGCCCCTCCCGGGGACGTGAATTCCGCGCCAGCTGCAGATCGAGGGCGCAGCGCTGGGGGCTTCTGTTCGAACCGAAGTGCCAACCGTCGGTGGCGCCTGGTGCAGTGTCGGAGCGACAACGTCCACCGATGACGAGCGACAGGACGCGCTGGTAGCAGGCTGAGCCGGTTGCGAGGCCGCTGAAGCACCGGCAGTCGGTGCACCGTGGGATTCTGGGTTGCGAATCCGCGCACGCATGAGGGGAATCGCAACCCGGAATCTGATACGAGAACCAGCTCGGCGGCGATGGCCACCGCTGTGTGACTGGCCTTGTGCGGGTCGGACGCGCCGGTTGTGTGGGACTACGTCGACCAACTCGAGCTCGAGACCCTCAGCTGGGTGCACTGGTTCAACGAGCAACGCCTCCACGGCCACTGCGACGACGTGCCACCTGCGGAGTTCGAAGCAGCGTTCTACGCTGCCCCCAAGCCTTCCCCGACAGGGGTTGGAAACCAATAGCCCGAGCCTCCATCAGACCCAGGGCGGTTCAAAGTGGCAACAACGTGGCGCTGAGCGACTGCCCACCAGCGACACATCGGCGAACCTGGCTGCTTCGTCGTCTCCGTTGCGTCGGTGCAACCCAGACGCCGCAGAACCTCGGGTGGCCCCTCGGTCACACCGTGCCCCCGGCTCAGGTCGTGGTGAGCGTTCGCAGGTAGGGGGAGAGGACCCGCACCATCGCGGCGACGGCAGCATCGATGTCGAGGCGCGGTTGGGTGAGGTGGCTCAGCGCCAGACGCACGACCCCGTCGCTGAGGATCTCGAAGTCGTCGGGGTCGACGTCGGGCCAGTTGGCCTCGAGGATCGCGCACAGGCGTCCAGCGGCCAGGTCGACGACGGGGCCGTCGGGCGAGCTGACGAGTGGGTCGAGCAACTCGGGCGACGCCGTTCCGGCGACGATCGTCCGCAGGACCGGGTGCGTGTCGGCGATGACCAACACCGTCCGCATCGCAGACTCCATGGCGTCGACCAGCGAGTCGCGATGCGCGACCACCGCGTCCTCGACGGCGTCGAGGAACCGACCGGCTTCGCGGATCACGTAGGCCTCGGCCAACCCGTCGCGTCCGCCGAACTCGTTGTAGAGCGTCTGGCGCGACACGCCCGCGACCGTGGCGATCGCCGACATCGACAGCTTGTCCCAGTCACGCTCGACCAACAGGTCGGACACCGAGTCGAGCACCGTCGACCGGAGGAGTCCCTCGGCGGCGGCGGCGTAGCGTCCCTCGGCCATCAGGCGGCCGCCTGGGCGCGCGACTCGATGCGACGTCGCGCCCGCGGGTGGACGTTGATGCGTGAGAGATCGCCGTCGTAGTGGTCGAGCACCCGCTGGTCCATGATGCGGCGCCACAACGGGGGGATCGTGGCGACGACGATCATGCCGGCGTAGCCGGTGGGCAACTGCGGGACGTCGTCGAAATGGCGCAGCGTCTGGTAGCGCCGGGTCGGGAACGCGTGGTGGTCGCTGTGGCGCTGCAGTTGGTAGAGCACCAGGTTCGATGCCACGTTGCTGGCGTTCCACGAGTGCTCGGGCTGGCATCGCTCGTATCGGCCGTTGTCCTTCTGCGCTCGGAGCAGGCCGTAGTGCTCGATGTAGTTCACGACCTCGAGGAGGCTGAACCCGAAGACCGCCTGGATGACGAGCCACGGCACGATCGAGACCCCGAAGGCCACGATCAGCGCACCGAAGAGGACCACGGTCATGGCCCAGGCGTTGAGGACGTCGTTGCGGATCGACCAGAACGACCGACCGGCCCGCCCGGCACGCTCCCGCTCGAGATGGAGGCCGGAGCGGAGGCTGCCGACGACGGTCCGGGGCAGGAACGCCCAGAACGACTCACCGAAGCGCGACGACGCGGGATCCTCCGGCGTCGAGACCTTCTGGTGGTGACCACGGTTGTGCTCGATGAAGAAGTGGCCGTAGGCGGTCTGTGCGAGCGAGACCTTGGCCAACCACTGCTCGAGCGTCGGGCGCTTGTGGCCGAGTTCGTGGGCAGTGTTGATCGCGATCCCGGCCACGCAGCCGACGGTGATCGCCAACCCCAGCGACGACAGGAGCGACAGGTCGCCCTGGCCCCAGAGCCGCGCTGCCCACACCAGCGAGGCGAACTGCAGCGGGATGTACAGATAGGTACACCAGCGGTACCAGCGGTCGTCGTCGAGTTGCTTCGTCAGCGCTTCCGGCGGGTTGGCGGTGTCGAGGCCGAAGACCTGGTCGAGGAGCGGCATCAGCCCGAAGACCAGCATCGGGCCGAACCACCAGAACAGGTTCCAACCGGTGAGCGCCACGAGACCACCCGCCGCGAACGGGAGGGCCGGCACGATCAGTGCCTGGAGGTAGGCCCGACGCTTGGGGTCGGTCCAGGTGATGACGGGAGCGGGCGACGTGGACGAGACCATGCGTCCATCTTTACAACTCTCAGACGATTGTCAAGTGATTGGACTGCAGATCGATGCATGTCCACCACTGCTCGCGGGGATCAGGGGCCGAGCAGCGCGCCCAGATGCTTCTCGACCGCGTCCATGTCGTTGCGCGGTTCCGACTGGAAGCGGCTGATGTAGGTGACCGCCACCGAGCCCTCCTCGACGGTGCCGCCGTCGGTGACCGGGTCCAGCGACTGCGCCTCACCCCACGCCATCTCGACCTCGAACGAGTCGTGGTAGCCCTCGCGAGGCACCAGCGTTGCCGACTCGATCGTGCGCGGCGGGGCGTGGCCGATGTCGGCGTGACGCCAACCGGCGATCTCCTCGACCGGCACGTTGGGCACGTTGATGTTGACCACGACCGGGTCCTCGGGCAGGTCGGCCAGGAGGCCGGCCGCTGCGGACGCCGCGACCTGCGCCGCGCTCTCCCACTGCTGACCGACCAGCATCTCGTCCCAGCCCTGGCCCTCGACACCGAACCCGATCACCGACTGGCTCACGGCGATCCCCGACATCCCACCGTTGCGTGCGGTGAGCACCGCGCCGACGGTTCCCGAGTGGTAGACCGCGCGCCCGACGTTGATGCCCGGGTTGATGCCGGACACGACCAGGTCGACGGGACCGAAGACGCCGAGGCGGGCGAAGAACACACACATCGCCGGAGGGGCTCCGACCGACCACGCCTCGTCGATTCCCTCGACGGTCTCGCGGTGGACCTCGGGCGCCATCGTGTGGAGCGTCCCGAGCGCTGCGCCGAAACCGGAATACTCCCGGTCCGGAGCGACGATCACCACGTCGCCCAGCGGACGCAGGTGGCGGGCGAGCACGTGGAGGCCGGTCGAGTCGATGCCGTCGTCGTTCGTCACCAGGATTCGCATGACTCGGTTCTATCCGACCCGGCCGCCGGTCGGGCATCGTCGCGGTGACCGGGCGACGACATCGTGGTGCCCGACACGTGAACCCCCCGCTACGAGCAGCCGCCGCCGGGGTTCGGTCGGTCGGGGATGCTGGGGTCGACGACCTCGACGTGGACGTGGGGCCACGACGGTTCGCCCGTGAACTCGTCCACCTGCGACTCGAACGGCAGGATCCGCGAATGGAGGGCGACACGCGTGACTCCGGCCTCGACACGCGACCCGGTGGCGACCTGGAGGCCGACGATGTGGAACATCTTGACCTCCCAGCCGGGGCGGTCGTCGGGTTCGATCACCGCGTACTCGTCGACGTGGTCGCAGTAGAGCGTGTAGGCGCCGGCCCGGATCACCGTGCCCGTCACCGGCGATCGGACCTCGGTGTCGGGCACGACGACGATGTCGGCTGCGGTCCGATCCGGCGTGCCACGGTCTCGCGACTCGAGCGTCATCGGACGAGCGGCCGTGGTGACCGCGTCCTGTTGGCGTGCTCCGTCGTGTCCCGACTCGTGGAACCCGATGCGCTCGACGCCGGCCGCCGGGTGGAGCAGGACGAGGCCCTCGACCACGGCGTAGGGAGCGAACCCGGTGTCGACGACCACCCGCTCGACGAAGGGCCGGGTCGTCGTCGGCGCCGCCGTGGTGGTGGGGGCGACGGTCGTCGACGTGGTCGTCGCCGGCACGGTGGTCGACGACGTGGTGGCCGGTGCCGTCGTCGACGGCGCGGACGTCGTGACCTTGTCGGGACTGCGCTCGACGGCCAGCGTCGCGTCGGCGCTGGCGCATGCGGCGGCGAGCACGCCGACCACGATCAGGCCGGCGATGCGGCGTCCCTCCAACACTCCCCGAACCGTAGTGCCGCCTGGGTTCTAGGGTCCGACCGTGCGAGCCCTCACGACCACCGATGTCGCCCGTCGACCGCTGCCGGGGACCGTCGTCCCGACCGCGATCCGGTTCTCCCCCGACGGGTCGACCGTCACCTTCCTCGCGGCCGAGGACGGCAGCCTCGACCAACGCCTCGTGGCCGTCGACGTCGCCGGCCTCGAACGCCGGGTGATCCCCACCCCGGGCGTGGTCGTCGCCGAGGACGACCTCCCCCTGGAGGAGAAGCTGCGCCGGGAGCGAGCACGAGAGCTGGCCGTCGGCGTCACCCGCTACCAGTGGGCGGGCTCCGGCGGACGGGTGCTCGTGCCGATGGCCGACGGCCTCTGGGTGCTCGACGATCTCGACGCCGAACCTCGGCGGATCGTCGAGTCGGGCCCGGGGACACCGCTCCTCGATGCCCGGTTGAGTGACGACGGAACGCTCGTCGGCTTCGTGCGCGGCGACGAAGTCCACGTCGCCGACGTCGAGGCCGGCGACGTCGTCCAGGTCACCAGCGGCGCGGCGGGGACGGGGCGCACCAACGGGCTCGCAGAGTTCATGGCCCAGGAGGAGATGGGACGGTCCTACGGGTTCTGGTTCTCCGACGACGGCACCCACATCGCGTTCTGCGAGGTCGACGAGCGACACGTCCCGACCTACCGGATCGTCCATCAGGGAAGCGACGAGGTCGGTCCCGGCGCCCAGGAAGACCATGCATATCCCTTCGCCGGCGCGGCCAATGCCGTCGTCCGGGTCGGCGTGGTGCCCACGGACGGGAGCGGGAGCGATCGGCCGGTCTGGCTCGACCTCGACGCCACCGGCATCGGATCCGACCGTTATGTGGCGCGAGTCGACTGGACGCCCGACGGCGCCGTGGTCGTCCAGGTCGAGAACCGCGAGCAGAGCCGACTCGACCTCGTCCGGTACGACATCACCACGGGTGAAGGGCATCTGCTGCTGAGCGAGACGTCCGACGTCTGGATCAACCTGCACGACCATCTCCGCTTCCTCGCCGACGGATCGTTCGTCTGGGCCAGCGAGCGGAGCGGCTTCTGCCACCTCGAACTGCGCGCGGCCGACGGATCGCTGGTGCGGGTCCTGACGACCGGCGAGTCCGTCGTCACGCGCGTCGTCGCCGTCGACGCGGAGACGGTCTGGTTCACCAGCACCGGGCCCACGGCGCTCGAGCGCCACCTCCACCGTGTCGCGCTCGACGGCTCGGGTGGTGCGGAACGGATCACCGCGACGCCCGGCGTCCACGCGTCGATCGTGCATCCCGGCACCGGCCACCGGATCGACACGTCGTCGTCACCGACCACGCCCCCACAGGTCGTCCTGACCCGTGGCGACGGGTCGACCGCCGTGCTCCACGACGCGTCGACCGACGTGCGGGTCGCCGAACTCGGACTGGCGCCGCCGGTCGACCGGATCGTCACCGCTGCCGACGGCACGCTGCTGCATGCCGCGGTCTATCTCCCCGACGGTCCGGCACCGCACCCGACCGTCGTCTCGGTCTACGGCGGGCCCCACGCCCAGATGCTCACCCACTCGTGGGGACCGACCGTCGCGTTGCGCTCCCAGTACCTGCGACAGGAGGGGTTCTGCGTCGCTGTCGTCGACAACCGCGGATCGACCGATCGGGGGCTGGCGTTCGAGGGGGCGCTCCGCCACCGGATGGGCACGGTCGAGGTCGATGACCAGGTCGCGCTCGTCCGGTCGCTGGTCGAGGACGGCATCACCGACCCCGACCGCGTCGGCATCTACGGCTGGAGCTACGGCGGCTACATGAGCGCCATGTGCCTCGCCCGCCGCCCCGAGGTGTTCGCCGCTGCCTGCGCCGGCGCCCCCGTCACCGACTGGGACGGCTACGACACCCACTACACCGAGCGCTACATGGGGACGCCGCAGTCGAATCCCGACGGCTACCGAGAGGGTTCGGTCATGACCCACGTCGAGGGGCTGCGTGACAGGCGCCTCTTGCTGATCCACGGACTCATCGACGAGAACGTGCACTTCCGCCACACCGCACGACTCCTCAACGCGCTGATCCGCGCCGGGATCGACCACGAGCTGTTCCTGTTCCCCGACGAGCGACACGTCCCCCGCTCCGAGGCCGACCGCTCGTTCATGGAGGACCGCATCGTGGCCTTCTTCCGCGACGCCCTCGCCTGACCCTCCCCCGCCAGCCCGCCCCGCCATCTCTCGTTCTGGGTGCGCGAATCGCCACTGAGCGTCCCGATCGTGCACCCAGAACCCGCCCCAAGCGCTTCTGGGTGCACGAATCGACCTCCTCGGCTCCCGATCGCGCACCCAGAACGACCGATGGACGATGGAGGTGACGGGCGGTCAGGGGAAGAGGTCGAGTTGCGGGTCGATCGGCAGTGGTTCGGGGAGCGGTGGGAGGGTCGGGACGTGGGCCCGCACCTCGTCGTGGAACCGTCGTGCGAGCAGGGGCGCATCGACGTTGTCCGGGGTGTGGAGAAAGACGATCGGATCGCACCCGTCGTCGAGCCAGCGCACGACGTGGTCGACCCACGGCGCCCAGAACTCCGGGTTGGCCTCCGGATCGGTCTGGCCGATGAAGCGGACGACCGGCTGCCCGGCGGTGGCGACCGGACGGATCTTCAGGCGCGGCTTCCGTTCGAACGCCTCGATCTCGGCCGGGGTCTCCCGCGGTCCGGCGAACACGGCCCGCGTGTCGATGATGATCCGGTCGAAGCCCAGGTCGCGGAGCAGCGTGTCGAGTGCCACCTCGGCCGCACCGGTGGCGGCGAAGTCGGGATGCCGCGGCTCGACGCCCCACGGGAAGTCACGAGGGAGGGCACGGAGGAACCGTTCGAGCACGTCGAACTCGTCGGGTCCGAGCGACGGTGGGAGTTGGACCGAGATCGGCCCGAGACGGTCGCCCAGCGGTGCGAGCCGTTCGCAGAACTCGCGGACGAGGTCGCCCGCTTCACGGAGTCGTTGGTCGTGGGTGATGGTGCGCGGGAGCTTGCAGACGAACCGGAACTCCGGCGGCGCCTGCTCGTCCCAACGCCGGACTGACGACGCCGGCGGTACGGCATAGAACGTCGTGTTGCCCTCGACCGCCGTGCACAGCCGCGCATACGCCCCGAGTTCGTCTCCACTCGCGAGCGCTCGGGGAAGCGTGCGGCCGACCCACGCGCGATTGGCCCACATCGCGCAGCCGACACGCAGTCGAGGCGTCGGCTCCATCCGACGATTCTGCCTGCCCGGCCGACATCGGACGCGCCGGACGCCGAGCGTCCATAAGATCGGTCGCGACCAGAGCGCGGGACCCAGGAGAACGACATGCGACGCAGCAAGATCATCGTGGGAATCGGTACGACGGCGGCAGCAGCGGTGCTCGTGCTGCCTGGCGTCGCGAGCGGGCAGGCGGACGAACCCGTCGAGTTGACGTGGGACGTCCCCGGCGCCCTCGACTGGACGGTCCCGGACGGGATCTGCACCGTCACCGTCGAGGCCGCCGGGGCATCTGGCGGCGACAACGGCAACGCCGGGGGCGCTCGACTGTTCCGAGGCACCTCCGAAGGTGATGCGATCCCCGGTCTCGGTGCCGTCGCGTTCGGCACGGTGACTGTCACCCCTGGCGACGAACTGATCGTGCTCGTCGGTGGCCGAGGCGGCGACGCTGGTGACGGCGTTGCCGGTGAAGGAGGCATCGGCGGAGGCGGCGAGGGCGGACTCACACAGGAACAGGAGTCACCCGGCGGCGGAGGCGGTGGCATGTCCGGGCTTCTCGATGGGTCCACCGCACTTCTCGTCGCCGGTGGTGGAGGCGGCGTCGGAGGATTTGCCGGCGACGGCGGAAGCGGCGGCAACGGCGGCGAGGTCGGGATCGCCGGCGTCGACGGCAGCGATGCCAGCACCTCTGGTGGTGGTGGCGGCACCGACACCGCCGGCGGAGCCGCCGGCGTCGACCACGACGGCGGCGTGACTGCCACCGCCGGAGCGTCGCTCACCGGCGGCGACGGCGGTAGCGGAGCCGTCGACAACGAACCGGATCACTACAACGGTGGCGGGGGTGGCGGCGGCGCCGGGTACTTCGGTGGTGGCGGCGGCGGCGCAGTGGTCGACGGCGGCGGTGCAGCCGCCGGTGGCGGCGGCGGCTCGAGCTTCGGCCCGGCCGGCACGGTCTTCCAGACCGGCGGCAACGACGGCGACGGCGGCGTGGTGATCAGCTACGACCCCGCCGAAGACGGGTGCGAGGAGACGACCACCACCACGGGCTCGACGCCGACCACCCCGACGACCACCCCGACGGGCCAGGCCGCTCCGGCGACCGCGACGCGAGCCAACCCCACGTTCACCGGCTGACGCCAACCCGGCGCGGCGACACTCTGGCTGTCGCCACGCCGACGTGCCCGGCAGCGGACTCGTCCGATAACGTTCGTTATCAATGACCGACACCGCTGACACTGGAACCGCCGCCACCGACGAGGTTGCCGAGGCGACGGGGCGGCCTCCCGTCGCCGACTGGGCCACCGACTTCGACCACACGCACCCGGACTACGCGGCCGCTGCGCCCGAGATCTGGAACGAGCTGCGCGAGACGTGCCCCGTGGCTCACACCGACCGCTTCGGTGGTGCCTGGTTGCCGACCCGTCACGAGGACGTGGCCGCGATCGCCAACGACACCGATCGCTTCTCGAGTCAGGGAATCATCGTCACCGACTGGCGTCCATTCATCCCCAAGCCGGTCGGCTACGCGCCACCGATCACCTCCGATCCCCCGTTCCACAACCAGGCCCGGCGACTCCTGCTCCCACCGTTCGCTCCGAAGGCGATCAAGGAGTTCGAGCCCCGGACCCGAGCCCACTGCCGTGCGCTGCTGGACGAGATCGAGGCCGCGGTGGAGGCCGGCACCGACATCGTCGACGCCGCCGTCGCCTACACGCAGCACATCCCCGTCCACGCCATCGCCGCCATGCTCGGTCTGCCCGAGACCGACGGCGACAAGTTCCGCGGGTTCATCCATCGCATCATCGAGGCACCGGGTCAGGCACCGCCCGTGGACCCGAGCGAGACGCTCGACCACTACCTGACGACCGCCATCGAGTCACGCCGCGCGGTGCTCGACACAGGCGAGGAACCCGGCGACGACCTCATCTCGTTCCTCCTCACGGCCGAGATGGAAGGCGAGCCGCTCACCACCGACCACATCCGCGGGACGATCGCTCTGTTGATCATCGCCGGCATCGACACCACGTGGTCGGCCATCGGCGCGAGCCTCTGGCACCTGGCGCAGAACCCCGACGATCGCCGGCGCTGGACCGACGATCCAGCGGTCCGCACCTTCGCCATCGAGGAGTTCCTCCGCTTCTACGGTCCGGTGACCATGGCGCGCATCGTCGCCGAGGACACCGAGATCGGTGGCTGCCCGGTCAAGGTCGACGACTGGGTTCTCCTGCCGTTCCCGTCCGCCAACCGGGACCCGGAGATGTTCGACCGAGCCGACGAGTTCGTCATCGACCGAGCCCGCAACCGTCACTCGGCGTTCGGCCTCGGCATCCACCGCTGCCTCGGATCGAACCTCGCCCGCATGGAACTCACCGTGGCGATCGAGGAGTGGATGGACCGCTTCCCCGACTTCGAGCTGTCCGATGCCGACGCCGTGCGTTGGTCGACCGGCCAGGTGCGCGGGCCCCGCAACCTGCCCATCCGCATCCTCACCGACGGGAGCCCCTCGTGAAGCTGAAGCTCGACAACGACGCGTGTCAGGGCCACGGCCGCTGCTTCGCGCTGGCCCCCGATCTCTTCGACGCCGACGACGAGGGCTTCGCGGTGCTGCTGGTCGAGGGCGAGATCCCCACGGCGCAGGAGGCCGACGCCCAACTCTGCGCCGACAACTGCCCGGAGTTCGCCATCACCGTCGTCGACGACTGACGACCACCGGCGGGTCGGCTCGCTCCGACCGTCCGTCCGAACGCCATCCAACGATCTCGTTCTGGGTGCGCGATCGGGACTCCAGACCTACCGATCGCGCACCCAGAAGCTCCGGGGCGTTCGACCAGCTCGTTCTGGGTGCGCGATCGGTACTCCACGCGTCCCGAACATGCACCCAGAACAGCGAAGGGGTCGGGCTGATCGGGGAGGCCGATTGGTCAGACGACGGTTCCGGCGAAGTCGGTGCTGTCGAGTTCGATGAAGATGCACTCGCCCGGGCAGTCGTCGGCCGAGGCGATCACGTCGGACTGGAAGTCGGGAGCCACCGGCACCATCGAGCCGGAACCACCCGGGTCGTTGCCGATGTCCATGCCGTCGCGCACGTAGGCGATGCCGTCCTCGAGGATCACGAAGATCTCCGGACAGTGGTCGGTGCACAGGCCGTCGCCCGTGCACAGGTCCTGGTCGATCCACACGTGCACACGCCCAGCCTGGCGTGCGGGGCCCGACTTGTGAAGTCGCGCACACACTGTCCCCGGTCGGACCGCCCGCCTACGCTCACCCGTGATGCGGGGCGAACGATGATCCACCCCAAGGAGATGGCCACCGTGTGGGTGATCCGCGGCGGCGATCGAGACCGCAGAGTCGCGTCGTTCCTCGCCGACGGGACCATCGGCGTCGAGTTCCCCGATCTTCCCGACGGCCGCACCGTCGACCGTGCCAAGGCCATCCGCTTGATGACCACCGACCCCGAGGCCGCCCCGCACGAAGCCGAGGCTGCGATGTTCCTCAGCTTCGTCCGACGCATCGAGATCGGCGACATCGTCGTCATGCCCGATCCGCAGGAGAAGGGCCTCGTATGTGGCGTCGTCTCGGGCGACTACGAGTACCGCGACGACCCCGCCGCACCGCAGCCACGCCACCGGCGCGCGGTCGAGTGGCGTCGCCGACTCCCCGTCAGCCAACTCCCCGAACGCCTCGAGCAGATCCCCAAGCAGCGCAAGCCGCTCGACGACGTCGCCGACGGACGCCTCCGCGCGCTGGCGACACAGTGCTGCGCCGGCGAACTCGGCGACGATCCCCACATCCGGAAGTCGCCGCCCGTGCGCTCGGCATCACGGAGTCCGCGTACCCGCACACCACCACGACCGCCGAAGGCCACGACCCCCGAACGTCGGTGCATGGGCTGCTTCGTCTCCAAACCGGCTGAACTGTTCGAGGACGGCGGCGACTGGTGCCGAGACTGCCTGTGACCACGCGGGTGCGCGCCACCGCGACCCTGATCGTGACGATCGTCGCGATCTGCGCCTCGTTGTCGATCCCGACCGCGGCCGCGCTGGCGCAGGGCACCCCGACCACCACCGAGGCACCACCGACGACCCTCGTGTCGACCACGGTTGCGCCGACCACGTCGGCACCGACGACGACCGAGGCGCCGGCAACGACCACCACCGCGGCGCCGACCACCGCTCCCCCGGCGACCATCGTGACGTCGACGTCCACGTCGCAGCCGTCGACGACGACCACCCGCCTCCCCACGACGACGACCGCTCCTCCCACCGTGCCGTCCCTCCCCTCGACGACGTCGACGCCGATCGCCGCTGGGCTCATCGAGCAGGACACCCCCGACCTCGGCGGGATCATCAAGATCTGGCTCGCCGGCATCGTCGCGACGATCGGGATCCTCGGCTATTCGTGGTGGTCCAGCCGTCCCTGAGGGATCGGCCAGCGACTCACTGCTCCTCGAGCAGGTGGCGGAGCTTCGATCGCAGACGCTGGACGGTGTTGTCGACGAACTTCTCGGTACGGCCCATCTGATCGGCGATCTCGCGGTACTTCTTGCCGCTCAGCATCCCGACGAGAACGTGGGCCTCGTTCTCCGAGAGCCGGTCCGGCTCGTTCTTCTTGCGCCGAGCACTCTTGCCCTCGAAGTGCACGCGGAGGATCTCGTGCACCGCGTCATGGCCGTACGCCTCGAGCAGTCCCTCGATCTCCGACAGACCGAACGGCATCCCGCCGCTGTCGTCCATGCTCATCCGGTCGAGCGCCGCGTCCTCGTGGCTCACCGACGGGAGTTGGGTCACGGCCCCACGGTCCTCGTCGTGTTCGGTGTCGTGGTGCGCGATCCGATCCGACTCGGTGAGCGGGGCATGTTTCATCCGGTTGGCCGCCTTGACCGCGGTGATCACCTGGCGCTGCATGCACGTCCGGGCGAAGCTGGGAAACGCCGCGCCAGCGGTCTCGGAGTAGTCGCGGACCGCCTTCCAGAAGCCGATCATCGCCTGCTGGCGCACGTCTTCGTGGTCGCCACCCGGCACGAAGTACTTCCTCGCGACCGAGAGGACGAGGCCTTCGTGTCGACGGAGCAGCTCGTTCACCGCGTCGCGATCGCGACTCTCCTGGAACGACGCCACCAACGAGTCGTCGGTCCGCGTCGCCGTCAGCGGGGTGCCGCGTCGGCGCCGGGGCGTTCGCGTCGACTCGGTCATCGCATCAGTACTGCAGGTGCTCGTGGACGGTGCCGGGATGCTCAGCGTCGATCAGTTCCCACCCGGTCGCTTCACACCAGCGGACGACGCGATCGGACAGATCGTCGACGTCGAAGGGCTTGGTGATGTAGTCGTCGGCGCCCGAGATCACACCGCGCATCACGTCGTCGGGTCCGCCGAGCGCGGTGAGCATCACGTAGACGGTGCCGTCTTCGGCCCCGTGGCCCCGTCGGCGTCCCTCCTCCATCGCCTCGACGCCGTCCTTGCCCGGCATCATCACGTCGAGGAGACACAGCACGGGGCTGAACTCGTCCAGGAGGTCGGCGACGTTGGCACCGGTGTCGGTGGCGTGCACCTCCCACCCGTCGATGGTCAACAGGGAGACGATCAGCGATCGGATGCCTGGTTCGTCCTCGGCAACCACGGCGAGGCGGCGTGCCGTCCCCCGGAACGGGTTCTCGAGGCCGACCTGACCACTGCCCTCGTCGGTGCTCACGCCGATGGAGAGTACCGGTCGATCTCCCTCGATGTCGGCCCCTGCCCTGGATCGGCGCCAGCGGGCTCAGACCACGACTTCGGCCGGGTATCCCGCCCGGTCGACCATCCACGCCACGAGCGCCAACGACGGCCAGACCTCGTCGAGTGGGAGCGCGTCGACATCGTCGACACCGTGACACCAACGGGCCAGCAGATCGTGGGTCCCCGTGGTCGACGACGCGAGCGTCGAGGCGATCACCTCGGGGACGAGGTCGATCTCGTCGGGAACCGACCCCTCGGTCATCCCTGCATCGGCGGCCAGCGCATGGCCGACGACGTCGAGGCGATGGGCCACGGCCGCCCAACCGACCAGATCGGCGGCGTCGATCAGCGCGAGACGCGCCGACACGATGTCGGCGCGCAGGATCGCATCGATCGCTTGCACGACGAACCGCGATTCCGGCCCGTTCTCGAGCACGACTTCGTCCGAATCGGACATCCCAGACACATCAGACGTTTCGACGGCGGAGCCCGCACCTCCTACTGCCGTCGCGGGAAGTCTCGTGTGTCTTCGGACACGTGCGCGAATGCGTCTGAGCGCCAATTCAGGATACGGTCGTTGCCAAGTCGTATCGCCACACCCTCGGGAGAAACTCGTGCCACGGATCGCCATCATCGGGTCGGGCTTCGCCGGCCTCGGGCTCGGGATCCAGCTGAAGCGGCAGGGCATCGACACCTTCACGATCTTCGAGAAGGCCGACGAGGTCGGGGGCACGTGGCGGGCCAACACCTACCCCGGCGCCGAGTGCGACATCCCCTCGGCGCTCTACTCGTACTCGTTCGAGAACTTCGACTGGCCCAACAAGTGGTCGCACCAGCCGGTCATCAAGTCGTATCTCGAACACTGCGTCGACACGTATCACCTCCGGCCACATCTCCGCTTCGATTCGACCGTCACCGAGGCGCGCTACGACGACGATGCCGGCGCATGGGACGTCGACGTCAACGGGGGCGCCGACGCCGGCGGCGAGACCCACCGCTTCGACGCCGTCGTCTCCGCGACCGGCCAGCTCAGCCGACCTCGCTGGCCGGCGATCGACGGCCTCGACTCGTTCGGTGGGCCGGTCTTCCATTCGGCCGAGTGGGATCACGACGTCGACCTCACCGGCAAGCACGTGGCCACGATCGGTTGCGGGGCCAGCGCCATCCAGTACGTGCCCCAGGTCGCCAAGGAGGCCGAGCAGGTCACGATCTTCCAGCGGACGCCGAACTGGATCGTCCCGAAGAACGACCGCGACTACTCCGACTTCGAGAAGTCTCTGATCCGGCGCAGCCGGGTCGCCCGCAACCTTCGCCGCTTCTCCTTGTGGTTCCGCTCCGACATCGTCTCGTTCTCGCTCATGCGCAAGGACTCGCGCATCCGGGAGCTCGGCCAGAAGCTGTCGAGCAAACATCTGCACGACACGGTGTCCGATCCGGCCAAGCGAGCGCTGCTGACCCCCGACTACCCGATGGGGGCGAAGCGCATCCTGTTCTCCGACGACTTCTACGAGTCGATCGAGGAGTACGACATCGCCATCGAGGCCGCGCCCATCACCAAGGTGACCGGCGACGCGATCGTCACCACGTCGGCCGACGGCGAGGTCACCGAACACCCGGTCGACGTCATCGTGGTCGGGACCGGCTTCCACACCCAGGACTTCCTGACGCCGATGCGGGTCACCGGTACGGACGGTCGCGACCTGAACGACGAATGGGCCGACGGCCCCCAGGCCCACCTCGGGATCAGCGTCAACGGATTCCCGAACCTGTTCTTCATGTACGGACCGAACACGAACCTCGGCCACTCGTCGATCGTCCTCATGATCGAGTCGCAGGCGCGCTACCTGCTGTCGCTGTTCCACCAGATGGCGCGCGACTCGATCCAGGCCGTCGAGGTCCGAGCTGACGTCCAGCAGGCCTACAACGACGAACTCGCCGAGCGACTCGCCGACTCGGCATGGGTCCTGATCGAGGACAGTTGGTACCTGCAGGGCGGCAAGGTCACCAACAACTGGGTCGGGCGCACGACCGAGTACCGCCGGCGCACCAACCACGCTCGCCTCGACGACTTCCAGCTCACGCCGAAGCGGGTACCTGCTCAGCGCTGACCTCGCGGTCGACGTCGTCATCGGCTCGTGGCCTGGTGACGAGCAGCCAGATCACTCCGAGGGCCCAGCCGGCGACCACGTCGCTGACGAAGTGGACGCCGAGGATCGGGCGACTCGTCCCGACCGCGAAGGCGACGATCGCTGCCACCGCGGCTGCGAGCGGGACCACTCCCGACCGGCGCGACGTCGCCGAGGTCACCACGGCGACGGCGATCGCACCGAGCACGACGGTGGTGTTCATGGCGTGGCCGGACGGAAAGCTGCGGGTGACCGGTTCGAGGAAGACCGAGTCGAAGTCGGGTCGTGCCCGACCGACGACGACCTTCAGCAACGACTCGACCACCGAGGCGACCAGGGTGACCGCGACCAACCAGACCGCGGCGCGACCGCGTCGGTGGAAGAGCAGCCAGCCCGCAGTGATCACCACGAACGCCGTCAGGGTCAACGGATTCCCGATCGCGGTCACGTCGAGCGCGAACCGCGAGACCGCATCGCTCTCGATCGCCCGATCGTGGAGCCATCGGGTCGCGGCCCGGTCGGCATCTGCGACGCTGCCGATCCGGACCACCAACGACAGCAGCAGGCCGAGACCGGAGACGACGAGGGCAGCGACGGCGAGTCGCCGGACGAGCGTCATTCGACCAGGACCCGCCACCGAGCCTCGACGAAGCTGAAGGCGGCGTAGGCGACCATGCCTGCCGCCAGCGCAAGCAACGCCGTCGTTCCGAACGACGTGTCGGCGAGGGCCCGGACCGCCTGATCGAGGCTCTCGGGCTCGTCGGGGTCGTACTCGATCGCTGCCCGGGTGAGGAAGAAGCCGATCAGGCCGAAGACGGCCATGTGGCCGACGAGTCCCATCTCGGAGACGACGATCGCCCAACGGCGCTCGGTGCGCGACATGTCGTCCTCCCACTTCTCGCGGTACTTGCCGCTGAGCGCTCGATAGCCGTTGTAGACGGCGGCGGCGAGCACACCGAGTCCGATGGCGAGGACGATCCATCGACCGGCCGGGAGATCGAAGACCCGTTCGATGTCGTCGCCGCTCTCGCCCTTGTTCGACTGCTCCGACCCGGTGTCGCTGTCGAGGATCAAGGAGACCGCGGTGGTGAAGGCCGCGACGTAGACCAGGCCACGACCCACGTAGGCGATCCGCTTCCTCCACACCTTCAGCTCGGAGTCGTCGCCGTCGCCGTCGTACTTCCATGCGGCGATGAAGCGCCACACCGCGTAGCCGGCGAGTCCCACGGCGAGGACGACGAGCGCGATCCGACCGAACGACTGCTGCGCGACCGACTCGAGCGCGCCCTTCTTGCCGGGCCCCTCCTCGTCCGACGACGAGCCGAACGCGATGCGGACCGTCAGGAGCGCTGACACCAGGTAGAGCACGCCGCGCACCGCCAGACCGGCCTGCCCCGCCCGTTCGGCAACGTCTTCTTCGTCGGTGTCGGTGAGCTGGTCGGTGCCCATGAGAATCGCCCTTCGTCGTTCGGCCGACTCCCTACCCCGGCGTCTCCGCAGCCATCTCCGCCACCGACCGGGCGTTCGCGTGCTGAACTGCGGCCATGACCTCGATCGCACTCGGCGCCCACGTCGGACAGCAGAACATGACCATGGACGAACTCCGGACGACGTGGCGGCGGCTCGATGAAGCCCGCGTCGACTGGATCTCGGTGTGGGACCACCTCTACGAGGCACCGCCCGAAGGCGGGACCGTCGACCACTTCGAGGCGATCGCGACGCTCGGTGCGCTCTGCGCCGAGACCACGCATGCCCGCATCGGCTGCCTGGTCTTCTACGTCGGCTATCGCAACCCCGGCGTCATCGCGAAGGCCGCCACGACGCTTGACCACATCTCGGGCGGTCGGTTCGAACTCGGGCTCGGAGCCGGGTGGCACGCGCCGGAGGCCAAGGCGTTCGGCTACGACTTCCCCCGTGACGGCAAGCGCCTCGACATGCTCGAGGAGGCGGCGCCGCTCATCCGACGGCTGCTCGACCCGAACGAGGCACGCACCACCCACAAGGGCGAATGGTTCGAGACCGTCGACGCCTCGTGCCTCCCGGCACCGGTGCAGGACCACCTCCCGATCTGGATCGGTGGTGTCGGCGAGAAGCGCACGCTCCCAATCGTCGCGGCCCACGCCGACGGGTGGAACGCCGCCTACGTGCCGCCGGAGGAGTTCCAGCGACTCAACGGCATCCTCGATGCGGCATGCGAGCGGATCGACCGGGACCCTGGCGAGGTCAAGCGGGTCATCAACCTGACGTTCAACCTGGGGGCCGACGAGGCCGCTGCCGCTGCCGCCCGTGACCGCCTCGAAGCGCAGTGGGGACCGGACATCCTCCCCCGCGTGCTCGGCGGCGGACTCAACGGCACCCCGGACCAGGCCGTGGAGCGGATCCTCGAGTACCAGGCTGCCGGCGCCACCGGCGTCAACGTCGCCCTCCGTGCCCCGTGGGATGCCGAAGCGCTCGACGCCTACCTCGACGAGGTCATCCCCGCCGTCAGGGCGCACTGACCGTCGGATCAGGTGGCGAGCAGCGCGGCCGCAGCCGCGGCGATGTCGTCGACCTGCGGGAGGACCGCGGCCTCGAGCGAGGGCTCGTAGGGCACGTGGGTGTCGAGGGCGGCGACG
Organism: Actinospongiicola halichondriae; assembly: GCF_049103745.1. Classification (NCBI taxonomy): domain Bacteria; kingdom Bacillati; phylum Actinomycetota; class Acidimicrobiia; order Acidimicrobiales; family Iamiaceae; genus Actinospongiicola; species Actinospongiicola halichondriae. The sequence goes on along the minus strand of NZ_CP171622.1, from coordinate 3,996,788 downwards.
CGGCGGACCGGGGCGTCGAGCGACCAGAAGCACTCGCTGCCGATCCATGCAGCGATCTCGGCGCCGAAGCCGGCCGTCATCACGTCTTCGTGGACGACCAACGCCCGGCTGGTCTTGGCGATCGACTCGGCGACCAACTCCTGATCCCAGGGGGTGATGGTGCGCAGGTCGATGACCTCGATCGTGCGACCCGTCTCCTCGGTCACCTGCGCCGCGGCGACGAGCGACTTCTGGACGGTCGCTCCCCACGAGATGATCGTCAGGTCGTCGCCGGCGCGCCGGATGTCGCCCTTGCCGAACGGCAGGACGTAGTCGACCGGCGGCAGGGGGTCCTTGGCGTAGGGCTGGCGGAGAAGATGCTTGTGTTCGAGGAAGAGGACGGGGTCGTCGTGGAGGAACGCTCCGCGCAACAGGCCGGCAGCATCCCGCGCTCGTGACGGGAACGCGATGAGCAGCCCGGGGACGTGGGCGAAGATCGACTCGCCGCACTGGCTGTGCCAGATCGATCCGCCGGTGAGGTAGCCGCCGATGGGGACCCGGATCACCATCGGGGCCGACCACGCACCATTCGAGCGCCAGCGGACCGTGGCCGCTTCGCTCTTGATCTGTTGCATGGCGGGCCAGATGTAGTCGAAGAACTGGATCTCCGGGGCGGGGTGGAGTCCACGCACGGCCTGGCCGACGGCACGCCCGATGATGTTCGCCTCGGCGAGCGGCGTGTTGTAGCAGCGGGCCATGCCGAACTCCCGCTGGAGGCCGTGCGTCGTGCCGAACACGCCGCCCTTGCCCTCGACGTTGGCCAGCACGACCTCGCGGGCGTCGGCGACGTCTTCACCGAACACCCGGATGCGGGAGTTCGATGCCATCTGCTCGTGGAGCACCGCGCCGATGGCCGCGCCCATCGCCACCGGCTCACCCTCCGCCGGCGGGTCGGCCGGGACGGGGATCTCGGGCATGGCGACCACGTGGTCGGTGATCGTCGCCGGGTCGGGACGTGCCGCGGCGAGCGCTTCCTTCGCAGCAGCGGCGACCGTGTCGCGAGCCTCGGTCCGGATGTCGGACGCTTCGGTCGGGCTGAGGACGCCGCCGTGGACCAGCGCGTGCTCGAGTCGGCCGATCGGGTCGCGCTCGGCCTCGTCGGCGAGTTCGCGTTCGGAGCGGTACTTGGACTGCGTGTCGGCGGCGGAGTGGGAGTAGGGCCGGGTCACGTCGGCGTGGATCAGCAACGGCCCGACGCCGGCCCGGACGTGGGCGATGCCGTCGGCCGCGCGCTCGCGCACCTCGAAGTAGTCGGTGCCGTCGAGACGCAGGACCTCGAGTCCTCGCATCCCCCGGACCATCTCCGACACCGGCGCCGGCGACTGGTCCGAGACCGGGACCGAGATCGCGAACCCGTTGTCGGCGACGACGTAGACGACCGGGAGGTGCAACGTGCACGCCGTGTTCAACGACTCCCAGAACTCGCCCTCCGAGGTGGCGCCCTCACCGAGCGAGACATAGGTGACCTCGTCGCCGACCGCTGCCAGGTGGCCGAGGTCCGGCGTGCGCCCGATGTAGCGACCTGCTTCGGCACACCCGACGGCGGGGATGCACTGGCTCCCGGTGGGGCTCGACTGCGTGACGATGTGCTTGTCGCGATGCCCCCAGTGGGCGGGCATCTGCCGGCCACCCGATGCCGGGTCGTCGGCCGAACCGACGGCCTGCATCAGGACCTCGGTCGGTGTGACCCCCAGGCCGAGGACCAGCGCGAGGTCGCGGTAGTACGGGAAGAACCAGTCCGACCCCGGACGCAGCATGCGGGCCAGGGCCAACAGCAACGCCTCGTGGCCAGCACCGGAGATCTGGAAGAAGACCTTGCTGTGCTTCTGGAGGGCCATCTCGCGGTCGTCGATGGCGCGAGACGTGCAGGCCAGGCGGAAATCGTCGATCAATTCGTCGACGGGGAAGCCTCGGAAGTCATCCATCTGCTGCCATGTTGCCACCCGAGCTTTCGACCGTGCCGGAGGTCGACGCGATCGCGCTCGTGCTGACCGCCACGCATTGCGGGTCAGCCGCGTCGGAGTCGGCGACGCCGGTTGCCCCGCAACGGCGCATCGCGGCCCAGGCTGGCGCGTTCGGCCGCAGCGGTGCCGTGTCCCCATCCGACCGCATCACGTACGACCACCTGTCGATGGCGCAGGTCGGGGAACTCGCGGGCGAGGTGTTGCTCGACCGCCGACTCGCGGCTGGCGAGCACCGGGAGCACCGACCCTCCGTGGTCACGGTCGGCATCGGCCACCACCGAGGCGTCGGCCTCGGCCAGACGCTGGCCGACTCGGGTCGCGAACGCCACGAGGAACGACTGGCGGTAGCGACGAGTGCGGGTTGCCGGGCGGTCGCCGCGGTGCAACATCGCGGAGGTCGCCTGCAGGAGCAGCGACGTGTAGAGCAGTTCGATCGTCTCCTGGTCCTCGGGGTACCCGATGACCGTGGCCACGCCCTCGTGCTGCGTGAACACAGCTCGGCTCCGGTTGGCCCGGGCCGTGGCCCCCAGCAGCAGGAACTTCTCGCGTGCGTACGGCGACTCGATGGTCACCCTGCGACCCTCCGGTGCCGACGAGTCGCCACCGGCCGCCGACACCATCGCCTGATCGATGGCGTGTCGATCCATCAACTCCTGGGCCTTGGCGGTGAGCGCCTCGGCCTCGTCGGGAAACGTGGTGGACTCGGCCTTGGCCAACAACGACCGCACCTTGTGCAGCACGCCGTCGGCTGGGCCGGTGGCCGGATCCGTCGTCATCGCCATCAGCCCATCATGTCGACCAGGGGTGACGAGAACTCCGGACGGCCTGGTTCGGGTAGACCGGATGCCATGCGCCGAGCCACGCCCATCGAAGCCATCGAGCTCTTCCGACCCACCGACAGTCTCGGGCTGCCGCTCGGTCCGGCGCAGCCAGCGGGTCTCCTCGAGGCGATGGGGACGAGGAAGGACTGGGAAGACCTCCGCGTGTTCGGCGCGTTGGTGACGGTGCTCTCCGAGCTCTTCAACCATCCCAACGTCCACTACCTGTCGGGGTTCTTCGGGCCGCTCGAACGACTGCTGCGTGACGCCGGTGCCAACGTCGGGTTCGCGCCCGCCGACTTCCGTCGATTCGCGCCGCTGCTGGCATCGATCGCCCCCCGGGTGATGGCCACCGCGGCGGCGCCTCCCGATGCCGACGGCTACTGCTCGCTGTCGATCCACGCCGGCGCCAACGTCGCCGAACACCACGCTGCCGGCGCCGACCCCGATCGGCTCCTCGTGGTCGAGGTCAACGACAACTATCCCGTCACGTACGGGTTCGGCGAGCACCACCACCGTCTCCACGTCGACGAGATCGACGTGCTGATCGAGTCCGAGGCCATGCCGTACGAGCTCGAGGACGCACCCGCAGGCCCGACCGAGGAGGCGATCGCACGCTTCGTCTCGGAGATGATCCCCGACGGTGCCACGCTCCAGACCGGCATCGGCGCGGTGCCCAACGTCGTCGCCACGCTCCTCGCGGAAGGCGACGGCGGCGGCTACGGCGTCCACTCCGAGATGTTCACCAACGGACTCATGCGCCTCCACGAGGCGGGCAAGGTCTCCAACACCGACAAGGGGCAGTTCTCCGGAGTGTCGGTCACGACGTTCGCCGGCGGCACGCGGGAGCTCTACGACTGGCTACACGAGAACCGCGATGTCGCGTTCTTGCCGGTCGACGTCGTGAACTCGCCCGAGATCATCAGCAAGAACGACACCATGATCAGCATCAACGCCGCCCTCGCCATCGACATCCACGGCCAGGTCGTCGCCGACACGCGGAGCGGTGAGCAATTCTCGGGGATCGGTGGCCACGAGGACTTCGTGGCCGGGGCCGGGCTCCAGCTCAGCGACCGATCGATCCTGTGTCTGCCGTCGACCTACCGAGCGGGCGAGGCCGTTCATTCACGGATCGTGCCGTGGTTCGAGGCCGGCACCGTGATCACGACACCGCGCCACCAGGTCGACGCGATCGTCACCGAATACGGCGTCGCCGAACTCCAGGGCCTCACGGTTCACCAACGTGGCGAGGCCCTCGCCGCGATCGCCCACCCCGACTTCCGTGACGATCTGCTGGCAGCCGCCGAACGAGCCAGCGGCGGCCGCTCCCCCGTCATCTGAGCCAGTCGACCATCCGCCGGGCGATCTCGGCGCCCTGGTCCTCCTGCAGGAAGTGGAACGCGTCGTCGACCGTCGAGTGCGGCTGTCCCTTCGCTCCGGGGATGCGCTCGACGAGTTGGGCGGCGAGGTCGCTCGGCACGACCGGATCGGCCGTCGCCCAGATCGTGAGGAAGGGCCCGTCGAACTCGTCGAGCACCGCCCAGGCCGCCTCGTTGGCATCGGGTGCGGTCGGCACCAGCAAGGGGAACTGACGTGCGCCGGCGCGGTACGACTCGTCGGGGAACGGGGCGTCGTAGGCCGCCATCACTGCGGGCGACAGGTCGGTGGCGGTGCCCGCCTGGATCACGGCGCCGACGTCGAGCTCGACGGCCGACTGACTGTAGGCGACCCACTCGAGGAAACCCGAGAAGTCGACCATTGCATCGGGGTCCGGGTCGAACGGTGGGAACTCGACCCCACGCAGGACCGGCAGCGTGGTGTTGGCGGCGACCACACGCGCGAAGCGGTCGGTCTCCGCCACCAGTCGCAGACCGAGGAGCCCGCCCCAGTCCTGGCAGAACAGCGTGATCTCGCGGAGATCGAGAGCCTCGACGAAGGACCGCAACCAGGCGACGTGTCCGTCGTACGTGTACGCCGACCGGTCGACCGGCTTGTCCGATTTGCCGAAGCCGATGAGGTCGGGAGCGATGCAGTGGTAGCCCGCTGCGGTCAACACCGGGATCATGTGGCGGTAGAGATACGACCACGACGGCTCGCCGTGGAGCAGCAACACCACCGGACCGTCGGACGGGCCCTCGTCGACGAAGTGCATGCGGAGTCCGTCGACGCTGACGAAGTTGGCCGGGAACGGGTAGCCCGGGAGTTCGGCGAACCGTTCGTCGGGGGTCCGGAGGAACTCGATGCCGGAGGGGGTGGTCTTGGTGCCCGTCATCTCGACGAGGCTAGGAGCATCACGACTCGAGGACGACCACCGGGATCGTACGGTCGGTCTTGGTCTGGTAGCCGGCGTAGTTGTCGTGCTTCTCCGTCAACCGCATCCAGAGGTCGTCGCGCTCGACGGAGTCCGGGATGCGGGCCGTCATCGTCGTGGTCTGGCCGTGGATCGTCACCTCGCACGCCGGGTCGGCCTTGAGGTTGTGGAACCAGGCGGGGCTGCGGTCGTCGCCGCCGTAACTGGCGACGATGACCGGGTTCCCGTCGACCTCGATCGGGCTGGTGAGCATGACCGTGCGCTTCTGGCCCGACTTCGCACCCGTGGTGGTCAGCTTGAGGACCGGCATGCCCAACCCGGTGCCGCCGACCTTGCCCTTCGACAGGTCGTAGAGGGTGCGGTGGAAGACGTTGAAGCCCTTGGCGATGGCGTCCTTGACTGCGGACATGGCGGTCTCCCGTGACGTTGTCGGCCGGTGTGCTCCACAATGGTCACCCATGGATGCTGAGGGTCGCTACTCCGTCGCCTTCCCGCGTCGGCACTGGTACCCCGCGTGCCAGTCGTCGGATCTCGGGTCGAAGCCGCTCGCCGTCGAGTTGATGGAGACGCCGGTCGTCGTGTTCCGCGACGGCGCCGGCGCGCCGCACGCGCTCGTCGACCGATGCCCGCACCGCAACGCACCGCTCAGCCTCGGTCGCGTCGCGAGCGACGGTTCACTCCAGTGCGGCTACCACGGGTGGTGCTTCGACGGTGCCGGGACGTGCACCGACGTGCCGGGTCTCGATGCCGACGCCGCCGCACCCAACCGTGCGGTTCCGTCCTTCGCGGTGACCGAGTCGGATGGCTTCGTCTGGATCTGGGGCGAGCCGGGTGGCGAACCCGCCGGACGGCCGTTCGCCCTCCCCGCCCTCGACGATCGGCGCGTGGGCCGGACGGTGTTCGTGTGCGATGTCGAGTCGACCATGCACGCCTCGATCGAGAACGCACTCGACGTCCCCCACACCGCGTTCCTGCACGGCGGGATCTTCCGGGGCCGCAAGGAGCCACGGGAGATCACGGCGATCCGGCGGGAACTGCCCGACGGACTCGAGGTCCAATACGTCGGCGAACCGCTCGGCTTCGGTCCCCTGACACTCGACCGCTCGCAGACCGAGAAGACCTTCGATCATTGGGACCGCTTCTTCCTGCCGGGCATCGCGCAGATCGAGTACGGCGTCGACGGCTGGATCCGGATCTTCAACACGATCCTGCATCTACCCATGGCCCCGTTCCGGACGCGAGCGTGGTTCGTCCTCGACTACTCGTCGCCACTCCCCGCATCGATCGCCGGGGCCGTCGTACGGGCCCGCGGTCCCAAGATCATGCGCCAGGACGCAGACATGCTCGCCGCCCAGACGGCGACTGCTCGACGCTTCGGGGGCGAGCGCTACACCTCGACCGAACTCGACCTGTTGGGTCGAGGCATCTGGCGTCTGCTGCGACAGGCGGAACGAGCGGAGACGTCCGACGCCGACGAGGCGCCGGACGGTGACGCCGAACCGGTCGAGACCACCGTCACCCTCCGTATCTGACCTGGATCGACCTGAGGGCCCGGCGGCGACTCCGCCGCCGGGCTCAGGTCACGACATCAGCCGGTGTAGACGGGCGATGCCACGGTCGGCTGGGCGGCCGGCGTCTCTGCGTTGGCGCCGACGTCGCCGTCGGGCTCGGTGGTCGGCGTGGTGTCCGGGACCGGAGTCCGCACCTCGACCGCGCCGACGTCACAGGCCGTCGTGCCGTCGGCATCACCGTCGATCGGACGGGAGAGGTCGCGCTGGTCGACCTCGGGGCACGGATCGTCGAGCGCTCCGTCGATGGCGGCCGAACCCTCGAGGGGGAGGTGCGTCATCGTGGCGCCGCCGTTGTCGGCGAGGGCGCCGAGCATCACGTCGGCGACGGTCTGATCCGACGCTTCATCGAACCCGCACGTGTCGTCGGACTGGATGTTGCCGCCAGCCGAGACGATGGCATCGTCCATGGTGAGACAGTCGTCGCCGAGCAGGGGCTCGGCCACGATCGAGTTGACGAACGTCGCCTTTGCGTCGTCCCACGGCTCGAAGAGCACGTTGCCAGCATCGGGCGAGGAGTTTCCGAAGATCGTGACGTTGGTCAGTTGGGTCGTGGCGACCATGTGCAGGCCGCCGCCGCCGCAGTCTGCGACGTTGCCACTGAACGTCGAGTTCACGATGGTGTTGCCCTCGGAGTCGCCGTCGTCCTGGCTGAACCCGCCGCCGTAGCCGCACTCGGGTCCGTCGCCGCGGAATCTCTGGGTGTCGCCGAAGTCCCCCGTCGCCGAGTTGCCGGAGATCGTGGAACCCTCGATCGACACGACTGCGAAGTTGTCGACATGGACGCCGCCACCCCGAGCGGCCGTGTTCCCGCTGATCGTGCTGTCGACGACGGTCAACGACGTGTCGTCGTTGTCCTGGCGGATGCCTCCGCCCTCGGAGCTCGCGGTGTTGTTGCTCACGACCGATCGTTCGAGTAGCAGGCCGCTGTCGTCGTTGTCGCTGTCGATGCCACCGCCGCCCCCATTGGCCTCGTTCTCGGTCACCACCGAATCACGCACGGTCAGCGCCGTGTCGTTGGCGGCGATACCGCCGCCGCTTCCGCCGCCGAACTCGGTGGTGTCGCCGCCGGTGATGGTCAGACCATCGATGACGACCTCGATGATGCCGTCACCATTGGTTTCGATGACCCGGTCGATGCCGTTGGCGTCGATGACCGTCGATGCCGCGCCGGCACCCTGCAGGGTGACGGCGTCGTAGACGTCGAGGTCGCCCTTCACGTCGTCGTCTCCGTCGGAGTCCTGGGTGATCCCCAAGACATAGGTACCGGCCGGGATGACGATGATGTCGGCGTCTTCGCCCTTCTCGCAGTCGTCGATCGCAACGTTGTCGTTGGCCGAGATCACGGCTTCGCGCAGCGAGCAGTCCCCGTCGTCGTTGACCTCGTCGTCCGTGGTGTCGACGTTGATGGTCGCCGGCACACCGGCTCCCGCCGTGTGCATCGGCACGATCATCGAGATCGTCGCCATCGATGCCGCCGCAGTCGCGCCGATACCGACCAGTCGCCTGGTTCTTGCCCGCATTGTCACTCCTGTTTCCGCCGGTCCGCCCGGTCTTCGCCGTTGATGAACGATGCACCGTACCCCGCAACCCGAACTCGACGCTCCGAGCGTCGGGGGCCGACGCTGAGGACGTCGAGTTCGGGTTGCGGGTGGAGAGCGGCACCGAGACAACTGTCACGCCCCATGCCGCCGCGATCTGGGGGATACTGGAGTCCGATTCGCACCAATTGCCATGACACATGGGGTCGTCGTGGTCGAGTCGACAGCTGGGAACGTCGGAGCCTCGCGCCCGATGCAGACGGGCAGGGGGGAACAACCGATGTCGCAACGCAGGAATCGGGCCAGAAGTGTGTGGACGGGGCACCTGTGGGTGCTGGCGCTCCTGAGCACGGCCCTCGCGGTCGTGCCCGCGGCAACGCCAGTGGCGGCGCAGGAAGCACCCGGACGCCACCTCGACCAACAACTGGCCAACGACGCGTACCCCGCCGACGGCGAACGCCAGACGTGCAGCACGACCGAGTATCCCGGGCGGCGATCCCTGCTCGGCGGCACCCCCGAGAGCCAGACGTTCCGCGCATCGCGAAGTGATCTGGTCGAGATCGATGTCTGCCTGACCGCCAACTTCACCAGCTCCTTCAGCGTCGCCATCTACGCATCCGACGACAACGGGGTCCCCGAGGGCGATGCGATCGGACGCGGCGAAGGAACCGCCACCCGAGACGCAGGCAGCGAGAGCCGCTTCGAAACGGTCTCGTTCGGGACCGATCTCGGGTTGACGCCCGGCGAGCGCTACGTACTCCAACTCGAAGGGCCCGGTGGCTCCGGTCGGCCGTCTGTACTGGTGATGCAGTGGCGCGCCACCTGCACGGCCCAGCCGATCTTCGGAGGCTGCGCAGCCGACTCGCCCGTCGACCAGTATCCCGACGGGAACGCCATCGGCTATCCGGCACGCACCGACTTCGCCTTCCGCACCTGGACGTCGACGACGGCGGACCTCGAGGGCTCGCTGCTCGATGCTCCGCGCCATCTGTGCCGCACCCGTCCGTTCGACGCAGCCATCCGAGTGACCAACGACGGCACCGCCTCGGTCCGCGCATCGACCGCGCACGTCGACGTGATCGGCGGCAGTTCCACGGCGGACGCAACCGGTCCGGTCGAGATCCCACCGCTCGGCCCCGGTGCGAGCACCCGGATCCCCATCTCGCTCCTCCTCGACGCCGATGACCTGGGTGACCACGATGGCCGGGTCGTCCTCCGGCTCACCGTCGACGACACCGACGTCGTGGTCGAGACCGACGAGAGCGACAACACCGCGGACACTGCGGCCAAGCTCACCGGATGCGACGAGGCGTCGATCAGCGCGATCGACCTGGCTGCAGCATCGCCGGTGGGAACCACCGGGGTGGACCAGGTCCCGATCCACGACCTGCCGTTCGCGACGATGTCGTTCGGAACGACCGGGATCGAGGCCAACGGCTTCCAACACAACGGGTTCCAACACAACGGGTTCCAGCACAACGGGTTCCAACACAATCCGTTGCTCGGAGGGACGCTCTCCGAGAACGGGTTCCAGCACAACCCCGCCGATCCCAACCAGCGGCACACCGGTGCGGCGAACACCACCTCGTTCCTCTACGGCGCGCCACTCTCGGTGCTCGACGACATCGACCTCACGAGCGTCGACCTCATCCGCGAGGGCGGCTGGACGGCCGTCTTCCGAACCCATGGCGACGTGGTCCGCGCCCAGGGCGGGAGCACGCCGCTCGACCACGTGCCGCTCAACGATCTGTCGCTCCTCGACGCGATGACGTTGGACCCTGCGCCCGTTCCCGCGATCACCTTCGCCGAACTCGACATCGCCGACAGCGGACTCGCCGCCCTCACCTGGGCCTCCGTCGCGACCGGCGCGACACCGCTCGACGGCCTCCCGATCGGCATGCCGTGGTGCGATCTCCTCGCAGCCAACGGCATCGACTGCGCAACCAACGACATCGACACCTCGGTCGACACGCTCGTCACCGTGAACCTGCTCGGCCTCGACATGGACCGCGTGCCGTTCGGCGAACTGACGCTCGATCGGGTCGCGCTGCATCCGGACTCGCCCCTGGCCGCTGCCCCGCTGTACACCGGCTCGACGCTGCCGGGCTTCGACGCACGACGCACCAGTTGGGCCGACGTCGCCGTCGGCAGCGACGGCTTCGGGGGTGTCGTCCGTTGCGACACCGGACTCTGCGACGGCACTGCCACGTTGGCCGAGGTCTCTGCCGCAAACGCCTTCGAACCCGGCGCCCACTTCCGCGACCTGGTGGCCGCCCTCCCCACCGACGTCCTCGCCGCCGCCGATCTCGGCACCGCGATCCTCGGCATGGTCCACACCATCGGGTCGCTCCCGCTCGAGTCTGCGGACCTCGACAGTGTCCTGCTCGGCTCGATCGCGCAGGACGGGCCCCGAACGACCTACGCGCTGACCGTCACCGCTGATGACCTCCATGCGTCGCTCGTCGACCCCACACTGTCGATCACCCTCCCACCCGACTTCGCCGTGGTCGCCGAGACCGCGACGCTGGATGCCGGCGACGAACTCGCCGTCCTCGGAACCCCGACGATCGACACCGGCGTGGCCGACGGGTTCCGCCAACAGATCGTGCGCTGGTCCACCGATCTCCATGTACCGCACGGCGATTCGGTCACCCTGACGGTCGAGGCCGTCAACGCACGAACCATCGGCCTGCACCGGGCCATCGGCCGTGTCGACGGCACCGACCTGGTGGGCGTCCACACGGCATCAACCGAGCCGACGGCACCCGTCGCGCTCGAGCAAGCCCACGAGCCCGACGGCTCCGCCGACCCCGACGCCGACTACCCGACCTTGGTCGAGGACAGCCTGTTCGTGTCGCACATCGCCGAACCAGGCGACGTCGACGTCGTGAAGATCCCGGTGCCCACGCAGCCGGGTTCGGAAGTCCGCCTCGTCCTCAGCCAGATGGAAGGCGACTACGACCTGGCGGTGAGTGGCGCCACCGTCGATGCCATCGCTTCCAGCGGTTTCCAACACAACGGGTTCCAGCACAACGGATTCCAACACAACGGATTCCAACACAACGGGTTCCAGCACAACCCGGCGATCCCGTCGGAGAGCGCTCAGTGGGAAGCGAACGGCGCTTCGAACTCGTCGCCACAGCCCCTCCAGGACGTTCCGCTCGACACCCCCGTCCTCCGCGAACACGGGCTTCGAGCGGTCAGCATCGAGCGAGGCGCCGGCACCACCGAGTCGATCGATCTCGTCTCCCGCGAAGGCGAATCGGGCTTCTACTTCGTGCAGGTCTCGGGCTTCAACGGCGACGCCGGTCCCGATCCCTTCGTGTTGCGCTATCACGTCGTCCACCCCGAACAGGTCCACCTCGGCGAGTGCCAGGCCGCGCCGTTCACGGCCGACCCGGCGGACGCAGGAGAACTCCCTGATCCGGAGGCGATCGATCCGTCGACGAACACGTTGTATCTCATGGCCCCCGAGCGCATGGACGCACGCTTCGACGGTGCCGGGACACAGTCGGTCCTCGATCAGATCGACGCGGTGGACGCCGCCGACGTCGACGTCAACGGACTCGTCGTCCCCGTCGGCGCCGACCCCGAGGTCGCTGCGGCCTACGCGGCATGGGATGCAGATCGGTGCAGTCCCGCCGCGGCCAACCGAGTGGCGTTCGAGATCCGCGACCTGGTGATGGACTACCGGGATCAGGTCGACATCGACCACATCGTGGTCATCGGCGACGACGACCAGATCCCCTTCACCCGCCTGCGCGACGACGCCGCCATCGGGAACGAGCGCACCTTCGTCTCGGCCATCGTCGCCGAGATGGGGATCGCAGACGTCGACGGCGATCCGAGCAACGGTCTCCAGCCCGCGAACGGGACGCCGTTGACGTCTGCGCTCCTCCAAGGTCTGTTCCTGGCCGACACGCCGATGGCCTCGTCGCAGGCCGCGGAGTGGCTCGACGCCGCCTACTGGCTCCCCGACGCGGCGATCGGCCGACTGGTCGGCGAACCCGAGACCATGGTCGAAGCAATGCAGCAGTTCATCGAGAGCGACGGCGAACTCGATCCCACAGTGCTCGACCCGACGGCCACTGCGGTCACGGGCTACGACCACTTGGCCGATGGTGCCGAAGCCGTCGCCGATGCCCTGGATGCGAACCTGACCCCGTCGGCTCGCAGGCTCATCTCCGAGGACCACAGCCGCAGCGACATCGAGGACCTGCTCACGTTCGATGCCGACGACCGCGATGCCGTGGTCAGCCTCAACGGCCACTCCGACCAGTCACGCTTCCTGCCGGCGCTGGGCAACAGCACTGGCGAGCAGGACGACCTGCTCGAGGCGACCGACCTCGGCGGGCTCCCGTTGGGCAGCCTCGTGCTGTCGATGGGCTGCCACTTCGGCCTCGACCTGCCGACCCCGGCCAACGGCGAGATCGTCGACTGGGCCGACGCAGTGGCGGCCAACCAGGGCATCCTGCTCGCCGACACCGGCTACAACTACGGCGACACCGAGACCGTCGGCGCCGGCGAGCTGTACATGCAGGTGTTCGCCCAGCATCTCGACGGCACCAGCTCGGTCGGCGAAGCCGCCTCGGCGACCGTCACCGAGCTCTTCGCCCGGGACAAGGGCCAGAGCAGCGAGGTCTTCAAGTCGATCCAGGGTGTCGTGACCTATGGCCTCCCGATGTACCGCATCCACACGTCCGACGAGGCAACTGCCCCCACGATCCCGGAGTCGGCGCCGGCCACGACAGACACGGCGGCGACCGCCGACCTCGACGTCCATCTCACGGTGCTGGAGGGCACGCAGAGTTGCCCGCCAGGCGAGACGTGCTTGCGGCGGGTGGCCTCCGGTCGCGGTGACGGCGAGTACTACACGGCCGAGGGGCCCGACAGCTTCGGGACGGTCACGGCGGCAGGTGAACCCATCGGACCGCGGCTGTCGATCGACGTCAGCCACCTGGTCCCACCGGGGCATCGCGCCCACGGCGCCACGGTCCGCAGTCGGACGACCGGCGTCGACCTGGCCGACTTCGATCCCGTGTTCGCGTCGCCGGCACTGCGAGACCATGCCGGCTCCACCGAACCCCAGGCCTCGGACACCGTGTACCCGCTCCGCACGGTCGAGGTCGACACCGATGTGACATCGGGTCGCACCTACCTGACGGTGCTGCCATGGGCGTTCCGCGCGACCGGTGAGGACGACGCGGGGAGGATCGTCGGCAACCTCCGCCTCGACAGCGAACTGACGATCCGCCTGATGACCTCCACCGACGACGGGTTCGCCCGGCCTGGCGTGGAGACCTGGTCGGCGCGCCGCCAGGGCTCGGGCGTGGCGTTCGACGTGGCCGTCCGGCCCGGCGACGGTGAACCGGCCGTCGGTGTGAGTGCCTTGTACCGCGACCAGTTCGGGACCTGGCGACGATCGGACCTTGTCACTGGCGACGGCGGAACCACCTGGGCAGGCGTCGGACCGCTCCCGGGAACCGACGACACTCCGATCGAGGTTGCGATCGACGTCTGGACTGCCAGCGGCAACCATGCCCACAGCGCCAACAAGGGCGACCTCGTCCCGATCGTGAACCCGTCCGAGCTCTCGCACGAGCTGCACAGCGACGCCGTGGGCGAGAACGGTTGGTTCCGTGGGCCGGTGACCGTCGAGTTCCCCGACGGTCCCGACTACGAGCGGCGGAGCGGCCCGGACTCGCCGTTCGAGCCCTTCCCCGGCAACTCGTTCACCGTCGACACCGACGGCATCCACCGCTTCGAGGTGCGTACGAGCGACGGGGCCCAGACCGCGACGGGGATCGTCGTCGCCATCGACACGGCGGCACCCGAGATCGTCATCGAGAGCCCGGTCGACGGCGCCACCTACGCCCACGACGCCGAGATCGTCGCCGACTTCGTGTGCGCCGACCGCGGACCCTCGGGTCTCGCGACGTGCGCTGGCGACGCCGACGCCGGTGCGACGCTGGAGCCCGGGCCCGGCACCCACACGTTCTCGGTCACGACGACCGACAGTGCCGGCAACACCGGATCGGCATCCGTGTCGTTCACGGTCGAGGAGGCGCCCATCGACTTCGTCGGGTTCTACTGGCCGGTCGACAACACCGCATGGAACCGCGTCGAGGTCGAGTCGGATCGTGACGCCGACGATCCATGGGGTCGTGTCGTTCCCTTCGTCTGGCGGCTCTACCGCGATGGCGTGTGGCAGTCGGATCCCGGTCTCATCGCGGACACCGAGTGGCAGCGCGTGACCTGTGCGGTCCGCCAGGAGGACGCGATCCCGGACGGCTCATCGCCAGTGCACGCCGCGTCGTGGGACGGAGGCGGCGTCTGGACCTGGTCGCGCTACCGGCTGCAGGGGTACAACGCGGCCGTGCCCGACTCGTTCTACTCGTCCTGTCATCGGTTCGATCTGACCCTGGTCGACGGGACGATCCACCACGCCTACTTCCAGTTCGTGGTCAAGGCTCCGGCGAAGCGGAGCTGACGCTCCCCAGCGCGAGAACCAGGGGGTCGACCTCGAGGGCGAGACGCTCCCGGACCTCGTCGACACCGGCGCGCAGCGTCGATGCCATCGACGGATCAGCCGCTTCGAGGAACCACGCGCGGGCTGCGTCGATCAGCGCCACCTCGTAGCCGACACCGGAACGGTCCGCCTGCGTTCGCGCGGCGCGGAGTTCGTGCTCGGCCGATGTCGTGTCGCCGGACAGACCCAAGGCCGAGCCGCGTGTGCGAGCAGCCCCGACGGTCTTCGGGGAGCCATCGGACTCACCGAGGACCTGACCCGCGAGCTCGACTGCATCGTCGAGTCGACGCTCGAACAACGCCAACTCGGCCTGGCGCGCCAGGATCTCGAGCCGAACGCCCCCGAGTTGCGCCTCGTTCGCCGCATCGGTGGCGAGCGCGAAGACCCGATGCGACTCGTCGAACGCTCCCGCCCGAGCATGGAGTCGGGCCAGGTAGCAGGCAGTGTTGGCCACACCCACCAGGAAGCTGGAGGCCTCGAAGACGACGAGGCCGCGCTCGAGCGCCTCGCGTCCAGCGTCGAAGCGACCCTGGTCGGACAGGACCTCACCCAGGTTCGCCGACGCGATGGCGGCACCGACCTCGTCGCCGGCTGCGGCTTTCAGCTCGCGCGCCGATGCGTAGTGGCGCACGACATCGGACCAGTCACGCGACGCGTAGTGCAGCCAGACGCCGGCATCGAGATGCACGTTGGCCTGGCCGATCAGGTCACCGGTCTGGGCATAGAGCTCGAGTGCACGGGCGCGCGGTCCCGCTGCCTCGGGATCGTTCCCGAGCGCCCACGCGAGCGCGAAGTTCGCACGGGCGCGCAGTTCGGGCGCACCGAGGTGGTCGGCCTGTTCGACCAGCTCTCGGATGAGTTCGACGACCGAACGACTGCGGCCCTGGAGGAGCCGCACCTCGGCCTTGCGCAGCCGCACGCGAACTGCGAGGAGTTGGTCGTCGGGATCGGGGCGACCGGTCAACGCCCGCTCCGCACGGCCGTACCAGCGCAGTGCCTGTGTCAGACGTCCCGCGCGCTCGCGCACGATGCCCGTTCGATGCCACAGCGAGGGAGCGTCTGCGTCAGGGGTGAGGCGGCGCGCCCGCTCGTACGCATCGGCGGCGGCGGGGTAGTTGCCCAGCACCTCGAGGACGTCACCGAGTTCGGCCCAGGCGATCGCACGATCGGTCGGCGCGATCGTCTGGTCGTGACGGGCGTCCTCCAGCCCCCACCGCAGGAACCTCGCTGCGTCGGCGAGCGCGTGGCTCCCCTTGGCGCGAGCGGCGGCGACACGGTTGTGCTCCCACGATCGACGATGCATCCCCGCTCGGTGGTAGTGGAGGGCGAGGAGCTCCGCGACCTCCTCGGTGCGGCCCGCGTGACGGGTCTCGATCACTCGTCCAGCGACCTCGTGCAGCTCGCGACGGCGACGGTACGGCAGTCCCGTGTAGGCCACCTCGCGATACAGGTCGTGCTCGAAGACGTATTGACCCGAGGGGTCGCGTGCGACGAAGGCCTCGAGCACGTCGACGTCGGCGTCGGTGATCTCCTCGCCGGTGATCGAACGCAACAGCTCCAGGTCGAACGACGAACCGAGCAGCGCCGCTCGGCGGAGGAGGTCTCGGTGCCGAGGGTCGAGCCGGTCGATACGAGCGGCGATCAACCGCTCGACGGAGTCCGGGACCTCGTCGCCGGTGTGCGCGTACGCGAGCAGCTCCTCCAGGAACAGCGGGTTCCCCTGCGAGCGGTCCGCGAGGTCGCGCGCCACGTCGAGCGTCACCAACCCGCGCGCTGCGGCCTGGTGGGCCAGCGATTCGACGGCATCATCTCCCAGCGGGGCGAGGTCGATCACCTCGTCGGCGACGCTGCCGAACGTCGTTGAACGAGACGTCAGGACCATCATCCACCCGGTCGATGGCACGACCACCGATGCGAGGTGCTCGACCAACCCACGTGAGGCGTCGTCGATCCAGTGGACGTCCTCGATCCGCAGGATCGCCTCATCGGGAAGGAGGTCCACCAGCAGATCGCCCACCGCCGTCCGCAGGCGCCGCCCGCGGTAGCGCGGATCGAGGTCGCGCTCGGCCGGCGAGGGTTCGATGTCGATGTCGACGACCGTCCCGATCAACGAAGCCCAGGGCACCGACTCCGGGGCACGGTCTCGCAGACGAGCCAGCACGACGTCGGCGTCGGCGTCGGGGTCGAGGTCGAGCACGAACCGCAACAGCCCGCGGAACGGGAAGTACGGCGTTCCCGACTCGTAGGTGGTGCATCCTCCGTACCGCAGAC
Organism: Actinospongiicola halichondriae; assembly: GCF_049103745.1. Lineage (NCBI taxonomy): Bacteria > Bacillati > Actinomycetota > Acidimicrobiia > Acidimicrobiales > Iamiaceae > Actinospongiicola > Actinospongiicola halichondriae. The sequence continues at coordinate 3,979,747 of NZ_CP171622.1, read as the reverse complement.
GGCGCTGCGGGTGCCGCTCGCGGAGCTCCTCGAGCAGACGCGACTTGCCGATGCCCGGCGGCCCGGTCACCTCGACCACACGCCCGCGCTCCCGGGTTGCCTCGAGCAGTTCTTCGAGCAGGGAGAGTTCTCGCTGTCGACCCGCCAAGGGAAGCCGGAGACCGTCGGTGAACTGCTGCCCACGGGGCTGACCCACCACGGCCGCCTCGATCGGCTGCGACTTGCCCTTGACCAGGAACGGCACGACGGGAGACGAATCGAAGCGGGATCGGGTTCGCTCGAGGAGTTCGAGCGTCGCGAGGACCTCGCCGTCGCCTGCCTGGTAGGCCAGCCGCGCCGCCAGGTTCACCGTGTCGCCCATGACGGTGTAGGTCAGCCGGTACGGGGGACCGACCACGCCGGCGAACAACGGGCCCGGGTTCACACCGACCCGCACCGCCAACGCCGAGGGCTCCGCGGTGACCGCCCGAGCGACCCGCAGGATCCGCTCGCCGTCGTCGTCGTGGCCGACCGGAGCTCCGGCGACGAGGATCAGCTTTCCCCCGTTGGGGGCGACGTCGGAGCCGAGGAACGCGATGTCGTGCTCGTCGCACACGGTGGCGGTCCGGGTCACGAGGTCGTCGAGGGCCGCTGCGCAAGCGTCCGCACCGTTTCGCTCGAGCAGATCGTCGGTGCCGTCGAAGGCGAGGAACGCCACCACGGCCTGTCGGTGCTCTGCTCCCTCGCCACCGGCCTCGAGGAAGCGGCGTACGGCCGTCGGCAGGGCGCGCGAAGCCCGCGACCGATCCTTGTCACCGAACGAGCTCGCCGACACGCCGGCGGCGGCGGGCGTCCCCGTGAGCAGGCACCCGCCGGAGCGGCCGGGCACGACGAGATCCGGATCGAGGTGCGCGGCCAGTTCGCGCGAGATCATGACCTCACCGCTCTCTGCCGTACCTTCGAGCTCGACCACGCGACTCGCTTCCGGCCCGGCCACGAGGAGCTCCTGGTGGCTGTCGCCGACGAGGAAGAAGTCGAACGCCCCGCAGTGGGCGCCCACCGTCATCCCGAGCCGGACCTTGCCCGCCATCGACTCGAGTTCACCCAGACCGAGGAGCTCCCGACGCATGCCGTCGGCCGAGTTCGCCGCGCGTGCCTCGTGGCCCGGACCGACGAAGAGGAGCAGCAGTGCGTCGCCACCGAACTTCAGCAGGCTTCCATCGTTGTCGTACGCGACGGCGAGCAGACGGGCGAAGACCTCCTGCAGCAGGTCCGTGATCGCTTCGGCACCGACGCGCCCGAACGCGGCGAGGCGTTCGGACAGCGCCGTGAAGCCGGAGATGTCGACGAAGACCATCGACGAGTCGATGCGACGGTGCGCAACGCCCGGGGTGTCGCTCACCCAGTCGAGAGTCAGGCGCGGGACGAAGGGACGGAGATCGATTCCCGCTGTTGCCGACCCCGCGAACTCTGTCGCCACGCCAACCCCTTTCCGGGGTCAACGGTACCGAAACTGCTCACACAACCGACCGGAAAGCCGCGAAAGGGAAGGAGGGTGCGTCTCCGCCCGAGCCCGCCGGACGGATCAGGGGGCGGCGCACTCGTCGAGCGCAACGGCCGCGTACAACGCCGTCCCGACCGCCATCGCGTCTTCATGGATGATCATGCGGTTCGAGTGGTTGGGCGCCGACTCGGCCAGCGGGATGTCGGGTGGGCAGGTGCCGAGGAACGCCATGGCACCGGGGACCTGCTGGAGGACGTAGCTCCAGTCCTCAGCCCCCATCACCGGGTCGGGCATCTCCATCGCCTGGTCGCCCACGAGCCGTCCCGCGACGTCGAGCACCCATGCCGCCGCATCGGCGTCGTTGATGGTCACGGGGTAGCCGTCGGTCTGGACGTCGAGCGTCGCCGTCGCGCCGTGTGCGAGGGCGATGTGCGTGGCGATGCGCTCCATCTCGGCGATGACCAACGCTCGGCTCTTCTCCGACACCGAACGGATGGTGCCCGCCATCATCGCCGTCTCCGGGATGACGTTCGTCGTCGTACCGGCCCGGATCTTGGCCACGGTCACGACTGCGGGATTGAACGCCTCGACCTTGCGCGTGATCATCGTCTGGAAAGCACCGACCATCTCGCATGCGATCGGGATGGGGTCGACGGCGAAGTGCGGCATCGAGGCGTGGCCGCCCTTGCCGGTGACCGTGAGCTCGAAGAAGTCGGCCGATGCGAGCAGCGGTCCGGGCTTGGTGCCGACGAAGCCCGACGGCGCCGATGTCGACTGGTGGATGGCGAAGGCCCGGGTGACGTTGCGGCCATCGAGCAGACCTTCGTCGATCATGACCTTGGCGCCGGCGAATCCTTCCTCGCCCGGCTGGAACATGAAGACGACCTTGCCGGTGAGCTCGTCGCGGCGGCCGGCCAGGACCTTGGCCGAACTGGCGAGCATCGCAGTGTGCGCGTCGTGTCCACAGGCATGCATGGCGCCGTCGATCTCCGACGCGTACGGGAGTCCCGTGTCCTCGGGCATCGGCAGCGCGTCCATGTCGCCGCGCAGGAGCATCGTCGGGCCCGGCGTGCCGGAGTCCAGGGTGGCGACGACCCACGAGCACTCGTCGCCGGTCTCGATCTCGAGATCGAGACCGTCGATGGCCTCGAGCACCGTGGCCTGCGTCTCCGGGAGGTGCAACCCCAGCTCGGGGCGGCGGTGCATGCGCCGGCGGTACTCGACCGTCTCGGGAAGCAGTTCGTTCGCCTCGGCGAGGAGGCCGTCCATCGATGCCGTGCTCATGGTCCGGACCCTAGGCCCACCACGAACTCGACGTCCTGAGCGTCGGCCCCCAACGACGAGGACGTCGAGTTTCGGGGTTGGGTGGGGTCAGGCGATCCCGAGGGCGGCGAGACGGTCGGCCACGCCATCGGTCGCCAGGTAGGCCGACACCGACTCGTGGGCGATGCGACCGATGTCGGCCCGCCGGGACGGGTCCATCGAGTTGGGGCCGATGGCGTCGACCACGGCGGCGTCGGGTTGGAGGACCAGCACCGGGGTCCCGTCGGCTCGGATCGCTCGCAGCTCGCGTTCGAGGGTCTGTCGGTGGAGTGCTCGTCCTCCGGTCCACTTGGGTCGGCGGAGGGCCTCGGTCGTGCCCGACATCGGACTGGAGACCACGACGGCGTCGAAGCCGAGTCCGGCGACGAGGTCGGCGTTGGTCGGCGAGTGTGCGCCACCGTCGACGTAGAGATCGCCGTCGTGTTCGACCGGGGCGAAGAACGCGGGGATGGCCGACGACGCCTCGACCGCAGTGGCGATGTGCGCGTCGTCGACATCACGGCCGAACACGACACGCTCGCCGTCGGAGAGTCGGACAGCGCAGACCCAGGTCGGTCGCTCGGGCCAGGGGAGGTCGTGGGTGTTGCGGATGCGGTCACCGATGAACGCGGTCGACGCGCGCCCGGCAGGGAGCAGCCCGGCGGCCAGCTTCATCGGGCGGAGCCGCCATGGCGCCGCGAGCGAACGCAGCGCCATCGCCGGCGACGCCGGGATCGGGATGCGCCCACCGATCTCGGGCATCGGGATGTCGGCCGGCGGCCCGGCCTTCGCCGCGTAGCCGGCGCCGATCGGGCTCATCGGTTCGCCCAGCGTCCCGGCCAGGAGGTCGTGTGACGGGACGCCGAGGCGGAGGATGCTGGCGGTTCCCGAACCCGCCGACGTGCCGACGATCAGATCCGAGACGCGGGCGTCCCACCCGAGGTCGGCCAACGCGGTGAGGGCGGCGGCGTGCCAGGCCGCCCCGGCGATCCCACCCGCGCCGAGGACGAGCCCGATCGAACGCCTGGACGACCTCGACGCGCGGGCCATGGACTACGCCAGGGCGCTGATGGCAGCGTCGTAGTCGGGTTCGTCGGCGATCTCGGGGACGAGTTCGGTGTGGAGGACGGTGCCGTCGCCGTCGACGACCACCACCGCTCGCGCTGCGACACCGGCGAGGGGTCCGTCAGTCATCCGCACGCCGTAGTCGTCGAGGAAGCTGCCCCGGAACGTCGAGCCGGTCATCACGTTGTCGATGCCCTCGGCGCCGCAGAAGCGACCGGCGGCGAAGGGAAGGTCTGCGGACACGCAGAGGACCGACGTGTTGTCGAGGCCGGCGGCGCGTTCGTTGAACGTCCGGACCGAGGTGGCGCACGTCGGGGTGTCGACGCTCGGGAAGATGTTGAGGATGACCCGTTGGCCGGACAGGTCGCCGGACGTCACCGGCGAGAGGTCGGACTTCACCAGGTCGAACTCGGGCGCCTTGGAGCCGGGTGCCGGCAGGTCGCCACTGGTGTTGATGGGGTTTCCACGGAGTGCGGTCTGTGCCATGGGGCGTTTCTACCGCAGAATCCGGCCAGCGCGACCGGCAGAACGGGGCCGACGACGTGACATCCGTCCGTCGGATAATGAACGTTACGGCCACGCCGGTATGGTCGATCCGGTGCCCGACGCCACCAGCGCCATCGCCGCCAAGCGGCACGACGTCCAGGAGCGACTGACCGCTTCCGGCCGCTATCCCCGCTGGGTGCTCCTCACCGCCCTGACCGGCATGTTCGCCACCACCTTCCCGGTGACGCTGCTCGCGGTCAGCCTGCCGACCATCGCCGACGACTTCGACGCCAGCGAGACGCTGATCGCGTGGGTCATCTCGGGACCGCTGCTCGCCAGCGCCGTGGCACTCCCGATCCTCGGCAAGCTCGGCGATCTCTACGGCCATCGCCGCGTGTTCCTGACCGGCTTCACCATCTCGACCATCGTCACCGCGTTCACCGTCGTCGCCTGGGACCCGTACTCGCTCATCGCCATGCGCGGCCTGGCGGTCGTGATCGGTGCCGCCACCATCCCGTCGTCGATGGCGCTCATCAACAGCGTCCACGCACCCACCGAGCGGGCCAAGGCCATGGGCTGGTGGTCGCTCGTGGCCGCAGGCTCCCCCGCCATCGGTCTCGTCATCGGCGGACCGCTCATCGATGCCGTCGGGTGGCGACCCATGTTCGGCATCCAGGCGGCCCTGTCGATCGTGCCGGTGATCACCGCGTTCCTCGTGCTGCGCGAGACGACCCGTCGGACCGACGTCGGTTTCGACGTACTCGGTGCGCTGACCCTCGCTCTCGGCGCCGGCGGACTGATGCTCGCACTCAACCAGGCCCCCGACCGCGGACTCGATGGGTTCGTCGTCACGGCGATCACGGTCGGCGTGCTCGGCCTCGCGGCCTTCGTCTACGTCGAGTCGCGCGTGGCCTTCCCACTGCTGCCGCTGTCGTTCTTCCGGCGCCGCAACTTCACGGCCTCGTTGCTCGCTGCCCTGTTCTCTGGCGCGGCGTACATGGGCGGTTTCATCCTCGCTCCCCTGCTGTTGCAGTCGGTCTTCGCGTTCTCGGTGTCGACCACGTCGTTGGTGATGCTGGTTCGCCCTCTGTCGTTCTCGGCCACGTCGCCCGTCGGAGGGTCCGTCGCGACGCGCATCGGCGAGCGGCCCGTGGCCATGTTCGGCTCCCTCGCGATCGCGGTCGCGCTGCTCCTCCTCGGTGTGGGCGCCCGGGCCGAGATGGTGCTGCTCGTCGTCTTCGCCCTCGTCCTCCAGGGCATCGGCAACGGCACCGCTCAACCGACCATCACCGCGACGCTGTCGAACTCCGTGGACGAAGCCGACCTCGGGATCGCCGCTGCGGCCCAGCGCATGACGTTCCAGGTCGGATCGGCGATGGGCATCACCGTGCTGACGTCGATCTACGGCGGGACGGAGAAGGCGGCCGACTTCTTCACCGCCTACCTGGTGGGTGCCGGCCTCGGCGTCGCCGCCCTCGTGTTCGCCAGCTTCGTGGAGTCGACTCCACGAGCGGTCGAGGACGAGCTGCACGACATCGAAGAACAGAACGTCCCCGTCACCGCCACCGATTGACGACCGGGGACGACTACGAGCGACGCCGCTGGTCGTAGTCGGCGGCAGCGCTACGACCCTCGGGTTCGCGGAACGACCACTGGAGGGCGTCGGGGTCGGCCCAACCCGCCACCATCGCCGGCGTGGTGCGGCCGATCGCCGCGGTGAGTGCTCGGGTCATGGCCAGCGGTCCCGCCGGCATGTCGGTCAGCTCGGCGACGCACTGCGCGACCGCCCCGTCCAGTTCCTCCCGCGCGACGACCCGCTGGGCGAACCCCGACCGAAGGAGTTCGTCGGCTGCGACCGAACGCCCGGTCATGACCCAGTCACGTGTGAGCGGCAGGCCGATCTCGCGGACGAGGAGGGGGACGCCGGCCCACGTCAGCGGGATGCCGATGGCCAGCTCGGGGATCTTCACGACGGTGTCGTCGGACGCGACACGGATGTCGCACGCGGCAGCCAACAACGCCGCGCCACCGATCACGTGGCTGTGCAGCCGAGCGACCGTGGCCTGCGGGATCCGGCCGAACTGGTCGAGCAGACGCTGCCAGTTGCCGGTCCGGTGGCGGCGCGTGGCCCAGTCGACGTCGAGGTCGGCGTAGGCGCCGCCCCCGAGGTCGGCGCCGGCCGAGAACGCCCGCCCCGCCCCTTCGAGCACGACCACACGCGTGTCGGGGTCGTCCTCCAACGCCGTCAGCGCGTCGGCGAGCCCGAGGCGCACCGACTCGTCGAGCGCATTGAGCTTCTCGGGTCGGTCCAGGGTCAGCGTGACCACCGGCCCTTCGGTCGTGACCGTGACGCTCATGGCCGGACCACCAGGGCCGCTCCGCCAGGAAGGTGACCGTCGAACGTCCCGGACGTCGCTCCGGCTGCCGACACGACGAGCTCGCCCGACGCCTCGATCTCGGCCACGTCGTCGCTGAAGTTGACGTGCACCATCCGCTGGTCGTCGTCCGACACGCGCCGGAACGACAACACCTCCGGGTGGAGATCCAGGAGTTCGAGGGAGCCGGCCTGCAGAGCCGGGGAGGCACGCCGGGCAGCGAGGACCGAGCGGTACAGGTCGAACATCGTGACCTCTCCGGCCTTCTGGGCCTCGGCGTTGCGGATGCCGGCATCAGGTGGGAACGGCAACCACGCATCCGGCCCCCAGCCGTGACCAGGGTCGCCCACCCAGGGGATCGGCGCGCGACAACCGTCGCGGCCGCCGGGGTCGACCACGCGGTCCTCGGGGATCTCGGCGTCCTCGAGCCCGAGCTCCTCGCCTGCGTAGAGGAACGGTGTCCCCCGCAACGTCAACAGCAGGACGGCGGCGGCCCGGGCACGGGATTCGTAGCCCCCGAAGCGGGTCCGGTGCCGAGGGTTGTCGTGGTTCGAGAGCACGTACGACGGCCATCGTGGACCGTCGTGGGGATAGGCCGCCTCGGTCGACGTGATCAGGTCGAACCAGGCCGAGCGTTCCCAGGGCGCCCACACCGACGCGAAGTTGACGCTGCAGTGCACCCCGTCGCCGTCGCCCTGGTACGACGCCTGCAGTTCGACGTCGCCGGTGACGATCTCGCCGATGACGAACGTGTCGCCGGCTGCGTCGACGGTGTCGCGGATCCGGCGGATCAGCGGCATGGCGGTCTCGTGATGGGTCAGCACGACGTGCGGCAACCCGACGATCGAGTCGGGGACGTCGCGCGGCTCGGGGTCCTTGCCGATCGCGTTCAGCACGTCCATGCGGAATCCGTCGACGCCACGGTCGAGCCAGAAGCGGAGCACGTCGTGCTGCGCCGCCTCGGCGTCGGGGTTCTCCCAGTTGACGTCGGGCTGTTCAGGCAGGAACAGGTGCAGGTAGTACTGCCCGGTCGACTCGTCGAACTCCCAGGCCGACTCGTCGGTGAACGACGCCGTCCAGTTGGTCGGCGGTCCGCCGTCGGGCTTCGGGTCGGCCCAGATGAACCAGTCGCGCTTCGCGGACGCTCGGTCCGAACGAGCCTCGACGAACCACGGGTGATCGCTCGACACGTGGTTGGGCACGAAGTCGACGATCACCTTGATGCCGCGGTCGTGGAGTCCGACGAGGACCCGATCGAAGTCGTCGAGGTCGCCGAAGACCGGATCGACCGCGCAGTGATCGCTGATGTCGTAGCCGTAGTCACGCATCGGCGACTCGTAGAACGGCGACAACCAGACGGCGTCGATCCCGAGATCGACGAGATGGTCGAGGTGCGACGCGATGCCCGCCAGATCGCCCACGCCGTCGCCGTTCCCGTCGGCGAAGGATCGGGGATAGATCTGGTAGAAGACCGCGGTCTTCCACCATGGCTGGTCGGAGGTCGGCACAGCGGGAACCTATCCACTGCGTCGCGCGTCACACTGCGGAGGTGGAGGTGACCGGGGCACCGAGGATCGAGCGTCCGCGTTGGCGAGCCAGGCTCGTCCGCGGCGTGTTCGCCGCGGTGCTGCTCGCGCAAGCGGTCCTGCTGGTGCGCAGCTACGACGACCCGCACAACTTCTTCGGGTTCCAGCCCTTCAACGAGTCGTCGACCTGGCAGGCCGACGTCGTGCGGGTCACCGTCGACGGCCGACGCATCCCCATCGACGAACCGTGGCCGGGCGGCTACGACTGGGACGAGCTCGTGGGGTGGGGCGTCGTCCAGCACCCGGAACGCACCAAGCACGCGTACTCCGGCCTCGACGCCTCACTCGACTTCTTCGCCGAATCGCTCGACTGGGTCGCCGACCACACGCCCGGCGACACCGAGACGCTCTATCTCGAGGCCGACGTGACCGGCTTCCGCAACACCCGCGGCCCCGAGCGACGCACGCTGCGCAGCGACGACCGAGAGGAGGCGCGGTGACGCTCATCGCGCCGACGACCGTCGACGACGTGTTCGACGAGCCCGGCTCGATCCGGTCGATGGCCGTCCTGCGCATCGTCCTCGCGCCGGTCGTGGTCGTGCACCTGTGGCCGTTCCTCGTCGACGCCGTGACCGGCGAGACCTACCTCGACCACTTCAACGAACCGTGGTTCACGTTCCTCCCCCAGGTCCCCGGCGTGGTGCAGGTGGTCCTCGTGTGGGTCGGAGCGATCGCTGCGGTGGCGATGGGCGTCGGCTGGCACGTCCGCCTCGCGGCGCCCCTCACCACGTTCTGCGTGGCCGCCAACTTCTTCCTGTCGCAGACCCACTTCCGCCACAACCGGGCGTTCCTGCTCATCCTGCTGACCGCCGTCGCGCTCTCCGACAGCGGACGGGTCTTGTCACTCGACGCGCGCCGTGATCCTCCCCGCGACGACCGCTCCACGCTGTGGCCCCTGTGGCTGGTCCGGATCGTGGCGTCATCGGTGTACCTGGCGTCCGGCTTCTCCAAGCTGATCGACCCCGACTGGTCGGGCGGCCTCGTCCTCTGGGACCGGGCCGTGCGTCACCAACACCTCGTGGCGACGCGCGTTCCCGAGCCGATCGCCGGATGGGTCGTCGACGTCGTCACCCAGCGCTGGGTCCACACCGTCACCTCGCCCATGGCCGTGGCGATGGAGCTGTTCATCGGCGTCGGCCTGTGGTTCGGCCGCACCCGCATCCCCGCGGTCTGGGTGGCGGTGTTGTTCCATCTCTCCATCGAACTCTCCGCCTCGGTCGAGGTCTTCAGCCTGGCGGCGATCGCCGCGCTCGCGATCTGGGCGACGCCGTCGACCCGCGACCGGGTGGTGGTCGTCCCCGACGAACGCACGGCGCGACGGATCCGTCGACTGGACTGGTTGGCCCGCTTCGACGTCCGGGTACAGCCCGGTACGACCGAGCGATTGACCGAGCGCGACGGCAGCACGCGCTCGGGGCGCGATGCTCTCCGGATGGTCTGGACCCGTCTGCCGCTGACGTTCTTCGTCGCGGCACCGGTCGCGTTCGTCCGGAACCGGTCGCGATGAGCGCGTCGAGACGGCTTCGGCGCTCGCTGTTGGCGTGGACGGTCGGTGCCGCCGTGCTCCGCGTGACCTTCTGGGCACCAGAGGTGTGTCCACCGCTGACATCGACCGGTGCACGGGCGACGGCGGTCGCCGCCGGCGACTGGATCGTCGCCAACCAGGAGCCGAGCGGCCACTACCTCTACGGGTGGAACCGTGACGACGCGACCTCGGCCGACGACTACAACCTGGTCCGTCACGCCGGTGTCACCATGAGCCTCTACCAACTCACGCGGGCCGGAGAGATCGACTACCTCGACCCGGCCGACCGCGGCCTGGAGTGGATGCTCGACCGTCTCGAACCGGCGGGCGACGGCCTGGCGTTCACCGAGAGCGCCAGCGCCAAGCTCGGAGCGAGCGCGCTGCTCGCGGTCTCGCTCGCGCAGCGGCGACTCGCCACCGACGACACCTCGTACGACGAGACGCTGCTGGCCGTGACCCGGTTCCTCGCCGGCCAGCAACGCTCCGACGGCTCGATGCTCAACCGCTACGACATCGAGCAGCAGGCACCCGTCCCCGACGAGACCTCGGTGTACGCGACGGGCGAAGCGCTCTGGGCGATGGCCTTGGTGCACGAGGCGTTCCCGCTCGAGGGCTACCGGGCGCCGGCCATCTCGACCCTCGACTACCTCACGACACAGCGCGACGTCGACGAGGACTTCTTCCCCCAGCCCTGGCCCGACCAGTGGGCCGCGTACTCGCTGGCCGAGATGGTCGAGTGGGGCCTCGAGGACCACCACATCGACTACGCCCGTGGTCTCCTCCACCGCTACGCCTCGTTCGTCCGCTTCGACGCCCAACGCGGGACGTCGTACGGATCGTTGACCCACGGACCTGCGCCGCGCGGGTCGGGGTTCGGCACGTGGATCGAAGGCCTGGCCGCGCTGCAGACCATGACCGAGGTCGATGCTCGCATGGCCGACCTGTCCGACGGCGCCGGCGAGGCACTGGCCTGTGGCGCCGCCCGCCTCGCCGCCGATCAGGTCCCGGCCACGTCGTCGACCCCACCACAGGAGGCCGGTGCGTGGTTCTACGACGACTTCACCCGCATGGACGACCAACAACACGCTGCGTCGGGGATGCTCGGCGCCGAGCCCGTGCTGCCATGATCCGTCCTGCGATGATCGCCCGCCCCCCGAAGCCCTCCCGGAGTTGAGTTCTCGTTGATCGCTGCCATCATCGCCTTCGTCGCCGCGTGCAACCCGGCCGCCGCGCTGGTCGCCCTGGCCCACGACCGCCGCACCGACCGACCGCTCCCCGTGATCGCCGGCGCCACCGCCGCGCTGACGACGCTCGTCCTCGCCGCCGCCGCCTCGCAGTCGATCCTCGACGCGCTCGACGTGAACCTCGGCACCTTCCGCGTGGGTGCCGGTGCCGTCCTCGTGGCCGCCGGCCTCCGCTGGCTCTTCGCCGGAGCGCCCCGCGATGCCATCGAACCCGAGACCGACCTGCGCCTCGCCGGCTTCGTGGCGTTCCCCACCCTGTTCACCCCGGCGGCAGCCGTGCTCGCGATCTCCGCCGGCGCCGAGGAGGGCACGCTCACGGTGCTCGTGGCGGCCGGCATCTCGATCGTGCTGGGAGCGACCGGCGTCTACCTGCGTCGCTCGGTCCCCGTCGCGTTGGCGACGGCCGGTGTCCGTCTCATCGGCGCGGGGACGATCATCGTCGGCGCCGGACTCATCGTCGACGGCCTGCGCACGCTCTGATCCCGGTCAGCCGCTGGTCGGGTCGAACACCCACGGCTGGGTCGGCACGGCGTCGGGGTCGAAGCGTTCGAGCAGCGTCGCTGCCGTGACCTCGTCGCGATCCCCCGCCAGGCCGATGGACGCACCGAGGACACCGAGCAGACGAGCCGCCGACCACCCCTCGGCTTCGAGCTCGGCCCGGGTCACGGAGCCGTGGCGCTTCGCGAGTCGTTCCCCGTCGGGTCCGAGCACCAGCGGAACGTGGGCGTAGGCCGGGGTCGGGAGACCGAGCACGCCGTGGAGCCACACCTGGCGAGGCGTGCCCTCGAGCAGGTCGTCGCCGCGCACGACCTCGGCGATCCCCTGCGCAGCGTCGTCGACGACGACCGCGACGTTGTACGCCGGCACGCCGTCGCCACGACGGACCACGAAGTCGTCGACCAGACCCGTGTGGCTGCCGTGGAGGCGGTCGACGATCGTGATCTCGGCCAGGTCGGCTCGGACCCGCAACGCAGGTCCGCGATCCGTCCGTCGCTCCGCCCGTCCGGCGCGCTCGTCGTCGGTCAGGTCGCGACACGTCCCCGGGTACGCGCCTTCCGGGAGCGGGCCGTGCGCTGCGGCGACGGCCTCGGCCACCTCACGGCGCGAGCAGAAGCACGGATAGAGGAGTCCGTCGTCGTCGAGTCGTTGCACCGCCGCCTCGTGCCGCTCCCGGACCGCAGGGTCGGACTGGCGGATGATGTCGCCGTCGTGATCGAGGCCGAGCGCAACGAGGTCGGCGAGATGTGACTCGACGTGTGCCTCGCGGCTCGCCACCGGATCGAGATCCTCGACCCGGACGAGGAACCGGCCGCCGTCGACCCGCGCGAAGAGCCATGCCAGCAACGCGGTGCGCAGGTTCCCGACGTGGAGGGGACCGGTCGGGCTGGGGGCAAAACGACCATCGGCCACGTCGCATGCTCGCGCGACGTGGCCGATGGTCTCCGTTCTTCGCCGGGGTCCTCAGGACTCCCGTGCGTTGCGGGGTGTCAGGCGCAGGCCCACGGTCCCCAGCCCTGCTGGCTGTAGAGCCAGTGGGCGAACCGGGTGTTCATCTCGGCGTCGTAGCGGGCCGACCACGGGGCACCCGTGACCGACTGGAAGTGACCGCTGTGGACGTTGTTGATCTGGAACAGGCCGTGGTTGCCGCCACCGGGGCTCATGGCGCCGGGGTTGAGACCCGACTCACAGCGAGCGACGGCGAGCGCCTTCTGGGTCTGTGACCCGAAGTAGCGAGCGATGATGTCCTGGACGGAACCGGGCGCCGCGGCGGGCACGACCGCGGCAGCGGCCTTCGCCTCGGCGGCCTCGGCGGCAGCGGCCGCTTCTGCGGCGGCAGCCTCGGCCTTCGCTCGCTCGATGCCGGCGAAGTAGGCGTCCATCTCCTCGGCGGTGGGGCCGGGAGCGGGGCGGAAGGCGTCGACGTCGTCCATCGACGGTGCGGGCGCCTCGACGAGGGGGACGGTGATGGCGGCACCGAAGACGCTCGCTGCGACCACCTCCTCGTTGTCTCCGCCCTCGGGGGCGTCGGTGGCTCCTGCGCCGACGGTCGCGGTGACCGCCAGGAGGAGTGCGAGGCCGAGACCGGCCAGTGCGGGGATCAGTTTGTTGCGCATTGTGGTGCGTGTCCTTTCCACCAGACGCGACGAAGCCGCTGAGCCGGTGTTGGGGAGAAAGCAACGCGTCGGAGGGGATGGAGACGCAGGTGGTGGAGCCAGCCGGGGGGAGTGCCGAATCCGGACCCGATCGCACACTGCACATCCCTCAGTGGGGGATGCCGCGAAGTGCGCGACCGTCGCTATTCATCTGGTGTGATGTGACAAAGCCTGGACGGTTCGTAAACCAAACGCAACATTCGAGCTTGTGATATTCGTCACGAACGCTTGCTGCAGTTGCACATACCGCATGACGGATGATGCGTGGTGGATGGTCGCGGGGCCTTCGCGAACTGGGCTGCCGACTGTCGGGAGGCGCCCGCTAGGCTCGCCGATCGCACGGAGAGATGACCGAGTCAGGCCGATGGTGCTTCCCTGCTAAGGAAGTGAGGGCGCAAGTCCTCCGAGGGTTCAAATCCCTCTCTCTCCGCCAGTCCAGACGGGTTGGCCGGCTTCGAGTTCGCTCCCGAGCGAGTTCGACCGGCCGGCCCGGATGGCCGCTGGAGGGATGCCAGAGCGGACGAATGGAACGGTCTTGAAAACCGTCGAGCCCCTCGCGGGTTCCGTGGGTTCGAATCCCACTCCCTCCGCCACCGTCCCTCCGGGACGGCGGACCCGGCCTCGCTTCTGGGAATCGCGGGCGGCGGTTGTCGCTCCGACACTGCACTCCGGGCACCACCATCGGGCGACACCTCCGTGCGAATGCCGGAACGGTGGACAAGCACCGTCGATTCCGTCAGCATCGCCAGCAGTGCGGCGTCGGCTCGGCGCCGGTCACGGCCGCACGAGTCCTGAACGGCAGGGGGATGAACATGCGTCGGACCGGAACCTGGCTCCTCGTGGGCGGTGGCGTCCTGTGCGCGCTGACGCTGTCGGTCGCCGCGATGACCGCCGGCTCCTCCTCCGAGTTCGAGGTGATCAACACCACCCCGTACCTGATCTGGGCTGGCGTCGGCGCGGTCCTGTTGATCCTCGGCGGGGTGTTCTTCGCCGCGAGCGAGGTGATCCGTGTCCTCGACCCGACCGAGCCGGCACCCGAGATGGCCGACGCTGGTCGCAGCCACTGGAGCTAGCGCTGCGGCGGGCGGGCTACGCCTCGGTCGCCACCCGCTGGCCGTGTTCGACGGTCCACACGGGACCGGCGTCGACCGCAGACGCCGGATCCCAGACGTCGACGACATGGCGGAACTCGGTGGTCCAGCGCTCCGGCGTGACCTCGCAGACCAGGTAGCCGTTGCCGGCCTCGGCATAGCGGACCTGCGGGTTGCCCGCCGTCGGCGCGTCGAAGGGCAACGACGAGATCCCGGTGACCAGGAACTCCGGCGCCACGTCGACGCCCGAGGCGTCCCTGGCGTCGAGCACGAAGCTGGCGTGGAAGTCGCCGGTCAGCACGATCGGTGACTCGACGTCGGCCAGCAACGCGAGCAGCCGATCGCGCTCGGCGACGTAGCCGTCCCACGACTCGAGGTAGTACTCGGGTTCGCCCTCGCCGGCGTTGGCGTCGAACCCCGACAACATGACCGGGTTGCCCAGCACCGACCAACGCGCCGTGCTCGCTCCGAGTCGGTCGGCGAGCCAGGCGAACTGCTCTGCGCCGAGCAGCGTCCGGTCCGGGTCCAGTCGCTCCTCGCACCCAGGGCCCCGGTCACCCGACGAGGTCTCACGACACGGGGTCGGGTCGGCGTACTGGCGCGAGTCGAGGGTGGCCAGGTCGACGAGGTCGCCGTAGCGGTAGGCCCGGTAGACGGGGTACGTCTCCCCGTCGGTGATGTCGGCGGGTGCGGGCAGGCGGACCGGCATGTGCTCGTACCAGACCTGGTACGCCGCGGCCCTCGCGGCGCGGAGGTCGTCAGGATCGGGATCGGTGTACGACGTGTCGCCGGTGTAGTTGTCGGTGACCTCGTGGTCGTCCCACATCACGATCCACGGGGCCATGGCGTGGGCAGCCTGGAGCGCCGGGTCCTCACGCACCTGGGCGTAGCGGATGCGGAAGTCGTCGACGCTGACCGCGGTGTCGACCCGCCACATCCGACTGCCGTCCTGTTCGGGTGACACGTCGAAGGGCGGCAACTCGTAGACGTAGTCGCCCATGAAGAGCACGGCGTCGAAGTCACCGTCGGCGGCGGCGTGGGCCCAGGCGCCATAGCGACCGAACTGCAGGTCCTGGCACGTGGCGACGGCGAACCGGAACCGGCCGGGCGAGGCGTCGTCGGCCGGGAACGTCCGGGTGACGCCGACCGGGCTGGTGTGGCCACCGGCGGTGAATCGGTAGTGGTACTCGGTGTCGGGGTCGAGACCGTCGGCGTCGACGTGCACGGAGTGCCCGAGGGCTGCGAGCGCCGTCGCGGACCCCTCGGCCGCGATGGACTCGAAGGCGGCGTCGGTGGCGACCTGCCAGGCGACCGGCACGTCGTCGGTCGGCATGGCTCCGTCGGCTTCGGTGGCGTCCATCACCAGCCGCGTCCAGAGGATCACCCCGCCCGGGAGCGGATCACCCGACGCGACGCCGAGCGTGAACGGGTCGGAGGCCAGCGAGGGGCCGGCCTCGGTCGTCGTCGTGGACGACGACGCTCTCGCGCCACTGTCATCGTCGTCGGACGAGCACGCCCCCACCGCTGCGGTCGCGATCGTGGCGAGCAGGAACTGACGACGATCGAGGGCCATGCGCCGAGCCTACGACTGCGTTCAGAAGCCCGACCGGGGAAGTTCGCCCGACGCCTCTCGGGGATGGCGGGCGAGGAGGGTGTCGGCCCACGCCCCTCGGCCCGTGGACCGGAGTCGGTCCGCGTACTCGAGCAGGCGGCCACGGACGTGCCACGGCCCGCCCTCGTCGAGGACGGTGTCGAGGGGATCGATGCCGGTCGAGGACGACGCGAGGCAGTCGTCACGCCACGACGCCAACAGATCGTCGAGCGCACGGCACTGCGCCGGATCGGCATCGGCCAGGTCGTGTTGCTCGTGCGGGTCGGTCGAGAGGTCGAAGAGCATCTGGTCGGCGAACCCGTGGAACCCGTCGTGGAACGTCCGCAGGTAGAGGTGGTCGGTGGTGCGGACCCCGCGCTGCGCCGTCCACGCCCCGTGCGACAGCACCAGGTGCTCCCGGCCGGTCGGCGCGTCTCCGGCGCGCAGCGCGTCGGCGAACGACTCGCCGTCCCATCCCGGCGCCACACGACCACCGGCCAACTCGACGACCGACGCGGCGACGTCGAGTTGGTAGTGCAGGCCGCCGGCGACGCGACCGCCCTCGGCACCAGCGACGCCGGGCCAGTGCAGGATCATCGGAAGGTGGCTGGTGTGCTCGTCGGCGAAGTGGTGGTCGCAGTACGTGCCCAGTTCGCCGAGGGTCTCGCCGTGATCGGCCGAGATCATGACCGCGGTGTCGTCGAGGACGCCCGCGTCGGCGAGCGCGTTGAGCCACCGGCCGACGTGGTCGTCGGCGTAGCGGATGCCGGTGTCGTAGCCGTCGAACATCCGACGGACCTGTGACAGGTCGGTCGCCTCCAACGGCTGGCGTGGGAACCGGTCGTGGCCCCGACCGCCGCCGAACCCGATCATCTCCTGGGCAGAATGCGGACCCGGCAGGTCCCAGTGCTCGGCACGGACCTCCTCGGTGAGCCAGGACGGAATCGGCTCGTCGGCGAACGGGTCGCCGTACTCGGCCGGCGACCGATAGGGCGTGTGGGGGTCCCACACGTGGACATGGCAGAACCAGTCGTCCTCACGGGCATGGCGGTCGGCCCACGACAGGAACTCGGTCGAAACCTGGTCGGCGGTCTCGAGACCTCCGAGGCCGACGTTGATGTTCTCGCTGAACCCCGCCAGCCAGTGATAGGCGGCGTGCCGCTCGGCGAAGGTCGAGATGGTCGTCGTGCGGATCCCCGCATTGCGCAGCTGACGTGCCCACGACGTCATCGCCAGCTTCGACCAGAACCCACGTGATACGCCCTCGCGGAACGGCTCGGCCGCCGAACCGCCGTGGCCGACGACCCCGTTGTGGATGCCGAACTGACCGGAGATCAACGCCGAGCGCGACGGCAGACACGGGGTGTCCGACGCGTAGACCCCGTCGAAGCGCACCCCACGAGCCGCCACCGCGTCGATGTTGGGCGACGTGTCGCGGTGGTACCCGTAGCAGCCCAGGTGGTCTGGGCGGAGGGTGTCGATGTCGATGTACAGCAGCCGCACGGCCGCGTCCCCCTGTTGGTGCCGTCGCGCGGAACGTCAGTTGACGGCGCGGTCCTGCCCATCCCAGTACGGCGCGCGCAGGTCCTTCTTGAGGACCTTCATCGCACCGGACAACGGGAGCGGCTCGGTCCGGAACTCGACCGACTTCGGGACCTTGTAGCCGGCGATCTCGCCGCGCGCCTGCTCCTGGATCTCCTCCTCGGTCGCCGTCGCCCCGTCGTGCAACACGACCACGGCATGGACCTGTTCGCCCCACGTGTCGTGCGGGATCCCGATGACCGCGACCTGGGCCACCGCCGGGTGGCGCGAGATCGCCGACTCGACCTCGGCCGAGTACACGTTCTCGCCACCGGTGACGATCATGTCCTTCACCCGGTCGACGAGGAAGAGGTAGCCGCCCTCGTCGAGATAGCCGGCGTCACCGGTGTGATACCAGCCGTCGCGGAACGCCTCGTCGGTGGCGTCGGGCTTGTTCCAGTACTCCCGCATGAAGTTGCCGGCCCGTGCGCAGACCTCGCCGGTCTCGCCCCGGGGGAGGATGTTGCCCGACTCGTCCTGGATGCTCAGACGGACGCCGGCAACGGGCTTGCCCGCCGACCGCAGGCGCGGTCCGCCGGCGCGGTGGTCGCCGGGATCGAGCCAGGTCAGCAGCGACGAGCACTCGGTCATGCCGTAACCCTGCGAGATGTCGAGATCGGGGTACAGCGCGATGAGGCGGTCGAGCAGCGCCGCCGGCATCGGCGACGCGCCGTAGGTCAGCTGCGTGAGGG
Organism: Actinospongiicola halichondriae; assembly: GCF_049103745.1. Taxonomy (NCBI): domain Bacteria; kingdom Bacillati; phylum Actinomycetota; class Acidimicrobiia; order Acidimicrobiales; family Iamiaceae; genus Actinospongiicola; species Actinospongiicola halichondriae. The sequence continues at coordinate 3,961,573 of NZ_CP171622.1, read as the reverse complement.
ACGACAGCTTCTCGGGCGCGAAGTCGGGATGGTCGAGCGCCATCGCGATCATCGTCGGGACCATCATCGTCTGGGTCACCGAGTGCTCCTCGATGAGCGCGAGCGCCCCGCCCGGATCGAACATCGGTTGGTACACGGTCGTCCCGCCGCTGGCCGGCGTGCCCATGATCCCGCCCATCGATGCGGCGTGGAACATGGGTGTCTGGTGCAGGTAGACGCTCGAGTCGTCGAACGAGATCACCATGGCGATGTGGTAGAGGTTCAGCATCTCGGCCCGGTGCTCGACCAGCACGCCCTTGGGCAGTCCCGTGGTCCCGCCCGTGTACATGAGCACGGCGGGATCGTCCTCGTCGGGCTCCGGCGGTTCGACCGGTTCGGCGGCAGCCAGCACGTCGTCGTAGCGGAGATCGTGGGGCACCTCGGCGCCGCCCATGATCGCCGGATCACCGATCAGCACCACGTGCTTGACCGGGCTCGGTTCGCCGGAGCTCGCCAACGCCTGGGCCAGGTGGCCGGCGAAGAGGGGGTCGACGAACACGACCTCGGTGCCCGAGTCGCGCAGGATGTAGTCGAGCTCCTTGCCGGCGAGACGGAGGTTCAGCGGGTTGATCACACCGCCACCCAGGAACGCGGCGTGGTAGAGCTCGAGGAACTCGTGGCAGTTCGCCGACATCACGGCGAAGCGGTCGCCGGGCTCGATGCCCAGCTGGTTGCGCAGCGCATGCACCAGGCGGAACACCCGGTCGCCGTGCTCTCGGTAGGTGAACCGCCGCTCGCCGTCGATGAATCCCACCTTGTCGGGGTAGTCGGCGATCGCCGGGAGGAGCATGCGGTGGTACACGAGTTCCTTCATGGCGCCAATCTACGGTTCGCATCCATGTCGACGGGCCGCGACTTCACGGCTCGGGAACGCCGCCCCGGATCGGTAGCCATACCGAGAAGGTCGCCCCTTGGCCCGGAGCCGTCTCCAGTTCGATAGTGCCACCGTGCGCCTCGACGATCGACTCGATGATCGACAGCCCCAGCCCACTCCCGCCTGTCCGGCGGTTTCTCGTCTCGTCGGCCCGCCAGAACCGGTCGAACACGCGCGCAGCCTGATCGTCGTCGAGTCCCGGCCCTTCGTCCCGCACGACGAGCGTCACGACGCCTCCGTCCTGCATCAACTGCACCTCGACCCTGGTCCCCGGCGCATGCGCTCGGGTGTTGGCCAGGAGGTTGGTGACGACCTGACGCAGCCGCCCCTCGTCACCGAGCAACGACACGGACTGATCCGGCAGCGCGAGAGCCAGGTCACGCTCCGGTTCGATCGCCTTGGCATCGGCGACGGCGTCGGAGACAACGCGGGTGAGATCGACCTCCTCGCGCTGGATCTCGCGACCCTGGTCGAGGCGCGCCAACAGGAGGAGGTCCTCCACGAGCCCACCGGTCCGGATCGCCTCGGACTGGATGCGGGTCATCGCTCGGCCGACTGCGTGCTCGTCGGTCGCCGCACCGGTCAGGTACAACTCCGAGTATCCGCGGATCGACGACAACGGTGTCCGCAACTCATGCGATGCATCAGCGACGAACTGACGCAGTCGCCGCTCCGAGGTCTCCTTCTCGGCGAACGCGTCCTCGATCTGGTGGAGCATGTCATTGAGCGCTCCACTGAGGCGCAGGACCTCGGGATCGTGCGACGACGTGTCGATTCGGTGGGAGAGGTCGCCATCACCGATCGCTGCGGCGGTGTCGATCATGTCGTCGATGGGACTGATCGCTCGCCGGATCACGATCGTCGTCACCACGCCGATGGCGGCGACGGCGAACCCTGCGGCCACCATCAGCGCGACCGTCACCCGGCCCATCGTGTCGTGGACCTCGTCGAGCGGCGATGCGATGACGAGAACCGAGTCGCCGACCTCGACCGCCACGACCCGGTACTCCACGGAGTCGTCGACCGCGGGGAGTTGGATCGTCCGCCCTTCCCGCTCCTGCAGACCGGTGATGCCCACACGACCGATGTCGGGAAGCGCGTCGCCCTCTCCGGTCCCACTCGACACGCTCGCAACGAGATCCCCACTCGGACCGAACACCAGCAACGCGCTCTCGCGATCGGGCTGCATGGCCACGGTCTCGACGAGTCCCAGCGCGTCGATCGGGTCGTCGAGGCGACCGAGCGTCTCCGCTCCCGTCTCGAGTTGGTCGTCGATCTGGTCCACCAACTCCGACCGCACGGTGACCAGGATGCCGACGCCGCAGGTCACCATCACGATGAAGACCGTGAGCAGGATCCCGAGTTGGATTCTCCGAGCTGTCGACATCGGTCAGTCCGAGTCGCGCAACGTGTAGCCGACGCCGCGCACGGTCCGGATGAGCCTCGGCTCGTGGGCATCGACCTTCGCTCGGAGGTACGAGATGTAGGTCTCCACCACGCTGGCGTTTCCATCGTAGTCGTACTGCCAGACGTGGTCGAGGATCTGCGCCTTCGACAACACGCGGTCTGCGTTCAACAACAGGTACCGCAGCAGCCGGAACTCGGTTGGTGAGAGATCGATCGCGTCCCCGTGTCGAGTCACACGATGTGCGTCTTCGTCCATCACGAGATCCGCATACTCGTGGAGGTTCGTCGCCACGTCGCCGGACCCGGTTCGCCGCAGAACGGCATGCACCCGGGCCACCATCTCCTCGAGACCGAACGGCTTCGTCACATAGTCGTCGCCGCCCTTGAGGAATCCGGCGACGCGGTCGTCAGGAGCATCGCGGGCGGTCAAGAAGATCACCGGCGTGTTGTCGCCGTCGGCTCGCATGCGTCGACAGACCTCGAAGCCGTCCGGACTCGGCATCATGACGTCGAGAACCACCAGATCGGGGCCGAAGTCACCGATCGAACGGAGCGCGTCGTTGCCGTTGTGGGCGATTGCGGTCTCGAATCCGACGAACCGCAGCGCGGTTCCCAACAGGTCGGTGATGTAGTCCTCGTCATCGACGATGAGGATCTTCCGGCCCTCTCCTCGGGGAGTGTTGTCGAGTCGCGGGCCGGTGGACATCGTCCCAGTGAACCGCATGATCCTTGGAGTTCGCTCAGAGAACGCTGCGAACGGGCGCCGGAGCGGTCGGCGCGGTCTCCACGGCTGTTCCAAGGGTTCTCTGAGGATCGGCGCATTTGATGGGCACACCCCCACCACCCCGAGAAGGAACACCGACATGGCAACACTGCTCTATCGACTCGGACACTTCAGCGTCCGCAACCGCAGGAAGGTCCTCGGCGCATGGCTGATCGGCCTTGTCCTGCTGGGTGTCATCGCCCAGGCCGCCGGCGGCGAGACCTCGACCGAGTTCTCGATTCCTGGCACCGAATCGCAGGAAGCCATCGACCTGCTGACCGAACGCTTCCCCGCGCAGTCCGGCGACAGCGCTCGCGTCGTCTTCGCATCCACAGACGGAGCCGCGCTCGACCCTGCGCAGCTCTCCGCCTTCAGCACCGAACTCGCAGACCTCCCCGAAGCCGTCGGCGCCTCCGACCCCTCGACCACCGGAGCGATCTCGCCCGATGGAGACATCGCGTTCTCGACCGTGCAGTACGCGGTCGACGCGATCTCGGTCTCCGAGGAGGCCTACGAGTCGCTCATCATGCTCGCCGAAGGCTTCGAGACCGAAGGCATCCAAGTCGAGCTCGGCGGCGGTGTCGTCTCGGCGCACTCGCAAGCCGAACCGGCTTCGTCCGAGCTCATCGGCCTCGCCGTGGCCGTGGTCGTCCTCCTGTTCGCGTTCGGCTCGGTCATCGCGATGGGACTCCCGCTCATCACCGCGCTGATCGGCCTCGGAATCGGGCTCATGGGCATCACGCTCCTGTCGGCGTTCGTCGACCTTTCGGAGACCGCCCCCGTGCTCGCCACGATGATCGGCCTGGCGGTCGGTATCGACTACGCCCTCTTCATCGTCACCCGCCATCGCCAGAACCTGGCCGACGGCCTCGACGTCGAGGAATCGGCGGCACGTGCCAACGCGACGGCCGGCGGCGCCGTGGTGTTCGCCGGAATGACCGTCGTGATCGCCATCGGCGGTCTCGCCGTGGTCGGGATCCCGTTCCTGACGGTGATGGGTCTCGCTGCCGCCGCCACCGTCTTCATCGCCGTGCTCGTGGCCATCAGCCTCCTCCCCGCCCTGCTCGGCTTCGCCGGTCACAACATCGACAAGGTCACCCTTCCCGGCATGAAGGCCAGGACGTCGAGCGCCGGCGAGAAGACCCTCGGGACCAAGTGGGCCGAGAAGGTCACCGAGCACCCTGTCATCTCGCTCGTCGGCGGACTGTTGGTCATGCTCCTGCTCGCTGTCCCCACGCTCAGCCTCCGCCTCGGTTCTCCCGACGACGGAACGCAGCCAGAGGGCAACACAATGCGCGAGGCGTATGACCTGCTGGCCGAGGGCTTCGGCCCCGGTTTCAACGGTCCACTGACCGTTGTCGTCGACCTGACCGCCGCCGGGGATCGAGCTGAGGCCGCAACCGCAGTGGCCACAGCGATCGAAGCCGATCCCGGTATCGACAGCGTCAGCCCGGCCAGCCTCAACGAGGCCGGTGACACCGCTGTCATCTCGGCCATCCCCACGTCCGGCCCCGCCGACAAGGCCACCGAGGACACGGTTCACCGTCTCCGCGGCGATGGACTCCAGGACGTCGAGGCCGAGACCGGTGCCGCTGTCGCCCTCACGGGATCGACGGCGTCCAACATCGACATCAGCGACAAGATGCTGTCGGCATTGCCCGTGTTCATGATCCTCGTGGTCGATCTCACGCTGATCCTGCTGATGGTCGTGTTCCGCTCGATCGTCGTGCCCATCAAGGCCGCCATCGCGATCCTGCTCTCGATCGCCTCGAGCTTCGGCGTCCTGGTCGCCGTGTTCCAATGGGGCTGGCTCAAGGACCTGATCGGCTTGGAGACGACAGTGCCGATCATCAGCTTCCTTCCCTTGCTGATGTTCGCCATCCTCTTCGGGCTCTCGATGGACTACGAGGTCTTCATCATGACCCGCATCCGCGAGGAGTACGCCAAGACAGGCAAGGCCCGCGAGAGCGTCCTCACCGGTCTCGGGGCATCAGCCCGGGTCATCTCCGCTGCCGCCATCATCATGGTCAGCGTCTTCGGGAGCTTCGTCCTCGGCGACGACCCGACCATCAAGATGTTCGGCATCGGCCTGTCGGCGGCGGTGCTGCTCGACGCAACCGTCGTCCGCATGGTCATCGTGCCGGCGGTGATGACGCTCTTCGGTGACCGGGCCTGGTGGTACCCGACCTGGCTCGACCGGATCACCCCCAACGTCGACGTCGAGGGCGAGCAGTTGATGCACAGCCTCGAGGCCACTGAGGACGACGGCGACGAGAGCACTGACGACGACAACCGGATCCTGGTCGGCGTCTGAGACCCACGGGCATCCCGCCCGCCCGTGGTAGGGCGAAGTCGAGGCCAGCGACGCAGTGCGTCGCTGGCGTTGGCGATCGCGACGCGGGGGCCTCGACGCTTCCTCGACATCGACCTCGCCTCGCTAGCTTGCCCGGATGCAGGTCGACGAGCAGTTCCTGGGTCTGACGCGCGAGGGCGAGAGCGGGCGGTTCGACTTCACGGTCGAGAACCACCTGGCTCGCCTCGACGGCAAGCTCTATGGCGGTACCGCGATCGCAGTGTCGATCACCGCTGCGGAACGGGTGACCGATCGATCGGCGCTGTGGATGACGACGCAGTTCGTCTCGACGGTCGGCCTCGGCACCGAGGTGCAGGTCGACGCCGAGATCCTGGCTCCCGGTCGTCGCACCAACCAGGTGCGGGTCACCGGGACGAGCCCGACGGGCGAGGTCGTCTTCGCCTCGTTGGGAGCCACCGGCCACCACCGTGAGGGCGGCCTCGACGGCACCTTCGAGGCGGCGCCGAAGGTCGCTCCGCCCGACGAGTCCCGTCGCTGGGACACGCCCTTCGCGGCGTTCGCAGAGATCATGCCCGACATCCCGCTGCCGCCGATCCCACGGGACACCGGGTTCAGCGCCGTGGTCGAGATGCGCAGCGCCGAGGTGATCGAGCACCCCGACCCCGGACCCGGTCGTCTCTGCATCTGGGTGCGGCGGCGCGACGGTGGCCCGATCACGCCGGCGATCGCCGCCTACATGGCCGACATGGTCCCCATGTCGGTGGCCCACGCCTGCGGCACGATCGCGGGAGGCACGAGCCTCGACAACACGATCCGCATCGGGACGTTCGTCGAGACCGACTGGATCCTCATCGACCTGCGTCCGCACCTGGCCGTGGGTGACTACGGCCATGGTGCGGCGCACGTCTGGAGCCGTGACGGTCACCTCATGGCGACCGCCAGCCAGACCGCCTCGATGATGCGGTTCGATCCGACGAATGCTCCGTGGATGAAGAAGTGACGTCGGTGGGGTTCTCAGTCAGCTGATCTGGCCCTCGCCCTTGGCGTTGGCGCCGGTGGAGGCCATCTCGCGGTAGTGCTCGCCGACCTCGTCGGAGACGTCGCCGGCCTTGTCGGCGGCTGCGACCTCGTCGTCGGTGGGTGCACGGTCGGCGTCACCGAAGCGGTGCCGGTCCTCGTCGGGCTGGGTGCCACGGAGGAACGAGCGGACGAACCACTGCTGCATCTCGAGCGTGGCCGTCTCGTCGACGAGGATGCCCTCGCTCACCGGGTCGAAGTTGGCACCGTGGACGATGGCCCGACGATGGTCGAGGACGATGCCGTCGTAGACCACGTCGAGCTGGCGGAGGTGCTCCTGCGTCGACGCCTGGCCGAGGGAGTAGTCGTTCCAGGTGCGGGACTCGACGAGGGCACCGGGAAGACCGTTCGGGACGCCGCCGAGGGTGCGGATCCGTTCCGCGAGTTCGTCGACGATGTCGCGGACCTCGACGACGAAGGTGTCGAGCATCTCGTGGACAGCGATGAAGTTGGGGCCCACGACGTTCCAGTGCACGTGCTTGAGGGTGAGCTCGAGGTCGATCATCGAGGTCAGTCGCTGCGCCAGGAGATCGATCATCTTCTCGGCGTGGCTGGAGTCGATCCCGGACACCGTGCGGAGCGGTCGGTCCTGGGCGGTGGTGGTGTCCTGGTTCATCGTGGACATGTCCTTCCATGGTCGGGGGTGCTGGAGGCCCTCTCTGTACCCGCCGACGTCCGGATCCATGCGTCTCGGCTCGGCGCATCGGCGCTCTCAGCCGTCCGCAGGCGCCTCGAGGAAGCGCACGTCGTCGATCTCATGACGGCGAACCAGCGGAGCGACGATCTGCTCCGGAGTCCGGCCGGGATCGGCGTCGACGCGCACGCGGAACCGCAGCCGGCCGTCGTGCTTCTCCGTCGACACCACCTCGACGCGGGCGCCTTCGAGCTGGCCGAGCCACGTGTCGAAGCCCGCAGGGTCCGCTCCCGAGACCAGGCGAACCGATGCGGTCCGCACCTGTCGGGTGAAGCGGCGGCGGATCCAGTCCCGAGGGATCCGCAGGACCGCGAGGACCACCACGAGCAGCGCGGCGGAGAACATCGCGATGCCTCCGTCGCCCACGCCGGCAGCGAGACCCACGGCAGCGGTGGCCCAGAGCGTTGCGGCGGTCGTGAGGTTCTGGACGTCGCCGCCGCGACGGAAGATGACGCCCGCCCCCAGGAAGCCGATCCCGACGACGACCTGCGACGCCACGCGGGTGACGTCGACCTGGACGTTGGTGTCGGCCGACGCGGCCTCGAACTCCGAGAACCCGAGCGTGGAGATCACTCCGAAGAGGGATGCGCCGAGCGCAACCGCCAGATGGGTCCGCAGACCGGCCGGCTGGTCGTCGATCTCGCGCTGGAGCCCGATCGCTGCGCCGAGCGCGACCGCGAGGGCGACCCGCACGACCATCTCGCTCGTGAGTCCGAGATCCATCGACGCGCCCGTTCCCTCAGTGGTTCCGGAGCGCGTCGATCAACTGGTCCTTCGTCATGTCCGAACGACCCTCGATGTCGAGTTCCCGGGCACGGTCGTAGAGCTCGTCCTTGGTCCACTCGTCGTACGGCGACGCCTCGCCGCCGCGCTTGGCCGCAGTGGAGCGGTCGGTGTTGGCGATGCGCGCCGCCTTCTCCTTGCTGGCGCCTTCGCGACGGAGCGCCTCGTACTGCTCGTCGTCCTTGACGCTGGGGCCGGGGTCCTTCTGGCCGGGCATGATCAGCTCTCCTCCCCATCGATCGCACGGAGGAGTGCTTCGCAGAACGCCGGGAGATCGTCGGGGTTGCGACTGCTGATCAGGTTGCCGTCGACGACGACCTCCTCGTCCACCCATCGGGCACCGGCGTTCTGGAGATCGGTCTTGATCGACGGCCACGAGGTCAATCGCTTCCCGTCGACCAACTCGGCCTCGATCAGCAGAGAACCCGCGTGGCAGATCGCCGCGACCGGGACGTCGGAGAGCCCGATCTTGCGCACGAACCCGACGAGGTCGCCGTCGGTCCGGAGGTGGTCGGGGCTGTAGCCGCCGGGGACGACGAGGGCCTCGTAGTCCGACGGGTCGGCGTCGGTCGCCGCTCGGTCGGTCGTGGCCTGGACGTCGCCCTTCTTGCCCGTGAGTTCGGTGGCGGCCTCGACCCCGATGATGTCGACGTCGTGGCCGGCGTCGACGAGTGCGTCTCGGGGATGCGAGAACTCGACGTCCTCGAAGTCGGGTCCCAACACGATTGCGATGCGGGCCATGTGGCGCCTCCTGATGTCGTGGCGGTCGGCGGTCGCCGAGCACCTACCCCACCGGCGCCACCGTCATGCCCGACAGGACCCGACCCTTCCCCGCCCGCACCCAACGCGCCAATCGGCGCGTACGACCCGCCAGTGGTGCGCAACGTGCCGATCGGTACGTTCCACGACGTAAACGACACCCAACGTACCGATCGGTACGTTCCGAACACCCGTCCCGATGGCACCGGCTGCCGGACCCAGACCCGGTGCGCAACGTGCCGATCGGTACGTTCCACGACGTAAACGACACCCAACGTGCCGATCGGTACGTTCCGAACACCTGTCGCGAAGACGCGGCCTGATGGCACCGTCCCGATGGCACCGGGCGCCGGCCGCCGGCTCAGGTGAGGCCGAGGCGGGCGAGTTGCTCGTCGGGGGCGTCGAGGTCGACGAGCGCCGACCGCAACATCGCGACCAGGTCGTCGGCGGCGGACTCGTCGCGACGGTTCTCCTGCTCGTCGGGATCGACGTCGAGGTCGAAGAGGAAGTGCCGGTCGACCGCGTTGCCGCTCGCCACCCAGAACGGGAGCTTGTCGCCGGGCACGTAGGGCTGGCGGATGACCGGGATGTCGGAGCCCGGCATGGTGTCGAGCCAGGCGCGCTGGTCGGGCGCCGGCAGCCCTTCGAACCCGGGGATGTGGATCGGCATCGTCGACCACCGGTTCGACCACATCGAGATCGGGAAGTTCTCGCCGACAGCGCCACGAACGTACTTCCGTGTCCCGTCGGTGATCTGGACCCAGCCGCCGTAGTAGCCGCCGATCGCCCACTCGCGAATCTCGGTCGCCTCGCCCGTCAGCAGCGGCACCATCGACCGACCGTGGGTTCGGTGAGTCACCGAGGCGTCGAACACGTCGGCGATCGTGGCGAACAGGTCGACGTTGGTCGTCAGCGCGTCGCAGGTGCCGCCACCGTCGCGCCCCGGCCAGTGGATGAGCAGCGGCGTGTGGCCGAGGGGCTCGTACTGCGGCACCCCGGGCTTGCCCCAGATGTCGCGCCCTTCGCGTTCCTCGCCCAGGTAGTGGCCGTGATCGGTGCAGACGATCAGCGCCGTGTTCTCCCACAGACCCTGCTCGTCGAAGGCGTCGAGGACCTTCCCGAACCAGTGGTCGATCATCGACAGCTTCGAGCCGTAGTTGGCGCGGACGTGGCGACCCTCGGCCTCGGTCAACAAGCCCTTGCCGATCGCCCCGTCGGCGTAGGGCGGCCAGATGATCCACTCATCCTCCGGCGGCGAGTCCTCGTAGCGGCCGGCCCAGGGTGCGGGTGTGTCGAAGGGCTCGTGGGGGTCGAACTCGTCGACGAAGAGGAACCAGCGGTCGTGGTGTGGCGTCGCCTCGGTCAGGAAGCGGGCAGCCTCGGTCATGGTGCGGGGGCCGGGGTAGTCGGTCTCGTCGCGGAAGAAGGTGCGCGACCGGTCGTAGCCACGGTCCATCCCCTCGATCCCCATGATGCGGTTCATCCACCAGCCGCCGTCTCTGGCCGGCATCGCCGGCGTGCCCACCCAGGTGGGGTCGGGGTGCGTCCGCCACGGATCGCCTTCGTGGCCGCGCAGGTAGTCCCAGCCGTCGAAATCGGTGTGGTAGTTCTCGCCACCGGTCTCGAACAGATGTGGGTGGTCGGTGACCAGCGCGGTGGTCACCCCGCTGTGGCTGAGCACGCGCGTGATGGGCTGCTCCCACAGTTCGATCGACCCCCACGGCTTCCAGAGGAAGTCGAGCGCGCCACAGAGGATGTCGTGTCGTGCAGGCATGCACGGGAGCGAGCCGGTGACGTGGCGCGTGAAGCGCGTGGCCTGTTGCGCGGCGAACCGGTCGAGGTTCGGCGTCTCGAACTCGGTCCCCCCGTACGAGCCGAGCATGTGTCGGTTCAGGGAGTCGAGCAGGATGACGGCGACGTTCTCGGGCGCCCGGGAAGCTTCCATGCGCCCGTTGCTACCACCGATCCGAGCGCCACCGCCGCGACGATCGTGCCAGGGTGGACGCATGACCGAACGCGAACGCCACGTCCTCGTCACCGGCGCGAACTCGGGCATCGGACTCGCCACGGTCCTCGAGCTCGCCCGCCGCGACTTCCGGGTCACCGGCACCGTTCGGTCGAAGGCCAAGGCGAAGGTCGTGGCTGCCGCGGCCAGCGAAGCCGGGGTCGACGTGGAGACCGCGATCCTCGACGTGACCGACGCCGACGGTTGCGCGGCGCTGATGGCCGAGATGGGCGCGTTGCACGGGCTCGTCAACAACGCCGGCTACGGCATGACCGGCGCGGTCGAGGACGTGGCCGACGACGAGGTCCATCAGATCCTCGACACGATGGTGGTGGCGCCCATCCGACTGGCCCGGCTGGCGATCCCGGCCATGCGTGCCGCCGGCGGCGGACGCATCGTCAACATCTCGTCGATCTACGGCCGCACCACCACTCCGCTCACCGGTTGGTACCAGGGCACGAAGCATGCGCTCGAAGGCGTGTCGGATGCGCTGCGCATGGAGGTGGCCAAGGACGGGATCGACGTCGTGCTGGTCGAGCCCGGTGGCTTCAAGACCAACATCTGGGAAGACCTCGAGCGCGACATGGCCAAGCGCGAAGGGTCCGACTACACCGGCTCGTACGAACGGCTGGGCAGTCTGTTGTCGATGTGGTCCGGGCTCATGGGCGAGCCAAAGACCTGCGCCAAGGTCATCGCCAAGGCGCTGTCGACCTCGTCACCGCGGTCGCGCTACCTCGTCGGGGTCGACGCTCGGTTGATGTCCGTCGCCGCCGACATCACGCCGACCGCGATCAAGGACCGCGTGATGCGCCTCGCGCAGGGGCTGTAGCTACTCGGCTGCGCCGGGTGAACCGGGCTTGTTCGCCTCGATGACCTCGCGGCGGATCACCGGAGCGTCACGACCGGTGCCGTGCGAACCTGCGGGACGAGCGACCTCGGGGAGCGACGAACCGCCCTCGGCACCCGACTCCTCGTGGTACTCCTCCTCGACGTTGACTTCCCACACGTCGTGGGTGGAGCCGGTCATGATGTTCTCGACCGTCAACATCGCGGTGAACATCGAGTGGTCCTGGTTGTTGTACCGGAACATGCCGTTGCGGCCCACGGGGTGGACGTTGGCGGCGTCGGTCTCGAGCCAGGCGCGGAGCACGTCGACGTTCTTCGCGTAGCGGTCGTCGTAGATCGGGTACGCCTTGGCCTGACGGACGACGTAGCCCGCCTCGACCTGGCCCTTCTTGGCGAGTCCGAGCTGCTCGAGTTCCTGCTTCGCTCGCTCGATCAGCCACTCGTCGTCGGCGTTCCACTCCTCGTCGCCCTCCCAGACCGTGTACTCGAGGCCCAGGGTGTTCATCCCGTCCTTGACCATGTACGGCGACCACGAACCGAAGTTCTGGATGCGCATGGTCCGGACCTTGGGGTCGTGGATGTAGATCCAGTTGTCGTCGAAGTCGACGAGTGCCTCGGGCAGCGCCAGCGCCACGATGAGGTAGTCGCGGTAGCGGAGGTCGGCGGCGGCGGCCTCGACATGGTCGGGGACCGGCGGGTCCATCGCCTCGAGGAGATGCGACATCGGCATCGACGAGATGACGTCGGTGCAGGGGTACTCGGTGGTGGTCCCGTCGGCGTGCGTCGCGACGACGCTGGTCGCCCGACCGTCGGCGTGACGGATCTTGGTGACCGTGGTCTCCATCTCGACGGTGGATCCGTCGGCGACGACCTTGTCGCGGCAGACCTCCCACATCATCCCCGGCCCGTACTTGGGGTACTGGAACTCCTCGATCAGCGAGGTGATGTCCTTCTGGTTCCGCTTGGGCAGAAGCGCGTTGACGATGGCGTTGCCGAGCGAGAGCCCCTTGACCCGCTGCGCGGCCCAGTCGGACGGCATCTCGTGGACGGGGACGCCCCAGAGCTTCTCGGTGTAGGTCTTGAAGAACGTCTCGTAGAGGCGCTGGCCGAAGCGGGCGACGAGCCAACCCTCGTAGTTGGTCTGGTCCTTCGGCGGCCGGATCTTGGCCTTGGCGTACGAGGCGACGCAGAGCACGGCTTCGAGGACGCCCAGGTTCTTGAGGGCGTTGAAGGCCTTGAGCGGGTAGTCGAAGTACTTGCCGTCGTAGAAGATGCGGCTCTTGCGCGGCCGCATGAGGAAGTCCTCGTCCGGGAGGATCTCGTGCCACAGGTCCTCGACGGCCTGGACCTTCGTGAAGAAGCGGTGGCCGCCGATGTCGAAGCGCCACCCGTCGCGCTGCGCGGTGCGGGAGATGCCGCCGACCATGTCGTCGGCTTCGAGCACGGTCGACGGGACGCCGTACTTGTGGAGTTGGAACGCTGCCGTCAGCCCGGCGGGGCCTGCCCCGACGACGACGACCTGATGATCCGCAGCGGATGCGGGCGAATTGGTCTCGGACATGATGACGCGACGCTACCCAGAAGGTGTTACGAACTCACCATGGCTGACGCACTGATCATCGACGCTGTCCGTACCCCCCGGGGAATCGGCAAGCAAGGAAAGGGTGCGCTCGCGCATCTCCACCCCCAGCACCTGGGCCGCACGGTCCTCGAGGCGTTGGTCGACCGCAACGGGTTCGACACCTCTGACGTCGACGACGTCGTGTGGGGAACCAGCTCGCAGGTCAAGGAGCAGTCGGGCGATCTCGGCCGTATGGCCGCCCTCGACGCGGGCTACGACGTGCGCGCCAGCGGCGTCACGCTCGACCGTTTCTGTGGCTCGGGCATCACCGCCAACAACATCGCTGCCAACGCGATCATGGCCGGCATGGAGGACCTCGTCGTCGGTGGCGGAACCGAGATGATGTCGCTCCCCAAGAAGGGCCTCATGCCCATGGGTGCGGGCAACGCGCACCTCCAGGAGATCCACCCGCAGTCGCATCAGGGCGTGTGCGCCGACGCCATCGCCTCGATGGAGGGCATTCCCCGCGAGGCGCTCGACGCGCTGGCCGCCGAGTCGCAGAAGCGTGCCGCGACCGCGATCGCCGAGGGACGGTTCGACAAGAGCCTCATCCCCGTCCTGAACATGGACGGCTCGGTCGCCCTCGACCACGAGGAGTTCCCCCGGCCCAACACGACCGCCGAGTCGCTGGCACAGCTCCCTCCGAGCTTCCCGGCCATCGCCGACTACAGCCACGAAGGCGGACCGACCTTCCGCGAGCTCATCAACCAGAAGTACCCGGACCTCGTGATCGAGCACGTCCACCACGCCGGCAACTCGTCCGGTGTCGTCGACGGCGCCGCCGCGATCCTCTGGGCGAGCGAGGACTACGCCAAGGCCCACGGCCTGAAGGCCCGTGCCCGCGTCGTCGCCACGACCAACATGGGAGACGACCCCACGCTCATGCTGAACGCCCCGGTCCCCGCCGCCCACAAGGTGCTGGCCCGTGCCGGACTCACGGTCGACGACATCGACATCTGGGAGATCAACGAGGCGTTCGCCGTCGTCGCCGAGAAGTTCCAGCGCGACCTCGACCTCGACCGCAGCAAGGTGAACGTCAACGGTGGCGCCATGGCTCTCGGCCACCCCATCGGTGCCACCGGCGCCATCCTCATCGGCACCGTGCTCGACGAGCTCGAGCGCACCGACGGCCAGTTCGGGCTCATCACGATGTGCGCCGGCGGCGGCATGGCCCCCGCCATCATCATCGAGCGCGTCTGACACCCCGCAACCCCAGACCGTTCTGGTGAACGATCGAGACCATCAGGTGACGTGGTCGTTCACCAGAACGGTGGGTGCCGGCGACGCCGGCCGGATCAGATGGCCCAGCCGCCGTCGTGGGCGATGAACTGACCGGTCACGAACTCGCAGGTGCCGTCGAGGAAGCCGAGCCCCAGGGCCGCACACTCCTCGACCGTGCCGAGCCGGCGCATCGGCGTCTGCTGTTCGATCTGCGCACGGACCTCGGGATCGTCAGCACCGCTGGCCCGGCGGAACTCGGGGAAGTCCATGAAGTTGGTACCGATGGCGTTGACCTGGACGCCGTTGCGGGCCACCTCGTCGGCGACGTTGCGGACCAGGTGGTTGGCCCCGGCTCGGACCGACGAATACAGCGGGGCGCCCGGCGTCGGACGCGCCCCGGAGGCGCTGGTGAAGAGCAGGACCTGGCCGCTCCCCTGCTCGACCATGACCGGCACGACGGCGCGGAGGAAGCGGTACGGCGCCTCGAGGCATCCTCGGGTGACGGCCCGGAGATCGTCGATCGACGAAGTCGTGAACCGGCCGGTGACGACCTGACCGGAGAAGGCCGTCGCCGCGTCGATCCGACCGAAGCGCGTCAACGCCGTGGCGACCAACGCTCCGGCGGACTCGGGCTCGGCGAGATCCCGGACGCCGGTGACGACCTCGACCGCCGCGCCTGCCGCCTCGAGGTCGGCGACGAGTCCGTCCTCGGGGTCACCGATCACCAGGTCGTGGCCGCGCTCGGCCAGTCCTCGTGCGACGGCGGGCCCGATGAAGAAGCTGGCGTTGGCGACGATGGCGATGCGACGGGAGGTGTCGGTCATGGCGCATGACTAGCACCGTCCGGGAGCACTCGTCGCCGGGTCGCTCCCCCTATGGTCATCGGTCGCAACGGCGAGACGCCACGAGCAGAGAACGAGGAACCACCCATGGGCTACGAGTGCTTCGACGTCGAGGTGAGCGACAAGGTCGCCCACATCCGGATGAGCCGACCCGACAAGCGCAACTCGATGATCGCGTCGTTCTGGAACGACCTGCCGCTGATCGTCGACGAGTTCTCGGCCGCCGGATCGGTCCGGGCGATCGTGCTGTCGAGCACGGGCCCCCACTTCTGTTCGGGCATGGACCTGTCGGTGTTCACGTCGAACGACGACATCGGCCCGCGCAGCGGGTCGTCGGGCCACCGGAGCCGCCGCAACGAGCGCTTCCGCAGTACCGCGATGCGACTCCAGGACACGTTCAACGCGCTCGAGCGCGCCCGGATGCCGGTGCTGGCCGCGATCCAGGGCGGTTGTGTCGGCGGCGGCGTCGACCTCGTCTGCGCGGCCGACATGCGCTACGCCGACGAGGGCGCGTTCTTCTCCATCGCCGAGATCGACATCGGCATGACAGCCGACGTCGGCACGCTCCAGCGCATGCCCAAGCTCGTCCCCGAGGGCATCGTCCGTGAGCTGGCGTACACCGGTCGCCGCTGGAGTGCCGCCGAAGCGCAGGCGGCCGGCTTCGTCAACGCCGTCTTCCCTGACCACGAGTCGTTGGTCGACGGCGTGCTCGACGTCGCCGCGCAGATCGCGACCAAGAGCCCGATGGCCGTGTGGGGCTCGAAGCAGACCATGAACTACACCCGTGACCATCGCGTGGACGACGGCCTCGAGTTCGTCGCCAACTGGAACGCTGCGATGTTCGACACCGACGACATGGCCGAGGCGTTCGGCGCCAACGCCGAGAAGCGCAACCCCGAGTTCCCCGACCTGTTCCCCCTGAGCGAAGGCATCTGAAGACCATGCAGATCAGCACGACCATCGGCTTCGGCGGCGACCCGCAGAAGCTCGCACAGCAGGCCCGCGACCTCGAGTCGGCCGGTGTCGACCTCCTGTGGGGTGCCGAGATCTACGGGTACGACCTGGTGTCGACCCTCGGGTTCCTCGCCGGCCAGACCGAGCGCGTGAAGCTCATGACCGGGATCATCCCGCTCTACTCACGCAGCCCGGCCCTGATCGCCCAGACGGCGGCGACGCTCGACGCACTGAGCGGCGGTCGGTTCATCCTCGGTCTCGGTTCGTCGGGCCCGCAGGTCATCGAGGGTTGGCACGGCGTTCCGTTCTCCAAGCCCATCGGCCGGACCCGCGACACGATCGAGATCTGCCGGAAGGTGTGGAGCGGCGAGAAGGTCGTCCACGACGGCACGACCTACCAACTGCCCATGACCGAGGGCGGCACCGGGCTCGGCAAGCCGCTGAAGTTCATGAACAAGACGCCGGAGAACGACATCCCGATCGCGCTCGCCAGCATCGGACCCAAGAACGTCGAACTCACGGCCGAGGTCGCCGATCTCTGGCAGACGATCCACTTCGTGCCCGACCGCTTCGAGCAGGTGTGGGGCGAGTCGCTCGCGGCCGGCAAGGCCAAGCGCGATCCCGAGCGGGCGCCGCTGCAGATCATCGCCGGCGGCATGGTCGCCATCGGCGACGGTCCCCACATCCAAGAAGCGCGCGATGCTGCCCGCGGTCTGATCGGCTTCTACGTCGGCGGCATGGGCGCCAAGACGAAGAACTTCTACAACGACCTCTTCTGCCGCTACGGCTGGGAGAAGGAGGCCGAGGAGATCCAGGACCTGTTCCTGTCGGGCAAGCGGATGGAAGCCTTCGGCGCCGTCCCCGACGAGTACATCGACCTGTCGAGCCTCATCGGCGACGAGGGCTACGTCCGCGAACGCCTCCAGGTGTTCAAGGACGTGGGCGTCACCCACCTCAACGTGCAGCCCATCGGCCCCGACCCGCTCGGCACCATCGAGAAGCTCAAGGCCTGGTCCGAGTAGCACCCTCCCCTCCCCCAACGGGAAATTTCGTCAGTTGCTCAGGTCCCTCCTGAGGAGATGACGAGATTTTCGGGTTCGTTGGGGTCAGCGCATCTTCTGGAACAGGTCATCGAGCGCCTCGCGCAACAGGGACGCCTCGGTGCGGTTGGTCTGTGACGCCAACTTGTTGAGGCGGTGCAGCGAAGCCCGGGAGTAGTAGTTGCTCTTGAGCACCATCTTCTCCTCGACGTAGATCGCCACCCGTCCCCCGCCTTCTCGCTTGCCGCGGGCGAGCGCCTCGTTCGCACAGCGGAACAGATCGGACGTCTCCTCGGCGTGCGGGGGACGGGAAGCGACGCCGAACGTGACCCCGATGGTCCAACCCTCGACCGGGTGCTCGGCGAGGTGGGCGCGCACCTCTTCGAACTGGATGAGCGCGTTCTCGGCCGACGCGTTCGGCAATGCGATCCCGAACTCGTCGCCGCCGAGCCGCCCCACGATCGCATCGGGCGGGAGTGAACCGATCAGCGTCTTGATCCACACCTCCAACACCCGGTCGCCGACCTCACGGCCGAGCGTCTCGTTGAGGACGCCGAACTCGTCGAGGTCCGTGAGCGCCACCGCGACCGCTCCGCCGTTGACGGCCTTGTCGATCTTCGCCACGAGATCGTCGACTTCGATCGTCTTCTCGTGACCGTGCCAGTCCATGTTGATACTCATGACATATATACATCGCGCCGATGTACACAGCTGTCAAGACCCATAGATCGTGAAAATTGCGTCAGTTGCTCAGGTCCCTCCTGAGGAGATGACGAAATTTTTGGGGTTGGGGGGGCGGGCGGGTCGGGTCAGTCGCGGGCTTGCCAGGTGCAGATGCAGGCCTCGTTGCCCTCGGGGTCGGCGAGCACCCAGAACGACGGCGCCTCGGCGTCGGAGACGAGCGTGCCGCCGGCGGCGATCGTGGCTTCGATCCTCGCCGCAGCCGCGTCGTGGGGGACCATGACGTCGACGTGGATGCGGTTGCGCTGGGGCCGTGGCTCGTCCATCTGTTGGAACCAGAGGGCTGGCCCGCGGCCGTAGGGGTCGGTGGCGTCGTCGTCGGAGCTGGACCGGTAGCCCATCACGGCTTCCCAGAACGGCTTGACCGCGGGGATGTCCATGGCGTCGATGGCGACCTCGACCTGGGCGACCGCCAACGGGTCGGCCTCGATCCCCATCTCGGCGGCGACGGCGGAGATCTTCCTCGCCAGGTCGACGTCTCTCGTCGTGAGTCCGCCGGTGTCGTGCGTCGTGAGCAGCACGTGGACCCGCGGATAGGTGACGGTCAGGTCCGGGTGGTGGTTGGCCTCGTCGGCCATGGTGACGATCCGACCGGCGAACTCGACTCCCGCGGCCATCGATCCGGTCCGGAACGACGACTGGAGCGTGTGGGCGACGACCCGCCAGTCGTCGATGCCATCACTCGCCGCGGCCTGGGAGCGGGTCAGGGATTCCGTCGACTCGGTCATGCGTCAACGATGCCAGATCACCGATGGGAGGTGACGGCGTCGAGGACCTCGCGGGCGATGCCGAAGCCGCCGAGGTGGCTCTCACCCTCACGGACCTCGAAGGTGACCGTCGGCATCTCGGCCGCGAGGTTCCGCGCATGGTCGAGGCGCACGATCGGATCGGCATCGCCGTGCCACCAGTACACGGGCACCTCGATCTCGGTCGGGTCGAATCCCCAGTGGCGGCCGAAGAGGACGGCATCGTGGACCAGCGCCATGCACTGCCGTCGGGAGCCACTGATCAGGTCGCCGAGGAACATCTCCTCGACCCCGTCGGATGCGAAGACCTCCCGATCGCCAGCCGGCATCAGCTGGGTGGCGCGGCCGTAGACCGGCCCTGCGATCGGAGCCAGCCCGTTGATCATCGCCCAGAAGGTCGCGGCCAACGGCGTCGCGAGAGTCCCGAGCAGCCCGTTGAAGGTGCGGGCGAGCGGCACGAATCCACCCCGCGACGCGTGCGGTCCGACCGTCGGTGCGACACCACCCAGCACACCGACCGACGCGACCCGGTCGGGCAGCCGGTGGGCGACGGCGAGCGTGTAGGGCCCTCCCCCGCTCAGCCCGACGACACCGAAGCGCTCGAAGCCGAGACGGTCGGCGACGTGTTCGATGTCGCTCGCGAATCCGGCGACCGAGTCGTGGCGATGGTTGGTCGACAGCCCGATCCCCGGACGCTCGACCCCGACGACCCGGAGGCGTAGGTCCACGGCGGCGGAACGCGCGAGCGGTGGCACCTGGTGGCGTGCCCCCGGGGTGCCGTGGAACCACAGCACCGGGAAGCCGTCGGCCACGCCGTACTCGGCGAATCCGGTGCGACGCCCGTCCGGCAGGACCACCGCCCCGTCGAGCCGCGGTTCGAGAAGTCCCATACGGGCAGGTTTGCACAGCCACCCGACCGCCCCCATCCCGAACTCGACGTCACCACCGTCGGGGGCCGACGCTCAGGACGTCGAGTTCGGGGTGGTGGGGGTTGGTACCGTCCGCGCCGTGACTGACGTGAATCGGCAGGTGGTGCTCCGACGGCGGCCGAGCGGGCTGGTCGATCCCGCCGACGTCGAGTTGGTCGAGGGGCCCGTCCCCGAGATCACCGACGGCGAGGCGCTGGTCCGGACCGACCTGGTGGGCGTCGACGCCGCGGTCCGGACGTGGCTCGACGGCCAGCCCGGCTACCTGCCGGCGCTCGAGTTGGGCGACCCCGTCCGTGCGGCCACGGTCGGCACCGTGGTCGAGACGCGGTGCGACGCCTACGAGGTGGGCGACGTGGTGACCTCGCTCGGCGGGTTCAGCGACTACTCGGTCTCGCTCGACGACCTGTTCACCACCAAGGTCGGCGGGCCCGATGACGACGTGGACCGGGGAGCGATGCTCGCCGTGTTCGGGTCGACGGGCGCCACCGCCTACTTCGGCATGCACGACATCGGGAAGCCCGCGGCCGGCGAGACCGTGGTGGTCAGCGCAGCGGCCGGCGCCACCGGGTCGATCGCCGGACAGATCGCCAAGGAGAAGGGCGCTCGAGTCGTCGGGATCGCCGGGACGGATGAGAAGTGCCGGGTCGTGGTCGAGGAGTTCGGATTCGACGCGTGCATCAACCACCGCACCGCTGACCTCGATGCGGCGTTGCGGGAGCACTGCCCCGGGCGCGTCGACGTCTACTTCGACAACGTCGGAGGACCGATCCTCGACGCCGTGCTCGGCCGGATCGCCCAGGGCGGCCGGGTGGTGCTCTGCGGCGTCATCTCCAGCTACCTGTCGGGCGACCATCCCGGGCCGGCCAACTACGTGAAGCTCCTCGGCATGCGAGCCCGGATGGAGGGATTCAACACCCTCGACAACTGGGACCGCTACGACGAGGCGAACACCGAGCTCCGCCGGCTCATGGACGCCGGCGCGCTCACGTATCGGAGCCACGTCTTCGACGGCTTGGCCAATGCCGTGCCCGCGCTCAACGCGCTCTTCGAGGGCACGAACATCGGCAAGACGTTCCTGAAGCCCTGAGCCCCGAGGACCCGGGGCTCAGTCGGTCGGGTCGGCGTCCACGACGCTGACGGGCACACCTGTGCGCGCCGGCGCACCCTTGCCGTCGGTCGCACGGTTGGCCAGCTGACCGAAGAGCTCGGTCAGGTCGACACCGGTCAGGTCAGAAGCAAGCTGCATCCCCTGGGCGACGTTCGACGTCACGGTCTTCGTGATGGCCGACGCGCCGTCGGTCGAGATCACCGTGAGCTTGTCGATGGATCCGATCGGGTCGGCGGCCCGGGAGACCACCTCGGGAAGCGCCTTGGCCAACAGGTCGACGATGGCGGCATCGCCGTACTGCTCGTACGCCTGAGCCTTCTTCTCCATCGCCTCGGCCTCGGCCTGACCGGTGGCGAGGATCGCCGCCGCTTCGGCGTCACCTTCGGCACGGACCGCCTCGGCCAAGGCCTCACGACGGGCCTTCTCGGCCTCGCCCTCGGCCCGACCCTCGATCTCGCGTGCCTTCGCGAGTTCTTCACGCCGCTGGCGCTCGCCGGCGCCGATGAGGCGGTTCTCCTCCGCAGTCGCGGTGGCGGCCGCGATCGTCGACTCGCGTCGAGCCTCGGCGTCTCGGATCGAGGCGATCTTGCGACCCTCTGCCTCCTGCTCGACGGCGTACCGCTCGGCGTCGGCCGGCTTGCGGACCTCGGTGTCGAGCTCGCGCTCCTTGAGTGAGGCCTGCTCCTCGGCGACCTCCTGCTGCGCCGCGATGACCTCGCGGTCCTGGGCTGCCTTCGCACGAGGTCCGGCGGCCGCTGCCTCGGCCTCGGCGGCGTCGGTCTCGGCCTTGATCTGCGCGACGCGCAACGCCAGCGTGCGTTGCGCTTCGGCCACCTCCTCCTCGGCGCGGAGTCGCGCCTGCTCCGACTCCCGCTGCGCCACCGCTTCGGCGATCTTGGCTTCCTTCTCGGCCCGGGCGGCCTCGGGACGACCGAGGTCCTGGATGTAGTCGCCCTCGGCCTTGATGTCCTGCAACTGGAACGTGTCGAGCACGAGTCCCTGGTTGGTCAGGCTGACCTCAGCCTCCTCGGAGACCTCACGGGCGAACGCTGCTCGGTCGCGGATGATCTCCTCGATCGTGAGCCGACCGACGATCGATCGTAGTGAGCCGGCGAGCACCTCGGTGGTGAACCGGTCGACCTCGTCCTGTTGCCCCAGGAAGCGCTGCGCCGCGGCGCGCACGGCGTCCTCGGTGCCGCCCACCTTCACGATCGCCACGCCCTCGAGCGAACACCGGATGCCGTTGGCCGACACGGCAGACCCCACGCCGACGCTGATCTGACGACTGGAGAGGCTCAGCGACTCGAGTCGTTGGACGAAGGGCAGCACGAAGACGCTCGCACCCATCACCACCTTCTGCCCCGAGAGGTCGGTCGTCACCTTTCCCGTCTCCGGGTTGGTGACGGGCTGTCCCTTTCTCCCGGTGACGATGAAGGCCTCGTTGGGACCGGCGACCTTGATGCGGGTCAGTAGATAGACGACCACGACGACGATCAGACCGATGGCGGCGGCGATGGCGATGAGCGCGATGTTCACGGTGAGGGATCCTCCAGGATCTCGGAGAGGGGGATGACGCGGACGGAACTGGAGCTCAGGACCTCGATGACGACAACGGGGTCGCCGTGGTCGATGTCGACGTCGGCATGAGCGGTGAGCTTCTGGGGTGACCCGCCGACGTGGACCATGACCTCGCCCCGACCACCGGCGATGGCGGTGATGACGCGGCCGGACTGGCCCATGTAGTCGCCGCTGGTGAGCGTGGCGTCGGTCGGCATGTCCATGAACGACCGCGAGAGCTTCAACGCGACGAAGCCGAGGACCACGCCGCCCACGGACGCTCCGGCGAAGCTCGCCACGACCGCGCCCTCGGTGGCGTTGTCGACCAACAGTCCGCCGATGCCGAACGCACCGAGGAACGCGCCGACCACCGGGACGGACAGGAGCCCGCCGCCGTCGACGTCGAGGGCATCGAATGCACCCTCGAGGACGCCCTCGAGGAAGTCGTCGAGGACGAAACCGATCAGCAACATCCCCACGCCAGCAATCGCAAGGACAACGAAGAGGGTCGTCATCACCTCGGACCCTATGTCTCGGAATGCCCCCGCTGCCGGGGAGTTCGGCCGGGGAGGATCCTCCCGTGGTCCTGACCGGTCAGCGGATCTCGTCGCGCAGACGGTCGAGCCAGTCGTTCGCGTCGCGCCACGCGGCCTCGGCGTCGCGACGGACCTCGGGACCGTGGTCGCCGGCGGCGTGGTAGCTGCCGAGGAACAGGACGTCTTCGTTCTTCGACTTGAGATCGCGCAGGGCGTCGGCCACGAGCTCGTCGCCGACATGGCCCTCGAGGTCGATGATGAAGCAGTAGTCGCCGAGGCCCCGTTTGGTGGGGCGGCTCTCGAGCCGGGTCAGGTTGATCCCCCGGGCCGCGAACTCCTGGAGGATCGTGAGCAACGAGCCCGGGACGTCGGCCTTCTGGAACACGACGATCGACGTCTTGTCGTGGCCGGACGGCGCCGGGATCCCCTGACGGGTGAGGGCGACGAACCGGGTCTGGTTGTCGGCGTGGTCCTCGATGTCCTCGGCCAGCACCTCGAGACCGTGGACCTTGGCCGCCAGCGCGGTGCCGATGGCCGCCGTCCGCCCGTCGCGCTCCTCGGCCACCATGCGGGCGGCGACCGCGGTCGAGTTGGCGGCCAGTTCGTCGGCGTCGGGGAGGTGCTCACTCAGGTAGCTGCGACATTGCGCCGTGGCGACGGGGATCGACAGCACCCGGTCGATGTCGGCCAGGCCGACGCCGGCGGGAGCGAGCAGGCACATCACGACGTTGATGACGACCTCGCGCTGCATCTTCAACTCGTGGTCGAAGATCAACGCGTCGAGGGTGACGTTGACCGAACCCTCGATGGCGTTCTCGATCGGCACGAACGCCACGTCGGCGGCACCATCGGAAACGGCGTGCAGCACCTCGGGAATCGTGCGACACGCGACCAACTCCATCGCCGCATAGTCCGGCTGGGTGAGCAGGGCCTGCTCGCTGAAGGTGCCCTCGGGGCCGAGGAACGCGATGCGGCCCGGGGTGTCGAGGGGAGACGTGTCCGCGGGGGGTGTCACGAGCGGCAAGGATAGGGCGGTGGACGCCCACGACCTCCGCCAGTTGCTCGACGACGTCGCCGCAGGAGCGGTGCATCCTGACGATGCCGTCACCCGACTCCGCCGACTCCCCTTCGCCGACCTCGGCCACGCTCGCGTCGATCATCACCGTTCGATCCGTCAGGGACTCGCCGAAGCGGTCTACGGACCCGGCAAGTCGCCGTCGCAGTGCGCCACCATCGTCACCGAGTTGTTGAGCGTCGGCGAACGGCCGATCCTGCTGACACGCGTCGACGACGCCCAGGCCGCGGCATCGCTCGAGGCGAACCCCGGCGGCGACCGTGTGGGCGACACCGTGGTGTGGCGATCGGCCGACCCGGTCGACGGCTTCACCGTCCTGGTCGCCACCGCCGGAACCGCCGACCTGGTCGTCGCCGACGAATGCGCCGCGGTCCTCGCCGCCCACGGCATCGCCGCGACACGACTCACCGACGTCGGCGTGGCCGGCGTCCACCGACTCCTCGAATCCGTCGACATGGTCTCGTCGGCCGACGTGGTCGTCGTGGTCGCGGGCATGGAGGGCGCACTGGCCTCGGTCGTCGGTGGGATCACCGGCGCCCCGATCATCGCCGTGCCCACCAGCGTCGGATACGGATCGTCGTTCGAGGGGGTCACCGCCCTGTTGGCGATGCTCTCGTCGTGCGCCGCCGGCGTGAGCGTCGTCGGCATCGACAACGGGTACGGCGCCGCCTGCGCTGCCCTCCGACTGCTCGGCGTGCTCGAGCGAGAGTCGGCCGACCGGACATGACCTCGGTCGCCTGGTTCCACGCCTTCTCCGGCATCGCCGGGGACATGGCCCTCGGTTCGTGCGTCGCCGCGGGTGCCGACGTCGACGAGGTCCGAGCGATCCTCGACCGACTGCCCGTCGACGGGTGGTCGCTCGAGTTCGAGGACGTCCTCCGCGGAGGCATCGCCGCCACCCACGCCGTCGTGCACGTCACCGAGTCGAGCGTCGTGCGCACGGCCGAACACATCAACGGACTCATCGAGGAGGCCCGCCTCCCCGAGCGTGTGCGCGCCCGGTCGCTCGCCACCTTCCACCGGCTCGCCGAGGTCGAGGGGCACCTGCACCGCCGACCTCCTTCCCAGGTGCACTTCCACGAGGTCGGTGGCATCGACGCCATCGTCGACATCGTCGGGACCTGCGCGGCGCTCGAGACCCTGGGGATCGACGTGGTCCACGCCGGCCCCGTCGCCACCGGGGTGGGGATGACGCGGTCGGCACACGGGATGATCCCGGTCCCGGCTCCGGCGGTCGTCGAGTTGCTCCGTGAAGCCCCCGTCGCCAACGTCGACGTGCCCTACGAACTGACGACTCCCACCGGGGCGGCACTGTTGTCGGCGACGGTCGAGCGATGGGGCCCCATGCCTGCGATGACGGTGCGCAGCAGCGGCTACGGCGCGGGCACCCGCGAACTCGACGGTCGGGTCAACGCAGTCCAACTGGTGACCGGGACGCTCGCCGTCGAACAGTCGATGGTCGGCGAAGCGCAACCGTTGGTCGAGTTGACCGTGAACGTCGACGACGCCACCGGCGAGACGCTGGCGCACGCCGTCGCCGCGCTGCTCGACGCCGGTGCCGCCGACGCGTGGATCGTCCCCGTGGTCATGAAGAAGGGGCGTCCTGGTCACCTCGTGTGTGCGCTCGTCGACGCCGCAGCCGCCTCGGAGGTGGCCAAGGTCCTGACGTCGGAGACCGGTTCGTTCGGGGTGCGAGCACAACACGTCGACCGGTGGCCCGCCGCCCGCTCGTTCGACTCGGTCGCGGTCGATGGTCATCCGATCCGCATCAAGGTCTCGCCCGGCCGCACGAAGGTCGAACACGACGACGCCGCCGACGTGGCCCGACGGACCGGACGCCCGCTCCGCGAGGTCGTCTCGCTCGCCGAGGAAGCCGCACGCCGACGCTTGCCGAGCCATCCGAGCGACCTCGGCTTCGACCCCGACGAACCCGCGTAGATGATCCTGGTGGACCCGGCCGTGTGGCCGTGGCGGGGACACAAGTGGGCACACCTGGTGTCGGACGAGTCGTACGACGAACTCCACGACTTCGCCGCCCGACTCGGCATCCCGCGTCGAGCGTTCCAGGGCGACCACTACGACGTCCCGGCGCATCTCCGGCTCGAGGCGATCGAGCTCGGGGCGACGCCCGTCGACAGTCGCTACCTCGTTCGACGGTTGCGCGAGGCGGGCCTGCGCCGTCGGAAGTCGAGCTCAGGCCAGTGAGGTGAGCTCGCGCGAGATGTTGGCTCGTGCGGTCGCCTCCCACCGATCGCGACCGACGATCGTGTGGAAGAGCCGTGGTCGATCCAGGAACGACCGCAACACCGATCGGCGGCCGTCGCGCCAGGCGTCGTCGTCGACGTGGGCGTACTCCGCCCGGACGTCGCACACGTAGCGGTCGTAACGCTCGTCGTCCGCACCGAGGATCGAGAGGTCGGCGTCGCACAGCACGGCACCGGCACGGTCGGTCGGACCGGGCTCGTGCGATGCGGTGAGGCAGACGAGGCGGGTGATGGCGCCGAGTGCGGTCAGGGTGACCCCGAGGCTCGACAGCGCGTCGAAGGCGACGACCGCCGAGGCTCCCTCGTTCGCCCCTCGCGGCGCCCGCGGGTCGTGGACGGCATCGTGGTACCAGCCGGCGAGGACGGCGACCGCCCAGTCGTCTCCCTGGCTGTGCATCCCGAGCACGGCGTCGACGACATCGGACGCATGGTCGAAGTCGTGGTGGTGGCGACCCGGCTCACCGTGGCGGGCGACCAGGTCGGCGAACGCGGCGAACCGGTCGCCCGTGTGTGCTCCGGCCGCGTCGAGCGCGGCACCCCAGCGGTCGTCTGGCTCGTGCACGATCCGAGTCTGGCAGCGCGTCGCCGACCGGCGCCCGTCGACCGATCGAGGTGCCAGACTCCGGCCGATGGGCGACGTCTGCGACGGGTGCGGGTTCACCGCCGACGACTACTCGGAACGCGACCTCCGAAAGAGCCCGCAGTGGCTCGCGTCGATGTGCGACGACATGGTCGATCCCGTCGACCCGGTCCACCTCGAGCATCCGTCCGTCGACGAACTGCTCACCCGTCTGCGCTCGACCATCGCCTCGATCGACGCCGATGCGGTCGACGTCGCCGCCGTGCATGCCGGCGTCCACGGGCTACGCGATCTCAGCCGGGTGTTGCACCAGGTCGGTGCCGGGGTCCCCACCCGGGTCGGTTCCGTAGTCCAACTCAGTGCATCGGACGGCGGCGTGCCGAAGGCTGCGATCACCACGGCCGAGGTGGGGTTCCGCGGTCTCGTGGGCGACCGCCAGGCGAACCGCAAACACCACGGGCGTCCGTTCCAGGCCCTGTGTCTCTGGTCGACCGAGGTCATCGACGCGCTCGCGGACGAGGGCCACCCGATCGGACCAGGACTCGCGGGCGAGAACGTGACGGTGGCGGGCATCGACTGGTCGACGTTGCGACCGGGCGTCCGCCTGTTGATCGGGAACGTGACGTGCGAGATCTCCGGGTGGGCCGAACCGTGCCGGAAGAACGACCAGTGGTTCATCGGTCGCTCCGACCGGATGGACCACCGCCTCCACCCTGGTTGGTCCCGGGCCTACGCCTGGGTCCTCGAACCGGGGACGATCACCACGGGTGACCCCGTCGTCGTCGAACCCTGAGGCGGCCGCACCGGCCGCCCGGTCAGATGGTGTACGCCGCGTTCTCGATCACCGACGTGCCCAGTGCCTGATCGCCGGCGATGGCGACGTCCTCGTGCGAGGGGTCGCCCGGCCGACGTCCGGCGGCGAAGCGGACCCACAGCGACATCGGCAGGGTGATCGTCGTCGTCGGGTCGTCGAGGTCGTGGACCACGGTCGCCCGACCGTCGACCCGCACGTCGATCGTCCGCTTCGTCGGCCCGGTCAGCACGAGGCGGACCGACTGACCCTCGGTGGCCCCCGCCTTCTTCCCCACGACGAAGCCCATGGCCGTCGTCATCTCGTCGAGCATGACCTCGACCGCGGGCCCGGACTCGTGGCCGGGGATGCCGAGCGGCCCGCGGCAGTCCTGCTCGTGGATCCAGCAGTCGAAGACCCGGATCTGCATGAACCGTCCGTAGGTGTCCTTGCCTGCGGGGGTGAACGACTCGGCGTCGAAGTCGGCGTCGGTCATCGTGGCCAACGCTGCCTTGCGCTCGCCGGCGACGAGGGCGAACTCGGCGAGCACCTCACGGCCGGACCGCGAGCGCCGCGTCTCGATGGCCACCTCGTTGAAGGACCCGATGTCGTTCTTCACGTGGGCGGCGCCGGCGACGTCGACCGTGGCGTCGGGTCGGCCGAGCAGCATCAGCTCGGTGCCGATGACATGGCTGAAGTTGTCCTTGACCGTCCATCCGGGCACGTCGCTCGAGGTGTTCCACTGGTCGTCGGTCAGGTCACGGCCGAGCGCGAGCAGCGCATCGAACTGATCGTCGAGAGCGGCGACGAGGGCGGCACGGTCTGTGGCGGCGGGCATGGCCGGACCCTATGCGGCGATCCTGCGCCGACGCGAGGACCGGCGCGAGGACCAGTCCGACGACGAGACTCGGACGAGACAAACGTCATGTTGCACCCGAACCGGACACATGCGACTCTCAAAGAGAACACGCGCTCTTTTTTCTCCCGGGGGACGAACCGATGACCATCACGACCGACGCACCGACCACCACGCGGATCGAGCGTCTCAACACCGCCTCGGCCAAGCGGGTGATCGACCCGGACGTCGACGTCCAGGGTCACCTCGACCTGTCGCGGCAGGTGCTGCCCGACGAGTTGCTGTCGGTCGCCGGCCTCGATCTCGACCTCACCGCCGAACAGCGGCACACGCTGGCGAGGGAGGAACTGGCATCGATCTTCGACAACGGTCTGCGCTTCGAGGCCATCCTCAACGCCGGGTTCTCGCGGATGATCGCGATGGCGCCCGACCTGACCGATCCACGCATCACCTACATGCTCCACGAGATCGGCGAGGAGACCCGCCACCAGCGGCTCTTCGCCCGGGTGCTGACCCAGCTCGACGGGCAGGCCCCCAAGCCGATGGACAAGCCGATCTTCCGGATGCTCGAGCGGTTCGGCACGGCGCAGATCACCTCGCGCCCCGCATTGCTGTTCACCCTGGTCCTCGCCGGCGAGGAAGCGCCCGACCTGTTCCAGAAGCTGGCGTCGGAACACCCCGACACCGACCCCTTCATCCGCGACGTCAGCCGCTACCACCGCTCGGAGGAGGCGCGTCATCTGAGCTTCGCCCGCGCGGTCTTCGGCGAGCTGTGGGCGACCGCCAACTGGCGCGACCGCTTCGCCGTGCGCCACGTCGCGCCGTTCGTCGTCGGCCAGATGTTCGACTTCCTGGTCCAGCCCGGCGTGTACACGACCGTCGGTCTCC
This sequence comes from Actinospongiicola halichondriae, assembly GCF_049103745.1. Classification (NCBI taxonomy): domain Bacteria; kingdom Bacillati; phylum Actinomycetota; class Acidimicrobiia; order Acidimicrobiales; family Iamiaceae; genus Actinospongiicola; species Actinospongiicola halichondriae. The sequence continues at coordinate 3,932,264 of NZ_CP171622.1, read as the reverse complement.
CGGACTGGGACACCTGGAAGGCCGCCCGGGTCTCCCCCGAGCGAGCCGCCCTCCGTCACCAGGCGACCCGACCGGTGCTCCGCGTCCTCCAGGACAACGGGGTCTTCCGCGGCGACCTGCCCAAGGCCTGGCAGCAGACCTGCGGCGTCGACGCCGGCGGCCAACCGCTCGACTGATCCCGACCTACTCGGGACGCGACGACAACGCCCGCCAGAGCGAGCGGTAGTTGGGATAGGTGTAGGCGTCGGTCACCCACCCCGCGTCCTCGAGCTCGCGATGGAGGGCGGGGAGGTTGCGGAACGGCACTCCCATGTCGACATGGTGGGCCAGATGCCACCCGGTGTTGAACGGGGCGACCCAGAAGCGGGCCAGAAGGTTCTGGCGCACGTGATGGGTGGTGCGGCGGCGATCGGGCGACATCTCCATCCCGCCGTGCTCGGCGATCGAGCGCAGCCGGTTGATGACCCGCCAGATCGTCATCCAGGATCCGAGCCACAGGACCGGATAGGTGAGGAGCCCCACGAGACCGGCAGCCCACACGCCCCACGCCGTGAGGACCACGGCCAGGACCACCTGGGTGAGGAGGATCTTGCGGGCGATGCCGAAGCCGTCCTCCTTCGCCACCGCGAGGACCAGGGGCTTGAGGCTCTTCCAACCGGTGTTGCCTCGCAGGTCGCGCCACAGCTTCCGCTTCATCGACGATCGCGTGATCGGATAGCCGTTGTAGAGCGGCAGATCGGGTTCGTTGGGGCCGAACTCCTCCTTGTGGTGGGCGAAGTGACTCCGCCGGTACAACTCCATCGGCACCAGGCTCGGATACGAGCCGATCCAGCGGCCGACGAGGTCGTTGACCCGCTTGTTCGAGAACAGGAGCTTGTGCGCTGCCTCGTGCATGAGGATGGCCAGACGAGCGTGTGCGGCCCCCATGAAGACGAAGGCGATGGCCCACGACCAGATGGTGTCGACGTGGAGGGCGAAGCCGATCGTCGCCGCGACCTGAGCCCAACACAGGACCACGCTGCCCACGTTGCGCACGTCGTCGATCTGGCGGAGTTCGTCACGGATCTCTCGCACCGGCTTCGCCGACTCGAGCAACCGGTCGGTCGGGAGCACCTGCGGGAGTGCCTCGTCGCCGGGGACCATCGTGCGCGTGCCACCATCTGCCGAGACCATGATCGCATCTTACGTTTCTGGAACACGTGTCGTCCACACGTGACATCAACCGACGGCCGCTCACGGCCCGGTCGGTCATCGCGTCGACCCTGCTCGGCGTCGACCCGCCGCGCCTGCCCGCCTTGGCGCTCGTCCGCTCGGGTGAGCTGTTCGGACTGCGCGAGGGCGCGACCCGGACTGCGCTGTCGCGCATGCTGGCGAACGGCGAGGTCGTCGCCGAGGACGGGCACTACGCGCTGACCGGACCGCTGCTGGTGCGGCACGCACGCCAGCAGTCGGCACGGAACCAGACGCGTCGCCCATGGGACGGCACCTGGATCGCCGCCGTGGTGACGGGTGAACGCCGCAGCGCCGCAGACCGATCGGCGTTCCGCACGGCGGCGACACGGCTGAAGCTGGCGGAGATCCGTGAAGGGGTGTGGATGCGCCCCGGTGAACTGCACGCCGACCACGACGTCGATGCCCGAGCCGTCATGGACGATCAGGCGACGTGGCTCCGCGATGTCCGGCCCGACGACCCGGACGCGCTCATCCGACACTTCGCACTGGACGACTGGTCCGAACGTGCCAGGGCCACGACCGCGGAGATGGAGCGTTGGCAGGACGCCCTCGACCGCCGACAGATCGAGGCCCTCGGGGAGACGTTCGTCGTCGCCGCCGACGCCGTGCGACTGCTGGTGGCCGACCCCGACCTCCCGGTCGAGTTCCTGCGCCCGGATTGGCCGGGTTCGAGGCTTCGCGACACCTTCCTGCGATTCGACTCGGCCTTCAAGGACACGTGGCGCGCGTGGCATCAGTCATTCCAGAATCCTTGAATGACTGGTCACTCGGCGTAGTCACTCGGGGGTATTCCGGACGAAGCCGTCGATAAGCCGCCACTCGGAGTGGGAAATTCCGAAAGTTCTGGTGCTTCCGGGCCGAAGGACTAGTCATGGCATTCGGGAGGAAGTCCATCTGGGTCGGAATCGTCGGGTTGACCGTCACGGTCACCGGCGTCGCCGTCGCTGCCAACGCCGGCAGCGACGCAGGCGACGCACCCGTCGAGGCGGCTGCACCGGTCACCGAGGCGATCTCCGAGGTCGACGACCTCGTCGACGCCGCAGTCGAAGGGGCCCAGGGCCTCGGCGCCGTCGGCGCCCTGCCCGAGCCCACCACGACGACCACCACGGCTCCCCCCACCACCACGACGGCACCGCCCCCGCCGCCCACCACGGCAGCGCCGGCTCCGCAGCCCACCGCCCCGCCGGCGACGCAGGCCGCACCGCCGCCCCCGCCGCCCACCACCGCACCGCCGCCCCCGCCCCCCTCGGTCGCCAACCGCGACACCGGGTGCGAGAGCTACATGTACAACCAGATCAACGCCAACCGCAGCGGCAACCTCTCGTTCGACACCGGCATCCAGTACATCGCCGTGAACTGGAGCGACCACATGTCGAGCGGTCAGAACCTGGCCCACAACCCGAACTACGGCGGCCAGATCGCCAAGCACCGCAACTACTCGACCGCCGCCGAGAACGTCGGCCGGGGCTACGAACTCGGCAGCCTGTTCCAGGCCTTCATGAAGTCGTCGGGCCACCGCCACAACATCCAGAACCCGGCGTTCAGCCACGTGACGGTCGGCTGCGTCCGAGACGCCAGCGGCCAGTACTGGGTCACCCAGAACTTCTGGGGATAGGTCACCGGGCGGGCGCTCAGGGAGACGTTCGGCTGAGCCTCACGACTCCCCCGTAGGGTGCATCGGATGAGTTCGGATCGTCTCTACTTCCGCCAGTTGCTCGCCGGGCGGGACTTCGCCCAGGGCGACATGATCGCCAGGCAGATGGTCAACTTCGTCTATCTCGTGGGCGATCGGGAGACCGGCGAGGCGATGGCGATCGACCCCGCCTACGACATCCAGGGACTCCTCGACGTCGTCGCCGCCGACGGGATGCAGCTCACCGGCGCCCTCGCAACGCACTACCACCCGGACCACGTGGGTGGAGACATGATGGGCCACGGCATCCAGGGCGTGGCCGAGCTCCTCGCACTGCACCCGGTGCCGATCCACGTCCAGGAGGACGAGAAGCCCTGGGTCCAGCGGGTCACCGGCGCCAGCGACTCCGACCTGGTCACCCACGTGTCGGGCGACACCGTCATGGTCGGCGAGATCCCGATCGAGTGCATCCACACCCCCGGACACACGCCGGGCAGCCAGTGCTTCTTCGTCGACAACAAGCTCGTCGCCGGCGACACCCTGTTCCTCGAGGGTTGCGGCCGCACCGACCTCCCCGGCGGCGACGCCGGCCAGCTCTACGAGTCACTCACCCAGAAGCTGGCCAAGGTCCCCGGCGACGCCACCCTGTTCCCCGGCCACCTCTACTCGGCCGAGCCGTCGGCCGACATGGACTACGTGCGGAAGTTCAACATGGTCTTCCAGCCGGAGGACAAGGACATGTTCCTCCGCATGTTCGGCCGGTGACGATCGTCCGGCCGGCGACCGCTGCCGACCTGCCGTCGATCGTCGACATCTACAACGTCTCGGTCACCACCACCGCCACCTGGTCGGAGACACCGCAGACTCTCGCCGAACGCGAGGCGTGGTTCGCCATCCGCACCGCTGCCGGAAACGGCGTCTTCGTGGCCGAGGACGGCGGCGACGTCGTCGGCTTCTCGGCGTACGGCGAGTTCCGCAACCCGCACTGGACCGGCTACCGGTACACGGTCGAGAACACCGTGCACGTGGCCGCTGGGCACGAAGGCAAGGGCGTCGGGCGGGCGCTGATGGAGGCCCTCATCGCGCACGCCGTCGACGCTGGCATGCACGTCATGGTCGCCGCCGTCGACGCGGAGAACGAGGGGTCGGTCACCTTCCACGAGACCTTGGGGTTCGAGGTGGTCGGCCGGATGCCCGAGATCGGCCGCAAGTTCGACCGCTGGCTCGACCTGGTCCTGCTCCAACGCCGCCTCAGCTGACCCCGCACCCCATTCTCGACGTCACAGGCGTCGGCCCCCGACGCCCTCGACGTCGAGATGGCGCTCGAGACCGTCGAGGACCAGTTCGAGGCCGAATCCGTACTCGTCGCCGAAGTCGTAGCCCGGTTGCATGACCCGGCCGGCGGCGAACTCGACCAGGTGCGGGAACTCGCCCGCAGGCATCTCGGCCATCATCGACTCGGCGAGTTCGGCGGTCTGCTCGCCGGTGTCGAAGGGCAGCGTCGCCTCCTGCATGGCGAAGCCGTAGGTGTAGGCGTCGAGCAGCGCGAACGCGTGGCCGGCGAGTTCGAGCGAGAAGCCGTTGGCGCGCAGGCACCCGAGCACGGCGTCGAGGTGCGTGAGGGTGGCCGGGCCGGGCGAGGTCCGCGACTCGAACGAGCGCGATCGCCCAGGGGTGGGCCCCGAGGACGGCGCGGGCCGAGTGCGCTCGCCGCCGCATCGCGACCTTCCAGTCTTCGTCGAGGAGCGGCAGTTCGAACTCGGCGAAGACCAGGTCGACCATGCCGTCGAGGAGGTCGTCCTTGTTGGCGACGTGGTTGTACAGCGACATGGCCTCGACGCCGACGACCTCCCCGAGCCTCCGCATGCTCATGGCCTCGATCCCGATCTCGTCGGCGAGCGCGACCGCAGATCGCAGGACGGTGTCGCGATCGAGGCGGGAACGGGGTTCGGTCGTCGGCATGGCGTGGTCCTCCGGACTCGTGGTTGACGAACTTACACCATAAGTGTTACTACTTACAGCGTAAGTGAACCAAGCAGGAGATTCCCCCGATGCGCACAACGACCCCCGCCCCCACCACCACGATGCGAGCCGTTCGACAGGAACGCTTCGGCACCGTCGCCGCCGAGGTCCTGTCGGTCGAGGAGATCGAACGCCCGACCGTCGGCCCCGACGAGGTCCTCGTCCGGGTCCACGCCGCCGGCGTCGACCGCGGCGTCTGGCACCTCATGGCCGGCCTGCCCTACGCGGTGCGCGCCGCGGGATTCGGCATCCGAGCACCGAAGCAGCCGGTTCCGGGCCTGGACCTCTCCGGCACGGTCGTCGAGGTGGGCGCCGACGTCGACGCATTCGCCATCGGCGACGAGGTGTACGGCGTCGGTATCGGCGCCTTCGCCGAGTACGCGGTGGCCAAGGCGGCCAAGCTCGCGCCGAGGCCGGCCAACCTCGACCCCGAACACGCTGCCGCTGTGGCGATCTCCGGTCTCACCGCGCTCCAGGCCGTACGTGACCACGCGAAGGTCGAGCCCGGCCAGCGAGTCCTGGTCGTCGGCGCGTCCGGCGGCGTGGGTTCCTACGCCGTGCAGATCGCCAAGGCCTACGGCGCCGAGGTCACCGGGGTCGCCAGCACCGGCAAGGTCGACCTGGTCCGATCGCTCGGCGCCGACCACGTGATCGACTACTCGACCACCGACTTCACCGAGGGCTCGCTGCGCTACGACGTGATCATCGACACCGGCGGCAACCGGAAGCTCACCCACCTGCGCCGGGTCCTCGACGACGACGGCACGCTCGTCATCGTGGGCGGCGAGGGCGGGGGACGCTGGCTCGGTGGCACCGACCGTCAGCTGCGGGCGATGGCGCTGTCGCCGTTCGTGTCCCAGAAGCTCGGGACCTTCATCTCGTCCGAGAACGGCGAGGACCTGCTCGAGATCAACGCGTTGATCGAGGCGGGGAAGGTCACGCCGGCCGTCGACCGGGTCCTGCCACTCGAACAGGCGGCCGAGGCCCTCGACCTCCTCACCACCGGTCGGGTCAGCGGCAAGCTGGTCCTGCGGGTCACCTCAGCCGAAGGCGAGGACTAGCCGGTCGAGGACCGCCGTCCACGCCGCGTTCGTGGCATCGATCACGTCGAAGTGGTCGGCGCCCTCGATGACGGCCAACTCGGCCGGATCACCGGCGGCCTTCGCAGCCCGCACGTATCGCTCGGACTGCTCCGTCGGCACGATGTCGTCTCGGGTGCCGTGCACCCCGACGACGAGGATCCCGCACGGCAGGAGCGCAATCGGCGACGCCAGGGCGTAGCGGTGCGGCTCGGCGTCCGGTGCACCTCCGAGGAGGTCGGGACACGCCGAACCACCGACGCCGGACTCGGCCGCAGCCACGAGGTCGAGCACGCCGGCGAGCGATACGGCCACCATCGGCTGGACGACGGGAGCGGCCCACGATCCACCGGCGGGGAGCGACCCGCGACTGGCCGCCCACACCGCGAGGTGCCCGCCGGCCGAGTGGCCGACGATCGCGACCCGCCCGAGATCGAGGCGGTCGTCGCCGAGCGTGGCGAGATGATCGACCGCAGCCGAGACGTCGTCGAGCGTCTGCGGGTAGCCGCCGGCACCCCCGACCCTCCGGTACTCGATGTTCCAGACCGCGTACCCACGGTCCACCGACGACTCGGCGAGACCGTCCATCAGGTCGAGGGCGTACTGCTGGCGCCAGAACCCGCCGTGCACGAGCACGACGACCGGCAGCGGCCGCCCGTCGTCGTCGGGCATCCAGAGATCACCGAACTGCTCCCGGTGGTCGCCATACGGGATCCGACTCGGCCTCGTCACCGCGATCCCCTCCGTCATGGCGGGCAGTCTGCCGTTCGACGGCGATACCGTCGTTGACGTGAGCAGCGACCCCATCCTCGACGTCGACCTCCTGGCATTCGAGAACGGAGACAGCGCGGCCCGCCGAGCCGTGGTCGACGGCGTCATGCAGAGCCTGGCCACCGGCTTCGTCTTCTGTGACACCGACCTGTCCGAGACCATGCTCGACGACGCCTACGGCATGCTCGAGCAGTTCTTCTCGATGGAACAGTCGGTCAAGGACCAGACCATCGCCCCCGGCACCCACGGCCAGGCCGGCTACACCGGGCTGCTGGTCGAGACCGCGGCCACGTCCGACGTGCCCGACTGGAAGGAGATGCTCAACTGGGGTCCGACGATCCCGGAGGGGCATCCGATGCGGCGCAAGTACCCGCACCGATTCCACGACCCGGTGCTGCCCGAGGCGGCCGTGCCCGGCATCACGAAGGTGTTGACCGAGTTCCACGACCAGGTCTTCGACCTCCAGCGTCGGTTCCTGCGCATCGTCGCGACCGGACTCGGCGCGCACGAGGACTTCTTCGATCCGCTGCTCACCGACGGCCCGGTCCTCAACCGGGCGATCCGTTACCCACCGATGTCGTCGGCGCCGGACGCGCCGCACGTGTGGGCGGGTTCGCATGCCGACATCAACCTCACGACCGTCCTCCCGCGGGCGACGTCGAAGGGCCTGCAGGTCGAGACCGGATCGGACGGCGAGACCGTCTGGGTCGACGCGGCGCCGCCGGACGGGCATGTCATCGTCAACACCGGGATCATGCTCGAGCGGATCTCGAACGGGATCATCCCCAGTGGCTGGCACCGGGTGGTGGCCGATCCCGACCACGACGGCGAGCGCTACTCGGTCGTGCAGTTCTGCCATCCGACGCCGTGGACGATCCTCGCTCCCCTCCCGTCGTGCGTGACCCCCGAACACCCGGTCCGCTACGCCGGCATCGAGGCCGCCGACCTGCTCGACCAGGTCCTCTACGAGATCAACCTCGTCGAGGACGCACGCCGCGTCGACTGACGCCGGGAATCCGCGGGAACCAATGCGGGTCGTTCGACGTCTGACCACCATGAGATTCCTGTGGCCGATCGTCGCCCTCACCCTGTTCGTGGCGGCATGCGCCGACGACGGCACGCCGGTCGCCACCGACGACGACGGCGGGACGACAGCTCCAGCAGCGCCGTCCGACGCCACCTACACCGCCACCACGACCGTGCTCGAGAGCGCAGACCACGGTCCCCAGCTCTGCCTCGGGGGTGTGGCCGAGTCGTACCCGCCGCAGTGCGGGGGACCCGACATCGTCGGCTGGGACTGGTCGACGCTGGACGCCGAGTCGGCCAACGGGACGACATGGGGCGAGTTCACCGTCGTCGGGACCTGGGACGGCGACACCTTCACCGTGACCGAGCCGCCCACCGACCCGGTGTACGACGACGTCAGCGGTCCGACCGACTTCGCCACCCCGTGCGAAGCGCCCGACGGCGGGTGGAGCGTGATCGACGAGGCGACCGCGACCGACGAGGGACAACAGGCAGCCGCCGCCTATGCCCAGGCGCAAACCGACTTCGCCGGGCTCTGGGTCGACCAGTCGATGAACTCCGCGGCCACCGAGCTGGGCATGAACGACCCGACCAAGCTCGTCCTCAACGTCCGATTCACCGGCGATCTCGACCGCCACGAGAGCGAGCTCCGATCCCGGTTCGGCGGTGCGCTGTGCGTCAGCGAAGCGGAGCGGACCGAGGCGGAACTGCGGTCGATCCAGGACGAGGTCTTCGGCTCGCTCGACGCCTTCCACGCCTCGACCGACATCGTCCGCGGCGTCGTGGAGATCGGGGTGGCCGTCGCCGACCCCGCCGTCCAGGCTGAACTGGACGAGACCTACGGCGCCGGCGTTGTCGAACTCGTCGGAGCGCTCCGACCCGTCGCGGAGTGACCACAGCCGCGTAGCCACAGGGAGGTACCGGGGGGCCCGCCGACGAATCGTTGGGGGTGACGATCGCCGACCCCGTGCCCGCGCTCGGCGCGCCCCGACGGAACCGCCGCCGCAGGCTGCTGCTCATCGGCCTCGCGATCACCGTGTTCGTCGTGGCCCGTCGCTCGGGTCTCACCGACGTCCTCGGCGACGAGGAACGTCTGAAGGATCTCGTCGACAGCGCCGGTTGGCTCGGGCCCTTCCTCTACACCGTGCTCTTCACCCTGCTGGTCCCGGTCGGCGTGCCCGGCCTCGTGTTCGTGCTGCCGGCAGCCGTCGTCTTCCCCGCACCGGTCGCCATCGCCGTGTGCCTGGTCGCCGGGTATCTCTCGTCGGGTGCCGGCGTCTGGTTCGCCCGCACGGTCGGCCGCCAGACGGTCGAGGCGAAGATGCCGGCCAGTTTCCGCAAGTGGGACGAGCGGATCGCCCGACGGGGCCTCCTCGCCGTCCTCGCGCTGCGCACCCTCACCTACCTGGCAGCACCGGCCGACTGGCTCCTCGGTCTCTCGTCGATCCCGACCCGCACGATCGTCATCGGCACCGGCGTCGGTCTGATCCCGCCGACGGTCCTCTACGTCGTCGCCGGCGGCGGTGTGCTCGACCTCATCCTCTAGGTTGCCGAGATGGCCGAACACGACCTCTCCAGCAAGCCGCACGTCTACGTCCCGCCGGGCGAGATCCCGCCCATCAAGTTGATGATCGAGGACCTGGTCGAGGGCGAGGGCCAGACGGCCGCCAGCGGCGACACCGTCGACGTCCACTACGTGGGCGTGGCGTGGAAGACGCGCCAGCAGTTCGACGCCAGCTGGGATCGCAACGAGCAGTTCAGCTTCCGCCTCGGCGCGGGCATGGTCATCTCCGGCTGGGACGAAGGCGTCCAGGGCATGAAGGTCGGCGGTCGCCGTCGTCTGGTGCTCCCGCCGGACAAGGCCTACGGCAAGCAGGGCGCCGGCGGCGTCATCGGCCCGAACGAGACCCTCGTCTTCGTGGTCGACCTCCTCGCCGTCCGCTGATCGACAGCCCTCCCGTTCGGCGGTACCGTCGGGGCAGCAGCGACGGCGGACGTCGCGACATCACGGGAGGACTCCATGAGTCATACGCGCGCTTTCGCAATCGCATCCACTGGTGCACTGGTCCTGGCGACCTGTTGGACGACGGCGGCCTCCGCCGGGACGGCGACGGAGTCCATCCCGCTCGCCTACACCGGCGACGCAGTCACCTACACCGTCCCCGACGACGGCTCGATCTGCGCGGTCGAGTTCGACCTCGCCGGCGCCGACGGTGGCAGCGGTGAGGCCACGCCAGGCACCGGCGGCGACATCGCCGGCACGGTCCCGGTGACGCCGGGCGACGTGTTGACCATCGTCATCGGTGGTGTCGGCGGCCCCGGCATCTCCGGCTCCACCGACGGCGGCTTCGGCGGCGGCGGGAACGGCGGGTTGAACACCCAGTCGAACTCGATCCGTGGCGGTGGTGGCGGCGGCGCCTCGTACGTGACCATCGACGGTGACCCGGTCATCGTCGCCGGCGGTGGCGGTGGCGGCGGCGCCTACAACATGAACGGCGGCGACGGCGCCTCCGGACCGGGAGACGGTTCGCTCGGCGAGGCTCGCGACCCGGGCAACCCCAACTGGGGTGGCCCCGGTGACCCGGGCACCTCGGCCGCAGGTGGCAACGGTGGCCTCGGCGGCACGTACCAACAAGAGATCGGGGCCGACGGTGGAGCAGGAAGCTCGCTCGCCGGCGGCGACGGCGGCGACGCCGTGACCAACGGCTCTGGAGGCGGCGGCGGAGGCGGTGGCGGCTTCTTCGGCGGCGGTGGCGGCGGCGCAGCCGTCGATGGCGGTTCCGGTGGCGGTGGCGGCGGCGGTTCGAGCTTTGCCATCGCCGAGGCAACCGACGTCGGCGTCGGCGCCTCGGTGCAGGTCGACGGCAACGGCAGCGGCTCGTACGCCCCGGTGCCGGGCAACTGTCCCTTGCCCACGACCACCGAGTCGACGACCACGACCAGCACCTCGACGACGGCCCCCGACGACGGCGTCGGCTCCGGGACGGCGACGCCGGCGGTGCCCACGAAGGCCCAGCCCACGTTCACCGGCTGACGCCGAGACCACTCGACCACGAGCCCCGCTGCTCCTCGAGCAGCGGGGCGATCACCTCCATCGGCGCGACCAGCGCAGGATTCGCGACGAGGTCGCGTCCGCAGGTTCTGGCTGTCACCGGCCCTCGATAGCGTCGACAGGATGCACCTGGGGCCACGACTCGAAGCGACGTTCGTCGCAGGAGCCGTGGGTCGCGACGGTGTGGTTGCGCTGTGGGACCCGCAGACCGACGACGGCGCAGGCCGTTCGACGCTGAACCTGATGCTCGCCGACGGTCCCGCCGACGTGCCGGCCGACCTGGTGCCGGTCGCCGAGCTGATCGGTCCGTTGGCTGCGCTCGCGGCCGACGAGGACGTACGTCCGTCGGTACGTGCGCTCTCCGTGGCGACTCGTCTCGCGCTCGATCTCATCAGTCGGGGTCGGCTGCTCCCGTCTGCGGCCGCGAACGGCGCGGACACCTGGCGCATCGGGCCGCTCGATGTCGACGATCGGACGCGGCTCACGCAGTTGGCCGACGCCCTCCCGGCCGCCGTCCACGCCCTGCCGACCGATGTCCCGGGTCGCATGCTGTCGCCCCACGTGGCCACGACGACGTATCTCGACGCGGTGGCCGACGCGTTCGTGCGTACCTCGTCGGCCGCGGCGATGTCGGGATCGGACGCCTTCGCCGCCCAGTCGACGACCGACGTGACCGCTGTCGAGTCCTGGCTCAGCTCGGTCACCGCCGGCACCGGTGGCGACACGATGCTCGGCCTCCGGGTCGAGCTCCCGAAGCCCAAGCCCCGGCCGGACGACGAGGACGACCCCGACCCGTTCGACCACGCCGACATCGAGTTCGAGCCGGTCCGGTGCGTGCTCCAGGTCCAGAGTCGGGTCGACCCGAGCCTCGTGCTCGATGCCGCACAGCTGTGGACCGCACCGGCGGCGGTCATCGCCCGGTTCGGCACCGACGTCGAGACCGACCTCCTGTTGACCCTGCGACGTGCGGCCTCGGTGTGGCCGCCAGCAGGTCGACTCCTCCAGGAGTCCACGCCCGAGGAGCTCGAGCTCACGGATGAAGAGGTCGAGGCGCTGTTCGGTCCGGTGGCCGACGACCTCGCGGCAGCGGGCCTGCCCGTGCTGTGGCCGTCGGAGGTGTTCGCAGCGATCGAACTCCGCCCGGTCGTGGGCACGGCCCAGCCCGAAGCCGTCAGCAGCAGCGGCCTCGACCTCGACTCGATCGGCGAGGTCCGTTGGGACGCAACGGTCGACGGCGCCGGGCTGACCGAGAGCGAACTCCTCCAGTTGGCGCAGGCGAAGCGTCCTGTCGTCCGGCTGCGCGGACGCTGGGTGCGAGCCGATCCGGCGCGGCTGAAGAAGCTCAACGAGCGGACCGAGGTGGGTCTCGGCGACGTACTCGCCGCGGCGTTGTCGGGCACGGTCTCGGTCGACGGCCATGCGGTCGAGGCGGAGCTCACCGGACCCCTCGTCGACCTGGCCGAACGACTCCACCACGTCGACGACGTGCGGGCCCGCGAGGTCCCGGCCGATCTCGACGCCGAGCTCCGCCCCTACCAGGAGCGTGGGTTGGCGTGGCTCGCCGAGATGGCCGACCTCCGCCTCGGCGGGGTCCTGGCCGACGACATGGGCCTCGGCAAGACCATCCAGGTGTTGGCGCTGCATCTCCTGCGCCGGGGGTCGGGGCCGACGCTGGTGGTCTGTCCGGCGACCCTCATGTCCAACTGGGAGCGGGAGGCCGCGAAGTTCACGCCCGGTGTCGACGTTCGTCGGTATCACGGCACCGGTCGCAGCCTCGACGACGTCATCGCCGCCGGCGCCGGGAACGAAGGCATCGTCGTGTGCACCTACGGCATCGCTCGTCGTGACGCCGCGAAGCTGTCCGAGGTCCCCTGGGGGCTGGTCGTCGCCGACGAGGCGCAGGCCATCAAGAACCCGATGTCCCGCACGGCCCGGGCGATGCGGACGATCCCGTCGACGGCCCGGTTCGCGCTCACGGGCACGCCGGTCGAGAACCGGCTGTCCGACCTGTGGGCCCTGCTCGACTGGACCACGCCGGGGCTCCTCGGGAAGCTCGACACATTCCAGCGCGAGGTGGCGACGCCGATCGAGCGGGAGCGCGACGAGGAGGCCACCGCTCGGCTGTCTGCCGTGGTCCAACCGTTCCTCCTGCGGCGCCGCAAGACCGATCCGCACATCGCCCCCGATCTCCCACCGAAGACCGAGACCGACCACTTCGTCGGCCTCACGGTCGAGCAGGCGACGCTCTACAAGGCGGTCGTCGACGAGCTCAAGGACGACGTGGAGAAGGCCGACGGTTTCGATCGCCGTGGTCTGGTCCTCAAACTGCTCACCGCGCTCAAGCAGATCTGCAACCACCCGGCGCAGTACCTCGGCCAGGAGACCCCGCTCGTCGGTCGGTCGGGGAAGCTCGACGCGGCCTCCGACCTGTTGTCGGTCATCGTCGACGAGGGTGACGCCGCGCTGGTTTTCACCCAGTACGTCCACATGGGCCATCTGTTGTCGGCGCACCTCGACACGCTGGGCATCGAGTCGCAGTTCCTCCACGGCTCGGTTCCGGTCAAGCAACGCGAACAGATGGTCGACCGGTTCCAGGCCGGCGACGTACCCGTGTTCGTGATCTCGCTGAAGGCCGGCGGCACCGGCCTCAACCTGACGCGAGCCACCCACGTCTTCCACTACGACCGTTGGTGGAACCCCGCGGTCGAGGACCAGGCCAGCGACCGGGCGTGGCGCATCGGCCAGGACCGACCCGTCCAGGTACATCGCATGGTGTGCGAGGGGACGCTCGAGGAGCGCATCGCCAAAGTGCTCGAGACCAAGCGCGCCCTGGCCGATTCGGTGATCGTCGGCGGCGAGACCTGGGTCTCGGAACTGAACGACGACGAACTCTGGGCCCTCATCGACCTGGGCGGCGAGTCATGAGCCGGGCCTTCGGTGCCACGTGGTGGGGTCAGGCGTGGATCGAAGCGCTGGAAGGCATCGCCGGCGGGTCGACGGGACGGCTCAGCCGCGGTCGCACCTACGCCCGTCAGGGTCGGGCCGAGGACCTGACGATCAAGCCCGGTGCGGTCACCGGCTTCGTACAGGGCTCCGAGCCCGATCCCTACGAGGTGTATCTCGACGTCCGCGAGTTCCGCGACGACGAGTGGGATGCAGTGTTCGATGCGATCGCCGCCAAGGCCGGGCATGCCGCAGCGCTGCTCGACGGAGAACTCGACCCCGGTGTCGTCGAGGACGCTGCCGCGGTCGAGGTCGAACTCCTCCCCCGCGCGCGACCTGCGGACCGCCTGCTCGTGCCCCGACGACGTCGACCCGTGCAAGCACGCGGCCGCAGCCTGCTACCTCGTGGCCGACGCGCTCGACGCCGACCCGTTCGTGTTGCTGTTGTTGCGCGGCCGGCGTCGCGACGAGGTGCTCGACGGCGTGCGTGCCCGGCGGGCCGGCGATCCCGCCCCCGAATCGATCGACGGCGAAGACGCCACGGACGACGACCGTGAGGGCGTCGACGCCGCCGACGCCTGGGCACGAACCCCCGTCGAGTTGCCCTCGGTCCCGCTCGTGGCCAACGCCCCGAGTCGCCCCGCGGCGTGGCCGAGCGAGCCTCCGGCCCACGCACCCTTCGACGGCCACGGTCTGCGTGCCCTCGTCGCCGACGCGGCGCGGCGAGCGTGGGAACTCTGTGCCGGAGCGACCGACACCGGACTCGCGCTCGACGAGCGATCCGACCTCGCCCGCCGAGCCGTCGACGCCTCGCCCCTCCAGCGCGATCAGCTGGCGCTCCGCAGCGGCATCCCGGCCGTCGAGCTCGATGTCCTGGCCACCGCATGGAAGATGGCAGGAGCCACGGGCGTCCGGGCCAACGACGAGCCACGCTGGACGCCTCCCCCACTCGAGATGGCTGCGGCCCGAGACCTGGTCATCGACACCGGCTTCGCCGAGCGCCGGGTGCACGTCGGCGGCAACCGGGTCACGGCTGAAGGTCGCCTCCAGTTCCGTCGGAGTCACGACGGCCTCTGGTACCTGTTCTCCAAGGCGTCGGGCCGGTGGGCGATGGCGGCGCCGCCCGAGGCCGACGTCGAGGACCTCCTCCTGCGCGACCTGCGTGACTGAGCCGAACGCCGGATCCTGAACCGACCCCTGACCTAGGGTCCGGCGCATGGCACTGATGGACCCGACGGACCTTCCCTTCGTCGTGATGGAAGCCCGAGAACGACCCATGCACGTGGGCGGTCTGCAGCTGTTCACGACGCCCGAGGGCGCCGACTGGGACTACCTGCGAGGAATCTACGAGTCGGCACTCACCGACCCGCACGAACTCCACCCGCTCCTGTGCCGGCGACCGGGCAGCAAGCCCCTGATCGGACGCATCCAGTGGGAGGTCGACCACAAGATCGACCTGAGCTATCACGTCCGGCACACCGGCCTGGCCCGGCCCGGTCGGATCCGCGAACTGCTCGAGGTCGTGGGCCGACTGCACGGCACGCTCCTCGACCGCAATCGACCGCTCTGGGAGGCGCACCTCATCGAGGGGCTCGACGACGGTCGGTTCGCGGTCTACACCAAGATCCACCACGCGCTCGTCGACGGCGTGTCGGCGATGCGCATGCTGTCGGACGCGCTGTCGACCGATCCCGACGAACGCGACATGCCCCCGCCCTGGGCGGCACGGACCCGGGTCCGCGAAGCCAAGACCGAACCCGTGCCGGAGGGGCGTGGCATCCCGGGCTGGCAGGACCTCGCCGCGGGGGCGCTCAACACCGCGTCGTCACTCGGCCGTTTCGGCTTCGACCTCGCCGCGACCGGCGGCCGCTTCACCGACACGATCCGCGACGGCCTCGACCACCACGCCTCGGTACTGCCATACCAGGCACCCGAGACGATGCTCAACGTGCCCATCACCGGTGCCCGGCGCTTCGCGGCGCAGTCGTGGGACCTCGGCCGGGTCCGCGCTGCGGGCAAGCGTCTGGGCGGCACGCTCAACGACGCCGTCCTGGCGATGTGCGGTGGGGCGCTGCGCCGCTACCTGGCGGGCGAGAACGCGCTTCCCGACACGCCGCTGATCGCGATGGTGCCGGTGTCGCTCCGCGCCGTCGACGACCGGTCCGGGGGCAACGCCGTCGGCGTGATCCTCGCCAACCTGGCGACGCACACCGACAGCGGTGCCGAGCGCTTCGAGTTGGTGAAGGCGTCGATGGATGCGGGCAAGGCGCGGTTCGAGGGCTTGTCGCAGGGGCAGATCATGGCGCTGTCGGCCATCTCGTTCATCCCGATGGCGACCGGCCCGTTGTTCCGTTTCGACTCGTTCCGTCGGCCGCCGTACAACATCACGATCTCGAACGTGCCCGGGCCGCAGGAGACCCGCTACTGGAACGGGGCTCGCATGGACGGCTCGTACCCGGTGAGCATCCCCATGGACGGCCAGGCGCTCAACATCACGCTCTCGAGCTACGACGGGTCGCTCGACTTCGGCCTCATCGGCGACCGCAATGCCGTTCCCCACCTCCAGAACCTGCTCGAGCACCTCGAGGAGTCGTTGGTCGAGCTCGAAGAAGCCTGAGTTCGGGTTCCCCCGACCGGCGGGCGGACCTGACGGCGACTCGTGTGGCGCCGATGTTCGCAACGTACCGATCGGTACGTTCCACCACGTTTCCGTAGCGCAACGTGCCGATCGGTACGTTCCGCAACGGGCCGGCGGGATGGGGCGGTCGCCACCCTCCGCCTGCCGGAATCCCCCGCCGATTCCGTACGCTCACTGCCATGTCGAGCCGGAGTGAGATGACCCATCGCCACGAGCCCCACTCCGACTCGGTGGCGGCGAAGCTCAACTGGCTGCGAGCCGGCGTGTTGGGTGCCAACGACGGCATCATCTCGACCGCCGGTCTGGTCGTCGGGGTCGCCGCGGCCACGACGGAGACCTCGGCCATCGCCACGGCCGGCGTCGCCGGGTTGTGCGCGGGCGCCGTCTCGATGGCGTTGGGCGAGTACGTGTCGGTGTCCTCGCAGCGCGACACCGAGCAGGCGTTGATCGCCAAGGAGAGCGCCGAGCTGGAAGCGATGCCCGAGGCCGAGCACGCCGAGCTCGTCCATCTGCTCCAGGCGCGAGGGCTCGGACCGGAGACGTCCCGACGCGCCGCCGACGAGATGACCGAGCACGACGCACTCGGCACGCACCTCAGCATCGAACTCGGCATCGACCAGCACCAGCTCGCCAGCCCGTGGGTCGCGGCCGGCTCGTCGGCCGTGGCGTTCGCCCTCGGCGCCGTGCTGCCCCTGGTCGCCATCCTGGTTCCGCCGTCCGGAACCCGGATCGCGATCACCTTCGTCGCGGTCCTGGTGGCCCTGCTCATCACCGGCGTCGTCAGCGCACGCCTGGGCGGCGCACCGCCGAGGACGGCCGTACTGCGGCTCGTCGTCGGCGGCGCACTCGCCATGGCCGTGACCTACGGCATCGGTGAACTCGTCGGTTCGTCGATCGCCTGACCTGCTCAGCAGAGCAGGGTGTTGCCGTTCAGGTTCAGGGTGAAGAGGATCTGGACCTTGATGTTGATGCCCGTCCCCGACGTGCAGTTCACCGACCCGGTCTTCGTCGTGCTGAGTCGGGAGAAGAACAGGTTCGGGAACTTGCTGAAGACGACCAGCCGCTTCGCCGCCTTGAAGTTGGCCCCGAAGTCGAGCGTCAGCTCGGTGCTGCCGTCCTTGTTGAAGATGCGCCCCTGGAGCGTGTCGGCGTTCGACAAGCTGTTGCCGGCGCCGTCGGGGAGCGTGTCGGCGAAGAGGTGACCGCACGCCTGCTGGCCGAGGAACCCGCAGTCGGAGAAGTCGGCCTCGAAGCCGAAGGACTTCACCCGGAGGTTCTCGACGCTCGTGAGCTTGCTCCCGTTCTGGCGGGTGCAGCTGCTGTTGAGCGGGGCCGCACAGTCCAGGACGTTGAGCGTCGTGTGCTGGTCGGCGAGGAACCGGAACGATCCGACGCTGGCGTTGTTCCGCCCGCTGTCGGCGCATCGACCGTCGGCGGCCTGGCAGGCCAGGAAGTGCCGAGGCACGGGGTTGGTGATCGACGCCTCGGTCACCCAGCGGTTGCCGGCGTTCGTCTCGAGCGTGAGGGCCTGTGCCGTCGCGCTGGCGTCGTAGGCGATGTTGATCGTGCCGGGTGCGCCGTCGAGCAGTTCGAGGTCGACCTGAGCCGGCAGGTTCACCAGCGAGGCCTCGGTGTAGGCGACGCCCGGGATGCGGCTCGCCTTGCCCGGCACCGATTCGTAGAGGCCGAGGCTGAGCGGACGACCGCCGTCGGTGGTGAGGGCCACTCGTGGCTGGGGCACCTGGGCGACGTCACCGGCGTACAGGTTGGTGAACCGGGCCGAGACCACGAAGCGGTCGACCAGGTCCTCGAAAAGGATCCCGTCGTACCCGACGGGGACCCGGTTGTCGGCACCGTCGGTGATGAGGGCTTCGATCTGACCGAGCTTGCCGCCGGTGGTGTCGATGACGACGGCGCCGGCCTCGGAGATGCCCAGGTCGACGCCGAGCGGGAGTCCCTCGAGTCGGAGCCCGAGATCCGTCGCCCGGTCGAAGAGCCCCGAGGGGTCGACGGCGTCGATGGCGAGGAGCGGCACCGGCGCCGAAGCGGCGTAGGTGATGGCGCCCGAGATGTCGACCGAGAGGTCGAGCGACGTGGGCACCTCCTCGATGAGCAGGTCGGCCGTCAGCGGCGCTGCAGCGCCGTCGGCGGTCTGCGCGAGCTGGAAGCTCACGGCGTCGATCGACGACGAACCGTCGATCGACAGCTGCTGGCTCCCGTCAGCGAGCCCGAAGCCGAGCACGACGTCGGTGGGCAGGACGTCGATCACGGCTTCGATCGAGATCGCCCCGTCACCGAGGTCGATGAGTTCGCCACCGTCGAGCAGCGCTTGGACGACGAACGTCTGCCCGCCGGCGGTCGCCACCTCGATGGCCACCGGGTCGGGGTTCACGGCCAGGCGGCGCACGTCGTCGAATCGCAACGAGATCACGAAGTCGTCGGCGGTGTCGCGGATGATCGCACCGACCACACCCGGATCGGGAGCGATGTCGAGACCGTTGGTGGCCAGCACCTCGAGATGCCCGAGCGTGCTCGCTCCGGCATCGAGAAGGAGGCCTCCGTCTTCACCGAGCACGACCTCGAGGGTCGGCGGCAGGTCCTGGAGCAGCGCCTGGAGTCGGTTGGCCCGCAGGAACATGCCATCGGGGTTCTCGCCCAGGACGGCGAGCTGTCCAGCCCGGCCCGATCCGGCGTAGCTGATGGCACCGCTGGCCTGGAGATCGAGGCTGATGGTCTCGGGGAGGTCGAGGATCTCGAGGGTGAAGGTGTTCGTGCCCTCGGTGTCGGCCAGGACGAGGTCGGCGAAGAGCCGGTCCATCGGCGCAGAGGCCAGGTACTCGATGCCCCGACCATCGGGGTCGTCGGTGAGGCTCAGCGACACCGAAGACGGAAGCGTGTCGAGGGTCGCCCGGATCCCGGTCGAGGTCCCGTCGTCGACGTTCTCGGTCTGGGCGTCGACCTCGAGGATGCGCCCGCCGTCGGTGTCGAGCGACAGCGTCGCTCCACCCTCGGTGGTGCTGAACCCGATGCCCGACAGGCCCGTGATCCGCACGAAGACGGCGAAGTCGTCGGCGGTGTCCCGGAGGACGAGCCCGTCGACCGATCCGTCGAGACCGATGTCGGGACCGCTGGTGATCAACGCCTCGAGCAGCCCGATCGAACCGCCCGTGGTCGTGGCCGACAGCGCGCCATCGGCGGTGAGCTGGGCCGAGATCCCGGTCGGGAGGTCGAGGGCCAGCAGTCGGAGTGAGGTCGCCCGGTCGAAGAGACCGTCGGGCGAGTCGATCTGGACGGCGAGTCGGGACACCCGGGCCGCAGCCGAGTAGGTCACCGAGCCGCCCTCGGCGACGTCGAGCGACAGGTGCGTCGGGAGGTCGTCGAGTTCGATGATCGCCTGCGTGGGCGATTCGCCCGGCGTCTCCTGCACGAGGGTCGCCCGGAGCTGGTCCATGACCGCCGAGCCGGTGTAGTCGAGCGACAGACCGCCCGTTGCGTCACCGGCGAGCGAGATCGTGACATCGGCCGGCAGCTTGTCGAGCGTCGCACGGACCGTGGTCGACGACCCGTCCGCGCTCTCCTGTCGGATGTCGACCTCGAAGATCCGGCCGCCCACCGTCCCGAGCGAGAAGGCCGTGCCGTCGCTCGGATCGAACGTGATGTGGCGCAGGCCCGTGATCCGCACGGCGGCGACGAAGTCATCGGGAGTGTCGATCAACAACATGCCGTCGATCCCGTCGGGGAGACCGAGCTCCGGACCGGAGGTCAACAGCGCCTCGAGCGAACCCACCGCGCCACCATGAGCGTCGAAGCTGAGCGCTCCGGCGTCGGAGATGCCGACGGTGAGATCGGTGGGCAGGTCGACCAGCTCCACGAGGAGTCGGGTGGCGTTGCGGGCCAGACCCGACGGGTCGATGATCTCGGCCCGCAGCAGCGGGACGATCGACGACGCGTGGTAGGTGACAGCCGACTCGCCGAGCGTGATGGCGAGCGTCCGGGGGAGGTCGTGGACCTCGAGCCCGATGGTCGTGACCCCGCCAGAACCGTCGCGTTGCTCGACGGAGGCCAGGAGGGAATCGACCGTGGCCGAGGCCTGGTAGTCGAGGCGGGCGTCGCCGGCGATCTCGTCGAGCGACAGCGCGAGCGCGGACGGGAGGCGGTCGATGGTGGCGCGGACGTCGGTGCCCGATCCGTTCGCGGCCGACTGCTGCACGTCGACCTCGAACACCCGACCACCGGTGGTGGCGAGTTCGAGGGCGATGGGATCGGGGTCGAAGGTGAGCGACCGGAGCCCTGTGATCCGAGCGGCGGCGGCGAAGCCGTCGGGACGATCGAGGAGGACGAGCCCGTCGACGCCGTCGGCGACGCCGATCTCGGTGGTGCCGTCGGTCGCCAGGACTTCGACCAGACCGATCGCATCCGGCGAGGCGTCGACCTGGATCCCGCCGCCGGCGAGGCCGACGGTGAACGCCGCAGGAAGATCGACGAGACGGGCACGGATCTCCGTGGCCCGACCGGCGAGACCCGACGCGTCGTGCACCTGGGCCACGACCTCGGGCACGCCGTCGGATGCCGTCCAGGCGATGCCGTCGTCGGTGAGCGACACGTCCAGTGTCGTCGGCAGATCGGTGACGACGAGTTCGGCCGAGAGGCCGCCGGCCTGGGCGACCTGCAGGGACAGCGTGTCGACGACCGAAGACGCAGCCCATCCGAGGCTGGTGCCACCGGGGACGTCGGCGACGGCCACGTCGACGACGGCGGGCAGGGCCGACAGCGATGCGACGAGCTCGTCGACACCGTTGGTCCCCTCCTGCTCGACGATCGCCGCGAACGGCTGACCGCCAGCGGTCTCGAGGTGCGCCGCAAGGCCGTCGGTGGTGGAGACCGACACGTTCCGGAGATCGGTCAACCGTACGAACGTCACGAACTCGTCGGTCACGTCGGTGAGCAGGAGACCGTCGACGCCCGGAGCGAGCGCCGTGTCGGGTCCGCTGGTGAGCTGCAGCTCCAACAAGCCGAGCGTGCCGGTGCCCGCATCGAGCCCGAGGCTCGATCCCGTGCCGTCGCCGAGGTCGACGTCGAGTGTGTCGGGCAGGCCTTCGAGACGGGCACGGAGGACGGTGGCGCGGTCGACGATGCCACTCGGGTCGACGATCTCGATGGTGAGGGCGTCGATGGGGGCCGACGCCGAGAAGGAGAGGTCGTCGGCCGAAACGGTGAACGACGCCGACGTCGCCTGGACGCCCTCGAAGCCGACCTGGGCCGAGCGCGTGATGCCGGCCGTGGTCTCGGCCAGGCGGAGGGCGATGAGGTCGACCAGGCCCGAGGCTTCGTAGTCGAGGGTCACGCCGGCAGCGCCGACCTGCTGGAGGCCGATGTCGATGGCGCCCGGGACGCGGTCGATGATCGCCGCGACCTCGGTCGTGTCGCCGCTGCCGTCGCCGACGAGCACCGCGGCCTCGACCCGGGAGGGTTCGCTGGTGGTGATCGAGACGCGGCCGTCGTCGAATCCGCCGGTGACACCCGCAGCCTCGAGGGTGACGTCGATCGGCATCGGGCTGAAGTCGATGCGGACATCGGTCGGGTCGACGCGGGTCTGGTCCGCGCCCTGGTCGTAGATGCCGGCGATGAGCGCCAGCGAGTCGCCGGGGTCGGTGGTGTGGAGGTCGGCGGCGAGGTCGCCGGTCTGGGTCCCGTCGTCCACGATCGTGGCTCGGGAAACCGCAGGGAGGTCGTCGTCGAGGGCGTCGAATCCGACGGCCAGGCGCTCGGGGGAGCTCCAACCATCGGGGGCGATGATCCCTTCGACCGAGACGGGAAGCGTCGCCGGTGCGGTGGGGAGCCGCAGGACGCGGCAGGCTGGGCCGGGCGGTGACGATGCGGAGCTCGACACTCACGTCGGGGAGGCCGTCGCCGCTCACGTCGACCGGGGCGGGCACGTCGACCACGGCGTCCTGGGTGTGCTCGACGATGTCGCCGTTCGGCGCGCGGTATTCGGTCCGCACCACGTACGCGGCGGCATCGAGCCCGATGGGTTCGAGCGCGTCGCGGACCACACCGATGACGGGATCGGTCACGGTGCCGACGTCGAATCCGCCCGTGCCGACGCCCGTGCCGGCGAGCGGTCCGAGGACCTCGCCCGCGGGGGCAAGGACACCGGGCGTGACCACGTCCTCGATCAGCGGATCGACGGGCTCGAGGAGCGAGAGCGCTGCCAGGTCGTCGAACGCCGGCGGCGAGAGGGGCGCGCCGTCGTCGGGGATGAGGAGATCGTCAGCCACGGTGATGAGGTCGTCGACCGTCCCCTCGAGGAGTCCGTCCACCGTCTCGTCGAGTGGGATCCGCAGGGCGTCGCCGACCTGACCGAGGACCGGGTCGAGCACGGGGTCGAGTCCGTCGAGCAATGGGTCGAGGACGCCGCGCAGCGTGTCGCCCAGAATGCCGCCACCCGCCGGGGTGATCGGGACCACGGCCATGGCGAACGCCGCCAACACCGCGAGTGACCGCTGGGCCGCGGTTCGACGCTTCTTCGACACACCGGACATCGACGACTACCCCCGTTGAGATGTGAATCCTGACCAGGGAACGTGGATTGGTCAGGGTCCTTGCGGTCGATTCCGAGAACCTCGACGGACACCCCGCCGAGCGGGGCCACGAACGACGCGGCAAGCTCTCCCCATGGCCACTTCGGACGACCTGACCGACGCACCCGCCGCCTACGACGACCTGAAGGCCGTGTATCTCAACTGCACGCTCAAGCGGTCACCGTCGACGTCGCACACGCAGTACCTGATCGATCACTCGGTCACGATCATGGAGAGGGCCGGGGTCTCGGTGACGCAGTTCCGGGTCGTCGACCACGACATCGCCTTCGGCATGTCGCCCGACATGAGCGAGATCGACGCGGCCGACGGCGGGGTCGACGTCGACGAGTGGCCGATGATCCAGCGAGCCGTGCTCGACGCCGACATCCTCGTGATCGGCACGCCGATCTGGCTCGGCGTGAAGTCGTCGGTCGCCACGCTGGCGATCGAGCGCCTCTACTCGTGGTCGGGCGAGAAGAACGACAAGGGCCAGTACCTCTACTACGGCAAGACCGGCGGCTGTCTGGTCACCGGGAACGAGGACGGGGTGAAGGCCTGCTCGATGGAGGTCCTCTACGGCCTCGCCCACATCGGGTACACCGTGCCGCCCCAGCCCGACGCCGGATGGATCGGCGAGGTCGGCCCCGGCCCCAGCTACGGCGACCCGGTCGAGGGATCGGACATTCCCAACGGCTTCGACCGCGACTTCACCATGAAGAACACGACCTTCATGACGTGGAACCTGCTCCACACCGCCCGCATGCTGCGCGACGCCGGCGGCGTCCCCGCCTACGGCAACGTGTCGAGCGACTGGGAGGCCGGCCGGCGCTTCGGCTACCCCGACCCCACCCGCTGACCCCCTCGTTCTGGTGAACACTCACCACCACGAGGTGGCGCGATCGTTCACCAGAACCGGGCGGCCGGTGGTGATCAGAGGAAGGCGGCGAGGGGGTCGTCCTTCGACTCCTCGGCCACCGCCGCGATGTCGGCATCGATCGTCGTCGAGCCGCGCGCCATCAACAGACCGCCGATGATGCCCGTGGGTGCGAGCGACGCCAGGCCCCACCGGATGTCGTGGGCCTCGGCGATGGCGCCGACGATCACCCCGCCGGCGATGCCACCCATCACGGCGACCATCAGCCCGAGCAACGAGAACATGAGCGGCCGCAGGCGCGGCGGACTGATCGCTGAGAGCGCGGTGTACAGCGGCGCGATGCCGATCTGCAGCGCGAGGAGACCGACCCACGCGACCGGAACGAACACCCACACGTTGGGCAGGAACACCGCGAAGGCGAGCAGGACCGAGAAGACCGCGATCGAGAGTCCGACGAGGTTCACGGCACGAGCCGGATCGGTGGCGAAGATGCGTTCGCCGACGTTGCCGCCGATGAGCGTGCCGAGCAGCGACGCCGTCGCCAGGATCATGCCGATGACGGCTCGACCGGTGGCATCGATCTGGTACTCGCGCTCGAGGAAGATGTTGAGGAAGGCGACGACACCGACGAGGGCGAAACCGAGCACGCCGATGCCGAGGATCTGGCGCTTGAAGGTCGGGATGCGCAGGAGACGGCCGACGGCCTCCTTGAAGTTCATGCCCGACGGCGCCCCGGTGACGCTCAGCGTCGCTCCGGCGAGCCCGCGCACCATCTGCTGTTCTGGCTCCTTGAGCTTCCGTGACGCGATCAGCGCGATCACCGACGGGACGGTGAGGACGGGGAACGCCCACTGCCAGACGTTGTCGGGCGAGCGCATCACCTCCTTCGCGACGCCGTCGACGACCTCGGTCACCGGCTCGAGCCCGACGACGGCCGCGATGGCGAACGCGAGCGCCGGGCCGAGCAGGGCGCCGACCGGGTTGGCCGCGTTGTGGACGGCGAGGATCCGGTTCCAGGCGTTGGGCGGGTAGTAGTCGGTGAGCAATGACTTGCCGACGGGTTCGACGCCCGACTTGCCGATGCCGACGCCGAAGCGGGCGAGAAAGAACAGTGGCAGCTTCACGGCGAAGGTGGTGGCGAAGCTCATGACGCTCCACGCCAGGGCGGACCACCGCAGGATCTTGCCGCGGTCGATCTTGGTGCCGAGGTAGCCGATCGGCACGGCGAGCAGCACCAGCGCCGTGACCTGGACACCGACGAGGAGCCCGAACGTGGCGTCGTTCATCCCGAAGTAGCGCTGGACGTTGGGGCCGAACACGCCGAGCACGGCGCGGTCGAGTTCGTCGACGACGTTCAGCGAGGTGATGACCACCAGCGGGTACCACCCGCCGGCGGCGGCGACGTCGCGCAGCGGCAGTCCGTCACCGGGCGACAGCAGCGCGCGGATCCTCCCGCCCGACCGTTCCGACGACGCTTCCGAAGTTTCCTGGTCCCCCATTTTGGCAACGCTAGTTGCCCGAATTGGGTGGATCACCAATCGCCGGCTGCGAGGTCAGCGCGGCTGGCGGCTCATGATCGTCATCAGGGGATCGCCACCGCACCGGTACTCGTCGACCGTCTCGAAGCCGAGGCGCTCGTAGAAGCCGAGGTTCCGGGGGTTGGACGACTCGAGATGCGCCACCATGCCCGCTGCGTCACACGCCGCGAGCACCGGATCGAGCAGCGAGGCACCGAGCCCTCCGCCCTGGCCTTCGGGGGCCACGCCGAGGATGCCGAGGTAGAAGTGCGGAGCGGCCGGGCGGTACTCGGAGGCCCGGGCCAGCTCCATCAGCCGTGGCGTCGGGTCCTCGCCGATCTCGGCCCCCATCAGCGCCACGAGCTGGGCGAGGCGGTCGGCGTCGTGGAGGATGTCGCGGTCCGGTGGCGCCCACATGGCGCCACCGGCTCCGGGATCGGCCCGGGCAACGTAGACGTGACCGACCGCGAAGTACTCGTCGACGAAGAACCGGAAGAACCGGTCCAAGGCGCCCCGGAAGTCGTCGGAGCCGGCGAACAGCCACCGCTGGACCGGGTCGTCGACGAAGGCCGCAGCGAGGCCCTCGGACAGGTCGTCGAGGTCCGTCGCCGTTGCATGGACGATGACCCGCGAGTTCCCCATCGACGGGCGACCGTAGCCTCGACCGCAGATGTCCGGCAGATGAACATCACGCTCTGCGTTCTACGTCGGACGCGGCGTGGGTATGGGCCGCCGCTACCGTTGAGGACCTGCGATGGAGCGGCGGAGCGAAATCGCCTACGAGGAGCGACAGATGAACGTGCACCATGACCCGATGAACCTGGTCGGGAGGATGTCGGAGGTGGCAGCGAGCGCGTCCGAGCTGCTCATCCCGCGGCCCCTCCGGGGCGTCGTCGACCGCACGCTCGTCGACGTGGCCTGTGCCGCCGGCGGCGGCGTCGCCCCCGTGGCCCAGCACCTCCGGGTCGACGTGCCCGCCGTCGATGCCTGGCGTCAGGTCGGCGTGCCCGTCGAGTTCCGGGCCCGCCTCACCGCGATCGCCATGCGTCCGACGATCCCGGGCTTCCAGCGGTACGGACGAGCAGCCTGATCACTCGCCGGTGAACACCGGCGGGCGCTTCTCGAGGAAGGCCTTGGGACCCTCGCGGGCGTCCTTGGACCCCATCACACCCATCCCGATCTCCATCTCCCGCACGAAGGCCTCGGCCTCGGGGAGGTAGGCAGCCGCGCGGATCGACTCCTTGATGCCACGAACGGCCAGCGGCCCGTTGGCAGCGATCTTGTCGGCGAGCGCACGGGCCTTGTCCATCGCCTCGCCGTCCGGGACGGCGTGACCGACGAGACCGACCTCGGCGGCGCGGGTGCCGCTGATCGGTTCGCCCACCAGCAACAGCTCGCAGGCGACCGTGAACGGGATCTGGCGAGGGAGTCGGATCGTCGACCCCGACATCGGGAACAGGCCGCGGCACACCTCCGAGATCGCGATCTGCGCGTTGGCGCCGGCGACGCGGATGTCGAACGCCTGCAGGATCTCGGTTCCGCCGGCGTAGCAGTAGCCCTCCACCGCAGCGATGATCGGCTTCTTCGGCTGGTGCTCCTTGAGAAACCCCTTGTAGATCAGCGAGAGGTCGTCCTGGAGCCGTGCCTCGAACTCGTTCTCGGGCGGAGCACCGGAGAGCAGCGCACCCACGAGGCGGTCGAGGTCGGCGCCGGCCGAGAAGTTGCCCCCGGCGCCGGTCATGATCGCGACACGGAGGTCGTCGTCGGCGTCGAGCTCGTCCCAGATGTCGGCCAGACGGACCAGCATCTCGGGGTTGAACGGGTTCTTCTTCTCCGGCCGGTTGAGCGTGATCTCGAGGACGTGACCTCGGCGCTCGGTCAGGACGGCGGGCGGGGCGATGGAATCTGACACAGCGTCAGATTGTGTCACCTGACCCGGCCGACGCGTGACTCAGCAGCCGCCGAGGTACAGCGGCGGGGTGATGTCGACGATGTGGAGCGTGCCCCCGCCGTCGGCGACGTCGATGCGGTCGAGGTACGCGGTGGACCCCGACGGGATCCGGTGCTCGATGACATGGTCACCGTCGCCGCTGGAACCGGGGTAGCCGACGCCGTCGAGGACGATGTCGAGCGCCCCCGAGAAGGTGAAGCCGACGACGTACACGTCGTCGCCGTCGGCGGCAGCGCACGACACGACCTGGGCGTCGCGCAGGAACGGCTTCCGGAAGTCGTCACCGACTGCCTCGCTCTTCGGCAACGCCGGCGCGGTGGTCGTCGTGGGCGGTGCCGTGGTCGCCACGACGGTCGTCGGCGGAGCGGCGGTCGTCGGCGGAACGGTCGTGGTGGGCGCCAACGTGGAGGTCGGATCCTCGGGCGGGGCGTCAGCGGCCGCCGGCGCGACCGTCGCGGCCAGGTCCTGGCCGGGTTCGTCGGATCCGTCGATCGCCCCGACGGCCAGGATCGCCACCACGGCCGCACCGGCGATTCCGGCGACCACGACCCCGCCGCGACGAGCCAACCTGGTCCAGTCGCGATCGGGTCGATCGGGTCGTTCGAGTTCGAGCAGGTGCTCGATCGGGTCGGCGACACCGTGGGAGAACTCGAGGTGGGCCAGCAGCGCTGTCCGCCCCATGACCGGCTTTGCGCAGGTGGGGCACTGGTCGAAGTCCCCCATCCTGCCCGCTCCTCCTCATGCGTCCCGTACGTTCCGTAGTCATTGAAGCACGAATCGTGACGAAGCGGAAGAGGACATCCCGG
Organism: Actinospongiicola halichondriae; assembly: GCF_049103745.1. Taxonomy (NCBI): domain Bacteria; kingdom Bacillati; phylum Actinomycetota; class Acidimicrobiia; order Acidimicrobiales; family Iamiaceae; genus Actinospongiicola; species Actinospongiicola halichondriae. The sequence continues at coordinate 3,904,138 of NZ_CP171622.1, read as the reverse complement.
TCATCGCAGCCGAGCCGGAAGTCGCGGAGTCACCGCGTCACGGACGACCGCGGTCTCGGATACGGCCGAGGATCTGTCCGAGGTCATCGGCGGGGAACGCATCCGGCGTGTCGCCGCACCACAGGACGCCCACGGTCGTGCCCACCCGCACCGTGGCGATGTCGAGGTTCACCGGCCGGACGCCGCGGCCGTCGCCACCCGTGAAGCGCACCCGGTGTCCGTGCATCGTGGCGACCCGGTCGATGCCCAAGAGCTCGGCGGTGGTGTCTCCGGCCTCGAGGTCGGCGGCGACGCTCCGCCCCAGACACGCCGCGAACTCCGGACCGGAGAGGATCGCGTGCGCGGCCTCGGCCGCGGCCTCGGTCTCGAACCGGACGCCGGTGCCGTGGACGAGCGTGGCCGGTGGCCGGAGGAAATGGGGCGACGACGCGCTCTCGACCACCGATGCGTCGGGGAAGTCGGGACCGACGCAGTCGAGGAGCGCCCCGGGGCCGGCTTCGCCCTCGGCCCCGAAGCCGTCGCCGATGGCCACCCAGCCGACCCCGGGGAGGTCGGCGGGCGAAGGGACGATGAGATCGGCGCGCACGGCACTCGGTCCTAGCCGATGGCGTGCCCGTACATCTCCTGGAGTGGGTCGGAGATCAACTCGATGCGCTCGCCATCGGGGCCGGACAGGTACAGCGACGAGCCGCCGGCCTCGTGATAGCCGACACCGGCGTCGTCGAGCTTGGCCTTCAGGTGCTCCCAACGGTCACGTTCGACCGAGATGGCCAGATGGTGCAGACCGCCGAGCACCTCGGCGTACTCCCCGAGCCCGAGTCCGGGGAAGTCGAAGAAGGCCAGCGCATTGCCGTGACCGATGTCGAAGAAGAAGTGCGTCGACCCCCGGTAGTCCCGGTTCTCGAAGACCTCGGTGAGCGGGAACTCGAGGAGGTCTTGGTAGAAGCGGATCGTCGTCTCGACGTCGGACGAGAGCAGCGCCACGTGATGGACGCCACGTGCCGACGAGGGCGGTCGGTCGGCGGACGGCCGGAGGTGCTCGGCGCGGATGCGGTCCCACTCGACCGAGCGGTCGACGTCCTCACCGTGCTCGGCGCGCCCTTCGACGAACTTGCTGCCGCTCATCGCGACACCTGCTGATCGGATTCCCACACGATGACCTCACTCCGTTCGTGGGCGGTGATGGTGTGCGACCCGGCATCGGTGAGTCGGGCTGCATCGCCATGGTGCAACGTCACGTCGACATCGTCGAGTGCCACGCCACCCGTGGCCACGAACACGTGGACGAATGGCGCATCGGGCAGCGTCACGGTCTCGCCGTCACCCAGTCGGGCGACGAGCATCGAGGCATGGCGTTGGTGGATCCGGATGGCGGCGTCATCGTCGCGGCCGGAGGCCACGGTCACCAGACCACCGGCATCCAGCAGCGCGTTGACATCTTCTTGTTGGTAGCCGGGTGTGATCCCGGTCTCGTGGGGCGGCACCCACATCTGCACGAAGTGCACGGGTGCGGTGGCCGAGTGGTTCATCTCCGCGTGCTGGATCCCGCGCCCGGCAGACATCCGCTGCGCGAGACCGGGGTACAGGACGCCCTCGTTGCCCTCGGAGTCGTGGTGCTCGAGTTCCCCGTCGAGGACCCACGTCACGATCTCCATGTCGCGGTGCGGGTGGGTTCCGAACCCGCCGCCGGCCGCGACCCGGTCGTCGTTGCTGACCATGAGGAGGCCGTGGCCGACGTTCGACGGGTCGTGATGCGGGCCGAAGCTGAAGCTGTGATGGCTGTCGAGCCAGCCGATGTCGGTGTGGAACCGGCTGTCGGCGGTGCGGATGTCGACGGCGGCGTTCGTCAGGTCGGTCATGAGGTGCTCCCGGTCTCCCAGAGTAGTTGTATGTGCAACAACTGTCCGGAGGTCCGGTTCATTCCCGACGCAGGACCGCCCACAACCCGATGCCAGCCCGACTCGTCACGCCCGTCCAGGTGCCGGGCAATGCGTCGGCCACCTCGTCGGGCATCAGGTGGATCGGTGTCGACTCGCCGCTCGAGTTGACCCAGACCACGGTGCCTCCCGGCGCGAGCACCCGGTCGACCTCGTCCGGGAACAGGAGCATGTTGATGAGGACCACGGCATCGGCCGACCCGTCGGGCACGGGCAACGTCGCCGAATCGGCCAGGACGCGCAGTCCGGGTTCGTCGGCGGCGAGGCGGAGCATCTCGATCGACAGGTCGAGGGCCACGACCCGTTCGAAGCGCTCGGCCAACGGCGCCGAGTAGGCACCGATGCCACTCCCCAGTTCCAGCACGGTGCCACCGCCTGCATCCCCACCGACCTCGCCACGCTCGAGCGCATCCATGACCACCCGCTCTCGGGACTCGGACGTCCGCGTGTGCCACTCGGGAGCGAGGGAGTCGAACAGCGACGCGACCTCGGCACGGGCCTGGCCGTCCCATGGCGGGCCGACCAGGCCGGCGGCCCGCCTGGTCATGACCCGCATGGGATGGTCGGCCCCCTTCGGCTGCGACGGGGTGTGCCCCTCGATCTCGAGGGCGGGGAGCTGCTCGATGGCCGACATCGGCCGGAGCCTACGGACGACTGCGGGCCCCCGTCCGGACGAGCACCAGACCGGCTGCGATCGTGGCGAAGGCGATCAACAACAACGTGGAGTCGCTGCCGGTGGCGGGCAACGTCCCCGCCACGGGCGTTCGGCTCGGCGCCGCATGCACCGTGAACGTCTGCGAGAAGATGCTCCGGCCCGACGTCACCCCGCGCAGTTCGATGCGGTGTTCGCCCGTGACGTCCACGGGGATCACCACCGGCGCCGCCACGCCGCCGTCCGCATCGGCCTGGACCACGGAGAGGAACCGGGGCGAGGAGTGGAGGAACACCTGCACCTGCTCGCCGGGGGTGAAGCCCTCGCCACAGACGTCGACCGACGCTCCGGCGGTGACGACATCCGCGATGCACGTGACGGCGCCGGCGGGTGCCCTCGGCGTCGGCGCCAGGCCGGTGGAGTCGGCGGTGATCACGAACGTCACCGGGTCGAGCGCCTCGCCGGCCTCGTAGAAGCCGCCGAAGGCGTCGGCACCGTCCTCGGTCAGCGTCGCCGGGATGTCGGCGTAGCGAACCCGGTCGTCGTCGGCCGTCGGGGTCACGTCGCGCAGGTCGAGCGTGGCCAGGACCACGTCGTCGAAGGTCTGGGACTCCGGTGACTCGAGCTCCTTGCTCACGGCGTCGACGACCAGGGTGCCGGTCGTCCCGTCGACGTCGACCCGCGGCTCGGTGATCACGAGGTCGAGCGATCCGGCATGGCCACTGAAGTGCACGCCTCCTGCGAAGGGAGCGAAGACGTCGTCGACGTCGACGAAGTCGAGCCCGGCGTCGAGTTCGAATCGGAACGTGCCGTCCTCGTTGCGCTCGGCCGGATCGACCGTCTCGACCGTGCCAGCAGCGGGTCCGTTCTCGATGTAGTTGCGGAACGACGCCTTGACGCCCCAGTCGAGCGCTCCGTCACCGTCGACCGGCATCGGGTCCGTGGGGTCCGGGTCGGTCGGATCGGGATCGGTGGGGTCGGGGTCGGTCGGGTCCGATTCGGCGAACGAGATCGGTGTGAACGTGTCGAGCGAGAAGTCGTCCGCGCCGCCGAAGTGGTCGCGCCGCGTCGCGATGCCGCACTGGTCGACGCCACAGTCGAAGGCGGCACCCTCCGATCCGGTGAACGTCGCCACGACGTCGAGATCGACGTCGAACGATCCCTCGCCCATCGGCGCACTCGCTCCCGGGAAGTTCGACACCCAGAGCTGCGGATCGCCGAGGCAGCGATCGGCCCCCGGCCGTCCGGCGACGGTCCCGGTCTCCCCGTCGGCGGCAGCGCACAGACGGACGTAGACGCCGTCGGACGCACCACCGAATCCCGATCCGCTGATCGACACCGTGGCGCCGGCCGGATCGAGATCCGCGGACGGCGTGACCTCGACGGACGGCTGGTCGACGCCGCCGGCCGCTTCGTGTTCGACCGAGAACGTCAGTGTTGCCGGGAGTTTCGCGACGTTGGCGGTGTCGTCGGCACCGGCGGTGTTGGTCTGGCGGAAGTGATCCTCGAAGTCTCCGGTCACGGCGGCGAGGAAGCTCTGGGGGAACTGTCGCGCGCCCTCGAATGCCGGCGGGGTGTCGGCGGGGACGACGTCGGTGTCCGGGGTGACCGTCCAGGTCACCGACTCGTCGGCGACCACGCCGCTCGCGTCGCTGAACGTGACGACGGTGACATCGGCGACCGTCGATCCATAGGGCTGGAACGGCGGACGGACGGCGACGTCGGCCTCGATCCGGCCGTCGCCGGAGTCATCGACGTGCACCGAGACGTTGGCCAACCGGAAGCCGTAGTTGCCACGGACCGTGTTGCCGAACTCGAGATGGCCGGGCAGTTCCAGGTCCAACGCCCCCGTGTCCGGCTCATAGGACCCGACCCCGGACGAGAAGTGCCACTGCGAACCGTCATCGGTCACCGGGGTGCCGGCCGACCGCGCGCCGTTCAGGCTCGCCGACGTCTCGACGTGGGCCGAGATGGCCCAGTCGAGCGTTCCGCCCGAGACCTCGGTGGGTGCTGCAGCAACAGGCCGAGCGGCCGCGAGCGGCGAGGCGGCGAGGGCCACGACCACGGCGAGGATCGCTCGGGACGATCGAGAGATGAACGGTCGCATGGATGTTCCTTTCGGGGAGGCGCCTCAGCGCCGGGGGAGGACCAAGGGGGATCCGGTCGTGGGGTGGGGGACGACGTCGACCGGATGGCGATAGACGTCGGAGAGCAGATCGGGCCGGAGCACGTCGATCGGTGGCCCGGACGCGGCGACGCCGCCGCCGGCGAGGACGACGACGCGGTCGGCGTGTGCGGCGGCGAGCCCGAGGTCGTGGAGGACGACGACAGCGCCCGCGCCGTCGGCGACGCGCTCGCGGACGGCCCGGAGCGTGAGCTCCTCGTGATGGATGTCGAGCGCCGCCGTGGGTTCGTCGAGCAGGAGCAGTTGCGTGTCCTGCGCGAGGACGCGGGCGAGCGCGACCCGAGCACTCTCGCCACCGGACAACGACAGGACCGACCGCGCCGCCAGATGGTCGACCTCGACCGCGGCCATGCAGGCGTCGACCCGCTCCGCGTCGAACGCGGCGAGAGCGGTGCGGTGCCAGGGGGAGCGGCCCATGCGCACGACCTCGGTGGCGGTGAACGGGAAGCCGACCACAGGGCGCTGTGGCAACACCGCGCGGAGTCGGGCGACGACCTCGTGCGGCCAGTCGTCGGCAGGACGGCCGAGCAACTCGACGCGACCGGACGCAGGAGCGAGGTCGCCCGTGAGCACGTCGAGCAGCGTCGACTTCCCGGCGCCGTTCGGACCGACCAGCGCCACGAGTTCACCCGCCCGCACGTCGACGTCGACTCCATCGAGCACGACCCGCTCGCCACGACGCACGCCGACCCCATCAGCGCGGAGCAGCACCTCGCCGACGGGCCGCGGAGCGGGGACGGTGGTGTCCAGGCGGCCGATCAGCATCACGCCCAACCGCCCTGGGTCGCTCGAGTGCGGCGCAGCTGCCAGAAGAAGAACGGACTCCCGACCAGTGACGTCAGCACCCCGAGCGGGATCTCGGCCGGCGCCACCATCGTCCGCGCGGCCAGATCGGACACGACGAGGACGGTCGCCCCACCGAGCGCCGACGCGGGGAGCAGGATGCGGTGTGCCGGCCCCGCCACCATCCGCACGAGGTGCGGGATCACGAGACCGACGAAGAGCACGATCCCCGACACCGCCACGGCCGACGCGGTGAGCACGGCAGTCAGCGCGAGCATGGCGAGGCGGAACCGCTCGACGCGGACCCCGAGGTGGCGCGCCGACCGTTCGCCCAGCGCCAGGAGGTCGAGCTTGCGGGATGCAGCCGTTGCGGCGGCGATGCCGACGACCGCGAGCGGGAGGACGGCGACCACCTTGGGCCACGTCGCCTGTGCGATCGAGCCCAGCGTCCAGAAGGTGATCGACCGGAGCTCCTCGTCGTCGGAGAAGTAGGTGAGCAGACCGATGACCGCGCCGAGCAGTGCGTTGAGCGCCACGCCGGTGAGCACCAGCGTCACGACCTCGGTCCGGCCGTCGGCACGGGCCGACGCATAGACGGCGAGCACGCTGACCAGTCCTCCGAGGAACGCGCCGGCCGGAAGGCTCCACGAGCCGAGCGGGGCGAGACCGGTGACGATCTGGAACACCGCACCGAGCACCGCACCCGACGAGACCCCGATGATGCCGGGCTCGGCCAACGGGTTGGCGAACGTGCCCTGCATGGTGGCGCCGGCGCATCCCAGTGAGGCGCCGACGATCACGCCGAGCACGACACGCGGGAACCGGATCTCCCACAACACGTCGTCGACCAACGGGTCCGCCACACGGTCGGCCAGTCCGAGATGATGGGCCACGGTTCGCACGACGTCGGCGGCCGCGACCTCGAACGCGCCGAAGGCGGCGCCGGCGACACAAGCCACCACGAGCGAGACCGCGAGGCCTGCCAGGAGCACCGGACCGCGGATCGAGCGGTGCGCCGCGACACCGTCATCGGAGGGCGCGACCGGAACCTCCTGCGTCACGCGCACCTCGGTCGCCGTCACGGGTACAACTGCTCGATGATGTCGGCGAGCGCCTCGGGCGTGCGGCTCCCGAAGCTGAACAGGAGGCCGTCCTCCACCGCCACGACTCGGCGGTTCTTCCCCGCAGGCGTCTGGGCGACCCCGGGAATCGACAGCAGGCCGTCCGCACCGCCGACCGACTCGAGACCGGTCGTCGTGAGCAACAGGACGTCGGGCGCGGCCTTCACCATCGCCTCACTGGTGATCGGCGTGAAGGCATCGGAGAGACCCATGGCGGTGCCGGCGTCGATCCCGCCGGCCTGCTCGATCATCGAGTCGGTCCCGGCACCCGGGCCACCGAGCAGGTACACGCTGGCCGTTCCGCGCAGGTAGAGGAACGCGACGGTCGGCGGGTCGACGTCGGCGGGGATCGCCGCCCGGACGTCGGCCAGGCGCGCCTTCGTGTCGGCGATGACGTCTGCGCCGGCGCCGGGCACGCCGAGCACGGTGGCGATGGTGTCGATGCGTCCCTCGATGTCGCCGACCGACTCGGGGCGGTCGAGGACGACGACGGGCACGCCGACGTTGCGGAGATGGTCGAGCGCTTCGGGAGGACCCGTGTCCTCGTCGGCGATCACGAGGGTCGGACGCAGCGACAACACCGACTCGGCCGACACGTCGTGTCCGCGGGTCACGAGCGGCAGGTCGCCCGCCTCGGCGAAGGTCGCCGACACATCCCGCCCGACGACGTTGGCGCCGAGGCCGAGGTCGAAGACGACCTCGGCGATGTTGCCCGACAGGGGCACGATGCGGTCGACGTCGGTGATCTCGACGTCGCGACCGTCGGCGGATCGCACCGTGACCGGGAGTGCCACCCTCGTCGTGTCCGGTGCGGCATCGGCCGGGGACGGAACGGATGCACCCCCGGTACCGCACGCGGCGATCGCGAGTGCGGCGAGGGCGACGAGTCCGGCGAGGCGAGGCGCCCTCACGTGACGCTCCGCTTCCGCACGAACCAGGCACCACCGACGCCGATCACCACGAGACCGATCGCCAGTGCGACCAGGACGCCGCTCGCTCCCCCGTCGTCGACGCTCGCGTCGTCCGCTCCGGCGAGGTCCACCGGTCCGGCGGCCGGTTCGGTCGGTTCGGTCTGTTCGGCCTCCGTCGTCGACGGGGACTCCGACGCGAACACGACGGGCACGAAGAGGTCGCTCGTCCGGTCGTCCGTAGCGGTGTCGTCGCGACGAACGGTGATGGCACACGGGTCGACACGACAATCGGTCGTGTCGTCGATCGCAGCCGAGAGCTCGAGTTCGACGCGGAACGACCCGTCGTCCGCGAACGGCTTCGCGAGGCCCTCGCCATAGTCGGGCGGCGTGGACGACAACCACGCCGACGCCGCTCCCCCGGTCGTGCACGGCCCGGGGACGGCGTTGGCTTCCGGCACCCGACACAACGCGACGTAGACGCCGACATCGGGAGCGAAGCCCGCGCCGTCCACGATGACGGTCGCACCGGCCGGGTCGAGGCCCTCGACCTCGTCGACGGTCATGGCCCGGGTCCCGTCGTCGACGCGGTGGCCGTCGGCGGAGAGCGCTGCATCGGGAGCGAACGCCGTGGGCGGCAGCGTCGTCGTCGTCGGTGCGGTCGACGGGGTCGGTTCCGGCGGCGAGGCCATCGTCGTCGGGACGGACGGGTCGGCGAAGGTCACCGGGATCAGCAGGTCCTGCGAGCGGTCGGACCCGCGGGTGTGGTCGTTGCGGGTCACGATCGCGCACCGCACCTGGCGACAGTCGAGGTCGGCGTTGATCGCCGGGCTGACCTCGATGGTCACCGAGAACGCGCCTCCCGGTTCGTAGGGCTGCGACACACCGGTGGCGTACGACGGCGGGTCGGACGAGATCCACGCGGAGGCGCCGCTGGTGTTCTCACGATCGACGCCACCACCACACGGGCTCGGGGTCGTCCCCTCCGGGGGGATCACGCACAACGAGACGTACACGCCCCTCGCCTCGTCGTATCCCGACCCGTCGACCCGAAGTGTCTGACCGCTCGAGGCGAGGCCGTCGGCCTGGCTGACGGTGAGCGTCTTGCCCGCACCCGAGACCGAACGACCGTCGGCACTCCGGGTCGTCGCCGGTGCACCGCCGCCGGCGGCCGCCGGCGGAGCCCCCGCGACGGCGACCAGCGCGCACAGGACGACGGTGGCGACGACGGATCGGAGCGAGCACATGTTCGGGACGTTCACTGGCAGACCGATCTACTCATGCCACCTACACTTTGATATTAGGGTGGCGCGCCACTCTACGATAAGCATGCTTTACATCATCCGTCCAACCCGGTGCGCCGAATCCGGGTCCCCTGTCCTGAGAGTGAGCCCATGTCCACCGACACCTCCCTGCCCGACACGCCTGTGCCCGACGACCCGACGACCTCGTTCTCGATCCAGATCCGCGAGGCGACGGCGACCGCTCACCGAACGGCCGAACGGTCCGCCTATCTGGCGGCGCTGGTCGGCGGGTCGCTCCCTCTCCGCGACTACGGCCGTCTGATCGCCCAGCACCACGCGGTGTACGAGGCCCTCGAAGGCGGCAACGACGCGATGCGGGCCGATCCGGCGGCCGGCCCGTTCGTGGACGACGCTGTCGTCCGGCTGCCCGCACTCGAGCGCGACCTCGTCGCCGTCCTCGGTACGTCGTGGCCGGAAGCGGCCGAGGTCGCGCTCGTCCCCGCGACCGTCGAGTACTGCGACCGTCTGCGCGAGGTCCGTTCCGCCTGGCCCGGCGGGTGGGTGGCACACCAGTACGTCCGCTACCTGGGCGACCTCTCCGGCGGGCTCTTCATCCGGCGAGCGATCGAGACGAACTACAGCATCGACGAGACGAGCGGTACGGCGTTCTACGACTTCCCGAAGGTCCCGGACCCTGCGGCGTGGAAGGACGCCTACCGAGCCCGTCTGGACGATGCGCCCTGGGACGCGGCCGAACGTGCGCGGATCATCGACGAGATCCTCGCCGCCTACGACTGGAACACCCGACTGCTGGAGGAGCTCGGTGGCTGACGACTTCCTCACCGACGACGTCGTGCGGGCCGTTGCCCATCACATGAACACCGATCACGCCGACGACAACGCGATCATCTGCCGTGGTGTCGGTGGCCAGCCCGATGTCCTCCGAGCCGAGATGACGGGTCTCGACCTCGCCGCGATCGAGTTCCGGGCCGAGACGGACTCAGGACCTGTCGACCTCCGGATCGACTTCGCCGAGCGCCTCGTCGACCGCGCCCAGATCCGAGCCGAGGTCGCCCGGATGTTCCACGAGTCGGTCGCCCTCCTCGACAGCTGACCGCCGGCGGCGGATCCGGCGGACCAGCGCCACGACCAGGGCCGTGGCCACGAGCGCGGCCAGCGAGCGCAGCGCGCCGGCAATCGTCGCCCCGTCGGTCGTCGAGATCGTCGCGTCGGCGAGGCGTTCGGCCTCGTCCACGTCCCCGGCATCGAACGCGGCGAGGGCGGCATCGCGATCGGCACCCGCACTCGAGCCGATCAGTCCGATCACCTCGAGTGGTCCGGCGTCGTCGACCGCGGCGTCGGCCTCGAGGACCTTCGGCGCCACCGCGTCGACGGCCGCCGTCAACTCGAGGGCGTCGTCGAGGTCCGACGCCGACTCGTAGGCGTCCTCGAGCGCAGACGGAATGTCGATCGCGCTCGGCGCGAGAACGTCATCGAGGGCCGCTCGGGCCTCGAGTGCCGCCTGGGCGTCGTCGAACGAGTCGGCGGCACGGGTGAAGTCCCACGATCCCATGCGCCGGCGCACCTCCAGCGGCGGCGACCACCCGTCCCCAGCCTCCTCGAGCGCCGTGTAGCGCTCGAGCGCCGCCGCCCGTTCGACGACCTCCGCTCGGTCGTCGTCGGTCAGGACGTGATCATCGAAGAGCCCAGCCAGTTCCTCGGACCCGACGACGTGTTCGGCCACGTCGTACAAGTACCGCCAGTCCGAGACCCCGAAGGACTCCTCGGGGTCGGGATCCCCGAGGTACGCGAGGAGGTCGGCGTCGGCGTGCATCACCAGCGACTTCAGACCATCGGCACCGATCTCCTCGAAGATCGCCTGCATCACCGCGTACGACGTGCTGTAGCCGTAGTTCTCGATCGCCTCGGCATCGTCATCGGCACCGGGGTTCTCCCAGTCGTTGAGCGGTTGTGCCCCCGGAGCGTCGGGGTCGATGGGCTCGACCTCGTGGGGCTCCTCACCGAACGACCGCACGATGTCGTTGGACACCACGTCGGCGAGTCCTTCGTTGATCCAACGGTCGCTGAACAGGTCGCCGTTGAACCACAGGTGCGAGAGCTCGTGCAGCATCACCTGGAGGTCGAGCTCGTCGCCGATCTCGATCCGGTTCTCCAGCGGCAGGTACCAACCGGCGTAGCCGTAGAGGTACGGCGTCGCCGTCTCGGCGATGGTGATCTCCCGCTGGCCGGCCAGGTCGATGCCCGTGCGCGCCGCGAGCACGGGGACCCCGCGGTCGACGGCATCGACGGCGAAGTCGGCCCACTCCTCGTCGCCCGGCCAGGCGTGGATCTCGAAGTCGTCGTCGTCGACCGACGTCGGTCGTTTGACCAGTGCGGCGTCGTCGCGCGCCGACGCCGCGAAGAACGACTCGGTCTCGTCGAGGTCCTCGAAGCGGTGGATGGCCCGACCGCCGTCCACCGAGGTCTGGTGGGCCACGAACTGCGTGAAGTCGACCTCGAAGCGCTCGGGCACGTCGACGATGACGTCGATCTGACCGGACCCACCGGTCCCGACCACGTACCAGGACGCGAACGCGTCGTTGATCCGCGTCGCGAACTCCGACCGGCTCCTCTGCGCAGGGATGTCGTAGCGGACGACGATGTGCTGCGGGCTGCCGTACACCAGGTTCGGCGAGAGGTCGACGACCACGAACTCGACGTCGCCGCCGTCGGCCTGCTCGACCGATGTCGTGAGTGCACGCCCGTCGCGCGTCGCTCCGGCAGCCGCCACCGGCCCGATCGCCGCCACGCCGAACGAGTCGAAGTAGGGCGTCTCGATGTAGTTGCCCCGTCGTCGCGACGGCGCCGTGTTGGTGAGGGTCGCCTCGACCGTCACCCGCACCACTGCGGCTTCGGGTTCGAGTCGATAGGTCGTGACCGCGTCGACGACGAGCGAGTCGACCTGCGCCGGCACGCTCACCGACGTCGGCGGCGCTGGTGCGGCCGGCGACGCTGCTGCCGGAGCCACCGCCATCATCGCGACGACGGCCAGCACGATCACGAGGTTCCGCCTCATGGAATCGATTGTGGCAGCTGCCTGCCTAGGCTCCGCTCATGTCGCATGTCTCGGTCAGCCGGCGCATCAACGCCGATCCCCACACGGTCTGGGCCCTCGTCAGCGACGTGGGGCGCATGGGCGAGTGGTCGCCCGAGACCACACGCGGCGTCTGGCTGAAGGGCGCGACGGATCCAGCCATCGGCGCGCGTTTCAAGGGCGAGAACGAGTTGGGCAAGAAGTCGTGGACCACGGCGTGCACCGTCGTCGAGGCCGAGCCCGGGCGATCCTTCTGCTTCCGCGTCGCGTCCGGTCCGCTGGGAGTCGCCCTCTGGGAGTACCGGATCGAGCCCGACGGTGACGGTTGCATCGTCGAGGAGCACTGGACCGACGAGCGCAGCTGGCTGGTCAAGCGGGCCGGCAAGGTCGTGAGCGGCGTCGACCACGACGCCGAGTGGACGCGGGCGGGGATGGAGCAGACGCTCGCCGGCCTCGCCGCCGTCGCCGAAGCCCTCTGACACTCAGCCGAGGGCCGACTCGGATGCCTCGGTGATCATCGCCACACCGATCGCGATCACGCCGACGAAGACGGGACACAGCACGACCCAGGCCACGATCCGCGCCACCGACCTGCCGGGACTGGAGAGGTTGGCTTTCGCCGGTCGGGAAGGGCGGTATCGGATCTGCACGACGTCGCCCACGTCACCACGCCGCGGGCTCGACGACGACGTGTCCTGACACTCGTAGCGGGTGTCGTCGACCGTGTACTCGGCGACGCGTGCCAACGAGGTGCCGGTGCCGTCGGAATCGGTGACCGCCGCGTAGCCGATCACCGTCCCGGTGGTTCGCCCGGTCTGTCGGAGCACCGCGACGATCCACAGGACCATGCCGAGGAGGCCGGCGACACCGACGACGGCCATGCCCCAACCGAACGTCTCCATGGAGACGCCGTCCTGCGTGGTCTGGGCAAGGAGGTGTGCGATCACCATGACCGGAGTGCACCACGACAACGGCGGCCGTGCATGAGCAACCGTTGCTCAGATCTACGCGTCAGCTCCCGGGCAGGGCCAGCTTCCAGATCTTCTTCCACGTCGAGCCGAGCTGGGCCGTGAAGCGACGAGCGTTGTACGGCAGCCCGTAGCGGTTGCAGATCTCCTCGACCTCGGGAGCGATCTCCTGGTACCGGTTGGCCGGCAGGTCGGGGAAGAGGTGGTGCTCGATCTGGTGGCTGAGGTTGCCCGACAGGACGTGGAACAACTTGTTCCCGCGGATGTTCGCGGAGCCGAGGAGTTGACGGAAGTACCAGTGTCCCTTGCTCTCGTCGGCGCATTCCTCCATCGAGAACTCGTGGGTCCCCTCGGGGAAGTGGCCACAGAAGATGATCGAGAACGACCACAGGTTGCGCATCAGGTTGGCGGTCGCGTTGGCCGCCAACGTGCTGAGGAACAGCGGTCCGGTCAGCAACGGCCAGAGGACGTAGTCCTTGCCGTCGAGCTTGGCCGACTTCTTCAGACCGTCGCGCAGGATCGGCCACTGCTGGGCGAACGACTTCTTGCCGGAGAGGATGTTCTCGGTCTCGACGTCGTGGAGCATCACGCCGTGGTCGAAGGCGAGCATCAGGGCCGTGGCCTTGACCGGGTTGAACACGTCGTACCAACGCCACGGCTTGCCCTCGCTCATGCGGAGGATCCCGTAGCCGATGTCTCGGTCCAGGCCGACGACGTTCGTGAAGGTGTGGTGGAGGTAGTTGTGACTGTGCTTCCACTGGTCGCCGGGGCACACCGTGTCCCAGTCGAACTCGCTCGAGCTCAGCGCAGGGTCTTGGGTCCAGTCGTACTGGCCGTGCATGACGTTGTGGCCGATCTCCATGTTGTCGAGGATCTTGGCGATGCCGAGGGCACCCGCGCCGTAGACCCAGAAGGGCGGGAGGAACCCCAGGAAGAGGGACGCCCGGCCGCTGACGGCGAGCCCGCGCTGGATCTTGATGATGCGGCGCATGTAGTCGACGTCGGCCTGGCCTCGGTCGGCGATGATGCGATCGCGGATGGCGTCGAGCTCGGCCCCGAAGGCGTCGAGCTGATCGTCGGTCAGGCCGTGACGGATGGCGGTGGTGCGCTCGATGGCGGCAGCAGCGGGGGCTGTCGCCGTGGCCTCCAGGACGGGGCGGGGAAGAGTTGCAGTCATGTTCGTCTCCTACAGGTCGATCTCGACGTCGCCGACGGGCACGCTCACGCACACCCGGATCTCGACGGCCGAGTCCTTGGATTGCGGTCCAGTGGTCAGTTCGCCGGTGACGGCGTCGCGGACGGTGCCGCAGGTCAGGGAGCGAGTGCAGGTGTGGCAGATGCCCATCCGACAGCCGGAGTTCGGGGTGAGGCCCGCGGCCTCGGCCTGCTCGAGGATCGAGCTGCCGTCGCTCTCGACGACGACATCGCTGACGCCGAAACGCACCGACCCACCGACAGCGTCGGCCTCGCCGACGAACATCGGGAGCGTGAACGCCTCCTGGTGGAAGCGGCCCGCCGCATCGGCTTCGTCGTAGTGGCGACGGACGCTGTCCATCAACGGTGCAGGCCCGCACACGAAGACGTCGGCGTCGCGCCACTGTGGATCGGCAGCGTCGAGGTGTGACTCGTCGAGGAAGCCGGTGAGGTGCCCGGCGGCGGGTTCCTGGTCGAAGGCCGTGACGACGGTGACGTTGTCGTGGGCGAGTTCGATCGCGGCGACGTCGTCGCGGAACAGCATCGCAGCCGGCGTCGTGGCGTAGTGCAGGAAGGTGATCGGGCCGGCGTGGCGCTCGGCGCACAGCGTCTGCAGCATCGACATCACGGGGGTGATCCCGCTGCCGCCGCTGATGAGCAGCACCCGTTCGGGCCGCGTGTCGGGGAGGTGGAACTCGCCGGCGGCCGGGGTGAGCCCCACGACCATGCCTTCGGTGGCGTGCGCCAGGAGGTACTGGCTTACCAGTCCTTCGGGGTGGGCCTTGATGCCGAGTCGGAACGAGCGGGTGTCGGTGGCCGACGAACTCATCGAGTAGCAGCGGGTGTGGCGCACGCCGTCGATCTCGACGCTCAGCTGGGTGTACTGACCGGCCCGGAACCCGGTCCAGTTGCCGTTGGGTTCGATCGTGAGGATCGTGCTGCCGGCGGCGGAGCGATCGACGGCGGTGACCCGCCCGCGGACCTCGGTCGACGACCAGGTGGGGACGAGTTGTTCGAGGTACCGGTCGACGCCGTGGGGCGCGGCGAAGGAGTCGATCACGCGGACGGCCCGACGGAGCGTCCGGCGGGTGGCGCTTTCAGTGAACATATGTGTACTGAAACATTTCAGTGCACATATGTCAACTCATTCAGGGTGTGACGTCGGCCTCACTGCGTTGGAGGACGTCCAGGAACGACGACGCCACGACGGCGGGCGAGAACTTCTGCAACACCTGTGCACTGAACTCGCGAGCACGGGAGACGGCCCGGGCGTGGTCGCCGTAGACCCCTCGCAACAGCTCGGCGGCATGGTGGATGTCGGGCTCGAGCCAACGCTGGTCGGGTGAGTACGAGGCGAAGGCGTGGTGCTCGACGGGCACGAGGGCCCCGCGGACGAGCGACGACACCTCCGGGTCGAGGAAGTCGGCCAACCCACCCCAGCCGGACGCCACGACGGGGTTGCCGTAGGCGGCGGCGTCGAACGCTCCGATCCCCCACCCCTCGCCTCGGGGGAGGCTGAGGTAGCAGTCGCCGCGGGTGTGGAGGCCGGCGATCTGGGCGTCCGTCCACGTGCCCACCTCGAGACGGACGTGTGCGGGGTTGACGTACTGGCTGACGATGTGGGCGATCTGCCAACCCGTGGTCCAGGCCATCGGGTTCGTCGTGCCCCACTCGTCGACCGGCGGCATCTCGATCCTCGGGCCCGACTTCACGACGAGCACGACCGGGTCGTCCCCGTCGAACGCCTCGAGGAACGCCCGCACGGTGTGGAACATCGCCTTGCGTTGGTCCCAGCGACCGATCGAGTAGACGACGAACTCGTCGTCGTCGATGCCCAGCGAGGCGCCACCGTCGCCGGGAACGGGGTCGCACGCGACGTGAGGGACCACGTCGATGGGGATGGTGACGCCGCCTTCGGCGAAGACGTCGCGGTTCCACGCGGTCGGGACCACCACCCGGTCGGCGAGGTTGATCAGGTCCGGCCAGTGGGCCGGGATCCGGTCGGTCTCCCAGACCGTGTGGGCCACGAAGGGCCCCATGCCGTCGACCACCTCACGCACGAGCGGGTAGTACTCCGGGACCAGGTGCACGACCGTGGGCCGACCGACGGGCGCCACCTCGGTCGGGACCGTGTCGCGAGAGAACGGCACCAACGCCGGTGCCGCACCGCCGCGGGTGTTCGACCAGCCCCGGTACTCGACCCGGGTGCCCGCTCCACGCAGGGCGTTGACCAGTCGATCGGCAGCGTCGCCGTAGCCGGTCGGGGCGTCCTCGGCCACGTAGCGCAGACGTGCGAGCGGTTCGTCGGCAGCCATCTCAGAACAACCCGTGGTCGGGGAGGAACGGGGCAGCGGCCAGCGCGTAAGTCGTCGAACGGCTGCGGACCCAGTCCTCGTCGATCTCGCGGGCGTGGACCTCGCGGACGAAGTCGACCCGCCGCTCCTCCCACCAGAGGTGTGCGGCGAGGTGGATCGACACGATGCCGTCGAGGCGGTCTTCGCAGTCGACCAGCAGCCGTCGGAGGCCTCCGGGCGTGGGCGGGAAGTGATGGAACGTGCGCTCGGGCTCGACACGGACCTGGTCCGGGCGCGCCTGCGCCAGGTCGTCGGCCAGGAGACAACTGTGGGCGGACCACGACCCGTCGAAGGCCGCCTCGATCTGGGCGCGCCACTCGCGGACGAATGCCGAGCCGGGTCGCGCCATGATCAGCGCGTTGGACACCGAGGTCCGTTCGACGCCGGTCCGCTGGTCGACGACGTCCTTCTCGCGACCGATCACGCAGTCCTCGTCCCAGAGCGACGCCGGCGGCGTGTGGACGAACAGCGTGTCGATGTCGGCGTACATGCCCCCGTGCTCGGCCAGCACGTCGAGTCGGATCACGTCGGCTTCGTGGGCGTAGGAGTACCGGGCGACCACGGCGTCGTCGTAGGCGTGGGCGGCGATCGCCGGCCGCTCGATCCGGTGCAGCGTGACCAGTCGACGGGCAAGATCCCAGTAGAAGCCGTAGGGCAGGTGGTGACAGTGGAGATGGATCTCGACCGGTTCGACCACGGCGGCGCAGGATGCGATCGCCAGATAGTGGACGAGGTGGAACGGTTCGTCCTGCTCACGCAGGCCGAACACGAAGTGCACGATGCGCGGGATCTGGGCGGAGGTCTGGGCGGCCACGGGCCGACGATCCTGCCATCCGCGCAACCCGGGTAGGTTCCGCTCGATGCGGCCGGTCGCGATCGTGGCGTACATCTCGACGATGACCACGCGACGAGACGTCCGTGCGCAGACCATCGAGAGCCTGTTGAGCACCGACTGGACGACCCCGCCCGTCGCCGTCATCGACCAGGGCCGCTTCGCCGTCGGAGGATCGAACTCGACCGACAACGCCCGAGAGGTGCTCGAACGAGCCTCCGCCGCCGACGGGTGGGACCTCCTCCTGTTCCTGGAGGACGACGTCGACTTCAACCAGCACCTGCTCCACAACCTCGAGAACTGGCCACCGATCGTCGACCTCGAGCCCGGCGACCACTTCTGCGCGTCGCTCTACGACCCCGACATCGGCTCGCTCGACCCGACGCAGGACGGCGAGACGTATCGCATCGTCGACCCGCTGCTCACGTACGGCAGTCAGGCGATCCTCCTGTCACGACCGACGCTCGACTGGATCCTCGACAACTTCCGGGCCCACATCGGGCTGAGCGACATCCGCATCTTCCACCTCGCGGCCCGCAAGACGCCGATCTTCTATCACCGTCCGTCGCTGGTGCAGCACCGCGCCGTACCGAGCATGTGGGGCGGGGTGGCCCACCAGGCCAAGAACTACGACCCCACCTTCCGCGCCGTAGAGATCCCGTGACCACGAGCTTCACGCTCGTCGCCCCGATCGCCCCGTCGGTGACCGGCAACGGTCTCGCCATGCGCGCCGGGATGTTGCTCGAGTGCCTCGCCTCCATCGGACCCGTCGATCTGGCGGTCGTCCCGGTCTCGGGACCGTCCGAGCTGTCGCCATGGGCCCGGCAACTGGCGCGACAGGTCGTCGTGGCCGAGCCGCCGACCGACGTCGCCTCGTCCCGGATCCACACGTCGGCGCAACTGGGCGACGCCCTCCTCCGCGATCGACTCACCCGCACGCAGCCACTCCCCGACCGCGTCCGCCGAGTCCCACCCACCCTCGCCGATGATGTCGCGGCTCACCTCGCGGATGCGCCCGACCGGATCGTCGTCGCCATGCGCGAGTACCTGGCACCGATGGGCCTCCGCCTCGCTGCGGCCCTGCGGGCTCGACGGGTCGTGATCGACCTCGACGACGACGCCGAGACCGTGCTGCGCCAGCTCGGGGACGACGCCGAGGCCGATGCCTACGGGCGCCTGGCCCGCGTCTGGTTCGGCGACGCCGATGCACTCACCGCGGCATCGGACGCCGAGGCCCACGCCATGACCGAGCGCTACGGCATGGAAGTGGACGCGCTCCCGAACGCGGCACGCCTGCCGACGACGACCGCCGAACGGCCCCGGAAGAACCGGCTCCTCCTGGTGGGCAACCTCACGTACGAACCGAACGTCGACGCCGCGCTCCGACTGGTCGACGACGTCCTGCCGCTGGTGCGCTCGGAGCACCCGACGGCCACGGTGACGCTCGTCGGCGCGGTCGACGACCGGCTCGACCGTCTGCGCGGCCGCCCCGGTGTCGAGATCACCGGCCAGGTGCCCGACGTCGCTCCGTTCTACGACGACGCCGACCTCGTCGTCGTCCCGCTCCGGGCGGGAGCGGGGACACGGATCAAGGTGCTCGAGGCGATGGCCCACCACCGGCCCGTCGTCGCGACCCCGATCGCCGTCGCCGGGCTCGGGCTCCGCGACGGCGTCGACGTGGTCGTCGCCGAAGGGCCAGATGCCATGGCACGTGCCGTCGCATCGCTGTTCGACGACCCGGCGCGGTGGTCTGAGGTCGCCGACGCGGCCTTCGCTACCGTGACCCGCGACCACACCGTCGAGAGCGTGGCGCCGATCCTGCGGCGCATCGTGCTCGGCGCCGATGACCACCCATCCCCGAGGAGCCACCAGGCGTGAGTGACCGACATCCCGAGCTCGCCGACGGGCTCGACGTGCACCAGGTCGACGACGGCATGGTCGTCTACGACCTCAACACCGACCGCGTGCACTACCTGAACCCGACCGCTTCGGTCGTCCTCGGCCTCTGCGACGGCACCCGCTCCGAAGCAGACCTCGCCGGTCTGGTCCAGGACGCCTGGTCGCTCGACGCTCCTCCGACGGCCGAGGTGCAGGCGTGCATCGAACAGCTCCGCGGCGAAGGAGTGCTCCGATAGCCGGGTTCGAGGTCCAGCTGCTCTGGCACCGCGTGACGCTCGCCGGCGACGAGTCGACGATCGACCGCCTCCGAGCGCTCGTCCCCGACGTCGACCATCCGGTCGAGCCCGTGGCTGCGATGGACTACCGGCTCGAGGCAGTGGACACCGGCTACGCAGTGATCGAGGAGGGCGACCGGCTCACGCTGGCGCCCGACGTCGAGACCGCCGTCGATGCCGTCTACATCCGGATGTACCGACGCGCCTTCGAGTTCGCCTCGTTGTCCGGGTGGATCCGGGTCCACGCCGTCACCGCCGACGTCGAGGGCCGCAGGTTCCTCCTGGTCGGACCGTCCGGCGTCGGCAAGACCACGCTCGCGCTCGCACTCTGCGCATCCGGCGGCCGCGTCCAGGGCGACGAGAGCGTGCTCGTCCGCGACGGCGCCAGCCTCGCCGTGCCGCGCGGATTCCACGTCAAGCGCGGTGCAGACGGGATGGTGCCGCAGTTCGCCGACGAGATCGCCCGGTCGCTCGAGATCGGTGAGGTGTCGGTCGTCGATCCCCACCTCGTCTCCGACGACTGGGGCCTCCGGATCGCGCCGGTGGACGAGATCGTGGTGCTCGCCGACGCCGGCGACGACACGGTCGACGTCCGCGAGTGCGCCCGCCAGGAGGTCCTCCAACCCCTGATCCGCGAGTCGTTCGTGCTGACCGAGTCGAAGGCCGACCTCGTCGCCGCGCTCGCATCCGTGACCTCAGGAGCCCGATGCCGGACGATCACCCGTGGGCCCCTCGAGCAGATGCTTGCTGCGCTCGTCGACGAACCGGGGTAACGTTCCGTCGGGTATCGGATCGATGAAGGTGGACCCTGATGAGTGAAGACTTCGACGCGGCGCTGGAACCGGTGGGTGAAGAGCGGCGTTCGTTCCTCAAGAAGATGGCGATGGGCGGTGTCTTCGTCGTCCCGACGGTGGCCTCGTTCACGATGACGGGCATCGACGCGGTCTACGCGCAGACGCCGTCGAGCAGTGGGAACGGCGACGACACGGGTGTCGCCGACGACTCGATCGACAACACCACGACGACCGAGCCGGACGAGACCACCACGACGACCGAGCCCGACACCACGACGACCACCCAGCCGAACCAGACGTCGACCACGCTGCAGACCAACCAGTGAGCCCGGGGCCCTGAGGCCCTCGCTCGCATGCTGGTCTCGGCCGCGCTCATCGTCCGTGACGAGGCCCACACCCTCGACGGCTGTCTCGCGTCGCTGAGAGGTCTCGTCGACGAGATCGTCGTCGTCGACACCGGATCGGTCGACGACACCGTCGCGATCGCCCAGCGCCACGGCGCGCGCATCGGCCACGAGCCGTGGCGCGACGACTTCGCCCACGCTCGCAACGTCGCCCTCGATCTCGCTCGCGGCGAGTGGGTGCTCTACATCGACGCCGACGAACGGATCCGCAGCGGCGACCACGATGCGGCACGTGCCGCGCTGGCCGACGACCACGACCGCCTCGCCGCCCTGGTGCGGTTCGTGCCGCGGGTCGGTTGGACGCCGTATCGCGAGTACCGGCTGTGGCGGAACCGGCCCGACATCCGCTTCACCGGAGCGATGCACGAGACCATCGTCCCTGCGGTGAGCGCGGTGGCCGCCGCCGAGGCGCTCCGTGTCGAACCGTTCGACCTGGTGACGATCGACCACCTCGGGTACGAGGGCGACCAACGCGCCAAGCACCGCCGCGACGAACCGATGCTGCTGGCCGAGATCGAACGCCTCCCCCATCGTTCGTACCTCTACGACCACCTCGCCCGGGTGTACGAGGGCCAGGGGCGCAGCGACCTCGCCGTCGAGACCTGGCAGCGCGGCATCGCGATGACCGCCGAGCGCGGCACCGCGGAACCGGACGACTTCCTGCTGCACGTGAACCTGGCGTTCCATCTGCTCGCGCACCGCGACGCACACGACGAGCTCGGCGATGTCCTCGCCGCCGCGCTCGATCGCTTCGACCGCACCCCGAGCCTGGAGTTGGCCGCTGCCCGACACGAGTTCGCGATCGGCGAGCCGGCCGCGGCGCTCGATCGAGTGCGGTGGATCCTGGCGCTGACCCCGGACGAGGTCATCGGCTCCGGCAACTCGTACGACGCCCGGATCTTCGGCGAGTGGGCCCACGACCTCCGCGGTCTGTGTCACTTCGCGCTCGGCGACATGTCGGCCGCTGCCGAGGCGTTCGCCGCAGCCGAAGCGCTCGCACCCGCCGTCGCGGTCTACGGCATGCGGCGACGTCTGGCCGAGGCCAGGTCCGCCGCCGAAACGTCCTCTTCGCCATGACGACGGCCGCTGCCCGCGAACTCGCCGACATCCTCGCCGGACGCTCCGGGCACATCGGCGACCCGGCGGTCGGGTGGCCGGCGCTGCTCGAGGTCGCCGCCCAGCACCAACTGCTGTCCGGGCTCTGGTCGGCGCTCCATCGACAGGGCGTCCCTGCCCTCCCGCCCGCCCTGGCGGCGGCGAAGCGCTCGCCGCTGGCGATCGTGTCGGCTCGTCATGCCCGCAACGCGGAACGGATCGCCGACCTCGGCGCCCAACTCGACCGGATCCTCGACGTGCTCGAGGTCGCCGGCATCGACGCCATTCCGTTCAAGGGAGCGCACTGGCTCGCAGCCGGCCTGCTCCCCGACCCTGCGGCGCGCGAGATGGTCGACGTCGACGTGTTGGTTCCGTCGTCGCTGGCCGACGCCGCTGCGGAGGCACTGGCTCGGATCGGGTATCGGGCCGAGGACGCTCCGGCCGACGCCGAACCGACCGATCACCAACTCCGCCCGATGTCGGCTCCCGACCGCTTCGGATCGGTCGAGGTGCACGTCGAACCGCTCGTGGAGTTCCGGCGCAGCCTGCTCCAGGCCGACGAACTCCGCGACCGCGCCCGCGTCCAGATCGTCGACGGGATGAGCCGCCGGGTACCCGACCCGACCATCGCGATGGTCCTGCTGCTCGGTCACGCCCAACTCCAGGAGGACGGCGGCCGACTGCTCGAGCTCCCGCTGCGCGCCCTCCACGACCTCCATGAACTCGGACCGGCCTTCCGCGCCGAGGTCGACTGGGACGAGGTCGTCGAACGGTTCCGGCGCGTCGGGCTCGGCGGGCGGATCGCCTTGGCCGGGTTCGCCGTCGCCGCACACGAGTACTTCGAGATCGACCTCCCCGTCCCGACCACCGGAGGTCGGTCGTGGCTCCGCGCCACCGAGGAGGCCATGGACCGACCTGCGCTGGCTGCGACCTATCGCGAGGCGGCGTATCTGCCGCGAGCGCTCCGCGCCGAACGGATGGAACGCCTGCACGGTGCCGGACGCGGTGCGCCGTTGTGGCGTGCGAGGCTGGCCCACGTCGCGACCGGAGTCGGTCGTCGGCTGCGTCGCGGAGGTCGCTGATGTCGTTCCCGTACCACGATCGGGCCTGGTTCGAGGCGGCTGGAGTCCTGCTCGCCCGTCTGCGCGACGACGACACCGTCCTCGCTCCCGACCGGTTCTGGTGGGCGCTCCCGGTTCCGGTGCAGCGGTGGGTCAGCGCCAACTTCACGGCCGACGCGCGCTTCGACTGGGCGGTGATCCACAAGGGCGAGCTGGCGTGGGTCCCCCGACGGTTCCTCGAGCGGCTCCAGCGCGAGATGACACCGGCGTTCGCCAACGACGTGTTCGTGATCCTGGGTCCCGCCGATCGGGGGCTCACGCTGGTGACCCCGGACGAGAACCACCTGCGGTCGTTCACCATGACGGTCGACGGTCTCTCCGAGGACCCCATCCCCGACAACCCCTACGAAGCGGACCGTGCGATCGGCGCGGCGCCGTCGATCGAGGCGTTCGGTGCCGCGACTCCGACGCATCTGCGTGCGATGCAGGAGCAGTTCTTCGACGACGGCGGCTACGAGTACCCCACGCGACGCGACCAGGCGTACCACCAGGATGTCCGCGAACTGGCGGAGCAGGTGCTCCGTCGGTGGGCCGGACGCGACGTTCTCGACGTCGCCTGCGCGTCGAGCGCCGCCGGCGTCGTCGAGCCGGGCACACGGCTCGTCCGGTTCGACCTGTCCGAGCGGGGGGTGCGGACCGCCGCCGCAGCCGATGCCGACCAGACCGGGATCCAACACGCAGCGATCGACGCCCACGACCTGCCGTTCCCGGACCAGCGGTTCGACGGCGTGATGTTCATCGACGCGATCGAACACGTCCGCGACGCCGGCGCGGTGCTCGCGGAGATCGCACGAGTCCTCCGGCCCGGCGGCGAGGTGTTCCTGACCTACGCCAACCGCAACAGCGTCAACCAGATCGTCAACCAGGCCCTCGGCTATCCGCCCTTCGCCACCAACCACCAACACATCCAGGAATTCACTCCGGACGAGATCGCCGAGACGCTGGTCGGCCTCGGACTCGAGATCGTCGAGACCGGCGGGGTGAGCATGTACCCCTACTGGGGCATTCCCGGCGTCGACGACCTCGTCCGCCACGTCACCGACGACGACGAAGCGGTCGTGGAGATGTTCCGGTTCCTCGGCAAGGCAGCCGGCGATCGCTACGCCTACACCGGGACCGCCCTCGCTCGGAAGGTGCCCCTGCCCCGGCCGTAGGGTGGACGGGATGTCGAGCCGGCGCCCGTCCACGAGCCGCGAGGAGAGCAAGGAGCTCACCCGCCAGGCGCTCCTGCGCGCGGCGCTGAAGCTGTTGAGCCGCAACAGCTACGACTCGATCAGCCTGCCGCGAGGTCACCAAGGAAGCGGGCATCTCGCCCACCGGGTTCTACCGCCACTTCGACGACATGGAGGAGCTCGGGCTCGCGCTCGTCGACGAGTCGTTCGGTTCGCTCCGCGAGATGTTGCGCGAGGCGCGGGCCGACCCGACGCTCATCACCAACGCCATCAACCGGTCGGTCGAGACGGTGGTCCTGGCGACCGACCGGAACAAGCTGCACTTCCGGTTCATCGCCCGGGAGCGCTACGGCGGGGTCAAGCGGATCCGCAAGGCCATCCGCCGCGAGCTCCAGCTCTTCGCCGACGAGTTGTCGATCGACCTGTCCGCCTTCCCGTTCGTGAAGGACTGGAGCGTCGACGACCGGAAGATGCTGGCCTCGCTGATCGCCGAGACGATGGTGCACATGACGGCCGAACTGCTCGAGGCCGATGTCACCGAGCGCGACGAGATCATCGAGCGGGCCCGGCAGCAGATGGTCCTGATCAACCTGGGCGTCCCGACCTGGTCGCAGTTCTCGGCCCACCCCTCGGCGATCGACGAGACCGCACGCGAGGCGCTCGAACCCTGATCGTCGAGTGCTGGCGAGCCGCCGGTTTCGCGCTGGATAACGCGGGCGTGGTCCCGTGCCGACATGCAGCGACCCACCCTCACCTTCCGGTTCTTCCACCTCGTGGCGGCGTTCGCGCTCGTCTTCGTCGCGGCCTGCGGCGGTGACGACTCGAGCGCCGACGACGCGGACGACCGTGAGACGACGACCACCGAAGACGACACCACCGAGACCACTGAGGCGCCGGACACCACGCTGGCCGAGCCGGAGCCCGAGCCGGCCGAGGATGCGGTTCGGGGCGCGGAGGCCGACCCGACGGCCGTCCTGCTGGGCGACAAGGCCATCCTCCTCGACGGATTCTTCGGCGTGCGGATCCCTGACGGCTGGGAGGTCTCGACTGCGGTCGTGCCCGAGCCCAGTGTCTCCCCGGCCGGAGGCGAGACCGAGGTCGACACCGACGCGATCGAGCAGGTCCTCGTGATCGGCCCCGCCGCAGATCCACGTGCGGCGACGTTCGCGCTGCTCCACTACACCCACTCCGACTCGGTGCCTGACCTCGAGCGCTTCACCGACGGCATCAAGGGCGTGCTCGGCGCCGACGGCACCCAGTTCACCGAGGGACAGAGCGCCTCGATCGGGGGTCAGGACGCGATCCTGCACCAACTCCAGACCCCCGACGGCGACAACGGACTGTTCGTCTCCATGCACGCCGGCGACGAGTACTTCTTCATCGTCTCGATCGTCAGCGACGATTCCTACGCCGCCGGCACCGCCGACATGTTGTCATCGGTGAGCGTCGTACCCGCCGCCATCCGGTAGCCCGGACGGCGGGTCGGCTCAGACGTCCAACTGGGCGAGCAGGACCTCGGTCTCGCGCTCGAGTGCGATCCCGGCGTCGAGCATCGTCTCGCGAGCCAGCTTCGCTGCATCTCGAGCCGCCCCTGTCGAGCCGAGTGCCAGGTGGCACCGGATCGACAGGCGGTGCGCTCGTTCCGACAGGGGGTCGAGCCGTTGGGCCCGGGCGGCGATGGCCATCGCCGCCTCGGGCTCGCCGCGCGCCAGGACCAGTTCCCCTTGTCGGGACGCTGCGGCATGGGCGATCGACCGGAGGCGCATCCGCTCGAACACGACCCAGTCCGCCGACACCTCCGGCAACAGGTCGCCGACGGTGAGTTCGGCCACGCGTTCGTAGTTCGTCAACGCTTCACTCGGGATGCCCGCCGACTCGGCGCGGACCGCGGCGACCATGGCGGCATCGACCAGTTCGGTGTCGACGACCACGCCGTCGTGGACGAGGCGGAGCCGGGCGTTGTCGGTCTGGAGGAACCACGGGGGGTCGTCGCCGCGGTCGGGCTGGAGCGCCTGCTGGAGGTGGTGCAGGTTCACCCGCAGGTTGGCCGCTGCCTTCTCGTCCGACAGGTCCGGCCACAGCTCGGCCGCCACCTCGCTCCGGGCCACGTCGCGCCCCAACGCCACGAAGGCCAACAGGTGCCGGACCCGTTCACGTCGACTCCATCCGTCGACCGATCGCCCGTCGGACCGGCGCAGCGCGAGCCCGCCGAGGAGGTCGATGGCCACGTCGAAGGGCGGACGCGAGGGCATCGCCTGGACTCTCGTCGCCGCCGCCTTGGCCAGTCGATTTCCTGCTGGACCGCCCACCGGTGCTCGATCGGCGATCCGTCGCAACCAGGTCCGCAGGTGCGGGAGCGACAGCAACACCTCCGCCGCCTCGGGGACGGCCCCGGCAGCGAGCGCCAGCTCGGCGAGCAGGGGCGGCGGTACGTGGACCCGCAACAGCGTCGACGACTGCCAGGGCAGTTCGGCAGCAGGTGCGGCGTCTCCGGAGCGGAGCGCGGCCAAGGCTGCTCCCGCCTCGACCGCGACCGTCATCGACGGCCCGAAGTCGCACTCGTCGAGGACCTCACCCCCCGGAAGGAGCCCGCGGATGACGGCCAGTGCGTAGAGATACGGCCGCTCGGGCCAGCGCCCCACGGGAACCTCGTCCAACAGACGAGCGAACGTGGTCACCGCGGTGTCCTCGTCGACCGTCACCAACTCGACCAGACCGCCGGCGACCCGAGCGAAGAGCTCGTTGAGTCGAACGGTGCTGCGCGCTGCACGGCGGTTCGTCTCCGAGAGCGCGACCACTTCCTCGTGTGCGCCGGCGGCGACGCCCATCGCGATCACGACGCTGCGCAACGAGGTCGCCGTGGCCAGCGGGATCGACTTCGCTCGTTCCGGCAGTTCGCGGGCGAAGGGCCAGGCGTCCACCGGATCGATCTGTCCCTGCATCCACACCGCCTGCGCGGCGTAGACGTCGCTGATACCGCTGGCGAGGACCTCGTCGAGCGACGCGTTGAGCGCCTCGGGTCGGCCCAGGTCGACGAACCGGATCGCGACGGAGATGGCGCGCTGCTCGGGCTCGAAGCCGTCGAGTCCGCCCATGAGACCGATGGCGACGTGCGGGTCGCCCTCGCGCTGACTCCGACGCGACTCGATGAACGAGCGGATGCCCCGAGCGAGCGGGACGCCGTCGTCTGCGAGCTGGGCGACCCGGGCTGGCAGGTCTGGCCCACCCGGGATGTCGAGATCGGCGATCTGCGTGCAACGCCAGTGCGACAGCAGCTCGATCTCGACCTCGCCCGACCTCCGTGCCTGCTCGGCGGCCTGAGCGAAGACCGCCGCAGCCTGGAGGTCGTCGGTGGCGAAGTGACGCGCCGCCTCGAGATACCTGGCTCCCGGACGTCGGTGCATCGACTCGGGCAGCAGGGCGTACACCCGGTTGATCTCGGGGATGTCGGCGGTGATCGTCGGCCGTCGGGCGATGGCGAGGATCACGTCGGTGAGACCGTCCTCGTCGCCCGCGAGCGCGAACGCCTCGGCCGCACGACCGACGTCGCCCCGAGCGAGGAGCATCGCTCCTCCCACGCGGAGACCGGCGTTCCGTTCCTCGTCGTCGAGTGTCCGGGCCAACGCGTCGACCCACAGGTCGTGGAGTCGGAACGACCCGTCCTCCGACGCCTCGACGAGCGGCACTCCCTCGACCAGTTCCTCGGCCGACAGCTCGCCCCCCAGCGCACGGACCAGGTCGTCGTCGACCTCGCCGAAAGGGACGACCGCGGCGAGCAGTCGCCGCCGATCGTCGGGCAGGGCACGCAGGACCTCGTCCCACACGTAGTCGATCGACGCGCTGCGACCTGCGGCACTGACAAGGGTGGCGAGCGCGGGCCACCGCGGCAGCTCGCCGACGAGCTCCCGCGGGATCGACCGGAGTTCGGCCATGTCCACGAGTTCGTCGTCGGTGAACGACAGGTCCGCCTCGGTCACGACCACCGCCTCGTCCTGACTCAGCAGCCGGGCGATCGGCAGCGCGGGGACCTGACGGCCGCTGACCACCAGGTGTCCGTTGGACGGCAACCGGTCGAGCAATTGCCGCAGGACGTCGCACGCCTCCTCGGCGTCGACGAGACGGTGGACGTCGTCGATGACCACGGCGACCGAGGCCGGGGCCAGCGCCCACACCGCATCGGCGACGCGGTCGACGGTGATCACGCCCTCGGTGATCCCCAATGCCGCTCCCAACCCTGCGAGCAGCAACGCCGGGTCGCGGTCCGTGTCCGCCACGCGGAGCAGCGCATCCACACCGTGTTGTTCGATCCGGTTCTCCCGGACGACCTGCGACAGCAAGGTCGACTTGCCGAACCCGGCGCCGGCCTCGATCACCGTCAGACGACGCTCGAAGCGACCGCGCAGGAGACCGACGAGACGACCGCGCAGGAGCGTGGTCGCCGCGAGTCGAGTGGGCTCGTGGCGGGAGGACGATGCGCCGCCGACGCGCGAGAGATCCGCCATCGTCGGAGAACCTAGATGGCGTGCGACCCGGCCCGGTCACCGGCCGTTACGGCGTGGTTAGCGACCGGCAGCGATGGTGGGACTCGACGACGCTGGACTGGGAGACACGACATGGCTGACCTCGCCGATCGCACGCGAGCTGTACTCGAGGGTGACCTCCGACCGGGAGAGAGCATCCTCGCCGCGACCCAGGCTCAACTCGACGGCGGCACGATGCGCCTGGCCTCGCGGATCGGTGGCGGAGTCGCCGGCGGCGCCCTCGGCGCCGCCATCGCCGCGTCGGTGGACAGCGCCGACGACCTCGAACAGCGCCTGACCAATGGCCTGGTGCTCGCCGTGACCGAACAGCGTGTCGTCCTCCTCGACGTGACCGCCGTGGCGGCTCGACCCAAGAGCGTGGTCCTGAGCCTCGAGCGGGACCGAGTCACCGCCGTCGTCGCGGGCGACAAGCGCGTGATGCTCGTGAAGCTCCCGACCATCGCCCTGACCTTGGACGGGGACGACGAACAGGTCCTCCGCTTCGAGGTGCCGAAGACCTCCCGTCGCGATGCCACGAGCGTGGTCGACGCACTGGGTGGCTGATCAGGACGACCGTCGTTTCGGGCTGGTTATCGCCCTCACCCGATGATGCATCCACGGCGTCAGCCCCAACAGTTCCGGCGGGAACCCCTGATCGGTCGGCGGAACCGCTGATCAGGACGACGTGGCCACCGGTCGAGCCCTCACGAGGGCCCGGTCGGTGGCGTCGTCGGCAGGGAAGAACAACTCGACCGCCAACTCGTCGAGCGTGACGTCGCGCGGCGTTCCGAACGTGGTGAGCGTCGTGAACATCGAGAGCTCGATGCCGTCGCTCGTGATCGTGAACGGGACCAGCAGCGGCGGTTCGTCCCAGTAGCCGGGCGCCGGCGGCGGATCGAGCGCCGCGACGTTGGGGTAGGCACGCACCTCCTCCTCGATCGCCTCGAGACCGGGGTCGCCGGTGAGCTGGATCGTCCGCCGCATCTGACGCAACAGGTAGGTCGCCCAGTCGACGAAGTTCGTGGTGCGCGACGCCAGACCGTCGGGGTGGAGGCAAAGGCGGAACACGTTCATCGTCGGTTGGAGGAGGTCGATGGGCACACCCTCGGTGAACGCAAAGGCCGCCTGGTTGGCCAGCAGCACGTTCCACGAACGGTCGATCACGACACCGGGGTATGGATCGTGGGCGTCGAGCATCCGCTGGAGCGACACCCGCACCCGCGCCATGGCGTCGTCGTCGAGTGGCGTCTGCGAGAACCGAGGCGCGTGACCGGCGGCGAGGAGCATCGTGTTCCGCTCGCGCAGCGGGACGTCGAGGTGCTCTGCCAGCGCGAGGACGAGCTCGGGGCTGGGGCGCGAACGTCCGGTCTCGACGAAGCTCAGATGTCGAGCCGACACTCCGACATCGAGCGAGAGATCGAGTTGGCTGCGGTTGCGACGGTGCCGCCACTCGCGCAAGAGGTCACCGACGGCAGGTCTGGCCATGGCTGCACGGTAACGACGGTGTCGGCGTGCGGCGATTACCGAAGGGGTAATGGCGCCTCCTACCTCGAGTCGGGAGGATCGACCCATGACCGACACGCTGCACCGAACCGACACCCCACCCGCCAGCAGCCACGCCAGCCCGGTGAGGGCATCGTCCGAGCCGTCGGCCCGGCGCCTCCGCGCCGTGCTGGCGGCCAACGCCTCCACCTCGTTCGCCTGTGGTGTGGCGGGCCTCGTGGCGGCGCCGTACTGGGCCGACACCCTGGGCATCGACAGCACCGCGTGGATCCGAGTCGTCAGCGTGGGGCTCGTGCTCTTCGCGATCGATGTCGCGCTCGTCGCTGCCCGCTCCGCCCGAACGTTGTCGACCGCGACCCTGGTGATCTCGATCGGCGACCTCGCCTGGGTCGCGGCCACGGCCATCGCCCTGACAACCGTGTCGTTCACCACCACTGGATGGATCCTCGCCGTCGTGATCGGCGTCGGCGTGCTCGACTTCGCACTGCTGCAGTTGTGGTTCCGTCGCCGACTGGCGCAATGACTCGAAGGGGGTCGGCACGGTCGATACCCTCCGCAGGTGAGCGAATCCGACGACCTGGCTGGCTCCGGGCGAAGTGAACCCGGCCACAATCCGCATCCCGGGGTCCCGGAACCTCCCGGCGGATGGATCGAATTCGAGGACCCGGCTCCCGAGGCCGACATCCCGGAGGCAGAGACATCACCCCCGCCACCGCCGCCCATCGACGAGTTCGGCGCAGCGGACGCCAGCCAGACCGAGGCGGTCGACGGAGGCACCCGGCGACGCTGGCCCCTCGCCCTCGGCATCGGGTTGCTCGCGTTCGCCGGAGTCGGTGTCGCGGCGTTCTTCCTCCTCGGGACCGACGACGGCATCGACTACCCCGACGAATGGGCGACCGAGGTCCTCGCGTTCGTCGAGATCGTCGAGCAGGAGCGTGACCTCGAGTTCGAACATCCCGTCCATGTCGACTTCCTCAGCGAGGACGAGTTCCGCGCCCAGGTCACCTCGGACGAGTCGGAGCTGACCGACGAAGACCGCGAGTCGATCGAGCAGTCGACCGGCCTGCTCCGGGCCGTCGGTCTCGTCCAGGGCGAGCTCGACCTGTTCGAGGCGAGCAACGACCTGACCGGCGAGGGCGTCGTCGGCTTCTACTCGTTCGAGGACAAGCGCATCCGCATGCGTGGAGAAGAGCTGACCCCGGCGCGGAAGTCGACGCTGGTGCACGAGCTCACCCACGCGCTGCAGGACCAACACTTCGATCTCGGCGCGCGTCGCGACGCCTACGCCGAGGCCGAGGACGACGCCGGCGACACCGCCTTCGACGCGATCGTCGAGGGCGACGGCCGCCGGATCGAGACCGCGTACATCGCCACCCTCTCCGACGAGGAGCTCGCCGACCTCGAAGCCGACGAGCTCGCCGAGGCCGAGGAGTTCGAGTCGAACGCCGAGGACATCCCGCAGGTGCTCCAGACCCTCTTCGGCTCTCCGTACGCGCTGGGCGAGGTCATGCTCACGCTGGCCGTCGAGATCGACGGGAACGATGCCGTCGACAAGTTGTTCGAGGACCCGCCCACCAACGAGGAGCACCTCTTCGATCCGTGGACCCTGCTGCTGGACCACGACACCGCGAAGGAGGTCACCGAGCCCAAGGTCTCCGACGGCGAGGAGTTCGACCGCGGGGCGTTCGGTGCCCTCGGCTGGTTCCTCGTCCTCGCCGAGCGGGTCGACCTGCTCACCGCGCTCGATGCCACCGACGGGTGGGGAGGCGATGCCTATGTGGGGTTCGACCGCGACGGCGTCACCTGCGCTCGCATGACCTATCGCGCCGACAGCGCCGCCGACCTCGACCAGATGGAGGCCGCACTCCAGGAGTGGGTCGCCGCGGCTCCCGGAACCGAGGCCTCGGTCGAGCGCAGCGGAGCGCAACTCGAGTTCGAGTCGTGTGACCCCGGACCCGACGCCGCCGTCGGGAAGGATGCGTCAGCCGACGCCCTGGGCCTCGCACTGACCCGCTCGTACCTCAGCCTCGGCCTGTTGCAGAGCGGCGTCCTCGATGTCCAGGCGCGTTGCCTCAGCGACGCACTCGTCCACGAGTACAGCGTGGAGTCGCTGAACGATCCCACCTTCGGCGCCGACGATCCCGCAGCGCAGCAGCGCATCCAGGAGCTGGCGTTCGACTGCCGCTGAGTCCGACAGAGCGGAACTCGACGTCGCAGGCGTCGGGGGCCGACGCTCACGACGTCGAGTATGGGGTGGACGGCTTCGTCCGACCGCTACGGCGTGACGATGATCTTGCAGTGCTCGTCGGGGTTGCCGAGATCGTCGAACGCCCCGGCCACACCGTCGAGGCCGACCTCGCCGGTGATCATCGGCGTGACGTCGATATCGCCCTCGGCGATCGACCGCAGGCTGTTGGCGAACTCCATCGGGTCGTAGGCCAGCACGAACTGGATGGCCAGTTCCTTCCCGATGCCGTAGTACGGCGTGATGGTGTCCGGCTCCATGCACACGCCGACGACCACGATCTTCGAGCGTGGTGGAGCGTCGCGCAGGACCTCGTTGATGATCCCGGGGACCCCGATCGCCTCGAACACCACGAGGTCCTTCGAGCCACCCGCTCGACGCCACGCCTCGAACGCCGGCTCGTCTCGCGGGTCGACGACCTCGGTGGCGCCCATGGTCGTGGCGAGTGCCCGGCGGGCCGGCGAGAAGTCGGTTGCGACGATCGCCTCGACGCCGAGGAGGCGCAGCGCAGCGATCACGGCCAACCCCACTGGTCCGCAGCCCAGAACGAGCGCACCGTCGCGCTCGGTGATCCCGGAGCGGTTGACAGCGTGGAGGCCGACGGCCATCGGCTCGGTCAGCGCCGCACGCGTCGCATCGAGTCCGTTCGGGACCTCGACGAGCATCGGCGCCGACAGGAGCATGCGCTCGCTGTATCCGGCGGGGAAGTCGTTCGTGTAGGCGAGATCGGTCAGGCCCGTCGACGTCAGCATGATCGGGATCGAGGTGACGAGGGAACCCGGAGCCGGCCCCTCGGTGTCGGGTCCGTACTCGAGGACCTCGGCCGAGAACTCATGACCCATGAAGAGGTCGCGGCTCAGGTCGGGCGTCGTCCGCCCGAAGTCGGGCATGCCGTTCATCTCCTCGCCCAACGCCAGCATCGTGTGCCCGTGCTTGGCGAAGTGGAGGTCGCTGCCGCAGATGCCGCAGGCCTTCACCTCCACCAGGACCTGGCCGACGCCCGGTTCGGGTTCGGCGACGTCGTCGGCGACCACCATCTGGCCATCGCGGAGTACTGCGGCTCTCATCGTTGGATCCCTTCGAGGAAGTCGAGCAGTGCGTCGTTGACCGGACCAGGCGAGTCCTGCTGCACCCAGTGACCTGCCCCGGGCACCACGGTGCTGCCCCGGAAGTCGTCGAGCCATGCCTCCTGTCCGTCCGGCGGGCTCATGACGAGCACGGGATCGGCGCTCCCGCCGATGAAGGCCGAGGGCACGATCACGTGCTGGTCCTGCACCTGGGGTGTGAGCTCCCAGTTGCGGTCCATGTTCCGATACCAGTTGATGCCGCCGGTGAAGCCGGTCCGCGTGAACTCGGCGACGTAGAAGTCGAGTTCGTCCTGCGTGAGCCAGTCGGGGAGTCCGTCGGGTTCTGGCATGCGCTCGATGAACCCCTTGCCGTCGTTCGCGGCCATCGTGATCGCCTGCTCGCCCGCGTCGTCGCCCTCGGTGATCGCGACGCCGCAGAGCAGCCGCCGCATCGTCGTCGCGGGATCGGCGCCGAGCTCGGCGTCGGCGACGCCCGGCTCCTGGAAGTAGACGATGTAGAAGAAGTTGTCGGCGAAGACGTGACGCATCATCTGCACCGGCGCCATCGGCGCTCGGGGCAGGAACGGGACGCTCATGCCCACGACGCCGTTCACCCGGTCGGGGTGCAGCAGCGCCATCTGCCACACGACCATCGAGCCCCAGTCGTGGCCCACGAAGGTGGCGTCGGTGGCGCCGACGTCGTCGAGGAGGCCGCAGAGGTCGTCGGTGAGGTGGACGATGTCGTAGTCGGTGACCTCGTCCGGTCGCGACGAGCGGCCGTAGCCCCGCTGGTCCGGTGCGAGGACCCGGTAGCCGGCCGCGGCCAGCGCCGGGATCTGGTGGCGCCACGAGTAGGCGAGTTCGGGGAAGCCGTGCGCCAGGACGACGACCGGCCCGTCGGCAGGTCCCGCGTCGAGGACGTGGAGGTCCACGCCGTTGGTGTGCACCGTGCGCGACGTGACGCCGTCGATCGGTGGGGATGCGAGGGTCATGGTGTGGCGACCTCCTGGTCGAGCAGGGCGAGGAGCTCGCGGCGGCGCGGGCCTTCGCGAGGTGGGAGTGGGTAGTCGTCCGGGTTCGACATGACCTCGGCCATCCGGGTCATGGTCGCCCCGTCGGTCATCAGGTCTGCCGGGGTGGCGAGCATGTTCATGAATCGTGCCAGCGCCCGACCGATGATCGGGTCGGTGGCGGCCGCGGCGAACACGGCGCCCATGCCACGGGCCGCGTCGTCGACCGGTGCGGCGGCATCGTCCGAGGCGGCGGCCTTGGCGCCAGCGAGGCCAGCGGGGTCGGCACCGAGTCGGTCCATCTGCACCGATGCGTCGAACCAGGGCTCGATGTTCCGCGCCGCCGACGCCTCGTAGGCCGTGGCGCGGGCGATGTCGTCGCCGCCGTGGGCCGCGAGTGCGTCGGCGAGATCGATCGCCTGGACCAGCGCGATCGAACAGCCCCGCCCGTAGAGCGGGTTGGTGCAGGTGTGTGCGTCGCCGACCGCGTGGAAGCCCCGCACGACCGGCGCACCGGTGTCGTCGAGGAAGCGCCGGCGACGGTTGAGGAGTCCACCCATCGGGCGCACGCCGCCGATCGGTACGAGTGGCCCGTCGAGGAAGAACCGGTCCGGTCCGGGCAGCGCCCGGCAGGCCCGTTCGAATCCGGCGGCGTCGCCGAGTGCCTTTCGCAGTTCCTTGTCGTCGGTACGCACTGCGAGCGTGATCGACAGGGTCTCGCCGTCACCGGGGACCCCGAGGAACTTGACGAAGCCCAGGTCGCCGCCGAGCTTCGCGTCGAGGCCGATCTCGGGACGGTCGGGCAGTTCGTACCAGCGCGACAGGTACATCAGGCCGCTCTGCACGACGGTCTCGTCGATGTCGACGCCGATGTCGGCGAGCCAGGCGTCGACCGGGCCGCGACGACCGGTCGAGGCCACCACCACGTCGGCCTCGAGGACCGAACCGTCCTCGAGCCGGACGCCGCTGACGACCGGGGTCTCCCCCGCCGACGTCGACACGGTCAGACCCGACACGCCGACGCCGGTCCGGATCTCGACCCCGGACTCGGCAGCGACCTTGCGCCGCAACACCCACTCGAACGTCGTCCGCCGAACCACCAGGACCTGGAGGTCCTCGTCGCCGGGCATCGGGTCCCCGAGGTCGGTCGTCGTCGGCATCGTCGTGCACCCGGCCTCGAGCAGCGCCTCGAGCACGTCGGGAAACCGTTCCCGGAGCTCGACGACCAGCCGTGCGAGGAAGCCGTGTGTCTGATGGACCTGCGGCGCGCCCTGACGTTCGGCCGCGAAGGCAGCATCGGCGTCAGCGACGTCGGGAACGTCGTCGCGTTCGAGCAGCACGACGGCGTGACCGGCGCGGCCCAACGCGAGCGCCGTGCACAGTCCCCCGACGCCACCACCCACGACCACGATCCGTTCGGATCCCATGACACCCCCGTTTGGCAACATGCGTTGCCAAAGCAAGTTAGGTCGTGACGACCGATCGGTCAACCGTTCGGGACCACTGCGGGGTTCACGAAGGCCCGGGCTTCACCCGCCAGCGACAACCAGTGCCTCTCGTGGGCGGCGGGGACCAGCACCCATTCCTTGAAGACCTTCTTGCCCGGCCCGAAGGGCGCCCCCGTGCCGTCGGCGACGAGACGGGCCACCCGGTCGGCCGGGAGCTTCAGCACCGCGGCGCCGGTCTCGTGATGGGGCATCGCGAAGAACTCGCCGCCGGATCGGAGACACGGGAACTGCATCATCGTCCCCTCCTCGACGTCGTCCTCGGCGAGCATCGGGAGGACGGCCTCCCAGAACGCGTCGCCGGCCGGGGTCCGTCTGCGGTCTTCCATGTCGCTTCCTCCTGGTCGTGTCGAGTGTGTCACCGGGACGACGAACGGCGGCGGCCTCATTCGACCGGCCCACTGCTGTCTGTGACGAGTGGCACAACGCTGCGGTGCGCGATCGCACCGACAGCGTGATGCCCGATTCGTACGGTTCACCAGACAGTTCCCCGCACCGTTCGGAGAACGAACACCATGCACACCCGCAGGTTCCCGCGAACGTGTGCGACGGCGAGGTCACGCCTCCCAGCCCGGCACAGATCGCGGCCTTCGTCGGCTGACCATTCCTCGTCCGGCACCCGAAACCGGACAGGCGAAACGACCGGCTCCTCGTGAGTCGGTCGTTTCGCGTCCGTGCCGCGCAGACATTCGTCGCCGTCTGTGCGCGATCGCACAGACGGCGACGGCGGCGGTCCGTACGGTCGCTTCAACGGACGCACGCGATCCCCGGGGAGGCGAGATGACCAACCGAGGGCTCGAGTGGCGGCACCGGAAGCGCCACATCTGAGATCTCCGTGGCGGGGACGGGTGGGAGGAACGGCCGGCTCCTGCGGGAGCCGGCCGTTCCGCGTCCCGGCCACCCCAGCGGTGTCACACTCTGGCCATGCCTGTCGTCCTCGTCCATGGTGTCCCCGAGACGGAAGCCATCTGGGATCCGCTCGCCGAACGTCTCGCCGTCGATCACGGCCACGAGGTCGTGCGCCTCGTCCCACCCGGCTTCGGCGCACCGGTGCCCTCCGACTTCGATCCCGTCCGCGAGTCGTACGTCGCGTGGTTGACGGCAGAACTCGAGTCCATCGGTGGCGACGTCGACCTGGTCGGACACGACTGGGGAGCCGGCCACTCCTTCGGCCTGGTCACCACCCGCCCGGACCTCGTCCGTTCCTGGGCCATGGACGTCGCCGGCCTGATGCACCCCGACTACGCATGGCACGACATGGCCCAGCTGTGGCGCACGCCCGGTGTGGGTGAGGAGACGGTCGCCGGGATGATGGGTGCCTCGGTCGACGACAAGGTCGCCCTCTTCGAATCGCTCGGCATGCCGGCCGAGATCGGCCGGAAGGTGGCCCTGGCGAACGACGAGACGATGGGACGCTGCATCCTGGCGCTCTATCGCTCGGCCGGCCCCGAAGACCTTGCGCCGATCTGGGAAGCACTCCCGACGACCGCCGCCACCAAGCCGGGTCTGGTGATCGTTCCCTCGGCCGACACCTATGTCGGACCGCTCGAGTTCTCGTACGCGGTGGCTGAACGCGCCGGCGCACAGGCCGCCACGCTCGACGGACTGGGCCACTGGTGGATGCTCGAGGACCCGGATCAGGCCGCTGCGACGCTCGACGAGTTCTGGTCGACGACGGCCACCACGACCTGACTCACTCGACACCCTCGAAGGCATCGAGGATCGCCTCGGTGTGGTCGAGCGCCAAGGGTCCGCCCACCGTCGACAGCTGCACGATCACCAGGTCGTGCATCGGGTCGACGGTGATCACCTGTCCCCGGAACCCCATGGCGTAGGAGACACCGGGGCGCAGCGGATCGACCCACCAGTGTGCGCCGTACTCGGGCTCGGTCGGACTCGGGGTCCGCGAGTACTCCACCCAGTCCTCCGGGATGACCTGCGCGCCATCCCACTGTCCACCGCGGAGATAGAGCAGCCCGAACCTGGCGAAGCCCTTCGCCGTCGAGTCGGCCGAGATACCGCCCGACCAGGTCCCCGCACGATCGACGGCGGTGTGGACCGGCGACATGCCGATCGGTCCGAAGAGCCGATCGTCGAGGAACTGCCGAGCGTCGCCGCCCGCGGCCTCGCCGACGATCCGGGCGAGGAGCGTCGACGTTCCGGTGTTGTATACGAACTGTTCGCCGGGTGGGGCGACGGGCTCCTGTTCGGCAGCGAAGGCGGCCATGTCCCCGGAGGCCAGCATCTGGTCGAGCGTGCTCCCGTCCTCGCCGAACCCGTCGTCCCACGGCATCCCCGTGCTCATGTGGAGCATCTGCCCGAGCGTGATGTCCGCCCGGGGATCGTCCGGATCGGCGTGCCACTCGGGCACCGGCGCGGGTTCGTCGATCTCGAGCACGCCGTCGCCGACGAGGATCCCGATGGCCGCCGACGTCACGCTCTTGGCGATCGAGTAGCTCGGGTAGACCTCGGCCGGGCCGTCCTGCCGATGTGGGCTGTAGCGCTCGTAGACGATCTGTCCGCCATGCACGATCACCACCGCCCGGACGCGTTCGCCCGCCCCGTCGTTGAACGCCGTGTCGGTGGCCTCGTCGATGGCCGAGCCGTCGACCCCCGCGGGGAGGTCGCCGTAGGTCCATTCCTCGGTCGGCCACGGCACGCCCGCAGGCTGGGGCGGGAATGCGGGTACCGCGACCGGTGGCACCTCGACCGTCGAGGTCGACGTCACCGCATCCGTCACGGACGTCGTAGCGGCGTCCTCGCCTGTCCCCGCGCAACTGCCGGCAGCGAGCGCGACCGTGGCGACGAGCGCGGCCAGGAGCGGGGGCCGGCCGGGCAGGGGGCGATGGCGGGGCACTCGTGCGATCATCGCGCGCCGACCACCCGAGTTCTGGTCGGGTACGGCAGCGACGCCCGGCGGGTCTAGGCGACGGCGAAGGACAGGCGGACCGACACCGTCTCCGCATCGATCGAGGCCGGGAGGCGCAGCGACACCGTCCCGCCGATCTGTTGGGTGCCCGCTCCCCATCCTCGGTCGGCCGAGAGCAGGACTGCGCCCTTCTTCGTCGCCGGATGCGCTCGACCGATCGTCAGACCCTGACGGTCGCCGGCGACGACGACCAGGTCTCCCGGCACGACGCGGACCTTGGCCGCCGGGATCCGATGTCGCTCCGAACCCGCCACGTCGATCCCGTCCACGAACCAGCGCAACGTCCACCCGTCGTGCGTGCCACGGGCATCGACGACCTCGACCGGGCCGAGGTCACCGACCCACTCGGCGCGCGTGCCGGGGACCCGGTGCAGCGTGACCTCCCGGTCGGCGGGGCCGACCGTCAACTCGCCGCCCACGATCTCGAGGCGCACCTCCTCCATCACCGAGGTGGCGCCGCCGATGCCGGACCGGGCGGCCTCGAGGGCCGCTGGGTCGATGGCGTGCCGCGTGATCGGGTCCAGCGCCGGGCCGCCTCGGCGAACAATCGGCGGCTGGGCCGACGGCGCCTGCCCATCGGTCGATGGCGATGCTCCAGCCCCCGGCAGCGTGGCGGCGCCGGCCGTCAACGCCACCGCCAGCCCCGTCATCGAGATCGCCTGTCTCCACCTTGCCGCCATCGTTCCGACCCTCCACCGGCCGTGGCGCTCTGCACACGGCGTTGGAGGAGATGTCGGAAGAAGTGGCGGGAGCCTTGACCAGAAGTCCCGACATGGACCGTTCGGCCCCGGACGAAACGGTCGGAACGCGCAGAGTCAGCGCCGAGGCCCTGCGATCAGGACTTCGTGTCTCCCCGGGTCTGGGTCGCGCTGGCGATGGCGCTCGCCAAGACGTCGGCGAGACGGAGATCGAGTTCGTCGGGCTCGCCCGTACCCTCGGGAACGGTCGTCGCCGAATGGGCGTCGAGCCGGTCTGCGGCTTCGCCCAGCCGCTCGAGCGCCTCGTGCATCCCGTCCTGGTGCAGCTCGCGGATCGACTCCTCGCGGGCGTCCAGGTCACGAAGTGCGGCTGCGGCGGCGGCCCTCGACTCAGCCAGCGCGGCGTCGGCTTCCTGCCGGGTCGCCTCCAGACGGGCGACGGTCGCGTCGACCTCGGCTCGCATCGTCGTCAGGGTGTCGAGCGCCCGCTGGCGTGTCGCCGCCGCGGCGGCGAGGCGGGCGTCGACACGACGCTGGGCACCCTCGATCTCGACCCGAGCCTCGGCCACCTGACGCAGGGCGTCGTCGGTCGTCGCCGCCGCTGACTCCTCCAACTCCGCACGTGCTCGGAGCACCTCGGCTCGGAGGGCCTCGCGCGCCCGGTCGTCGTCGACCGTCACCATCGCTGTCGCAGCGACAGCAGGAACGGCGACGACAGGAACGGCGTGACCGTTCGTGCTCGGCTCGGGGATCTCGGTGCCGTCGGGGACCGACTCGCCATCCGGTGGGGGGTCGGCGAGGTCGATCAGGACATCGGGCTCGGGTTCGTCGGGGACATCGTCGTCGGCATCGTCCTCCTCGTCGACCCACACCGGACTCGGCAGACCGAGCATCGCTCCTTCGATCGCGAGCGGATCCGGGTCGTCGTCCGGCATCGACTGGAACCGGCGGCGGACTCGATTGCGGATCGCGAGCGCCACCAACTGGAGCGCGATCAGCCCGAGCACCAGCAGGCCCCAGGGGTAACCCGACGTCGTCGCGCTCGCACTGACCGCGACACCGATCCCCTGGACGTCGACGACTGCCGTCTGCTCACCGATGGTCAACGCCGAGCGGCGGAGGACGACCGAGACGGTCTGGGTCTCTCCGGGCGCCATGGCCTCGACCTCGGGTGGCTCGACGAACCCACTGGGGTCCGAGCCGCTGCCCCACGCGATCTCGAGTTCCGGTGACGAGACCGGCGCCGAGCCGGTGTTGACGAGCGTGATCTCGAGCACCCGGTCGCTCCCGGCGCCGAAGAGCTCGGTCCAACTGCGCTCGCCGACGATCTCGATCGCGCTGATCTCGATCACCCGCTCGATCGGATCGTCGAC
The DNA here is from genome assembly GCF_049103745.1 of Actinospongiicola halichondriae. Taxonomy (NCBI): domain Bacteria; kingdom Bacillati; phylum Actinomycetota; class Acidimicrobiia; order Acidimicrobiales; family Iamiaceae; genus Actinospongiicola; species Actinospongiicola halichondriae. The sequence goes on along the minus strand of NZ_CP171622.1, from coordinate 3,863,256 downwards.
CGAGGTGATGGGCACGGTCGGGATCCCGGCGACGGCGATCGATGCGGTCGCGGCCACCTGCGTGGACTGGTCGGTCGCCTTGATCACGCACGGACACGGCCGTGGTGGGACGCCGGCGAGGAGTTCGACGCTGAAGTTCCCCTGCGGGCCGACTCCTGCAGTGCGCTGCCCGGCCACGTCGCAGTCGACCGACCCGTCGATGCCGCCGTGGCCGCACAGTTCGACGATCACGGTCGCGCCGGGCGTCCACCCGGCACCGGTGACGAGCAGGTTCTCGCCCTTCGTCGTACCGGTGCGGTCGACCGAGACCGTGGGATCGCTGGCCTGGGCACCCACCGACGTCGGCATGAGGGCGACCGCCAGGAAGGCGATGGCCACGAGCACCATGCGAGTGGCGCGCCTCACACCGGCTCCGGTACCCGCGGGGCGGACTGCGCCGGACGGACCGGTGTGGACTCCCGGCCCCGGTTGCGGCGACGACGGAGCCACCACGCCGCGCCGATCACGAGGAGGAGGAGCACCAGCAGGAGGACCCACGGGTACGGGGCGAATCGGAGCGACGCCTCGGCATCGGCTTCGGGCGCCGTGACCACGACGTGCGCGGTCAGCGGCTCGAACGACGGCATGCCCGTGAGGACCGTCGCTCCGACGAAGTTGGCGTCGGGGATCAGCTCGGGGAGTTCCTGGAGGGGAGCGCGGGCGACGGTGCGGCCGAACCAGCCGGTCACCCGGACCTCCGCCGTCGGTTGCAGTCGCAGGTTCCCGGTGTTCTCCACTTCCCAGGTGACGATGGCTTGGTCGCCGTCGCGCTCCACGGACAGGTCATCGATGCGCAGAGCGGGCGTGACCGGGCCACCGACGCGGACATAGATGCGAGCGCCGAGGCGGTAGTTGACGTCGAAGCTGACGCCCTCCGGCGCGGACTCCGGGTCGAACCCCGGAGCGTCGGCGTCGAGGGCGAGGATGGCCCCGACGTGGTCACCCGGCTCGGCGTCCTCTGGGACGGTGATGCTGAAGGGGACGTCGATGCGTTCGCCGGGCTCGACCCGGTAGTCGCCTTCGGCGAGCTGGACCCAGGTCCCGACGCCGACCGAGTCGGCCGGGTCCTTCAGGGCGGCGAATCCGCCGGTGTCGGCGACGCTGATGGCGTCGGTCGGCGTGATCGCGAAGCGGATGGGTGCGTCGCTCAGGTTCGAGACGGCGACGGTGTCGCCGAAGACGTCGCCGGGATCGAGCGTGTAGGTGAACCAGTCGCGCGTCCCCGGACCGTCGGGCCCGGAGGGTTGCACGGCGAAGAGCGGGCCGTCGTCGGCCGCCGCCGCATCATCGGTGGCGTCGTCCGGGGATTCTTGGGCGAACGCGGAGGTCGAGAGAGGAACCGAGATCGCGAGGACGAACGCGACGAGTGCCGCCGTGCGGCGGCGGAAGCGGTTCGTGGTCGGAGTCGTCGTCATCGATGCAGGTACCTCGTCGGACAGAGCCGAGGGCGGCGGCGCCGACCGGAGTCGTCGCCGCCGCCCTCTGCGGATGTGTGGGTCAGAGCAGGGTCAGGACGAGCCCACCCGTGTAGGTGCCTGCGCCGGCGGAGGCCGGGACGCCCAGGAACAGGGCGGCGTCGCAAGCGAAGGTGCCACCGGCGTGATCCACCGGAGCGCTGCACAGCTCGTTGACCTCGGTGAGGCCACCGATGCCGTCGACACCGGCGGCGCCGGCAGCGATCAGCTGGCCGAGCCAGTCGGCGGCGTCAGCAGCGTCGGCGGGACCGCCGGCGACCTGCGCCACATCACCGAAGATGACGTCATGGGCGATGCTGGCCGCGGGGGCCCATCCCATGTTGTCGCCGGGGATGCAGAGACGGTGGCCGTCAGTGACGGTGCCGAGGCTGCCAGCAGCAGAGCAGGCCGCGAAGGTCTGCGCGCCGACCGTGATGGTCGGGCTGCCGGGTGCACCCAGGTCGGTGATGAACCCGCTCACGGTCCAGCCAGCGGCTGTTCCTCGAGCGTTGGTCACCGTGACGTCCTGGAGCGAACCGGTCGATGCCTGTGCCTGGCCGTTGAGGACCACCGGAGACATCACGACGAGGCCATCGACCTTGTCGAGCGTCATGGTGGTGCCCACGACCGGCTGGACCACGATCTCGGTCAACGAGCACGGGCCGGAAGTGGCGTCGCACGAGTTGGCGAGGATGGTGATCGACACCTGGCCGGTGTTGCTCACGAGCCCACCAGTGTCCTCGACGGTGAAGTCGAGCACCACGGGGCCACCGGGATCAGTGGCCGGCGCTTCGTAGCTGTAGACGCCGTTGCTGCCGGTGAGTGTTCCCGCGCTCGGCGGGGTGATGCTGAACGTGGTCGGGTCGATGTTGCCGTTGACGTCGGTGCAGTTGTCCGTCAGATCGATTGGGATCGTCTGGGTGATGCCGACGCTGGCCGACTCGTTGGTGCACACCGGAGCGGTGGGCGGAGCCGTGACGGTGACCGTGCTGAACGGAGCGGCCGGGGCCGGGATCTCCGTCGTGCACTGGACGGGCAAGGGCAGCGGGCCACAACCGGCCGGACCGGGAGTACCCGGCTGGCAGGTGAAGGTCACTGCGATGACGCCGCCGGGACCGACGAGCGCCGTCGTGGCGCTGGTGCCGAGCCGGAGGCCGACGTCGCCGCCGGTGGGCGTCCACGTGGTGGTGGGCACCGGAGCGGAGACTGCAAGCGGCGTGGCCGATTCGTCACCCGAGGTCTTGTTGGCCGGGGTCGGATCGGTGATCGTCGTGGTACCGACGACCGCGAGCGGCCCGACGGTCTGCGATCCCTGGGTGGTGTTCGACCCGATGATCTCGAGTGTCACCTCAGCCGGGATGTTGTTCACACCGACGGTCAGCAGGTTGAGGCCGTAGCCCGCGAGCAGCACCGTCGGTGGGACATCGATGCTGAAGGTCGCGCCGGTCAGGTCGATGTCGCCTGCACCGAGCACGATCGGGCTGGGCGTGCCGTCGCCGCTCATCGTGACGTCGAGCTGCGACGTCCCCGCCTGCGCGGTGTTCGTACACACGTTGGGCGACGTGACGGTGCCGGCACTGGCGGGCGAAGCCCCCAGGACCAGCGGCAGCAACCCGGCCACCAGGCCGAGTACTGCGAGTGCGGCGTAGCGCCGCCTTGATGGTGTTCGCAAGGTAATGCTCCTTCGATGTCCGTGGCTCGGGCTTCAATTCCATGAAATGGCGATGACCGCAACGAGACCCGCCACCGGAATGACAGCGATGCCCGTACTCGATCTTCCCCCGGGGTCCGCAGTGCGGATCCCTGATGCACCGTCAGATGACGGCACTTCCGCCGACAGTACGCGGGTGAAAGCCCATGTCAAGAGGCTGATTCTCCCCGAGGCACCGAAAGAGACCGACCCGCAGGATTGTTCAGATTCCGGACATGTCGGCCGGGGCCGGCACGGAGTGACTAGATCTGTCAACCACCCATACGCGCGATAACTCGACCCTCCGCTTGCCTTCATTTCATCGAATCGAACCCAAGAACGCTTGACAATTTCCGCACGTGGGGCGATCGTTTCGAACGACCAGCGTCGGTTCCGCCGTCGCTGCGAGCCCGAGCCACGAGGGAGAAAGCCAGTGATCGATCGACGGAGGCGGCTTCGCGCCGCCCTTCTCGTCCTACCCGTCTGGGTCGGCGCGCTCGCTTTCGCGACGCTCGCCGCGCCCGCTGTCAACGCCGCCAGCGTCACCACGGCGACGTCGTGCACCAACAACGCGCAGGCCGGAACCTCGAGCCTGCCCGTCACGCTGAGTGGTGACGCCACTCCGGATCCGGCGGTTTTCGGCGTCGACGATGTGACGCTGAGCGGTGCCACCTTCGGCATCGACGTTCCCGGAACCGTCCTCCTCGCCGGCTACAGCCTCGGGCTCCTGACGACCGGGGTGAACAACATCCCCGCTGACGTCACGCTCGAGCTCCTGGGCGCGAACACGACCGAGGGCTCGCAGTCGGTCGGCCCGCTGTCGGTGACGGGAGTGACCACCATCACCGACCCGACCCCGGCCAACAAGACCTCGGGTGACGAGACCGCGACCCCGCTCGCCGTCTCTGCCGCGCTCCCGACGACCACGTGGACCCCTGCCGGTGGCGACGTCGCCATCAGCCTCGGGTCGAGCTCGACCAGTGCGCTCGTCGGTCCCGGCGGGATCATCATCGTGACCTTCGTCTGCACCCCGGGGACCCCGTCGCCAGCCGGCTGCGGTCCAGCCCCTGCCACCGCTTGCACCGGCACCGACCCCGTCCCGGCCACGCCGTTCACGACCGTCGTCGTCAGCGGCGGATCCACCACATCGAGCACGTCGACCACCTCGACCTCGACCACCTCGACGACGAGCACGTCGACGACGTCGACCTCGACGACGACCAGCACCACGGCCCCGACGTCGACGACGACCAGCACGGTTCCGCCGCTCGAACCCACCGACGTGTCGGGCACCGGCCTGTACACGACGACGTGCAAGAACAACGTCACACCCGACGTGAGCGAACTGGTCTTCGAGGTCTCGGGCACGACGGTCGCCCCGATCGAAGCGGGTCAGCAGGTGACGCTCAAGGACCAGAGCTGGACGGTCACCGTCCCCGGCTCGGTCCTGCAGACCGGGATCAACCTCGGCCTCCTGAAGGCTGGTGACACCCCGTCGGGAACCGCGGTGGTGTCGGTCTTCGCCGACAACACCAAGGAGGGTGAGGTCACCGCGAAACCGGTGACGATCGCCGTCGGGCCGGTCCAGGTCAGCGCGGGCGTCGCCCAACCGGCCAAGACGACGTTCGCCGTCCCGGACATGACGTGGCAGGCCGTCGGCGGCAACGTCACGTTCGCGATGTCCTCGGCCTCGGTCGAGGTCGAGTTGGGCCCGATCGCGGTCGCATTCACGTGCACGCCGAAGGACCCGGTCGCCACCATCGTGACGGCCTCGGTCCGGGGCGAGACCGACATCCCTCCGGCGAAGCCGGCGGGGCCCGAGGTCCTGAACGAGACGGTCACCGCAGCGGCGGCGAGTGCCGGCGAGACCGGGACTTCGGGATCGACGGCGTCGGCGACACTGCCCCGCACGGGTGCGAGTCCCTTGGCGCTGTTGGCACTGGCGGTCGGGATGATCGATCTCGGCTACCTGTTCGTGACCGCCGTCTCGCCCCTTCGGCGATCACGTCGGCACGCCGCATGATCACCACATATCGCCCATGAGCTAAAGACGCGGAGCAGCCGGACCGATACCCTTGCTGAGCAAGGAATGTCTGTCCGTGGCTCGGGCGACTTCCCCAGATGGCCCCGGTTCCGACCGGGGCCATCGTTCTGTCCAGACGTCGCCCGATCCGCTCAGGGACGTCGACCGTTCCACGCAACCAGTCGGACGATGGCCGGAGCGTCGTCAGCCACGGCGACCGCGTCCGCGAACGGCTGCGCGAAGGGGATCCCCTCGGGCATCTGCCGCGCGAACTCCTCCCACATCGGCCCGCGCTCGGGGGCCGGGAGCTCCTGGTGCATGATCGCCTCGGCGACGGCGATCGCCGCGGGATCGAAGTCCGGGGTCTGCTCGGTGGCCGTGGCCAGGTCCCACGTGTGGACGAGCATCTCGTTGACGTAGGTGGCGAGCGCGTCGGCACCAGACAACGTGGTCCAGGGCAGTTGCACCGGCTCGGCGAGCCGCTCGTCGGTCCATGCGGCGAGCGCCTCGGCGCTCAGCCGGTCGATGCCAGCGGTGACGTCGTCGCCGACCGAGAACCCGTCGGTCGGCCACTGGTCGAGCGGGAGTCGCCGGCCGGCGGCCGTGACTCGTCCGACGGCCATGCCGACGTGGTCGATCAGCTCGCGGACGTTCATGTCCGGGCACGGCGTCGGGAGCCCGAGTCGGTCGGGGCCGATGCCGTGCACGACCGACCGCAGGGTCTCGATCGCCGCAGCGAACTGGGGCCGAGGGTCGGTCCGGTCGATGGTGGGGGTGGACGTGGTGTTGGTCATGCACCCATCCTCCCGACGACCCCGGTCAGATCCTGACCGCAATCGTCGCGTTCTCCCTGGGGCTACTTGGTGCCGTGGATCACGACGTGCATCGGGTTGACGTCGATGACACCGACATCGCGGAAACCGGCCCGCTCGAGCACGCCGACGAAGTGACTGGCGGGCCGCAACTGGCAACCGATGTGCGACTCGAAGAACTGCACCCCACACATGATGCGGCCGGGCACCGTTCGGCAGTCGTGCTCGTCGTCGGGGAACGGGAACTCGGACACGAGGAAGGTTCCACCCGGGTCGAGCGCAGCGTGCACCCGCTCGACCGCCCGCTCCATGTCACGGGCCTCGTGCAACGACACGTTGATGTGGGCGAGGTCGTGGCCGCCGTCGATGTCCAACTCCTCGAGAAAGGCGTGGACGAAACGGAACCGGCCGCCCAGCTCGCGCTCCTTCATCTCCCGTTCTGCCACCTCGAGTGTGTAGCGGTCGGCGTCGACGGCGGTGACCATCGTGTTCGGGAACGCGCCGACCACCTTGGCCGGACCGCGGCAGGTGCCGCAGGCCAGGTCGAGGAATCGTGCACCCGAGGTCAGTCGAGCCTCGACATCGGGGAGTTGCGGCACGACCACGTCGACCAACCGGCGGTAGTACGCCTGGCAGTGGGCCCCGACGGCGTCGATCCACTCGGGATCGAAGTCGCCCCACCACTCCCGCTGGCCGGTCTTGGCGAACTCGCGGAGGTCGAGGAACGTCTCGCGCATGGCGACGAACACCTTCAGCGCTCCACCGAGGAAGGCCGGGTGGTCCTGGTCGAGCAGGAGGGTCGCCATGTGGTCGGCCAACCGGTAGCGGTCGTCGGTGAGCTCGACGATCTCGCCGGCGAAGGCCGACCGCAGGATGACGTGCGTGTACTCGGGGTCGAGGGTGAGCGCAGCGGCGACCTCGGCAGCGGTGAGACCGTCCGGGTGCGCCGCGAGTTCGTCGACGATCCCGAGACGGACGGCGAGCTCGAGTCCCCACACGGTGGCGGTGCCACCGAGCGGGCCGAGGAGCTTTGCTGCTTGGTCGGGCAGCGCTGGTGCGGTGGCCATGATCGACCGCCTACCGGACCTGCCGGCCGGTGTAGGCGGCGAGCCGGGTGATCGGCGAGGCGTCGGCCGGGGCCGCGACGGCGGCGGCGAACGTGTCGCCGTCGCGGAGCGGGTCGAGGGCCTCGTGGGCAAACCCGTCGACGGCGGCGACGAGGTCGTCGGAGGGCGCGTAGGGCTTGCCGGTGGCGGTCGCGATGTCCCACCCGTGGACGAGGCCGTCGAGGGCCACGAAGCGAGCGAAGGTGTCGCCGGAGACCTCTCCGAACGGAGCGGCGATCGTCTGGTCGAGCGCTCCGGGGGCCATGACGGCCTCGGCGAGTTCGGTCATCGCCTGCTCCCACGCGGGGAGGATGTCGGTGGTGTCGAACTCGTGGGGCTCATCGCCGCGGTAGCCAGCGGCGAAGGCGGCGCCGCCGCCCACCATGTGCTCGAGCACGCCCTGCACCGTGTACTCGCTGCACGGGGTCTCGGCGGCGAGGTCCTCGGGTGTGAGCGTGCTCACCAGCGCGCCGAGGGTCGGCATGAGCTGTTCGAGCTGGTTGATCGGATCCATGGTTCCTCCAGGAGGTCGGGACGATCGAGCGACGCCCCGGAGCGCAGCCTCACGGTCTCGGCCGGCAGCGATGAGTGCGGAGACCTCGTCGTCGCCAGCTCGATCTCGTGTGGTCATGGACCCATCGTCGTCCTGATCGGCGTTCGATGCATCGGACGGTCGCCCCATCTCGTGTCGAGCCGGTGCCGAACGCCGTGGGGTGTTCACCCCATCGGCGTCCGCCCACTGCGATCGACGATGCGGCGCACGCCCGATGCGGCCACCGCCGGTCGCGTCGACCATGGACATCCAGACGTCGGGACCGACCCGACGATCGTTCGGAGGAACCATGCGAGCAACCATCGAAGAGATGCCCGTCGAGATGGACGTCGACGGAATCGTCACCAGAGGCATCGAGTGGAACGGCGAACTCATCCGTTGGCTTCGCCTGCCCGCCGGTGTCGACTTCACGCCCTTGTTCGTCGGCTTGCCCGGTGACATGTGCCAGAGCGCCCACACCGGCTACATCATCGAGGGCTCGGTGACCATCCGCTATGCCGACGGCACCGAGGAGACGAACCGTGCCGGCGACGTCTACTCGTGGCCGGGCGGACACACCGGATGGACCGACGAGGGCGTGACCTTCATCGAGATCAGCCCGGCCGCCGATCTCCACCCGGTGCTGGAGCACCTCGCCGCAGCGATGGCCGCCCCGGCCTGACGGTAGCGTCGGCCGCAGTGACCAACTCGATGCAACGAGCCGTCGACGCGATCACGCGCCACGACTGGCAGGACGCACTCGACCTCGCCCGCCAGGCCGCGGGAGAGGTCGAGGGCTCGGCCGAGGCCGACCGGCTCGACCTGTTGGCCGATGCCGCGTGGTGGCTCGGTCGGCTCGACGACTGCATCGAGGCTCGCGAAGGCGCCTACCGCGTCTACGACGAGCTCGGCGACCACCGGAGCGCTGGCCAGTGCGCCGTGTGGCTCTACGAACACCACCAGTTCCGCATGCGGCCGACCATCGCCGCGACCTGGCTGCGCAGGGCGCGCACCGCGCTCGAGGCCGACACCGACTGCGTGTCGTACGGGGCGCTGGCGTTGCGTGAGGCCGAGATGGCGCACGGGCGGGGCGAGCTCGACGCCGCCGTCGAGGCCACGGGCGAGGTCCTCGAGCTCGCTCGGCGGCTCCGCTCCGCCGACCTCGAGGCCGAGGCGCTCCAGACCCTGGGACGCCTGCTGATCGACCGGAGCGAACCGGCCGAAGGACTCGCCCGTCTCGACGACGCCATGCTCTTCGCGCTCGAGGGGCGGCTCGGCCCCTACGCCACCGGCAAGGTGTACTGCAGCCTCATCAGCGCCTGCGAGGAACTGGGCGACCTGGCCCGAGCAGCGGAGTGGACGCACGCCACAGCCGAGTGGTCCGAGCAGCACCCTTTTGCGATCTTCCCGGGGATCTGCCGCGTGCATCAGGCCGTCGTCCTCAAGCGTCAGGGATCCCTCGCCGAGGCGGCGGCCGAGGCCGAGCGCGCCGGCGAGGAGTTGATGGGCAGCCACCTCCCCAACGCGGCCGCCGCCTACGCCGAGATGGGCGACATCCGCAGGCGGCTCGGCGACCTGGTGGCGGCCGAGGCCTCGTTCTCGCGAGCTCGGGAGCTCAACGGCCAGGTCTGCGGTGCGTACGCGCTGTTGTGCCTGGCCCAGGGCAAGCTGCGCGCGGCTCGTGACGCCGTGGGCGAGTGCATGGCCAACTGCGGTTCGACGCCCCTGAGCCGAGCCAAGGTCCTGCCGATCTTCGCCCACATCGCCATCGCCGCCGGCGACCTCGACGCTGCCGCGGAGGCCGCCGACGAACTCGACGACATCGCCCACACCTACGCCTCCCCGTTCCTGCGAGCCACCGCCGCGTCGACGCGGGGGCGGCTCCAGTTGGCGGCCGACGACCCCGGCGCCGTCGAGACGCTGCGCACGGCCCTCCAGGACTGGGAGTCGCTGCAGGTCCCCTACGAGGTGGCGACCGCTCGCACGCTCGTCGGCCAGGCCTTGCAGTTGGCGGGCGACGCTGCGGGAGCCGCCGAGTCGTTCGCCAGTGCCGCAGCGCTCTTCGACGAGATCGGCGCGTCGTTCGACGCCCGCCTCGCCCACGGCGACACGCCCTCCCCGACCCTGCCTGCCGGCCTCACCGAGCGCGAGGTCGAGGTGCTGCGACTGATCGCCTCGGGCATGACCAACAACGAGATGGCCGAGGCGCTGTTCCTGTCGGCCAAGACCGTGTCGCGGCACCTGTCGAACATCTTCACCAAGATCGGTGTGTCGTCACGGGCCGCCGCCACGGCGTTCGCCTTCGAACACGACCTGGTCGCCAACGACACCAAGCGCTGACCGTCGAGTCACCGGAGGCGGCGCAACCGCTCCCGGAGAGGGATCGGGCACGTCCCGCGCTGGGCGTGGCTCACCAGTCGGAAACCGTTCGCGGTGCCGATCACCCAGCCGACCGTGACGACGGCTCCGGCCAGGAACACGTGATCGCGCAACAGGCCTCCGAGGACCGTGCCGCCCGCCAGCGATCCGACGATCGCCAGCGTGATCGGCAGGTGACACGGGCACAGCAGGAACGAGCCGAAGATCCAGCGGCGTCCCTGCTTCTCCTCCACGACCTCGGGAGCGGCGGTGTGCACGTCGGCCATCAGGACGTCCCGATGTCGGCGAGCACCCCGTCGACCCAGGTGGTGAGTGCCGCTGCGGGGAGGGCGCCGACCTGACGGGCGACCTCCTTGCCTTCATGGAAGACGAGGAGCGTGGGGATGCCCTGGACGCCGAGCGAACCCGATGCACCGGGGGCTTCGTCGGCGTTCAACTTCACGACCTTCAGCGCTCCGGCCAAGCGGACCGCCGTGTCGGCGACCGCCGGCGCCACCATGCGGCACGGCCCGCACCAAGGCGCCCACACGTCGACGAGCACGGGGACCTTCGAGTCGAGGGTGTCGCGGAAGTTCGTGTCGGTGGCGTCGACCAGCCACGGCAACTCGGCGTGGCATTTCGCACAGGCCGGGTGCCCTGACGCGTACGCCGGAACGCGGTTGCGGACACCGCAGGCCGGGCACGGGACCGTCGTATCGGAAGCTGTTGCCATGCTCAGTACAACAGATACCCCTGGGCGGTATTCCCCGAGGGCCCGGTCACCCGATCTCGTGGCCGCTGCGGACCAGCTCCTGACCGCATCCAGCCCTCACTGGTCGTCACGCCGGAGTCGTCGACTCGCTCGATAGCGGAGGAGGCGCAGCCGATCGCCGACCGGCAACTCGAACTCCGGCTCGGCCAGCTCGCGGGTCGACTCGATCAGCTGCTCGAACCGCACCATCTCGTCGTCGAGCGAGTCGGCATCCGAGTCGGACGCGAGGAACACCGCGATCCGCCGCGCCATCTCTTCCACCTCTCGCACGCCCGGCTTCAAGGCCTTGGCGAGCTCGCGTTGGGCCGCGCTCGACATCGACGCTGCCGCGTGCAGCCGCACCCGCAGGTCTGCCGCACGTGTCGTCAGCCGCCGATACGGATCACCGACTCCCGCCGGCAGGTTCGCCTCGCCCCGCATGCGCACGACGACGCGGACGTCCTCCATCGCCGTGTCGAGGTCGTCGACCAACCGGCCGGCCCTCGTCCATCGCTGCGTCAGGGGGAGTTCGTCTGCCACCGCCGACAGTCAACCCGATCCGGTCGAGGCGCCGCCGACCGGTGTGGTCCGGCAGTGGAGGATCCACCGCGAACTCGTGGGCGAGGGGGGACTTGAACCCCCACGTCCCGAAGGACACAGGCACCTGAAGCCTGCGCGTCTGCCAATTCCGCCACTCGCCCGAGTGGAGTCGCTCACGGTAGCGCGCGACCCAGGCCAGGACACAGGCCGATCGTGGTCGGTGCCCAACGCCATCGGGGACCTCGCTAGCCTGCGCCCCGATGGGACTGCGGAACTTCGAGAAGCGGCTGGAGAAGATGGTCGAGGGCGCCTTCGCCCGCGTCTTCCGTTCGGGGCTGCGTCCGGTCGAGATCGGCCGTCGCCTGACGCGGGAGATGGACGACAGTCGCTCCATCGGCGTGCGCGGCAACACCGTGGTCGCCAACGACTTCACCGTGAACCTCTCGCAGCAGGACGCCGACGAGTTCGCCGAAGTCGGCGACTCGATGCGCCGCAACCTGGCCGAGTTGGCCCGGGAGCACGCACGCGACGAGGGCTACGACTTCATGGGCCCGATCGGCATCGCGTTCGAGGTCGACCCGAAGATGCGCATCGGCGCGTTCTCGGTGACCGCCCGCCTGCGTGAGGGCGACGGTGGAGCCGGCGCCGGGTCGCTCGTGCTCCCCAACGGCGACCGTTTCGTGCTCGGCGAGACGATCGTGACCATCGGCCGCATCCCCGAGAGCGTGATCACGCTCGAGGATCCGAACGTCAGTCGGAACCACGCCGAGATCCGCCCGTCGGGCGGCACCTTCGTGCTCGCCGACCTCGGATCCACCAACGGAACCAAGATCAACGGCGTCAAGGTCAGCGAGCGTCTGCTCCAGGACGGGGACGAGATGACGTTCGGCTCGACGACGTTCCGCTTCGAGGCCAGCTGACCTCCCTGCCGAGGAGCTGGCCCGCCGCCACTAGGTTCTGACCCGTGGGTAGGCGAAAGTTGCAGATCGAACCGACCGAGAAGCGGGTGCGTGCAGCGCTCCACGGGGCGATGGTGATCGACTCCACCTCGGTGCTCCTGGTCTGGGAACACGACCACTACCCGCAGTACTTCGTCCCCGTCGGGGACGTCACGGCCCGCCTCGAACCCACCGACGAGTTCGAAGCCGACCACGATCTGGGCCGGGCCCAGCGCTACGACGTGGTGTCTCCCGACGGTGACCGCGCCGAAGGCATCGCGTGGAGCATCGAGGACGTTCCCGAACTGGCTGGCCACGTGCGTTTCGAGTGGGACGCACTCGATTCGTGGTTCGAGGAGGACGAGGTCGTCATCGTCCATCCCCGCAGCCCCTACGTGCGCGTCGATGCCCTCCACTCCGCCCGAGAGGTGCGTGTCGACCTCGGTGGCACGACCATCGCCCACTCGAAGCGTTCGGTCATGGTCTTCGAGACCGGACTCGTCACCCGCTTCTACCTCCCGCGGACCGACGTGCGCCTCGACGTGCTCCGTCCCTCCGAGACCAAGAGTTCGTGCCCCTACAAGGGCCACGCCGAGTACGTGTCGGTCGAGTTGGGGGGACGACTCCACCACGATGTCGGCTGGTCGTACCCAACGCCGCTCCGCGAGGTCGCACCGGTTGCGGGCATGATCGCGTTCCACAGCGAGAAGTGCACGGTTTCGGTCGACGGCGTCCGGCTCGCTCGTTCGATCTAGACGCCACTCGTCCCGCCCGCACAGGTCCTAGAGTCCGGGCCGGTGCCGGAGCCACTCCTCAACGTCCTCAAGATCTGCCTACTGGTCCTGCTGTACCTGTTCTTCTTCCGCGTCCTCCGTGCGGTGTGGGCCGAGGTCAATCTCGCCAAGGCGACCGCCGCCCCGCCGACGGGCACGAAGCGGACGGCACGCCGCACCCGCTCCCGGGAGCGGACGCCCCCGAAGCTGACCGTCGTCGAACCCGCCTCGATGGCCGGGCAGGTGTTCGCCCTGGGCGACGAACTCACGGTCGGACGGGCCGCCGGGTGCCAGATCACCCTCGACGACACCTACGCGTCACAGCTCCACGCCAGGATCTTCACGCGCGACGACCAGCTCTACGTCGAGGACCTGGGTTCGACCAACGGGACCTATCTCAACCGGCGGAAGGTCGCCGCGCCCATGGTCGTCAGTCGTGGTGACCAGATCCAGATCGGTTCGACCGTGATGGAGGTCGCATGACCGTCCGCCTGCGCGCCGGCGGCGCCAGCGACGTCGGTCAGATCCGGAGCATCAACCAGGACTCCATGCTCCTCGGCCCGCGCATCTTCGTCGTGGCCGACGGCATGGGCGGCCATCAGGGCGGCGAGGTCGCCTCGGCCATGGCCGTCGACGCGTTCGATCACGGCGAGCACCTCGCGACCGTGACGGTCAACGAGCTCGTCAGCCGGGTCCAGGACGCCAACGGCACCGTCTTCGAACGCAGCGGCGAAGACCCTGCCCTGTCGGGGATGGGCACCACGCTGGTCGCCATCGCCGTCGTCACCGAGGCGGGAGAAGAACGCCTGGCGATCGTCAACGTTGGCGACTCCCGTGCGTACCGGCTGACCAACGGCGAACTCGAGCAGGTCAGCGACGACCACAGCCTCGTCGGCGAGATGGTGCGCGACGGGCGCATCGACCGCGAACAGGCCCGGACGCACCCCCAGAAGAACATCGTCACCCGCGCCGTCGGCATCGACGGCCGCGTCGAGGTCGACGACTTCCAACTCCTCCCCCACGTCGGCGACCGCTACCTGCTGTGCTCCGACGGGCTGACCGACGAGGTCGAGGACGGCGAGATCGCCGAGGTGCTCCGCTCGGTCGACGACCCCGACGAGGCGGCGCGACTCCTCGTCGCCCGGGCCAACGACCACGGCGGCCGCGACAACATCACGGTCGTCATCGTCGACGTGATCGACGACGGCGACATCTCGGCTGCGGCATCGACCGCCATCCCCGATGCCGACGGGTTCTCGCACGATCCCGACACCGACACCCAGACCTTCCTCGCGCTCCCCGACGACCAGGCCCACGTCCATGCCCCCTCGGCCGAGGCCGACGCCGGCACCGCCGCCGACCCGGTCAGCACCGGCGCCGAACCGCGGCGTCCACGAGCGGTCACGCTGCGGTCGATCGGCTTCGTGCTGATCGTCGCCGCGGTGATCGGAGGCGGGCTGTGGTTGGTCAACGACTACGCGACCAACACCTATTACGTCGACGTGGTCGACGACGAGGTCACGATCTTCAAGGGCCGACCGGGCGGCGTGCTGTGGATCGACGCGTCCGAAGTCGAGGGGACCGGCATCGACGCCGCCGACATCCCGGGCGAGTTCGTCGACGACCTCGACGAACGCCGCACCTTCGCGACCCTCGAGAGCGCTCGCCGTTTCGTCACCAACGTCGAACAACGCATCGAGGACCTCGCTCCTCCCCCGACCACGTCGACCACCACCACGACGTCGACCACCGCGCCGACCACGACCTCGACCACGGGCTGAGCCGTGCATCTGCTGCGCCGCCGCACCGAGCTGGGGCTGATCCTCGTGGTCGTGTTGATCACCGCCGGCGCCTACGCGCTGGCCGGCCTCGGCAAGAACGCCGAGATGCCGGCCAACATCGGGCCCTTCCTCGGCGTGATCCTGGCGTTGCTCGTCGCGGCCCACATCGCGGTCCGCAAGCTCGCCCCCAACGCCGACGGCATCCTGCTCCCGCTCGCGGCGCTGCTCAACGGCGTCGGCTACGTCTTCATCGTCCGTCTCGACGAGGCGCAGGAGGACGGCGGGCGCCTCGCCGGTCTCCAGTCGCTGTGGACCGCCGTGGGCATCGGCGCGTTCATCGCCACGCTGATCCTGGTTCGTCGCGCCCGCGACCTCGAGCGGTACCGCTACACGTTCGCCGTCGTCGGCATCGTGCTGCTCGTGTTGCCGCTCGTCCCCGTGATCGGACGGACCATCAACGGATCGCGCATCTGGATCTCGCTCGGACCCGTGAACTTCCAGCCCGGCGAACCCGCGAAGGTGGTGCTCGCCATCTTCTTCGCCGGCTACCTGGTCGAGAAGCGCGAGTTGCTCGCCCTCTCGACGTTCCGTTTGGGACCGCTCCACCTGCCGGACCCGAAGTACCTCGGACCCGTCGTCCTCGCCTGGGGAGCCTCCTTGGTCGTGATGACCTTCGAGAAGGACCTCGGCTCGTCGCTCCTCTTCTTCTTCCTGTTCGTGGTGATGCTCTGGGTCGCGACCGGACGCACCACCTACGTCACGGTCGGGACCTCACTGTTCGCGATGGGTGCGTTCTTCGCGTACTCGCAGTTCTCCCACGTCCGCGACCGTGTCGAGATCTGGCTGAATCCGTGGCCGGTCGCCAAGGCCGAGGGTTTCCAGGTGGTCGAGGCCTCGTTCGCGCTGGCCGACGGCGGCCTCGCCGGGACGGGCATCGGACTCGGAACCCCGACTCGCATCCCCGAGGTCGAGACCGACTTCATCTTCGCCGCCATCGGTGAGGAACTCGGCCTCCTGGGCGGCACCGCGATCCTCTGCGCCTACATCCTCATGGTCGGTGCCGGCCTGCGCATCGCCCTGCGGGCCGACTCGGCGTTCGACACCCTCCTCGCAACCGGCCTCACGACGCTGCTCGGCATCCAGGCGTTCATCATCATCGGCGGCATCACGCGGGTGCTCCCCCTCACCGGCGTCACCCTTCCCTTCGTCAGCTACGGCGGATCGAGCCTCGTCCTCAACTACGTGTTGCTGGCCCTGCTGCTCCGCATCTCCGACAACAGCGTGAAACCCACCGGTGGCGCGCGCCAGATGGAGGCGACTGCGGGATGAACCGCCAGATCGCCAAGCTCGGTGCCGCACTCCTGGTCTGTTACCTGGTGCTGTTCGCCCAGCTGAACCGGACGACGGTGTTCGGGGCGCAGCGACTCAAGGACAATCCCGCGAACACCCGCGAGATCCTCCGCGACTACGACGGACCCCGGGGCAGCATCGCCACGGCCGACGGTGTCGTCATCGCCCGGTCGGTCGATGCCGCCGACGGGTCGCAGTTCGAGCGCACACGCACCTATCCCGAGGGCGACCTCTTCGCCCACGTCGTCGGCTACTACTCCCTCAACCTCGGTTCGACCGGCGTCGAGGACACGTACAACGCCGAACTCGTCGGACGCACGCTCGACCTCAGCTTCCGTGACCTCAACGACCTGTTCGTCGAACGGGACCGTGTCGGCGATCTCACGCTGTCGTTGCGCGCCGACGTGCAACGGGTCGCACGCGAGGCGCTGGGCGACCGTCGGGGATCGGTCGTGGCGATCGACCCACGAACCGGCGAGATCCTCACGATGTGGTCGTTCCCCTCCTTCGACCCAAACGCCGTCGCCGACCAGGACTTCGCCGCGGCCAACGACGTCTTCACCGTCCTCAACGCCGACAGCGCCAAACCGCTGCTGGCCAAGACCTACCGCGAGCGGTACTTCCCCGGATCGACGTTCAAGATCGTGACCGCGACCGCCGGTCTCGAGTCGGGCGAGGTCACACGCGACGAACCGTCGTATCCCGTCACCAACGAGTACATCGCTCCCCAGACATCTCGTCCGCTGCGCAACTTCGGTGGATCGACGTGCGGCGGCGACCTGTTCGAGGTGCTCCGGGTGTCGTGCAACACGGCGTTCGCCCAGATGGCCATCGACCTCGGCGCCGACACCATGATCGACACGGCCGAGGACTTCGGCTTCAACGCCGAACCACCGATCGACCTGCCCGGCGCGGCGGTGAGCAACTACCCCACCGACTTCGACCAGAACCTTCCGGCGCTCGCACAGACCGGCATCGGACAGAACGACGTCGCCGCCACGCCGCTGCAGATGGCCTTGGTCGCCGGTGCGGTGGCCAACGAGGGCATCGTCATGAACCCCCGCGTGCTCGACACCGTCCGCGACGACGAGGGCACCGTCGTCGAGGACCCCGAGCCCAGCGAATGGCGGCGGGCGATGGGGGCCGACACAGCAGCCATCATGCGTGAGGCGATGATCAACGTCGCCCAGAACGGGACGGCACGCAACCTGCTCATCCCCGGCTTCGAGGTCGGCGGCAAGACCGGCACGGCCCAGCTCGGCACCGACCCGCCCCGCTCGCATGCGTGGATCGTCGGGTTCGCCGGACCCCCGGGTGGCGCTCCGAGCGTGGCCGTCGCCGTCATCGTCGAGGGCCAGGAAGGCGCGTCCGAACAGACCGGCGGGCGCGTCGCGGCACCGATCGCGCGAGCGGTCATGGAGACGATCCTGGCTGCGCAGGGATCAAGCTGATGCACGCGTCTGTCGTAAGGTTCCGACGCCATGTCTGACCAAGGACCCGTCGTCTACGGCGGTCGATACGAGCTCCACAGCCGCCTCGCCCGCGGAGGCATGGCCGACGTCTACCTCGCGCGCGACCAACTGCTCGACCGCCCCGTGGCCGTCAAGGTCCTCTTCGCCCAGTACGCCTCGGACCCCGCGTTCGTCGAGCGGTTCCGGCGCGAAGCCCAGGCGGCGGCGAACCTCAACCACCCCAACGTCGTGGGCGTCTACGACTGGGGCGAGGAGAGCGGCACCTACTACATCGTCATGGAATACGTCGACGGCCGGAGCCTCGCCGACGTGCTCCGTCAGGAAGGCACGCTGCTGCCGACCCGTGCCGCCGACATCGGCATCGACATGGCTGCAGCCCTCGGGTTCGCCCATCGCAACGGCGTGGTCCACCGCGACGTGAAGCCGGGCAACGTCATGCTCGCCTCCGACGGCCAGGTCAAGGTCACCGACTTCGGCATCGCCCGGGCGGTCTCGGCCGGATCGGACCAGAACCTCACCCAGACCGGCCTCGTCATGGGCACGGCGACGTACTTCTCGCCCGAGCAGGCACAGGGCAAGCCGGTCGACCCCCGGTCCGACGTGTACAGCCTCGGGATCGTGCTCTACGAGAGCGTCTGTGGCCGTCCGCCCTTCCGCGGTGACGACGCGCTGGCCGTGGCGTATCAGCACGTGCAGGAGCCACCCACGCCCCCGCGCCAGATCAACGCCGCCATCGAACCCACGCTCGAGGCGATCATCCTCAAGTGCATCGCCAAGAACCCCTCGGCCCGGTATCCCTCGGCCGAGGACCTGCGCGCCGACCTGCGCCGCTACCGCGAAGGCAACCAGATCGCCGCCGACACGGCCATCGTCGCACCGGCCGCAGCGGTCGCTGCGACCCAGGCCGTGCCCATCACGACGATGCAGGACACGTCGTTCGAACAGCCCTACGAGCCGGCGTACGACCCCCACTACGGCTACGACGACTACGCCGAACCGCCCCGGCGCAACGGCGCCTTCATCGCCATCATGATCCTGCTCCTCCTGGTGCTCGGCGGGGTGCTGTTCTTCCTCGCGCAAGCGCTCGGCGTGCTCGACGGCAACGAGAGCACCGACGCCAACCTGGTGACCGTGCCCAACGTGGTCGGTCGACAGCTCGAGGGACCCGACGGCGCCAGGATCATCCTTGAGGGGGCCGGGTTCGTCATCGACACCAAGTTCGAGGACAACCCCGACTTCGAGGACGGCGAGGTCATCAGCCAGTCTCCCGAGGGCAACGCAGACCTCGAGGAGGGCGGCACGGTCGAACTGACGGTGTCGAACGGCGAGCCCGTGGTCACGCTGCACGACGTGGTCGGCTTCACCGAACAGGACGCGCGGTCGGACCTGGGCGACCAGGGCTTCCGCACCATCAACACCGAGCTGATATTCAGCGGCGACGTCGAACCCGGCAAGGTCGTCGAGCAGGACCCCGCCGCGGGCGAGGACGTGCCGCTGTCGGCCGAGATCACGCTGCGGGTGTCCCAGGGCGCCGACACGCGCGTCGTCCCCGATGTCGCCGGACGACCGGTCGACGAGGCCGAAGGCATCCTCACCCAGGCCGAGTTCAACGTCGCTCAGCAGCAGGAGAACAGCCCGAGCGTTCCCGCCGGCACCGTGATCCGCACCGACCCGCCGGCCAACACCTCGCTCGAGAAGGGCAGCACCGTCACGTTGTTCGTGTCGGTCGGCCCCGAGCAGGTGATCGTCCCGGACGTCACCGAGAAGACCGAGGACACGGCGCGCACCGAACTCGAGACCGCAGGCTTCACCGTCAACGTGGAGGACGTCACCCTGGTCCCGGGAGATCCCGACGACGGACGGGTGATCAGTCAGGACCCGGCGGGCAGCACGCGCGCCGAGAAGGGCTCGACCGTCACCATCCGGGTCGGACGCGCCACCCCGGTCCCCGATCCCTGATCGATCAGGCGGTGACCGGCACCGCTCGGTCGAGGAAGTTCTGGAGCATGCGGTGGCCGGTCGACGTGAGGATCGACTCGGGGTGGAACTGCACGCCCTCCACGTCGAACTCGCGGTGCCGGAGGCCCATGATCACGCCGGTGTCGTCGTCGAACGACCCGGTGTGGGCCGTGATCTCGAGCACGTCGGGGACCGAGGCCGGATCGACCACGAGCGAGTGGTAGCGGGTCGCCTCGAACGGCGACGGCAGATCCGTGAAGACGCCGACACCCGTGTGGTGGACGAGAGACGTCTTGCCGTGCATGACCTCGGCGGCGCGCACGACGGTCCCGCCGAACACCTGCCCGATCGCCTGATGTCCGAGACACACGCCCAGGATCGGGCGACGGCCGGCCCAGGTCCGGATCACCTCGGTCGAGATCCCCGAATCGTCCGGGGTCCCCGGGCCGGGTGAGATCAGGATCGCATCGGGGTCGAGTTGCTCGATCCCGGCGTGGTCGATCTCGTCGTTGCGGTGCACGATCGGCTCGGCGCCCAACTCGCCCAGATACTGCACGAGATTGAACGTGAACGAGTCGTAGTTGTCGATGACGAGCACGCGGGCAGACACGGCGTGGGATGCTAGAGGCCGGGCGGAGCGCGGGAACCTTCGAATCACCGAAAGGGGTCGAGCGAACGGTATGGACGACGACAGCAAGCTCGGACCAGTGGCTCGACGGTTGGCGGCGACGAAGCGCGTGTTGTGCATCGAGGACGAGCACGACATCGCCAGCTTCCTCCGCGCCTACTTCCGGGCCGCCGGCTACGACCTGGTCCACGTCGACCCCGACGACGTCGACGCAGCGGTGCACGCGGTGGAGGAACACCAGCCCGACGTCGTGCTCCTCGATCTGCGCCTCCGTGGGTACTCCGGCCGCGACGTCTACCGCCGACTGCGCGCCGACGAGAGCAACGTCTTCATGCCGGTGATCCTGGTGTCGGCCGACGCCATGCCCACGCTGCGCTCGTCGAAGGGCCTCGATGCGTTCGTGTCGAAGCCGTTCAACACCAACACGCTCGCCGACATCGTCCGGGATCGACTCGAGATCGCCCGTGACCTCGCCGCCACCGGACGGCACGAACGACTCCCGCTGCTCACCCAGCGCTACCTCGAGGCCCGACTCGCCGACGAGATCGCCGTGGCCGGCACGACCGGGCAGTTCACGTTCGGTCTCGTCCGCCTGGTGAACGCCCCGGACATCGTGATCGAGGTCGGTTCCGAGGGACTGGAGCACCTCATCGACGTCCTCGTCGGCCGGGTACGCGACCGACTCCCCGACGAGGCCGTGACGGGACTGAGCGACGCCGGAGAAGCTGCGGTGATCCTCCCGACCCATGACGCCGACGCCACTGCGCAGCTCCTGACCGGGATCATGGACGACGTGTCCGGCCAGTTCGAGTTCCCCGGCGGCGCGTCCGTGCCGATCCGGCTCGCCGGCGGCATCGCCGCGTTCCCCAAGAACGCCGGATCGCCCGACGAGTTGTTCATGGCCGCCGATGCCGCGCTGGCCGACGCCGTCGACCGGGGATCAGTCCTCGCCCGCGCCCTCTGAGGCCGCTCAGGCGATGTCGACCTCGACCGGTCGGCCGATCACGTCCTCCAGGAGGCCACGCCGGAGCTCGGCCGAATGCGCCTCCAGTTCGACGGATGCACCGTCCCGGGGCGTCAACGTGACCCGGACAGCATCGCCGTCCGTGTCCACCGCCACGTCCTCGATCGGCGCCGTGTGCGACCGGTCGAGCCCGATGGCGAAGCGGAGGACCGCCGCCAGCCGTCGGACCAGCTCACGGTCGGCGCGGCGCAGCGCCGCCCACTCGACGTGCTTGGTCTTCGGCGCCGACTTGCGGTGATACCGGGTGAGCTGGGCGATGAGCTCGACCTCACGGTCGGTGAACCCGGCGAGGTGCTCGGAGTTCCGCACGACGTAGTAGCTGTGCTTGTGGTGACCCGAGTGTGAGATGAAGACGCCCACGTTGCACAACAGCGCACCTGCCTCGAGCAGCTCACGTGCCTCCCCCACGCCCTGGGGACCGTCGGCGTCGAGGCCGAGGAGCGGCGTCATCTCGTCGAAGAGACGGAGCGAGATCCGTGCGATCTCGTGACTGTGGTCGGGATGCTCGTCGGTCAGCTCCATGAGGTGTTCGACCGACTGACGACGCAGATCACGCAGGTGGTGGAGCGTGGCACCGGCCCGCCGGCGGGCCTGATCGAGGAGCACACCCTCACGGAGGGCGTAGTCCGAGAAGACGATCTCGTCGACACCGAAGGTCTGGACGAACTGCTCGAGGATGATGGCCCCGCCGAGCAGGATGTCGGCACGCTTGGCGTCGACACCCGGGAGCTTGGCCCGCTCGGCGATGTCGGGGGTCTCGACCAAACGCTCGACTGCTGCCGTGATCTCCTCCGCGCGGATCCGTTCGCCGTTGTGGGTCCGGGCGCCCCCGCCTTCGCCCCGATCGGCCAGGACCATCGCCACGACGGTCTCGATGGTCCCGGACGCGCCGACCACGGTGTCGAATCCGGTGCGACCGACCTCGAGGGCGAACGGAGCGAACATCGCCTGAGCGTGTTGACGGCACCGTGCGATGTGCTTGGGCTTCACCGTGTCCTTCGACAGGTAGCGCTCGGTGAGACGGATCGCCCCCAGGCGGAAGCTGCGGCTCTCGAGCACCGACCCCTCGCGCCCGAGGAGCACCTCGGTCGAGCCGCCGCCGATGTCGCACAGCAGCACCCGCTCGTCGTAGAGCGGGAGCGACTGGAGGACCCCGAGATGGATGAGCCGCGCCTCCTCGAACCCCGAGATCACCTCGACGGAGACCCCGGCCTCGTCGTAGGCACGATCGAGGAAGTCGCGCCGGTTCTCGGCCTCTCGTACGGCAGAGGTCGCCACTGCAGCGAGTTCGGCCCCGTGCGCGTCGGCCACGCTCTTGCACCGTCGGAGAGCGGCGACGCCACGGTCGATGGCGTCGGCCGACAGCTCCTTCATGTCGCCGCCGGAGCGCCCGAGCCGGACCATCTCCTTCTCGCGCTCGAGGATCTCGACCCGGCCGTTGGCCGACACGCGAGCCACGACCATGTGCACCGAGTTGGTGCCGATGTCGACTGCGGCGAGCACCGGGGCGTCCAGAGGTCCGGGTGCGGTCACCGCGACGACGGTACAGCCGGTACGCTCGCCGCCGTGGCACGACAGGACCGGAAGAAGAAGGGCGGGCGCACGACCCCGAAGGGCGGCGTCCAGTCCGGAGCCCGGCATGCGATCTCGAAGGGCCACTCGACGCACGAGCCCGAGACGGCGTCGGCCCGGTACACGGCGCCGATCCCCCAGGAGTTCAAGGTCAGCCCGACCTGGGTCCCCGTCTTGATGTTCACGCTGCTCGCCCTCGGCGGGCTGTGCATCTTCTTGAACTACCTCGGGCTCCTCCCCGGAGCGACCGACAACAAGTACCTGCTCCTCGGGCTCGGCTTCGTGCTCGGCGGCATCGTCACCGCCACGCAGTTCCACTAGCGCCCGACCAATCCACTGATTGTCCACAGGGCGCCGGATCAGGTCCACAGCGCGACGGCAGTTCGGGGACAACCTGTGGACAACTCCCCCGTCGCGACCTGACCACCCGGTCAGAGATCGACGGTGGGCAGACCAGCGGGGAACCAGAGGTGACAACGGTGAACGGCGCGGAGATGCACCGAGAACATCCCCACGTCGTCCCCACGCTGTGGAATCCGACCGGCCTGTGGATTACTGCCGGTACGCCATACCGGAATGTCCGGTTCCGACGGGTCCCGACCGCGAGACGTAGTCCTCCATCCACAATGCGGATGGATGGATCACTCCATCGTCGGCGCCACCAGATCCATGTCCTCGAGGCAGTGGCGAGGGGGTTCGGGGACCTCGTCGTTGGCCACCGTCATCCGGGCCTCGGACCCGCAGATCGAGCACCGGAACTGGATCTTCACCTTCCGCAGTTCGCCTGCGGGCGGCGGCTCGGGAACCGGTTGCGACATGCCACCCAACATCGCGAATCCGGCCTTGAAGATCATCGCGCTGGCCAGCACCGCGACGATCAGCGGGAACACCCCGAGGTCGGTGAACACCACGCCGGCGAGGACCACGACGGTCCCGATGATCAGCCAGGTGGGTCGACGGCGCATGCTCCGAGGCTACCGGCCGGCCGGCCACGGGTATCCTGCGGCCCTCGACATGCGGTGACTGCCGGAGGAGCTCCGGGCCCGATCGCCGCACTCGAGCGCCAACGCTGATGACCCTGGAACTCACGCAGTCGCTGTTCGAGCGGTATCGCCCCGACGCCGACCGGCACGACGCCCTGGTCCGCGACGACGGCACCCTGCGGGACCACTGGACCAGCGCCGTCGGTGCGCTGGAAGGTCTCGGCGCGTCGGAGTTGGCCGGGCGCACCGCGGTGCTCGATCGGATGCTCGACGACGAGGGCATCAGCTACCGGCTGCTCGACCGGGGCATCTCCACGCGGTGGCCGCTCGACCCGCTCCCCACGCTCGTGCCGTCGGCCGAGTGGACCGACATCGAGTCGGGGGTCATCCAGCGTGCCGTCCTGCTCGACCTCGTCCTGCGCGACCTCTACGGACCGCGCGAGCTGCTCGAACGAGGCCTGATCCCGCCGGAGGTCGTCTTCGCCCACCCCGGCTTCCTCCGGGCGTGCGACGGCATCACCACCGGTGCCGACCAGCAACTGCTCACCTATGCGGCCGACCTCGGTCGGTCGCCGGACGGGTCGGCCGTCGTCCTCGCCGATCGGGCCCAGGCCCCGTCGGGTGCGGGCTACGCGCTCGCCAACCGGGTGATGCTGTCGCGGGTCTTCCCCAGCCTCTACCGCGACAGTCAGGTCCATCGGGTCGCCCCGTACTTCCGCAGTCTCCGGGCCGCCCTCGAACGAGTGGCGGCCACGGCGCGCACCGACGACCCCCGCATCGTCGTGCTCACCCCGGGCGCGCAGGCCGAGACGTCGTTCGAACACACCTACGTCGGTTCGTACCTCGGCTATCCGGTCGTCGAGGGCGGCGACCTCACCGTGCGCGACGGGCAGGTCCATCTCCGTGCGCTGGGTCGCCTCGAACCGGTCGACGTGATCCTGCGACGAGTCGACGCCGAATGGTGCGATCCGCTCGAGCTCCGCCCCGACTCGCAGTTGGGCGTCCCCGGGCTGGTCGAGGCCACGCGCCGCGGCACCGTCGCCGTCGTGAACCCGCTCGGCTCGGGTGTGCTCGAGAACGCCGGCCTCCTCCCCTTCCTGCCGGCCATCGCGGAGCACTACCTCGGACAGGAACTCCTGCTCCCGTCGATCCCCACGTGGTGGTGCGGCGATGACGACGCCCGCTCGCACGTGCTCGCCAACCTCTCGACGATGGTCGTGAAACCCATCGGTCGCGAGGTCGGTGCGACTGCACGGTTCGGTTGCGAACTCTCGACCGACGAACTCGACGATCTCCGTCGGCGCATCGAGGCCCACCCGCACCGTTGGGTCGGCCAGGAACAGCTCCGACTGTCGACGGTCCCGACGATGGTCGACGGCGTCGCCCTCCCCCGCCCGTCCACGTTGCGCACCTTCGCCGTCGCACGGGGCGAGTCGTATGTCGTCATGTCCGGTGGGCTCACCCGAGTCGGTCCCGCCGCCGACACCCTGAAGATCTCGAACCAGTCCGGCGCGACCAGCAAGGACACGTGGGTCCTGGCATCGGAACCCGAGAACCTCAGCGAGTTCTGGCTCCGCGCCGGTCCCCCGACCAGGGCCACCGACCCGGCCTCGCTGTCGTCCCGGGCCGCCGAGAACCTGTTCTGGCTGGGCCGCTACGCCGAGCGGTCCGAGTCGATCACCCGGATGCTGCGTGCGGTGCACGACCGCCGAGAAGGGTCGGGTCCCGAGGGCGCCGCCTGCGTCGAGACGCTGCTCGGCGCCGTGACCCTCATGACCGCCACCGCACCCGGATTCGTCGGCGACGGTGCCAGCGAACGGGTCGCCGACCCCGGCCCCGAACTGCTCTCGTTGGCCTGCGACCCCGACCGTCCGGGCACCCTCGCCCACTGTGTCCGGCGGCTGCTGCATGCCGCCGAGGCCGTGCGCGACCAACTGTCACAGGACACGTGGATGGTCGTCGGGTCGATCGAGTCCGAGCTCACCGCGCTGCGCACCGCGACCCCCGGACACCCGTCGATCATCCAGGACCGGTTGGGACGGGTCCTCCAGGACCTCCTCGCCCTCAACGGTCTGGCCGCGGACTCCATGGTCCGCGACACCGGATGGCACTTCATGGACGCGGGGCGACGGATCGAGCGAGCCGCTCAACTCGCCGCGCTGCTGCGAGCCACCGTCACCGTCGCGCACGACACGGCCACCGACTCGCTCCTGTTCGAGTCGGTGCTCGTCGCCGGCGAGAGCATCATCACCTACCGCCGCCGCTATCGGTCGCGAGCCCAGATCGAGACACTGCTCGACCTGCTCGTCGCCGATCCGGGCAACCCTCGGTCGCTGCGACACCAGGTCGACCGGTTGTCCGCCGACGTCGCCGTCCTCCCCGGCGGCAACGTCCCGGGGCGGCCGACGCCGGAGGAGAAGCTGGTGCTCGGATTGTCGACCCGCATCCGCATCCTCGACACCAGCGCGGTGTCGACCGTCGACGACACCGGGTCGCGCCCCGACCTCGACGCCTTCCTCGACGACGTCGACGGCGCGCTGGCGCAGATCTCCGACGCCCTCCAGTCTCGGAACTTCGTGCAGCTCCTGCCCCAGCGGCAGATGGGCCCCGACGCCGGAGAGGGGTGGACATGACCCGCTACAAGGTGGTCCATCGGACCGAATACCGCTACGCATCACCGGTCACGTCGTCGTACGGCCAGGCGTGCCTGTTGCCGCGCGACCTGCACGGTCAGCGTTGCATCGACGCCGCCCTCGTCATCGACCCCACGCCGTCCGACCTGCGGGAGCGGACCGACTTCTTCGGGAACCGGGTCTCCTACTTCACGGTGACCGACGCGCACGACGTCTTGGCCATCACCAGCACCAGCACCGTCGACGTGACCGCCGAGCGTGGGGCCCTGCCGCTCGGCTCGGACGAGCCGTGGGAGCAGGTCCGCGACCGGTGCCGGACCCTCGGCGGCGCGGTCGGCGTCGACGCCAGGCACCACCTCCTCGACTCGGCCGGCGCTCCCACCACCGACGTCGCCCGCTCCTACGCCGAGGCGTCGTTCGTCCCCGGCCGACCCGTGCTCGATGCCGTGGCCGACCTCACGTCCCGCATCCACGGCGACTTCGACTTCGACCCCGGCGCCACCGACGTCACCAGCACGATCGACGACCTGTTCGAGGCGCGCGGTGGTGTGTGCCAGGACTTCGCCCATCTGGCGGTGTCGTGCCTGCGCTCGGTGGGGCTGCCCGGTCGCTACGTGTCGGGCTACCTCGAGACGGTTCCGCCGCCGGGCCAGCAACGGCTGCAGGGCGCCGACGTGTCGCACGCCTGGGCGTCGGTCCTCCTGCCCGACGTCGGGTGGATCGACCTCGACCCGACCAACGACAAGTTCGTCGACGACCGCTACGTCACCGTCGCCTGGGGCCGCGACTACCGCGACGTCACCCCGGTGAAGGGCGTCGTCTACACCAGCGGCGGCCGCACCCAACTGAAGGTCACCGTCGACGTCACCCGCGTCTGACCTCGGCGGCGAGGTGCGATGACTGGGTGACCAAAGCCGGCCGCGAGCGGTTCTGGGTTGCGGATCCGCGCCCGTGAGGGGAATCGCAACCCAGAATCAGATGGAACACCATCGGGCGCCTGTCGCCCGCCGGCGCGCTCAGGCGATGGTGACGGAGCCTCGGTGGTCGTCGTTCGGGAGTGGGCCCTCGGTGACGGCCGAGACCGACAGCGACACCAGTTCGGCATCGCCGGAGAGCGTCGTGGCGAAGGCGGTGTCGGCGGCGTCGCGCCCGGTGGCGATGCGGACCAACGACTGCCGCGGAGCGAGCCGCGTCGAGTCGAGGATCTCCCACGTTCCGTCGATCCGGACCTCGGCCACGGCGTGGAAGTCCATCGGCGACAAGCCCGGGGCGTAGACGGCGACGAGACGAGCAGGAATGCCCACCGCCCGGCACAGCGCAATCGTCACGTGGGCGAAGTCCCGGCACACCCCCTCGTGGCGGACGAGCGTGTCGAGCGCGGTGTCGAGCGGTCCGCTGACACCGGGGACGTAGGCGAACCGGTCGTGCACCCACGCGGCGATTGTCCGGGCGAGATCCGGACTCCCCAGTTGGGGCGCGAACTCCGTCGACGCGAACCGGCCGAGCGCATCCGACTGGCAGTAGCGACTCTGACGCAGTGCGGCGATCACCTCGTCGTCGTACCCCGCGTCGCCGCCGCCGACATCGATCGCGACGTCAGCCGGGCCGACCGATGCCTCGTACTGCACCGACAGCATCCCTGGCTCCGCCCGCACCACGTGGGTACGTCCATCTCGGTGCGTCTCGATCTCGTCGACGTCGACCCCGTCGGTGGCGCCGTCGACGGTCACGTCGAGCAACTCGTCCACTCGAGGGCCTGCGGTCTGCGCGGCAGCGACCTGGAAGGCGAACACCGCCGGCGACGTCACCGAGAACCCGATCGAGCACGAGACGCTGCGGTGGCCGGAGGAGTTGCTCACCGACGAAGCGTATCGACCACGGTTCTCGGTCGGTGATGGCTGTGGTGCAGACGGGGGCCAGATGGGAATTCCGGTGACGTGACGCGCCCCCAGGGTGGCCCTGACGTCACAGGAATCGTTCGGCAACCGCCCCCGGGACCGAAAACGACGACTCCCCGCCACACGAGGTGGCGGGGAGTCGGCGGATCAGCGGTCGAGCTCCGTCGAGCCCGATCGACTTCAGTCGAGGCGCTCGATGATGGTGGCGTTGGCGAGACCGCCGCCCTCACACATCGTCTGGAGGCCGTAGCGGCCGCCGGTGCGCTCGAGTTCGTTGAGCAGCGTGGTCATGAGCTTGGCGCCGGAGCCGCCGAGCGGGTGACCGAGGGCGATGGCGCCACCGTTCACGTTGACCTTGCTCATGTCGGCGCTGTGCTCCTTCTGCCAGGCACCGACGACCGAGGCGAACGCCTCGTTGACCTCGAAGAGGTCGATGTCGTCCATGGTCAAGCCCGACTTCTCGAGCGCCTTGGTCGTGGCCGGGATCGGGCCGGTGAGCATGGTGACCGGGTCGACGCCGGCGAGGGCGAAGGTGTGGAAACGGGCACGGGGCTTGAGGCCGAGCTCCTTGGCCTTCTCTTCGCTCATGATGAGCAGGGCCGAGGCGCCGTCGCAGATCTGCGACGAGTTGCCGGCGGTGACCTTGCCGTCGGCGAGGAACGCCGGCTTGAGGTTGGCGAGCGACTCGGGGGTCGAGGCACGGATGCCCTCGTCCTGGGTGGCCATCTCGTCGCCGGTGTCGATGAGCTCGCCGGTCTCCTTGTCGAGCTTCTTGACCTTGACCGGGATGATCTCGTTGTCGAAGCGGCCCTCGGCGGTGGCGGCCGCGGCACGCTCCTGCGAGGCGAGGCCGATGGCGTCGAGGTCTTCGCGGGAGAGGTCCCACTTGTTGGCGATGATCTCGGCCGACACGCCCTGCGGGATGAGGCCCTTCCAGCCTTCGATGTACTCGACGTCGGCGTAACGCTCGAGCGCGGCGTGACCGAACGGGATCGAGCCCGGGGTCATCGATGCGCCCATCGGGGTGGTGGTCATGACCTCGACACCGGCAGCGATGGCGATGTCGTAGGCGCCGGCGATGACGCCCTGCGCGGCGAAGTGGGCGGCCTGCTGGGACGAACCGCACTGGCGGTCGACGGTCGTGGCGGGCACGGTCTCGGGCCAGCCGGCACCGAGCACCGCGTTGCGGCCGACGTTGAGGCCCTGGTTGCCGACCTGCATGACGCAGCCCATGACGACGTCGTCGACGAGGGCGGGGTCGAGGTTGTTGCGCTCGGCGAGCGCCTTGAGGGTCTCGGCGGCGAGGTCGGCGGCGTGCCAGCCGGAGAGCTGACCGAAGCGCTTGCCGCCGGCGGTACGGACGGCGTCGACGATGACGGCGGTTGCCATGGGGTTCTCCCTTTTGGAGTTTCGGAGTTGGCCGCTGTTCTCACGACCAAGTTGACCGTTCGGTCAAGTGGGTCAAGTGTTGCGGGGTCGTGCCGTATTCCGCAAAATGGAACGTCCGTCAGGCTGACGCAGGCACACGCGGTGGCCGCTGCCGGCGCGGCGCGACCGACCGGTAGGTGACCATGAACGCTCCTCCGAGCACCGTCGCCAGCGCGACGGCGACGAAGCCGGGATTCGTCGCATCGCTGCCTGCGGTGAAGGCGTGGACAGTGGCAGCCACGGCCGCGAGATAGCTCGAGAGATGGATCGCTCGCCACCAGCGCTTCGGGATGCGTCGCATCGCGAGGCTGCTGGCCTCGACCGCGACGTAGAGCCACATGGCGACGACGCCACCCGCCGTCGCGGCCGGCTTCCAGTCGCTGGCGAAGGGGACCAGCACGTCGGCGACTCCGAAGTGCACGTACGAATCGGCGACGAGCGACACGATGTGGAGGCCGAGGAAGACGACGGTGATCCCACCGAGGCCCCGGTGGAGATCGAGCAACCAAGGAGCACGCGGTCGCTTGCCCATGGCCCGTGACGCCAAGGCCAGCCCGACCAGGAGCGACGCACACCCGGCGACCCAGGCGGTGACGCCGGTGGCACGGGTGGCGAACCACCAGAACTGCGGGTGGAGGGCGGCGATCACGCAGGAACTCCTTCGACGATCACCGCGTCGATCCGCCCGAACCGGTGCTCCGCTCCGGTGTCGTCGGTGGCGATCGCGGCGATGCCGTTGGCGTCGAGGATCCGGCGGGCGTCATCGATCGGCGCCAGGAGCACGACCTTGGTGAACGCCTCGGCGACAGCCCCGGTGGCCGCGACGACGGTCGCGGAGCGCATCGACGTGGACGACGGTCGACCCGTCCGCGGATCGATCAGGTGATGGCTCTCGGAACCATCGGCGTTGATCCAGCGCCGACGGGTGGTGGTCGATGTGGCCACGGCTCCGGCGGCGAGGCCGACAGCGATGCCAGGGCGGTGGTCGATCGAGCACCACCAGCCCTCGCCGGCCGGCGACGCTCCGGCACACCGCAGGTCGCCGCCGATGTCGACGCAGACTCCCACGGCACCTTCGGCGAGGAGCACGTCGACGATCCGATCAGCGGTGTGTCCCTTGGCGATCCCGCCCAGGTCGAGCACGGAACCGGACGGGACCTCGACGGTGTGGGCGCCCACGACGATCCCGGATGACGCGTTCGCAGGAGGGTCGTGACGGACCGGCATGTCGAGATCGACGAACGAACGGTCGTAGCCCGCAGCGAGTACGTGCCCACCGACGAGCGGATCGAACCACCCGTCGGTCGACGCGTGCAGGTCGACGGCCGAACGAACCAGGTGGGTGGTCTCGTCCGACACGTCGACCGGCGCGCCGGCTCGGGCGTTGAGCGCGGAGAGCTCCGAATCCGGGAGGAACCGCGACCACCGCCGCTCGTGGCTGCGGACGAGCGCCTCGGCGGTGTCGAGGATTCCGTCCGGCGCGCCCACGACCTGCACCACGCACTCGGTCCCCATGGCGTGGAAGCGGTGCTCGTCGACCACGGAGACCGAGACGTGGGTGCTCACGTCAGCTTCCTCGCGACTGTGTCGTCGGTACCGGCGGCACGGTGGGTCGCGGAGCGGGGACCACCGTCGTGGGGGTCGGCGCCGGAGCGGGGCTCGGACTCGCCGAGGTCGCGGACGGACGAGGCGAGGAGGCCGGCGCGCCCGTCGAGGGCGCGCCGGCTGCCGGAGCGGGGTGGTGACGGCGGATCACCACCACCCGACGTCCGGGACTCATCGTGGTGGGCACAGTGACCTCGACCACGGGCGAGGAGAGAGCCGCAGGACTCCCGGTTGCGACGACCGAGTCGGTGCTCGGCGCCGACGCCATGACGCCGGCCATCGTGACCGTCCCCGCGGTCGCCGCTCCGAGTACGAGCAGTCGGCTCGCACCAGCGACGTGGCGTCGTCGGCGACGAGTCGGTCGAGGCGGGGCAGGGGATTGCGGGACGTCAGTCGTCGTCATCGGAGCCGTCTTCGTGCTCGTCCTCGTGGTCTTCGTGGTCGTCGTCCTCGTCGTGGTCGTCGTCCTCGTCGTGGTCGTCGTCCTCGTCGTGGTCGTCGTCGCTCACCCGGGAGTCATCGGTGTCGTGGTCGTCGTCGGTGTCGTGGTCGTCGTCGGAGTCGCCCACGTCCTGGGCGGAAGCACCGGCCGAGCGATCGAGCGGCGCGACGGTGGTGGCCGAGATCCCACGGGACGGCGACGAGACGGGCGGCAGGTCGTAGACGTCTTCGATCACGACCTCCACGCCGTCGACGACCGTCGTGGTCGTCGACGCGACCACCGGGTCGACCGGCTCGGCCTCGAACATCTGCGCGGGATCGCTCGCAGGCGTCGAGTCGGACGACAACAGCCCGAGGTTCACGGCTCCCGCGACGGAGGCGGCCGTGATCGTGCCGGCGACGACGCCAGCGAGAGCAAGAGCGGATCGGCGTGTGGTGGTCATGGGGATGACGGTACGGAAGCGCCGTGCAGGGCCGGTCGAGCCGACGTACAAGATTCGGTGAAGATCGGCGCGTTCCGGCACCGGCTCCGACTGCATCCAGCAACATGGGTCCATGGAGGTCTTGGTCGTCGAAGACGACGACGCCATCGCAGAGTCGTTGGGCGAGGCGTTGGAGCGCGAACGGTTCACCGTCCACCGTGTCGCCACCGGACGGGCGGCGGTCGACTCACCGGTCCATGACATCGTCCTGCTCGACGTCGGCCTGCCCGACATGGACGGTTTCGACGTGTGTCGCGAGCTGCGCGCCCGAGGCGACCGTTCGGTGAT
Organism: Actinospongiicola halichondriae; assembly: GCF_049103745.1. Lineage (NCBI taxonomy): Bacteria > Bacillati > Actinomycetota > Acidimicrobiia > Acidimicrobiales > Iamiaceae > Actinospongiicola > Actinospongiicola halichondriae. The sequence goes on along the minus strand of NZ_CP171622.1, from coordinate 3,830,696 downwards.
CATCGTCCTGACCGCCCGCGGCGACGAGACCGATCGCGTCCTCGGCCTCGAGATGGGTGCGGACGACTACGTGGTCAAGCCGTTCGGATTCCGGGAACTCCTCGCGCGTATCCGCGCCGTCCTCCGGCGGACCCAGGACCATGCGCCGTCCACCCCGGGCACGATCGAGGCCGGCGGCCTGCGCATCGACGACCGCACGAGGGAGGTGACCCTCGACGACCAGCCGATCGAACTCACCCCCAAGGAGTACGACCTGCTCCGCTACCTGGCCGCCGACGCCGGTGCCGTCCTCGAACGGGGCCGCATCATGGAGGAGGTGTGGGACCCGCACTGGTTCGGCCCCACCAAGACGATCGACGTCCACGTCGCCTCCTTGCGACGCAAGCTCGGCGACCCACGCCACATCGAAGCGATCCGTGGCGTCGGGTTCCGCTACGTGGCCGAACCGTGACCGCCCGTTTCGCGGCCGCGCTCGTGGCCCTCACCCTCGTGATCACGGCGTCCCTCGAGATCCCGCTGGGCGTGAACCACGCCCGGAGCGTCCAAGACGACCTCCAGGTCGCCACCGAACGCGATGCCCTCGCGCTCGGCGACCGGGTCGAGGACCTCCTCGAGACCGACGATCCCGACGCCGCCTCCGAAGCTGGACGCGTCGCGATGCTGTACCGGGACGCGACCGGCGGCCGGGTGCTCATCGTCGAGGCCGATGGCACCGCCCTCGCCGACACCGACCCCCCGCCCGACGTCGACGACGGCGTCGGGCGGTCGTTCTCCACCCGTCCGGAGATCGAACAGGCGCTCGCCGGCACGACCGCTGCCGGGACCCGCTCGTCGGCCACGCTCGGCGAAGACCTCGTCTACGTCGCCGTGCCTGTCCGCTCGGGCGATCGGATCCTGGGTGCCGTGCGGCTCAGCCACTCTCGCCACGAGATCGACGAGGACATCGCCGCCTACTGGTGGCGTCTCGCAGCGATCGCCGGCGTCAGCTTGGTCGTCGCGGGCGTCATCGGTCTGCTCCTCGGTCGATGGGTGTCGCGGCCGGTGCGCGAGCTCCAGACACAGACCCGCGCCTTCGGCCGGGGCGACCTCGATGCCCGCGCCGACACCCGATCCGGGCCGCCCGAGATCCGCGAGCTGGCGCGTCAGTACAACCAGTCGGCCGACCGACTGGCCGTCGCACTGCGGACCACCTCGCAGTTCGCTGCCGATGCCGCCCATCAGCTCCGCACGCCGCTCACCGTGCTCCGGCTGCGCATCGACAACCTGCGGTCGGGTGACGATCCGGTGGCGCACGACCGACTGGACCCGCTCGACGACGAGTTGTCCCGACTCGACCGCACGATCGACGTGCTGCTCGCGCTGGCGCGGCTCGACGAGCAGATCCCGGCCATCGCTTCCACCGATCTCGACACCATGATCGAGCGGGCGCACACCACCTGGGAGTCCGGCGCCGCCGAGGCCGACGTCACGCTGCACCTCGTCGATGGACCGACCGTGACCGCGTTCGCCGATCCGGACCACATCGAGCAGATCCTCGACAACCTGCTCGCGAACGCCGTGGCCGCAGTCCCCGCCGGCTCGACGATCGATCTGCGGGCGGCCACACGCCCAGACGGCCGAGCGATCCTCGAGGTCGTGGACCACGGCCCGGGCATCGACGCCGCGACACGCGAGCGTGCGACCCAACGGCACTGGCACGACAGTTCCGGCGGATCGGGGCTCGGACTCGCCATCGTCGACCGCCTCTGCCAGCACGGGAAGGCGACGCTCGAGCTGGACGACACCCCGGGTGGCGGTCTCACGGCGAGGGTCGTGTTCCCGTCCGCCGACGACGTCTCCGTCGTCACGTCCCCCTCGGGGTGACATCTGGAGCGTCCGGTCGGGCATCCTGGTCGGATGACGGCGTACGACGACGACAGCTACGAATCGACGGTGCGGTCGATCTCGGACGCCATCGTCGACGCCCAGGGACCGGTACGGATCCTCAACGCCATCAAGTGGGACGACGACATCCGCGACACGTTCTTCGCCTCGAAGTGCCGTGAACAGCCGGCCGTCGACGCCGACTGGTACGCCGGCCGCGACCTCGGCTTCGACCTCGAAGCGACCCGAGACCGCTTCCTCGACATCGAACTGCAGATCAACGGAACACTGGGCACCACGTCCGGCGTCGCCCAACTGCTCAAGCGCACGTGCGAGCAGTACCGGTTGACCCTCGACCTGCTCGAGGCTCGCGGAACCGAGACGTTCGGGTCGATCTCGGCCCAGCTCTACGGCACCACCGACGACGTGTTCCACGCCGGCGGGCCGACGGTCGCCGACCTGGCCGGCCAGTTCCGCGAGGCGCTGTCGTGGGTGTCGGACCTGCCGATCGACGACCGCGACGAGAAGACCATCAACGGCGACGACGCCGTCAAGCTCCTCCAGGAGAAGCTCGACCAGTCGATGGGCCCGGGCATGGTCGACGTCGCAGCCGACGACGGCATCGTGGCCGATGCTGCTGCCGGCTCGAGCTACATCAAGCTGCGCGCCGACGCCATGTTCTCCGAGCGTCAGCTCGAACAGCTCGAGTCACACGAAGGCTGGGTCCACGTGGGGACGTCGGCCAACGGCATCGCGCAACCGATCTGCACGTTCCTCGGCAAGGCCCCGCCGCCGGTGAACGTCACGCAGGAAGGGCTGGCGACGCTCACAGAGATCCTGTCGCTCACGTCGCACCCGGCTCGACTGCTCCGCATCGCCGACCGCATCGACGCCATCGCGCTCGCCAACAGCGGTGCGACATTCGTCGACGTCGTCGAGCACTTCCGCACCGAGGGCATGGACGAAGACCTCTGCTGGCAGACCGCCATGCGCGTCTTCCGCGGGTCGACACCCACCGGACTCCCCTTCACCAAGGACCTCGGCTACGGCAAGGGCCTGGTGCTCACCTACGCCTACATGCGGGTGGCGATCCGGTCCGGTCGCCTCGACCGCATCCCCGTCCTGTTCTGCGGCAAGGTCGACATCAACAACATGGGCGCGATCAACGACCTCTACGACGAAGGACTGATCGAACCGCCCGGCTTCCTTCCCGAGGTCTTCCGCGACGTCAACGCGCTCGCCGCACAGGTGGCCTTCAGCCGCTTTCTCCGCGACCTCGACTTCGACCGCCTGGCCGCCGACTACGCCCCGCTGCTGGGTGGCCCCGTGTCCGTCGACGTCGACGTCGACGACACCTGAACCCGCGGGCCCGGGAGCAACGCGACCGCCGTCGCAGCACCGATGCCCACCAGGAACACCACGGTCCACACCAGGATCGGCCCCGGCGGCGGCGTCCATCGCTGCTCGCCCATCCACTCCAGCGGATTGGCCGGTCCGTCGAGGGTCACGGCGAAGCGGCGCGCCGCCTGGAGGAACCCGAGCAGGTGACCCGCCACCGTCAGCGCCGCCAGCGGACCGGTCACCAGCGCGACGCGATCGAGACGGACTCGGGCGGGGCCCGTGGCCGTGGCGACGACCGTCGTCGCCACCATCGGCACGCCGACGAGGAGGGGCAGCGCGTAGCGGCCCTGCCAGAAGAAACCGATCGGCGGGAGGCTGAACCCTTCGGCTCCGATCTGGATGCCGATCCCTGCCGCGACCGTCGCCGCCAAGACCAGCGAGCCGCGCCCGTCGAAGCGCGACACAGCAGCCACCACCACGCAGAGCAGAGCGAGTGCCCAGATCGCGTACACCGGCCACGGCAGGGGGATGTCGTTCGATCCGAAGATGCCGACCCCCTGACGGAGGTACCAACCGAGTTGGTCGACCGCGGTGCCGAGTCCCTGGCCGGCCCGTTCGATCGGTAGTTGACGGCGCACCCACTCGACGTAGGCCAACGAGGTCACAGCAGTGCCCGCCACTGCGACCGCCCACCATCGGACATCGCGACGTCGAAGCAGATCGACACTGCGATCACGACCGAGCAGCAGCGCGACGAGCGCCACGATCATCGCGCCGAACAGCGGTGACAGTCCCCGAGTACCCACCAGCACCACCATCGCCACGCCGGCCCGCGTCACCAGGCGCGCAGGAGCTGGTCCGTCGACGCGTGTGAGTGCGAGGAGCGCGGCCCAGACACCCACGGCCGCCGCGACCTCGACCGCGTTCGAGTTGACGGACCCAGCGAGATAGAGCGCCTCGGGCGTCAGCGCCACAGCGACACCCAGCACCGTCCACCGGGGGTGTGCGCCGACGCGTGCCGAGGTGAACGCCGAAGCCAACAACGCGGCACAGAGGAGCCCGCTCACCACCCGCATGGCGTACACGCCGTCGGCCGCCGGGTCGATCAGCGACGTCCAACCCACGGCGGCGTAATACGCCGGCTGGCTGCGGAACTGATAGGTCAGCACCCAGTCGACGTCGTGTCCACCCGCGAACGACGGAGCGCAGTCCGGGGTGACGTCCCGACGCTTGTTGAAACACCCGACACGCTTGGCGAGTGCGTACGCCTCGGGTGCTGGCACCTCGATGAACACGTTCGGCTCGGGAGGGAAGGCGTCGGGTGCAGGACGGCCGAACCCATGTCCCCTCGCGACCGCCGCGGCCCGGACGACGTGGCTCGACTCGTCATGCCCCGCCATCAGCGGCGACGCCAGCGCCCATGCCGTCGTCGCCATCCCCAGCAGGGCGAACAGCGCCCACCAGCGACGTCGCTCGTTCGCGAGCCTCATCCCGGTCGGCGGAGTCTCAGGAGGTAGTGGGCGTACGGGGTCCACGGCCGATCGATGCGATCGCTCTGCTCCAGATCCAACCCCGCGTCGACGAACAGGTCGGCCATGGCCCCCGGCGGTCGACACAGGATGGGGTCCGGACCGGCGACCAGACGGTCGTGATGACGATTCCACTCGTGCTTCCAGTGGGGTGCGACGTCGAGGTCCTTGACCAGACAGGTGCCACCGGGGCGGAGGCTGGCGACGGCAACCGCTGCGAGCGCCTGCTGACCGTCCGTGTCGAGGTGGTGCATCAGGTCGCAGACGAGCACGGCATCGAAGGTGCCGCCCCCCTCGAGGGTGGTTGCGTCGCCCTGACGGAGGGAGACCCGCGGGCTGCTCGTGGCGGTGGCCGAGACCAGATCGACCTTGGCGGCGTCGAGGTCGACCCCCTCGATCCGCAGCGATGGGTTGGTGGCCGCGAGGGAGCGCTCGACCACCCCGAGACCGCAGCCCAGCGACAGGAGGTCACCGTCGATGAGATCGGTCTCGGCGCGCAGAGCCCGTAGCGGAGCGACCACCAGTCGGCCCACGACGTAGGCCTGCGTCCCGACCGACGTGCCCCGGTAGCTGACGAGCGTCCGACGCGCCGCCGCGAGCTCGGCTTTCATGCGTGCTCACCTGGGGATCGTCGGATCAAGCGCGGGACATTACCGCGCGCTTTAGGGTGCCCTCGTGGTTCGCCGACTCCTCCTCATGGCCGTGCTCGTGGCACCGCTCGCCGGCTGCGGCGACTCGGACGACCCGGCGGTCGAACTCGTCGACGCCGAGTCCGAGATCCTCGCCGTCGACAACGTGTTCGACCCCGAGGACACCACGGTCGAGGCCGGCACGACGATCACGTTCGTCAACGCCGGCCGCAACGACCACAACGTGATCCCCGAGGACGAGGATGCCGAGTGGGCGATCCCGACCCAGGACTTCGGTCCGCGGGGCACCGCCGAGTACCGCTTCACCGAACCAGGCGAGTACCGCTACTTCTGTTCGATCCACGGCACCATCGATGTCGGCATGGTCGGCACCATCACCGTCACCACACCAGGGGAATGACATGAACACCACGTACACCCGGACCTCATCGGCCCCCGGGACCTCGCCGGGTCGGCTCGTCCGACTCCTCGCGCTGCTGTTCGTCCTCGGGTTGGTCGCCGCGGCCTGCGGTGGCGACGACGACACGTCATCTCCCGACGAGGACGGTACGGACCAGGACGGCAACGACGGAGCGCCGTCGACCCTCCGTGTCCCCGACGACTACGACACCATCCAGGCAGCGGTCGACGCTGCCGCTCCCGGCTCGCTGGTCCTCGTCGCACCCGGCACCTACAACGAGGCCGTCGACGTGACCACCGACCAACTCGTGATCCGCGGCCTCGACCGCAACGAGGTCATCCTCGACGGTGAGTTCGAACTCGAGAACGGCATCCGTGTCCTCGAGGCCGACGGCGTGGTCGTCGAGAACATGACCCTGCGCAACTACACCCGCAACGGGGTCTTCTGGACGCACGTCGACGGTTATCGAGGCTCGTACCTCACCGCCGAACGCAACGGCGACTATGGGATCTACGCCTTCGGGTCGGTCAACGGCGTGCTCGAGCACAGCTACGGCGCCGGCAGCCCCGACGCCGGCTTCTACATCGGTCAGTGTTACCCGTGCAACGCCGTGATCGACGACGTCATCGCCGAGTACAACGGCCTCGGCTACTCGGGCACCAACGCCGGCGGCGACCTCTACATCATCAACTCCGAATGGCGTCGGAACCGGGCGGGCATCGTCCCCAACTCCGGCTCCTACGAGGGCTGCGCGCCCGAACGTGAGACGTCGGTCGTGGGCAACCTCGTCTACGAGAACAGCAACGGCGACACCCCGGCGATCTCAGCCGCTCGGCTGGCTCAGGGCAACGGCATCATCACGCCCGGGGGTGTCGACAACGTCATCGAACGCAACCGGATCTGGGACCACGACGTCTCGGGCATCGCGATCGTCCCCTTCCCGGAAGAGGACCCGATCGCTCCGATCCCCGAGACGCCGCCCACCGGCTGCACCGAGGACGCTGCACCGGCATCCGACGACGTGCGCGAGGGCCTCGGTGGCGAGCTGATCTGGCCGGCGACCGGCAACCGGGTCGTCGGCAACGACATCTCCGACAGCCGCGAGTGGGACCTGGTGATGATCCTCGGCTCCGGGAACTGCTTCTCGGACAACGTGCTCACCACCCAGTCGCCCGAGGGCCTCCAGGACCTCGCGCCCTGCGACGGTTCCGACGCCGAAGACATCGCGACCGACGTGGCCCGCTTCCTCGAGATCGTCGACCAGGACCGACCAGACTCGGCTGACTACGCGACCTACGAGTTCCCCTCGATCGGTGACCTCCCGGGCATGGACGACCCCGAGAACGCACCGGCGGAGCCGCAGGTCGGACCGCCCGCGTTCCCCGACCTCGCGGCGATCGGTCTCCCCGACCGCCCGTGACCATCGCGGGTCGGGTCCTCGCCGCCGTCACGGTGACGGCGGCGCTCGCGTCGTGCGGCGTGGGCGACACCGCCACCGGACCACCCGACCTCCCCGATCACCGAGGACGGTTCGTGACCGTGTGCGCCCCGGCACACCACGCCCCTGACGACCCCATCGTCTTCCCCGACCAGCCCGGGTCGTCGCACCTGCACGAGTTCTTCGGCAACGTCGCCATCGACGCGACATCGACGGCCGACACCGCCCGCGGGCAGGACACGACGTGTGAGACCAAGGCCGACCACGCGTCGTACTGGGTCCCTGCCCTGCTCGACGCCGATCACGAACGAGTTGCTCCCGACGGAGCGGACGTCTACTACCGCGCCGGCCGTGGGGTCGATCCGACGACCGTACAGGCCTACCCGTACGGGCTGAAGATGATCGCTGGCGAGGCGGCATCGACACGACCTCAACCGACCGAGATCGTGGGCTGGACGTGCTCCGATGCGGACCTCCGCGCCGAGGCGCCCCGGGACTGCACCGGCGACCTCCGGCTCCGGATCACCTTTCCGGACTGCTGGAACGACCGTGACCTCGACAGCGACGACCACCGCCGGCACATGGCCTACAGCGGATCCGACGGCTGCCCCGACTCGCACCCCACGCCCGTGCCACAGCTCGAACTCGTGGTCCGCTACCCGTACTCCGGAGACGCCGACGGCCTGATGCTGAGCGCCGGCGAGACCTTCACGGCCCACGCCGACTTCTGGAACCTGTGGGACCCCGACGCGCTCGAGCGCGAGGTCCGTTCGTGCCTCCACCGCGATGTCGTCTGTGGCGACACCCGGAGCTGACGTGTTGCGTCCCTGGAGACCGACTCGGCGCGAGTTCATCGGTGTGGCCACCGGCGCGGCCCTGGGACTCGCCGCGTGCAACCGGGAGGGCGACGACGGTGGGTCGTCGAGCACGACGGCTCCCCCCACCGAGAACACCATCGCGCCGGTCGACTTCGGCACACCGATCGGGACCGACCCGTTCGCCCTCGGCGTCGCCTCGGGAGACCCGGACACCTCGTCGGTGGTGTTGTGGACGTGGATCGATCGAACGCCCGAGCGCGAGCTGGTGGTCGAGCTCGCTGTCGACGAGGCCTTCGGGTCGATCGTGCAACGGGCGCCGGTCGACGCCACCCCCGACACCGGGATGTCCGGTCGGGCCCTGGCCACCGGCCTCCGACCCGACACCACCTACTGGTACCGCTTCGCCATGGACGGGCACGTGACGAGGCCGGCCCGCACTCGTACCGCGCCGGCACCCGGCGTCGTTCCCGACGAACCCCTCGTGGTCGGTCACCTGTCGTGCATGCGGCGCTCGTCGGGGTACTGGACGGCGCTCGACGACGTCGCGTCCGTTGCTCCGGATCTCGTCGTCCACTGCGGCGACTACGTGTACGAGTCGGACGGCGGCGCAGTCCGCCCCGACGACACCCCGCCACCGACGACGCTCGACGAGTACCGCGAGCTCTGGCGGCGCTACAAGGCAGACCCGGCGTTGCAGGCGGCCCACGCCGTCGCCCCGTGGCTGATGGTCTGGGACGACCACGAGGTCGCGAACAACTACCAGGGGAACGACCCCAACGACGGACCGCCGTCGGCCGACTTCGATGCCCAGCGCGCCGCTGCGTACCGCGCATGGTGGGAGTTCACGCCGACCCGCATCGCTCCGCCCGACGGTCCCGGCCTCGCGATCCACCGCACGGTCGACTGGGGTGGCCTGACCCGATTCGTCCTCCTCGACACCCGGCAGTACCGCGACGACCAGCCCTGCGGGGAAGACCTCGGTCCGCGCTGCGCAGAGACCGCGACGATCTCCATGCTGGGTGCAGAGCAGGAGGCGTGGTTGGCCGACGTCGCACCGAACCACGACGCCCTGTGGACCACCGTGGTGCAGCAGGTGGTCGTGCACCAGTGGCGCTTCCTCGGCGGGAACTCGCTCTGGAACCTCGACCAGTGGGACGGCTACACCGGCGCGCGCCTCCAACTGCTCGAGACGCTCGCCGGCTCCCCGACCCCGGTGGTGCTCACCGGCGACGTGCACTCGTCCTGGGTGTCGGACCTGCGAGCGGACTTCGACGACGAGGACTCCGACGAGGTCGGCGTCGAGTTCGTGGCACCGGGCGTGTCGTCCGATGTGCCGAGCCAGCTACGTGGCGCGGGCTCGTTGGTCGAGCTGTCGTCGCCCCACATCCGGTGGTCGGAGACCCGACGACGGGGCTGGGTGCTGCACACCATCGGGGCCGACGAATGGACCGCCGAGTACCGGTTGGTGACCGACGCCTCGATCGAGGGATCGGCCGTCACCGCCGAGGAGACGTTCCGGGTCGACGCCGGACGACGCCACCTCGCCTGAGGTCGACGCTCGGCCGGAGCCGGCGATCAGCAGGCGTCGGCGATGGCGGTCAGCGCGTCCTGTTGGACACCGACCGCGGAGACGGCCGAGATCCCCAGGGGGAAGTCGGCCGGAAGGTCGCTCTTGAGCGACTCCGCCACGCAATGATCGACGGGCTCGGAGAACGGGAGGAGGTAGGCGAGTTGGTCGACCGACCAGACGTCGACGGCGTTCACCATGTCGAACGGTGGCTGGTCGCCACCCGGGTAGGTCTTGTCGAGAGGGTCGTTCTCGAACTCGGGCACGGCCAGGACGTCGGCGGCGGTCATGGCGACGATGGTGTCGGCGATCACGGCGCACCGTTCGGCCCGAATGCTCGACAGCACGCTCGTGGCGTCCTCGAGCGACACGGCCGACGGATCCGACCATGCCACGACGATCGTCATGGCGCTCTCGAATCCGAACTGCTGTGGAAGACCGGTCACGTAGACCACGTCGGCGATGGCGTACCCGGTCGTGTCGTCCATGGCCGCCTCGACGATCGGCACGGTCGTGCCGTCGAGGTCCGCCTCGCCGACCTCGTCACCGAGGGTGACGTCGATGAAGTCGGCCTGGTCCTCGTTCTCGGCCATGGTGACGATGACGCTTGCGTCGCCGACCTCGTAGTCGATGTCGCTGTCACCGCTGCCACCCGTGGACCCACGCCGCTCCCACCCCGCCGGAGCGGTGACCCGGAACAGGTTCAGCGACGTGTTGTCGATCCCCATGGCGCAGGCAGGGCCGGAGGTGTTGGGCGCACCGGGACCGTGCGCCGCGAACGAGACGATCGGGTGGTCGGCGCCAGAGGGAGCCTCGGACTCGTCGGTTTCGTCGTCCGGCGTGTCGTCGGACGTGTCACCGTCGTCGGGATCCTGCGCATCGGCGACGGTGCCGGAGGTCTCGTCGGGGACGGCGGTGTCGTCGTCGCCGTCGGACCCGCATGCGGCGAGGACGAGCGCGGCGCTGGCCAGCGCCGCGGCGAAGGACCGAAGTGGACGAGAGGACGGCATGGTGTGGGCTCCGGAGGAGGTGACGATGGTCAGGGGCAGGTGACGTCGATGTCGACGTCGATGGTGCGGATCGGCTCGGTGGATGTCTCCATCTCGAGCGAACCGACGACGGACGACCGATCGTCGGTGAGGAAGTCGAACGGCTCGTCGGCGGTGACGCTCGCGGAGAGTTCACCGGACGAGATCCCGACACGACCGAAGTACTGGTCGGTTCCCGTCGGGCTGGTCTCGGCTCCCTGGTAGCTCAGGACCAGTTCGACACGTTCCCCGGTCTCGGCATACCCGTAGACCCCGACATCGGTCTCGCGGTCGAGGTCCGTCTCGGTCGAGCACTCCTGCACGGTGGTGACCGCGTAGACGGTGCCGTCGACGGTCACCGTGACGTCGCTCTCCGCATCACCCGCGTCGCCGGCCGGGTCGCCGTCGTCGGCTGCGGGCGTCGACGACTCGTCCGCACTCGGCGAGGTCTCGCCCCCTCCGTCGTTCGACGCCGCATCGTCGTCACCGCAACCCGCGAACAAGAACACACCGGCGACGAGCGCCAGCCAGAGGAACGGGGTACCGGAGGAGCGCATGAGGTCATGATCCTCCACGGCTGCCGGTGTGTCGCCCGAACCGGCTACTCATTGGCTTGTTCGCCCTACTCATTCGGGGTCAGGGCGGTGCGACATCCGGGCGCCCTCACCGAAGCGGGCCGGCGCCAGCCAGCCTGATAAGACTCCGGTCGTGAGCATCCGTGGGGCAGCGCACATCGCCGGCGTCTTCGAGCATCCGGGAAGAACCATCCCGGATCGCACGACGCCGCAGATCCACGCCGAGGTGGCCGTCGGGGCGTTGGCCGACGCCGGCCTCACGATCCACGACGTCGACGCCTACTTCGCCTCGGGCGATGCGCCCGGGTTCGGACCCATCTCGATGGCCGAGTACCTGGGCCTCACCGGGTTGTCGTACGTCGACAGCACCGAGATCGGCGGCTCGTCCTACGTCGCCCAGGTCGGGCACGCCGCCGCAGCGATCGCCGCCGGCAAGTGTTCGGTCGCGCTGATCACGTTGGCCGGGAAGCCACGCACGGGTGGCGCGCCACCGGGCGGCGCAGGACGCATGCAGGCGGCGCCCGAGTTCAGCTTCGAAGCCCTCTACGGCACCTCGGTCCTGACCAACTACGCCATGGCCGCCACCCGACACATGCACGAGTACGGCACGACCAGCGCCCAGTTGGCCGAGATCAAGGTCGCTGCGAGCACCCATGCACAGCACAACCCCGACGCCTTCCTCCGCGACGTCGTGACCGTCGACGAGGTCCTCGACTCGCCGATGGTGTGCGACCCCCTCCACCGCCTCGACTCCTGTGTGATCACCGACGGCGGTGGTGCCCTCGTCGTCGTCTCGCCCGAGGTCGCCCGGACCCTCGATCGGACGGCACCGGTGGTGCTCGGCCACGGTGAGGCGCCGAAGCACGCGGACAACGGCCGCATCGACCTCACCCACACGGGCGCGTTGTGGAGCGGTCCTCGGGCGTTCGCCGAGGCGGGCGTGACCCACGACGACATCGACTACGCATCGATCTACGACAGCTTCACCATCACCGTGCTCCAGACGATCGAGGACCTCGGCTTCTGCGCGAAGGGCGAGGGTGGCCGATTCGTCGAGGACGGTGCGTTGCAGGCGCCGCACGGACGGCTGCCGTTCAACACCGACGGCGGCGGCCTGTGCAACAACCACCCGACCAACCGCGGAGGGATGACCAAGGTGATCGAGGCCGTGCGTCAGCTGCGCGGGGAGGCCCACCCCGCCGTCCAGGTGCCCGACTGCGACATCGCCCTGGCCCACGGCACCGGCGGGTCGATCGGGACACGGCACGCCTCGGCCACCGTGATCCTCGGGAGGCAGTCATGAGCGAACTCCCCGCCCTCGACCCGAGCATCCAGGACGACGCCGCGCCCTTCTGGGACGCTGCCGCCGAACACCGCCTCGTCGTGCCCCGGTGTCGAAGCTGCGAAACGGTCATCTGGTACCCGCGCGGATACTGCCCCGCCTGCTCGTCGTTCGACATCGACTGGATCGAACTGGCCGGGACCGGCTCGATCTACAGCTTCTCGATCCCCCGTCGGGGCCAGGGCGCATACCGGGAGTCGGCGCCCTACGTCGTCGCCTACGTCGAACTCGACATCCCCGGAGACCGACCGGGACCGCGCATCATCACCAACATCGTGGACTGCGATCCCGACACCGTCACCGTCGACATGCGCGTCACCGCGGTCTTCGACGACACACCATCGGGCCACGCGCTCGTGCGGTTCCGACCGGTGTGACAGGCGGCGGCGCGAAACCACCGCGAAGTGCGCCATGATCATGGGATGAAGAAGGCAACCGACGTAGTCGAAGTCATCGAGATCGACGAGGTCTCCGGGGACACCGCGAAGAAGGGCGGGTTGATCCGCTCGTTGTTCCGACTGGTGACCGCACCGTTCCGGCTCGCCGTGGGCATCGTGCGTCTGATCGTCCGGATCGTCGCCATCGTCATCGCGACGCTGCTCCTGCCGATCCGGGTCGCGTTCGCGCTGATCCGACGCATCGTGGCGCTGGCCTCCGACATCACGTTCGCCCTGTGGCGCCTGGTCATGAAGGTCGTGGGTCTGGTGCTCGGGATCGTGAAGCTGTTCTTCTCGATCATCAACGCCACGATCGGTGGAGCGATCCGCCTCGTCTTCCGGATCATCCGGCGTTCGTTCAAGCTGATCCTCGGCGCGTTCCTCATCGGCAACCGGGTCGGCAAGCGCAGCGCCAAGGCCACCGCGGCGGCCACGGACACCCTCGACATCGCCGCGTGAGCGCCACCGTCACCGGGGCGGAGGACGTTGCCTGGGATCTCGAGACGCTCCTCGGCGACTCCGACGTCCAGACGCTGGTCACGGGCGCACTCGAGGACGCGAAGGCGCTGACCGTCGACGCCCGGGGCACCATCGACGAGCTCGACGCCGACGGGCTCGCTGCGCTCCTCGATCGGCTCGCCTCGATCTACGAGCGGGCACATCGAGCGGGGAACTACGCCCAACTGCGGTTCTCGACCGACACCAGCGACCCCGAACGTGGCGCGCTCATGCAGCAGGTGAGCGAGCAACTCAGCACGCTCTCCGCCGAACTCGTCTGGTTCGACCTCGAGTGGGTCGCGGTGGACGACGATCGTGCCGAGTCGATGATGGCCGACGGCGCGCTCGCTCCGTTCCGGCATCACCTCGAGACCGTGCGGGCCGGCAAGCCCCACGTGTTGTCCGAGATCGAGGAGCGACTGCTCGCCAACACCGCGCCGACCGGTCGGTCGGCATGGGTGCGCCTCTTCACCGAGCAGACCTCGGCGATCGAGGTCGATCTGCCCGCGCCCGACGGCACGAGCGAGTCGATGAGTCTCGACGCCGCGCTGTCGCGGCTGCACCACCCCGATCGCGAGACCCGACGGGTCGCGGCCGACGCCGTCAGCGCCGGGCTGCAGCCGGGCCTGCGGACCCGGGCCTACGTGTTCAACACGCTCCTCGCCGACCGACGCATCCAGGACGACCTGCGCGGCTACCCGTCGTGGATCAGCTCGTGGAACCTCTCGAACGAGGCGAGCGACGCTTCGGTCCAGGCGCTCGTCGACGCGGTGGTCGCCCGCTACGACATCCCGCAACGGTGGTATCGGCTCAAGGCCGGCGTGCTCGGCATCGACCGGCTCGCCGACTACGACCGCAACGCTTCCGTGGCCGAGGACGACCGCCACATCGGTTGGGACGAGGCCAAGACGATCGTGCGCGACGCCTACGCCTCGTTCTCCGACGAGCTGGCGAGCGTCGTCGACCGCTTCCTCACCGAGGGGTGGATCGACGCCCCCACCCGACCCGGCAAACGGGGCGGGGCGTTCTGCGCCTACACGGTGCCGGACCACCATCCCTACGTCTTCCTCAACTACACGGCGACGGCCAACGACGTCATGACGCTCGCCCACGAACTGGGGCACGGCCTACACGGCTACCTCGCTCGGCCCCAGGGCGTCTTCGAGCAGATGACCCCGCTGACGTTGGCCGAGACCGCATCGGTGTTCGGCGAGACCGTGACCTTCAACCGGTTGCTGTCGGAGACGACCGACCCCGCCGACCGCTTCGCACTGCTGGCGCAGAACGTCGAGGGGTCGATCGCAACCGTGTTCCGCCAGGTGTCGATGAACCGGTTCGAGGACGCGGTGCACACCCACCGGCGCGACATCGGTGAACTCTCGGTCAGCGACTTCGGCGACCACTGGGCGCGGACGCAAGGCGACCTGTTCGGCGACGCCATGGACGTGAGCGACGGCTACCGCGACTGGTGGAGCTACATCCCGCACTTCATCGGCACCCCGGGCTACGTCTATGCGTACGCCTACGGCCAGCTGCTCGCCCTCTCGGTGTACGCCCAGTACGAGGCACGCGGAGCCGACTTCGTGCCCCAGTACCTCGAGCTGCTCGCCGCTGGCGGGTCGAGGTGGCCCGAGGAACTCGGCCGGATCGTCGACTGCGACCTGACCGACCCGTCGTTCTGGAACGCCGGGCTCGACATCGTCGAGGCGCAGGTCACCGCCGCCGAGGACGCCGCACGCGCTGCCGGTCGACTCTGAGCAGTCTCAGACCGCGGGAAGGCTGAGCACGAAGGAGCTCCCATCGGCCCCGGTCTCCTGCAGCACCAGATCGCCACCATGCGCCCGGGCGATGCCGCGGGCGATGAACAGACCGAGACCCAGGCCGTCGCCGCGGACATCGCCGCGGACGAACCGGTCGAAGATCCGATCGACCTGCGCCGGGGCAACTCCTGGACCCTCGTCGCGGACCGTCACCGTCGCAGCGGTTCCCGACCGCCCGATCTCCACGTCGATCCGGGTTCCGGTGGCGGAGTACTTGGTGGCGTTGCCGATCAGGTTCGTCAACACCTGGCGAATTCGCACCTGATCGACGGTGACACGGGGCTCGGCAACGGCGCTGACGGACATCTCGTGTTCCTCGGCGAGGTGTTCCAGGTCGGTCACCGCCTCGGTCACGAGCGTGACCAGGTCGCACTCGTGGGTCTGCAGGTCGAGCCGCGACCCTGCCGACGGCGCTGCCGCTTCGGAGAGGGTTGCGACGAGGGCACTCAGGTGGAGCGCGTTGCGGTGCAGGCTCTCGAGCAGTTCCTGATCGTCGCCCTGCAGCACGCGCTCCGTCCGACTCCGGAGCACTTCGGCCGTCCCACCGATGACCGTCGTGACCGAGCGCATCTCGTGCGCGAACACCGAGAGGAAGAGCTCGAGGTCGTCATGATCGGAGATCGGCTGATGCTCGCCGGCGTCACTCATGCGGCCGGGCGGGACGTCGTGACCAGGGCAGAGCGCGTGGATCCGGTCGGCCAGCTCCTCGGTGGGGCAACCCTTCTCCACGTACGCGACGGCCCCCAGGGCCAAGGCTTCGGCCTCGACCTGCGCGCTCGCGTACCCCGAGAGGACGATGATCTTGGTCGCAGGCGAGACACGACGGATCTCGGGGATGGCCTGCAGTCCGTCCAGGACGGGCATCGCGAGGTCCAGGAGGATCACGTCGGGCGCATGCTGTTCGGTGACGTCGATCGCCTCCTGCCCGTTCTCGGCCTCGCCGACGATCTCGAACTCGGGCATCGATCCCAACGACACGCGCAGCAACAACCGGATGTCATAGGTGTCGTCGGCGAGGACGATCCGGATGGGATCGGGCATCGTCGCGACCCCGGCCGGCGTCACGGCGCTCACCCCCAACTCGGTCCCGAGCGCCGCCGGCACGGCCCGGACCAGATCGCCGGGAGCGAGCGGCGACGTCTCGTTCTGCTCTGCGAGGAGGTCGCCGACCATGCCGCGCAGCGCCTCCAACGCTCCGGCCACGGCGTTCGCCGCCATCGCGGCGTCTCCCGACTCGAGCGCATAGACGGCGGCGGCGATCCCCTGCATCACCCGGTCGTTGATCTCCAGTGCCTGTCGGCGCCGTGCACCCGCCTCGCGGAGATGTCTGGCCACCTCTTCCGCCCGTCGACGGTCGGTCGCGTCGTGGATGAAGACGGTGGTCTCGGGGCCGGCGCCGACGTCGATGGAGCTGAGACTGACGTCGACCGGGAACTCCGACCCGTCCTCACGGCGACCCATCAGGTCCCGTCCGGGTCCGGCCGGTCCGGAGGCGAGCACATCGCCCACATCCCCGCTGAAGAGCACCCCGGCCGAACGACCGATCAGCTCGTCGCGGACATGACCGAAGAGGTCCTCGACCCGGTTGTTCGCGAAGACGATGAGGCCGGCGCGGTCGACGCCGATGACCGCGTCCGGAGCCGACTCCATGGTGACCCGGAAGCGGCGATTGCTCGCCTCCAACTCCTCTTGCGCCAGCTTCCGCTCGGTCTCGTCGACCAGCGTCCCCAACAAGCGGACGGTCGCACCCGTCTCGTCCGGGACCGTCTCACCCCGCCCGATCATCCATCGCACCTCGCCTCTGACCAGGACGCGCATCGGGACCGTGTACGAGCCGCCCGACGCGAGTACGGCGGAGATCTCACGCTCCACTCGGGGTCGGTCTTCGGGGACCACGTGTTCCATGAGCAGGTTCGCGGTCTGGTCCGACGACGGAACGTCGATGCCGAGCATTCGCTCGAGCTCGTCCGACAGTTGCACGACGCCGGTCACGAGGTCCCAGGTCCAGGAACCGAGCTTCGCCAGTGCCTGCGTCTCGCCGAGCTCTCGGTCGAGCTCGCGCAGCTGTCGCTCGATGACGAGTCGGTCGGTCACCACGCGAGCGATGCCCTCGACCGCCACGACGTTGCCGTCTTCGTCGAGGATCGGGACGCTGCACTGCTCGGTCGAGATCAGGCGACCGTCCCTGTGGCGCCACGACACGACGGACATCTCCTCGTCCTCGGCGCGGCCGTCGCTCATGATCGACTCCACCCGTGGTCGATCGTCCGGAACGATCATGCCCAACATCAGGTCGGGGTCCCCGTACAGCTCTTCACGCGTGTACCCCGTGAGTCGCAGTACCGAGGCGCTGAGGTACTCGAACCCGTAGGTCGGGGCGAAGCGAAACCGGAAGATCAGGTCTGAAGACCGCTCCAGCAGCTCGTGCAGGGGTTCGCCGGGTTCGACCGGATCGTCGTAGGGCGGGCGGCGAGCAGTCACCGCTGACCACCGCCCAGTCGATCCATCGTCCGATCCGTGTCCGGACCATACCAACGCCTGCGACGTCCGGGCCCGTCGGACGAAGTACCGTCGCCCCACCGAACTGGGGGGATCACCGATGCGACAGATGAGTGGCCAGGACGCAGCGTTCCTGTATGGCGAGACGCCGAACTGGCACATGCACATCTCGGGGTTGATCATCATCGACCCCAGCACGCACGAGGACGGCTGGGACTTCGACCGCTTCCGCGACCTCCTGGTGTCGCGGATCCCCGAAGTCCCCCAGCTCCGCTACAAGCTCGTCGACGTCCCCCTCGGCCTCGACCGCCCCGGGTGGACCGAGGACGAACACCTCGACGTCGACTACCACGTGCGCCGCATCGCCGTGCCCCAACCGGGAGACGCCCGAGAGCTCGGCGAGCTCGTCGGTCGGTTGACGAGCTACAAGCTCAACCGCCAGAAGCCGCTGTGGGAGGCGTGGGTCATCGAGGGGCTCGAGGACGGACGGATCGCCCTGCTCCAGAAGATGCACCATTCGCTCATCGACGGGATGTCGGGTGCCGGCCTCGCCGAGGTGCTGCTCGACCTCACCCCCGAACCGCGCCCCGCCAACCCCGAGGTGAAGGACTCGCTTGCCGGGCAGGAGGTCCCGAGCCCGATCGAACTCCTGGCCCGCGGCGCGCTCAACACCGCCGTCCGCACGCCGTTCCGCCTCGCTCGCTTCGCGCGTCAGTCGATCCAGCAGGCGGCCGTCGCCATTCCGATGGCGACCGGCAACGCCGTGACGCTTCCGCTCCAGGCCCCGCGGACGACCCTCAACGTCGACCCCACGCCACACCGGTCCTTCGCCAACGCCAGCGTGAGCCTCGAACGCGTCAAGGCCATGAAGAAGGCCTACGACGTGAAGATGAACGACATCGTGCTCGCACTCTGTGCGACGGCGATGCGCGACTACCTCATCGAGATCGGCGATCTCCCCGAGGCCCCGCTGACCGCGCAGGTCCCGGTGTCGATGCGGGTCGAGGGCGACGACGAGGTCGGCAACAAGGTCGGGTCGCTGACCTGCTCGCTGGGCACGGACGTCGACGACCCCGTCGCCCGCCTGATGACCATCCATGCGTCGACGCAGGCCGCCAAGGAGATGCGTCAGGCGATGGCCGTCCATCAGATCATGGGCGTGACCGAGACGACGCCTCCCGGGCTCATCGCGCTGGCCGCCCGTATGTACACCCGAAACAACCTCGCCCGGTTCACGCCGCCGGCGAGCAACGTCGTCATCTCCAACGTGCCGGGCCCGCCGTTCCCGCTCTACATCGCGGGAGGGATGGTCGAGGCGATCTATCCGATGGGCCCTCTGCTCATGGGCATGAGCCTCAACATCACCGTGTTCTCGTACCGCGACAACATCGATTTCGGGTTCATGGCCTGTCCCGAGTCGGTGCCCGATCCGTTCCAGATCGCCGACGGGATCGAGAAGGCGTTGGTCGAGTTGGAGAACGCTGCGCCGTCGTGAGCGGACCGCCACACTGGACGTCGTGGTCGAGATCGCGCTGGCGCACACCGACGAGGAAGTGGACCGCGCGCTCTCGCTCGCCGAGCAGGTGTGGGGTGCCCCGCCGGTCAGTCGGCCGATCGCACGAGCCCTGACGTTCGCCGGTTGGTACGTCGCCACCGCTGCTGACGACGGCGACCTGGTCGGGATGTGCGCCGGCTTCGTGGGCGTCCGCGACGACGGCCTGCACCTCCACTCGCACCTCGCAGCCGTGCTTCCGTCGGCCCAGGGTCGTGGAATCGGCCGGGACCTGAAGCGCCACCAACGAGCGTGGTGTCTCGAGCGAGGGATCGAACACGTGTCGTGGACCTTCGACCCGCTGGTCCGCGAGAACGCCCGCTTCAACCTGCACCACCTCGGCGCAGTCGGCGACCGCTACATCGTCGATCTGTACGGCGCCATGGACGACGAGATCAACCGCGGCCAGCCCTCGGACCGGCTGTTGGTCCACTGGGATCTCACCAGCGAACGGACGACGCGGGCCCTCGAGGCGCCGCTGCCCACGCCACCACCCGACCCCGCCGGTGTCCCCACGCCCGAGGCGATCGTCGCACTGCGAGGGAGCCGGCCCGACGAGGCCCTTCGCTGGCGCCACGAGGTCCGGGCCGCGATGGTGGAGGCGTTCGCCACCGGCCGGCGGCCCACTGCGATCGACGCTGACGGCCGCTACGTCTTCACCACGGAGGAACGATGACCACACTCCCCGACGACGGCATCACGATCGACGCTGTCGAGCTGCGCCGGATCGAACTGCCACTCGTGTCGCCGTTCCAGACGAGCTTCGGGACGTGGACCTTCCGCGACATCCTCCTCGTACGGGTCCTGGCCACGGGCCCCGACGGGGCCGTCGAGGGTTGGGGCGAGTGCACGGCGGGGACCCAGCCGCTCTACTCGAGCGAGTACACCGAGGGCTGCGAGTGCGTCACCCGCGACCATCTCCTCCCCCGGCTGTTCCACGCCGGTGTCCGTCACGGAGCAGACGTCGCGACGGCACTGGCCGAGGTGCAGGGCCACCGGATGGCCAAGGCTGCGGTCGAGGCCGCCGTGCTCGACGCGGAACTCCGCGCTGCGGGCGTGTCCCTCGCCGACCACCTCGGCGCGACCGTCGACCGGGTCCCCGTCGGCGTGTCGATCGGGATCCTCCCCACGCTCGACGACCTGGTGCGGACTGCCGGAGACCACCTCGCCGAGGGCTACGCCCGCATCAAGATCAAGATCAAACCCGGCTGGGACCTCGAACCGTGCCGAGCCCTGCGTGCCGTCCACGGCGACGACTTCGGCCTCCAGGTCGACGCGAACGCCGCCTACCGGCCCGACGACATCGCTCCGCTGGCCGCCCTCGACGAGTTCGGTCTCCTGCTGATCGAACAGCCCTTCCCCGAGGAGATGCTCGTCGACAACGTCGACCTGGTCGCCGCCATCGACACCCCGGTGTGTCTCGACGAGTCGATCGTGAACGAAGCCGTCGCCGTCGACGCGATCCGGCTCGGTGCCACGTCGGTGATCAACATCAAGCCGGGTCGCGTCGGCGGACACCTCGCCGGCAAGGCGATCCACGACCACTGCGTCGCGGCCGGCGTCCCCGTCTGGCACGGCGGCATGCTCGAGACCGGCATCGGGCGAGCCCCGAACCTCGCGCTCGCCGCGCTCCCTGGCTTCACCCTCCCGGGCGACATCTCGGCCGCCGACCGGTACTGGCACCGCGACATCGTCACCCGGCCGGCCGTGCTCGAGTCCGACGGAACCGTCCGAGTCCCGAGCGGGCCGGGCATCGGCGTCGACGTCGACCTCGACTTCCTCACGTCGGTGACCACGACGGTCGCTCTCCACGAATCCGGGGCGTGACGCTCGGGTAGGTTCACGATCTGACACACCGTCAGATCCGGGGGCCACCGTCATGGACGCAGCGACGACGACGACCGAAGAAGCCACGGTCGCGGACGGCCCCGCGCCGTTGCGACGCCCCCCGATGGCGGTGCTGGCGCTGGTGGTCGTGCTGGCGCTCACCCTCCCCGCCGGTGCGGTCGCCCGGTTCGGCTTCGACACCGATCGTGGCGTCACCGCCGACGTCACGAGCGTGATCTTCTTCGTCCTGATCCTGGGGCTGCTCTCCACGCCGTGGTGGACGGGCCCGACCCGCTCGCTCGCCGCCCGGGTGCAGTCGATGTGCTTCGTCTGGTTCGGCATCACCTACACGACACACCTGAGCTGGGAGCTCGGCTGGCTCGCGCTCCACGACCGGATCGTCGACTCTCCGGACTCGGCGTGGGCGTACCTGTGGTGGATGTACATCGACGGCGGTGACGGCCGGTATGCGACGTCGGACCCGACGCTCGTGACCATGGAGCTGCTCTCGGTCACCAACGGGATCATCGGGATGACCGGACTGTGGCTCTGGTGGCGGAGTCGGGGGCGCGCACCGGCCGCGACCCTCGCGTTCATGGCCACCGCGGTCGTCCACCTCTATTCGACGGTCGTCTACTTCGGCAGCGAGATCCTCGACGGCTACCCCAACGTCGACACCGGCAGCTTCGTCGACCTGTGGATCAAGTTCCTCCTCCTCAACGGGCTGTGGTTGGTCGTCCCCTGGGTCGTCCTCGCCTGGGGGCGCCGCACGCTCGATCTCCAGTACCGCCGAACCATCGGAGCCACCTGATGACCCGATCTCCTCACGCCGGCGAGCCGATCGTCGCCAGCGAGCCCGGCGGCGACGACGACTCCATCGCCGCCGCACTCGAGGACGTCAGCATCCCGACGCTCGTCCTCTCGATGGTGCACCTGACCGGCGACCGGTCGTGGCTCGACGACGACCGACTCCGCCCGGTCGGCCTGTTCCTCAACGAGGTCCAGGGGTTCATGGACGAGGACGCCAAGGCCGAGGTCCGGCGCCGCGCCCTCCGGGCCATCATGACGTACCGCGACGGCGGCTGCGTCCTGCCGGCGCCGCCCTCGGCTTCGCTCGTCCACGAGATGATGAGCTGGCTGGTGTGCGAACCCGTCCCCGACGAGTACGTGCCGATGATGCTCGAGGAGCTCGACCTCGACGGAACCGACCCTCGACGAGTCGACTGGTCGGGCATCGACGCATCGGTCCGCGCCGACCTGCCCGTCGTGATCGTCGGCTGCGGCATGTCCGGGCTGCTGGCCGGCGTGCGGCTCGGTGAAGCCGGCATCCCGTACACGATCGTCGAGAAGAACGCCGGCGTCGGGGGCACCTGGTACGAGAACCAGTACCCCGGAGCGCGGGTCGACGTGGGGAATCACTTCTACTGCTACTCGTTCGAACCGTCCGACCACTGGACCGAGTTCTTCTCCCGACAGCCCGAACTCCAGGCGTACTTCCAGCGGGTGATGGATCGTCACGGCGTCGACCAGCACGTGCGATGGGAGACCGAGGTCGAACGGATGGTCTGGGACGAGGCGGGCGCATCGTGGGCGGTCGAGGTCTCGGGCCCCGGAGGCGACGACCGGATCGAGGCGAGAGCCGTCATCACCGCCGTCGGCCAGCTGAACCGACCGAAGCTCCCCGACCTCGAGGGCATCGACGCCTTCGACGGACCGGCGTTCCACTCGGCTCGTTGGGACCACGACGTCGACCTCACCGGCAAGCGCGTCGCCCTCGTCGGTGCCGGTGCCAGCGGCCTCCAGATCGCACCGACGATCGCCGACGAGGTCGCCGAACTCCACATCTTCCAACGCACCGCGCAGTGGATGTTCCCCAACCCGCACTACCACGAGGCCGTCACCGACGGTGTCCGCTGGGCGATGCGCCACCTCCCGTTCTACGCCCGCTGGTTCCGGTTCCTGTTGTTCTGGCCGGCGTGCGACGGCGGTATGCAGGCTGCGCGCATCGACCCCGAGTGGGACGACGGCAACCGGTCGATCTCCGCGATCAACGACATGGCGCGGGCGATGTTCACCGACTGGATCGCCGGCCAGGTCGGCGACGATCCCGAGCTCCTCGCCAAGGTCATCCCCGACTACCCCGCCACCGGGAAGCGCACGCTCCAGGACGACGGCAGTTGGCTCCGGACCCTGCGTCGCGACCACGTGGACCTGCACCGGGAGTCGATCGAGCGGATCACCGCGACCGGGATCGAGACCGCCGAGGGCCACGTCGACGTCGACGTGATCGTCTTCGCCACCGGATTCCACGGCACACGCTTCCTGTGGCCGATGGAGATCGTCGGCCGCGACGGCGTCACATTGCAGGAGACCTGGGGGGCCACACCGGCCGCCCACCTCGGCATCAGCACACCGGGCTTTCCGAACCTGTTCAGCATGTACGGGCCGGGGACCAACCTCGCCAGCGGCGGCAGCCTGATCTTCCACAGCGAGTGCCAGATGCGCTGGATCGAACGCTGCCTGCAACAGCTCGCCGCCGGGGCACGGACCGTCGAGGCGACCGAGGCGGCGACGAAGGACTGGTTCGAGCGGACCCAGGCCGAGCTCGACACCATGGTGTGGACGCACCCGTCGATCGAGCACTCCTGGTACAAGAGCGACGACGGCCGGATCTACGGCCTGTCGCCGTGGCGACTCGTCGACTACTGGGACTGGACCCGCGAACCCGATCCCGCCGACCTCCACACCACCTGACCCCGCCCCGGAATCAGCCGCCCTCCGGGTTCAACCCGGAATCACCTCGGATTCAGCTCGGATTCTGGGTGCGCGATCGGGACGCGAGACATCCCGATCATGCACCCAGAACGAACAGCTCGGATTCTGGGTGCGCGATCGGGACGCGAGACGTCCCGTTTGTGCACCCAGAAGCGGGGGTGGGCAGGCTGGGTGGCGTGGACCTGTTGATCATCCGGCACGCCCTCCCGCAACGCGTCGAGGTCGTTGGTCGAGCTGCCGACCCGCCGTTGGCACCGCTCGGTCATCGCCAGGCCCGGGCGGCCGCCGAGTGGCTCGCGGTCGAGGACATCGACGCCGTGTACTCCAGCCCCATGACCCGAGCGCTCGAGACCGCCGAGCCGATAGGAACGGCGACCAAGCAACAGGTCGTGGTCGAGGACGGCGTCGCCGAGTACGACCGCAACGCCGAGGCCTACGTACCGATCGAGGAGCTCAAGGCCGAGGGCGACCCACGCTGGACCGAGATGTTGGCCGGTGGCTACTTCTCGGAGGAGGGAGTCGACCCGGTCGAGTTCCAGGCCGGCGTCGTCGACGCGATGGAACGGATCATCGCCGCGCACCCCTCACGGACGGCTGCGGTCGTGTGCCATGGCGGCGTCATCAACGCCTACGTCGGACACATCCTCGGCCTGGCGGAGTACATGGTGTTCCAGCCGGCCTACACCGGCATCACACGGGTACGGGCGTCGAGTCGAGGCCATCGCTCGCTCATTTCGCTCAACGAGCACGGCCACCTACGAGGCGTTGAGTGATCCCGTCGGCCCGAGGCGGGGCGCCAGCTCGTCGATGAGTCCGTCGATCTGACGGGCACATTCGGCGAAGACGTCGATCTCGCCGCCGCCGGGATCGACGACCTCTTCCCAGTCACCCAGCTCGGCGGCACCGGCGCCGAGCGCCAGGACCTGCTCACGGATTCCTGCTCCGTCGGCGGCCTTCAGGTCACGGACCAGCCGCAGCAGCGTGACGGTGTGCGCGGCAGCGGCCGGATGCGTCCGGCGTACCCACTCGACGTGTTCGGGTGCGAGCGCGATCACGACCGCAGCCCGGTCGAGGTCGACGGGATCGACCTGCCGGCTGGCATGGAGCGGCAGCGGATGCCCGACCCCCTGAATCGCCGCTCGGGTCCGGATGCTCATGGGCTGGCCGTCGACGACCAACGTCCCGGCGGTCTCGATCCGCAGGTCCGGGCGGCGGGCGTGCAGCGACACCCCACCCATCACCGACCGGGCGGCGTTTCCCGTACAGATGAACAAGACGTCGGTCACCCGACGAGTCTGACGTTCACGCCCGCCAGGTCAACAACTCGCCCTCGCCGGCCATCATCACCGACCCGGGCATGACCCGTAGGTACGTCGGCGACAACTCGAGGACGCCGAACCCTTCGGCCGTCGGCTCGTCCCACCCGGGGACGATGCTCGGGTCGTAGCCGACCGGCTCCGGTCCCTCGACGAACCGGGTCCACGCCGCTCGCTTCGAGTCGTCGTCGAGCAACCAACGGGCGTCACAGTCGGCGGTGCAGGTGTCGTGCGACGGGTCCCAGTAGGTGAGGGACACGGTCGGGTTGGCGTCGATGTGCGCACGCTTCGGCGACAGCGGGCTGGTCGCGATCCAACCGGTCAACTCCCCGTCGTCGAACTCCCAGATGGGGTGCAGGACCCGTGACCGGGCCCGTCCTGCGGTGTCGACCGTCGCGACCGTGCACCACACGATGCGATGGGCCATCTCGACGAAGGCGGGGGCGATGGCCTTCAAGGTCGGCATGAATTGTCCTCCGGCGGTTCGGGCTCAGACGAGCCGCGAAGGCAGCGCGTCGAACGCTGCGAGATCGTGTCCGGGGATGATCGTCGCGCCCGCAGCCCGCATCGAGCGAAGGGTTTCGAGGCTCCGGGCATGGAGGTCGTGGTCGTGACCGACCGGAGGCAGCGGCCCACCGTCGAGCGTCGACGTGAAGTAGGCGCAGTCCGCGGCCAGAACGACCTCACGATCGGCCAGGCG
Organism: Actinospongiicola halichondriae; assembly: GCF_049103745.1. Taxonomy (NCBI): domain Bacteria; kingdom Bacillati; phylum Actinomycetota; class Acidimicrobiia; order Acidimicrobiales; family Iamiaceae; genus Actinospongiicola; species Actinospongiicola halichondriae. The sequence goes on along the minus strand of NZ_CP171622.1, from coordinate 3,804,721 downwards.
GACCCGCAGCGACTGGTGGCCTGGCGTGTGCCCCGGCGTGGGGATGCAGGTGACGAGGCCGTCGCCGAAGAGGTCGTGCTCGCCATCGGCCAACACGACATCGTGGCCGAGTTGGTACTCGGACTGGCGGAACGTGTTCGCAGCAGCGAGGTCGTCGTCCGCTCCCGCCGCCCATTCGTCCCGCTGGACGACGACACGAGCATCAGGAACGAGAGCGAGTCCACCGGTGTGGTCGAAGTGGAGATGCGACAGCACGACGAGGTCGACGTCGACCGGATCGACCTCGACTCCCCGGAGGCGGGCGTCGACCAGATCGTCGTCGCCGAGCCCCACGTCGAAGAACAACGCCACCGTGTCGGAGAACTCGCCGGGACCGGTCAGGTCGGGGTGCATGCCCGTGTCGAAGAGCACGGTTCCGGCGTCGTGGCGGACCAGCCACGCCGGCACCGGCAGTACGACCTTCGTGTCGTCACCTCCCGCCTCGAACATGTTGCGGCCGGCCGTGAGGGTGCCGCACCGAAGCGGCTCGATGGAGAGAGTCACATCTGCCATTGTCGACCATAGGATCCGTCCTGTCGTTTCTCGACGTTCGGAGAGCCCGTGCGAAAGCTGGCAGTGATGACCCTGACCGTGCTCCTCGTCGTGGCGGCATGCGGCACCTCGGAGGCGGATCGACCCGGTACCGCCGAGTGGACGCCGAAGTGGGTCGAACTGCGCGACATCGTCCCCGATCCCGCCACGATCGAGGACAAGGGCGTCGAGGTGTGCAGCGGCTTCCTGGGCGAGGTGCGTGAGCGACGTGCCGATGTGATCCCGACGCCCGACGAGGGCCTCGACGATCCGGTGACCGAGTGGGTGGCCGAAGCCGAGACCGTCGGACTCGACTGCGACCGCGAGGGCGACCTGGCGGAGCGGTTGTCCGACCTCCACAAGCGTTCGGACGAGATCGACGCACGGATCGACCTGTTGTCTCGATGAGCGACGGCTGGTCAGCAGCACGAACGAGTGCACTCACCCTCGGGGCGCTCGGGGTCGTCTTCGGTGACATAGGGACGAGTCCGCTCTACGCGTTCCGTGAGTCGTTCGAGTCCGCCGGCGACCGTCTGGTGGTCGACGAAGCAGCAGCGCTCGGGATCGTGTCGCTCATCCTGTGGTCGCTGCTGATCATCATCTCGATCAAGTACCTCGTCTTCGTGATGCGCGCCGACGCCGACGGCGAGGGCGGAATCCTCGCACTGATGACCATCGCCACCCGAGATGCCGACGGCGCCACGAAGCGCCCCGTCCGCACCGTCGCCTTCTTGTCGGCCATCGGGCTCTTCGGCACGGCGTTGCTCTACGGCGACGGCATGATCACGCCCGCCATCTCGGTCCTCTCGGCCGTCGAGGGCAGCGAGTTGGCCGTCGCAGGCATCGACCGGTTCGTGATCCCGGTGTCGATCGCAATCCTCATCGGCCTGTTCGCGATCCAGTCGCGCGGGACCGGGGCGATCGGCAAGATCTTCGGCCCGGTGATGGTCGTGTGGTTCCTGACGCTCGCCGGCCTGGGCATTCGACAGATCGCCATGGAACCCGGCGTGCTGCGGGCCATCGCTCCGACCTACGCGATCTCGTTCGTGCTCGACAACGGCATCGGCGCGTTCCTCGCCCTGGGCTCGGTCTTTCTCGTGGTCACCGGCGGCGAGGCGCTCTACGCCGACATGGGCCACTTCGGTCGACGACCCATCACCATCGCCTGGTACACGTTGGTGCTGCCGGGCCTGGTCCTCAACTACTTCGGCCAGGCCGCACTGCTCATCCGCGATCCGAGCGCGATCGACAACCCCTTCTACCGGTTGGCTCCGTCGTGGGGCGTGCTGCCGCTCGTCGTGTTGGCCACCACCGCCACCGTCATCGCGTCGCAGGCGCTGATCTCCGGAGCGTTCTCGCTCACGATGCAGGCCACGCAACTCGGCTACTCGCCCCGCATGCGCATCGTGCACACCTCCGAGTCCGAGTCCGGTCAGATCTACGTCCCCGCCGTGAACTGGGGCCTCATGGTCGCCTGCGTCGGCCTGGTGATCGGCTTCGGCTCCTCCTCGGCGCTGGCGGCCGCCTACGGCGTGGCGGTGACGACCACGATGGTCATCACCACCATCCTGTTGTGGTTCGTCCTCCGCGACCGGTTCGGCTGGAGCACCGCCGGCGCCACTGCGCTGTGCACGGCCTTCGGCGTCATCGACCTCGGCTTCTTCAGCGCCAACGTGTTGAAGATCCCTGCCGGCGGTTGGTTCCCGCTGCTGGTCGGACTCCTCGTGTTCACCGTGTTGACCACCTGGCGGACCGGCCGGCGACTCGTCGGCGCCCGCATCCGCAGCGGCCAGGTCCCGCTCTCGACGTTCCTCGACAGCCTGGCCGACCACGACGACGACATCGCCCGGGTCCCGGGCACGGCCGTGTACCTGTTCTCGAACCCCGGGATGGCACCACCTGCACTGATCGCGAACCTCCGCCACAACCACGTGCTCCACGAGGAGATCGTCGTGGCCTCGATCCGTTTCGTCGACACGCCACGGGTCCTGCCGGGCCGACGGACGACGGTGACCACCCTGAACATGGGCGTGCGACAGATCGTGGTCGACTGCGGGTTCATGGAAGAGCCCGACCTCCCACGAGCCCTCGGCCAGGGCGCCTCGCGCAACGAACACCTCGACGTCGACCGGGCCACCTGGTTCCTCGGCACCGAGTCGATCATCGTCACCCGTCGACCGGGCATGGCGATGTGGCGAGAACGCCTCTTCCGACTGCTGAGCCGCAACGCCCAGAGCGCGGCCGACTACTTCAACCTCCCGGCCGACCGCACCGTCAGCCTCGGATCGCAGGTGGACATCTGATGGCCGACCACGACGCCATCCTCCTGTTGTCGTTCGGCGGTCCGGAAGGCCCCGACGACGTGATCCCGTTCCTCGAGAACGTGACCCGCGGTCGCGGCGTGCCGAGAGAACGCCTCGAGGAGGTGGCCGAGCAGTACCGGATGTTCGGCGGTGTGAGCCCCATCAACGACCAGAACCGCGCCCTCCTCGCCGCCCTACGGGCTGAACTCGACCGGCGCGACGTCGCGCTCCCCCTCCACTGGGGCAACCGGAACTGGGCGCCCTACGTCGAGGACACCATGGTCGAGTTGGCCGCCGCCGGGCACCGCCGGGTGCTGGCGCTCACGACATCGGCGTTCTCGTCGTACTCGGCCTGCCGGCAATACCTCGAGGACATCGAGCGAGCGCGCGCCACCGTCGGCGAGGACGCTCCCGTCGTCGACAAGATCCGCCCCTACTGGAACCATCCCGGCTTCGTCGGTGCCGTCACCGAGCAGGTGCGCGACGCCGTCGCCTCGGCGCCCGAGGGGGCCCGACTGGTGTTCACCGCGCACTCGATCCCGATGTCGATGGCGACGACGTCCGACTACGAGGCGCAGCTGCGAACGACGGCTGCGGCCGTCGTCGACGCGGTGGCGGCCGGCCAGGAGTGGGACCTCGTGTTCCAGTCGCGTTCGGGCCCCCCGCAGGTGCCCTGGCTCGAGCCCGACATCGTCGACCATCTGCATGCGCTCGCCGACCGCGCAACCGAAGCCGTCGTCGTCGTTCCGCTCGGGTTCGTCTCCGACCACATGGAGGTGAAGTTCGACCTCGACACCCAGGCCGCGGAGGCCGCTGCGTCACTGGGCATCACGATGGTGCGCGCCTCGACCGTCGGTACCCATCCGGTCTTCGTGTCCGGACTCGTCGACCTGATCGAGCAGTACCTCGGCGGCGACGTCGCCGCGTGTTCCCCCGACTGTTGCCCGGCGCCGGTCAGACCAGCTCGGCGGTGATGGCGGCCAGCAGGTCGTCGTACTCGTCGAGTGCCGGGAACTGCGGGAACTCGGCGATGACGTTGTCGGGGGCGTGGAACAAGAAGCCGGCGTCGGCCTCGCTCAGCATCGTCGTGTCGTTGTACGAGTCGCCGGCGGCGATGACCTTGTAGTCGAGCGAGTGGAACGCCTGGACCGACTTGCGCTTCTGGTCGCTCTGGCGCAGGCGATAGTCGACGATGCGGTCGTCCTCCACGACGAGGCGGTGGCAGAACACCGTGGGCATCCCCAGGTGGACCATGAGCGGGGCAGCGAACTGCTCGAAGGTGTCGGAGAGGATGATCACCTGGGTCCGGCGACGCAGTTCGTCGAGGAACTCGCGAGCGCCCGGAAGCGGGCCCAACCCGTCGATGACGTCGGCCACCGTCGACATCGTGAGCCCGTGTTCGGCCATCACGTCGAGGCGATACCGCATCAGGACGTCGTAGTCGGGCTCGTCACGGGTGGTCCGCCGGAGGGCGTCGACCCCCGTGCGCTCGGCCACTGCGATCCAGATCTCGGGCACGAGGACACCCTCGAGGTCGAGGGTCACCAGGGTCTGCTTCGTCGACACCGCCCGATTCTGCCCTGTTCTGGCGCAGGAGAACGACGGGTAGGGGGTTCGGGTGACCGATCTGCACGACGACGCCCCCGGACGCATGCTCGCGGGACGCTTCCAATTTGGCGAGGTGCTCGGCAGTGGCGGCATGGCCACGGTCTGGTCGGCCCACGACACACGACTGGGTCGGACCGTCGCCGTCAAGATCCTCCACGACCACCTGTCACCCGAAGACGCCTCCCGCATCGAACGTGAGGCGCGGGCTGCGGCTCGCATCGCCGACACCCGGGTCGTGACCGTGCTCGACCTCGACCACACCGACGACGGCACACCGTTCCTGGTGTTCGAAGCGCTCAGCGGCCGGACCCTCGCCGACGAACTCCGCGAGGGCGGCGCCCTCTCGACGCCCCGGGCGGAGCAACTCGCCGACGACCTCGTCGGCGGCCTCGGCGCCGCACACGACTGCGGCGTCCTCCATCGCGACATCAAGCCGTCGAACGTCCTCGTCGACGGCGCGGGCTTCCGCATCACCGACTTCGGCATCGCCAGCGTCGACGACGAGACCGCGACCCGAGGCGACCTGATCGGCACCCTCGGCTACCTGGCTCCCGAACGCTTCGACGGCACGCCCGCCACGCCCCAGAGCGACGTGTTCTCCGCCGCTGTCGTCCTCTACGAGGCAGTCACCGGGCGGCAGCCGTTCCGCGCTCCGACCGCGACCGAGACGATCGAACGGCTTCGCGCCGGACGCTACGACCCGCTTCCCGATTCCACGCCGGCGCGACTGCGCGACACGATCGTCGCCGGTCTCGATCCCGACCCGGCACGTCGGCCGGCCGACGCCCGCGCATTCGCCGCCGAGACCGTCACGATCGGCGCCCCGACCGTGACCGTGGAGCCGGACCTCACCGAACGCCTCGACGCCACCGAGCATCTCGCGCCCATCGCCGCTCCCGCGACCGAGGACGAGCCGGACCTTCGGGCCCACCTCGACTCGCTCCTCGAGAACCCCACCGTCGTCGACGCCGTCGAGCGAGCCAAGCGACCACAGACGATCTTCGTCGGACTCTCGGTGCTCCTGCTGTTGCTGCTCCTGTTCGCGGCCACCCGGGACGGTGGAGGAACGACCTCCCCACCCGCGGTGGATTCGCAGCAGCAACTCGACCAGAACCTCGACCGCATCGAGGAGCTCGGATGAACCTCCGGACCACCATCGCCTGCGCCACGCTCGCCGTCGTCGTGCTCGGCGCCTGTGGCGACGGAGGCGGGCGATTCGACCCGCAGGTCGACGCCGTACGGTCAGCAGTCGACGCCGGCGACCGCGACGCAGCGGAGCTCGCCCTCGACGAACTCGCCTTCGCCGCGGGTGCCGCTGCCAGCGAGGGCGACCTCAGCGACGCCGCCCACCAGGAGATCGTCGAGTCGATCGCGTCGAGCCGTGCGTTGCTCGACGAGGCCGTGCCGACGACCGCTGCGCCGACCACGACCACCACGACCACCGCCCCCGCCCCGACGCCTCCCGAGAAGGAGCCGAAGGACAAGGGAAAGGGTCACAAGGGCGACGACAGGGACGACTGACCGCGGTCCGGCTCCCCCGGTCTCCAGCGGTCAGCCCAAGAGCGAAGCCTGCGGGTTCGGCACCGGTGGTTCGGGGTGACCAGGACCGGGAGGGCTCGGTGGCATCGGATCGGGGTGCGGCTCAGGGTCGGGCACGGGCGGCCGGGGATCCGGCGGCTGCGGACCCGGACCAGGAACCGGTTCGGGCAACGGCGTCGGCGGACGGTTCGGATCGGGGCTCGGCATGGGGTCCGGCTGGGTCGGATCGGGCGAGCTGGACTGGGGGGAGGTCTGCATGGGGTGGTCCTTGCCCCCGCCCCCGGGCCGTCAGACCGGGAAGGTCACCCCGGTGAACTCCTCGGACAACGACCACAGCCGCTCCCAGTCCGCCTCCCGGACCGCGTGCGGAGACGGCATGACCACATCGGGGGCGCCGCGCATCTCCTTGTAGCCGGTCGAGCCGTAGTAGAGGCTGCCGGCGGCTTCCGGATCGGTGGCGGCTCGCAGGCTCGGGAGCGCCCCGTCGGCGGCCGAGTTCAACGTGGCCGAGAGCAGCGCGGACGCGACCTGCTTGACCCCCGGGAGCGACGCCAGCGGGATGTGGCGGGCGAGCTCGGTGGCCGACACGCCGGGATGCGCCGCCAGCGCGATGGTCTCCGCTCCGGCGGTCCGGAGCCGCCGGTCGAGTTCGAAGGTGAACAGCAGGTTGGCGAGCTTGGACTGGCCGTAGGCCGCCATGCGGTTGTACGACCGTTCCCACTGCAGGTCGTCCCAGTGCATGCGCCCGTCGCGGTGGGCGATGCTCGACACGGTGACGATGCGCGAGCCGTGCGTCGTGCTCAGGGCGCTCAGGACCTGCCCGGTGTAGGCGAAATGGCCGAGATGGTTCGTGCCGAACTGGAGCTCGAACCCGTCGACGGTCGTCGACTTCGGCGGGATCATGACCCCTGCGTTGTTGATCAGGAGGTCGAGGCGGGGCCACCGCTCGAGTGTCTCGGCCGCTGCGTCCCGGATCGCCGACAGGTCACCGAGATCGAGCGCGAGGGTCTGGACGGCGCCGTTGCCGGTTCGGGCCTCGATCGCTCGTCGCGCTTCGTCCGCTTTCGACGGCGTGCGGCACGCCAACACCACCGTCGCACCGGCGCGAGCGAGTTCGGCTGCGGTCTCGAACCCCAGGCCGGTGTTCGACCCGGTGACGATCGCGACGCGTCCGCTCTGGTCGGGGATGTCGGCGGTGCTCCAGGTCACGACCGGGGGCCCTGCTGCTGGCGCGCGTCCTGCTTGGCCTTCGCCTTCGCCTGTTGCTTCGCCTGGTTCTGCTGGCGCTTCTGGATGTTGGCCCACTCGTCACGGAGTCCGACCGTGCGGTGGAACACGGGAGCCGATCCCGGCGACGTGGCCGGGTCGACGGCGAAGTAGCCGAGCCGTTCGAACTGCACGACGGAGCCGGGTTCGGCATCGGCGAGTGCCGGCTCGATCTTGGCGTCGGTGCGTGTCGCTCGCGACGCCGGCTCGAGGTCGTCCATGGGGTCGCCCGTGGCGCTGCCCGGGTGCTCGGCCGAGAACAAACGCTCGTAGGTGTGGACCGTGGCGTCGACCGCGTGGTCGGCGGAGACCCAGTGGATCGTGGCCTTGACCTTGCGGCCGTCGGGGGCCTGACCACCGGCGGTCTCCGGGTCGTAGGTGGCGTGGACCTCGACGATGGTCCCGTCGGGGTCGGTCACCGCGTCGGTCGCGGTGATGAAGTAGCCGGCGCGGAGGCGCACCTCGCTGCCCGGAGTCAGTCGGTAGTACTTCGGCGGCGGGTCGACTTCGAAGTCGGCCCGCTCGATCCAGAGCTCACCGCTGAAGGGGACCTGCCGGGTGCCGGCGGCGTCGTCTTCGGGGTTGTTGACCGCCTCGACGTACTCGACCACCGACGTGCCGTCGGCGTTGCGCGGCCAGTTGGTGATGACCACCTTCACCGGGTCGACGACGGCCATGAAGCGGAGCGCGTGCTCGTTGTGATGGCGGCGCACGAACGACTCGAGGAGCTCGATCTCCACCACGCTGTTGGTCTTGGCGACACCGATGTGGTCGACGAACGCCCGGATGGCCTCGGCGGGATACCCGCGCTTGCGAAGCCCCTGGAGTGTCGGCATGCGCGGATCGTCCCACCCGTCGACGACGCCGTCCTCGACCAGTCGACGCAACAGCCGCTTGGACATCACCGTGTGCGTCAGGTTGAGGCGAGCGAACTCGGTCTGCTCCGGTTTCTCGTGCGGCAGGTCCAGTTGCTCGAGGCACCAGTCGTAGAGCGGACGGTGGTCGGCGAACTCGAGCGTGCAGATCGAATGGGTCACGCCCTCGAGCGCGTCCGACTGGCCGTGTGCCCAGTCGTAGGTGGGATAGACGATCCACTCGTCGCCGGTCCGCTGATGGGGCACACGGCGGATCCGGTAGAGCACGGGGTCGCGCATGGCCATCACCGGATGCGCCATGTCGATCTTCGCTCGGAGCACCTTCTCGCCGTCGGCGAAGGCACCGTCGCGCATCTGTCGGAACAGGCCGAGGTTCTCCTCGGACGACCGGTCGCGGAACGGGCTGTTCTCGCCCGGCTCGCCGAATCGTCCTCGCTGGGCGGAGATCGTCTCGGCGTCCTGGTCGTCCACGTAGGCCAGGCCACGTTCGATGAGGGACTCGGCCCAGTCGTACAACTGGGCGAAGTAGTCCGACGCGTGGAAGACCGAGCCGGGCTCGAACCCGAGCCAGGCGAGATCCTCGTGGATCGCGTCGATGTACTCGACGTCCTCGGCTGCCGGGTTGGTGTCGTCGAAGCGGAGGTTGCACACCCCGCCGAACTCGTCGGCGAGACCGAAGTTCAGGCAGATCGCCTTCGCATGGCCGATGTGCAGGTAGCCGTTGGGCTCGGGCGGGAAGCGGGTCTGGACACGGCCGCCGAAGGTCGCGGCGTCGATGTCGGCACGGACCTTGTCGCGGATGAAATCGCCGCGCCCGGACGTGGGCTCGGTGGGCTCGGGGGCGTCGGTCACGACTCTCTTCTACTCGCTCATCGGGTGGCCGCGAGGATCGTGGCCGTCCGTCGGGCCAGGGCGTAGATCGTCAGCACGGGGTTGACGCCGCCGTTGTTCACGTGGAGCGACCCGTCGGCCACCCACAGGTTGTCGTGCCCGTGGACTCGTCCGTCCGGATCGGTGACCGACGAGGTCGGGTCGACACCCATGCGACAGGTTCCCGCCTGGTGCTGGCCGGCCGTGAGACCAGTGGGGATCGCGTCGCTCCACACGGTGTGCGCTCCGCTCGCTTCCATCCACTCCCGCGCGACGCCACGGATGTGGCGCGCCGCTCGAATCGTCTCCTCGTGTGCCGCTCCCTGCAACCGCGCCACACGCACGCCGAGAGCGTCGGTCCGCTCGCCCAACTGCACCCGGTTGTCGGCCCGCGGGATCTCCTGGACCTGACCGAAGAGGTGACTCGTCGTCCGGTAGCCATCGCGCATCTCGACCTTGGCGCCGAGGCCCCATCGTGGAGCGTCGGGTTGATACGCCCATCGCCAGTGCACGATGGGGAGCTTGACGATCTCGTTGGCGATGACACCGCCGCCGATCACGCCGTCGTTCCCATGGAGATGATCGACGGTGGCGATGCTGACCCCGGGGCCGACGAGGTCGAGGACCGGTTCGTCGAAACGACCGAAGACGCTCACGAAGCTGTGGCCCTGGAGATGGCGACCCACCTGGTCGTGGGCGTTGCCGAGACCGTCGGGATGCCGAGAGGATCGGCTGTCGAGCAGGAGGCGAGCGGTCTCGATGGCCCCGCACGCCACGACGACGTCGCCGGCGTGGACCGTCCGTTCGCGACCCGTTCCCTCGTCCACCAGGCGGGCGCCCCGGACCGAACCGTCGTCGTCGACCACGATCTCGACAGCACGCGTCCCGGTCACCAGGTGAGCGTTCCCGGTGGCGAGCGCCCGAGGGATCGCCGTGTCGTACGTGCCGTTCTTCGCGCCGGACGGGCACGCGAAACCCACGCACTCACCGCACTGCACGCAACGGGCGGCGCCGTTGCGGGGCTCCGAGTTGATGAGGAGCGGGACCGGGCCGGTCCGAAGCCCGAGGCGTCGAGCGCCGGCGCCGAGGACCGCGGCCTCGGTGTTCGTGGGCAGCGGCGGCATCGGGTAGCCCGACGACCGCGGACCGGATGCCGGATGCGCCGTGCCGTCACCGCACACACCCAGATCGTGCTCGACCCAGGTGTAGAACGACTCGAGGTCGTCGTACGCGATGGGCCAGTCGGCCAACGAGCTGCCGTCGGGGACCCCGTAGGTCGACGCCATGGCGAAGTCGTCCGGCGCGAAACGCCACGCCATCCCCTGGTAGACCCGGCTCCCGCCGCCGACGGTCATCGCGTTGTTGTTCCAGCGCGGGTCGTGCGGCAGCTCGACCGACACGACCTGACCGCGGCGGTCGACCCACTCCCGGGGGTTGCCGTCCTCGGCCGGACCGGTGTTGTTGCCGTGCACCGACGAACGGTGATTGCGGAGGTGGTCGCGCCCCACGTCGTCGAACGACAGCGCGCGGCCACGCTCGACCAACAGGACACGCGCCCCCGCTTCGGCCAGCGTCCACGCTGCCACGCCGCCACCGGCGCCGGCACCCAGCACCACGACGTCGTACCGGTCGTCGCAGTCGGCGAGTGCCGTCGCCGGCACGACCGGCGGCTCGATCGGCGCACCGGGTGAACGCCGCGGCCGAGCGTCGTATCCGATCATCCGTGCACCGGGGGTGTCGGCTCCGCCGTAGTACGCCTCGGCAGCCCGTTGGACCAGCGATTCGCGCTCGTCCCACTCGAGTCCCGAGATCAGCGCGTCGAGATCCGAGACGGCGAGGTCATCGACGCCGGCGCCGAAGGTCGTCCGTGCCCGATCGTCGAGGACGTCGACGAGCTCGAGCGCCCGCTCGGTCAGTGTCACCGTGTGTTCGTCCGCCGCCAGACGTTCGAGGTGCTCGAACAGGCCGGCGCCGCTGACAGCGGGGTGGTCGTCCGCCGGGATCAGCCGATCGAAGACCGCGGCGACCCGCCGTCTCGTCTCGTCGTCGAACGTCGCCACGGCCTCATGGTGACCGATCCGCTCGTGCGATGTGGGAGTACCTCGACTACCGATCGGTCGCCGGGACGACTGTCCGACGGTCGGGCTGGGCGATTGCCGGCCCGACCGTCGAGCGACCGTTCTCCACGGGGGTCTCTCTCGACGCCTCCGCCCGCAACAACGCCAACAACTGATCGCCGGGCATCGGTCGGCCGATGTGGTAACCCTGCAGGCGGTCGCAGCCACTCCGCTCGAGGAAGCGCTGCTGCTCGCTGGTCTCGACTCCCTCGGCCACCAGGCTGAGCCCGAGGCTGTGCGCCATGGCGATCGTCGCGGCGACGATGGCCGCCGAGCTCGGGGTCATGGACTGCACGAACGAGCGGTCGAGCTTGAGCGTGCTCACCGGCAGGTCGCCCAGGTACTGGAGCCCGCAATACCCGGTGCCGAAGTCGTCGATCGCGGCGTACACACCGAGGTCGCGCAGTTCGTGGAGGCGTTGCGCCACGCAGTCGAGATCGTCGACGGCCGTGCTCTCGGTGAGTTCGAGCAGCAACCGTCGGGCTTCGACGCCGGTCTCCCGCAGCGCAGACGTGACGTCGGAGACGATGTCGCCCTGGAACTGCCGACCGCTGACGTTGACCGAGATGAAGCGATCACCGAATCCAGCCACAGCCCACCGGGCGAGCTCGCCGCACGCATCGCGCAGGACGTGGCGTCCGATCGCGGAGATGAGATCCGACTGCTCGGCCACGGGGATGAAGTCCGCGGGAGACAGCAGGCCGCGGGTGGGGTGCTGCCACCGCACCAGCGCCTCGGCGCCGGCGATCCGGCCGTCCGCCGCGTGGACGATCGGCTGGTAGTGCAACACCAGCTCGGCCCGGTCGAGACCTTCGACGAGCGCGTTCTCGATCTCGAGGCGCGAGGCCGCATGGCGGTACAGCTCCGAGCTGTAGACACCGACGCTGGCGCCGCCGTGGTCCTTCGCTCGGTACATCGCCGAGTCGGCGGCGGTCATGAGCTCGAGCGGGGTGGCGCCGTCCTGGGGGAAGACGGCCACGCCCACACTGCCGGTGTTGCGCACGCGTTGACCACCGACCACGGCCGGTTCGTCGAGCGCGGCGAGGACCCGTTCGGCCACCACCAACACGTCGTCGGCGCTGGTGATGTACGGCAACAGGATGGCGAACTCGTCGCCCGCGAGGCGGGCGACGGTGTCCTCGTCGCGCCCGCATCCCTGCAGTCGTCTGGCCGTGATCTGCAGCAACTGGTCGCCCGCTTCGTGACCGAGGGTGTCGTTCACGTCCTTGAATCCGTCGAGGTCGAGGTAGAGCACCCCCACAGGGGCCTGGTGGCGACTCGCGTGCGTGATCGCACGACCCAGACGATCGAGGAAGAGCACTCGGTTGGGGAGATCGGTCAGGTCGTCGTGGGTCGCCCGGTGCTCGCTCACCGCTCGGTCGCGCAGGAGTCGCACGACGTGCCAGGCCAGGACGATGGCGCTCGCCGCGGCGCCGACCGCCACGGTGGCCGACACCGAGACTCCACTGACCACCTGCAACGACAGCACCGCCGGCGCAGCGAGCACCGACAGACCGACGACGAGGGCATGGGTCGGCGAGAAGCGGTGGACGTCGAATGCCACGTGCTTCGGCGCCGGGACCACCACGTCCATGCTGGCGGCGGCGGCGAAGGCCACCATCGGCAGGACCGCGAACCCCTGGAGTTCCCCGACGGGGCGACCGAGTGCCATCGCGAGGGTGCTGCCGAGGTGCATCGCAGCGAGGAGGATCGCGCCGCACAGGAGCGGGACGATGGCCGAGTTCCGCGACGACTTCATGGGCAGCGCCCGACCCGCGATGACCGCCAGCGACACATCGAGGCCTGCGACCACCGCCGCCAGCGACACGGCCGCAGGACTCCAGGCGTGGTCGATGACCGGGACACGCCACTCGACGATCGCCTGGATCACCAGCGCCGATGCGGTGCCGAGCAACCCGGCCTCGACGATGAGGTCGGATTCGCGGACTCGACGATGGCGAGCGAGGTGCTCGAAGAACGCGATTCCGAGGAGGGGATACGCGAGCAGCGAGACCAGGAGCGTGGTGGTCCGGGGGTCCACGGTGTCCGGCAGACCGAACCCGCTGACCACGAGCACCGAGACCCCGAGCGCGAACGCAGCCGTACCCACCGTGGGTCCTGGTCCGCGTCGGGACACCGCCGCCGCCGACACGGCGAGCAATGCCAGGACGCCCGCGATACGAGCCGGGTCGGGTGCCTGCAGCGCGAGAAGTGACACGGCCAGACAACACAGCAGGACCATCATGAGGCGGGCGGGAGAGCGGGCGGGATCACCCTCGCCGGCCACCACCATCCGGATGTGTCTCCCCAACTTCTCGCGCATCTCCCTCCTCCTGGAAGAACACATCGGCAGGTTCGCCCCGTTTCCGTACCCCCCAAACAGATCATTCGCGAGAAGCGCCGACCATGGGTCCGATGGCCACAACGGGTCAGCAACGGCGCTCCGATCGGACCATCAGCGCAGACAGCGCAGAATCGGCATCGGTGTGACGGAATGCACACCAGTTCATGACCCCGGGAATGCTTGATTCATCTAGCATGAGCGCACACCCTGCAGTTCCCCGTCGAGAAGCGCAGGTAGCGGCGTTCGACGCCGACCCGAAGCCACCGACCCTGCAAGGTGTTCATGCCCTCCATCCAGTCCTCATCGCGCGGCATCCTCGAACGAGCCCGTGCGCTGGGCCCCTCCTGGCTCGCCGATCCCCGGACCAACGTCCTCTCGGGCCTAGTCGTCGCACTGGCCCTGATCCCCGAGGCGATCTCGTTCTCGATCATCGCCGGCGTCGACCCGAAGGTCGGCCTCTACGCCTCGTTCTCGATCGCCATCATCATCTCGCTGACCGGTGGACGCTCGGGCATGATCTCGGCCGCCACCGCGGCCATGGCGCTCGTCGTCATCCCGCTCGTGGCCGACCACGGCGTCGGGTATCTCTTCGCCGCGACGATCCTGGCCGGTGTCATCCAGATCGGACTGGGCTATCTCGGCGTCGGCGAACTCATGCGGTTCGTCCCCCGCAGCGTGATGCTCGGGTTCGTCAACGCGCTGGCGATCCTGATCTTCCTCGCGCAGGTCCCGCACATCTTCCTCACCGATGAGCCGAACACCGACCAGCTGCCGCTGAACCTCGCGTTCATCGCTGCCGGGCTGGCGATCATCTACGGGCTCCCTCGACTCACCAAGGCCATCCCGTCGCCGCTCGTCGCCATCGTCGTGCTCGCCGGCATGGCCATCGGATTCGACCTCGACCTCCCCACGGTCGGCGACATGGGCGACCTGCCCGACTCGCTCCCGTTCCTCGCCCTGCCGGACGTGCCGCTCACCCTCGAGATGCTCGGCATCATCCTCCCGTTCTCGATCACCCTCGCGCTCGTCGGCCTGCTCGAGTCGCTGCTCACCGCGCAGTTGCTCGACGATCTGACCGACACCGACTCCGACAAGAACCGCGAGTCGCGTGGTCAGGGTGTCGCCAACGTGTTCACCGGGTTCATCGGTGGCATGGCCGGCTGCGCCATGATCGGCCAGTCGATGATCAACCACAAGACCGGTGGACGCACCCGGCTGTCGACCCTCGCCTCCGGCGTGTTCCTGCTGATCCTCATCCTCGTGCTCGGCGACTGGGTGGCCCGCATCCCGATGGCAGCGCTCGTCGCCGTCATGATCATGGTCTCGGTCGGCACGTTCGACTGGCGCAGCATCCGGCCGGACTCCCTCCGCTCGATCCCGAGGAACGAGACGACCGTCATGGCCGTCACCGTCGCCATCGTGGTGCTCACGCACAACCTCGCCTACGGCGTCGGCGCCGGCGTCGTGCTCTCGGCCATCTTCTTCGTCCGGCACGTCTCCCATGTCGTGTCGGTGACCAGCGTGGTCGACCCCGACAACGTCGAACGTCTCTACGCCGTCACCGGCGAGCTGTTCTTCGCCTCGACGAACGACCTCGTCCACCAGTTCGACTACGACGCCGTCGAGGTCAAACGGGTCGAGATCGACTTCAGCGACGCTCGCATCTGGGACACGTCGGCCGTCGTCGCCCTCGACCTCGTGGTCGACAAGTTCGCCGAGCGCGGGATCGAAGCCGAACTGATCGGTCTCAACCGTCACGCCGAGCGTCTGCACGGCAACGCGACGGGCAAGGTCCGCTCCGGTCACTGACCGAAGCAGACGCCAGAAATGTTCTGGGTGCATGAACGGGACGGCTCACATCCCGATCGCGCACCCAGAACCCGGTGGATTCATTCTGGGTGCATGAACGGGACGGGTCACATCCCGATCGCGCACCCAGAACCCGGTTTTGTCTGGAGAGGCGGGCGACGAAACACGATTGTCTTCGTCTCCGCCCTGCGGGAGCGCCAGCCGGTCTGTACGGTCCGCCCTGATGGATGGCCTGTTCGCTGGCTACGAGACCGAGGGATTCTTCGACGAGGCGTGCGACGCCGACGGCGGAGCGCGGTCGCACTACGAGGCGATGGTCGACCAGCTCGGCGGTTTCCCCCCGGGTGAACTGAACCGGCGAGAGCGGCTTCGGGACGAGGCATTCCGCACCGCGGGCATCACCTTCACGGTCTACGGCGAGAGCGAGGGCGTCGAGCGGACGTTCCCGATGGACCTCGTGCCGCGACTCATCCCCGCCGACGAGTGGACGACGGTGGAGGCGGGCCTCGCCCAGCGGGTCACGGTGCTCAACCGGTTCCTCGAGGACCTCTACAACGGCGAGCGCGCCGCGGTCCGCGATGGCATCGTGCCGTGGTGGCTCATCGCCTCGTCCGACGGGTTCTGCCGAGAGGCCGCCGGGATCCCGGTCCCCCATGCCGCTCGCTGTCTCGTCGCCGGCGTCGACATCGTGCGCGACGGCAACGGCGCCTACTGCGTGCTCGAGGACAACCTCCGGAATCCCTCCGGCATCTCGTACGTCCTCGAGAACCGCCAGGCGATGACCCGGGTCCTCCCCAAGGTGTTCGCCAACCACCACGTCCGACCGGTCGACCACTACGGCCTGTCGCTGCTGCACGCCCTCCAGTCGGTCGCCCCGCCGTCCGCCAGCGACGACCCCACGGTCGTGGTCCTCACTCCGGGTGTCTACAACTCGGCGTACTTCGAACACGCCTTCCTCGCCCGGCAGATGGGTGTCGAGTTGGTCGAGGGTCGCGACCTCGTGGTCGACGACCACACCGTGTCGATGCGCACCACGCAGGGCATGCAACGCGTCGACGTCATCTACCGACGCATCGACGACGACTTCCTCGACCCGGTCGTGTTCCGGCCCGACTCCACACTCGGCGTCCCCGGCCTCATGGCGGCGGCGCGGGCACAGACGGTCACCATCGCCAACGCTGTCGGCAACGGCGTCGCCGACGACAAGGCGGTCTACGCCTACGTCCCCGACCTGATCCGGTACTACACCGGCGAAGAACCGATCCTCCCCAACATCGAGACGTATCTGCTGTGGGAGCCCGAGCAGCGGGCGATGGTCCTCGACCGCCTCGACCAGTTGGTGATCAAGCCGGTGGCGGAGGCGGGCGGCTACGGCGTGGTCATCGGGCCGAAGGCCACCGATGCCGAGCTCGAGGAGTGTCGCCGCAACATCGAGGCGGATCCTCGCAACTACATCGCCCAGGAGGTGGTCCAGCTCTCGCGCCATCCGACCCTCGTCGGCGACCACATGGAGGGCCGCCACATCGACCTGCGGCCCTTCGTCCTGTGTGGCGAGAAGGTCGAGGTCATCCCCGGTGGGCTGACCCGCGTCGCGCTCACCAAGGGATCACTGATCGTGAACTCGAGCCAGGGCGGCGGCTCGAAGGACACCTGGGTCCTCGCGCCCGAGGAGGGATAGCCGGATGCTCGCACGCCACGCCGAGTCGCTGTTCTGGGCCGGTCGCTACATCGAACGAGCCGAGTCGACGGCCCGGATGCTCGACGTCACCTATCACACCCATCTCGAGGCCATGGCCGGCAACGAGAGCGTGTCGTGGCACGACCTCCTCAAGATCCTCAACGTCGACCTGGCATTCTCGGAGAGCGACCGGATCCTCCATGCCGACGTCGTCAGCGAGTTCCTCGTCTTCGACCCCGACAACCCCGGCACGATCCGATCGAACGTCACCCATGCCCGGGAGAACCTGCGGGCGGTACGCGAGTTGATCAGCACCGAACTGTGGGAGTCGATCAACGCCTTCCACCTCCGGGTGTCGGCCCGAGACCTGCGCGACGACGTGACCGGCGAGCCCCACGAGCTCTACGCCATGATCCGCACGCAGTGTCAGACCATCGCCGGCGTGGCGAACGAGACCATGCCGCGCGACGAGTCGTGGAACTTCCTCTCGCTCGGGTGGATGCTCGAACGGTCGATCACGACGCTGCGACTCCTCCTCGTGCGCTACAGCCAGCTCGTGGCGGCCGGCGCCACCGGCGGATTCCACCACTGGGTGTCGACGCTCAAGTCGGCCTCGGGCTCCGAGGCGTTCCGCCGCCGCTACCGCGCCTCGATGGACCCGGCCGACGTCGTGGCGTTCCTGCTGATGTCGCCGCAGTTCCCCCGGTCGGTGCTGTTCGGACTCCAGACGGCGGAGAAGTCGCTCAGTTGGATCGAGGGGACGTCGTCCCCGAGGAGCCGACCGCAGCGGCTGCTGGGACGCCTGCGCGCCGACGTCGAATTCCTCGACGTGAAGGAACTGCTCGCGGGCGACCTGAGCGTGTACCTCCACATGATCGAGCACAACATCCGGCAGGTGGCCGAGTCGGTCGAGGTCACCTACTTCCGCAGCACCGACGAGATGTCGATCAACGTGCTCGACCCGACCATGGTTCGGGGCTGACGTGCGCTTCGACATCCACTACCGGCTGGCCTTCGAGTACGAGAACATCGTCCGGCACTCGCAGAACGAACTCCGTGCCTGCCCGCTGACCGACGAGCACCAGATGCTGCTGTCGTACCGGGTGGCCGCGAGCCCGACCACCCGCGTCCACTCGTTCACCGACTACTGGGGCACCAGGGTCGACGCGTACGGGATCCGCGAACCCCACGTCTCGTTCGAGATCGTCGCCGAGTCGGCGGTCGAGACCCGACAGCGGCCGCTCATGGTCGCTTCACCGGAGATGGCAGCGCTGGCCGACCGACAGTTCGCCGACCAGCACGCCGAGTACCTGTCGCCCACCCGCCACACGCAACTCGGTCCGGGCACCGACCAGGTCACGCAGGAACTCCGCCAACGCAGCGACACCGACGTCGTCAGCCTCGTGCTCGACGTCCACCGGCGTGTCCATCGCTCCCTCACCTACCGATCGGGCAGCACCGAGATCGGCGTCACGCCGGATCAGGTGCTCGAGGGCGGTGAGGGTGTCTGTCAGGACTACGCCCACCTCGCGGTCGCGCTCTGCCGCTCCCTCGGCGTGCCGGCTCGTTACGTCTCCGGCTACTTCTTCGCCGCCGACGATGCCACCGGGGCGATGGCGCTCGGAGACACCGCGCAGGTCCAGACCCATGCGTGGTTCGAGGCTGCGATCCCGGGCGCCGGGTGGCTGGCCCTCGACCCGACCAACGCGCTCGCCGTCGGTGAACGCCACATCACGATCGGCCGCGGCCGCGACTACGACGACGTGCCGCCGATCCGTGGCGTGTACGCCGGCGACGCCTCGGCGGCGTTCCAGACCGGTGTCGAGATGCGGTTGCTGTCGGCGCAGTCGACGCCGCCCACGCAGGACCTCTCGATGCAACAGGTCCAGCAGCAGCAGTAGGGCCGACTGCCCGCCTAGAGGCTGCAGTCGCGGACGTCGCTCGGGATCTCCACGTCCCACTCGACCTCGACGGTCGTCGGACCACCGGTGGCGTCGGGCATCGTCGCCGACCCGGTCGTCCGGCCACCGTCGGTCGACTGGTCGGCGATGACGCTGTCGAAGCCGCCGAAGGCCCGGCTGCCGTACTCGGAGGTCACGGTGCTCCCGTCGATCGACACGTCGTCGACGACGCCGGCAGAGGCGTAGATGTTGATCTTCACGCCCTCGCCCAACGCCTGGAGGTCGAGGTCGTCGTCACTCCCCGAGAACGGGATGCAGCGGTTGAGCATCGTGACCGGGTAGACGTCGCCGTTGATCGTGATCGTCCCGAACTCTCCGGTGGCCGGAGCGTCGTCGTCGGTGTCGGTCGTCCCGTCGTCATCGGCGTCGTCACCGTCGTCGTCCGAGACGGCTGCGTCATCGGACGCTTGATCGGTCGCGTCGCCGGTGCCGGTGTCGGCAGCGTCGTCGTCATCGCCACCACAGGCCGCGGCGAACAGGAGCACCAGGGCGAGCAGCGCCGCCATCCACGTTCGTGATCGGGTCATCGTCTCGTCCTTGCTTCGTCGGAGTACTGATCGGATCATCTCCGATCGGGGCGAGATCGCGCTACTCAACCGGTGCGCGTTGGGTACTCATTCACGTCGAGTAGCGGAGTTCGAGTTCGTTGACGCTGCGCAGGACCATGCGCGGCGACCAGGTCGGCGGCGTCACGACCTCGAGGTCGGAGAAGCGGTCGACGAGGCGGCCCAGGGTGACCTCGAGCTCGAGTTTCGCGAGATGGGTGCCGAGGCAGGAGTGGATGCCTGCGCCGAACTGGAGGTGGTGCACGGCCTCGGGTCGGTCGACCCGGATGCGGTCGGCATCGTCGCCGAATTCGGTCGGGTCGTGGTTTGCTGCCGCGATGCACGGATAGACGACTGCCCCGGCGGGAACCGTGCCGCCGTCGAAGTCGAGGTCCTCCAACGCGATGCGGCGCACGAACTGGTTGGGTCCGTCGTAGCGGAGCAGTTCGACGACGGCGTGGGGAACGAGCGACCGGTCGTCCCACAGACGCCGGAACTCGTCCGGCTGTCCGAGCAGACCGCGCATGCCGTTGCCCAGTACTGCCGTCGCCGGCTCGTGCCCTGCGATGTACAGGGTCTGGATCTGAGCGAGGAGTTCGTCGGCGTCGAGACGATCGCCGTCCTCCTCGTAGTGCACCAGAGCGGAAGTGAGATCGTCGGTCGGGGCGGCCTGCTTCGCGGCGATCTGACCTCGCAGGTAGTCGCGCATCTCCTCCCCCGCGGCCAGGCTTCGCTCACGGGTGTCGGGGTCGATGATCGGATCGAGTCCGAGCGCCACGAGTTGCACCCAGCGACGGAACTCGTGGCCGTCCTCGTCGGGGATCCCCATCAGCTCGCAGATCACCATCACCGGCATGGGATAGCCGAGGTCGCCGATCAGGTCGAACGTGCCGGCCGACCCCTGTCGATCGATGATCCCGTCGAGCAGGTCGTCGACGTGACGTTCGATGGTGGCCCGGAGGTCCTTGACCGAACCCTTGCGGAACGTCGGGGCGATCATCTTGCGGACCCGGCTGTGGTCGGGCTCGTCGAGGAGTGGGAGCGGGTTGGCGTCGTAGCCGATCTCGGCCCGACGTTCGATCTCCATCCGCGTGTTCGGCGTCGGCGTCGCGTTGTCGATCACCGCGCTCATGCCCGGGTCCTTCAGCACCCGGTCGACGTCGACGTAGCGGGTCAACATCCAGCCCTGCATCAGGTCGCTGTGATGCACCGGGTCGTTCTCACGGAGTCGCGCGTACTGCGCGTACGGCCATTCGGTGAACCCCTCCTCGAACGGGTCGAAGGAGACGGGGACGGAGATGTCCGTCAATACGAGCCCTCTTCGGTGAGCCACGGCCGACCCGATTCGCGGAGCGCATCCCACTTCGACAGGTCGCGTCCCTCGGTCTGACCGAGCGCCTCGGCCGTCGGTCCGAACTCGTCGACGAGCGGCTGCAGCTCGGCGACATCGAAGCCGTAGACCTCCGCCGCGGTCCCACCGAGCATGGCGCGGGCTTCGTCCTCGGGGATGTCGTTGAACGCTCGGTGGAGGAACTCGGCGGTGTGTGGCCACGTGCCCTCGGGGTGGGGGAAGTCGTTGCCCCACATGAGGTTGCCGACACCGATCTCGTAGCGACGCTCGAGCTCACGTCGGTGGGTGTTCGACGCGCCGATGAAGCAGTTGCGGTCGAAGTAGTCCGACGGACGCATCGACAGGTTGGTCGTCAGTTGGGCGCCGAGCTTCTTCGACCCGTGCTCACGCTCGAACACCGAGTCCATGCGCCACAGGAGATCGTTGACCCAGAACGCTCCGCACTCAGTGACGGCGAACTTGAGGCGCGGGAACCGCTCGAAGACCCCCGACCAGATCAGGAACCACAGCGGTCGGGACGACCAGAACCGCACCTCGGCGGTGTAGATGCCGATGTGGGGTCCGTACGACGCCTTGTCGGCCGGTCCGGAGTGGACGTGCACGGGGAGGTCGAGTTCCTGGCAGACAGCCCAGATCGGGTCGTACTTCTGATCGTGGTACGGCGCCCCCGGCTGCCACATCGGCGGGATGAGGATCCCGCCACGCAGGCCGGACTCGTGTGCACGCCGGATCTCGGCCACGGAGACGTCCACGTCGACGAACGCGATCGGGACCACGGCGATGCCGCGTCGGCGTTCCGGACTCGTCGCACACAGCTCGGCCAGCCAACGGTTGTGAGCCCTGGCGCCGGCGAGCAGGTGCTCGGGAGGCGTCTCACCGCTCTGGCCGAGACCGGCACCGAAGGGAGCCGACGCTCCCGAGCTCACCGAGTCGCCGTCGGGGAAGATGACCTCACCGACCACACCGTCGTTGTCGAGTTCGCGGTCACGTTTGACCGCGTCCCACGAGCCGCGCAGACCGTCCTCGTTCTCCTCGGCCCACTCGTCGGCGAACTCCTTGTTGAGGAACCCCTGCATGGCCAACTGTCGCTGGCGCTCGCGATCCTCGAGGCTCTCGGCGAACGCGTCGTGGAAGGCCGGGTCGAGCCACTCGCGGTACTCGGCGTTGGGGAGGCCGGCGTGGCAGTCGGCGGAGATGACGAGGAATCGGTCGCTGCTCATGCTTCGTGCTCCGTTGTCGAGTTGTGAGGCCCTGCCGAACAACTCGGTAGCGACGAGGCCCCCTGGGGCCGAGGAGCGGCGGGGTGGATGTCGTCGTAGCGCTGGTGCGCGTAGGGGAGGATCTCGGCCGGGTCGAGCGTGGCGACGATCTCGCCCCGCTGTTGGCTCTGCCGCTCCGACAGGCTCATCTCCAGGACCTCGCGGACCGGAAGGTCGGCGACCGGGTCGAAGCGGGATTCGCGGAGGATGATCTCGCCGTCGACGGCCTCTCTGGTCCGGTTGGTCTCGTTGCGATGGCAGTGCACGAGGCTCGGCGGCGCGTCGAAGCCGGCTCCCCCGGGGTCGCGCAGGAACTTCAGGTAGAAGTCGGTCCGTTCGAGAGGCGCCGGCGGCTCCTCCGAACCGGTCACGGTTCCTCGGAGCTCGATGATCGTCACGCCCATGCGCGTGACGGTGCCCACGAGGGCGTCGCCGTCCCGCTCCAGCGCCACCTGCGCGAGCTTCTTCGGCTCGCCGAAGGTCTCGCGCCCGCCGATCACCGACTGCTCGGTCGTCATCGGCATGAGGAGCGGGTAGAACCCGACCAGCCCGTCGTGTTCGCACTGCACACCGAATGTGCCGGCACCGAACGTCGGTACCCCGGGTCGGTCGATCTCCACCGTGGCGATCGACACCTTCACCAGCGGCTGTGCGGTCGCGACGAGCGGCGGCGGCAGGACCTGCTCGACCAGTCCCGGGTCGGTCTCGTACAGCGCGGTGAACGACGTCGACCATGCGCCGACCTTCGTCGCCGCGACCTCGCGGTCTTCGGCCGTTCGTGCTCCGTAGCGAATGGTCGCAGTCATGGTGCTCAGTCCAGGTCGGGGTCGGGGCGGAACTTGCCGATGGCGAACGACGGGCACCGCAGCGCCTCGTCGGGGATGTCGGCTCGCTTCAACGGAACGGTGAGGTGGTCGACGGTGGGTCCGACGTCGGCGGCGATCTTCGCCAGTGCGTCCATGTCGAAGCCGTAGATGCGGGCGGCGTTGCCGCCGACCATCGCCTGGATCTCTGCCGGGTCGCACAGGCCGCCGAAACTCATCTTGAGGTGGTCCTTGGACCACGGCCAGCAGCCCTCGAGGTGCGGGAAGTCGCTCCCCCACATGATCGAGTCGGTACCGATCGTCTCGTGCATCCGTACCTCGTGACGACGGATGAAGCTCGACCCGAGGCTGCACTGCCGGGCGAAGTACTCGCTCGGCGTCCGCGACATCTGGTCGATGGCGCCGGCGGCGAACGCCGCCTCCTGACTGCCCTTGGCCATGGTGAAGCGGGTGTACATGTTGTCGAGACGGGTCAGTTCCTCGGGCACCCACTCCGACCCCTGTTCGGTGAACACGAACTGCAGGTCGGGATGCCGTTCCATGACGCCGGAGAACATCAGGTGCCACAGCGTCCGGTGTGCCCACCACGTGACCTCGAGGATGAACATCATCTTCGCCTCGGGGTAGTCGCCGTAGTCGGGGGCGGCGCTGCCGGAGTGGTGGTTGATCGGCATGCCGAGTTCGTCGCACACCTGCCACAGCGGTTCGTAGACCTTGTCGTAGAGCGGTGCCACGCCGGAGCCGGGAGGGGCACCGGGCAACAGCACCCCGCCGGTCAGCCCATGGTCCTTCGCCCAGCGGACCTCGGCGACGGCAGCGTCGACGTCGTGGAGCATGATCTGCGCGATGCCCGCCCGTCGACCCGGCGCGTCGGCGCAGAAGTCGGCGAGCCAGCGGTTGTGGGCCTGCAATCCCGCCCAACGACGGTCGAGGTCGCCGGCGTTCGCGGGCGGCGCCTGGTTGACGAGGCTGACCGCAGGGAAGAACGGCGGGATGGTGTTGGGGAAGACGACCTCGGCCACCACGCCGTCCGCCTCCATCTCACGGAGACGACGGGCGGAGTCCCAGTTGCGCTCGGCATCGTCCCCCGTCAGGTCCTTGTACGGGTTGTCGAACGTCTGCATCCACGCGTCGAAGTCGTCGTGGTGTTCCGACGCCAGGTACTCCCGATACGCGCTGATGCTCGCGCCTGCGTGGCAGTCGGACGAGATGACGACGTAGCGGTCGTCGGCCGGCAGATCGGTCACGGACATGCGGAACCCCCCGGTTCACTTTTCTAGAACACGTTCTAGCAGGGAGGAATAGGGTCCTGCCGATGAGCGAACCAGATCTCTCGGGCCTGACGGACAAGGTCGCGGTGGTCACCGGCGGCGCCAACGGCATCGGTCGCTCGATCGTCGAGGCGTTGTTGGACGAGGGCGCCCGCGTGGTGATCGCTGACATCGAGGAACCGGTCCTCGACGCGACCGTGGCCGAACTCGCCGGCCGGGGCGACGTCATCGGCATCCGGACCGACGTCAGCGACCCCGCGTCGTTCGAGGCCCTCGCCGACTCGGTGTTCTCGACCCATGGCGCGTGTCACCTGCTGTTCAACAACGCCGGCGTCACGAGCGGTGGTGGCGGCAAGCCGTGGGAGCAGGAGTTCAACGACTTCCGCTGGTGCTTCGGCGTCAACGTGTTCGGCACTGCCAACGGGTGCGCCGCGTTCATCCCGCGGATGATCGAGTCCGGCGAGCCCGGTCGGATCATCAACACCTCGTCGGGCGACGGCGGCTTCGCGCCGGTCCCGCGGGCGAGCGTCTACGCCGCGTCCAAGGCCGCGGTCTCCTGCTTCACCGAGGCGCTCGCCCACAACCTCATCTCCGACGGCACGTCGATCCGGGCCTCGGTCTTCTACCCGAGCGGTGGCCTGATCGACTCGGGCCTCTACACCGCCAATCGCAACCGGCCAGCCGAGTTCGCCCGGGAACGAACCGCCGCACGCCGATCGATGACGTTCACGGAACTGAAGGCCGCACTCGAGAAGGGCGGCAAGGAGGTCCCCGTGGCCGACGTGCCCGCGCTCGGACGCTTCGCCGTCGAAGGCGCCAAGCGGGGCGACTTCATCATCGGTCGCAACCTCGAAGACACCGCGGCGCTCCTCCACCGTCGCGCCGACGCCATCGGTCGGGCCGAGTTGCCGCCCCACCACGGCATGGACATCTGACTCGCACGCGGCGACGACCTACCGTCGCGCCATGGCGGACACGTTCACCCCTCCCACCCTCGACGAGGCACTCGAGCGACTCGAGATGCCGCTCGTCGACGCGATGATGACGCAGCGCGCCGTCCGACGTCTCCATCCCGACCCGGTCGATCCCGAACTGATCCGGCGACTGCTCGCCCTCGCACTCAAGGCCCCCACGAGTTCGAACTCGCAGGACTGGTCGTTCCTCGTGATCACCGGCGTCGACCAGAAACGAGCCCTCGGCGACCTCTACGCCCAACTCCACAGACGCATGCAGCCCGTCGAGCGGTGGCTGGCCCGCAACGACGAAGCACGCCAACGGCAGATGCGTCCCGGCGAGTGGCAGATGGCCCACTTCGACGAGATCCCGTTGTTCGTGATCCCGTGCTATCGCCGCAACCTCAAGCACCGCCCCGTCGGTCGGCCGCAGATCTCGGTGTCGAGCTACTACGGCTCGGTGTACCCGGCGGTGCAGAACCTGCTGCTCGGATGCCGCGCCGTGGGCCTCGGTGCCTCGTTGCAGACGCTGCCGATCTGGCGTGTTCCCGCCGCCCGCAAGATCCTCGATCTCCCCCGATCGATGAACCCGGTCTGCATCATCCCGATCGGCTGGGCCAAGGGGAAGTACGGCCCGACCACGCGCCCCGACGTCGCCGACGTGCTCCACGTCGACCGCTACGGCAACCAGCCGACGGACTGAGCCTCGACGGGCTCCTCACGGTCCGATCGGCGAGACCGGCCGCCACCGTTCGATCACGACCTCGAGTTCGTCGAGGACGATCGGCTTCGGGAGGAAGTCGTCCATCCCGGCGTCCAGGCAGGCCTCTCGATCACCCTCGGCGGTCCGCGCCGTCATGCCGATGATCGGGACGTGACCGCCGGTCGACTCCTCGATCGAGCGGATCCGTCGAGTGGCGTCGAGGCCGTTCAGGTCCGGTAGCTGCCAGTCCATCAACACGATGTCGACACGCTCGGGCGAGCGCAGAGCGGCGAGCGCGTCGGACGCGGTCTCGACACCCACCGGGTCGTGATCGAGTCGTTCGAGCTGTGCGATCACCAGCCGGCGGTTGATCCACTCGTCCTCGACGACGAGGACACGGACTCGCGGCTGCCCGGCTGATGCGTCGTCGCCCGTCACGGGGACCACGAGCCTTCGCGCACGTCACTCAATCGGGGGGCCCTTCGGGGGGAGGAGGGATGCCGCTCAGTATCCCCGATCGAAGGGCAGAGCGGCATCTCGGATGCTCGACCTCGGTCTTGGTCCGATCTTGAGGTTTCCCAGATCGGCACCAGATCCGCCGTCTTCACGATGACCTGCATGAGCTTGCGCCACCTCCTCGTGACGACCGCCACCGCCGTGACCATCGCCCTCGCCACCATCGTCGGCATCACCGCAACCGCCGAGACCACCGGCGCACTGCCCGACCCCGTGGCCGCCCTCCCGACGACGGCGACCGAGACCGCTGCGGCCTCCGCCACCGACGAACTCCCGACCCGAGCCACGATCGGCGTGTGGCCTTCCACCGTCGTCATTCCAACCCCCGCACCGGCGCCGGTCGTCGTGACCCCGCCGACCACGACCCCGGCGCCGGTCGAGCCCCCGCCCACGACGACCGCGCCACCAGCACCGGAGCCCGCACCGGCGCCGACTCCGTCGATCGACCCCGGTCCCGCGGCTGGTCTCGAGCGAGCCCGTGCCGCGATCGAGGCCTACGTCCCGGCCCGCCACCGCGACCGGGTCGACTATGTCCTCGAGTGGATCCCCGGCAACACCTCGTGGGCCTGGCCGAACCGGCTCGTCCAGATCGGCGCCGGCCAGGCGGACGACTCGTGGGACCACATCGCCTTCGTGGCCGTGCACGAGATCGGCCACCTCGTGGCCTACGAGTACGGCACCAACGCCTACCTGGGCGCTCCGCCCACAGGCTTCCCCGGTGCGGGCAACGCCGCCGAGGTCTGGGCCGACTGCTATGCCTTCGCCCTGACCGGCTTCGAGTGGGACATGCACTGCAACGCCGACCAGAAGGCCTGGACCCGCAACTGGATCAGTCAGAACTGAGACCCGGGACCACATCGAACTGCTGAGCCACCGCCGGCGACCGGAGCTTCCAGATCAGCCCGTCGTAGGCGAAGTGCAGTGCCCCGAAGCCGAGATAGATCGCACCGAAGAGGTTGCGAGACAGTCCGGTCTTCAGTCCGGCGACCAGAGCCAGGACCATCCCGGTGTAGATCGTGAGGAACAGCGCCGGGCCGAAGCGCGGCCGTACGACACGCTCGAGCAGCGATCCGGCCGTCGCCCGGCGCCGCACGGTGCCGTGGACCACGACGAAGTACTCGATGCTGTGGGCCAACGCGAACCCCAACACGGTGGCCACCGGGTCGACGGGAGCCATGGCGAAGAGACCGAACGCGCCGAACAGGTACAGGTACTTGGCCGGGTTCAGCCGGTCGCGGGTCCGTTCGAGCGACGCCCACCGCCACGTCGTGATGCTCGCCCCGACGATCGTCACCAGGGCGACCACGACGGCGATCGGCCGCAGCATCGCCAACAAGTCGATGATCTGTGTGTTGACGCGACCGAGCGGGAGCGCCTGCAGTTTGTCCGGCGCACCGGGGTCGGCGAACACGACAGCGACGGCGGCCCCGAACCACCAGAACAGGATCCCCTGCTCATGGTCACCGTCGGTCTGGCCGACCTTGCGTCCGTAGACACGCAGAATGCCGTAACGCTGTCGGAGGGTGTGGTGACCGTTCCAGGCGGCGGCCGCGAGCGCGGTGACCAGCACGCTGATCGTCAGGCCGACGAACGCGGCCACGACGGCGACCACCGGCGCGGCGACCAGGAGTCGGGTCCGTCGTCGTCGCTCACGCACGTCGCCGTAGATGAGGGGCAGCGTCACCGGTTGGTGCGCGAACGAGATCAGCAGCACCCACCCGGCCAGGGCCGCGACCGCGTCGGTGTCGGCCCGAACCGCGTGCGCCACCAGCCAGATCGGCACCCAGGCGAAGGCGACGAGCACGTCGACGGGTGCCCTCGTGATCCAGCGCACGTCGAAGTGACGCGTCGAAACTGCCGGCGTGCCCGCGATCGCCATGTCCTCGGACCGTAGCCGCCTCGTGCCCGCACCCCGGGCGGCGGGGTCTGCGAGGACGTCTAGGCCTGGGGGTCGAACAGTGCTCCGCCGGGCGCCGGCGCGGCCGATGCCCAGGTCTCGTGTTGCGCCGTGGCGAGTTCGGCCAGCTTGCGGATGCCGGCGACCGAACGCTCGTCGAGCTTCATCCCCGGCCCACCCTTGACCCCGCCGCCGGCGCGGAACTCGAGCACCTCGACGCCCTCGGGTCCGGCCTTGTACTTGTACGGCATCTCGTTGGGGACGAAGAACCCGTCACCCGGACCGAGGCGCTGGCTGCCGAGGACGACCTCGCCGGCGATCACGTAGTAGAGGCAGTCGCCGTAGCGGGGGTGGCTGTGACGGAAGAGCGGGAAGTCCGGACCGAACCAGACGTGCACCAACGACATCCCGTCCTTGCCGCCCTGACCGAACAGCGGCGTGGTGACCGTGCCCGGGGCGATGGCGCGGACCATCTCGCCGATCGCGTCGCGGACCTCGCCCTCGTCGTTGTCGTCGAGGAGTCCGCTGTAGTCGAAGCCGTCGGCGGCTCCGGACAGGTCGACGCCTTCCATCACCTGGGGCGTCGGCGGCTTGGGGAGGTCGGGGGCGCGGAAGATCTCGAACTTGCCACGCGGCGACTGGTAGCGACCGGCCGCCTCGTCGGTGGCCGCGTCCTCCGCTGCCGCGTCGGCGTCGGGCCGTGCTGCTGTGGTGTCCGTCATGGATCCCCCTGGGAGTCAATTGACCGTGCGGTCAAGACTAGCGACACGGCGCGGAGACATCCGTAGAGTCACCGATGTCGCGGTACCCGATCGCGTGGAGGACGTGACCATGACCTCACTCCCCGAGCGCCCCAACACGGCATTCCTGATCATCGACGTCCAGCGCGACGTCGTGGCCGAGGCCCACGATCGTGACGCGGTGATCGCCAACATCAACGTGGCGCTCGACCGCGCACGGGCTGCGGGGGCACCGGTCATCTGGGTCCAGCACGGCGACGACGACCTCCCCGAGGGAAGCGAAGGTTGGCAGTACGTCGACGAACTGCGGCGCGACCCGTCGGAGCCGCTCGTCCACAAGCACCACGGCGATTCGTTCGAGGAGACCGAGCTCGAGGAGCTCCTGGCGGAGCGGGCCGTGGGGCACCTGGTCGTCGCCGGCGCCCAGACCGACGCCTGCATCCGCAACACGCTGCACGGCGCCCTGGTGCGTGGCTACGACGCGACCCTCGTCGCCGATGCACACACCACCGACGACCCGAGCAAGTACGGCGCACCGCTCGATGCCTCACAGGTCATCGCGCACACCAACCTCTACTGGAAGTACACCGATGCTCCCGGTCGACGGGGCGACACCGTCACGGCTGCCGAGGTCACCTTCCCGCCCCACATCGCATGACCCTCCTCGTCGACCACCGCGGTCAACGCAGCGCGTCGGCGATTCGAGTCGCGTTGGTCTCGATCATCTCGACGTAGGTCTCCGCACCCGAGCCGGCTGATCCGAGCGATTCGGAGAACAGCTCGACGACGGTGACGTCGCCGATCTCGTCGGCGAGAGTTCGTGCGAGCCGGTCCGGCGACGACGTGTCGGCGAAGATCGCCGGGACACCGCCGCGCTCGATCGCGTCGGCAAGCGCCGCGAGATCGCCGGCGCTGGCGGCGTCGGTGGTCGACGAACCGGGGATCACCGTACCGATGACCGTGAAGTCGTACCGCTCGGCGAAGTAGGCAAACACCTCGTGGTTGGTGACCAGCACCCGACTCGATGGGGAGAGGTCGGCGAAGAGGGCGACGATCGAGAGGTCGAGGTCCTCCAACGCTGCGCGATAGCGATCCGCCCGCTGATGCAGGAGCGGGCCGTCGAGCGCGGGCACCGTGTCGACCAGAAAGTCCGTGATTCCCTCGACCGCTTCCGCCATTCGCACCGGGTCGGTGAAGAAGTGCGGGTCCTCGTTACCGTGGTCGTGATCGTCGTGGCCGTGGCCGTCGTCCTCGTGATCGTCGTCCTCGTGATCGTCGTCCTCATGATCGTCGTCCTCATGATCGTCGTGGAGCGCCTCGACCGCATCCAACGCCTCGAAGGTCGGGACGCCGTCGTCCACCGCCCCGGCGATCACGTCGACCAGCGACTCCTCGAGACCGCCACCGTTGACGATCAAGGCGTCGGCGTCGCGGATCTGTGCTGCTTCACGCGCCGACGACTGGAAGTCGTGCGGGCTCGCGCCCACGGGCATGATCGTCACGACCTCAGCATCGTCGCCGACGATCTCGGCGACGACGTCGCCGAGGATGCTCGTCGTGACGACGATCGTCGGACGGCCGTTGCCATCGGACTGCTCGACACCTCGTCCACATCCGGCGACGAGCAACGCCGCTCCGACCAGCACGCACAACGACCTCACGATGACTCCTCCACTACTGTAATGAGAATGACTATCACTCTCGCGAAGATAGAGGGCGCGCCGAAGCACCCACAAACGCCCTGCGGCTCAAGCCGAAGCGTCCTCGGCAGGGACGGGAACGGAGCCGCTCGCATGCTCGGTCTCGGGGGCGGCAGCGAACCCTCGCTTCCGCCGACGCGACGCTCGGTACGCCATCAGCCGGAGCGCTCCGACCGAGCCGCCCACGTAGGTCACTCCCTCGGCTACGCAGGTCGCACACATGGCCGACGATCGTAACGACGTCGCCCGGTCGGACGAATCGTCGGTCCACCACGCCGGCGCCGCCGTCGGGGACGATGGATCGGTGACCGAGTCCAGCCACGACCACGACCACCACCACGGACCGTTGACCACCGCCCACGGCGTCCGTCGGGTCCTCCGCCTCCTGATCGGGCTCGTCGCCGTCGCGACGGTGGTCGGGCTCGTCGTCTGGTGGCCGAGCGGCGGCGCCGGCCTCTCGACCGGGATCGACGGTCAGGGTGACCGCGTCAACGCGACCGTCATCGGAGACACGCCGGTGGACTGCGCCGGCCCGGACTTCGGGGCGGCGGTCCGCTGCGAGGAGATCCAGATCGAGATCACCAGTGGGCCCAACGCGGGCACCACCGGGAGCTTCCAGATGTACCCCGACAGCCAGGGGCCCACCCCGGACTTCGATGCCGGCGACGAGATCGTCGTCATCGAGTACGTGTTGGGCGACACCGGCGAGCTCGCGCACAGCTTCGCCGACCACCAGCGAAGCAGGCCGCTGATCGCCCTCGCCGCGTTGTTCGTGATCGCCGTGGTGGCGCTCGGTCGGTTCCAGGGCGTCCGCGCCCTCGCCGGGCTCGTCGTCTCGGCGATGGTGCTCTTCGGATACATCTTCCCGGCACTTCTCGACGGCCACCCTCCCCTGCCGGTCGCGCTCGTGTCCGCGTCGGTGATCGCGTTCGCCGCCTTGTACCTCGCGCACGGCGTCAACGACACCACGACCGTCGCGCTGCTCGGGACCATGGCGGCGCTCGCGGTCACCGGCGTACTCGGCGCGGTCTTCACGTCGGCCGCCCAGATCACCGGACTGGCGTCCGAGGACCAGATCTTCCTGCTGGTCTCGGCCGAGGGCATCGACCTGCGGGGTCTCGTCCTCGCCGGGATCATCATCGGCAGCCTCGGCGTGCTCGACGACGTCACCGTGACCCAGGTCTCCGCCGTGGCTCGGCTCCACGAGGCGAACCCCGAGTACACCGTTCGCGACCTGTACCGCACCGGCGTCCACATCGGCCGAGACCACATCGCCTCGACCGTGAACACCCTCGTGCTCGCCTACGCCGGGGCGGCGCTCCCGTTGCTCCTCTTCTACTCCAACGTCGGCATCGGGCTCAGCGAGTCGATCACGTCGGAGATCATCGCCGTCGAGATCATCCGCACCCTCGTGGGCAGCATCGGGCTCGTCTCGGCGGTGCCGCTCACCACCATCCTGGCGGCGCTCGTCGTCACCGGGTCGGGCGTACCCCGTCTCCGTCGTCCGTTGAGTTCGCCGGCGCCAGAACCGGCCGACGAACCGTCGTCGACCACCTGGGACGACTTCGTGCCCGCTCCTGAGGAGTTCTGAGTCGCGCGGTCCCGGGCCGAATCCGCTCGACCATCGACGACGCGAGCCCGTGCGCTGACCAGACTCGTGGTCGTGGCCTTCGGTCAATCATCCGGTCCGCCTGCGACGGCACGCGAGATCAACCAGCTCCTCGAGTTGCTCAACGAGGCCGGCCACTCCGACTTCCGCGACGCACGAGGCCCCATGGGCTTCACGCAACGTCAGGCCGCCGGGAAGTTCACGCGGGACGAGGCAGCGGCGTTCATCGAACAACTCGAAGCCGAGCAGTACGAGCGTGTCGACGAACCGAACGCACCGCACCGCCCGGCACCGGAGCGACTGACCGCTGCTGACCGGGCGATCCGCAAGCTCTCCGACGCCGCCCTCGCCGCCGAACTCCAGCGACGGGGCTGGGTCGTGATGGAACCGTGACCGATCGATGACCGGTGTCGTGACCGCCGGCGCCGGGTTCCTGCTCGCCGTACTGTGGTTCGACCTGATGTTCGACGTGCAGGTCCGCGGGCAGGACGGTGAGGTGCTCCCCGAGCGGGTGCTCGCCTCGATCGCCGGGTACTACGCCCGGGTCACGACGACAGCCCGGCCGATGAACCGCTTCGTGACCTTCGGCATGGTCGTCACGATCGCGGGCCTCGTCGGCGAGGCCTTCACCGGCCACCCCGGACTCGTCTGGGTCGTCGCCTCGGTCGCCCTCGCCGTCCCGCCCATCGCGCTGGCTGCCGCTCGGGTCGTCCCGAACGCCGTCCGTCTCGGCACCCGGGAGGACGACCGGGCGACGCAGTCGGCCATCGCCCGAGAGATCCATCGCGACCACTGGTACTGCTTCGCGTCGATCCTCGGCCTGCTCGTCGTCCAGGGGCTCAGCGCGCTGGCGTGACCGGGATCTGATCGCCGGGGTCAGATCAGGGTGTTGGCGAAGATCTGCCAGGCCAACGCGCTCTTCGCCACCAGGCTGAGCACGATGTAGACGCGCTCGCCGTGGAGGTAGTCGGCGAACCTGCCGCGTCCTCGGAACTGCAGCCACTGGTTGAGTGCGAAGCAGTTGAAGAGCAGGAAGATCGACACGATGATCCCGTAGACGAACCCTGGCGGGGTCGCAGCTCCGTCGCGGGTCGCGTTGGAGACGAGGACGGCGACGATCGCGATCCACGGGCCGGCGCCGGCGATGCTCCCGACGACGAACGGCGTCCACCACGTGCGTTCTCGGCCGGGTGGATTGGCGACCTCCATCAGCCAACCGCAGAGGATCATCGTGGCGTTGACGATGGCGATGGCGATCAGTGCCGCGAGGTCGGCGATGCCCGTGACGAGGGCGATCAAGACGATCATCAGCGTCGCCGAGAGCGAGTACTCGATCCAGCGGAACCGATTGCGTCCGTGGCGTAGCTCGTCGAGGTAGCGGTCGAACCCGACGGTGGCGATGATCCCGTGGAAGAGCGCCGACAGGAACAAGAAGCCCGCGGTGCCGAGCGCGAGCGGTACCCCGACCACCTCGTAGAGGTCGCCGTCTGCGAGGGATGTGCCCGGAGGACCACCGAGCGAGAACACCGAGACCGGGAGCTCGAAGGTGCCATCGCCGAGGGCCAACATCAACGCCCCGGAGACTGCGTGGAGAAGCCCCATCGCGACGTTCCACCGGCGCAGTCGGCCGCCTTCCGCCTTGGTGACGTCGATGGTCTGGCCGCCCTGCATCTCGCCTCTCTACCCCTCGACATCGGAGTCCATACCGGCGTTCGGCACGTCTGGAATCGCGTCGTGGAGGGTATCCGCATGAGCCTCCATGCGATCGACCACTCCGCTCCCTCTTACATCCGAGTCGCTCTGGTTCGACCACCCCGTGTCGGAGCGCATCGATCATGACGGCGCCGACCTGCCCACCCGGGTCGACTGCGTCGTGATCGGCGCCGGCATCGCCGGCCTCACAACGGCAGTGCTGCTCGCCGAGCAGGGCGTCGACGTCGCGGTCGTCGAGGCCCGGCAGATCGCCCGGGGCGCGACCGGCTACAGCTCAGCCAAGGTCTCGGTACTGCACGACCTGACCGCGCAATCGATCGAGGCGACCCGAGACCGTGATGCTGCCCTCGCCTACCTGGAGGCGAACCGGCACGGCTTCGACTGGATCGAGCGCCGGCGACGCGACCGCGACATCGAGTGCGCGTGGGAGGTCCGGCCCGCGGTGAGCTACGCACTGCACGGGTCCTCGCTGGACGCGGTCGAACGAGAGGTCGAACTACTCGACGCTGCCGGACTCGATGCGCAGTCGTCCGCGTCAGGCCTGCCATACGCAACTGCCGGCGCCGCTCGTCTGGCAGACCAGGCGCAGTTCGATCCGGTGCCGTTCGTGCTCGACCTCGCTGCCGATGTCATCGAACGGGGCGGCACGGTGGTCGAGGGAGTGCGGGTCACCGGCGTGAGCGACGGCCGCACCGGCGTTCGGGTCCACACCGATCGCGGCACGATCGCCGCGCGCTGGGCCGTGGCCGCGACCGGGCTCCCGTTCCTCGACCGCGGGCTCTTCTTCGCTCGCACGGAACCACAGTCGTCCTACGTGGTTGCGTGCGAGGTGGAGGCGCCGCCACCGGAGGGCATGTATCTCGCGCACGACGGACCGAAGCGCTCGCTGCGGACGGCGCCATCGCCGACCGGCGACACCGAGGTCCTCCTCGTCGGCGGCGAGAGCCACAAGACCGGGCAGGGAGGCGACACCGTGGAGCGTTACCGGCGTCTGGTGTCGTGGGCCGACGAGCACTTCGGCGTGCGCTCCGTGACCCACCGGTTCATGACCGAGGACTTCGCCACGCCCGACTCCGTGCCGTTCGTGGGACCACTCCACCCCGGCCCGACCAGCGTTCTCGTCGTCACGGGCTTCAACAAGTGGGGGTTCACCAACGGCGTCGCCGCCGCCGCCGTGAACGTCGCGACCATCCTCGGCACCGAACCACCGTCCTGGGCCGCGACGATGTCGTCGACCCGTCTCCCGCTCGCAGGAGCACGCGAGCTCGTCCGAGCCAACCTCGACGTCGGTGCCCACCTCGCCGGCGGGTGGGTCAACACGTTCGTGCCCCGACCGCGGCCGCGCCGTGGCCAGGGACGCGTGGTCGCCGACGGCCTGGACCGAGTTGCCGTGTCGGTCGACGAGACCGGCCAGGAATGCCGCGTCTCCGGCGTCTGCCCACACCTCGGCGCCATCCTCACGTGGAACGAGGCGGAGTCGACGTGGGACTGCCCCCTCCACGGGTCGCGCTTCGAACGCGGCGGCGCCCTCCTCCACGGTCCCGCCGTGTCCGACCTGACCCCCCAGTAGCCCGAGAGGATCCACCGAATGGCCTTCACCGCACGCGAGATCGAGGCACCTCCATCCGAGGTCTTCGCCGTACTCACCGATCCGACCACGTACCCCGACTGGCTCATCGGCGCATCCGAGATCCGCGACGTCGACCACAACTGGCCGTCGCCGGGCACCAAGTTCCATCACCTGGTCGGTGCGAAGCCCTTCGTGATCCCGGACTCGACCGAGGTCATCGATGTCGAACCCGACCGCCGACTGAAGCTCCGGGTCCGGTCACGCCCGCTCGTCGTGGCCGAAGCGACGTTCGAGTTGGTCGGCGACGATCGCCGGTGCGTCGTCACACTGACCGAGGAGCCGGCGTTCCGGCCGCTGACCGACCTCGCCCGTCCTCTCATCGATCCGATCATCCATGCCCGCAACCATCGGTCGCTGGCCCGACTCGCCGACGTCGTGGCCGAGCGGACCTCCGTTCCCGGATAGTCAGCCCCGGCTTCCGATGCGGAGGACGTGTGCGGCCGCCGACGAGACGTCCGTCGGCCACACGATGTCGAGACCGTTCGTTGTCGACCCTCGCTCGATCGGGCCGTGGCCGAGCAGCTCGACCGGGCCGTTCGGTGCCACGCCGGCGATGGCGACCGGACCGGGCGCGGGATCGCCGAAGATGATGGCGTAGAGCGCGCCGTCGGCCTGGGTGAAGCGCACGTCGAGGCCGGCGTCGGTGGTCGCTTCGGCGCGGGTCCAGGGACGGGTACCGGTGATCGCCTCGCCGTTTCGGTCGAGCCATCCGCCGAGCGTCGCCAGCCGCGAGGTCTGGAGTTCGGGGATGACGCCGTCCTCACCGGTCGGCCCCACGTTGAGCAGCAGGTTCCCGTTCTTGGCGACCGTGTCGACGAAGCCGCGGATCACCTCGGTGGCATCGATGATGTCGTCGTCGGTCTCGACGCGGTTGTACCCGAACGAGTGCCCGAAGCCGCGACACGTCTCCCACTTGTGTGCGCGGATCTCGGACTCGGCCGTGTACTCCGGGGTGGCGTAGTCGGCGAAGTAGGGCACCGACTGGACCATGCCCCCGCCGGCAGAGACCTTCCGCCCCAGGAAGTTGGCGACCGACCGACCCGGCCGAGTGTCGAGCACCTTGGCGATCCGGTTCGGGACCACGCGCATGCGATCGTTGATCACGCCGTCGGGGACGCGGTCGAGGTACCCGACGAGGATCTCGTCACGGGCGAACTCGGGCGGCAGCGAGATGTCGTTCCAGAGCACGCTCGGCTCGTAGCGGTCGATCAACTCACGCACGTGGGCCTCGGCGTAGGCGCGGTACACGGGATCGGTCGGCACGGTCGAGTACACCGACGCCAGGTCGGTGATCGGCCGCTCCACGAACGACCAGTCGAGGCCGCCGCAGTAGTAGATCCCGAAGCGCATTCCCCGGGCGCGCACCGCGTCGGCGAGTTCGCCGACGACGTCACGCTCGGTCTGCCAGTCGTCCTTGAACGGATGCCGGTGCGCCGACGGCCACAGCAGGTACCCGTCGGAGTGCTTGGTGGTGAGCACGACGTAGCGGGCGCCGGCCGCCGCGAACGTGTCGGCCCACGCCTCCGGGTCCCAGTCGTCGAGCATGGCCGTGAACGTGGCCCGGAAGTCGTCGTAGGGGGCGTCGCCGTAGTGCTCGCGGTGGTACGCCTCGGTGGCGCTGCCCGGGGTCCGCATGCTGTTGAGGTACCACTCGGCATACGGGATCGTGCCGTCGGCCATGGCATCGACGATCTGTGTGAACGCCGGGCCGTCACCATCGAGCGTTGGCGCCCAACCCGGCACCGAGTACAGGCCCCAGTGCACGAAGATCCCGAGCTTGGCGTCCTCGAACCACGGCGGTGCGTGGTGGCGGGTGAGGATGGCCTTGGCGTCGTCAGGGTGGGGGGACACGGCCGGACCGTACGTTGCCGACCCGCCCGCAGACACACCCGCGTTCGAGAGTCCGGCCAGTGCAGGAATTCCTGCAACACCACGCGCCCCAGGGGCGCGCCTCACGTCACGAGAACCGACGCGAGCCGGTCAGCGGCGTCGATGTGGTGGAGACGATGGGAATCGAACCCACGACCCCCTGCTTGCAAAGCAGGTGCTCTAGCCAACTGAGCTACGTCCCCGAAGGG
Source organism: Actinospongiicola halichondriae (assembly GCF_049103745.1). Classification (NCBI taxonomy): domain Bacteria; kingdom Bacillati; phylum Actinomycetota; class Acidimicrobiia; order Acidimicrobiales; family Iamiaceae; genus Actinospongiicola; species Actinospongiicola halichondriae. The sequence continues at coordinate 3,766,992 of NZ_CP171622.1, read as the reverse complement.
TCCGCCGATTGTAGACGGCGACGTCGTTCACTCCCGAGGCGTCCGGCGCCGTCGGCCACTCGTACACTCCGCCCGTGGCCGACAACACGTCCCCCGGGTATCTCCTCGACGTCGAACGAGGTGACACCACGTGGACGCTCGAGGTGTCGAAGGGCATGTCGAACCCGCTCGGATCGCTGTACGGCGGGGCGCCGGTGGCGGTGTCGATCGAGATGGCCGAGCACGTCGTCGGGGCACCGTGCCGCTGGTCGACGACTCGGTTCCTGAGCCCGTCGAACATCGGCGACCTGATCGAGGTCGACTGCCGGGTCGACGTCGCCGGCAAGCGCACGAGCCAGGTCACCGTCACGGGCACGCGTGAGGGCAAGGTCATCTTCGAGACGATGCTGGGCGTCGGCGCCGGGAAGTCCGACGGCCTCAGCGGACACTGGGTCACCATGCCCGACGCGCCCGATCCCGAGACCCTGCCCAAGCCGAACCGTGAGGACCGACCGGCCTACGTGATCGACACGGCGGTCGAGCGCGCCGACCGCCGCATGGCCTACGGCAACTTCCCCGGATTCGGCCCGGCCCAGGACGACGGCCACATCGGCATGTGGGCCAGCACGAGCGGCATCGGCGGCTGCACCCGCGCGGCGCTCGGGTGGCTGGCCGACTGCGTACCGCTGTCGATCGGTGCGGCCATGGGCCGGATGCCGATGGGCACGAGCCTCGACAACACCGTGCGCTTCGCCGCCGCTCCCCCGCCCGACGCCGACTGGGTCCTGCTCGACATCCGAGCCGGCGCCGTGCAGGACGGCTACGGCTACGGCACCGTCCACATCTGGGCGCAGGACGGGACGTTGCTCGGGACAGGTACCCAGACGGCGATCATCCGGACCCCCTAGCGCCGTCACTCGACGACGAGGGTGCCTTCCATGCCGTCGTGGCCGACGACGTCGCAGTAGTAGCGGTACGTGCCGGGCTCGAGGTCGACGGTCACCCGTCGATCGGTCGCTCCCGGGACCTCCTGGTCGACCGACGTCCCCTCGATCAGGAACGTGTGGCGGATGGCGTCGTCGTTCTCGACGAACAGGCCGACCTCGCCGGCGGTCGCCCGGATCTCGTCGGGGTACTCGGCCCCGCTGGCCACGACGCTGACGTCGCCCTCCTGTCGTTCGTCGTCGGACAGCGACGCCGATGACACGAGCGAGGCGACGATCGCCACCGAGGCGACACCCAGCGTGGCGAGCGCCAGCGGGCGGGGCGTCGACGACGACTCCCGCTTCGCGAGCACCGACGCCACCAGGGTGAGCAGGACGCCGCCGAGGATCACGACCGACGGCACGAAGCCGGCGGCGGAGTCGGGATGCGACATGTCCTCGACGATGAACGGCGCGTTGCCGGCGATCGTGATGACCGGCAGCGCCATGCCTGCGTAGAGCGGCCATCGACCCGTCGTGCGACGCAGTGCCACTGCGGTGCCGAGGAACAGCAGGCCGAGGACGATGGCGGGCGGGATGATCTCGCCGGTGGTGACCAGCAGCGACAGCAACCCGAAGGACGCGACCACCGCGCTGATCGATGCCGCCGATCGCCACGCCGACGGTGGACCGGTGATCGCGCCTTCGGTGCGGCGCTCGTCGACGGTGGTCATGACGCCACCTCGATCTCGGCGACCATGCCGTTCACCAGGTGCGGCGGTCCGCCGTCGACCTGGGGCGGGCCCTCGGCCTCGGGATCGGCGACGGCATCGCGGTACGCCTGCGGATCGGCACCGGTCGGGATCGTGCAGATCAGGACGTAGCGACCCGGTTCGCTCAGCGTCATCGAGCCGTCGGTGAAGCCGGCGTCCTCACCCGGGAAGGCGACGGTCACGCCACGGAACACGGCGATGGCGTCGCGTTCGGCCTCCGGGAGAGCCAGCAGCTCGTTCAGTGGACGGGTCTCGGCGTCGTCGACCTTCAGGAGGACGATCTCGTGGACCTCCTCCTCGGAGACGTTGGTGAGGGCCAACTCGGTACCGACCTCGACCGACGTCGGGAGGCCCTCGAAGCCGTAGTCCTTCGCGGTGACCAGGAGCGGCTCGCCGCCACCGTCGTCCACCTCGGTCGTCGTGGTCGGTGAATCGCCCACGCCGCCGGCGACAGCATCGTCGTCGTCACCACAGGCGACGACGGCGAGCATCCCGAGACTGAGGGCGATGACGGCGCCGGTCCGGCGCTTCAGGGTTTGTGTTCGGTACATGGATCCTCCAGCACAGGTGGTCAGTGACCGGAGTGTGCGACGGACCCTCGCTGGTGGGCATCGGTACCGATGCGTAACGCGACTACGTATCCGCGCCCGGAGCCCGGAAGATCGCCGTCAGTTCGGCCCGCGAGCCGATCCCGAGCTTGGTGTAGATGTGGTCGAGGTGGCTCGTCACGGTGCGGATGCTGATGAAGAGGCGGTCGGCGACCTCCCGGTTGCTCAGGCCCTGCGCCACCTCGACGGCGACCTCGTGCTCGCGGGCGGTGAGCCCGTGCGTCTCGGCCGGGCCGGGCGTCGACGGCGTCAGATCGGCGCCGACGGCCCCCCGCAACCGTTCGAGCATCCACGGCGACGGGGCGGCCTCGAACCGGGCGGCTGCCGTCTCGATCTGCGCCGCAGTCAGGGTTCCGCCCGCCTCGGCGGCGGCGACCCGACACATGGCGGCGTCCATCGGGCGGCCCAGGACCTCGAACCGGTCGGCGGCGTCGAGATGACCGGCGGCGCGTCCGGCACCGTCAGCCAGCTCGGCGCGCAGGACCACTGCCCACGCCGCTGTCCGCCCGCTGCCGCCACCGAAGTCGTACAGCCTCTCGATGAGCTCCGACGCCGCCTCCCGATCGCCGGCCCGCACCATCGCAAGACCGGCCGACACTGGGCCGAGCACCGGGACACCAGCGACGTAGTGACGTTGCCGATACCAGTCGATGGCCTCATGGCCGTCGCCGGCGCCACGCCACACGTCGGCCATGGCGAGCAGATGCGTGATCACGGTGTCTCCATCGTGGGTCACGACCGGCGGCGTGGTGCCGGTCCCGTCGGCGAGGAGCGAGGTGATGGTCTCGGCCACGGCCACGTATCCCACCGCTCGCTCGTTGGCGACGTCGGGGAGCATGTCCTGGATCTCGCGCATCCGGGCGACGTCGCCGTCACCGGCCGCGACGTCCCAGGTCGCGAGGGCGATGCGCCAGGTCGGCCGATCGCCCCACCGCTCGTCGTGGGCACGCTCGTCGCGGATCGCCTCGAGGATCTCGTCGCGGGTCCCGAGCAGGAGCAACAGGTCGAGGCGCTCGTGCAGGTTCCGACGCACCAGCTCGGGATGCTCGACGAGCGGACGCATCTCGTCGAGCTCGGCCAGCAGCTCCCGGCCGTCGTGCAGCTCTTGGAGCTCGGGCAGCAGGCGGAGGTGCCGTGACCACAGGTCGGCCTCGTCGTCCTCGGCCAGCGCGCCCACCCGTTCGAGCTCACCGACGAGCGAACGCAGCGTCGAGGCGTCGCCGGACCGGAGCCTGCGCATGAGCTGGCTGCGCAGGAGCTGATGCGCCGCGGTCCACTCCCCGGCGGCCTCGAGTCGGGGGAAGAGCTCGTCGCACTCGGCCTCGAAGTCGATCCGCCCGACGTTGCCGCCCCATGCGGCCTGCTGGAGGTCGAACATCAACGCCGCCTCGGCCCGCAGGTCGCCGGTGGCTCGTGCCAGCTCGCGGGCGCGGTCGAGGTGGTCGGTCGCGACGAGGTACTCGCCACGGCGACCCCATGCCTGGCCCAGCATCGCGAGCACCGCGACCCGTTGCTCGGTCGCGACGCCGGTCATGTCGATCGCATCGAGCGCCGAACCGAGGAGGCGGCACGCCTCGGCGGGTGCGCCCCGGTCCAGCGCCGCGCGACCGGCTGCGACCAGGATCTCCAGGTGCGGTGCCGTTCGGGCCTGGTCGCCGGCACCGAGCACGTGGCGGCCGCGGCGGGAAACGGGAGCGTCGGCGAGTTCGTCGGCGAAGGCCCGATGGAACCGCTCGACGTCGGCCCCCGCGAGCGACGCGACGGCCACCTCCCCCATGATCGGGTGGTGGACGACCCACGCGGTCTGGGTCCCGACCTCGGCACGATCGACCAGGCCGGCCCGCCGGAGCGACTCCAGATCGCGGCCGAGCGGCTCGAGATCGCGGCCGGTGATGGCGGCGAGCAGCGTCGTCGTCACCGGCTCTCCGCCGATCGCCACTGCGGCCACCAGCTCGATCAGGTGGGCGTCGAGCCGGGAGAATCGGTCACCGATCAGCTCGTCGGCGACCGCGGGGACGGGAATCTCGTCGGTGGTGCGCAGCTCCCAGCGACGGCCGATGGGCCGGAGCGCGCCGGTCTCGATCATGACCTCGACGAGCTCTTCGGCCACGAGGGGGGTCCCGCCGGACCGGGCCTGGACCAGTTCGGCGAGCCCGGTCGGGATCACGGTTCCGAGTCGCTGGTGCAGGAGCGCCCGGGTGGCCTCGACGTGGAGCCCACCGACCTCGACGACCTGGCCCCAGGGTGAGCGTCGGAACGACCGCAGCAGGCCACGAGTCTCGGCGCGCTCGGAACTCTCGAACGGCCGGAGTGTCGCCACGATGAGCAGTGCCACGTCGGGCAGGTCGTTGGCCAGGACGTGGAGGACCTCGATCGAGGCCGAGTCGGCCCAGTGGAGGTCGTCGACCACGAGGACGACCGGAGCGACCCCGGTCATCCGGCTGACGACCGTGGCCAACGCGCCGTGCAGTCGGGTGCGGTTCAGCGCTCCGTCGTCCAACGGTGGGTGCTGACCGGCGATGCCGTCGAAGAGGAGCGACAACGACGACAAGCCATCGGTCAGCGCAGCGGGGTCAGCGACGCGTTCACCCCGGAGCACCGGTCCGAAGGCGGCGACGAGGCACGCATAGGGGGTGTCGACCGAGAGGGAGAAGCAGGGGGCGTCGAGCACGAGGGCGCCGCGGCGGCGGGCGTCCTCGGCCGCCCATGCCGAGAGCGTGGTCTTGCCGACCCCGCCCTCGCCCGACACCACCACCACGCCACCCGAACCACGCTCGAGCGCATCGAGTGCACCGACCAGCCGCTCGGCCTCGACGGACCGGCCCGGCGGCGGGGTGATCGCCCCGTCCGCGCTCATGCCCACCCCTCCCGTACGCACACGCCACCGACGAATACGTATCCCCTACCGATGCAGCCTCCCCACACGCCCACCATCATTGCCTCATGGTCGCAGTCGAGACACGGGACGTGACGTTCCCTCCGCCGTTCTGGCTCCACGACGCGTCGATCACCGTTCGGGTGCTCGACTCCCTCGTCGAGCTCGGGGTGTTCGCGGCGCTCGACGACCGTCCGCAGCGCGTCGACGACCTCGCAGCGGCGCTCGGGCTGGAACGTCGACCACTCGAGCTCGCGCTCGACGTCGCCAGCCGGACCGCCGTCGTGCATCGGACGCCGGACGAACGCTGGGTCCTCCGGGACCCGGCCGCGCTCGAGATGACGATCCCACGCGAGGCGCTGTCCACACTTCTCCGGGGTCGTGGGCCGATGCGCGATGTGTCCGACGCCGACGTCTCCGACGAGACCTACACCCGCGTCGCACAGCGCATCGGCTGGATGGCCTCGCTGCTCCAGGACGAGTTGATCCCGGCGCTGCGAGATCCGGGTCAACACGTGCTCGAGCTGGCGGCGGGATCGTCGCCGTGGGGTCGCGCGTTGTGCGCCGACGATCCGACGACGACCGTCACCGCCGTCGACCTCCCCCACGTCATCGACACCACCCGCGCCGTGGTCGCCCACGACGGTCACGACGAGCGGTACGAGTTCGTGACCGGCGACGTCTTCGACGTCGACCTCGATCGCACCGCCGACCTCGTCCTCCTCGCGGCGTTCTGTCGCCTGGTCGGTCCGGACCGCAACGAAGCACTCTTCGCCCGCGCCGCCGAGTGGTGCGCACCCGGCGGCCGGATCGCCGTCATCGACGCCGTCGCCACCGACCGCGCACGAGCCGACGGGATCTCGGGCTACGAACTCGGCCTCCTGACCCGCACGTCGACGGGGCGCTGCTGGACCCTCGACCACTACGCCCGTTGGCTCACCGCCGCCGGGTTCGGACACCTCGACCTCGTACCCACGTCGCGTCCCGAGATGACCCTCGTGACCGCAGAGAGATTGGAAGACTGATGCCGACCACAACGACCGCGTTCGACTCGCCCGACGGCCGGGTCTGGGAGCGCGACGCCGATCACGTGAGCGTCCCCCGCACCCCGATGATGCGCCCGCTGTTCGACGACGAGTTCGGCCCCGGTCTCGCGACGACGTTCGAGCGCCTCGGTGCACCCCTGGCACGAGCCGAGTCGTGCCACGTCCGGGGGTGGGGATACCTGCGGATGGTGCCGGCGGGCGCGCCGGACCGACCGGGTGGCTCCGCCAAGCCACCACCCGACCTGGTCATGAAGGTGCTCACCCGGGTCCACCCCGAGCTCCGACGCAGGGAGAAGAACGCCCGGCGAGCCATCGAGACCGAGGTGTGGATGGACGACGTCGCTGCGTGGGGGGACGAGCGCCCCCGGTGGGTCCAGACCTTCGACGCCCACCAGTCGCTCGACCTCCGATCACTCGACGACGGTCGACTCGCCGACGAGTTGGAACGGATGGAGATCGATGCCCGGGCGATGTTCCGACGGCACTTCGAGCTGGTGACGCCCGCAGCCGGAGTCGGCCTGGCGGTACTCGCAGCGCAGGAGCACGGGATCGAGGGTGCCGAGGTCGCCGAAGCGCTCCGCGGGTGCTCGGCCGCGACCGCCGCCCCGACGGTGGCGTTGCGTGCGATCGCCGCAGCGGTCGATCGGTCGGGCGCCGGATCACCCGCCGACCTGGACGCCCTGCGCGCCGCCTCGGACGAGGTCCGCGGCCTGGTCGACCAGTACCTGGCGATCTACGGCTGGCGATCGCTCGGCGACGACCTGAACGCTCCGACCCTGGCCGAGACGCCGGACGTCCTGGCGCGGTCCGTCCGGGCCGCCGGCGAGGTCGGGCGGGCGGAGGGCCCGACCGACCCGATCCTCGATCTCGTCGCCCGGATCCCGGCCGACGACCGGGCGCGGGTCGAGCGGCTGCTCCGCCAGGCCGGAGCCGGCTACGAGATGATGGACGACAACTCGGCGATGGCCTGTCGTGCGATCGGGCTGCTCCGACGAGTGGTGCTCGACGCCGGTCGCCGCATGGTCGAGGTCGGGCGCCTCGACGACGTCGACGACGTGTTCCTGCTCACGACGCAGGAGGTCGGGGCCGTGTTGCGCGGCGCGGCTGAGCCGACGATCGCCGAGATCCGGGATCGGAACACCGAGTTCCTCGCGGCGCACGACCTGGACGCACCCCACGTCCTCGGCGGGGAGCCCGGGGCGCCGCCCGACCCATCGGTGTTCCCGAAGGGTCTCGGCGCGATCACCGCCGCGGTGAGCACCTACCTCGGCTTGCGGTTCCCCCCACCCACGGAACGCGCCGAGACCGGGCGCGTCGAGGTCGGTGGGACGGTCGTCGCGACCGGGCACGGCATCGGCGGCGGGGCAGGCACCGGACGGGCGGTCGTGGCCATGTCGGCCGACGACGCCATCGAGCGTCTCGAGCCCGGTGATGTCCTCGTCTGTCCGGTCACGAACCCCGCCTACAACGTCGTGTTCCCGATCGCGGCCGCCGTGGTCACCGCCGTCGGTGGCCCCTTCGGACACACCGCGGTCACCGCCCGAGAGGTCGGCATCCCGGCGGTGGTCGGAATCGGCGATCTCGGCGTGGTCACCGACGGCGACGAGATCACGGTGATCGGCGGCTGACGACTCCGCCCGCAGCATCAGGGCGTGATGTCGATCGTGAACACGACGGTCGTCCCGACGGCGACGCCACCGTTGGCCGTCCCGCCGTCGTCCTGGATCACCGCGGTCACCGTCGCCTGACCGGTCATTCCGGGGGCGACCTCGAAGGAGAGCTCTCCGTCCCGGTCGATCGCCGGTTGCGCCGAGAAGAGCCCGTTCGCGTCGTTGGTCACGACGAAGGACACCCTCTGGCCGTCCTCGTCGGCGGCTCCGGTGGAGATCGCGGTCGCCCACGGGTCGAACTTGTGCGACCCACTGTCGACAGGAACCACGATCGCCGTCCCGCCGGCGAAGGTCGGGGCGTCGTTGACGGCGGTCACCCCGATCGTGACCACGGCGGTGTCACACACCAGCACCAGGTCGCACACTCGGTAGGTGAAGCTGTCCGTTCCGTTGGCGTCCGGATCCGGCGTGTACTCGACGACCCCGTCCGGTCTCGCGTTCGCCGACCCGATCGACGGGCCGGAGAGCACCGTGACGCTCGACGGCACGAGGTCGGTGTCCACGTCGTTGGTGAGGACGTTGAACGGAGTGACGCCCGAGTCCTCGAGCACCGTGTAGGAGTCGTCGTTGGCGATCGGCGTCGAATTCCCCAGGGTGAGGTTGAGTCGGCTCGGGCGGGAGGGACTCATGGCGATCCAAGCATCCTCGTGATCGACCATGAGACGAAGTTCGAGGGAGCGACCCGGGAGCACCACATGGTCGGCCGAGCCCACGTTGAGCGTCTTGTGGACCCACCCGGACACGCCCCCGTTCCAGTCGTCGATGTGCCGGTCGACCGCGCTGGTGATCACGGTGCAACCGGTGCCGTCGAGGGCACAGTCGAGCAACCAGGCCGAGTAGTCCATGTCCTTGTCGTCCTCGAAGCCGGCCACGGTGCTCCAGAGGTCCAACGTCACCGGTCCGCGGAGCGTGAGCGGCACCAACGGCGCCAGCGTCCAGTGTTGCGAACGCGAGGGGTCGCTGTTCGCGAGTTCCTGGTCGGAGTCCCGCAGCGTGAGGCCGGCGGAACCGTCGAGATCGTGATCGGGTTCGCCCGGCAGGGGCGGCGGGGGCGGGGGTGCCTGTGCCCCGAGGAGTGGCCACCGGTTGCTCGTCGCTGGTCCCACGCCGAAGTAGAGGCCCTGCGGGAGGAGCGTCGAGTCGACGAACACGTCGACCGTCGCCGAGTCCACGCCGCCGGCGCCGTCGTCGACGACGTAGGTGAACTGATCCAGCCCGGTGAACAGCAGCCCGGGCGTGTAGGTGAACCCGCCATCTGCGTTCAGCGTCACGCTGCCGTTCGAGGGTCCGGACGCCGGGGTTGCCCGCACGGAGAGCGTGTCCCCGTCGGGGTCGCTGTCGTTGTCCAACAGACCAGGGGCCGCGATGACCAGTGGGACACCGAGGTCGGTCTGGTACGACTCCGGTTCGGCCTGGGGTGCATCGTTCACCGGGTCGATCGTGATCGTGAACGACCGCGTCCCGCTCCCGGCACCGTCCGAGTCGAACGCCTCGACGGAGACCAGCGTCGACCCGTTCGCATCCGACGCCGGCGTGAACCGCAGGGTCCCGCCGCCGTCGACCGAGGGGACGACGGCGAACAACGACTCGTCCGTTGCGCCGACGACGAACGACAGCGCTTGGTCCTCGTCCGCCGGACCCCCCACGAGCGCTGATGCCCACCCGGTGGCCACGAACGCTCCCGAGTCCTCCAGCACCGACGGATCGACACCTTCCGAGAAGCTCGGGGGATCGTTGACCGGCAGAACGGTGACGACCACCGAGGCCGAGGCGGTCTGCCCGAGGTCGTCCTCGATCGTGTAGCCGACGGTCATCTCGCCGTTCGTGTCGGCGAACGGCGTGAAGAAGAACTGGCCACCCACGATCGTGCCCGTTCCCCAGGGCGTCGGGTCGACGCCGATCACACGGATCGGACCCCCGCTTCCCGCCAGGTCGTTGGCGACGACGTCCACCAGGACACTGCCGTCCTCGTCGACCGACGCCGTGTCGTCGAGGGCCGACGGGGGCACCGGGGGCGGTGGTGGCGGAGGTGGGGGTGGAGGAGGAGGCGGTGCCGGCACCGTGGTCGTGGTCGTGGTCGACGGTGGAGGCGTCGGGGGCGGCGGAGGTGACGGTGGGTCGGGAGTCGGCGCAGGCGGAACGGTGGGCGACGGCGTCGAGGGCACCGAGGTGGGCGTGGACGATGGCGTCGTGGTCCCAGTGACGACGGGGAGCGACGTCGGTGCCTGATCGGGGGCGGGGTCGAAGTCGGGGTCGGGCACGGTGTCGACGGAGACGATCGGCTCGGGGATGCGATCGATCTCGGTGACGGCGGCGGGTTCGTCGACGCCCGGCACCTCGCCGATCGCCACCGAATCGTCCGGCTCGCCCGACGGGGCGACCCCACCCAGCACGAGCGCGACGCTGGCGGCGAGCCCGCCGGCGGCGGCCACGGCCGCCGGCCCGATCGGGACACGTCCGGCGACCGGGAGCTGCGCCAACCACGACAGGGGACCCACCATCATCCGCAGGCGGCCAAGGCCGATGTTGAGGAACGCTCGCACCATCTTCGGGTCGAACTGGGTGCCCGAACACCGGACCAGTTCCTCGCGTGCGGCGAGGACGGCGCTCGCCTTCTTGTAGCTGCGCACGCTCGTGATCACGTCGAACACGTCGGCCACGGCGATCATCCGGCCCGCGCTGCTGATCTCCGGTCCGATCAGTCCTTGCGGGTAGCCCTTGCCGTCCCATCGCTCGTGGTGCTGCCCGACCCCTTCGATGGCGCTTCCGAGCCACCCCCGCAGCGGTTCGACGAGCTCGGCTCCCCGTGCGGCATGCAGCTTGACCGCTTCGTACTCGGCGTCGGTGAGCGAACCCGGCTTGTTGAGGATCTCTGGCGCGACGAAGAGCTTCCCCACGTCGTGCGCCAGACCCGCCCACTGGAGCCGGTCGACGTCACGGTCCGGGAGCTTCAACTCGGTGGCGATCAGCTTGGTGTAGGCCCGCACCCGTTCCGAGTGACCGCGGGTCAATCGGTCGTGCACCGACAGCGCCGCCGCCAGCTCGACCAGGCGACGCGCCGCTTCGCCCTCGTCGTCCCCCAGCCCCTCCGTCCGGGCCTGTTCGATCCGGCGCTCCAGTTGCCGCACGGTGCCGTTGCGGATCGCGGTCCGGAACCGCGACGGCGCCTCGTCGGGAAAGACCAACGACAGACCGAGCAGCGCCGACAGCGGCAGCAGCCGACGTGACACACGGTCGACCGCGACCAGGATGACCGTGGCCATCGCCGACAGTGCGACCCACCACGCGAACCGGGCGAGGAGCGATTCCGGCGGGGCGACCAGGTGACTGACCACGATGGTCGCAGCCACCGAGATCGCGAGAGGAGTGACGAACGCCGCGACCTTGACGGCGCGCGACGCCCACGGTCGAGCCGACCACCGCTTCTCGTCCACCACTCCGGTTCACCCCCTACGGACTCGTTCCCTCCGCGCCGTGCGCCGCGTCCGCATACAACATCGGCATCTCGTGGTCGCCGCTTGAGGCGCCCTCGTCGACCTGCGAGTCGGCCGCGAAACCCCTGGTCGTCGACAATGCCGCTGACCAGCACTTCTGCACTCGACGCGGAACCGGGTGCGCGGGTGCGACACTGGTCCGAGCGTCCCCGATCGACGGTGGGTGCGGGGGGAGATGGCATGCGAGCCGAGCCGCTCGAACAGCGCTGCGAGTGGACGTCCGAGAGCCTCGGCGACCGCTACGTCTTCGAACTGACCGACGACCACGTGGCGGAGTTGGATGCCGCGCTGACCCATGCCGAGTCGGTCACCGACGACGTGCTCGACATCGAGAAGCACCACTTCCCGTTGCCGACGCTCGGGCCGGAACTCGACCGCATCAAGGAAGACCTGATCAACGGCGCCGGTGTGTCGCTGATCCGCGGCGTACCGGTCGACCGCTACGGCAAGGAGCGGGCATCGACCATCTACTGGGGGATCGGCACCCACCTCGGGATGCCGTGGCCGCAGAACGCCAAGGGCCACCTGCTCGGCGACGTCACCGACCAGGGCAAGGCAGTCGACGACCCCACCTCTCGCGGCAACGAGATCGGCGGCGTCCCGTTCCCGTTCCACTCCGACGGTTCCGACCTCGTCGGTCTGTTCTGCCTCGATGCCGGGAAGGCCGGCGGCGAGAGCCTCGTGGCCAACGTCGTGTCGATCCACAACGAACTGACCCGGACCGAGCCCGAACTGGCGGCGGCGTTGTACGAACCGATGCCCTACGACTTCCGCGGCGAACAGGCCCCGGGGGGCAAGGGTTGGTACACGATGCCGATCGCCAACCGGACCGAGGACCGACTGTTCGTCCGCTACATCCGGCCGTACATCATCGCCTCACGGCGACACGCCGATGCACCCCGCCCGTCCGAGGCGGCGAACGAGGCCATGGACCGCGTCGACGCGATGTGCGCCGACCCGACTTTCCATGTCTCGATGGCGCTGCGGCCCGGCGACATGCAGTTCGTGAACAACTACCACGTGCTCCACGCTCGCAAGGGCTACGCCGACGACCGCGAGGCCGGCAAGATCCGTCACCTCAAACGACTCTGGCTCGAGACCGATCTCCTCGGCGACGAGCAGAAGCCGGAGGCGTTCCGACTCGGGCGCACCGACTCGCACTGGGCCAGCAAGGGCAAGACGAAGAGCGAGATCGTCGTCTGAGGCCGTCGGCGGCACGGCACAACCGGGCGATCTCCACGCGAAACGGGCAAACCGCCAGGTGACCACCGGGTCGGGTCCGTCGTACGATTTCGCGGTCCTTCCGACCGACGTCACGAGAGTCTGATGAAACCCGCCAAGTCGCCCGTGCTCCTCCTCGCCGCGGCGGCTTCCGCCGTCGCCGGCCTCGTCCACGCTTCCGCCGCGGGCTCCCACGCCGAACTCGGCACCCTGGCCGTCCTCTTCGGCCTGACCGCCATCGCCCAACTCGGATGGGCCGCACTGGCCGTCACACGCGACGAGCGAGCGGTCGTCTTCGCCGGCATCGCACTCCAGACGATCGCGCTCGGCACCTGGATCGCCGCTCGCACCGTCGGCATCTCCTTCGTCGACGGCCTCGACGGGGCGCAGACCCTCGGACTCCAGGACGGCCTGGCCGTCGGTCTCGAACTCGTGGCCATCGTGGCCGCCGGCGTCTCCCTCCTCGACATCGGTGCACGAGCGCTCCCACGCCCACTGGTTCCCGTGCTCGCCACCGCGATGCTCATCGCCGTCGTGCCCGCCATGGCCACCGAACACGACCATTCGTCCCACGCCCACGACGGCGCCGAACTCGCCACCGACGACGGCACGGCGCACGACGACGGCCATGACGACGACGACACCGGCGACACCCCCGACGACGTCGTGCCGACGGCGTCCGAACTGGGCTACCCGGCCGCGTTCGTCTCGTGGCTCGACACCGCCGAGACGCCGGACCAACGGGCTGCTGCGGAGAAGTTGCTCGTCGACACCACCGAGGCCATGAAGGCCTTCCCCGACGAGGCCGCCGTGCAGGCGGCCGGATACACCTCGATCGGCGACGGCGGAACCGGCTGGGAGCACTACATCAACGTGGGGCTCATCGCCGATCCGGCGTACCTCGACCCGAACGGCATCGAGTCGATCGTGCTCAAGGTCAACCCCGACGGGACCAAGGAAGTGGCATCGGCCATGTACCTCCTCCCGTTCGGCTTCACGATGGACGACGCTCCCGACATCGCCGGCGACCTCACGCCGTGGCACGACCACCAGAACCTGTGCTGGGAGGGGAGCCGGGTCGTCGGCACCACCAACGCGACCGGCTCGTGCGTGCGCGGCGAGTTCCGGGCCACCCAGCCCATGATCCACGTGTGGCTGATGGAGCACGAGTGCGGACCGTTCGCCGGCATCGAGGGATCGCACGGATCAGGTTGCAGCCACGGCGACCACGGTGCCGACGCTCCGGACGACGCGGCCGCTGCTGACGACGGACACACCGACCACGATCACTGAGCCACTACGGTCGCCCACGAGCCGCACGGCGGAGGCGGTACACGGGAGGCACTCACTCATGGCGATCCAACGACTCTTTGCCGCGGCGGCGGTCGCACTGCTGGCCCTCGGCGCGTGCGGTTCCGACGGCGACTCGTCCGACGAGAGCGCAGACAGCTCCACCACGACCGAGGCTGTCGACGAGACCACGACGACCGAGGCGAGCGACGACGCGCCGGACGACGACCCCGACGAGACGCCGACCGGGATCGGGACGTGCGACTACTCCCAGACGCCGCTGGCGCCCGTCTACGTCGTGACCGGCATCGCCGACGACGACCCCGACGGTGGACTGGTCGCCCGGCAGTTGCCCGGTGCCGGCGAAGACGAGATCGACGTGCTGCCCCAGGGTGAGTACGTCGACACACGCGACGACGCCGACGCCTGCGCCGTCACCTCCGACGGTGCCGTGTGGTGGAACATCGGGACGCCGCTGCTGGCGACGGGTGGCTGGGTCAACACCCAATACCTCGAGATCCCGCTCGACGAGGACCAGGACAGCTACGACCTCGTCAAGGCCCAGGTCGCCTGCATCTACGACGGCTTCGCGGAAGCGTGCGACCTGCTCGAACAGGACGGACTGACGGCGCAGGGCAACTACGGCCTCGGCAACAGCTACTCGATGGCCCCCGACGACGCCATCAGCAGCCAGTGCGACGAGGGTGACGAGATCGCCTGCGCCGAACAGGAGTACCGCAAGGGCGGCGGCGAGTGATCCGGACGGTCGTCTCGACCGATCCGGTGTGAAAGGCTCGCGGCGATGAGTCGCTCCGCCACCACCATCTCGAGCCCCTTCTACACCGAGGACCACGAGGCGTACCGCGAGGTCGTCCGTCAGTTCACCGAGAAGGAGATCACCCCCAACGTCCACGAGTGGGACGTGGCGGGTGAGGTCCCCCGCGATCTCTACACCAAGGCCGGGGCGATCGGTCTCTTCGGGGACGGTTTCGACGAGGAGTACGGCGGCCACGGCCAGCGCGACGCCCTCATGCGCCTGGTCCTCATGGAGGAACTCTGCCGAGCGGGGTCCGGTGGCGTGGTCGCGGCCATCTTCTCCAACTACATCGGTCTGCCGCCGATCCAGCGGTTCGGGTCCGACGAGATGAAGGCTCGGGTGATCGGTCCGTGCATGAGCGGCGAGAAGATCGCCGCGCTGGCGATCACCGAACCGTCCGGCGGCTCCGACGTGGCGCGCATCAAGACCACGGCACGACGCGACGGCGACGACTTCGTGGTCAACGGATCGAAGACATTCATCACCTCGGGCATGCGGGCCGACTTCTTCGCGACCGCCGTCCGTACCGGCGGCGAAGGTCCGGCCGGCATCTCGATGCTCCTCATCGAGGGCGACCGGCCCGGCGTCGACCGCACCAAGCTCGACAAGATGGGCTGGCTCGCCTCCGACACCGCGACCCTGTACTTCGACGACGTCCGGGTCCCGGTCGCGAACCTCATCACCGAGGAGAACGCCGGTTTCTCGGCCATCGTCAACAACTTCAACGCCGAGCGCATCGACCTCGCCGTGCAGTCGACGGCGTTCAGCCGGGTGTGCTTCGACGAAGCCGTCAACTGGGCACGCGAGCGCGAGACGTTCGGCAAGCGCCTCGCCGACCACCAGGTGATCCGTCACAAGCTGGCCGAGATGGACCGCTGCATCAACGCCTCGCAGGCCTGGCTCGAGCTGCTCAGCTGGCGGCTGAACCAGGGCGACAACCCCGTGGCCGAGATCGCCGAGGCCAAGGTCAACGCCACGCTGTGCTTCGAGTTCTGCGCCCGTGAGGCCGCACAGATCCTCGGCGGCGCGAGCTATCTGCGCGGCGACACCGTCGAGCGCCTCTATCGAGAAGTGCGGGTGCAGGCCATCGGTGGCGGCTCCGAGGAGATCATGCGCGATCTCGCCTCCCGCCAGCTCGGCATCTGAGCTTCCTCACCGACCGGTCAGGGATCGATCTCGGCGCGGACGCTCCGCAGGGACGGCGCCTCGTCACGGTGAGAACAGAGCATGGCGACCGCGGCATCGCCGGCCGGGAGGCCGAGGTCGACGGGATCCTCGATCTTCCACCCGGGGTGTTCGGCCGACCGACGAGCGTTGGCCCGCCACGCCAGGCCGCCGAAGGCCCGCACGGCCAGGTACATGAGCCGGGCCTTCACGGGGTTGGTGCCGAGCACCGTCATGGCCTCGAGGAAGACCCGGTCGTACGCCCGGCGCGAACGGGTCTGGAGGTAGTACCCGGCGTCGTGGACCACCGCGGCATGGCCGTGACGACCCCACGGAGCGACGAACCACCAGACCGGGCGGGGCACGCTGGCGAAGTCGGTCGCCATCCACTGGGGCACGTGGATCTCGTCGCCGGACCCCTCGTTGCCGATCTCGTAGCGGAAGTCGTCGGTGACGATGAGCCACGTCCGGCCGTCGCTCATCGGCGTGACGAGCAGCGGGGCGGTGAAGCGGCTCACGACGAACTCACGTCCCGAGCTCGATGAGCTCTCGGTAGGCGGCCTCGATGTGGTCGCGCAGCTCTTCGGGTTCGTCGACGGCGCCGGCGTCGACGACGAGGCCCATGTCGAGCATTCCGGCGTACGACATCATCGACAGGTTGAACGCCGTCGCTGCGATCGGGCCCATGGGGTAGAGCGCCTCGACCTTGGCACCGGCGATGTAGACCTCGAACGGCGCACCGCGGACGTTGGAGACCGTGAAGTCGACCGACGACGCGGCGTCCTTGGCGAACTTCGCCAACACCGAGGTGGGCAGCAGGTTGATGACCATCGACAGGCTGCCGAGGATGTCGACCGACGTCCCCGCCTTCGCGTCGGCCAGACCGTCGCGCACGACCTCGAACGCCGCGGCGGCGCCGGTGGGAGCGTCGAGTTCGTTGGTCGTGATCGAGAACTGGTTACCTCCGGCCGACCCGTCCTTGCGGGTGCTGACTGGCATCGCCACCCGCAGCTTGTGCGGCGCCGATTCGCGGGCCTCGTGGTAGGCCACGGACCCGGCGAGCGCACCAGCGACGAAGAAGTCGTTGATCGTCCCTCCGAGTCCCTTGCCGGCCTTCTTCGCATCGTCGAAGGGAATCTGGATCGTGCCGTACCACCGCTTGAGCGAACGCGTCTTCCACAGGGGCGAACCCACGGCCTCGGACGGATCACCGGCCGGGGCGAGGGTCTTCGCGACCTCGCCGACCACTGCGCCCACGCCGGCTGCGGTACCGAACGGATTGAGCACCACCGACTTCACGACCCGCTGCGTCACCCCGCCGACCCGACGGACGTTGTGACCGAGTGCCTCGCGCGCCGACTCGCCGAAGTCCTCGCCCACGGGGCGCTGACCGACCTCGATCACCGGGTCGTCATGGCTGGCGTCGCGTTCGAAGTCGGTGAACTTCTCGGCGAGCCGGATGCCCCCCTCGCCGTCCGTGATCGTGTGGTGCATCTTCTGGAAGAGCGCCGCCTTGCCGCCCTCGAGGCCCTCGATGACCACGAACTGCCACAGCGGGCGCGTCCGCTCGAACGGGTCGAGCAACAGGTTGGCCGCCATCTCGTGCAGCTCGGCCGGGCCACCCGGCGACGGGACCGCCATCCGGCGGATGTGATAGTCGAGGTCGAACTCGGGGTCCTCTGCCCACATCGGGGGGGAGAGTCGACCGACACTCGGGACCACACGCTGACGCAGGCGGGCGATGTCGGCCACTGCCACCGCCAGGCGCGACCGCAGCCGCTCGATCGAAGGGACCGTGTCGAGGATGGTGATGCTCGCGAACCACGACGACAGCGCAGGATCCTTCTCGAGGTTCCACATGAGCGCCTCGTTGTCGCTCATGTGCCGCTCGAAGCTCATCTCGCGCTCTCGTGCCATGTCGGGAGCGTAGGTCCCGGCCTGCAGTCCCCGCTCCGGGGAGATCACCCGTCGGCGGCGTCGGAGGTGGTGGTCTCTGCGGCAGCGGCCTTCGGGGCGACGAGGGAGTACAGCGCCCCGGACCGGGTGCCCACCAGGATCCGTCCGCCCCAGACCGCGGGTGTGGCCTCGATGCAGCCACCGAGCTCCTTGTCCCAGAGGCTCGGCGGGTCCTCGCCGGGGGTCGACACGTCGAAGGCGTGGAACACGCCGCTGCAGTCACCGATCAACAAGACGTCGTCGACCACCACCGGCGACCCCCACAGCGGTCCGGGCAGCGACTTCGACCACAGCTCGCGTCCCGTCATCCGGTCGATGCCCAGCAGCCGGCCGCCGTTGGTCGCGGCATAGATCACGTCGCCGTGGATGGCGGGCGTCGCCCACATGCCGCCGGGTCGGGTGCGGTTGTCGGAGAACGACCACACCAAGGGGTCCTCGCCCTCGGCCACGGTGGGATCGAGCTTCATGAGCTGCCCCACGACGTCGGACCGGGCCGCAGTGCCGGCGCGCTCGTACTCGCTGGCCACGTAGAGCATGCCGTCGACGTCGGCCACGACCGAGGCGTCGGTGTCGTCACCGGTCCAGAACCGGAAGGTGCGGGTCGGCTCCGTGCCGCCCCCCTCCGAGAGCCCCTCCAGGCCGGCGATGTCGTAGCCCTGGATCAGACCACCGGAGTTGGCGAAGTAGACGGTGTCGGCGACGACCGTCGGCGACGACTCGACCGAGACGGTCTCGTCGCCGATGGCGTCGAGCAACTCCGGGTCCCAGGCGGCGACGTCGAAGACGATCTCGGGAGCGACCGACACGTTGCCCGCGGCGTCGTAGCCACGGTTGAGCTTGACGATGACGAACCGACTGTTCTCGCCGCCGACGAAGAGGTGATCGTCGATGATCATCCCCGACGAGTCCCAGTCGTCGTTCCACTTGACGGGCGAGAAGTCGTCGGCGTGCATCGACCAGAGCTCGACCGGCTCCGTGCCGTCGACCGACAGGACCCGGTACCGGTTGTCGCGCGACCCGGAGTAGACGAGCGGGAACCCGTCGGGATCGATGGTGACCGTCCCCTTGATGATGTCGCCCGTCGGGAAGTCCGGGAGGATCCGCTCGCCGGTGTCGGCGTCGATGAAGTGGACGGCACCGTCGTAGGCGCCGAAGACGGCCCACGTCCGGCCGTCGCGCTCGAAGATCGTCGGCTGGCCCGTCCAGCCCATGCCGCACCAGACCTTGGTCGTCCCGAGGTTGGTCGACTCGCTGCACATCCCGCCCTCACGCGGGAACCGGAACCCCACCTCGGGTTCGGTCTTGGGCACCGGGCCGGAGCCGTAGAAGCTGCGGGTCGGGTTGCCGCGGAAGGTGAGGAGGCCCTCGACCGTGGCACCGGGCCACGGCTTCCCCGACTTCGACGGGTCGGACCAGCCCTCGTACGGCGGCTCGGTGGTCGTGGTGGTGGTGTCGGCCACGACATCGACTCGGGCGCCCGAGCCACCGCTGGACGCGAGATCGTCGGTGCCACGGTCGTCGATCCACCAGGTGACCGCGATCACCAGCAACCCCACCAGCGCGATCGGTAGCAGCGGGAGGCGGCGAGGCACGGCAGGAGTGTACGGGGGGCGTACCGTCGTGAAATGCGCGCTGACCAGTTCGAGACCCTGCCCGAAGACAAGCTCGCCCCGTGGAGGAACTTCGCGAACTGGCCTGGCCGGACGTACTTCCCCTCGCTGGTGGGGCTCCAGGTCGAGGAGATGCGGCGCGACTACTGCCGGATGCGGCTCCCGTACCGGACCGAACTCGACCAGCCTGCGGGTGTCGTCCACGGCGGCGCGCTGGCGACCTTGATGGACACCGTCGTCGTTCCCGCCATCGGCACGGCGTACGGACCCGAGGTCCAGTTCGTCACCGTGAACATGAACATCAACTACGTCGGCGCCGTCACCCAGGCCGACACCATCGCCGAAGGGTGGGTGACGCGGCGCGGGCGGACCATGGCCTACTGCCGGGCCGAGGCGACGAGCAACGGCAAGCTCGTGATGGAGGGCTCGCTGGTCTACGCCATCCGTCAGTCGTGACCGGGTCCGCGAGACACGCGTGACGACTCGGGGGTCGGCCGTAGACTTCGCCCGTGCCGGAGACGACCGCGAGCGAGACACAGACTGATCTGCGGCCCGATCTGCGCTACGTGTCGCGCGTCGCGCGGCTCTCGCTGGTCGACGGTGACGGAGCGACGATCGGCCAGGTGAGCGACGTCGTCGTCGGGCCGGCCGGACGGTCGGCACCGAAGGTGCTCGGCTTCGTCACCTCGGTGCAGCGCCGCCAGATCTTCGTCAACGCCAACCGCATCGGCGACATCGACGCCACCGGTGTCCGCATGCGTCTGGGCACCATCGACGTCCGCCCGTTCCGGAAGCGCCAGGGCGAACTGCTCGCCCTCGGCGACATCGTCGGATCCCCGGTCGACGACCTCTACGTGATCGACGTCGGCATCGCCCCGACCGACACGTTCAGCGCCACGTGGCAGCTCACGACGCTGGCGCTCGGTGGCCGCGGGCCCCTCGCCCGACGCCGCAACCCGACCATCGTTCCCTGGACTGCGGCGCCGGCGCTCTTCGACGTCGGCGCCGACGCCGAAGAGGTCGCCCAACTCCGTGAGATGCGGCCCGCCGACGTCGCCAACCGGATCCGCGCCCTGCCCCACGAGAAGCGCCAACGGCTCGCCGAGATCATGGAGGACGACCGCCTCGCCGACCTGCTCGAGGAGTTGCCCGAGGACGAGCAGATCCGGATCATCGAAGGCCTCGACCTCGAGCGGGCCGCCGACGTCCTCGAGGCGATGGACCCCGACGACGCCGCCGACCTCCTGGGCGAGTTGCCGGCCGACGAGCGGGCCCGCCTGCTCGGCGCCATGGAGCCCGACGAGGCCACCCCGGTGCGGCGACTGCTGACCTACGAGTCGGCCACCGCCGGTGGTCTCATGACGCCCGAGCCGGTGATCATGCCGCCCGAGTCGACCGTCGCCGAAGCCCTGGCACTGCTGCGGGTCAAGGCGCTTCCGGTGGCGTTGGCTGCGCAGGTCTTCGTGGTCAACCCGCCGACGTCGGTTCCCACCGGCCGGTACCTGGGTGCGATCGGGATCCAGCGTCTCCTGCGCCATCCGCCGTCGATGCTGCTCGGCGACCTCGTGCCCGATCGGCCCGAGTACCTCACCCCCGACGTCGAGAAGATCGACGTGGCCGGTCGTCTCGCGGCGTACGACATGGTGTCGGTCGCCGTGTGCGACAGCGCTCGGCGACTCATCGGCGCGGTCACCATCGACGACGTGATGGACCACATGCTCCCCAAGGGATGGCGCCGCCGCCTCCAGCTCCGCGTCCAGGCCGACGCCGCCCGCGGGCGGGGTCCGGAGGCCTGAACCATGGGGTTGTTGCGACGCTCCGACGACCTGACGCGCCCCGCTCGCGGTGGCGTGATCGGCATCCACTTCGACCCCGACGCGTTCGGGCGCTTCTCCGAGGCGATCGCCCGCTTCCTCGGCACCGGACGGTTCCTGATGGGGCAGACCATCGCCGTCTGCTTGTGGATCACGTTCAACGTGGTCGCGCTCGCCCGCTTCCGATGGGACCCGTACCCCTTCATCCTCCTGAACCTGGCGTTCTCGACCCAGGCCGCCTACGCCGCGCCGCTGATCCTCCTCGCACAGAACCGACAGGACGAACGCGACCGCGAACAGGCCGAGCAGGACCGAGAGGTCAACGCGAGGACCCAGGCCGAAGCCGAGTTCCTGGCCCGCGAACTGGCGTCGGTGCGCTTGACCCTCGCCGACGTGGCCACCATCGAGGAACTCAACGACGCCGTCGCCACCCTGGCCGAGGCCATGGCCCGCATCGAGACCAAGCTCGACCAGGGGCCAGACTCTTCGTCGTGAACCAGCGCCGCTCGATCAGGATCGCCCTCGTCACGCTCTCGTTGCTCGTCGCAGCATGTGGGAGCGACGCGGCGCCCGAGCGAGCGGCTACGACGTCGACCACCACGACCTCGTCGACCGTCCCCGCGCCCACCCCGTCGACGGAACCCGCCCCGACGCCACCCGATGTCGACTGGTCGGACTGCGGAGGCGGCGAGTGCGCCACGGTCGTCGTGCCGCTCGACCACGACGACCCCGAGGGCGAGACCATCTCGCTGTTCGTGAAACGCCTCCCCGCCACCGGTGATCGCATCGGCGGACTGTTCTTCAACTTCGGTGGGCCAGGCGCCGGTGCCGCCGACCTCATCACCCAGTTCCCCATCCCCGACTCGATCCGTCAACGGTTCGACATCATCGGCATGGACCCGCGCGGTGTGGGGCAGTCGACCCCACTCGACTGCGGGCTCGACCCCGCGACCCTGTACTCGGCCGACCCCACCATCGAGGACGAGACCGACGCCGCGGCCCTCATCGACATCTCGACCCGGTACGCGAACGACTGCGAGGCGGCCAAGGGGGCGATGCTCCCCCACCTCGGGACCAAGAACGTGGCCCGCGACATGGACCTGATCCGAGCAGGCATGGGCGACGACCGGCTGTCCTACGTCGGCTACAGCTACGGGACTTCGATCGGCCAGGCCTACGCCGAGCTGTTCCCCGACCGTGTCCGAGCGATGATCATCGACGGCCTCGTCGACCCCGAGCCGGCGGGCATCGACAGTGCCATCGACCAGGCCAAGGGCTTCGAGACCGCACTGGCCAACTGGGCGGCGGCGTGCCCGTCCCGGTCGAACTGCCGTCTCGACGACCCGCTCGACGTGGTCGACGAGGTGCTGGCACTCGCCGAGGAGGGCGTCGAGTCGTCGAACGGTGCCAGGGTCCTCGGCCCGGGCGAGGCAGCCATCGCACTCGCCTATCCGCTCTACAACCAGACGCTGTGGCCATCGCTCGACCGGGCACTCGCCGATGCGCTCGCTGGTGACGGGGCCGGCATGGTCGCCCTCGCCGACAGCTACGCCGGGCTGGCCGACTTCTCGATCTACTTCGCGGTGTCGTGTCTCGACTCGGCGTGGCCGGACTCGACCGACGTGTTCTTGTCACGCGCGGCAGCGGCCGAGGCCGACGCTCCCCGCTTCGGCGAGGCGATCGTCAACGACTACATCCGCTGCGCCGTGTGGCCCGTCGAACCCGACCCGGTCGGCGGCGTCACCGCAGACGGCGCACCGCCGATCCTCGTCGTGTCGACCACCGGCGATCCGGCGACGCCGTACGAGAACGGTGTCACCGTCGCCGAGCGCCTGACCTCCGGCGTGCTGCTGACCTACGAGGGCGAAGGACACACCATCACGTTCCAGGGCAGCTCCTGCGTCGACACCATCGCCGTCGACTACCTCGTCGACCTCGAGCCACCGGCGCACGACTCCCGCTGCTGACCTCAGCCGTCGAGCACGACCTGGTCGCGTCCGCCGTTCTTGGCGTCGAGCAGCGCGTGGTCGGCGCGGTGCAGCAGACCGGCGACCCCGTCCTCGGCGCTGAGCGCACCGCCGACACTCACCGTGACCGCCAGCACCTCGTCGTCGACCTGACCGCGGAGCCGTACCGACTCGACCACTCGCTCGGCGACGTCGCCCAGATCGGCGGAACCCTGCACGTCGTACAACAGCGCCACGAACTCGTCACCCCCGAAGCGGGCCACGATGTCGCCGTCGCGGACCGCGCCCTGGATGATCTCGCAGACCGACACCAGCGATCGGTCTCCCACGTGATGACCGAACTGGTCGTTCACCAGCTTGAAGTAGTCGACATCGACGAACAGGACGCCGATGGGCCGCCGACGGCGACGGTCGGTCAACGCGGCCTCGACCCGTTCGAGGAACTCACCGCGACTCATCGCGCCGGTCAACGTGTCGTGGGCCAACTGGTGTGACAGGTCACGCTCACGTTGGACCTGGGCGGTCGAGTCTCGGATCGTCACGACGAAGCCCTCGATGGCCTCGCTGTGGCGGAGGTCGCGGAGGACGACGTCCAACACCCGGACGACACCATGTTCGGCACGAGCCAGGAGGCGTGCGCGAGTGAGGCCCGCTCTCTCGGCCACCAGCCCTTCGATGGTCTCGCGTGCCGACTCCTCGTCGTCGGGATGGAACATCGTGGCGAAGGCGCGGACCGCCAGTTGTTCGAGCGACCAACCCAGCAGATCCGCGGCAGCAGGATTGGCGTAGCGGACCGAGCCGTTGCGATCGAGCGCCACGTACCCGTCCGGCGACGCGGCCAGCAGGGCGCGGGGCCACGAGGCGGTGTTCGTGTCGTGCACGGACGGAGTTCCGGTCATCGCGAGTTGGGACGCACGACGCCCTCCCGCATGCCGTCGATCTGGGCGATTTGATCCGTTCGACCCATCAGGGTCAGCCGCCGAGGAGCGCCAGATCCGATGGCTCCGACGACCGACACGACAGCGGGAGGCCGGCATCACCGAGCATCTCGAGGAGCTCGCACGCAACGGGCTCGAGCGGGCTGAGGAGCGGGTGGTCGGCGACGACGTCAGAGCCCAGCAGCGCGCTCGGTCGCGGAAGGTGGACGGCGGGTCGGAGTTCGTCGTCGTCTGGGGACGACGCCTCCGGCTGCTGGTCCGCGTCCTCGACCACGACCTGCGGTCCCGGAGTGGCGGAGGGCTGCGGTGACGGTGGCGGAGCGGAGGCATCGGGCGGTGTCTCCGCCGGCGCATCGAGGTCCGTCCGGTCGGCCGGAGCGTCGGCCGACGGCGCGGCCTCGCCGACGGGAGTAGGCGACTCGGTCGGCGGGGCGGCCACCCCCGATGCGGCATCCGGTCGGACGTCGTCTGCGTCGGCCCCTCCCGTGAGGATCAGCGCACCGACCACCGCCGTCGCAGCTGCGGCAGCCCCCAGCTCGCGCTTGCGACGCTTGAGGGTCGGAGCGACGAGCGCGGCCACCCCGAGCCAGATGCCGCCACCACGACGCAGGAGCGGTGCGAGTTCGGCACAGGTCGCGCAGTGTGCGAGGTGGTCTTCGACGTCGAGACGCGCCCGACGGCGGGAGTCGGCGGACGACACGGCGTCGAGCACCGGTCGGCACGCATCCGTGGGGAGGTCGACGCGCCGGTGTGCGAGCAGGAATCCGACCCGGAGGTGTGCGCGGGTCCTGGCCAACGACGATGCCATCGCGCCCGGCGACGACGTCGGCCCGGCCAATTCTGCGGTCGTGACGCCCGAGAGCTCGTGGGCGAGGAGCGCATCGCGGCGATCGGCGGGGAGTTGCGCCAGCGCACCGTGCAACGCATCGGACATCTCGGCATCGACCGCGACGTCGTCGGGCCGCTCGGGCTCACGGAGGTCGATCAGGTGCGGGAGCTTGACGTCAGCAGTGGCGGTGCGACGCCATTGGTCACGCATGACGTTCAGCGCGACCGTCGCCACGAACGACTCGAGGTCGTCGGGTCCGACGTCGTCCCAGGCCGCGATCACGCGCGCCAGCGTCTCCTGCGTCAGGTCCTCCGCATCGACGGGGTCCGAGATCCGAGCGCGCACCACCCGGTCGACCACGAGACGAGCGGTGGAGAGCTCGCGATCCGTCGGTCGGCTCACGGTCGGTGTCCGCCGTCTCGCCACCAGCGCAACAGGTCGATCATCGAGTCGCCCGCCCCGCGATCGGAGACGGCGATCGAGCCGATGCGCGAGCCGTCCCGCGTCCAGAAGACGGCGTTGAGTCCGTTGGTGTTGACGAAGCACAGCACGGTGCCGTTGGAACCGTCGATGTCGTAGTCCAGGTACGCCGCGTCCGGAGGGGGGCCGGCGATCGGGGCCGCCTCACCGCTGTCGGCGGGTTCGTCCTCGTCCGGGACCTCGGTCGTCTCCTCCAGAGAGTCGACCTGTCCGAAGCCCTGCGGCGAACAGCCATCGTCGGTGGTGTCGAAGTTGTTCGAGTCGAGCGACGCCCGCTGGGAGTCGATCCAGTCGTCCATCGGATCGTCGTCCGCGAAGAGGACCCAGGAGATCACCGTCGGACTGGCGTCGGGCGGCTTGCACGCCGCCGCGACCTCGCCGCCGGCGTCGATCGCCAAGGTCAGGTCCCGGGCGCAGTCGACGAGGAACTCCTGCGGGAGTGCGTCGAGCAACATCTGCTCCTCGGGCAACGGGAACGTCCCGTCGGTGCGCTCGGCGAGCTCCTCCCACGCATCCTCGTACTCGGCGAAGCGTCCGCCACCGCTCGCGACCAGGACCACGGGCGCGTCGTCGCGCGTCCAGACGAACTCGACCAGACCTCCGGTCTCGATGCAGGCGACCTCGCCTCCGTGACCATCGGCCGCGTAGTCGTGGCGACCCATGCGGCCGAGCGCGCATTCGGCGTCGTCACGGTCCGAGACACCGAGGTCGTCGACGAACTGGGCGAAGCGGGCGTCACGGTCGGCCGTCGACGCATGCAGTTCGAGGGCCAGCGACTCGGGCACGCCGTCGAGGGGGCACAGGAACACGATGGGCACGTCGACGGCGTCACTCTGCGGTTCGACACAGGTGTCGACCGCTGACGGGACCAGCGCCCGGAGCGAGTCGACCGTCACTTCGAACGCGTCCTCGTCGGGCGTGGTCGAGGACGTCGAGGGTGCCGTGTCACTGCTGAGCTCGGCATCGGTGTTGATCGCGCGGAGCACCAGTGCGCCGACGACCAACGTCGCGACGACCAGGAGCGCACCGATCACGACAGGGAGTCGCGATCGTCGACGCTCCTCCTCGTAGATCCCGAACGCTGCGCCGTCGAGCGGCGCATCGCCGCGTCGGATCGGTGGCGCCGTGACGGCCACGGGTGCGGTGAGCGGTGCGCTGACCGCCGTCGGTTCGTCGAACACGGAGCGTCCACCGACGACGTCGGGTTCGGCGGCTTCCGGTTCGACGGCGAGGATCGCCGCGGTCGGTTCGTGGGAGCCCGCCGTGTCGGTGCGGACGAGGGCGACGGCCTCGGCGAGGTGGCGTGTCGACGGGTGACGCTCGGCCGGGTCCTTGGCCATCGCCCGGGCGACGATCTCGTCGAGCTCCGATGACAGGTCCGGCCGCAGCGCGGTCACCCGCGGCGGTGGCGACCCGAGGTGGTGCGACGCCACCTGCTCCGGCGTCTCGGCCGGGAAGGGCACACGGCCGGTCAGACACTCGAACAGCGTGCAACCGAGTGCGTAGACGTCGCTGGCCGGGGTCAGCACCTCGCCACGGACGAGCTCGGGCGATGCATCGTGCACCGAGGCCTCGGGGGCGCCGAAGCCGGTCAGGTACACCTCGTCGCCATCGCCACACAGCACGTTCGCCGGTTCGACCCCGCGGTGGACCACACCGGCGCGGTGCGCTCGATCGAGGGCCCCGCCGAGCTGCCCCATGACCGACCGGACACGGTCGAGGGTCAGCGGCGACGTGTGGATCTCCTGCGCCAGGTCCCCGCCCCCGATGTGCCCCATGACGAGGTACGCCATCCCGTCGAGTTCGGCCACACGATGGATCGGCACGATGCCGGGGTGCGCGAGATCGGCGGCCAGACGGGACTCGCGCACGAAGCGGGCGGTCGCCGCCGGATCGGTCCCGGCCGGGACGACCTTGAGCGCGACACGTCGATCGACGCCGACTTCCCAGGCCGAGAACACCTGGGCGAAACCACCAGACCCGATCTGCTCCTCGATTCGGAAGCCGGCCCACTCGGCTCCGGGCACAGGCATTCCGGGCATCCCCGGAGGCTACCGACTGCTCCGGTGACTCAGCCCGCCATGCCCTCGGCCACGAGGGCGTCGAGCGTCCAGTCGGGATTGTCGGATTCGATGCGCTGCAACCAGTACGTCGACTCGAACAGGGCGAGCAGTGCGCCGTCGGACCGTTCGAGAACCCGGACGCCGGTCATGCCCTTGAGATGCTGCATGGTCTCCTCGTCGGTGCGCCGAGCGATGGAGTAGCGGGTCATCGACAGCTCGGCGGGCGAACCGAACTCGTCTGCGAGGCGGGCCGAAGCGACCTCGAACTGCATCTGACCCACTGCCGCCAGCATCGGTTCCTGGTCGCCGAGGTCTCGGTCACGAAGGACCTGGACGACGCCTTCCTCGTCGAGCTGGGCGATGCCCTTGCGGAACTGCTTGAAGCGGCCGACGTCCTTGGGACGGGCGACGGCGAAGAGCTCGGGGGCGAACGCCGGGATCCCCGGGAAGGTGACCGGCTCGTCGAGCCACAACGTGTCGCCGACACGGACCTCGGTGGCGTTCACGAGACCGACCACGTCGCCGGGGTAGGCCTGTTCGAGTGTCTCGCGCTCCGCGCCGAAGACCGAGTGGGCGTACTTGGTCGAGAACGGCTTGCGACTGCGGTCGTGGGTGACGACCATCCCGCGCTCGAACTCGCCGGAACACACGCGCACGAACGCGATGCGGTCGCGGTGGCTCTTGTCCATGTTGGCCTGCACCTTGAACACGAACCCGGAGAACGGATCGTCGAGCGCACGCTCGGCGCCGTCGACGTCGGGGCGAGGACGCGGCGAGGGAGCGAGGTCGACCACCGCGTCGAGCAGCAGACGAACCCCGTAGTTGGTGAGGGCCGAGCCGAAGAAGACCGGGGTCGCATCGGCCGACAGGAAGAAGTCGCGGTCGAGGTCGGAGCCCGACGCCTCGAGCAGCTCGATCTCCTCGATGGCGTTCACGTAGCTCTCGCCGTCGCGTTCCTCGGCCTCCTCCGCTCCGAGGACCTCTTCGCCGGCCTCGGTCGCGCCGTGGGCCGATCGGCTGAAGCGGATGTAGTCGCCGGAGCGTCGGTCGAGCAGGCCACGGAAGTCACCGGCGATGCCCACCGGCCAGGTGACCGGCATGGCCGCGAGGTCGAGGGTCTTCTCGATCTCGTCGGTGAGCTCGAGCGCCTCCTTGCCCGGGCGGTCCCACTTGTTGATGAAGGTCAGGAGCGGGATCCGGCGTTCGCGACAGACCTCGAACAGCTTCAGGGTCTGGGGCTCGATGCCCGAGCTCGCGTCCAGGACCATGATCGCGGCGTCGGCCGCGGCCAGCACGCGATACGTGTCCTCGGAGAAGTCGCGGTGACCCGGGGTGTCGAGCAGGTTGAGCACCGTGTCGCGGTAGGGGAACTGCAGCACGGTCGACGTGATCGAGATCCCGCGCTGCTGCTCCATCTCCATCCAGTCGGAACGCACGCGCCGACGCTCGCCACGGGCCTTGACCTGACCGGCGTCCTGCACCGCCCCGCCGTACAGCAGGAACTTCTCGGTCAGGGTCGTCTTGCCCGCGTCCGGATGGCTGATGATGGCGAACGTGCGGCGCCGCTCGGCTTCCTCGACGGGTTTGGACACGGGTTCATCGTGGCCGCGACGACCCCACAGCCACCAACTCCGGCCCTACCGGACGCCAGGCACTACTTGGTCGAGGCCTTCTCGTACCGACGCACCGACAGCGGCGCGAACACACCGACGAGGAGCACGACCCAGGCCAGCGTGTAGACGACCGGATGCTGGAGCGGCCATGCGGTCGGTTCGGGCGTCCCCTCCGGGATGTTGCCGAAGAGCTCGCGTGATGCCTGGGTCACGGTCGACACCGGATTCCACTCGGCGAAGGTCTGGAGTGGGCCGGGGAGGCTGTCGGACGTGACGAACGTGTTGGCCACGAAGCTCATCGGGAAGATGACCATGAACGACGCGTTGTTGATCACCTCGGGGCTGGGCACGTACAGCGCCACCAACGCCATCACCCACGAGATCGCGTAGGCGAAGAGGAGGAGCAACACGAGGGCCGCGATCGACTCGAGGATCGAACCGCGGATGCGCCACCCGACCAGCAGGCCGGTGATCACCATGATGGCGAGCGACAGCAGGTTGTAGATCACGTCGGACGCGGTCCGGCCCGCCAGGACGGCCGACCGCGACATGGGCAGCGACTTGAAACGGTCGATGATCCCCTTCTGCATGTCCTCGGCGATCCCGGCACCGGTGAACGTGGCGCCGAACATGACCGTCTGGGCGAAGATGCCGGCCATCAGGAACTCGCGGTAGCTGCTGCCCGGGATGTCGATCGAGCCGCCGAAGACGTAGCTGAACATCAGCACGAACATGATCGGTGAGAGCAGGACGAAAACCAGCACCTCGGGTACCCGGGTGATCTTGATGACGTTGCGCTTGGCGACGACGGCGGCGTCGGCGAAGACGAGCGAGACGGCGGTCATGACGCCACCTCCTCGAGCTCGGACGACGGCGTTCGCCGGTCGTCGGCATCGGCCGACGGTTGGGTCTCGTCGTCGGTGCGGTGTCCGGTGAGGGTGAGGAACACGTCGTCGAGCGTCGGCCGACGGAGGCCGATGTCGGTGACGGCGATCTGGCGCTCCTCGAACGCCCGGACCGCGGTCGCGAGTGTGGCGACACCACCCTGGATCGGCACCTGCAGGGTGCGGGTGGCGGTGTTGACGTCGACGTCGCCCATGCCGACGCCGCCCAGGACCTGGAGGGCGCCGTCGATCGCAGCGGACGAGGCGACCGTGACCTCGATCCGCTCACCGCCGAGCTGGGTCTTGAGCTGGTCCGACGTCCCGCGTGCCAACTCGATGCCACGGTCGATGACGAGGATCTCGTCGGCGAGTTGGTCGGCCTCCTCGAGGTACTGCGTGGTGAGCAGGAGCGTGGCGCCGCGTTCGACCAGCTCGCGGATGACCCCCCACAGCTCGATCCGGCTACGAGGATCGAGCCCGGTGGTCGGCTCGTCGAGGAACAGCACCGGCGGTTCGGCGACGAGGGCGCCGGCCAGGTCGAGTCGGCGGCGCATGCCGCCGGAGTACGTCTTCACCGGACGGTCGCCGGCGTCGACCAGGTCGAATCGTTCGAGCAGCTCGCGGGCCCTCGCTCGCGAACGCTTCCTCCCGAGGCGGTAGAGCCGTCCGATCATGTCGAGGTTCTCGTAGCCGGTGAGGACCTCGTCGACTGCGGCGTACTGGCCCGAGAGCCCGATCCGCTCGCGCACGAGCTGCGGCTCGGTGCGCAGGTCGGCGCCGGCGATGGTGGCCGACCCCTCGTCGGCGACGAGCAGCGTCGTCAGGATCGAGACCGCGGTCGTCTTGCCGGCGCCGTTGGGGCCGAGCAGACCGAGGACCGACCCTTCGGGGACGGTCAGGTCGAGGCCGTCGAGGGCGAGGACGTCGCCGTAGCGCTTCGTGAGGCCGGTGGCCCGGATGGCGATGGGGGATGACATGGGAACTCCAGGGGCTTCTTCGGATTCGGTTCGTTGCAGTGATGACGTGTCCGGCGTCCGGAACTCATCGTCCGGGGACTCGTCGTCTGGGATCTGGCGATTCCGACGGTACGAACAGTTGCGGTCGGATCGTGGCCGCAATCGGTCGGGGGTTCAGGATTTCGCCAGGCGTGCGGCCGTGGTGGCGACGAGCTCCGCCAGGTCGTCACCACCGTCGACCGACACGTCGAAGTGGGTGGCCAACGTGGTCACCTGCGTGAGCAGCCAGCCGAGGGTGTCGGACCGTAGATGGACGCGGCACCGCCCGTCACCCAGATTCTCGATGCCGGTGTCGAGCCAGCGGGCGACGTCGGCCACGGCATCGGGTTCGGCCACGACCGTCACGTCGGCCTCGTGCGCCGTCGGGCTCTGGCGGATCGAGCGACCGACGAAGGCCGCGGCATCCAACCCGTCGGGGAGCGCTCTCTCGTCGAACCGCACGCCCGCCAGCCGTGGCGTCTCCATCCGGTCGAGTCGGAAGGTGCGCCAGTCGTCGCGCCGGACGTCGAACGCGACCAGGTACCAGCGTCGACCGACCGACACGAGTTGGTGCGGTTGGACCAGCCGCGCCGACGCCTCGCCGTCCTTGCGCACGTAGTCGAACCGCACCTCCTCCCGATCGCGACAGGCCTGGGCGAGCGTCCCCAGGGCCTCGGGATCCACCAACGCGTCGGCAGAGGCCCACCGGAGTTCGGCGGTGTTGGCATGCAGCGCGTTCACCCGTCGTCGCAGTCGGTCGGGCAACACGGTCTCGAGCTTGGCCAGCGCCTGGATCGCCGTGTCCTCGATGCCGGCGATGGCCGCTCCGGCGGCGGCACGCAGGCCGACGGCGAGCGCGATCGCCTCGTCGTCGTCGAGGACGAGTGGCGGCATGTGCGGTCCGGCCGCCAACCGATAGCCGCCCGCCACCCCGGGTGTCGCGTCGACCGAGTAGCCGAGCTCGCGGAGTCGGTCGATGTCACGACGAAGCGTCCGGCCACTCACCTCGAGTCGTTCGGACAGCTCACCGCCCGGCCAGAACTTGTGGGTCTGGAGCAGCGAGAGCAGACGCAAGGTCCGCGTCGTCGGGTCGTTCACGAGCCCACTGTCGCGCGCATTGCGGCCACATCTCGTCCGCAATCACCCCTCACATCCCGTTCTGGGTGCGCGAATCGCCATCTGACGTCCACTTCTTGCACCCAGAACCAGATTTTTCGGGGCTTCGGGGGGGGGTCAGTCGTTGGCGATGAAGACGGTCTTGAGTTCGGAGTAGTGGTCGAGGGCGGCGAGACCCTGGTCTCGGCCCATCCCCGACTGCTTGACGCCGCCGAAGGGCGCCTCGATGTGGACCGACGACGACGTGTTGATCGAGAGCATCCCGGTCTCGATCGCGCGCGACACCCGGAGTGCGCGGCCGATGTCGCGGCACCAGATCGAGCCCGAGAGGCCGTAGATCGAGTCGTTGGCCAACGCCACCGCCTCGTCCTCGGTCCGGAAGGTCTGGATGCCGACGACCGGGCCGAAGATCTCATCTCGCATGAAGCGCATGTCGAGCGTGGCGCGATCGAACACCGCCGGCGTCAGGTAGTGGCCCGGCAGGTCCGGCCGTTCGCCGCCACACAGACGCCGCGCACCCTCGGCCTCGGCCGACGCGACGAACGCCTCCGACTCCTCTCGCTGGCCCGACGAGATCAAGGGCCCCATCTCGGTCGCCTCGTCCTCGGTCGGACCGACCACGATCGACGACGCCCGGGCGACGAAGCGTTCGGTGAACGCGTCGGCCACGGACTCGTGGACGAACATCCGGCTGCGTGCGCAGCAGTCCTGACCGGCGTTGTCGAACACCGACCAGATCGACGACTCGACGCAGACGTCGAGTTGGTCGTCGGACAGGTCGTCGAAGACCACGCTCGCCGATTTCCCGCCGAGCTCCAGACCGACCCGGGTGACGTCGTCGGCGGCGAGCGCCATGATCCGACGCCCCACCTCGGTCGAACCGGTGAACGTGACCTTGCGGACGTCCCGGTGGGTGACGAGCGCCTCGCCCACCGCGCCACCGGGTCCGGTCACCACCTGGAACGTGCCCTCGGGCAGACCGGCCTCGACGGCGAGGTGCGACAGCGCGAGCGCGGTCAACGGGGTGAGCGAGGCCGGCTTCGCGACGACGGCGTTGCCCATCGCCAGCGCAGGCGCCAGCTTCCAACACAGGATGAGGAGCGGGAAGTTCCACGGCACGATCGCGGCGCACACGCCGACCGGCTCGCGGAAGGTGAGCAACGTGCCGTCGGCGTTGCCGGGGATGGTCGAGCCGTGGATCTTGTCGACCGCACCGGCGTAGAACTCGAACACCTCGGCCGCCGCACCGACCTCGCCGCGGGCCGCGGCGATCGGCTTGCCTGCGTGGGCCGACTCGAGCCGTGCAAGGTCGTCGGCGTCGCGGCGGATCAACAACGCGATGGTGCGCAGGACGTCGCGACGGTTCCGAACGGTCGACCGCGACCAGTCGCCGTGCGCCGCCGTAGCGCGGGTGACGACGGCGTCGACATCGGCCGCCGTGGCCTCGGGGACCTCGGCCACGGTCTGGCCGGTCGATGGGTTGACGACAGCACGCACGCCGGGGCTCATGGCGGGCGAAGCTACCCGGAGCAGAACGACCTCCGGGTCCTCGGTGGCTGGCGTCTCGGTGGTCCCCACAGGAGGGCGGCTACGGTGGCAACAGCCGTATCCAGAAACAGGGGGCCTCCGTGGCAGACCGCAAGATCATCACCGTCCTCGAACCCGAGGACGAGTACACGCATCAGCCCGACGAGGCCTCGAACTACAACGAGTCGATGTACCTCAACGCCTTCGACCTCGAGCAGCAGCTCGGCGGCTGGTTCCGCATCGGCAACCGCGTCAACGAGGGCTACGCGGAGATGACGGTCTGCATCTATCTCTCCGGCGGCCGGGTCGGCTTCGTCTACGCCCGCCCCCAGATCGACAACAACGACGAGATGAACGCGGGCGGCCTCTCGATCGACGTCGTCGAGCCCTTCAAGCACCTGAAGGTCCGGTACTCCGGCAAGGTCTGCGTGCTCGATGATCCCGGCCAGATGGCCGATCCCCGCACGGCGTTCAAGAACAACCCGTGGGAGGAGTGCGAGGTCGACCTCGACTACCACGGCACGTCACCGATGTACGGCGGCCGACCGGTCTACGAAGACGACGGCAGCGACCTCGTGATCGAGGCCGAGAAGTCGTTCTCGAAGGCGCACTACGAACAGCACTGCGCGGTCACCGGCACCATCCGGGTCGGCGACGAGACCATCGACATGAACGGCCTCGGCCTGCGCGACAAGTCGTGGGGTCCGCGGTTCTGGCAGGCGATCTCGTGGTACCGCTGGCTCCCGCTGGTGTTCTCGGACGAGTTCGCGATGATGATCTCGATCGTCGGCGGCCGGCCCGGCGGCATGGTCCTCGAGGGCGACGAATACCACCTCATCCGCGACTGCACCATCGAGTCCGACTGGGACGAGAACCACTACCAGACAGCGATGCGGTGCACGGTCACCACCGACCACGACACCTACGAGGTCACCGGCGAGGTCCTGTCGCTCATCCCGCTGCGCAACCGCCGCAAGGACCCCGAGGGCAACGAACTCCTCACCCGGATCACCGAGGCCATGACCAAGTTCGAATGTCGTGGACAGACCGGCATCGGGATGAGCGAGTACCTCGACCAGATCGAGGACGGCCGTCCCATCGGCGCTGACGTCGTCTGACGAGGCAGCCCGGCATGGAGATCGTCGACCCGCATCATCATCTCTGGCACGACCGCGGGATGGGCGAGTACCTGCTCGCCGATCTGCACGCCGACACGGCGATGGTGCCCGAGATCGTCCAGACGGTCTTCGTCGAGTGCGGATCCGAGTACCGGACGGAGGGGCCGGCCCACCTCCGCCCGGTCGGTGAGACGGAGTTCGTCGCCGCGATCGCCGAGGCCAGCGAGTCGGCGGCGGGTGCGACCATCGCCGGCATCGTCGCCAGCACCGACCTGCGCCTTCCTCCCGGCGTCCTCGACGAGGTGCTCGACGCGCACGCCGTCGCTGCGGGCGGCCGATTCCGGGGCATCCGCCATGCGTTGTGCCGCGCGACCGACGACGTCCGTGACTCGCTCATGATCCCCGGGCGTGCTCCCGTCGCCCTCGGCGCCGACCCCGACTTCCGCCGCGGGGTACGCCGCCTCGGCGTGCGCGGCCTCACCTACGACACGTGGCACTACCACGTGCAGAACCGCGAGTTCCTCGACCTCGCCCGAGCGGTACCCGAGACCACCATGGTCCTCGATCACTTCGGCACGCCACTCGGTGTGGGACCGTGGGCCGGTCGCCACGACGAGATCTTCGCGACCTGGACCGACGACATCCGCGACCTCGCCGGCTGTCCGAACGTCGTCCTGAAGCTCGGCGGCCTGGCCATGCCCGACAACGGCTTCGGCTGGCACGTCGACGAGTCCTCCCGACCCGACGTGGCGACGTTCGTGGCCGCACAACGCCGGTGGTACGACCACGCGATCGAGTCGTTCGGCCCGGAACGGTGCATGTTCGAGTCGAACTTCCCCGTCGACAAGTTCTCGCTCGACTTCGCCACCTACTGGGATGCCATGCGGGTCATCGCCGAGCCATACGACGTCGACGAACAGCACGCGTTGTTCGCCGGCACCGCTCGCCGCGTCTACCGGCTGTGACCCCGCCCGCGCCCCATGTGCCACCAGTCCCGGAACGACGGCTGGCACACTTCAGCCAGATGATCGGGCACGAAACGACGCGGGCACGATGACGGCCGTCTACTCGATCGACGAGTTGCTGACGGCCGTCGACGCCGTGGAACCCCTGTTCCAGCCGATCCTCTGGCTCGACGACCTCTCGCTCGCCGGCTACGAGGCGCTCGCGCGTGGCCCACGTGAGTCGCCGCTCGCCATGCCCCTCGACCTCTTCGCCGCCGCCAAGGCCGGAGGACTCGTGGGTGATCTCGAGTCCGCCATGACCAAGGCGACGCTCGAAGCGGTGATGGCCACGCCGTGGGACCCGTCGGTCACGGTCTTCGGCAACGTGGAGCCCGAGGCGATGATGTCGCCGCTCGCCCCCGAGACCATGGCGATCCTCGACGTCGCCGAACGACGCGGCGTCCGCATGATCCTCGAGATCACCGAACGCGCGCTCCTCACCAACCCCGCATCGCTGATCGCCTCGTCCGACGCCGCTCGATCACGCGGGTGGGGCGTCGCCATGGACGACGTGGGCGCCTTCGACGACACCCTCACCCTGCTGTGGGTGCTGCAGCCCGACATCGTCAAACTCGACATGTCGATCCTCCATCGCCAGTTCGACAACCGAGCGGCACACGTGAGCGCGACCGCCCGCCACTACTGCGACCAGACCGGCGCGCTGTTGGTGTGCGAGGGCGTCGAGTCCGAGGCCCACGAGAACCGAGCCCGCGCCCTGGGCGCCGACCTCGTCCAGGGGTTCCGGTACGCGATGCCCGACCGACGGCCCGAGATCGTCCTGCCCACCGCCCGGCCCATCGGACTGCGGGGGGTGAGCGTCGGCGATCCGATCCCCTTCGTCGACTGTGTCGCCCAGGTCGAGGTCGACACGCTGCCCGGTTCGCAGGTCGAGAAGATGGCCGCTGAACTGCTGGCGGTGGTGTCGATGCACACCGACTCGGCGATCGTGGTCGCCACCGCGCCCTCGGCCGAGACGGTTCCCCCCGGCTACATCGAGGTCCTCTCGACCATCGCTCCCCGCGCGAGCTTGGTCGCCCTGATCGCGCCCGGCGTGGGCGCCGAGCCCGCACCCGGCGTCGTCGGCGTCGACTCCGACGCCGGACCCCATCTCGGGTCGCCGTGGTCGCTCACCGTCATCGCGCCCTCGATGGCGGCGTCGATCCTGACCGAGCCGTTCGCCGAGATCGGTTCCACCGGACCCGTCGCCCACCGCGTCCTCCACGACCGGCCGACCGTCGCCCACGGCGTCCGCGTCCTCCTGTCGCACATCCTCACGACGCGCTGAGTTCCGGCCGCACGGTTGCGGGCCGCTGAACAACCGGCAGTGGGGTCTGCACGGCGAACTCGACGTCACAGCCGTCGGCCCCCGACGCCTGGAGCGTCGAGTTCAGGAACCTCAGGTGTTGAGCGCGCCCGAGATCGGACGGAGTGCCGCGAACGCGGCCTCGAACTGCGGCTGGTGGCGCGCGTAGAGCTCGTGATGACCCTGGTCGGGGTCGACGGCGATGCCGCCGTCGGCGAGTGTCGACAGGTCGACACGGGCGAGCACCCCGTGGCGGTGGAGTGCGAGCAGCGCAGTGGCCCGAGCGATCGCGACCTCGGGTCGGTCGGGCACGCGCACGGGACGGTTCATCACGTCGGCCACGATCTGCACCGCGCCCGCGGACCGTGCCGCACCGCCGACGAAGACCAGTTCCTCGATCCGGTTCCCGGTGAGCGCCTCGGCGTGCGGGAGCAGCCACGCCAGGTTGTGCGCCACACCCTCACAGGTCGCCCGGACCATCTCGGTCCGCGTCGTGTCGAGGCTCATGTTGACGAAGCCGCCGCGCATGTTGGCGTCGGCGGCCGGCGCGAGCGAGCCGCGCAGCCACGGGAGGAACAGCAGTCCGCCGCTCCCGACCGCCGTCGAGCGCAGCACCTCGTCGAGGGTGTCGAAGCCACCGGTGTCGACGACCTTCTCGAGGACGTGCTCGACCGACCGGCCACCGAGACCGTTCTCGGCGAAGAGGAGGTACGAGTCGTCGAACGGCCCCGGGCAGGACAGGACCTCGTGGTCGAGATCGACCTCCTTCGAGGCGATGGAGTCGACGAGGACCGACGTGGTGCCGATCGACAGCCCGCCGCGCCCCGGTCGATACGCATCGGTCGCGACCGAACCGGCCTGCGTGTCGTTGATGCCGGCGTGGACCACGACACCGGCGGGCAGGCCGAGGTCGGCGGCCACGTCGGCTCGCAGGGTCCCGATCTGTTCGTCGAGCGCGAGCAGTGGTGGCAGACGGTCGACGTCGACGCCGGCCCAGCCGACGAGGACGTCGTCGTATGCGGTCTGTCCGAGCGAGCGGTTGTCGATCACCTGGCTCATGAACTGCGTTGCCTGGTTGGCCGCGATCCTCCCGGTGAGTCGGGCGTTCACGTAGTCCATGGGTTCGAGATAGGCGGCCGTGCGGGCGTGCACCTCAGGACAGTCGTGTTGGAGATGGAGGACGTGCCCCAGGCTCAGACCGCCGCCGACCGGCGGGATGCCGTGGCGCTCGATGAAGCCGAAGAAGGCGTCCTCGTCCTCGAGGATGGCGAAGCTCCGCTCGGTCCCGCGGCGGTCGGACCACAACCGCATCGGTGCGACCGGGATGCCGTCGGCATCCACGGGCACGATCGACGAGTACTGGCTGTCGACCCCGACGGCCACGATCCGGGCTGCGGCGTCGGGGGCGTCGGCGACGCAGGCACGCACCGCGTCGGCCACGCCCTGCCACTGCACCTCGGCGTCGAGCTCGGCGACGTCACCCGCGATCGTCGCCGCGAACTTTCGGCTGGCCAGCGCGTGGACGGTGCCGTCCGCAGCGACGATCGTCGCCTTCACATTGGTCGTGCCGACGTCGATCCCCAGTGCCGTCTCGATAGCCACCTCGGCATCTGAGCACATGGACCAGATGCCGCGGGGTTAGCGTCGCGTCGTGCAGCTGACCGCCGACACCGTCCGCCACTACCTGATCCACGTGTTCACGGGCATCGAACACGTCCTCGCCCGCATGGACGACGAGACGGTCAACCAACGTCCGGAGGGATGGGGCACCAACTCGGTCGCGGGCCTGGTCGTCCACTGCTGCGAGCTCGCTCCGTCGTGGTTCGAGATGCCGGGTCTGGGGCGCGAGAGCGAACGCGACCGCGACTCGGAGTTCACGACCGAGGCGACCGTCGACCAGTTGCGTGCCCGTGTCGCCGAGGCCGTGGCGCGCTGTCACGCCCTGGCCACCGAGTTCGACGTGGGTCCGACGGCGACCGATCACGAGTTCCGCGCGTTCCTCCCCGGTGGCGACCGCACGGATGCCGCGCTGGTCCTCCACGTGTTCGAGGAACTGTTCCAGCACCTCGGGCACATGGAGGTCACGGCCGACGCCCTCGGTCGCTGACCGTCAGCTCCTCTTCGGCCCGACGACCACGGTCTTCTGGTTGACGAACTCGCGGATGCCGAGGTGGCTCAGCTCGCGTCCGTAACCCGATTCCTTGATGCCACCGAACGGCAGCCGCGGGTCGGATGCCACGAAGTCGTTCACGAAGCAGCAGCCGGCCTCGAGCTCTCTGGCTGCGATGCGCTCGCCGCGCTCGAGGTCCTGGGTGAACACGGCCGCCCCGAGGCCGAAGCGTGTCTCGTTCGCGATGCGGATGGCGTCGGCCTCGTCTTCGGCGCGCAGCACCGCGGCCACGGGCCCGAACAGCTCCTCTTCGCCCGCGACCATCTCGGGACGGACGTCGACGAGCACCGTCGGGGGGTAGTAGGCCCCGGGCCCGGTCGGCTTCTGGCCACCGAGCACGAGGCGCGCGCCCTGCCCGATCGAACGCTCGACCTGATCGTGGAGTTCGTCGCGCAGATGCAGCTGCGCCTGGGGGCCGACCGTCGTCGCCTCGTCGGTGGGGTCACCGACGACGGCTGACTCCATCTCGGCGACGAAGGCCTCGACGAACGCGTCGTGCACCTCGTCGACGACCACGAACCGCTTCGCGGCGATGCAGCTCTGCCCGGAGTTGATGAGTCGACTCGTGGCGCACGTCTTCGCGGCGGCCGCGATGTCGGCGTCGGCGAGCACGACGTAGGGGTCGGACCCACCGAGCTCGAGGACGGTCTTCTTCAGCAGGCGGCCGGCGGTCTCGGCGACGGCCGAGCCGGCCGGAACGCTGCCGGTGAGCGTCGCCGCCTGCACCAGGTCGTTCGACAGCACCGACTCGACCGCGCCCGATCCGATCTTCAGGCTGCGGAACAGGCCCGTCGGCGCGCCGGCGTCGGCGAAGAGCCGCTCGATGGCGAGCGAGCACCCGGTCACGTTCGAGGCGTGCTTGAGCAGACCGCCGTTGCCGGCCATCAGGGCGGGCGCCGCGAACCGGAAGACCTGCCACAGCGGGAAGTTCCAGGGCATCACCGCGAGGACCAGCCCCAGCGGCTCGTGGTGCAGGTAGCTGCGCGCTCGGTCGGCGAGCAGCGGGACGTCGGCGAGCTGCTCCTCGGCGTGGTCGGCGTAGTGGCGGCAGACCCATGCACACTTCTCGGCCTCGCCGCGGCCATCGGCGATCGGCTTGCCCATCTCGGCCGTCATCAACTCGGCGAGCGAATCGGCGCGCTGCTCGAGCAGGTCGGCGGTCCTCCGCAGGATCTCGGCCCGGTGGGCGAACCCGGTGCGTCGCCACTCGACCTGTCGGTCGTGAGCCTCGGCGACGAGCGCTCGCACCTCGTCGTCGGAGTGCTCGTCGTACTCCGCGACGACCTCGCCGGTGGCTGGGTTCGTGCTGGTCAACATGGTGACCTCCCTACCCGACATCGCGACGGCCGATGTCCGGGCGCCTAGGGCAGTGGCAGCCCCTGATGCTTGTCCATCATGTCGGCCATGATGCTGGTGATGAACTCGTCGGCCTCGTCGGTCATGCCGCCGGCGACACCGCCGTAGACCGCGGCCGAGCCCGGCGTCTCGTCCTTCTTCTCCACGGCGTAGGGAACGGCTTCGGCGAGGTCGGCGACGAACCGCTCGAGCACGCCGTCCTGGGTCTGGGGACGGGTGACGGCCATGTGGATGGCGTTGGGGTACTGCTGTCCGTTGAACCGCCAGCCACGCAGCTTCATGAAGTCGTTGACGTGGTAGATGTCGAACACGTCGGAAGTGAACGAGAAGCAGAACGTCGGGTCACCGATGATCCGCAGCTCGGAGTGCGACCGCACGGCGTCCTGCATGGCCGACGCCGTCGAGAAGATCTGTCGGGCGTAGTCGAGGTAACCCTCGCGGCCGAGGCTGACCATCGACGCCCACGTGGCGGCGAGTAGACCGCCGGAACGCGAGCCGTCCATGCCGGGCGAGCAGTACTTGCCGCCGGTCCAGTCGGTGCGGAAGAAGTACTGGCTGTTGCGCACCTCCTTGTCGCGGAAGAGGAGCGTCGACGTGCCCTTGAGGCCGTAGCCGTACTTGTGGGTGTCGGCCGAGATGCTGGTGACGCCGGGGAGACGGAAGTCGAAGACCGGGATCGTCCCGCCGGTCACCTCGGTGCCGAGTTCCTCACCGAAGGGGAGGATGAAGCCGCCGAGACATCCGTCGACGTGGAGGCCGACGTCGAACCGCTCGGCGACCTCGCTCAGCGCGGGGATGGGGTCGATGGTCCCGTAGCCGTAGTTGCAGGCCGAGCCCACGATGGCGATCGTGTTCTCGTCGATGCGCTCGGCCATGATCTCGGGGTTCACGGTGGTGGTGTCGGGATCGACCGGGACGTTGCGCACCTCGATGCCGAAGAGGTGGCACCCCTTGTCGAAGGCCGGGTGCGAGGTCTCGGGCTTGACGACGTTGGGGTTGGTGATGCCCTTCGTGGCCTTGGCGTGGTCGCGATAGGCGAGCATCGCGTGCATGATCGAGCCCGAACCGCCGGAGGTGACCATGCCGGCGATGTCGTGTCCTCGCTCCTCGGCCGCCGAGCCGTGCATGAGATCGAGCGCCATGGCGATGACCTCGCCCTCGAAGCGCGTGGCCGACGGGCACATGTCGCGCTGGAGGATGTTCATGTGCCCGAAGAGGCCGAACACCTCGTTCATGAAGCCGTAGTGGTCGTGGTCGCCGCAGTACATCGATCCCGAACACTGACCGTCTTCCCATGCTTCGTCCTCGGCCGAGGCGAGGCCCCGCAACTCCTCGAGGATCGCCTCGCGGCTCCGCCCCTGCTGGGGCAGTCCGCGGTTGACGGGGAGGCGATCGGCGTAGGGGTAGAGGCTGCTCATGGCCGGGACGGTACCCGGCCGGTGGGGAGTCGGCGATCGAGGGCCACCGCTCCGGCCGCGAGCCCGAAGAAGAACGCGGTGATCACGACCAGGTTGAGGACCACACGTGGGTAGCCGAGGTCGGTGACGTCGACGAAGGGATACGGGTAGAAGTCGCTGGCGAAGGGGGCGCGGGCGAGCGTGAACGCCACCCAGGCGACGGGGACCGCCGCCGCGAGCGGGATGATCCGCCGGTCGAAGAGGCCCCTCGGTCCGAACAGCAACCACCCGAGCACTGCCAGGATCGGCACGGCCTTGTGCAACAGGAAGTCGGCGGCCGCGGCCTTGCCCTGGAGTTGGTCGAGGTCGGCCAGGGCGATCTGGAAGACCACGCCAGTCACGGTGATGTCAAGGAGCGCGGCCAGGTAGAGAGCACGGAAGGCCGTGGACACCCGGTCGAACCGAGCCGCCAGCAGCCCCGAGGTCACCCCGACCAACAGGTTCGACTGCACGGTGAAGAACACGAAGATGTTCAGCACCCGCTTGAGGTCGTTGTCGAAGAACCCCTCGTCGAGGCGCAGCGTCGCCCGCATCTGTACGACGACCGCAATCGCGACCACGACCGCTGTCAGCCCGAACCAGATCCGGGCGAACCGGACATCCCGCGTCATCGCGAGCAGGCTACGTGAGGCGCCGTCAGCGGGGCTTGGACGCGAGGACCCCGTCGGCCTCCATCGCGGAGATGCGAGCGTCGTCGTACCCGAGCAACCCACCGAGCACCTGATGGTTGTGTTGACCGAGCGTCGGCGCCGGGCCGGCGGCCGCCGGGCGATCACCGTCGAACGCGAGCGGGAAGCCGGGGATGGTCACCGGTCCCGCCACCGGGTCGACCACCTCGCGGATCATCCCGCGCTCGACCAGGTGGGGTTCGTCGACGAACTCGGCCGGACTCAACACGCGCGAGCACGGCACACGCTCGGCGTCGAGGGCAGCCAGGACCGCGGCGTCGGTGTCGAAGGTCGCCATCCAGTCCTCGATGAGCGCGGTGAGCTCGTCGCGGTGAGCGAGGCGGCCGTCGTTGGTCCGGAAGCGTTCGTCGTCACCGAGCTCGGGACGACCGAGCGCCCGCCACAGGCCGTCGATCTGACCCTGGGTGCAGAACACGACGATCCACCCCTCCGGCGACCGATAGCCCGCGCCCGGTGCCGAGGGCTGGTAGTGACGACCGGCGCGCATCGGGACATAGGGTTCGGCCGTGGGGTCGTCCCCGAACGGCCCGGTGATCGACGGCGCGTAGATCCCGGTCTCGTGCAGGTGCACCAGCGAGTCGACCATCGAGGCGTCGATGTGACAGCCCTTGCCGGTGCGCTCGCGGTGGAAGAGGGCCATGCCGATGGCGCCGAAGGCGTGGACGCCCGCGCCGGTGTCGGCCAGGCCGATGCCGACGAAGGTCGGCGGCCCGTCGGGGTCGCCGGTCATGTGCATGACCCCGCCGTAGGCCTGGGCGACGAAGTCGAACGCCGGCTTGTCGCGGAGCGGACCGGTCTGGCCGAAGCCCGAGACCGAGGCCATGATCAAGCCGGGGTTCGTCGATGCGAGCTCCGCGTAGCCCCATCCCTTGCGGTCCATGACCCCGGGGCTGAAGTTCTCGACGACCACGTCGACCTCGTCGGCGAGGGCGCGCACGACGGCGATGCCGGCGTCGGAGCGGAGGTCGAGACACACGCTCTGCTTGCCTCGGTGCTGCTGGACGAAGAACCCGGCCCGGCGGTTCCGACGGGGAGTGAAGGCCCGACTCGGATCGCCGAACGGCGCGGCCTCGACCTTGATGACCTCGGCGCCCATCTCGGCCAACATCCGGGTGCAGGCAGGACCCGCCAGGTACTGGGTCAGGTCGAGGACCCGCACGCCCTCGAGCGTCGGTCCGGTCGTGTCGGCGTCCACGACCACAGGCCTATCGCACGGCGAGCACCGACTTCGTCGCTGTGCCACGCTGCCGGAATGCCCGAGATCCACGGAACGACCGATCCCGCATTCATCGCCGTCCGCGACGCGTTCGCCAAGAACTTCGAAGGCGGAGGCGAGCTCGGCGCGTCGGTCGCCGTCACCGTCGACGGGAAGCCCGTCGTCGACCTGTGGGCCGGCGATCGGAACCCGGAGGGTGACCCGTGGGAGGAGGACACCATCGTCAACGTCTACTCGACGACCAAGACGATGGCCGGCCTGTGCGTGCTCATGTGCGCCGACCGGGGACTGCTCGACGTCGAGGCGCCCGTCGCCGAGTACTGGCCCGAGTTCGCGGCCAACGGCAAGGAGGGGGTGCTCGTCCGCCACGTGATGAGCCACTCGGCCGGACTGTCGGGCTTCGACCCCGCAATCGCCCCCGACGACCTCTACGACTGGGACGCTGTCGTCACCCAGCTCGCCGGACAGGCGCCATGGTGGGAGCCGGGCAGCGCATCGGGCTATCACGCGGTGACGCAGGGCTTCCTCCAGGGTGAGCTGGTCCGGCGGGTGACCGGACGATCCATCGGCACCTTCTTCCGGGAAG
This sequence comes from Actinospongiicola halichondriae, assembly GCF_049103745.1. Lineage (NCBI taxonomy): Bacteria > Bacillati > Actinomycetota > Acidimicrobiia > Acidimicrobiales > Iamiaceae > Actinospongiicola > Actinospongiicola halichondriae. The sequence continues at coordinate 3,722,441 of NZ_CP171622.1, read as the reverse complement.
ACGTCGCCGAACCGCTCGGGGCCGACTTCCACATCGGCCTCGCCGCCGAGCACGACCACCGCGTGGCCGAGCTGATCCCGCCGACGGCGGCGCTCGGCGGCGCCCTCGAGGGCCAGGATCCGGCATCGATCGCCATCCGCACCATGGCCAGTTGCCCGCTCGACGCCACCGAGCCACGCACCCGCGAGTGGCGCGCAGCGGAGATCCCCGCCGCCGGCGGGACGGGCAATGCTCGCTCGGTCGCCCGGGTGCACTCGGCCATGGCCTGCGGTGGCGAGGTCGACGGTGTCCGTCTCCTCGGACTCCCGATGCTCGAACGAGCGATGCAGGTCGAGGCCGACGGCACCGACCTGGTGATGGGAGCGCCGCTCCGGCTCGGACTCGGCTACGGCCTGCCCTCCGACATGCTCCCGCTCCCCAACCCCCGCACGCTGTTCTGGGGCGGCTGGGGTGGTTCGCTCGCGATCATCGATCTCGACGCACGGATGTCGATCGCCTACGTGATGAACCGGATGGCACCGGAGCTCATGGGCGACACGCGCGGCGGCGAACTCGCCACCGCGGCCTACCTCTCGCTGCTCAGCGCCTGATCGCGCCGGTCGATCACTCCGGGGTCACGTAGGCGGACGTGAGGCCACCGTCGACCAGGAAGGTCGACCCGGTCATGTAGCTCGAGTCTTCGCTGGCGAGGAACAAGGCCGACTTGGCCATCTCCTCGGCCTGGCCGAAGCGACCCATGGGCACGTGGACCAGCCGCCGCTGTTTCTTCTCCTCGGTGTCGAGGAAGTCCATCAGCAGCTTGGTCTCGAGCGGACCGGGGCACAGCGCGTTGACCCGGATGTTCTCGCGAGCGTGGATCACCGCGAGCTCACGGGTCATGGCCAGGACGGCACCCTTCGACGCGGTGTAGGCGAGCTGCGCCGTGGCCGCGCCGACGACGGCGACGAAGCTGGCGGTGTTGATGATCGAGCCGCCGCCGGTGTCGCGCATGGCGGGGATCCCGTACTTGCAGCCGAGCCACACCCCCTTGACGTTGATCGCGAACGTCGTGTCCCAGACGTCCTCGTTGGTCTCCTCGGCGTCACCGTCGGTCGGCAACATCACGCCGGCGTTGTTGAACAGCACGTCGAGACGCCCGAACTCCTCGACCGTGGTGTCGACCATGCCGCGCACCTCGTCCTCGGACGAGATGTCGACGGTCAGCGCCTTGGCCCGACCGCCGGCGGCGGTGATCTCGTTGGCCACGGCGTTGGCGCCGTGGTGATCGCGGTCGACGCACAGCACGGTGGCGCCCTCACTCGCGAACAGGCGGGCGGAGTGCGCGCCGATGCCGCTGGCCGCACCGGTGACGATGGCCACCTTCCACTGGAGCTTCACGCGTTCCGTCCTTCTTCTCCGTCGGCGACGCGCACCAGCGCGTCGAACAGTCGTTGTTGGGTGGGGTCGGACTCGGCCGACAGCTCAGGGTGCCACTGCACGCTGGCCAACCACCGATGCGACTCGTGCTCGGTGGCCTCGATCGTCCCGTCGGGCGCCCAGGCCACCGCACGGAGTCCCTCGCCGAGTCGGTCGATCGCCTGGTGGTGCCAACTCATCGGGGTGACCTCGGTGGCACCCATCACCTCGGCGACCAGCGAGCCGGCCTCCACCGAGACGTCGTGCGGCACCGGTCCGGGGAGCCCTCGACGGATGGCCTCGGCGTCGCGGTGGATCACCGCCTCGCCGTTCTCGTCCAGTCGCGCGACGTCGGGCAGGTGCGGATGCAGCGTGCCGCCGAGGGCGACGTTGAGCACCTGCGACCCACGACAGATCGCGAGCGTCGGCAACCCCCGGTCGAGCACCTCGTGCACGATCGCGAGCTCGTCGGCATCTCGTGCCTCGTCGAGGGAGTAGATGGTCTCGTGGCTCTGCCCGCCGTAGGTCGCCGGGTCGAGATCGCCGCCCCCGGCGAGCACCAGGCCGTCGAGGCGACCGAGCAGCCCGATGACCGCACCGGCGCCGGGCGGGAGCAGGACGGCGTCGGCGCCGGCTCGGCGCACGCTCGCGACGTACTCCTCGGGGAGTTCGTAGCGACCCCGGTCGTTCTGCGGATAGGTGGTGATCCCGACCAGCGGCCGCGCCATGTCAGATCCGCTCGAAGTAGCGGCGGCGTTCCCAGTCGGTGACCGCGGCGTCGTAGGCGTGGACCTCGGTCCGGAAGAAGTGGGTGTAGTGGTCGACGACCTCGTCGCCGAACGCGGTGCGGGCGAAGGCCGACTGGTCGAACCGGTCGACGGCCTCGGCCAACGTCCGGGGCACGGCGGGGAGGTCGGCGGCCGAGTAGGCGTCGCCCTCGAACATCGGGGGCGGCTCGGTCTCGTTCTCGATGCCGTCGAGCCCGCTGGCCAGCGCGGCGGCGTAGGCCAGGTAGGGGTTCACGTCGGCTCCGGGGATGCGGCATTCGATCCGCTTGCCGGGACCCTCGCCGACGATGCGGAATCCGGTGGTGCGGTTGTCGTTCGACCACGCCACGGCGGTCGGTGCCCACGACTGCGACTGGTAGCGCTTGTAGGAGTTGATGGTCGGGGCGAGGCAGACCATGAGGTCGGCGGCATGCGCCATCCAACCACCGAGGAAGTGCCGGAAGGTCTCGTCGCTGTTGAAGACGTTGGCGTTCGAGCGCCACAGCGACAGGTGCAGGTGCGACGACGATCCGGCCTCGGCGGCGTCGGGCTTGGCCATGAAGGTGACGGCCGAGCCGAGCGACTCGGCGATCTCCTTGCAGGCGTGCTTCAGGACCACGTGGCGATCGGCCATCGTGCGGACGTCGGCGTACTTGATGTTGACCTCGTGCTGGCCGCGGCCCCACTCCCCCTTGGTCGACTCGACCGGGATCCCCGACGCCGACAGATGGCGGCGGAAGGCACCGTTGACGTCCTCGGTGCGCGTGCCCTGGAGCAGGTGGTAGTCCTCGATGTACCAACCGGCCGGCGTGAGGTCGCGGTAACCGTCACGGGCGGCGGCGACGTAGTCGTTGCGGTAGAGGAAGTACTCGAGTTCGCTGGCGGCGAGGGCGTGATAGCCGGCGTCGGCCGCTCGTTCGAGTTGACGGTCGAGGATCGACCGCGGTGCGATCGCGACCGGCTCGTGGCCGCGCTCGGCGCTGCAGAGCACCATGACGGTGCGGTCGAGCCACGAGCAGATCCGCAGCGTCGCCAGGTCGGGCACGAGGTGGACGTCGCCGTAGCCCTGCTCCCAGTCGGTGAAGGCGTAGCCGTCGACGGGCTCCATCTCCATGTCGACCGTGAACAGGTAGTCGCACGCATGGGTGCCGCCCGCCGGGTCCTCGAGGAAGAAGGCCGCGTCGAGTCGCTTGCCGACCAGACGTCCGTAGAGATCGGGGAACGCCACGATCACGGTGTCGACCGCGCCCCCGCGACCAGGGCGCGGAGCCCGTCGACGTCGATCATCCCGGGTGGTGCGCCGATGTCAGCCATGCGGGCGTCATCCAACCACAGGCGTACCGGGGTCGGGAGGAGCGCCAGCACTGACCCTGGCAGGAAGCAACGCCTGCGAGGGATCGCGACGACTCGTGTGCTCGACTGTGGAGATGCGCCTCCACCGTGTCGTCGCCACCGTTCTCGTCTCGATGTTGGTCGTCGCTGCCTGCGGCGACGACCCCGAGGAGGGCACCGGCGAGGAGGTCGAAGGCGTCGTCGTCGAGTCCGGTCAGTCCAACGGCCACGTCGACGACCCGACCTACGACGCCGATCCGCCCTCGGGTGGCGATCACATCGACATCTGGCTCGACTGCGGCGTGTACGACATCGCCGTCCCCAACGGCAACGCCGTCCACTCGCTCGAACACGGCGCCGTGTGGTTCACCTACGACCCGGAGGCCGACGTCGACGTCGACGCGCTCGTGGCCCTGGCGGCGGAGCGGTCCGACCGGGTGATCGTCTCGCCCTACCCCGGTCTGGCCGCACCGGTCGTGGCCGTGGCCTGGGAACGTCGCCTCGAGGTCGACTCGGCCGACGATCCGCGCCTCGGGGAGTTCCTCGACACCTACGTGAACGGCGCCGCCGCTCCGGAACCGGCCGTGACCTGCGCCGGCGGTGTCGGACTCGCCGACTAGATTACAGGCGGGGAACCACGACAGCCAGGGAGTCCGGACAGACGTCGTGGGTCGCGAGGAACTCGTCGAGTTCGTCGGGGTGCACGATCCGGGTCTCGACGACTTCGCCGTCAGGACACGGATACGGGCCGTCGTGGACGACGTCGTACACACCACAGTTGATGCCGACGCCGGGGGCGTCGTAGCGATCGGTCCCGAGATGACGTAGCTCGCCGTCGATCCCCGCTTCTTCGGCGAGCTCGCGCGCCGCCGCGCGGTCCCAGTCCTCGCCGGCATCGACCACGCCGCCGAAGCACAGGTCCCACCAACCGGGACAGATGTCCTTCCAGTCGGCGCGCTTGTGGGCCACCACACCGCCGTCGGTGGTGCGCACGATCACATAGGTCGCGCGATGGCGAGCCCCGATCCGGCGCATCTCCGCTCTGGTGACCTGTCCGACGACCGAGTCGTCGGTGTCGACCACGTCGACGAGCTCGTCGCCAGCCAACGCTCAGCTCAGCGCTCGAGGCTCAGCGCTCTTCCTTGAAGATCACGTGCTGGCGGACCACCGGGTCGAACTTCTTGAGTTCGAGGCGCTCACGAGTGTTGACCTTGTTCTTGCGGGTCACGTAGGTGAACCCGGTGCCGGCCGTGCTCTTGAGCTTGATGATGGGGCGCTTGTCGTTCTTCGGCATCAGACCTTCACTCCCTTACGGCGCATGTCGGCCAGGACGGCGTCGATGCCCTTCTTGTTGATCGTCTTGATGCCCTTGGCCGAGACGGTGAGGCTGACCCAGCGCTTCTCGGACTCGACCCAGAAGCGCTGCTTCTGGATGTTCGGCGTCCACCGACGGTTGCCGCGGCGATGCGAGTGGGAGATGGTCTTGCCGAAGCTGGGCTTGCGGCCGGTGACCTGACAGATGTTGGACATGCGATGGCGTTCCTTCGAGATCCCGGTTGGGCGCGAACAGATGCGCGCTCCGGTGCGAGCAGTCGACAAGTTTCGCAGGCGCGCGCCGAAAACGACAACCCGGGTGCTCGTTGTCCACTGTCCGTCCCCACCTGTGGGAAACCACATCGATGTAATCACAGGTGTGGAACTCCTGTGGAGAACCGGCCCGTGGACGCGTCCGATGGTCAGAAGCACGACAACGTGGACTGCCCGACGTCCAAGACCATGCCGGTCACCCCGTTGAGCAGCAGCGCGACGACGTACAGCACCACGATCGAGGCGGCGAAGACAGGGCCGGCGAGGAACCGACGCTCGTCGTCGATGGTTCGATGGACGCGGATCGTGATGCCGGCGGCCCCCACGATCGCGACCACGGAGCCCACGGCGTTCACCGCGAGGTACAGCCGTCCATCGCGGGTGTCTCCGTCCGTCACGCACTCGGGGATCAGCAGGGCGTAGGTCGCGACGAAGGCGACGTAGATGCCGACCAGGACCCCGACGGTCCACCCGGCGACTTCCGCGAGCTTGGTCCCCACAGCACCCTCACCGTACGCCGATACCGTGCGAGCCGTGATGGAACCCACCGCGTACCTCGACTTCCTGCGAGCCGATCTCGACGCCATCGGTGCGACGCCGGCCGACGCGCTCGACCAGTCGATCGCGGCGTGTCCGGGATGGACGGTCGCCGAGCTCCTGGGCCACCACGAGGGCGTGCTGCGCTTCGCCACGGCGCAACTGCGCGCCGAACCCGGCTCCGAGATCGTCCCCTTCGACCCGCCGGCCGAGGACGTCGACCGCATCACCGCGTTCGCCCGGGCGGCCGACGCGCTCTACGAGGAACTGCTGGTCGTCGACCCGACCGAACACCGCCCCAACTGGGCAGGAGAAGACGGTTCGGCCTTCTGGTTCCGACGCATGGCGCAGGAAGCCGCCGTCCACCGCTGGGACGCTCAGGCCGCGCACACCGACCCGACCCCGATCGACGCCGCGTTGGCGATCGACGGCGTCGACGAGTTCGCCGACGTGTTCCTCCCCCATGCCAAGCGACGCGGGATCACCGGTGACGGCGAGACGGTCCACCTCCACGCCACCGACGGCGGCCTCGACGACGGCGTCGGCGAGTGGATGTTCACGTTCACGCCCGAGGGCGTCGACGTCGAACGCACGCACGGCAAGGGCGACATGGCCGTTCGCGGGGCAGCGTCCGACCTGTTGCTCTTCGTCTGGAATCGCCGTCCGATCGCGGTGGAGACCTTCGGCGATCTCGACGCTCGGACGTGGTGGCCGTCGAAGGTCCGGATCTGAGCTAGACGCTGGGCCCCTCGGCCCGGACCTTCTCGACGTCGGCGACCGCCACACGCAGCGCCTCGATCCACTCGGCCTGGTTGGCGCCGACCAACTTGACGCACCAGGCCAACGCCTCGGACCGCGACCGGGCGATGCCGGCGTCGATGAGGGTGTCGAGCACCTGCCGCTCGTCGAAGAGCAGGCGGGTCATGACCGGGACGTTGGCGACCGTGAAACGTCGTTCGAGTCCGTCGCACCGAGCGCCCCACGACACCTTCTTGCCGAAGAGGTGCTCGGCCTCGTTGGCGATCACGATGCGCCGCTCGCGGGTGTCCTCCCGGAAGCCGTTGATCCGCGCCGAGGCCGCCACCCGACGAGCGTCGTCGCCGTCACCCTTGCCGAGCTTCGGCGTGGCCAGCGTCCCCACCACCAGGACCTCTTCCTTGTCGGTCCGGACCTCGAGGTCGGTGAACCAACCGTCGTCCACCCGTCCGTGGAACCAGCCGGCGATGTCGGTGCTGCGAGACATGATTACATCATTACACCCGAGCACGGGATCGGCAATGGCCCCGTGGCATGCTGGCCAGATGACTGCGCCTGCGGCCGATCCCGACCTCCTCACCTGGGCAGTCGAGCTCACGAAAGAAGCCGGGCGGAGGACGCTGTCCCGCTTCCGTGCCGACGACCTGGCCATCGAGTCGAAGGGCGACGGGACCCCGGTCACCGAAGCCGACAAGGACGCCGAGTCGTACATCCGCTCCGAGCTCGCTGTCGCCCATCCCGGCGACGCCATCCTCGGCGAGGAGGAGGGCGCGGCCGAGGGCACGTCCGGTCGACGCTGGGTGATCGACCCGATCGACGGCACCAAGGCGTTCATGCGGGGCGTGCCGCTCTACACCGGCCTCACCGCCCTCGAGGACGAACACGGCTGGTTGGTCTCGGTCATCAACATGCCGGCGATCGGCGAGTGCGTGTACGCCGGTCGGGGCCTCGGATGCTTCCAGGACGACCGTCAGGGCGAGCGACGACCGGCGCGGGTCGGCGAGCGGTCGGAGACGCCGTTCATGATGGCCTCGGGCTACACCCGCTGGGACGAGACCGCGCTGCTCAACGTCAAGCGGGCCGGGTGGGCGCTGCGTACCTGGGGTGACGGCTTCGGCTACGCCCTCGTCGCCACCGGCCGCGCCGACGCCATGGTCGACCCCGCCGCCGCACTGTGGGACGTCGCCCCCATGCCGCTGGTCATCGCCGAGGCCGGCGGTCGCTTCACCACCATCGACGGTGGCGAACTCGACACCAGCGACCCACTGGCGGCCAGCGGCGTCGCCACCAACGGCGAGCGGCACGAGGAACTCCTGTCGCTGCTCGTTCCGGGGCAGCCGGCGGCGTGAGCCGAAGGGCGACGGGGCGGGACCCCTCGTCGCACGTCACCCTCCTTCGCACGTCACCCTCCTTCGCACGTCACCCTCGTTCGCACGTCACCCTCGTTCGCAACGTGCCGATCGGCACGTTGCAGTACGAAAAGCGCACCGAACGTACCGATCGGCACGTTCCGCACACCTGGGCCCGGGCCAAGGATCGGCACGTACCGGTACGGAAACGACACCCAACGTGCCGATCGGCACGTTCCGCACACACGCCACGCCCCGGGTGGAGACGTGTCGCCCCGGGTGGAGACGGTCAGGTCGAGCCGACGAACACTGCGGCGCGGACGCCGAGGTCGGCCAGATCGGCCAGGAACGACGTCGAATCGACCACCGAGGCGAGACCGTGGGCCCCGACGGGGAAGGCGCCGGCGACGGCGCGACGGGCTGCGAGGCCGGCGACGGCACCCGCCGCCACGGCCGGGCGGTCGATGGCGCCGGCGACCTCGATCACCGTCGTCCCCGCTCGCCGGCCGCGGACCTCGACCCGTACCGCACCGATGCGGCCCTCGGGATGCGGACGCCGGAGCATCGGGAGCCAGGCCGTGAGGCGCTGACGGCGATTGGCCGCCTGACGGGCGGTGATCCGTTCGGCGGCCGGGAACCCCCGCTGCAGCAGGATCGAATCGGCCAGCGCGGCGCGGTAACAGTCGACCGACCCGATGGGGTCGGGGAACACGCACAACTCGCGGCCGGACCCGCCGGGTCGTCGCACCCAGTCGCCGTCACGCCAGTCGGCGGCCCGACCGGACAGCGCGGCGTGGTGCTGACGTGCGCACGCCGGCCCACCGGTGCCGAAGCGGGCGACGTGGATCTCGTCGACCTCGTCCATCCACCCCGCGACGTGGCGGGCGAGGACACAGGTGAGTCCCGGGGAGAAACCTGCTCCGACGACGACCGAGACGCCGCGTTCGCGGGCATCGGCGTCGAGCGAGAGGAGACCTTCGACGTCGCTGATGGCGTCGCTGGTCGAGATCACATGGCGACCGGCGCGCACCGCCCGCCTGGCATCGTCGACGTGTGAACCCACCGGACCGGCCAGCACGACGGCATCGCTGTCGTCGGTGACGACACCGAGCGAGGCCACGGCGCCGATCGATCGCTGGAGGGCCGCGGGTCGTTCACCCGGACCAGCCAGCACGACGGCATCGAACTCCGGGCATCCGGCCAACTGACGCGCAGCGCGGGCACCCGTCGCGCCGATGCCGGACACCAGTGCGGTGCGGCCGCTCACGAGCGGGTCACCGGAGATCGTTGCCCTGCAGCTCCCGCCAGCCACCGGACTGGGGTGGCGTGCCACCGGTCCCGCGCACCCGCAGCACGCCGGCCACGACCGCGGCGACACCGAGTGCCGCAATTGCCCGTCGCAACAGGTTCATGAACATGCTCCGTGGCAGTCGGCCGTGGACCGCAGTTGTGAGGCGCAGCCGAACAACTGCATGGAACCGAGGCCGCCCTGCGGCCGAAGGTTCCCGTGGGGCTAACAAGAATCGAACTTGTGACCTCACCCTTATCAGGGGTGCGCTCTAACCGACTGAGCTATAGCCCCGGGAGGCAGGCGAATCTAGACCACCTCGTCGGCGGAACCCAGCCCGATCGACTCGTCGGTGGGTGCTGCACCGTTGCCGGTACCGGTGGTGGGCGTGGTCCAGGTCTCGTCCGGCGTGGGCATCTTCCACGGATCGCGGGCCGGAGCCGCGACGGCAGGTGCGGTCGCGGGCGGGTTCGTGGTGGTCGCGTTCGTGTCGGCCGGAGACGCCGCAGTCGGCTCGTCGGCCGGGGGGCGTGCCGGTGCGTCGCCGGCAGGACGGCGGGCCGGCGTGACGATCAGGTCCTCGTCGATGGCGGTCATGCGGATGCCGCCGGTGAGATCGGAGATGAGATTGAAGAGGACCGCGCCCAGCGATGCCAGGGCGACGAAGAGGGCGCACAGGACGGCCATGCCGACCGCGGTCGCCTGGAAGACCACGCTGCCCAGGATCTCGAAACCACCCTCGTAACCACCCGAGTCCTCGAAGAAGCCCTCGATGCCGTCGATGGTGCCGACCCGATCGGCCGCCCGCCACAGGAGGTAGCCGCTGATCATCCCGATGACGTAGCCGCACAACGCGAAGGCCGTGGCGATCTTGGCCACGGACCACACCTCGACGTGCCGCACCACGCGGTGGACCAGACGGGCCTTGCGCCGCCGGCGCGGCGGTGGTCGATGGGCCTCGCCGCGTGCACCTCGTCGACCCTGGGTCCCGCCGTCGCCTCGCAGGCCTGAGGGTTCGTTCGCCATCGTGCTCCAGTGTATGGACGTGTGGTTCGTCGCCCGAGTGCACCGAGCATATTCGGCGCTCGGGGACCCCTGGCTGACACCCCCGAAGCGGTAGAATCACCTGCATGTGATTCGTGTCCCGGAGACGCGTTTCCCCATCCTCCCCCACCGTCGAGCAGTACTCCGAGGAGCGATCTCCCAGTGTCCGATCAGAGCACCCCGCCACCCCCCACCGACGGCGGCGACACGGACCAGTCGGACGGCGACGCCTACGACATCGAGCCCATCGAGATCCAGGACGAGATGGAGAACTCGTTCCTCGAGTACGCCATGTCGGTCATCATGTCGCGGGCCCTCCCCGACGCCCGCGACGGCCTCAAGCCCGTGCATCGCCGGATCCTGTGGGGCATGGAGGACATCGGCGCCCGCCCCGACCGTTCGCACATGAAGTGCGCCCGCGTCACCGGCCACGTGATGGGCCACTTCCACCCCCACGGCGACGGCGCCATCTACGACGCCCTCGTCCGGATGGCCCAGCCGTTCTCGCTGCGCCACCCGCTGATCGACTTCCACGGCAACTACGGCTCGCCCGACTTCGGTCCCGCCGCCGCCCGCTACACCGAGTGCCGTCTCGCCACCCTCGCCACCCACCTGCTCGACGGCATCGGCGAGGAGACGGTCGACTTCAAGGACACGTATTCCGGCGAGTTCACCGAGCCCACGGTCCTCCCGGCCCGCTTCCCCAACCTGTTGGTCAACGGCTCCGAGGGCATCGCGGTCGGCATGGCCACCAAGATCCCGCCCCACAACCTGGGCGAGGTCGTCGACGCCACCGTCCACCTGCTCAACAACCCCGGCGCCACCGTCGAGGACCTCATGAAGTACGTGAAGGGCCCCGACTTCCCGACCGCCGGACTGCTCATGGGGCGCCAGGGCATCATCGACGCCTACACGACCGGCAAGGGCACCGTGAAGCTGCGGGCCAAGGCCGAGATCGTCGAGGGCAAGACCCGAGACCAGATCATCGTCACCGAGATGCCGTACCAGACCTCGATCTCGGCCACGGCCAGCAAGATCAAGGACCTGGTCAACGACAAGATCATCGAGGGCATCGCCGAACTCAACGACGAGTCCGCCAAGGGCAAGACCCGCCTCGTCGTGACCCTCAAGCGCGACGCACCGGCGCTCGTGGTCCTCAACAACCTCTACAAGCACACGCCGCTGCAGACCAGCTACTCGATCAACATGGTCGCCCTGGTCGAGGGCGTGCCCCGCACGCTCAACCTCCTCCAGGCGCTCCAGTCCTACGTCGGACACCAGGTCGAGGTCATCACCCGCCGGTCCGAGTACCGCCTCCGCAAGGCCGAGGCCCGCGCCCACATCGTCGAGGGTCTGCTCAAGGCGCTCGACATGATCGACGCCATCATCGACGCCATCCGGGCGTCGGCCGACAAGCAGGCCGCCCGCGAAGCGCTCATGGCCGCGCCGTTCGAGTTCTCCGAGATCCAGGCCGAGCACATCCTCGACATGCAGCTCTCCCGCCTCACCCGGCTGGGACGCTCCGACCTCGAGGAGGAGATGGCCAAGCTGGCCGAGACCATCGCCGAGCTCAACGCGATCCTCGCCGACGACGTGAAGCTGCGGAAGGTCATCGAGGACGAGCTCGTCGAGATCCGGGGCAAGTTCGCCACCGACCGCCGCTCGATCCTCACCCACGACCCGGGCGAGCTGAACATCGAGGACCTCATCGACGACGAGGAGCTCGTCGTCACCATGTCGCACCGCGGCTACGTCAAGACGGTCGAGGCCGACAGCTTCCGCCGCCAGGGCCGTGGTGGTCGGGGCGTGGCCGGCGCCAAGCTGCGCGACGAGGACTACGTCACCAAGATCCTCACCACCACCGCGCACGCGTACCTGTTGTTCTTCTCGAACCAGGGCAAGGTGTACCGCCTCAAGGCTCACGAGATCCCCAAGAAGGACCGCACCGCACGCGGCACGGCGATCGTCAACCTGCTCCAGCTCGAGCCCGACGAGCGGATCCAGGCGATCATCGACACCCGCGACTACGAGACCCAGCCGTACCTGTTCTTCGCCACGAAGCAGGGCCAGGTCAAGAAGACGAAGTTCACCGAGTACGACAAGTCGCGACGCGACGGCCTCATCGCCATCAACCTCCGTGACGGCGACGAGTTGGTGAAGGTGCTCTCGAGCACCGGCGAGTCCGACATGTTCATGGTCTCCAAGGCCGGCATGACGATCCGGTTCAACGAGTCCGACGTCCGTCCGATGGGGCGCAGCGCCGCCGGCGTGCGAGGCATGAAGCTCAAGTCGGCCGACGACGAGGTCGTCTCCTGCGACATCGCCCGCGACGACACCGCGATCCTCATCGTCACCGACGCCGGCTACGGCAAGCGCACCCAGCTCGACAAGTTCAACGTCCAGGGCCGCGGTGGCATGGGCGTGCGAGGCATCAAGATCACCGCCAAGAAGGGCAGCGTGGTCGCGGCGTTCATGGTCGGCCTCGACGACGAGATCTTCGTGATCGCCAACGACGGCGTCACCATCCGCATGGAGGCCCGCACGATCTCGTCGCAGGGTCGCGACGCCACCGGCGTGAAGGTCATGGACGTCAAGGGCGACGTCCACGTGGCCGCCGTCGCACCGGTACTCTTCTCCGACGACGACGAGTGAGCTCGGCCCGGTCGGGCCCCAGACTCTCGTACTCCCACTTCCTCCGATGACGACACGTTGGAGGAAGTCATGTCGAACGCCGCATCACGCGGGCAGACGACGCCGTTGGTCGCGATCGTCCTGGTGCTCGCCGCACTGTTGCTGATCCCGCTGGGACTCATCGCCCGGGCCACGATCGAACGGGCCGAGGCGCAGAACGCTGCCGATGCGGTCGCGCTGGCCGGTGCGCTCGAGGGACGCGCCGAAGCGGAGACGATCGCTGCCCGGAACCAAGGCCGCCTCGAGTCCTACGAACAGCACGGCGACACCGTCGAGGTGGTGGTCGTCGTCGGCGGTCGCCGGGCCACGGCGCGGGCCGTGCGCTCGACGGTGCGGTCAGGCCCGGGCGATCGCTGACGCCACCGCGACCACGCCGTCCGGGTCGTCGCACAGGACGTCGACCACCGTGTCGGCGTGGATCCCCACCGTCGGCGTTGCGAGGCCGAGGTCGGTACGCCGACGCGCCACGCGGTTGGCCTGCTCGAGCCAGGTGTGGACCACGGCCAGGGCCACCACTGCCGGCGGGATCGAGGACTCGCGCACGGCCGAACCCAACGCATCGCGGACCGCGGAGACCGACGCCGACGGGCTCGGAACCTCGGTCCACAACCGACGCGCGGCCTCGCGGTGGCCGACCGCGTCGTGGTGGCCGGCCGCGACGTGGAGCCAGTAGGTCCCGAGGTAGACGAGGTCGGTCAACGGCGGGATGTGCGTCGGGGCGGGAGGGGCGGTGGCCTCCCAGTCGACCACCGCCACACCACCGGCGCGACGGAGGATGTTCCACGGCCCCAGGTCCCCGTGCGTCCATCCGTGCGCGATCGGCGTCCCGTCGAGGTCCGCCGCCGCCGCACGGAGGGTCTCGACGAGGGCGTCGAGACGCGGGGCGTGGCCGAACAACCGGTGGTGTTCGACGGCCGGAGCGACGATCCAGTCGTCGAACCGATCCGGGTGCCACGGGTGCATCTCCTGCGTCTCCGTGACCAGCCGCCGGGCCCACGCGACCGCGGCAGCGAGATCGCCCATCGCCGCCGACCGGTCGCCACGACCCGAACTCACCGCCATCGACGTCCCGGTGATCCCGGTCTCGCGTCCCGCGACCAGTGCCCCACGACGTTCGGTGCCGAGTGGCTCGGGCACGGTGTCGCGCATCGTCGGCGACAGCAGGTCACGCAGGCGTCGCAGGGACTCCTGTTCGGCGACGACGACGTCGTTCCCCGCCGGTTCGGTCGGCACCTTGACCACGGTCCGGGGCCGGGAGTCGCCGGGGGCGAACTCGCACAGCACCGTGCGACTCCAGCGGTCGTTCCCACTCGTCAGGACGAGGGGACGGACCCCACCCGACGGCGTGGTGGGCCGCGTTCCCACGAAGACGACGGTCGGCAGGACGAGGCCGAGGACCGACGGCGATCGACGTGCCAGCGTGGCGAGCACGGCACCGCTCACCCGGGCGACGGCCGTGCGTTCGACCAGCAGATGGTCGAGGTACCACCGCATCGCGCCGGGATGGTCGATCGGGAGGTGCCGGCGTGGGTGATCCCAGTCGGGGACGGGCCAGTACCGCTCGACGACACCGAGTCCCCCGGCCCGAAGCGCTCGCGTCGCCGCGATTCGTGCTCGTCCTCGATGCCGTTCGACCACGAGTACGGCGGTGGCCTGCGGCGCTCGGGCCACGATCTCGCCCGTGGGGATCGCGACGTCGCCGACGACGGCGACCGCATCGGCCGAGGCCAGGTCGGCAACGTCGAACGACACCGCGGCGGCGATCCCCGCGGATCGAAGGAGGTGGCCGGTCCGTTCCGGGGCGCCCAACACGACCAGCGACCGCCAGCCCTCCGGCGGCGTCGGCAACAGGTGACACCAGTCGATGCGCTCTCCGGCTGGGGTGTTCACGCCGTCCACGGTTGCTCCGTGGACCAGCCGCGGATCGCGTCGCGGGCGACGAGCGAGAACGTCCGAGCGCGGGCGGCGTCACCCGACCCGGACGCCAGACGGAGACGCTCACGGGTCCACTGCGCGGCGGCGACGAGCGCCGTCTCGGCCCGGAGCAGGGCAAGGGATCGACGGCCCAGATGTTCGCGGTGGTACCGGGCCCGGCTCGAGAAGTACCGGCGGGCCAACTCGTCGCGGTAGGCCGAGGTGCTGGCGCCGCCGACGTGGACGACCGCGGCGTCCGGTGCCAGTTGGACGCTCGATCCGGCATCGCGGACGCGACGGCAGAAGTCGACCTCCTCGAAGTACATCCGGTAACGCTCGTCGAACCCGCCGAGCGATTCCCACACCTCGCGTCGGATGCACAGCGCAGCCCCGAGCAGCCAGGCGACCGACCGCACTTCGTCGTACGCGGCGGTGTGCACGTGCCGGCGAGCGAGCGGGCCGATCCGAGCGATCAGCGGGAGCAGACCGAGATCCTGGAGCGCCATCTGTCCGACCGTCGGCTCGGGGTAGCACGAGTGCTGGACCGAACCATCGGGGTCGAACAGCCGCGGACCGACCACGGCCGCGTCGTCGTGGGTGGTCACGTGGTGGGCCAGGGCGTCGAGACACCCCGCGGCCACCTCGGTGTCGCTGTTGAGGACCAGGCACCACGCGGCGGCGGTGCGGGCGATGCCGCGGTTCACGCCGGCGCCGTACCCGGGGTTGTCGTCACACGCCAGAAGGCCGACGTCGGGGAAGCGCTCGCGCACCATGGCGACACTGCCGTCGGTCGAGGCGTGGTCGACGACGACGATGTCGGCGGGCTCCTCGGCGACCACCGACTCGAGGCACTGCGCCAGAAGGTCGACGGTGTTGTGGTTCACCACGACCACGGCGATCTCGGAGTCCGTGCCTCGCCGCGCCGTCATCGGGGCCGCACGGTACCCGGACCGTCGTCGGCGGCCCGGTAGGCCTCGGTGATCCACTCGCACACCTGCTCGTCGATGTCGTCGGGGCCGCGGGCGTTGACGACGTGATACCAACGACTCCCCTCGCCGACGACCTTGCGGGACAGGCGGTCGCTCTCGACCTTGCGGTGCAGGACGAAGCCGACCGCCACCCACTTGGTCATGGTGCGCAGTTGGAGGAACGTCCGGCTGCCGTGCTTGCAGAACAGGCCG
Source organism: Actinospongiicola halichondriae (assembly GCF_049103745.1). Taxonomy (NCBI): domain Bacteria; kingdom Bacillati; phylum Actinomycetota; class Acidimicrobiia; order Acidimicrobiales; family Iamiaceae; genus Actinospongiicola; species Actinospongiicola halichondriae. Next base: position 3,706,600 of record NZ_CP171622.1, on the reverse strand, counting down.
ACCGAGACCGGCTCGACATGGGTCGGGTCGCCCTCGATCGTGTCGAGGTGGGCCTGGACCGCGTCGTAGATCGGACGCTCGAAGTCGGGCCCCGACGAGAAGTACTCGTCGAGCGTCATCGCCGGCGCGCACTCGTGACCCTGGTTCGTCCGCCCGAAGCGGCGGTCGCACTCCGGGCACGTCCACATCGCGCCCAGCCTCGCGCGGCGGACCCGGGGATACCCTCGCCCCATGAGCATCCCGGTCCAACTCGTTGGCCTCGCCGACGCCATCGCCGCCCGCACCATGGCGCCCTACCTCCTCACCTCCGACGACGACGGTCGCCCCCACGCCACCGCCATCGTGTTGCGTTGGGAGGCCGGCACGCTGGTCGGACCCTGCGGACGATCGACCGGTCGCAACGGCGCTGCGCGCCCTGCCGTCTCGGTGCTGTGGCCACCCGACACATCGGGTGACTACTCACTCATCGTCGACGCCGACATGACCGTGAGCGGCGACGACGAGACCCGTCTGGCCCATCTCACGCCGACGCATGCCATCCTCCATCGCCCGGCCGCCGTTCCCGACCCGGCCACCGACTGCGCCCACGACTGCAAGCCGGTCCTGTAGACCGCCCGGCGGAGCGAACTCAGATGTCGACGAACTTGACGTCCTTGGCGTTGGTCACGATGAAGTCCTTGCGAGCCGGGACGTCGTCGCCCATGAGGACCGACATCACCTCGTCAGCGAGGGCGGCCTGTTCGACCGTGACCTGGAGCAACCGGCGGGACTCGGGGTTCATCGTCGTGACCTCGAGCTCGTCGGCGTCCATCTCGCCCAGACCCTTGAGGCGCTGGAAGTCCTTCTTGTGGTTCGGGTTCTCGCCCAGGAACGCCGTCCGGGCCTTCTCGTCCTTGAGGTAGATCTTGGACTTGCCGACCAGGGTCGAGAACAACGGCGGCTGCGCGATGTAGATGCAGCCCTTCTCGACCAACGGCTTCATCTGACGGAAGAAGAACGTGAGGAGCAGGGTGCGGATGTGTGAGCCGTCGACGTCGGCGTCGCACATGGCGATGATCTTGTCGTAGCGACGCTTCTCGACGTCGAACTCCTCGCCCACGCTCGCACCGATGGCCGAGATCAGCGCCTGGACCTCGGTGTTCTTGAGCATCTTGTCCATGCGGGCACGCTCGACGTTGAGGATCTTGCCGCGGATGGGCAGGATCGCCTGCGTCCGAGGATCGCGAGCCGAGACGGCGGAACCGCCGGCGGAGTCGCCCTCGACGATGAACAGCTCGCGCTCGTTGGTGTTCTTGGCCGAGCAGTCCTTGAGCTTGTCGGGCATGCCGGCGCCATCGAGCAGGGTCTTGGACCGGATGCTGTTCCGCGCCGCCTTGGCGGCTTCGCGCGCCTCGGCTGCCGAGTACGCCTTGCGGATGACCTTGTTGGCCTCGGTCGGGTTCTCCTCCAACCACTGCTGCAACTGGTCGTTGGTGACCTTGGTGACGAGCGAACGCATCGCCGTGTTGCCGAGCTTCGCCTTGGTCTGGCCCTCGAACTGGGGCTCCTGGAGGCGAACGGAGATGACGGCGGTGAGGCCCTCACGCACGTCGTCGCCGGTCAGACCCAGGTCCTTCTTGTTCTTGGCGACCGGGTGTTCCTTGGCGTACTTGTTGATCGTCGACGTGAGGGCGGTCTTGAAGCCCTCTTCGTGGGTGCCACCCTCGTTGGTGGCGATGCCGTTGGCGAAGGAGTGGATGCCGTCGCGGTTGTAGCCCGTGTTCCACTGGAACGCGATCTCGACCTCTTGGGTCTCGTCACTGCCCTCGAAGTAGCCGACCTTGGACCACAGCGAATCCTTCGTCTTGTTGATGTGCTTGACGAAGTCCTGGATGCCGCCGTTGTACTTGTACTCGACACGCTCGTTGTCGCGGAGGTGCTCGGGGGTCGACTCGCGCTGGTCCTGGAACCGGATCTCGAGACCGCGGTTGAGGAACGCCATCATCTGGAGCCGCTCGAGGATCGTGCGGCTCGAGAACTCGATGGTCTCGAAGATGGTCGGATCCGGCCAGAACGTCACCGACGTGCCGGTGCGGCCCCGGGGGGAGTCACCGGTCACCTTCAGCTTGCCCTGGGGGACGCCGCCGTCGGCGAAGTCCATGCGGTGGCGCTTGCCGTCGCGGTCGACCTCGACGATGACCTTGGTCGACAAGGCGTTGACGACCGAGACACCCACGCCGTGGAGGCCGCCGGAGACCTTGTAGCCCTCACCGTCGAACTTGCCGCCACCGTGGAGCTTGGTCAGCGCGATCTCGACGCCGGTCATCTTCTGGGCCTTGTTCATCCCCGTGGGGATGCCGCGCCCGTCGTCGACGACCTTGCAGGCGCCGTCGGGGAGGATCGTGATGTCGATCCGGGTGCAATGGCCGGCCATGGCCTCGTCGACCGAGTTGTCCACGACCTCCCACACGCAGTGGTGCAGGCCCACGGGGCCGGTCGATCCGATGTACATGCCGGGTCGCTTGCGGACAGCTTCGAGTCCTTCGAGGACCCGCATGTTGTCGGCGCCGTACGAGGTCGTCTCAGGGGCCACGGTTTCCTCCGATTCGCTGGCTGATTCGGGGTCCGATTCGCGGTCGTCTTCCCAAGTCACAACGGTGTCATCCTACCAGTGGACCCCCGACATCCCGGCCATCGACGGGGTGGTTGTCGAGCGTCGCGGAGCGGTACGCGCAGGGTCCGTCAGCAGGATCGGTAGGACACCGGCGAACCGGCGCCGAACAACAGATCCATGGGCGAGACCACCAGCGACGACCAGCTCGACGAACTCCCCCTCGACCGAGACGAGATGATCCTCGTCGACCGCCTGTGGCGATCGGGCACCAGTGCCACCGCCGTGTCGCCCAGCACCCGTCGCGACCTCCGCCTCCTGCAGCGCTTCCTGTCCCTGGACGACCGCAAGGCGGTCGTCCCGCTGCTGCGCCGCCACCGGGTCGCCACCTGGCGCCTGGCGTGCGCGATCACCCTCGACGTCGACACCGCCGAGATCGTCGTCGAGAACGCCTGGCGCGAGGTGCTCCAGGGTGAGGGTGCGGCCATCGGCACCTGGTCGAACCCCCGAGCGTGGCTCTTCGAGGTGGTCCGTCGCCACGGCCTCGAACAGGGTGCCGCACCTGGTGTCGAACTCGACCTCGACGCCGACATCAGCATGTTCCCTCTCGACCAGGCCGGCGACGTCGGGCTCCTGGCCGCATCGTTCTCCCTCCTCGACGAGGTGGCTCGGACCGCCGTCTGGCTGCACGCCGTCGAGGGCTTCGACGACGTCGACACCGCCTTCGTCCTCGGGCTCCGACGCCTCGAGACCCACGACCTGATCGACGGGGCGATGGGCGACCTGCGGGTGGCCGCCGTGCGCGGTCAACTCCTCGCCGCCACCGATCGTTGCCACCCCGCCCTCGAGAAGTTCCTCGGTTACCTCGACGAGGACCTCGACCACGAGGGCGAGCAGGATCTCCTGTTGCACCTGCGCCGTTGCCGCCGCTGCGCCGCTCGCCTCGATGCCGTCGAGGCTCCCGGTCTGTCGCTCGTCGACCGGGTGCTCGCTCCGCCGGCACCGCTGACCCACCGCCTCCGGCAGCTGGCATCGACCCCGGCGAACAGTTAGCACGATCCCGCCCGGTGCGAGCGCCCTCGGTAGCGTGAGCCCGTGACCTCCGCCGATCACCCCGCCACGAGCGGTGGATGGGACTTCCTCGTCATCGGCGCCCAGAAGGCCGGCACGACGACGCTGCACCACCTCCTCGGCGACCACCCGCGTCTGGCGTTGCCGACCGAGAAGGAGGCACCGATCTTCCACGAGACCGGTGATCCGACCCGCGTCGAGACCCAGGCCCGCCAGCTCCTCGGTCCGCCGGACGGTCGACTCCGCGGCAAGGCGACGCCGCAGTACATGTGCGCGCCGGGCACCGCCGCGAACGTCGCCGCAGTGAACCCCGACATGCGCATCATCGCCCTTTTCCGCGATCCCGTCGACCGCGCCCGCAGCCATTGGGCGATGCGGGCCCGGTTCCGCACCGACGAGCGGCCCTTCGCCGAGGCGATCCGGCAGCAGTTGGACACCCCACCCTCGCTCGACGGCCCGATCGAGGAAGAGGACGGCTACATCCGCTTCGGCGAGTACGGCCGCGTGCTCCTCGACTACCGAGCCCACTTCCCCGCCGAGGCGATGCTCGTGCTGCACATGGACGAGCTCGCCGCCGACCCCGTCGGCGTCGTCGCCCGGGTGACCGCGCACCTCGGCGTCGAAGCCCATCAACCCGGCGCGGCCGGCGAACGCTTCAACGTCGCGTCACGCGAGGCCCGCTTCCCACGCGCCGAGGCCGCGCTCTGGCGATTGCTGCCCTACGACAAGCTGTGGTCCGCTGCCAGTCCCTCGATGCGTCAGCGGGCCGGGGCGGTCCTCGACCGCCTCCAGGTCAATCGACCGTCTCCCGAGGTCGACGCGTCCTTGCCCGACGACGTCACCGAGCGTCTGGTCGAGCACTTCCGTGCCGATCTGGCCCTGCTCGACGCGAGCGACCTGTCGGTCCCCGCGGTCACGGTCAACGGGAACGGCTGACCCGTACGTCGACCCCGGTCACGCGACCGACCCCCAACAGGCCGTCGAGACGTTCGATCAGATCGGCCTCGAGCCACCGGACGTGGCTGACCACCGCAGGATCGTCGGCGACGAGCACCAGTCGACCGCCCTCGAGCCCGGCGGGCCGGGTACGGGACGCGAGCACCGTGCCCACGACCTCCTCCCAACGGTTGAACACCAGGTCGACGGCGTCGGTGCCAGGCGCTCCCATGCCCCGCACCACGCGGTCGAGGAGCGAGGACATGTCGGTGAGCGGCCCGAGGTCGATCGGGTCCTCGTCACTGCGGTCGTCGGCCATCACCGATCATCCTTGCAGTCCGGTCATCCTGGCAGTCAGGCCGGTCGGACCGACCCGTCGACCACCTCGAGGACGAGATCCGGCGCGGCGACGGACCCGAGCACCGGTGCGGGCAGCGCGGTCGCCGACGTCAGCAACGTCTGACCGCGGGGCAGGTTGGCGAGCAATGCCGCCGCCCGGGCGTCGTCGAGTTCGGAGAGCACGTCGTCGAGCAGGAGGATCGGGCTCACGTCACGCGCGTCGGTGATCGCTCGATGCACCGCGAGGCGCATGGCCAGTGCCAACGACCGCTGCTCGCCCTGGCTGGCGTGCGTGCGGGCCGGCAGCCCGTCGAGCGAGAACGCCACCTCGTCGCGGTGCGGACCGACTGTCGTGATGCCGCGGCGCAGGTCCTGGTCACGTGCCTCGGTCAGTGCTGCCGCGAGCCCGGTCGCCATCCACGCCGCCTGGTACGAGGTGTCGATCGGGAGCGCCCGACCGGCGAGGTCCTGGTACGCCGTGGCGATCCGCGGGGTCAGCTGGTCGAGCGCCGCTCGACGATGCGCCGCGAGTTCCTCGCCCGCGCGGGTCAGACGGTCGTCCCAGACGTCGAGGGTCAGGGCGGCCGAGTCGTCGAGTCGACCGCGCACGCCCTTGAGCAGCGCGTTGCGTTGCTTGAGGATGCGATCGACGTCGGCGCGCACACTGTCGTGCCGTGGGTCGAGGCCGACGACGGCCTCGTCGATCCAGGTCCGTCGTTCGCCGGGCCCGCCCTTGACCAGGATCAGGTCCTCGGGGCTGAAGATGGTGACCGACAGCGCCTCGAGCAGGTCGCTCCGGCGCTTCACCGGCTGGCGGTTGAGCTGCATGCGTCCCCGGCCGCGGGTCGCCAACTCGGCCTCGACCAGCAACTCGCGGTTCCCCCGGACGGCCTCGGCCCGGACCACGGCCCGTTCCGCGCCGACCCGCACCATCGACTCGGTCGTCGCGCCACGGAGTGAACCGCCGGCGAGATGGGCGATGGCCTCGAGCAGGTTGGTCTTGCCCTGCCCGTTGCTGCCCAACACCGCCGTGGTGCCGGCCGGCAACTCGACGTCGACCGACGAGTAGCTCCGGAAGTCGGTCAGCCAGAGGTGTGAGAGGTGCAACATGACCCGAGACGAATGCGTTGCACTCGTCAGCGTCCTCGCCCGGGAGGGCGGGGACTACTGCACCCGGACGGGCATCAGCAGGTAGAGGAAGTCGTTCGTCGTCGGGTCGCGCACGACCGCCGGCTTGAGGGAGTCGATCGTGGCGAGGCTGATCTCCTCGGCCTCGACCGCCTCGATGCCGGCCAGCAGGTAGTCCGGGTTGAACGCGACGGTGAGGTCGTCGCCCGTGTAGGTGGCGTCGAGCGACTCGGTGCCCTCGCCGACGTCCTGGGTGACGGCACGGAGCTCGAGCCCGTCGGCCGACATCTGCATCCGGACCGGGGTGGCGTCGCGGGCGAGCAGCTTGACCCGGCGCAGCGCCTCGATGAGCGGCTCACGCGACACGGTCAACAGGTTCGGCTGCGACTGCGGGATCAGACCCTGGTAGTTCGGGTAGTCGCCCTCGATGAGACGCGTGGTCAACATCACGCCACCGGCGTCGGTCGCGACCGCGAAGCTGGCGTCGCGCTCGCCGAGGCGGAGCGTGATCTCTCCACCGTCGCCCAGCGCCTTCGACAACTCGGCCAACGCACGTGACGGCACCAGGACCGACTTGCCCGACGAGAGCACGCTCACGCCGGGGAGGTCGACCACGGCCAGGCGGTAGCTGTCGGTCGCGACCAGACGGAGACCCTCGCCGCCCTCGTCGGCGTTGGCCGCGGCCAGGAGCACACCGGTCAGGATCTGGCGGTTGTCGTCGGTGCTCGCGGCCGGGAGGACCTGACGGAGCGCGCCCACCAGCGCCTCGGCGTCGAAGCGGACCTCGTCACCCTCGACGGGCGCCACGCGGGGGAACTCGTCAGCCGGAAGCGGCTTGAGCGAGAACTCGGATCGGCCGGACGCGATGCGGGCCGTCTCGTCGTTGGTCTCGAGTTCGACCGCACCCGGTTCGAGTGCCTTGACGATGTCGTTCAGCAGACGGCTGGGGATGACGGAGACGCCGTCGGCCAGGCCGGCCACGGTGAGCTGCACCGAGACGGTCAGCTCGAGGTCGGAGCCGGTCAGCGTGAGTTGGTCGCCGGCCAGTTCCATCCGGACACCGGAGAGCACGGGTAGCGCACCACGGTTGGCGACGGCCCTTCCCGCGGTCGACAGCGCTTCGGCGAGGACGTCTCGTTCGCAACGCAACTTCACGGTGTCTGCGCTCCTTCAGCTTCTACCCAGGTAGGTGATGACAAGAATGGGTGTGGTGGTGGGGGATGTGGATTGTGGATACTGCCCCATCGCGGCAGGTCAGCGGGGTGATCGTTGTTCGGCGACTGTCCCCAGCCACGAGGTTCGCCCGTGCTTCGGGACCGACGGGACACCGAACGTCCACAGTTGGAGCCTCGCGCGCAGTGTCCATCCAGCGCGCGCGCAGTGGGTTTTCCACAGGCCGTGCGAGACGTTTCAAGCGACCGCAACTATTCGGCCTTGAGCTTCTGGATCAGCTCGGTCACCTGCTGGAACACCTGGCGACGTTCCTTCATCTGCGTCTTGATGCGATCGACGGCGTGGATGACGGTGGTGTGGTCGCGGCCACCGAAGACCTTGGCGATGTTGGGGAAGCTGAGGTCGGTCAGTTCGCGGAACAGGTACATGCCGACGTGGCGTGCGGTCGTGAGTGGCCGGGTCCGCGAGCGGCCGATCAACTCCTCGACCGTGTAGCTGAAGTACTCCGACGTGGCGTCGAGGATCGCCTGTGGGGTGATCGGGCGTGCCTCACGCTCCGACACCAGGTCCTTGAGCGTCTCGGCGGCTCGCTCGGGGGTGATCGTCTCCTTGTTGAGCGACGCCCACGCGGTGATGCGGGTGAGGGCGCCCTCGAGCGATCGGATGTTGTTGTCGTTGATCGAGGCCGCGATGTACTCGAGGACCTCGTCCGGCACCGGTGAGACCTCGTCCTCGGCCTTCTTGCGCAGGATGGCCAGGCGGGTCTCGAGGTCGGGGGGCTGGATGTCGGTGAGCAGACCCATGACGAAGCGGGTGCGCAGCCGATCCTCGAGCGTCGGGATGGCGTCGGGCGGTCGATCCGACGACAGCACGATCTGACGGTTCGAGGTGTGGAGGTGGTTGAAGGTGTGGAAGAACTCCTCCTGCGTCTCCTTCTTCCCCTCGAAGAACTGGATGTCGTCGACCAGGAGGACGTCGATGTCGCGGAAGCGACGCTTGAACGCCTCGTTGGTGCCGGCGCGGATCGAGTCGACGAACTCCGACAGGAACTGTTCGGAGGTGACGTAGCGCACCCGGTAGTTGGGGTAGTTCTCGAGGACGTAGTTGCCGATGCCCTGGAGCAGGTGGGTCTTGCCCAGGCCGGCGTCGCCGTAGATGAAGAGCGGGTTGTAGCTGCGCGCCGGGGTCTCGGCCACCCGGAGCGCGGCGGCGTGGGCGAAGCGGTTCGAGGCGCCGGTGACGAAGGCGTCGAAGGTGTAGCGCTCGTTCAGCGTGGCCTGCGGGGTGTGGCTGGCCGGCGAGGCGGGGATGGTGTGGCCGTCGCCGGCGTCCGGGCGGGCCCGGTCGTCGTCGGGAACGCCGGCGGTGCGCCCGACGGCGCCGTCGTCACGGATGGCGGAGAGCTCGTCGAAGAGCGGGAGTTCCTGGGGTCCGGGCGGTCGACTCTCGAGCACGATGACGACGTTGTCGTGACCGAGTTCGGCGAGATTGGCCCGCAACAGGCCCAGGTAACGGTCGTGGACGCGGTCGCGCACGACCGAGGACGGGAACCCGAGCGTGAGACGCTCACCGTCGAATCCGGTGGCCTCGACGTTCTGGAACGAGGAGTTCCACACGACGCCGGACACCTGATCTCGCAGGAGCGCTGCACAGCTGCTCCAGACCGTCTCGGCGTCGCTCATCGACGATCCGCCTCCATGTCCGCTCCCGAGAATCCACAACTACGTCCACACCTGTGGACAAAACGTCGAATCGCCGTCCGGATCGGGGCGACGGCCGCAGTTCGTACGAATCCAGACGGTGAACACGGGGGAAATCAACCGGCGGAACTCGCTCTGGCGGCGCACCGTAGCAGTCGCCTCCCGGGCCGATGCAAGGGGTCCGAAAACCGCAGGTCACGCGGGGTCGGGCGGGTCCAGGACGTGCTCACGGCGTCGTCGTGTGACGCCGGGCACGCCGTCGCGCGGGCGCGGTGGAGGCCCGCGCTTGGCTGCCCGGGGAGTGATCGGTAGCGTGGTGGGTTGGTCCGGTGCGCCCTGACTCCTCGACGGAGTCGAGATGGGCGACCGATCGGGCCACCGATCTCGACCGTCACGCAAGGAATCGACACTCTCATGAAGCGCACCTACCAACCGAAGCGGCAGCGCCGGGCCCGTAAGCACGGATTCCGGCACCGGATGCGCACCCGCGGTGGCCGCGCCGTCGTGGCGAGCCGCCGCGCGAAGGGCCGCGCTCGTCTGTCGGCCTGAGCCGGCACGTGTGTCTCCCCGTGTGTCCCGAGCACCCGCAGCGGTCAGCCGCCGCCGGGACTTCGCGTCCCTGGGCGCGAGTCGCTCACGAGGGCGCTCGGGTCCGGTCCGTGTCGTGCATGCACCGAATCCGGTGTCGCCCGACGACGAACCCGTCGACCCCGACCACCGCGCCGTCGCGTACGGCATCGGTCGTTCGGTCGGCAATGCCGTCGTCCGCAACCGCGTGCGCCGTCGGCTCCGGGTCCTGATGCGCGAGTGCCTCGACGAAGGACTGCTGGGCCCGGGTCAGTTCCTGGTCTCGGTCGGCCCCGGCGTCGTGAGCCTCGAGTTCGGCGAACTCCGGACCCATCTGCGCTCGGCGCTGGCGGAACTCGGATGACCACCGCCGCGACCCCGGCTCGCCTGGGACCGGTCGCCCGGGTCATCGACGCCCTGATCCGCGCCTACCAGTACGTCTTCGCCGGGCGGATCTCGCCCTGCCGCTACGTGCCCTCGTGTTCGACCTACGCCCGCGAGGCGCTCGAGACCCATGGCGCCGCCCGAGGCAGTTGGTATGCGGTGCGCCGCATCGGTCGCTGCAACCCCTGGGGCGGCCACGGATACGACCCCGTGCCCGGCCATGAATCCCCGAAAGAACCCCTGACGATGCCCCGAAGGACACGCTGACGATGTTCGACACGATCTTCGAGGCCGCCGCCCAGGTACTCGACTTCTTCTACGCGATCGTCCCCAACTACGCGATCGCGATCATGCTCATGACCCTGCTGGTCATGTTGGTGACGACGCCACTGACCCTCAAGGGCACCCGGGGCATGATCAAGATGCAGCTCCTGCAGCCGGAGCTGAAGAAGATCCAGGAGAAGCACAAGGGCGGCGATCGCCAGGAGATGAACGCCGAACTCATGGCGTTCTACCAGGAGAACGAGCTGAACCCGCTGGGTGGTTGTCTCCCCCTGCTCGTCCAGGCTCCGGTCTTCCTGCTGCTGTTCCGCCTGATCCGGGGCCTGACCCGGACGACCGTCGAGGCGTGCCCCGAGTCGGTCACCGACGCCGCCCAGAAGTGCTTCGACCCGCAGTATCTCGACCACACTTCGAGCCTGTACCAAGACCTGGTCGGCAGGACCGAGATGAAGAGCTTCGGGCTCGATCTGGCCCAGTCGACCTCCGATGCGCTGGGTGAGTCGATCATCCACGGCATGCCGTACCTGATCCTGATCCTGTTGATGATCGGTGCGCAGTACCTCCAGCAGAAGCAGGTCTCGGCCCGCAACCCCGACGGTGGGATGGCGATGCCGCAGCAGAAGATCCTGCTGCGGGTCATGCCGGCTTTCTTCGGTGTGATCTCGATCAACTTCCCGGCGGCCCTCGTCGTCTACTGGGTGACCTCGAGCGTGTACCGCATCGGTCTCCAGGCGTACATCACCCGCTCGCTCTACGGGCACGACGACGCTCCCGGTGCCAAGGCCAACAAGGCCGCCGCCGAGGCCCGCAAGCTGGCCAAGGACGGCAAGGACACCAAGAACCCGAAGGACGCCAAGGGCGGAGCGGCGACCGGCAACGGCACGCCGGCGAGTTCCTCGGGCAACGGAGGCGCCTCTGGCAACGGATCGGCCGGCGGCAAGTACCAGCCGAGTTCCAAGAAGAAGAAGAAGAAGCGGAGGTAGCGGCCCATGCAGTGGGTCGTCACCACCGGACGAACGGTCGCAGAGGCCACGGACCGCGCGCTCGACGCGCTCGGCATCCACGAGGACGATCTCGAGTTCGAGGTCGTCACCGAGGCGTCGACGTCGTTGTTCGGGCTCCGCAAGCGCGATGCCACGGTCCGGGCGCGCGTGCGCCCGACCCGCCCGCGCCCGAAGGTCGACCGCCGCAACCGGCGCAAGAAGAACGAAGGGCGCCGACGCAAGACACGCGGCGGGGCTCCTCGAGACAACGCCGACACGACCGACACGCCGCCTGCGACGGCCAATCCTCGCAAGGAGCGCCGGCCCGCGGCCGAGAAGCCCGCAGCGCGGAAGAAGCCGTCCCACGACACGCCGGCGTCGTCATCGACCGAGGCCGCCGACGACTCGGCAGCGTCGACATCATCTGATTCACCGAACCCGACTCGCACCGGCGGGTCGAGAGGAGCACCAATGAGCGACATCCCCCTCTCCGAGCAGGAGCCGACTGCCGTCGACTTCGTCACGGGCCTCGTCGAGGCCTTCGGCGCCGAGGCGTCGATCGAGTCCGAGCACCTCGAGGACGACGACGCGATCGAGATCCGGGTCGAGGGTGACGATCTCGGTCTCCTCGTCGGCCAGCGGGGCAACACGCTCTCGTCGATCTCCGAGCTGACCCGCACCGCCGTGGCCCAGCAGCACTCCGGCCGCCTCGAAGGCCGCCTGCGTGTCGACGTGGCCGGCTACCGCGCCCGCCGTAAGGAGGCGCTCGAGCGTTTCGTGGCCCAGGTCGCCGACAAGGTGCTCGACTCCGGGTCGGCCGTCGCGCTCGAGCCGATGTCACCGCCCGATCGCAAGATCGTGCACGACGCCGCCAACGAGATCGACGGCGTCCACACCTCGAGCCGTGGCGAGGATCGCCGCCGGCACGTGGTCATCCACCCCGACGACTGAGCCCGCTTCTCGAACGACGGCGCTCACGCCGGCCAGGGTGCGACGGTGAAGACCGCGTTGCACCCGGCCGGTTCGAGGTCGATCTCCTCCTCGAGGCGCCAGTCGGGCAGGGAGTAACGGGCGATCCGGGTCGGTCGCGACCGGGTCCCGGTGCGGAGGAAGCTCACGCGAGCCCGCACCTTGGTGAACCGGATGCGGCTGAACCCGACCCAGGCGTGGTCGTCGGCGACCCACAGGCCCCGCACCCACCCCAGGCTCTCGTCGGAGCCGAGGCCGTCGTCGAGCGCATGCATCCCGACGACCTCGAGCGTGGTGGTGTCGGCCACCGCGACGTGCCCGTTCACGGTGGTGAAGTGGACGAAGCCGTCGTGGACGAAGCCGTCGTGGATCCGTTCCTCGCCGATCGAGATCGTGCGTGAGGGGTCGTGCAACGAGACGGCGTCGCGTTGTTCGAAGCGCGTGGCCCACGGCTCGTCCCCGAGCAGGAACACGTGGTTGGGGTGCGACGTGTGGGGCTTGAGGTCGACACCCTGGCGCAGGTCGCGGCCGCCGTCGATGTGCTTGCTCGGGTCGCCACCGAGGGTGTGCCATGCGTCGATCACGGTGCCGTCGTCGGCCACCTCGACCACCGACTCGATGCCCGACACGGCGACCAGTCGTGTGCCCCGGTCGGTGGGGACCACGTGGTGCACGTCGTTGAAGAACGGGAGGCTGAGGTGGCGCTCGACCCGGAGGTCGGGCAGCACCATGTCCAGGATCTCGGTCTGGGTGCACAGGTGGAGACGACCCGGCCGGACCGTGCCCGACTTGAGGAGCACCGGATCGTCGGGGCCGCAGGTCCCGGGCGCCGACGTGTACGACGCCTCGAGCGAGGCCACACCGTCGGTGACGCGCAGCACGACGCCGCCGGCATAGCCGTACCAACCGTCGCCGATCTCGCGCATGCCCGACGGGGCCCGTTGCCGCCCGCCGACGACGACGAGATCGTGCTTGGTCATCGTGGTCCTCCGCCGGTCGTGATGCCGCCTGATCCTACGGGTCGGGTACCGTGACTCCGGCGTCTCCCGCCCACGGCAACACCGGAAAGCTCATGTCTGTCGCACCGATCCGATCCGGGCGCGGTCCCGGAACGGCCGGCTCCGGTCATCTGGAACGCTCCAGCATCTACGTCCTGCTCAACACCGCGGCCACGGGCGCGCTCGGGACGGTGTTCTGGCTGGTCGCGGCACGTTTCTCCGACGAGAGCGACGTCGCTGCTGCCGTCGCGGCGGCGTCGATCCTGATCAGTGCAGCGTTCCTGTGCCAACTCAACCTCCCCACCGGCCTGTCCCGGTTCCTGCCGGCTGCCGGTGCTGACCAGGAGTCCCTCGTCCGACGCGCGTACCTGGTGACCCTCGGCGCCAGCGGCGTGGCCGCGCTGGGCGTGCTCGGCGCAGGCGCACTGCGCGGCGGCCCGGTCGTCGACGGCGGGTCCACGCTCCTCACGGTCGTGCTCGCGGTCTCGGTCCCGGTCTGGGTGATCTTCGCCCTGCAGGACGGCGTGTTGGTGACCTTGCGGGAGAGCAAGTGGGTGCCGGTCGAGAACGTGGTCACGACCCTCGCCAAGTACGCGCTGTTGCCGGTGTGTGTGGGTGTCGGTGGTGGCGCCGGGATCCTCATCGCCTGGACCGCGCCTGCCCTCGCCGGCATCGTGGTCGTCACCTGGTTCCTGTTCCGGAGGGTGCTTCCCCGCCTCCAGCAGACGCTGACCGGGCCGGCGACCACGGGCGTCGCCGTCGGGCCACTGCTCGCCTACTCGTTGCGCGACTTCCCCGGTGCTGCCCTGCAGCTGCTCTCGTTGCGTCTGGTGCCCGTGCTGGTCCTCGAGTTGGGCAACGACGGCGACGGTGCGTACATCGGGCTGCCGTGGACGATCCTGACCGTCGCCGTCCTGGTGCTGCCGATGCTGTCGCGTGCGTTGTTGTCGGAGCTCAGCCACGACGGCGCGGAGACCGACGAACTCATGCGGCGTGCGACCCGTCTGGTCCTGTGGGGTCTGCTCCCCGCCACTGCGCTCGGCGCCCTCCTGGTCGGTCCACTCCTGTCGGTCGCCGGCTCGGAGTACGCCGATCGTGGCACGGTGATCCTGGCGTTCGGCGCCCTGGGCGTCGCCCCCGCGGCCTACGTCGAGTGCCGGCTGGCCCTGTTGCGGTTCCATCATCGCGTGGCGCATTCCGGGGTCTTCCAGAGCATCCAGGCCGTGGCGTTGCTGGCCGCCGTGGTGGCGCTGTTGCTCACCGACCACGTGCGGTACCTCGGCGTCGCCTTCCTCGCCGTCAACGTGGTCGCAGCGCTCGTCGTCGATCCGCTGACGAGGTTCGTGCTCCGCAACGACTCGACGGTGCACCCCGTCGCGTGAGTCAGCGGCCCTCGGAGCCGAGATCGTCGGACTCCACGGCCAGTGCCTCCGGGTCGCCGGCCCGGATCGGCGTGGTGCGCTCGTAGAGGTCGAAGAGCGCGCCGACGGTGCGGTCCCACCCTGGCGGGTCGGTCGACCGTGGCACCAACGGCTTGCGGAGTTCGGCGTCGATGAGGCTCGCGAGTCCTGCGGGCGAGGTGTTGGGCGGGACGGCCGCGGCGAGACCGGCCTCACTGAGCTCGGCGAGGGCGGTCGACTCGAGGACCATCACGGGTACGTCGACGGCGATGGCCTCGAAGGCCGCGAGTCCCTGCGACTCGTAGGCCGACAACAGCGTGACCAGGCTGCTCTCCTGGAGGAGGCCGACCAACCGCTCGCGTTCGTCGGAGGGAACCGACAGGAAGCGGACGTGGGCCTCGAGGTCGAGCTTGGTGACGAGGCGCCGGAGGCGTCGTTCGTACGAGCCGCTCCCGATGATCCGCACCTCGGTGTCGGGTCGACGTGCCAGGAGGTGCGGGAGGGCCTCGAGCAGCGTCTGATGGCCCTTGTAGCGCTCGAGCCGGCCCATCGAGGTGATGACGGTGCGGTCGGGCACAGTCGTGCGGGGTACCAGCGTGAGGTCGCTCCCGCTGGGGATGACCTCGATGCGATGGCGTGGCAGGCCGGTGCGCGAGGCGAAGAGCCGGGCTTCGAACTCCGACACCGCCACGAGCGCTGCTGCTCGCCGGAACGACGGGGTGAGCAGACGTTGGTGGACCGGCCGGAGCAGGTTCCGCAGTCGCGACGAGTGACCGCCGCTGTGGAAGGTCACGACGTAGGGGATCCCACGGCGGCTCGCCGATCGCATGGCGCTGGCCGCCAGGAGCGTGTGATAGCCCTGCACGTGGATCGCGCCCGGAGCCGCCGCCGCGATCTCGGCGTCGAGGGTCCGGGCGTGGTAGAGGTCGCCGCCCTTGGGCCGAGCAGGGATCACCCGCACGGGCACGCCGTCGACGACGGTGTCGCGAGCCTGGTCAGCCGAGGTGTCGGTGGTCAGGACTCGGACGTCGACGCCGCGGCTCCGGAGGCGGCGGGCCACTGCCGCCGCGTGGACCTCCGTGCCGCCCACGAACGGCGGGTAGCGAGGAGTGACGAAGAGCAGGGGTCCGGGGGGCCGCCGCGCCCCGGTGTCGGTCATGGCGTGAGGGTACAGGTGGTGTCGGTCTTGACGCCGTTGGTCCAGTAGCGCACGAGATAGGTCCCGGCCGGGTCGGTGATGGCCAGCTCGAGGCCGTTGGACGAGCCGACGTAGGTGTCGGTGGCGCCCACGATGTGGCGGACGTAGTAGACGCTCGCCCCTTCATCGGTCCACGACAAGATGTTGTTCACGTCGTCGATCGAGCACTCGAACGGCGGTGTCACCGGGTTGCCGGGGCCGTCGCACGTGGTCGGGGTCTTGACGCCCGACTTGTAGAAGTGGACCTCGTAGGTGCCGTCGAGGTCGGTGATGGGGAACTCGAGGCCGTTGGACGAGCCGACGTAGGTGTTCGACTCACCCAGGATGTGGCGGACGTAGTAGACGCTCGCCTCCTGGTCGTTCCACGACAGGATGCTGGTCTCGCCGTCGATCGAGCACTCGAACGGGGGCAGGACCGGGTCGCCGGGGCCGTCGCACGTCGTGGCGACCTTCACGCCGGCGGCGTAGTAGTGGACCTCGTACGTGCCGTCGAGATCGCCGATGATCCGGGCCAGTTCGGTGTTCGAACCGATGTAGCTCCAGGTGCCGTCGAGCAGGTGGCGGACGTGGTACTTGCTGGCTCCCTCGTCGCTCCACGAGAGCGTGTGGGTGTCGCCGTCGACCGCACAGACGAAGGGCGGGTTGCCCGGGCCGTCACAGGTGGTGATCGTCTTGACGCCGGACTTGTAGAAGTGGACCTCGTAGGTGCCGTCGAGGTCGGTGACCGTGTACTCGAGCCCGTTGGACGACCCCACGTAGCTGCTCGCACCGTTCAGGTGGTGGCGGACGTAGTAGACGCTCGCCCCCTGATCGGTCCACGAGACGGTGTCGTTCTCGCCGTCGACGGCGCAGGCGAAGGGCGCCGGGGTCACCGTCCACGAGACGGCGAGCGTCGTCGGGTGGGCTCCGTCGGTCGCGGTCACGACCGAGTCGACCGTGCCGAGCGTCGTGGGTGCGCCGGTGACGAGCCCGGTGTCGGGGGCGATGGTCAGTCCGGCCGGGAGTCCGGTGGCCGACCAGGTGATGGGATCGGTGTCGGGGTCGGTGGCTTGGATCTGCACCGATGCCGGAGCGTTGTGGACGATGGCCTGCGGCCCCGGGTCGGTGAAGACCGGCCCGGTGTTGGGCGGCGCGACCGTCCAGTCGAGGGTGAGGGTCGTCAGCGCCACGCCGTCGAAGACGTGGATCTTCGGGGCGTAGGTGCCTCCGGCGCTGGTCGTGCCGGTCAGACGGCCGGTTCCGAGGTCGATCTCGATGCCCGCCGGGAGCCCACTGGCGAAGTAGGTGAGGACGTCACCGTCGGGGTCGCTGGCCGCGATGGTGACGTCGACCGCTTCGCCGAAGAGGTTCGACAGCGGGCCGGGGTCGGTCACGACGGGAGGGGCGTTCTCGGCCGAGAGGGGGATGAGCGTGATGTTGGCGAGCCCGATCCCGTCCTCCCGGAGGAAGAACGTCATGGTGTGGGCACCGGCCGTCAGGTCGAACGGGTAGGGATCGGGCCCGGTCGAGGCTCCGACGGTGGCCTGCTGGATCCCGGACTGGGTCGGGGTGCTCCAGTAGATGCCGCTGCTCGGCGCGCCGTCCATCTGGACCCAGAAGCTGTTGGAGCTCCCGGACGGGGCGTAGATGCCACCGGCTACCACGTAGGTGCCCGCGGTCGGGACGCTGAAGTCGAAGACGACGCTCGACGAGGTGCCGGAGGGCCCCCCGTCGTTGCGGTACCCGTCGTCGTCGACGATCGCATGGTCGATGCCCGAGATGTCCACGTAGTGGAATGCCCCGGTCAGCGCGGTCGGCGTGAAGGTGAGCGTCTCGCCGATCTGGGTCCTCGGACCGAACTCCGAGGTGTTCCCCACGGCGTCGATGGCGAGCAGGGTGATCGGGACGTCGTTCGTCAAGGCGACGTGGTCGAGGGAGAACTCGCCCTCGGCACCGGTGGTGATGGCGGCGATGCGCTGGCGACCCTCGCCGTGCGAGTCGGTCGATGCATCGGCGATGTAGACCTCGACCGAGCAACCGATGCAGGCCGTTCCCTCGAGGTGTCCGGGCACGAAGGCCGTGATCTCGGGGAAGTTCAGCAGGTTGTGGACGCCTTCGTCGGCGTCGCCGGGATCATTGGGGTTGGGGCCGACCGGCTCGATGTCGATTGCCAGACCACCGTTGCCGTAGAAGGAGTTGTCGGTGATGCGGTTCTGGCGGGTCAGTTCGGGCGGGTAGCTGTTGTTGGCCCCGTTGGAGTTGTTGACGTAGATCCCGCCGTCGTCGTTGTGGGCGATGACGTTGCGGGTGATCAGGTCGGACTCGCCGGTGAGCCAGATGCCCCAGTCGCGGTTGGGCACGGGTGAGCCGTCGAGGCCGACGCCGATGAGGTTGTCGCGGATGGTGTTGGCGTCGGTGTAGTTGTGCTTGCCCCAGATGCCGTCGTGGTCGTTGCCCGAGATGACGTTGTGGGCGATGACGTTGCCGAAGGGGTTGTCCTTGATGAGGATGCCGTCGGCGTTGCCGGTGACCGTGGTGGCGGTGATGCCGTTCGCCGCGGTGCCGATCCGGTTGCCGAGGATCTGGTTGAAGCGCGTGGTGTGCGAGAGGTCGATGCCGGTGTAGCTGTTGCCCGAGATGAGGTTGCCCTCGTTGGGCCCGGTGCCGCCGATGACCTGGTCGGTCGAGTGCCACTGGAGGTCGAACCCGGCGTTGTTCGGCAGGGCCGCCGTCGTCGCCGGGTTCATGCCGATGATGTTGTTCTGGACGACGTTGTACTTCGTTCGGGCGTGTTCGGCCTTGACGCCGACGGTCCGGTTGCCGGAGATGACGTTGCGGTCGGCCAGCGCGGGCGTGCCGATGTGGTTCTCGGTCGGCCCGTTGTTGAGCCACACGCCGGCGCCGAGGGTGAACCCGGACGACAAGCCGTAGGTGCCGGCGGCGTTGGTGCCGATGAAGTTGCCCAGGATCTGGTTGCCGACCGCCTGTGCTTCGACGATCTCGATGCCGTAGAAGGCGTCGTAGATGGCGAGGCCGCGGATCACGTTGCCGCCACTCGAGATGGTGAAGGCGGCGCCGCCGTTGTTGTACCCGATCCCCCGGACCTGGACCTTGATGACGGCGTTGGAGGTGAGCGCCGAGGTGTTGGGTGCGGATCCGGGCTGCGTGTAGCCGTCGATGACGATCGCGCCGGTCGTGTCGTTGATGGTCGGGAGGCGGCTGGTGAGGTTGATCGTCTGCGTCCCGGCACCCGGGATGTCGAACTCGATGCGGTCGGGACCGGCCGTGGCGCGGGCCTGGAGGATCGCGGCCCGGAGGCTGCAGCCGTCCCCGAGGTTGCTCACGCACACGCCGTCGTTGGTCTGGGTGTCGTATCCGTCGTTGGTGGTGGTCACCACGTGGACGGTGGGCGCGGCAGGGGTGGGTGCGATCGGGAGGGAGGTGGAGGCGAACGAGGCACCGGACCGGGTGGCGGCCGGAGTCGTGAGGCCGGTGCGGATGCCCTGGTAGGAGGGGTCGCCGGCGTCGTCGCCCGTGGTGACGCTGTCGGTGGGTGTGGCTTCGGCGATGCCGGCGCCGACGGCACTGGTCGTGACGGCACGGGTCAGGGCCTGGAGGTCGGAGACGTCGGCGCAACCGTCCTCGTTGAGATCGGCGGCGGCCGAGGTCGGGTCGAGCGTGCAGGGGTCGCCGGCGGTGCGGGATTCGTTCCAGGCGATGACGCCCTCGGTCAGGTCGATGGACGAGACGACGCCGTCACCGCTGATGTCGAGACGGTCGGTGGCCGGTGCCTCGGGCATCCGGTCGGCGTCCCACACCTCGGCGAGGGACGAGTACTGGCTGCCCGCGTCACCGACGGTCACCACGGTGGTCGTGGGTGGTGCGTGGTCCACGGCATTGCCGGCAGCGTCGACCACCAGGGTCGCGAGGAGATCGATGGCGAAGTCACCGGCGCGTGCTGCGGCGAAGGCGAGGGTCACGTCGGGTGCGGGGTCGCACGAGTCGTCGGCGCAGGGCAGGGCGGCGAACGCGGCCCCGTCGGTGCGGCGCACCACGAGGACGCGGGCGTCGTCGTCGGTGCGGACGTCGGTGAGGGTCAGGTTGGTGTCGTCGAAGCGGACGACGCCCTCGAGCGCCGAAGCGCCGTCGATGGCATCGGTCGACACGGTCAGTTCGAAGCGCTCGGCGAGGACGGGGTTCGACGGTGCGTCCACGACCAGGGGAGGACGGGTGTCGTCGGTGACGACGTCGTCGCTGGTGCTGTCACCAGCGTCATCGCTCGCGGCGGCCTCGCTGATCGGGGCGTCCGTGGTGTCGTCGGACGTGGCGTTTGCGATCAGCGTGCTGCTGAGGAGGATCGCCACGAGCACGGCGACGAGGGCACTGGAACGGAGACGATCCGTCATCTTCTTGCTGACTCCTTCGGTGGGGCTGCCACCGCGAGTGGGCCGGAAGCCCGGAATTTGGGATGCCCGGTCAGACCCGGGCGTTGCGCCGCTCGGTCAGGAGGGTGCGGAGAACTCGGAAGCCGTCGCGGAACGTGCGCAGGTTCGATTCGCCGTGGAGGCGACGGGCCTCGTGGCTGGGGACCTCGACGACACTGAGGTCGGCCTTGGCGGCACGGACGTTGACGAGGGTCTCGATCTCGAAGCCGTCGCAGTCGAGATCCAGCTTCTCCAGGGCGTGACTCCAGAAAGCCATGTAGCCGTAGCAGAGGTCGGTGTGGCGGACGCCGTAGAGGGCCGCGAAGACCATGTTGAGTCCGTCGTTGCCCCACTTGCGCAACGGGGTGATGTCGGCCGAGCCGCCGCCTTCCATCTGGCGGGAGCCGGTGACGACGTCGGCGCCGTTGGCCAGGGCCTCGATGTAGCGCGGGATCTCACGGGGCGACATGGAACCGTCGGCGTCGATCATGACGATGATGTCGCCGGTGGCGGCGTCGAAGCCGGCGCGGAGGGCGTCGCCCTTGCCCTTGCCGGTCTGGTGCACGACCTTGATGTCGGGGCGGATCGCGGTGGCGACGGCGACGGTGTCGTCGGTCGAGCGACCGTCGACGAGGATGACCTCGGCCACGCCCGGGGGGAGCTGCGGGAGCAGGTACGGGAGGTTGAGCGCCTCGTTCATCGCCGGGATGACCACCGAGACGGTCACCTCGACGTGGAGGTCGGCGTCGCCACGGAGCACCCAGCGGGGCTCGTCGTCGACGTGGATGGCGAAGCGATCGTGACGTGCGTCCGAGCTGAGCACCGACCCGGCGCCCACCGCGTGGAGGCTGCTGGCCGTCTTGGGCCGGTGGGATGCGATCTCGTGCAACGTCATGTCTTCTCCGATGTCGGGTGCAGAACGCCCGGCGTGTCCGCCGTCAGGTGTCCGTGTGTGTCGAATGGGTCTCGACGAGGTGTCGATGTCCAACACACTCACGTCCTGAACCGTTGATCACAAGGTCGGGACGCCGCTTTCCGCACGGAATGCATGGGCCTTTTGGCCATTCTTGCGTCGATGTCCGAATTCACGCGCGGTTCGTAGGGTTCTCTCCCTCCAACGTCACGTTCCGTGACGAAATGTTGCGTTTACCGAGCAAGAGCCCAGCACGCATCGTGGTGGTCGGTCACCAAGAGCGCGCGTCTGCGTACGGGTCAGAGGATGTGGAACGGTGCGGAGAGGAGGCTGTCGGGTCGGGTGCCCGGATCGCTGGCCTGGTCGATCCGCACGATGAACGCCGGATCGAGGTGGTCGAACGCACCGCTGCCGATGCGTCGAGTGGCCGGATTGGCCAGCCGCAGTCCGAGTCGGTAGCGACCGGCCACCAGCGGGAGGTGACCGAGCGTGACCTCGACGGTCTGGGTTCCGCCGCCGAGCTCGACGTCACCCTCCGTGAGATGGGCGGTGTCCACACTGAGCAGCAGGACACCGCTCTCGGAGGTGATGGTCACCCCCAGTGACGGCACGGTGACCGGACCGTCGGCGTCGATCTCCAGGCGCAGCCGGAGCTCGCCGTTGTCGGAGCGGACGATCGTCGCGGCCCGGAATCGTGCCTCGCCGCTCCCGGATCGTTCCACGTCGGCGAGGTCCATCCGCTCGCCCAACTCGGCGACGACGCCGCTCATGGCCAGGTACTGGCGGGCGACCTCGTCGGCCGGTCCGTCGGCCAGCAGCGAGCCCTTGTCGATCAGCAGGCAACGGTCGCACAGGCGGGTGGTCACGTCGATGTTGTGACTGACGAAGAGCACGGTGCGTCCGGCCCGGGCGACGTCGTTGATCTTCCCGAGGCACTTGCGTTGGAACCGCTCGTCGCCGACGGCCAGCACCTCGTCGACGGCCAGCACCTCGGCGTCGAGGTGGGCGGCAACCGTGAAGGCGAGCCGCATGTACATGCCGACCGAGTACCGCTTGACCGGGGTCGACATGAACTCGGCCAACTCGGAGAACTCGATGATCTCGTCCAACTTGGCCTGGATGCTGCGCCGCGACATCCCGAGGATCGATCCGTTGAGGAAGACGTTCTCGAGGCCGGTCAACTCCGGATGGAACCCGGCGCCCACCTCGAGCAGCGATCCGACCTGTCCGCGGATCTGGATCCGACCCTCGGTGGGACTCGTGACCCGCGAGAGGATCTTGAGGAGCGTCGACTTGCCGGCGCCGTTGCGTCCGATGAGGCCGACGATCTCGCCCGGCGCGATCTGGGCGGAGATGTCGCGGATGGCCCAGATCGACTTGATCGGCGCCGGGGGCGGGCGCCGGCCGACCACGGTCAGGGCGGCGTTGGTGATCGCGTCGCGCAGGGCGCCGTAGTTCTCGTGTTCTCCCAGCGTGTAGTGCTTGCCCACGCCCTCGATCGAGACGGCCCAGTCGTCAGTCACGGATGCAGCTCACAGTGCGTCGGCGAAGGTGCGTTCGCTGCGATGGAAGGCGTAGCACCCGCCGACGAGCATGAGGACGGCGGCAGCGACCGAGGCGATGACCGCGGTGGCCGGAGGGAACGGGGTGCCCAGGACCGACCACCGGACACCGTCGATGGCCGTGACCATCGGGTTGAGGGCGTACACGGGCCGCCAGGCGTCGGGCACGAGCGAGCTCGGGTAGACGACCGGCGTGGCGAACATGCCGACCTGGATGAAGAACGGGACGGCGTAGCGGACGTCGCGGTACTTCACGTTGAGGCTCGACAGCAGGGCGCCGGCACCGAGCAGCCCGATCGTCACCAGCAACACGAACGGGACCACGGCCACGACCGTCCACGACAGACCGACGCCCTGGATCATGGTCAGGATGCACAACAGGACGAGCGCGATGCCCAGGTCGAGGAGGCCGGCGAGGATGGGCGAGAGCGGCATCATGATGCGCGGCAGGTACACCTTCGACAGCAGCTTCTCGTTGTCGACCAGGCTGTTGGACGACAACGCGAGGGCGTTCGAGGCGTACAGCCACGGGACCAGGCCGGCGTAGGCGAAGAGCGAGTAGGGGACGTCGTCGGAGCCCACCCGCGCGAGACGGCCGAAGACGACGGTGAAGACCAGCATGGCGAGCAGCGGCTGCAACAGTGCCCAGACCACGCCAAGGGCCGTCTGCTTGTAGCGGATCTTGATGTCGCGCCAGACGAGGAAGCCCAGGAGTTCGTAGCGCTGGCGGAGTTCGGCCAGCGGGAGGATCGGCGTGCGAGCACGGGGCTCGATGACGATCAGGTCCGGGAGGACGCGCCCGCCGGCCGCCGACGCGTCTGCGCCGGCCACGCTGGTCATGTGATCGCCCGGTTCCGTCGGATCGTCCCCTCGACGTAGCCGACACCGGTCACCACGAGGCCGATGACGATCGCCGCGGCGCCCAGGAGGCCGTCGAGGCGACGAGGACCGGTGCCGAGACGTCGCAGGCGGCGGGCGGCACCGGCCGGGAGGGTCCGGCTGGCGTAGTGGCGCTCGCTCTCGAGCGCCTCGTCGGCTCCCGTCAGGCGGGCGACCGCGGCCTTGGAGCGCCCCTCGTTCAGGCAACGGGTCCAGAAGTAGTGCCAGCCGGCCCGGTCGGCGGGGACGTGGTGCGAGACCAGGGCGTCGGGCGAGTAGACGATGCGATGGCCCTGGCGACGGACCTGGATCGACAGTTCGGTCTCCTCGCAGCCCACGGGTACGGCGCCGACACGGCCGACCTCCTCGCGGAAGCCCCCGACATCGGTCATCAGGGTGCGGCGGAACGCCATGTTGGCGCCGATCGGGTTGCGGATCTCGGTCTCGACCTCGGGGAGGCCGACGTAGCTGCATCCGACGACCCACAGGAACTCGTCGGGGAACCAGCCCGGCTGCGCGGTCTCCCAGTCGGGGAGCACCCGTCCCCCGACCCCGCCCACGGAGTCGTCCGCGAGTGACGCAGCGGTGGCGGCGAGCCAGTCGACGTGGGCGGCGGCGTCGTCGTCGAGGAAGGCGACCACGTCGGCACTGGCCTCGGCGATGCCGGTGTTGCGGGCGCCGGAGAGGCCCTGCTTGTGGGCGTTGGGGAGCACCGTGTGGCCGGTGAACTCGGCCGACGACCGGGCGAGCAGTTCCTCGTTGTGGTCGATCACTACGATGAGGCGTGCCGCGGGGTGGCGCTGGGCCTCCACGGAGCGCACGGCGGCCACCAACTGGTCCCAGCGATCGAGGGTGTAGGCACAGATGACGACATCGATCTCGACGTCGGATCCGGTGGCTTCGATCGGGGACACAGCACGCATGTTGACCCATGGCCAGGGAGTCGGTCCATGCGGGTCCTGATGGTCGCGGACTTCTACGAGCCCTACGTGGGCGGTGTGGAGCAGCACGTCCGCTCGTTGTCGCACGGTCTCGTCGACCGTGGCCATGAGGTGGCGGTGGCCACGACGGCGACCGCTCGCGCGCCCCGTGGGGTCGTGGCCGACGGTCCGGTCGCGGTCCACCGGATCCCGACCCTGAGCGCACGGTTCGGACGGGCCCATGCCGCTGCCGACCGGCCCTGGGCCCCACCGATCGTCGATCCCGTGGCCAGCCGCCACCTGCGACGCCTGGTCCGCAGTTGGGCCCCGGACGTGGTCCACGGCCACGACTGGCTGGCTCGATCGGCCACGCCGTGGTGCCGCGATGGTGGCCCGGCGTTCGTGGCGACGCAGCACTACTACACACGTTCGTGTGCCCGGAAGGACCTGTGGCGCGACGGGGCGGTCTGTGCCGGACCCACGCTCCGCGGCTGCGTGGCCTGCACCGCCGACACCTATGGGGCGGCCCTGGCGGTCCCGGTCACGCTCGGCACCCGGCTCGGGGCGCGGTCCGAGGACCGGGCGAGCCGAGCGACGATCGCGGTCAGCGAGGCGACGGCCACCGGAAACCGTACCCCCCCAGGGTATTCGGTGATCCCGAACCTGTTGCCACCGCCCCGGATCGCGGCGCCGTCGGAGGTCGAGAGCGCACTGGACGCCCTTCCGCTGCCGCCGGTGCCCTTCGTCCTGTTCATCGGGGATCTCCGGCCCACCAAGGGCTTCCACACCCTCCTGGATGCGCTCAGCCGCCTCGACGACCCGCCGGCGCTGGTCGTCGTCGGGGAACGAGACCGATCGTCCCCCGACGAACTCCCCGCGCACGTGCACCATCTCGGCACGGTGGACAATGCCCTCGTCGGACCACTGCTCGAACGGTCGCGCTTCGCCGTCGTCCCGTCGGTGTGGGCGGAACCGTTCGGCATCGTGGCCATCGAGGCCATGACTGCTGGTCGGGCCGTGGTCGCCTCCGACACCGGCGGCCTCGGCGAACTCGTCGAGCCCGGCGTCACCGGCCTGTTGACACCTCCCGGCGACGCCGTCGCCCTCGCCGGTGCCATCGAGGAGCTCTGGAACGACCCCGAGCGAGCCGAGGCGATGGGTCGAGCCGGCCGGACGGCGGCATCGCGCTACCGCCCCGAGCGAGTGGTTCCCCTCGTCGAGGCGGTGTACGAGACGGTCGTGCGGAACGGGCGATGACGGACTCCCCCGAGACCCAGGACATCCCCGGCCGGGTGTCGATCGTGATCACCAATCGTGACTACGGCCGATTCCTGCGAGCCGCAGTCGACAGCGCGCTGGCCCAGGACGATGTCGAGGTGATCGTGGTCGACGACGGGTCGACCGACGATTCGCTGGCGACGCTGGCCGACTACGGCCGGATGATCACGGTCGTGGAGCTCGACGGGCAGGGCCAGGCCGCGGCGATGAACGCCGGGTTCGCCGTCACCACCGGAGACCTCGTGGTGTTCCTCGACGCCGACGACGTGTTGGCGCCGGGGGCGGTGCCGCGCGCCCGGCCGTGCTTCTCGGACCTCGCGGTGGCGCGCGTGCATGCACCGCTGCGCAGAGTCGATGTGCACGGCGCGCCGATCGGTGGAACAGTACCTCCTGTGATTTCGGTGCTCCCGCATGGGGACCTACGTCGCGCGGTCGTGCACCATCCCGACGACCTCGCCTGGCAGCCCACGTCGGGCAACGTCTACCGACGCGCGGCGTTGGCGGGGATCTTCCCGCTGCCCGAGGCCGAGTACCGCATCAGCGCCGATCACCTGCTCAACGCCCTCACCGCGCTCGTGGGCCGGGTCGGGCGGGTGCTCGAGATCGGTGGCGACTACCGCATCCACGGCGACAATGCCGATGCACGGTCGGCGTTCGACCTGGAGCGGGTCCAGGGAATCGTCGCTCGTTCGCAGGTCACGCACCGCCACATCGCCGCCCTGGCCGCGTCTCTGGGCCTGTCTGACGACGCGGCGACCGGTGTTTCGGTCAGTTTCGCCGGGAATCGCCTGGTCTCGCTCCGCCTCGGGCGCGCGACGCACCCGATCGCCGGGGATCGTCGGCGCACGGCATGGCGAGACGGCATCCGTGCCGCTCGCGGGCGCTCCGACCTCGGTGTTGCCCGTCGTGTGGCCGCTGCCGGCTTCATCACGGCGCTCGCGCTCGCGCCGCGTGCTTCGGTGGCGCCCCTCGCCCACCGGTTCCTGACGGGATCGACCGACGGTGGGCCACCACTGTCGACCTCGGGTACACGGTGATGGTGGTCCTCGATCGTCCCGTGGCCGCTGTTCCTGGGCCGATGGACCAGCGTCGGCGTGCGCAGGTCACCGCAGCGCTCGACATCGCGGTGGTCGTGACGGCCGCCTGTGTGGTCGCGGCCAGTGTCGGTGCCGACGACGTCTTCGGTCGCCGATGGATGGCGCTGTTCTTCTTCGTGATCGGCCCGGGGTGGGCCATCCAGCGTCGGAGCGGCCATCTGGCCAGCGCCGAGCACGTCTTCATCGCGGTCGGAACCAGTCTGGCGACGATGGCGGTCGTCGGGCACCTCACAGTCACGGTGCTGGCATGGCACTGGGCGCCGGTGATGGTCCTGGTCGCCACTGCTTCCGGCGGCGCCATCGCACTGCAGCGTTGGCGGACCGACGTCGTCGACGGGATCCCGACCCTCACCTGGGGACGGGATCACGAGCAGACCGACGTCGGCGACGACTCGACCGCCCACTGGCTGTCGCCGACGGTGTGGTGGACCGCCGTCGTGACCGGTCTCGTCGCCGGCGTCCTGGCGGTCGTCGGCCTCGCCGGTTCCGACGAACGGGCCATCGACGGCTACGGCCTCGTGGGCACGGTGCCGATCGTGACCTGGCTCGGCGTCGCGGTGTCGCTGGTGTGTCTGGCGGCCGTCCTCGGCTCTCGACCCCGTGATCACGCGGCGATGGCCGCCCTGACGGCCATGATCGCGCTGATCCTCCACGGCGCTCCGGGGCTGGTCGAGACCCACCCGCGGTTTCCGGTCGCGTGGTTGCACGTCGGTTTCATCGATCAGATCAGCACCAACGGCGCCCTGTTGCCCGATCTCGACGCCCGGTTCTCCTGGCCGGGGTTCTTCGCCGGAAGCGCCCTGCTCGACCAAGCGGCGGGAACGGCGGGGACGCTGTGGCTGGTCCGCTTCACCCCCGTGGTCATCACGCTGCTGGGCTGCCTCGGCATCTGGACGCTCGGGCGCCTCCTCGGACTCGGATCGGTCCCGACGGGTGCGGCCACCACGTTGTTCCTGGTCCTCGACTGGGCCGGTCAGGACTACTTCAGCCCCCAGGCGACGGCCTTCGTCCTCTACCTGACGGTGATCGTCCTGGTCCTGCGCTGGTTCGCCGGCCCCGGGCCCCGAGCGGAGAGTCGACTCGGGCGCCTCCTGCGGGTCCCGGCAGCGCCTGCGGGCGCGGGCGACGCCATCGACGAGGAGGCGACGGCGATCCGGTGGCGAGTGCTGGCCGTCGTCGGTCTGGCCGGGGCGATGATCATCACCCACCAGCTGACACCCGGCTTCCTCACGGTGATCTTGTTGGCGCTGGGGCTCGCCGGGTTGATCCGCCTGCGTTGGCTGGGCGTCATGGTCGGACTCCTGACCGTCGCCTGGCTGTCGTTCGGCGGCGAGGCCTGGTGGCTCGGCCATCTCGACACGCTCACCGGCTCGGTCGGCAACGTCCGCTCGATCGTCGAGGACAACGTCGGCCAACGCACCGGTGGCGCCGCTGCGGCTCGCGAGCTCGTCCTGCGGAGTCGTCTGGGTCTCAGTGCCGGTGTCTGGCTGGTCGTGGGGGCGTCGCTCCTGCGCTTCTGGCGGGGACGTCCGGAGCCCCGTGTCCTCTTCCTGGCGGCCATGTTCGCCACGCCGTTCCCCCTCCTCGTGCTCCAGCCCTACGGCGGCGAGCTGTTGATCCGGATCTACTTCTTCGTCCTGCCGGCCGCCGTCCTGGTGCTCGGACACACGCTGTTCCCGGACGGGGCCGGCCCGAGCGTGCGCCGGGCGGTGCTCGCCGCTGTCTCGGTGGCCGTACTGCCGGTCCTGGTGCTGGCTCGCTACGGGAACGAGCAGTTCGAGACGGTCACCGACGACGACCTCGCCACCGTGCAGGTTCTGCTCGAGTCGGCGCCCACCGGTGCCGATGTCTTCATCGTGAACGGTCAGGCCCTCGTGAACGTCGACCGCGTCGGCGAACTGCGCTACGTGTCCGTGTCGCCCCCGTCGGCGACCGGGATCGTGCGCGCGATCCGTGAGGCCGATGAGGCCAGCGGCTACTTCGTGTACCTGAGCCGTCCCCAGGAGGTCTTCGGTCAGCAGACCGTGAGCCGTGCCGACGGCTGGCTCACCCAGGTCGGCGACGACTTGGTGGCGACCGGCTTGTTCGAGGTCCACCGGCATGACGCCGGCGGCACCGTCCTGGAGTACCAGCCATGATCGTGGCCAATCTCTTCGGTGCGGACCGCGACACCATCGATGCCGTGACCGACGTGCTCGGTATCGGTGCGGTGCTGGTGGCGCTGGCGCTCTTCGTGCTGCTCGAGTCCCGGCGGGCCGCCGGGCGCGCCGCGTCCCGCGGGCTCGGGGTGAGCGCCTTCGCCGTGACGGTGCTGGCGCTGGTGATCATCGGTGGCCGTTTCCAGTGGATCCCGGACGCCGCGGACAGTGAGTCGGCGGCGTCCGTGTCCCCCAGCACCACGGTGGGCACCGACGATTCGACGCCCTCGACCACCACCTCCTCGACTGCAGTGACGACCACGGTGGATGAGGGCGACGTCGCTCCGGACGGCGCTGATGTGTCGACCACGACGGTCGTCGTCGGTCCGCCGGCCCCGCCGGCCCCGCCGACCACGTCGCCGAGCGAGGCCGTGCCGCCCGACACGGTCGACGACCCGATCGGGGTCGATGCTCCTGTCGATCCGGGCCGCGGGCCGCCGGCAGCATCGACCTATGAGGTCGTCGACGGCGACAACTTCTGGTCGATTGCCGAGACGATGCTGGAGACGGACACCGGCGGCCCCGTTTCCGATGCCCAGGTCGTGTCATACTGGCAGACCCTGATCGACGCCAACGCCGACCAGTTGGTCGAGCCGGGGAACCCGGATCTGATCGTGCCCGGCCAGATGCTCGACGTCCCGCCCATCGGCGGCGCAGCGCCCTGATCCCGGTGATCGGCGTGGCCTGATCACCGACAGCGCAACGCAACGCTCGGCCGACGCCCTGCGCCGATGCCCGAGTCGACGTTTCACGTGGAACACCCGCCATTCGGGCGCGCCAGTCCTGACCGGAAGTGCCACACTGCACGGATGGAGCCGTGGGAGACGACCGTTCTGGCGTGCTGGGCGCGTGGCCAGGACCGCTCAGCGGTCGGACCGGGTCCGCTGGAGGAGCATCTGGCCCATGCCAAGGCCCTGGCGGCCCATTTCCGGCCCGACGAGGCGTCTGGACTCGATGTCGGCACTGGTGCCGGCGTTCCGGGCCTCGCTCTGGCCGGCTACCTCCCGGAGATGCGCTGGGTGTTGCTCGATGCCGCTCGCCGACGAATCGTGGTGGTGCAGGAGGCGATCGACGCCCTCGGGTGGAATGACCGGGTGACTGCGGTCCATGGACGGGCCGAGGATCGCCGACTGCTTCCGCCTCGGTCCTTCGACGTCGTCGTCGCTCGCCTGTTCGGGCCACCGGCGGTGACGGCCGAGTGCGCCGCCCCGCTGGTTCGCCACGGGGGGCGTGTGCTGGTGACCGAGCCGCCGGATGCCGAGGCGCGTTGGTCGACCGACGGGCTCGCCCCCCTGGGGCTCTCGCTGGGCGAGCGGTCTGCGTCACCATCGATGCAAGAGCTCCGCGCGACCGGTGATCCGGAAACGCGGTTTCCCCGGAAGGCCGGCGTGGCCCGCAAGCGACCGTTGTGGTGACCGTGCGGCGGGTGTTTCACGTGAAACGTAAATCTACGGTACGTAGGATAATGTTTGCCGTTTCACGTGAAACCTTCCAGCGGTTCTTGACCCCCGACCCCTCCGACCGCCACCATGGGTGACGTGCCTGATCCCGACTCCCTCGCGGCTCGCGGCGCCGCCATCTTCGACACGCTGCGCGACGCCGAGGTCGAAACGGAAGCGCCCGAGAATCCGGCCGAAACCCCAGCCGAGAGTCCAGCCGAAACCCCGGCCGAAGATGCTGATTTCGGCGGACTCGACGCCGAAGGAGCGGGAGCGCCGGCCCCGGAAGCCCCAGGCGACCTCGACCGTGACGATCCGACCGTGATCGACGCAGAAGAGGCAACAGAATCCACGGAGAGCACCGAATCCGCGCCGGTGGAGACTCCGCACGCCGTCGAACCGACGCACACCGAGGCAGAGGCCCCCGTCGCCGACGCTGCCGAGGATGCTCCCCCGGCTCCCCCCGCTCCGGCGGTCCCCCGCCCGCCGACCATGCCGGCCGAGGCGCAGAGCACCGGCCTCGCAGGAGGGCTCCCGGGGATCGAGGACGTCACCGAGTTGGTGCAGGCCACGGCGGTCCCGGCCGTTGGACCGACGGCAGAGCCGGCCCCGAGCCGTGTCGACGCCGCAGGCCACGCCTTGCCCCGCATCATGGCCGTGGCCAACCAGAAGGGCGGCGTGGGCAAGACCACGACCGCCGTGAACCTCGGTGCGGCCCTGGCCGAGGCGGGCTATCGCACCCTCGTGGTCGACCTCGACCCCCAGGGAAACGCCAGTACCGGCCTCGGCATCAACATCCGAGACCTCCAGCTGTCGATGTACGACGTCGTGATCCACGA
Organism: Actinospongiicola halichondriae; assembly: GCF_049103745.1. Lineage (NCBI taxonomy): Bacteria > Bacillati > Actinomycetota > Acidimicrobiia > Acidimicrobiales > Iamiaceae > Actinospongiicola > Actinospongiicola halichondriae. The sequence goes on along the minus strand of NZ_CP171622.1, from coordinate 3,675,354 downwards.
GGCGAGCATCGACGACACCATCGAGGCCACGGCGATGCGGAACCTCTTCGTGGCGCCCGCCAGCCTCGACCTCGCGGGTGCCGAGATCGAGCTCGTCCCAGCCTTCTCCCGTGAGCTCCGGCTCCGGCATGCGCTGGCCGAGGTGCACGACGACTACGACTACGTCCTCATCGATTGCCCACCGTCGCTGGGCCTGCTCACGGTCAACGGCCTCGCTGCCGCCGCCGAGGTGCTGGTGCCCATCCAGTGCGAGTACTACGCCCTCGAGGGCCTGGGGCAGCTCCTACGCAACGTGGCCCTGGTCCAGCGAAACCTCAATCAGAAGCTGCAGGTCTCGACGTTCGTGTGCGTGATGTACGACGCCCGGACCAAGCTCGCCGACCAGGTGGTGACCGAGGTCCGGTCGCACTTCGGCGACAAGGTCTGTCGAATCGTGGTCCCCCGAACGGTCCGGCTGTCCGAGGCACCCTCGTATGGCCAGCCGATCCTGGCCTTCGACCCCCGTTCACGGGGTGCGATCGCCTATCGCGAACTCGCTCGTGAGATCAGTGGTGGCGCCAGGGCCGAGTCCGATGACTGATGGCATGCACAGGAAACAGGGGAACCGATGAGTCGTAAATCCGGTCTGGGCCGTGGCCTCGGGGCACTGATCCCCACCGAGTACACCGAAGAAGGTGGCTCGATGGCCGACATCGAGGGGATGATCGAGATCCCCATCGCCGCGGTCACGCCCAATCCTCGTCAGCCGCGCGTCCATTTCGACGAGGAGTCGCTGGCGGGGCTCACGGCGTCGATCAGCGAACTGGGCGTGCTCCAGCCGATCCTGGTGCGCTCCGTCGGAGACGGCCGGTTCGAGCTCATCGCCGGAGAACGCCGCTGGCGCGCCGCCAAGCGGGCGGGTCTCCAGACCGTGCCCGTGGTCGTGCGCCACGCCGACACCGATGCCGAACTGCTCGAGCAGGCGCTGGTCGAGAACCTGCACCGCGCCGACCTCAACGCCATCGAAGAAGCGGCCGCCTTCCAGCAGCTCATCGAGGATTTCGGCCTCACCCAGGAGGCGGTGGCGGTCCGGGTCGGGAAGAGTCGTGCCGCGGTCTCGAACACGCTCCGTCTGTTCCAGCTGCCCCCGGCGATCCAGGGCCTGGTGGCCGACGGTCAGCTCAGCGCTGGTCATGCCCGAGCGCTGCTCGGCACGCCGGATCGTGACTTCCAGGCCGAACTGTCCCGTCGCATCGTTCGTGATCGCCTGTCGGTACGCGAGACCGAGGATGCTGTCCGTACGCACGAGGCCGGAGGCGAGGCCGCCCCGACGCCGGCGGCCAAGTCGGCGCCGACCAAGTCCGACCGTTCCTCCCGTCCGTTGCCCGAACCCGGGTTCCTCGAACTCGAACAGCTCCTGTCCGATCACCTCGACACTCGAGTCTCGATCACCAGTGGAGCCGGCACCGGCAAGCTGGTCGTGCAGTTCGCCGATCTCGCCGACCTGGAGCGCATCTACAAGGCCATGGTCGGGGCCTGAAACCCCGTGTTCACGGGGTTCGACGGCCTCGAGGCGTCAGCCTGAAGTGCACGAACAGGGTGTAGTCCACATCGAGTGTCCACAGCTGGGGATTGGCTGTGGACAACTGATGAGCATGCCGCCGACCGACGGCCGGCGTAGCGGCGCCGATCTCCGCGTATCGGCGCGATCCGTACGAAACGGACAGGGCTCGATCCGTCATTCCGGGGCGATTCATCACGGAACGTGATCCTTCGAGCCGATCCGCTACGCAACGCAGGAAAACGACCGACCAACGACCGCGAAGCGTCGATTGGCCACCACGCTACGTGAGGAAGGGGCCGAGAAACCTCGGCAAAAGGCGAGAATCCGGCAATGTGCCGTGCCATCGGACACAAATCTGGGTCGTTGGGCCTAGGTCCGGCGGCCGGACGTGGGGAACACTCGTCGGAGACGGCACGAGATGTCGTCGCGGAACGTGATGATCCGGGATGTCTGTCCGAGCATGGACGAGACGGTCGCCTGACACCCCGGGGAGCGAGTGGCGAGACCGATCCGTTCCTGTCACCGGGCTGGGCCCGGACGATTCCGAGCGGAGATCGAAGTGAAGAACCAATCGAACATGCGCATCCGAGGCATCGATGCCTCGAGCAGCGCCTCGTCGCTGTGGTGTACAGCGACCGGTGTCGGCCGCAAGGCCGCCGCCACCCTGGGTGCCATCGGCATCCTGCTCTTCGGCCTGATCGTGATGTCGGCCGCACCGGCTGGCGCGCATCACCCGGTCATCACCGGCGAGGCCACGTGCGTCGACGGCCAGCTGAGCATCAACTGGACGGCGAGGACCTGGACCAACAGCGGTTGGGGCCAGTACATCTCGCCCAACCACATCGACGGTGCCCCCAAGTTCATCGGCACCAGCACCACGCCGAACCCCGACGGCACCGAGGCCTTCGGCTACATCGTCCTGACGAAGACGCTCGACGGCGGCGCTCCGAGCGTCGTGGATCCCGAGATCGAGTTCACGCCGACCAACGCCGGCATGGAGTCGGGGACGTTCGCGGTGACCGCCGCCGACTTCCCCGTCACCCTCAATGTCGACGACATGGGTCGCTGGAAGAACAACGGCGGTACCGGCGGCAGCAATGCCGAACAGACGATCGTCATCGACGAGCCCGACCTCGACTGCGATCCCTGCGACGGCATCGGTGACCTCGGCCCGGACTGCGAGCCCTGCGACGACATCGGTGACTTCGGCGAAGACTGTGAGCCCTGCGACGCCGTCGGCCCGCTCGGTGAGGACTGCGCCCCCTGCGACGACATCGGTCCGCTCGGTGAGGAGTGCTTGCCCTGTGACGACATCGGCTACCCCGCCGATGACTGTGAGCCGTGCGACGAGTACGGCCCGCTGGGCGAGGAGTGCGAGCCGTGTGATGACATCGGCCCGCTCGGTGAGGACTGCGAGCCGTGTGATGACATCGGCCCGCTCGGTGAAGAGTGTGAGCCGTGTGATGACATCGGCCCGCTCGGTGAGGACTGTGAGCCGTGTGATGACATCGGTCCGCTCGGTGAAGAGTGTGAGCCGTGTGATGACATCGGCCCGCTCGGTGAAGAGTGTGAGCCGTGTGATGACATCGGTCCGCTCGGTGAGGACTGCGAGCCGTGTGATGACATCGGTCCGCTCGGTGAAGAGTGTGAGCCGTGTGATGACATCGGTCCGCTCGGCGAGGACTGCGAGCCCTGCGACGACATCGGTGACTTCGGTGCGGAGTGTGAGCCGTGTGATGACATCGGCCCCCTCGGTGCCGACTGTGACCCGTGTGATGACATCGGCGAGGTCGATGCCGACTGCTTGCCCTGTGATGACATCGGCATTCCGGCCGATGACTGTGAGCCGTGCGACGAGTACGGCCCGCTGGGCGAGGAGTGCTTGCCGTGTGATGACATCGGCGATCCCGCTGATGACTGTGAGCCGTGCGACGACTTCGGTCCGCTGGGCGAGGACTGCGAGCCCTGTGATGACATCGGTCCGCTCGGTGAAGAGTGCGAGCCCTGTGATGACATCGGTCCGCTCGGCGAGGACTGCGAGCCCTGTGATGACATCGGCCCGCTCGGCGAGGACTGCGAGCCCTGTGACGACATCGGCCCGCTCGGCGAAGAGTGCGAGCCCTGTGACGACATCGGCCCGCTCGGCGAAGAGTGCGAGCCCTGTGACGACATCGGCCCGCTCGGCGAGGACTGCGATCCTTGCGACGACATCGGCGAACTGGGCGAGGACTGCGATCCTTGCGACGACATCGGCCCGCTCGGTGACGACTGTGAAGAGGTCGACGCCGACGAGGTCTGTGACGATGGCTCCAAGGCCACCGACACGGACGGCGACGGCGTTGCCGACGAGTGCCCCGAGGTGCTCGACAACGTCATCGTGACGCCGGCGGCACAGCCGACGTCGACCGGCACCCTCGCCTTCACCGGTGCGAGCTCGATGACCGTGGCAGCCGGAGCCCTCATGCTCCTGCTCCTCGGCTTCGGTCTCACCCTGGCCGGCAAGGAACTCGCCGACGCCTGATCTGACGGAGCGCTGGTCGGGACACCGGCCAACGACGCGTCAATCCAATCGTTCCCCGCTCGGAACGAGACGTTCGAAGATCCACCCTCCTGCGAGGGTGGATCTTCGGCGCGCCTGCCCCCAGTCGCGGAACGGATGGGGGCCGGGACGCGAAACGGCCCGGTGGCTGGTGCCACCGGGCCGATCCGAGCGGATGTGCGGGCGTCGAGAACGACGCCGAGACGGGCTACAGGAACTCGGCGAGGTCCTCGAGCAGCGCACCCTTGCCCTTGGCGCCGATCATCTTCTTGGCCGGCTGGCCGTCCTTGAAGACGATGAGCGTCGGGATCGACATGACGTCGAAGCGGCGGGCGGTGTCCTGGTTCTCGTCGACGTTGAGCTTGACGACCTTGACCTTGCCGGCCTGCTCGGTCGCGATCTCGTCGAGGATCGGCGCGATCTGCTTGCACGGGCCACACCACTCGGCCCAGAAGTCGACGATGACGGCCTCTTCGGCCGAGCCGATGGTCTCGTCGAACGTGGCGTCGGTGACGGCGGTTGCAGCCATGTGATCAGTTCCTTCGGATTGGGGATACGACTTCTATAACCGGGCTGAGGGGTGGAGTATTTCCGAGAGCCGCTGAGCCGAAGCGCCAGCGAGGCGGGGGACGAGCAGCGCAACGCGTCTGCGTCGTACGCAAGCTGGCGACAACGGAGCCAGCTTCACCAATTCGTCTCGGTGCGCTGTTCGTCGATGTCGCCCTGGTCCTCGAGCCAGCGTTCGGCGTCGATGGCGGCCTGACAACCGGAGCCGGCGGCCGTGATGGCCTGGCGATAGGTGTGGTCCTGGACGTCGCCGCAGGCGAACACGCCCTCGACGTCGGTGTAGGACATCTTCTCGCGACCCTGGGCGCCGGTGATCAGGTAGCCGTTGTCCTCCATGGCCAACTGCCCCTTGAACAGGTCGGTGTTCGGGCGGTGTCCGATGGCGATGAACAGGCCGGTCACGTCGTCCATGACCGAGACCTCGTCGGTCTCGACGTTGCGGACCTTGATCCCGTCGAGTTTGGTGTCGCCCAGGTACTCCTCGACGACCGTGTTCCACAGGAACGAGATCTTCGGGTTCTTCTCGGCGCGGTCCGCCATGATCTTCGACGCTCGCAGCTCGCCCCGGCGGTGGATGATGGTCACCTTCGAGGCGAACTTCGTGAGGAACGTGGCTTCCTCGACGGCCGAGTCGCCGCCGCCGATCACGGCGATGTGCTGATCGCGGAAGAAGAACCCGTCGCAGGTCGCGCAGGTCGACACGCCGTGTCCGATGAGCTCGTTCTCGCGGGGGAGGTTCAGCATCAGGGACTGCGCGCCGGTCGACACGATCACGGTGCGGCCGCGGTAGGTCGGCTCGGGAGCGTCGGGATCGCCGACCCAGACACCGAAGGGCCGCGCCGAGAAGTCGACCTTCGAGACCTTCTCGGTCCGGATGTCGGCACCGAATCGCAGGGCCTGCTCGCGCATGCCGACCATGAGGTCGGGACCCATGACGCCGGTCGGGAAGCCGGGGAAGTTCTCGACCTCGGTCGTCAGCATCAGCTGGCCGCCGGGCTGGTCGGTGGTCGACGAGGGCTCGCCCTCGATCACCAGCGGATCCAGGCTCGCCCGAGCGGTGTAGATCGCGGCGGTCAGCCCTGCAGGGCCCGATCCGACGATGATCACGTCGTGGATGGCGGTCATGGCGTTGTCGACTGCTTTCTTCGTTCGATGGTCCGTCCGTACAACCCGGACGGAGCGAGAATCATTCCCAGGATCGAGGGGAGGAAACGGGCCTCAGGCCTTGGGCTTCGCCCGTGCCTTCAACATGAACAACACGAACCCGATCACGAACAACACGGCGCCGAGGATCGAGTGCGCAGCCCAGGTGTGGGTCTCGCCGAACACGGAGTTCGGCAGGTAGTTGTCGAGCAGGCGGACGAGGCCGATCACCAGGATGATCAGCGCCACCGTTCCCAGGGAGATCGCAAACGCCGCGAAGATCGCATAGCGGGCCGCCTTGAGCACGGGCCCGGTGGTCTTGTCGCGGATGTTGCCGACCTGGGTGACGATCGCGTCGGTGGCCTGCGCCGGCCAGTCCTTGTTCGCGTCCGGTTCGGCATCGGCGGGATTCGCCGGTGCGGGCGTGGCGGGCGACGTCTTGGCCATGGTCCGTCACCCTACCCAGGACCGCCGCCGGGCCAGACGCTGAGCCGCTGCGGCCCGCGGCGGCGCGGCACGTAGCGTGTGTCCGTGGTCAATCTCCGTGTCCTCGTTGCGATGACCGTCGGCGCGCTCGTCGCTTCGGTCGGAGCGCTGTTCCTCGGTGAGTACGAGTTCGACGAGGCGCTCCCCATCGCGGCTGGTCCGTTGCTGGCGTTCATCGTCGCCGAGATCGTGGTGTCGATCGGCCGCCACCGATCGCGGACCATGGCAGCGATCCTCGCCACCTGGGGTGCTGTCGCCGTGCTGTTGGCCGGCCACCTCGACACGAACGGGGTCGAGTCGATCAAGACCGGCGCCTACGTGTCGGCCGCGCTCGCCGCGCTCGCCGCCGGCGCACGGGGCAATGCCTGGCGTGCGGACTACAGGACCCGGTCGTCGAGCAAGGTGCAGGACGCCTCGTCGAGCACGGCGATCCGGACCCGGGTCTCTTCCGACTCGTAGAGGACGACGATCACTGCGGTGTCGTCGCCGGCGATCTGCACGTTCACGTACTCGAAGGTCACGACGTCCAACGGCGACACACCGACGCCGTTGGCGGCGTCACAGGTCGCGAACGACTCGTCGTCGTCGGCCGTTGCACCGGAACTGGCGCGAGTCGTCGTCGACGCTGTGGGCTCGACGCCGTCCTCCGCAGCGTTGGTCCCGAAGCGACCACGGTACGACTCGATCAGGGTGTCGATGTCGTCGTAGGAGGCGGTCGCCAGGTCGGACTCCGGCGCCAGGGGCGCAGAGTCGCTCTCGAGCGCACCGGCGGCGTCTCGACTGGCCTCGTCGTCGAGGCCGCCGGAGTCCTCCATCGAGGTCTCGTCGGCACTCGAGGCCGCCATGTCGTCGTCGCCGCCGAGATCGATCTGGGTGGCGACCCCGACCACGGCGACCAACGCGAGAACCGCCGCTGCGGCGCCGAGGGGGATCCGCTGGTACCAGGACGTCGAGCGGGCGGACCGGATGTCGCGGACGCCGGTCGGTGCTTCGCCCTCGTGGATCTCGTCGAACGCGTCCATCGCCGCCGCCCGAGCGGCGTCGAGCACGCCGGACGGGGGAGGGGGAGCGGCGAGGCGCTCGCGGAGCGCTTCGGTCTCCTCGGGGCGCAGTTCGGGGGTCGGGTCGGTCATGGCTGGCTACTTGGACGTCGATCGGACGGCGGCTGGTTCCCCGGATCGCTCTCGGCTTCCCCGGGCTCGTCACCGAGGTCGAGCAGCTGCGCCAGCCGGCCTCGGGCCCGTGCGATGCGCGAGCGGACGGTGCCCGCCGGGATGTCGAGGATGGCGGCGATCTCCGCGTAGTCGTGGCCGCCGAGGTCGCGGAGCACGACGGGGAGGCGGAACTCGTCGGGGAGTTGGGCGAGCGCATCGTCGACGCTGAGTCGCTCGGCGATCTCGTGGTCGACGGGCGCGGCCCGGTCGACGATCATGGCGCCGTCGCCGAGGTCCGGGTCGTCGTCGGGGAGTCCGAGCACCGGCCGTCGGCCCCGTCGTCGCAGTTCGTCGAGACAGGCATTGGTGGCGACGCGGTGGGCCCAGGTGGTGAAGCGGGCCCGCCCGTCGAAGGTGTCGAGGCGCCGCACGATGAGGACCATGGCTTCCTGGAGGGCGTCGGCGGCGTCGGCGTCGTTGCCGGCCAGACGTCGACAGACCGCCCAGAGCCGGTCCTGGTGCCGACGGAGCAGGGTGTCCATCGCCTCGCGATCGCCGCCCTGCGCCGCGGTGACCAGAGCCTCGTCAGTCGGTTCGCCAGCGATGGCCCGAGCGTACCGACCGGCTCCCACGCCGACGGGCGATCACCGTCCGGTGACCACGAGTTCCTGGAGGTCGAAGGACACCCGGGGAGGACCATCGCCGAGGTCGGTGATCCACAACAAGACGTAGGAGCCCTGGGAGTCGTCGAGGGAGACCGTCGTCGTGCCCGACTCGGCCGATTCGATCGTGGCCACCGGATCGCCCCAGGCAGCGAAGGTGTCGTGGGGTGAATCCGACACGTGGACGGTGCCCGACCAGTTGGCGTCGGGCGACGTGATGCGGAGTTCGTCGAGGTCGAAGGACTCACCGAGGTCGAAGGTGATGCCCACACCGGCCTTGAGTCCGCCGAGCGAACGGGTGTCGTAGTTCTCCGTGCTCCAGAACGTCGTCTCGTCGTCGTCGATCGCCCGGGCGGCGACGTCGCCGTTCTCCCCGTCGCCACCGAAGCCCGTGTCCGGGTCGACGGGGTCGAAGTCCCGGGCTTCGACGATGTCGAGCGGTTCGGCCGACCCGCCGCCGCCAGGGGCGACGCGATCGACCAGGTCGAAGAGGTCGCGGCGCGCTTCGGTGCCGCCGATCAGCGCCCAGGCGAGCCCGAGCGCGATGGCGATCACGCTCACGAGCGCAGCGGGTACCAGCCACGAGCGCTCGGTCTTGGCGAACGAGGTGGTGTTGGCGGCCACGACGGCGGTGGCGTCGGCCGTGGCGACGGGCCCGGTGGACGCGGTGTCGGCGTCGAGCGGAGCGGCCTGGAGGTCGGCCCACATGGCGGCGGCGGACTCGTATCGCTCGTCCGGCCGTGTCGACAACGCCCGCATGATGATGGCGTCGAGGCGCTCGGGCACGGTGCGCAGGACCGCGCGGGGCCGGTCCGGGGGCCCGTGCAGGCGTGCGGTGGCGGTCGCGAGGTCGTTGTCGCCCTGGAAGGGCGGGCGGCCACACACCATCTCGTAGAGGACGGCGCCGAGGGCGTAGACGTCGGTGCGAGCGTCGACGTCGCCGCCCGACACCTGCTCCGGGGCGAGGTACTTCGCCGTGCCCACCATCGAACCCACGCTCGTGAGGTCGGCGAGATCGGGGTGCTCGTCGGGTCGCGCCGCCTTCGCGATGCCGAAGTCGGCGACCTTGAGGCGACCGTCGCTCGACAGCAACACGTTGGCCGGCTTCACGTCGCGGTGGACGAGACCGGCCTTGTGGGCGACCTCGAGCGCCTGCGCGATCCCCGAGGCGATCTCGACGGCCTCGCTCGGTGGCAGGAAGCGCCGGGTGTTGAGTTCGTCGCGGAGGGTCCGGCCGTCGACCAGCTCCATCACGATGGCCTCGGGGTCCCCGCAGGTGTCGTAGATGGCCACGATCGACGGATGCCCGACGCGCGCGGCGGCCACGGCCTCGCGCCGGAACCGGGCGACGAAGTCAGGATCGGCGGCCAGGTGGGCGTGGAGGATCTTGACCGCGACCGGTCGGGCGAGCACCTCGTCGACGGCGCGCCACACGGTGGCCATGCCGCCCCGGGCAACCGAGGTCCCCAGGCGATAGCGACCGGCGATCAGTGAACCCTCGCCCAGGTCGCCGGCCGGTCGCTCCGGTGCTGGCGATGCGTCGGCGGGCGCGACGGGCTCGGGCCGCGTCTGGCGCGGTTCGTTGGGGGCCGACGCCGGTGCCGGGTCGTCGGACGCGTGCTCTGGGGTCACCGGCGTCGGTCGGGTGGGGTGCTCCGACACGACTCCCGACGGTACTCCGGCGCAGCGCCGCGTCCGGGACGCGGCACGGGGACGCTCAGGCCTTCTCGAGCCAGCAGGCGCCGATGACCCGGGGACCGCCGTGGGTGCCGATCACGGCCCCGATGTGACCGAGGCGGTACTCGATGCCGTCGACCAGGTCGGTCATCGCGTCGATGTCGGGGGCCATGCCGTGCATGATCGCCAGGTGCTCGACCTTGTCGGCGTCGCCGATCATGTCGCGCATCGCCTGGAGCGACTTCTTGCGGGTCCGGTGCTTGCCGGCCTCCTCGACGACGCCGGTCGAGATGTCGATCATCGGCTTGATCGACAACAGCGAGCCGAGCATGGCCTGGGCACCGCCGATGCGGCCGCCCTTCTTGAGGTTCTCGAGGGTGTCGAGGCAGCCGACGACCCGTGTGCGGGTCCGCAGTTCCTCGACCAGCGCCACCACGTCTTCGGCTGAGGCGCCACCTTCGGCGGCCTCGGCGGCGAGGAGCACCTGGGTCCCCAGGCCGGCCGTGATCGACTTCGAGTCGACGACGTGGATCGGGAAGTCGTCGCCGATGAGGCGCGCGGCCTGCTCGGCGGCGGCCATCGTGGCCGACAGGTCCGACGACAGGTTGATGCAGACGACAGCGCCGCCACCGGCCTCGTGCTGACGCCGGAACGCCGCCTCGAACGTGCCGGGCGAGGGTGCGGCGGTCTCGGGGAGCTCGTCGCGTTCGGCCATGAGCCCGTAGAAGCCCTCGACCGAGAGCTCGCTGCGATCCTCGAACTCGTCGCTGCCGAAGCGGATCGACAGCGGGACGACTTCGATGCCCAGCCGCTCGCAATCGGCGGCGTCGAGGTCGCAGGACGAGTCGGTGACGATGCGGACGGCCATGAGAACTGTCTCCCCTGAGGGTCGCGGGACGGGCGCGCCCGTCTGGACACGCTGTGTCTAGCCGACCTGCCGAGGCGGGGTCGGGTTACGTCTCAGGGGCCGGCGACGGTCGTGGTGGGGGCGTTCGGCAAAAGCCGCACCGGGTTGCCGATGAGCTTGACGCTCCACGTCGACCGGTCGGTACCGGTGGTGCCACCCCTTGTGTACCGGATGCTCCACCATGTGCGGTAGTTGGCGCCGTCGGGGTAGGCGGCGGGGATGGACTCGGGCAACTGGATCGACAGCCGGATGATGCGGTCGGAGTACTTCCCGTCCTGTGTATTCCCCGGAAACGTCAGGGTGCCCGCTCCGCTCACGTTGAGTTCGGTGGTATTGGCGACGCTCGCCCACCCGCCGGTGGGCGGGTTGTCGCCCTGCGGGCACGTGCCTCCGATGTTCTCGGTGCCGTCCGCACACAACACCTCCCAGGAGAACGACGCCGGGTCCCCGTTCGGATCGAGGATCTCGACTTTCTCCGCACCCTCGGCGGCGTCGTACAGCGAGACCTGCATGACCTTGTTGTTGTGCTTGGCGTCGATGTCAGCGAGGTAGAACGTGGACTGAGCGCCACCTAGCCGGGCGATGACCGGCAGGTGGTCGTACCCGAAGACGTTGGGACAGGGAACGCCGACCACATAGTTGACATTGGTGGGGTCGCCATTGCACGGCGTGAACACGGCGCCGGAGCGAGCGCGCAGTGCGAAGTGGTTGTGTCGGGTGTCGGCGTCGGCGAGGGCGACCGGATCGATCTGGACGTAGTACGTGCCAGCCTCGGTGACGGTGGCCAGGATGGCCCAGCAGTCGCGGAGGTCGTCGCCGTCGGTCAGCGCAGTGTCGAGGCAGTCGAGGCTGAGATCGCTTCCGCAGTTGCCGTCGGTTCCTACGCCGCCCTCGACAGTGTGGCTCGCCACCGGAGTGCCGAGGTATGGGTCGAGGTCATCGGCCCGACGGACCGTGATGTTGGTGTCGAACGGCGCGAAGTTCTCTTCGCCGAGAAGGCCGCCGATGCAGGTAGGGGCGTCGAACATCTCGATGTGAACGCTGGTGCCGTCCATCTCCTCGGGGACGGTCACGCCGAACAGATAGCCGTCGGGGACGAACTCCGGATTCGTCAATCGGTCGGTGGCGGCGCAGGTCGTCTGCGTCGTCCAGGCCATGTAGCGCGCTGCGATCCGGTCGCCGAACTCCCGCCGGGTGCAGTCGTTGGAGACGGCGAGCACGAAGTTCTCGGTCCACGGAAGACCGAGGAGGGTGCCCGTCCCCAGGTAGTTGCGGGGACTGCCGAGGGGCACCGGCTGCACATATTGCGATGTGCTCGTGCGTGAGATCGTCGTGGGGCCGCGCACGACCTGTGAGAAGAACTGTTGTACCCGTGGGTCGGTGATGGTCACCCGCAGGGATTCGTTGGCGAGCGCCTCGACCTCGACCGTGACACCGGTGCCACCCGGGTCGTGGGCGAAGCCGTTGTCGGCAGCGATGTCGCGAGCCCGACTGATCGCGGCCGAGTCTCCGTCGGGCAGTCGAACGACTCCGGCGAGTGCAGCGGCATCGGCGGCCTGTTGAATCTGGCTGGCTTCGACCTGCCACGACCCGAGGTCGACGACCAGAGCGGCGATTGCCAGCAGCGCGGTGAGGAGCAGGGCCATGAAGACGAGCGCGAGGCCGCGATCATCGTGCTCGGGGGACGTCTCGGCGAGTCGGTAGCGGGTCGTCAGCATGAGGGATCTCCCGCGATGCACGGTTCGAGTTGGAACACGGCTCCATGGGTCAGTGCGAGGTCGACGGGGAGCACCTTCGTCACCTTGTCGTAGCGGAGTTCGACCCAGACACCGACGCGATCAGCGTCGTCGCCGTCCCGGTCACGATCCGACGGGCACCAGTTCCGATCCCACGACTGGCCGGCACAGTTGATGGTCGCGAACTTCGTGGGATCGTCCGTGGACACCTGCGTGGCCGAGTACACGTTGCACAGGCCCATGACTCCACGAACCGTGGTGTCGTCGGGACGGTTCTGGTCGAGACAATCCTGCGGCGGCCGGTTTGCCGTCGTCGAAGCGTCGTAGATGATCACCTTGACGATCGAGGACGCCGAGATCGAGGACAATCCGGACTGGAGCGAGCGGAGGGCGTCGTAGTCCGCGCTGCGCGCATCCGCGACACGGGCGTCGATCCGAGCAGCGGACTGTGTCGCCCGTGCGAGGCCGTTGGCGTCGCGCCACGCGAAGCCGGACTCGATCATCCCGATCGCGAGGAACAAGAGCAATGGCAGGACCAGGGCAGCCTCAAGGAGCGCGACACCACGGCTGTCTCGGGCTCGTCGGTGGGGCCTCATCCGCGGGTCCCTGGTTCGAGACGGGTCGTCTGTGCTCGTGTGATCGTCCAGTCGTTGCCGAAAAGGCCCGTGTAGCCGTCTCGATCGATGCGCACGTAGACACCGAGGTTGTCGATGGGGCGTCCGTCCGACCCGTCGCTGCGGGTCGCCGGGTCCCATGCACACGACGGTCCGACGTTGCTGGGAGGACAGTCGAAGTAGCTTGCCGTGCCCTGTTGTGCCGCGCGGAACGCCGATGCGGTCGGGTAGACGTTGCAGATGCCGTTGACGGGGTTCCCGTTCTTGCACGACAGGGGGAGCTGGTCTTCGGCCGGATTGCTACTTCCGTTCGCGCGGAACACGACCACGTAGTCGATGTCCTCGTCGTTCATCGACGCCAGGCCGTCTCGGACGGCCTTGACGATCTCGAAGTCGGCGTTCCCGCCGAGCTCGGAGACAGCGGGGCCCACCACGCCGCCGATGCGAGCGGCATCGGCCACTGCATCGGTCGCCGTGAGGTTGTCTCGGAAGAGGAGCCCGTACTCGGTCATGGCGAAGACCACCACGAAGAACAGGATCGCGACGATGGCCATCTCGACCAGCGTTGCGCCGGCCTCGCTCCGGTGCCTCGCCGACGAAGTCACGGAAGCGTGTACATCTCTGCGGCGCATGCCCCGCACGGATCCGGGATGTAGCTGGTCTGCGACCCTACCGAGACCACCTGGGCGGAGATCTCGGTGATCTCTGGGTACACGGTGCTGAAGTCAATGACGCACAGTCCGCTGCCGTCGACCGTGCAGGAGGCGTAGAAGAACTGGCCGACACGATTCGAGGGTGATGCGGCGGTGATCGTCCACTGGATGGTGACCGTCTCGCCGGTGAGCGCAACGTCCATGTCGTCGCGGACGACGAGCTCGAGATGGATCGAATACGCATCGCCATCTGGCGTGTAGGTCTCGGCCGAGAACGCGGTGACGTCGGCGGTTGGTGCTGGTGGCGTCGTGGTCGTCGGCTGGCCGACCATCGTCGTCGTCGTCGGCTGCAGCGGCGCTCGCGCACACGAACTCGGCGGCGGACGGGTCGACAGGCAGTTGGCTTGGTTGTCCACCTCTGCAGCAGCGTTGCCTTCGAGCGTCTGGATTGCGCCGAGTGAGCCAACCACGAGGATCGCAAGAACCAAGGCGTACTCGACCAGAGCGACGCCACGGTCGCGGCGATCCCTCCGGTTTCTCCCCTTCCACGCCATCTTCCCAGCGTACGGAACCCCTGGAGGGGCTACAAGGGACACACGGCCCATTGATGACGCCAGTCTCAGGCGGTTTGGGGGTCCTCGTCCGAAACGCGGCTCTTGCGCCAGGTTCGCACCCACCAGACGGCCAGCACGGCGAGGGCGCCGAGCGAGAGTGCGAGCCCCACGCCGGACACCGCCGTCGACCGCACGTTGAGTTGGCGGTCGTCGAGGAGGAGCGTGCCGTCGGGCGTGCGGACCTCGACGAAGGTGGGGACCGACCCGGTGGCGAGGGCCTCGACCGGGACGTCGATGCGGGTCACGTCGGGCTCGGCGACGATCTCGAACTCCTCGCCGTCGGGGAAGCGGAGGCGGTCGCTGCGGATCCGCACCATCAACCGGACGGGGTAGTCGTTCGTGTTCGCGATGGCGACGGGGAGGGTGCCTCTCCGAGAGGTCAGGTTCAGGTCGGTCTGTCCGGTGAGCGTGACCCCGTCGAAGCCCTGGGCCACGACAGCCTCGGCGGCGGCGAGCAGCGCCAGACGTTCGTCGTCGTCGAGCCCGCGAGCGACGCTCGTGAGTTGTTGGAGGCCGAGGTCGGCCGTGAGCGACGCAGCGATGTCGACGAACCCGTCGAAGGTGGCCACCTCGCGGTCGACGGCGCGATAGCGGTCGGCGATCGGTCGGAGGTCGTCGGATGCCTCGGGCAGGGTCACCGCCTCCGGTTCCGCGCCGTCGCCGACCGTTGTCGGCTCACCGACCGGCACCGCCACGATCGGCACGGGCGAGGCGTCGTCGGCCAACAGCGGCATCAGGGTCTGCAGCGTCGATGCCTCGGGGATGTCGTCGAGGTGGACGACGACGTCCGAGCCGCGGCCGGCGTCGCGGAGCAGCAGGTCGGCGACGGCGATCGGACCGGCGTCGACCCGGTCGAGCGCCGGTCCCACGAGGAGCGCGGCGGTCGCCCCGTCGGCCACGACGGCGGTGAGACCCGAGTCGGTCAGGGCCGGCACAGGGCGAGGCCCGGCGGGGACCACCAGTCGGTCGTCCTCCGAGCCGGCGTCGTGTTCGCCGACCGCGGCCGCCGATGTCAGCACCGTCTCGACGCCGAGGTCCGCGAGTCGTCGCGCCGCTTCGGGCGTGACTTCGTCGTCGGCCCACAGGGTCGGGTCGGCGTCGTCGCCGACCCGATCGGTGAGGGCGAAGCTCCCGGCGGCGATCACGGTCTCGAGCACGTCGCCGAGCCCCGCGGTCTCGAGGGCTGCGGCCGACACCGCGACGTACGGCATGACCCCGGGGTCCTCGGTGGCCGCGGCGAGCAGGCGGTCGACCAGCTCCGGTGCCCGGGGATCGGTGGTCAACGCCAGCGCGTCGAGCGTGTCGGGGAGGACGAGCAAGCGGACTGCGGGGGCGGGGTCGAGCGTCGCGACCTCGTCGAGGAAGGCGGTGAGGCGGCCCAGTCGGTCGAGCTCGGTCGCCGAGACGGCACGGCGACCGTCGGGGTCGATGGTCGGCTCCAGCAGAGCATCGACGACGACGGAGAGCCGAGGAGCGACGAGGGGCTCGTCCTCGGTGCCGAGACGGATGACCGGCGTGCGGATCAGGTCGATCACGCCACCCTCGGGGGAGCGCAACTCGACGACGACCGGGTGCACGCCGGGTGCACGGATCTCCTCGGTCGTGAGGGTTACCGTCCGGGTCCCGTCGCCGGACACGGTGATCTCGTCGGTGGGTCCGAGGTCGACGCTGCGGGTGATGCCGCCGACGTCGCCGGACAGCGACTGTTCGAGCTCGGCGGTGTCGGCCAACGGCGGGTGGATGCGGATGCGCATCGTCGTGCCTGCGGTGTCGCCGGTGGTCGCGATCTCGAGCGCGAGCGGTTCTGTCTCGCTGACCCAGGGTGTGCGCGCCGTCAGTTCGATGCCGGCCACCGGCTCGTCGTCGACCTGGCGAGCGCCGGCAGGCGCGGCGAGCGACGCCACGATGCCGACGACCAGGAGGATGCGTGCCGTGTGTCGTGTCATGAGCCGGGGAGTCATGGGCCGGTGAGGTCGATCTCGAGCACGGCCAGTCCGCCGGGCCGTTTCCGGAAGCCGAGTCGTTCGTAGAGCTCGACGGCTCGTTCGTTGGTCACCTGGGTGTTCACCAGGGCTTCGGTGGTACGCCACCGGCGAAGCCAGTGCAGCCCGTCGATCACCAGTGCTGCGCCCCGGCCCTGTCCCTGCGCGTCCGGAGACACGGCCAGACGTTGCACGTAGCCCCGGATGCCGGCCCGCCCGAAGAGCGCATAGCCCGATCCGTCGCGGACCAACCGGAAACGCGACGAGGGGGTGGCGTGGGCGGCCTCGTCGAGTCCGGCGGGATCGAGACGCCAGAACGGCTCGAACGACGCGTGGTCGATGGCCAGGACCTGGTCCATGTCCCGTCGTCCGACCCGGCGCAGTCGGATGTCGGGCCGCTCCGGCAGGTCGAGCATGAGGTGGCCCAGGAGGTGGAGGCGCTCACGGATGTCGAAGCCGGCGTCCAGGTACGGCCGCCACTCGTACGGCGGGAGGGCCGGGGTCACGGCGCGTGTGTAGCCGGACTCGGTCGCCCGTTCCACGGCGTCGCGGACGAGATCCGGAGGGACGATCGCCCCGATCGGTGCGGCCAGACATTCGGCGACGTCGTCGCGACCGCGCCAGGCCCGGACCCGGATGCGCACGCCGTTGGCAGAGACGGCGTCGGTCGCGGTCACGCTGCGCGAGCGGGAGTGGGGACGGCCATGCACGGCCAACGTTACGTGTCCGGTTTCTGGGCGGCACACTGGGGTGTGATGGCCACGCTGCTGTACACCGACCACCGGTTCGTCGACCACGACACGTCGGCCGGGCATCCCGAGCGCCCCGAGCGCATGGGAGCAGTGGACCGCGGCGTCACCGCCTCGACCGTCGCCGAGGACCTGGTGATCGTCGAGCCCCGAGCCGCCACCGTCGACGAACTGGCCAGGGTCCACGACCGCGACTTCCTCGAGGCGCTCCGGCAGTTCTGCGTCGCCGGCGGCGGACGCCTCGACCCGGACACCGTCGCCAGCCGCAAGTCGTGGGACGTCGCCTGCCTGGCCGCAGGCGCCGGACTCGATGCGGTCGACCGACTGCGGTCGGGCGAAGCCGACGGGGCATTCCTGGCCGTGCGCCCTCCCGGGCACCACGCCACCCCCACCCGCGCCATGGGGTTCTGTCTGGTCAACAACGTGGCGGTGACCGCGGCGGCCCTGGCCGAGGCAGGGGAGCGGGTCCTCATCGTCGACATCGACGCGCACCACGGCAACGGCACCCAGGACGCGTTCTGGAACGACCCGCGGGTCACCTACGTGTCGATCCACGAGTACCCCATGTATCCCGGCACCGGCCCGGCGGGCGACACCGGCGGGCCCGACGCCCCGGGAACGACCGTGAACATCCCCGTCCCCGAGGGAGCGGCGGGCGACACCTATCGCCGGGCCATCGACCAGATCGTGGTGCCCATCGCCGAGCGCCACGCCCCCACCTGGCTGCTCGTCTCGACCGGCTTCGACGCCCACCGCAACGACCCGTTGACCGGCCTCGGCCTGACGTCGGGCGACTACCACGACCTCACGGCTCGGCTGCTGACGCTCGTGCCCGCCTCGCGCTCCATCGTCTTCCTCGAGGGTGGCTACGACCTCGACGCCGTGACGTCGTCGACGGCCGCCACCCTGGGAGCGCTGTCGGGCGTCACGATCCGACCCGAGGGCGTGACCAGCGCCGGCCCGGGCGCCTCGGTCATCGACCGGGTCCGCCAGATCCACCACCTCTGACCACCGGCAGGCCGGCCTCAAGAATTCACCCGAATCGGCCGATCACGAGTCCGTGGACCATCTGGAACTCCTTCGCGCCATGGTCGGTGCCGGCGCCTCCGACCTGCACTGCAAGCCCGGGAGCACCCCGGTGTTGCGCGTCGGCGGGAAACTCGAACGCCACGGCGACGAGGCCCTCACCACGGAGGACGTCGCCATGTTCGCCCAGGCGATGCTCGACTCGAACCAGCAGGACGAACTGATCCGCCTGGGGTCGGTCGTGGGCGCGCACTCCGAAGCCGGTGTCGGTCGGTTCCGCTTCGCCGCATTCCGTCAGCGGGGTTCGGTGGCCTTGGTCCTCCACGCCGTCCCGGACGAGATCCGCACCATCGAGGACCTCGGCTTGCCTGATGCCGCCGTGTCGCTCGCCGGTGCCGAACGCGGTCTGGTGCTGGTCGCGAGTCCGGTGGGCAACGGTGCGACGACCACCCTCACCGCCCTGGTCGACCATGCCAACCAGACCCGAGCGAGTCACCTCGTCACCGTCGAGGACCCGATCGAGGTCCTCCACCGCGACGGGGTCGGGCTCGTGAGCCAACTCGAGGTCGGCGCCGACGTGCGTTCGATCGCCGACGGCGTCCGTACGGCGTCGAAGTTGGACGCCGACGTCGTCGCCGTCTCGGACATCGTCGACCGCGACACCGCGCTGGCCGTGATCGATGCCGTCGCCCGCGGCCGAGTGGTCTTCGCGGCCATCGGCGGCCGATCGATCCAGAGCGCGGTCAACACCTTCCTCGAACTCTTCACCGTCGACGAGCGCCCGATCATGCGGGCCGCGCTTGCACGTTCGCTCGCCGGCGCCCTGGCCCAGCGGCTGCTGCCGACGGTCGACGGGGAACAGGTCGCAGTCGTCGAGTCGATGGTCCACACGGCCAAGATCGAGCACTGCATCGCCGACGGCGCCGACGCCGAACTGCGGGCGCTGCTCGCCGACGGCGACTATCACGGCATGCAGACGATGGACCAGGCGCTGTCGCGGCTGGTGCGGTCGGGTGTGATCGACAACGACGTCGCCCTCGCCGCCGCCGAGGAGCCGGAAGAGCTCCGCATCGACCTCCTCCGGTAGCGAGGTCCGGACGGGCGTTCCCGTCATTAGCATCACACCCATGGAATTCGCGGTGTGGCCCGGTACCAACCAAGCCTGGGACGGCATCGTGGAGGTGGCGCGTCACGCGGAGCTCTCGGGCTGGGATCGGGTGTACGTGGCCGACCACTTCATGCCCAACGGCGACCCCGACGACGACGCCGTCGTCGATGGCCCGATGCTGGAGTGCTGGAGCGTCGTCGCCGCGCTCGCCGCAGCGGTCCCGCGCATCGGCATCGGCACGCTGGTGTGTGGCAACACCTATCGCCACCCCGCCGTGTT
This sequence comes from Actinospongiicola halichondriae, assembly GCF_049103745.1. Classification (NCBI taxonomy): domain Bacteria; kingdom Bacillati; phylum Actinomycetota; class Acidimicrobiia; order Acidimicrobiales; family Iamiaceae; genus Actinospongiicola; species Actinospongiicola halichondriae. The sequence goes on along the minus strand of NZ_CP171622.1, from coordinate 3,655,915 downwards.
GGCCAACCAGGCCGCCACCGCCGACGTGATCAGCGGCGGCCGCGTGATCCTCGGGCTCGGTGCGGGCTGGCAGGTCAACGAACACCAGCGATACGGCATCGACATGGGGTCGCTCAAGGCCCGGATGGATCGCTTCGAGGAGGCGTGCGCCGTCGTGCGCGGCCTCCGCGACGAGCAGCGGTTCGACTTCGCCGGTGAGTACTACCAACTGGCCGGCGCACCGATGGAACCCAAGCCGATCGGGTCGCTCCCGCTCCTCATCGGGGGCGGAGGTGAGCAGCGGACGTTGCGCATCGCGGCTCGCCACGCCGACGAGTGGAACGTCTGGTCCGATCCCGAGCTCTTCGCGCAGAAGTCGGGCGTGCTCGACGAACGCTGTGCCGAGGTCGACCGCGACCCCGCGACGATCCGACGCTCCACGCAGGCGCTGCTGTTCCTGTCCGACGACGAGGCGTTCATCGCCAAGATGCGCAGCCGCGACATCGGCATGCGGACGATGGTCGGGAACCCCGAGCAGTTGGTCGAGATCGTGGCGGCCTACCGCGACGCCGGCGTCGACGAACTCATCATTCCCGACTTCACGCTGGGGACCGGCGAGCAGCGGCGCGAGACACTCGACCGCTTCCACGTCGAGGTCGCAGCGCACTTCTCGGGTTCGTCCAGCGGGTCCTAGCCCCGTAGCGTCGCTGCGGTGATCCCCGACCGGTTCGAACCCGTCCTCGACGGAATCCGCCCGCTCGCCGAAGCCTTCGCCGACGCCGGCCACCGGCTCTACCTGGTCGGCGGTGTCGTCCGCGACCTGTTCCTCACCGGTCCGTCGGGCGAAGCCATCACCCCCACCGATCTCGACTTCACCACCGACGCCGAGCCCGACGCCATCGAGGCGCTCATCAAGAAGCTCGACGGTGTCGAGGCGGTCTGGACCCAGGGGAAGCGGTTCGGGACCATCGGCTGCCGGATCGACGGGGTCGACCACGAGATCACGACCCACCGGGCCGAGGCCTACTCGCCCGACTCGCGCAAGCCCGAGGTCGTGTTCGCGACCGAGATCGACGCCGACCTCTCGCGCCGGGACTTCACCGTCAACGCCATGGCGCTGTCGCTCCCCGACGCCACGCTCGTCGACCCCTTCGACGGCATGACCGACCTGCTCGTCCACAAGGTGCTGCGGACGCCGTTGTCGCCCGAGGAGTCCTTCGGCGACGACCCGTTGCGGATGTTGCGCGCCGCTCGCTTCCTCAACCGCTACGAGCTGACCCCGGAGCCCGAGCTGTTGACCGCGGTCGAGCAGATGGCCGAGCGGCTGTCGATCGTGTCGGCCGAGCGGATTCGCGACGAGCTGTGCCGCCTGATCGTCCTCCCCGACTGCTCGGCCGGGCTGTGGTTCCTGTGCGACACCGGTCTGGCGCAGCAGTTCTTCCCCGAGTTGCCCGAGATGCGGGTCGAGCAGGATCCGATCCATCGCCACAAGGACGTGCTCGCCCACACGATCGCCGTCGTCAACAACACCTCGCCCGAACTGGTGCTGCGGCTCTCGGCGCTCTTCCACGATGTCGGCAAGCCGGCCACGCGGGCGTTCGGCGACAACGGTGTGAGCTTCCACCACCACGAGGTGGTCGGCGCCCGCATGACCCGCAAGCGCATGAAGGCGCTGAAGTTCTCCAACGAGATGATCGACGACGTGTCGAAGCTGGTGTTCCTCCACCTCCGCTTCCACGGCTACGGCGAGGACGCCTGGAGCGACGCCGCCGTCCGGCGCTACGTCCGCGACGCCGGCGATCTGCTGCCCCGACTCAACGAGCTGACGCGCTGCGACTGCACCACCCGCAACAAGCGCAAGGCCGACATGTTGTCGCGCCGCATGGACCGGCTCGAGGAGCGGATCGAACGGCTCCGCGAGCAGGAGGAGCTGGACTCGATCCGCCCCGACGTCGACGGTGCCCGGGTCATGGAGCTGTTGGGCATCGAGCCGTCACGCACGGTCGGTGAGGCGATGAACTTCCTGCTCGAGGCCCGGATGGAGGAGGGCCCCCTCGGCACGGAGGAGGCCGAACGCCGGCTCCTCGCCTGGTGGGCCGAACGCAACGCCTGACCCCACGAACCCCACGAACTCGACGTCGTCAGCGTCGGGGGCCGACGCTCAGAGCGTCGAGTTCGGGTTCAGATGCCCTCTTTGCGGGCTCGGAGGATGAGGGTCGCCGGCACCTTGGCCATGGCCGGTGACCAGTGGGGCCCACCCTGATCGGTCGGGGCCGGCTCGAGCAGCGTGTCGACGCGGAACCCGGCCCGGCCGAGCTCGACGAAGATCGTGCTGGTCGAGCGGTTGAAGGTGCCCGCCCGGGGGTCGTCCTCGGGGAACGGCTGCAGGTCGAAGGCCGAGTGACGGACCGCGAGGCCCTCGTCCTGGCCGGGATCGAGCTGGGTGAACGCCGGATGGGGGAGGGCGAGCACGAACGTGTGCTCGGTCCGCAGCACCCGGTGGATCTGGCGAAAGACCCGACCCATGTCGGCCACGTGGGCCAGTGAGCCGACGCTGATCGCGGCGTCGATGGTGTCGGCACGGAGGAAGGCGAGCTCGGCGAGCGATGCATGGTGGAGTTCGACGCGCAGATCGGCGGCGTCGACCGCGGCTCGGGCGTGTCCGATCTGTTCAGCCGACTCGTCGACGGCGATGGTCCTCGCCCCGGCCCGAGCGAGCGCGACCGCATTGGTGCCGGCGCCACAACCGAGGTCGAGCACCCGCTTGCCGGCCACATCGCCCAACAGCCGCAAGGTGTCCTCGCGGGGGATGCAGGGTCCGTAGGTGACGGCGTCGTCGGAGAGCGCGGCGCCCGTCGGGGCGGCCACGGTGAACGGGGTCCAAGCCATGGTCCCAGTCTGCCTGCCGCTCCCCACCGGGGTACGGACGCCGCGTCTGGCCCGTCGGGGGAGTCGCTACCCTCGGGCGCGATGTCCTTCGAACCGGGCGCCTCGATCCGTGGTGCCGACGCCGACCCCAGCATGGGCGCCGTCGACTACCGCATGGCCCGGCTGGCCTTGGTCAACGAGTTCAAGAAGGGCCGCATCGCTCAGCACGAGGTCTGCGATGCCCACCCCGAGCTCCGACGAGCCGCCGAGCACATCGCCCGCAAGACCTCGGAGGTCTGTCCGATCTGTGAGGACTGCCTGCTGGTCCTCGTCACCTATGCGTTCGGCCCCCACCTGCCGAAGTCCGGCTACGCGGTCGAGGACCGCGAAGACATGGACAAGGTGCGTCGCACCACCACCGAATGCACCTGTTACGTGATCGAGGTCTGCGCCGACTGTGGGTGGAACCACATGGTGCAGACCTTCCCCGTCCGAGGACAACGGGGCCGATGACCGCCCCCGCTGCCAGCCGGGCGGCGGGCGTGTCGGCGGGTGCCATCGAGACCGGCGCAGCCGCCGGTGCCGCCGGACTCGCGCTCACCTCGACCGGGTCGATGGTGGTGGCCGCCGTGCTGCTCGGCATCGCGACCCGGAGCCGGTGGAGCGCCGCAACACTCCTGCTCGCCACTGCTGCGGTGGGCATCCGCTTCTCGACCGTGACCTTCGACGATCTCGCCGGCATCCAGAGCGTCCTGGGCAGTGCCGGCATCGTCGGGCCGGCGGCGGCAGCCGCCTCGGCATGGTGCGCAGCGGCGGCGGTCATCGTGGCGACGCGGGTCGACCTCGAGCGTTCGAACCTCCAGCGTTGTGTGGTGTCCCTGGCCGGCGGAGCGATGGCCGCGGCCATCGCCGTGGGGGCGGGCCCGGGTGGCGCGCTGGCCGACCGGGTCGCGGCGACGGCACTCGCCTCGGTCGCTGCCTTCGCCCTCTTGACCACCGACGACCGACCCCGCCTCGCCGCGGTGCGGCGAATCGTGGCCGTCGTCGTGGGCATCGCGGCCGTCGTGCTCGCCGGGTGGCCGTCGTGACCGCGCTCCTCGCTGTCGTGCTCGTCGGGCCGGTGGTCTGCGCGGTGGTCCTGGTCGTGCTGTCTCGAGCGTCGAGCGACCTGGCGCGTCGGGTCGCTGCCGGGTCGGTCCCGACCGTGGCCGGCGCAACCGCGGTCGGCTGGGGTCTGCTCGCCGCGGCATCCGAACCGGCGACGTGGGGCCGCCTGGTCGCGACGCAACCGGTGTCCGTCGCCGCTGTCGGTGTCGCCGTCCTCGTGGTGGCGTCGTCGCCCCGTCGCATGGTCGGGCGCTCGACCGCCATCACCGGTCTCTCCGCCTTCGGTGTCGCCGCCAGCATGCGTGGCATCGAGTTGCCCGACCGCTGGTTGGCCGGGTCGATCGTGGCGCTGGCGCTGCTCGTCGCCGTCGGGCGCCTCCGCGACGGTCACGGGCGACTCGTGACATCGGTGGGAGCGGTCGCTGCGGTCGCTGTTGCCGCCGGCGTGGTCGTCGACGACCCCCAGAACGCAGCGCTCGTCTCGTTGGCGGGTGTCGGAATCGCCCTGGCGGCGGCGCTGTGGAGCGCCGACCCGCGACCCTCCGGGGCCGTCGTCGTGCTGCCCGCCCTGCTCCTCGCCGTCGGAGCGACGGTGGACAACGCGCCCCGCGTGGTCGACGAGACCGATCGGGTCGGACTCGCCGGCGCAGCGGTCGGCGTGGTCGCTGCGCTCGCCCTCGCGTCGGTGCGGCGAGTCGACGGCGTTCTGGGGCGACTGCCGCTCGCGGTCGTCGGTGCCGGCGTGGTCGTCCTGGCCCAGGACCTCCCCGATGCGCGTGGGGCCGGGCTCCTCCTGGCCGCCGGCGGGGTGGCGGCGCTCGCCGCCGGCCATCCGCTCGGCCTGGTCGCCGCGCTCCCGGGCCTGACGGGCGCGCTGGTCGTCTTCGGTTCCGCCAGCGAGGCCGTGCACGCTGCCGCCGGTGGAGCGATCATCGCCCTGCTGCTGGCGGGGACGGCCCGGGCGCCGGCGATGCCGCAACTCCCCGACGACGTGATGCACCGCTGCCTGCTCGGTGGGGCCGTGGCCTTCGGCGTGCTCCCACTCTGGGGTTGGTCCGGGGTCGAGCTGTCCGACCACGCCGTCGGTGTCGCCGTCGCGGTCGCCTTCGCGCTCCCTGTGGTCGTGGCGCTTTCCTGGATCCCGCCCCGGAGATCCTCTCCGGTCACCGGTAGGATCCCCCGCCGCCGCACCACCGCGGTCGCACCCTCTCATGGCATCACGATCCACGAAGCCGGCAGCGAAGTCCCGCCCCAAGAAGAAGGCACCGTCGAAGAAGACGGCGTCGAAGAAGTCGACGGCCAAGAAGAAGGCGTCGACGAAGGCGGGGCGGAAGCCGCAGGCACGACGCAGCATCCTGTGGCGCTTCCGCCGCAGCCTGTTCCTGGTCGCGCTCGTGTTCGTGGCACTGCTCTCCGGGGCCGGATTCGTCCTGGGCCAGGTCGAACTCCCTGACGAGGACCCGCTGTTGCAGTCGACCTTCGTCTGCGCCAACGACGTCACCCAGGGATGCGGTCCCGACAACGCCATCGCCAAGCTGGCCGGCGAGGAGGACCGGGTCTCGCTCCCGCTCGAGGAGATCCCCCAGACCTTCATCGACGCCGTCCTGGCCGCCGAGGACCGCAAGTTCTTCACCCACGCCGGCATCGACCCCGTCGGCATCGCTCGCGCCGTCTACCAGGAGGTCCGGGGCAGCTCGGCCCAGCAGGGCGGCTCGACCATCACCCAGCAGTACGCCAAGAACGCCTTCCTGAGCTCCGAGCGCACCATCACGCGCAAGCTGAAGGAAGCCGTGCTCGCCGTGAAGTTGGAGCGCGAGTTCTCGAAGAACGAGATCCTCCAGCGCTACCTGAACACCGTCTACTTCGGGCGCGGGGCCTACGGGGCCGAGGCAGCGGCGCGCATCTACTTCGGGGTGTCCATCCGCAACGTCGACCTCTCGCAGGCCGCCTACCTGGCGGCGCTCATCCGCTCGCCCGAGTCGACCGACGTGGCCCGGAACCCCGAGACAGCGGTCTTCCGGCGCAACTCGGTGCTCGACGGCATGCTCGAGCAGGGCTGGATCACCCGCGACGAATACGACGCCGCCAAGGCGAAGGAACTCAGCAGCGAGGTCCGCGAGCGCTCGGTGCGCGAGGGGCTGGGCGACGTCGTCGGTTCCGAGTTCGGCAGCGAGTACTACGTCGAGTACATCCGCCGTCTCCTCTACGACGAGTACGGGGCCGACGTCGTCAACGGTGGCGGTCTGCGGGTGTACACCTCGCTCGACATGGGCCTCCAGCAGGCGGCGTACGAATCGGTCTACCGCGACGTGCTCGACCAGGAGGACGACCCGGCCGGCGCCCTCGTCAGCGTCGACGACGTTGGGCGCGTGGTCGCGCTCGTCGGTGGCAAGGACTTCGACGCCTCGGAGGTCAACCTCGCACTCGGCGCCCTCGCCGGCGGTTCGGGCCGTCCTCCCGGATCGTCGTTCAAGCCGATCGTGTTGGCCGAGGCCTTGGGGCAAGACATCTCCGCCCGGTCCAAGTTCATCAACGAGAACGACATCGTCCTCCCCCGAGCCAACAACGGCGAGGACTGGGAGGTCGGCAACTACGCCGACGGGACCGAGAGCCTGGTCGACCTGGTCGATGCCACGAAGGTCTCGTCCAACACCGTCTACGCCCAGCTGATGTTGGAGGTCGGCCCGGCCAACGTGGTGGCGCTGGCCGAGCGACTCGGCGTCAAGACGCCGCTCCCGGCGGTCAACTCACTGGTGCTCGGCTCGGGCGACGTGTCGGTGCTCGACATGGCCAACGCGTACTCGACCTTCGCCCGTCGGGGTGAGGCGGTCGAGCCTGTCTTCATCACCAAGGTCGAACAGGTCCGAGACGGCGAGGTCAAGACGCTCTTCCAGGCCAGCGGCAAGGGCGAGCAGGTCATGCGGCGTGGCGACGCCGACCAACTCAACTGGATTCTGCGCCAGGTCGTCCTCGGCGGCACCGGTTCGGGTGCCAACCCCGGGTACCCGGTGGCCGGCAAGACCGGGACCAGCGGCGACTACCGCGACGCCTGGTTCGTCGGGTACTCGCCCCGCCTCACGACCGCGGTCTGGATGGGCTATCCCGACCTCGACGCCGACGGCAACACGCGCTTCATGACCGACGTACGAGGCCGCAAGGTGACCGGTGGTTCGTTCCCCGCCACCATCTGGAAGCTCTTCATGCAGCGGGCCAGCGACGGCGACGGCAGCTTCGCCGATCCGCCGCCGTTCGGCGGCACGGTGCTGAACGCCGACCTGACCACGACCACGACGACGCTGCCCGTGTGCGAGCCCGTCGATCCCGACGCCGAGTCGACGGGTACCACCGAACCGTGTCGGAAGCCTTCGACCACCACCACCGAAGCGTCGGAGGAGACCACGACCACGGGCGCTCCCGGCTCCACCTCCACGTCGTCCACGTCCTCGACCACGTCGACCACCAAACCCGACACGACGACGACGGTGGCGCCGACGACGACCGAGTTCCTCGGCGGCAACTAGCCCAGACGGGTCACGCGCTGGCGACGTCCTGGTGGGGGTAGTGCGAGCGGCAGGCGTAGCACCACTGCTCGGTGCCGGGCTCGGCTTCGGCCTTGCCCTCGGTGTCCCACGCTTCGGGGGTGACGTAGACCCGCCGGACGGTGGTCACCTCCTCCTCGCTGCCGCAGCTCTCACACGTTCCGGTCGTGGCCATGGCCGGACGCTACCGCCGAACTCCCGGCGCGGTGCCCCGACGGTTCCGTATCGTGGCCCGATGGACGCAGCGATCGTCGCCAGGGGAATCGAGCGTCACTTCGGCGACACGAAGGCTGTCGACGGCGTCGACCTCGACATCCCCTCCGGGGAGATCTATGGCTTCCTCGGCCCGAATGGCGCCGGCAAGTCGACCATGGTCCGGGTGCTGTGCACGCTGCTGGCGCCCACGGGCGGATCGGCGACGGTGGCCGGCTACGACGTGGCGACCCAGCCGGGCGAGGTCCGCCTCCAGATCGGCGTGGCCCTCCAGGAGGCGGCGCTCGATCCCTCCCAGACCGGTTCGGAGCTGTTGCGACTCCAGGCCCGCCTCTACGGCCTCGACAAGAAGGACGCCCAGACGCGCTTCGAGGAACTGGGTTCGATCATCGACCTCGGCGACGCCCTCGACCGGCGCATCAAGGAGTACTCCGGCGGCATGAAGCGTCGCCTCGACCTGGCCGCGGCGTTGGTCCACAACCCGCGCATCCTGTTCCTCGACGAGCCGACCACCGGCCTCGACCCGGTGAGCCGGGCAACGGTCTGGGAGGAGATCCGTCGCCTCAACACCGACCTGGGGATGACCATCTTCCTCACGACCCAGTACCTCGAGGAGGCCGACGAGTTGGCCGACCGCGTCGGGATCATCAGCGAGGGGAAGCTCGTCGCCGAGGACGCGCCCGACGCGCTCAAGCGGGCGGTGGGCAACGACGTGATCATCGTGCGCGTCGACGGCGACCCCAGCGCTGCCCGGACAGTCCTGGCTGACCTCGACGGGGTGGTCGGCGTCGAGGTGCACGGCGACGAACTGACCGTCTCGGCGAACGACGGCGCCGCGGTCATCAGCCCGGTGGCCGTGGCCCTCAGCGGCTGCGCGGTCGACGTCCGGGAGCTCACCCTGCGCACGCCGACTCTCGACGACGTGTTCCTCGAGCTGACCGGCAACCGCATCGAGGTCGACCAGGACTCGTCGACCGACCCGGCCGAGGAGGCCTCATGACCGCTCCTGCCACCTCTCGAGCCGCCGTCGCGCCGGCGAGCACGATCCGCGCCAGCCGAGCCGGCTTCGCCCGCGACGTCGTCAGTGTCGCCGGCCGCGCCATCCGAGCGCTGCCCCGCGAGCCCGAGGCCATCATCCCGGCGCTCATGGTCCCGTTGTTCTTCTTCGTCGTGAACATCGGGTCGCTCCAGGAGCTCGGTGAGCGTGCGATCCCGGGTCTCGACGTCAAGGCGTTCCAGCTCCCGGTGGCGATCGTCTTCGCCGTCACGGGCATCTCGCGTGCCGCCGCACTCGTCACCGACATCCAGGACGGCTACTTCGACCGCCTGCTGCTGACGCCGATCAGCCGACCGGCGCTGCTGCTCGGCCTGATGGTCGCCGACTTCACCCTGGTGTGCGCCCTGTCGATCCCGGTGCTCGCCCTCGGGCTCCTGGTCGGCGTCAGCTTCGGCACCGGGATCATCGGCATGGTCGTCTTCGTGCTGCTCGCCGGTTCGTGGGGGCTGGCCTTCACCGGCTTCCCCTACGCCATCGCCCTCAAGACCGGGAACCCGGCGGCGGTGAACTCGAGCTTCATCCTCTTCTTCCCCTTCGCCTTCCTCACTACCGCCTTCCTGCCTCGCGAGGCGTTGACGTCGTGGCTCGACACGGTGGCCGGCTACAACCCCGTCACCTATCTGCTCGACGGGCTGCGCTCGCTCCTCAGCGAGGGATGGGACGGCGAGGCGCTGTTGAAGGCCGTCGGCGCCGTCCTCGGCGTCGCCACCATCAGCATGACCCTGTGTTTCCGGGCCCTGAAGGGTCGCGTGGCGCGGGGGTAGTCCGGACGACAGGGCTGGGCATCGCGCCGCGATTCCCCTATGCTCGGAGGTGCCGCCGGCAGGTATCCCACCGCTGGACGGAGCCAAAGGAGACATCCATGTCCAAGTCCCGCCCGACCTCTTGGAACGCGCCTGCCATCGCTGCTCAGAAGCACGCGGAGAAGGCCAGCCCGCTCGTGATGGTGACGGCCTACGACGCCCCGGGCGCCCGGATGGCCCACGAGGCCGGCGTCGACCTGATCCTGGTCGGCGACTCCCTCGCCATGGTCGTGCTCGGCTACGACGACACCCTCCAGGTGACGACGGCCGACATCGCCCACCACACCGGCGCTGTCGCCCGTGGTCTCAAGTCCAGCGACCACGAGAACACCAAGCCGATGATCGTCGCCGACCTGCCGTGGATGGCGTATCACACCGATCCGCACGAGGCCGTCCGCAACGCTGCCGACCTCATCCGTGCCGGCGCCCATTCGGTCAAGCTCGAGGGCGGACGCAAGCGACTCTCGATGATCGAACCGATCCTCGACGCCGAGATCCCGGTCATGGGCCATCTCGGCCTCACGCCGCAGTCGGTCCACGCCATGGGCGGTTTCAAGGTCCAGGGCAAGGAGCACGACGCCGCGCTCGAACTGGTGGCCGACGCCAAGGCGCTCGCCGCCGCCGGCTGCTTCGCCATCGTGCTCGAGGGCGTGCCCGACAAGGTCGCGAACATGGTCACCAAGTCGGTGGACGTCCCCACCATCGGCATCGGCGCCGGCAACGGCACCGACGGTCAGGTGCTCGTCTACCACGACGTCCTCGGCATCGAGGACCGCATCACCCCGAAGTTCGTGCGCCGCTACGCCGACGTGAAGACGGCATCAGTCGAGGCGTTGTCGGCCTATGCCGCCGACGTCCGGACCCGGGCCTTCCCGAACGACTCCGAGAGCTACCACCTCTCGACCGACACGGCCGAGACCCTCGGCCTCTACGGGTCGATCGGCGATTGAGCTGAGTCGCCGTCGCCCGCTCAGCGGGTGATGAGGCTCGCGACGATCTGCGTGATGGCCAGTGCCGTCACCGAACCGACGAGTCCGAGCGTCATGGTGCGGGTCTGCGCCGACGTCAGATCGCGCATCTCCACCCGGAGATCCGAACCGAGCACGGAGATCCGCGCGTCGAGGCGTTGTTCGACGGTGGCGAGGTCGGCCCTGACTGCGACGATGCTGTTGTCGAGGCGTTGTTCGACGGTGGCGAGGTCGGCCCTGACTGCGACGATGCTGTTGTCGAGGCGTTGTTCGACGGCGGCGAGGCCTGCCGTGCGCACCAGTTCGTCGGGATCCTGCGGGAGGGACTTCATCATCAACTCGGCGAAGCGATCGCCGACCTCGTGTTTGGCGAGCTCGTAGAGCTCGAGGCGTTCGTGTTCGGTCGTGGCCACGTCGTTCTCCCGGCATTCGGGCGGAAGGGCGGTCCCGACGCCGAGTGACGGACGACATCACGGTATCCCAAGGGTGAGGAGCGTGGTCGTCGGCGGTGGCTGTCAGACTGCATGGCCGTGTCCGATCCGCTGCTCGACCGTCCGACCTGGGCGCCCTCGTGGTTGCCCGCCGTCGACGACGTGCGGGCCATGCGGTGGTTCCGCTGGATCGTGGGCGGCGTGTTCGCCGCCGGGTTCGCGGCCTGTGTCGTCCAGAGCGCCGACTCGCCGGCCGACCCGGTGCTCGAGGGTGCGGGTGGGGTCAGTGGCCTGGCCGCCGACTTCGGCACGATCGTCGTCGACCTGGTGACCTCGACGGGCGACGTGGTCGAGCTGTGCCTCCTCCACGCCGACGAACCGGCCGAGCGCACCCAGGGTCTCAAGGGGGTCACCGACCTCGAGGGTCACGACGGGATGCTGTTCTCCTTCGACGAGGACGTGCAGTCCAACTTCGTGATGGTCGACACGGTCACGCCGCTGTCGATCTCGTGGTGGGCCGCCGACGGGTCGTTCGTTTCGGGGACCGACATGACCCCGTGCACCGAGCCCGACGCCAACGCCTGTACCCGATTCCCCGCCGCCGGCCCGTACCGCTATGCCATCGAGGTGTTCCAGGGCGAGCGCCCGGAACTGGGCGAAGGTTCGACGATCGAGGTCCGTCCCGGGAGTTCTTGTCAGACCCCCTGAGCACACTGGTGTCCATGCCCATCGGCCCCACCATTGCGCTCGATGTGAATCCGCCAGGACTGCACCGATACGCTGACCGACTTCTATCCGTCCTGCCCCGTCCAGGGGCTCCGGCACCCGCCGGATCCGAAGGAAGGTGTTGATAGGCATGCGCGCCTATGAACTCATGGTCATCATCGACGGCGAACTCGACGAGTCCGCCGCCACCGCTCAGGTCACGCAGATCGAAGGGCGTCTGAACGAGGTCGGCACGGTCGGTTCCACCGACTTCTGGGGCCGCCGCACGTTCGCCTACGAGATCAACCACAAGACCGAGGGCTCCTACGTGGTCTTCGAGGTCCTGGCTGATCCCGGAGCGCTCGACGAGGTCGAGCGCACGCTGCGACTCGCGGACGAGATCGTCCGCCACAAGGTCATCCGCCTCCCGGACCACGAGGCCGCCAAGCGCGGGCTCATCGGTTCGGCCGCGGCTGAGTAGAGGAGAGACCCATGGCATTCGACAACACCGTCACGGTGATCGGCAACGTCACCCGTGACCCCGAACTCCGGTACCTCAACAGCGGCACCGCCCTCGCGAGCTTCGGCATCGCGTGGAACAACCGCTACAAGGACCGCAACGGCGAGCAGGTCGAGGACACCTCGTTCTTCGATGTCACCTGCTGGCGCGACCTGGCCGACAACGTCGCCGAGTCGCTCTCCAAGGGCGATCGCGTGATCGTCTACGGCAAGCTCGAGCAGCGCTCGTGGGAGACCCAGGAGGGCGAGAAGCGCTCCAAGGTCGAGATCGTGGCCGACGAGGTCGCACCCTCACTCCGCTGGGCGACCGCCCAGGTCTCCAAGATCCGCCGCGACGGACCCGCTGGTGGCGGTGGCGGCAACGCCGGCGCACCTCCGGCCCGCAACGAACCCCCTGCCTACGACGACGCCGAGGAGCCCTTCTGATGGCCGCCCGCCCCCGCCAGAACAAGAACAAGGACAATGCTCGCCGCTCCAAGAAGCGGATCAGCATCCTGACCCAGGAGAAGGTCACCTACGTCGACTACAAGGACGTCAACCTCCTCCGTCGTTTCCAGTCCGACCGGGCCAAGATCCGTGCCCGTCGCGTGACCGGCAACAGCACCCAGCAGCAGTCCGAGGTCGCCATGGCGATCAAGAACGCCCGCGAGATGGCGCTGCTCCCGTACACCAACCGCGTCACGCAGCAGCGTGGTGGCGGCCGTGGCCGTGACGGTGACCGTCGTGGCCGCGACGACGATCGTCGCGACGACCGCGACGACGCTCCGGTGGACGAGATCGACGAGACGACGGATGCCGTGGAGTCTGGTGACGACACGCAGTCCGACGTCACCGAATCCACGACCGAAGAGGTGGACGCATGAAGGTCATCCTCCGAAGCGATGTCGACCAGGTCGGCAAGCGCGGCGACCTCGTCGACGTCAGTGACGGGCATGCCCGCAACCACCTGATCCCCAAGGGTCTGGCGATGCGTGCGACCCCGTCGGCCGAGGCCCAGGCCTCCCACATGCGCCAGGCCGCGGAATCCCGCGACACCAAGGCCGTCGAGGCCGCGCAGGAGATCGCCACGGCGATCGTGCCCAAGACCATCACCGTCACGGCCAAGGGCCACGACGGCGGTGCACTCTTCGGTGCCGTGTCCGAGTCCGACATCGTGAACGCCGTCAAGGCGCAGACCGACATCGAGCTCGATCGCAAGATCATCACCATCGACGAGCCGATCAAGGCCGCGGGCACCCACTACGTGATGGCCAAGGTCCATCACGAGGTGCAGTTCCCGATCACCATCGAGGTCATCGCCGAAGGCGACGAGTAGCGAATCGTGGGTCCAGCCGTCACTTTGTGACGGAATTCACCGTCCCGTCATCGGTTCGCCGCCAACGGATGTTGAAATACGACAAATTGCCCACAGTTCTCCACAGTTTCCACAGGCGTATCCCCAGACTGCGCCCCTAGCGCCCCACAGGCTGGTGGCGCGAGGGTGAACATCCACAACTCCTGTTCACGCCAGTCCATCCCTAGAGGCCCGCTCGATGTCCAGTCCTGCCTTCGACTCTGATGCAACGCGCCCGAACCGCCCCTCCGGGGGCGGCGGGCGGGTTCCTCCGAGCGACCTGATCGCGGAGCAGAACCTGCTCGGCGCCATGATGCTGTCGAAGGAGGCCATCTCGGCCACCGCGCCGATGCTGCGTCCGGACGACTTCTACAAGCCGGCCCACGCCCACGTCTTCGACGCGATCCTCAGCCTCGACTCGGCCGGCGAGCCCGCCGACCCGGTGACCGTGGCCGACGAACTCGGCCGAGCCGGGGTCCTCGAGTCGATCGGCGGCCGGTCGCTGCTCGCCGACATCGTCACCACGGCCCCGGCCGTCAACAACGCCACCCGATACGCCAAGATCATCGCCGACCACGCCCTGCTGCGCCGGTTGATCGGGATCGGCGGCGAGATCTCCGAGATCGGCTACGACCTGCCCGACGACGTCGACAAGGCCGTCGACCAGGCCGAATCCCTCGTCTACGACCTCGGCCAGCGTCGGGTGACCGACACGCTGGTGCCGATCGAAGGCCTGCTGTCCGACACGCTCGACCGCCTCGAGGCGCTCGTCGAGCGGGGTGACGCCATCACCGGTCTGCCGACGGGCTTCGTCGACCTCGACCGGATCCTGTCGGGCCTCCAGCCGTCGACGCTCAACGTCATCGGCGCTCGCCCCGCCATGGGCAAGACGTCGTTCGCCCTCAACCTGACCGCCAACGCCGCGTTCCAGTCACGGCGCCCCGTCGTCTTCTTCAGCCTGGAGATGGGCAACATCGAGCTGACCCAGCGTCTGCTGTGCGCCGAGGCCCAGATCGACTCGACCAAGGTCCGCGACGGTCGCCTCCAGGACGCCGAGTGGGACCGCATCGCCCTCGCGGTGAGCCGGCTGGCCGACGCTCGCCTGTACCTCGACGACAACCCGAACACCACGGTCATGGAGATCCGGGCCAAGGCGCGGCGGCTCAAGTCGCAGCTCGGCGATCTCGGCATGGTGGTCATCGACTACATGCAGCTCATGCAGGGCCGCAGTCGGGCCGAGTCCCGCCAGGTCGAGGTGTCGGAAATGTCTCGTGGCCTCAAGATCCTCGCCCGTGAGCTCGAATGCCCCGTCGTCGCCCTGTCGCAGCTGTCTCGAACCCTCGAATCACGCACCGACAAGCGGCCGATGCTGGCCGATCTGCGTGAGTCGGGGTCGATCGAGCAGGACGCCGACGTCGTGATGTTCCTCTACCGCGACGAGGTGTACAACACCGACTCGCCCGACCGGGGCATGGCCGAGGTCATCATCGCCAAGCACCGCAACGGCCCTGTCGGCAAGGTCAACCTGGCCTTCCGCAACCACCTCACCCGCTTCGACAACATGGCCCAGCTCTGAATCGAGGCGCGCAGCTCTGAATCGAGGCGCAGGTCTGAATCGAGGGAGGTGCCGTGCCGTGCCCAACTCGATTCTGGGTTGCGGATCCGCGCGCCGGTGAGGGGAATCGCAGCCCAGAAGCGGTCGTCAGAGCGCTCGATAGTGGAGGTCGACGCTGTGGCGTCCAGCGTCGAGGCCGGCTCGTTCATAGCGGGTGACCGGGCGCCACGTCGGTCGGTCGGCCACGCCGCCGGCGAACGACGGGTGCGCGTCGAGGTGTTCGATCGTCCACTCGACGTAGTCGGCGACGTCGGTCGCGAGCAGGAACGGAGCGCCGGGTTCGAGGCGGTCGGCCACGAGGTCGAGGACATCGGGCCGGACGAAACGCCGCTTGTGATGCCGCGCCTTGGGCCAGGGGTCGGGGAAGAACAGGTGGATCCCCGCGAGAGCGTCGGACTCGATGCGGTGGTCGAGCAGGTCGAGACCGTCACCGCGCTCGACGAACAGGTTCGGGGCCTCGCCGGCGGCACAGGCCTCGAGCAGTCGCACGACACCGGGGGTGTGCACGTCGATGGCGACGAGGTCGACGTCGGGGAACGCGGCGCAGAACGCCAGCGCAGCGCCACCGTCGCCCGAACCCACCTCGAGCACCAGCGGCCGTGACCGGTCCTGGCGGGTGTCGAGGCCGTGGCGGGGGCCGAGGTCGGCGAGGATGCCCTGGATCCGTGGAGTCACCCGACCGTGTCGACCGTGGAACGTCCGGATCCTGGCGTCGGCCCACGCGGCGTCGCTGTGGTCGGCGCTCGTCACCGGGCCATCGTGACATCACCCGGCGGTCCTGACTCAAGTCAGCCACGCAAACGGTCGATTCCCCTACCCATGGTGGCAGTGTTGCGGTACGGTGACGACGTCGTGGGCGGCGACCCGACTGTTGGAGTTCCGCGCCCACCATGCTGACCCCCCGAACCATCGCCGCCATCGCCGTCGTCGGCCTGGCCTC
Source organism: Actinospongiicola halichondriae (assembly GCF_049103745.1). NCBI lineage: Bacteria > Bacillati > Actinomycetota > Acidimicrobiia > Acidimicrobiales > Iamiaceae > Actinospongiicola > Actinospongiicola halichondriae. The sequence goes on along the minus strand of NZ_CP171622.1, from coordinate 3,639,838 downwards.
GTGGGTCCCGGTCGCCGCGGGCGCGCAGTCCGACACCGAAGCCGAGCGGGGCGAGGTGCAGGAGCGCCGGAGTGAGGTCGCCGACGAGATCGACGTGCTGAGCGCCACGGACGCGGAGATCGGCGCGGTGCTCGACGGCATCGACGCGCAACTCGCCACCCAGGAGGGCCTGGTGGCCGAGGCCGAAGCCGCATCGGCCGCTGCCGCTGCCGCCGTTCGTGAGGCCGAGGCCGACCTGCGCACAGCCCGGCGAGACGTCGCGATCCTCGAGGACGCCATCCGCGAGATGGCGGTCGCCTCGTTCATCCATCCGCCGAGCGTCGATCTGGTCGAGAGCCTGAGCGCGGCGTCGCTCTCCGACGCGATCCTCCAGAAGGCGTATCTCGACGCCCGCGCCAAGCGCGACGGGCGTCTCCTCGACCTGCTGTCGACCGCAGAGGCAGAAGCCGAACGGCGCGCCGCCGAGGTCGCCGTCGCTGCCGAGGAGGCCGAGGCCGCGGTCGCCGCTGCCGAGGAGGCGTTGGTCTCGCTGCGCGACGAACAGGCACGGCAGCGCTCCTTCGCCGCCGACCTCCAGGACCGCATCGACTCCCGACTGGCCGAGGCGGCGGTCCTCGCCGACCTCGATGCCGAGTTGGCCGACAAGATCGCCGCCGAGCAGGCGGCGCTCATCGAGCGGATCCCACCGCCGCCCGAACCCGACCCGATCGTGGCCACCAGCTCGACGCCACCGGCCCAGACGCCGGGAACCACGACCACGACCCCGCCCGGCTCGCCGACGACCACCTCGCCTCCGACCACCACGCCGCCACCACCGCCGTCGGGGAACACGCCGCCGCTGCGGACGGTGCAGGGCATCACGGTCCATGCCGACATCGCCGACGACGTCGACGCGCTGCTCACGGCGGCCAAGGCCGACGGCATCGCCCTGTCGGGCTGGGGATACCGCAGCACCGAACGACAGATCGAACTGCGTCGGGCCAACTGCGGTCCGACCTACTACGACATCTGGATCCGGCCGGCGAGCAGCTGCAGCCCTCCCACCGCGGTGCCCGGACGATCGCTGCACGAGCAGGGTCGAGCCATCGACTTCACCCAGAACGGGAGCACGATCACGTCACGATCGAGCTCCGGGTTCCAGTGGCTGGCCGCCAATGCCTCGAGCTACGGGCTGTTCAACCTCCCGAGCGAGCCCTGGCACTGGTCGACCAACGGCGGCTGAGGTCAGAAGCTCCCGTGACGACCCTCGCCGGAGGCGAACCGGGCCGCACCTTCGAGCGTCTCACCGGAGGCGATGGTCTCGAGGCCGAGCACGGTCTCCCGAGCGAGCGCCTCGTGTTCGGGCAACGCCCACTGCTCGAGTGACGATCGCCGGTCCGACCGGGCGCAGACCTGGGGGAATGCCGCGATCTGTTCGGCGAGGACGAGGGCGTCGTCGAGTGCTGCACCGGGCTCGCTGATCCGGTTGACCAGACCCCAGTCGAGCGCTTCGGGTGCGCCGACGGGCCGACCGGTGAGGATCATGTCCATCGCCCGGCCCTGACCGACGATCCTCGGCAGGCGCACGGTGCCCCCGTCGACCAGGGGAACGCCCCATCGACGGCAGAACACGCCGAAGGTGGCGTCGCGAGCCGCCACCCGCAGGTCGCACCACAGGGCGAGCTCGAGACCGCCGGCGACGGCGTAGCCCTCGACGGCGGCGATCACCGGCTTCGACAGCTGCATCCGCGTCGGACCCATCGGTCCGACCACGTGCTCGCCGGTGGCTTCCGGCGCCATGACGTCGACGCGGTTGCCGTTGCTGGTGGCCACGGCCCCCAGGTCGGCGCCCGCGCAGAATGTCCCGCCCTCGCCGGTCAGGATGGCAACTCGGCAGTCGTCGTCCTCGTCGATTGCACGAAACGCGGCAAAAAGCTCACTCGCCGTGGCAAAGTCGACGGCGTTCCGCACGGAGAGTCGTGTTATCGTCACAACTGTGGTGGGTCCATCGGATTCGACTCGCAGGCTCATGGTGGGTGAGCTTGCCAGCAACCGTGACGCGCGCGCGGGGGAGGACGGCGCTCCCGTCCACGTGTTCGACTCCATGGGGCGATGGGTCGCCGTGCTCGCCTGTCTCGTCGCCGCGATCAGCGCCCTCGCCGGCATGCCGCCGGCCGCGACGGCCGCCACCTCGATCCTCGGAGCCCTCGCGGTCGTTGTCACCCGGGTCCGCGCCCGATCCGTCGGCCCTCGCCGTAGCGCCACCGCCGTCGCCGATGACATCCTCGCTGCCCGGTCGGTTCCGGCGATCGAGGCCAGGGTCCGCGCCGAACTCGAGTCGTGGTCCGAGTTCTCGTTGTCGTGGTGCGCGTTGGTCCCGGTCGTCCCCGCACACGATCCGGTGGGGCTGTCCGGGAGCGCGTTGACGGACCTGCACCGGATCCTCGCTGCCGTCGACCTCTCGGATCTGCGCCCGCGTTCGCTCGAGCTGGCGCGGGGCGAAGCGGTCGCGCTCACGTGCGGTGTCGACTCCGGCCTCGTGCTCGTCGTCGCATCGCCGCAGTGGATCTCCGAGGACGCGGTGGCCGCCATCGGCGAGTTGGCGGCGATCTCGGGTGCGGCAGCCAGGCAGGTCGCGCTCGACGCCGAGATCACCGAACGACGGGAGTCGGCCCGTTTCGAGACGCTGGTGCAGTTCTCCTCCGATGCCATCTTCATCGTCGACGCCGCCGGCACCATCCGGTACGCCGCCCCGTCGGTGACCTCCGTGCTCGGCCGATGGTCGGTGGACGTCGTCGGCGTGGCGCTGCGGGACCTCGTGGTCCCGGAGCAGGCCGACGACGTGTCGACGTTCCTCGCCAACGTCCAGTCCCTCGACGCCCGCAACGCGGCATCGGCTGCCCTCCGCTTCGTCCGCGGGGACGGGACCGAGATCGACGGCGAGATGACCGGTGCCAACCTCCTCGACAGCAGCGACGTACGCGGCATCGTCGTGACCGTCCGCGACATCTCGAGCCGGGTCGAACTCGAACAGCAACTCCGTCACCAGGCGTTCCACGACGGGTTGACCGGACTCGCGAACCGGGCGCTGTTCCGCGATCGTCTCGACCGAGCCATGCGCGTCCGCCGCGACCCGACCGACAACGCGCCCGCGGTCGTCTATCTCGACCTCGACGGATTCAAGGCCCTCAACGACAACTTCGGCCATGCCGCCGGCGACCAGGCCCTGCGGAGTGTCGCGGAGCGGATCACCGGCTGCCTGCGCGGTGGCGACACCGCGGCCCGCCTCGGTGGCGACGAGTTCGCGGTCCTGCTCGAGGACATCCCCGACGACCGAGCGCTCGTCGAACTGGTGCAGCGCGTCGTCGACGCCGTCGCTGCGCCGATGACGATCGGGACCGACACGGTCGTCCGCATCGCCGCCTCCGCCGGCATCGCGACGTGTGCGGGCGAGGTGGCCTCCTCCGACGACCTCCTGCGTCGTGCCGACATGGCCATGTACCGGGCCAAGGCTGGTGTGCAGCAGGTCGTGCAGTACGAGTCAGCGATGCACGACGTGGTCCATGACCGCCTGCGGCTCTCTGCCGATCTCGACACGGCCATCCGTGAGCGAGAGCTCGAGGTCCACTACCAGCCGATCATCGATCTCGTCACCGAACGGATCGTCGCCGTCGAGGCCTTCGTCCGTTGGTCGCACCCGACCCGCGGGCCGCTCGGTCCTGGTGACTTCCTCGACATCGCCGAGGAGACCGGCCTGATCGTGCCGCTGGGAGCACAGGTGCTCGACGTCGCCCTCCGCGATCTGGCGTCCTGGCACGACCTCGGCGTCGGCGGGTTCGGCCTTTCGGTCAACGTCTCGGCCCGACAGTTCCTCCACGACGACTTCGAGGACGTCGTGCGCGACGCGCTCGCTCGCCACTCGGCCGAACCGACGCTGCTCCACCTGGAGATCACCGAGGACGTGCTCACCGTGGGGGAGCAGATGGCACAGGACCGGCTCCGCTCGCTCGCCGCGCTCGGCATCGGCGTCGCCCTCGACGACTTCGGCACCGGGCAGTCGTCACTGCGCACGCTGCAGACCCTGCCCGTCGACCAACTCAAGATCGACCGCAGCTTCGTGTCACTCCTACGCGAGCACGAGAGCGTGGTCGCGCGCAGCATCGTCGACCTCGCCGCGACGCTGGGCGCGTCCGCCGTCGCCGAGGGGATCGAACACCCTGACGAGCTCGCCGCCCTGCGCCGGCTCGGATGCCGGTTGGGGCAGGGGAACCTCTTCGGCTCGCCGGTGCCGGCGACCGAGGTCCTGCCGATGCTCCTGGCCGAGCGCCTGATGGGTGAGCCGCACGCGACCTGACCGGGGAGCCCGTCAGGCCCGAGGTCTGGTCAGCCCCGGGCGGTGGTCTTGGTCCGGCCGGGCCGGGCGTTCTTCTCGATGAACTCGATGACCTTGGCGCCGACGTCGACGCCGGTGGTCTCCTCGATGCCCTCGAGCCCCGGTGACGAGTTGACCTCCATCACGACGGGACCGTGGTTCGACCGCAGCATGTCGACGCCGCAGACGTTGAGGCCCATGGTCTTCGCAGCCCGGACCGCAGTCGACCGCTCCTCGGGTGTCAGCTTGATCTTGTCGGCGGTGCCGCCCTGGTGCAGGTTCGACCGGAACTCGCCCGGAGCACCCTGGCGACGCATCGACGCGACGACCCGTCCGCCGATCACGAACGCACGGATGTCGGCGCCCCCGGCCTCCTTGATGAACTCCTGCACGAGGATGTTGGCGTCGAGCTGACGGAACGCGGCGATGACCGACTCGGCCGCCTTCTTCGTCTCGGCGAGCACGACGCCCACGCCCTGGGTCCCCTCGATCAGCTTCACGATGAGCGGCGCGCCACCCACCAACTCGATCAGGCCGTCGATGTCCTTGGTCGAGTGGGCGAAGCCCGTGACCGGCAGGCCGATGCCGTTGCGGGACAGCAGCTGGAGCGATCGGAGCTTGTCGCGCGAACGGGAGATGCCCTGGCTCTCGTTGGTGGGGAACACGTTCATCATCTCGAACTGGCGGACGACGGCGGTGCCGTAGAACGTGTGGGTCGCGCCGATGCGGGGGATGATGGCGTCGAAGCCCTCGAGCGGCGAGCCGGCGTAGCGGATGTTGGGCCGGTGCGACGTGATGTCCATGACGCAGCGCAGGTAGTCGATGACCCGCACCTCGTGGCCTCGTTCCTCGGCGGCTTCCTTCAGGCGCGTCGTGGAGTACAGGTTGGAATTCCGGGAGAGCAGGGCGATGCGCATCGGTCGGGAACCTAACGCGCAGGCCCGTGCCGGTTGCCGCCGCCCCGGTAGGACACCCCGGGGTCGACCCGGAGGCGTCCGGCCATCGCCGTCCTGCCCAGCAGCATCCGGAAGCCCATCTGGTCGCGTTTCGTGAGCGTCAACTCGATCGGCCACTGCTCGTCGCCGAGCACGAGGGTCGTCGAGACCACACAGCGGTTCTCGACCTCACCGTTCGACGACCGCACCTCGCGCTGCTCGACCAGGCGCGCCTCGGCGGTCACGACGTGCTCGTCGTCCCGCTGACGGGGATGGAGCGAGAACCGCACCCAGGCCTCGCCATCGCGTTGGAAGTGGGCGATGTCCCACGCATGGATCGCCGACGTGCGGGCGCCGGTGTCGATCTTGGCCTTGATGGCGTCGTCGGGTGCCAGGTCGGGCAGTCGGACCCACTCCCGCCAGCCGATGACGGTCGGTTCGGTGGCGCCGTCGGTCGCGGGCAACGCGGGCTCAGGCCGGCGCGGCGGCGAACTCGGCGGCCGAGTGGAACGTGGGCATCGGCGGCTCCTCCAGCTCGGGAGCCTCGTCGCGCAGGATCGCCAGCGCGGCGTCGCGGTCGGCCTGGGTGTAGGGAGCGGTGTCGGTGCAGAACTCGACCAGGATCCCGTTGGGGTCCATGGTGTAGATGCTCACGCAGAACCCGTGGTCGATCTCCATCACGTCGATCCCCGCACCGAGCCACTGGCGCTTGCGGAAGTCGATGTCGTCGAGGTCGCTGGCGGCGAACGCGAGATGGTTGACCCACGGCTCGAAGCCCAGCCCGGTGGAGATCGCGGTGTCGTTGCCGGACATCCGGTCGTCGTGGATCTCCCAGAACGCGATCATCCCCGCATCGCCCTCACCGTCGCCGGTCCGGTAGAAGACGTGCTTGGCCCAGCCGCCGGGCTTGTCGGTGGGGGCGGCGATGGCCTTCACGAGTTCGAAGCCGAGCACGTCGGCGTAGAACGCATGGGTGGCGGCCATGTCCTTGGCGGCGAACGCGAGGTGATGGAATCCCATACGCGGATTGTTCCACACTTGCCCCGTGGACCGTCTCGCTCGCACCGCTGCGGGGGTCACGGCAGCGTTCGTCGCGTTGCTCGTCGTGGCGGTGGTCTCGACCGAGCGGCACCATCCGTCGCCGCCCGATCCGACCGCGGCACTCGTCGATGCGTGGCGCACCTCGCGCACCGCGACCCATCGATCGACGGGGACCTTCGAACGCGTCGCCGGCGACGGGACCAGACTCGCCGCGCCGACCGAGATCGTGCAGCGACCCCCGGACCGGCTCGTCCGCGGCTTCGACGAGGTGAGCGGTCGTCGCGACGACCGCGTGCTCGCCTGCCCTGCGCCCCTCGACGCCAGCCCGATGGCCTGCACCCTCGGGCAACCCGGCCCCGACTTCGCTCAGGTGGTTCTCGACGAGGTCGCGACCTTCGAGGCGCTCGTCGCCGGCGACGACCCGCTGTACCTGGTCGACTTCGGCGAGGACGAGGGCTGCTGGCGGATGGAACGGACGAGGAACGATCCCCGCAGCGGGTACGGCGAGTCGGCCGAGCTGTGCTTCGACCCGGCGACGGGGGCGATGGCCAGCATCCGGATCGATCACGGCGACATCGTGGAGACCACGGTCTACGACGAGATCTCCGCCGACGTGAGCGATGCCGACCTGGAGCCGTGATCGGTACGCTCGTGTCGTGTTTCTCGGAGAGGATCTCCTCGCCTACCTCGTGCTCGCCATCGGTGGAGCGATGACCGTCGGCTCGATCATGGCCGTCGTCCGTCCACCGGAGCAGGTGCGCGAGGGCGACCTCGACGCTGCCCCCGTCGGCCGGAGCATCGCATTCGCCGTCGTCGGTGCCATCGGCGCGATCTGGGCGCTGGCCAGCCTGCTGAGCTCGTGAAGTGGGCGAACGCGGAGCGTTCGCTCCGAACCCGGAGGGTTCGCCTCAGCGGTTGACGCGCTCGAGCTTCAGGCCGAGCGACTGGAACGTCTCGAACGGGCGGTTGTAGCCGCGCTCGAGGTGGTGCACCCCGCCGATCACCGACGAACCCTCCGCCGCTGCGGCGGCGATGACACCCGAGAATCCGGCGCGCACGTCGGGGATCTCGACCTCGGCCCCGCGGAGCTTGGACACCCCGCGGACGACGGCCGAGTGCACGGCGTTGGTGTCGTGGAACCGGCAGTCGGGTCCGCCCAGGCAGGTGTCGAAGAGTTCGATCTCGCCGCCCATCGCGGCGACGACGGATGCCGGGTACCGGACCCGATCCTCGAACACCGTCTCGTGCAGGACCGACATGCCCACGGCCTGGGTCATGAGCACGAACAGCGGTGACTGCCAGTCGGTCATGAACCCCGGGTGGGTGTCGGTGTGGATGGCGACGGCTCGCAGGCCGTTGCTCGAGGCGCTGATCCAATGATCGTTGATCTCGAACTCGGCGCCCATGCGCTGGAGGGTCGAGATCGCCGTGACCATGCGGTCCTGGGGGCAGCCCGCGACCCGGACCTCGCCGCCGGTCACGAGACCGGCCACCAGGTACGAGAACGCTTCGAGACGGTCGCCGGCCAACGTGGTGGTCGCGCCGTGGAGGCGTTCGACTCCCTCGATGACGAAGCGCCGTCCCGGGTGGAGTTCGAGGCGGGCGCCCATGCGTTGGAGGAACAGCGCCAACTCGATGATCTCGGGCTCGGTCGCGGCGTTGCGCAGGACGGTTCGCCCCTCGGCCATGGCCGCGGTGAGCAGGATCGACTCGGTGGCGCCGACCGACGGGTACGGCAGGGTGATCTTGGTGCCCTGGAGCCGTCCGACGACGGTGGCGTGGATGCCCTCGTCGTCCTCGATGACCTCGGCGCCGAAGGCCCGGAGGGCCTCGACGTGGAAGTCGACCGGGCGGGCGCCGATCTTGTCGCCACCGGCCACGGGCACGAACGCCTCCTGGTGGAGGTGGAGCAGCGGGCCCAGCAGCAGGATCGGGATCCGGTTCAGGCCCGAGTAGCGGACCGGGACGTCGGAGCGGATCTCCTCGGTGGGCGAGATCGAGATGGAGTCGCCGTCGACCTCGACCCCGACACCGAGGGAACGCAGCACCTCGGTCGTGATCTCGACGTCGCCGATGTCGGGCACGTTGCGGATCAGCGAGGGCGACGAGCCCATGACCGCAGCGACCATGTGCTTGGTGACGGCGTTCTTCGAGCCGGAGACGCGGACCTCGCCACGCAAGGGTCCGGAAGGCTCGACGGCCCAGGCCGGAGACGGGCCGTCAGGGGGAGTCATGGCGAGGAGTGTACGGCCAGGTCGGTCATCGACGAACGGCGTCGAGCGCTCGGTTCATGTCGTCGAGCGCGGCACGAGCGGCCCCAGCCCAGTCATCGGTGCCGGTGGCCTGCCACGCGCCGGTGATGCCCCGGCTCGACGACACGACGATGCCCCGGCCGTCGCTCCGCAGACCGGCCACTGCGCCGGCGGCGTCGCCTCCCTGGGCGCCGTAGCCGGGGACGAGGAAGAACGTGTCGGGCATGCGCTCGCGGAGGGCCCGGGCGTGGTCGGGGTACGTGGCCCCGACGACCGCGCCGATGTCGGACAAGCCGCAGTCGCCGAGGCGCGTGGCGCCCCAGCCGTGGACGAGGTCGGCGACCGTGTCGGCCACGGTCCCGGCGCCGCTCGGCGTGTCCTGCAGTTCGCCGCTCGACGGATTCGAGGTCTTGGTGATCACGAACAGTCCGGCGTTCGAGTCCCCGAGCACGGGTTCGATGCCGTCGACGCCCAGATAGGGATTCACGGTCAACCAGGTGGCGTCCATGCCGCTGATCGGTTCGTCGTCGAGGCCGGGGGCGCCGCCGAAGGCCATCTGTCCGTAGTGGGCCGCCGTCGAGCCGATGTCGCCACGCTTCGCGTCGAGGATCACCGGGACGCCGGCGGCTTCGGCGTGGGCGACGGTGGCCTCCAGTGCCCGCCATCCTGGGACGCCGTAGGCCTCGTAGCAGGCCGCTTGCGGCTTGATCACGGCGCAGTGACCGGCAACAGCGTCGATGATCGCCTCGTTGGAGATGCGGAACGCCTCGGCGACGCCCTCGGCCCCGGGTCCGTGGGATGCAGTGACGGAGTGTCGCAACGACGCCGGGAGCAGCGAGGGGCGAGGGTCCAGGCCGACGCAGGCGATCGATCCGGTGCGCTCGATCGATCGGTCGAGGGCATCGGACGCGTGCACGCCGGCAGGCTATCCGGTGCCCCTGGACAGGAATGCCAGCGATCGCGGCGTTTCCGGCATGCCGACCGGCATTTCTCGTAAAGAACTGGCATTCTGCTGCCGATAGATCGCCCATGGGCAGATGGGCGCGCACGCAGCGACGGCGACGACGAGTCGCCAGCGCTCGGCGCGCTGACCGCGGCGCGTCGCTCGTCGAGTTGGCCCTGCTCGCCCCGGCGATGATGTTGATCGTCATGGGGACCCTGGACCTGTCACGCGGGTATCGCATGCAGATCCAGCTCGAGAACGGGGCGGGGCAAGGCGCCGCCTACGCGCGGATCTCTCCGAACGACGTCGACTGTGCGGGCAACGACGACATCGTCGGCGCTGTCACCAACGAGGATCCCGAACTCGCTTCGCTGACCGACTTCTCGGTCGTGGTGCTGACCGAGAACGGCAGTGGCGACCTCGTCGTGCCCGTCACCGGGTGCGGCGGAACCACGGTGTCGGCGGGCGATCGGGTACGCGTCGACGTGTCCGCGACCTTCGACGTGGTCACTCCGCTGGTCGAGCGCGTCGTCGGTGAGTCGATCTCGCTGACCGGATCGAACGAGGTCGTGGTGCAGAAGTGAGGCGCTCCAGCAGAGATGACGGCGTGACCGTGGTCGAGGCAGCGTTCGCGTTGCCCATCCTGTTCATGTTCATGATGGCGATCATCGATCTGGGCATGTGGACGCTCAACGACAACCAGGCGACGAACGCCGCTCGAGACGGCGCCCGTACCGGGGTGATCGACTATCTCTACGCCGACGTACCGGGAAGCGCGGATCACGACGCGATCGTCGAGAAGATCGAGTCGCACCTCCCCAGCCGCCAGATCCGCCTCCAGGACATCGACGTCCGCTGCGTCGATCCGTCCGGCACCGAACTCCCGGGCAAGTGCGTCTCGGCCCGCGTCGACGTCGACCGGATCGAGGTCGCCGTCGATTGGACCTGGTCACTCATCACGCCGATCGCCGATCTCATCGGCGTCCAGGAAGGCCGGGCTTCGGGCGTGGCCACGATGGCGATCATCGGCGTACCGGTTGCCGGCACGCCTCCGGTCAGCACGCCGACGTCCGGTCCACCGACGACGCCACCGTCCACGCCGCCGACGACAGCAGCGACCGAGTGCGCGATCACCAACATCCAGGTCACGCCCGACCCAGTCCGTTCGAAGGACAACGGTCAACTCAAGAGCGACATCCGGATCCACTACGACATCAACCAGGTCGATCGGTGCAATGCCCTCGCGGTCCACCTCGTCACCCCTGGTGGCACCGTCGTGTCAGCGATCTGCGACGACTGTGAGCTGAGCGACTCCCACCACGACTGGGACTACTCGAGCGTTGCCAAGGACTGGAAGCCCCGGGGTCTTGCCACCGTCCGCATCTTCAACGAGTTCATCGATGTCTCGGCCACGTTCAACGTGACCGGTTAGGAGCACCCTCATGCGATCAGCCCACAGGCACGCGCAGCGGCGGTCTCTCGCGGATCGAGGGGACCGTGGCATGACGGCGGTGTTCTTCGCCATCAGCGTCACCGGCATCTTGGCCGTTGCCTCGCTCGTCCTCGGTGCCAGCACCGGCTACACGTCGGTCCGGAACGGCCAGAACGCGGCTGACGCTGCCGCGTTGGCGGCGACGTCGACGCTGCGCGACGTCGGCCAGGGGAACGCGCTTCCGGCGGAAGTGCTGGCGGTCGCGGTCTCGGTGGCGGAGGACAACGGTGCCGATGGCGGGAGCGTCGTCTGCGATGTCGTCAACCGGTTCTACGCGGTCACCCGTGCCGAGAGCGACGTGATCGGACCGTGCGACGGCACCAACGAGACGTCGGTCAACGCCTCCGGCGTGCGCGTCCAGCTCGCCGACACGAGCGATGTCCCCTTCGGCGGCGTGATCGACCAGGAGGAGATCACCGCGGACGCCGTCGCCGCAGCGACGGTCCAGCCGCTGCGCGGGGGATTCAGTGCTCCGTTCATGCTCTGCGCCGATGCCCCCGACCACGGCGTCGACCTCCTCGTGCCCGACGCCACACTCGATCCGCCCTACCGGGTCAACACCGACGCCTTCAACGTCGAGTTCCTGCTGTGGAGCAACGGCAACGGGTTCGGCGACCGCAACTGTGGCGTGAGTCCGTGGCACGGTCTGGTGAACTCGGACAACGTGTACCAGATCCCGTCAGATCCCGATGACGACGACGGCTGGTGGGACGTCGACACCGGCTCCCGAGTGGGGCACATCGAGCGACTGCTGGCTGGCGATGACTCCTGCGACTGGGCCACCGACGCCGACATCGACGCCGCCGCCGGTTGCCGGTTGGCCCTGCCGCTGTGCGTCGAGACCGTCGGCAGCGGCACGAACGTCCGTCTCAACTGCGTTCGGCTCGCGGTGTTCGAGATCACCTACGTCGGCGACGGCGACGACGAAGGTTCCTGCGTGTCGGTGAACAAGAAGGTCGTGTGCGGCCGTCTGATTCCCGGCGGCGTCGCCACCGGCGGACAAGGCACCCTCGAGGTCGCCGACCCGAGCGAACTGGTCGCCATCAAACTCGTGCAATGACGGCCGGGCCGTGGTCGGCCCGCCATCGACCCGGGCGCCGCACGGTACCCCCGAGCACCCGCCACCCTGGGCCCGTGCCCGTACGCGCCGATCGGCGCGTACGACCCGCCGGTGTACACCAACGCGTCGATCGTTCCGTTGCATCGGGGCCGAGGGCGGCCCAGGTGGGTCAGCGAGATGGCGAGACCCATACCCCCCATCTCTCCCGTGATTCCACGGGTCGATTGGGGGTCTTCAGCGAGCGGGTGACGGGAATCGAACCCGCGTTGTGAGCTTGGGAAGCTCATGTTCTGCCATTGAACTACACCCGCGAAGGGCCGCCGACTGTAGCGCCGGGGCGCGGAATGGTTCAGCCCGTGAACGTGGGGTTCGCCACCGTGGGCGTCGCCGGCGGGCTCTGGCCGACGCCACCGACACCGTCGTCGGGCTCGGTCGTCGAGGTGGTCGACGTGGTGGCCGGAGGAGCGACCTGGCGCTCGTAAGCACCCTTGTCGATGCCGTCACCGCTCACCCGTGATTCGCCACGCTGGTCGGTGGCCGGCGGTGCAGCGAAGGCCGGGTCGCCGGTGTCGAGAGCCGGGGAGCCATCGAGGATGGCGTGGGTGAACGTGGGGCCGCCGTTGTCGGCGAGGGGAGCCAGGCCGGGGTCGGTCACGCCGAGCGCGTTGTTGGTGACGTCATCGAGGTGCCCGTTCGGATCCGACACCTCGCCGATGATGCTGTGGGAGACCGACACGTCGATGTCGCCGTTGATGTCGATGTCGGGTCCGTCCCGGTCGGTGTCGTTGCCCGAGATGATCGTGTGGTCGATGACCGCGTCCGTGAAACGGAGGTACAAGCCGCCACCCTCGCCGCCACCGTCGCCGCCGGAGTAGTTGTCGGTGATCGTGCTGTGCAGGAGCGAGAGGTCGCCGCTGGACGAGAGGTTGAGTCCGCCGCCGTAGTAGGTGGCCTGGTTCCCGGAGATGGTCGAGTTCACGATGGTCGTCTCGCCGTCCGTGTCCTCGACGTTGATGCCGCCGCCCGAGGTGTCCGCGGAGTTGTTCGAGATCGTCGACCCGATGATCTCGAGATCGCCGGCCGCGTAGAGCCGCACCCCGCCGCCGTCGGAGTAGGCCTCGTTGCCGTCCACGGTCGTGTCGATGATCCGCAGGGTCCCGACTCCGTTGGCGCCGTCGTCCGAGTAGAAGTTGATGCCACCGCCCGTGTTCGCGACGTTGTCGGTGATCGTGCTGTTGCGCACGGTGATCGTGATGTCTTCGTCGGCGTAGTAGAAGAACAGGCCGCCGGCCTGGTCGTCCGGCGCAGCGTTGCCCGAGACGGTCGTGTTCTCGATGGTGATGTCGGCGCCCATGTCCTCGAACGTGGCACCGCCGCCGTCGCTCCCGGCGAAGTTGTCGGTGAACTCGGAGCCGGTGATGAGGACCTCGGCGCTGTTGTCGCCGGTGAAGAGCCCGCCACCGTCGCTACCGCCGAAGTTGTCGACGAACGTGACGTTGGTGAAGGTCGCGCCGGTGCTCTCGTCGACGTACATGCCGCCGCCGTTCCCGTTGGCGAAGTTGTCGTCGAACATGGTGTCGGTGACCGAGGTCCCGCCGTCATTGACGACCGCGACGCCGCCGCCCTGTCCGGCTGCGTTGTCGTAGAACGTCGATCCGCTCACCGTGAGGTCGGCGCCGTCGATGAACACGGCGCCACCGCTGCCGTTGGCGTAGTTGTCCTCGAAACGACTGTCGGTGATGGTGAGGTCGGTCTCCTCCGAACGGACGGCGCCACCGCTGCTGCCGCCCTCCCGGCCGTCTTCGAGGGTGAGACCGTCGATCGTCACCGTGCCGCCGGCGTTGATGTAGAAGATCCGGCTGGCGCCGTTGCCACTGATCGAGAGCGTGTCCTCGCCGGGGCCGTCGACGGTGATGGCGTCGTCGATCGTGATCTGACCGAGCGACAGCGTGATGGTGCCGGTGACCGAGGGGTCGAAGGTGATCGTGTCGCCGTCCGACGCGCCGTCGATGGCCTCGCGTAGCGACGTGAGGCCGTCGGCGGCGACGGTGTCGCTGTTGGTGTCGACGGTGAAGGTCGCCGCACCGGCCGGGGCCGCGCCGGTGACGAGTCCGGCACCGAGGGCCAGGACCGCACCGCCGCCCATGGCTGCGCGGGTCGGCGCGCTGTGGCGCTGCGTCCGCTCGGCTGCTCGTCGCTGGGTACGCGTGGCGCTGGGCTTCTTGGTCATCGTTCCGCTCTCGTCTGTGTCTGTCGTCCGTCGATCGGAGGGAACAGTACCCCGGCTCCGACCCGGTGTCATGGGCTGGGTACGATCCCGCCTCCACCCCCCCCCGGCCCAGGAGATCCGTGCGACTCGCACAGCCGTTCATCCGCCTGCCGCTCGACTTCGATGCGGCGGCACTGCAGGCCGAGATCGACCAGATCGATCCGGCTCGTTGGCAGCCCCATCCGCAAGGGACGCCAGGGAACACGGCCTTGCCGTTGGTGGCCGCACACGGCGATCCCGACGACGACTCGACGGTCGGTCCGATGCAGCCGACGTCCCATCTGGCGACGCTTCCCTACGTCCGGCAGGTCCTGGCCGGACTCGGCACCGTCGTGGGCCGGACCCGGCTCATGCGCATCGACCGCGAGGCCGAGGTCACGCCCCACGTCGACACCAACGCCTATTGGTGGGACCGCACCCGCATCCACGTCCCGATCGTCACCGACCCCTCGGTTCGATTCGAGTGCGGCGATGCCGTCAACCACCTCGCGGCGGGGCAGACCTGGATCTTCGACACGTGGCGGACCCACCGCGTCGTCAACCCGGCCGACCACCCCCGCGTCCACCTCGTGGTCGACACCGTCGGTTCGCCCGGCTTCTGGGAGATGGTCGACGCCGCCATGGGGGAGGCGCCGCCCGCGCCGCGTCTGGTCCCGAACCGTCTCGGGGCCGACCTGCGGGTGACCTACGAGGCCGTCAACGCCGCGCCGGTCATGAGCCCGTGGGAGGTCGACCGCAAGCTCGACGAACTGCTGGACGAAGCCGACCGGATCGGGCTCCGTGTCGGCAACCTGGAGCGGTCGCTCGACCGGTTCCGTCGCGGCTGGCGATCGGCGTGGGCCGCGCACGGCGACGACGTGAACGCCGAGTCGGTCTACGAGCGGCTCCGCGACGACCTCGACCGAGCGCTGCTCGGCGACGAGGACCGCCACCGACTCGACAACGGTGTCGATCTCGCCGAGATGGTGCGACAGCTCGTGGTCCGTCGTGCTCTGGCGCCGGCGGCTCGCCGGCCGGATGCGCCGACCGCACGCCCCGTCCGCGGCACCCGATCGTCGGGTACGCGTCCGACCACGCCGATCGACCGCCCGATCATCGTCGTGTCCTCGCCCCGATCGGGGAGCACGCTCCTCTTCGAGACCCTGGCCCGCGCTCCGAAGCTGTTCACCGTCGGTGGGGAGAGCCACCAGATCATCGAGTCGTTGCCGGAGCTGCGTCCGGCAGAGCGCGGTTGGTCGTCCAACCGCCTCCGGGTCGAGGACGCGACCACCGAGGCCTACGTCCATCTGCACCGCAACTTCCTCAACAACATGAAGGACCGCAAGGGCCAGCCCGCCCCACGCGACGGTCGTCCGGTCCGGCTGCTCGAGAAGACCCCGAAGAACGCCCTGCGGATCCCCTTCCTGGCCGACCTGTTCCCCGACGCCACCTTCGTCTACCTGTACCGCGACCCGCGCGAGACCATCAGCTCGATGCTCGACGCCTGGCGGTCGGGCCGCTTCGTCACCTATCCCGACCTGCCGGAGTGGGACGGCCCCCCGTGGTCGCTGTTGCTCACGCCGGGGTGGCGCGACCTCGCCGGCCGCACGCTTCCGGAGATCGTCGTCGACCAGTGGGTGACCACGACCACGACCATCCTCGACGACCTCGAGGCGCTCGAGCCCGGCCGCTGGTGTGTGTCCCGCTACGACCGACTGGTGAGCGACCCGACTGCCGAGATCGCGCAGCTGTGCGAGTACCTCGGGCTCGATTGGGACGTCGACCTGTCAGGTGAACTTCCCGACTCGCGTCACACGCTCGAGTCGCCGCATCCGGACAAGTGGCGCCGCAACGCCGAGGAACTCGAGTCGGCGTGGGAGCCGGTGCGCGAGGTCGCCCTCCGGGCGCACGAGGTGTTCGCCGACCCGCCGCGGATCAAGCCGGTGGAACCGCCGGCGTCGTCGGCCTCGGCCACGCCGGGCGCCGCCTCCGATCGCCGGTCCGCGTCGGCCAGGTCGCAACGCAGCGTCCACACCCAGACGGTTCCCGAACTGCTCGGCCAGCTCGGAGCGTCGCTCTTGGTCTCGACCTACCAGTCCGGGCACATCATCGTCGTGCGCAACGACGGCGAAGGGCTGAACACCCACTTCCGGTCGTTTCCGAGCCCGATGGGCATCGCGGTCGACCGCAACCTGCTGGCCTTCGGGACCAAGCAGGGGATCTGGGTGTACCAGAACCAGCCGTCGGTCGTTCCCCGACTGGAGCCGCCGGGGCGCCACGACGCGTGTTTCATGCCGCGCACACACCACATCACCGGCGACATCCGCGTCCACGATCTCGCGTTCAGCAACGGCGAGTTGTGGTTCGTGAACACCCGCTTCTCGTGCCTCTCGACCATCGACGGCGTGCACAGCTTCGTGCCCCGGTGGCGGCCGGGGTTCATCACCGGACTCGCGGCCGAGGACCGCTGCCACCTCAACGGCCTGGCGCTCGTCGACGGCGAGGTGCGGTTCGTCTCCGCGCTCGGGACGACCGACACCGCCGGCGGGTGGCGCGAGCACAAAGCTGACGGCGGCGTGGTCATCGACGTCCCGACCGGCGAGATCATCAGCGCCGGGCTCTCGATGCCCCACTCACCTCGCTGGTACCGGGGCAAGCTCTGGATCCTCGAGTCGGGACACGGCTCGATCGCGACGATCGATCCCGAGACGGGCGACCGCGAGACCATCGCGCACCTCCCGGGCTTCACCCGCGGCATCGCGTTCGCGGGGAAGTACGCGTTCGTGGGCCTCTCCCAGGTGCGCGAGCACCTCTTCGGCGGGCTCCCGCTCACCGAGCACTTCAGCGAACGGGTGTGTGGGGTCTGGGTGGTCGACATCGAAGCCGGCACCGTGGTCGGGTTCCTGCGTTTCGAGGGCGACGTCCACGAGATCTACGACGTGCAGCTCACCGGAGTGAGCTATCCCGAGCTCGTCGAGCCCGGGGCGGGCCTGGCATCGGACTCGTTCGTGCTGTCCGACGATGCGTTGGGCCAACTCGCCGCGCGATGACGGTCCCAGACAAATGGCGGCGGTGCTGGCACACTCATTGATGTGAACGGGAGCTCCACATCGTGAGCCGCGCGTCGGGGACGCCCCAGGGCGCGCGTGCACAACGGGCCGATGTCGAGATCGATCTGGCTGCTGATGCGGTTGCCAGGTCGGGTGTCGGCGAGTTGATCCACGGCGACGCCGAGCGCTCGCTCGAGGCAGCCAATCGCCTCCGTCGCGCTGCCGACGCCCTGGTCACCGAGTTGGTCCTCGACGCGCGCGAACGCGGCGCGACGTGGGCCGAGATCGGCGAGACCCTCGGGGTGTCGACACAGGCCGCACACCAGAAGTACCGCTACGCCTCCACCGACGACGGATAGCCGCGCCGCGGGCGCGTACATTGGCCGTCCGTGATCCTCTCCGACCGCACGATCCGCGAAGAGTTGGCTGCCGGGCGCATCGTCGTCGACCCGCTGGACGACTCGTTCATCCAGCCCTCGTCGATCGACCTCACGCTCGACCCGCGGTTCCGGGTCTTCTTGAACCACACCCGTGGGATCATCGACGTCAAGCAGGACCTGAGCGACCTCACCGAGATGGTCGAGGTCCCCGACGACACGCCGTTCATCCTCCATCCGGGCGAGTTCGTGCTCGGCGCCACCTTCGAGCGCATCGCCGTACCCGACGACCTCGTTGCTCGACTCGAGGGCAAGTCGAGCCTCGGCCGCCTGGGGCTCTTGATCCACTCGACCGCCGGCTACGTCGATGCCGGCTTCGACGGCCAGATCACGCTCGAGTTGTCGAACGTGGCCAGCCTGCCGATCACGCTGTACCCGCACATGAAGATCGGCCAGATCAGCTTCCTGCGGATGACGACACCGGCCGAGAACCCCTACGGCTCGGGCAAGCTCGGTTCGAAGTACCACGGCCAGAACGGCCCGACCCCCAGCCAGTACTGGAAGAATTTCCAGTAGTCCTTCAGGCCTGAGGGGCGGTGCCGTCCATGAGGCGTCGGCGCCGCACCGGGAGATCGGCGTGGGGAACCGCGAGGGCTCCCTCGATCGAGGCCACCAGGTCGTCGGCGTGGAAGGGGCGTTGCAGGTAGTCGTCCGCGCCGGACTGGAACGAGAAGTTCCGGTTGGATGCCGACCGGGCGACGACGATCACACGCGTCCGGCTGATCCGGGGGTCGTCGTTGCTACGGAACCAGTCGAGCAGTTGGAGGCTCGCGCTGATCCCGCCGCTCGAGAGGTCGATGACCGCGACACGGGGGAGCTGGTCGGTCGCCCGGGCGGTGGCGGTGTCGATCGAGGTGGCCACGACGGTCCGGTACCCGTGGGAACCCAGGACCCGGACCAGCAGTTCGTTGGCGCCGCTGTCCTCACCGACGATGAGGACCATGGCTGGAGCACGGCGTTCGGTGCCGTCCCACCGGTCCTTCTTGCGTTTCGCCATGGTGCCCCCGGGGGCTGTTCTCAGTCGGTCATCGTGAGCGGAGCGTCGGCGTCGGCTTCGCCGGCCTCGATCGCCTCGAGGACGTGCATGGCCAGGTCGGCCACCTTCACCTCGTCCTCTTCCTTGCCTGCGGCCTTCACGCCGTCGTCCATCATGACGTAACAGAAGGGGCAGGCGGTGGCGACGCGTGTCGCGCCGGTCTCGATGAGCTCGCGAGAGCGCTCGTCGTTGACCTTGGTGCCGATCGACTCCTCCATCCACATGCGGGCGCCACCGGCGCCACAGCACATGCCCTTGGTGCCGTTGCGGGGCGCTTCGACGATCTCGACGCCGCCGAGGCTTCCGATCACCTTGCGCGGGCTCATGTAGATGTCGTTGTGGCGACCCAGGTAGCACGAGTCGTGGTAGACGACCCGCTCGTCGAGGCGGGCTCGGCTCATGTCGAGCTTGCCCTCGTCGATGAGGTTCTCGAGCAGCTGTGTGTGGTGGATGACCTCGTAGTGGCCGTCGAGCTGCGGGTACTCGTTGCCCAGCGTGTTGAAGCAGTGGGGGCACTGGGTGACGATCTTCTTGACGCCCATGGTGTTGAGCATCTCGATGTTCTGCATCGCCAGCATCTGGAAGATGTACTCGTTGCCGGAGCGACGAGCCGAGTCGCCGGTGCAGGCTTCGTTGGGGCCGAGGATGGCGAAGTCGAGACCGGCGCGGGTCATCAGCTTGGCCATGGCCTCGGAGACCTTCTGGTTCTTGTCGTCGAACGAACCGGCGCAGCCGACCCAGTAGAGGTACTCGTGGTCGAACGTGTCGCCGGGGTCGACGATCTCGAGGCCGGGGACCTTCGCCGCCCAGTCACCGCGGGTCTGGTTGGAGATGCCCCATGGGTTGTAGTTGTTCTCCATGCCTTGGTAGGCGTTGCCCAACTCGGTCGGGAAGTTCGACTCCATGAGCGACAGGTAGCGACGCATGTCGAGGATCTTGTCGAGGATCTCGATGTTGACCGGGCAGATCTCGTCGCACGCCTTGCAGCTGGTGCAGCTCCAGATCTCCTCGGGGGTGATGCGGTCGAAGAAGTTGTTCGCCGGGATCGTGATCTCCGGGACGGTGCCGATGGGCGGGCTGACCTGCGGGGTGCCGGTGGCTGCCATGACCTCGCCCGACTTCAGGATGATCTCGCGGGGGTCGAGCGGCTTGCCGGTGGCGTTGGCCGGGCAGACCGAGGTGCAACGTCCGCACATGGTGCAGGAGTCGAGGTCGAGGAGCTGCTTCCACGTGAAGTCCTCGACGGTCGAGGCGCCGAAGCTCTCGAGCTCGCTCTCCATGAGGTTGGGCATCGCCTTCATGGCGCCCTTCGGGCGGTCGCGATCCTTGTAGTACATGTTCAGCGGGCTGGTGAACATGTGGCGCAGCATGGTGATGGGCAGCATCACCAGGAACGCGAGGAAGGCCACGACGTGGGCGATCCACATGGCCTGGTGCCAGCCGTGGATGGCGTCGAGGTTCTCGACGAGCCCGCCGAGCGGGTAGCCGACGAAGCTCCACTTCTCGTAGTCGGGCTGGCCCTCGATGCCGATGCGGAACATCTCGGCGAGGAAGCCGGTGACGCCGATGGCGGCGAGGATGAAGAGCGCGGCGCCGTGCTCGGCCTTGGTCTTCACCCGGATCCGGTAGGGCTGCTGGATGTAGCGGCGACCGATCGCCCAGAACACGCCGATGAGGAAGAGGACACCGGCGGCGTCGCCGACGAACGTGTACGCCTTGTAGATGTCGCCGTGGAGGAACTTGGCCGACTCGGGGAGCTGGTGGTTGATCTCGAGGACCGTCGTGACCGCCAGGAGGATCAGGAACGGGAAGTACATGAGGCTGTGCATGACGCCGGCTGCGGGGTCGCGCAGCAGGGTCTGCATGTACACGCCGGCTCGGAAGTCCTTCATCCGCTGGGCGAAGTTCTTCTTCGTGGTCTTGCGCGCCTCGGGGCCGCCGCGCTCCCAGTTCTTCATGCGCTGGCTGAACAGCACCGCCCCGTACATGATGACGATGGGCAGCACGGTGTAGAACGCGAGCTTCATCGCCGACGGGATGTTCTCGAACACCTCGCGCGTCGTCTCCGAGTCGTCGTGGAACTGGAAGACCGTGGCGGCGATCCCCGAGACGACGGTGACGCCGGCGACGAGCCCGCCGAGCCCGAGCGCGAGCTGATGCGGCTTGAGTCGTCCTCGCTTGCCGGCGGCGGATGTGGAGGTGTCGACCGTGTTTGCTTCAGACGTGTCCATGGCGGCTCGAAGGGTACTTCCGCCGCCGGATCGATGGGAAAGGAGCCGGCGCTCAGTCGTCGTCGGCCGCCACGTGCATCCCGGCGACCTGCGCCAGGCGAGCGGACAGGGCCACGGCCTGGGTCGGACTGATGATCGTGCCGCGCAGCTCGCGGAGGTCGGCGACCGCCGCGAGATCGGCCCCGGTGACGTCGACTCGCTCGAGCCGAGCGCCGGCCAGGGTCACGTTCGCCAGACCGACCTGGGTGATGGTTGTGTCGGTCACGCGTGCCGCACTCAGGTCGAGTTCGTCGATGCGGCCGCCGACGAACGCGACCCGCTCGAGGGTCGCCGACCGCATCGAGGCGACGTCGAGGGCGCAGTCCGAGAAGCGGACGTCGCGCAGCCGAGCATCGCCGAAGTCGGCACCGGTCAGGCGGCAGCGCACGAACGAGACCCGTGTGAGTCCTTCGAATCGTCGGCCGCGGAGATCGATGTCGACGAACTGCGCGTCCTGTGCGTCGATGGTCGCGTCGCCGACGTCGAGCGAGCCCGCCCGCATCCGACTGCGGAGCACGGTCACGGTCCGCGCATCGGGGTACGACAGATCGCGGTGGTCGAGATCGAGGCCGTCGAGGTCCGGGAACTGCGGATCGAGGCCGTCGTCAGGTTCGACGCGGAGCGCTGCGGGGATCCGTGGCTCGCTCGGATCGGTCGCGTTCGGCGGCAGCGGGTCCGGCATGGCACGACGGTAGCGGTGCCCCTGCGTGGCGCCGGTCGTGCGGAACGGGCACCATGGTGCCGTGGTCGGTACGGGGAGTTCGTCGCGAACGCGGCGATTGGCAGTGTTCGGCGCGGTCGTCGCGCTCGTGGTCGGCGTCGTGTCCGCTGCCTCGGCGGCCGGGGCGGTGTGGAACATCGCGTCGATCGGCGCGCCGCTCACCGACTCCGGCGTGGTCATCGCGGTCGTCGACACCGGCGTCGATGCGTCGCACCCGGCGTTCGGCTCGCGTGTCCTCCCACAGATCGACGTCATCGGCGACGCGAAGGGTGACCCCAACGGACACGGCACCCACGTCGCCGGCACCGCCGCCGGGGCCTCGATCAACTGCGGCGAGATGACCGGAGGAGCGACGGCGGCCGTCGGTGTCGCACCCGGCGCCAAGATCCTGCCGGTCCGCGTCCTCGACGAAGAGGGCGAAGGGACCATCAGCGGGGTGGCGGAGGGGATCCGTGCCGCAGCTGACCGAGGTGCCCACGTCATCAACCTGTCGCTGGGGACCGATCTCAACGGACTGACCGGTGCCAGCGGCGATCTCGTCGACGCCATCGAGTACGCATGGGGCAAGGGGTCGATCCCGGTGTTGGCGGCCGGCAACGGCGGCCTCGTCGGAGGCATCTTCGGTTCGGGCTACGGCGACATCGACGCCGTGGTCGTGACCGCAGTCGACCGCCGGGGCTCGATCGCGAGCTACGCGACCGACGTGGGCTCGGCCAAGTGGGGGATCGCCGCCCCCGGTGGTGCGGGCAACGGCAAGGCGGCTGACGACGTGGTGTCGGCGTACAAGGGCAACAACTGCGGGCTCCTCGCCGGTACGTCGATGGCCGCTCCACACGTCTCCGGAGCGCTGGCGATCCTGCGGGCCCGCGGACTCTCCCCGAAGCAGGCCGTCGATCGCCTGCTCGCCACCGCGCGGCCGAAGTCGCCGAAGCGCACGTACGGGTCCGGACTGTTGGACCTCGGTGCCGCCGCTGCCGGGCTGGGCCCCAAGACCTCGGTGACGACCACGCCCCCGACGACCGTCACGCCGCCGCCGCCGACGACGGTTCCCGCGACGACCGCACCCTCGACCACGCGGCAACGGGCGTCGTCGACGACCACGGCACCGCCGGTCGATCCGTCGACGACCACGACCACGGCACCGACGACGACCACGGCGCCGCCGGTCCCGACGACCGCCGAGATGGCTGCCGGCGATCTCGCGGTGCACGCCGACGACGACGGTTCGGTGCCCGTGCCGCTGGCTGCGGGCGCGGCGATGGCGTGCGTCGCCCTCTGGGTCGTCCTGGGCAAGAACGCAGCTCGCCTCCGGTCCTGAACGCCGGGACCGGAGGTGTGGGTCAGCCGCTCAGCGGCTGACGGATGTCAACCGAAGGCGGCCTTGTCGAGCTCGCGGACCTTGCCGGCGAGCGACTTGAGGAGCTTGTGGTTGATCGTCGGCACCTCGTCGAGCAGGGCCGAGAACTCACGAGGGCCGATGACGAGCACCTCGATCGGTCCGTCGGCGACGACCGTCGCGGTACGAGGTCCACGGTCGAGGAGCCCGAGCTCGCCGATGACCGCGCCGGCACCGAGCTCGGCGACCTTGCGCTTGTTGCGACGGACGACGGCCTTGCCGGCCGTGATCACGAACGCCTCGCGTGACGTCTCGTCCTGGGTGGTGAGGGCGTGCCCGTCGGGCAGGCTCACCACGTCGGTCGCCTTGGCGATGAGCGCCAACTCCTTCTTGGAGCAGGCCGCGAAGAGCGGGACCTTGGCGAGATGGGCAGATGCGTTCGTACGAGCCATGGGCAGAGTGTACGAAAGGGACACGCGCTGCGTCGGGGAAAGTGTCATCGGACGCGATCGAGAAGAAAACTGATGGGCACGGTCGCGAAACAGCCGGGAAACGTTGCATCCCTACCGTTCGCCTTCGATGGACGACGTCACGATGCTGCGGTGGCCTGATGAGCGCCGCGAGCGCGAGGAGCTCGCACGCCTCGGTCGTGCACGACTGCTCCTCGTCGACGTGGAGTCGGCCCCGCCCGTCGCCGCCGATCCGCTCGAGGACTGGGTCCGTGTCTCCGCCGGCGACCTCGACGTCCGTGCGCGGCTCGAGGGCCTCCGGCTCCGACTCGAGCAGACACTCGAACTCGTCCCCGAACTCGACGAGGACGGGGTGATCCGCTTCGGCGAGCGTTGGGCCCCGCTTCCGCCCGTCGAGGCCCGTCTCACCAGTGCGCTGGTCAGCCGTTTCGGAGCCGTGGTGAGTCGCGACGCGTTGTCGGCGGCCGGCTGGCCCGACGGTGCCCCCGGTCGCAACGCGCTCGACGTCCACGTCCTCCGCCTGCGCCGTCGACTCCGTCCGGTGCGCCTCACCATCCGAACCGTCCGCTCACGCGGCTACCTGCTCGAACCCTCCGCCGTCTCGGCCTGAATCGCGAAACATTCGCGTCACACAGCGTTGCCGCTGCTGTCACGCCGAGCGAACAGCGTCGCAACGGGCGGTGTTTACCGTCAGTTCCGAGTCAGAAGTGCGTCATCCGCACCCGTCATCCCCCGACAACTCGTCATTCCCCGTCAACTGAAGGAGTCAGCACGTGAAGCGCAAGTTGCTCATCGGAGCGGGCCTGGTCGGAGCAGCAGTGTTCCTCCTCGCCAACCCCGCCGCCGCACAGGAGGCCGACGCCCCCGCGACACAGGTGGTGTTCGACAACATCTTCGTGTTCGTGTGCGGGATCCTGGTCTTCTTCATGCAGGCCGGTTTCGCCCTCGTCGAAGCCGGACTCACCCGTTCGAAGAACGTCTCCAACATCTTCATGAAGAACCTCATGGACGGCATGGCAGGCGTCCTCGCCTTCGCCCTCGTCGGCTATGGCATCGGCTTCGGCGGCGACGAGCTGCTCGGCGGCTGGTTCGGCTTCGGCTTCGGCATCGACAGCATCGAGGACCCGGCCGCCATGGCCGCCCTCAACCTGTCGCCCGCCACGTTCTTCTTCTTCCAGGCCGCCTTCGCCGCTGCCGCCGCGACCATCGTGTCCGGCGCCATGGCGGAGCGGACGAAGTTCAAGAGCTACTTCATCTACAGCCTGGTCATCACGGCGGTCATCTATCCGACCGTGCTGCGCTGGACCTGGGGTGGTGGCTGGTTGGCCCAGCTCGACATCCCGTTCTCGGACTTCGCCGGCTCGACGATCGTGCACGCCACCGGCGGCTGGGCTGCCCTCGCCGGTGCCCTGGTCCTCGGACCTCGCATCGGCAAGTACGGACCGGACGGCAAGGCCCGGGCCATCCCCGGCCACAACGTCCCGTTCGTGGTCGTCGGCGCCATGATCCTCTTCATCGGCTGGTTCGGCTTCAACCCCGGCTCTGAGCTCGGCGCCGACAACCTGGTCCCCCAGATCGCCGTCAAGACGCTGCTCGCCGCATGCGCGGGTGCGGTCATCGCGATGATCGTGAACTGGCTCAAGGACGGCAAGCCCGACGTCACCATGGCGGCGAACGGCATGCTCGCTGGCCTCGTCGCCATCACGGCGCCGGTTGGCACGGTCGAGACCTGGGCCGCCATCGTCATCGGCGCCGTCGGTGGTCTGATCGTGGTCTTCTCGGTCGCCTTCTTCGACAAGATGGGCGTCGACGATCCGGTCGGTGCGATCTCGGTCCACGGTGTCTGTGGCACCTGGGGGACCCTCTCGATCGCCCTGTTCGCCAAGTACGACGATGCCTTCCTCGGTCGTGAGGACGCCGGCATCCTGTACGGCGGCGGCATCGACCAGCTCAGCACCCAGGCCCTGTTCGTCGGCGTGCACTTCGTGTTCGTCTTCGGCGCAGCGTTCCTCCTCTTCCAGGCCATCAAGGGCACCGTCGGCCTCCGGGTCACCGAGGAAGAAGAGATCGCCGGCCTCGACGTCGAGGAGCACGGCCACATGGGCTACGCCCCCGACTCCGGCAACAGCTCGTCTGCCGGTCTGTCCACCTCGTCCAGCACCTCCGTGCCGGTCTGATCACGCTCCCACGAAGTACTTGAAGGAGAACCAACGTGTTGCATCTCGTTACCGCGGTGATCAAACCGCACAAGCTCGACGACGTGAAGGAGGCGCTCAAGGGCGTCGGCGTCCAGGGACTCACCGTCTCCGAGGTCAAGGGGTTCGGCCGCCAGGGCGGCCACACCGAGACCTACCGAGGCGCCGAGTACACGATCGACTTCGTCCCCAAGGTGAAGGTGGAGGTCGTGGTCGGTACCGACGAGGCCGAGAAGGTGGCAGAGGCGATCGCCTCGGCCGCCCAGACCGGCAAGATCGGTGACGGCAAGATCTGGATGACCGCCGTCGACCGTCTCACCCGGATCCGTACCGGCGAGATGGGCGTCGACGCCGTCTAGTCCACGGGCGCCCCAACTCCCCATGGGTACACGGCGCCCGAACCCCCGAAAGCGACGCACCCCCGGCCACCAGGCCGGGGGTGCGTCGCGTCCAACGGGTGGTGCGGCTACCAGTAGCCCTGCATCAACTCGCCGATCCACTCGGGCTGGCGGGTCGGTGTGCGCGGTCCGAACTCGGCGACGTGCGGCTTGATGTCGAGCACCGGTGTGCCGTCGATGGCATCGAGGCCTCGGACATGGACGTCGAGACCGTCGACCGCCACCAGTTCGCAGGTCGACACCCCGATGCGATTGGGCCGGGCCTTGGCTCGCTGGGCGAAGATCCCGACGAGCGGCCAGTCCTCGCGGTTGCGCGGATGACGGGAGCCGAGGTTGATCTTGGCTTCGTCGACCCGGTGGAAGAGGTACACGACGTCGATGTGGGAGAAGTCGTCGAGGCCGGCGACGACGTCGGGAGTGAACCGTGCTGCGTCGAGGGCGATCGTCGCCTCGACGGGCCCCCAGTCGTCGTCGATGGGGTCGGTTCGACCGCCGGCGACGTGGCCCACGGGGGTGACGGTGTACTCGGTCAAAGGAGGTCCTTCGTGAGGTGTGCGAGATGGTCGGGGAGAGACACGTCGCGGTTCGGGTCCGTCGGCGGCATGTTGAACTCACCCGTCGGCGTCCACCCGGAGGCGGTGACGCCCTCCATGACGTGGGCCATGTTCATGAGGTCGTGCTCGTAGGCGAACCGGCCGTCACCCGCGTAGTAGAGGATCGAGATCCCGGGGCACTTGACCGGCTTCCCGTCGGCGTCGTCGCCCATCTCCTGCCACCACATCGAGACCACGCGGTTGCCTTCGACCATGGTCCAGGCCTCGGGGAAGCGCCAGCCTTCGAGGCCCATCATCGACTCGACCCAGAACTCGCGCAGGGCGTCGATGCCCTCGACACGTCCCCACGCCGGATCGATGAAGACCGCGTCGTCGGTGAAGTGGTCCTCGAGCGCCGACCACGGCAGATCGCCGGCCACGATCTTCGTCCGGGTCTCGCAGTAGGCGGTGTACGCCGTCCGTGCCTCGTCCTCGATACCCATGTCGATCCCCTCCCGAACCCCCGTTCTGGTGAACACATGCGTCACCTGGTGGTGTCGTTTGCCTACCAGAACCGGAGTGGAGGGCGGGACGGGGTGGGTGGAGGGTGGGACGGGGGTGGGTGGAGGGCGGGGGTGGGTCAGCCTTTGGCTTGGTTGGCGACGGCTTCGGCCGCTGCGGCGATCTCGGCCGGGTCGGCCAGGTAGCGGTCGTCGATGGGCTTGGCCTCGATGGGACGGAAGTCGTCGCCCAACTCGTAGACGAGCGGTTGGCCGGTCGGGATGTTGAGGCCGGTGATGTCGTCGTCGCTGATGCCGTCGAGGTGCTTGACCAGGGCTCGTAGCGAGTTCCCGTGGGCGGCGACGAGCACGGTCTGACCGACGGCCAGGTCGGGGACGATCGCGTCGAACCAGTAGGGGAGCATCCGGTCGACGACGTCCTTCAGGCATTCGGCGTCGGGCCGCAGCTCGGCCGGGATGCCGGCGTAGCGAGGATCGTCGTTGGGGTTGCTCGCGTTGTCGGCGGCGATGGGTGGCGGCGGCGTGTCGTAGCTGCGTCGCCACACGAGGACCTGTTCCTCGCCGAACTCGGCGGTGGTCTCGGCCTTGTTCTTGCCGGTGAGGTCGCCGTAGTGCCGCTCGTTGAGCCGCCAGTGACGACGGACCGGGATCCACGAACGGTCGCAGGCGGCGAGCGACAGCTCGGCGGTGCGGATGGCTCGGGTCTGCAGCGAGGTGTGGACGACATCGGGCAGGACGCCCTTGTCGGTGAGGAGCGCGCCGCCGGCTCGGGCCTCGCGCTCACCGACCTCGGTGAGGCCGGCGTCGTACCAGCCCGTGAAGAGGTTCTCGAGGTTCCACACCGATTGGCCGTGGCGGAGGAGGACGAGGGTGTGCGTCACGGCACCGACCGTAGTTGGACAGCGCGCGAGCACACGCCTGCTGGTCGTCCTACCATGGCGCCGAGGAGGGCTGATGTTGGAGGTCGACACGGGCAAGGATCCGAGCGCGGGCCGGTCGGAGACCGCCGCTCGTCACCGGTATCTGGAGCCAGGGCTGACGCTGAGCGTCTCGGATCTCACCGACTCGTTGGGTGGGTACACGTGCCATCTCACCGAGGTCGACGGCCGGACGTTGTGGATCGACCTGCCGATTCGGCGTGACGGCATGTTGTCGTTGTCGGTCGGCCAGTTGGTCACTGCTCGCTTCGACCGGCCTGACGATGCCGTCTACTTCTTCGACTCGGTGGTGTCGGATCGGCGCGACGACGACCACGCACCGTTCGGACTCGCGATGCCCGTGACCATCAATCGGCGGCCGCGCCGGACCGACACCCGCTTGGCGCTCGTGCTCGACGCGTCGTTCGACAGCGGAGAGCAGCGGTCGGTCGCGGGCAAGGTCGTCGACCTGTCGGCCGGTGGTGTGGGCTTGATCTGCGCCCAGGAACTGGCGCTCGGCGACGAGGTCGTCGTGCGGTGCGACCTCCCCGGTCCCGACCACATCGTGCCGATCGAGCAGGCGGCCACCGTGCAGACGTCGTCGCTCTACGGGCGGACCCCAGGCGGTGCGACGTTGCGGCAGTACGGGCTCCGCTTCGTCGGTGCCGACGACCAGATGCGAGAGCGGATCCTCGACACCATCATCTGGAACCTCACGAGCAATCCCGCCATCGGTTGAGCGACGATCGGGAGGAGCCCGAGTTCGTCGCGCCCTTGCCGGAGCGCAGTTGGGACGGTCTCCGCGCGACCGTCAACCAGGCGATGGAGTGGGGCATCGAACTGAGTGGGCAACTCGCGCGGATCCACGAGGAGCAGGAGATCGTCGTCGGCTGCATCTCTGCCGCGACGATCGCACGATCTCGCTTCGATCAGCCGACGCTCCCCGGGCCCGATCCGAACGCGACCAGCGCCGTGTGGGAGGACATCGCCGCCCTCGCTGACGCGGTCCGCGACCTGGTCGCCGACCCGCCACCGGAGTTCATCAACGCGCTGCTCCCGCCGTATGCGACAGCGGTCGCGCTCGGACAGGAACTCCAGGACGCGCAACGCGCCATGGGTCTGCCCGTTGCGCCGATTCCCTACGAGCGAGCGCCGCTCACGCCGCTCGGAGGGTTTCCCCTCGAGGTCCCGCCCGAGCCGGAGCCAGAGCCGGAGACAGAGCCGGAGACAGGACCGGGTTCCGGCATGGGCGCCACGGCCGCGCCGGAACCGGCGCTCGATCCCGCCGTGCAGGCTGATCTCGACGGACGCCCCAACCCGTGGGTCCTGCTGGTGATCGTCGTGTTGGTGGCGATCGTCGCCGTTGCCGTCGGGATCGGGTGGCGCTAATCGCGCGTGCCGGTCAGTTCGAGGTGCCGGAGACCCCAGGTCGTTCCCGCCAGGAGGACGACGGCGATGACGGCGAGCCGCACCACGGCACCCCAGCCCGACGGAATTCCGCTGCGGACCAGGTCGTCGGGGACGTCGGCCAACGCGACGTAGACGGCCCGGGCCTCCCACGTCGGTGACAGCTGCGCGATGCCGGTGAGCGCCGCACCGAGCAGGCGTTCGCCGAGCAGCACGATCGCGAGCGACCAGACCGCCGCCCGCCGGGTCACACAGCCGACGAAGACGAACAGGGCCACGTGGGCGGCGGTGCCGGCGGCGG
The DNA here is from genome assembly GCF_049103745.1 of Actinospongiicola halichondriae. NCBI lineage: Bacteria > Bacillati > Actinomycetota > Acidimicrobiia > Acidimicrobiales > Iamiaceae > Actinospongiicola > Actinospongiicola halichondriae. The sequence continues at coordinate 3,609,924 of NZ_CP171622.1, read as the reverse complement.
CAGCGACAGCGATGGGACCCGCCTGGTCGGTGACCCCGGCGATGACCGTCGCCAGCGCCGCGGCCGGGACGAGCGTCACCAGCGCCAGCATCCACCCGCCGAGCCAACGGGCGAACGCGAGTTCCCAGAACCGTGTGGGGGTGAGCCACGAGAACGCCAGGGTCCCGTTGCGCACCTCGGCGCCGAGCACGGCATCGCCGATGACCAGCGCGCCCAGCGGCAGCGCGAGCCCGAAGATCATCTGGTCGGCGATGCGAGCGAACGACTCGGTGGCCGCGACGTCGGACACGGTCTGGCTGAGCACGCCCGTCATCACGATCACGAAGGCGGGGAGGAGCAGGACGGCCAGTCGCTTGCGCGGCATGCACGCGCGGAAGACGTAGGCGACGAGGGCAGGCAAGCGGCGGGTCCAGGCGCCTGCGTGGACCGACGGTGCGGCGGTCATCGGGTCAGCTCCTCGAACATGGCCTCGAGCGAGTCGTCGAGCGGAAGGACCTCGCGCAGACGGATGCCGAGTGCCCGTGCCGTCGTCGGGAGCGCGACGGCGAGCGCGCCGGCATTGGTGGTCGACACGGTGAGGCCGGGAGCCGGGCCACCGGACGTGGCGGGCTGCACGGTCACCGACACCACCGGGCCGAGCCCGATCAGGTCGGCGGCCAGACGGCGGTCGTCGTCGCTGCGAACCAGGACCCGGCGCGGCACGTCGGCCATGGCGTCGCGGATCGCCCGGCGGTCACCGGCGGCGGCGAGACGTCCGCGCACGACGACCACGACACGGGTTGCCATGCGCTCGACCTCGTGGAGCACGTGGCTCGACACGATCACGGTCCGGCCCTCGTCGCCGAGGCGGTGGAACAGTTCGATGAGCGCGACACGCTGGACGGGGTCGGCGCCGTTGAGGGGTTCGTCGAGGACCAGCACGGCAGGGTCGGTGACGAGCGCGGCGGCGATCTTGCCTCGCTGGCGCATGCCTTTCGAGAAGCCGCCGAGCGAGCGATCGGCCACGTCGGCGAGGTCGACGGTGGCCAGAGCGGCATCGATGGCCGACCGGTCGGTCACGCCACAGAGCCGGGCCTGGTACTCGACCAACGCCCGTGCGCTGAGGGCGCCGGGGACCGCGTCCTCTTCGGGGACCATGGCGACGCGAGCGTGCACGTCGCGGTCGCGTCGTGGATCGACCCCGAGCACCTCGACCGTTCCCTGTCGGGTGGCGATGAGGCCACAGACCGCTCGCATCAGGGTCGTCTTGCCTGCGCCGTTGGGGCCCAGCAGACCGGTGACGCCGGCGCCGAAGGAACACGAGAGCTCCGACAGTGCCACCTTCTGTCCGAACCAGACCGAGACATCGTCGACGACGACGGTCGGATCGTCGACGAACGCCGGGTCGCCGTCGACTGCCGTGGCCGGTGTCTCCGTCGTGCTCATGCTTCGAGCCATCGGTAGCGCCACACGAGCAGGCCGAGCGATCCGACGACCACCAGCGCGTAGACCCCCAGCGCCAGCGGACCGCTGCCCTCGACACCGGCGAGGTACGGCTCGCTGACCTGGCCCTCGAAGATGAGGTCGCGCACGTGCAGCGGAACGGCGAGCAGGTTGACCGCACCCCACGGCGAACTCGGTTCTCCGAAGAAGCTGATCGCGGCGCGACTCGTGCTGCCGTCGGGGTTCTCGACGACGACGTAGTAGTCGCCGGTCTCGGTCTGTCGTGGAACGAAGTCGACGCCGCCGATGTCGGGTCCCACCGCGCCGTCGCCGAACTCGATGTCCTCGATCTGGAAGCCGCTCGAGGTGTCGGGCGCCCCGGTCGACTCCGACAGCCCGGCCGCGACTGCGGAGGAGGCGAGCAGGAGGATCAGGAGTGATGCCGCAGCGATGAGACGCCGGGTGGTGAGCGAGGCGATGGCGCACGAGAGCGACGAGAAGTACAGCGCGAAGGCCACGGTGCCCACCGGGACCTGCCAGAGCACGTCGAGGTTGTCGCGCACGTAGTCGAGCGCGCTGTCGCTGACGAGCATCTGCCCGACGTAGAGCACGACCTGTGGGAGGAAGCTGAAGAGGAAGACGACGGTGCCGATCGCGCCGACCTTGGCGATCACGTAGTCGGTCCCGGTCAGCGGTCTCGAGAAGATCAGCGGGAGCGCCCGGTTGCGTCGATCGGGGCACAACACGTCGGGGGCGGCGAGACCGACGAAGACCAACAGCGCCGTCGAGACGCCGAGGTATTCGCGGTAGGTGATGATCTCGACGGCCTGGGCCGGCGTGTCGCGGGTGATGTAGGCGACGCCGACCCACACGATGGCCGGGACCGAGGCAACGGCGAGCAGGAGCCAGGGGAAGAACTTCTGTCTCCACGACCGTCGGAGCCCGACGGCGCGACGCATCGACGCCCGGTAGAGCGCGAAGCGCGCCGCCGAGCGTCCACCGAGTTCGCCGGCGTAGGGCCGGTAGCCGCGGTCGTAGACCGCTCCCGTGGAGGCCGGCCCGGGAACGGTGCTCATCGACCGTCGTCCCCGAGGAAGAGTCCGTCGAGCGACGCCCGCCGACTCGACAATGCGTGGAGCGGCAGCCCGGCCTCGGCGACGACGGCGACGACCTCGTCGAGCGTCGAGTCGTCGGTCACGGGCACTTCGACCGAGCCGTCCGGGAGCAGCACGGCGCCGGCACCGAGCGCAGCGACGAGACGCTCGCCGTGGCCACCGACGTCGACGCGGACGACGCCGCTGGTCTCCAGCAGATCCTCGGTGCGGCCGGCGCCGACGAGTCGACCGCCGTCGATCATCACCACCTGGTCGCAGGTCGACTGCACGTCGTCGAGCAGGTGCGTGGCCATGAGCACGGAGATGCCGAAGCGTCCGAGACGGGCGACGAGCTCGAGCATCTCGTGGCGGCCGGCCGGGTCGAGGCCGGCCGTCGGCTCGTCGAGCAGGACGAGCGCGGGATCGGCGACCAGCGCCTGGGCGAGCTTGGCTCGCTGGCGCATGCCGGTCGAGAACCCCTCGATCGGACGGAACCGGGCCTCGTCGAGACCGACCAGGTCGAGCACGTCGGAGGCTCGCTGGCGGGCGTCGTGTGCGGGCAGTCCCGCGAGTTCGCCGAGGGTCGCCACCACGTCGGCTGCGGTCTGGTCGGTGGGGAGGCAGTCGTGCTCGGGCATGAACCCCAGACGGGACCGGACCCCGATCGGGTCGGCGCCGACGTCGATCCCGGCGACGTGGACCGTTCCGGAGTCGGGACGGCTCAGCCCGAGCAGGATGCGGAACAGCGTCGACTTCCCGGCACCGTTGGCGCCGACCAGGCCGATCAGTCCGGGCTCGACGGTGACGGTGAGCGCGTCGAGCGCGCGCACCTCGCCATTGCGTCCGGAGTAGGTCTTGGTGAGGTCGTGGATCTCGACCAACGGTGCCATCGAGATGCAGTCTCTCATTGCACGGCATCGCCGCAACGGGAGATCACGTCGGGCGTTTCGCCAACTGCAACGCGTCGGCCAGGTCGGCGCGGGATTCGATGCCGAGCTTCTGGTAGGCGCGCTGCAGATGGTTGTTGACCGTGCGCACCGAGAGGAAGAGACGCTCGGCGATCTCGGGGCCGGTCAGCCCGTTGGCCGCCTGGGTGGCGACCTCGCGCTCCCGCCGGGTGAGCGCGATCGGTTCGCGGAGCGAGCGGAGGGCTGGCGTGGCGGCGTCCTCACATCGGCGGTGATGCTCCATGGCCCGCGTCGCCAGGAGTCGCGCTCGTCGCGGGTCGCCGCCGGCGCGTGCGACCGCCGCACCCTGTGCCAACACCTCGGCTGCGACCAACGCCGCGCCGGCCGTCGAGAAGTCCTCGGCAGCACGCTCGAAGGCGGGGATGTCGCCGTCGATCACCGCCCGAGCGTGGGCGGAGCGCGCCGTCGCGAGGTCACCCCCGACGACCTCGGCCAACGCCTCGACGGCGGTCGCGATGTCGGCGTCGGGTTCGACGCGGAGCATGTCGTGGGTCACCGCCAGCGCGATCGAGAACTGGCCGGTGGATTCGGCATCGCCGGCGGCCGTGCGGAGGAGGTCGACGCCGTCGGTGATCCGACCTTCCGCGATCGCGACCCATGCGTGCGACCACCCGATCTCGCAGTCGAGGAGGCGGAACGGTCCGGGATCGATCGAGTGGGCGCGCTCGATGGCCTCGGTCGCGACGACGCCACGCTGGCCCTCGATCCGGGCGACACCGGCCCACGCCACTCGTTCGAGGGCTCGGTCCTCGTGATCCCGGAAGCTCAGCGCCGCGCTCCGGGCGTGCAGCACCGCCGTCGACACTCGACCGCGCGCGGCTTGGACCCGTGCGGTGATCAACTCCCGCCAGGCCTGCCAGTGGACGCGGTCGAGCGAGTCGCCGCCGGCCGGCCCGACTCGGAGACCGACGTCGCAGCGGTCGAGTGCGCCGGAGTCGGCCAACGCGAGACAGCGAGCGCTCCAGGGAGCGGTGGGGTCGTCGGCGAGCACCCCGGGATGACGTTTCGCCAGCGCCTCGGCCAGGTCGGCAGCGTCCTCGGCTCGCGCGAACTTCCCGGCTCGCCCCTGCGCGTAGGCGAGCACCACCGCGGCCATCGCGGCCGCCGCGGGGTCGGACCCACGACCGATCAGCGTCTCGGCTGCGGCAGCGGCCTCGGTGACCCGCGCCTCGAGCAGCAGGAGCGATGCATCGAACGCCTCGAGTCGCTCGGCGTCGGCGTCCTCGAGCGCAACGTCCTGTGCGGTCTCGAGGAGCGCATGGGCGGCGTCGGCGTCGAGAAGACCCCGGAACAGGTTCTCCGATCGGGCGATCAGGTGCTCGGCGAAGACATGCGAGTCGTCGACTGTCGCCACGTCGGTCCGCCGGAAGATCTCCTCGGCCTCGTCGTGACGTCCGGTCCAGCGGAGCAGCTTGGCGAGGATGCGGTCGAGCTCGATGCTGGTCGACGGATCGGTCTCGGTCTCGACGGCCGACCGGACGAGCCGCTCGGCTGCCCCGCGGTCGAAGCAGGCGAGTGCGTAGTGTGCGGCGTGCTCGATGACGGATCCGTCGACGTGCAGTCCGCACTCGATCCGCAACATGGCTTCGCGGTACCGGAACGCCGGCCCGGTCGACCCGCTCAGCAACTCGGCGGCGCGGCGCTGCAGCGAGCGGAGCCGGGTGATCGACATCGTCTCGATCAACGCCTCCTCGTACAGCGGATGGCCGAGTCGGAGTTCGGGTTGTCCGCCATCAGGTCCGGAGAACGTCACGGCGATGACCCCGGCCCGCTCGAGTCGGTCGACGGCGTCGGTGCCGACCTCGTCGGCGCAGGCATCGAGGTCGACCGGTCCGGTGACGGCCAGGAACTCGAGCGCGTCGAAGTCGTCGGCGTGATTGGCCAGCAGCTGTGCGTGGACCAGTTCGGTCAGCCGGTCCGGTGCTCGCAGCTCGCCCTGGAGCCGGATGAGGCCTTCGTCGAGACGGAGGCGTCGATCGGCCAGCGCCGCGGTCACCAACTCCCGGACGAACAGCGGATTGCCCCGTGTCGCCCGCCAGATCTCGTCCGCCGTGGTCGAGTCGACCGGTCCAGCGCAGAGATCGGTGACCAGCGCCCCGGTGTCGGCCTCGTCGAGGTCGGCGAGTTCGAGGAGGTCGACCCGATCGTCGGCCCACAGGCGGGCGACATCGGGTGGGGCGGGATCGCCGGAGCGGACGGTCAGCACGACGGTCAGCGCCGAGGAGTGCACGAGGTGATGGAGCAGCGCGACCGACGACGGGTCGAGGAGATGCGCATCGTCGACCAGGAGGACACCGGGGTCGCCGTCGTAGTGCTCGAGCACGCGCTCGGTCGCCGTGCGGAGCATCGCCGTGGGGTCCGGCGAGCCGAACTCGGGCGGCGGTACGACGTGGGCGAACGCCCCGAAGGGCACGTCGCCGGCCGCCTCGCTCGCGAACACCCGGAGCACGGTGTGCCCGGCCTCGAGGTCGTCGCAGACCTCGCGGGCGAGTCGTGACTTCCCCACCCCTGCGGGCCCGGTGATCACCACTGCCGATGCGGGCGCGGACAACGTGGATCGGAGCCACGCCGACTCCGCGGTCCGCCCAACCAGCACCGATGTCACGAGGTCGACGGTACAACTCCCGCCCGACAGCCGTGATCCCCGGGCCGGCGTGATCGTGCGACTCGAAGGGACATCCGACCCGAATTGAGCAACAGGTGCTCAATACCCCGAGGGTCGCGGTGGGGTGTGATCCGTGACCATGGCTTCCCTCCGCGCCCCCGAACCCGGCGAACGAGGCGCCGTCGTGCTCGTCGGGATGGCCCTCGCGGTGGGGCCGATGATCCTCGGTCTGCGGCGCCGCAGCACCCGGTCGGCGATCTCGTCGTCCACGTCAACCGATCCGGTCTCCGATCCGTTTGGGGGGTGATGACGACCGATGGCCCGATCTCGCACTGGTGCTCCCCCCGGCTTCGAGGAGTCGTTCGACGTCCTCTTCGCGCGGGCGTTCGCCTCGGCGCGGCGACTCCTCCCGAGTGCGGCGGCATCGGAGGACGTCGCCGCCGAGGCGATGATGCGGGCCTACCTGCACTGGCGCAGGATCGGGTCGGCCGACTGGCGCGAGGGCTGGGTCGTGCGGGTCGCGTCGAACCTCGCGCTCGACGCCATCCGCAAGGACAAGCGGATCGAGCATCGCGAAGGGGACGAGGCGGCATGGGTGGAACCCGACGTCGCCGAACGTATGGCGCTGACGACCGCGCTCCGAGCGCTGTCGAAGCGGCAGCGCGAGGTCGTCGTGTTGCGCTACCTCGAGGGCTTCCCCGAGAAGGACGTGGCTGCAGCGTTGCGGATCTCGCCCGGGTCCGTGAAGACGCACGGGTCACGAGGGTTGGACGCCATGCGCGTGCAGCTCGGACCCGACGCCGACCGATGGGCAGAGCACGAGACCGAGGGGAAGACCGTCGATGCCTGAATGGCCCGCACCCTCACCGAGAGACGACGTCTACCAGCGAGTGCTCGCTGGTGGAAGGAGAATGGTCATGATCCGCAACGCAGCGATCGCCGGGGCGGTGGCCCTCGGCGCCGTCGGGGTCGGCGTCGGTTGGACCGTGCAACAGAACGTGTTCGCCGACGATGCTGTCGGTGGCACCGTCGGCGCTCCCGCGGGCGTCGACCTCGACGGCGACGGCGTCATCTCCGACGACGAGCGGATCACCCCCTCGGCCATCTACTTCGACTGCCCCGGAGGCGAGGCGCTCGGCGAGCTCCACGACGGGGACCGGATCTTGACCGTGGGCATCCACGACACGGCCGATGGTTGGCTGGCCCTGCGCAAGCCGCTCGAACCGAGCGAGACGGTGTGGATCGCGGCCGAGCAGGTCGTCCCCGACGGCGAGACCGGCGACCTGCCGGCGATGCCGTGTGCCGAGGGCGAGGCCCTCCAGATCGCCGGTCCCGACGAGATCGAGGACGACCCCGACACCACCGAGGTCGCCGCACCGGACGAGACGACCACCACCCGACCGACGTCGGAGACGACGCAGACGTCGAAGCCGTCTACCACCGCGACGACCAAGCCGAACGCCACGACGACGACCAAGCCGAAGAGCACCACGACGACGACCACCACCACGGTGCCGGCGCCGGCGCTCAGCCTCCTGGCCCCGAGTCCCTCGGCGATCAGCGAACTCCGCGGCGACGGCAACGCCTGCGCCGAGGGTGGACCGACCGCCAAGACCTCGCTGGTGCGGGCGACGACGACCAACGCCGACTCGGTGACCATGTCGTGGTCGGTCGCGGGCAACGAAGGTCAGAAGAACATGTCCGAGACGTCGTCCGACTTCTGGCAGGTCGTCCTCGGATCGTTCGGTCAATCGACGATCAGTTCGGGCACGGCGACGATCAACGTGACCGTCCGAGCCACCGGACCCGGCGGGACGACCACGAAGAACACGACGGTGACGCTGCACAACTGCGGGTTCTTCGGATGAGCGCCGGGACGATGAACCGCAAGACCATCCTCGTCGGAGTCGCCGGCTTCGTCCTCACCGTCGTCCTCGGCGTCGCTGCCGGCGCCGTGTTCGGTGACGACGACGAGTCGGCGACGCCGTCGCCGGGACCGGAGGCGACCACGACGAGCGTCGTGCCTCCGCCCATGGTCGACCTCGAGGACGTGGTGATCGTCGATCCGGTCTACGTCGGTCCGCCGGTCGACGCGTCGGTCATCGCCGGGATGACCGGCTCGGCCGACCCTGGCCCGGACGGTCTCGAGCCGCCACCCGACGGCGTCGAGGAACCCCCACCGAGCGGCTTGCCGTTCGCGCCGGTCGTCGTCGGCCAGGGGACGCGGCAGGTCCCGCCGGCGCCGGACGGCCTCCCCGACCCCGTCGACACCTGCGGCGACGACGACTGCCGCGCTGCGGTGGGCGAGCGTCGAGACGAACTCGATCGTGTCGCCCCTGGCGTGGACGACGAACTGTTGGAAGCACTGCTGGAGCGCATCGGCGGACAGTCCGACGGCGAGATCGTCGTCGACGAGGACGACGACACCGGTGGCGATCCCTGCGCGCTTGCGGAGGACCCCGACCAGTGTCGGGCGGATCTGGCCGACCGGCTCGAGCAGATGACCGATCGCCTCGCCGAGATCCCCGAGCTGTCGACCGACGAGCGTTCGGCGTTCGTCGATCCCTGCGTCGACACCGGAGCGACTGACGGCGATCCGGCCGACGAGACCCCGTCCGACATCCCGTCGTTCGACGGCCCGCCCGAGGACGAGGAGCCTCTGGCCTCGATCGACCCGTGCCAGGGCGAGCCGGCGACGGTGACGCTCGACGACGGTTCGTCGGTCGACGTCATCGGTCCGTTCGTCTTCGACGATCACCACGTCCTGTGTGGCGATTCCCCCGACCTCGAGGACGGTCAGCGGTCGCTGCTCTTCGGCACCTCGCTCCCGGCCTCGGTACGGGGGACAGCACAGGCGATCGACCCGACGGGAGCGCCCGTCGGCGACCCCGTTCCCTTCCGTGGACTCGCGCCGGAGGGCGATCCGGTCACGATCCCTCCGTCGCTGCTCGGCGCCGCCGGCGCTCGACCGGTCTCCTACTACCCGACGTGTGCGGCGCTCGACCGACTCGACGACTTCGCGGCATCGATCGACGTCCAGGCCCTCGTGATCGCGGACGGCGCCACCCCCCGCAGCGTCCAGGACGAGATCCCGCTGCCGATCGCGACCCTCGAGGGGGAGGGAGGTACCGATGCTCCGCTCCTCCGTCTGTCGGCGTCGGACCTGGTGGACCTGCTCGACGCATTGGACTCCCCGGAGCGGGGCGTCTTCGTCTCCGAGATCGATCAGGAGCGAATCGGCATCCAGGTCGACGTGCGGTCGAACGAGCGAGCGTCGGCGAAGCTCATCCCTCGCGATCCGGCGATGCCGGAGGTCTCGCGTTGTGACGAGGCGCCGCAGGCATGGGAACGCGCCCACGGACCGCGCGTCGGTCGCTCGTGGATGCAGCAGCCCTTCACCGGTTACTTCGACCTCACGGTCCAGCGGTACGAGACGCCCTACGGCACATCGGCCGACCTGTGCATCGACGTCGAGACCGACGCCACCCCTCCGACGGCGGTCGCGCACTACGAGTACCCGGTCGTCGTCCCGGATCCGACGGTCTACGAGATCTCGGCCGGCCCGATCTTCCCCGGTGTCGATGCCGTCGTCCCCGACGAGATGTCCATGTGGATCGCCGGGCCCGGAGGACAGAACCTCGGGTGTTCGGGCGCTGCGATCGGCGTCCCGCCGGTCGGCGGCGATCGCGAGGCGTTCGTCGACATCTGCACCGTGCGCCAGCCGCTGGCCTCGTTCGACCTCGGCGTCCGTGGGGAGTACGACGGCGAACTCGGTGCCCCCCTCACCTCGCGGCAGGTGTTCGACGAGGACCGGTGCCCGAGTCCGACGGAACCGTGCGACGCGTTGCTCATGGCGTTCTACGCCGGCCCGGACGGCAGCGCGCCGACGGGCACCCGGCTCTTCCGAGTCCGCCGAGCATCGGCAGGGACGGCGTCGTGGGACATCGGACCGCAGTCCGCCGCCGACGTGTCGGCGGCCGACGCCGGACCCGCCCTCGTGATCAGCCGGTCGAGCGTCGAACCGAACCCCGACGATCCTGCACGCAGCATCGTGGTCGACGTCCGTGCCGATCGGCCGGTCAGTGGGACCGTCCACCTGCGTCAACGCATCACGAGCACGACGTCCACGGGTGGCAGCGGTCTCCCCCCGTGTCGAGGCGGGATGCTGAACCCAGCACCGCTCACACCGGACGAGGCCGATCCGACCCACCTCGCGCTGGCGGTCCGGGACCTGTGTCCGGCCACGCAGTACGACGCCTACATCGTCCTCACCGACGAGGACGGCCAGTCGAACGCGTTCTCTGATCGCGTCGCGTCGAGGCCTTCGTGGCCGGTGTACCCGATCGGGGGGATCGGCGACGCCCGGACCGAGCCGTTCGAGGTGCCCGTGCACATCGAGTTCGAGGTGGTCGATCGCTACACCGGGTTCTTCGGCCTCCCGTGGGAGAAGGTCGGTCTCATCCCACGACACTTCTCGGCGAGCGTCGCCAACGAGGACCTGTTCCCGGCGTACCAGCAACCCGTCGGGGCCACGGCCCACTACGGCCTCGACTGTGCCGACGGGGCGTTCTTCAGCAGGGAGAGCGACACCACACTGCGGATCGGTCAGTCCTTCGGTGCCACGGCAGGCATCGACCTCGAGACCTGGCGGCCGCGGTGGCGCGGGAACCTCTGCCCGACGCCACTCCAACAGGGAGCGGGCTGGGCGATCGACAGCCTCGAGCATCGGGGGTCGGCCCGTTGGACCATCGGCTACACCGAGTTGGTCGACGGACTGGCCGAGGGTGGCATCGAACTGTTGCTCGACGACGGCACGGACCCGTCACGTCGTGTGAGCGGCCGCGACGACCACCGTGTGATCGCGGTGCTGCGGATCGAGCCGCAGCCGGGTGCCGACCCGACCGTGGCGGTGGCCGCAGGCGGTTGACGGGGCGATGTCGCTCGGGAAGAAACCCGGCGTCGCTCAGGAAGAAACCCGGCGACCAAAGTTGTCAATGACACACTCAGGTTTTATGCTGGCCTCTGTCGAGGCGCCAGGAAACCTCCGGGTGGACGTGGCAGTCTCGGACTCTTCCCCCGATCTGCACACCGCTCCTACTGGAGGCAACAACCATGCCCAAGGCCGTCGGAATCGACCTCGGTACCACCAACTCAGTCGTCGCGGTCCTCGAGGCCGGCGACCCTGTCGTCATCCCCAACAGCGAGGGCGCACGCACCACGCCGTCCGTCGTCGCCTTCTCCAAGGGCGGTGAGGTCCTCGTCGGTGAGGTCGCGAAGCGCCAGGCGATCACCAACCCGGACCGCACCATCCGTTCGGTCAAGCGCCACGTCGGCAGCGACTGGACCGTCGACATCGACGGCAAGGACTACACGCCGCAGGAGATCTCGGCCCGGACGCTCCAGAAGCTGAAGCGAGACGCCGAGAGCTACCTGGGCGACACCGTGACCCAGGCGGTCATCACCGTCCCCGCGTACTTCGACGACGCGCAGCGCACCGCCACCAAGGAAGCCGGCGCCATCGCCGGCCTCGAGGTGCTCCGCATCATCAACGAGCCCACTGCCGCGGCGCTCGCCTACGGCCTCGACAAGGAGGGTGAAGGCGACCAGACGATCCTCGTGTTCGACCTGGGCGGCGGCACCTTCGACGTGTCGGTCCTCGAGATCGGCGACGGCGTGTTCGAGGTCAAGTCGACCCACGGCGACACCAACCTCGGTGGCGACGACTGGGACCAGCGGGTCATGGACTGGTTGGTCGATCAGTTCAAGGCGGCCCACTCGGTCGACCTGTCCAAGGACAACATGGCCAACCAGCGCCTCAAGGAAGCGGCCGAGAAGGCCAAGATCGAGCTGAGCCAGGTCCAGTCGACCCAGATCAACCTGCCGTTCATCACCGCGACGCAGGACGGTCCGCTCCACCTCGACGAGCAGCTCACCCGAGCCAAGTTCCAGGAGCTCACCGCCGATCTCCTCGAGCGTTGCAAGGAGCCGTTCGAGCAGGCGCTCAAGGACGCCGGCATGAACAAGGGCGACCTCGACCACGTGATCCTCGTGGGCGGCTCGACACGCATGCCCGCCGTGACCGAGATGGTCACCGAGTTCACCGGCAACGAGCCCCACAAGGGCGTCAACCCCGACGAGGTCGTCGCCATCGGCGCCGCCGTCCAGGCCGGCGTGCTCAAGGGCGACGTCAAGGACGTCCTCCTGCTCGACGTCACGCCGCTGTCCCTCGGCATCGAGACCAAGGGTGGCGTCATGACCCGCCTCATCGAGCGCAACACCACGATCCCCACCAAGCGGACCGAGGTGTTCACGACCGCCGAGGACATGCAGCCGTCGGTCGAGATCCACGTCCTCCAGGGCGAGCGCGAGATGAGCCAGTTCAACAAGACGCTCGGCAAGTTCCAGCTCGTCGACCTGCCCCCGGCCCCCCGTGGCGTGCCCCAGATCGAGGTCACCTTCGACATCGACGCCAACGGCATCGTCCACGTGTCGGCCAAGGACCGGGCGACCGACAAGGAGCAGTCGATGACCATCACCGGTCAGAGCTCGCTCGCCAAGGACGACATCGAGCGCATGGTCAAGGACGCCGAGGCACATGCCGAGGAGGACACCAAGCGTCGCGACGAGGCCGAGGCCCGCAACCAGGGCGAGAACCTCGTGTACCAGACCGAGAAGTTGCTCAAGGACCAGGGCGACAAGCTCGAGGGCGACGACAAGACCAAGGTCGAGGACACCCTCGCGGCGCTCAAGACCGCGCTGTCGGGTGAGGACGTGGCCGAGATCAAGCAGGCCACCGAGAACCTCATGACCAGCTCGCAGGACTTCACCCAGAAGCTCTACGAGTCGGCGGCGCAGTCCGACGCCGAGTACCCGGGTTCGGGTGCAGGTGCGGGCGCCACCTCGGCCGACGACGACGAGGTCGTCGACGCCGAGATCGTCGACGAGGACGAGTGATCCGGCTCCGATGAGCGACGAACCCACTGACGAACCCACCGAAGAACCGTCCGACGATGGTTCTGCAGAGCCCGCCGCCGAGGCCGAAGAGGTCGACTTCCCCGACATCGAGGTCGACCTCGAGGCCCCGGCCGAGATCACGGTCGGGCAACTCGACGCACTGGTCGCCGAGCGCGACCAGTTCCTCGACGCCTACCAACGCGCCGCGGCCGACTTCGACAACTTCCGCAAGCTCTCGCAGAAGCGGATCGCCGACGAGGTCGCCCGCACCCAGGGCAGCTTCGTCGAACGTCTGCTCCCGGTGCTCGACGCGATCGACGCCGCCCGAGCCCAGGGACATGAACACGACCGTGCTGATGTGGAGGCCGTGGCCGCGCAGCTCTACGGCTTCCTCGAGAAGGAAGGCCTCGAGCGGGTCGACCCGGTCGGCGCCGAGTTCGATCCCAACGTCGCAGAAGCCGTGGTGCACGAGCCGGGCGACCCCGACGACGAACGGGACCAGCCCGTCGTCACCGAGGTCCTCCGGACCGGCTACCAGTGGAACGGCCGCGTGATCCGTCCGGCCATGGTCAAGGTCGCCGGCTGACACCAAAATCCCGTCGCCGGATCACACCTGGTGTGAGCCAGGAACGAGATTTTCTGTTCGGAGGAGGAGGTGAAGGACACCGATGGCACCGCAACGTGAATGGTTCGAGAAGGACTACTACAAGACGCTCGGCGTCTCGGAGTCCGCCACCAAGGCCGAGATCACCAAGGCGTACCGCAAGCTGGCGCGCGAGAACCATCCCGACAAGCACCCTGGCGACGACGCCGCCGAGGACCGCTTCAAGGAGGCGTCGGCGGCGTACGACGTGCTCGGCGACGAGGCCAAGCGCAAGGAGTACGACGAGGTCCGGCGCAACCCGGTGAGTGGCATGGGCGGCGCGGGCGGCCCCGGCGGTTTCCGATTCGACACCGGCGACGTGGGCGACCTCGGCGACATCTTCGGCGGGCTGTTCAACCGCGGCCAGGGCAGTCGTGGCGGTCGGGGCAGTCGCGGCGCCGGCCCGCAGCGGGGCGCCGACCTCGCCGCATCGCTGCATCTCGGCTTCGAGGACGCGGTCAACGGCCTGACCACGGCTGTGCACCTCACGTCGGAGGCGGCATGCAGCCGCTGCGCCGGCAACGGTTCCGAGCCGGGCTCGACTCCGCTGGTCTGTACCGACTGCGGGGGTCGGGGCGTACGCGACGACAACCAGGGCTTCTTCTCGTTCTCGCAGCCCTGCCCCACCTGTCAGGGACGTGGTGTGACCATCACCGATCCCTGCACGAACTGCCGGGGCAGCGGTGTCGAGCACCGGCCCCGCGAGATCAAGGTCCGCATCCCGGCCGGAGTGCGCTCGGGCCAGAAGATCCGGCTCAAGGGTCGGGGCGGCCCCGGTCGCAACGGCGGCCCGCCCGGCGACCTCGAGGTCACTGTCGACGTCGGCACCCACCCGATCTTCGGTCGGTCGGGCGACGACCTCACCGTCACGGTTCCCGTGACGTTCCCCGAGGCCGCGCTCGGCGCCGAGATCCTGGTTCCCACGCTCGGCGGCGAACCGGTGAAGATCAAGGTCCCGGCCGGCACCCGCTCGGGCAAGGTCTTCCGGCTCTCGGGACGGGGCGTCGAACGGAAGGGCTCGAAGGGTTCGCTCCTCGTCACCATCGAGGTGGCGGTTCCTGCCAAGCTGTCCAAGGACGAGCGCAAGGCGATCGAGGCGCTCGCCGACCTCTCCGAGGAGTCGCCGCGCAGCCACCTGGGGGTGTGATGTAAATGTCGAGATCCGAGAAGCGAGCCGTGTACGTCATCTCGGTCGCGGCCGAGCTGGCCGGTGTGCACCCCCAGACGTTGCGCATCTACGAACGCAAGGGCCTCGTCGACCCGGCCCGGACCAGTGGCGGCAGCCGCCGCTACTCCGATGCCGACATCGAGATGTTGCGCCGGGTCTCCGAGCTCACCGACGACGGATTGAACCTCGCCGGCGTCAAGCGGGTGATGGCGCTCGAGGCCGAGGTCGAACGCCTGCAGGCCGAGCTCGCCGAGGCACGCATCGCCGCCGACCGCGCGGTCGAGTCGACGCACCGCCAGTACCGCCGAGACCTGGTCCCCCTCCGGCAGGAGGTCACCGTGTTCGGCCGGGTCGACCTCCCCGAGCGGTAGAGCCGGCGTCACCCGTGCCGAAGCCGACGTGGACGAACCTCCCCGACGACAAGCGGGAGCGGATCGTCGACGCCGCCATGACCGAGTTCGGCAGCCGCGGGTTCTCGGCCGGGAGCCTCAACGTGATCGCCCGCGACGCCGGCGTCGCGAAGGGCTCGTTGTTCCAGTACTTCGACGACAAGCTCGACCTGTTCGCGATGGTCTGCGACGAGGGGTCGACCCGCATCGAACGAGCGATCGTCGCCGACCTCGATGCGGGGATGCCGTTCTTCGACCTCATGGGTCGGATCGTGCACCGGTGGATCGACTACTTCCGCGACCACCCCCGTGAGCGGCGGATGGCGTTCGCCGTGGCGAACGAGATCGACGACGCCGCTCGTGCCGCCGTCCGCGGCGTCGCCAACGCGCACTTCGAACAGGTGCTCCGCCCGCTCGTGGACCTCGCCGCCGAACGCGGTGAGTTCCGGGCCGACGTCGATCCCGACATCGTCATCTCCCTCGTCACCCTGGTGCTCCGTCATCTCGACTCGGCACCGTTCGACCCCAACGGCGATCCGGCGATCGCCTTCACCCGTCTCGACGACACCAGGGTCCGGTCGGTCGCCGACGACTATGTCGAGACGCTCCGCCGCGCCTTCACCTGAAGCGAGCCACCTCAGGCGAGCCACCGGAGGAGAAGAGAAGCCGAATGGCCTACTGACAGTGGTGAGACGACTCCTTATCGTGGTGTTTGGAACTGCGGTCGACTCGGACAGGGGGTCGATCCAGCGCCGAAGAGGAGCAGTGTCAGCGACGACTCAGGGAGGCGTCGTGCGATGCGCTGCTCCGATGCCGGAGGACGCCGACACCCGTGGTGAGTGTCGGCGTCCGTCCCGCGCCCGGCGAGCGGTTCGTTCGGCAGACAAAGTTGAGTGTCCTGTAGTCAAGTTTCCTGAGTGGGGATAGGCTGTCGTCATGGCTCTGGACCCGAACAAGTGGACTCTGAAGACCCAAGAGGCGTTCTCGGCTGCGGTCGAGCAGGCCAAGTCGCTCAACAACCCCGAGGTCACGCCCGATCACCTCCTCGCGTCCCTGGTCCGCCAGACCGACGGGGGCATCACGCTGCCCATCCTCGAGAAGGTGGGCATCGACTCGCGCAGCGTGCAGAACAACGCCGACGAGGCGGTGGCCAAGCTCCCCAAGGCCTACGGGGGATCCGAGGCACGGCTGTCACGCGACCTCCAGTCGGTGATGACGGCGGCCGACGAGGCCCGGACCGAACTCGGCGACGAGTACCTGTCGGTCGAGCACCTCCTCCTCGCCCTCGCCGAGGCCGTGGGCTCGACCAAGGAGGACCTCCTGCACGCTCTGCGCGAGGTCCGGGGCAGCCACCGGGTCACCAGCCAGAACCCCGAGGACCAGTACCAGGCGCTCGAGCGCTACGGGCGCGACCTCACGGCCGCCGCACGCGCCGGCAAGCTCGATCCGGTCATCGGTCGCGACGAGGAGATCCGTCGCGTCATCCAGGTCCTCAGTCGCCGCACCAAGAACAACCCGGTCCTCATCGGTGAGCCGGGTGTCGGCAAGACGGCCGCCGTCGAAGGACTCGCCCGCAGGATCGCCGACGGCGACGTCCCCACCTCGCTCCAGGACAAGCGCGTCGTCAGCCTCGACGTCAGCGCGATGGTCGCCGGCGCCAAGTACCGCGGCGAGTTCGAGGAGCGCCTCAAGGCCGTGCTCAAGGAGATCACCGACTCCGACGGCCAGGTCATCACCTTCATCGACGAGATGCACACGGTCGTGGGTGCCGGTGCCTCCGAGGGTTCGACCGGCGCCGGCGACATGCTCAAGCCGATGCTCGCTCGCGGTGAGCTGCGCATGATCGGCGCCACGACGCTCGACGAGTACCGCAAGTATGTCGAGAAGGACCCCGCACTCGAACGTCGCTTCCAGCAGGTGATGGTCGGCGAGCCCTCGGTCGAGGACTCCGTCGCCATCCTCCGCGGTCTCAAGGAGCGATACGAGGTCCACCACGGCGTGCGCATCCAGGATGCTGCCCTCGTCGCCGCAGCCCAGCTCTCCGATCGTTACCTCACCGGGCGCTTCCTCCCCGACAAGGCGATCGACCTCATGGACGAGGCCGCGTCGAAGCTGCGCATCGAGATCGACTCGCTGCCCACCGAGATCGACGTGGTCGAACGACGTATCCGTCAGCTCGAGATCGAGCGGGTCGCGCTCGCTCGCGACGCCGGCGAGGGGTCGGTCGACACCCAGTCGGTCGCCCGCCTCGACGATCTCGACGAGGAGCTCGCGAACCTGCGTGAGGAACGCGACGGGATGCTCGTCCACTGGGACCGCGAGAAGCAGGCCATCGGCACCATCCGTGGCCTCAAGGAAGAACTCCAGACCCTCGAGGAGGGCCTCGAACGCGAAGCCGACCTCGAGAAGGCGGCCGAGATCCGCTACGGGCGGATCCCCGAACTGCAGCGCCAGATCGACGAGGCCACTGCGGCCTTGGCCGAGCTGCAGTCGGAGTCCCGGATGCTGAAGGAGGAGGTCGACGAGGAGGACATCGCCGAGATCGTCAGCCGCTGGACGGGAGTGCCCGTCGCCCGCCTCATGGAGGGCGAGATGGCCAAGCTCGTCCGGATGGAGGACGTGTTGCACCAACGCGTGATCGGCCAGGACGAGGCCGTCACCGCGGTCGCCAACGCCATCCGTCGCAGCCGCGCCGGCCTGTCCGACCCCAACCGTCCGATCGGTTCGTTCCTGTTCCTCGGCCCCACCGGCGTTGGCAAGACCGAACTGGCCCGCACGCTCGCCGACTTCCTCTTCGACGACGAACGGGCCATGGTCCGCATCGACATGTCGGAGTACATGGAGAAGCACTCCGTGTCGCGCCTGGTCGGTGCCCCTCCGGGATACGTCGGCTACGACGAGGGCGGCCAGCTCACCGAGGCCGTCCGTCGTCGTCCGTACTCGGTCGTCCTCCTCGACGAACTCGAGAAGGCCCACAACGACGTGTTCAACATCTTGTTGCAGGTGCTCGACGACGGCCGCCTCACCGACGGCCAGGGTCGCACCGTCGACTTCTCGAACACCGTGCTGATCATGACCTCGAACATGGTGGGCGATCCGCGTGACCACCTGCGTCCCGAGTTCGTGAACCGCATCGACGACATCGTTCGCTTCCGTGAACTCACCGAGGCCGACCTGGCGCCGATCGTCGACATCCAGCTGGACTCGATCCGCAGCCGTCTCACGGCCAAGCGCATCACCCTCGACGTCTCCGACGCCGCCAAGGTGAAGCTCGCGGCGATGGGCTACGACCCGGCGTACGGAGCCCGGCCGCTCAAGCGGGTCATCCAGACCGAGGTCGCCGACCGCATTGCCGGCGCCATCCTCGACGGTCGGTTGGCCGACGGCGACGTCGCCGCACTCGACGTCGTCGACGACGGGTTGGTGCTCGAGACCACACAGATGGTCTGACCCCGACACCCCCTGGATGTGGTTCACTCCGAGTGCAGCCACTCCAGGGGGATTTCATGCGCAAGGTCCTGCTCGCCACGGTCGCGGTCGCGGCGCTCGTCGTCTCGACGGCCGGTCCGGCCACCGCAGCGAAGGGTCGGAAGCGACCCCCGAAGAACCCGCCGCCGGTCGAGTTGCCGACGGCGATCGTGTCGCTGGGCGACTCGTACATCTCCGGTGAAGCCGGACGTTGGGACGGCAACAGCCCGAACAACGACGGCAGTCGCAGTGGCACCGATCGGGCGTGGACCGGCTCCGGGTACGACGTGGGCAGCGTCTACGTCGACGGGACCGACGCCAACGGCTGTCATCGCTCGGACGTCGCCGACATCCACACCACCGGCATCGCGGTCGACGCCTCGATCAACCTCGCATGCTCCGGTGCGGTGACCGCCAACGTCCGCGCCGGTGGCACGTCGCAGAACGGGTATGCCCCGCAGGCCGACCAACTCGCGGCGGTCGCTGCGACCCACGACGTCGAGATGGTCGTCCTGTCGATCGGGGGCAACGACCTCGGCTTCTCCGACATCATCATCAGCTGCACGACCGACTGGTTCACGAGCCCGTGGTGGTGGAAGAACACCTGCGCCGGGGACGAGCAGCCCAACGTCGATGCGAGGATGCCCGCGGCGATGGCCGGCGTGTCCGAATCGATCGACGACATCCGTTCCGCCCTGAGCGCAGCTGGGCAGGCGCCGGGGACCTACCGGCTCGTGCTCCGTTCGTACCCGTCGCCGATCCCGCGTGCGTCGGAGAACCGCTACCCGGAGTCCGGCTGGAGTCGCTGGGACGACGGCGGCTGTCCGTTCTGGAACAGCGACGCGAACTGGGCCCGCGACTCGCTCGTCCCCCAGATCAGCGACAACCTCCGCGCCGTCGCTGCGGCCGAGGGCGTCGAGTTCCTCGACATGCAGGATGCGATGCAGGGCCGTGAGGTCTGCTCGACCCAGCGCAGTCATGTGACGACGTCGCCGAACGAGGCCCAGCACGAGTGGGTCCGGTGGCTGAACACCGGATACAGCCAGGGCGATGCCCAGGAGTCGCTGCACCCCAACGCGTTCGGTCAGCGCGCTGCCGGCCGGTGTCTCGGACTGCTCGCCGCGCTTCCGGCGGGCCAGTACGCCTGCACGCCGACGGCGGGTGGGACGACGAACGACATGGCGGTCACGCCGATCTGACCCCGGCGGCTGCCCGCCGCGAAAAGTGTTCGGTCGCGGACCGCGGCCGCCTCTGACCACTGATGAGGATGGTGCGCGAGTCCGAACCCGATGGCACGGGCGGCCGCGCGCGCCCCGGGTACAGTCGCCGCCGATCGTCGGCGGGAGATCAGGGTGGAGACAGGGACAACAGACGCGGTTCTGGTCGAGCGGGCCAGGAGCGGTGATGACAGTGCGTTCGCCGACCTGTACGACCGCTGGTCGGATCGCGTGCACAGCCTGTGCACGCGGGTCCTCGACGGCGACGCGCACGAGGCGGGCGACGCCCTTCACGACACGTTCCTGGTCGCGTGGGACCGACTCGACCAGCTGCGGGACCCGGACCGCGTCGGACCGTGGCTGCTGGCGATCGCTCGGCACGAGTCGATCCGTCGGGGGAAGCGCCGTGCTCGAGCGAGACCGGTCGAGACCATGACCGACGTTGCCTCCACCGATGCCGAACCCGACGCGGGTGCCGACAGCGACGCGCTCTCGCGCGTCGTCTGGGACGCGGCCGCGAGCCTCAACTCGCGTGACAAGGCGCTCCTCGAGCTCAGCCTGGTGCAGCAGATCGAGGGGAGGGATCTCGCCAGCGCGGCGGGCGTCGACCACTCGCAGCTCCACGTCGTGCTGGCGCGGATGCGCGAGCACCTGGGTTCGGCCATCACCGCGCTCCATGTCGCGAGGACCGGCCGGACGGACTGCGCGACGCTCGCCGAACTGTTGGGTTCGTGGGACGGCGCGTTCTCGTCCGTCGTGCGCAAGCGGGTGGCGCGTCACCTCCGAGCGTGCGGCGTGTGCGACGAGCGGGGGAGGAGCGCCAACCCTCTGGTCCTCGGCCTCGCGCTCCCCCTCGCTCCGGCGCCGGCGGCCCTGCGCTCCCGAGTCATCTCCTCGATCGGCGATGCTCCGGCTCCCGGTGCCGGAGCGTTCGGCCACGACCCCGACGGGTTCCCGACCGAGCGGCGTGCGCGCCGACCTCTGCTCGGGGCGGCGGTGGCGGCGGTCATCGCACTGGTGATCACCGTGCTGGTCTTCGCCGGCGGCCAGGAGGAACGACGCCAGGTCGCCGCGGCCCCGACACCCGGCGCCACGACGTCGACGACCGATCGTCCCGAGCGCGATCCGGCCACGACGGGTGTCTCGACGACGACCACGGAGGAACCTGCGGAGACCACACCCGAATCCGAACCCGATGGCCTGGCGATCGGCGCGGCGTCGTCCGTGCCGAGCCAGACCGTGAGCCCGGGTCCAGCCCCTGTCCCGCCGGCGCCGAGCGAGACGACGACCACCACCACTTCGGCCCCGCCACCGCCGCCGGACAACGACGTGCCGGTGTTCGGGTCCGTCACGGTCACACCCGACACGATCCACGAGTCGGGCGGCTGCGGTCCCGAGGTGGTGACGGTGACCGCAGTGGTGACCGACGCGTCGCCGATGACGGTCACGGCGACGATGCACGTGCAGGGCGAGGTCGTGCGGACTCGACAGCTCACCTGGAACGGATCGACCTGGACCGGCTCGTTCGGACCGTTCGACTCGGGATCGGTGACCGGCGACAACAACGCCGTGTCGGCCGACATCCGTGTCACCGCCGTCGACCACCCTCCCGGTGCGGGCGGCCCGAACCAGACGCAGGACTCGGGGCACTACGTGCTGGTCAACGCCTGCTGAGTTGGTCGCTCGGCGGCGTCGATCTGTGGGGCGGCCGTCGCATGCCCCACCCGCTGCTGTCGGCAGTGATGCGATGCGGGTTCGTCACTCCGGGTTGCGATTCCACGCACCAGCGCGCGGAATCGCAGCCCAGAACGGGCTGCCGAGAGTGAGAGAAATCTCCCGAGAAAAGTGTTCGGTCTCCCGGGTCGGCCACCTCTACCCCTCGACAACGTCCACTCGGCCCAGCGGGTCGTGAATCGAGGAGTACGAGACATGCGAACCACCACCCTCCGCACCCTGACCCTGGCCGCCGCCCTCGTGGGCCTCGCTGCCTGCGGTTCGGCAGGCGACGACGACCAGGTGTCGGCGGACGGCGCCACCACGACCGTGGCAGTGACCGACGTCGACGCCACGGGTGCGACCGCCACGCCCGGGTCCGACGGAGCGAACGCCGACGGAGGGGACTCGGACCAGTCCGACAGGTCGTCCACGCAGTCGGGCACCGACACCGGCCAGCCGGACTCGAACCAGTCGGGTTCGGGGTCGTCCGACGCCGAACAGCCCGAAGCCGGTTCGTCAGACGACTCCGGTGACGCGCTCGACCCAGCCGACTCCGCCGACCCCGCCGGCTCCGCCGACGACGTCGTGGATCCCGAGCCGGAGCCCGAAGCCGACTACTCCGGCAACCCGTACTGGTCTCCCGGACTGGAGCACAAGGCGACGTACCGGGTGCCGGTCCACCGCGGCAGCGGCGATCCCATCGAACAGTGCCTCGCCAAGGGTGGCAACCCGTACTACAACCCCGATGCGCCCGGCGGCACCAACACGAGCTGCTCGACGGGCCGCAACGGCCGCTGGGACCACCCCGTCCCCGATTACGACCCCACCATCGGGGCGCTCGACACCGAGATCGAGTGCGCCTGGAAGGACGCAGAGCACGTCCGGTCGAAGTCGCTCAGCCAGGGCAAGCCATCCGTCCAGACGGGCTACAAGTGGATCGTCTACAACCCGTCCGAGCAGGTCTGCGGCTCCCGCTGATCCTGCCGTCCGTTGTCCGGCTCAGCCGTCGCCGCCAAGCCCATAGGTCCCGAAGCTCCAGATGTTCCCCTCGGGGTCCCGCACCGAGAACCCCATGCCGTCGGGGTCGTGGTCCGGGGCCTCCGGGGGGCGGATGACGGTGAGCCCGGCCGCCTGGCACCGCTCCCACACCGACTGGGGATCGGCGGTGACGACGTAGAGCGACTGGTCTCCGGGCGGGTGGGTGAAGACGTTGTCGGCGTCGTAGGTGCCGGCCTGGACGATCCCGCCCTCGGGCCAACGCAGCTGGCTGTGGACCACGGTCGTGTCGTCGGGACCGGTCACCACGATCTGTTCCTCGAAGCCGAAGGTGCCGACCAGGAACCGGATGCCGGCGAGGGCATCGGCGTAGAAGACCCCGGCCCAGATCCCCCCACCAGTGCCCGGAGCGTCGGCAGCCACGACCGTGTCGCCGGGCTGGGTGCCGACGACCTCGTAGCCCGTGCCCTCGGAGCGGGCGGCGTATTCGTCGAGGGTCACCGTCTCGATTTGTTGCGAGAGCATCCACCGATGGCCGAACGGGTCGACGAGTGTGCCGTGACGGGCACCGTGCGGCTGGTCCTCGGGCTCGGCGAGTGGAGTGGCACCGGAATCGACGGCACGGGCGAAGAGTTCGTCCACCGCCCCGACCTGCAGGTGCATCGCGAACGGCGTCCCGCCGAGCGACTGTGGGGAGACGACACCCATCGCCGGGTGCTCGTCGGACAGGTAGAAGACGGCGTCGCCGATGTGGAACTCGGCGTGTCCGACGATGCCGTCGTCGGTCACGACCCGCATCTGCTCGACCGCACCGAAGGCACGGGAGTACCAGTCGAGCGCCGCTGCAGCGTCGTGGGCGGTCAGGTAGGGGGTGACGGCCGAGGCGATGGTCGAGGTCGAGGTGGTCATGGTGTGCTTCCTCTCGGGAAGGTCGACGGGTGGCGGATCGGGGTCGAGATCGAGGGCCGCGACGAGTCGATCCCGCAGTTCGCGGGCGAAGCGTGGGCGGGGGTCCTGTCGCTCGGGCGGTGAGGCGAGGTCCTCGAAGGGGTCGTTCGTCGTCATCGTTCCCCTCCAGTCAGGTCGTCGTGGATGGATCGGAAGGCCTTGCGGGCTCGGACCAGCAGGACCTCGGTAGCTCCCTCGGTCCTGCCGAGGCACTCGGCGACCTGTCGCACGGGGAGTTCGTCGAGGTAGCGGAGGGTGAGCGCGCTGCGGTGGTGCGCCCCGAGACGGTCGAGCACGCGATGGGCGACGAGGAGGTCGATCCGGGCGTCCCACGGGTCGTCGTCCGGTGTCGGCTCCGACTCGACGGCGGCGAGCAACCGGTCGTCGCGTTCTCGGCGCCGCCAGTGGTCGACGAGCTTGTGACGGGCGACGCCGATGAGCCACGCGACGCTCAGGTCGGTGACGGTGCCGCGCTGCACCGCGTCGGTCGCGGCCAGGAACGTCTCCGACGTGAGGTCTTCGGCCACGGCGGCCGACCCGCAGCGCGACGCCAGGTAGCCGTAGACGTCGGGCATCGACGAGTCGAACAACTCGACGAGTCGTCGGCGCTGGTCGTCGTGGGCTGGTGCGGAACGGTCGCTCACTGTCCCCTCCATCGTCGCGACGACAGGAATCCCTACACCCCCGTGGGGCAAGCTCGCGCCGATGCGCCGCCTCCTCGTCTCCCTCGTCGTCGGTCTCGTCGTCCTCGCCGGTTGTGCCGGTGACGACGACGCTGCTCCCGACTCGACGTCCACCACCGCGGCAGACGCCACGACGACGTCAGTACCGCTGGCTCCGCCGACGGTCGACGAGTTGTTGGCGGGCGACCGCGTGCTCGACATCCCCCACGCCGGCGGCGACCAGGACTTCCCCCACTCGACCATGTACGCCTTCGCCGAGTCGGTGGCTGCCGGTGCCGACGTGCTCGAGTTCGACATCTGGACCACGGCCGACGACGTGGTGGTCGTGCATCACGACGCCGACACGGCGAAGACGACGCCGGAGTCGCTGGTGGTGGCCGAGACCGACCTCGCCACGTTGCAGGAACTCGACAAGGCCTACTGGTTCAGCCCCGAGTGCTGGCCGTGCCAGGACCGCCCGGAGGAGGAGTACGTCTTCCGCGGCATCCGTACCGGCGACGTCGCGCCGCCCGAGGGCTACACCCCGGACGACTTCCGGCTGGTCACGCTCGAGGAACTGAGCGAGCGGTTCCCCGAGATCCCCTTCGACATCGAGATCAAGGGCGAAGGCGACATCGGGGTGCGCAATGCCGAGGCGCTCGCCGCAGCGCTCGATGACCTGGGTCGCACCGACTCGACGGTGGTCGTCTCCTTCGACTCTGCCGTGATCGCCGCGTTCCACGAGGCCGCCCCAGACGTCGCGACCAGCCCCGGCGTGGCCGAGATGACGGCGTGGTTGCTCGAGGGTGAGCCGCTGGCCGCGCACCATCGGGTGGTCCAGGTGCCGCCGGTGTACAGCGGCGTCGAGGTCCTCACCGAGGAGAGCATCGCTCGTGCCCATGCCGACGGGCTGGCGATCTGGGTCTGGATGGACACGCCGTCCGAGCAGGAGAACGAGGACTTCTACCGGACCCTGGTGGCGATGGACATCGACGGCATCATCGCCGGCCGCCCCGGAGCCGCCCGGCGCGCCATCGACTGAGGGCGATCGGCTGACCCGTCGGAGCCGGGTGGCAAGATGCCCGGCATGTCCGAATCCGTGAACGACACCTGGACCGGCGACGCATGTTCGCTCGTCGACGCCTTCCGCTCGGGGGAGCGCAGCCCGGCCGAGGAGCTCGACGCCACGCTGGCGGCCATCGAGGCCAGCGACCTCAACTGCTTCTCGTTCGTCGATCCTGAGCGTGCGCGCGCCGCAGCCGAGGCGGCCGACGTGAGCCGGCCCTTCGGCGGCGTCCCGACGGGGATCAAGGAACTCGAGGCGGTGGCCGGCTGGCCCCACACCGAGGCCTCGCTCGTCTTCAAGGACCGGGTGGCGACCCACACCAGCGTCGCCACCGAGCGACTGCTCGACGAAGGCGGTGCCGTACCGGTCGGTCTCACCACGGCCAGTGAGTTCGGTGGCCTCAACGTCAGCGTCACCAAGCTCAACGGGGTCGCGCACAACCCGTGGCGTCACGGTCGCACCGTGGGCGGATCGTCGGGAGGCTCCGCCGCTGCGGTGGCGGGCGGACTCGTCAGCCTCGCCAGTGGTGGCGACGGCGGCGGCTCCATCCGGATCCCCGCCGGCTACACCGGTCTGCTCGGGATGAAGGGCACGTTCGGTCGGACACCGCGCAGCCCCGGCGCCTACATGCGCCCGCATACGGTCGTGCTGGGGAACCTGGCCCGCTCGGTCCGTGACGCCGCTCGGTTCTACGACGTGATCACCGGACCCGACGGCGCCGACCCGACCACCCTGCCGAAGCACACCAGCTTCGAGGCCGGTCTGGGAAGCCACGACCTGAAGGGCAAGCGGGTGACCATCGTCCCGGCGCTCGGCGGCGTGACGCTGGAGCCCGGTGTCGAGGCGCAGATCCGCTCGCAGGCGGAGGCCCTGATCGCCGACACGGGCATGGTGCTCGTCGACCGCGCCGTCGAGCCACCGAACCTGACGGCGCAGTGGGCGATGGGCAACCTGGCCACGCTGCTCGCGGATCTCGGCGACCGCTGGCCCGCGTGTGCTGACGAGATGACCGAAGAGGTCGCCATGGGGTTGCGCCTGGCCACCGGCGTCTACAACCTGCACACTGCGGCAGCGGCCGAGAAGATGCGGGTGGCGGCCAACGAAGAGATGGCGCGGGTGTTCGACGACGTCGACTTCATCATCGCCGCCACCAACCCCGGCCCGGCCTTTCCCGCCGACTGGACCACATCGAGCCCCACCGACAGCTTCATCGAGTGGGCGCAGTCGAACACGGCAGCCAAGTGGGTCTACCGCGGCTTGCTCGGCACGGTCCGGACCGCCGCGGGTCTTGCCCCGAGCGCGCCGAGTCGCCTGCTCGACTTCGCGTCCAAGCAGTTCCCCGACCTCATCGGGATGGGTGCGCTGACGATCATCTCCAACATCTACGGGAACCCGGCGGTGTCGATCCCGGCCGGTACCGTCGACGGACTCCCGGTCGGCATGCAGGTGCTCGGTCGTCATCACGAAGACGCCCTGCTCTTCGACGTCGCACTGGCCGTCGAACGTGCGCGGCCATGGCCGCTGGTGGCCATGCCTTCATGAATCGTTGAACACGTTCCGTGGGGGTTGCCGCACGGAACGTGTCAGCTTCGGCGCTCGATCACCCGACGCGCCGAGATCTGCGATCGTGAACCCGAAGAGTCGGCAGCGCGCGCAATGTTCGAAGTGCCGTTTCTCGCGGGATGAACGTACGGTTGGGTCGAGAAGTGACCATCAGGCGCGCCGAGACAGCACACGGCGGAGTACGAGCGGAGCGGGTAGTACCGATGAACAGACATCTCAGGCAGAAGTTGGTTGCCGGGGTCGGCGGCCTCAGCATCCTCCTCGGCGCATTCCTGGTGTTCGCACCGGGCGCCGGTGCCGATCCACAGTTCGACGAGACGCTGTTCGACTCGCACCTCAAGGACTCACATCACGGCGCGTTGGCCTCGACGTACGGCAACCAGGAGAAGGACTGCGCCGACTGGGTGGACGGCGACGGCACGACCAGCTGGCACTTCGTCCTCCAGGGCGATGCCGAGTTCGAGGAGCTCTGGGTGCAGTTCGACACCGAGGTTGACCCTCGCGGTCCGCTGACGCCGGGTGCGGGCTTCATCGCTCACCCCAATGCCCAGCACGCGTACGTCGAGACGACCGGTGATGCCACGCTCGTCGACGCCGTCGCCAACATCTCGGGCACGGACCCGGACTTCAACCTGAGTCACGTCTGCACGCCGACCGAGACGACTTCGTCGACCACGACGCCGTCCACGACGACGCCGTCCACGACGACGCCGTCCACGACGACGCCGTCCACGACGACTCCGTCCACGACGACTCCGTCCACGACGACGCCGTCCACGACGACGCCGTCCACGACGACTCCGTCCACGACGACTCCGTCCACGACGACTCCGTCGACCACGACTCCGTCGACCACGACTCCGTCGACCACGACCCCTGAAGACGAGGTCATCAGCGACAACGTCACGACCACCACGGTCGCCGACGCCACCACGACCACCGGACCCGTTGTCCTCGACAACACCGTCAACCGGTCGCAGGCGCTGGCGAAGACCGGCAGCGAGCCCCGCAACCTGGCCGGTGTCGGCATCGCCTTCATGGTCCTCGGTGCGATCATCGTCGGCGGCAGCCGCCGGCAGCTCGCCGACGGCTGAGCAAGTCGACTCCTCGCCGGCACGAGCCGGCGATGACGTGAACTGCTGAAGATCCGGCCGCCGTTGCGGCCGGATCTTCGCGTTCGGGCCCACCTGCGGCGATGGTCGGTACGATCCGGCCCGTGACCACCGCGGAGCGTCCGAGCGAACCGGCCGTCCGCAAGGTGTCGGTGGAGGACCGTCGTCGGCTGCGCCAGGTCGTCCGTGACGTGACCCTGTTCCGGGTCGTGTTCCTGGCGATGGGCTGGTTGTCGGTCTGGATGCTCGTCCCCGACAACGTCCGCCCCGACTTCGATCTCGACCTCTGGCATCGCTGGGATGCCATCCACTACACCGCGATCGCGCAGTGGGGCTACGCCGACTTCGTCGCCCAGGGCAACGGCCCCGGATTCCTCCCCGGCTACCCGATCGCGATCCGTGTCGTGGCCTGGATCCCCGGCGTCGGAGCCCTGGTGGCCGCGATGGCCCTCGCCTTCGTCGGCACGATCGCCGCAGCGTTCTTCCTCCACAAGCTGGCCGAGCACGACGGGCACTCCGGCGACCGGGCCGTCCTGGCCATGCTCCTGTTCCCGTCGGCGGTGTTCCTCGTCGCCCCCTACAGCGAGGCGCTGTTCCTCGCCGTCGCCATCCCCGCCTTCTACTTCGCCCGCACACAGCGTCCCTGGTACGCCGTCCCGCTGGTGTTCGCGGCCTGCCTGCTCCGCCCGGTCGGCCCGTTCCTCGCGTTCGGCGTCATGGTGCAGGTGATGCAGGGTCGCTGGTCACTGGCGGGCCTGCGCTCCCGCCTGGCGGTGCTCGTCGCCATGGGTGTGGCCGCCGTCGCCCCGCTCGCCGCGCACGGGATCTACCTGCGCGAACGGACCGGTACGTACTTCTCGTACTTCGAGGCCCAGGAGCGGATCTCGAGTCGCGGGTTCGCCAACCCGGTCGACGCGTTCTTGACCACGGCCGACTGGGATCGCACCGGCGTCCCGGCGAGCTATCTCGTCGCCCAGCAGCTCGAGGTCCTCTTCGTGGGTCTCGGCCTCGGAGTCCTGGTGTGGCTGGGACTACGGCGCGAGTGGGGGTACGCCGCCTACGTGGGATCGACGTTGGCGAGCGTGATGTTCTCCGAGTTCTACCTCAGCGTCCCCCGGCTCTCGCTCTCGCTGTTCCCCTTCCTGTTCGTGATCGCCGACCTCGCCGACCGGCCGGGATGGCGCGAACGCCTGTTCCCGGTCATGGGATGCCTGTCGATGTTGGGCGTCGTGATCTTCACCCAGCACCTGTACTTCGTCTGACTCCACGCGTTCGATGTCGTGGTGCGGGCCGCGTCTCGCCTACCGTGTGACAACGGCTCTCCGAGGGGGAGCTGGCCCGACGTTCTCGGGCCGTCGAGCCGTTCAGATCGCAGCCAGCAAGGAGCGCCGCAGATGCCGGCCACCATCGTCGTGGGCACCCAATGGGGTGATGAGGGCAAGGGGCGCTTCGTCGACCTCTTCGCCAAGGAGATGTCGATGGTGGTGCGCTACCAGGGCGGCCACAACGCCGGCCACACCATCGTGGTCGACGGCGAGTCGTTCGCCCTCCAGCTCATCCCGTCGGGCGTGCTCTACGACCACATCACGCCGGTCATCGGCAACGGTGTCGTCGTCGATCCCAAGGTCATGCTCGCCGAGATCGCGATGCTCGAGTCCCGCGGCGTCAACTGCGACAAGCTGCGACTGTCGGGCAACGCCCATCTGATCTTCCCGTACCACCAGCTCCTCGACCGGATGACCGAGCGCTGGCTCGGCCGCAACAAGCTCGGCACGACCAAGCGGGGCATCGGGCCTGCGTACGCCGACAAGGCGTCGCGCGTCGGCATCCGGGTGCAGGACCTCTACGACGAGAAGATCTTCCGCGAGAAGCTGCGCGTGGTCCTGCGCGAGACGAACCCCGTGCTCGCCAAGGTCTACAACCAGCTCCCCGTCGACGAGGAGGAGATCGCCGAGACGTACCTCGGGACCTTCCGCGACGCGATCGAGCCCTACGTCGCCGACACCGTCAACCTCGTCCACGAGGGTCTCGAGCGGGGCGAACACATCCTCTTCGAGGGTGCGCAGGCCACCTTCCTCGACCTCGACCACGGCACCTATCCGTACGTGACCTCGTCGAACCCGATCGCCGGCGGCGCCACCGTCGGCGCCGGTATCGGTCCGCGCCACGTCGACCGCGTGGTCGGCGTCGCCAAGGCGTACCTCACCCGTGTCGGCTCCGGTCCCTTCCCGACCGAGCTCTTCGGCGAGGTCGGCGACAAGATCGTCGACATCGGCCACGAGTACGGCGTCAACACCAAGCGTCGTCGTCGTCCCGGTTGGTTCGACGCGGTGATGATGCGCCACGCGGTGCGCCTCAACTCGCTGTCCGAGTTGGCCATCACCAAACTCGACGTGCTCGACACCTTCGACACCATCAAGGTGTGCGTCGCCTACGAGCTCGACGGCAAGCGCATCGACCGGATGCCCGACAACCAGTCGATCATCCACAAGTGCACGCCCATCTACGAAGAGCTGCCGGGCTGGAACACCGACGTGACCGCGTCGACCGAGCCCCACCATCTACCGGACAACGCGAAGCGCTACGTCGAGTTCCTCGAGGCGCAGTGTGGCGTCCCGATCTCCCTCCTCGGGGTCGGACCCAGTCGCGACCAGTACGTCCAACTCGCTAGCTGAGAAATCCCGTTCCTCGCTCACACGGGGTGGGAGTCTGCGACGAGATTTTCGTAGGGTCGGGCCGATGAAGGTCGTCGTGGTCGGATCGGGTGGGCGTGAGCACGCCCTGGTGTCGGTGCTGAGCCGAACGGCCGAGGTCGTCATCACGCCGGGAAGTCCGGGGATCCCCGGCTCGGTCGACACGCCGCCCGAAGAACTCGATGCCGACCTGTTCGTGATCGGACCCGAGGCCCCGCTGGTCGACGGTCTGGCCGATCGACTCCGGGCCCAGGGCAAGTCGGTCTTCGGTCCGGGAGCCGACGGCGCCCAGATGGAGGGCTCGAAGGCGTGGATGAAGGAGGTCGTCGCGGCGGCCGGCGTCCCCACGGCCCGCTACGGCGCATTCGACCAGGTCGAACCTGCGCTCGACTTCCTCCGGAGCCTCCCCGGTCCCTATGTCGTCAAGACCGACGGCCTCGCCGCCGGCAAGGGTGTGCTCGTCACCGCAGACCTGGTCGAGGCCGAGGACGACGTGCGGGCCAAGCTCGCCGGCGATGCGTTCGGTTCGGCCGGGCACACCGTCGTCATCGAGGAGTTCCTCGACGGGCCCGAACTGAGCATCCTCGCGGTGTGTGACGGTCACAAGGCCGTCGCGCTCGCCCCGGCGCAGGACTTCAAGCGCGTCGGCGACGACGACACCGGCCCCAACACCGGTGGCATGGGTGCGTATTCGCCGGTGCCGAGTGTCGACGACGACATGGTGCAGGCCGTGCTCGACGACTTCGTGGCCCCGACCCTCGCCGAACTCCGACGCCGGGGAATCGACTACCGCGGCACCTTGTACGCCGGGCTCATGCTCACCGACGACGGCCCCAAGCTGATCGAGTACAACGCTCGCTTCGGTGATCCCGAGTCGCAGGTCGTCCTGCCCCGGATCACCAGTGATCTCGCCCGCCTGTTGGCCGAGGCCGCTGCGGGGTCGATCGAGCACGAACCGACCTTCACGGACGATGCCTGCGTGACCGTGGCCTGCGCGTCGGCCCTGTATCCCGCGACCCCACGGGTCGGGGACGTGATCCGGGGCCATGTCGCAGCCGGCGACCTCGACGGCGTCCAGGTGTTCTTCGCCGGCGTGCGAGCCGAGGGCGACGACCTCGTCACCTCCGGCGGCCGGGTGCTCTACGTGACCGGTACCGCTCCCACCATCGAGGCCGCACGGGCCAAGGCCTACGAGGGTGTGGAGCGCATCACCTGGGACGGCATGCACCATCGCAGCGACATCGCCGCCGACCCGACCTGACACATCCTTCGATCATCCCTTCGAACCAACGAATCACAGGAGACACACCGTGGCCCCTTCCACCACCCGCAAGGTCGCCGTCCTCATGGGCTCGCCCCGTGACATGGACAAGATGACGCCAGCGAAGGACACGCTCGAGGCCTTCGGCATCGAGGCCGACGTCCGAGTGCTCTCGGCGCATCGCAACCCGGCCGAGGTCACCGCGCTGGCGACGAACGCCCGCGACGAGGGCTACTCGGCGTTCATCTGTGGTGCGGGCATGGCGGCACACCTCGCCGGTGTGGTCGCGGCGCACACGACGCTCCCGGTCGTGGGCGTGCCGCTCTCGGGCGGGATCTCCGACGGCCTCGACGCGTTGCTCGCCACCGTCCAGATGCCCAAGGGCATCCCGGTCGCGACCGTGGCCGTCAACGGCTCGCTGAACGCGGCGCTGCTGGTGGTCCAGATGCTGGGCATCGACGACGCCGACCTCGCGGCCAAGATCGTCGAAGACCGCGACGCTCGAGCCGCCGCTCAGTAGTCCGGTCAGATCGCGCCGACGTCCCAACGGGAGGCGTTGAGTGACACCCAGGCCCGCTGGCCCGCCTCGGTGAGGTCGACGGCGGTCGCCGCGGCCTCCTGGGCTGCGACGGCCTCCGCTGCGGCGGTTGCGTCCGCTCGGGCTCGCTCGTGCATCTTCGTGGCCTTCGCGGTGGCGCGGCGTTCCCGCCGGCTGGGCCGCACCTTCTTCGAGCCACGGACGCCGGATCGCTTCAGCGCGCAGTTGATGCACAGCGGCCGGGCGTTGGCTCCGTTCACGTAGACGAGGCAGTTCTCGCAGAACGCGTCACCGCATTGGCGGCACTCGTCCTCTGACTGGTCCCATCGGTGGCGTTGGCAGTTCGGAATCATCGGTCCTCCCGTGATCTCTTGCTTCGGCACGATCACGAGATCGCTTGAGAGAAATGTCCGCCGGACCCCCCGCCTTGCCAGACTGTCGACGTGTCCGATCAGGCTGCCAACGTCGTCCCCAACGTCCTGGCCAGCAGGTACGCCAGCGCGGACATGGTCCGGATCTGGTCGCCGGAGCACAAGGTCGTGCTCGAGCGTCGACTCTGGATCGCCGTGCTCGAGGCGCAGGTCGCCGCCGGCCTCGACGTGCCCGAGGAGGCGATCGCCGACTACGAGGCCGCGGTCGACAAGGTCGACTTGGCGTCGATCGAAGCGCGCGAACGCGTCACCAAGCACGATGTCAAGGCCCGCATCGAGGAGTTCTCGGCGCTCGCCGGCCACGAGCTGATCCACGCCGGGATGACCTCGCGCGACCTGACCGAGAACGTCGAGCAGCTCCAGATCCGGGCGGCCATGGAGCTGACCCGCGACCGGACCGTGGCCACGCTCTCGGCCCTGGCCCGACTGGCGACCGAGTACGCCGACCAGCCGATGGCCGCCCGCAGCCACAACGTCGCGGCGCAGGTGACCACGCTCGGCAAGCGGTTCGCTGTCGCCGGCGAGGAGCTCCTGGTTGCCTTCGACCGGCTCGACTCGCTGCTGGGGCGCTACCCGTTGCGGGGGATCAAGGGCCCGGTCGGGACCCAGACCGATCAGCTCGACCTCCTCGGCTCGGGCGACGCAGTCGACGCCGTCGAGGCCGCCGTCGCAGCGCACCTGGGGTTCGAGCGGACCTTCACCAACGTCGGGCAGGTGTACCCGCGCTCGCTCGACCTCGAGGTCGTCGGTGCGCTCGTGCAGCTCGCCTCCGGGCCGTCGTCGCTCGCCACCACGATCCGGCTGATGGCCGGCCAGGAGCTGGCGACCGAGGGCTTCCTCCCGGGCCAGGTCGGCTCGTCGGCCATGCCCCACAAGATGAACTCGCGCAGCTGCGAGCGGGTCTGTGGCCTCAAGCACGTGCTCGCCGGTCATCAGGCGATGGTCACGTCGTTGGCCGGCGACCAGTGGAACGAGGGCGACGTGTCGTGCTCCGTCGTCCGCCGCGTCGCGCTGCCTGATGCGTTCCTGGCGATGGACGGCCTGTTCGAGACATTCCTCACGGTGCTGCAGGGCTTCGGTGCCTACCCGGCGGTCATCCAGGCCGAACTCGACCGCTACCTGCCGTTCCTCGCCACCTCCAAGGTCCTCATGGCGTCGGTGCGCGCCGGGGCCGGACGCGAGGAGGCGCACGAGGCCATCAAGGAACACGCCGTCGCCGTGGCGCTCGCCATGCGCGAAGAGGGTCAGGCCACCAACGACCTGGTCGACCGTCTGGGCGCCGACGACCGTCTGCCCATCGACCGCGAGGCGCTGGCCGCGGCGATTGCCGACCCCATGGCCGTCGCCGGCCGTGCCGTGGCGCAGGTCGCGTCGTTCGCCGAGCAGGTCGCCGCCGTCGCCGAACGATTCCCCGACGCCGCGGCCTACACCCCCGGCGACATCCTCTAGGCATCACCGAACTCGACGTCGAGGGCGTCGGCCCCCGACGACCATGACGTCGAGAATCGGGGTTCGGGTTCGGTGGACGGCGCGCGACGCGCAAGAATTCAAGGCGATGAGCATCGACCTCCCCCTCCTCAACACCGGCAAGGTCCGCGGCATCTACGACGCCGGCGACGACAAGCTGCTGATGGTCACGTCCGACCGGATCTCGGCGTTCGATGTCGTGATGGACCAGACGATCCCCGACAAAGGTCGCGTCCTGACCGCCATGTCGGCGCACTGGTTCGACCTGTTGACCGACGTGGCGCCCAACCACCTCATCTCGACCGACGTGGCCGACTTCCCCGAGGGCGCACGCGACGACGATCTCGTCGGCCGCTCGATGCTCACCCACAAGGCCGACATGTTGCCGATCGAGTGCATCGTGCGTGGCTACATCACCGGGTCTGCGTGGAAGGAGTACAAGGCCGACGGCACCATGCACGGTGCCGAGATGCCTGCGGATCTCCGGGAGAGCGACAAGCTGCCCGAGCCCGTGTTCACGCCGTCGACCAAGGCCGAGATCGGCGACCACGACGAGAACATCGACTTCGCCGCCGCCATCGACCTGGTGGGCAAGGACGTGGCTGAGAAGGCCCGCGACATCGCGCTCGCTGCGTACCAGAAGGGTGCCGACTGGGCGCGCGAGCGGGGGATCATCATCGCCGACACCAAGTTCGAGCTCGGTTGGATCGACGGCGAACTGGCGATCTGTGACGAGGTGCTCACGCCCGACTCGTCTCGCTTCTGGCCGGCCGCCGACTGGGAACCGGGCGCCACGCCGCCCAGCTTCGACAAGCAGCCGCTGCGTGACTGGCTGTCGGCGATCGACGGCTGGGACAAGACCCCGCCGCCGCCCACGCTTCCCGACGACGTGATCGCCGCCACCTCGGCTCGCTACCGCGAGGGCTACGAGCGGATCACCGGAAAGACCCTGGCCGAGTGGCCCGGGGGCGCGTGAGCGCCGCGTAGATTGGCCGTCATGCGCTTCGACGTCCAGGTGGAGACCAGCCCCCGAGCCGGCATCGCCGACCCCGAGGGTTCCACCATCGAACGATCGCTCCCCGCCCTGGGTTTCGAGGGCATCGAGGGGGTCCGGGTCGGCAAGTCGTTCCGGTTCAGCGTCGAGGCCGCCGACGATGCCGCCGCCCACGCGCTGGTCGATGACGTCTGCAGCCGTTTCCTCACCAACCCCGTGATCGAGGACTCGGCCATCACCATCGCCGCTGCAGCGACGACATGACCAAGGTCGGCGTGATCCTGTTCCCGGGATCGAACTGCGAACAGGACGCGATCGAGGCCATCGACGCCCTCGGCGGCGACGCCGAGATGCTGTGGCACGGCGACGACTCGTTGTCGGACGTCGACGCGGTCATCGTCCCCGGTGGATTCGCGCACGGCGACTACCTGCGTCCCGGCGCGATCGCCCGGTTCTCCCCGGTCATGGAAGCCGTGCGCTCCTTCGCCGCCGACGGTGGCCCGGTCGTGGGCATCTGCAACGGCTTCCAGGTCCTGACCGAGGCAGGGCTCCTCCCGGGGGCGCTCCAGAAGAACGCCGGCCTCAAGTTCCTGTGCACGACCACGACATTGCGGGTCGAGACCACGAAATCGGTGCTGACGTCGGCGACCACGGTCGGGGACGAACTCCGGATCCCGATCAACCACTTCGAGGGCAACTACACCTGCGATGCCGAGACGCTCGCGATGCTCCGGTCAGAGGACCGTGTGGTGGTCCGCTATGTCGACAATCCGAACGGTTCCGTCGACGACATCGCCGGTGTGTGCAACGAGGGTCGCAACGTGGTCGGTCTGATGCCGCATCCCGAGCGAGCGAGTCACGAGCTGCTGGGGTCGACCGACGGGATCCCGATGTTGCAGTCGCTGCTCGACTCGGCCCGCGTCCCCGCCTGAGCGCCGGTCAGTTGCCGCGGCCGATCCCGGCCCGCTTGAGCACCGCAGCGTCGACACCGAGCTCGCGCCAGGCGGCGTAGGAGATCGACTTCCGCTCGCTGTAGGCCTTGGCTGCCGCCACGAACGCGTCCTCGAGGCCGCTCAGGTCGGGCTTGTTCTCCATGGCCTCGAGTTCGGTCTCGAGGTCCATCCGGTCCTGGATCAACTGCAGTCGCTTCACCGGTGAGGCGTCGTCGAGGGTGGCGTTGATCTTGGCGAGTTGGGTGCGGATCGAGTCCGGCGTCCGCTTGCGGCCACGCTTGGGACGGTGCTGGTCGAGCGCGTCGAGGTAGAGGCGGACGGCCTTCCCCTGCTGGCGCCCTTCGGCCAATGCGGCTTTGTGAGCGTCGGTCATTTCCCGTTTCGGTGACATCGAATTCAAGGAAAGCACACCCCTGCATCGCTGGCAATGTCGGCGTGCGTGATAGATCTCATTCCGGAGGTTTCCTTTGTGGCCTCGGTGGAACTGCTGCGCGATCGACGCGGGGACTCCCCCTGTCGCCCGCCTAGCGTGCGGGTCCATGGCTCCGCCCCCCGCAGCTGAAGTCCCTCTCGATCCGTCCGTCCATCGTGCGCTCGGTCTGACCGACGACGAAGCCGACGAGATCGCTCGCATCCTCGGGCGGCCGGGCAACCAGCTCGAGCTCGCCATGTACTCGGTCATGTGGTCGGAACACTGCTCGTACAAGTCGTCACGAGTGCACCTCAAGCGGCTGCCATCCGAGGCCCCGCACGTGCTGGTCGGACCGGGGGAGGGCGCCGGCGTGGTCGACGTGGGTGGCGGCATCGCAGCCGCGTTCCGCATCGAGAGCCACAACCATCCCTCGGCGATCGAGCCCTACGAGGGTGCGGCGACGGGAGTCGGCGGCATCCTGCGCGATGTCTTCTCGATGGGAGCTCGTCCGATCGCGCTGATGGATCCGCTGCGCTTCGGTCCCCTCTCGGACCCCCGCAGCCGGTGGATCGCCGAAGGCGTCGTCTCCGGCGTGTCGGGCTACGGCAACTCGGTCGGTGTCCCCACGGTCGGCGGTGAGACGGTCTTCGACGAGACCTATCAGGGCAACCCGTTGGTCAACGTCTTCTGTCTCGGTGTCCTCCCGCAGGATCGCCTCGCACTCGCCCGCGCCTCGGGCACGGGCAACCTCACCGTCCTCTTCGGCTCCTCGACCGGCCGCGACGGCATCGGTGGCGCGAGCGTCCTCGCGTCGGCCAGCTTCGACGACGAGGCCGACGACGGCGACAAGCGTCCGAGTGTCCAGGTCGGTGACCCGTTCGAGGAGAAGCGCCTGATCGAGGCGTGTCTCGAGATCCTCGAGGCCGGGCTCGTCGTGGGGATCCAGGACCTCGGTGCCGCCGGCATCACCGGGGCAGCGAGCGAGACCTCGTCGAAGGGCGGTGTGGGCATGGATCTGCACCTGTCCGAGGTCCACGTGCGCGAGGACGGCATGGAGCCGTTCGAGATCATGATCTCCGAGAGCCAGGAGCGCATGCTCGCCATCGTCGAACCGGCGAAGCTCGACGAACTCGTCGCCATCTGCGCCAAGTGGGAGATCACCGCCTCGGTGATCGGTGTCGTGACCGGCACCGGCCGCTTCCGCATCCTCGACCGCCCCGAGGGCGACGTCCTCGCCGACATCCCGGCCAACTCGCTCGATGACGCGGCGCCCGTCTACCACCGGCCCCTGGCCGAGCCCACCGACCATGCCGAAGCGCTGGCCGACTCGGCCGACGCCCTGCCGGCGCCGGCCGACCACACCGCCGGCCTCCAGGCGCTCGTCGCCGACACGTCGTGGGTCTGGTCGCAGTACGACCACCAGCTGTTCCTCAACACCGTCGAGGGCCCCGGCGGCGATGCGACCGTGCTGCGACTCAAGGACCCCCGAACCGGCGAACCCACGGGCCGAGGCCTCGGTCTGACGACCGACGGCAACCACCGGTGGTGTGCGCTCGATCCACGCGCCGGCACCGCGGCCGTCGTCGCCGAGTCGGTCATGAACCTCGCCTGCGTCGGTGCCGAACCCCTCGGTCTCGTCAACTGCCTCAACTTCGGGAACCCGGAACACCCCGAGGTCATGTGGCAGCTGTCCGAGGCCATCGACGGCATGGCCGAGGCCTGCAACGCGCTGTCGGTGCCCGTCATCGGCGGCAACGTCTCGCTCTACAACGAGTCGAACGGCACCAACATCGACCCGTCGCCGGTCGTGGGCACGGTCGGTCTCATCGACTCACTCGAACAGCGTCCCCCCGGCATCGGGCTGCACGCCAGCACGACGTTGGTGCTCCTCGGTCTGCCGGCGACCAGCCTCTCGGGCAGTGCCTGGGCATGGTCGCAGGGTCACAAGCGAGGAACGCCGCCGGCGCTCGATCTCGACGCCCACCGGAAGGTCGCCGACTTCGTCCGGGCCATGGTGCGGGCCGGGCGACTGCTCTCGGTCCACGATCTCGCCGGTGGCTTCGGCCCGGCGCTGGCCGAGATGGCGGCGTCGTCCGGCGTCGGCGCGACCGTCGAACTCCCGCCGCCCGCCGACGGCGCCCCCCGGTTGCCCGATCACGTCGCGTTGTTCGCGGAGACCCCGTCGGCGGTGTTGTGTGCCGTGGGCCCGGACGACGTCACCGCCTTCCACGAGACCGCGTCCGAAGCCGGCGTGCCGAGTCGCACCGTCGGCGCCGCCGGTGGGACACACCTGCGCATCGGTCAGGTCGTCGGCATCGATGTCGCCGACCTCCGCGATGCCTGGCGCCGTGCGCTCCCCGATGCGCTGGGGAGCGGCACGGTCCAGTAGCTACTCGGCTGCTTCCACAGCGGCGGCGATCGGCGCGAAGAGGACCTTGTCGAGGACGAAGTACTTCGCGACCCACAACACGCCGAAGGCTGCGGTGTTGGCCAGGCTGATCGCCAGCACGTTGTCGTCCCAGCGATCGGCGGCCCAGGCCACCGTGAACGTCGACAGCAGCAGGCCGAGCAGCGCCATGAACCAGAACGGCAACACCTCGCGGGTGAAGCTGTGTGCACCCTGCTTGTTGAAGGTCCAGGCCCGGTTGATCAGATAGTTGGGCACCGAGCCGATCGTGACGGCCAGCAGGTTCGAGGTCACGGCGCCGAGGTCGAGCACCAGCAGGCAGAACAGCAGCGTCGACTGGCCCGTGATCACGCCGGACGCAGAGGCGGCGCTGTACTTCACGAACTTGAGGAGTCGGGGTCGTTCGCCGAGGAGACGCTCGAGCAGGGCGTCGACTCGCCCCTTGCGTCGGTCTCGGGCCATCGGTGAGGAGCGTAACCAGTCGCCGTCACGCGAAGTGGACTGCCGATGCGACAAGATGATCGGCCGTACGACGCTCGACACCGGAGGAAACATGAGCGACGAGGAACGCAACGCCGGGGCCGGAGACGGTGTGTCCGACCCCGCCCTTGCCAGCCGGCTCGAGATGATCCACAGCTCGATGTCCACCATGGGCATGCGGATCGAAGCCCTGGTGACGTCGACCACGACCTACCGCTCGGCGCTCACGGACCGTCTGAACGAGTACGCCGACCTGGTGACCAAGCTCACGCGGTCGCAGGCGACCGACATCGAGGAGTACCGCCGGGCCAACGAGCGGACGCTCACGGAGCTGCGTCGAGGTCTCTCGACGTCGGAGGAGACCCTCGAACGGGTGGGCGCCCGGATCGACACCATGCTCACCGACACCGAGTCGAACGACGAGTCGTCGCGCCGCGCGCTCGCCGAGGTGCGCAGCATCCTGGAGGCCCAGGAGAACCTCGGCCGCACCCTGACCGAGTCACTCGATCAGTTCAGCGACCAGGTCCTCTCGCGTCTGACCGCGTCGGAGCAGGCGGCAGCCCAGCAGCTCGAAGCCCTCGAGGCCGCGGTCTCCCAGGTCGGTTCGACGCCGGACCCGACCCTTTCGCTGGTCGACGACCGTCTGGCGGGCATCGAGGATCGACTGGCGGTGGTGGCCAGCAACGACACCGCGACCGCCCTCGGCAACCGGTTCGACACCCTGCACTCCGCCCTCGCCGACCTCGACAGCGGCTTGCGGGCAGAGCTCGGCGGGGCTGGGAAGGTCGCGACCGAGTCGTTCGGCGAACTCGCCGGCCTCCGTTCCAAGGTCGATGCGATGCTCGAGACCTCGGCCACGCAGAGCGGTGCGGTCACCGGGACGCTCGAGCAGCTCAAGGAGACCCTGCAGGACCTGGCCTCCGGCGAGGTCGTCGGAGCCCTCTGGGACGAGGTCCGCCAGGTCCGGGCCACGGTCGAGGCGCTCGTCGACCGGGACGCCACCACGACCGACCCCGAAGCCGTGCAGGCCCTCCAGTCCGAGGTGTCCGGCCTGACAGCGTCGGTGCGCGACCTGCTCGAACAGGCCGAGGTCGTCGACGACCAAGGCGTGGGCTCCGGCGACGGCGTCCACCTCGCCTCGCTCGCCGCCGACATCGCCGCGCTCCGCGAGGAGCTCGCCGACGGGCTCGTCGTCGATCTCCCGGCCCCGGAGCCCCGGCCATCGGAGCCGACGCCTGCGCCGATGTCGCCCGAGGTGGAGGCCGAATTCCGTGCCGTCCGTTCCGGGGTCGAGGACATCATCGGTCGACTCGACGCAGAACCGGAGCCATCGGAGCCGACGCCTGCGCCGATGTCGCCCGAGGTGGAGGCCGAGCTCCGTGCCGTGCGCACCGGGGTCGAGGACATCATCGTCCGACTCGACGAGGGCCTGGTGTTGGCCGACGACGCCGGCGTTCCGCCCGCAGACATCGCTCCGGAGATCGCCGACCAGGTCGCCACGTTGCGGGACCAGGTCAGCGCCGAGTTCGAACGCCTCCGCCAGGTGGTCGACGCCGGCGGCGAGTCCGTCGATCTCACGCCGCTGACTGCGCGGCTCGACCGGCTCCACGACGATCTCGCCGATCAGCAGCCGATGGACGAGACCGTGCCGGGCGAACCGGTGGATCTGTCGCCCGTGCTCGACGCCCTCCACGAGATCCAGGACGGCATCGTGCACCTGCTCGACCGCCCCGTCGTCGAGACCGTCCCAGTGCCCGCTCCGGCCCAGCCCGCAGCGACCTCCGACGGCTACGCGACGGTCGACCCGGACGTGATCGACCTGCTCCGCGAGGAGATCCGCAGCGTGGGGTCCGTCTCCGACGAACTCGTCGAGACGCTCGGTGCCGAGTTGAAGGCGCTCCGCCGCCGGATCCGGCTCCGTGCCGAGGGCGAGATCTTCAGCGACGACCAGCTCGAGATGATCGCCGATGCGGTCGCTCGCAAACTGGGGGAGTGACCACGGGACCGGCGAGGGTTCGGTCCACCGTTCGTCGACCGGTAGCGTGGCGGACGACATGACCTCCACCGGTGATGACACGACCTCGTCGGACGACGACGAGCTCAAGGAGGCCTGCGGGGTCTTCGGGATCTACGCCCCGGGGCAGCCCGTCGCCAACCTCACCTATCTCGGCCTCTTCGCCCTGCAGCATCGTGGGCAGGAAGCGGCCGGCATGTCGGTCTCCGACGGCACCGAGATGATCACGGTCAAGGACACGGGTCTGGTGACCTCGGTGTTCGATGACCGGATCCTCAACGGCCTCCCCGGTCACCTGGCCATCGGGCACGTGCGGTACTCGACCACAGGGTCGAGCGTGTGGAAGAACGCCCAGCCCGTCACCCGCGAGGCCGGCGGCCACCAGATCTCGCTCGGCCACAACGGCAACCTCGTCAACACCGCCGAACTCGCCGCCGAGCTCGGCATGCTGCCCGGCACCGACGAGTGCAGCTCCGACAGCGACCTCGTCGTCGAGATGCTCGCGCGCTCGATCGAACGCACGGGCGTCGACCGCAGCGACGAACGCGACCTCGAACACGCACTGCTCGAGGTGCTCCCGCACCTGCAGGGCGCCTTCTCGATCGTCTGCATGGACGAGGCCCACGTGGTCGGCGTGCGCGATCCCCACGGCTTCCGTCCGCTGTGCCTCGGCCGCCTCGAGACCGGTTGGGTGCTCGCGTCGGAGTCGTCGGCCCTCGACCTCATCGGCGCCCACTTCGTCCGCGAGCTCGAGCCCGGCGAGATGGTCGTCATCGACGCCACCGGCTACCGCTCGGTGCGGGCGTTCCCCTCGGTCGACGTCGATCCCCGACTGTGCCTGTTCGAGTTCGTGTACTTCGCACGGCCCGACACCACGCTCTACGGCAAGAACGTCCACCAGGCACGGGTCCGCATGGGCGAACAACTCGCTCAGCAGGCGCCGGTCGAGGCCGACATGGTGATGGGCGTCCCCGAGTCGGGCGTACCCGCTGCGGAGGGCTTCGCTCTGGCGTCGGGCATCCCGTCCGGGCACGGTCTGGTCAAGAACCGCTACATCGGCCGGACCTTCATCGCGCCGAACCAGCAGGCCCGCGAGGCCGCGGTCCGCATGAAGCTCAACCCGCTCCGCGAGAACCTCGTGGGCAAGCGGATCGTCGTGGTCGACGACACGATCGTGCGGGGCACCACGCAGCGCACGCTCACCCAGATGCTGCGTGAGGCGGGGGCGACCGAGGTCCACCTGCGCATCTCGGCCCCGCCGGTCATGTGGTCGTGCTTCTACGGCATCGACACCGGCGTCCGCAGCGAACTGCTCGCAGCGAACCTGGAGCTCGACGAGATCCGCGACTATCTCAAGGTCGACTCGATCGCCTACCTGAGCCTCGATCGGTTGGTCGCGGCCACCGGCACCCCCCAGAGTGGATTCTGCGATGCATGTTTCACCGGCAACTACCCCGTCGACATCCCGGTGAGCCTGGGTAAGAGTGTGCTCGAGGACGTCGCCGGCAAGGCCGCCCCGTCGAGCGGCATCGCGGAGACCGTGGCCGAACGGTCCGACGCCGCATTCGCCGCCAGCGCCCAACTCCGATTTGACGCCTGACATGGGGAGCACCGAACCTGTGGGCGAGACCTACGAATCCGCCGGCGTCGACATCGCTGCCGGCGAGACCGCCGTCGAGCGCATCAAGGAGCACGTCCGTTCGACGTTCCGGCCCGAGGTCATCGGTGACATCGGTGGTTTCGGGGGCCTGTTCCAGTTCCCGTCCCACCGCTTCGACCACCCGGTCCTGATCTCGTCGACCGACGGCGTCGGCACCAAGGCCATGGTCGCCCACGCAGCCGGTCGCTTCGACTCGGTCGGCATCGACCTCGTCGCCATGTGCGTCGACGACATCGCCTGCGCCGGTGCCGAACCGCTCTTCTTCCTCGACTACATCGCCGTCGGGCAACTCGACCCCGACCACATCGACCAACTGGTCTCGGGTGTGGCCAAGGGCTGTCGCGATGCCGGCTGCGCGCTCATCGGTGGCGAGATGGCCGAGCATCCCGGCGCGATGGAGCCCGGCGAGTTCGACCTGGTGGGCTTCGCGGTCGGCGTCGCCGAGCGTGACCGGATCCTCGACGGCACGACGGTCCAGGCCGGCGACGCGCTCATCGGGCTGCCGTCGCCCAACCTGCGCTCCAACGGCTACTCGCTCGCCCGTCGTGTCTTCTTCGACGTCGCCGAGATGTCGCTCGACCAACCCGCCTGGGACGGTGCCCACCACACCCTCGCCGACGAACTGCTCGAACCGTCGGTCATCTACTCGCCGGCCATCGCCTCGCTCCTGCGGGTGGTCGACGTGCGTGCCGTCGCCCACATCACCGGTGGGGGCATCCCCGGCAACCTGCCGCGCGTGCTCACCCCGAAGCTCGACGCCGTCGTCGACCGCGACACGTGGGAAGCCCCGCGGGTCTTCGGCGAGATCCAGCGGCTGGGCAGCGTCAGCGACGACGAGATGGCCAAGGTGTTCAACATGGGCATCGGCATGGTCGTGGTCGTGCCCCAGGACGAGATCCACACCACCCTCGACATGCTGCGTACCGCAGGGCATCGGGCGATGCAGATCGGCGTCGTCGAATCCGGTGACGGGACGGTGCGGTACGCCGGAAGGGCGTCGGAGGGATCCTCCGGCTCCTCGGCGTGACGACGGTCCTCGTCGTCGACGACGACCACGACATCCAGCTGCTGCTGCGGCTCGAACTGCAGGCCGAGGGCTACGTCGTGGTGACGGCCGACAACGGTCTGGAAGCCCTGGACCGCATCCCCGTGGTCGAGCCCGACGTCGTGCTGCTCGACGTGATGATGCCCGAGCTCGACGGCTGGGGCGTCCTCGAACAACTCGACGAGCCGAAGCCGGCGGTCATCGTCATCTCCGGCCTGGCCTCCGACCGCGCCGGGCACTACCGCAATGCCATCGAGCTTGGCGCGTTGGGGTTCGTCTCCAAGCCCTTCGACTCGGCGAAGTTGCTCGAGTTGGTGCAGTTGGCGTCGACGCTCGACGCCACCCAGCGGGTCGACTACCGCCAGTGGCTCCTCGACGGCGGTGCGGACGCGGGCTGAAGGCTCGGCTACTCGCCCCAACCGATCCGGCACCACGACGTCTTCGCGCAGTGCGGGCAGCGGATCCGGTGCGGGTGACGCGGGTGCAGCAGCGGGAGATACACCGAGAACGACGCCAGCCGGACGGCGATGTCGCCGAGCGTGACCCGGGTCCGTGTTGCGCACGACGAGCACTCGACGAGCGCGGTGCCCGGCCTCGGTCTCCCGGT
Source organism: Actinospongiicola halichondriae (assembly GCF_049103745.1). Lineage (NCBI taxonomy): Bacteria > Bacillati > Actinomycetota > Acidimicrobiia > Acidimicrobiales > Iamiaceae > Actinospongiicola > Actinospongiicola halichondriae. Next base: position 3,564,971 of record NZ_CP171622.1, on the reverse strand, counting down.
GGAGAACAGTGCAGCACGACCGTCGGCCTGCTCGCCGGCGCGGAGGACGTCGTCCGCCGCGGTCACCGGTGTCTCGAACAGGGCCCGCTTGCCCTTCGGGTCGAGGTTGCGGCGGGGCTCGGTCACGACGTCGCCGCCAACTGGGCCGCCAGGGCTCGGTAGGCGACCGCGGCCTTGGAACGGCTGGCGTGATCGAGCACCGACCGGTTCAGCCCCGGAGCCTCGGCGACGCGGACCGACTTGGGGATCGGCGGGTCGAACACCTCGAGGTCGTAGGTCTCGCGGATCGAGGCCACGACCTCGCGGGCCAGGTTGGTGCGGCCGTCGTACATCGTCGCGATGACGCCCCGCACCCGCAGCGACTCGTTCGTGTAGTCGCGGACGTCGGCGATCGTGTCCAGCAACTGGCCGACCCCACGGTGACTCAGCGTCTCGCACTGCAACGGGATCACGACCTCGTCGGCCGCGGTGAGCCCGTTGATCGTCAGGATGCCCAGCGACGGCGGGCAGTCGATCAGTGTGATGTCGTGGGCCGCCGTCAGGTCGCCGATCGCCCGCTTCAGCGCATACTCCCGACCGGTACGCGACAGCAGGTGCACCTCGGCGCCGGCGAGGTCGATGGTCGCGGGGAGCAGCGTGCATCCCCCGACCTCGACGGTGACGTCTGCCGCGTCGGCCCCGTGGACGAGGACGTCGTGGAGCGACCGGTCGAGCGAGTCGGGGTCGGCGCCCATCGAGTAGGTGAGACAGGCCTGGGGGTCGAGGTCGACGAGGAGGACCCGGAGGCCCTGCTCGGCGAGCGCTGCGCCCAGGGTGTGCACCGAGGTCGTCTTGGCGACGCCACCCTTCTGGTTCGCCACCGCGAGGACGCGTGTCATGAGATGGCCGAGCGTAGCGACGGGCACCGTCCGGGCCGAAGGCAGACGTGGGTCGGTTCGCGGTGGTCGGCCACGTGCGCTGTACGGTCGCCGCCGTGCGTGCTGTGGTGCGGGTGGTCTCGTGGGTGCTGATCTTCGGCGCCGTGGGTGCCGCCGCGGCATCGTGGTTCACGCCTCGGCCCCTCCTCGACGCCGACGACGCGAGCACGGTCGCCATCGAGGCGCTGGCTGATGTCGGCTTCGACGGCCGGGTGGCGAGCGACCCCGAGCGCGTCACCCACACGCCTGAGGACGGCGATCCGGTGTCCGCCTGGGAGGTGTTCGTCGATGTCGACGACGAGACGATCGAGCTGCGGGTGCAGGAGGCGGCCGGTCGGCTGGTCTGGGTCGACGACCGCATCGGCCCCGACGACGTCGAACGCCTGCTCACCGACGACGAGTTCGTCGAGATCGGCAGCTTCCGCGACGACTCGGTCCAGCGTGGCTGGGTGACCCGGAACGCATTGGCGACGCTCGCTGCGCTCCTCGTGGCTGCGGTGGGCTTCGCGCTCGTCAAACGCTCTGACCATCTCTGGAGGTAGTCCCATGTCGCTCGTCGATCACATCCGGACCCATGCGGTCCGCGAAGGCGATTTCGTCCTCAAGTCGGGACAGGCGAGTTCATGGTTCTGCGACGCCAAGCAGACCACGTGCAGCCCCGAGGGGATGCTCCTGGTCGCCGACGCCGCACTGGCGGCCATCCCCGACGACGTCACCGCGATCGGTGGACTCACGATGGGGGCCGACGCCGTGGCCTTCGGCGTGGCGGCGATCGCCGCGACCCGTGGCCGGCCGCTGCGCTCGTTCAGCGTGCGCAAGGAGGTCAAGCCCCACGGTGGGGGCGGTCGCATCGCCGGGGCGCTCGAACCGGGCGACCGCGTGGTCGTCGTCGAGGACGCGGTGACCCGTGGCGTGTCGATGCTCGAAGCCGCCGACGTCATCCGCGAGGCCGGGGCCACACCGGTCCTGTTGCTCTCCGTCGTCGACCGGGGTGGGACGGTCGCGGCCATGGCCGCCGAGCACGATCTCCCGTTCGTCGCCCTGGTGACCGCGCCCGACCTCGGCTTCGAGTACGGCAGCTAGCGGGCCGCGGCTCGCTCGAGTCGGTCCTCGGCGTAGCGGTCGGCGGCCTCGGCCGGGGTGATCGAGGCGTCCTCGGCCAACGAGAGGATGTTCGTCACGGTGTCGGCGATGCCCTCGATCCGCTTCCACGCTCGGTCGTGGTCGTAGCCGCCGGAGGCTCCCGTACCTGCCTCCTCGGCGATGTTGATCACGCCACCGGCGTTGACCACGTAGTCGGGCACGTAGAGGATCCCGCGCTGCGCGATCCGGTTGTCGTCGTCGTCGGTCGCCAGTTGGTTGTTGGCCGAGCCGGCGACGATCTCGCACCGCAGCTCGGGGACGGTCGTCTCCGACAGGACCGCGCCCAGTGCGCATGGTGCGAACACGTCGCACTCCGTCGCGTGCGCGTCGGCCACGTCGACCCCGGACACGCGATCGCTGCCGTGGGCCTCGATGACCGAACGGACGGCCTGGTCGCGCACGTCGGCGACCGTCACCGTGGCGCCGTCGTCGACCAGGTGGCCGACCAGCGCGCTGCCGACCTTGCCGACGCCGGTGACGACCACGTGCCGTCCGGCGAGGTCGGGTGAACCCCACCGCTTCTCTGCGGCGGCGCGGATGGCCCACAGGACACCCCATGCCGTCGCCGGCGACGGGTCGCCCGAGCCGCCGAGCGAAGGGCTGACGCCGGTGACGTACGGCGTCGTCTGCTGGATGAGGTCCATGTCGGCCTGCGTCGTCCCGACGTCCTCCGCCGTCAGGTAGCGGCCGCCGAGCTGGTCGACGAAGCGGGCATAGGCGGTGATGAGGTCGTCGGTCCGGTCGGTGCGCGGGTCACCCCAGATCACGGCCTTGCCGCCGCCCTGGTCGAGACCGGCGGCGGCATGCTTGTAGGTCATCCCGCGTGCCAACCGGCACACGTCGGTCACGGCCTCGGCCTCCGACGCATAGGGCCAGAACCGGGTGCCGCCCAGCGCCGGGCCGAGCACGGTCGAGTGCACGGCGACGATCGCGCGCATGCCGCTGGCCGCGTCGTGGCCGAAGACCACCTGTTCGAACCCGTCGCTGTCAACCTCGCGCAGCAGTGCCAGAACGTCTGTCATGAAACCTCCGATGTCGACGGTACCGCCAAGCGGACACGCCAGGAGGCACGGGGAATTCCGGCCCGTTGGTGCGCGATGCGTGGTGCGACCACGACGGGCGAGACCGCCCGTTGTGACCCAGATGGACTAGTCATCCCACCGGGGCGAAATGACCCGCGCGTGCTATGTCCAGATTGGGGGAGGTTTCGTACCTTTGACGGGACCCGCAGCGATCTCCGCTCGGCGAACCGACTCCGAGAAAGACACCCAACCATGGCAGAACACGAGAACCTCGACAGCCCGGAAGCACTCCTGACGCCGTCAGAGGTCGCTGCCCTGTTCCGGGTGAATCCCAAGACCGTCACCCGCTGGGCTCGCGCCGGAAAGCTCAACGCCATCCGCACGCTCGGCGGGCATCGCCGCTTCAAGGCCTCCGAGATCCGGGCGTGCCTCGAGGAGATGTCACAGTCCGAGATCTGATCTCGTCTGGGGGACGCCGCGGCGTCCCGGGAACCGTACGACCGACCGGCCATCGATGGGGTCGGTCGGTTCGCGTTCCGGCCCGTTCCCGTTCTGTCGTGTCCGAGACGACCCCGTAAGGTTCGTTCACCATGGGTACCCCCACCGCAGCATTCTCCCTGCACATCCGCGTGCGCCTCGACAACACGCCCGGCTCGCTCGGACGGTTGGCCGTGGCCATCGGCGATGCCGGCGGGAACATCACCCAGCTCGAGGGCTTCGACGTGCGGGGCGAGTTCCTCGACGAGGACGTGGTGATCAACTGCTCGAGCGAGGAGCACCAAGAGCAGGTCCAGGCCGCCATCCGCGGCCTCGAGGGTGTCGAGATCACACACTGCAAGGACCGCACCTACGAGATGCACGAGGGCGGCAAGATCGAGGTCCTGGCCCGGATGCCGATCCGCGACCGCGAAGACCTCTCGATGGCCTACACGCCCGGTGTCGCCCGGGTCTGCATGTCGATCCACGACGACCCCGAGCTGAGTCACGACCTGACGATCCGCAAGAACACCGTCGCCATCGTGTCCGACGGGACCGCCGTGCTCGGCCTCGGTGACATCGGCCCCGCCGCCGCCATGCCGGTGATGGAGGGCAAGGCGCTGCTGTTCAAGAACTTCGCCGGCGTCGACGCCTTCCCGATCTGCATCGACGTGCACAGCGCCGACGAGATCGTCGAGACCGTCGAGCGGCTCGCCCCGACCTTCGGTGGCGTCAACCTCGAGGACATCGCTGCGCCGATCTGCTTCGAGGTAGAGGAACGCCTGAAGGCCAGCCTCGACATCCCGGTCTTCCACGACGACCAGCACGGCACCGCCGTCGTGGTCCTCGCTGCGCTGCAGAACGCGCTCAAGCTCACCGACAAGAAGATGAGTGACCTGCGCGTCGTCATCGCCGGCGTCGGAGCAGCCGGCGTCGCCTGCGGCAAGATCCTCCTCGAGGCGGGCGTGGCCGAGGTCATCGGCGCCGATCGCCAGGGCGCCATCTGGGAAGGCCGCGAGAACCTGAACCCCGCGAAGCAGTGGTTCGCCGAGAACACCAACCGCGACCGCCGCAAGGGCGCCGTCGGCGAGCTCCTCGCCGGTGGCGACGTCTTCATCGGCGTGTCGGGTCCCGGCATCATCGAGGCCACCGACCTCGATCGCATGAACAAGGACCCGTTCGTGTTCGCCCTCGCCAACCCGGACCCCGAGATCCGCCCCGAGGAAGCCAAGGGCCGCGCCGCCATCATCGCCACCGGTCGCTCCGACTTCCCCAACCAGATCAACAACGTGTTGGCCTTCCCCGGCATCTTCCGTGGAGCGCTCGACGCCGGCGCCACCGACATCACCGAGGGCATGAAGCTCGCGGCCGCCGAGGCGATCGCCGAGTCGATCCCGCTGTCGGATCTCGAGCCCGAGTTCATCATCCCCTCGGTCTTCGATGCTTCGGTGGCGCCCCGCGTGGCCGCCGCCGTGGCCGCGGCCGCCGTGGCCGACGGTGTCGTGCGGGCCCGGAGCTGACCGCGATGGCGTCCAGCGATTCCGAGATGGACCTCCAGTGGCCCGACGCGGGCGACGACGAGGCCGACCGACGCTGGAGCGAGGAGACCACGATCTCGTGGGAGCCCACGCCCGAGCCTGCGCCTGCGCCCGCTGAACCCACCGTTGCTCCCGACGCGGCCGCTGCGCCAGCGCCGGCACCCCCGGTCGATCGGCCAGTCACCACGATGCGGCTGCGCGCCCGCACCCGACCGATCGTGGCGCGCCCCGCTCCGTCGCCGAGCGAGCTCGCTGCCCGGGTCGAGGCACTGGCCGACGAACTCCGTGACGCCCGAGCAGAGATCGCCGAACTCCGCCGGTCGATCGACGGGCTTGGCCAGACGGACTGATCAGGCTCGACGCGCGGCCCGGTAGCCGTAGCGCCGGAGCAACGGTGCGGTGATGGCCGTCGCCTGCCACCGGTCGAGCGTCGGCTGGTCGTCGCGCCAGCGGTCGTCCAGTTTCAGTGAGACGGTGCCGGTGTCGAACCGAGCCGGGTTGCCAGCGACGGTGTGGCTGCCTCGGATGCTGATGGAGCCGTCGCCGACCATGTCTGCGATCGGTGCGGTCGCGAGTCCGGTGGCCGAGACGATGCGCTCGAGGGTGGCGGCCGGGTCGGCGATGAGGTCCTCGTAGCGGACGCGGGTGACGCTTGCCGCGTGCTGGCCGACTCGCTCGATCAGCGGGTTCCACGACAGCCACTGCCGCGCAGAGCGATTGGCCGAGATGGTGGAGATCGGTCGAGGCGGTACGACATCGGTCATCATCTTCGGTCGGCGCCATGACCAGGCCACGGCGCGTGGATCACGGGTCAGATGGACGAGATGGACGTCGACGCCCGGGGCGGTCGCGGCCAGTGCCGCATCGGCCGGCATCTTCGACGAGTCGACCACGACGGATGCTCCGGTCACCTCGCGAACGGCGCGGTAGGTGCGCGCCGACAGATCGTGGAGGCGGGCGACGGTCTCGTCGTCACGCCCTGCGAGGAGGCGGCGGGTGTGACGCGTTCGGGCCACCGCCTGCATGTCGTGTTCGACCGCGTGATGATCGAGCGCTCCCTCGGTGCGGGGGTAGCCACCGATCGCGTCGATGACGGCCGACCAGTGCGGGCAGTCGGGGACCGGGGTCCCACACCCACAGAGCCGTCGTTGTTGGAGCCCGCGGGTCCAGAGGTGGCGCAGCTCGCCTGTCGAGACCATGCCCGGTACCGAGCCGAGCGCGAGATCGAGAAGCGTCGAACCCGAACGTCCACAGCTGGCGATGAAGACGACCGGGACGCTCGATGCCGCGTCCTCGGGTCTGTCGGGGGGATTCGTCACGGAGCGACGCTAGCCACTGCCGCGTCGGCCTCAGTCGACGAGACTGACGGTGCGTCCCTGGGAGCTGTGGGCCAACGGCCGCGCTCGTTCGTCGTTCACGACTCGGACCGGCACCTCGTGGAGGTACGTGGGGCGTCCCAGGGTCATCTTGAGCATCGTGCGGCGCAGGATGAAGGCGTCGAGCTTGGTCGAGCGGAACGACACGTAGAGCCGGTCGTACTCGGGGCGTTCGCCGATGAGCTGCTGGTTGTGCGGGCTGATCTGCCACAGGCCGGTGAGGCCGGGGGCGACCGACGTCCGTTCGCTGGCGAAGCTGTCCGGGAGGGCATCGTGGAGCACGGCCATCTCGGGTCGGGGGCCGACGAAGGCCATGTCGCCGCGGCAGACGTGGAGCAACTGCGGGAGCTCGTCGATGTGCAGCCGCCGCAGCAGCTTCATCGCACGGGGGATCTCGTTGGCACGGATCGAGTACTTGTCGGCGTATTGCGCGGTCGCCGGAGGGAGCGTACGGATCTTGCGGATGCGGATCGTGCGACCCTCGTAGCCGACACGCTCCTGGACGAAGAACGGCCACGCCCGGTAGCTGATGAACGAGGCGAGCGCGCCGAGGCAGATGACCGGCAGCGCGATCGTGAAGAGGGTGAGTGCGACGCCAGCTTCGAGGAGCTTGCGGACTGGTTGTCGTTGCATTGCGTGTCCCGATCCACTCTGACCCCGGCCCGAAATCGTCCTGGACATCGCCGACTCGTCGACTTGCCCTGAACGCCGAGTGAACACTTCGTCACGCAACGTGAACATTCCTCCCCCATTTCTGGTGGAAATGCTCAGTTCACGGGCCAGACCTCGATCGGTGGGACAACCGCCGTTGACTCGGCCGGTGTCGCGTCGTCGCTCGACGGCTCGTCGTCGGAGGCAGAGGGGCCGGATGCACCGATCGCGAGCGCTGCGCAGAGGTACACGAACACGATCCCGAACTGCGGTTCGGCGAGGTTGTCGCGGGTCGCAGCGGCAACGAGCGTGTAGGCGAGCAACGACAGGTAGGTCGCGCCGTAGCCAGGTGACGACCGGCGATGGTGCCCGAAGAGCTCGACGGACGCTCGCAGGACGCTCCCGAAGAGCAGGACGACGCCCACGAGACCGAGCCCGACCAAGGTGCCGAGCAGGGAGTTGTGGGCGGTGCCGGCGAACGCGAAATCGTCGATGAAGACCCGTCGAGTGGCACCGAAGCCCAGGCCGAGAATCCAGTCGAGCGGACCGTGGAGGGCGTCGAAGCCGACCGCCCAGAGGTCGCTTCGGCCGTTGAGCGACGTGAGGTCCTCGGTCGAACCTCCGCGCAGGGCGTACCCGCCCAGCGCTCCACCCGCGACCGCCACGGCGCCGACCGCGCCGGCGAAGGCGAGGAATCCCTGGAATGCCGCCCGGTCGGGGTGGGCACGGGCGTCGAGGATCACGATGACGGCGATGCCGACGGCCACGCCGGCCAGCGCGGTGCGGGTCTGGTTCTGGAACAACGCCGCGGCGGTGACCAGCAGGCCGGCGCCGCGCATCCACGGACGGATGCCCAGGACCTCGGCGCGCGTCGACGCGAACACCAGCACGGCGGCGCCGAGCAGGAAACCCGATTCGGTCGGATGCGCCCCTGCCCAGGTGAACCGCCCCCGGTTGGCGGCGGTCATCACGACGTACATCGGGCCGAGAGCGAACCCGACGGGGATCAAGAAGACGGTCAGGCCGGCGAGCCATCGGATCACCCGGGTGGCCATCAGCTCCAGCGCCTCGCGGTTCCGGGCGCCCAGGCCGACGGTGGCCAGCGCGAGGAACGCGATCGCGACGTACTCGATCCCGCGAGCCACGGCATAGGCAGGCGTGCCTCCCCAACTGGCCGAGGCGATCACCCAGACCGGGGTCAACGTGAGCGATGCGCCGATCGACCGGAGCGGCAGGTAGGTCCGCAACAAGAACGCGGAGAACGCGCCGATACCGGTGAAGACGACCAGTTCGCCTGCCGTTTGGATCGACAGCGACGACGTCGCCGCCGCCGTCGACTGGTAGCTGAAGTTGTGCATCGGCGTGATCGCCATCACCAGCCAGGACGCCGCGAGCAGCGCAGCGATGCGCGTGTCGACCGACTTCGATCGCCCTCGTCCCGGCGACGACCAGCGCAACAGGATCACGTTGGCGACGAGCAGTCCGCCGGCGGCGATCATGGCGAGACCACCGCCGAACTGCGCGAGGCCGGCGGCGACGAGGACCGAGAGCGCGATCGTGGCGCCGACGAGCAACCGGCTCATGGGCCCCACGCTCCAGCGATCATCCTGGCGACGGTAGCCGTGTCGGCTGCTCGCTCCCGCTCAACCACGACGGTGACGAGGCTCGGCGCCGTGCAGCGCCCGGGCGACCCGCTCGGCCACGACCGACCAGTCGAAATCGGCGGCGATGTCCTCCCGCCAGCGCTCGAGGGCGTCGTCGTCGAGGGCCAGTGCCTCGGCGACGGCGGCGGCGAAGGCCCCAGACGACTCGTCTGCGAACGCGCCGGGAGCGTCGCCCAGCACCTCGGCCGAGGCTCCCGTACGTCGGAACACCGTCGGGGTACCCAGCGACAGTGCCTCGATCGGGGGCAGCCCGAAGCCTTCGTAGTTCGACGGGTAGACGAGCGCGCGACTCTCGGCGATCAGCTGGGAGAGATCGAGGTCGGCAAGTGGCGCCGGGCGGTGCTCGATCGGGATCGGACCGGCATCGGCCGAAGCGCCGCCGAGGCTCCCCAGCACCACGATGCGGTCGAGTTCCTGCCGGCAGCGCGCGTCGGCCTGGATGAGGTCGAGGCCGGCGGCCGTTCGCTTGTGGACGTGGTCGGAGCCCAGCACCACCGCTTGACGCCGGCGGTCGGCGAGGCGGACATAGGGAACGGTCGGCAGCGCGATGCCCTCGTGGGTGACGACGTCGTCGTCTCGCTCGCTTCCCGTTCGAGCGAGCAGTTGTCGCCGACTGAAGTCCGACACGAACAGCCGACGGTCGGCTGCACGCATCGACCACCGGGTCAACCCGGCGAAGTACTGGAGCCGCAGCCGTCGCGAGCGCGGTGTCTGTGGGTCCTGCGCCAGGCGCATGGGGATGTCGTCGTGGAGGCAGATGACCTGTGCGAAGGAGCGGTGGCTGCGCCCTGTTCGGATCGGCAGGAACCCCTTCGGGTAGAAGACCGTGTCGGCGCCGGCGTCGTGGGCGGCGCGCAGGACCCGATGGTGGTCGAGCGCCAGCCGCTGCGCCGTCGTCTCGGGCGCAGGCACGACCACGATGCGATCGTCGGGACGGAGGAAGTCGCGACCGAGTTCGTCGATCAGTTCGTCGTTCACGGAGACGACCAGGCGGTCGGACCCCAGCGCCGCAGGCAAGGCACGGGTCAGCCCGAGGGAGAAGTTGATGATCCCGTGGCTGTCGGTCCGGCTCCGCCGCTGGTCGGCGAGATGGACCAGGTGCGTCCGGGTGTCACGGTGGTCGTGCGTCGTCCCCGGCATCCGGCGGACGCTATCCCGCACGATCTGCAGACCGCGAGCGACGAGATACGCTCCGGCGGCTCATGCGGATCGCGTTCGTCACCATGCAGTATCCGCCGCGCACCATCGGTGGGATCGGCACCTACGTGCAGGTCGTCGCCCGAGTGCTGGTCGACGCCGGTCATGAGGTGACCGTCGTGTGCATCGACGGCGCCGACGCTGCGTCGACCGCGGTCGAGGACGGGGTGACGGTTCTCCGCGCACCCTCGATGGGCCCCGACCGCCTCCGACGATGGATGCGCGCGCCGGGCAAGGCGCTCCGCACCCGGGTCCACGGAGCCGTCAGCGCAGCGCTGGTCATGCGGCGTCTCCGGCGTGAATTCGACGTGGTCGAGTGCCCGGAATGGAAGGCGCAGGGGCTCCTGGTCGGCCCGGCGACCGCGTTGCCGGTGGTGGTGCACGCCCACCTCGCCCTCGACCTGCAGCACGCGTGGAACGAGGTCGAGGGCACGCGGGGTGCCCGGATCGCCGGGCGTGCGGAGCAGGCGAGTGCCCGCCGCGCGGCAGCGATCACGGCGACCTCGCGCCAGACGACGCGCTACCCCGACGGCGAGCGCTGGATCCCCGACGACGCGGTCGATCTCGTGGCCCCACCCATGGACGCCGGCCTCTGGGCCGACTGCGCGCCGGTGGCCGAGTCCGACCCCGTCGTCGTCTTCGTCGGGCGACTGGAGCGTCGCAAGGCGCCCGAGGTCCTGGTCGAGGCCCTGGCCACGCTGCAGCCTGCGGTCCCGGGGCTGCGAGTGGTGTTCGCCGGGGCGTCGACGCAGTTCGCCGGCGGCTCGTATGCGGAGCGTGTCGTCGACCGGGCGGCCGAACTGGGGTTGCCGTGCGAACTCCTCGGATCGGTCGCCGACCCCGAGCGGATGCGCGAGGTCTACGGAGCGGCGCGCGTCGTGGCGGTTCCGAGTCGGTTCGAGACCTTGTCGATGGTGGTCTTCGAGGCCCTGGCATCGGGCCGCCCCGCCGTGATGACCGACCAGGTCGGCGCGGCCGAGTGGATCGGACCGGGCCTGCCCGACCTCGTCGTGCCCGCCGACGACGTCGCCGCGCTGGCGGCGGCGCTCCGCCCGCATCTCGTCGACGCCGACCATGCGGCCAGGGTCGGGGCACTCGGCCGCAGCCTCGTGGCCGAGGTCTGTGCTCCGGAGACCGTGGCGTCGTCGCGGACAGCGGTCTACGAGCGGGTCATCGGGCAGACGGCCGCTGGTCGCTAGGGTCCGCAACCGCCGAGAGGACGACCGGGCGTCCCTCGCGGCATCGGGAGGTGGGCGACGGCTCCGCCGATCGGTTCCATCTCTCCGATCACCCGGGTGACCCACGATGCATCGCCCACTGCAAACTCGGATCGGCAGCTCAGGCCGGCGGATCGCGCTCCCGCTCCTCCGCGCGCTCGACCGGGTCGTGCAGCCGATGGTGCCCGTCGTCGACGATCGGGTCTGTTACGTCAGCATCCCCGACTACACCGACAACGCCTACTGGATGTACCGCCACCTGCTCGAGGTGCGGCGCGACCTCGAACACGTCTGGCTCCTCAGCGACATGTCGCAGGCACAGCGGGTCCGAGACGAGTTCGCCGGCGCCGAAGCACGCGGGCACCGACTGGTCATCAAGCGGTGGTCGGCCCGTAGTTACCTCGACTTCATGAGCGCGCGGGTGTGCTTCCACACCCACGGGGCGTTCGGCTACGCCACGCCCCGAGGCAGACGTGTCTCCGTGTGCCTGTGGCACGGCATGCCGGTGAAGGCCATCCGCCGTCTCGAACGTCGCGACGAGGGGATGTTCCCGGTCTACGGATCGGTGCACGTCGCCACGTCGAGCTTCTTCCGCTACATCATCGCCGGCGTGTTCGACGCTCATCCACGCGACGTCCTGGTGTCGGGCCTGCCCCGGACCGATGTCCTCAAGGGCTTCGCGACCCCGAACCACGACCGAGCGGCCATCGCCTCCCAGTTGGGTTTCGACCCCGATCGACGCTGGATCCTGTGGATGCCGACGCATCGCTCCGAGCCCGACGCCCCGGGTGACCCGAGGGCCGCCTCGTTCCTCGACGCGCTCGACCCGGCGCTGCTCGAGGCCCTCGCCGAGGCCGGTGGCGAGGCACAGGTGATCGTCAAGCTGCATCCGATGGACGTCCTCAATCACCGGCCCGTCGACCTCGGTCCGTCGATCACGCTGCTGACCGCACCGCAGTGGCAGGCGACGGGGATCCAGCTGTACGACCTGGTGGCGGCGTCCGACGCGCTCATCACCGACGTGTCGTCGATCTTCATCGACTACCTCCACACCGGCAACCCCATCGGTGTCATGGGATTCGACCCTTCGAGCTACACCCGTGACACCCTGTTCGACCATGGCCACCTCCTCCGTTGCGACGCGGCGCACCGTCTCGACACGCCCGACGACGTGAAACGCTTCGTCGACGCAATCGATCCTTCGGCAGTCCGACCGTCAGGATCCGCGGACTTGTCCGTTGTGTTCAACGAGGACGGCGACACCGCATCGGCCAGCGCGATCGCCGATGCGGTCGGTCTGTGACACGACTCCGGCCAGCGGCGAGGCACTCATGACCAGGATCATCACCTTCGGGACCTACGACATCTTCCACGTCGGCCACCTCCGGCTGCTCGACCGGGCACGGGCGATGGGCGATCACCTCACGGTCGGCGTCAGCACCGACGAGTTGAACGAGTCGAAGAAGGGGCGCCGCCCGATCTACTCGTTCGCCGAGCGTTGCGAGATCCTGCGCGGACTGCGGATCGTCGACGAGATCTTCCCGGAGGAGTCGTTGGAGAAGAAGCGGGACTACCTCGTCGAACACCGAGCCGACATCTTGGTGATGGGCGATGACTGGGAGGGCCGGTTCGACGACCTCGCCGACACCTGCGAGGTCCGCTACCTGCCCCGCACGCCCGCCGTGTCCACCACCGCCGTGATCGAGAAGATCCGTGCCTGAGCCACGCGCCGTCGGCAAGGCGACCAGGTCGGCGCTCGACCGCCACTCCGAGGAGTCACAGGCGATCCTCGAGTCGGGGGACAGCGCGAGCATCAAGCAGATCTACGTCGATCTGGCCGCGTCGCTGGTCGAGGCGACCGACGCCGACGGATCGGTGCCGGTACTCAGCTTCCACGAGACGGCCGCTGCGGTCGCCGCGGGGCTGGCGACGACCTCCGGGTTGCATCTCGACGTCGGCTGCGGTCCCAACCCCGTGGCCTCGATCCTGGTCGCCAAGAGCTCGGGACGGGCGATCATCGGCGCCGACATCGGCACCGGCATGATCACGCTGGCTCGCCGGATCTCGTCCGAGGCCGGAGTGACCTTCTGTGGCGTCGTGACCGACGCCGAGGCGCTCCCGTTCGCACCCGGAGCCTTCGGGTCGGTGGTGTGCGACGACACGATCGAGCACCTCCCCGACGACGATGCCGGTGCCCGCGAACTCGCGCGGGTGACCGCTCCGGGCGGGATCGTCGCACTGGCGACCCCCAACCGCATCCGCTTGCCGGTCGTGGTGAAGAAACTGCGCGACCGCGTCCGCGGCAACCGCCGGCCGGCGAAGGCGTACTACGCCGCCGACAGCCATCTGCGTGAGTACACGTGGCGCGACCTCGAGCAACTGGTCGAACCGCACATGCAGGTGAGCGAGCGCGGATTCGTCCCGTGGTCGGGCTCCCGCGCCCGTCGTCTCGCCTCGGCGGTGACGTCGGTGCCCGGCGGTCGGCAACTGGGTCGCGTCGTCCTGTTGTTCTTGACGCCCCGGGTCTGAACCGTGCGCATCGCGCTCGTCCATCCCTTCACGTGGCCGAACACCCGCCGCGGTGGTGAGCGCTACCTCCACGATCTCGCCTGGTATCTCGACCGGGCCGGTCACGAGGTCGTCATCATCAGCGCGCACGGCGGGCCGGACGCTCCCGGCGTCGACACCGTGGAGGGCATCGAGGTCCGACGCGGCTGGAAGCGGCCCGGGCCCCGCGCCCGCCGATTCCCGCAGCGACTGGTCGATGTCGTCGAGACCCGTCGGATCCGCAGAGCGCTCGGATCCGGGTGGGACGTCGTGCACGCACTGTGGCCCACGGCGTCGGTGGCCGCCGCCGCTGCCGGCTTCCCGACCGTCTACACGCTCCTCGGGATGCCGACGCCCGCCACCCGCGAAGCCGAGCCGGCGCTGCTGCGCAGTCTGGGCCGTGGAGCCGCGGCGGCCGACGCTGCGGGGGCGCTCAGCACGCCGGTGCGGGTGATCGTCGACGAACTGATCCCGGCGGCGTGGACGGTGCTCCCTCCCGGCGTGCGGGTCGACCGGTTCCCGGTGGCCCCGGTTCCCGCCGGTCCGCCGACGGTGCTGTTCTCGGCGTCGTTGTCGACCCGGTACAAGGGCTTGCACGTCGTGCTGGCGGCCTTCGCCCGTGTGCTCGACGAGATCCCCGATGCCGAACTCGTGCTCTCCGGTGCCGGCTCCCCCGAGTGGGCATTCGAGACCCTCGCCCCCGATCTGCGCGAGCGCGTACGGGCGCACACGCGGGTCGCGGGGACCGGCACGCTCGACGAAGCGGACTCGCTGTACGCCGAGGCCTCGGTCATGGTGCTGCCCTCGCGCGACGAGGCGTTCGGGCTCTCGGTGGTCGAGGCGCTCGCCACGGGGTGTCCGGTGGTGGTCGCCGACCACGGTGGCCCGAGCGAGATCGTGGGCGACGCCCCCGTCGGCTCGTGCGTGCCCGTCGACGACGACGAAGCGGTTGCGCAGGCGATCGTGAAATGGATCGGCCGAGCCGACGACCCGTCGGTGCGCTCCGCCTGCCGAGCACGTGCGATGGACTTCGACTGGGAGCAGTCGGTGGGCCCGCTCCACGATCGCCTCTACGAGGCGATCTGCGTCAGATGAGTTCGGCCTCGACGACCGCTCCGCCGCGTTCGACGATCCGGACCAGGTGACGTTCGCCGCTCTCGCTGACGAAGGTGATCGCGGCTCGGTGTTCCTCGACCTTGGTCGACACGCCCTTCGCCGGGCCGAGCGCCGACACCAGGTCGGGCGGCGAGCTCACGCCAGCCAGGACTCGGGCAACGGCGGTGGCGTCTCCGTCCTCGACCGCAGCGACCAGGGCGCGACTCGCCTTCTGCACGCCCTCGGTCTGTCGTCGCCACCGGCGTCGCTTGTAGCGGGCCACCAGGTCGCGGGTCGCTGCCGGGATCGCCGACGACGCGCTGGCCATGGTCGCGGTGAGGTCCTCGGTGAGCGTGTCGCGTGTGCGGATACGGGTGTCCCGGTCGACGTCGGCCGCCGTCGAGTACCCCAGGTCGACGAGCACGTCGCCGGCGACGCGAGCCACCGCGCGGTCGATGACCGGATTGCCGGATCGCTTGCGTTGACCGATCGCGACCGATGACGGCGAGACGTTGATCGGCGCACGGCCGAACTCGGCGGCGGCGGCGACCAGCGCGGGATCGTGGGGCAGGCCGATGTGGTCGTACAGCGCCGCCAGCCCGCCCTCGACATCGTCGAGGAGTTCTTCGTAGCGGACCTCGACGTAGCGGAGTCCCGAGAGGTGGGTTCGGACGTCGCGCACGGCGTCGCCCCAGACGGCTGCTGCGCGGGACGCGCTGCCGTACTCGTTCGAGAAGCGCTTCCACATCGAGTGCGATGACCCTGCGGAGTCCCTGCCGTCACGGACGATGTGGATGTAGGTGGCGTCGGGGTACAGCCGGGCCTGCACGGCACTCTGGAGCCGGTGGTTCGGCGTCTTGTCGAGGATGTGGGTCGCGTCGGGTCGGCTGCCGTCGCGCATGGCAGCGAACACGCCGTCGGCGAACGTCCGGCACAGCGAGGTGAGCTCGCCCTCGTCGACCCAGGTCGAGAGCATCATCGTCTCGTCCGGTTCGGCGAAGTTGTCGAGGATCGCCTGGATGCCCTCACAGAAGACGTGGCTCTCGCCCGAGGTCGCGATCGCGGGGTGGACGGCCAGGAGTTGCTGCAACCACGTGGTCCCGCTCCGGGGCGCGCCGACCACGAAGACCATCCGCTCGTGGAGGGGACTCTGCTCCGGCGCGAAGGTGGTCGACCGTTGGCTCGGCCGCGTCACCACCTCGTAGATGGTGCGCAGGTCGGGGGTCAGGGAGGAGTTCTGCATCGTTCCAGTCGTTCCGGGAAGCTCGGACGTTATCGCCCTCGACCGGCCCCATCGTCGGATTCCCTATGCTCGCCCGGTGACCGCGAGCCCCAACTCGAGCCCCAGCTCATGACCCCGTCGGTCTCCGTCGTGGTGTCGACCTACGACCGTCCCGTCATGGCCCGCGAGCTCGTCTCGTCGCTCCTGGCGCAGGACGTGGCCGGCCTCGAGGTCGTCGTGGTCGACAACGGTTCGCGCCCGGAGACGGGCCGCATGCTCGCCGAGATGGCGGCCACCGACGGCGGCACGGCCCTGCGGGTCGAGCGGATCGACGACAACCGCGGTCCCGCCCGAGCCCGCAATCTGGGATGGCAGGTCGCACGCGGCGACCACGTCCTGTTCACTGACGACGACTGTCGAGTCGGGGCCGGGTGGGCGTCGGCGTTGTCGCAGGCGCTCGCCGAGGGGCACGACATCGTGCAGGGCGCCACCCACCCCGACGACCACGATCCCGAACCGGTCGGGCCGTGGGACCGGACGCAGCGGATCACGCGATGGAGCGGCCTCTTCGAGACCTGCAACATCGGCTACCGCCGTTCGGTGCTCGAACAGGTGGGCGGGTTCGACGAGTCGTTCCCCATCCCGGCCGGCGAGGACACCGACCTCGGTCTGCGCGCCGTCGCCGCCGGTGCATCCACGGCCTTCGTCGCCGACGCCGTCGCCCATCACGTCATCTGGCGACAGAGCTATCGCGCCCACCTCGACGACCGACTGCGCATGGTCCACCTCGTGCGGCTGGTGAAAGAGCATCCCGAGCTCCGCGCGTTGTTGCCGATGCGCGTGTTCTGGCAGCGGAGCCACGGGTCGACGCTGGCCGCGGTGGTCGGCGTCTCGGTGGCTGGGGTGGTCGACGTCCGCCTCGGAGCAGTCGCCGCCGGGGCGTGGGTCGCGCTCAAGAGCCGACGCGAGCGGGGGACCGTCCTGACCCGGTTGCAGGTCGCCGGACTGCGGGCCGGTGCGGGCGTGGTCGAGGTCGCAGCGATGGCCGCGTCGAGCGCTCGGGAGCGGACGCTCCTGCTCTGACTGTCGGCCCGGACAGGGATTCGGGGGTTCCGCGGCGAATCCTGTTGTCTCATGGATGGTCCCGTCGCCCCCACCCCACGGATCGACCCCGCCGCGCAGTTCGCCGGCCGGAAAGTCCTGCTCACGGGCCACACCGGCTTCAAGGGGAGTTGGCTCGCCACCTGGCTCGACCTGCTCGGTGCCGACGTGGCCGGCTACTCGGACGAGGTGCCCAAGCAGGGAGCGTTCCACGACCTCGGGGTCGACGAGTTCGTCGAGAGCCACTTCGGCGACGTCGGCGATGTCGAGGCCCTCGGCCGTACGGTCGACGCTGTCCAGCCCGACGTGGTGTTCCACCTCGCGGCCCAGCCGTTGGTGCGAGCGAGTTGGCGCGATCGGATCTCGACGTTCGCGACCAATGTCATGGGCACGGTCCACGCGGTCGAGACCGCGCTGGCGTGTCCGTCGGTCCAGGCCATCGTCGTGATCACCACCGACAAGGTCTACGAGAACGACAACCTCGGGCGATCGTTCCGCGAGGGCGACCCCCTCGGCGGCCACGACCCGTACAGCGCGTCGAAGGCCGCGGCAGAGATCGTTCTCTCGCCGTACCGCGACGCGAGCCACATGGGCCTCGACCCCCGCCCGCTGGTCTCGGTGCGCGCCGGCAACGTGATCGGCGGTGGCGACTGGTCCGACGACCGCCTCGTCCCCGACATCGTGCGGGCGCTCGCAGCCGGCGAACAGGTCACGCTCCGCCGCCCCGACGCGGTACGGCCGTGGCAGCACGTGCTCGACTGCCTCAGCGGCTACCTGTTGGTCTCGGCCGCGATGCTCGACGGTCGGCCCGTGGCCGACTCGTACAACTTCGCCCACTCCGCCGGTGAGAAGTCGGTGCTCGACGTGGCCCGCCGCGCGGCGGCCAGCTGGGGCGCCCCCGACGACGCGATCGTGATCGATCGGGACGACTCCACCGCCGAGGCGACCCTGCTGCAGCTCGACGCGACCCTCGCCATGGACGACCTCGGCTGGGGCCCGCGCTGGTCGGTCGACCAGGCGATCGACGAGACGATCCGGTTCTACCGCTCCGACGAGATGGCGGCGCTCGGCCGGCGCCAGATCGAGGAGCACACCGCAGCCAGCCTCGTCTGACCGCCCGTCAGCGCTGCGAGTACCAGTCGATCGTCTTCGAGAGGCCGTCGGCGAGCGACGTCCGTGCCGACCAACCCAGGACCTCGCGGGCGCGCGTGGGGTCGCCGACCACACGGGGGATCTCGATCGGTCGTTCCGGCAGCGCGCCGAGCTGGGCGCGGATCGGGTTGCCCATGAGGTCGAGCACCGTCTCGGCCACCTCGGCCACCGACACCTCGGTGCCGCTGCACAGGTTCACCAGCTCGCCCGCGGCTCCCTCTGCGACCGCAGCGACGAGGAATCCCTCGACGATGTCGTCGACGAAGTTGAACTCGCGGGTCTGTGTGCCACGGGTCATGAGGAGCTCGTCGCCGTCGTTGGCGCGGGCGATGATCTCGGGGATCAACCGATCGGGTGTCTGGCCGGGGCCGTAGACGTTGAACACGCGGAGCTGGACGATGGGCCATCCGCTGGCCTCCGCCCCCATGGTGCACAGCAGCTCGGCGGCGCGCTTGCTGGTCGCGTAGGGCGACGTGGGGAGCGGAGTCGCCGACTCGCGGAACGGCACGACGCCGGCGCCGTAGACGTCGGAGGTGCTCGCCGTCACGGTTCGGCGACACCCGCTGTCGGCGAGTGCGAGCAGCAGGTTCATGGTGCCCTCGACGTTCACGCGGACGCAGGCGTCTGCCGCGTCCCACGACCGACCGACATGGGTGAACGCCGCGAGGTGGAACGCGACGTCGGGCTGGGCCGCGGCGACGGCAGCGCGCACCGAGTCGGGGTCGACGATGCTCCCCAGGTGGTGGCGTACGTCGTCGAGCTCGGCGTCCTGCGTCCCCGAGGTCAGCACGTGCACCTCGGCACCGAGGCCGACGAGGGCCCGGGTGAGGTGGGCACCCAGGAACCCGGTGCCGCCGGTCACGAGGACCCGCTGGCCGCCGAGGGCCGCAGTGCGAGGGTCCACGGGCGTCGTCAGTGCGGTGCGCCGGGCGTGTCGTTCCACGGCGCGCCGTCGTGGGCGAGCGCCGTCAGTTCCTGCGCGTCCTTGTAGGTGTCCATCGACTTCCAGAAGCCCTGATGGCGGAACGAGTACAGCTCGCCCGCTGCGCCCACGGTCGGGAGCACGTCGCGCTCGAGGTCCGGCCCGTCGAAGAGGTCGAGCACCCGGCGGTCCATCACGAAGTAGCCGCCGTTGATCCGGTGATCGGGCAGCTTCGGCTTCTCGCGGAACTCGACGACGCGGTCGTAGCGGTCCGACTCGATGGTGCCGTACTGGCTGGGCAGCGGAACGGTCGTGAGGGTGGCCGCCCCGGGATGGCCCTTGTGGAAGGCCACCAGGGTCTCGATGTCGACGTTGCCGAGTCCGTCGGAGTAGTTGGCCATGAACACGTCGTCGAGGAGGTGGCGAACGCCGGTGATGCGATCGGCCGTGTTCGACTCCTCGCCGGTGTCGACGACCTCGACCTGCCAGGTCTTGGGGAGCGTGCGGGCGAACTCCTCGACCCGATCGGCGAGGTAGCCGGCCGACAGGATGAAGTCGGTGAACCCCTGGGCTGCGTAGATCCCGAGCAGG
Organism: Actinospongiicola halichondriae; assembly: GCF_049103745.1. Classification (NCBI taxonomy): domain Bacteria; kingdom Bacillati; phylum Actinomycetota; class Acidimicrobiia; order Acidimicrobiales; family Iamiaceae; genus Actinospongiicola; species Actinospongiicola halichondriae. Next base: position 3,545,139 of record NZ_CP171622.1, on the reverse strand, counting down.
TGACCGAGGATCGGCGTGCCGTCCACCTCGAGGAGAGGTTTCGGGACCACCTCCGTGTGCGGGTATGCCCGCGTTCCCTTGCCGCCGCACAAGATGACCGTCTGCATGGCGGCGGACCGTACCGCACGCGATCACGAGTGCCGATCGGGCGTGGCTCGTCGGTGGGGGGACATGTCGCTTAGCGTCTCGACCCATGTCCGACTCGACCACGGCGCCTTCACCCGAGCCGTCGTCGGGCCGAGTCCGTCTGCGCGACGTCTGGGACCTGCTCTCGGAGTACCGCGGCGCCCGCGGACACCTCGCGGCATTCGCGGCGGTCAGCGCCATCTCGAGCCTGGCCGAGGCCGCGACCATCGCGCTCGTCGCGGCGATCGCCCTCGCCGTCTCCGGTGACGACACCGTCACCCTGGACTTCGGCACGATCGATCTCGGGACGGGGAGCACGACCGGGGCCTTGTGGATGGGAGCCGCCGCCGTCCTGGTGGTCACGGTGACCCGAGTCGTCGGCTCCTTCATCGCCGCCCGTCTGTCGACGCTCGGCGTCGTCCAAGCCCGCCAGAAGGTGCTGGGCGCCTATCTGCGCACCTCGTGGGAGGTCCAGGAGGAGGAGTCGGCCGGGCACGTGCACGAGTTGGCGTCGATGCACGCCATGCGGGTCTCGCAGACCTTCCACATGATGTCGTCGGTGCTGATGTCGGCCGTCGGGTTCGTGGTCCTCGCCGGAGCCGCAGCGCTCGCCGCGCCGATCGCCGCCGCCTCCATGCTCGGGCTGACCGGGATCCTCGTGGTCGGTCTGCGCCCACTGGTCTCGCTCACCCGCACGACGTCGCGCGCCCACCTCAGCGGCCACAACCAGGTGATCTCCGCCATCGAGGAGGCGACCGAGGTGACGGCCGAGGTCCGGGTCTTCGGCGTGATCGACGCGATGCAGGCCAGGGTCGGTCGGGCGATCATCGACGTCGCCAAGCCCCATCGCCGGGCGCGGTTCCTGTCGCTGGTCGTGCCGGGTCTCATGGTCTCGGCGACCATGGGCGCCCTCGTCGGCGGTCTCGCGGTGATCAACGCCCTCTCGGTCGTCGAGCCGCTCGGTCTCGGCGTCGCCGTGCTGTTCCTGCTCCGCAACATGCGGTACGCACAGGGCGCCCAGGCGGGAGCGCAGTTCATCGTCGAGCAGTGGCCGTTCCTCGAGGAGCTGCGCGAGTCGACCGATCGCTACCTGCGGGCCTCGCCGCCGGTCCGGGGATCGACGCCGCTCACCACCATCGACCGGATCGAGCTCTCCGGGGTCACCTACCAGTATCCGAGTGGCGAGCAGGCGCTCCGCGGCGTCGACCTCTCGATCACCGCTGGTGAGGTCATCGGCGTCGTCGGTCCGTCCGGCGGCGGCAAGACGACGCTCGTCCAGGTCCTGTTGGGCCTGCGGGCCCCGTCGTCGGGCACGGTTCGCGTGTCGGGCATCGACCTGTCGGAAGCCAGGACCGACGACTGGCACTCGCTCATCGCCTACGTCGGCCAGCAGCCGCGGCTGATCTCCGGCGACGTGCGTGACAACGTCCGTTTCTTCCGGCCGTCGGTGACCGATGCCGACATCGACCGCGCGATCGAGGCAGCCGCGCTCTCACGCGATCTCGAGAAGTGGACCGCGGACTCGTCACGCGCCGTCGGCGAGGCAGGGCGCGAGCTCTCCGGCGGGCAGCGTCAGCGGATCGCCCTGGCCCGAGCGTTCGCCGGCAACCCGCAGCTGATCGTGCTCGACGAGCCCACCTCGGCGCTCGACGTGACGAGCGAACGACAGATCCAACACGCGTTGGCCGCGCTGCCCACCGACGTGACCGTGGTGCTCGTGGCCCACCGCCCGTCGACGCTGACGGTGTGCGACCGACTGCTGGTGATGGAGCACGGCCAGGTCAGCGAGGCGCCCCGTCCCGACGACGAGGCGGCCGCCGGCGTCCTGCTCGCTCGGGTCACGAGCGGCACCAGCTGAAGCTCAGAGCAGGAGCGTGCGGAACCGCAGGCTGCTGCGCGCGAACAGCGCGACCTCCCAGACCGCCGAGATCAGGGTCTCGACCGACCGTCGGGCGGCACCGAGGATGCCGAAGCGCCGTCCGCGCAGACCGACGTAGGCGGCGACCCACGCCGCGAGACCGACCGGCACCAGCCACCACAGCGGGGTGAGGAGCAGGATCGCGGCCACGGGGACGCCGACCATCACGATGCCGTGAGCCCAGCGGTAGAGGAACCGCAGCGGCAGTTGCGTGCGGATGCCGGGGTGCTTCTTGACGACCAACGCCGTCTCGGACCACCGGATGCGCTCGCGGAGGTGATCGCGGAACGTGCGGTCCCAGATCACGTGGCGCACCCGTGCCTCGGGAGCGAACACGACCTGGACTCCGAGGTCCATGGCCCGCCAGCCCAGATCGGTGTCCTCGCCGGCGGCGACGCGGAACCGTTCGTCGAACCCGTCGGTCGCCTCGAGCACGTCGCGCGGCATGAGCAGGTTGCAGGTCTCGAAGCGCATGGTCACGCGGTTGATGTTCTGTGACTTGGCCCATGCGCCCGACGCGCGCAGGTCGCCATCGGGTGTGGTCCGTCCCTGGACGATGACCTTCGGCGCCGCCTCGGCGCACAGACCGGAGAGCCAGGTGGGCTCGGCGATGCAGTCGTCGTCGATGAAGGCGATCAGCGGTGCGTCGGCCGCTCGCCATCCGAGATTTCGCGCCGGCGCCGGCCCGCGGTTGACGTCGACGCGGAGTCGGCGGAGCACCGAACGGTGGTCGTGTTCGGCGACTCGATCGAGCATCTCGCCGGTCCGGGCGTCGGACCCGTTGTCGACGACGATGATCTCGTGGTCCGGGTGGTCCTGCGCGAGCAACGAGTCGAGCAGACGCTCCATCATCTCGGGCCGGTCGTAGGTCGAGACGACCACGGAGACGGCGACGCTCATGCCTGTTCTCCCGGCCACAGCGATGCCGGTCCGATGACGCGGGCGGGAGCGCCACCGGCGAAGGATCCACGCGGGACGTCGCTGGTCACGACCGAGTTGGCGGCGATCACACAACGATCGTCGATCGTCACGCCACGACCGATGGTGATCTTCGAACCGCCCCAGATGTCCTCGCCGAGGCGGACCGGGCGGGTCTCGATGTGATTCACCCACCACTCGCCTTCGGGCGGGGTGACGTGGATCGAATCGATGATCGTGAGGTGCTCCCCCAGCGCCGATCGATACCCGATGGTGATCTCCTCGTCGCAGTGGAGGACCGAGTAGTACGAGATCAGCGACTGGTCGCCCAAGGTCAGGTCGCCGCGCACGTGGAGGACGACGCCCGTGCGGATGTACACCCGCTCGCCGACCACGAGGTTGCCGCCGTCGAGCACGAGGCGGAGGTTGTCGCCCAGGCGCGTGCCCTTGCCGATCCGGATCGTCGTGGTCGTGTGGGGGTGGATCCGCAACGTGATGCGGCCCTCCATGCGGAGCCCGGGAGCGATCTGAACGTCGACCGTCGCGCGTTGCAGAGCGGCGTGGATGCGGATCCGAGCGATCAGCAACAGCCGTCGTACGTTGAACGCCGCGTCGAGTAGTCGTCGCAATCCGGTGCTCTCCTCCGCACGAACGCCCGCCCGTCGGGGCGCTCCAGGTCGGCGACGGAGGGTACCCGACGCTTGTCGAGCACCCGTTGCGTTGCCCCGCCGTCACGGTACGTGCGGGCCCGTGATCGATCCGCGCAGAGTGGGCGGGTTAGCGTGGCGATTCCATTTCTGCACCGATGTGAATCGAGCCGGTTGTGAATCCGAGCACTGACCTCAGGCTCCGCGCCTACGCGCAGATCCTGCTACGACACCGCGTGGCCATCGCCGTGGTCACCGTCATGGTCGTGATCCTCGGCGTGACCCCCTCGTTGCTCCAGGACTCCGTCTACTCGTCGGCGGCCTCGATGCGCGTGCGTCCCGACGACTCGGAGTCGCCGTTCGACGAAGACGGCGCCCAGAACGCCCAGACGCGCAGCCGTGAGCTGTTGACCGACGTCGAGGTGCTGGGCTCGGCTCGCATGCGCAACCTGGTCGAGGAGCGACTGGGCGACGACGCCGACCCGTTCTCCGGCGTGGTCGCCAAGGTGGTCGGGTTCAGTGAGGTGATCCAGGTCAAGGTGACCTCGTCCACGCCGGGTGGTGCCGCCGATGCGGCCAACGCCTACGCCGAGGTCTTCGTCGAGGAACGACAGAAGCAGTCGGTCGAGGCGCTCGTCGTGCAGTCGGCCGAACTGCGCCGTCGGGCGAGCGACGCCACCCAGCAGTTGGCCGAGGTCGATCGCCAGCTCGCCGATCCGCTGACCGATCCGGCCGTCGCCGAGAACCTCCGGGTCACGCGCACCGGCCTGTCGGCCCAGGTGCTCGACTACGGCGCACGTGCCGATCAGCTCGACGTCGAGGCCGCACTGCGCCAGGGCGGGACCGAGATCGTGACCCAGGCGTCGCTCAACCTCTCGCCCGTGTCGCCGAAGCCGCTGCGCTCGGGCTTCACCGCGCTGATCCTCGGGCTCCTCGTGGGCGTGGGCGTCGCCGTCCTCCTCGAGATCGCCCAGGACAAGCTGACCGATGCCGACGACCTCGCGGTGGTCGATCCGTCGATCCCCGTACTCGCCGGGATCCCGCACATGCAGGCGCCCAACGCCCACGGCGACGATCTCGAACCATCGGCGCGCGAGGCCTTCCGCTATCTGCGGACATCGCTCAAGTACCGCAGCCTCGACGACCCCATCCGCTCGGTGCTCGTCACCAGCGCCACCAGTTCCGAGGGCAAGACCACGACGGCGGTGAACCTGGCCGCGGCGTTCGCCGACAGCGGTTCGCGCGTCGTGCTCATCGATGCCGACCTCCGCAAGCCCGCGGTGCACCGTCAACTCGGTCTCGACAACGACACCGGCCTGTCCGACGTGCTCCTCGGTCGGAGCAGCTTCGGCGACGCCGTGAACTACGTCGGCCCGAGCCTGGCGGTCCTGACCGCCGGGCCGCCGTCGTCGGCGTCGAGCGAGCTGCTCGGCCGCCAGGCGTTCTCGGATCTCGTGGCCGCGGCCTCCCGCCAATGCGACCTGCTCGTGGTCGACACGCCACCCGTCCTCCCGGTGGCCGATCCGCTCGTGGTCGGCCGTTCGGTCGGCGGCGCGATCGTCGTGTCCCGCATCGGTGCCGTCCGTCGCCGCGACCTCCGAGCCTTGGTGCGTCGGTTCAAGGATGCCCAGATCAGCATCGTGGGCTTCGTCTCCAACGACGGCGAGTCCTCCGACGACTACCAGGAGTACGCGGCCGATGTCGCCGAATAGCCCCACCGTGCTGCACAGCCCCGTCGTGCCGGCGCAGCCGGATCGCGTCGCGACATGACACTCCGCCGTCTGGGGATCCTCCTGGTGGTCGCCTTGGTCGTCGCGATCCCCGGCGTGCTCGGCGCGTTCAATCTCGTCGGTGCGTCGCGCTCGCTCCGCGACGCCGAGCGCCATGTGGGCCAGGCCGCCGCCGCGATCCGCGACGGTCGGATCGAGGACGCCCGTCGGTCACTCGCCGCCGCCGAGCTCGGCATCGCCGACGCGAACGAGTCGCTCCACGCGCCCTCGTTGGCGCTCGCCGGGATGGTGCCGGTGGTCCAGCAGAACCTGGCGTCGCTGCGGGAGTCCGTCGAGTTGGCTGCTGTGGTCGTCCACGGTGGCGGGCGGATCCTGTCGACCGCCGATCAACTCGAGGGCCCCGACGGCACGCTGCAGGTGTCGCTCGCGGAGGGCACGGTGCCCATCGACGCACTGGCCATCGCTCGCAAGGAGGTCGAGGCGCTGCTGATCGAGATCCCTCGGAATCTCGACGACTCGGGCGGCACCTTCCTGCTCGGGCCGACCCGCGAGCTCCACGACGCCGTGCGCGACGAGGCACGTGCGCGGCGTGTCGAGCTCGAACGACTCGACCGGGGCCTCGCGATCCTCGACGAACTCGTCGGCGGTGACCGGCCCCGCCGCTATCTCGTGGCGGTCGCCAACACGGCCGAGATGCGTGGCACGGGCGGCATGATGCTGAACTACGGCGTGCTCGAGGGTTCCGGCGGCACGATCGAACTGCGCGATTTCGGTCGCGTCGAGGAACTCGACGTCGCGGTCCCGGTACCTCCGGACTCGGTGGGCCTGCCCGAGGACCTGCTCGATCGGTGGGACGGCTTCGATCTGACACGCGAGTGGCGCAACACGACCGTTTCCGCCGATCTCCCGCTGGTGGCGCCTGCGCTCCAGGCGATGTACGAGCGAGCGACCGGTCTCCCGGCCGACGGCGTGATCCAGATCGACCCGACCGGCCTGGCGAGGATCCTCGACGTGGTCGGCCCGGTCCTGGTCGAGGAGTTGGGTGTGGTCGACGCCGGCAACATCGAGGCACTGGTGTTGAACGAGGCATACACGCTCTTCCCCGGCGTCGAGGAGCGTTCGGACGTGCTCGGCAACGTCGCTGAAGCCGCCTTCCGCCGGCTGGTGGAAGGCGAGTTCCCGAGCGTCCGCGACCTCGCCGAGGCGGTCTCCACTGCGGTCGACGGCCGGCATCTGCTGGTGCACAGCTCGTCGACCGACGTCGAGAACTCGATCGCGTCGTTCGGCGCCGACGGGTCGCTGCCACCGGCCGACCTGCTCGACAGCTTCCACCTGACGGTGCAGAACGTCAGCGGCAACAAGCTCGACTACTACCTCGACACGTCGATCGAACTCCGCGGCGAGCGCGTGGCCGGCGAGGTCGGCGAACTCACGGCAGCGGTCACGGTCACCAACACCGCGCCACCCGGAGTGACCGAGCCGCGCTATGTGTTCGGTCCGATCAGCGACGAGCAGGAGGCCGGTCTCTACCGCGGCGTCGTGACCCTCTACCTGCCCACCGGTTCGTCGCTCGCCTCGAGTTCCGGCGGCCCGTTCCGGCTGGCTCCCAGCCTGCAGACGGAGGATGGTCGACCCCTGATCAGCGCCTGGATCGACGTGCCTGCGGGCGAAAGTCGCACGATGGAGTTCGATCTCCGGCTCGCTCCGACCGCAGAGGGCGACTACGAGATCCGTCTCGTCCCGTCACCGCGTGTGCGCCCGACGATGGCGTCCGTGTCGGTCGCGACCGGTTCCGGCATGGTGCAGGGCGACGTGGAACTGGACCGCACGTGGGTGCTCTCCGTGTCCGGTTCGTCCGAGATGACTGGCTACTGAGCGTGCGGTTCTGTACTCTTTGCGTCCCCTGCCCCTCCCGACGACCGAGTGCATCTGCTAGGCGGACTCTGATGAACCCACGCGTGATCCACAGGCTCGGCGCCCTGACCCTTGGCGTCGTGTTGGCGGTCTTCCTGTTCGCCTTGCCTGCCGGCGCGGCTCAGGCCGACGACTGCTACCCCGACGGCTGCACCGAACCGACGCTTCCGCCCGTCGACGCCGAGGTCTCCTGCACCATCGACGTCAACGAGGGACGCCCGGGCGAGACGGTGACGGCCACGGTCGACAATGCCGACGGCCCGGTCCGACTCCTCCTCGGTGGCAACGAGGTCGCGGCCAGCGGCGAGGTGTCCGGTGTCCGCCGGATCCCGGCCCAGGCCCAGTCGATCGCGCTCTCGTTCGCCGTGCCGCCGTTGGATCCCGGCAACTACGACCTGGTCGCCGTCGGCAACGACTTCACCGTGCAGTGCACGCTCGGCGGCGTCGCCGGCTTCGGCGTGCTCGGTGTGTCGCTGAGCCGCGGTGACGGCGACGGCGACGGCAACAAGGGGCCGCTCGCCTTCACCGGTGCCAGCATCCTGTTGATGATCCTCGTCGCCCTGGCGCTCGTCGCCATCGGCTGGTTCGCCGTTCGCTCGAGCCGCCGGCGCAGCCTCAGCCGTACCTGACCGGACCGGTCAGCGCCCGGGTTCTGCGGGCACGCGCAACGGGTGGTCGTTCGAGAACACCAGTGAGCGGTGGCGTCGCAGGAACCGCACCATGCTGCGCGCATGCCACAGGTTCCGCTGGCTGAGGAGTCGTTCGTCGACCACCGCCTGATAGGCGTGCATCGCACCCGCGCCGGGATCGACCCAGCACTCCCCGCCATGCTGCGCGACGCGCACGCACATGTCGATGTCCTCGACGTACATGGGGTACTGCTCGTCGAGCCCGTCGCACGCTTCGAAGACCTCGCGCCGGAACACCCAGAACGCACCGAGCAGCCAGTCGGCTCGCCACGGCTCGGTGGCCTGCTCGTCGAGTCGGTAGTGCGCCGCCTGCCACTTCATCGGCGGGAAGAGCTTTCGGAGCGGCGTGCGACGGATCACGCTGCCGCCGACCGTGGGGAACGAGCGCCCCGTCGGTTGGCGCCGCCCGTCTGGCCAGCGCAGCTGTGGGGCCACGAGCCCGACACGGTCGTTCGACGCTGCGAAGTCGACGAGGCGATCGATGGTCCCGGAATCGGGGATGCAGTCCGGATTGACGAGGGCCACGTAGGGCTCCGTGGTCGCTCGGACCGCCATGTTCACGTTCTTGGCATAGGAGAGCGGCGCCGGGTTGGCGATCGTGCGGGCGCCCTCCGGCGCGTCGACGTCGACGTCGACGAGGTTCTGCACGACCGTCAGGGATCCGACGTCCTCGTGGACCCGGCGGAGGCAGGCGTCGAGTTCGTCGGTGCGTTCGTGGACGATCACGATGCCAGCGACGTCACCCCGCACGGGTCAGCTCCGGGAGCAGCGGTCGTGGCGGCGTCATCACCGGCACCCTAGGGGGTCCGTTGTCCGCCATCGGGCCCGCACCTCGGGGTGAATTGTCCGGTCCCGACCGCACGATGCCACCCGCTCGTCCGTTCTCCGCACATGGATCTCGTCGTCGTCGAAACCCCGTTCGGAGCGTTCCACGCCTACGAGGACGATCTGGTGACCGAGCACCTCCGGGACTTCGGTGGTCATCAGCGTCCTGACCTGGCGGCCATGCGCTCGCTGGTCCGCGAGGGCGACGTCGTGCTCGACATCGGCGCCAACATCGGGACCTTCGCCATCCCGCTCGCAGCGTCGGTCGGACCCTCCGGTCGGGTGTTCGGGTTCGAGGCGTCGCCGACCAACGCCGACGTCCTTCGACGCAACGTCCGCAGCAACGATCTCATCGACCGCGTCGTGGTCGTCGAGGGCGTGGTCTCCGATCGCGCCATTGCCTACGAACGCGAGGAGTTCGAGGGCAACCTCGCCGCCACTCGCTTCGTCCCGAGCGCCGGCGCCGCCGGTGGCGAGGGGCCTGCCGTCGTGCACCTCGACGAATGGGCGGTCGAGACCCTCGGTGCCGACACCCGCATCGACGTCGTCAAGATCGACGTCGAGGGCATGGATGTCGACGTGTTGCGCAGCGCTCGTTCCCTGATCGCCCGCTGGCTCCCCGTGGTCTCGATCGAGGTGGCAGCACACGAACTCGAGTCGCGCGGTCGCGAGCCTGCCGACATCGGTCGGATCCTCGAGCCGCTCGGTTACCGACTGTTCCGCAACATCGCCGAGCGGAACGGCGCCCACGACGACTTCCGGATCGGGCAACTGCGCTCGGTCGATCACGGCGGGCCCTTCTACGACCTGCTGGCGATCCATCCCGACAGCGGACGGGTGCCAGCCGATCTGGTGCCGCCGTCCGAGATGGCGCAGTGGACCAAGGAACTGCGCAGCACGCTCCGTCGGTTGCGGGTCGCACGCCTCCGTCGTGCCGGCTCTCGCCGGCTCGCGGCCGTGCTCGACCGCGAGAAGGCGGCTACCGCCAACTGACAAGGCACAACCCGGCGGGGCTAGGGTTCGACCATGGGGTCGAACTGGGGTCGGTTCGCGCGCGCCACGACACGTGCTGTCGGCGTGCGCGTCAGGACGGAGCGAGCGCCCGCGCTCATCATCGGAAGCGCCCGCAGCGGCACCAGCTTCATCGGCGCGACGCTCGGTGCAGCGCCCCGCGCGGCGTATCAACGTGAGCCGCTGACCCACGAGATCTTCCGTCGGCGCCTCGACCTGGTCCCGCAACTGGCCGACCCGACGCCGTCGGATGCGCTCACCGCGCTCGCCGACCGGGCCTTCTCGGGCCGACCGGCCGTGTCGACAGCCGTCACCCCGTGGCCGAGCCAGTTCTGGTCCCGCACGGCAGAGACGCTGGTCATCAAGGAGGTGCTGCCGATGTCGGCCCTCTGGCTGACCGAGCGTTTCGCCGCCACGGCACTCTTCGTCCTGCGTCACCCGGCCGCCATCGTCTCGTCGTGGCACCGACGCAACTGGATCCGCGCACCGCACGAGTCCGCGTTCGGCCCCTTCCTCGACGAGGCCGGGATCCGCGACGACCCCGCGGCATGCCTCGGCGCGATCCTGGCGCGGCACGAGCAGTCGATGGTCGCCGCCGCAGCGGCGGTCGGTCCCCGCGCCAAGGTGATCGAGTACGAAGAACTCGCCCGTCGACCGGTGCGTGTGTTCCAGGCGAGTGCTGCGCATCTGGGCCTGGCCTGGAACGACGCGATGGAGGCGGAGGTCGCCGCAGCGACCGACGGCACGCTCGAGCGCAGCGATGGCCGTCAGCACCTCGTGCGCGACTCCCGCCGCCGCAGTCAGGCGTGGCGTGACGAGCTCTCGGCATCGACGATCTGCTCGATCCGACAGGGCTACGCGACCGCCGGTGGCGGCATCTACTCGGAGGCTTGGTGAACATGGACATCCGGATCACGAACCCGTACTGCTGGCCCCAGGTGCACCGGGGCTCCGAAGCCGTCATGCACGGCCTCGGACGATGGCTCAACGCCAATGGCCACGAGGCCAGCGTGCTGGCGAGCCATTCCCGCTCGTCGACCTACGAGATCGACGGCCTCGACTACCGGACCGTCCGAGCTCCGGACCTACGGCGCGTCTATCGCGAGCTGGGCCCGGACCTCACCATGATCCCGGCGATGGCGCGGCAACTGCGGTCGTCGTCGCCCGACGTGGTGCACGCCTTCACCTACCTCGACGCCGCAGCCGCCCGGCTCGCCCGCCGGCCCCTCGTGATCTCGTATGCGGGCATCATCCTCGAGCGGTCATGGCGAGGGCAGCGCATCAACCGCCGCATCTTCGATCGGATCTCCCATGGCGATGTGGTGATCTCGACCCCGAGCAGGGCGTGCGGTGACCACTTCCGCGAGACCTACGGCATCGAGACCACCGTCGTCCCCTACGCCCTCGAGACCGCCACGTTCCGCCTCGACGACGTCGAGCGGCAACCGGGGCGGATCTTCTGCGCCGCCACCCCCGATGGGCCTCGCAAGCGTGCCGACTTCCTCGTCGCCGCGTTCGAGATCGTCGCCCGATCCCGGCCGGACGCCACGTTGGTGTTCGGCGGTCGGGCGAGCGAGGAGACCCGGACCCGCCTCCGGGCGATGGTCGATCCGGCGGTCGCCGAGCGGATCACGTTCCTCGGCGACGTGGACGGCGACGAGGTCAAGCGCGAGTACGCCCGTGCATCGGTGAGCGCGCTGACCAGCATCGAGGAGGCGTTCGGCATGGTCGTCATCGAGTCGATGGCTGCCGGCACGCCCGTCGTGGGGACACACTCGGGAGCGCTCCCGGAACTGATCGTCGACGGTGTCGGCGGCCTCTTCGACGTCGACGACGTCGACGAATGTGCACGACTGCTCGACGAACAACTCTCCGGGGATCCCCGGGAGCAGGCGCAGCGCTGTCAATCCCATGCCCAGCTCTACGACTGGGACAGCGTCGGTCCCCAGATGGTGGCGCTCTACGACCGCGTGGTCAGCCCCAGAAGTCGACGGTGACCCAGACCTTGCCCTGGCTGTCGACCGCGCAGCCCGTGGCCGCGTGTGTGTACGCGCCGTTGAGCATCGCCGCACGGTGTGACCCGGAGGCGACCATCCGATCGAAGACGGCCCGGGCGCCACGGGAGCTGTAGCCGACGTTCTCGCCGACCGACCCGGCCTGCGGGCGCGCCGCCCGGACCTGACCGGCGTAGTTGGGGTTGTGCGCGAGGTTCTGGCTGCGTGCCATCGACTTCGACCAGTCGAGGGGGATGTGGGCGATGCCTCCGTCGGTCGTCAGCGCGGCGACCCCGTTCGACGAGCGGAACGAGTTCATCCACGATGCGAAGTTCGACGCGCACGACCCGCTGGTCGTCGGCTCGGCCGGCGGTGGCGGCGCCGGCGCCGGGGCGGGTGCCGGCGACGACGACGTGTTCGCTGACGTGGTCTGCGCCGCCTTCGGTGCTGGGGCCGGGGGAGCGGTCGTCGTCGTGGTGGTCGTCGTCGTGGTGGTCGTGGTGGTGGTGGTGGTCGTCGTCGTCGTGGCGATGACTGCTGCCGCGAGTTCGGTGACCGCGCCAGGATCGACGAACACCAGCGAGTCGATCCGCCCGACCGTCGCCGATCCGACGGCATCGCTGGCGCCGGCGGCGGCAACGTCGCTTCCGGGGATCGATGTCGTGGTGCCGTTGCCCGTGGTCGCTGCCAGAGCGATGGTCAAGACGGTGGCCAAGGCCACCGCCAGCAGGGGAAGTCGGTCGGAGCTTCTCATGGGTCCTCAGCGCGAAGTCGACGAGATGCCGAGCCTATGGGCGGCCTCCGTCGGGACTCATCGCTCCGAGGGCCGGATCAGGAGGGAATCCCGTCGATGTCCAGGGAATCGACGGTCGTGGCCACGAGTTCGCGCAGAGCGTCGAGATCCCCGCACGCTTCGATCGCTTCCGCATCGATCACCTCGCGCCCCACCGTCGTTCCCTCCACCAGGAAGGCCGCAGGGAACCGGTGTCCGTCCAGGGACGGATGGCGGCGCACGAACGTCGAGCGCAGCGAGAAGTCGACCTCGAGCGGGAGGCCGTCGACGAAGTCCTTCCATCCTCGGTCCTTGAGCAGTCGACCGAACGTGAGATCGCACAGCCGGCAGTCGGTCTCCCCCGTGGTGAGTCCGCTCCACAGGTCGCGCAACATCGCCACCGGCGTCGCGTCGACGTTGTACACGAACGCCAGCGCTGGCGTTCCCGACTCCCCAGTCGTGCCCATGGAGCGACCGTACCCCGCATGCGACTGCGCCCGGCTCCTCCGAATTGTCCGGGTGGACAATTCCAATCGCGACAGGAATAGGATGAGTGTCCAGTAAGTCCGATGAGCGCCCCGAGGAGAGACTGCATGTCTGACGAGTCGACCGTGACGTTGTTCCAGGATCCACGGGCGTGGGAGGACATGGCGGCCTGGCACGAACAGGTGGCCGAACTCCGCCGAGACACCCCGATCGTCTCCGTCGACCATCCCGACTTCGAGCACTATTGGGTGCTGACCCGCCACGCCGACGTGTTCGACGTCGAGCGCCACCCCGACCTGTGGCGGAACACCGCACAATCGGCGTTGATGTCATCGTCGGAGTGGAACGACGCGATGGCGACGGGCATCACGCCCAAGGCGCTGGTCCACCTCGACGGGGAGGAGCATCGAGCGCATCGGAAGGTGGCCAACGACTGGTTCAAGCCGTCGGCGACGGCGCGCTGGCAGGAGCGGATCGACCAGATCGCCGACGAGTACATCGAGACCATGCGCGAGCTCGACGGACGGTGCGACTTCGCCATCGACGTCGCCCAGCCGTTCACCCTGCGGGTGATCATGGAGATCTACGGCGTGCCCCGCGAGGACGAGCCGATGATGCTGGAGCTCACGCAAGGCATGTTCGGTGGATCGGACCCCGAGTTCATGGGCGATGCGGAGGACCCGATCGCGTCGGCTCTCGCCTCGGTCATGACCTTCATCCAGTACTTCAACGAGATGACCGAGGACCGTCGGGCGTGTCCGCAGGACGATCTCGGCTCGATCATCGCCAACGGCGAGGTCGACGGTTGCCCGATCAGTGACGAGCACCGGCTCTGGTACTACATCATCGTGGCGACTGCAGGCCACGACACCACGTCGTTCGGACTCACCGGGGGTCTCCGTGAGTTGATCGAGCGGCCTGACCAGTTCGCCGCGCTACGCGACGACCCGAGTCTGATCGTCAACGCCACCGAGGAGATCATCCGCTGGACGTCGCCGGTGCGCCACATGCTCCGCACGGCCGAGGAGGACACCCGCGTCGGCGACGTCGACATGCCCGCCGGCTCCCGGGTGCTCCTCAGCTACCCGAGCGCGAACCGCGACGAAGCGGTCTTCGAACGATCGATGGAGTTCGACGTCCGGCGCCCCGATGCCGACAAGCTCCTGTCGTTCGGTCTCGGTCCGCACTTCTGCCTCGGCGCCCACTTCGCCCGACGCGAGATCCGCACCATGATCGGCAAGCTCGCCGACCAGCTCGACTTCATCGGCCTCGCCGGCGAGCCCACCGACGCCCGGGCGCACTTCGTGGGCGGCACCAAGCACCTGCCGATCGAGTACCGCTTCCGCTAGAGCGGATGGCTCGGGGTCAGCAGTCGAAGTCGAACTCGACGACGGTCTCGTCGCCGAAGGGGCGGGTCGGACCGATGGCTCGGACGTCGACCGAGCCCGACACATCCGGACCGTTCACCGTGAAGTCGAGCGTGTCCATCTGGGCGCTGTAGAGGAGCTTCTCGTTCTGGCCGTTCTCGTCGAAGTCCCCCTGGAGTGACCCGACCTGGACGAAGAGCTCGTCGGCCGGGCCGTTCCGAGCGATGTAGAACTGCAGATCGGAGTCGACGTCGGTGCCCGAGAGGGCGAAGTTGTCCGGGAACGGGTACCCGGAGGAGTCGGTGTTCGAGCCCTCGCACTCGCTGACGTCGAGTTGGTACGTGGTCCCCTCGACCGTGATGGTCGACGCACCGGCCGCCGCGGAGTCGCCGGACTCCGACCCCGAGTCGTCGCTCGACCCTGCGTCGGCCGGCGTCTCGGTGTCGTCGTCCGGTGCAGCGTCGGTGTCGGCATCGTCGTCGGACCCGCACGAGGCGAGCGCGGCGAGCAGGGCAGCGGCGAGGAGGGCATGGCGGGCCAAGGACATGGCGTCACGCTCCCCGTTCCCCTGCTCGACCGCAATACGTCGATCGACGTAGAACTACGATCGCCGCCACCGTGACGCTCGACGACTCCGATCTCCGAGCGCTGTTCGACGCCACCGCGGTCCTCGCCGGAGACCCGGTTCCCGGGTTCGACGTGGTGTTGGAACTCCTCCGGTCGCTGATCTCGTGCGACAGCGCATCGTTCAACGACATGACCTTCGCCACCGGCGACTTCCGGTATGTCATCGTCCCGCCGGCACTCGAACCGCTCGCGACACGTCTCGCCCCGGTGTACGCGCGATTGGCGTCGCAGCACCCACTCATCGCCGCCTCGATGGAGCAGCCGCACGCCGGTGCCCTGCGGTTCTGCGACGTGCCGGGCGGCGATCGGGTCACGGAGACCGACCTGTACCGGGAGTTCTACGACCCGTTCGGCGTCCGGTACCAGCTGGTGGTGGAACTCCCCGCGCCACCCGACGTGGTCGTCGGCTACGCACTGAACCGCAGCGCCTCCGCCGGGGAGTTCAGCGACCGCGACGTCGCGGTGCTCGATGCCGTGACCGCACATCTGGCCATGCACCACCGACAGGTGGTCGACCGCGAGCGAACCCGCGCCATCGCCACCGAGGCGGACCGCGACGACGGGTGGGCGGTCCTCACCGTCCGATCCGACGGCTCGGTGGAGAACGCCACATCGTCGGCAGTCCTGTCGGCGCTCGCTCCCGATGGTCGGGTGCCGGCAAGTGTGGAGGCGCTGCTGCCCACCGTCGGCGACATCGCCCGCCAGGACTCCGGGCCGCACGACGTCACTGTCGGCGGCGAACGGTGGCGATGCGCCGTGCACTCCGTCGCGCTCGGACCGAGCGTGCTCCTCGTGCGGCGACTCGGCGAGGAGATCGACGACGAGGCGCAGCTGATCGATCTCGGGCTCACCCCGCGGCAGACCGAGGCCGCCCTCGCCCTGGCGCGAACGGGCGGGACCAACGCCCAGTTGGCCCGTTCCCTGCGCATCGCCGAAGGCACGGTGAAGAAACACCTCGAGGCCGTCTTCCGTGCGCTGGGAGTGGACAGTCGTGCAGCGGCGGTCGCCGCGCTCCAGCAACTCACGTCGCGCTGAGCACCCCGGACGCGGACCAGGCCAGACCGAAACGGTCTGGCCTGGACTCTCGAGTGGTGGTCGGGACCGGCGTCGATCCGGTGACCTACCGCTTTTCAGGCGGTCGCTCTGCCAACTGAGCTACCCGACCAGGCTGTGTGTCTCCGAGCGAGCCCGGTGTTGTCTTGATTGGCGGTCCCGACGGGATTTGAACCCGCGACCTCCGGCGTGACAGGCCGGCGTGCACTCCAAGCTGCACCACGGGACCAGAAATGACTTGTTGGCACCCCCAACGGGATTCGAACCCGTGTTACCTGCGTGAAAGGCAGGCGTCCTAGGCCGCTGGACGATGGGGGCACGTTCCCCGTTGTGGGTTCGGCAAACCTAGCAACCGCCACCCCGAGGAAGAAACCGTGATGCGAGACCGGGTCGCGGTCAGCTGTCGCCGAGCAGCCACTCGGCGCCGTCGGGCGTGTCGCGTACCTCGATGCCGGCCGCCGTCAGACGGTCGCGCAACCCGTCGGCCAGGTCGTACTGACCGGCGCTGCGGGCCGCGACCCGAGCGTCGAGCACGGCCTCGACGTAGGGCCCGACGACGGCGCGTGGATCCTGCGCCCCGACCTCGGCCACCTCGCCGAGTCGCACGATCATCCGGCGCAGCGCGGCGCGCGCTCGATCGCGTTCGTCGGACTGCAGCGTGTCGGCCGACCAGTCGACCAGCGCCTGTTCGAGGTCGAGCACCGCGGCGACCGCTCCGGTCACGTCACGCCCGTCGATGGCAGCGTCGTACGCCGCCACCAACCGCTCCGTGTCGGCCCCCAACCCGACCCCCAACCCGTCGGCGCCGCGCCCCTCCCCCCGATCGTTCTGGGTGCGCGATCTGCCATCTGGAGTCCCGATCTTGCCCCCAGAACCAGATTGTGGGGTGGCATCGGGGGAGGGGGCGGTGGCGGTGGGGTGGAGGTCGGCGAGGGGGACGGTGGTGCCGGTCTCGAGGATCGACGAGACGCCGGCGGCGCGCAGTGTGACCGTCCCGTTGCCCTCGACAGTGGCGGTGCCGGCGTCGAGGTCGAGGACGAGCGCGGTGTGTTCGTCGACGCCGAGCACCCACGCGCCCTCGGGCAGGTCGGGTTCGATGGCCGACAGGCGCCGCTCGCCCAGATAACAGAACCGGGTGTCGTGGTGGCCGCCCTCGGCGTTGTCGTAGTGGGGGATCAGTGCGACGTGCAGCCCGACCTCTGACAACAGGTCGAGACCCTCGACCCACCACGGCGCAAACCCGGCCTTGTAGATCTCGTAGACCGGCACGGTCGCGACGCCGAGCGTCAGCGCAGCGGCCGACGCGAACGTGACCGCCCCGCCGGTGCGGAGTTTGTCGGCCAGCAATCCGGGCAACGGGGTCCCGCGCCACTGGTCGAGCGCGTAGGTCGGGCTCCCGGGGCCGGTGAAGACGTACGACGCGTCGGCCACGGCGGCCAGCGACCGTTCTCGGGCGACGGTGTCGGACGAGTCGCCGCGACGCCACGAGGCGACGTCGATGGGGTGGCCGACCGACGCCCGGAAGTACTCCTGGGCCTTGGTCGAGATGTCGTCGGCGTTCTCCTGGAACCCGTAAGGGGTGTCGAGCAGGACGGCGTCGCCGTCGCCCGTGGCGCCGACGGCCTCCATGAGCCGCCGATGGGTCTTGATCATCGTCGGCGCGGTCTCGCCCGATCCCATGATCGTCAACAGCCGTGCCATCTAGGGCGCCTCCTCGGTCTCGACCAGCGTTCGGAGCACCTCGGCCACCCGGACGGGATGTTGTGCGTGCAGATCGTGGTCGCCGTCGATGGGTACGACGCGGGCATCGGCCAACGCCGCGGGTGCCTCGCTGGGCGACGACCCGGTCGCCGGGATGAACAGCACCGGCTCCTCGATGTGCGGGAACCGATCGTGCGGTCGATGCTCCCAGAGCCCGCGCAGCACCTGCAGGTGGCGGTCGAGGGTGAGCCACGGAGCGACCGTGCCGTCGTCGCGGACCTCGAAGCACGCCAACGTCCCGGCGATGCCTGACTCCGGCCAGTCGGCGTGGCCTTGGCGGATCATGCGTTCGATGTCGACGAGCGGTGTCCCGGCCAGGGGCGGCGGGCGCAGCACCGTGGCGCACTCGTCCCAGTCGGGGAACCGTGCAGCGAGCTCGATCGTGCCGCCGTCGACACAGGCCACGGCCGCGGCGACGCCCGGGAAGCGGGCGGCGAACTCGACGACGACGTTGGCGCCCCACGACTGACCGGCGACCACCGGACGCTCGAGGCCCAGCGCCCCGACCAGCCGGTGGAGGTCGTCGGTGACCGTGGCCATGTCATAGCCGTCGTCCGGCTTGCTCGCCTGGCCATGACCACGTTGGTCGACGGCCAGCACGCGGTGCCCGGCAGCGGCCAGCGTCGCCGCGACCCCGTCCCAGAGGCGGGCGTTCGAGGCGAGGCCGTGGAGGAGGACGAACGGCGTCCCGTCGCCGTCCCACTCGAACACGGCCAGTTCGACGCCAGGGGCGACGGCCACTCGCTGCGATCGGTCGGGTGCAGACATCGAAGCGAGCCTACGAGCGCTCGGTAGGGTCCGACGCGTGTCGAGACCCACCGCCCTCCGGCTCGCTGCCGCTGCCGGGGTCGGCTACGTCGCCGGCATGTTCCCGTCGGCGCAGCTCGCGGCGAAGGCCGCTGGTGCGGGCGACATCCGCTCGCTGGGAACCGGCAACCCCGGGGCCGCCAATGCCATCGGACAGCTGGGCAAGGGGTGGGGCTACGCCGTGCTCGCGGCCGACATCGGCAAGAGCGCGGTGGCGGCCACGGCCGGACGTGCCGTGGCCGGCGACACCGGTGCGCACCTCGCAGCGACGACGGCGGTGGCCGGCCACTGTTATCCCGCGACCCAGGGGTTCAAGGGCGGTAAGGGCGTGGCCACCAGCGTCGGCCAGTGTCTCGTCACCTTCCCCGCCTACTTCTTCCCCGATCTCGCCCTCACCGCGGTCACCGGGTCGTTGCCGTGGTGGAAACAGCGGGCGCACATGGCCACGACGATCTCGGCCCTGGCCTGGACCGGCGCCGCCACGGTCTGGTGGCGTCGCGGCTGGTCGAACCTGTGGGGCCCGCCACCGACCGCCGCCCTCCCTGTCGCCGCCGCGGCCACGAGTGCGATGATGCTCCAGAGGTTCCAAGCCGAGCGGAGCGCCGTACGAGCGTTCCTCGACCGGGAGGAGCGCCCGTGAAGACCGGCATCGTCACCGACTCGAACAGCCAGTTCCCCGACGCCCTGCGCGACCGATACGACATCGAGATCGTCCCGCTCACCGTCACCGTCGACGGGGTCCCGTACGCCGAGGGCGTCGACCTCACGGCCGACGACTTCTTCGCCCGCTACGCCGGTGGGGCATCGCCGGAGGTGACCACGGCGGCGCCGGCACCGGGGCTCTTCATCGAGGCGTACCAGCGGATGGCTGATCGTGGCGTCGATGCGATCCTGTCGATCCACATCGGTGGCGACGTCTCGGCCACGCTCGACGCGGCCCGTCTCGCGGCCGAGCAGTCACCGGTCCCGGTGCGCCTCGTCGACACCGGCACCGCGAGCTTCGGCATCTCGTGCTGCGTGTGGGAGGCGGCCGAGGCGCTGGCCTCGGGAGCGACGATCGACGAGGCCGCGGCGGTCGCCGAGGCCACGGCCCCGACGGTCGACAACGTCTTCGTGGTGGGGGCGCTCGACATCGTCCGAGCCGGTGGACGACTCGCGGCCGACACCGAGTCGGGCGCCGGCGTGGCGGTGTTGTCGCTGGTCGACGGAGTGATCCGACGCATCGGCGAGGTCCGTCACGTCGACGACGCGACCGCGGCCATGGTCGCCCATGTCGTCGCCAGCGGCACGAACCTGCGGGTAGCGGTCGGTATCGCCGACGCCGGAGCCGAACCGCTCTCGTCGGCACTGGTGCAGCAGCTGTCGGTGGCGCCGGAGGTGCGCGAGGTCGTGCTCTACCGGGTCGGCCCGAGCGTCGGCGCCCACACCGGACCGGGGACCGCAGGCTGCTTCTCGTGGCCCGCCAACGACCGGGCCTAGAGGTCCTCGGTCAGAGGTCCTCGGTGAGCGCATCGACGATCACCGACACCAGCATCGCCAGGTAGTGGTAGATCGCCCAGGCCGGGGCATCGGGGTCGTCGGGGTCGATGTCGGACGGATCGTCGTCCTCGCCGACGTCGAGCCGCGTGCCGAGGACGAGGCGGAGATCGTTGATCGCCCGCATCCACGCCGACAGTTCGTCGCCGTCGACCTCGCCGCCGTCGGCCTCGGCCAGCAACGCCTCGATCACGTCGAGTGAGCCGAACCGCTTCTCGAGCAGCTCGTCGCGCACGAGGGCCTGGTAGCCGGCGTCGAGTTCGGGGTCGTTGGCGTACGCGGTCGGGAACAGCCGGGTGAGTGACGGGTCGTTCTCGGCCATGCCGGTGGTCAGCAACCCGCGGAGCTGGGGGAGCAGGTTCCGCAACAGGTCGGCTTCGTGCTCCGGGAGCGTGATGCGGTAGCGGTCGGTGCCGAGCCGCTTCACCCGGCGGGTGAACAAGCCCATCTACTGCTTCTCCATGGTCGCCCAGAGGCCGTGTTCGTGGAGGCGGAAGACGTCCAGCTCGGCCTTCTCGCGTGGGCCGTTCGACACCGCGGCCCGGCCCTTCTCGTGCACGTCGAGCATCAACTCGTCGGCCTTGGCCTGGCTGTAACCGAACAGCTTGCGGAACACGAAGCTGACGTAGGACATCAGGTTGATCGGGTCGTTCCAGACGAGCACGACCCACGGCCGGTCCTCGTCGACGAGTTCGTCCTCGTCGAGGACGACGTCGGGATCCGCGATCTGGGGGTTGCTCATGTCGCGACCGGCTCCGATCGCTTCGTGACCCGCTCCGAGGCCTCGACCACGGTGGTGGTGAGCAGGACCCGGAGCGTCGCGACCCACACCAGCATGGACCCGAGGACGTGCACCGCGACGAGCCCGACCGGGACGCCGGTGAAGTACTGGGTGTAGCCGACGGCCCCCTGGGCGACGGAGACCACGATCAGGACCCGGAGCGCGCGGTCGACGACCGGCGAGGCGCCACCGCGACGGGCCAGCAGATAGGTCCACACCGTTGCGGCCAGGAGGATCCAGACCGCGATCGAGTGGATGCGGGCGACGTCGGGGACGAAGAAGTGGAGTCGCTCGACGTCCTCGTCGCCGCCGTGAGGACCGGAGCCGGTCACGACGGTCCCGGTCACGAGGACCAGCGTCGAGGCGGCGAGCAGCACCTTGGCGAGCAGGCGGATCTCGTCGGTGGCCACGGGTCGGCGATGGCCGGCGTCGACCTCGCCCGCCCGGTGGTGCAGCACGGTGGCGCATCCGACGAGCACGGCCGAGAGCAGGTAGTGGCCGATGACGAACGGGGGTGCGAGCTCGAAGAGGACGGTCAGCCCGCCCAGCACGATCTGGGCCACGACGCCGGCGACGAGCGACCAGGACCACCAGGTGAGGTCGCGTCGGCGGGGTTCGCGGCGGATCGAGCCGGCCACGGCGAGCGCGACCGACACCGACACGACGCCCGTGAACAGGCGGTTGGCGTACTCGATCAGCCCGTGGACGCCGGACTCCTCGTGGGGGACAAGGCTCCCCGGCTCGCAGTTCGGCCACGTCGAACAACCCAGGCCGGAGCCGGTGAGGCGGACCGCTGCCCCACTCACCACGATGACGCCGAGCGCCAGGAGGGCGACGAGCGTGATCCGACGGTACGCACGAGGTGAGAGACGAAAGCGCCGCACCCCTCCAGCGTGGCCGGTTCAACCGGCGGAATGCCAACGCCTCCGCGGCGGCCCCTCTTGGTCCCCCGCATGGGGTGGGGCCTAGTCTTCGTTCGTCATGCTCGCGGCCGCCACCCCCTCCCGATCCCAGCAGGTGCGCACGACCGTCGGGGCGTACGTCGCCCTGACCAAGCCGCGCATCATCGAGTTGCTGTTGGTGACCACGGTGCCGACGCAGATCGTCGCTCAGCGGGGCATGCCGCCGCTGTGGCTGATCGTCGCCACCGTCTTCGGCGGAACGCTCGCCGCCGGCGGCGCCAACGCCATCAACATGTACGTCGACCGCGACATCGACAAGCTCATGTCGCGGACGCAGAACCGGCCGCTGGCGACCGGCGCGATCGAGCCCCGCAACGCGCTGATCTTCGCCATCGCCCTCGAGATCGTCGCCTTCGCCTTCCTCTGGGCCACGGTCAACCTGCTCTCGGCCGCCCTCGCCGTGTCGGCCTGTCTCTTCTACGTCTTCATCTACACGCTGTGGCTGAAGCGGACGTCGACCCACAACATCGTCATCGGCGGCGCCGCCGGCGCCGTGCCGGTGCTCATCGGCTGGTCGAGCGTCACCAACACGCTCGACTGGGCCCCCGTCGTCCTCTTCGCCGTCATCTTCATCTGGACCCCGCCCCACTACTGGCCGCTGGCGATCCGGTACCGCGACGACTACGCCGCTGCCGATGTCCCCATGCTGCCGGTCTTGGTCGACGACAAGGTCACCTGCCGCCGGATCATCGCCTACACGCTGGCGCTGTGGGCGACCACCCTCCTCTTCGCCCCCGTGGCCGACATGGGCCTGACCTATCTGGGGTCGGCCATCGCACTCGGTGCGATCTTCCTCTTCCAGACCGTCCGCCTGTTCATCGACCCCTCTCCCGCCCGCGCCATGCGGGTGTTCGGTTGGTCGATCACCTACGTGACACTGCTGTTCGGGGCCATGGCCGTCGACCAGCTGCTGCCGACCTGATCCCGCTGATTCCGTGCCCGACCGACCGATTCTGACCAGTCTGTGGACGATGAGTAATGTCCGCACGACAACTGGACCTCGACCACCCAGCCCACGGCGGAGCGCCGACCGCACCTGCGGCGCCCGGGCCGCAGGAGACCGAATTCGATGACCGTCACTGACACCGATGCGCCGCCCGCAGTGACGAGCGACGCCACCGCACTGGCTCCGCCTCGTCCCGCGCCCGGATTCGCCGCCCTCATCGGGACCGGCGACCACCGCAAGATCGGACGACTCTGGATCGGGACCTCGTTCCTCTTCCTGCTCGCGTCCGGCGTCGCCGGCGCCCTGCTCGGCGCCGAGAAGCTCGACACCAGCAGCATCGACGTCCTCGACGTCGACGCCGTCGCCGAGATCTTCAGCCTCCACGCTGTCGCCGGCGTGTTCCTCTTCCTCGTCCCGCTGCTGCTCGGCCTCGCCATCGCAATCGTGCCGCAGCAGATCGGGTCGCCCACCGTGGCGTTCCCCCGGGCCGCAGCTGCCGCCTACTGGACCTACCTCATCGGTGGCGCGGTCGTCCTGACCTCCTTCGCTGCTGACGGAGGCCCCGGCGGGTCCGACCCCGACGCCGTGGCGTTGTTCCTCGCCGCCATGATCCTGGTGCTCGCCAGCCTGTGCCTCGCCGCCGTGTGCGTCGCGACCACCGGGCTCGGCCTGCGTGCCGAGGGCATGAGCCTGACGCGAGCCCCGCTCTTCACCTGGGCGAACATCGTTGCCGCCGGCATCTGGATCCTGACGCTGCCGATCCTCGCCGGCATCTTGCTGTTGGCCTACGTCGACGTGAAGTACGGCTCGACGTTCATCGGTGGCGGCGAGCAGCTCTATCTGCGCATGTCGTGGGCGTGGAACCAGCCCACCGTCTACATGTACGCCATCCCCGTGCTCGGCATCGTCGGCGACATCGTCCCCGTGGCCGCACGCACCCGCCTCACCCAGCACCGCATCGCCATGGGCTGCATCGGCGGTTTCGCCGTCCTGTCCTTCGGCGCCTGGGCCCTCCCCGGCTTCGCCCCCTCGACTCGTGGCGACCTGCTGTTGGCCTACACCGACGAGGTCCCCTTCGTGGCCTGGTCGTTCCTCATCCTCCTGCCGCTGCTCGGACTCACCGGCCTCGTGGCCGACACGCTGCGCCGCGGCACCGCACGGGTCATGAGCCCGCTGGTCTGGGCGCTGTCGGCGCTGGTCATGCTGCTCGCCGGTGCGGCCAACGGTGCGTTGGTCAGCGTCGATCCCCTCGACCTGCTCAACACGACCGGCACGACCTCGCAGATCCACTACGTGCTCGCTGCGTCGGCCCTCGGCCTGCTCGGCGGGTTGGTCTACTGGTCGCCCCTGGTCTGGGGTCGTGCGTTCCCCGAAGGCCCGTCGCTGGCCCTCGCCGGTGGCGGCCTCGTCGGCACGATCGTCCTCTGCCTCCCCGACCTCGTCAGCGGTTTCCTCGATCAGGCATCGCTCCTCGGCGGCGCCGAGGACAACGTCGATGCGATCGAGGCCCTCAACCTGGTCTCCCTGGTCGGCGGCGGCATCTTGATCCTCGTCGCCCTCGGCTTCGTCGGTCTGCTCCTCAAGGTCGGTGCCGGTCGCGACAACGACGCGGTCGACCCCGAACAACGCGATCCGTGGGAAGGGCACACCCTCGAGTGGGCCGGTGACGAGTCGCCGGCCATCACCTCGGAGGCCCCGGTCTACGACGCCCGTCACGCGGAGGTCTCGTCCTGATGAGCGGCACCAGCACCATCCTCGAACCGGCCCAGGTGCCACTGCGCCTCGACGCCGTCGCCCAGGCCCCGACACGACGCCCGCGCCTGGTGCTCATCGGCACCGCCTTCGCCGCCGCCGGCTCGCTCGCCGTCTTCGTCGGTCTCCTCGCCGTGTACTTCTCGGTCCGGTCCCAGGTCGTCGCCGACGGCACCGCCTGGCTCCCGACCGGTGCGACCATCCCGCTGTCCCCCGGCAACATGAGCATGGCGACCCTGGTGATGTCGCTGGTCACGATGCAGTGGGCCGTGCACGCCGCCGCTCACCGCGACCGGGGCCACGCCTACACCGCCCTCGGCACCACGGTCCTCTTCGGTCTCGCCCACATCACGCTGATCGGCTTCCTGTGGACGCAGTGGAACCTGCCGCTCAACGGTGGGGCCACGGTCCAGGCCGTCCTGCTGTTCACGATCGTCGGCCTCCAGATCGCCATGACCGCTGGCGCACTGATCTTCATCGCCCTGATGGCGCTGCGCAGTCTCGGCGGTCAGTTCACCGGGCCCGACGCCGAAGGCCTCTCCGCCGCCGCTCTGTACTGGTACGTCACCGTCGCCGTCTACTCGGTGATCTGGTACGCGATCCTGATCGTGAAGTGAAGCGCTGATGATCACCACCGCCTCCAAGTTCTTCTACGCCCTCGCCGGCCTGCTGCTCCTCACCGGAGTCGTCTACGGCTACACCACCGGTGGTGGCGAGGTCGGACCGATCAGCCTCGGCTACAAGGGCGCCGTCGGCGACCAACTGGGCTACACGATCCTGATGGGCGCGGCGTTCGTCGCAGCCTTCGCCGGATTCGCCACCACGGCCTTCCGCGACGGCGATCCTGATGCGGGCGCTGCCCTCCTCGGTGTCGACCGTGCACCGGCGCCCACGGTCCCCGGTACCTCGTACTGGCCGCTCGTCGGCGCCTTCGGTGCCGGCCTCGTCGTGGTCGGTGCCGCACTGAACAACGTCTTCTTCGTGGCCGGCCTCCTGGTCCTGGGCGCCGTCGCCATCGAGTGGACGATGCAGGCCTGGGCCGAGCGGGCGACCGGCGACCCCGCCGTCAACCGCGAGATCCGCAACCGCTTCATGCTCCCGATCGAGGTCCCCGTCGCCGGGGCCCTGGTGATCGCCGTGATCGTGATCGGCTTCTCCCGCCTCTTCCTCACGCTCAGCGCCGAGAACGCCGTCTGGGCGGCACTCGTCATCGCTGCCCTGGTCTTCGTGGTCGGCACCGTGTTGTCGACCCGCCCCAGTCTGCGCACCGACCTCGTGGCGGGCCTGTTGGTCCTCGCCGCCGTCGCCACCATCGGCATCGGCATCGCCTCGGCGGTCCAGGGTGAGCGCGACTTCGAACACCACGGCGAGGAGCACTCCGAAGAGGAGGGCGACCACGCCGACGACGGCGCCGAGCACTCGGGCGACGCCGAAGACGCACCGGTCGAGGAGAGCAACTGATGTCCCGCTTCACGTCTGCACGGGCCCGCCTGCTCGCGCTGGTCACGGTCGTCGGCTTCGCCGCCTCGGCCTGTGCCTCGAACGCGCAGCAGACCACCCTCGAGCCGAAGGGCCCGGCGGCCGACAAGATCAACAACCTGTCGAACATCACGTTCCTCATCGCCGGCGTGGTCTTCGTCCTCGTCGAGTTCGGTGTCCTGTTCGTCGCCTGGAAGTTCCGCAAGCGCAAGGACGACGACGACAGCGTCCCCGTCCAGATCCACGGCCACACCAAGGCCGAGATCGGCTGGACCGTCCTCCCCGCCGTCATCCTGGCGTTCCTCGCCGTGGCCACGGTCGGCACCATCCTCGACCTCGCCGACGAACCCGAGGACGCCCTCCAGGTCCGCGTCGTCGGTCAGCAGTGGTGGTGGAGCTACGACTACGACATCGACGCCGACGGCCTCCATCCCGACGGTGACGTCAACCAGCCGGGCATCGAGAACCCCGACGAGTACGCCACCGACATCGAGGTCGCCAACGAGATGGTGATCCCGGTCGGGACGCCCGTCTACCTCGACATCGAGTCCCGCGACGTGATCCACAGCTTCTGGATCCCGGCGCTCAACGGCAAGAAGGACGCCGTCCCCGGTCGTACGCACCACCTCACGCTCGAGGCCGACGAGCCCGGCACCTATGTCGGCCAGTGCACCGAGTACTGCGGCCTCTCGCACGCCTACATGCGCATGACCGTCCGAGCTCTGCCCCAGGACGAGTTCGACGCCTGGGTCGAGGCCCAGCTCGCCGAGGCCGCCGAGCCGGCCAACGATCTCGCCACCCAGGGTGAAGAGGTCTTCGGCACGCTGTGCGCCAGCTGCCACCTCGTCGAGGGCTTCAACGCCGAGTACAACGGCGCCGACCAGGTGTCGGGTGCCGCGCCCAACCTCACCCACTTCGCCAGCCGCGCCTCCTACGCCGGCGGCATCTTCGACCTGTGGAACGACATCGACGGTGACGGCATCGTCGAGACCGAAGAGATCGGTGTCGAGTTCAACGACAACCAGCTCGAAGCCTGGTTGCGCAATCCGTCCGCCGAAAAACCCCTGTATGCCGACGGCAGACGGGGCATGCCCGACCTCGGGCTCAACGAGTCGCAGATCGATGCGCTCGTCGCCTACCTGATCGGTCTGGAGTAGACACCGATGGCAATCGTCGAAGCACCAGAGACCAGCGCCGACCAGCTCGCCCTCACGACGGGTGACGCCATGGCGTCCCCCGCCGACGCGCTCGGCGTGTTCCGCCGCCCGCAGGGTGACACCGGTTGGAAGAGCTGGCTCTTCACCGTCGATCACAAGCGGATCGGCATCATGTACGGCGCTGCCGCGCTGTTCTTCTTCGTGATCGGTGGCATCGAGGCCCTGATCATCCGGACGCAGC
The DNA here is from genome assembly GCF_049103745.1 of Actinospongiicola halichondriae. Lineage (NCBI taxonomy): Bacteria > Bacillati > Actinomycetota > Acidimicrobiia > Acidimicrobiales > Iamiaceae > Actinospongiicola > Actinospongiicola halichondriae. The sequence goes on along the minus strand of NZ_CP171622.1, from coordinate 3,517,640 downwards.
TCGCGGCGCCCGACCAGGAGATCATCTCCGCCGACCTGTACAACCAGGTCTTCACCATGCACGGCGTCACGATGATCTTCCTCGTCGTCATGCCCATCGGTGCGGCGTTCATGAACTACCTGATGCCGCTCCAGATCGGTGCGCGTGACGTCGCCTTCCCGCGACTCAACGCCTTCTCGTTCTGGTGCTTCTTCTTCGGTGGAGTCTTCTTCAACTCGTCGTGGTTCCTCGGCGGCGGCGCCGACGGCGGCTGGTTCGCCTACGCCCCCAACACCTCGGTCATCTTCAGCCCGAGCCATGGCATGGACTTCTACGCCATCGGCCTGCAGATCACCGGTATCGCCTCGCTCGTCGGTGCGATCAACCTGATCACCACGGCCATCAACATGCGTGCCCCCGGCATGTCGCTGATGAAGATGCCGGTGTTCACGTGGATGTCGCTGGTCACGCAGTTCCTGCTGCTCTTCGCCATGCCGGTCATCTCGGTCGCCCTGTTCCTGCTGACCTTCGACCGCATCTTCGACGCCAACTTCTTCAACGTCGCAGCCGGCGCCGACCCACTGTTGTGGGAACACCTCTTCTGGGTCTTCGGACACCCCGAGGTGTACATCATGATCCTGCCGGCGTTCGGCATCGTCTCCGAGACGCTGCCCGTGTTCTCCCGCAAGCCGATCTTCGGCTACGAGTTCATCGTCTTCTCCGGCGTGGCCATCGGCTTCATGGGCTGGGGCGTGTGGGCCCACCACATGTTCGCCTCGGGTCTCGGTCCGATCTCGGTCGCCGCCTTCGCCGTCTCGACGATGTTCATCGCCGTGCCGACGGGCGTGAAGATCCTGAACTGGATGGCCACGATGTGGGGCGGCAAGTTGTCGTTCACCACACCGATGCTGTTCTCGATCGGTCTGGTCACGATGTTCACCATCGGTGGCTTGTCGGGCGTGTCGCACTCGATCGCCCCCGCCGACACCCAGCAGACCGACACGTACTACATCGTCGCCCACTTCCACTACGTGCTCTTCGGTGGCGCCCTGTTCGGCTTCGTCGGCGGCTTCTACTTCTGGTGGCCCAAGGCGTTCGGTCACCTTCTCCGTGAGGGGCTCGGCAAGGCCCACTTCTGGATCATGCTGGTCGGCTTCAACCTCACGTTCGGCCCGCAGCACATCCTCGGTCTCCAGGGCATGCCCCGCCGCACGCACTCGTACTTCGACGGCTACGGCTTCAACTTCTGGAACCTGGTCTCGACCATCGGCGCCTTCCTGATCGCCCTGTCGTTCCTCGTCTTCTTCGTCAACATCTTCGTGTCGTACCGCGACTCGAAGAAGCCCGGCTGGGTCAGCCCCGGCCCGGATCCGTGGGACGCCCGCTCCATCGAGTGGATGACGGCCTCGCCGACGCCGACGCACAACTTCGACCACACGCCGGTCGTCACCCATCGCGATGAGTTCTGGTTCCGCAAGTACGGCGAGACCGACGACCACAAGTTGGTCCCGATCGCCACGGCCGAAGAGGTCGCACAGACCGGTCACCGCACCGACGTGCACCTCCCGGCTCCGTCGTACTGGCCCATCGTCCTGTGCTTCTCGTTCCCGCTGATCGGCTACGGCTTGATCTTCAACCTGGGCTTCGCCTTCGTCGGCGGGTTCATCACGCTGATGGCGCTCTACGGCCTGGCGCTCGAGCCGGCGGACGATCCCGACGCCGGACACGGACACGACGATCACGGCGACCACGAGGACGGCGATGCCGTCGCCGTGGGTGCTGGTTCCGACGAGGAGGCCTCGTCCGATGACTGACACCGCTGCCGCCACCGACGCGACGACGAGCAGTCCCGCCCCCGACGAGCTCGACGGCGTCGATCTCGAACACTGGGGTCTGGGCACCAACAATGCGACCGGCATCTCCAACAACAAGATGGGGATGTGGCTGTTCCTCGGATCCGACTGCCTGCTCTTCGGTGGCCTGATCTCGACCTACCTGCTGCTGCGCCACCGTGGCGTGGGCATCGGCCCGGCCGACGTGTTCGACATCCCGTTCACGTCGGTGTCGAGCTTCGTGCTGCTGATGTCGTCGGTCTCGATGGTCTTCGCCGTCAGCTCGATCAGCCGGGGCGACCACGAGAAGCTGCGCCTGTGGCTGCTCGTGACGTCGATGCTCGGCGGAACGTTCATCGCCGGCCAGGTCTACGAGTTCACCTCGTTCTACCGCGAGGGCCTCGGCTACACGACCAACCTGTTCTCCTCGGCCTTCTACAGCCTCACCGGCTTCCACGGCGTGCACGTCACCGTCGGCATCGTCATGTTGATGTCGCTGTTCGTGATGTCGCTCACCGGGCGGCTGTCGGAAGAGCGAGCCGAGACGGTCGAGATCGTCGGCCTGTACTGGCACTTCGTCGACGTCGTGTGGGTCCTGATCTTCACCATCGTCTACCTGATCCCGTAGGAGTGGTTCGATGAGCACCGCAACGGCCGACACGCACGCCGACGAGCATCATGACCATCCGTCCGATGCCATGTACTGGAAGATCGGCGGCATCCTCGGCGTCCTCACGCTGCTCGAGGTCGGCACCTACTTCATCACCGACGACCCCTACAGCCACGACCTCGCGCCGCTGCTGATCGGTGGCCTGCTGGCCCTGATGGTGATCAAGTTCATCACCATCATCTCGTTCTTCATGCACCTGAAGTTCGACAACCGACTGTTCCGGTTCGTGTTCGTCAGCGGCCTGATCCTGGCCGTCTGCGTCTACCTGGTCGTCCTGTCGACGTTCGCCTACTTCGACAACGGCTACGAGGCCGGTCTCCAGTTCCTCAGCTGAGGAACTCCCACCCCAACTAATCGGGCTTCTGGGCTCCGAATCCGCGCGTCAGCGCGCGAATTCGCAACCCGGAATCCGGTGGTCGTCGAGTTCGGCCGGAGGCTCAGCCTCGCGTCGTCGGCTCGATGACGTCGATGACGATCCGATCTGGGTCGTGCGGCCACGGGCACCCGGCGCTGTGCACGACCGCGGGGTCCTGTCGGCGGGATCGGCGACGGACCTCGGCGACCACCGCAGTGACGATCGCGGGACGGGACCAGACATCGGATTCCCAGATGACGCCCACCGCGAATCCTGCGTCGACCATCGTGGCGTAGCGGCCCTCGTCGTTCCGCTGGTCGCTCGGCAGTGAGTGGAACGAGATGCTGTTGATCTCTGCCACCACCGGCAGATCCGGGTCGCGGAAGTCCGCACGACCGATGGGCGCGTCGCCGCCGACCACGCACTGACGAAGCATCGGCTCGACTCCCGAGGCCTCGAGAATCGACTCGAACCGATCTTCGTTCCTGCTCTCCGTCGGAATGGAGCCCGGTGGCCGTTCGGCGGAGAGCGCTCGCATGAGACGTGTGCCGGACCGGCCGGACTGCTGGAGAGCTGCGACAGATGCGCGGAGACCCGCCCAGGTCACAAGACCGTCGCGGTTGGCGTCGTCGAGCAGCCGACCGATCCGGACGAATCCCCGCTCGTACCACCGCTCGTTGCTGAACCGACTGGCCTCGGACCAGATCGCTCGGAGCGCGGTGACGGTCGGCACTCCGCGGACCACGCAGAGGTCCTGGGGACGGAGGTCCCGGAGACGGTGCACGACCGCCAGTTCTGCACCGACGGTTCTCGTCCCGCGTCGGCGGGTGATGTGGATCTTCGACAGGTCGAATCCTCGAAGGCCGAGCCAGGCCAACGCCGATGGCCCGTGGAGCACGGCACCGCCGCCGGCGTCGAGCAGCGCGGCGTGGACCCGTTGCCCCGGGCGGTGCTCGGTGCCGTCGAGTCGGAGCACTCGTCGGGTCTCGGCGATCCAGCGCCCGCTGCGCTGCGCGCAGTACCACTGGCGGTGGCCACAGCCGATGTCCGCGAGCTGATCGACGCCGATGACCCCGTCCTGTCGTGACGCCACATCCCGAAACAGTGCTTCCCAGTGCATTTCGACATCATCCACACCGGTGCCGACACAAACCCGTCGCCTGCGATCTCGCCGTCCATCGAACCCAGCGCTTCTGGGCTACGGATCCGCGCGTCTGTGCGCGGAATCGCAACCCAGAACGATCGAGATCCGGTTCTGGGCTACGGATACGCGCGCCGACGCGCGTATCCGCAACCCAGAACGGGTGCTAGCGGAGGGTGATCGGAGCGCCGACGCCGATCGTCCCGCCCGTGGCCACGTTGGCGTAGCAACCGAGGCAGGCGAAGGTCCCGAGGGGATTGGTCAGCCGATTCTCGGCGGCGATGGCCTGCAGCACCGCGGGTTCACGTGGCAGGTCGCCCTGGGCGACCGTCGTCATGATGCAGCGCGGTGCCGGGTCGCCGAGGGCGATGACCACGTCGCCGATCGTGAGCGTGCGCCCCGCCCACTCGTTCTCCGGGAAGCCGTCGAGGTCGGGGGTGTCGAGCAGGATGCTCGGCCGGAACCGTCGGGCGTCGACGGCCACGTCGGGCGCCGCCGAAGCCAGCGTCGCCATCGACGCGGTGGTGAGCAGGTGCAGGATCCCGAGGTCGACGAAGCTCGTGCCCTCGCCCGTCAGGTTGGTCGGGAACTCCATCTCGCCGGCGAGCGTGATGCCCTCGATCTCGGGCCAGTCCGACTCGTAGGTGCCCTGCATCGGTCCCGACGAGGCCTCGATCGCGATCTCACGTCCGAGGAGGGCGCTGAGCGACACCCGCAGTCCGGCGTCATGGATCCCGTAGGTCTCACCTTCGGGCAGCGTCACGGTGACGTCGTCACCGGTTCCCGAGGCCGTGCAGTCGAGCAGCGCACGCCACAGACGCGGGCGTTTGGCGGAGACCAGCTTGCCGGTCTCGGCGTCGCGGAGTGCCCACGTTCGGTCGCCGACGATCCCGTTCTCGTCGACCTCGACCGATGTCGGGGCGTCGCCCTGCATCGACTTCACGGGGAAGCGGTGGACGCTGGCGACGGTGCCGATCGTGGTCATGACCGCTCACCGTTGCACATGAACGCCGCCAGGTCCGGCCCGGCGAGTTCGAGGAGCCGCGACTCGAAGTGCGCGAGGTCGTCCTCGGTGAGGAAGTCCCACGTCCGGTCCTCGGGAGAACGGAAGAAGTCGGAGTTCGACTTCCATGTCCCGAACTCCGCGTCCGGGGCCGTCCGGTCAGCCGCCGCCTTCATGCGATCGAACGTCGCCGCCTCGACGAACGTCTCGAAGTCGTCGGGAATCGGGACGGCGAGCACCTCGGCCACTCGTCGCATCTGACCAGCCAGGTCACGGCGGAGGTCGGAGTAGTGGAACAGGTGCACGTTCGGTCGATCCCGAGCATCCCAGTACGTCCGCGCATGGGTCAGGAGTTGGGCCAGCGACACCGTGCCTCCCGGACTCCCGTAGTCGGTCGGGTCGTCGAGCCATTGCTGCATCCGCTCGCGCGGATCGTCGCTGCGTTCCGGTGGCGGTGGGAGGTCGGCGAGGTCGTCGAACCCGGCGACCTCGCCCCGCAACGGGATCATCACGTCGCGGTCGGCGTTGCGTCCGTGGTCGACGTCGGAGAGCGCCACCTGGAGTGGATGTCGCAGCACGGAGATGTACGTGACCCGCTCGTCGAACGGCAGTCCGTCGAGCGGGGTGTGCGTCTTGATGAAGCGCCGGTGCTCCTGCGCCTCGAGCATGGCGACCACCTCGTCGAGTGGCCGCGTGAGCATGTCGAGCCACGGCGAGATCTCGGTGATCGGCCGACCCAGGTCCGGGGTCCCCAACACCAACATCCCGACGATGTTCTGCATCCACGTGGTGCCGGACTTCGCCGGCGTGGCGATGACGATGTCGTCGTCGCGGTGCTCGAAGCCAGCCCACCTGGCGCTGTCGGCGATGAACCCCCGGTAGTGACGCATGTCGGGAGCTTCACACAGCGGCTCGACTCCGGGGCGACTGGGGGTGCTGGTACCACCAGTCGTAGGCTCGCACCGTGCTCGTGCTCGGCCAGGTCGCGGAACCGGACTACTTCCGTTGGCAGCCACACCCCGAGGTGTGGGTGCTGCTCCTCGGGCTCATCGGCCTGTACGTGTACGCCTTGAAGACCCTCGGCCCCCGCCTCGTCCCCGAGGGCACGCCGGTGGTCACGCCGGCGCAGAAGCGCTGGTTCGTCTTCGGCATCACCCTGTTGTGGATCGCCGCCGACTGGCCGATGCACGACATCTCCGAGGAGTACCTGTACTCGGTGCACATGGTCCAGCACATGCTGCTGACCTTCATCATCCCGCCGGTGATGCTCCTGGCCACGCCCGAGTGGTTGGCCCGCATCGTGATCGGCGACGGCAAGCTCGGTCGGGCGTTCCTCAAGCTGGCTCGTCCGATCCCTGCGGCCGTGGTGTTCAACGCCGTCCAGCTCGGTACGCACTGGTCGGGCATCGTCAACACCTCGGTCGAGAACGGCCTGCTGCACTACGGCCTGCACACCGTGGTGGTCGTCACCGCCCTCGCGGTCTGGATGCCGGTCGTGTCGCCGCTGCGCGAGCTGCGGATCGAGCCGCCGGCGCAGTGCATCCACCTGTTCCTCACCTCGATCGTCCCCACGATCCCGGCGGCCTGGCTCGCCCTCGCCGACGGCGTGCTCTACGACGCCTACGACAAGCCCGCCCGCCTCTGGGGCATCGGCGTCACGTCCGACCAGCAGGCAGCGGGACTCATCATGAAGCTCGGCGGTGGCGTCTTCTTGTGGATCGTCATCGTGTTCATCTTCTTCCGGTGGTCGGCCAAGCAGGACCACGGGACCACCGCGCGTCGCGCCATCGTCGACGACGACGGCAACGTGGTCGGTGTCGAGGACCGCGTGGGTTCCGGCGTCAACTGAGCACGTAGTGGGCGCCGGCTCGATCGCGGCGTACTTCGATCGCCCGCTCGTTCGCCTTGAGGACGTAAGCCATCTGCTGCGCGGTGCGGCGGGGGATCCGCCCGAGCGTCGCCACGTCCTTCGTTGTCCACTCGTCGGGCAACTCGTCGGGGAGCAGCGCGACCAGATCGTCGGTCGTGCGGAGTCCGTGCGTCGCCACGATCTCGCGTAGGCGCCGGTCGACTGTTCGCCAGCCGCCCCTGCGCCGTCGCATCGCCGGGTCCTCGACCTTGATCACGTCGACCTGCACCAGGAAGACCTCGATCGTCAGGTTGGGATGGTCGAGCAGGGTCGGGACCGAGACCAACTCGGCGAAGATGTCGTGCAGGCACCCGTGCTTGGGCGACTTGCGGGTCGGCTTCTCGCGACGCTCGATCCACGAGTCGACCGCGATGGGGTGGACGATGTGGACGTGGTAGTCGGCGAGCAGGTGGTCGAGCTTGCGCCCCATCGACGCGAACCCACCGGTCTGGACCTCGATGAGGGTGTCGCCCCGCACGACGTCGACGACGAAGCCACCGAGCGGGACCTCGAAACGATCGCCCGGTTGGCTGACGTGCATCTTCAGTGCTGCGTGGAGCGAGCCCTCCGACTGTGTGCCGATGTTGTGCCCCTCCACACCGTGGAGTCTGCCGCCTCGACCAGACCTGAGTAACGTCTACTCAGCGCGGGCGGTGCGCATCGGGGCGACACTGGCGCGGTATCAACCCCTGTCCGAGGAGGACATCATGCGGCGAATCTCATCCATTTTCCTGGCGATCGCGGCGGTGCTCGCCGTGGCATCGTGCGGCAAGGCCGCCGAGAAGATCGCGGAGAAGGGCACCGAGAAGCTGATCGAGGAGTCCGCCGGCGGCGGCGACGTCGACATCAACGACGACGGCTCCTTCTCCTTCGAGAACGACGAGGGCTCCTTCTCGATCGACGAGGACGGCAACGTCAAGATCGAGGGCGAGGACGGCGAGTTCAGCATCGAAGGCAACTCCGACGGTGAACTCCCCGACGACTTCCCCGATGTCCCCCTCCCCGACGGGTTCACGCCGCAGTCCAACTCCAAGCAGAGCGACGGCGAAGCGACCATCTACTCGGCAGTCGGCACGGCCGACGGCGACGCTGCCGACGTGTTCGAGAGCCTCATCGACGACTACGAGTCCGACGGTTACGACACCGACGGTCGCTACGAGAACACGAGCGGCGACGACTTCACCGGCGGCGCCCAGTTCGTCGGCTCGGACCACCAGGTCAGCGTCTCGGTGTTCGGCTCCGACGGCGAGACCACCGTCAGCATCACCGTCCTCCCCGCGGAGGAGTGATCGCCGCGCCGTAACCTGACGGCGTGCTGCTCCGACTCGGCTCTTCTCCGCTCCCCGCACTGCGGCGCGCCCGCATCTACGTGTGCGGGATCACGCCGTACGACACGACGCACATCGGGCACGCGACGACCTTCGTCTGGGTCGACGCGTTGTCCCGGGTGCTCGAGCACGTGGGGATCGAGGTCCAGGTCGTCCGCAACATCACCGACATCGACGACGAACTGCTCCGGGCGGCCGCCGAGCAGGGCACGACGTGGCAGGCGTTGTCGACGCAGCAGACGTTCCAGTTCGAGGACGACATGCGCAAGCTGCGTGTGCAGCGTCCGACCTTCGAGCCGGCGTCGCGCGACTACGTCACCGACGTCATCTTCCTCGCCCGTGCGCTCCTCGACCGGGGGGCGGCCTACGAGCGTGACGGGTCGGTGTTCTTCCGGGCCGGCGACCTGGCCTCGATGTCGGGGCTCTCGCGCGACGATGCGCTGCGGATCTACGACCAACGCGGCGGACGGGCCGACGATCCCGCCAAGGACGATCCGTTCGACGCGGCGATCTGGCAGGCGTCGGCCGAAGGTGAACCGGCATGGGAGTCGCCGTGGGGTCCGGGTCGCCCGGGCTGGCACGCCGAGTGTGCGGCCATGGCCACGACGCTGCTGGGCATGTCGATCGACGTGCACGCCGGTGGCGCCGACCTCGCCTACCCACACCACGTCTACGAGAACGCCATCGTCGAGGCCGCCACCGGCGTCGCGCCGTTCAGTCGGTCATGGATGCACGTCGGCACCGTGACCAAGGGCGGGGAGAAGGTCGCCAAGTCGACCGGGAACCTGGTCTTCGTGATGGACCTGCTGCGTGACCACGCCCCGCAGGCGCTGCGCCTCCACATCCTCGATCGGCCCTGGAACCAGACGTGGGACTTCGACGAGGCCGGCCTGGCCGAGTCCGAGGCAAAGCTCGAGTTGCTGTGGAATGCGACCAGCCAACCCGGCGGTTCCGATGCCTCGGTCACGGCTGCGGTCGAAGCGCTGCTCGACGACCTCGACGTCCCGACCGCCCTCGGCATCGCTCTCGACGAGGGCGGCGAGGCGGCACGAACCGTCGCCAAGATCCTCGCACTCCTCTGAGGCGTCGCTAGCGGTTCGGCGCCCAGCGGAAGGTCTTGGCCGCCACCAGCGGCATGGCCACGGCCCATGCGGCCAGCACCAGCCACGCCCGACCGGGCGCCGTGCCGCCGGCGAATGCCGCGGTGACCAGGTCGGTGAGGGCCGAGCCGGGCAGCAGCCGGGCCACGGCCCGCAGGGGGCCGGGGAATTCTTCGAGCGGGATCAGGAATCCGCCGAGCAGGAGGAACACCAGGTAGAGGCCGTTGGCCAGGGCGAGGGTGATCTCGGCTCGCAGCGTGCCCGCCATCCACAGCCCGAGGCCGGCGAACGCCGTCGTGCCCAGGACGATGGCACCGATCAGCGGCAGGGCCGAGAACGACGGACGCCATCCGAGCGCCAGCCCGACCGGGACGAGGATCGCCGCCTGCACGACCTCGATGGCGACGACGCCGGCGATCTTCGCGGTCAGCAGACGTGGTCGACCCAGCGGTGTGGTCCCCAGCCGCTTGAGCACGCCGTAGCTGCGCTCGAACCCGGTGGCGATCGCGAGGCCGGTCATCGCCATCGACATGATGGCGAGGGCGAGGATGCGCGGTGCGAGCGCGTCGACCGCCTCGCCGCCTGCGGGCAGGACCGAGTCGACGGGCAGGACGTCGACCAGCGAGAAGAACACGAGCAACCCGACGGGGATGCCCATGGTCAGGAGCAGCGACTCCTTGTTGCGCAGCGTCAGGGTGCACTCGACGCGGAACTGGGCCAGCAGTGCGCTCATCGGTCGTGCTCCTGGTCCAGGCCGGTCAACTGGAGGAACACGTCTTCCAGACGCTGACGTCCGGCGCGCAGGTCGCCCAGCGCCAGGTCGTGGTTGGCGAGCCAGCCGGTCAGCTCCGCCGCCAGCTTGGGGTTGTCGCTGTCGGAGACCACGTACTCACCGGGAGACTCCTCGACCACGGTGGCGTCGAGGTGGGCGCCGAGGCGCTCGACGTCGATCTCGGCCTCGGACGAGAACCGCACCTCACCCGACGTGCCGGCCCGGAGCTCGGCGAGAGTGCCCTCGCCCACCACCCGGCCGCGGTCGATGATGACGACCCGGTCGGCGACCTTCTCGGCCTCGTCGAGCTCGTGGGTGCACAGCACCACGGCGACACCGTCGGCGGCGAGCTCGCGGATGATCTCGCGGATCACCTGCCGGCCGCGGACGTCGACGCCCGCCGTCGGCTCGTCCAGGAAGACCACCGACGGCTTGCCGATGAGCGCCATGGCCAGGCTCAGCCGTTGCTGTTCGCCACCGCTCAGCTGGCGCCAGGTCGCGTCGGCCCGGTCGTCGAGTCCGACGCGGGTGAGCAGCGCGGCCGGGTCGGCCGGGTCGTCGTACATCGCCGCGAGCAGGCGCAACATCTCGGGCGGGTGGATGCCGGGGTACACGCCGCCTTCCTGGAGCATCACCCCGACCCGACCGACGACGGCGGCGTGTTCGGTGGCTGGGTCGTGACCGAGCACCGACACCCGTCCGGCGGCGGCCGTGCCGTACCCCTCGAGGACCTCGATCGTCGACGTCTTGCCCGCCCCGTTGGGGCCGAGCAGCGCGAGCACTTCTCCCGCCGCGGCGGTGAAGCTCACGCCGTCGACGGCGGTGAGGTCGCCATGGCGCACGACGAGTCCATCGACGGTCACTGCGGGCATCTCGGGCTCCGGTCCTACTGCGTGCGGGCGTCGAGCGCCCGGGCGGTCTCGACCATGAGCCGGTAGATCCCGAGCACCTTGCGGTCGTAGTTCGGGTCGGTGGCCCACACGCCGGTCAGCTGGGTCCACCGTTGGCAACAGCCCCGGACACCGACGCGTTCGGGAGCGACCTGGCGGTTGGGAGTGGCGGCCAACTGCGCGGTGGTGAGGCCGGGGTCGGCGTACGCCCGCAACAGGTGGATGTGGGCTCGCACGCCCTCGTCGAGGCTCGGGAAGCTGAACGAGCAGGTGGGTGAACACGAGTCGTAGGCGCCGATGCCGGCGAAGTTCCACTTGCCGGCGTGCCCCGACCGGAACCCGCCGGTCTCGAGGATGGCCTGCGCGAACGCGATGTCGCCGGCGACCCCTTCTTCTTCGCCGACCCGGAGGTACGACTCGATGATGGCGTCGATCGGCCCGACCGGCGGATCGGCGCGGTAGTAGGTGCGGTACCAGGCGACGAGGTCGGCCTGGTCGAGGACGGCCGGACCGAGGATCGTCGGGCCCACCTGCTGGCGCGCCTCCTCGGCCTTGCGGATGGCCTCGTCGAGCGCGTTGCGGAGGCCGACCTCGATGGCGTGGACGAACCGGGCGCGGACGGCGGTGTCGTCGAGCGCCGCCGTGGCCGCGTTCTCGGCCTCGATGGACGAGCGGTAGGCCGCGCGAGCGAGTTCGAAGTCGGCATGGACCTTGTCGGCGGCCACGCCGTGCAGTTCGAGGTCGCGGAGGTCCTCCAGGCTCGCCTGCCCGAACAGCGGCTGGAGGCTGTCGGTGTCCCCGTGGACGACGACCTGGACGACGAGTTGGTCGATCACCGACTTGGCGGCGAGGAGTTCGACTCCGGCGCGTCGGCGAGCCGTGACCGCCTCGGCCCGCGCGGTGTAGGCGCGGTCGAGTTCGGCGTCGATCATCTGGCGCACCGTCCGACCTTCGGCGAGGGCGTCGGTCGCTCGGCGTACGTCGATGGCGGCGAGGGCGGCGTTGAGCCCTGGCGTGGGGTCCGGGAGGATGACGACGGGGAGCTCGTCGGGGACCTCGAGTTCGCCGTCTGCCGGCGGGGCCGGTTCGCCGTCGTCGGGCGGCGGGGCGTCGACGTCGCCGTCGGAGCCGGGCGGGACGACCCCGATGTCGCCCTCATCGAGCACGACCGTGACCGGCGGGGCGGTGGTGGTCGTCGGACCCGGCGCTGCAGTCGTGGTGGGTGCGGGGCTCTCCTGGCCGGCGGCGGTCCCCGAGGCCAGGAGCGACACACCGAGCACGACGGCGAGCGCACCCGCGAGGGTGCGTCGGGCGCGTTGCGCGGGGTGGCGGTCCGATCCCATTCGGAGAACGCTACGGCGCGAGCACCGAAAACTCGACAGTGGGCCCCACCGTCGCCCGTGTTTTCAGACCTCCGGCTCTCCGGGGAGTCGGGGTTCGCTCGGCCCCTCGCCGGCCCGCCACGACCGGGCCTGACAGGCGAACACGGCGACCGCGGCGTAGTCGGCGTCGACCGACTCGAGGTCGGGCCACACACCGTCGTGGTCGGGGTCGAGCCGACAGTCGAGTTCGTTGACCACCACACCTCGGGTGAGCCCCGGTGCGAACCGACCCGTCGTGGCGGCATCGGCGACGTCGGGTTCGGCGAGGCTCACCGACACCACGGCGAGGAGGAGTTGGGAGGCGACCACGGCCCCGACCAGTCGGTTGGTGGCGGTCGGGCTGACGGCCAGGAGGACGGCCAGACACAGCACCATGGGCAGCAGGTGCACCGGCTTCCACGGGAACCGCAGGTAGACGAGTTCGGTGGCCACGGCGGCGTAGACGGCGAAACGCACCATGACGAGGCTGGAGAACCGCCGCAGCGACGCCACGAACACCGGCGCCCGCGCGACGACGACCACGATCGTGATGAGGCCGAAGAACGCCACGTTCTTGACGCCCCACCGAGCGATCATCACCCCGAGGTCGCCGGTCTGGAACTGGTTCTGGAGGAATCGGGTGGTCCGCCCGACCGACAACCACGGCGGGATCGAGAACGCGAGGCCGACCGTGCCGGCCACGACGGCCGTGGTCAACGCCGGCCGCCAGCGCTCGCTCGCCGGCCGCCCCGCAGCATCCGATCCCGTCACCTCGGCGAGCAGGTAGGCGGCGATCAACAGTCCGGTGCCCGACCGGAACCCGATCGCCAGTGCGAAGGCCAGGCCGGCCATCACCCTGGCGTCGCGCTGGGCCGACTCGATGCCGAGCAGCAGGAACGCGAGGGCGTAGACGTAGTCGCCCAGCGACGTCGCGGTCACCCAGAACCACGGTTGGGTCGCCACCACGACGACGGCGATCCGTGCCGCCCGCTGTCCGTGGTTGCGTTCGATGATCCGGGCGAGCGCCACGAGGGCGACCACTGCGGCGGCCACGGACCCGAGCGCCACCAACGCCGATCCGCCGATCCGGTCGAGCACGCCGGTCGTCAGTTCATGGGCGAACGCGCCGGGCGGGCGCGAGTAGCGGTACTCGCCCTCGAAGATCGAGCGTCCACTGCGTCGGATGTTGGTGATGTCGATGTCGGTGCCGTAGCCGAACCCGATGAAGGGGAGGTACAGGAGGCCCGCCAGCGCCGCCAGCAGCGACGGCGACGGCACGCGCTGCGACCGCTGTTCTTCGCGGTGCTCGACCCCGGACATCACGCCGCACCGTACCGGGGTGCCGGGCCCGAATCGGTGCTGCTACGGTCTTGACCGCACGGTCAAGATCGACGACGGGGGACAGCACGATGGATCAGTTCGAGGGACGAATCGCCGTGGTCACCGGCGGGGGCACGGGAATCGGGCGCGAGCTCGTCCGTCAGCTCTCCGCTGCCGGTGCCCATGTCTCGATGTGCGACGTGTCGGCCGAGAACATGGCCGAGTCGAAGGCGTTGGCCGAGAAGGAAGCGCCGGCCGGGACCCGCATCACCACGTTCGTCGCCGACGTCTCCGACGAGGCGGCGATGCTGGCGTTCCGGGACCACGTCCTGGCCGAACAGCAGACCGATCACGTCAACCTGGTCTTCAACAACGCCGGCATCGGTGGAGGCGCCAGCTTCGTCACCGGCCCGCGCGAGGAATGGGACCGCACGTTCGACGTCTGCTGGAAGGGCGTCTACAACGGCTGCCGTGCCTTCGTGCCGCTGCTCGTCGCCTCCGACGCCGGTCACCTCGTCAACGTGAGCAGCGTCAACGGGTTCTGGGCCTCGCTCGGCCCCGACCGCGCCCACACCGCCTACTCGGCCGCCAAGTTCGCCGTGAAGGGGTTCACCGAGGCGTTGGTCAACGACTTCCGCCTCAACGCACCGCACGTCGGCGTGTCGGTCGTGATGCCCGGTCACATCGGGACCTCGATCGTCATCAACTCCGCCCAGATCCTCGGTCATCGCCCCGAGGACATGACCGCCGACGACCTGGCGGAGACCCGCAAGATGATGGAAGGCCGTGGCCTCGACGCATCGGCGTTCACCGACGACCAGATCCGCGGCCTCATCACCTCGATGGGCGAGATGTTCCGCGACAACGCCCCGACGTCGGCCGAACAAGCCGCCGGGATCATCCTCGACGGCGTCCGCGACGGCCGCTGGCGCATCCTCGTCGGCGACGACGCCGTGATCCTCGACCAACTGGTCCGCGAAGCCCCCGAAGACGCCTACGAGGCCTCGTTCTCCGACCGCCAGCGCGCTGCCGGCGGCGTCGGCATCGAACTCTAGGGAGCGACGTCGGGTGGCGTGAGCCACTCGAGGCCGGGCACGTTGCGGACGACCGTCAGGGTGACGAACGTGACGGCGAGCAGCATCGGGACTGCGGCCGGGAGCTGCGTGGGCGACAGCGCCCACGGCCGACCACCGCGACGCCGGACGACCCACGACACCCACAGGTACGCCCCGAACGCGAGCAGGGGAATCACCATCGGGTGACAGATCAGGCTGCCCACGACGTCGCCGTGCAGGAGTTCGTGCACGGCACGCGTCGAGCCGCAGCCGGGACAGAAGCCCCCGGTCAACCGGTTGATCGGGCAGCCGACGATCGTGGCCTGGAACGGATCGAACACGGCGACCGCGCCGAAGTAGCCGGTGGCCGCGACCGCAGTCGTGGTCGGCGTGACCAGCATCAGTAGGTGGTGGTCGACCCGAAGCCCACGGCGGCGATCATCACGAAGTACACGGCGAGGAGTCCCACGCTCACGCAGGCGGAGACGATCCACCACTTCTTGGCGTCGTCGGCGGACTTGCGGGCGGCGTCGTACTGGCCGCTGGCCCACAGGTTGTTGACCTGCGCGGCCTTGACGATCGACACGATGCCGAACGGCAGGCAGCAGAAGATGGTGGTGAGGATCGCCATCACGAGATGGTTGTTCGGCGCTGCCGTCATGCCCGGCTGGTACGTCTGGTAGCCGGTGGGCTGGCTGGCGGCCTGACCGACGTGGGTGTGTTGGGTCCAGGCGGTGCCGTCCCAGTACCGCATGGTGCCGGGCTGGTTCGTGTCGGGGTACCAACCCGCCGGGGTCTGTCCCGCCGGCTGCTGGCCTGGGGGCGTGGACGACATGGCTCCTCCGATCGAAGTGGATCCGTAGCATCCCAATGATGGCGGATGACCTGGGTGCAATGGTTGGACGGGCGAGGGCGTACGCCCGTGGCGCGCACGCGGGCGACGTGCGGAAGGGGACTGGCCGGTCGTACTTCGATGCGCACCTCGCCGAGGTGGCCGAGATCGTCCGGAGCAACGGCGGGACCGACGAGCAGATCGCCGCCGCCTTCCTGCACGACGTCGCCGAGGACCACGGCGGGACGGCCCGCCTCGCCGACGTGCGTGACGAGTTCGGCGATGCCGTCGCCGACATCGTGCGCGATCTGTCCGACAGCCTCGTCGACACCGAGGCCGGCGAGGTGAAGGCCGACTGGCGCACACGCAAGGAGGGGTACGTCGCGTCGCTCGCCCACAAGGCGATCGCCTCACTCGAGGTGGCGGCCGCCGACAAACTCCACAACGCGACGTCGATCGTCCGCGACCTGGCGACCGAGGATCACGATGCGTTCTGGAAACGGTTCAGCACCAGCGACCCGGCCGAGCACTGCTGGTACTACCGGTCGCTCGCCGACGCCATCATCGCCCGCCTGCCCGACCATCCGACCGCGCTGGCGTTGGAGGCCAAGGTCACGGAACTCGAAGCAGCAGTCGATTCAGCCGGCGGTCGAGCGGAGGGCGGCGACGGCGCCGGGCAGGACCACGCGTAGGAAGGCGTCGTCGACCTCGAGGTCCTGGACCATCTTCCGGTAGGTGAGTGGTCCCGTCAGCATGGCCATCGCGATGTCGAGGTCGAGGTCGGGGTCGATCTCGCCCCGCGCCTGCGCCAGCTTGACGATGGTGCGCAGCGGCCGCTGCCGTTCGCCGAGGATCCGGTCGCGGACCTCGCACAGTGCCGGATCGCGTCGCGCCGCCTCGAGCAGCAGCGGCATCAACTCGTTGAGTTGGCGGTGATCGTCGAGGTCGTAGCGGGCGAACAGCTCCTGCACGTCGGCCTCGAGCGATCCGGTGTCCGGCGTCGGGTACTCGACGATCCGAGACCGGAACGCCTCGGTCACGACGCAGTCGAGGTTGCCGAAGTGCCGGTAGATCGTCGACTTCGCGACGCCGGACCGGGCGGCGAGATCCTCGATGGTCACGCCCTCCACGCCCAGCGCGAGCAGTGCCTCGACGGCGGCCTCGACCACCCGTCGGCGTGCATCTTCACTGCGAGGGCGGGCCATGACGTCGTCAGCGTATCGAAACGGAGAAGAGGCGACGATGGTCGCGTGACCAGTTTCACAGCCTGATGGCGGAATTCCCTGTGGTTCGGCCGGTTTGATCCCGTATCGTTCCGAGACGAATGCGTAGCGAAACTGGAGACCCCGTGGACGCCCCCAATCCTCACCCCTCGCCGGACGCCGGCCCCGAGATCGAACCGGCCGTGTACGAACGCCGCTGGCTGATCCTGGCCGTGCTCTGCACCAGCCTGATGATCGTCATCATCGGCAACACCTCGCTCAACGTCGCCCTGCCGACGCTGGCCCGTGAACTCGACGCCTCGACCAGCGCACTGCAGTGGATGGTCGACTCGTACTCCCTGATCTTCGCCGGCCTGCTCTTCACCGCCGGCACGATCGGCGATCGCTTCGGTCGCAAGGGTGCGCTCCAGGCCGGCCTCCTGCTGTTCCTGGCCGGCGCGGTCATCGCCTCGTTCGCCGACACCTCCGGCATGGTCATCGGCGCCCGCGCCGTCATGGGCGTGGCTGCAGCGTTCGTCATGCCGTCGACGTTGTCGATCCTGACCAACGTGTTCCCCGCCCACGAGCGGCCCAAGGCCATCGCGGTCTGGGCCGGCATCTCCGGCGGCGGTGCAGCCATCGGCCCGATCGCGTCCGGCTGGTTGCTCGAGCACTTCTACTGGGGCTCCGTCTTCCTCATCAACGTGCCCGTCATCGCCGTCGCGCTCGTCGCCGGCGCCATCCTGCTCCCGAAGTCGAAGGATCCCGAGAACCAGCCACTCGACGTGCCCGGCGCACTGCTGTCGATCGTCGGCCTGTCGTCGCTCGTCTACGCCATCATCGAGGGACCGCACCACGGCTGGCTGTCGACCGAGTCGCTGCTCACCTTCGCCGGTTCAGCCCTCGCTCTCGGCCTCTTCGCCGTGCGTGAGCTCCGGACCCGCTACCCGATGCTCGACCTCAAGCTGTTCACCGACCGCCGCTTCAGCGTCGCCTCGGCCGGCATGTCGCTCACGTTCTTCGCCATGTTCGGCACGTTCTTCCTCATGGCCCAGTACCTCCAGCTCGTCCTCGACTACTCGCCGTTCGAGTCGGGTCTGCTGCAGCTTCCGTTCGCCTTCATCATGATGATGACGGCGCCCCGGGTCCCCAAGCTCGTCGAGCGATTCGGTGCCGCCCGCGTGGTCCCGTTCGGTCTCTCGTCGACGGCCATCGGTCTGTTCCTGTTCTCGTTCGTCGGCGTCGACTCGAGCCTCGGGAACGTCT
The DNA here is from genome assembly GCF_049103745.1 of Actinospongiicola halichondriae. NCBI lineage: Bacteria > Bacillati > Actinomycetota > Acidimicrobiia > Acidimicrobiales > Iamiaceae > Actinospongiicola > Actinospongiicola halichondriae. The sequence goes on along the minus strand of NZ_CP171622.1, from coordinate 3,499,625 downwards.
ACCTGGCGATGGTGCCCCTGGCGTTCGGCATGGCCATGACCATGACCCCGCTCACCACGCTCATCATGTCGTCGGTGCCCCTCAACCGGGCGGGCGTCGGTTCGGCCATGAACGACACCACCCGCGAACTCGGTGGCGCCCTCGGCGTCGCCGTGCTCGGTTCGGTCGTGACGTCGCAGTACTCGTCGGGCATCGCGTCGTCGATCGTCGGCCTGCCCGACCAGGCGACGTCGGTCGCCGAGTCCGGGCTCACCGGTGCCCTCGCCGTCGCCGCCCAGATGGGTGGCGCCCAGGGCGACTCGCTGGCCTTGGCCGCACAGCAGGCGTTCGTCGACGGCCTCGGCCTCGCGGCCGTGCTCGGATCGATCGTCGTGTTCGTCGCCGCCGCGGCTGCCCGGTTCCTGCTGCCGCACGACCCCTCGACCCTGGCCCGCGACCTCCCGTCGGTCATCGGCGAAGCAGACGCCGAACCCGTCTTCGTCGACTGAGCCGCTTCTCGATGCACGCGATCTGACGGTACGTCAGAATCTCGTCCATGAGCATCGGGGACATGGAAATCGGGGGCATCACGCGAGACGACATCGACCTGCTCGACCGTGATCGCTTCACCGAGGGGATCCCGCACGAGTGGTTCGCCTGGATCCGCGCCAACGAGCCCGTCTTCCACCATGCCGAGCCCGAGGGGCCCGGCTTCTGGGTGATCAGTCGCCACGCCGACATCGTCACCTGCAATCGCGACGCGAAGACCTTCTCGTCCGACTCCGACAACGGGGGAGTCCTGGACCTCGAAGAGCGAGAGCTCTCCGAGTTCGAGAAGAACCAGGGTGACGCCAAGTTGATGTTGATGATGGACCCGCCGGAGCACACGCGGCACCGCAAGCTCGTGAACCGCGGGTTCACGCCGAGGATGATCGGCCTCCTCGAACCGCACATCCGTGAGTTGACGAAGCGGATCCTCGACGAGGCCATCGTCCGGCGCGAGTGCGACTTCGTGGTCGACATCGCCGCCGAGCTCCCCCTCGAGGTCATCGCCGAGCTCATCGGCGTCCCGCACCAGGACCGCCACAAGATCTTCGAATGGTCCAACCGCTTCGTCGGCTCGGATGACCCCGAGTACTTCGTTGGCGAGGAGAAGATCCAGGAAGCCCAGGTCGAGATGTTCCTCTATGCGCAGGCCCTGGCCGAGGCCCGCCGCGACGATCCCCACGACGACATCGTCACCACCCTCCTGGCCGCCGAAGTCGACGGCGAGCAGCTCTCCGACATGGACTTCAACCTCTTCTTCCTGTTGTTGGCGGTCGCGGGCAACGAGACCACCCGCAACGCGATCTCGCACGGCATGAACGCCTTTCTCGACAACCCCGACCAGTGGGCTCTCCTCGTCGAGGACCCCGCCGGCCGTATCGAGACCGCCACCGAGGAGATCCTCCGCTGGGCCTCGCCCGTCCTCTACTTCCGTCGCACCGCGATGCGCGACATGGAGCTCGACGGCACCCAGATCCGCGAGGGCGACAAGCTCAGCCTCTGGTACATCTCGGCCAACCGCGACGAGACCGTGTTCGACGACCCCTACACGTTCGACATCACACGCGACCCGAACCCGCACATCGCGTTCGGCGGCGGCGGGCCCCATTTCTGTCTGGGCGCGCAGCTGGCCCGGTTGGAGATCCGGGTCCTGTTCGAGGAGCTGGCCCGCCGCGTGCCCGTGCTCGCCCGCACCGGCGACGCCGACCTCCTGCGCTCGAACTTCATCGGCGGGATCAAGCACCTCCCCGTGCGGTTGACCCCCGCCTGACGGGCGACGTCAGCGGCCGACGGCCTGCCGTTCGACCACCGTCATCGGGAACTGCGTCGTCCGCGACGCGTCGGCCAGCGTCCCGCCGCCCCCGTCGCTCGACTCCCACTCGACCGACCACACGACGGTCGCGCTGGCCGTGCGCGCCCCGAGCCGCTGGTACACGTGCGTGCAGTCCGACGACTGGTCGGCGATCGGACGACCGGCGTCGTAGGGCATCCCCGGCCCGTCGCAGACCACCGTCGTGCCGTCACCCATGTCCCACGTGACCTGGCGAGGTGTGGCCGTCGCCGAAACCGACAACCCCGGGATCGACGCCGTCGCCGACACCGGCTGCCACGCCGCCGCGTCGATCCACATCCACGTCTCGATCCCCACGATCTGGTCGACCCCGAACCCCGGGCTCGTCCGCGGCTCCGGGTACCGGATCGCCAACTGGTCCCGAGCCCGCCGCGCCAACTCGTCCGGCGTGATCGCCGTCTCGCCCGGCAGGTACTGGAACAACCGCGCCACCACCGTCGCCCCCGCCGCGTCCGTGCACGTGAGCCAGTAGTACTGCTCCTCGACCAACTGCTCCCCCGACAACGGCGGGTTCTCCGCCGGCGACTCGAACGAAGGAGCGAACGCGTACAGCAGACAATCGAGCGTCCCACCCTTCGCCGCCGGCTGCGACACCGACCCATCCACCCCCACCGTCAACACGACGTTCCCCCGATCGTCCTGCTCGGTGTTCTTCTCCCCACCGATATCCGCCGCTGCGTTGGCCGGGAGGAGCAGCAACAGCAGCGCTAGTAGTGCAACTAGAGGTCTGCGCATGCCGGGTCCCCATCCCTCACGTCGCCTGAACCAGCGAGCTTCCATTCTCCGTCGACGAGCTCGAAGGTATTTCGAGCCTCGTAGGTGCTCACCGAGTCATTCGTTGGTGCACCTGTTGCGACGTCAACGATGACAATGCCGTCGACAGTGCATTCAAACAAGGTTGCTGAGGTTGTCGAATCGACACTTACCTCGACAACCTTTGGACTGAAGTCCTTCGGGTCGTCGGGAAGACGGGCTCGTTTCCCGTCACGGATGAACTCAGAGATCGTGTCGAGGATCGAGTCACGGGCGGCGCCGGTGAAGAACTGATCGATGAGCGGGTTGGCCGGGTCGGGGTCCTCGAGGATCTCGACGAAGGCGTCCCACTGGTCGAAGAACGCCTGCTCGACGGCGACACGCGGATCCTCGGTCGTGGTCGTCGACTCCGCCATCGACGTCGTCGTGGTCGACGACTCGGTCGGGTCGACGGTGACGTCGGGGCTGGCGTCGTCGTCACCCGCGCAGGCGCCGGCGGCCAGCGCGACGGCGAGCAGGCAAGCGCGGATCCGTGTCGTGTTCACGTGCAGTCCCCAGCAGACGGAAAGACCACGAAAGGTTAGGAGGTTCCAATCCGCCTCGTCAACGGGTCTTCAGCCCCAGGCGTTCTCGAGCTCGCTGGGACCCACGTTGGTGTCGAGCCAGGTGACCAGCGGTTCGGCCGTCTCCAGGAACTGGCGTACGCGCTCGACCGGCTCGGGGGAGTCGAGCCAGGCGCCGATCTCCCAGCTGCGCCACGCGATACATCCCTTCATCCGCAGCAGCTCGATCCGGGGGTGGTCCTTCGGGTACCCGCGCGGCGCGGTCTTGAGCGAGTCGTGCGCGTTCACCTCGACGTCCGCGGCCCGGAGCCGCTCCACCAGCTTCTCGAACTCCGGGCCGGCGACGTCGTCGTCGATCGTCGCCCGGAACTTCGCGAGCTGGTCCTTGGCCATCATGTAGTAGCCGGTGCCCGTGCCGAACCCGTCGGCGTCGAGGCTGACGTAGCCACCCTTGGCCATGGTCGCGGCGATGTTCGTCTTGTAGGGCGACTTGTCCTTGCTGAAGCGGATGTCGCGGTTGGGGCGGAAGATCTTCCCCTCGCCGAAGCTCCCCGACAGGTCATCGAGCAGGGCCTCCATCGGGGCGCGCACGCACTCGAGGTAGGTCGCCTTGTGCTCGGTCCAATAGGCCTTGGTGTTGTCGGCCTCGAGCCCCTCGAAGAACTCGATCGCCTCGACCGGGAATCCTGTGAACGTCATCGCACACCCCTTCCGGGGCGGACCGTAGTGCGGGCGATGGCCTGGCAGGATCAGGGCTGTGGCCCGAACCGTGATCACGGCCCGGATCGTCGGCGTCCCCGTACCGGGCACGGCGGTCTGGAAGTCGACCGACGATCCCGACGTCGCCGGCGACCTCGACCCTGCCCCGGCCGACATGCGCGCCGACGACGTCGTGGTGCTCGCCGTCGAACGCCACGGCTTCCGTTGGGTCGTGCTCGAGTTGGTCGACCACATACCCGCCCGTCGTCGGGCGACGAAGACGCCGCGGCCGCACGCCCATCCGGCCCGGCCGCCCGGCACCGTGCTGATCGCCTGGCTGCCCTTCACCCGCGACGGCGACGACGCCCCCGGCAAGCATCGGCCATGTGTGGTCCTGCGCTCGACCGATCCGTCGGTGCTCCGTGTCCGCCCCCTCTACGACGCCGGCAGTGCCCACGTCCGCCGCAACGGCGGGGTGCAACTCCGCGGCTGGCGGTCGGCGGGGCTCGACAAGGCCAGCGTTGCGGTCGAGGTGGTCGAGGTCCCGGTGGGGCAGTGCGAGCAGACGCTCGGCGATCTCGACCCCACCGACCGAGCGGCGCTCGGCATCACCGGTCGCTGACGAAGACCTCGGCGATGCGGTCACGCGACCGGGTCAGGTGCATGTTCATCGCGGCGGACGCCGCCACGTCGTCGCCGGCGATGATGGCGTCGGCCACCACCTGATGCTCGTGCAGCGCTCGCATGCCCATGCCGCGGCCGTAGCTGAGGCGAAAGATGTGGAGGTGGCAGTTGGTCCCGGCGAACGCCCGCCGTGCTGGCTCGTTGCCCGCCAGGTCGAGGACCAGGTCGTGGAATCGCTCGTCGTGGGCAGCGATGGCGCGGTAGGCCTCGTAGTTGTCGGCATCGGGCGCCTCGGGGCAGGTGGCGAGTTCGGCGAGCAGCAGTCGCTCGGCCCGGTCGTCGCCTCGCAGCGCCGCTCGCCCGGCGGCCCACGGTTCGAGCAGCAGGCGGAACTCGTACAGATCGGCGACCTGTTCGGCGGTGAGCGGCGCGGTGACCGTGTAGCCCCGCGACGGTTCCTTGACCACGAATCCCTCGGCGGCGAGGCGGGCGAGCGCCTCGCGCACGGGCGTGTGCGACACCTCGAGCGAGCGGGACAGGGCGTCGATGTTGGCCTTGATCCCGGGCTCGCGCACCGAGTCCATGATCCACGTCTTGATGGCCTCGTAGACGTCGTCGACCAGGACGCTGCGAACGGGAAGCGCCGGCGGGGGAGCGGCGCGGAATTCGGTCGAACTGGACATCGATCCTAGATCCTATAGGATCTGCCGCCATGGAAAACGGGGGAACCGCACGTTCGCGATTCGACGACGCCAAATTCGGCATGTTCGTCCACTGGGGCGCCTATTCCGTCGGCGGGATCGAGGCGTCGTGGCCGGTCATGCTCGGCCCCGAGTTGCAGCGTCGCTTCATCGAGACACTGCATCGCTTCGGCGTCGAAGAGGTCGAGATGCCGGTCAAGCCGATCACGCTCGAGGACTACGAGGCGTTCCCCCAGCAGTTCACTGCCGAACGATTCGACGCCGCCGAGTGGGTCGACCTGGTCCGCGACGCCGGCCAGCGCTACCTGGTCCTCACCACCAAGCACCACGACGGCTTCGCGCTCTTCGACACCGACACCACCGACTACAAGACGACCAACACCCCCTTCGGTCGCGACGTGGTCCGCGAGGTCGCCGGTGCGTGCCGCGACGGCGGCGTCGGCTTCGGCGCCTACTTCTCGGCCCCCGACTTCCACGACGCCGGCTACCTCGACCGCAGCCGGCCCCTGCCGGAGAACTTCCTCGGCGAACCCGAGCGTCCCGAGTGGGCCGACTTCCTCGCCCGCATGGAGCGCCAGGTCGAAGAACTCTGCACCGACTACGGCGACCTCTACTCGTGGTGGTGGGACATCGGCTTCGGCCCCCAGTGGGACATCGAGCGCTTCCACGGCCTCGTGCGCAAGCACCAGCCCGACGTCCTGGTGAACGACCGCCTCGGTGGTCTCGCCGCCGACGTCCCCGTGCAGTTGCGGGCCGACTTCCTGACGCCCGAGCAGTCGGTGCCGAAGTCGATCCCGCGCCGGTCGACCTACGCCCCGATGGATCCGACGATGGTCTTCGGCCTCATCCAGCAGGACAACTGGGAAGAGCTCGTCGAGCAGGTCGCGCCCATGATCCGCATGCACCTCGATGCCCCGCCGGACTCGAGCGTCCCCGACGCCGACGACTTCCTTCCGTGGGAGGCGTGCATGACCTTCGGCGGGCAGTGGGCGTGGAACCCCGACCTCGACCGCTGCAAGACCGGCGCCGACATCATCGGCGACCTGGTCGAGGTCGCCTCCCGCGGCGGCAACCTGTTGATGAACGTCGGCCCCCAGGGCGACGGGGCGATCCAGCCCGAGTTCCAGGACGCCCTCCGCGACGTCGGCCGCTGGCTCGACGTCAACGGCGAGGCGATCCACGGCACCACGTACGGACCGATCCAGGGTCACGACGACGTGCGCACCACCGCCGACGCCGACAACATCTATGTCCACGTCGTGCCCTCGGCTCCCGGTCGCATCCGCATCGACGGACTCGCCGAGCACACGTCGGCCACCACCGCTCGGGCCCTCGCCGCCGACGCCGACGTCACCGTCGAGACCGACGGCTCCGCCCTCGTCGTCGACCTCGGACGTATCCCCCGCGACCCGGTCATGACCACCCTCCGGCTGGCCCGTTGAGCGACGTGACCGCCATCGACGTCCGCGGCGTCGACTTCTCCTACGGTCACGTCCAGGTCCTCTTCGACGTCGACCTCCACGTCGACCGAGGCGAGGTGTTGGCGCTGCTCGGCACCAACGGAGCCGGCAAGTCGACGCTGCTCCGTGTCGTGTCCGGTCTCGAACAACCCAGCGCCGGGACCGTCAGCCACCGCGGCGACGACATCACCGGCACCAGCGCCGTCGACCGGGTCCGGCGAGGCATCGTGCAGCTCCCCGGTGGCAAGGCGGTTTTCCCGTCGCTCACGGTGATGGACAACCTGCTCGCCGGTGCCTTCACCCACATCTGGGACAAGGCCACCCTCGAGACCCGCATCGGTTCGGCGCTCGAACGCTTTCCCGTCCTGCGCGACCGCCTCGGTCAGCCGGCCGGGACGCTGTCGGGTGGCGAGCAGCAGATGCTCGCACTCGCCAAGTCATTGCTCATCGATCCCGACGTGCTCTGCATCGACGAGCTCTCGCTCGGCCTCGCACCCGTCGTGGTCCAGCAGCTGATGGAGATCGTCGAAGAGCTCCGAGATGGGGGACTGACCATGGTCATCGTCGAGCAGTCGTTGAACGTTGCGCTCGCGCTCGCCGACCGCGCCGTCTTCATGGAGAAGGGCGCCGTCCGGTTCGAAGGACCGGCGCAAGAGCTGGCCGAGCGTGACGATCTCGCTCGCGCCGTGTTCCTGGGGAGTGACGGCGGATGATGTTCGCACTCACGTTCTCGCCCGAGATCATCGTCGTCGGTGCCCTCGCCGGCATGGCCTACGCCGTGCTCGCCGCCGGACTGGTCCTCGTCTACCGCGCCACCGGCGTCATCAACTTCGCCCATGGTGAGATCGGTGCGTTCGGTGCCGCCGTGCTCGCCAAGCTGGTGCTCGACTTCGACTGGAACTTCTGGTTCGCCCTCGTCGTCGTCCTGGTGGGCGGTGGCGCGCTCGGTGCACTGATCGAGACGACCGTGATCCGCCGCCTCGCGCGCGGCCCCAAGCTCGCGATGCTGGTGGCCACCATCGGCATCGCCCAGCTCCTCCTGGTCGCGCAGCTCCTCCTCCCGCGCGTGCGGCTCGAGAACGCCGGCCCCTTCCCCTCGCCACTGGGCAAGTCGTTCACCATCGGCAACCTGGTGCTGAACAGCCCGCACTTCATGATCATCGCCTTCGTGCCCGCCGTGGTCGTCGGACTCGGGATGCTCCTCCAGCGCACCCCGTGGGGCCTCGCCATCCGCGCGGCAGCCGACAACCGCGACGCCGCCGAGCTCGCAGCCATCAGCACCCGCCAGGTGTCGACGATGGTCTGGGTCCTCGCCGGCGTGCTGTCGACGCTCACGGTGATCCTCGTCAACCCGTTGCGCAACGTGAACGTCGGCGGGCTGGCCATCTCCGAAGCCCTCGGCCCCGGCCTGTTGCTCCGAGCCCTCGCCGCCGCCCTCGTCGGCCGCCTGGTCTCCCTCCCGCTCGCCCTCGTGGGCGGCATCGGCATCGGCATCGTCGAGGCGCTGGTCTTCGCCAACGTCGCCGACCCGTCGTGGTCCGAGCTGTTGCTCTTCCTCCTCGTCCTCACGCTCGTGCTCGTCCGTGGCGGCGACGAAGACCAGGAGACCGGCCTCGAGTCGCTCGGCACCCTGGTCCGACCCGTGCCCGAACGGCTCCGCCAGATCTGGTGGATCCGCCGCGGTGGACACATCGCCGGTCTCACCGGAATCGTGATCGCGGCGCTCCTCCCGGTCATGTTCGGCTCGGCCTCGCAGACCTTCCTCTTCGGCCGCATGCTCGTGTTCGCCATCGTCGGCCTCTCGGTCACGATGCTCACCGGCTGGTCGGGTCAGCTCTCGCTCGGCCAGTTCGCCATGGTTGGCGTCGGCGCGATGACCACCGTGTTCCTGCACGATCGCGGGATGCCCTACGGGGCGGCGCTCGCCTACTCGGTCGTCGCCGGTGCCCTCGTCGCCCTCCTGGTCGGGTTCCCGGCACTGCGACTGCGAGGCCTCTATCTCGCGGTGACCACGTTGTCGTTCGCCGTGGCCGCGCGCGAGTGGTTCTTCACCCAGCCCTGGTTCCTGGGCGACGGATCCGTCGTGTTCGTCCAGCCGGGCACGACGCTCGGCGTCGACTACAACGCGCAGAAGACCTTCTATCTGTTGTGCCTCGCCGGCCTCGTCGTGGCCGTCGTGGTCACCAGCCGACTGCGGTCGAGTGGCGTCGGTCGCTCGATCATCGCGGTGCGCGACAACGAACGCGCGGCCGCCTCGTTCGGCATCTCGCCCGCCGCCACGAAGCTGTTGGCCTTCGCCGTCCCCGGCGCGATGGCGGCCTTCGCCGGCTCGCTGCTCGCCGGGCTCACCGTCCAGTTCGGCCCCGACGTCTTCTCGCCGGCCGACTCGCTGGCCATCGTCGGCATGGCCGTCATCGGCGGCCTCGGGTCGATCACCGGCGCCGTGCTCGGAGCCGTCTACGTCGTGGGGCTGCCCGCCCTGCTCGGTCCGACCCCGGCCGTGAGCCTGGCGACGTCGGGCATCGGACTCCTCGTCCTCCTGCTCTTCAAGCCCGGTGGCTTCGCCCAGATCGTCTTCCGGACCCGCGACCTCCTCATCGAACGCCTCGTCCCCGACGCCGCGAACGGCACGACCGGCGAGAACGACGAGACCGTCGTGCTCGACGAGAGCGACGCCGCAGAGAGCGTTCCGGCCCGACCCGAGCGAGCACCACGCCCCGCCGCACTCGGTCCGGTGCTCGCCGTCGACCGCGTCACCGTGCGCTTCGGTGGCCTCGTCGCCCTGGCCGGCGTCTCGCTGCACGTCGACGAGGGAGAGATCGTCGGACTCATCGGCACCAACGGCGCCGGCAAGTCGACGCTCATGGACGTGGTCTCGGGCTTCACGCCCGCCGACACGGGGACCGTGCTCCTGGCCGGCCGCGACGTCACCGAGCTGCGCCCCCACGTCCGGGCCCGTCTGGGCATGGGCCGCGTCTTCCAGGACGCCCGGCTCTTCCCCGGCCTCACCGTCCGCGAAGCGCTGCAGACCGCGCTCGAGTCCGACGACCCCAGCGACCTCGTCCCGGTGCTGGCGTCGTTCAAGCCCGCTCGTGCCGCCGAGGCGCGCAAGGCGGCCAGCGCCAAGGGGTACCTGTCGCTCTTCGGTCTCTCCCGCTACGCCGACGTGCACATCGCCGATCTGTCGACCGGCACCCGACGCATCGTCGAGATGGCGTGTCTGTCGGCCCAGGGTTCGCAGCTCCTGCTCCTCGACGAACCCACCGCCGGCGTCGCCCAGCGTGAGTCCGAGGCCATGGCCCCGATGATCCGTCGAGTCCAACAGGAGCTGGGCGCGTCGGTCCTCGTGATCGAACACGACATGCCGATGATCATGGGCCTCAGCGACCGGGTGTACTGCCTGGCCGCCGGCGCCGAGATCGCCAGCGGCTCTCCCGAAGACGTTCGCCACGACCCCGAGGTCGTGGCCGCCTACCTCGGCACCGACGACCGGGCCATCGACCGGTCCGACGCCGCGCCCCGCCCGGAGGTCACCGCATGATCGAGACCCAGATGCACCGCCTCGCCACCCGGCTCGGGATGCGCGACGGCCAGGCGTACACCGTCGTGTGCGGCCTCGTCGTGGCGTTGTTCCTCGCCATCGTCGGCCTGCCCGGCGTGTTCGAGGGCTACGGGCCGGCCGCGCTCGGCCAAGCAGCAGCCTCGGCACCGTCATCGCCGTCGACGACTGCGGTCGGCGACGAGTCGCCCCCGTCGACCGACGACATCACGACCCCGTCGCTCCCCGCGTTCTCCCCGCAGCCGGGTGGATCGTCCAACCCGCCGTCGGGTACCGACTCCACGAACGAGACGCCGCCGACGACCACGGCGCCGCCACCGCCGGTCGGCCCGTCGCGCCCCGTCGGTGAACTCGCACTGCTCGCCGAACTCCCGACCACCGCGCAGCCCGACGGCGTCGCCGTCGGCCCGGACGGAACCATCTACGTGGCCGGCGACGACGTCGGTACCGAGCCGTCGATGCTGTGGGCCTTCTCGGCCACCGGCGATGCCATCGGTTCCTGGCCGGCGCCCGATCAGCCCGCGGCGCGGACCCGCGGTCTCACCGGCGTCGCCGTCGATCCCGACGGCACCGTCTGGGCCGTCGACGCCAGCACCTCGCGGCTCCTGCGGCTCGACACGTCGTCCGATGCGCTCGTCACCGTCGCCACCGCGGCGAACATCCCGCCGTGCGGGGTCCTCGAGCTCACCAAGCCGTGCGAGCCCGGACTGCTCGACAGCCCGCCCAGCCTGTCCGGCGTCGCCGCCGGCCCCGACGGATCGATCGTCGTGGCAGACCGCGGTCAGGGCACGGTGTGGAAGCTGAACGGCAAGCGTCTCGAGGTCCTGACGTCGTTCGTCGACCGCTTGGCCGGTGAAGGCCCCGTCGGTCTGTCGTATCTCTACGACGGCGGACTGGTCATGGTCGTCAGCGGCCGACTCGCCACCCTGCCTCCCGGTCTGCCGGCCATCTTCCGCCTGCGCCCCGACGAGAGCGAGCCCGAGCACGTCGTCGACCTCGGCGTCGGCGAGATCCCCGGCGACATCGTGGCCAGCGACGCCAGCCGCCTCTACGTCACGATCCCGTCGCTCGGCATCGTCGCCGACATCGGCCTCGACCAGGGCGACCGGATCGACACCGACGTGTCGGCCAGCGAGCCCACGTTCCGCACACCGATGGGAGCCGCGCTCCGCAACGGCTCCCTCCTGCTCACCGACCACGTCAACCGAGTCTTCGACCTGGCCGTCCTCGACCGCCCCGTCAGCTGAGGGAACCCACATGACCGACACGCCTCCCATCGACATCCCCGTCACCAGCCGATCACGGACCTACGTCCAACTGATCGGCGTGGTCACCGCGATGTTGGCCCTGGGCCTCGCGCTGCCCGCCCTCGTCGGTGAGCGTCCGCCCGAACAGGCACTCACCACCGAGAACGACCTCGATCTCGACGCCCTCGGCGGCGGATCGTCGTCGGACGGCACCGACGGACTCGACGTCACGACCACGACCGCCGCGACCGTCGTCGACGGCAGCGGCGGCACCGACCCCTCGACCGGCCCCGTCGACGGCGGCAATGGTCCCGGCGAAGGCCCGGCCACCCAGGGTCCGGCCACGACCGTCGCCAACACCGCCAGCGACGTGGGCGTCACGGCCGAGACGATCAAGATCGGCCTGCTCATCCCGAACTCGGCCGAGATCGGCAACACCTCGGAGCAGCGTGACATCCAGGTCGCCGAGTTCCGCGCCGCCACCAGCGCCATCAACGACCGCGGTGGTATCCACGGCCGCACGATCGAGTTGGTCGACGCCACCTACGACGTCCTCGACCAGGACTCGGGAACCCGCGCCGGCTGCCTGAAGTTGGCCGACGACCACAAGGTCTTCGCGGCGTTCAACACCACCGGCTACGGCCCTCCCGGCGGTCTGTGCCTGACGCGCGAGAAGGGCGTCCCGTTCCTGCAGGGCTCCGCCTATCCGGAGGAGATCTACGGCCAGGCCAACGGTCTCTACTCGTCGACGTTCGACAACCAGACCCGCAACTTCCGCAACATGGTGCAGATCCTCCACGACCTCGGTGCGCTGAAGGGCAAGAAGGTCGGCGTGCTCGGCACCGAGTGGATCGGCCTCCGCCGTGAACAGGAGGAGGGCATCGTCCACACCCTCCAGGCGCTCGGCTACGACCCGTTCGTCTACTGGCTCTCCGGTGACCCGGTGTCGTCGCAGACCCAGGTGCCCATCGCCGTGCAGCAGATGCGCTCGAACGGCGTCACCGCCGTGATGCTCGGCGCCGACTTCATCTCGGCCCAGAGCTTCGCCCAGACCGGGGCCAGCCAGGGCTACACCCCCTTCTACGGCGCGGCCGATCCGTGGTCGTACTCGACCGACTACGTGGTGGCGAACATGCCGCCCAGCTTCGACGGGTCGATCACCACGACCGCGTGGCGCACCTACGACCACCGCGCCGGCGTCCCCGAACCCGCCATCGACGCCCAGTGCGCGGCGGACTTCGAGGAAGAGACCGGCATCCAGATCGACCGAGCCAACGACCCCGACGCGCTCTACGTCGGCACGCTGCTCGCGTGCGGTGTGGTCCAACGCTTCGAAGCCGCCGCGCTCGCCGCCGGCCCGAACCTGACCCGAGCCGGTCTCGTCCAGGCGATCGGCAACCTCGGCACCGTCGAGATCCCCTTCGCCGGAGGCCCCGGCACCTACCGCCCCGACAAGCTCGACGGCGCCGACTTCTATCGTCCGCAGGTCTGGAAGAAGGGGTGCAAGTGTTGGCAGCCCCTCCTGCCTGAATTCTCCCGAGGCAAGCGCTGATGACCACGACCCCGTCCCCCACGATCACCGGGTTCACCGTCCACGACGTCCGGTTCCCCACGTCCGAGCTGCTCGACGGCTCCGACGCCATGAACCCCGACCCCGACTACTCGGCCGCCTACGTCGCGCTCCACACCGACGACCCCGCCCTGTCCGGGTACGGGATGACGTTCACCATCGGCCGCGGCAACGACATCTGTTGCACCGCCATCGCCTCGTTGGCCGAGATGGTCGTGGGCCTGACGCTCGACGACCTCCGCGACGACCTCGGCGCCATCGCCACCCGGCTCACGTCCGACAGCCAGTACCGCTGGCTCGGCCCGGAGAAAGGCGTGGTCCATCTCGCGACCGCGGCCGTCGTCAACGCCCAGTGGGACCTGCTCTCTCGCCAGGCCGACAAGCCGCTGTGGGCGTTCCTCGCCGACCTGTCACCCGCCGAACTCGTCTCGGCCGTCGACTTCCGCCACATCTCCGACGCCGTGTCGCCGGCCGAGGCCCTCGCCCTCCTCGAGCGGGCCGAGCCCGGTCGGGCCGAGCGCCGTGCCCACCTCCTCGCCGAGGGCTACCCCGCCTACATCACGTCGGCTGGCTGGCTCGGTTACCCCGACGACAAGATCCGATCGCAGTGCCAGGCGGGCATCGACGCCGGCTGGGACTCGTTCAAGATGAAGGTCGGTCGTGATCGCGACGACGACGTCCGCCGCGCCGCCATCGTCCGTTCCGAGATCGGCCCCGACCGCCGCCTCATGGTCGACGCCAACCAGGTGTGGGACATCGCTGACGCCATCGATCACGTCAAGGCCCTGGCCGAGGTCGACCCGTGGTGGATCGAGGAGCCGACCAGCCCCGACGACATCCTCGGCCACGCCCGCATCCGCGAGGCCGTGCGACCGATCAAGGTCGTCACCGGCGAGCACGCCCACAACCGGGTGATGTTCAAGCAGCTGATGCAGGCCGGCGCCATCGACGTCGCCCAGATCGACGGGTGCCGCCTCGGCGGCGTCAACGAGGTCATCGCCGTCCTGTTGCTGGCCGCCACGTTCGACATCCCGGTCTGCCCCCACGCCGGCGGAATCGGCCTGTGCGAGCACGTGCAGCACTTCTCGATGTTCGACTACGTCGCCGTGAGCGGATCGCTCGACGAGCGGATGATCGAGTACGCCGACCACCTGCACGAGCACATGGTCCAACGCCTCGACGTGCACGACGGTCGGTACTGGGCGCCGACGGGTTGGGGACTCGGCGTCGAACTCGAGCCCGACTCGCTCGCCACCTACGAGTACCCCGGCGGCAGCTACTGGGTCGAACGCGAGGAGCGCGGACGATGACCCTGCGCGTGGCCCTCGTCGGTGGCCCCATGTACGACGATCTCTACGAACTGTTCCGGGACTCGGATCACGATGTCGAGATCGTGGTCCACGCCGATCACCCCACGCTCAACCGCTCGGTGGCCGACCTGCTCGACCGGGGCGAACGTCTCGACCTGATCTCGACCCACGGCAAGTACGCGCCGTCGCAGGCGCGGTGGCTCCACCCGCTCGACGACCTGGTCCCCGAGTCGGCCCTCGCGCCGCTCGCACCGCGCGCCGTCGACCTGTGCCGCTTCCGCGGCCAACTGCTCTGCGTGCCCCGCAACATCGACGTCCGGATCCTGTGGTGGCGCACCGACCTTCTCGATGCCGCCCCGGTCACGTGGGACGACGTCGTCGACGCAGGCTTGGGCGAGCGCGGTGGCTCGTTCGGCTTCACCGGTCGCGAGTCGGGCCTGTTCGGACTCTTCTACGAACTCATGGTCGCCGCCGGGGCCACGCCCTTCGATGCCGACGGTCGTCCGACCCTCACCGGCCCCGTCGCCGTCGCTGCCGTCGAGCGCCTGTGCCGCCTCGCCGCGCAGGCGCCGCGCGACCTGCCGAGCTGGCACTACGACGACGTCGACAACGCACTGCTCGATGGCCGTGTGGCCATGGCCGCGGCCTGGCCCGGCGGCTACGAGCGCATCCGGACCTCCGGTCGCTACGCGTCGCTGCGCCCCGCGGCCTACCCCGGGGGCAAGTCGTACAGCGGCTGCCACGCCTGGGCCATCCCCCGCAGTTGTGGTGACGTCGACGCTGCCGTGGCGTTGATCACCGAGCTCGCCGGCGAGAACGCGCAGTGCCTCGACGCCGGCGCCGGGACGATTCCCGCCCATCGTGGCGCGCTCGACGCCTACGTTCCCCTCGACGACGTCGATGCCGAACGCCTCGCCGTGACCCGAGCCACCATCGAGGACGCCATGCTCACCTACCCACCGCTCGAACGCTTCCCCGAGATCGAGGACGCTGCCTGGGGCGCCATCCACGACGCCTTGGTCGAGACCATCTCGCCGGCCACCGCCGTCGACCGCATGCAGGCCGCCGCCGAGCGCGCCCTCGAGGCGTCATGAATCGTCTCGCCGGCAAGATCTGCGTCGTCACCGGCGGCGCATCCGGTATCGGCGAAGCCGTCGTCGAACGGTTCCGGGCCGAGGGTGCGACCGTCGCCGTGGTCGACCTCGCCGCCACCGCCGACCACCCCTGCGACGTGACCGACCCCACCGCCGTGGCATCGACCTTCGGCGCCATCGCTGCCGAGCACGGGCGCATCGACGTCCTCGTGACCAGCGCGGGCATCGCCAACGTCGGCACCCTCGAGTCGACCTCGCCCGAGGACTTCGACAAGGTCTTCGCCGTCAACGTCCGCGGCGTCTATCTCACGATGCAGGCCGCCGTCGCCCACATGGGCCCGGGTTCGGCCATCTGTAACCTGGCGTCGATCGCCTCGGTCATGGGCATCCCCGACCGCTTCGCCTACAGCATGAGCAAGGGCGCGGTCCTCACCATGACCCTGTCGGCCGCCACCGACCTCGTCGACCGCGGCATCCGGGTCAACGCCATCTCGCCGGCGCGGGTGCACACGCCCTTCGTCGACCGCTTCATCGCCGACAACTATCCCGGGAGAGAATCCGAGATGTTCGACTCACTCGCCGCCACCCAGCCCATCGGCCGGATGGGCGAACCGGCAGAGATCGCCGGCCTCGCGCTGTGGCTCTGCTCCGACGAGGCCAGCTTCGTCACCGGCAGCAACCACCTCATCGACGGCGGGTTCACGGGGGTGCGGAAGTGAAGCTCATCCGAGTCGGCGCTCCCGGCGCCGAGATCCCTGGCGTCCTGACCAATGAGGGTCGCCGCGTCGACGCCTCGGCGTTCCTCTCGTCGATCGGTCACCGCGACTACGACGAGCGCTTCTTCGCCGGCGACGCCATCGACCGGCTCGCCGCCTGGGAACCCGACGGTCCCACCCTCGAGGACGGCGATCGCCTCGGCTCGCCCGTCGCCCGGCCCAGCAAGATCATCTGCGTCGGCCTCAACTTCCGTGACCACGCGGCCGAGACCGGCCAGCCCGAACCCGACGAGCCGATCCTCTTCGGCAAGGCGACCACCGCCCTCTGCGGCCCCGACGACGACCTCGTCATCCCGCGCGGCAGCACCGCCACTGACTGGGAGGTCGAGCTCGCCGTGGTCATCGGACGCGCCGCTCGCTACGTCAGCGTCGACGACGCTCTCGGCCACGTCGCCGGCTACGCCCTCCACAACGACTACTCCGAGCGCGTCCACCAGATGGAACGCGGCGGCCAGTGGATCAAGGGCAAGAGCCACGACACCTACGCCCCGCTCGGCCCGTTCCTCGCCACGCCCGACGAGGTCGGCGGCGACGCCGGTGACCTCGCCATGTGGCTGACCGTCAACGGCGAGACCCGCCAGCAGAGCTCGACCAACCAGCTGATCTTCGGCATCGCCGAACTCGTCTCGCACATCAGTGACTTCATGACCCTGCTGCCCGGCGACGTCATCTCCACCGGCACCCCCGGCGGCGTCGGCCTGTCGTTCGACCCGCCGATCTACCTGAAGCCCGGCGACGTCGTCGAGCTCGGCATCGACGGCCTCGGCACCTCGCGCCAGCAGGCCGTCGCGTACTCGTGAACAAGCTGGGTTCCGGACGTCTGGGCCTCGGCGGCGCCGCCCTCGGCAACCTCTACGACGCGGTCACCGAACAGGATTCCGACGAGACCATCGCCGCCGCGTGGGCCCGCGGCATCCGGCTCTTCGACACCGCCCCCCTCTACGGCCACGGACTGAGCGAGACGCGCGTCGGCCGGGGCCTGGCCCCGTTCCCACGCGACGAGACGATCCTCTCCACCAAGGTCGGCCGCGTCCTCGTCCCCGACGACGCTTCCGGTGGGGACGGTGACCCCGACACGATCTTCGCCGACGTGCCCCCGGTCCGCCCCGAGTTCGACTTCAGCGAAGCCGGCGTCGAGGCCTCGCTCACCGCCAGCCTCGAACGCCTCGGCACCGACCGCCTCGACATCGTCCACGTCCACGACCCCGACGATCATCTCGAAGCGGCCATCGCCGAGACCTACCCCGCCCTCGCCCGATGGCGCGACGAAGCCGTCATCGGCGCCATCGGCCTCGGAACCAACCTGGCCTCCGTCGCCGACCACGTGCTCGATCACACTCAGCTCGACTGGCTCCTCCTCGCCGGCCGCTACACGCTCCTCGACCGCTCCGGCGCCGACGTCCTCGACCGCTGCGCCGACCTCGGCGTCCAGGTCATGGCCGCCGGCGTCTTCAACAGCGGACTGCTCGCGAACCCCACCGACGACGCGCACTTCCACTACGCGCCGGCGCCGCCCGAGGTGATCGCCGAGGCTCGCCGCCTCGCCGAGATCTGCGCCCGACACGAGGTGCCCCTCGCCGCGGCCGCGCTCCAGTTCCCGCTCCGCCATCCGGCGGTGACGCTGGTGTTGCCCGGCGCGCGTTCCGCCGCCGAGATCGACACCGACGTCGACCTCTTCGACCTCGAGATCCCCGACGCCCTCTGGGACGAACTGCTCGCCTGACCCGGGCAACGAGGACTGATCGTCTGCGAAGCTGTGGGCGATGCCGTCGGTGGAGGAAGCACGCGACTCGATGGAGTCGGCGATGCAGGCCCGCGAGTCATTGGATCTCGAGGGGGCGATCACCCATCTGTCGGCGGCGATCCGCACCTTCACGTCGCTTGGCGAGCAGCGAGCAGGGGCCATGGCGTGTGTCCATCTCGGCGACGTCTATGCCAACGGGCTCGGCAACCTGACCGCGGCGAGGGCGTGGTTCGTCCGCGCTGAGGCCATGCTCCGAGACGAGGCTCCGTGTGTCGAACAGGGGTGGGTGGCCGTCGCCGCCATGGGCTGCGACACCGGCGATCCCGACGACCTGTTGGCACGGGCTCATCTCGCCCTCGATCGAGCACGACAGTTCGGCGACGTGAACCTCGAGACCAAGGCGCTGGCCGATGGCGGCCTCGCGCACGTGCAAGCGGGACGAGTGGCCGAGGGCATGGCCATGCTCGACGAGGCGATGGCGCTGGTGTGCGGTCCGGTCGATGATCTCGACGTCGCCGGCAAGTCGGCGTGTTCGTTCTTCACCGCCTGCTACTACAGCGCCGACTTCGACCGGGCGTCGTCCTGGGGCGACCTCCTGCGCGGCCGAGGACTGATCGGCCCCGACGGTCCCGCTCCCGCGTTCCTCAGCAACCACTGCGACACCGTGCAGGCCTGCCTCCTGTGTGAGTTGGGTCGGTGGACCGAGGCCGAGGCGCTGCTCGAGCGTGCCTCGGACGAGTTCGAGCAGGTGACCGGCCAGCCCGCCTTCCACTCTGCGATCCTCCTGGCCGAACTCCGCATCCGCCAGGGCCGTCTCGCCGAAGCCGAGATGCTGTTGGTTGGCCGAGAGCAGACCTTCGAGGGGTTCCTGCCCGCAGCGCGGCTCCACCTCCGCCGTGGCGACGCCGAGCTGGCAGCGTTGGCGGCTCGTCGTGGGTTGCGCGCCATGGGTGCCGATCACCTGCGCGCGGTCGAGTTGCTCAGCGTCCTGGCCGACGCCGAGATCGCTCGCGGCGATCTCGGCGCGGCGACCGAGGCGCGAGCGCGTCTCTCACGACGCGTCGACGACGTCGCCAACCCGATCTTGTTGGCGCGGCAGCGTGCCGTCGCAGGCCCGCGTCCTGGTCGCCAACGGTGACCTCGACGCCGCAGTCGAACTGGTAGAGCGCGCCTTGGCCGCCCTCGGGTCGAGCCGAGCGCCATTCCAACGGATCGTTCTGCTCATCGAGTCGTCCCGACTCCGAGAGCGGCGCGGCGACCTCCGAGAGGCGGAGGTGGACGCCGAGACCGCGGTCGCAGCCCTCGCCGACCTCGACGTGGTCCTCGACCCGGCCGACCGAGAATTGCTCGATCGCCTGTCCCCGGCCTCTGGCCGAGCCACGACCAGGGCCGCGTCGCTCCACCGCACCGACAAGTGGTGGACCCTCTCGCTCGACGGCACCGAGGTACGACTCCGCGACACCAAGGGTCTGCGCTACCTCGCCGAGCTGGTCGCCTCGCCGGGGGCCGAGCGCCACGCCCTCGACCTCGTCGACCGGATCGAGGGCGTCGGCGACGTCGATCGACGAGCGATCGGCGACGCCGGTGCGGTCCTCGACACCACCGCACGCAGTGCGTACCGCCATCGGATCGAGGCGCTGCGCGCGGAGATCGACGATGCCCTCGCCAGCGGCATGCTCGACGAGGCCGAACAGCTCCAGGACGAGCATGACGCGCTGGTCCAGCAGTTGGCCCAGGCGTTCGGCCTCGGGGGCCGCAGTCGGCGTGCGTCGTCGGCTGCAGAACGCGCCAGGCTGAACGTGACCCGCGCGATCCGCTCGGCCATCAGCACCATCTGCGAGGCCCACCCCGCTGCCGGCGCCTCCCTCGATCGCACGATCCGCACCGGTCGCTATTGCGTCCACGACCCCGGTACGGCGCAGATCCGTTGGGTTGTTCAGTCGGGAGTGAACGAGACCGGCGTCGGATGAACGCCGGAGGGGGCATGGAACCCATGCACCCAGACATCACCGAGATCGCCGACGACACCTACCGGATCTCCACGTGGATCCCCGACGTGAGCCCCGAGGGCTTCACGTTCAACCAGTTCCTCGTGATGGGCGACGAGCCGCTCCTCTTCCACACGGGGCCGCGGGGGATGTTCCCACTCGTCGCCGAAGCCGTCGCGACGGTCACACCGGTGGAGTCGCTCCGATGGATCACGTTCGGTCACGTCGAGGCCGACGAGTGCGGCTCGATGAACATGTGGCTCGCGGCCGCGCCCGATGCCCAGGTCGCGCACGGGGCGTTGGGCTGCGACATCTCGCTCGACGACCTGTGCGACCGTCCACCCCGCGCACTCGCCGAGGGCGAGGTACTGGACATCGGCGGCAAGCGTCTCCGCCAGATCTCGACGCCCCACGTCCCCCACGGATGGGAGGCGCAGGTCCTCTTCGAGGAGACGACCGGCACACTGCTGTGTGGCGATCTCTTCTCCCAGGTCGGAGCACCCCCTGCGGTCACGGCTGGCGACGTGGTCGGCCAGGCACTGGCCGCCGAGCAGATGTTCGGGTCGATGTCGCTCGGGCCCGGCACCGGTGAGGTGCTGCGCACGCTCGGCGACCTCGGACCGACGACGCTCGCCATCATGCACGGCTCGACCTTCCAGGGCGACGGCAAGCAAGCCTTCACCGACCTGGCGGCCGGTCTGGACCTGGCGTCGGTCGCGGGTTGATCCCGCGGTCAGTGGGCTTCGCGGTGGAACTCCACCGCGAACGTCACCGGCCCGTCGAACATCACCTGGTGCGGACGCTCGGGCGGGATGATGCCCGGATGGTCGACGTCGACCACCTGTTCCTCGGCGGGTTGGTCGTCGACGGCGGCGAACACCAGACGCAGCGTGCCGTCGTGGACGACGAGTCGCCCCCACACGCCGGCGGCCACCCGGTGGTCGCGCAACAGCCCGGCGGGGACCGACTCGTTGTCGAACGTCGGCGTCGTCCGTACGTACTCCGACCCCGGCGGCAGTGTGCGCTCCATCTACCCATCGTGGCCCACTGCGATCCGGTCCGACACGTCGTCCCATCCGGGAGCGTCGCTGAACGTCGAGATCGCCATCGACCGGAGCTCGTCGCCGCCGAGCACGATCTCGTCGACCAGTTCGGCCCCGGCGTCCGACAGCACCTCCTGGTGGTCGAAGAACTCGAGCGAGAGGCCGGGTCCGTCGCACAGGTCGTCGTCGGTGCGCCACAGCACCGCGCGCTCGACCTGGAGCAGCCGGGCGCTGACCGCGGCGTAGCGGACGAGGTGGTCGACGTCGCAACCGCGGTCCTCGGTGCAGACCACGAAGTCGTGCATCGTCCCGTCGGCCGTGCCGAGCCAGACGGCGCAGAAGTCGCCCGTCCTCCCGAACAGGTCGACGAGGTCGAGGCCGATGCAGAACGCGTCGGCGAGCGTCGACACGTCGAGAGCTCCATCGAGCTCGGGGGTGGATTCCATGACTTCCTCCGGAGGGGCGCGCCCGGATCGCCGGGCCAGCACTTGGGGGAAGTGCCCCAACCGTACGACGGGGGTACCGACAAGAACCCGGCCGCGTCCCCGGCGACGGGTCACGCCTGACCCGTACCGTCTGCACATGCAGCTGGACCGTGACCGATTCCGCGGTGCCCTCGTCGGCCTCGCCGCCGGCGACGCCGTCGGCACGACCCTCGAGTTCAAGCGCCCCGGGACCTTCCAGCCCATCGACGACATGGTCGGTGGCGGCCCGTTCGGCCTGACCGCCGGCCAGTGGACCGACGACACGTCGATGGCGCTGTGCCTGGCCGAGTCGATCGTCGAGTCCGGCGGCGACCTCGACCCCGCCGACCAGCTCACCCGCTACCACCGGTGGTGGAAGGACGGGCACCTGAGCTCGACCGGCGTGTGCTTCGACATCGGCCTCACCACCACCAAGGCCATCCTGCGCTGGAAGAACGAACAGACGGTCACGGCTCCCGTCGTCGACCAGGAGGCCGCGGCCAACGGTTCGCTCATGCGCCTCGCGCCCGTCCCGATGCGGTGGGCGGCCGACCCCGCGCTGGCCGGCGAGCGTTCGGCCGAGTCGTCGCGCACGACCCATCCCGCTGACCGCCCCGTCCAGTGCTGCCAGGTCTACGGGACCATGATCGCCGTGGCCATCGGCGGCGGGAGCGAGGACGAGATCCTCGACCCCGCACGGTTCGCCGACCTCGACCTCCATCCCGAGGTCCGCGCCATCGTCGACGGCTCGTACCGAACCAAGGAGCCGCCCGAGATCAAGGGCACGGGCTACTGCGTCGCCGCGCTCGAAGCCAGCCTCTGGGCCTTCGCCCGATCCGACACCTATCGCGACGCCGTCCTCGCCGCCGCCAACCTCGGCGACGACGCCGACACCACCGCCGCCATCTGCGGCCAGCTCGCCGGCGCCTTCTGGGGCGAGTCGGGCATCCCCGCCGACTGGCGCTCGAAGCTCGCCCTCCCCGACACCATCAGCGGCCTCGCCGACGGCCTCTGGGAGGCCGCCGGCTGAGATGGGTCACCGGCCACGCCGGTCGCGGTCGGCCTCGGCGCCCTTGTCGCCCTCGTAGAAGTCGGCGACGTCGTACGACTCCCGCTTGCGGAGCTTCTCGCGGCGGGCGGTCATGGCCCGACTGACATTGGCGAAGGCCTCGACCGCGCCGGTCCCGTCGGGTGCGAACGACATGGTCGAACGGTGGTCGTAGCCGATCCCGCCGGCCTCTCCGTAGGCGTCCATGCCCGCACCGAGGTAGGCGAACGTCCAGCCGTGGGCCTCCTTCTCCTTCACCAGACGCAGGATGTCTCGGCGGCGGAACTCACGGCTCTGGTTCTCGTGGCCGTCAGTGATGGTGATGATCGTCGTCACCTCCGGCCGCTTGCCGAGCGTCGCCCGCTGCTGTTCACGCACCGAGGCCATGGTGATGACCCGGCCGGTGGCGTCGAGCAACGGCGTGCCGCCCCGAGGGACGAAGGTCCGGTTGCTCAGCGGCCGCACCTTGGTGATGCGGGCGCCGTCGACGAGCACGTCGTGCGGATCCTGGCTGTCGAACTGCACGAGCGTGAGCCGTGCGTCGGGGCCGCCTCCCTTGTCGGCGTCACGCTGTTCGGCGAGCAGGTTGTTGAACCCGCCGATCACGTCGGCACGCATCGTCTCCATCGAACCCGAGCGGTCGAGCAGCACGAAGAAGTGGGGGCGGGGGATGAGGTTGTCGTTGTGTTCCATACCTCTCCGTCGTCGACGACGCGACGGTGTGACAGCACCCGTCGCAGGCACCTGTCACAGAACCCCCGTACCGTTGCAGCGTGGGGATGATCGAAGACGCGCAGGCGTTCCTTTCCGGCCGCGGGCGCGGCTACGCCGAGCGACTCGTCGCCCGTCGGCGGCTGCCCGCCGCGTACGTCGACGACGTGGTGCAGGAGGCGCTCATCGCCGTCCACCGAGCGGTCGCCGCCGGCACCGAGGTCGACAACGTCGAGGCCTTCGTCACCTCCGTGCTCCGACGTCGCGTGACCGACGTCCTGCGGGGCACGATCCGTCGCGCCGAGGTCCCGTTCGAGCGGACCGACGACGACGGTTACGTGCAGGCGGTCGACCTCGCTGATCCCGCCGACCCTGCCGCCGATCCGGAGCTCGACCTGGTGGCCCTCGAACAGACGGCCTCGCTGCGGGCCGAACTGGGCCGACGTCTCGGCGGAGCGTCGCTCCTCCCGGCGGCCGGTGCGCTCGCCGTCCTGGCCCACGTCGATCCACTCGATCCGGCCGCACCGGCCGCCGACTGCCCCCAACCGCTCGGCGGCGCGACCGCGTCCGAGGCCGCCGCCTGGGTCGGCCTCTTCTACGCAGGACGTCGCGGGTGGTGGGCCGACGACGACACGCCCGCCATCCGTCAGCGCCGAAGTCGATGGGCGCGAGCACAGACCGAGGTGCTCCAGTCCGTCGCCCTCGACGAAGGCCTCGGCCCGGGAGGTGCCCATGCCTGAACCGTTGATCGAGAGTCGGGCCATGGTCGGTGAGTGGGACGGCGAAGGCCGTGGGTGGACCGCCCGCGACTGGGTGCCCGGCCCCGCCGGAACGGTCGGACTCTCGTTGCCCGGAGGGGTCGAGCTCGAGGTCGACGTGGCCGCGCCCGGAACCTTCGTCGGACTCTGGGTCGATGCCGCCCGGGCCCGCCAACCGAGCCTCGAAGCGCTGGCGACGCTCGCCGCGCTGGTCGGGGAGGAGCGGGCGACCGCACTGCTCTCGCTCCGACGAGGCGGGGTACGACCGCTGCCGTCGACCCGGTACGACCGCTTCGACGAGGACCGCGTCCTTCAGCTCGACCGGGGGACCGACCCGACCGAACCGGGCCTCGCCCCCGCACTCGCTCGCCACGCCCTCGCGGCCGGCGACGCCGTCGACCACTCGGCCTCGGACCTGGTCGTGGCGTTGTCGTTGCTCGATGCCGCGGCGGCGGGTCTGGGGATCGACGGCCTCGACCTCGAACGGCGGGCGCAGGACATGGCCCGCCGCGGCGCCGACCTGCTCGCCGACGTCTGGTCGCCCGACGTCTCGATCGACCTGCGGTCCTTGCGCGCTGTCGTCCGCGAACTCGATCCGCTGTTCACCGACGACCATCGGCGAGCCATGCGAGCCATCGTCGACGGTCGCGACCAGCGACATCCGGCGGGCTCCGGCCGGGTGGCGGACGCCGCGATGCCGGCATCGGCTCCACTGCAGGCGACCGAGATGCGGCGCTCGGCCCCCGTGTCGCGCCTGCGCCCCGTCGACGTGTCGACGCTGCCCGAGTCGCTCGACGTGCTCGAGGCCGCGGCCCGCAACACCCGCGACGCCGAGGCCGAGGTGCGGATCCCCGGGCGTCCCGACCTCGTCGACCGTGTGTGGGCGCGGACCTTCGACGCCGACGGTGTGATCGTGGCCGCCGCGCCACTGCTGGACGACGGCGGCGATGCCGTGGCCCGACTGCTCGTCCCGCCGTCGTTGTTGGCCGGAGCGTCGTTCGACGTCACCGACCGGCCCGACGAAGCGAGACCCTCGCGGGGACTTCGGGCGACCGTCGACGCCATCGCCCACGGGCGGAGTGCGGCCCGCGCCGAGCGGCTACGTGACCGCAAGGAGACCTACGCCCGGTGGGGTCGCTCGGCCGAGTCGTGGGGTGTCGCCGGCGACGACGATCGAGCGCAGACGGCCCGCCGCTACGCGACGGACGGCGACCGCGGCGGGCGCATCCCGCCGGCGCTGCTCGCCGACCCCGTGGTCGAGGCCGGCGGCTGACGGTTCAGACGCGCGAGTCGTCGAAGAGCAACTGGCCCATCGGCTGCGAGGTGTCGTCGGTCTTGATGACCAGGAGCATGCCGGCGACCAGGGAACTGAGCATCCCGACGACCACGAGGGTGGCGGCCGCGAAGACCGCCCCGATGAGGACGACGGCGATGGATGCGACTCCGGCGAAGACGATGGCTCGGCCCGACATGGTGTGCTTCTTCTCCTGGTGCGACAAGCGTGACGGGAGAGCACCTACCCGCTGCTCGACGACGTAGAACACCATTCGGCACAAAATGTGCCAGAAGTGTCAGCTGTCGATCAGACGGAGCTCGACCGTGACCACGTCGCCGTCGTCGAGGCCTTCGGACTTCCGCACCGGCTTCTTCACCGGGAGGATGTAGGCGCCGCGCTTGGTGTCGGGGAAGACCGACGTCGCCCACGTCGTGGCCCCGACCGTCACCTCCACCCGCACCGACCCGAACCCGCGGGTGCTGCCGTCGCTGCGGGCCTCGATGTCGTCCGACACGTCGTCGGGCAGGGTCACGAAGTACCAGGCCGCGTCACCGGCGTGCAGCCACAGTTCGGCCTCGAAGCGATACACACCGTGAGGTTAGGAGCGTGGGCGCGACCGAACCCCGGCCGTCGCCGGCCGGTCGTCGGTGCCGCTGGTTCGGCGTCAGTCGATCGGAGGTCAGATCGCCGGGGTGATGGGCCCGCCCGTGCCGGGTCGATGGATCGTCCACGAGCCGTCGGGGTCGCGGACGGGTCGGAACCCTCGTTCCTTGATCCGGTTGTGTGTTCCGCACAGCGTTTCGCTGTTGGCGATGTCGGT
Source organism: Actinospongiicola halichondriae (assembly GCF_049103745.1). Lineage (NCBI taxonomy): Bacteria > Bacillati > Actinomycetota > Acidimicrobiia > Acidimicrobiales > Iamiaceae > Actinospongiicola > Actinospongiicola halichondriae. The sequence goes on along the minus strand of NZ_CP171622.1, from coordinate 3,473,541 downwards.
GGGTCCGCCCCGGGCGGCGGGTTCTCGGTGGTCGACCTGGAGACAACCGCCCCGTCCGTCGCAGCCGGGCCACAGGCAGCGGAGACCGCCCGGACCTCGCAGCAGCGACTGCAACAGGGCGGCGTCTCGAGCCGATCCGGTGAACAACCGTCGCTTGCGGCCCACGTCGATCACGTTGCCGGCGGCGTCGACCACGATCCGTCGTACGTGACCGATCATCGCCGCCGCGACCGCGTCGGCGGGGTGCAGCGTGGCACCGCCGACGGTGTGGCATCGACGCCCCTCGGTCTCGTTCGGATCGGTCTCGACCGGCTCGCCCGCTGCTCGTCGTAGTTCGTTCTCGAACGTGTCCTGGTCGACGACGATGTTGACCAGCGGCTCCGGCGAACGTGCATCACCACTGACGGCGCCGGCGCGTCGGAAGATCTCGAACAGGGCGTCGGCGCGGCGTTGCGCTGGGGTGCGGGCGAGGTGCTCGGCTCGTGCGTCGGCACCGTGGACGGCTCGGGCGTCGGCCCAGTCGGCTTCGAACTCGGCTCGTTCGTAGACGTCGAGCAGTTCGCTCATCGCCGACCCCTGCAACGCGCCATGGTGACCGGCGGAGGTGAACGATCCGTCGATCTCGTTCTCCAACAACGAGAAGCAGCGCCGTTCATGGACGCGTTCCGCGGCCTCGGCCGAACCGTCGACATCAGCCAACGACTCCCACTCCCGCAGCCACGAACAGAACTCGTCATAGGGCAACTCGCTCGCCTGCCCGGCAAAGATCGGATCGGCCACCGCCACGAAGTCGCTGACCCGTGGGTTCGAGACCGCCCGGGCGATCGCCCGGACATGCCCGGTCGGGATGTCGCCCCGGGCGTACGCGGCCTCGACCGCCGGAAGATCGCGCAGGGCCCGTGCTGTCGTCACCCGACCCAGCGCAGCCGAACCCGGCAGACGGCCCAGATGTTTCAACGCTGATCGGGCGTGGCGATGACCGTCGAGACTGAACGCCGCGCTCGTGTCGAGATGGCCGGCGGCACGGTCGGTGCCGTGGTCGAGACGTCGCCGCACCTTCTCCAACCGTCGCACGGACGACAGTTCGGTGGCCGGGGCCGCGTCGAGCTGGGCGGTCTGGACCAGGCCGACAGCCGCCTCCAACACGGCCAACGCCTCGTCCATCGTCGGCGGACTGGCCGTCGGGGGACTCATGGTCGCCACGGGCGTACGACGTCCCCCGACCAACAGCGCGTTGTGCGCATGGTCGCTCCTCAGGATTCTGCAACTGGAAGGGGGAAGTACGGACAACGATACGCACGGGGTCTGACAAGAACCCCCGGACACCGAGGGGCGCTACGACGCGAGGACGGCGGCGTCGACCTCGGTCGTGGTGGGAACGCCGCCGCCGGCAGCGAGACGGTCGGCGATGAACTGCCGGGCCGTGGCGCTGGTCCGCCAGCCGACGATCGACCACGTGGTGTGCTCGCCGTCGGGGCTCACGGCGTCGACCGTCCAGGGCCGGCGGAACAGCACACGCCCGATCAGCCCCGCCAGCGCGAACACGAGGATCAGGAGCAGCTCGCCCAGCGCGATCAGGAACGGGATACCGATGAAGATCAGGAACAGCACGACGAGGACGACCACGATGAAGACGACGATGGCCTCGCCGATGTCGGGCGCGCATCCGGGATCGGGGATGTCACCCAGCTCGGTCGTTCGCCGACGCACCGTGCGCGTGCGCTTCCAGAACCGACCGAAGATCGTGTCGGCGCCCAGGTGCCGGGGCGCCCAACGTCGCCGCACGTGCCACGTGCCCCCAGGAGTGTCGACTCGCACCGCACGATCATGACGGATCGAGGTGTGCGCGTGGTTCGATGAAGGTGTGGCCGTGATGAGGGTGAGGTGACGAGATGGGCGAAGCGTTCGAATCCATGCTCACCGGCGGCCACCCGAACTCGATCGGGCGCACCGAGGAAGTCGTCGACCTGGTGCTGGCCGACCGCGAGCGGATGAGCGAGCTGTACTCGTGCTACTTCAGCGAGGACGAGGTCGTGCGGCTCCGGGTGTCCAGTGCCATGAAGCGGATCACCATCGCCCATCCCGACTGGACCATGGACTTCATGGACCGACTGCAGGGTGACGTCGCGGCGATCGACCAGGCATCGACGCAGTGGACGCTGGCACTGCTCTTCGATCTCACCCGTGGCCTCCTCAGCGACGAGCAGCGGTCCGGCGCGATCCGGATCATGCAGCGCAACCTGGCCGCGCACGACGACTGGATCGTGCTGAACAACTCGATGAAGGTCCTCGGGGCATGGTCCGACGACGACGAGGAACTCCGGCGCTGGCTCGAACCTCATGCGCAGCGGCTCGCCGAGGACCCTCGGAAGTCCGTCGCTTCCAACGCCCGAAAGCTCCTCCAGCGTCTCAGCGACTGAGCGCTGCGATCACGGCGGCAGGATCGGCGGCGCCGACGCGCAGCATCCGCAGACGGACGAAGAAGAACGCCACGCGCGAGCGGACGGCGGGATCGATGGTGAACTCCACGCCGGGTCCGAGGGCGCCGTTCACCTGCCACCGGCTGCCGAAGCCATGGACGCCGATCCCCAGCCACCCCTTCATCGGCTCTTCCGACGCGTCGGTGACGGCGTCACGCGGGATCGTGGCCGAGAACGCCCAACCCATCCGCACGCGGACCTCGGAGTCGTCGACCTCGATCCACGATCGCTTCGGTCCCATGCCCAGGATCGTCAACGGCCACTTCGTCCAGCTGTAGCGGAGGTCGAATCGCTGCTCATTGCCCATGGGGTGATCCAATCACGCCGACGCCCGAAGGTGCGGCCGGTCACGGCCGGACCGATGGCCGTAGGTGCGACGGCCGCATCTGTGGCGGCACGAAGTAGCCCTGGTCCTCGAGCGGAACCCAGTTGCCGGCGAGGAACTCGTCCATCTCGAACGCCGTCACCTCGATCGCCTCGCGCCGGTCGTCGCCGATGACGTAGGTCCAGCACGAGTCGTCGGTGACCCAGCGTTGCTCGGTCCCGTCCCAGTACTGGCAGTGGGTCCTGCGGATCCGCATGCCGCGGCCCGCCGTCGATGTCTTGCCCCGCTCGGCCAACAGGAGGAAGCACTGGGGCGAGGTGCCCGGTCTCATGCCGATGCCGCTGGGCCAGCTACGCGACTGCTCTCGTCGGACGATCTGCTCCTCGAGGTCGGGCACCTTCTCGGTGGCGAGGACGGTGGCGCCGGCCATCGCCCAGCCGAGCTCGTCGACGATGTCGTCGCCGTCGAGGGCCCGCTCCATGTGTTCGACCTTGCGTCGAACGGTCCGCACCCGGTCGACGATGTCGGGGACGTCGTCCACGGTCACGACGTTCAGGAACAGGTCGACTGTCAACTGCTGACATTCGACGAGGGTGACGGCGGCGGCGACGTACAACGGCCGAGCGGGGAGACGACACACCTGGTCGTGGTGGACGTCTTCCTGGGCGTTCCACGTGTCGGGGTCGGCCGACGGCGGTTCGCTGCGCCCGACCCCGCGGACCATCGCGGCGACGTTGATGCCCACGTGTCCCTTGATGTCGGGCACCCGCCCCGGCCCGAGCAGCGTTGCGTCGTGCAACAGGCCGGCGGCGATCATCTCGTCGTCGGCGTCATGGGCCTCGAGGACCTCGACCACCGCACGTCGCTTGTCGCGATCGCCCGGCATCGTCGCCTCGTACGTCTCCGCCCTGTTCCTCACGTCGTCCATCGACCACCTCCATGTATACGTATGGGTCGGTCGTGACGGCGTGGCCGGCGTCGCAGATCCGACGATGACCACCACCGGCGCCGGCGACGCCCCGTCAGTCCACCGGACCGCGGCACCGGTCGAGGAACTCGTCGACCGCTCGTCGGGACTGCAGTACGTGGACCGCGGCATGCGTCCCGTGGTGCGAGATGATCTCGCGTTCTCGCTCAGGCTCCGAGCGGCGCTGACGCCAGATGCGCACGGCGAGTCGCCATTCGTCGCGCCACCGCTGCCAGCGCGTGTACGTACATCCCTCGGGCAACTCCGCCGGCATCCGGAAGCCGCGCCGCAACGCCCGAGCGGAGCAGAGCCACCAGGCCATGTCGAGCACCACCACGGTGTCGGCGCGTTCGAGCCGGACGTCGAGCGTCTCGTGGTAGTTGCCCTCGGCGATCCACGAGTCGCCGTCGAGCACGGCGCGTTGTCGGTCGCGCCGCTCGGTCTCCGACGGTTCCGTCCAGCCCGGGTTCCAGAACTCGAGGTCGAGGTGGATGAGCGGCAGGCCGGTCTCGGCCGCGAGCGCCAGCCCGAGCGTGCTCTTGCCGGACCCCGCCAGCCCGGTGACGACGATGCGGTGTCCGATCGCCGGCGGGGTGTCACGCATCGACGTCAGTGTCCCGCAGGCGCCGGTCGTGCGCACACGAGATATCCGCCGGGGGGCAGACGTCGACGAGCTCCAGGCCGATCGACACCGTGTCGCCGTCGTCGATGCCCTCCGCCTTCCGCACGGCCTTCTTCATCGGGAGGATGTAGGCGCTCCGCTTCGAGTCGGGGAAGACCGACGTCGCCCAGGTGGTCGCGCCGACCGTGACCCGCACCCGCACCGATCCGAACCCCCCGGGACTCGTCGACCGTCCATGCCTCGATGTCGTCGGACACGTCCTCGGGCAGCGTGACGAAGTACCAGGCCGCCTGGCCGGTGTGCAGCCAGAGTTCGGCGTCGAAGCGGTACATCGACGTCACGGTAGGGGGACGACGCCTGACGATCCGTCCGCCGTATCCGGCGGTCAGCCGGCGAAGACGGCCAGGGCGTTGGTGGCGACGATCAACACCAGCGCGCTGATGAGGCTGATGAGCATCGTGCGCGTCTGCGCACCGAACGCCTCGTGCACCTGACGTTCGAACGTCGCGGTGAGGCGGGCCTCCATCAACGCAAGGTCGTCCCTGACAAGCGCAAGGTCGTGCTTGGTGGCGAGGCGGTCGTGGTCGGTGCGGAGCATCTCGATGACGAGGTCGGTCCTGTCGGCGAACACCAGCGAGAGGTCCAGATCCACGGGTACCGTTGTTTGCGATGGCGACACCTGAGCAGATCGATTCGCTCGAGGAAGGCCTGACGAACTGGCTCGGTTCGACGAACGCGTCGACGCTGTTGCAGCTACTCGGCTCGCGCCCGCGCTCGCTCGACATGACGAAGAATCCTCTCGCGACGATCAGCCTCATCGCCGACCTGCACGACGCCGTCGCTGACAGTGTCGACCACGACCTTGCCGACGACATGCTTGCGATGGCCGGGTACCCGCCGTCTTACTGGGTCCCGACCTGTTCCCGGGTGCGCTGAGACGGAACCGGGGAGTCACGTCTCGGACGTATCGGCCTTCCATGCTGGTGCTGACTTGGAAGTCACAGCGACCAGTTCTCGCCGAGGCGTTGGGTCTGCCCCGGGTTTGGTTGACATCTCTTACGCCCGGTGTGTCCGGGCGGGAAGGATGTTCCCATGCCCAAGAAGTTCCCTCCGGAGTTCAAGCGTGACGTCGTCACCGTTGCTCGCCGTGGTGATCTGACCCAGGCCGAGGTCGCTGCCGACTTCGGGATCTCGGTCGAGTCGGTGCGCCGCTGGTGCCAACAGGCCGATGTCGATGACGGCATCCGCGACGGCCTCACGACCGCGGAACAGAACGAGCTCGTCCAGTTGCGCCGCGAGAAGCGCCGCCTTGAGATGGAGAACGAGATCCTCCGTCGCGCCGCCGCCTACTTCGCCGCGGATCAGCTCCCAAAATGATGTTCCCGCTGGTCCAAGAACTGGCCGCCGAGGGCATCCCGGTGCGGTCGACCTGCGGGGTCCTCGGCTTCAGCCGCCAGGCGTTCTACAAGTGGCAAGCGAACCCGGTCTGTGACCGCGACTGGGACGACGCGCACCTGGTGAACGCCATCGTCGACGTGCACGCCGACGACCCAGAGTTCGGGTATCGGTTCATCGCCGACGAGCTCGAACGAGCCGGCCATGTCGTGGGCGAGGGTCGGGTGCATCGGCTGTGTCGCCAGCACAAGGTCTGGTCGACGACCACGAAGAAGGGCCGGATCGGCAAAGGCCGACCTGGCCCCGCCGTCCACGACGATCTCGTGCAACGGAACTTCACTGCGTCACGCCCCGACGAGGTGTGGCTGACCGACATCACCGAGCACCCCACGGCTGAGGGGAAGCTCTACGTGTGTGCGATCAAAGACGTGTTCTCCAACCGGATCGTCGGCTACTCGATCGACAAACGCATGACCGCCCAGCTCGCCGTCGCAGCGCTCCGAGCGGCGATCGCCCGGCGGCAACCAGCCGGGACCGTGGTGGTTCACAGCGACCGCGGCAGTCAATTTCGCGCTCGAGCATTTCGCAGCGTCCTCGCTGCCGCTGGGATGTCCGGGTCGATGGGCCGAGCCGCCTCCGCCGGTGACAACGCGGCGATGGAGTCGTTCTTCTCGCTGCGGCAGAAGAACGTCCTCGATCGGCAGCGATGGCGGACTCGCAGCGAGCTTCGCTACGAGATCATCCGCTGGATCGAACACACGTACAACCGTCGCCGCCGTCAACGCGGTCTCGGCAAGCTCACCCCAGTCGAGTTCGAACTCGCCTTCACAACCCCAACCAACTCCGCCGCCGACGCGGCATGATCAGTCACAACCACCGTCAACCAAACTCAGGGCAGACCCGTTCGAGCGTTCAAGGGTGGTGCGACCAGGTGTTCAAGTCCCCCTCCGACACCACAAAACCCCAGCTCACACCCTCTGGACGACCGACCAGAAGGCCGCTTGTCGGCAATTTGTCATCAAACTTGCGTGACCTGACCGTGAGACCAGGCAGTCCGAGCGCTCGTACGCAGGGTCCGATGGGCAGCTGGTCAGCAAGGCTCGTACTCGCCCGCCTATCGTTGGATGTGACAGTGCGTTCGCTTCATCAACGTGAGGAGAACGCCCGAAGCGGAGTCCGGTCGCCCAGAATTGGAATGCTGACTTGCTGAATGAGATGAACAGGTCGATCGGTCTTGAGCAAGGGGGGCTGGCCGAGCTACTCGGTGGCCGCCGGCTCACAGTTCCGTCATTTCAGCGCTCCTACGCATGGCGAGTCGACGAGGTCAACGCGCTGTGGGACGACCTCCGATCTGCACTCGTCCTGGACGACCCCGAGTACTTCTTGGGAACGATCGTTCTGGCTCAGTCGGGCGACGAGCGGAGCGTGATCGATGGTCAACAGCGCCTTGCCACAGCCTCGCTTCTGCTTGCTGCCGTGCGGAACGCCTTTCTCGACCACGAAGACAAGGATCGAGCAAGTGTCATCGAGAGCGAATACCTAATCGCTCGTGACTTGCGGACGGCTGAGGTGCTCCCTCGACTACGACTGAATGCCACGGACGATCCTCACTTCCGGAGAATCATCTTCGAGAGGGACTCGACCATCACCGTGGAGTCGCCTGCATCCCACAGGCGGCTAAGCGAGGCCATGGAGGCGCTTGAGGAGCACGTCGACCGCGAGGTTCGACGCGCAGGACGAAACTGGGCCGAGCAGCTTCTCTCCATTGTGAGTGCGCTGGAATCGAGCGTTCGGCTGATCATTGTCCAAGTTGCTTCGGACGCGGATGCGTACCTGATTTTTGAGACGCTCAATGACCGCGGCCTTCCGCTGAACATCGCTGACCTACTGAAGAACTATCTGTTCGGTATTTCCCAGGCGCGTTCAGACGAAGTGCAGGAGGCGTGGGCCGAGATGGACACAGTGATCCAATCGGCTGCAGATGAAGAGGCCATCAAGACCTTCATTCGGCACAGCTGGATGTCGTCCCATGGGGCCGTGCGGGAGCGAGATCTCTACCGTCACATAAAGCGCCGCGTGAAGTCGCCTGCGGCAGCTAGCGAAGTTGCTGCGGCCTTGGCTGCGTCTGCGCCGAACTACACGGCACTTCTTGACCCGCTGAGCAAGCGATGGGTTGAGAAGGGCGTCGGTCACGACCTGCCGTACACCTTGAATCGGCTGGGCTTGGAGCAGTACCGGCCGCTGGCGCTTGCGGCTCTTGACGTACTCGATGGGCCGGTTTTGACGGACGTCCTTGAGCATCTGGTCTCCTGGCTGACGCGCGGCCTCATCGTCGGCGGCATCGGTGGAGGCACCCTTGAGCGGTACTACGCGGAGGTCGCAGTCGCGCTCCGCGTCGGAAAGGCTCGCGATGTTGACGAGATTCGCTCGATCCTGGACACCGTTGTACCGAGTGATGACGAGTTTCACAGCGCAATGCGCAACCGCCGCATGAACAAGCTGAGGCTTTCGCAGTACCTCGTCCAAGCCTGCGAACTGAGCTTGATGGGAGTGAAGAAGCCGGGAATCGTGACGATGGAGCAGGACGCTGTGCACTCGGCCGTCAACGTGCTGCCCCGGAAGGCTGTTCCTGACGAATGGCCCGCCTTTGACGCGGAGACCGTCGGGAGCTGGGCGCACCGGCTTGGAAACGTTCTCATTCTGCCCGACGAGCTGGCGCAGAACCTGCCGATCGGCTGGCCAGCCAAGCGTGAAGCGCTTCAGGAGGTTCATCGCCCGCTCGCCGAGGCCGCATGCGCGCTTTCGGAGTGGACGCCGGACGCGATCTCGTCGATGCAAGACATCCTTGCCGACGCTGCACCTTCTACCTGGCCCCGCTAGAACCGCAGGTTGTGTCGTGGCAGAGGTTGAGTCGGAACTCCGCGAGCTCCTTGACTCGATTGATCGCACCGCGGTCCTGGACGCGTGGACCGCGCTTTGTCGTGAGGACGCTGTGTTAGCAGCCGTAGAGGAGTTGAATTCCGATCTGACCACTGTCGACTCGGTTCTTGACGCGTGTTACGAGCCTTTCGGTTTCGAGGAGGAGATCCGGGAGTTGGCAGTTGCTGCGGATGAGATCCTTTCGAGGGCGGGTGCTGCAGGCCTCGCAAGTCGTGAGCTGATGGCGCTTTGCGAAGCCATCTCTATACGCGTCACGTCCACGAGAGAGGTTCGGATTGAGTTCGATAGGCGCCTGCGAATCGTCCTCGGTCGTGCCCTTCTCTACGTCAACGTTGCGGCGCTCAAGGCATTGGACTACCAGACCCGACGGGACGCCTTGACGGGACTGCGAAACAAGGTGGCGTTTGCGGAGGATCTCGATGGGCTCGTCGACCGAGGTGGGCAGCTGGTAGTCGCGATGATCGATGTAGATGGCCTGAAGCAGATCAACGACAACGACGGTCACGCAGCAGGCGACGACCTCCTGAGACGCGTTGCTGCTGCACTCGCGGAGGCATGTGTCGCCGGCGACTACGCCTACCGATGGGCTGGAGATGAGTACGCGTTCCTCTCGACCGTGCGTTCCAGTGACGAGCTCGATGAAGTTCTAGAGGGCCTCTCTACGGAGACCACACCCTTTAGCTGGGGTGTCGCCAGCTGTCCCAGTGACGCGCAATCGCCGGAGGAGTTGACGGACCTGGCCGATGCCCGGATGTATGAACGAAAGCAGGATCGAAAGCGCTGCTAACGGTGTAGCCAATGGATGCGGATGCAAACACCTATAACGGAGCGTCGGAAGTAGACGGCCTGGCGCAGGGTCGCAATCATCGACTGAAGATCCTGCTTGCAACTCGCTCCGCGGCGTCGCTCTGCATCGGCGGCGTGACGTGCGTGTAGATCTCCAGCGTGATGAAGGTGCTCGAGTGGTGGAGGCGGTCGCTCACGATCTTGATGTCGATACCCTCGTGTAGAGCCAGCGTCGCCCAGGTGCGGCGGAGCCCGTGGAGGGTCAGCCGCGCTAGCGGCTGGCCGACCTGGTCCCGGTTGTAGCGCTCCTGCTTCCGGATGAACTCCCGACTGAACCGATCGGGGTCGTAGACCGTGCCGTCGGGCTTGCAGAACACGTAGCCCTCCTCGACGTAGCCGGGCCCGACGAGGAGCTTCTCTTCGTTCTGAGTCGCCCGCCAGCGTCGGAGCATGGCCACCGTCTCCGAGTCGAGGACGATCATGTGGCCCTGCTTCGTCTTCGGCAGGTCCTTGACGATGACCTCGTGATCGACCGCCGTCACCTGGCGAGAGATCACCGCTGTGACCTCGTCGAGGTCGAGGTCCGACCATTTGAGCCCGAGGCACTCGCCTCGGCGGCAGCCGGTGGTGGCGAGGAACAGCCACGGGGTCAGGTAGCGGTTCTCGGCGACGTGCTGGAGGAAGGCGCTGAGCTGCTCGGCGTCCAGGTGGTCTTCTAGCCCTCTTCGTCGATCGTACCGGCGGCGATGTTGCGAGGGATCCGGTTCTAGTGCCGAGGTAGCGCCAAACTCAGGCGCCGTTTCGCGAGTCGCCTGCTTGGTCAGTCGCCTGGTGACAGATCGGCTCGAAGGGAGCGGGCGTCTCACTACACACCAACTTCGCGCGCTGTTACTGATAACGACGCGGCCCCGGTCGAATCGGGTCGGCGTTGGTTGCGACTCGCCAGAAGCTGTCGGCGATCTCGGCGACACCAGGTCCAGGCCCAGGTGACGGCGCTACTCGAACCGCGATCCAGGATCCCTTTGGTGGCGTCGTGAGACCCCAAGCGTCAGCCAATCGAGGGTGGCTGCCCTGGTGGCCGAGCAGAACGATTCCCTCGGGCTGAAGGTGCTTCCGAGCATCTCTCACCCTCTTCGGCCCGTCGTCCTGCTGCGCCACGGTAAGGACTACCTCGCGCCGGACCGCTCGTCTCTGAACGAGGCGGAACAGCTGATTCACGCGCCGCTGGCCGCTCAGCCCATAGTCGAGAATTGCCGATCGAGTCGCATTGTCGAGGTGCAACAGGAGATTCTCGTCGAGCTTCCCGTTCTCCTCGAGCCAGCGCAGAGCCGTGACGCCGTTGTCGTTGAGGCGCCGCTTCTTGTCCTGATTCTTGCTCGTACGAAGTCGATCCTCGTTGGCCCGGACCAGGCCGACGGAGAAGACCGACCGGCTGTCGTCGGCTGTCATGCACAGGCAGAGCTCACCGACAGCTTCCGTCGGAATCATCCAGCCCCCCGACCTCATCGACCACTTGGCGTCGACCTCCTCGCCGGCAACGAGGTAGTCCATCCGCTGGCCGCGTTGAAGGCCGAACTCGGCCTGAACGACGATCTCCACTTTGGTCCCGATGTAGGTCTTCTCGACCTTCGACAGCTGATCGAGCGAGTAGCGGCCGGTGCGCTGGCCGTCGAACACCTCGTCGAAGCTCTGACGGATCGCGCCTGCGAAGCGCTGCGCCATGTCGGGCTGCGTCAGGAACCAGTCGACCGCCCGACCGAGTGCAGCGTCGTCGAGCACTTACCGAGGCTCTGGACCGAAGGCATGCTTGTAGACGTAGCGGGCGATCGCGGCCCCGAGGAGCGGCGGTACGGCGTTGCCGATCTGGCGGGCAATCTCGATCTTGGTGCCCTCGAACAGGTACCAGTCGGGGAACGACTGAAGCCGAGCGCCCTCGCGATGCGAGATAACTCGATCCTCCACGGGATGCAGGTATCGGCCCTTCTCCGGTTTGAAGAATTCGGTACGGATCGTCGCCGACGGCCGGTCCCACCAGAGTCGTCCCATCACGTCTGTCGTCCCTGTCGGCTTGTTTGCCCAGCACGCAGGCGTGATGTCGGGGCGGCGCTCCATTAGATCGAACCGGTTTCCGCCGGGTGGAATCGCTCGGTACCGCTCGAGCGACTTCTGCGTCGGGCGCCGCCCGAAGTGCAGGTGCTGGCGACTCTCATCATCGAAGTACGGGTCGAAGCCCGAGGTCATTGGAGGAAGATCTCCGATCGCTTCCCGTACCGTCCGATATGGGTAATCGTCGGGCGAGTCCGGGCCTCGCAAGGGTGGTGGCGGCCACGGGAGCTCACCGTCGTGATCTCGAACCGCCACCAGTATTCCCCGCAACCGCGTCTGTGGGACGCCGTAGTCGGCTGCATTGAGCACTCCGTAGGCCGGCGTGTACGCAGAGAGCTCCGAATCGGTGTCGAGGAGATGCAGTAACTCGGCGAACTGGGCAGAACGCTGGAATTCGCGAACATTCTCGATCACGAAGGCCTTCGGTCGAATCGTTCGCACCGCGTCGAGGAAGTGCTTCCAGAGCCCGTTCATCTGGGCACGACTCGCATCATCGCGGTCTCGACCCAGAGGACTAAAGCCCTGACACGGCGGCCCTCCGATGATCAGGTCCGCCTCGGGGTATCGCGGCCCCTCCTCGATGTCACCGGCAAAGACCTTACAGCCGAAGTTCCGCTCGAACGTCTTGGCTGCTGCCAGCTCGTGCTCCACGGCGAAGACGGGCAGGTAGCCCAAATCGGCCAGGTGGAAGCCGAGGCTCAGCCCGCCAGCGCCAGCAAAGAGGTCAATGGTTCTGGTGGTCGCAGTGGCACGGTCGCACGGGGAATCACTCTGCATCTCGACGGTCGCAACCTCCTTGAACATCGTCAACTGTCTACTTGTCCCTCTGCGCACGACAGGTCCCCCACGCGGTTGCTCAGTTCTCTCAGCGGGGGAAGCTGAGACCACCATACGCAGGGGGTCCGACAGGTACGGAGCTGATCCGAGGCAGCATAGAGACGGCGACTCGAACGGACCGGTGGTGTGCTAGCTGGCGAGTGCTTGGGGTGACCATCCACGCCCCCAACCCTAGGTGCCGCCTACGACGTTCTCGGCGACCGACCACGGCGCACCACACGTGATCGTGCCGTTCGCGACGAAGGAGTAGCCGGGTTGAAAGCCCAAGTCGGCTACGGGAACGCTGAGCGCAGATGCTCTCTCAGCGCCGGATCGCAGATGTACACGTAGGTCCCGCGGATCCCCCGCGTCAGCAGCACCGAGTACACGTTGCGCACATACCGAAGGACGTCCTCGTCGGAGTAGGTGATGCCGAGCTGCTTGTTGTTCTCGACGCCCTTCTTGTCGAAGTAGTTGGCGCGGTCGAAGTGCACGCGACGTTCGACTGGGTCGTACCGCACGTCCTTGCCAATGATGACGCCGGCGTAGTTGAGGTCGTATCCCTGAATCGTGTGGATCGAGCCGACTTCGTTGATCGACCCGTTGCTATTCACCCAGTCCGTGGCCGTTCGGTTCCACTGGAGTTCGATGCCATCGATCTCGATGTCGACCGCATGCTTGTCGTTCTTGCTCTTCCACTCCCAGGCGTAGCCGGCGACGAGACGAGCGAGGCCTGTCTCTCGCTCCCGCTCCAGGATCGCGGTGCGCATCTCTCCCAGATCCGTGAAGAAGCGCAGGTCGTAGTCCGGAAAGGAGCGGGCCTCTTCGGGTCGGCCAGAGAGCAGGGACTTCGCCCACTTCACGTAGTCGTCGCCGCCGCGCACGCGCAGCTGTGACCAGAGCTGGTGGTAGCGACCGCTCGACTTGGCGACGCCGACGAGGCTGTCGAGCGTGGCTCGCGGCAGGTCGCCGGGACGCACCGACTGCTCGGGGTCTATGAGAAGGATCTGCCGTCGGCTCTTGGCGATGATCCAGTCGAGCTGGGTCTTCGACCTGTCGTCGACTCCGAAGATCCGCGTCGTGATGTCCCGGAAGCGCTTGTTCTGCACTCCCGACGGCTGGTTCGAGCGTTGGTTCAGGCGATGGGCCTCGTCCACAATGAGAAGGTCATATGAGCCCTCCGACTCACCCACTTGGAACGGAGTGAGGACCATCGCCGGGGCGAGCCCAGGAGTCTTCTGGAACACCCGCTCGACGGACTTTCGCAGGGATTGTTGTGGCACGACGATGCCGACCCGGAAGCCATCCAAGAGCTCCGCGAATCCGTGCATGAAGTAGTCGTCGAACTGTGTCTCGAATTCCATTGCCTCGGCTGGATCCGTGGTTCGGATGTCCTCCAACAGCTTCATCAGGTAGATGGCGATCACGGTCTTGCCGGTGCCGGGCTCGCCCTGGAGCACCGTGGTGCTGGTCCGGTCTTGCTCGAGATCATCGAACAACCCGTCGAGCACGTTGGCGACGGCGCCGGCCTGCTCGTCCGTGAGCGCTTTGAAAGGAGAGAGTTTGAAGAGGTCGGAGTTCTCGATGGAAGTGCGGTCCTGTGTGAACAGCCCGCTGTCGAGCAGCTCACGGAAGATCTCGTCGAACTTGGCTTGGTAGCGCTGACGGTCGTAGTAGTCCGCCTCGGTGATGCCGTCGTTGCGGTTGAGGACCTGATACTTCCCGTCGCCAGCGAAGAGACGGATCAAGCGCGACTCGAGATCGAGACACGCCGACTTGTTGAACTCATCGTCGACGATCACCGACGCGGAGGTGAGCCTCCGCTTCTCGGTGGTCAGATGCTGCGCGAGTCGGCTCATCGCGTTCAGGGACTCGCCCACGTAGATCTCGCGTGCTTCGGAGGACGTCCCGTCAGCGTTCAGCGCGTAGACGACGGGCCAGTTGTGATGTCGAGGATCGGTGTCGGCCCACTGACGCAGCTCGCTTCCTGTGAAGTCGAACCGCTCAATCCGGAAGCTGGTCATACTTTTCGGATCGGCCGCGAGCCTTGTCCACCGGGTACTTCGAACGACTGACCTCGAGCTTGTCGAGCACGATCTGGTCCGGGTCGGCGTCGAGGCTGGCGGCCAGCAGGTGGCAATAGGTCAAGACGTCGGCCAGTTCGTCGAGAACTCGCTCGCGGGGTGCATCAGCGTTCCATTGGAAGCACTCAAGGAGTTCTCCGGCTTCGATGGCGATGCTCTTCGCCAGGTTCTCGGGCGAGTGGAACTGTGCCCACTCGCGCGCAGCGACGAACGCCTGGATCTCTTCCCCTACCGACCGCCCAGACATGCCCGCAACGTAGCAGTGGCCCGGAACTTCGCCATTGGAGCGCAGGTCGGCCACACACAGAGGAAGGCCAAGCACCGGCCAGACGAACTATGCCGGTGAGACTGCCTGAGTCGGGTCCTCCTCCGGGCCGAACCGGAGTGAGCGCATTAGTTCGTCATGGTCGAGGACAGATGAGTTGACGAATTGCAGCGTCATTCTCTTGCGCTGACTCCCACTGGACTTCTTGGCTCCAGTTTGTCCGACCTGGGACATCGGTCTGAGTAGTCGCTTGCGAAGATCGACGATCTCGCCGTAGTGCGTCGGCTCGATCGGGAAGCTCTGGCCCTCCGGCTGGAGCCTGCGCTCATCTATCGTCAGTGCACGGGTCCGCTGAGAGTCTACGAACGCGTCCGACAGGGAAAGGCCGAGAGCTCGGGTCCGCTCTAGCACCGCCTCGATGGCTACGACGTAGTCGGGGTTCCGGTCCGACGGCGTTCCCTTCTTGCCGCCGGCGGACTCGAAGGTGACGGACACGGACTTTTTGTCCGTCACAGTGATCGACACGACGGCGTCGATTTCGACGCCGTCAACGACGAGGGGTGAAGGTGCTGATGACGGCGGCGCGGTGGGGCTCAGCGTCCATCGCCCCGACTCGTTTCGTAGAACGACCGTGTGATCAGTGCCGGGATGACCGGCGTTCTCTCCGAACCATCCGCGCAACAGCTCTGGCAGAACGTTCTCGTCTGACCGGTCTCGACGAGCGACGTTCACGGCGATCTTCACGAAGTCCAGTTCATGCCGCCGGCCGTCGGCGATCACGGGGGTCGACCCTTCCGGGGTGGACGGATGCTTCCTGCGATCGAGAAACAGGATCGGCTTGCCGCGGGTGTGGCTGACCCGAAGTCGGATGGTGTTGGCCGCTGCGGTCGCATCCTGGAGATACTTCGCCATCCGATACTCGACGAGCTCCGCCACCAGTTCGTCGAACGCAGCGCCGACGTTCGCTGGAACGGAGAAGGTCGGTTCGAAGCGGCCGCCGACGACGCGGAAGAGCGCGTCGCCGGTTCGTTTCCCTTCGGTCGTCAAGGCGGTGATCGGATTCCGCTGCCAGAAGTCCAGCCACGCCGTCGGTGTGGTTGACGTCGGGTCCATCGATCCAGAGGTGGCGTCGGTGACGAGCCTCGGGTCGCTGGTGACGAGCCGATGGGCAACCTCGGCGACCCGCTCGACCGGTGCACCGGTCCTGAGGGCGTCGTCGTGGAGGAGCGCTCGGAGTGTCACGAGCTTGTAGGAGCGAGACAGTGGTTCCTTCTCGATCTGTCGGAGGATTGCACCCAGAACGTCGACGGCAGCGCGCTCACCGTCTGTCAGCACTTCGAGATCTCGAAGGAGCGCGAACCACCCACCGCTGCTCGCCGCGCTGTTGACGTTGAGTCGCGAGTGGAACGCCTGCGCTGCTGTCGGGCGTACACCAGTCTCGCCGAAGTGGTCGAGGACGAACTCGGTGAGCGCGTTGGCCGCCTTCCCCTGCACCGTGAGTAGCTGTGCAAAGAAGTCGACGGCGCCCAGGTCCCATGTGACCGAGCACCCCTCGGGGAGCTCGATCGACTCCGGGTCATGGATAGCGGTCTCCAGCTCGCGACGACTGGGCTCCGACGCCTGACCGAGCGACAGCAACGCCCTCGGCTTCATGAGGAACGAGCGGTGGTTGCCGATGAAGTCAATGACCTCGAGATGGGCCTTGCTCTCTGAGAGGCGGAGTCCTCGGCCCAGCTGTTGAAGGAAGATCACCGGAGATTCCGTGGGACGAAGCATGAGGACGGTGTCGAGCTCGGGGAGGTCGAAGCCTTCGTTGAAGATGTCCACGGCGAACAGCACTCGGACGGTCCCGTCGGTGAGGTCTTCGACCGACCGGGTGCGCGGGTCGGACGATGCCCCGGAGTGGACCGACGCGCTCGGCACACCCTGGTCTCGGAAGAACGCGGCCATGAAGTCGGCATGGTCGGTCGTACAACAGAAGGCGAGCGTTCGCTCACCGCCGCGCTGCTCCCATTCGTCGAACGCCCGTTGTGCGCGCTCGTTCGTCTGCACAGCTTGGGACAGTGTCGCCGTGTCGAACTTCCCGTTGCGCCACGGGATCGGATCGAAGTCGACGGTGTCCGCGATGCCTGCGTAGTGGAAGGGGACGAGTTCCTTGCGGCGGATGCCCTCGACCAGGTCGCACTCGAAGACGAGGTTGTCGCCGCACAGGGCGAGCAGATCGGCACCGTCCATCCGTTCGGGCGTCGCAGTCAGGCCGAGGAGGAATGACGGGTCGAAGTGGTCGATCACTCGTCGATAGGTGTGGGCCGCGGCGTGGTGGAACTCATCGACCACGACGTAGTCGAACTCCTCCGGGTCGAACTCGTGAAGACGGTTGGTGAGCGTCTGCACGCTGGCGAACACCACGTCGGCATCGGGCCGCTTCTCGGATCCCGTGAACTTGCCGAGCTGAGCGTCGGGCCGCACCTGGCGGAACGCCATAAGGCTCTGGTTCAGGATCTCCTCCCGGTGAGCGATGAACAGCACCCGACGGAACTCCGGGCGGGCCGTGTCGAACGCAGCCACCCACGTCTTGCCAAGACCGGTGGCCATGACCACGAGACCGGCGGCGTGGCCGGCGAGGCGAGTCGCCTCGAGAGCGGCAAGTGCCTGCTTCTGTAGCTCTCGTGGTTCGACGGGTTGTTGTACTGGCTCGGGCGTCACGCCGATCGTGGGAAGCTCGGTCGCTCCCGCTGGCAACGTTTGACGCCGTTGCCGGTAGTCAGCCAGCCAGCCGTGGTCGAGCGCGCTGGTGTGGGGGTGCGACCAGATCTGTTCAAACGATTCGCGCAGTGGAGTGGTCTCGTTGACGACGAGGTTCCATTCGACGCCGCCGTCGATACCTGACCTGCTGAGGTTGCTGGAGCCGAGGAACCCCTTGGAAGACAGCCCTTCGCTCGAGTGGAACAGATACGCCTTGGGATGGAACGAACGCCCCGGCTCCGAGAAGATCCGCACCTGCACCTTGTTGCCGTGGATCTCGTGTAGGTCGAGCAGACGGGCCAGCGCGTCAGGGTCGGTGACGTCGAGATAGTCGGTTGTCAGTACCCGTAGTTGCGTGCCGCGTTCGATGGCTTCGTCGAGATGACGGTCGATGATCCCCAACCCGGACTTCATGATGAAGCTGACGATCAGATCGATCTGGTCGTGCGACGGGTTGATGATGGCGCGGAGCAATTCGAGTTTGAGTGTTCTATCGACGCCATCAAGCAGCGGCGACTCGGCCGGCGCGTTCGCTTCGAGGTAGTTGCCGAGAGCGGGGATGACATGGCGAACGCCGCCTCGAGGATCGTCGACGTCACCGGTGTACCGAGGGATGACGTGCACGTGGAGGTGGTCGACGGTTTGCCCGGCGGCAGCTCCGCTATTGATCCCGATGTTGTAGCCGTCAGGCTCGTGGCGCTCGTCGAGAATGGAGCGGACGTCGTCCACGAGTGCGAGCAGGTCCGCTCGTTCCTCGGCTCCGGCCTCCCACCAAGTGGCGATGAGCCGGCGTGGGATCACCAGCGCATGCCCCTTGGAGACAGGGAACTTGTCGAGGATCGCGAAGCCGGACCGGTTCTGGGCGATCCACTTGGTCTGAGGAATTTCGAAGAATGGTGAAGTCACTGCCGTCGCCGATCCGCCATGTGTGAACGAAAGCTAGCCCCAGACGAGCCGGGTCTTGCTTGCGCTGGCTCCTCAGCCACCCGTGAACCTGGCAGGTACCGTCCCGTCCCTTCCCCCCCCCGAAGATCGACGAGAATGGAGAGATTCACGGTAGGCGTTGTCCCAGAACGGGCACTGCAGCGGGGACGTCGCTCGTCGAAGCCGCGCTCGATGCGCTCCAGGCCGCCCTTCCTTCGTCGAAAGTCGACCCACGGCACGCGAAACACCTTCGGGCCGAGGGACTCGGACCTGCACCGGCTCTTCGGACCATCGCCAGAACATGATCTAGCTGTGCGCATCGGTGGCGACTCCGGTGAGACAGGTCGGAGCGGGCGCTGGTTGTAGACCGCTGGGTTGATCGTCGGATCGGGAACAAGGCAGGCGTCCGACGCGTTGTCACGGCGTCCGGATACCCGGATCCCCATCCCGTTCGATCGGAGCACCGCCCTTGTCACCGTCGACCGTCGTCGATCCCGCCCACATCCCCGCCCTCGTCAACGGGCTCTCACTCGAGGTCGCCCGTCAAGCCGACCGCATCCGCCGTCGATCCCACAGCAGCGACTGGCCCGGCGCCGCCAGCGCCATGACCGAGATGGAGGAGACCGTCGAGCTCATGTCCGGCCTGGTCACGGCCGGGATGCGGGCGTCGTTCGCTCAGAGGGCCGAGCCGGAGGTCGAGCCGGCCGACGACGAAGTGGCGGTGTCGGTGGGGCAGTACTTGTAGGCCCGAGGCGGAGCCCGGGCCCTAGCGCGCGGGCAGTTCTTGCAGCGCCCAGGTGTTGCCGTCGGGATCGGCGAAGTAGAGGAACTCGCCCCACTCCTGGTGGTCGACGTCGCTGACATCGATGCCGCGCGCGGAGAGGACCTCGTGTGCCTTCACCGCATCGTCGATGACCATCAACAGACCTTTGACCGAGCCCGGCTCGGAGTCGCTGATACCGACGCCGAACGCGATCGAACATGCCGAGCCGGGCGGCGTCAGCTGCACGAAGCGAAGGCCTTCGTGGACGGTCTCGTCGTGGTCGCACACGAAACCGGCGTCGACGTAGAAGGCCTTGGCGCGGTCGACGTCGGTGACGGGGATCCTGACGAGCTCGAGTCTCATGTCCATTGGAATCGCTCCTGCCTCGGTGTCTGTGGTGGGCGTCCCGGTGGTGGGACGTGAAGTCACCATCGCAAGTGGTGCGGACAGAACCTGACCGCAATACGAAACGGATCGGTGAAGACCCGTGACACGAAGCGCTACGCCGGCGGAAGCGCTTCGGCGAGCCGTCGCCCGATCTCGGACATCCATGCGTGATCGTGCGGGCCGTCGATCGACACGAGCTTGGTCAGACCCCGTGGCCATGTGCAGCGAACGTGGCCGATGGTGATCGGCTTCGTCCGCAGGATGCCGCCCGGCCACTCCGCCCCGACGAAGCACAGCACGCCGTGAACGGTGATGTCCGATCCGGTATCGCCCAGCGCGTCCCGCACGACGCTGCACTGGCGCTTCACGCCTTCCACCAGCTTGGTTCTGTCGCGGCCGCGGACGTAGAGCCGTTCGTCGACCTTGAAGAAGCTGCCGACGTCTCGCCGCTCGACCTTGCCCGTGTACTTCTTGGCATCGATCACGAAGACGCCTGACGGCCCGACGGCGATGTGGTCGATGTTGGCTCTCGACCCCGGGATGCCGCGGTCGTGGAGTGCGACGACATTCGCCTGGCCAAGCACCTCGGCCACCCGCTTCTCGCCGTCCGCTCCGGTGGCCCAGACCTTGGTCGACGTCGACTCGGGTGTCATCTGCGGCTTCTCGGTGAACGCGGCGGCGACTCGGCCGAGAACCGGTCGTTTCGCCTTCACACGCTCACGCCACTCGCGGTCCTCGTCGATCTTCGCCTGCTTTCGGGCCCGCTCGCGCTCGGCGCGCTTGTGGTGTTCCCGTCGGGCCGATGCGCCTGCGGCTCCGGAGTCGAGGGGCGGTGGGGGTGGCGGAGGTAAAGGTGGTGGGGTTGGCGGGGCCTCCACCATGGGTGGCACCTCGGTGTTGCCTGCAGTCACCGACGCGTCGTCGCTGTCGGCGCACGTCATGCAACGAGCGACCTTGGCTACTCCGCTCCATCGTGCCTGGGTCCCGGCCGGGAGATCCGCGCCACATGCTGCGCATGTCGCTGGCCACCGCAGCCGCAGCGTCTTCTCTTCCACCGATCTCTCCACCATTCGCTGGCGCCCGTACCCCGACAAGTATCGGCAATTCGTCGATCTGCTTGAACGCGTGACCGTCGGGTCCATGACTCGACTCGGTGCCGGCGAGGCCCTTCCGTTCTCTCGTCGGAGGTGCGACCATGAACGTGACCGAACTTCCGGCGAAGGCCGCGATCATGATGGACCTACTGCTCCCAGTCGGATGGGGCGACATCGTCACGAAGGCTGAGCTTCGCAGTGAGTTGGCGAGACTCGAGGGCGAACTCCTCACGAAGCTGTTCTTCGAGATGGTGGCCAGCAACGCCACCCTTGTGGGGCTTGTCTTCGCCGCCGTCCGCCTCGGCTGACTCCCGCCGTCGCGCTCCGACGGGCAGGCCTACGGCGCGTGAACATGGCCGACGGCTTTCGTCGCCTGCAGGCGTGGCTCGTCGGGATGATCGCCGCGTCGACGGCGGCGTTGGGGACGCTGACGGCGATCTTCTGAGTCGTCGTGGTCATGCCGCCAGCCCGTAGTCGTCGAGTTCGACGACACGGTCGACAGCGGCTCGCAGTTGCCGGCTGGTGTTGAACGAGTAGCCGGCGGCCCAGACCTCGAGCTCGAGTTGGTGGATCTCGCCGGCCAGGTCGGCGAAGGCGTGGTCGCCGCTGGCGATGACGACCCGGTCGTAGCGGGTGAGGTCGATCACGTGGGCTTCGTCGATGAGCCGGAGGTCGGCGGCGTCGGGTCCGCCACCGGCGGGGAGCAGTCGCAGCCCGCGCGGGCAATCGAAGGCGATCCGGGTGTACGTCCACGTCGAGGCGGCGCCGATCAGGATGTCGCCGACGTGCCAGTCGACCCGAGGCCGGTAGCGGTCGAGCACTCGGCTGAGGTCGCCGGCCGACAGCGTCGGCCCGCAGCCCAGGTACTCGACGTCGAGCAGGTGAAGCGTCCTCGACTCCATGATGTGCCCTCTCGCCCGGGTCCGATCCCACGTCGGGCCTCACCATTGGGTACCGGAAGGATGTGACATGCGCTCCGGGAGCGGCGGCCCGGCTCCTGTCGGAGGGCAGGGATACTCTGGAATGCACTTCCCCTTCGAGATCTGTCCCGAAGGAACCTCCATGGCCCTCGACGCTCGCCATCGTTCGTCGATCTACGACAAGTTCGTCCCGCTCCTCGGCGAGGACGACGCCAACGCCCTCATGTCCGAGTTCCCGTCCGTCGAAGCTGACGAGTTGGTCACCAAGGACCACCTGCGCGCCGAACTCGCGCTCACCCGCAGCGCGTTCCGGGAGGAGATGGGCGAGCTACGGGCCGAGTTCCGGCAGGAGGTGGGCGAGCTGCGGGCGGAGCTCCGCGGGGAGATGGGCGAGCTGGGGGCGGAGCTCCGCGGGGAGATGGGCGAGCTGCGGGCCGAGTTGCGTGGGGAGATGGGGGAGTTTCGCGGGGAGATGGGGAAGTTGCGTGGGGACATGGGCGAGTTGCGTGGGGAGATGGGGGAGTTGCGTGGGGACATGGGCGAGCTACGCACCGACCTCGTGGGTGGACTCGCTGCGGTGCGCGTCGAGATGGCCGAAGGGTTCCGTCGCCAACAGGCGTGGACGCTCGGTGCCATCGCCGCAGCGACGGCGGTGCTGGGCACGCTGACGTCGACCATCTGACGGGCCCCGCCGAGGAAGTCGATCGCGGCGACCGTCAGGGTGTGGCGTCGTCCCAATAGGTCGGATCGGCGGTGGCCGCGAGGCGGCTCACGACGCGCACGGCGAGTTCGTGGCGCTCGACCGTGCCGCTGACGTGGACGAGCTCTCGGTCGAACGACTCGGCGCGATCGACATCGGGCGACGACTCGAGCCACGCCGGGAGCGCCTCGATCGCAGGGTCGCCGACCAGGCCACGGACATCGTCGAACAACGCCACCAGCCAGCGGAACCCGTCCTCGTCGCTCGGGTCGACGCCGAAGTCGGGCGTGGCGGCAATCTCGGTGGCGAGGTCGACGGCGTCGTCGGGAACGCCGGCGGCCGACCAGTCGATCGCACTGCCGTCCCAGCGGTCCGGGACCACGGCGGCCGGCTCGTTCGCCTCGCCGTCGCCCTTCTTGAAGCGGTCGAGAAATCCCATCGGCCGGACCGTAGACCGGAGTTCTTGTCAGAGGGGTCGTGCGATGATCGATCCATGTCCGCAGCCCCCACCATCGAGCCCACCCGGGAGGCGCGCGTCGACGTGTTGTTCGACCGGCTGGCCGAGCTGCAGGGGCAGCGCAATGCGATCGACGCGCAGATCGTCGACGTGGTGGCCGAGCTCGATCGCGACGAATTGTGGGCGGTGACGGGTGCCCGCTCGCTCGAGTCGTGCGTGGCGTGGAAGACGGGTTCGTCGCCGGTCCATGCCCGTGGTGTCGCAGCGGTGGCTCGGCGGGCGTCCGAGTTCCCGCAGTGCGTCGACGGGTTGCGACGGGGCGAGTTGTCGCTCGACCAGGTGGCGACCGTGGCCGAACGTGCCGTCGACGGTTCCGACGCCCACTACGCCGAGCTGGCGCAGTCGGCCACGGTGGCGCAGCTGCGGACCGCATTGCGGTTCGCCCCTCGTCCGGCGCCCGATCCGCGCCCCTCGCCCGAGCGGTCGGTCACCAAGATCACCGACGACGAGTTCGCGACGTGGCGGATCCAGTTGCCGCACGTCGAGGCGGCCGTGTTCGACGCAGCGCTGCAGTCACACCTCGACGCGCTGGTGGCCGAATGGCGGCGCGACCACGAGTCTCGCGACGGCTCGGCGTCGGAGTCGGCCCCGCCGTTCCCGACCGCGGCCGACGCGTTCGTGCGACTGGTCTCGCTCGGCTGGGATGCCGACGTCGCCGCTCGCCCACACGGGCATCGCACGACGGTGGTGCTGCACGTCGACGTCGACTCGCCGGCCGGCTCGCTGCATCTCGGGCCGATGTTGTCCGAGGCCGAACGGCGCTACCTGTCGTGTGACGCGAAGTACGAGGTGTGGTTCGAGCGCGACGGCAAGCCCATCGGCTGCGGTCGCGACACGCGGGAGATCTCGCGGCGGCTGCGCCGGGCCTTGGAACACCGGGACCGGACCTGCGTGGTGGCGGGCTGTGGTTCGAGTCGTGGGTTGCACGCGCACCATCTCGTGCACTGGGAAGACGGTGGGCCGACCGAGCTCTGGAATCTCGCGCTGGTCTGTGCACACCACCATCGACTCCACCACCGGGGCCTGATCACGATCCGTGGACCGGGCGATGCGGTGAGGGTCACCGATGCGAGCGGGCGGATGCTCGACGGGTCATCGGTTGCTCGGCCTCCGTCGAAGTCGCCGCCGACCGACGTGCGGTACCGCGGGCCGACGGGCGAGCATGCCCAGTGGGTCTGGTACGCACCCTTCGCGCCGTCGACGGACGCCAGCGCGGCGGACAACTGAACTCGGCGTGGCCCGGGAACACGTCGCGCCCCGACGTAGGGTCGGCCGTCGTGGAGGCGTCTGCGACAGCGATCATCGTTCCGGTGCGTCGCCGGTGAGTGACGACGCCGAGCTGACGTCCAGCGGCCCGGTGGGGACGGTGCTCGACGCCGTCGACCGAGCGGTCGAGCATCGGTGGGACGCCGCCAAGCGCCGGACGGCCGGCCTGGAGGGATCACCTTCGGAGCGTGTGGAGGTACTGACCCGACGATTCGCCCGCGAGGTGGCGGCCGTTGGCGCGGTCACCGGCGGGACGTCGGCCGTGCCGGGCGTCGGGACGGTGGCGTCGCTGAGCACGACCGCGGCCGACCTCGGCTGGTTCACGGCGCGCGCCGGCGACCTGATCCTGTCGATCGCCGCCGCCTACGGGCACACCGAAGCGCGGGTCGAGGAACGTCGGCTGTGGCTCCTCGCCGTGCTCGCCTTCGGCCGATCCGCCGACAAGAACGTGTCGATGCTGGCGAAGGAAGCGGGCATCGGCGGCCTGGCGGGACAGGCCATCCCGAGCGAGATCTTGCGTCGGATCAACCGGTCGATCGCCCGCCGGTTGATCGCCCGCTACGGCACGAGCCGCGGCGCGGTCGCGCTGGGTCGGGCGTTGCCGTTCGGGTTCGGCGCAGCGATCGGCGGCGGTGGCAACTACGTCTTGATCCGGGCCATCGCCCGCCAGGCCGAACGCTTCTTCCGCGACGGCGACGAAGCCAACGGGCGACTGCGGTTCACGCTCGACGAGTGATCGGCGTCAGCCGCAACCGCAGGCGCCGCCGCAACAACCGCCACCCATCGACGGGGCGGACATCGGGGCCGCGTCACTCCCGCTGCTGGCACCGACCGACGCGAACACCGACAGCAGTCGCTTCACGTCGGCGTGGCCGTCGGGGCAACGGACCGGCGAGTCGTCGGTCATCGACCGGCGGACCTCGAAGGTGTCGTCGCAGGTGGCGCAGCGGTAGTCGTAGCGGGGCACGGCGCAGATCGTACGACGGAGTCGGCCGATGATGGAGGCCGGCCGGCCTCGGTCGCGCTCAGCCGGCGGCCGGGGTCACGTGCATCAGGACCGAGAGGTCACCGTCGGGGGACTGCTCGGGCCCGAAGGTGTACCGGATGTCGAGTCCATCGACTCCTTGGAAGCTGAACGCCGAGAAGGCTTCCTGCTCGTTCAC
The DNA here is from genome assembly GCF_049103745.1 of Actinospongiicola halichondriae. Classification (NCBI taxonomy): domain Bacteria; kingdom Bacillati; phylum Actinomycetota; class Acidimicrobiia; order Acidimicrobiales; family Iamiaceae; genus Actinospongiicola; species Actinospongiicola halichondriae. Next base: position 3,448,276 of record NZ_CP171622.1, on the reverse strand, counting down.
TTCGGGCTCGACGTCGTAGGCGTCGCGGAGCTCCGCCTCCAGACTGTCGAAGTCGTTGCCGGCACCGATGTTCACGATGTACGCCGTCCGGTCGCCGGCGCTCTGTTCGGTGACGTCGAGGAGTCGGTATCCGTCGGGGAGATAGACGGCGTCGGGGAAGTCGTCGGGCAGCTCGGCGCTGATGTCCTGGGAGACCGAGTCGTCGCCGGTGTCGCCGTCGCCCGAGTCCGACGCGCCGTCGTCCGACGCGCCGTCGTCCGTCACCGACTCGATCGCGTCGTCGGCCGACGTCTCGTCCGAGTCGTCGCCGCCGCAGCCGGCGAGCAGCAGCCCGCCGAGCAACAGCCCGCTGATCGTCGCCACCAAGGTCCGTCGGGAGAATCGCATGGGGCAATTGTCGGGTGCGTGGCACTGATCCGGACTACTCATCCGCGTCGGACGACTACTCAACATCGAGAAGGAATCGAGAATGTTCTCGGTTGCCTGTCGATTCGGGCAGTCCCGTTCGTGGAGAGGGTGAGAGCGGCCCACCCGGGGTCGCAGGAAGACCGAGGAGATCCCATGTCCGTCACCCTTGCCGACGTCGTCGAATCGCCGGCCACCACCGCGCCGTCCACGACCACGTCCACGTCGTTGCGCCGGGCCACCGTGACGTCCGGCCTGATCGGCGCTGCCGTCACCACCGCAGCGGCGGCCGCGATCCACGCCGTCGGCGTCTCGTTCGAGATCGAGGGCGAGATGATCCCGATCCTGGGGTTCGCCCAGATGACCTTCGTCGGCGCGGTCCTCGGCGGCCTGATCCTCGCCGGCCTGAACCGCTGGAGCGACCGGTCCCGTCAGCGGTTCGTGCAGGTGTCGGTGGTGCTCACCGCCCTGTCGTGCGTGCCGTCGATCGCCCTGCCCGACTCCGTCGGCTCCCAGGTCGCCCTCGTGGCCCTGCACGTGCTGGCCGCGGCGATCATCCTTCCCGTCCTCGCCCGCCACTCCCACAGCTGAACCACCCGATCCCACGAAGGAGAATGATCACCATGCCCCAGTTCATGCTTTCCGTCTGCCACGACGACGACTACGCCGACGCCGACTGGTCCGACCCCGAGATGCAACGCATCGGCGGCCAGGTCGGTGCCGTCAACGAGGAGATGGAGTCCACCGGCGTGTGGGTGTTCGGCGCCGGCCTCCAGCCGCAGTCGACCGCCACCGTGGTGCGGGTCACCGACGGCGACGTGTCGATGACCGACGGCCCCTTCGCCGAGACCAAGGAACAGATGGGCGGCTTCTGGGTCATCGAGGTCCCCGACCTCGACACCGCCCTCGAGTGGACCGCCAAGTGCGCCGCCGCCTGCGAAGCCCCCGTCGAGCTCCGGCCGATGCAGACGGAGTAACCGGCTTGCGCGAACCGGCCGACGAGCTGGCGACGATCTTCCGCCGGGAGGTCGGCCGCTGCACCGCCACCCTGATCCGTGTCCTCGGCGACATCGACCTCGCCGAGGACTCGGTCGCGGAGGCGTTCGTCGTCGCGTCCGAGCAGTGGCCCACGAAGGGCGTGCCGCCGAACCCCGGCGGGTGGATCACGACCACCGCCCGCAACCGGGCCATCGACCGGTTGCGACGCGAATCGACCCGCGACCGACGCCACCTCGCCGCCCACCGACTGCAGCACGACACCATGCACCCCGACCCGGACCCCGATCCCGTCTTCGACGAACTCGACGCGTTCGTCGACGTCGTCCCCGACGACCAACTCCGACTGATGTTCCTGTGCTGTCACCCGGCGCTCGCCGCCGACGCCCAGGTGGCCCTGACGTTGCGGCTGCTCGGCGGACTCGAGACGCCCGAGATCGCCCGGGCCTTCGTCGTTCCCGAGGCGACCATGGCCCAGCGGATGGTCCGGGCCAAGCGCAAACTGCGCGACAACCACGCCGCCTACCGAGTGCCCCGCGATGCCGAGCTGCCCGATCGGCTCCACGCCGTGCTCGCCGCCGTCTACCTGATCTTCACCGAGGGCCACACCGCGACGTCCGGTTCCACGCTGACGCGGACCGACCTGTCCGCGGAGGCGATCCGCCTGGGACGGATGCTCACCGAACTCCTGCCCGACGAGCCCGAGGCAACCGGGCTGATGGCGCTGATGCTGTTGACCGAGGCGCGTCGCCCCGCCCGCACCGCGGCCGACGGGTCGATGGTCCGCCTGGCCGATCAGGACCGCTCGCTGTGGGACGCGGGACTCATCGCCGAAGGCCACGCCTTGGTCCGGGCGTGTCTGCGACGCAACGCACCCGGCCCGTTCCAGATCCAAGCCGCCATCGCCGCCGTGCACGCCGACGCCGACTCGGCCGCCGCCACGGACTGGGGTCAGATCGTGGCGCTCTACGACCAACTCCTCGCTCGACGTGCGACGCCGGTCGTGGCGCTCAACCGCGCCGTCGCCGTCGGTGAGGTGGACGGGGCCGCCGCCGGACTCGATGCGCTGGAGGCAATCGACGTCGACGCCCTGGTGGAGTATCAGCCGTTCCACGCGGCACGTGCGGATCTGTTGGCCCGTGCGGGACGGCGCGTCGAGGCGCAGGTCGCGTACGACCGGGCCATCGAGTTGTGCAGCAACCCGACCGAGCGCGCCTTCCTCGAGCGCCAGCGCTCGATTGCCTGAACCGACGTGCGACCACCCGTACAGTGCGCGGACGTGGACGTGACCCTGCCGCGAGCGATCGGTGCGCCGGCGACGCGGGCGTTGGCCGACGTCGGCCTCACGTTTCGACACGAACCATCGGCCGAGGGAGCAGCTGCGGTCGACGCGCACCTGGAAGCCCTCGATCCGGTCCGACGCGACACGCTGACGCCGTTGCGGGCCACGTTGCGAAAGGTGCTGCCCCACGCCGACGAGGGCATCAAGTACGGCATGCCCACGGTCATGCTGGGCGGCAAGAACGTCGCGCACTACGAGGCGTTCGTCGAACCACTGCACCTACTTCGGGGCCAGCGGCTCGGTGGTCGATCGGGTCGCCCCCGACCACTACGAGACATCGAAGGGCGGGCTCAAGTTCGGGTTGGGCGAGCGGTTGCCGGTCGGTTTGGTGCGCGAGCTCGTGGCGGCACGGCTCGCCGAACTCGCCGACGTCCGGAATGGTGCCCGGCGCGTGTACCGGCGTGACGGCGCGCTCGAGGCCGAAGGGAAGATGAAGGACGGGCGGCTGCACGGCCGCTGGAACTGGTATCGAGCCGACGGCTCGCTGCTGCGAACGGGCAGTTTCGTGAAGGGCGACAAGACCGGGACGTGGACCACCTACGACCGGGCCGGGCACGTGGTCTCGACGACGGCGGAGTAGCGGCGAGTCAGTCGGCCGACTCGAACGACACGACGTCGCCGATCTGGATCGTTCCCGACGTCAGCAGGCGGAACACCGAGCCAGCACGCGCATGGAGGGCCTTGCGGGCGCCGGTACCGATGACGTCGTCGAGGAGCTTGCACGGGGCGGCGACCCGGACGACCTCGAGGTCGACGTCGCCGATGCGGAGTCGGCTCCCGGGTCTGGTCGGGATGTCGCCGCCGGAGACGGTGATGTTGCGGCGGGTGTGGCCGGGGTCGATCGGCGAGCCGAGCGACGCCGCAGCTTCGTCGAGCGCCGCCGCCGACTGCACGGTGACGTGGCGGTGGCGGGTGCCGTGGTAGCGGTCGCCGACGAGCCCGACGCCTGCTTCGGCCTCGACGACGTCGACCGACTTCATCGGGAGCCGACTCGCCGGGGCGATGTGGATGGCGACGACGGTCGGGTCCATGGACGGACCGTAGATGTTCGATCTCGCCGTCCGTTCTTCTCCCACTCACCGGCCGTTCGACGCAGTAGCTTTCCCCCGTCCGGGGGTGGTCCCTGGCACCTGAACGAAGGGCGGACCGATGGGTTTCGCGACGACACGAATGAGCCGGCGTACCGGTGCGATGTTCCTCTTCCTCGCCATGATGGCGTGGGGGATGTTGGTGGTCGGCAACGACGCCGGCGCCGGTCCCGGCCGTGCGCTGATCCTCTCGACCACCGTCACCGGCGGTGTCGACAGCCTCGAAGCCGACGCTGCCGAAGCGCTCGGGCTCGCTGTCGATCTCGTCGACGCCGCAGAGTGGGCGGCGTTGACCGCTGCCGACTTCGCGGCGTACCAGGTGATCATCCTCGGCGATCCCAGCTGCTCGACCGACGTGTCGGTCCTCGCTCCGGTCGCCGCGAACTCCGGGGTGTGGGGCCCCGAGGTCGACGGCAACATCATCATGATCGGCTCCGACCCGGTGTACCACTCCACCGCCGGGGCCCGGGCGCTCGTCGAGCAGGGCGTTGCGTTCGCCGCCGACGTCGCTGGCTCGACCGGCCTCTACGCCACGACCAGTTGCTACTACCACTTCGACACCGGCCCGGTGCCGGCGTTCGACGGGATCGACGGCGGCGGCTTCAACGCAGTCGCCGGCAACGAGCTTCCCTCCTTGAACGACGTGCGGATCGTGGCCACCCATCCCGCGATGGGCACGCTGACCGGCGCCGATCTCTCGAACTGGAGCAACTCCGTCCACAACGCATTCGACGCATACCCCGACACGTTCGAGGTCTTGGCGATCGGCTACGACGAAGGCGCCACCTACAGCGCACCGGACGGCACGCCGGGACATCAGTACGTCATCGCCCGAGGGGAGTCGCTGCAGGTCGACCGTGCCGTCAGCCTCGCTCCGGAGACCGCTGACCTCACCGTCGGCGACGAGCACACGGTGACCGCGACGGTCCTGCTGGACGACTCGCCGGTGGCCGACGCGACCATCGACTTCGAGGTCCTCACCGGTCCTCACGCCGGGTCGACGGGAAGTGCCGTGACCGACGCTGCGGGCACCGCCTCGTTCACCTACACGGGCACGAGCATCGGAACGGACACGATCCTGGCGACGTGGGACCGCGAAGCCGGAGCGTTGGAGAGCAACGAGGTGACGGCCACGTGGGCCGCCGCCCCCACGGACACCACGCCGGACACGACACCGGACACGACCCCGGTGACCACGCCGACGAAGACGGTGACCAAGTCGGCGGCAGCACAGCCCGTGCGGGCCACGCCGACCTTCACCGGCTGATCGACGGCCGGCCCCGAGAGGGGCCGGCAGGTCGGGCCGGGTGACTGTCCGGCCTCAGCCGAGGGTCGGTCGGAACGCGTCGACCAGGTCGCGGCAGTGGGTGACGACGCTGCCGACCTTCTCGGCGGCGGTGTTGCCGAGGCGGACGACGACGAGGTCGAGCGCGGGGCTGATGAGGATCCGCTGACCGAACGCACCCTGGCAGCTGAACAGCCCGAGGCTGCCGGGGATGACCCAGAAGTGGGCGCCGTAGGTGCCCGACGACTGGGGGCTGCCGGTGCGGGTGTAGTCGACCCATCCTTCAGGGAGGATCCGCTGGCCGTCCCACACGCCGTCGCGCAGGTAGAGGGACGCGAAGCGGGCGAAGTCGCGGGCGCTCGACGCGCAGTAGGCCGAGCCGACGAAGGTGCCGGCGGCGTCGAAGGTCGGGCGCGGCGTCGTCATACCGAGCGGTCCGAACAGTTCGGCCTGCATGAACGCCCGCATCTCGTCGGCGCCGCCACCGATCGTCCGGCTCACCAGGCGGGAGAGCAGGTTCGAGGCGCCGCTGTTGTAGTTCCACTGCTCCTCGGGTTCGGCCACCTTCGGGAGCGTGGCAGCGAACCCGGCGACGTCGTCACGGCCCTCGCCGAAGAGCATCGGGATCACGTCGGACTCGTCCGGCGGCCAGTAGCGGACCGAGCCGCCGCCGATGTGCTCGGCCTCCCGGAAGCGCAGGCCGTCGACCATCCGCAGCATCTGGTCGATCGTGATCTGGCGGCGAGGATCGTCGGCGCTCCACTCGGGCACGTCGATCGGCTGCGAGATGTTGAGTCGCCCCTGGCGCACGAGGATGCCGACCAGCGCCTGCGTGATGCTCTTGGCCATCGACCACGAGGCGAAGGCGTCGTCCGGTGCGGCGTCGGGGGCGTAGCGCTCGGCGACGATGGCGCCGCACTGGGCGATGACGACCGCGTGGGTGCGTTCGAGGTCGTCGGGTTCGGGTTGCTGGAACGCGTGGTCGAGGAGGGCGTGCAGCGCGTCGGCGTCGACGCGTGGGTCGAGGTCGGCGGTCGGCCACTCGGAGGTGGGGAAGGGCACGCCGGCCGGCTGCGACGGGAGGGGGAGGAGCTCGCTCATGACGGGCAGTCTCTCAGGAGAGCGCGGCGAGCTGCGTCGTGTAGGTGGTCATGTCGAAGTAGTCGCGCCACAGGCTGATGAGGCCGTCGTCGGTCACCTCGAACACGCCGGCGACGGGGATCTCGAGCCAGCCCTCGCCGATCTTGAACCGGTCGAGTCGCTCGTTGAAGACGACGTTGCCGGCCACCAGCTCGCGATGCACCGGCCAGTCGACCTCCGACGCCGCGCCCAGGAACCCGTGCAGCGTCGCTCGCACCGCGTCGCGGCCGACGATCGGATCCATCGGCATGTTCTCGTACGAGACGTCCTCGGTGAGCATGGCGACCGCGGCGTCGACGTCCTTGGCCTCGACGGTGGCGATGAAGCGAGCGACGACGTCGCGGGGATCAGACATGGCGGTGAGTCTCGCCGATGTCCCGGCGGTCGGCGTCGTACCCTCGCTCCATGCGAGTCGACATCGGTGATGGGGTCCGGCTGTTCTTCGACGTGGTGGGGTCGGCACTGGCACCGACCGACGAGGCGATGGTCGACAAGCCGACGCTGATCCTCCTGCACGGCGGGCCCGGCGGCGACCACTCGGGGTTCCGGCCCTACTTCGACCGGTTCGCCGACACCCATCAGGTCGTCTATCTCGACCACCGGGGCAACGGTCGCAGCGACCAGCGCCACGACCCGGCGGGTTGGGACCTCGACACCTGGGCCGACGACATCGTGCGGTTCTGCGACGCCCTCGAGATCACGGACCCCGTCGTCTTCGGGAACAGCTTCGGTGGCTTCGTCGCCATGCGCTACGCCAGCCGACATCCCGGCCATGCGTCGAAGCTCGTCCTGTCGAGCACGGCGGCACGTCGCCACACCGAGGAGACGGCCCGCCGGTTCGAGGAGCTGGGCGGCCCGAGGGCGAGAGAGTTGTTCGAGGCGATCTTCGTACGGGGCGAACCGTTCGACGCCGACTACGTCACGGTGAACCTGCCGCTCTACAACCGGACACCGCACCCGTTCGGGCCACGGCGGGAGTGGGCCAACCTGCGGGTCCAGCAGCACTTCAACGCCACGTTCGCCAACGTCTTCGACCTGCGCGACGACGTGCCGGCCATCACCGTTCCCACGCTCGTCCTCGCCGGCGCCGACGACCCGATGACGCCGGTGAGCGCGAGCGAGGAGATCGTGTCGTTGCTGGGCGACGGGCTCGGTCGGCTCGAGGTCTTCGACGACTGCGGCCACGGCAGCTTCCGCGACCAGCCGGACGCGACCGAGACCGTCCTCCGCGACTTCCTCGCTCCCGGCTGACCTCGATCTCCTGAGTCGCAGGCGCAGCGGCGGCATCCCTCGTACGATGGCGCGGGGTCATCGCAGTCAGGGGCGTGGGTGGAGAACGCACGAGGCGGTCGAGGGGTCTGGCGTCGCCGATCCCTGGTGATGGCGGGCATCGTCGGTGTCGGCCTGGTCGGCGCGATCGGGACGATGGACGAGTCGTCGGTGGAGCTCGAGTCGTCGGCGACCACCATCGACGTCACGACCACGACCGAGCGGCAGTCGACGACGACCGAGCGGCAGACGACGACCACGACCCGACCACCGGCCCTCGAGGGCGGCTACCGGTCGGGCGAGTTCGAGTTGGCATCGGCCACGACCGCCACCACGATCGTCGATCGGGTCGATCGGGCCGTCGTGGTGTTCGAGGACCTGGCGCTGCTCGACTCGCTGACGGTGGCCGACGAGTCACACGCCAGCACGTACGACCGTGGTCTCTTCCCGCACTGGGACGACGAGGACCACGACGGCTGCGACACCCGGTGTGAGGTGTTGACGTCGCAGATGCAGGCCGACGGATCGTGGTTCTCGGAGTGGGACGGTGCGACCGAGTCGGACACGTCGCTGGTCCACATCGACCACGTCGTCGCGCTGGCCGAGGCGTGGCGGTCGGGGGCGCACGGCTGGACGGCGTCGCAACGCGACGAGTTCGCCGACGATCGGACGAACCTCCTGGCCGTGACCGAGGCGTCGAACCTCCGCAAGAGCGACAAGGACGCGGCCAGTTGGTTCCCGAGTCGGGCCGAGGCCAACTGCCTGTGGGCGCGCACGACGGTGGTGGTCAAGGACAAGTGGGAGCTGTCGGTCGACGCCGCCGAGAAGGACGCGCTCGCCAACCTGCTCCGGTCCTGTGGCGCCGTCCCACCGACGACCACCACGACCGCACCGCCGCCCCCGCCGACGACGACCTACGTCGCACCCCGACCCATCGTCCCGCAGACGACGCAGCCGCCGGCGAACAACTGCACGCCCGGCTACTCACCCTGCCTGCCGCCGGCCGAGGACTACGACTGCGCAGGTGGGTCGGGCAACGGGCCGGCGTACACCGGCCGGGTGAACGTCGATCACTCGTACGGCGATCCCTACGACCTCGACCGGGACGGCGACGGCGTCGGCTGCGACTGAGCGTGACAAGATCCCCGACGTGCGGACAGCTGGTGGGAAGTGGATGGTCGGTGTCGCGGTCGCGGCGATGGCAGTGCTGGGATGCGCGTCGGATGACGCTCCGGCCGACGTCGCTGCGCCCTCGACGAGCGTGACCAGCATCAGCACCACCACCACGACGACCACCATCGTGTCGACGACGACATCGTCATCCGTCCAGGAGGACGAGAGCCCGACGTTCCGCGCGACCGGCCCGTCGGGATCGGGGTGCACTCCAGGTGGCGACACGCTGCCCGACGGCTGGTGGTTCGGCGAGCGGACGACGCCCATCGGGAGCGATGTCGGTTTCGACCTCGCCTGTTACTACGCCGACGCGGCGGCCGACGCCGAGGCCGCAGCACGCGATGACGTCGCGGTGGGCGGGTTCTACATCGTCAACGACAACCCGCAGGTCCGCACCGTGCCGGTGTCACCGACGGCGACGGCGCAGTGCCTGTCGATCGACGGCGTGCTCGGCGGGTGCGACGTCGACCAGGTCAACGAGGGCTTCCGGAGCATCTGGATCGAGGTGCGCGACGGCGTCGTCGTTCGGGTGATCGAGCAGCTGTTGCCCTGAGGGTCAGCGGGCCTTCGCCGCTCTCGAACCCAGGAAACCGGCGTAGGCGGCGAGGCCCACGAGCCCGATCTTGCGGGTCGACTGCTTGGCGATCAGCAGGCCGACGACCAGTTCGGTGGCGCCGTTGCGCTTGATCCAGGCGTCGGTGTCGTCGGGGAAGGGCCCCTCGGTCATGGCGCGGAAGGCATCGGGGGCGACGAAGTGGGCGGCGCCGGTGGCGGCGAGTCCGACTCCGGCGATGGTGGCGATCGACATGGTTCCTCTTCTCGGGTGTGGACTCGAACTCGAGCATTCTGGCCGGAGTTCTGTCTTCGGCGGCTATGCCAGGCCGAGTTGGGTGAGCATCGTGTGGAGGTCGTAGTAGACGCGCTCGCACACGATGCCGTCGGGGTGGTCCCCGTCGGCCGGCGCGAACTCGAAGAAGGCGACCATGCGCACCCGGATGTCGCGGCCGGTGGGGGCGTGGCCCATGAACTCGCCGACGTGGGTGCCGAGCAACCAGAACTCGGCGAAGACGCCGGCGTCGGTGGGGTGCAGGGCGATGGGCTCGTTGCGCTGGTCGGCGAAGATCGCCCGGCTGCCGGCGAAGTAGGCCCGCACCTCGTCCTCGCCGTCGAAGACCAGCCCGGTGGGGATCAGCTCGTAGCGAGGATGCGCGAACGTCGCCATCGTCGTGTCGAAGTCGTGCTCGTTCTCCGACGCCATGTGCCGCCGCACCACGTCGAGCCGCCGTTCCGTGAGCGTGTCCATCCAGGCGAGGGTACGGCGACCATCGGGGAGCCGCTCGTGGGGTGGCTCTGCTAGGACGCTGTCGTGAGCGACGACCTGCTGTGCCCCTCGTGTGGCACGGACGACGATCTGCGCGGTGAGCGCGACGGCGAGGTGATCCACATCACGTGCACGGCGTGCGACCTGGCATGGGACCGCGACCTCACGCCCCGGTGCCCGACGTGCGGGAGCGACGACGTGCGGGCGGCGGCGCAGGCGGTGTGGGAGAAGTCGCGGGGATCGCAGATGTCCATCGTGTCGGTGTCGACCGTCTACCTCTGCCCCGACTGCGATGCCGAGAAGTTCGAACGGGTGCGGGAGTCGAACACGCCGCTGCCGCCCGACGAGAACCCGGTCAGCGGGGAGCGTCGTCGCCGATGACGGCGAGCAACCCCTCGCAGTCGTCGACGGTGACGGTGAGGGCGGAGTGGTCGCGCGGGCCGATCACCTTGCGGGCCCGATCACGGAAGTGGACGCACACGCCACGTCGTGCGTTGGTTCCGAAGGTCAGTCCGTCGTCGACGAACGACAGCCGCGGCCCGACGGCCGTCCACCATCGGTAGTCCTCGGTGAGGTGGCCGCCGATGACGTTGTCGATCGGTGTCTCGAGCTTCAACAGCCCGTACGTCGCCCGGAACGTGGTGTCGGTGATCGTCACGCCGTGCTTGCCGGGTCGCACGCCGGCCGCGCCCCAGATGGGTGCGAATCGCTTGTCGCAGTCGTAGGGGAAGAAGCGGTCGGCCATTCACCCACGCTACGAGCAGCGTGCGCCGCCTACTCGGTGGCCGTCCCGACCAGTTGGATCCGCGTGTAGGCGGCGTTGCGGCCCACGTCGATGGTTTCGTGGTCGACGGCCGAGAAGCCGGCAGCGTCGATCACGGCGGCGGTGTCGCGGTTGGTCTCGCAGCCGTTGGCCATCCAGCGGTGAGGCCGGTGGACGAGGTCCTGCACGCGGCGGATCCCGCTCCCGGGCTCGGCGGCCACGTGTTCGAGGAAGAAGTACGTCCCGCCGGGCTTGAGGACCCGGCGGATCTCGGCGACGACGGCTTCGGGGTCGTCGACGCCGCAGAGGACCAGCGTCCCGACGACGCCGTCGGCAGTGTCGTCGTCGACGTCGATCCGCTCGCCCTGGACGGTGCGGATCTCGAGATCGACGTCGTGCTGGGCGGCGGACGCTCGGAGGGCGTCGTGCATGTTGGGGTTGGGCTCGATGGCGATGACCTTCACGCCCGGCGCGTAGTAGCGCATGTTGGGCCCGGTGCCGGGGCCGATCTCGACGACCGTGCCGGTCATCGCTCCGAGCACCTCGGCCTTGCGGGCGCCGTGTTGCGCGTGGATCTGTGGGGCGCCGAGGTCGAGGATCTTGCCCTCGACCCACGACCGGAGTCGCGCCTTGCTGAGTTGCTCGGGAGTGGTGCGCGGGGATCGAGCCATGGCGGCGACGCTACGTCAGTCGTGGGCGTGGACCGGATCCTCGGTGGCCCAGTGCCAGTGCATGCGACCGTGGTCGGCGTTGGCGGCCATGATCGCCCCGACGGTGCCGTCGGCCCAGGGCGCCCCGGGGATCTTCGACGCCAGGTCCTCGTCGGACAGCTCTGCCAGGTAGGCGAGCGTCTCGGCCCGCACGGCGAGGCCGATGCGGGCCAGCTCGTCGAGCGACTTGCCCTCGTGTTCAGCCTTCCACTCCTCGGTCCACGAGTGGATGCCCGCCATGATCTGTTCCATGGTCTGCGGCGTGCCGTCGTCGTTGACCCGGCGCTCCATGCCGTGGTCGCCGCCGAGATGGCGACGGAACATCTCGTTCCAGTTCTTCTCGATCAGCGTGGTGTGGACGAAATGGTCGGCATGCGACCACGTCGACTGGTCGTCGTGTTCGCTGAACGTGCGCGGCGCGTAGAGCTCGTCGTCGTCCATCTGCGACAGGTGTTCGAGCAGCCAGGCCCGGTCGCGGTTGAGCTTGATCTCGATCTCGATGCGGTTCACGGATCGAGACGCTACGACGTCAGGCGATCCAGCCGTCGTGGGGCCGGTCCTTGGCCGGCACCGAACGCCGGTCGTCTGCGCGGTGCCGTCGCAGCGTCACCAGGACGGCGACGATGGTGCCGCCGACGCCGAGGATGTGCATCTCGTCGGTGAGGACGGTCGGGAGCGCAGCGCTGAGCAGCGCGATCGGCAGGACCACGGCGGCGTAGCCGGCGATCACGGCCCACAGGACACGGATGCCGAGGTGGATGTCGCCGGGGGCGGCCGACGTGGCCTCCCACGGACGTTGTCGGTTTTCGTTCTTCATGACCCCGGTTGACACGGTGCTCGACTCCTACGAGAGCGTTCTCTGCACTGTTCCCCATTTCGGGCGTCTTGTCCCCAGGTCATTCGGCCCAATCGCGGGTCACGTCGGGCGGCGCCTGGTACACCGAGAGCATGCGCCGCCTCCTCCCCGTCCTGTGTTCGGTCACGCTGCTGTTCGGCGTCGTGGCGTGTGGCAGCGACGACGACGCGTCGCCCGGCATGAACCAGGTGCAGGTCCTGGGTTCGCACAACAGCTACCACCTGCGACCGGCGCCCGAGGTCCTCGACGGCATCGCGGCACTCGTGTCGCAGGAGGAGGCCGACGCGCTCGACTACGAGCACCGGCCGCTCACCGAGCAGCTCGAGGAGTTCGGCATCCGGCAGTTCGAGATCGACGTCTACGCCGACCCCGATGGCGGCCGCTTCTCGCAGCGTCCCGCCGCCGAGTTGGTCGGTCTTCCCGTGGACAGCGGCGAGCCGGCACTCGACGAACCGGGGTTCAAGGTCATCCACCAGGTCGACGTCGACTTCGGCACGACGTGCCTCACGTTCGTCGACTGCCTCACCGAGATCGACGCCTGGTCGGTCGACCATCCCGACCACGAACCGATCATGATCATGATCGAGGCCAAGCAGGACTCGATCGAAGAGGCGACCGACGGAGCGATCACGTCGGAGTCCCTCGGCGTCGAGCTCACCGAGACGGTGACCTTCGACCGGGCCACCTTCGATGCGCTCGAAGCCGAGATCCTGTCGGTGTTCGACCAGGACTCCATCATCACGCCCGACGACATCCGCGGCGACGCCGCCACGCTCGAGGAGGCGGTGCTCGAGGGCGACGCCTGGCCGACGATGGACGAGGCGGCGGGCAAGGTCCTGTTCTCGCTCGTCGACACCGGCACCACCCGCGACGTCTACGTCGGCGACGCGACGAGCCTCGAGGGCCGGCTGCTGTTCACGTCGTCGGAGGAGGGGCGTCCCGACGCCGCGTTCATCCGCGTCGACGACCCCGTTGCCGAAGGCGATCGCATCCGATCGCTGGTCGCCGCCGGGTACCTGGTCCGCACCCGTACCGACACGTCCGGGGTCGATGCGCCGGCGGGCGACACGACCCGCCGCGACGCGGCGTTCGCGAGCGGCGCCCAGTACCTGTCGACCGATTACTACGTCGTCGAACCGATGCTCGACTCCGGCTACCTGGTCGAACTGCCCGGCGGTGGCGTCGTGCGCTGCAACCCGGTCAACGCCCCGGACGACTGCGAGGTCTGATCGGAGGCGTCGGTCAGGGGCTGACGCTCGACGACGTGACGGTCGAGGTGATGGCGATGCCGGCGAGATCGAGCTGGGTCCGGAGCACGCCGAAGTGGGGCAGGAACTCGTAGCGGACGGTGCCGGTCTGCTCGCCGGCGAGCGAGTTGCTGATCGTGAGGTCGAGGGTCACGATCTGCGCCTGGAAGGTGCCGAGCGGGGTCGTGACCTCCTCGACGCCGCCGCCGGTGATCATGTAGGTGACGTCGCTCCGGGCGTCGATGCCCGCGGACTGGAACTCGACGAAGGTGTTGCCGCTCGCTGATGCGCCGCTGGCGAGTTCGGCGGCCGCGGGGATCCGGACGTCGTCACCGGTCGCCGTGACCTCGAAGCCCGGGGCGGATGCGAAGAAGCCGGCGGCGCTGATCGACAGGCTCCCGTCGGGCCCGGTCGTGTAGCTGCGCTCGACGGTCACCGATCCGCTGCCCCCCGAGACGACCTCCGAGGTCTTCACGGTGACGCCGGCGGCGGACTCCTCGACGGAGACCACGGTGATCTCGGTCGTGCTCGGGAGCGTCCCGGTCTCCTCGACGGTGAGCGTGGCTCCCTCGTGCGGCGGTGCCATGAACAGGGCGTTGGCCAGATCGGTGGGTGAGTCGGTCTCGTCGGGCGTGTCGTCGCTCGCGGTGGTCGACGTCGTGTCACCGTCGGACGACGCGGCGGTCGTCGTGGTGGCGTCGGTCGACTCGCTCCCGCCGTCGGAGCACGCCCCGAGGGCGAGCAGCACCGCCGCACCGCCAGCCATCAGTCGTTGCCATTGCGGTCGCGATGCCATGTGTCCCCCCAGCGAAGACGTGCCCGTGTTCGGTTCCCGGACGATCTTGCCAGACGGGGAGGCGAGGGGCCGACGGTCAGGCGGGGTGGCGTTGGTCGATCATGGTCGACAGGCTCCGGTGGTCGGTGGCGCTGAGGGACCCATCGGCCTGGCCGCCGTCGATGGCCGCGACGAGTTCGTCGCGGTCGAAGCGTGAGATCACGAGTGCGCAGTCGGTTGCGTCGGCGACGGGCAGGGTGAGGAACGCCAGCCGGAGGTAGGCGGGCGGGAGCGCCCCGCCGGTCAACAACAGGACACCGCGCAGGTCGTCGCCACCGACGGCGCGCTCGGCGTGGAGCGCCTGGCGGAACACGTCGTGGTCGAACAGTTCGCGGGTGACGACGTCGCCGGCGGGCGTACGGATCTCGGCGACCATCGGGCAGTCGAGCAGCGTCTGGTCGAAGCCGGGCCGGTCGTCGTCGAACATCGCCTGGACGACCGAGTGCTCGGTGCCGTCGATCGTCTTGGGGCTCACGGCGACGCCGAGGAGGCCGCCCTCGAACGCCGCGTCGCCCGGACTCGTCTGCATCTGCAGCGGTCGACCAGCGAGCATGATCCGGATCAGTTCCACGAGTCCGGAGCCTGCTACACCGTGCGCATGGGATCCTGGAACTTCGCCGACATCTGGGAGGTCGTCGCTGACGAACTCCCCGACGCCCCCTGCCTCGTCCACGGAGACGATCGCCGCACCTGGCGTGAGGTCGACCAACGAGCCGACGGCGTCGCACAGCATCTGCTCGACATCGGGCTCGAACGCCAGCAGGCCGTCGCCCAGTACCTCCACAACGGCCCCGAGTACCTCGAGTCGACGTTCGCCGCGTTCAAGGGATCGTTCGTCCCCGTCAACACCAACTACCGCTACACCGCCGACGAACTCCTCTACCTGTGGGACAACGCCGACGCCGGCTGTGTCGTGTTCCACGGCACGTTCGCCGACACCATCGAGCCGATCCGGGAGAAGCTCCCGAAGGTCAAGGCATGGCTGTGGGTCGACGACGGCAGTGGCGCCTGCCCCGAGTGGGCGACGCCCTACGAGACGCCCGCGACGAGCGGCGCCGATCGTGTCGCCCCGGCGTGGGGACGCACCGGCGACGACCTCGACATGCTCTACACCGGCGGCACCACCGGCATGCCCAAGGGCGTGATGTGGCGCCAGGACGACCTGGTCGTGAAGCTCGCCACCCTCGGCAAGGAGTTCCCCGAGGACGGGACCATCGACGACATCCGTGGCACCTACACCGAGCCCGGTCCCAAGTTCCTCCCGTCGTGCCCGCAGATGCACGGCACCGGCAACTTCCCGTGCCTGTCGACGCTGTCGTCGGGTGGCTGCGTGGTGACGCTCACCGACCGCAGCTTCGATGCGACGCAGATGCTCTCGACCATCGAACGCGAGGGCGTGAACATGACGGCGATCGTCGGCGATGCGTTCGCCAAGCCGATCCTGCGGGTCCTCGACGCCGATCCCGGCAAGTGGGACCTCTCGAGCCTGCTGGCCATCGTGAGCTCCGGCGTCATGTGGAGCCAGGAGTCGAAGCAGCGCCTGCTCGAGCACCATGCGGGGATGATGCTGATGGACGCGTTCTCGTCGTCCGAGGCGCTCGGCATGGGCCAGTCGGTCTCCGGCGCCGGCGCCGCGGTCGAGACCGCGAAGTTCGAACTCAGCCCCGACACCATCGTCATCGACGAGAGCGACCGGCCGATCGCGCCGGGCTCCGACGAGATCGGTCGCCTGGCCGTCGGCGGCCGCCAGCCGCTCGGCTACTACAAGGACCCCGAGAAGACGGCGAAGACGTTCCTGACCATCGACGGCAAGCGCTACTCGTGCCCCGGCGACTTCGCGACGGTCGATGCCGACGGTCGGATCTCGCTCCTGGGTCGCGGCTCGGTGTGCATCAACACCGGTGGCGAGAAGGTCTTCCCCGAGGAGGTCGAGGAAGCGGTCAAGACGCACCCCACGGTCCTCGATGCCGTCGCCGTCGGTCTGCCCGACGAGAAGTTCGGCGAGGCCGTGACCGCGGTCGTGCAGGCACGCGAGGGCGAGATCGTCGACGAAGCCGCGGTGATCGCCCACGTGAAGACGTCGCTCGCGGCGTACAAGGCACCGAAGCGCATCGTGGTCGTCGACACGATCGGACGGGCCGCCAACGGCAAGGTCGACTACAAGCGGCTCAAGGCCCACGCCGCCGACGTGCTGGGTGTGAGCTGACGGGACTCAGCTGATCGGCGGTTCGGTCCGCCGGCGCCACGCGAGGGCGCCGGCGGCTGCCGCCCCGAGGACGGTGCCGGCGACCAGGCCAGATGTCGATCCGCCGGTGGCGGGCAGGCTGGGCCCACCAGGCTCTGCCGGTGACAGGGTCGTCGTGGTCGGCGCCGGGCTCGGCCCGGGTGTCACCTCGAACGGTGCGCCGATCAGCAACTCGACGTTGCGAGCGCCCGGTTCACCGAGGGCGTTGGCATCGGCCTGGGGTTCGTTGGCCGACAGTTCGCGGCTCAGCGATGCGAGCTGCGTCGCGGTGGCGGTCGACGGGTCGGTGAGGTCGACCGAGGCCGGTGAGGCGTGCTCGATGAGCGTGCCGAAGATCGACAGGGTGCCGTCGCGGTTGTCGGCGATCTCGATCAGACGCGCTTGTTCGGGCCAGTCGATGTGCGCGGCGGTCGAGATCTCCCAGAACCCGCCGGTGCGCCCCGAGGGGTCTGCGACGGGCGTGATGCGGTTCACGTGGCTGTGTCCGTTGACCCAGGCGACGACGTTGGGGAACCGGCTGAGCATCGCCCGCAGCACGTCGAAACCCTGACGCCCCTCGGTGGGGTCGAACGGGTCGGGGAACGGGTTCGACAGGGTGAACAGGTTGTGGTGGCTGAACAGCACCACGAGGCGGTCGGCGTTGCCCGTGGTCACGGTCGTGCCACCGCTGTCGACGTAGCTGCTGTGGGCCGAGGCCAACTGCATCTCGAGCCACGCGAGCTGTGCGTCGCCGAGTGAGCCCTCGGCGTAGCCGCCGTGGTTGACGGTGTCGAGGCTGATGCCGAGCACCGAGTCGCCGACCGGGAAGGTGTAGTAGAGCCGGCGCGAGGCGATCATGTCCTCGTCGTAGCCATGGCCGACCGGACCGGGGCCGGTGCTGGCGAGATGGCGGCGGATCCAGTCCTCGAGCGTGGCGGAGGCGCGGGAGGGGTCGGCGGTCACGACGCGGAACAGCGCGCCGCCCGACGAGATGGCCGCCGGATCGAGGGCCGAGGCGATGGTCGACTGGAGGTCGCTCGGGTCGAACGAGGTGCCGACGCCCGTGACCTTGATCGGCCCGGTCGCGATCGGGTCGAACGGGGCGGCACCGGGGAGTTCGCCGGGCACGTTGCCCTGGAGCAGACCGTCGTGGTTGCCGTAGGTCGAGTACCACGGGATGCCGAGACCGGGGGAGTCGTGCGCTGCGACGGCCGCGCTCAACAGACCGGGGAGCTCGGGGAACCCGAACGCGGCCTTGTAGCTGTCGGGCGGGTTCGAGCCGGGCGGGGCGTCGGGGTGCCAGTAGTTGTTGTAGTAGCCGAGGCCGACGTCGTCGTCCTGGACGCCTTCGTACGTCCCGGCCGCGCCGCTGTCGGGCACGACCGTGCCGCCGTCGAGCAGGGTGACGAACCAGTCGAGTTCGTTGCGCTGTTGGTTGTCGATGTTGTCGCCGGTCGACACCGCCACGTCGAAGGCGCGTCCGGTGACCGGGCCGGCCGCGACGGTGTTGATGCGCTGGACCATGGCCGAGCCGACCTGCGTGCTCATCGTCTCCTGTGGCCGGAAGCCGCCGCCGACGGGCGAGGCGAGACGGTCGACGAACTCGACCCGACTGGGGCTCTGGGCGTCGACGATGTGGACGTCGGTGAGGTGGACGATGGTGGCCAGGCCGACGCGACGCGCTTCACGGTCCGACTTGGCAGCGGCGAGTTCCTCGCGGACGATCTGCGGGTACGGCTCGGCCTCGACGAGCTTCACGTAGCCGGCACCCGACGGCCGGGCGATCGAGAACTCGAGCGTGGTGCCCGTCGGGTCGGTGACCGCGGCGATCTGTGCGCGCTGTTGGGCGGCCGCCCGCACCGGGTCCCACACCACGGGCGTGGCCGCCACGACCCCCAGGCCGGCGATGAAGCGCCGGCGGGTGAATGACGAATGCGTGCCCGATCTGTTCCCCATGCGGGGACGACCCTAGGGCGACCTACCTGCCCGACAGCGTGTGATCCCCTGCTGGTTGCTGCAGCTTGGGTGACCATGATCCCGCCGACGTCGACGGGCTCGCGGAGTCAGAGCCCCTCGGGCTTGATGTTCCTGCCTCCGATGAACTCGCCCCGCAGGACGCGGATCACCAACTGGCCGTTGGCGAGGCTGGCCTCGACGTCGGCGCCATAGCCGTCGGGGAGGTCGATCTCGCGCTCGTAACCGCCGAAGTCCCATTCGTCGATGAGGTAGTCGCGGGGCGCGGCCGACCGCAGGTGCGACCAGAAGCGCAGCGTGTCCTCGCGCAGTTCGATGTGGACGTCGCCCGGCTGCACGCACGGCATCGGCGCGATCACGACCAGCGCTTCCGGGGCCTCGTAGGCCCGCACCGGGACCCGCTGGGGTCGCATGGTGTCCTCGACGGTGACCGTGGCGTCGACCACGTCGGCATGTCCGGGACGTGTCATGTGCCGACCGTATCGCCGTTCTGGATCGCCCGCTGGCGACAACGGCGGTCAGCGGGGCCGCACGTCCCACAGGTGATGGATCGGATCGTGGATGAAGTAGCGGGCGAACGACTCGACCGTGAACGACGCGCCGTCGGAGCGGAACCCGGTGCGACCGGCCTGGTCGGCGGTGACCGAGTCGAACCGGTCGGCCAGGGCCGCGGCGGCGGTCGTGATCTCGGCGGCGACGGCCGCCGGTGCTGCCAGGTCGTAGCGCTCGGCGATCGCCGTCTCGTCCTGATCCCAGTTCGGGTAGTGCGGCCCGTCCTCGTCCAGCATCAGCTCGAGGCGGAACAGGTACAGGCGCAGCACGTCGCGGACGTGGCAGCCGTACTCCAGCGCCGACCAGGTCTCGGGCTCGGGGCGGTCGCGGACGTCGGGCCGTCCCAGCACCCGCTGCCACTCGGTGGCGTTGGCGCGGACCATGCCGCCCACCGCGGCGAGATCGACGGTCGAGGTGTCGAACCCGCATTCGGGGCATGGCTGATCGAGGACCCACGTCCAGTCCTTGTCGTCGGGCGTCGGTGCGACGGGGGTACTCGGCGGGATCGGGCGGTCGTCGGACATGCCCCCATCTTGTCCGTACAATCGCCCGCCCATGCGTCTGTCCCTCCCCGAGATCGATCGCCGCGGCGGCCGGGCCGCGACGAACGCGCAGCTGACGGGCGACGGCGTCGATCACGAGCTGGTCTTCGAGGTCCCGGCCGAGTGGAGCCTGCATCCCGGGACCGACCCGTTCCTCCCCACCGCGGTGTTCGTCGCCACGGCAGCCGGCGCCGAGTCGCTCGTCGTCGACGGACCGATCTCGTCGCCCTTGCTCGCAGGAGCGCGCATCGCCGGCCAGCGCTATGCCCACCATCTCGGACGCCCGCCGGTCGACATCGTCGCCGACGAGGTCCCGGCCCAGCGTGCTCGTCCCGTGGGCCGGCGAGTCGGCCTGTTCGTCTCTCGCGGGATCGACTCCACCTGCAACCTCGTCCTGGCGGACCGAGGCGAACTGGAACCTCGTCCGGACGTCGGGCTCGTGATCACCGGGATCGACACCGCCAACGACGACGTCGTCGATGCCGAGATGTGCGAGGCGCACATGGAGGCGGCTCGGAGTTTCGGGCTCGAAGCGGTGCTCGTCCGCACCAACGTCCGGTCGCTGTTCGACCAGCACACGCCGTGGGTCATCGGGATCGGGCCCGCGCTCGCGGGCGTCGGGCTCTCCCTGTCGGCGGACTTCAGCGACGTGATCGTCTCGTCGGCGGTGGCGGATGCCCGCCGGTTCACCGGGGCGCACCCGGACCTCGACCCGTTGTGGGGCAACGGCTTGGTGCGGTTCCACCATCTGCCCCGCCATCTCGAACGCAGCGAGCGCGTCCGACTCGTCGTCGAGGACGGACGGGGCCTCGAGTTCCTCCAGGTGTGTTGGGACACGGGCCGCATGAACTGTGGGCGCTGCCAGAAGTGTCTGCAGACCACGGCGCTGATCCAGGCGTTCGGGGGAGACACGACGCGGCGTTTCGAGACGCCGGTGCCGAGTGCCGAGGACCTTCGGCTGTTGCCGCCCGGGCCCACGTTGCGGGACGACTTCATCGCCGCCGCCGACGCGGCCGGCGCCCACGACGTCGCCGCTGCCGTCGCCGAACACCGCGATGCGCCCGTCGGTCGGCCGTCGCCGCAGGCGATCCACGACATCGATCCCGAGGCGGCCGTCCGATCGGATGTCCCCTGGGTGTTCGTCACCGGACCGGACGACGACTCGGAGGTCGTGGGGTCCGCCGTAAACGCTGCCGGCGGAGTCGGAGCGGGGTGCGTGCTCGGCTACTCGTCCGCGTTCACGACCCATGTCCGATCGACCACCATGCGTTCGGCGTCGGCGACGCTGTGGCAGCTCCGTTCCGATGGCACGGATGCGTTGCTCGTCGTCGATGCGCTCCGGCGGGGTAGCCGGCCGGTCGTCGTCACCGATGCCGCCCGGGCTCGTGCGATCAGCGGGACGCTGCCACGAGCGCTCCGAACGTTGATCGCCGCGCCGCACGAGGTCGCGGCGATCGTGGCGACGGCAGAGAGCGACTGGCCGGCGCTCGCCCGTGCCGTGCGCAGCGGCGGGTTGGGCTGGCTCGACGAACTCGTGGGTGACGGTCGATGAGCGGCATGGACCAGTGGCGCCGGGCGCGGGACCGCGTGCTGCAACCGGTCACCGAGGCAGAACGCGAGACCCTCGAACGGGTGCTCGAGGTCCTGCACGAAGCCCGGCACATCGACTCGGTGGCCACCGCCAGCGCGTCGATCCTCTCGCAGCTGAACCACGAGATCGTCACGCAGCGGGACGAGCCGGAGCGCATCGCCGGCGACACGCGGGACCACCTCGATGCACGGATCCGTCATCTGACCGGCCGGCTGGTGGACCTGGCGTCGATGATCTCCGCGCCTGCCCGAGATGCCGCGTTCGCCGCGACCATCGCGCTCCATCCCGCCCCGGACGAGCGGGTCGAGGGGTGCTCCGTGCTCATCCCGACGTGGAACCACGCGGTGCACCTCGACGCAGCGATCGACGTGGCGTGTCAGGTGACGGATCCGGAACACGTCGTGGTGCTCGACGACGCGAGCGACGACGAGACGGCCGAGCTGCTCGCAGCACGGAGCGAGCCGATCCAGGTGATCCGGGCGGTCGGCAACCTCCGGCTCACCCGGGCACGCAACGTCTTGATCCACGTGTGCCCCACTCGGCACGCGCTGGTCCTCGACGCCGACAACTCGGTCGACCCCGAGGCGATTCGGACGCTGTACTCCATGGCGGTCGAGTGGGATGCCGCCGTCGCCCACGGTGTCCTGGTGGAGGTCGACGGCGAGGGGACACCGTCCGGGCTCCTCAGCGCACGGCCGCTCGACGGGGAGTTCTTCACGATCCGACACAACGAGGTCGACACGTTGTCCGTGGTCGACGTCGACCGGGTCCGAGCGGCCGGCGGCTACACGCTCGATCCGGTGCTGGACACCGCCGAGGACTGGGACATGTGGCATCGCCTCGCCAGCACGGGCGCGTTGCTCCTCCACGTCCCGATCGTCGCGGGACACAAGTTGGTCGTACCGCAGGGCTACAACAGCATCGAGCCCCAGGACGGCGACCAGAAGTTCGCTCGGCTCGACCGGCAGTACCGCTACGGCGGACGCCTCGACGACCGATCGGTCGCCTCGGCAGTGATCCATCCGTCGATCGGACCGCTCTGGGCATCCGCAGCGGCAGTGAAACGGCATCCGTCGTTGGCGGACGACCTCGGCGAGGTCCACCACGACGCTCGTCTGCCCGTCCCCGCGACGCCGAAGCCATTGCCCACGAGCGTGCTCGTCGTCGGGTCCGGCGGGGTCCGGAACCTCGGCGACGACGTCGTGACGACGGAGTCGATCCGGCGGCTCCGCTCGGTCCTCCCGCCGTCGGTGGCGATCGAGGTGGTCACCGACGGTGCTCGCCCGCTGCTCCAGCTCGACGGTGCGACGTGGATCGGCACGCTCGAGGAGCATGTCGAGCGTCCGCTGCGTGACCATCAGGCCGTGATGTTCGGTGGCGGGGGAACGCTTGCCGACCCGTTCGAGAGCCAGAGCCGGTTGCGAGCCGACATCGCCATCGAAGCCGAGCGGGTGGGCATCCCGCTGCTGCTCACC
Organism: Actinospongiicola halichondriae; assembly: GCF_049103745.1. Lineage (NCBI taxonomy): Bacteria > Bacillati > Actinomycetota > Acidimicrobiia > Acidimicrobiales > Iamiaceae > Actinospongiicola > Actinospongiicola halichondriae. The sequence goes on along the minus strand of NZ_CP171622.1, from coordinate 3,425,488 downwards.
GGGCAGGGGTTGGGCGGCATCGACGCCATCGAGGACTCCGTACGTCAGATCATGACCCGGAGTGCGGCCGTGAGCTGTCGCGACGAGCTCTCGGCCACCCGCGCTCGCGCGCTGGGGGCGCAGAACGTGTCGATGATCGGTGACGATGCTTCGCACTCGCATGGTCCGTCGATCGAGGACCTCCCATCACGGCTGCGGGGCCTCGACACCCGAGGTTGGTTGGTCTTCCATGCGCGGTTCGCCGGCTACAGCGCGTACGACCGGGACGCGCTCCACGCCTGGTCCCGCCTGGTCGACGAAGCGGCCATCGCCGATGACCTGCCGGTCGTCGCCGTGGTGCAGAACGGCCAGCCCGACTCGGAGTTCGAAGCGCTCGACGAGATCCTCCCCGGCAAGCGCGCCGCGTGGACGGTCGTCGACTGCACCGACGAACCCGACACGGCGCGCACCGTCTACGGCCTCGCTCGAGCCGGCGTGGTCGTCTCGTACCACGCTGCCTGGTTCGCGCTCGAGGGCGGAGCGCCCGTGCTGTTCCCGACAGGCGGCGCGTACTACGAGTCCAAGTCGGCGGGGATGCGTGCCCTCACCGGGGTGGGCTCGAGTCTCGACGATGCAACCCCGCCCACCGACCTGGCCGGTCTCCGAGCGCGATGGGATGCCGTGGCCGACCAGCTCCGCCCGGAGCTGTTGCGGGTGGTCGACGAGCGGGCGACGGAGTGGCTGCGCGATGCGCTGACCGGCGCCGGGGTTCCGGTTCTCGGGAGTCACTGACCGGGGCGAGGCGAGTGCGGGCTGGGGGTTCCGTGGTCCATCATGTGACCCATGGCACCGATCTCCAGCACCGCAGACGTCATCCGTACCCACGCCAAGGAGCGAGGTGACGGCGTCGCGGTGGTCCAGCCCGGCCCCGACGGCGCAGACTTCCGTCAGACCTGGGCCGAGCTCGACGTCCGGTCGAACCGCGTCGCCAATGCGCTCGCCGCCGCCGGTGTCGGCGCCGGCGACCGGGTCGCCTTCCTCGACAAGAACGGCTTCGAGTACTTCGAGGTGCTCTACGGCTGCGCCAAGCTCAACGCGGTCACCGTCAACATCAACTGGCGTCTCGCCCCACCCGAGGTGGCCTGGATCGCCGACAACGCCCAGGCGAAGGTGTTCCTGTACGGCAAGGAGTTCGCCGCCACGATCGACAGCATCCGCGGCGACATCCCGACGTGCGACACCTACGTCTGCCTCGAACCCGACGACAACGCTGCGGACTACGAGTCGTGGATGAGCGACGACGAGACCGACCCGGGCGTCGAGCCCAAGGGTGACGACGTCGCGTTCCAGCTGTACAGCTCCGGCACCACGGGTCTCCCCAAGGGCGTCATGCTCAGCAACGACAACCTGTTCGCGCTGCTGCCCGACGCCAGCGAGACCTGGGGCTTCACCCCGGAGATGGTCTCGATGGCCGCGATGCCGCTGTTCCACATCGGCGGCTCGGGCTGGGCGATGGCCGGCATGTTCAACGGTGGAACGACGGTGATCGTCCGCGAGCTCGACCCGGCCGCGCTGATCGACCTCATCGGCAAGGAACGCATCACCCATGCGTTCCTCGTCCCCGCGGTGTTCCAGTTCATGTTGATGATGCCCAACGTCGACGACGGCGACTACTCGAGCCTCGAGATGCTGGTCTACGGCGCCTCGCCCATCACCGAGGAGGTGCTGGCGGCATCGGTCACGAAGTTCGGCTGCAAGTTCGCCCAGGCGTACGGACTCACCGAGACGACCGGTGCGATCGTGACCCTCCCGCCCGAGGACCACGATCCGAACGGTCCCAACAAGCACCGTCTCCGCTCGTGCGGCAAGGCCAACTCCAACGTCGAGCTCAAGATCGTGGACCCCGACAGCGGCGAAGAGGTTCCCGTCGGCGAGGTCGGCGAGATCATCGTCCGCACCAACCAGAACATGGTCGGGTACTGGCGGAACGAGCAGGGCACGAAGGACGCGTTCACCGACGACAACTTCTTCCGCAGCGGCGACGCCGGCTACCTCGACGAGGACGGCTACCTCTACATCCACGACCGCATGAAGGACATGATCGTGTCCGGCGGCGAGAACGTGTATCCGGCCGAGGTCGAGAACGCGCTGATGAAGCACCCGGGAATCGGCGACGTCGCGGTGATCGGCGTGCCGGACGACAAGTGGGGCGAGGTCGGCAAGGCGATGGTCGTCAAGGCCGACGGTCAGGACCCCACGGAGGAGGAGATCCTCACGTACGCCCGCGGTGAGCTCGCGGGGTTCAAGATCCCCAAGTCGGTCGACTTCATCGACGAGATCCCCCGCAACCCGACGGGCAAGATGCTCAAGAAGGACCTGCGTGCGCCGTTCTGGGAAGGGCGCGACCGTCAGGTCAACTGACCCCGGCTAGCTTCTGCCGCTCATGGCGGCACCTGCGCTCGTGGGTCGTGATGCGCTGATCGACGAGATCGTCGGCTGGATCACGCGAGATCGTCGTGCCTTCGCGCTCCTGCGCGGGCCCGCGGGGGTCGGCAAGACCTCGCTCGCGGCCGTGGTGCAGGAGCGTCTGGACGTCGAGGGGGTGCCCACCCATCGGGTCCGTGCGACCGAGTCGTCGCGGATGGTGCCGTTCGGGGCGCTGGCACCGCTGCTCGCCGGCGGGCCGGAGCCGTCCAGTGGATGGGGGCACCCGGCAGCAGTGCTGACCGCGCTGATCGAGTCGGTGCGTGGCCGGTTCGGTGATCAACTGGTGCTCTTCGTCGACGACCTGCCGTTGCTCGACGCCGGCTCACTCACCGCGGTGCTCCAACTCGGCGAGCACGCCGGCGTCCAGGTCGTGGCCACCGCACGGGACGAACACGGCGTCCCCGAGTCGTTCTCCTCTGCGGCCTCGGGGGCCACCGGGCGGACGTGGTCGGTGGCGCCGCTCGACGACGCGGCCATCGAGGAGATCGCCGTCGGGCTGCTCGGCTCCCGGCTCGTGCCCGGCTCGGTCGAGCGGCTGTGCCGCGCCGCTCTCGGCATCCCGCTGGTGGCGATCGAGTTGGTTGCCGAGGCCACGCGGGTGGGGACGGTCGAACCCAGCCCCAGCGATCCGGGCGCGGTGGTGTTGGGCGACCTCCCGCTCTCGGCGCGACTCCGCGACCTGGTCTCGGTCCGCATCGAACACCTCGACGACGCGATGCGCGCGGCCACCGAGTTGGTGTCGGCGGGGCGTCCGCTCCCGATCTCGGCGGTCGACCCGGTGGTGCTCGAGCGCCTCGAGGAGGCTGCGGTCGTCGACGTGGCCGACGGCACGGTCGAGTTGGCCCATCCGCTCATCGGTGAGGCGGTGCGGGAGACGACGCCGACGACTCGTTGGGCGCGACGCATGGGGGAGGCGGCGGCGATCTGGGCGGCGCTGCCGGCCACGCCCGACACCGTCCTGCGGACCGTGGTCATGCGACGTGCCGCCGGCGAGACGGTGGACGAGGCTGATCTGCTGATTGCCGCTCAACGCGGTCTCGACCTGCTCGATCACCGCCTGGTCATCGAGCTGTTGACGCCGCTGGCCGACGACCGTCACCACGAGGCGCTGGTGCTCCGGGGCACCGCACGCTCGGCCATCGGCGACGACGCTGCGGCCGGCGACCTCCGGGTGGCTGTCGACACCGCGCCCGACGACGCCGCGCTGGCCCGGGCAGCGCAGCGGCTCGCGCTCGAACTGGGGACTCGCCAGAACGACGCCGTGGCTGCCGCTGAGGCCGCACGCAAGGCGTTTCATCTGGTCGACGACGAAGCGCCCCGGCAGTTCCTGCATGCCGAGGTCCGCAAATGGGAGCTGCTCAGCGGCGAGGCGGTCGCGGGGACCGCACCGTCGACCGATCCCGCAGCGCGACTCAACGAGTGCGCCGTCGGTGCCGTCGTCGCCGCCATGTCGGGCCAGCTCGACGACGCCGATCGGCTGTCGGCCGAGGGCATCCCGCTCGCCCGCCAGCTCCGCGACGTCCTCACCTACGGCGAGGAGCTGTTGCAGCTCAGCCGGATCCTGGCCATCGGCTTCCGGGGTGACGCCCAGGCGATGCTCCGTGCCGTCGACGAGGCCCGGGAAGGTTCCCAGGTGAGTGGTCGGGGCCGCGATGCCGAGGGTCTGTGGGCGTTCCTCGAGGCGTCGGCCCACTACTCGGCCGGAGCGTTCGAAGCGGCCGAGACCGCGGCGATCGCCGCCATCCACGGGCTGGTCGAACGCGACTTCATCGGCCTCGAACCGGCGGCGCGTGGCGTGTTGGCCGGGACCCTCGCCCGGTCGGGACGCAGCGCCGATGCGGAGACCGAGATGGCCGCACTCCCCGCATCGGCTCGGGACGACCAGCGAGCGGCGCTCCTCGTCGCCCGAGCCGAAGCCGCGTTGGCCCACGCCGACGGCCGTTCGGCCGAGGCCGTCGACACGCTTGTCGTGGCGGCGCGTACCGCGATCGCCGGAGGCTTCGGCGCCATGGCTGCCGTCACGGCCCATGACGCGGTACGCCTCGGAGGTGCGAGCGAGGTCGTCGACCTGCTCGACGAGGTCGCGACGACCGCCGACGGGGAGTTCTTCGCGCTGCTGGCCTCGCATGCCCGTGGCGTGGCCGAAGCCGATGCCGCCGCGATCGACGTCGCGGCCCGTCATTTCGCCGAGTTGCACCTGGTGGGCATCGCTGCCGAGGCGAGTGACGATCTGGCACGGGTGCTGCGAGGGGCACGATCACCCGGCGCGGCCGAAGCCGAACGCCGAGCGATCATGCTCCGCTCGATGGTTCCCGCCACCGATGTGGTCACGCTCACGCAACGCGAGCTGGAGGTCGCCCGTGCCGCCGCCGGTCGCCGACGCAGCCGAGAGATCGCCGCCGATCTCGGGCTGTCGGTCCGCACCGTCGACAACCACCTCCGCTCCGTCTACCGGAAGCTGGGGATCGGCGGCCGCGACGAACTGGACGACGCCCTGCGCGATGTGGGGCTCAGTCCCGACAGTTGACCTCGCCGTCGGGGTAGACGGCGATCACGGTCTCGTCGTCGTCGACCACGCCGTTGGCGATCATGCAGTCCATGATCCCGCCGTCGTCGGCCGAGCCCTCGACGAAGATCTTGACGGTCTTGTCGTCGACCATCTCGTATTCGTCGAATCCCATGGCGGTCTTCATGGCCGATGCCTTGGTCTCGAGACCGGTGGCGTCGAGCACGTCGCCGATGTTCTCCGCGTCGGCGAGTGCATCGGTGTCGATGTCGCCGACGGGCGTCTCGACCGTCGTGGTGTCGTCGTCGTCACCGCACGCAGCGAAGACGAGCAGGAGTGATGCCGCCGCGGCGACCGTGGTGCGTCGAATGCTCATGCATCTGACGCTACGAACGGCAGCGACACCGGGCCCTGAGCAATTGCTACCTAGATGGGGTTGCCGACGGATGGAAAACGCCGGCGGCGTGCGCCGCCGGCGTGGTCCCCACCGTGGACAGGACGGTGCTACCCGAGTTCGGGCAACGGCGGCTCCTGCGCCGCCAGGCGTGCCTTCGCGGCACGGATGTTCGTGCGCCGCTTCCAGAACTTCTGCTTCCAGTGTCGATACTCGCGACCAGGGCTGCTGGTCGGGGCGCTCGCCGCCGCGATCGTCGTCTCCTTCGGGTCGATGTCGACCCGAGTGTGGTGCGGCCTGGGCGGCACCAGTTCTTCGCCGAGTTCGGTGTCGGCGTGGGCAAGCAACTCGTGGGTCCGGTGTCGGGCCCTCCGATTCTCTGCCCGGCGTTGTTCCTTGTTGGGTGCCGGGTGGGCCGCGCTGGGTGCGGCTTGCTTGGACGAACGATGGCGGTTTGACATGGCGCTCCTCGTCGTATGAGGGACGCCGGAGCGACCCGGCGCCCGTTGTGGTCGACCGTCCCGGATGACCCGGTCCGGCCACGAGCCGATCATATGACGTGAACGCTCTCCGTGCTGGGCGGGTGCTCCGGAGCAACGCTGTGCTCGTCAAAAGCCCGCCTCCACTACCGTCAGCGCGGTGCTCGACCTGCGCCGAATCCGTTCCGAACCCGATGTCGTGCGCGCGGGGCTGGCCCGCAGAGGGGCCGACCTGGCCGCGCTCGACACCGTCCTCGACCTCGACGAGCGTCTCCGGACCGTCACCACCGAACGCGACGATCGGCGCGCCCGGGTCAATGCCATGTCGAAGCAGATCGGGGAGCTGTTCAAGGCTGGCGAGCGCGAGCAGGCCGAGGAACTGAAGGGCGAGTCGAAGGCCCTCGGCGACGAGGAGAAGGAGTTGGCTGCCGCTGCCGACGAGATCGACGGGGCCATCCGCGACACGCTCCTGCGGATCCCGAACCTCCCGTCCGCCGATGCACCCGACGGAGCGAGCGAGGACGACAACGTCGTCCTCCGTACGCATGGCCCGGGGCCCGAGACGTTCGCCGAGCACCAGCGCGTGCCCCACTGGGACATCGGCACCGAGCTCGGGATCATCGACGGCGAACGGGCGGTGAAGATCAGCGGGTCGATGTTCACGATGTACCGCGGCTGGGGCGCACGCCTGCTGCGGGCGATGATCGGCCACAGCCTCGACAGCAGCGCCGACGAGTCGTTGGGCGCCGTGTGGGAGGAGATCCGTCCCCCGACCCTGGTCAAGACCGAGACCATGATCGGGACCGGCCACCTCCCCAAGTTCGAGGAGGAGGCGTATCACGTCGAGCGCGACGACCTCTGGACGATCCCGACCGCCGAGGTCCCGCTCACGTCGATGGCCGCGGGCGAGGTCCTCGACCACGCCGACCTGCCGATGCGTTTCACCGCCTACACGTCGTGCTTCCGTCGGGAGGCGGGCGCCGCCGGCCGCGACACCCGTGGGCTGTTGCGGTCGCACGAGTTCGACAAGGTCGAGCTCATGGCCTACGCCGACGGTGAGGAGATGGCCATCGAACTCCAGGAGGAGGTCCTGGCCCGCAGCGAGCGACTGCTCCAGGAGTTCGGGCTCAGCTATCGGATCCTCGACCTCTGTGCCGGCGACCTCGGCGGCTCGGCCGCCCGGACGTGGGACATCGAGGCCTATGCGCCCGGTGTCGGCGAGTGGCTCGAGGTCAGCTCGGTCAGCTGGTTCAGCGACTACCAGGCTCGTCGTGCCGGCGTCCGGTGGAAGCAGGCCGGAGAGAAGGGCACGAACATCTGCCACACGGTCAACGGGTCGGCGATGGGGTGGCCCCGCACCGTTGCGGCCGTGCTCGAGACCCACCGTCAGCCCGACGGCTCGGTCGCCATCCCCGAGGTCCTCCAACCGAGGCTTGGCGGCGCCACCCACATCCCTGCGCCGTGACCGGCGAGAGGGAGACCCCGCTGTGGACGCCGTCGCCGGAGCGGGCCGAGCTGACCCGGATGGCGGGGCTGATGGCGCGCTTCGGCGTCGACGACTACCCGGCGCTGCACCGGGCGTCGGTCGACGAGCCCGAGCGGTTCTGGGGAGCGTTGTGGGACGAGTGCGGCCTCGTCGGCGACCGGGGTGAGCGGGTCCTCGACCCGGGGGCGTCGATGCCCGAGGCCCGGTTCTTCCCCGACGCCCGGCTGAGCATCGTCGAACACGTCGTGCGCCACACCGGTGCCGAACCGGCGATCGTGGCCGTCGACGAGCAGGGCACGACCACCATCTCGTGGGACGACCTCGCGATCGAGGTCGGGGCGATGGCTGCGGCACTCGCCGCCGACGGGGTGTCGGAGGGCGACCGGGTCGCGATCTGGCTGCCCAACGGGATCGAGGCCGTCGTCGCCATGCTCGGCGCCGCGGCGCTGGGGGCGGTCTTCTCCTCGACCAGTCCCGACTTCGGCGCGGCCGGCGTGCTCGACCGCTTCGGCCAGATCGAGCCCACCGTGCTGTTCGCCGTCGACGGCTACGACTACGGCGGCAAGCACTTCGATCGCCGCGACGTGAAGGCCGAGATCGTCGCCGGGCTGCCGACGCTCGCTCGTACCGTCACGATCGGCGACGACTACGACGCCTACCTGCGTCCCCACCGCGGGACCCCGGTGCCCATCGAACGTCGCCCCTTCGACCATCCCTGGTACGTGCTGTTCTCGAGCGGCACCACGGGCAAGCCCAAGTGCATCGTGCACGCCACCGGCCGGGTCCTGCTCCAACACGCCAAGGAGCACCAGTTCCACTGCGACCTCGCTGCGGGCGACCGCCTGCTCTACGTCACGACCTGCGGGTGGATGATGTGGAACTGGCTCGTCTCGGCGCTGGCGTCGGGCGTGACGATCGTGTGCGTCGACGGCAACGTCGTGCACCCGAGCCCGGCGCGGCTCTGGGATCTGGTCGACGAGCACGGTGTCGACTTCCTCGGTGTCGGCGCGAAGTACCTCGACGCGCTGGCCAACCAGGGCTACTCGCCGATGGCGAACCACGACCTGACGTCGTTGAAGACACTGGCGTCGACCGGTTCGCCGCTGAGCCCCGAGCGATTCGCCTGGGTGTACGACGAGGTGAAGGCCGACGTGCATCTGGCGTCGATCAGCGGAGGCACCGACCTGTGCGGCTGTTTCGTGCTCGGTGATCCGACCTCGTCGGTGCACGCCGGCGAGATCCAGCGGCCCGGCCTGGGCATGGCCGTCAACGTCTGGTCCGACGGGGGCGAGGCGCAGCCACCGGGCGTACGGGGCGAACTGGTCTGCACGCAGCCGTTCCCCAGCCAGCCGATCGAGTTCTGGGACGATCCCGGCGGCGCTCGTTACCGGGCCGCCTACTACGAGCGGTTCCCGGGGGTCTGGCATCACGGCGACTTCGCGTCCTGGACCGAGCGTGGAGGGATGCTGATCCACGGCCGCAGCGACACGACGCTCAATCCCGGCGGCATCCGCATCGGGACGGCGGAGATCTACCGGGTGGTCGAACAACTCGACGGCATCGCCGAGGCACTGGTGTTCGGCCAGGAGGTCCCCGACGCCGGCGGTGGCGCCGACGACGTCCGCATCGTGTTGCTGGTCGTGCTCGACGCCGGCGTGACGCTCGACGACGACCTGCGGTCGGCGATCGCCTCGGCTGTCCGCTCCGGATGCTCCCCGCGTCACGTACCCCGCCTCATCGTCGCGGTCGACGAACTCCCACGCACTCGTTCGGGGAAGCTGGTCGAGATCGCCGTCGGCGACGTGGTCAACGGGCGGACGGTGCGCAACACCGAGGCGCTCGCGAACCCCGAGGCGCTGTGGGCGATCCGCGACCACCCGGGGCTCGAGCTCTAGACGCGACTGTGCCCCCCACCGCCCAGGACGGTGGGGGGCGAGGAGCCCCAGGTACGGGCAGCCTGCGGCTCCGGCCCAGGTACTTAACCGGGACGAATGGGACCTAGAACCAGGAGACCGAAGTCCTCGGGTAGACCGGAGCCATGGACAACACCGAGCTGTCGCAGCGACGGATCCAGTACGAGACCGAGGGCTTCTCCGTGGGCCAGGCGGCCGACGAGCCCCTCGACCAGTTCGACGACTGGTACGGGCAGGTGGCCGACCAGCTGGTGCAGCCGAACGCCGTCGTCCTCGCGACGGCTGACGGCGGCGGCATCCCGTCGGTCCGGACCGTGCTCCTCAAGGGGGCCGACGAGCGGGGCATGGTCGTGTACTCGAATGCGAACTCCACCAAGGGTCGAGCGATCGCCGCCAACCCCCGGGCCGAGCTGCTCTTCGTCTGGATCGAGGTCCACCGCCAGGTCCGCGTCGCCGGCCGGGTCGAGTTGGTGAGCGACGAGGAGGCCGACGAGTACTTCGCGTCGCGTCCACGCGGCGCACAGCTGGGCGCGTGGGCGTCGGCCCAGTCGTCGGTGGTCGCCGACCGGGCGACGCTGGAGGCCGACGTGGCGTCGGTCGCCGCGCGGTTCGGCGATGGCGAGATCCCGCGCCCGCCCAACTGGGTCGGCTATCGGGTCGTCCCCGAACAGTGGGAGTTCTGGCAGGGACGCCCCGACCGTCTCCACGACCGTGTGCGGTATCGGCGTCACGACGTCGGATGGACGCTCGAGCGCCTGGCCCCCTGACGGACCGCTCCGGTCGGGTCAGGCCAGGTCGTCGTACATCGCCGCGAGATCGAGCTCGACCTCGCGGGTCTGCCCACCGAGTTCGAGGAACCGCTCCATGCGGGCGAGCGCCTCGGGGTCGGCCAGCAGTCGGTTGAACCGCTGACCCTCCTGCAACATCCCGGGCGTGGGGTCGGGGTCGGCTGCGAGCACCGAGGCCTTCGCCTCGGCGAGCGCGCCCGCCGGGAACGATGCGATGCGTCGAGCGAGTTCGTCGACGTGGGCGTCGAGGCCGTCGGCGGGGACGACCTCGTTCACCCAGCCCCATGCCGCTGCCGTTGCCGCATCGACGTCGCCACAGCCGAGGATGATCTGCATCGCCCGACTCCGGCCGACGAGGTGGGCCAGGCGTTGGGTGCCACTGCCGCCGGGGAGGATGCCGAGTGCGACCTCGGGCTGGCCGAGGACCGCGGTGTCGGCGACGATGCGCATGTCGAACGACGCGGCGAACTCCGCCCCGCCTCCGCGGGCGATGCCGGCGATCTGGGCGATCGTGACCTTCGACATGGTGCGGAAGCGGTCGACCATCGCGTGGAAGAAGTTGAGCTCGGTCGGCTCGACGTCACCCTGATCGCGCGGGAGCTGGAGGATCATGCCCACGTCGGCGTGCGCGATCCAGAAGTCGGGATCGGCCGACGACACGACCACCACCCGGACGTCGTCGTCGCTCGCCACGCGTTGGCCGAGGGCGTCGAACGCGAACATCAGCTCGACGTCGAAGAGGTTGATGGGCGGGTGGTCGATCACGACGCGGGCGACACCCCCGTCGACGTCGACGCGCAGGCCGGCCAGGTCGTCGTACATGGCGCGGACCCTAGGTCAGCGCCGCGACGAGCCCTTCGATCAGGTCTTCGGTGTGCGGAGCGGGCCAGGTGCCGTCCCACCCGTTCCAGAACGGCCCGTTGCCCCGGACTCGGGGTGGGAGTTCGATCTGCACGCCGTCGTTCGTGGGCAGGTTGACCGGGTTGTCGGCGTGCACCCCGCGCAACGGGGCGGGGATGTCGTCGAGGTCGTCGATCACCTCGTAGCAGGGCAGGGCCGCGCGCAGGTGGGTGGCGATGTGGGCAGCCAGATCGCGGTTGCGGCCGCCGAGGAGCACGGTCGTGAACATCGACCGACGGCCGTACCCGTGGATGGTGACGACGCGGTCGACGTGGTCGACGAACCGAGCGAGCGTCGGCGACTCCTCGGGTCGGAAGGCCTGCGAGGGGATGTGCCAGCGCAACGTCTCGGGCTGCGTGACCAGGTAGCTCGAGCCGCCGATCCGATCGGCCACTGCGGCGGCGATGTGGTCGGTGCCGACCTCGAGATTGCCTCCGTGGTACGCCATCACGCCCGTGGTCGACCGCAGCGTCGACGTCTCCTCGACGCCCGGATGGGCGAGGAGCTCGGTGAGCAGACCGCTCAGGAGACGGGCTCCGGCTCGTCGTCCCGGTCGTCCGAACGCAGGCTCGACACCAGGACGCTGATGCAGACCATGGCCACGATCGAGCCCAGCAGGATGAGCCCGAACCGCGTGGCCCCCACGTCCTGCACGAGGGTCGACACGTCGGCCGACCACCGCTCGACGAGGTCGACGGGTCCGCCGGCGGTCGTGGGGTCGTTGCGGACCCGGAGCGAGAACACGCCGTACCAGGCGACGTAGGCGCCCATGATCACCATGAGCACACCGGCGACCTTGTTGGCGTACTGCATGCCGGTCCGCATGAACTTCACCACCGAGTCACGCGCCAGGGCGATGGCCACGGTGAGGGCGGTGATCACCAGGCTCATACCGGCGGCGTACATCAACAGCACCGACACGCCGGACACGAAGTTCGTCCGGGAGAACACGTTGACGATGGTGGCGATGAAGATGCCGATCGTGCAGGTGAGCGACGCCACGGCATACGAGACGCCGTAGAGGAACATCGAGAACAGGCCCTGGTTCTTGCCGCCCTTGTTCAGCTTGGGGAGCCGGGCCGTCATCTCGAAGCCGGCGACGGTGACGATCCCGAAGACGACGAGGCCGATGCCGATCACGATCGTCGCCCACGGGGCGTACTCCTGCACCGTCGACGAGATCGGCCGCAGGGCGATCCCGACCACGCCGAACACGACGACGAAGCCGAGCGAGACGGCGAGGGCCACCGGGATCGCACGCAGGACCGACTCGCCCTTCGAGGGGACGCGGTCGCCCTCCTTGCCGAGGAAGAATCCGACGTAGGCCGGCAACATGGCGAAGCCACACGGGTTGACCGCAGCGACGATGCCCGAGGCGAACGCCAGTGCCAGCGGGGCGTCGATCACGTCGACACGCCCAGGTGCTCTTCGATCAGCGAGCGGAGTCGATCGGCGTCGAGGGCGCCGCCCTGGATCTCGACCACCTCGCCGTCGGCGGAGATGAACATGGTCGAGGGCATCTGCACGATCTCGGCGGCGCCGACGATGTCGCCGCGGATGTCGCGGGACCAGTCGTAGGTGACGCCGGTGTCGTCGATGATGCCGGAGGCGTCCTCGGGGCGGTCCTGCACTGCGAGACCGAAGAACTCGACCCGTCCGGCCATCTGTTGCGACACGGCCTCGAAGTCGGGGAGTTCGCCGATGCAGGGCGGACACCAGGACGCGAAGAAGTTGACGACCATCGGCGTGCCGTCGAACAGGTCGCGGATGGTGCCGGTCGTGCCGTCGACGTCGGTGAACTCGACGTCGAGCACGTCGCGCTCCTCTCCGTCGTCGGGCCGGAGCTCGACCGTCGTCCCACCGGATTCGACCGACGCCTCGTCGTCGTTGCCACCGGCGATCACGAGGACCAGGGCGGCGGCGGTCAACGCGAGCACGGTGGCGGCGACGACGGCCTGCCAGGGCAGAGCGGAGCGGAGGCGGGAGGGTGCAGACATGACGAAGGTGGGAACCCGACGGTACTGCCGTCGGATTCCCACCTCACAGCAGGAGATCGTGCCGCGACGGGTCGGAGCTCGACCTGACCGTCCGGAGACGGTCGTCGTCACTCCGACCCGCCACTGACCCAAGCGGCGATTGGGGATCTCGCGTCAGGTCCGGGTCGCGACCCGGACTAGGCGATACGGCGCTCCACCTGGAGGCGGAGGGCCTGGGGGACCTCGACGTGGACGAACTCGTCCTCGGGGCGAGGGTTCTTGGGCGGCCGGCCCCGCCGGCGCTTGGCCAGCAGGATCTTGCCGCTCTGGAACAGCTGGCCACCCCAGACGCCGAGCGGCTCCTTGCGGGCGAGTGCTCCTTCGAGGCACTGCTCCATCACCGGGCACGAGGCGCAGATGCGCTTCGCGGCGGCGATGTCGAGCAGTTCTTCGGAGAAGAACAGGTGCGCAAGGGTTCCGTCGGCCTCGGCGCAGGCGGCGTCGGCCCAGAAGGACGTGTCGACCTCGAGGGCGAGGTCGAGCACCGGGCGCTCGAAGCCGGCGCCCGTGTAGCCGGTCTGTTCGATGTCTTCTGTCTCGAGTCGAGCGAGCATGGCTCGCTCCCTTCTGTGCTCGTGTGCTGGCTGGGAATCGGTGAATGGGACTGCTGGATGGAGATCTGATCGATCAGTGGCCCGAGAACCAGAAAGGCCGCCGGATTCTCATCCGACGGCCTCTGCGGTCCTTGCGTCCTGACGGTTGGTCAGGATGTGGAGTGCAGAGGCCATCGATCGTGGAAGTCGACCTTGGTCATCGCCTTGCGACCGAACTCGGACCACACGATGGCCGTGATGGCGGCGGTGGTCGGGTTGGCGGCGGTGGCCGGGTTGGCGTTCGCGAGATATGCCGGAGCCGTGACCGCGGAGGTCTGGGCACAGGTGCGAGCGCGCGTGACACCGGCGTTCGGGTCGATCGCCTGGATGAAGCGGGTGGTGGTCGTGAGCATCGGTGTCACCTCTTTTCGGTGTCGAGTCGAGCCGCGTGGGATGCGCCCCTGCGGTTGATGTCCGTCATGGCACCACGTCGGTGACACATTCGTCAACGGAATAACGAAAAGAATCCGCAATCTTTCCGGCACCATGGCGTGGTGACCGACAACTCGCCCGACGATCCGCTCGACATCGACCTTCCGTCTGCCGGCCGGATCCACTCGCATCGCCGTCGGGTGCACCTCGCCGATGCGTCGCCGAAGGGCCGGGCTCGACTCGACGCCCTGGCACGGATGTTGCAGGACGTGAGCGACGAGGACACCACCGCCGCCGGCTTCCCGCCCGACGAGCCCTGGGTGGTCCGACGGGTCGACATGGGTATCGAGTCGTTCCCGGCCTTCCGCGACATGGTCACGGTGTCGACATGGTGTTCGGGCATCGGCGGCCGGTGGGCCGAGCGCCGGGTCCGCATCGAGGGCGACAACCGCGGTCGCGTCGATGCCGCCGTGTTGTGGGTGCACCTCGACGCCCAGGGACGTCCCGCTCGTCTGCCCGACCGCTTCGGCGACCTCTACGCCGAGGCGTCCGGCGGTCGCAAGGTGCGAGCACGCCTGCACCACGACGCGATGCCCGGCGACGCCGCCACGGTGGCGTTCCCGCTGCGGCTGACCGACTTCGACCTGATGGGACACGTCAACAACGCGGTCTCGTGGATCCCGGTCGAGGAGGCGTTCGCCGCTCGTCGCGAGCTCCAGGCGCCGCTGCGGGTCACGCTCGAGCACCCGGGGCCGATCGACCCGGGCGACGCACCGGAGATCGCCGTGGTCGACGTCGACGGTGGATTCGATCTGTGGCTCGGGGTCGACGGCGAGGCGCGCTCGAGCGCCCGGGTGCGTCGGGTTCAGCGCCCGGCGGTCGGGGGCGCAGCGGGCGAGGACACCGGTTCGGGGACCATCGCGTAGTGCAGATCGTCGCCGACGCGTCGCGAGGTCATCTCGCCGGCGTGGCGGAGGTGCTCGAGGTGGGCGTAGGTCTCGGACTCGGCCATGCGACCCCACGAACGTTGCCGGAAGAGGTGGTGCGAGAGCTCGACCACGCTGGTCTCGCCGACGGCGGTCGATGCGTCACGCAGCTTCTGGAGGCGCTCGTCGTGGTGGTCCTTGATCTCCTGGCAGCGGCCGGCGACATCGGTGAACTCGAGGCCGTGTGCGGGGAGCGCCAACGACAGGTCGCCGAGGTCGGCGACGCGGTCGAGGCTGGCGAAGAACTGCGCGAGGGGATCGGCGCCGGCGACCAGGCCGCTGATGTGGGGTGTGATCGTGGGCAGCACGTGGTCGCCCGACAACACGATGCCGTCGGTCGGGGAGTAGAGGCAGAGGTGGTCGTTGGTGTGGCCGGGCGTGTGGACCGCCACCCACTCGCGGCCGGCGAAGGTGACGACGTCGTCCTGGTTGACCCGACGGTTGGGTTCGGGCGCCTTCATCCAGCGGCGGCCGATGGTCTTCATCATCCCCATCTTGAGGCGACGGTCGAGCGGGGGCTTGAACGTGCCACCACCCCACGGCTGCTCGATCTCCCACGGCTTCGCGCCGCTGCGCATCGCCGCGGTGTCGTCGCCGTCGACGGGCGCGTCGAGCACGCTGTCGGGCAGTTCGTCGGGGCCGGCGTCGTCGCCCTCGTCGGGGTCGAGCCAGGTACGGAACGCGGCGTGTGTCAGTACGTCGGCACCCGCCTCGTGACGCAGGATCCCGGCTCCGCCGAAGTGGTCCGGGTGGCTGTGGGTCACGATGACGGTGTGGACGTCCTTCACGCCGTAGCCGGCCTTGCCCAGGCGGTCGACCAACGCGTTCCACGATGCCTTGCCCGGGAGTCCCGGATCGACGACGGCGAGACCCCGGTCGTCGCACAATGCGTAAGTGTTCACGTGGCCCAGACCGGGCAGCGAGATCGGGAGTTGCATGCGGAGGATGTCCGGCGCGACCTCGACCACCTCGGTGGAAGCGTCCTGCTGTTCCTGGCGCGTGACCATGTCCTGGCTCCTTGTCGTCCCTCCGGTCGACCCTACTTGACCGTCCGGTCAAGTCCTCCGGGATGAGTTCCGTCGACCTCGGCTTCGTGGTCGTCCGGCTGCTCGCCGGCGTGTGGCTGCTGTGGTCGGTGCCACGCCTCACCGTCCGGCCGGGAGCACTGTCCACGGCCCGCCGCGACGTGTCCGTCGTGATCCCGGCTCGGGACGAGGCCGACACCCTGCCCGGTCTCCTGGCGACGATCCCGACCGACGTCGAGGTGATCGTCGTCGACGACCACTCGACCGACGGCACCGCGGCCGTGGCCGTGGCCGGTGGCGCTCGCACCATCGTGTCCGATCCGCTCCCCGATGGTTGGACCGGGAAGGCTTGGGCGTGCGAGCAGGGGGCAGCAGCCGCCACCGGGACGACACTCGTCTTCGTCGACGCCGACGTGCGCTTCGGTGAAGGGGGCTTCGACGCGGTGCTCGACGCGCACGGGCGTCAGGGCGGACTGCTGAGCGTGCAGCCGTTCCATCGCCCCGACCGTCCGGCCGAGCACCTGGCCGCGATCTTCAACGTCGTCGCGTTCGCCGGAACCGACGCGGCGTCGCCGCTGGGCCGGCGTGCGGGAGTCCGTGGCGCGTTCGGTCCGGTGCTGGCGACGAGCCGCGCCGATCACGACGCCGTGGGTCGGCACGAGTCGGTTCGCTCGTCGGTCGTCGACGACGTCGATCTGGCGAGGCGGTATCGAGACCTCGCGTTGCCGGTGACGATCCGGGCCGGGGCCGGGGCCGTCTGGTTCCGGATGTACCCACGCGGGTTCGGGCAGATGGTCGAGGGCTTCACCAAGAACCTCGCCTCGGGGGCCCGGAGCGTCCGGCCGCTGACCGCGCTGCTCGTCCTCGCATGGCTGACGTTGGCGGTGCAGGCATCGGTGGCGCCGGTGCGTGCCGCGTTCGGAGGCGGCGAGATGGCATGGCCGCTCGGTCTCTACGCCCTGGTCGCCGCACAGGTCTGGTGGATGGCGCGACGGGTGGGGAGCTTCCGGACGTGGGTGGCCGCGGCGTTTCCGCTGTCGGTCGTGCTGTTCCTCGCCGTGTTCGTCCGCAGCACCGTGGCCACGGTCGGCGGGTCGGTCAGCTGGCGGGGACGTCGGGTGTCGACACGCCGCGGGCCTCGTCGCTGAACATCGTCTCGCGGTAGTACCGGAGCTCCTCGATCGACTCCCGGATGTCGTCGAGCGCCCGATGCGACCCGGCCTTGTCCGGCGCGCCCTTGACGACCTTCGGAGCCCAGCGTCGGCCGAGCTCCTTGAGCGTCGACACGTCGACGCTGCGGTAGTGGAGGTACTCCTCGATGTCGGCGAGATAGGTCGCGAGGAACCGGCGATCGGTGCCGATCGAGTTCCCGCACAGCGGGACCGAACGCTCCTCCGGGATGTGCTCGCGCAGGAAGGCGAGCGTGGCTTCGCCCGCCTCGGCCAGCGACAGCGGCGACGACCGGATCCGCTCGAGCAGGCCGGAGTCGGTGTGCATGGCCAGGACGAAGTCGTCCATCTCGGCGAGCTCGGCCTCGGTGGCGTGCACCACCAGGTCGGGCCCCTCGGCCACGATGGCGAGGTCGTCGTCGGTGATGATCGTCGCGATCTCGACGATCACGTGTCGGGCCGGATCGAGTCCGGTCATCTCCAGGTCCATCCACGCCAGCATCGGCGGCGACCGTACCGCCCTCGTAGCCTCCCTGCCGTGTCGACCCCTCCGTCCGCTCTCCAGATCCCCATCCGGCGCCTCGACGCCGACTTGCCGTTGCCTTCGTATGCCCACGCCGGCGACGCCGGCGCCGACCTCCACGCTCGTGAGGACGCCACCATCGCCGCCGGCGGCGGCCGGGTGTTGATCGCGACCGGGGTGGCGATCGCGCTCCCCACGGGGTGGGCCGGCTTCGTCCAGCCGCGTTCGGGTCTGGCGTTGCGCCACGGCGTCACGGTGCTCAACAGCCCCGGCCTCATCGACTCGGGTTACCGCGACGAGTTGAAGGTGATCCTCGTCAACACCGACCCCACGACCGACTACGAGGTGCACCGCGGTGACCGGATCGCGCAGCTCGTGATCCGGGCCGTCGCCGAGGTGGCGTTCGAGCCCGTCGACGAACTCCCGGGAAGCGATCGAGACCTCGGGGGGTTCGGTTCGAGTGGCCGATGAACGCAACCGCACCAAGACCCGCCTGACGAACGAGCAGTGGGGGTTCTCCTCGAACTGCTTCGTCTGCGAGCCTGCGAACGGGGCGGGACTGCGCATCCCGTTCTTCCACGACCACGAGCGAGACATCGTCACGGCGGAGTTCGAACTCACCGATGCCTTCTCCGGCGCCCCCAGCTACGTGCACGGCGGCGTGAGCCTCGCAGTGCTCGACGAGGTGCAGGCATGGGCGACGATCGCCGTCGCCGGCAAGTTCGCGGTCACCACGAGGACCTCCGCCGAGTTCCTCCGGCCGGTGCGGGTCGGGAAGACCTACACGCTCGAAGGTGAGGTGGTGTCGGTCGACGGCGACACCATCGCCACGGTCGGTCGCATCCTCGACCCTCGCGGCGAGGTCCGGGTGCAGAGCGAGGCGACCTTCCTGGTGCTGTCGGCCGCCATCGCCGCCGACGCGATCGGTGAGGTCTCGGGCGACGACACCGCGTTCCTGCGCGACTGAGTCAGTCGATGTCGTCGACGGCCGTCTTGGTGAAGGTGATCCGCCGGCCGTCGTCGCCGACCTCGACCGCACCGACGGTCGCCTCGATGAGTTGCCCCGACAGCTTCTCGCCCGCGCCGTCGTTGCGGCCGGCCGGTCCGTCGACGACGACCTCGACTCCCATCTTCCCGCGCTCGATGGTGAAGGCGATGGTGAGGGTCCCGTCGCGGTCGGCGCCGTCGAGCAGGACCTGGCAGACCTCGCCGATGGCCAGACGGAGATCCTCGACCTCGTCGTAGCTGAAGCCGGAGCGGGTGGCGAGACCGGCGATGGCGACGCGGGGCAGGCGGGCGTAGGCGAGCACTGCAGGGATTGTCATGCGGATGACGTCGCTGCTCACCTCGTCCACCTCCTCGTCCCGTCGATCGCGTCCGACATTACGGCGTCGCGGTCACCTCGCTCGGATCGACGTCGATACGCCGTCCTGCATACGTCGGATGACGGAGGCGTCCCTCCGAGGTCCACTCGGCGTACTCGACCTCGACCACGACCTCGGGCTCGACCCAGGTCACTCCACGGAGTTGGTTCGCGGGCGGCAGCGGGTCGAAGGGGGAGGCTTCGCGCTCGACGAAGAGGTCGGTGAGGACGTCGATCTCGCGGTCCGACAGGCCGCTCCCGACCCGGCCGGCGAAGCGGAGCGGTCCGCCGGCGGGTTCGTGGTACCCGACGAGCAGGCCGCCGATCCTCCCCGCCCGGCCACCGTCGCCGGCGCCCCACCCGCCGACGACGAACTCCTGCCGACGGCGGATCTTGACCTTCACCCAGTCCTTGGTCCGGCTCCCCGGTCGATACGTGGAGTCGCGACGTTTGGCGACGACGCCTTCGAGCCCGGCCGCATCGGCGGCGTCGAGCAGCGCCCGGCCGTCGTCGTGGGCGTCGGGTACCTGCCAGTGCGCACCTGGCTCGACGAGGTGTTCGAGCAGACGGCGTCGGTCGACGAGCGGCAACCCGGTCACGTCTCGTCCGTCGAGGGCCAGCAGGTCGAACAGACACAGCACCGCCGGCACGGCAGCGGCACGCTCGGCTGCCTGGCGCGGGTTCGACACGTGCATCCGTTGCTGGAGGCGACCGAAGTCGGGCCGTCCGCGGTCGTCGAAGGCGACGACCTCGCCGTCGAGCACGGCCGACTCGACGCCGAGCGCGTCGGTCAGGCCGACGAGTTCGGGGTACGAGGCGGTGGCGTCGTTGCCCGTCGCCGAGGTCAGACGCACCCCACCGTCGTCGATGGTGACGACCAGACGCATGCCGTCCCACTTGATCTCGTAGAGCCACTCGTCGCTGACGGGCAGCGGGCCCGACGTGGCCTTCATGGGCAGCGGGGTCATGGGGCTGGGGTCATGGGCGGGGCTTGGGTGGGCGCGCCACCAGAGCGCCGGCGGTCTCGAGGTCGTCGATCTCCTGGTCGGTCGCTCCCAGCAGATCACGGCACACGGCGCGGTTGTGTTCGCCACGCCACGCCGGCGGTCCGACCACCTCGGCGCGCGCGTCGGAGAATCGCCACGGTGCCTGCGGGATGGCGAACGACCCTCCGGAGCGATCGTCGACCTCGACGATCGATCCGCGGTGCGTGACGAACTCGGATGCAGCGAGGTCCTCGACCGACTGCACCAGACCGGCGGCCAGGCCCACGTCGTCGAGCAAGGCCATGAGGCTGTCGGCATCGGGGACGAGCGCGGCGAAGGCCCGGAAGTCGTCGCGCAGTCGAGGCCCGTGCGTGGTGCGGCCGTCCCAGGTGCGCATCGCCGGGTCGGCCAGCAGGTCGTCGCGTCCGAGCAGGCGGAGGAACGACTCGTAGGCCACGCCGCCGGGATCGCCGGCGACGCTGACCCGCTGGCCGTTCGCGACCTCGACGACGGGCGACCAACCGCTGCCGAGGATCGCTGGGTCGCCGGCCTCGGTCTCGCCGGCCAGTCGCTCCTGGGCGTGCTCGTTGATGAACAACATCGCGTCGATCATGCAGACGTCGACCTGTTGGCCGCGGCCGGTGGCGTGGCGTTGGTGCAGGGCGGCGAGGACGCCCGAGAGCGCCAGCAGGCCGGTGTAGACGTCGCCGTGCGAGAAGGCGTCGTTGGCGAGCACGGCCTCGCCGGCGACCGTCTCCTGATG
Organism: Actinospongiicola halichondriae; assembly: GCF_049103745.1. Lineage (NCBI taxonomy): Bacteria > Bacillati > Actinomycetota > Acidimicrobiia > Acidimicrobiales > Iamiaceae > Actinospongiicola > Actinospongiicola halichondriae. The sequence goes on along the minus strand of NZ_CP171622.1, from coordinate 3,404,740 downwards.
CTCGAGTTGGTGGTGGGTCAACCCGCCGACGGCGTGGGAGACGACGGCATAGGCCCGGCGGTCGGCCCAGGGGCCGGTCTGGCCGAACCCGGTGATCGAGGCGTAGATGACCCCGGGGTTCTGGGCTGCGACGTCGTCGTATCCGATGCCCCACTTCGCGCACACGCCGGGCCGGAAGTTCTCGAGGACGATGTCGACGCTGGAGGCGAGGCGTCGGAGCAGCGCACGGCCCTCCGCGGTGTCGAGATCGATCGACACGTTCTCCTTCCCGCTGTTCTGTTGGGCGTAGTAGCCGCTGATCGAACCGTGGCGTGGGATCGAGAACCGGGTGAGATCGCCCGCCGGCGGTTCGACCTTGACCACCCGAGCGCCGAGGTCGGAGAGGGCACGGCCACAGATCGGCCCGGAGAGCACCCGGGTGAGGTCGAGGACGGTGATGCCCTCGAGTGGGCTGCGGCGATCGTCCCCGTTGGTCACGTCGGGACTCTAGGTTTCCGGCCATGACGACAGCTTCGAAGGCATTGGACGGGCAGGCGGCGCTCATCACGGGCGGCGGGAGTGGGATCGGTCTCGCGTGTGCCGAGTCCGTGGTGCGCGACGGCGCCTCGGTGACCATCGCCGGCCGGACCGAGGATCGGTTGCTCGGTGCCGTCGAGCATCTCCGGTCGATCGCTCCCGACGGGGTCGACGTCCGCCACGCCGTGTGCGACGTGAAGTCCGAGGACGACGTCGCCGCTGCGGTGGCGACCGCGACCGAGGCGACCGGCGCGCTCCAGCTCTGTGTGGCTGCCGCCGGCAACGGCACCCTGGCCCCGGTGGTGGCCATGCCGGCCGAGCAGTGGGACGACATCATCGGCATCAACCTGACCGGCGCGTTCTTCACCCTCAAGCACTCGGCGGCCGCGATGGTGCGCGCCGGGGGCGGCAGCTTCGTCGGCATCTCGTCGATCGCCGCCCCGCTCACCCACCGGTTCATGTCGGTGTACTGCGTGTCGAAGGCCGGCCTCGAGACGTTGATCAAGACCGCCGCCGACGAACTCGGCCACGCCGGTGTGCGGGTCAACGCGGTCCGTCCCGGTCTGGTGCCGACCGAGCTGGCGGCCTCTCTCGAAGCCGACCCCGACGTCAAGGCCGACTACCTGGCGCAGATGCCGTTGGGCCGGGTGGGCGAACCTGCCGACGTCGCCAACATCGTGCGGTTCCTCCTCGGTCCCGAGTCGTCGTGGATCACCGGCGAGGCCATCGGCGTCGACGGTGGTCACCACCTGCGCCGTGGCCCCGACGTCGAGCACTGGAGCCGGGCGCTCTACGGCGACGATGCCACCGACGGCCGCGTCTGACCCTCGAACGTCGCGACAAGACTTGAGTACAGGGTTGTCAACTTTTCTGGTGGTTGATAGAACAGGTCCTGTACCTGTTTCCCGCACCTGCGAGGAGGAACCCATGTTGCTGCGATTCGACCCCTTCCGTGAGCTCGACCGCCTGGCCGAGCAGACGACCGGCACCGCTCGGCGCTCCGTGATGGCGATGGATGCCGTCCGGTCCGGCGACGAGGTCACGGTGCACTTCGACCTCCCCGGTGTCGATCGGGACACGATCGAGGTCACGGTCGAGAAGAACCAACTGGTCGTGCGCGCCGAGCGTCGCTGGAACGGATCCGACGACGTCGACGTGCTCGCTTCGGAGCGTCCGCACGGGACGTTCACCCGCTCGCTGTTCCTCGGCGAGAACCTCGACACCGAGCGCATCGATGCCGACTACGTCGACGGCGTGCTCGTGCTCACGATCCCGGTCGCCGAGGTGGCCAAGCCCCGCAAGATCACCGTCGGGACCGGCCAGGCCGCGTTGGCCTCGTAGACCACGTCGCAGCAGCCGCGCTCGTCGCGGTCCTCCGCGCAGGGTCAACCCTGCTGGAGGGCCTCGGCGACGCGGCTGATGTAGTCGACGTGGGCGTCGGTCGAGTCGAGGCCGAGGCCCATCGTCACGACCGAGGTGTGGGTGCCTCCGGCGTCGGCCCAGGCCTGCATCTTGGCGACGAGGTCGGCGGGCCCCTTCTTCGACAGCATCATCGACTCGGCCCCGATCTCGTCGGCCCCGTTGCCCACCCGGCGACCGTGATCGGCGGCGAGTGAGCGGAGCTGCGTCAGGCCGTCGAGGACTGCCGTCGTCGACCCACCGAAGAGGAACCCGTCGCCGGTGCGAGCGCAACGACCGAAGGCCGCGTCGCCGAACCCACCGATCCAGATCTCGGGCAGCCGCGCCGGTCGAGGCGGGATGCCGGCACGACGCACGGTGTCGAACCGGCCGTCCTGGTCGATGGTCTTGTCGCGCCAGAGCCGTCGGAGCGTGTCGATCTGTTCGTCGAGGCGCTTGCCCCGCGTGTGGAAGTCCTGGCCGAGCGCCTCGTACTCGACCCAGTTCCAACCCACGCCGACGCCCATCCGGAAGCGGTCGTCGGAGAGGATCGCGAGGTCGGCGGCCTGACGGGCCACGAGCGCGGTCTGACGTTGGGGGAGGATGAGGACCGCGGTGCAGAAGCGGAGGCGCTCTGTTCGGCCGGCGAGGTACGAGAAGAGCATGAAGGGATCGTGGAAGGGGTCGTCCTCGTCGTAGGCACCCCACAGTTCGGGATCCCGGTCGGCGTGCTCGACGCCGAGCACGTGGTCGTACGCGTGCAGGTGGTCGAAGCCGAGGTCTTCCGCGGCGGCGCCGATGCGACGGACCGCGTCCGCGTCGCCCGCCCGCTCGATCTGGGGGAACACGACGCCGATCTCGAGGTCAGGGTGCAACATGTCGCCATCCTGACCGATTCTCGATTGCCATGGGCCCACCACCCACTGCGAACATGACCTCCGTGGGGCAGACGTTCGCAGAACCGGATCGGGCCAGGTTCATCGAGGTGAACCGGACACGTCTGCGCGCCTGGTGCTGGGGTGATCCGACGGCGCCACCGGTGTTGCTCGTCCACGGCGCGCACGACCACGGACGCATGTGGGACGACTTCGCACCGCGTTTCGCCTCGCTCGGCTTCCATGCCGTCGCCATCGACATCCGCGGGCACGGCGACAGCGGTCGTCTGAGCTCGGGGATGATGTGGACGGCGGCGACGCTCGACCTGTGCGAGGTGGCCCGGGTGTTGGCCGACGAGGCCGGGACGCCGGGCACGCCCATCGGCATGATCGGGCACTCGATGGGTGGCGGTCAGGCGCTCAGCGCGGCCGGCACGGCCCCGGATCGGTTCGCATGGGTGGTGAACCTCGACGGACTCGGTCCGCCCGCGGAGGCGTTCCCCGAGTTCGATCCGGTCGAGGGGACGACGGCGTCGCTCGACCAGATCGCCAAGGTGCTCGGCCGACCGCCGAGACTGTGGACGTCGCGTGCCGAGATGGCGGCGCGTCGCGGTGGCATCAACGTGCGTCTTCCCCAGCGATTCCTCGACCATCTCGTCGAACACGGCACCATCGAGGCCGAGGGCGGGTTCGTGTGGAAGGCCGACCCGCGCTTCAACCTCGGTGTGCCCGACGGGTTCTCGATCGAGATGATCCTGGCGGGATACCAGGACGTCACGGTGCCGGTGCTGGCGCTGATGTCGTCCGAGGACGACGCCTGGACCGAGCTGTCCGACGCCGAGGTCGAGCGCCGCATCGCCGCGTTGCCCGATGCGCGATGGCGGGCGGTTCCCGACGCCGGGCACTACGTCCACGTCGAGAACCCCGACTTCGTGCTCGCCGAGGTCGAGGCGTTCCTGGCCGACCTCGGGGTGGTCCGATGACCGATCTCCTCGTCGTCCACGACCTGGGTGCCGAAGGCGGTCGACCGTGGGCCGAAGCCTTCGCCGGGTGGGACGGGGCGGTCGCCGCACCGGACCTCCCCGGTCACGGTGCCGCGCCGCCCCCGGCCGGCGGCCACCACGAAGCCGGCGATGCGGTGTTCGCACTGGTCGACCACCTGTCACCCCCCGACGGCGGAGCGCCGATCGTGGTCGGCGTCGGTACGCACGGTTTCGTCGCCCGGACGTTCGCGCTCGGTGGCCGCGCTCGCGCCCTCGTGCTGGTGGACGGGCTCGGCGGGCCGTGGCTCGACGTCCTGGAACGCAACGCGGCGCTGCGCGATGCGCGCCGGGCGATCCTCGCCACTCCGGAGGCGCTGGCTCCGCATCGGCCGGGGACGACCGACGTGCGAGCAACCCTCGTCGCGGGGCCGATGGACCGTGACCACGAACTGCGGATGCTGGGGTCGATCCCCGTGCCGACCCTCGTCGTCGAGACACCGTCGTCGTCGACGCCGGACGCCGATGCCGACGCCGCCGTGATCCCGGATCACACGCTGGTGCGGGTGGCCGACTCGGCGGCGGCGACCGTCGCCGCAGCGGTCACCGAGTGGTGGGTCACCACCAGATCGACGGACGCTCCGGGCTGACCTGTTCCGGGGCGTGACGGGCGGTGCCGGTCGCGATTCGCATCGCCGACCACGCCAGCGCTGCGGCGTCGATCATGTCGTCAGCGGCGACGGCACCGGCCACGCCGGCCTCGGCATCGACGGAGAGACCGTGGTCGTCGAGCAGGCGGAGGCGGCTCGCCAGCCCCGTCCACGTCCGTTTCGCATGGCTCATCGGCCGGTCGCCGTTCATGGCCAGGAACGAGAGCTCGGGGAACGTCTCGTGGATCGGGAGATCGGTCGAGGCGGCAAACGCCTGGACCTCGCGGATCTTGGGCACCAGCATCCACGCCTGCTTCGAGATGCCGTTCCCGAGGTGCTCCTTCGACCAGGCGTTGGCCTCGGCGTAGTCGTCCACGGCGATGGCGCCGACCGCCGGCGGCGAGAACAGCGACGACCGGCGTGGCCCCAGCAGCGGGCGGACCTCGTCGTCGCAGGCCCGCCGCCCATCGCTCGTGAGGACGATCGGCATGTCGACGGCGACGACGGCCACCGACCCGGCCTGGGCGCAGAGGCCGCCGAGGGTCAGGTCGAACAGCGGCGTCGTCGTCGTGCCGTCCCAACGCACCCCGACCCATCCACCACGGGCGCCGTCGACACCCAGAACGATTGGCACCGAGCGGACCGTACCGGCACGACGTCCGCCGTTCAGCGACGGAGGTGTGCGGGTCGGCGGGACCGTCGTGCGGCGGCGAGGACGACCAGGAAGGCGCCACCCGTGAGCAGGAGCGCCCCGAGGAGCCAGAGCATGCTGATCTGGTCGCCCGATTCGGCGAGTCGGCCAGCCGTCCGCGTCGTCGACTGGTCGAGCACCTCGGTGTCGTCGTTCGGCGTGGTCGAGGTGGTCGAGGTGGTGGTGGGGCTCCCGTTGCCGGGGACCGCCCCGCCGTGGTCGTCGCCGGGTTCGTCGTCGTCGAGGATCCGCAGCACGGCGCTGCCGCCGTCGAGGCCGAAGTCGCCGGCGCTCTGGTCCTCGCCGTAGACGGGCAGGAGTTCGTCGTCCTCGTCGAGCAGGTCTTCGACGATCGGGATCATGGTCGACACCGAGGTCTCGCCCGCGGGGAGCGTCACGACCTCGTCGATCGGTTCGAAGTCGATGCCCGGTTCGGCCTCGGAGCCGAACACGCCGGAGTACAGCCGGAAGGTCACGTCCTCGAGCGGTGCGTACGACGCCTGGACCACGACCTCGATGTGGTTGTCGTCGCCCGGATCGCCCTCGGGGGTCTCGGCATCGACGATCTCGAGCTGCGGCCCGTCGCCGTCGAGGATGAACCCGTCGGCGGACGAGTTGTGGACCTCGTAGCCGGCGTCGTTGTCGACCTCGAGCACGAAGTTCTCGACGTCCTCGACACCGTCGTCGGCGGCGAGTCCGACGGGGACCATGTACTCGGTCATGCCGGGAGCGATGTCGTCGAACAGCACGGGTACGAAGTCGGCGCCATCGGTGTCCTCGTGGACGATCGAGGTGGTGATGTGCATGCCGACGGGAGCGGGCTCCGACAGGACCATGCGGAACGCCATCGAGCCGTCGGCTTCGTAGGCGGTGGCGTCGGAGACGGTGATGGTCGGCGGCGGCGGGGGAGGCGGCAGCTCGGACGGGTCCTGGAGCACGGGGCCGCCGGCCGACGCCGGCGTCGCGAGGAGGGCCATGGAGGCCGCGGCGGTCGCCGCGGCGGTGAGGAGACGGGTCGTGCGCATGGTGGGTCCTTTCGTCGGCCCCGCATCGGTGGTGCGGAGTCCGTTGGTGGTCCTGACCGTTGGCCGACGATCCGCTTACCGATGCGCTAGGACTTCCCCGACCGAGGGGGAGCGATGACCGACGTACAGGACCAGCTCGACGACGAGGCCGTGGGGCTCATGGCGTTCCAGGTCTGGAGCTACAAACAGGGCGAGCTGGTCTCGCTGTTGATCCACATCGGCGATCGGCTCGGTCTCTACGAGGCGATGGCCGGGGCCGGCCCGCTGTCTGCCGCCGAGTTGGCCGAGCGTGCGGGTGGCCTGTCCGAGCGGTGGGTGCGCGAGTGGGCGTCGTCGATGGTGGCGGCGAAGCTGATCGACCATCGGCCCGGGGCCGAAGGAGACGGGAACCGGTTCGAGTTGTCGCCGGCGGGACGGGCCGTGCTCGTCGACGAGGAGGCGTCGCTGTTCACGGCGGTCGGCGCGTTCAGCGGTCCCATGGATCCCGATCTCGTCGACGACCTCACGGAGTGTTTCCGTACCGGCATCGGCCTCCCGTACGACCGGCTGGGTCCGAGCGGAGCCCACCAGACCGAGCGCACGCTGGGGCCGTGGGCACGCCTTGCGCTCGTGCCGGTGATCATCCCGATGCTCGACGGGGTGGAGGCCCGGCTGCAGTCGGGCATCGACGTCGTCGACGTGGGTTGCGGTGCCGGCGTCGCGCTCGAGGCGCTGGCGTCGGCGTATCCCGCGTCGCGGTTCGTGGGCTACGACCCGTCACGCCACGCGATCGAGCGAGCCACCGCCAAGCTCGCCCACCTCGACAACGTGCAGTTGGTGCACGGTCGGGCCGAGGACCTCCCGGGCGCAGCGTCGTTCGACCTGGCCCTCACCTTCGACTGTCTCCACGACATGACCCGTCCCGACGACGCGCTCGCCGCCGTGCGGACCGCGTTGCGCGACGACGGCACGTTGCTGGTCAAGGAGATCCGCTGCGCCGACACCCTCGGAGAGAACATGCGGAACCCGATGCTGGCGATGATGTTCGGGTTCTCGATCACGTCGTGCATGTCGTCGGCCACGAGCGAGCCCGGCGGCATGGGTCTCGGCACGGTCGGCCTGCCCGAGTCGAAGCTCCGGGAGCTGTCGGAGGCCGCCGGCTTCACGTCGCTCACCCGTCACGACCCCGGCGAGTCGGCCAACGTCTACTACGAGGTCCGCCCATGACACACCCCACCACCCCCCGTTCTGGTGAACGCTCACGTCATCTGGTGGTGTCATCTGGTCACCAGAACGAGACCGGCTTGGTTCTGGTGAACGCTCGTGACACCTCGTGGTGTCGTGTGGTCACCAGAACGAATCGTGGGGCGGTGGAAGGGTGACGCCGGTGGAGGGGCAGGTGAGTCCGGGGAGTCGGGCGTACGAGGGGTTCGGAGGGCGGGTCGGGCGGACCGTCGCCGGCTCGGAGCCCGACCACCAGTCGCCGCCGATCGCGCCCGCCGGCGCCCCCAACGTCATCGTGATGCTCGTCGACGACCTGGGCTACTCCGACCTCGGCTGCTTCGGGTCGGAGATCGCCACACCGAACCTCGACGCGCTCGCCGAGCGGGGTCTTCGCTACACCAACTTCCACGTCACGCCGATGTGCTCGCCCACACGCGCCGCGCTGTTGACCGGCCTCAACTCGCACCTGGCCGGGGTGGGCCACGTCGCCCACTCCGACCCCGGGTATCCCGGCTACGCCATGGAGCTGACCGACCGAGCGGCCACGGCCGCCGAGGTGTTCCGCGACAACGGCTGGGACACCCTGATGGTCGGGAAGTGGCATCTCACGAAGGATTCGAACTGCTCCGACGCCGGTCCCCGGAACTCGTGGCCGTGCCAGAAGGGGTTCGATCGCTTCTACGGGATCCTCGACGGGTTCACGAACTTCCACCATCCGCACCGGCTGGTCCAGGACAACAGCCCGGTCGAGGTCGACACCTATCCCGAGGGCTACTACTTCACCGACGACCTCACCGACCGGGCCATCGACATGATCCGATCGACCAAGGCGTCGAACCCGGCCAAGCCGTTCTTCCTGTACTTCAGCCACGGCGCGGTGCACGCGCCCCTGCAGGCCAAGGCGGAAGACATCGCCCGGTACGCCGACCGCTACCACGGCGGGTGGGACCTCCTGCGACAGGAGCGCTTCGAGCGGATGCAGGCGTTGGGCATCGTCGGCGCCGACGTCGAGTGCGCGCCCCGCAACACCGAGCTGGGGTCCGATGTCGTCGCATGGGAAGACCTCAGCGACGAGGAGCGGCTGATCAACGCTCGCTACATGGCGGTGTACGCAGCGATGGTCGACAACGTCGACCAGAACTTCGGGCGTCTCGTCGACGAGCTCCGGGCGCTCGACCAACTCGACAACACGATCATCTTCTTCACCTCGGACAACGGCGCGTCCCGTGAGGGCGAGGTCGAGGGGACCACCGGGTACTACGTGCACCTGCTGGGCGAGACCGACACCGCCGCCGACCTCGCACGGGTCGACGAGATCGGCGGACCCACGACGATCCCGCACTACCCGCGTGGGTGGGCGATGGCGTGCAACACGCCGTTCCGGCTCTACAAGATCAACACCCACGCCGGCGGCCATCAGGTCTCGACGATGTTGTCGTGGCCGTCCCGTTTCGCAGGCGATGGCGAACTCCGCGATCAGTACCTGCACGTGACCGACGTGATGCCCACGCTCCTCGACCTGTGTGGTCTCGAGCAGCCCACCCATCGCGGTGACGCCGAGCTCCTGGCGCCGGCCGGAAGTTCGTTCGCCGCGACCATCGACGACGCCGACGTTCCTTCCGACCACACCGAGCAGTACTACGAGATGCTCGGCCACCGCGGCTTCTACCGCGACGGCATGGAGATCGTGTCGCTGCATCGGCCGCTCACCGAGTTCGGGGACCACGAGTTCGAGCTCTACGACCTCCGTTCCGACCCGACCGAACTGCACGACCTGGCAGCGGACGAGCCCGACCTCGTGGCCGAGCTGAGCGCGGCGTGGCGTCAGGCCGCGTGGGACAACCAGGTCTTCCCGCTCGACGAGGGGAGCGGCCTCAAGTTCCTCGATCGTCCCGAATGGATCGAGGCGGCGTTCGACGGCGACGTGGTGATCCGACCGGGCTCACCGACCCTCGAACGCTGGCGATCGCAGCGCCTCGTGCTCATCCGCTCGTTCGACCTCGAGATCCGGTGCTCGTTCGCTCCGGGCGACGAGGGGATCCTCGTGGCGCACGGCGACCAGGGCGGCGGGTATCTCGTGTGGATCGAGGGCGGCGCCGTGCGCATCGGACACAACGACGGTCGTGGACGGTTCTCGGAGACGCCCCCGTTCGCGTTGACGCCGGGCGATCACTGCGTCACCGCGCACTTCACGGCGCCGGGCGGCAACGTCTGGGACGTGGCGCTGTCGATCGACGGGTCGAGGATCGAAGGCATCACCGCGACGGGTTGGAGCGTCCTGTTCCCGATGGCGCCGTTCGAGGGGATCGACGTCGGGAGCGACCGACGCTCGCCGGTGTCGTGGCGTCTCTTCGAGGCCCACGGCTCGTACGCCTACACCGGGACGATCGAGTCGGCGACCTACCGGCCGGGCGAGTCGGCTCCCGATGCGCCGGCCAACCTCGTCGAGATGCTCCGGGAGATGGGCGCCGCCTACGAGTGACCCCCATTCTGGTGAACGATCGCGCCATCTGGTGGTCTCAATGGTTCACCAGAACGGCTCTGGGGGAGGGGGAGGGGGAGGGGCTCACGCGCGGGATCTGGGGGCGCGGGCCTTGCGCTTGCGGTAGGTCGCCCGGTCGTCCTTGAGGATGAACACGTCCTCGTCGGTGGGGATGCCCTCGCCGCGCAGTTCGCTGGTCTTGACCCGGTACCAGGTGGTGCGCGGGATGGTGTCGACGACCCGGACGTACTTGGGTCGGTCGGGTCGGGGGAGACCGGCGACGGCGTCGCGCAGGGCGGCGGGTGTGAGCGTCGCCCCGTCGCGCAGTTCGACCGCGACCATGACCGCGATCCCGTCCTTGTCCTCGACGCCGTACGCGACGCTCAGGTGCACGGCGTCGAGCGCGCCGACGGCGTCCTGCACCGGGATCGGTGGTGTGGCGCCGAGTGGCGTGCGGATCAGCGACTGGACACCCCCGACGAGCCAGTGGTCGCCGTCGGCGTCGACCGTGAACAGGTCGCCGGTGGCGAGCCAGGCGTCGCCGCCCTCGAAGAGCGCGCGGAGCGATCGGTCGGGGTACGCGCCGTCGCGGACGCTCAGCTTGGCGAGCAGCATGCCGACCTCGCCCGGGTTGCACTCGACGGCGAACCCGTCGGGACCCTCGACGAGGCGGCCGGCCTCGATGTCGTAGCGGGCGATCTTCAACTTGGCGCTGCCCGGCAGTTGGCGGCCCATCGAGCCGACCTTGTCGCCCCGGACGTTGACGAGGACCGCGTCGCCCTCGGTGGAGGCGTAGAACTCGAGCACCTTCGCCGGGGCGAAGCGGTCCTCGACCCGCTGCCACAGGCTCTTCGGCATGCCGGAGCCGATGAAGAGTCGGATGGGGTGATGGATGTCGCGGCCCGACGCCGGCGCCTCGAGCATGTCGGCGGCCATGGTCCACGTGTAGGTGACGGCGGTCGCGCCGTAGCGACGGACCTCGGACCAGAAGGTCTCGGCCTCGAACCCCGTGGTCATCGCCAACCGGGCTCGGCTGGCGAGCGCGGCCCCGATGCCGGTCAGGAGCGCGGACGGATGATGGATCGGCGTGAGGCTCAACACGGTGTCGGAGCGCGTCAGCGACGCCGACGCCGCGGTGCCGAAGGCCGACAATGCCCACCGACCGTTCGAGATGCGGTTGACCCTGGTGCTGTTCGCGTTGCCGGTGAAGAGGACGAACGCCAGGTCCTGCGCTCGGCCGGGGTTGGGCTCGTACCAGCCCGGCAGCGGCACGGCGTCGGGATCGATGGCCTCCATGTCGTCCACGGCGGACCCGAGATCGCGGGGACCGCCACCGCCACCGAGGATGTGGACCGGGATGTTCTGGATGGCCGCCGCCTGCTTGCCGTGTTCGGGGTCGGCGACGATCCTGGTGACCCGCCCCAACTCGACCTCGCGCTCGAGCCAGCCGTCGGGACGCAGGAGCACGGCGACTGCGCCGATCCGGTTGAGCGCCGCGACCACGCCGAGGGCGCTCGGACGGGTGTCCATGAGCACCCCGATGTGCGAGCCCCGCCGCACGCCGATCTTGATGAGGCCGCGGACCACGTTGTCGATGCGTTCGTTCGCCGCACGGTAGGTGTGCCCCCGGCCCTCGAACAGGAAGACGGTGTCGTCGGGAGCGGCGTGTGCCTGCTCGTCGATCACCGACGCGATGGAGATGCGAGACGTGGGCTTGACCTGGTCGATGCGGTTCAGCCGCATGAGCGAGCCCACGCTGTCGACGGCGAGGTTCCGGGCGGCCCGCAGGCCGACTCGGGTGCCGGTGGTCACCGCGCGACCCAGGCCTGCGGTGATGTTGGCGGCGAGGTTCACGGATCGCTCCAGGTCGCTCTTCGGTCTGTTCGTGGACGGCCGATCGGCATCGAGACGTTCGACCCCGGCCGGGGGCGTGCCGCCGTTGCTCTGCCAGAACGCCCAGTCGATGACGGTCGGCCACGTGACCTCGACCGACTGCGACCCCACGACGAGACCGAAGTGCCCGGCCTCGAGCGGGGTCTCGTACACGTCGGCGGCGGGTGCGGCGCCGGCCACGGCCAGGACCGACTCCTCGGGTGCGATCTCGTCCTTGCTCCCGACGAAACACAGGATCGGACAGTCGATGTCGGCGAGCGTCACCGGACGGCCGTCGATCACGAAGCCGCCGGAGATCATGCGGTTGGACACGATGAACTGCTTGACCAGCTCGGCCAGTGCCGGACCCGGCCATGCCACCCACCCCTCGTCCATGAGGAAGCGCCGTTGGCCCTCGCGGGGGAGCAGCGAGTCGCGATCGTGGAGTTGGGCGGCGAACTGGATCTGGTTCCGCACCGTGCCGATGGGGTCGAGCATCCGGAAGCCGGCCTTGCTGGCCCACGCCGGCACCGACACGTTGGGGAGGATGTGATCGGCCACGAAGTCGATGGCGTTGACGAGCAGTTCGTCGTCGAGGCCGAAGGGGACCTGGCTGTGCGTGTCGACCGGGCTGCCGTAGGTGACGATGCTGGCGAGGCCCTTGCCTCGGCGGTAGGCGGCGGCCTGGTAACAGAACATGCCGCCCTGGCTGTAGCCCGACAGGTGGACGTCGCCGCCGGTGATCTCGATCACCTCGTCGATGGCGGCGCTGAGCGCGATGACGTGGTCGGTGAGCGTCCGCTCGAGTCCGCCTTCCTCCTTCTCGGGAGCGCCGAAGTCGACGACCCACGGGTCGAGGCCGCCGTCGGCGAGTTGGCCGACCGCGCTCGACTGGGGCGACACGTCGTACACGTCGGCCGAGAGCATCATCGGGGGGACGAGGATGATGGGGGGACGGCGCTCGCCGCCGGCGTGGGCGTCCGGGTCGCCATAGCGTCGGAGTCGGTAGACGCGGTGCGACGAGACGACCTCGTAGGGCGTCGACTGCTCGCCGGTCTCGAGACCGCCGAAGCGAGCGACTTCGAGCGCGTTCTGCGCGGCCTGACCGAGTCGTACGATCGATCGGGTCAGTCCTCGCGGGGCGAGATCCACGGCGGCGTCCTCATGTTGTTTCCCTCAGCGGGAGCGAGGCTACCCGTCGCCGTCGCGGCGGTCCCCGACCGGGGACCCGTCGATCAGGGACAATGCCGGGGTGGAAGCACCCGACTGGGCGTCGTTCGGCCCGTACAGCGAGATCGGCACACCGACGACCTCGATCGTCAACCCCCAGGGCATCCACGTCGGGGTGTTCGTCAAGATCGGCGCCTACGCAGTGATCGAGGCGCTGGTGCCCGAGCGCGGCGTCACCGTCCGGATCGAGGACGGGGCCTACATCGGACACTTCACGCGCATCACTGCGGTGGGCGAGGTCGTGATCGGCGAGGAGGCGATGATCGCCGACCGCGTCTACATCTCCGACACGAACCACGTCTACGACGACGTCACCGTGCCCATCAAGCGGCAGGGCCTGCGCGACGGCCGTCGGGTGGAGATCTGCCGGGGTGCGTGGATCGGCATCGGGGCCGTCATCGTCGGCAACGTCCGCATCGGGGAGAACGCCGTGGTCGGCGCCAACGCCGTGGTCCGCGAAGACGTCCCCGACCGGACGGTGGTGGCAGGCAACCCGGCCCAGGTCGTGCGCCAACACGACGGCGAGCAGTGGCATTGGAGCCAGCCGCGCGGCCCGGCCTGACGTCGGCGAGGCCGACACGTGGGGGCGGCGGGGCTCGAACCCGCGCGCTTCGGCTTAAAAGGCCGCTGCTCTGCCAACTGAGCTACACCCCCTCGGGCGATCGGTCACGCTATCGAGTGAACGCTCGCCGTCAGATCTGACCGGGCACGGTCACCGCGTCGGCATCGACGAGGAGCACGTCCTCGCCGGCGCGGAACACCGACGGGCCGACCTCGAACCAGCGTCCGCCCAGGTTGGCGAGGCGACTCTCGCGCGAGACGCCGGCGATCTCCTCGAGGGTGTGGATCACGCCGCCGTGTGACACGACGAGGGCCGTGCCGTCCTCGCCGATCTCGGCGGCGATGCGGGCGAGCGCGCCCACCGCTCGCTCGGCGACCGACTCGTTGGTCTCGTAGTTGGCCGGTCGCCGCCCGTCGGCGAGGAACCCGGGGAACCGTTCTTCGATCTCGACGCGGGTCAGGCCCTGAAAGTCGCCGGCGAACCGCTCGGCGAGGTCGGGGTCGGTCACGACCGGGCCGATGCCCGACTCGTTGGCGATGATCGTCGCGGTGACCGAGGCTCGCTCGAGGTTCGAGGCGGCCACGAGGTCGAAGGTCCCCAGCGCTGCGGCGGCCATGTGGGCCTGGCGGACCCCGAGTGTCGACAGCGGCGGATCCTCGGTTCCCTGCCACCGGCCGTCGGCGTTCCACGTCGACTGGCCGTGGCGGATGACGAGGATGCGAGCGGTCACGGCCGACGACGGTATCGCCGTCGGTGGCCGCGGGTGGGGGCCCTTCCTCCCGCCTCGGTACGATTTCGGCCGATGCCGAGCCTCCGACTCTTCGCCGGTGCGCGCGAGGCCGCTGGGACCGACCGCGACATCATCGACGAATCGACGGTGGGCGCGGTCCTCGACGCCGCCGTCGCTCGGTTCGGTCCGGCGTTCTCCGACCTGCTCCCGACCTGCAAGGTGTGGGTCAACGGGGAGCCGGCCGAGCGCGCCGACGTGGTCGGACCCGACGACGAGGTCGCGGTCCTCCCTCCCGTCTCGGGCGGCGCCTGACCATGGCCACCACGGCGAAGTCCAAGAAGGCCGCGGCCCGGCAGGCGAAGCTGCGCGAGCGCTCCGGGAGCCGGTGGCGCGTCCACTACGACATCGACGGTCCGCGGGTCCGGCTCGGGATCCTGTGGTTCGCCGGAGCGGTCGTCGCGTTCATGGTCGGGTTCATCGGCGTCGTCGCCTACTTCGGGATCGCGTTCGCGGCCGCTTCGGCGCAGGCGCTGCGCACCTGGCGTGCCCGTGGACGCGAGGTCGACCCCACCTGGGCCCTGGGTGGCACGGCGGTCGTCGTCGCGCTCGCCGGCTTCGGCCCCCGCCTGATGGGTCTCGGCGTGCTCGCGCTCGCGGCGCTCGCCGTGGCCGTCTCGCTCCGGCAGGGTGAGGGCGACGATGCCAGCCCGAGCATCTCGATGGGCAACGTGGGGCTGGTGCTGCAGTGCGCGCTGCCCACGGCGGTGGCCGGTGGATCGTTGGTCCTGTTGGCCGAGCGCGAGATCTGGGCTGCCGTGGCCATCGTGTTCCTCGTCTCGGCCTACGAGTCCGGCGACTTCCTCGTCGGCTCGGGCGCGGCCAACAACGTCGAGGGTCCACTCGCCGGCGCAGCGGCCGTCCTCGTCATGTCGATGGCGATCGCTGCCGGTGGCTTCCCGCCCTTCGACGTCGGCGAGGCGATGATCTTCGGGCTGCTGGTCGCGCCGCTCGCGCTGGCCGGCCAGTACCTCGCGACGGCGATGCTCCCGCACTCCCGTGCCTTCGCTCCCGCGCTGCGTCGGGTCGATTCGCTGCTCCTCGCCGCGCCGGTCTGGTACTTCGCGATCGACGCGTTCGTCAGCTGACCCGAGCCCGTTCGGTGTCCGCCCGTCCCGGCGATGCGATACCGTTCGAACTGCGCCTGACGCGCCGCGTCCCGCAGGAGTGACCGTGACCGAGACCCTCGAAGACATCCTCGCCGACGACTACCTCGGCGACGTGGCAGCACTGCCGATGGAGCAGGTGCGTGCCCGGCGTGCGACCTGCAAGGAGATCGAGACCGGTCTGTCCTTCCTGCGGCGCCTCGTCCAGGGACGCCTCGACGTGGTGGCCGCCGAGCGGGCCCGACGCACCGAGGGCGGCGACGGTGACGACCTCGAAGACCTGATCGCCCGCCTCCCCCAACTGCTCGCCGGCAGCACGCGGAGCGAGGGGATGGGGCGACTCCCGTCCAGCCTCGGAACCGGTGTCGTCGACCACGAACTGCAGTACGAACTCGACGGTGTGATCTCGGACTCTCGCCTCGGCGAGCCCGGCAGCCTCACCGACACCGAACTCGAGACGGCGAGCCACGCCCTCGTGCAGTTCGAGCAGAAGGTCTCGGGCCTACGACGCACGCTCTTCGATCGCATCGATGCGCTCGAGGAAGAGCTCACCCGTCGGTACAAGTCCGGCGAGGCGTCGGTCGACAGCCTGCTCACCTGAGACGGCTCCGCAGTTCGGGCGAGGCAAAACCGGAAGCCAGGTGGTTGACTTGGGCGCCATGGAAGAGATGCCGCCAGCGATCCTCGTCGTCGACGACGAACCCGACGTCCGTTCGGTGATCCGGTCGGTGCTCGAAGCCGACGGCTACCAGGTGGTCGAAGCGTCCGACGGGCCGGCAGCGCTGACCCTGCTCCGCTCGGTCGGCGGTCCACGCGGTCCCCAGCTCGTGGTGCTCGACGTGATGATGCCGGGGATCGACGGCATCGAGGTCTGCCGCCAGATCCCGCACGGGCGGACCAAGGTGTTGATGCTGACCGCTCGTGACGACGCCGAGACCCGCGACGCCGCCATGGACGCGGGAGCCGACCGCTTCATGACCAAGCCCTTCTCGGCCGTCGACCTGCTCGACGCGACCCGGGAACTGCTCGCACCCGCGTCCTGATCCGGGGTGGCCGATCTCGATCCGTCGGACGACGACGGAGCCACGGACCGCTGGGGTGAGCTGGGGTCGTTCATCCGCGATCAGCGGCGGACGACCCACCTGTCGCTGCGCAAGCTCGCCGAGCTCGCGGGTGTGTCGAACCCCTACCTGAGCCAGATCGAGCGCGGCCTGCGGAAGCCGTCGGCCGAGATCCTGCAACAGATCGCTCGTGCCCTGTCGATCTCGGCCGAGTCGCTGTACGTGCGGGCCGGGATCCTCGAGGAGCGCGAGGGAATGGTCGACGTGGTGGGCGAGATCCGGCGCGACAGCGCGCTCTCGGCCGATCAGCGGCAGGCCCTGATCCGCATCTACCAGTCGTTCCGCGCCGAGGCCGGCGCACCGCTCGACGAGGTGGATTCGCCAGATCCGGAATCTTCCGACGATCCGGAGCGTTGACCGAGCCGTGCAACGTCTCGGAGTGCTCTCGCTCCACACCTCTCCGCTCGTCCAGCCGGGTTCCGGCGACGGCGGCGGCATGAACGTCTACGTCCGCGAGCTCGTGGGCGCCCTGGCCCAGGCCGGAGTCGACTGTCAGGTGTACACACGCCGGCACCATGCCGACCTCCCCGACGTCGTGGACATCGAACCCGGGTTCCGGGTGGTGCACATCGACGCCGGCGAGCCCGACCTCCCCAAGGAGTCCATGGTCGACGTCGTCGACGACTTCACCACCGGCGTGCTCCGTCACCTCGAGGACCACCCGGTCGACGCGGTCCACGCCAACTACTGGCTCTCGGGCGTCTCGGGCCACACGATCAAGCACCAGCTCGATCTCCCGCTGGTCTCGACGTTCCACACTCTGGGAGCCGTGAAGTCCCTCGCCGGCGACGTCGAGCCCGGACACCGGATCCGCGCCGAGCGCGAGATCATCGGCTGTTCCGACGCGATCCTCGCCAACGCCCCGGCCGAGGCACAGGAGTTGGTCGAGCACTACGACGCCGACGCCACCCGGATCGAGATCGTGCCTCCCGGTGTCGACCACGCCTTCTTCAGTCCTGGCGACCGAGCCGGCGCACGCTTCGCGCTCGACCTCGACCTCGGTGACCATCCGGTCCTCCTCTTCGTCGGCCGGATCCAGCCCCTGAAGGGCCTCGACGTCGCCGTCCGGGCACTCGCCGCCATGGAGCGCTCCGACGCCGTGCTCGTCGCCGTCGGCGGCACCAGCGGACCTGCGGGAGATGCACACCTCGCCGAGGTCACCGCACTCGCCCGCGAACTCGGGGTGCTCGACCGGATCCGCTTCGTCGCCGCGCAGCCCCATCATCTGCTGTCGACCTTCTACCGGGCCGCCGACCTCGTGCTGGTCCCCAGCCGGTCGGAGAGCTTCGGCCTCGTCGCCCTCGAGGCCGCGGCGTGCGGCACCCCGGTGGTGGCGACCGAAGTGGGCGGCCTCCGCACGCTGGTGCGCCACGGGTCGTCGGGCTTCCTGGTCGACGGCCGCGACGCCGACTGCTTCGCCACCCGGGCCGACGCCATCCTCGCCGACGCCGATCTGGCGGCGCACCTCGCCGCCGGCGGCGTGCGCGTCGCACGCGACTACACGTGGTCGACCACGGCGGCCCGGCTGCGGCGGGTCTACGACGACGTCGCCGCTCGCTCGCTCGTCCTCTGCCGCGCGGCCTGACCGCTCGTCCAGACTGGACCCGTGCAACACACGTCCAGCCCGGAAGAACTCGAAGCCCTCGTCGCCACCATCGAGGACTGGCTCGCCGAGCAGTTGGCCGAGAACCCGGTCGTCGTCGCCACCGAACGTGACGCCGACCCCGACGTGCTGCGCTGGTTCGTGCGCGTCACCGGCGAGGAGAAGGACGTCTTCTCGATCTGGCTGCACCTGCGCCAACGGACGCTCCACTACGAGACCTATGTGATGCCGGCGCCGGAGGAGAACCACGAGGCGTTCTACGCCCACCTCCTGCGGCGCAACACGCAGTTGATGGGTGCGGCGTTCGGGATCGGGGACGAGGAGGCGATCTTCCTCTCCGGGTCGCTCCCCAACGACGCCGTCGACGAGGGCGAACTCGACCGGATCCTGGGCTCGCTCTACGTGTGGGTCGAGCAGTTCTTCCGGCCGGCGCTGCGCATCGGCTTCGCCAGTCGATTCGCCGGCGACTGACGCCATCGACCGTTGACGTTTCATGTCCTTTCATGTCATTCTGACGATGCGGGTCGGCGCATGATCTGGTCGGGGAAGCCGGACGGGCGCCGGCCCGCCTTCGCGCCATGAGGCCGCCGAAGCTGCTGATCTTCGGCATCACCATCACCGGCATCCTCAACAACACCCTGATCGGGCCGTCGCTCCCCGACATCGTCGCCGACTTCGGCCGGTCGGACTCGAGCGCCGGACTGATCGTCGCCGCCGGGTCGCTGCCCGGGATCGTGGTGGCACCGGCGATCGGCCTCGCCGCCGACCGCTTCGGACGGCGCAACGTGCTGACGCCGTGCCTCCTCGCGTTCTCGGTCTTCGGCCTCTGTGCGGCCGCGGCGCCCACGTTCGAGTTGCTGGTGGTGGCCCGGCTCCTCCAGGGGTTCGGCACCGCAGGGCTGATCAACCTGGCCGTCGTCCTCATCAGCGACCACTGGGACGGCGTCGAACGAACAGCGCTCATCGGGCGCAACGCTGCCGTCCTGACCCTCGGCCTCGCCGTGGCGCCTCCGGTCGGCGGCGTGATCGCCGACCTGGCCGGGTGGCGGGCGTCGTTGCTGCTCTATGCGGTCGGACTCCCGGCGGCGGCCTCGGTCTGGCGACTGCTGCCCGAGGACCGTCCGGACGCCGCGTCGTCGATGGGCGACCAGCTGCGCGGCGCTCGGGTGGCGCTGCGGAACCCGGTGGTGCTCGCCACGTTGGGATCCGGCGTCCTGGTGTTCGTGATGATCTTCGGTGGCTTCCTCACCGCCTTCCCCGTGCACCTCGAGCAGGAGTTCGGTCTGGGAGCCGCAGCCCGTGGGGCGATGATCGCCGTGCCCGCGTTGTCGTCGTGCCTCATCGCCTTCAACCTCGGACGCATCCGCGAGCGCTACCCGCTCAAGGTGCTCCTGGTGATCGCCGGGTGCACCTACGTCGTGGCCTTCGCCGGCATCGCCGCCTCGGGCGTCCTGTCAGGCATCGTCCTCGCGGGCGTCATCTACGGGATCGGCGAGGGCGTGTTCATCCCGTCGCTCCAGGACGCTGTGGCCGAAGCGGCGCCGCCGGAGCAGCGCGGAGCGGTGTTCGCCGTCTGGGTCGGCGCGGCCCGTCTCGGCCAGACCCTCGGCCCGCTCCTGGTGGCCGGCGTCTTGACGTTCACCACGACGACGGGGGTGTTCGTGCTGGCCTCGGCGCTGGCCGTGGTGCTGTTGCTCGCGCAGGTCTTCGGTCCGATCGGACGAACCGCCGATCCGGCGGCGATCGGCGGTCGGTAACGTCCCCGCGATGAGCGAAGCGTCCGCAAGCACACCCGTCGACGTCCAGATCGTGGGGGGCGGGCGCATGGGCGAGGCCCTGTTGTCGGGGTTGCTGGCCGCCGATCCCTCGCGGCGGATCCGGGTCGTCGAGGCGCTGGCCGCCCGCGCCGATGAACTGCGGTCTGCGCATCCGTCGATCGAGGTCGCCGACGCGCCGGGTCCCGCCGCGGGAACGGTGCTGGCCGTCAAACCCCACCAGATCGTCGACGTGTGTGGGGCGGTCGCCGCTGCCGACGGGGGACGCGTGCTCTCGATCGCCGCCGGCGTGACCATCGCGACGATCGAGGACGCCCTCCCCGCGGGCACGCCGGTGGTGCGGGCCATGCCCAACACGCCCGCCCTGGTCGGGCAGGGCGCCGCGGCGATCGCGCCCGGGGCGAACGCCTCCGAGGCCGACGTCGACTGGGCCGAGGCGATCCTCGGCGCCGTCGGGTCGGTCGCACGCGTCCCCGAGCACCTGCTCGACGCGGTCACCGGGCTGTCGGGGTCGGGGCCGGCCTACGTGTTCGTGGTGCTCGACGCGCTGATCGAAGGCGGTGTGGCCGCGGGTCTCCCTCGGGAGACGGCCGAGTCGCTCGCCGGACAGACGCTGCTCGGGGCCGCCAGCCTCTACCTGGCCGGCGACAAGTCGCCGGGAGAACTCCGGGCCCAGGTCACCAGCCCCGGCGGCACCACGGCCGCGGGACTGCGGGTGCTCGAGCAGCGGGCGGTGCGGTCGGCGCTGATCGATGCCGTCATCGCCGCACGCGACCGCTCCATCGAGTTGAGCTAGTCACTCCTGCACCATCCACCACATCAGCCACTCGAGGTGCTAGTGGCCTCAGCGGCCACGGTGTCGTACAGTCCGCCCCGGAGAGAGAAGGGGTGTTCCATGGCTCATACGTTCCTCACGCCTCGTGAGGTCGCGGAATCACTGCGTGTGTCCGACATGACCGTCTACCGACTCATCAAGTCGGGCGAGCTGCGCGCACTGCGCATCGGCAAGTCGTACCGGATCAGCGCCGAGGACTTCGACGGCTACGTGGCCGACCGCTTCACGGAAGCGGGTTAGGACGGCGTAGCGTCGGGGGCGTGAACCTGCGTTACGACACCGTCTCGTTCCTGTCCGACTACGGGCGGACCGATGAGTTCGTGGGCGTGGTGCACTCGCTCATCCGTTCGACGGCTCCGGGCGTCGGCATCGTCGACATCAGCCACGACGTCCCCCGCCACGACGTGCGGGCCGGTGGACTGACGCTCGCCCGCAGTGCCCAGTACCTGTGCCCTGGCGTCGTGCTCGCCGTCGTCGACCCTGGTGTCGGAACGGCTCGTCGGGCGCTGGCCATCGAGGTCGGCGACGGCCAGTCGGTCCTGCTCGGACCGGACAACGGACTGCTGGCCCCCGCGGTGGCGATGGTCGGCGGCGCGACCCGTGCCGTGAGCCTCACCAACACCGAGTACCACCTCCCCGCTCCCGGCCCGACGTTCGACGGGCGCGACGTGTTCGCACCGGTCGCCGGCGCACTGTGCATGGGTGCCGACCTGGGCGACATGGGCGAGATCGTCGATCCCAACTCGCTGACGCCGGGGATCCTGCCGGTCGCCCGCGAGGACGACGGCGATCTCGTGGCCGAGGTCATGTGGGTCGATCACTTCGGCAACTGCCAGCTCAACCTCGACCCCGACGACCTCGACGGCTGGGGCGACACGCTCCAGGCGCAGATCGGTGCCGACCAGAGCGATGACGAATGGCGTCTGCTCCGCCGGGCCGACAACTTCGCCGGCATCGCCGACGGTCAGATCGGTCTGCTGATCGACAGCTACGGCGTGCTCGCCATCGCGCTCGACCGTCGGTCGGCCGAGGTCGAGCTCGGTGCCCGGACCGGCACGGAGATCCGTCTCCGCCGTCTCGACCAGGACGACCAGCCGACCCCGGGTGTCACGACCAGCGTCGAACTCGGCGCCCGACGAGGAGACGATTCATGAGGCCCGGAACCACCATCCTCCTCGGCATCTTGTTGCTGATGATCATCGGCGCCGCCTTCGTCCAGCTGGTCTTGATGACCTGACCGGTCAGACCGCCCCGTCAGACCGGCCCGTCAGATCTGGGCGACGAGGGCGTCGCGGGTGAACCGCTTGACGCCGCCGCGCAGCAGGAACAGCGCCACGATCCAGATCACCGCGCCGATCGCCAGCGCGATCGGTACGTCGACCAGCAGCAGTCCGGTCGACTGGCCGACGGCCAGGAAGATCAGCGGGAGGATCACGGCGCCACCGAGCTGGTTGGCCTCCTGTGACGTACCGGTGCGGGCCGAGACCCGGACCATGACCGACAGGCCGAGGGTCGCGACGGCAGGGGCGACCCACAGGATCATCACCATCCACAGTCGGGTGGGCACGAACACCCGGTGCATCACCGGCCACGCGATCGTGTTGGTCACGATCGCGAACGCGACGAACCCGATCCACGACACGGCGACGGCCGGGAGGAACGCGGTGAGGAACTTGGCGATGAAGAGGTCGCGGTCGCGGATCGGCGAGTGGAGCAGCGACTCGAGCGTCTTGCGCTCCTTCTCGCCGGCGAAGGCGTCGGCAGCGAGCACTGCCGAGACCATCAGCGGCACGATCAAGAACAACGGAGCGAGCAGATAGCCGTTGACGAGCACGATCAGCTGCTCGCGTTCGGGCAGTTCGAGGATGGGTCGCGCCAGGTCACCGGGAACCGACGACAGCAGTCGGTCGACGCCCACCCCTTCGGTCGCCCGTGCCGAGAGGCCGATGGCCGCAGGCAGGATGATCATGAGCAGCACGGGGACGGCGAGCATCGGGATGACCACCGACTTCGACCGTCGGACGGCACGCAGGTCCTTGGCCACGACGCTGCGGACGGCGATCCAGTCGGTGCTCATGCGCCTGCCTTCTCGGTTGCTCGACGGGCTTCGATCTCGAAGTACACGTCCTCGAGCGTCGGTGGTCGGGGGACGGCCGCGTACACGTCGATGCCCACGGCGACGAGTGCTCGGACCACTGCGGGGACGACGTCGCGGTCCGACACCCGCACGACCGCGCCGCGGGCGTTCGCATGGGAGCTCCGTACTCCGACGACGCCGTTCGCCGCGGCCAGCGCAGCCGCCGGCGCCGTCCCGCCGAGGTCGAGCTCGCAGTCCAGGCCGTCCCAGAGCTCGGCGGCCAGGTCGCTCGGTCGACCGAACGCCACCAACGTCCCGCGGTCGAGCACGGCCATGCGATCGGCGAGTCGACCGGCCTCACCGAGGAAGTGGGTGGCCAACACGATGGTCCGGCCGTGCTCCGAGGCGAGGGAGCCGATGAGGTCGACGACGTCGCGGGTCGCCGACGGGTCGAGGCCCGAGGTCGGCTCGTCGAGGAACAGCACCTCGGGGTCGTGCAGGAGCGCCCGCGCCAGTCCGAGTCGCTTGCGCTGCCCGGTCGAGGCGCCCCGGACCAGTTGATCGGCCCGGTCGGCCATGCCGAACCGTTCGAGCAGTTCGTCGATCCGCTTCTCGGTCGCCGGCCCGACCAGCCGGCGCACCATCGCGGCGTAGCGGAGGTTCTCGCGGGCGGACAGGCGATCGTCGAGGCCGGCGTGCTCGGTCAAGACCCCGGTCCGCGAGCGCAGCTCGTCACCCTGGGTCCTCGGGTCGAGGCCGAGGACCGTGGCCGAGCCCGCATCGGGGGTGAGGACGCCGTTGAGCAGCCGCACGGTGGTGGTCTTGCCGGCGCCGTTGGGACCGAGCAGGGCGAGCACCTCACCGGGGGCCACGTCGATGGTCAAGGAGTCGAGGCCGACGCCGCCGGGGAACCGCCGGCTCAAGCCGTCGGTGATGATCCCGCGCTCGCGGGTGGACTCGTGCACCGCACCAGTGTGCCGTGTCCAGCATCTGCGCCCGACGGCGGGTTCGTGCTCAACTGTGCGCGTCCGTGCCCGGGGAACCCACTGGAGAGCCCGTTTGAACCTCGCCGCCATCTGCGCCGACCATCCCGCTGACGCCGTCGCCCTGATCTCCCGGGGTCGTTCGACCACCTACGGCGAGTTGCGCGACCAGGTGGGCCGCCTGCGCGGTGGTCTGGTGGCCCATGGCGTGGAGCCTGGCGACCACGTGGCGATCATCGCGGCGAACAACTGGTACTTCGTGGCCAGCTACCTGGCCGTGCTCGGCGTCGGTGCCGTGGCGGTGCCGCTCAACCCGTCGAGCCCCGGACCCGAGCTGGTCCACGAGCTGGCGAGCATCGAGGCCTCGGCCGTCATCGTCGGCCCGACCGGTCGTCGGTCGTTCTCCGACATCGACCGGGTCCAGGTCCCGTCGCTGCGCCTGGTCGTCCGCGCGTCGGGCGAGGACACCGATGTCGCCGGATCGGTCGATCTCGACGAGCTCCTCGAGTCCGAGCCGGCGCCGATCGTCGATCGCGACCCGGACGACCTCGCCGTCCTCATGTTCACCAGCGGTACGGCGGGATTCCCGAAGGCCGCCATGCTCAGCCACGGCAACCTGCTCGCCAACCTCGAGCAGATGCAGGCGCAGCCGCACCGTTCGCAGACCGCGGACGACGTGGCGCTCGGCGTGCTCCCGTTCTTCCACATCTTCGGCCTCAACGTCGTGCTCGGCCTCGCGCTCCACTCCGGTGGGTCGATCCTCACGATCGAGCGTTTCGACCCCGAGTCGGCCCTCGAGGCGATCGCCAAGCACCGCGTGACGCTCATCGCCGGGGCCCCGGCCATGTGGTCGGGATGGGCACACCTCCCGGGCGCCGACGCCGACGCGTTCTCGACCATCCGCATCGCCGGGTCGGGTGCCGCCCGCCTCGACGACTCGGTCCGCACCACCGTGCGCGAACGCTTCGGCATCGAGATCTCCGAGGGCTACGGACTCACGGAGGCCTCGCCGGTCGTCACCAACTCGACCGGCATCCCGGCCCCGCCCGGGAGCATCGGCGCTCCGCTGCCCGGCGTCCGCATCCGTCTGATCGATGCCGACGGCCAGGACGTGCTCGTGGGCGACGCCGGCGAGATCCGCGTCCAGGGGCCCAACGTCTTCAAGGGGTACTGGCAGGACCCCGACGCCACCGCCAACGCATTGACCGCCGACGGCTGGCTCAAGACCGGTGACCTGGCGGTCGTCGACGACTCGGGGTTCCTCTTCCTCGTCGACCGGATGAAGGACCTGATCATCGTCTCGGGGTTCAACGTGTATCCGGGCGAGGTCGAGTCCGTGCTGTCCGATCACCCCGGGATCGCCCAGGCGGCCGTGGTCGGCGTGCAGCATCCCCACTCCGGAGAGGCCGTCAAGGCCTTCGTCGTGGTCGAGGACGGCGCGGCGGTCGAGGAGGACGACGTCATCGCCTTCTGCGAACAGCGACTCGCCCGGTACAAGTGCCCGCAGAAGATCATCTTCGTCGACGAGATCCCCCAGGGTCTGGGCGGCAAGGTGCTCAAGCGGGAGCTCCGTACCACCCGCTGACCCCGCGCGCGTTGCCCGCGGCGCGCACTTTGTGATCGATCGCGCGAGCGCCGGTACCCTCATCGGCGATGACCGATGGTGCGGACAAGGACCCGGGGAAGCGAATCCCCGACGCCACGGTCGCCCGTCTGCCGATCTACCTGCGCAGCCTGCTCGAACTCGGGGCCGACACGCTCACGGTCAGCTCTGAGCAGCTCGCCGATTCGGCCGGCGTCAACGCGGCCAAGGTGCGCAAGGACCTCTCGTACCTGGGCAGCTACGGAACCCGCGGCGTGGGCTACGACGTCGAGTACCTCCAGAACCAGATGCGCCGGGCGCTGGGGCTCACCCACGACTGGCCGGTCGTCATCGTCGGGATCGGCAACCTGGGCGCGGCGCTCGCCAACTACGGCGGCTTCGGCGACCGTGGCTACCCGGTGGCGGCCCTCGTCGACGCCGACCCTGCGGTCGTCGGGACCGAGTACGGCGGGCTGATCGTCCAGCCGGCGTCCTCGCTCGGCGACGTGGTCCGCGAGCACCAGATCGGCATCGGGGTCATCACGACGCCGGCCGCCGCTGCGCAGCCCGTCGCCGACGACCTGATCGAGGCCGGCGTGACGTCGATCCTCAACTTCGCCCCGACGGTCGTGAACGTGCCCGAGGGCGTGTCGCTCCGCAAGGTCGACCTCGCGGTCGAGATGCAGATCCTCAGCTTCTACCAACAGCGCCGCGAGGGCTGATCGCTCAGCAGCTCGCGGTCACGTAACAGGCGAGCGGTGGTTCTGCCGGCACCCGACCGGTCAGCAGGTGCGGCCCGACGTTGAGGCCGATCCGGAGTTCCTGGGTGGCGAAGTCGGCCGGCGTGACACCGGGCATCGTGCCCGGGAGACAGGGCTCGGGCACCACGACCCGGTCGAGATCGGCGGCCTCGCCGGGATGGGTGAACGCGTCGAGCGCGACGGCGTAGGCGGTCGGTGAGGCGATGATCGTCAGGTGTTCCGACAGGTCGGCGGCGCACAGGTCCTGGATCGCGACGTTGGTGACGTTCGGCCCCTCGGGGAGCACCGAGCGCGAGCCGTCGAGGTTGGGCGTGACGACCTCGTCGAATCGCGAGTAGATGACGGTGTAGGCGATGTCGTCGAAGGTCTGCTGGCCGGAGTTGAGGGCGGCCATGAAGTCCGACCCGACCGACTGCTGCCAGGCGGCGGGAACGCACGAGCCGACGAGGCACGGGCCGTTCGACACCAGCGTGCCCTTGTTGTTCAGCGGGGCCAGTCCGACGAGCGACGCGACCATCGGCCGGATGTCGGGCCAGAAGCGCAGCGCCCAGCGGGGGAGGGTCGAGGCGCCCTGGCTCCACCCGAACAGGATGACCTCGCGGCCGGTGGCCGCATGGATGGTGCGGACCGCGTCGACCACGTACTCGGCCGCCACCTGGATGTCGCCGTCGGTGTGGTTCGGCAACTGGACGGTGCAGTGGGGGATGCCCTCGGCGGTGAGTGCCTTCGCGTAGTTCCACGAGAACGACTCGTCGGGGTCGACGGTGGTGCCGGGGATCATCAACACGACCTCGCGGTCGACGTCGGCCAGTGCGGCGGGGCACCGCAGCGATGCGTCCAGGTCGGCTCGCGGGACGGCGAGTTCGGGGCCGGGGGCGTCGACCGGTGCGTAGTCCGGAGCGCTGTCGGCCCGGGCGATGCCGACGCCGACGGTCAGCAGTGAGAGGACGACGGCGGCGACGACGGAACGGCGGAGCATGCCCTCGAGGTTCGACGCCGGGGCCCGGCGCTCCTCCCCGCCCTAGCCTGGCCGCCATGCCCGTCGATGGTCCGCAGTACCCGGTGAACCTGGTGTTGCGTGGCCGGTCGGTCCTGGTCGTGGGCGCAGGTGCGGTGGCCGCCAACAAGATCGGGGGTCTCCTCGTCGGTGGCGCCGACACGGTGACGGTCGTGGCGCCACGGATCGCGCCCGAGATCCGGGACATGCCGGTCACCATCGAGGAGCGCCCCTACGCATCTCCGGAGGCGGCCGAGCACCGACTGGTGGTGACCGCGACCGACGATCGTGCGGTGAACCACCAGGTCTTCGTCGACGCCGACGCCGCCGGTGTGTGGGTCAACTCGGCCGATGACCCCGCCAACTGCACGTTCACGTTGCCGGCCCGGGTGCGGC
This sequence comes from Actinospongiicola halichondriae, assembly GCF_049103745.1. Lineage (NCBI taxonomy): Bacteria > Bacillati > Actinomycetota > Acidimicrobiia > Acidimicrobiales > Iamiaceae > Actinospongiicola > Actinospongiicola halichondriae. The sequence goes on along the minus strand of NZ_CP171622.1, from coordinate 3,377,233 downwards.
GCGGACCGATCCTGTTGACCATCGCGACCGGCGGTCACAGCCCCGCTCTGGCAACCTGGCTGCGTCGTCGATTCGAAGCCGAGTTCGGACCCGAATACGATGCGCTGTTGGAGATCCTCTCGGCTGAGAGGGAACGAATCAAGGCCGATGGGCGTTCCACAGAAGGACTGCCATGGCAGGAAGCACTCGATTCCGGGATGCTCGACCTGCTGCGAAGCAACCGCACCGCTGAAGCACTGGATCTGCTGAGAACATGCCTGTCGTCGTCATCGGCCTGAACCACCGGACCGCACCGCTCGCGGTCCGCGAGGCGATGACCGTCGGCCCCGATGCCGTGGCCAAGACGTTGCACGGGCTGATGACGCGGGAGCACCTGTCCGAGGCGGTCGTCCTGTCGACCTGCAACCGGACCGAGGTCTACGCCGTCGCCGAGAAGTTCCACGGTGGCTACGCCGACATCCGCGCCGTGCTGGGTGAGGTCGCCTTCCTCGACCCCGAGGACTTCAGCGACCACCTCTACGTCCATCACGACTCGGCCGCCGCCGCCCACCTCTTCGAGGTCGTCTCCGGACTCGACTCCGCGGTTCTCGGCGAACACGAGATCCAGGGCCAGGTGAAGACGGCCTGGGAGACCTGCCGCGAAGCCGATGCCGTCGGGCCGACGCTCAACCTGCTCTTCCGCCACGCCCTCGAGGCCGGCAAGCGGGTCCGCAACGAGACCGGCATCGGCCAGGGCACCGCCTCGGTCTCCTACGCCGCCGTCGCGCTCGCCGCCGAACACCTCACCGCTCACGGCCGCGAAGGCCTGCGTGGTGCTCGGGCCATGGTGCTGGGTGTCGGCGACATGGGCTCGTCGATGGCGGCCTCGCTCGCCGACGCCGACGTCGCCGATCTCGTCATCGCCAACCGGACGTTCGACCGGGCCAAGATGGTGGCCAAGCAGCTCGACGCCCGCTCGGCCCGCTTCGCCGCCGTCCCCGACGAACTCGTCGACGCCGATGTGTTGCTGACCTCGACCGGCGCCGCCTCGGTCCTGCTCACCCGCGCCGAGGTCGCGTCGGTGGTCGAACGCCGCGACGGCCGACCGCTCCTGCTCGTCGACATCGCCGTGCCCCGCGACATCGATCCGTCGGTGGCCGACCTGCCCGGCGTGACCGTGCTCGACATGGACGATCTCACGGCGTTCGCCGACGCCGGCCTCGCCGATCGGCGCCGCGAGGTCGAAGCGGTCCGTGCGCTCCTCGACGAAGAACTCGACCGCTTCCGGTCGGCGACCTCGGCCCGCACCGTCGCGCCGGTCATCGTCGCGTTGCGCAACGCCGCCGAGAAGGCCCGTCTCGCCGAGCTCGACAAGGCCGGTCAGTCGGGGATGGACGAAGCACAGCTGGCGGCATTCGACGCCCACAGCAAGAGCCTCGTCGCCAAGATGCTCCACCAGCCGACCGTCGCCCTCCGCGACGCCGCCGGAACGGCGAAGGGCGATCGACTCATCCAGGCCCTGCGCGAACTGTTCGACATCGACGCCGGATGAAGTTGCGAGCGGCCACGCGGCAGTCGCCGCTGGCCTTGTGGCAGACCGAGCACGTCAAGGCGCTGCTCGAGGCCGCACACCCGGGCCTCGAGGTCGAGCTGGTGCCGATGACGTCGGCGCCCGACACCGACCTCACCAAGCCGATCTCCGACATCGGCGGCAAGGGCGCCTTCGCCAAGGAGGTGCAGCAGGCCGTGCTCGACGGGCGCGCCGACTTCGCCGTGCACTCGGCCAAGGACCTGCCGTCGACGACCGTGCCCGGTCTCACGCTCGGCGCGATCCCCGAACGGGGCGATGCACGCGACGTCCTCGTCGGGTGTGCGCTCGTCGACCTGCCGGTGGGGTCGATCGTCGCCACCGGTTCGAACCGCCGTCGTACCCAGCTCCAGGACCTGCGGCCCGACCTGCGGTTCGTCGAGTTGCGCGGCAACGTGCAGCGCCGGGTCGCGCAGGTCGGCATGCCGGCCGTCGGGGGACAGATCACCGCGATCATCGCCGCCGGCGCCGGCCTCCTCCGCCAGGACATGGAGCGCCGCATCAGCGACTGGCTCCCGACCTACGTGATGACCCCGCAGGTCGGCCAGGGCGCACTGGCCATCGAGTGCCGCGCCGACGACGCCGACACGGCCGAGGTCGTGGCCGCGATCGAACACGCCCCGAGCCGGCGCGAGGTCGACGCCGAACGCTCGTTCCTCGTGGCCCTCGGCGGCGACTGCGACCTACCGGCGGGTGCGCACGCCACCCTCGAAGACGACGGGATGATCGCCCTGCGCGCCGTGGTCGCGTCGATGGACGCCAGCCGCGTCGCCCGCTGCGTCGTCCGCTCGACCGACCCGTCGGCCGTCGGCCCCCTGGCGATCGACAAACTCCCCGTCACCGACCTCCTCCACTGACCCCCCAGAGACAGAACCCTTCGCTTCTGGGTGCGCGATCGGTACTCCACGGATCCCGATCGCGCACCCAGAACGAGAAGTGGGTTCTGGGGTTGCGGGTCAGGGGGTGAGGCGGCGGCGGATCTCGACGGCGACGTCGGGGCCGACGAGCGCTTCGATCTCGTCGGAGAGGGAGTCGATGACGCGCTGGTCGCCGTCGTAGGCCACCTCGCCTTCGGTGCAGCACCAGTGCATGGTCGCCCCGTCGGAACCCCAGTCGGCCCGGGACCAACGACGCAGTGAGGCCGTGTCGCCGTCCTCGTCGGTCGAACGGTCGATGCGGAGCGGGAGCTGCCAGCAGACCTCGGGCTTCCAGTCCATCGGGGCCTCGTCGGCCTCGACGGCCGCGAGGTGGAGTGCGCATCCGGCGCCGCCGGAGAACCCGGGCCGGTTGAGGAAGATGCAGGCGCCGTGACCCTCGGCATCGGCCACCACGCGGGTGTTGGTCCGGGTGCCGTCGGAGAACACGCCGCCGTCGGCGGCCTCGGCGTGGAACTGGAACCTGGCGGGGTCGAGGGTCGGGGCGAGCGCTGCGGTGAGCATGGCCTCGTCCTCGTCGAGCATCTCGGCGCCCACGGAGCAGCACCCCTGCATCAGCTCCTCGGCCGGTTCGTCGAGGATGCCGAGACAGCCGTCGCCCCACTTGCAGCGCCAGTTGGACGCGAGGAAGTCGACGTCGATGGTCCAGCGGGTCCCGTCGACCGGGTCGGTGATCTCCTCCACAGCAGATGAAAATACCGTTGCTGGCTCACAGCACGTGTGAGCGAGCGACGAGATTTTCGGGGTCAGGTGGGTTCGTTGCCGTAGATGCCGACGAAGCTGACCATCTCGCCGGGGTAGCCACCGAGGTTGTGGGTCAGGCCCAGGGTGCGTCCCTGGAGGTCGATCTGGCGGTCGCCGGCCTCGCCCCGCAGCTGGAGCCACTGTTCGTAGACCATGCGCAGCCCGGAGGCGCCGACCGGGTGGCCGAAGGCCTTGAGTCCGCCGTCGGTGTTCACCGGCAGCGCCCCGTCGAGGTCGAACGTGCCGTCCATGACCGCCTTCCACGCCGTGCCGCGCTCGACGAACCGGAGGTCCTCCATGAGGACGAGCTCGGTTGGTGTGAAGCAGTCGTGGACCGAGGCCAGAGCGAGCTGCGACATCGGGTCGGTGACCCCGGCCTGGGCGTAGGCGTCATCGGCGGCCCACTGGCACTCGGGCAACGTCGTGTAGTCGTAGTCAGGGTCGAGCGAGCCGGCACCGGTGCCGGCGACGAACGACAGCGCCTTGATGAACAGCGGCTTGTCGGTGTAGCGGTGCGCGTCCTCGGCCCGGCACAGGATCACGGCGGCGGCACCGTCGGCGACGCCGGCGCAGTCGAACACGCTCAGCCCGCCCGCCACTGCGGGCATGCCGCAGATCTTGTCGGCCGACATCTCGCGGCGGAATTGGGCCAGGGGATTCTTGACCCCGTTGGCGTGGTTCTTCGACGCGATCTGCGCACACGCATACCGGACGTCGTCCTTGCTGATCCCGTAGCGCTCGGCGTAGGCGGGCATCAGCATCGAGAACATGGCAGCGGCGGTGAGCGTGCGGTTCGTGCCGTCGGTGGGGATCGGGTAGGCGTTGAGGCCGGCGTAACCGGAGTCCTTCACCTTCTCGGCGCCGAGGGCCATCACCACGTCGTAGGCACCCGACGCCACGGCATACGCCGCCTGGCGCATCGCCTCGGAGCCGGTGGCGCAGAAGTTCTCGACCCGGGTCACGGGCTTGCCGTGGATCTTGAGCGGTCCTGCCATCGTGATGCCCGACATGCCCGACTGCGCGGTGCCGAACCAGAACGCGTCGACGTCGTCCTGGGCCACGCCAGCCGACGCGTAGGTCTGCTGGGCGGCGTCGACGATCATGTCGTCGAGGCTGTCGTCCCATCGTTCGCCGAAGGGGATGCACCCGGCGCCGATGATGGCGACCTGATCGGTGATGCCGTGACTACCCATGGGGCCGGACCTTCCAGAAGTAGTTGTGGATGCCGTCGGCGGTCGAGAGCCGACGGAACGTGGGTTCCACCCGGTCGCCCACGTCGACCGAACCGGCGTCGACGTCGGTCATTTCGAGTGGGGCTCGACCGCCACCGTCGAAGTCGATGACGGCGAAGACCACAGGCGGGCTGGGTGAGTAGGCGAGGCGATCGACGGTGATGGCCGCGATGGTCCCGGGCACGTCGGCCATGACGACGTCGTCCATGTCGTCGACGCTGCCGCCCTTCTCGGAGACCCGGGCAGGCGGGAGGTGGAGCATGCCGGTGCTGCGGTCGCGGCTGCCGGTGAAGCGAAATTTCCAGTCCTGGCGACGTTGGGCGGCCGACGCCGAGACCCGAGCGGGTCCGGGACGGTTGGGCGGCTCGACCTCGACCTGACCACGCCAGGCGAGGAACTGGCCGTAGCTGATGGGGGCGCCGGCATCGATCTGCGTGGCGACCGATCGGCGGGGCGACCAGGTGGCGACGTGTTCGGTGGTCTCGAGGATCACGACGTCGCAGCCGTCGGCCAGATGGACCATGGCGATGGTCTGGCCGGGTGTGGCCGTCTCGAGCACCGACGCCAGCGTGACGAACGGTTGGGCGACGCCAGCGTTGCCGACGGTTGCGTCGAGGTTGTCGGCCACCGTCTCGACGCCCAGCTTCTTGGTCGCACGTCCGATCGCCCTGGTGTGCATCCCGGTGACGATGAGGACGTCGATGTCGTCGACGCTGAGGTCGGCTCGTTCGAGCGCCCGACCGAAGGTGCCGACGGCGAGGTCGACGTAGGTCGACTCGGCGAAGCGCTCTTCCCAGGCTCGGGAGCGGTCGTCGCCGGGGGTGCGCCAGCGGTCGAGGATCTCGTCGGTGGCCGAGGCGTCGACCACGAACCTGGCGAGCAGCGGACCGTCGTCGGACTCGCCGACACGGACCGCGCCGCCAGCGTCGCCCCCGGTCGATTCGTCGGCGCTGGTGGGCAGGCCGCTGCGCCGGTCGGCGGCGGCGACCACGATGTCGCCGGTGGCCCGCAGCGCGGCGTTCAACGCACCGATCCCCGAGCGGAGTCCACCGCCGAAGTCGAGCGCCGGGCACGGACGGCGGATGCCGAGGGCGGCGTGGATGGCGCTGGCGTTGGTCTTGTCGACGTAGGCCGGGTCGGTCGTGGCGAACCACAGCGCCATCAGCGACGGGCCGCCGTCGGCCACGCCACCGGCGCGACAGGCCTCGACGGCCATGGTCGTCGTGTCCTCGTCGAACGACGCCACGGCCCGGGTGCCCTTGCCCCCGCCCTTGCCGAACGTGGCCGTGATCTCGCCACGGTCGAGGCGTCGGTGCGGGATGTGCGCGCCGATCGAGCGGATGCCGCGTGTCATGGTCCGATTGTCTCAGATCTCTGACGCGGTGTCAGAAACGCTTCTCAGCCGATGGCGTCGGCGGCGCGGAGTTCGGCCAGCCGTTCGGCTGACAGGCCGAGTTCGCCGCCGAGGATCTCGTCGGTGTGCTGGCCCAGCATCGGCGGCGGCGAAGCGGTCGCGTCGTCGTGGTCCGAGATCTTGACGGGGTTGCCCGGCGTCAGGACCGGTCGGTCGACGCCGTCGGTGCGGGGGATCTCGGTCAGCATGTGGCGGGCGCGGACGTGGGGGTCGTCGACGAGGTCGGCGGCCTCGAAGATCGGCGCCGCGGCGATGCCTGCGGCGGCGAGCACCTCGGCCACGGCGATGGTCGACCGGTCGCCGGCCCAGGTGCCAAGCGCCTCCCGTAAGACGTCGAGGTTGTCGACCCAGCCCTGTGCGGTCGCGAAGCGATCGTCGTCGGCCCACTCGGGGTGGCCGATGGTCTCGACGAGCTTGGCGAACTGGTGCGGCCGCCCGACCTGGATGACGACCTCGCCCGAGGCGATGGCGAAGCCGTGGTTGATCAGCGGCGGCACGTCCCGCGGATCGCGGCCCATCGAGAAGTAGTTGGGGACGATGTCGGCGAAGGCCACCATGCAGTCGAACATCGAGATGTCGACGTAGGACCCCTCGCCGGTCCGGTCCTTCTTGCGGAGCGCCGACAACAGCCCGATGGCGGCGAAGAGCCCGCTCCCGGTGTCGCCCAACGCCCCGACCGGGGAGACCTTGACCGGTTCGTCGGCGGGGCGGTTGAACGCGTACATCCCCGACATCGCCTCGGCGATGGGGGCGAACGCGGGCCAGTGTCCGTACGGCGACTCGACCGTGTTCCCGAACCCGGACACCGACACGTAGACGACACCCGGGTGGACGTCGACGATGTCGTCGTACGACAGGCCGAACTTGGCCATCCCACCGGGCTTGAAGTTCTCGGCCACGACGTCGAAGTGGGGGACGAGGTCGAGGAAGACCTGCTTGGCGTCGGGGTGCCCGAGGTCGAGGCCGATCGACCGCTTGGCCAGGTTGTTGCGCAGGTAGGTGGCGCCGACCGATGCGCCGGACTCGTCGGTCATCGACGGCTGCGAACCACGGCCGAGGTCGCCCCGGGTCGGGTGCTCGACCTTCACGACGTCGGCACCGAGGCGAGCGAGGAGCTGTGTCGCGTACGGGAGCGCCTGCATCTGTTCGACCGCGAGGATCCGGATGCCGTCGAGGGGTGCCTGCATGGAGCCAATCTGACACACCGTCAGGTCTCGGGCTGCGGTGCGCCGCCGTAAAGTCGCCCGTGTGACTGTCTTCCTCGTGGGCGCGGGCCCCGGCGACCCCGGGCTGTTGACCATGCGCGGTGCCGAGGTGCTCGGCCGGGCCGACGTGGTCGTCCACGACCGGTTGTCCGCAGCGGAACTCCTGGACCTCGCTCCCGCGACGGCGGAGCGGATCGACGTGGGCAAGGCGCCGGGCCAGGCGCGGTACACGCAGGACGAGATCACCGCGCTGCTGGTCGAGCGGGGTGCGACGGGCGAGACCGTCGTGCGGCTCAAGGGCGGCGACCCCACCGTGTTCGCACGTGGCGGCGAGGAGGCGATGGCGCTGCGCGACGCCGGCATCGCCTTCGAGTTCGTGCCCGGCGTGACCTCGGCCATCGCCGTCCCGGCCTATGCCGGTATCCCGGTCACGCAGCGCTTCTCATCGACGAGCTTCACCGTCGTCACCGGCCACGAGGACCCGTCGATCGGTGTCGAGGGTTCGGTCGACTGGGATGCGGTGGCCCGCGTCGGCGGCACGATCATCATCCTCATGGGCGTCGGCCGCATCGACAGGATCTGCGCCGCGCCTCATCGCCGCCGGCCGCGACCCCGAGACGCCCGCCGCCGCCGTCATCTGGGGCACCCGCCCCGAACAGCGCACCGTGCGCGCCACACTGGCGACGCTCCCGGACCAGGACCTCGAGCCGCCGGCCACGATCGTCGTCGGCGCAGTCGCCGGACTCGACCTGTCGTGGTTCGAGAATCGTCCGTTGTTCGGCAAGACCGTGGTCGTGACCAGGGCACGGGCGCAGTCGTCGTCGCTGTTGGCCAGCCTGCGCGAGCTCGGCGCCGACACGGTCGAGATCCCGGCCATCCGGATCGACGAGCCGGCGGACGGGGGCGCAGCATTGCGTGCTGCAGTCGCCGATCTCGCGACCTACGACTGGGTCGTCGTCACGTCGCCCAACGGCGCCCGCCGCCTCCTCGCCGAGTGCCGAGACGCTCGGGCCTTCGGCGCGGCGAAGGTCGCTGCCATCGGGCCGGGGACGGCCGAGGCGCTCGCCGAGGGCAACGTCGTCGCCGATCTCGTTCCCGAGCGCTTCGTGGCCGAGGGCCTGCTCGAGGTGTTCGCCGACGGACCCGGACGAGTGCTGCTCCCTCGTGCCGCCGAGGCACGCGACGTGCTCCCCGAAGGCCTGCGCGATCGGGGATGGGACGTCGACGTCGTCGAGGCGTACCGCACCGTCCAGGGCCGGCCGTCCGACGACGACCTCGCCCGCGCTGCCGCAGCCGACATCGTCACCTTCACGTCGTCGTCGACCGTGCGGAACTTCCTCGCCGTGTGCGACACCGTGCCGCCCGTCGTGGCCTGCATCGGTCCGATCACGGCGGCGACGGCACGCGAGCACGGCCTCACCGTCGACGTCGAGGCCGACGTCCACACCATCGACGGCCTGCTCACCGCCCTCACCACCTCGATCTCGACGTCCTGACCGTCGGCCCCCGACGGCTGTGACGTCGAGAACGGGGTTCGGGTCGTGGGGGACGGGTCGGGGAGACTGTCGCGGTGGGAAGACTCGCCGGCCTGTTGTTCGACTTCGACGGACTCGTCCTCGACACCGAGACGTCGGAGTACCTGACCGTCGCCGAGTCGTTCGCCGATCACGGCCTCGAACTGTCGCGTGACGAGTGGGTGTCGATCATCGGGACCGCGGACCACCCGCACTGGACCCAGATGCTCGAGACCGCGCTCGGTCGACCGCTGACGAACCCGGAGGAGGTGCTGGAGACCCGTCGGGCCCGCCACCATGCGCGGATCTCGAAGGAAGCGATCCGGCCGGGCGTGGTCGAGTTGGCGACCGAGGCCCGCGACTCCGGCGTCGGGGTCGCTGTCGCCTCGTCGAGCCCGTTGGACTGGGTGCTCGGCCACCTCACCCGCCTCGGCATCGACCACCTGTTCCCTGTGCGAGCCACCCGAGACGACGTCGGGCACGCGCGCACCAAGCCACACCCCGACCTCTTCCTGCTCGCGGCAGAGCGACTCGAGGTCGACCCCCGTGACTGTGTGGTCCTCGAGGACTCCGAGCCCGGGGTCACGGCAGCCAACGCCGCCGGCTGCACGACCGTGGGGGTGCCTGCGGGCATGACCGCCCACCTGCCCTTCGGCCATGCCGACCTCGTCGTGCCCTCGCTGGCCGAGGTCACCCTCGCCGACCTCGTCGCGTTGCTCCCCTCGTAGGCTGGCCGGTCGTGAGCTTCCCCGCGAGACGACTCCGACGACTCCGCCGCACCCCGGCCCTGCGCCGGATGGTGTCCGAGACCCGACTCGGGGTCGACGACCTGATCGCCCCGCTGTTCGTGCGGGAGGGCATCGACACGCCGCAGCCGATCGACAGCCTCCCTGGCGTCGTCCAGCACACGATCGACAGCCTCAAGCAGGAAGTCCGCGAGCTCCGAGACCTCGGCGTGCCGAGCGTGATCCTCTTCGGCGTGCCCGAGACCAAGGACGCCATCGGCAGCGGCGCCAGCGACCCCGACGGCATCGTCCAGGTCGCGCTGCGCGAACTGCGAGACGACGTCGGCGACGACGTGGTCCTGATCGCCGATCTGTGCGTCGACGAGTACACCGACCACGGTCACTGCGGCATCGTCCGCGACGACGGCACGGTCGACAACGACGCCACCCTCGACCTCTACGCCGCGGCCGCCGTCGCGCAGGCTCGTGCCGGCGCCGACATCACCGCGCCCAGCGGGATGATGGACGGCCAGGTCGCCGCGATCCGCGACGCCCTCGACGCCGACGGACACGTCGAGATCCCGATCCTCGCCTACGCGGCCAAGTTCGCGAGCGCCCTCTACGGCCCGTTCCGCGACGCGGTCGACGTCACGATCGCCGACGGGGGCGACCGCAAGGGCTACCAGCAGGACCCGGCCAACGCGCGCGAGGCCATGGCCGAGATCCAGGCCGACCTCGACGAGGGCGCCGACATCGTGATGGTCAAGCCGGCGCTCGCGTATCTGGACGTCATCGCCGAGGCCCGGGCCACCGTCGACGTCCCGATCGCCGCCTATCACGTGTCCGGTGAGTACGCGATGGTCCACGCGGCCGCCGAGCGTGGGTGGATCGACGGTGACGCCGTGATGGCGGAACACCTGCTGTCGATCAAGCGGGCCGGCGCCGACCTCATCCTCACCTACGCCGCCCGATCCATCGCCGAAGCCGCGCAGTAGAGAAGGAACGCAGTGACCACGAACGAGCAACTCCACCAGCGCGCCATCGCCCACATCCCGGGCGGGGTCAACTCACCCATCCGGGCGTGGAACGCCGTCGGAGGGACCCCGTACTTCGTGCAGCGCGCCGAGGGCGCACGTCTCTGGGACGTCGAGGGCAACGAGTACCTCGACCTGGTGCAGAGCTACGGCGCCGTCATCGCCGGCCACGCCCACCCGGCAATCGTCGCTGCCGTGCAAGATGCCGCCACCCGTGGCACCAGCTACGGCGCGACCACCGAGGGCGAGGTCCGCATCGCCGAGGAGATCTGCCGTCGGGTCGCGTCGGTCGAGAAGGTCCGTCTGGTGTCGTCGGGCACCGAGGCGACGATGTCGGCCATCCGACTGGCCCGCGGCCACACCGGGCGCACGACCCTGGTGAAGTTCGCCGGCAACTATCACGGCCACGGCGATGCACTGCTCGCCCAGTCGGGGTCCGCCCTCGCGGTGTTCGGCCTCCCCGACTCGGTCGGCGTCACGGCGGCGACCGTGGCCGACACCCGAGTCGTTCCCTACAACCAGGTCCCGACGCTCGACGACACGGTGGCCGCGGTGATCGTCGAGCCGGTCGCCGCCAACATGGGCCTGGTCGCCCCGGTCGACGGCTTCCTCCAGGGACTGCGCGACGAGTGTGACCGCGTCGGCGCGCTCTTGATCTTCGACGAGGTCATCACCGGTTTCCGCGTGGCGAAGGGCGGCGCCCAGGAGTTGTTCGGGATCGACGCCGACATCACGTGCTTCGGCAAGGTCATCGGTGGCGGGCTGAACATCGGCGCCTACGGCGGCCGGACCGAGATCATGGACTCGATGGCGCCCGACGGCCCGGTGTTCCAGGCCGGCACCCTCTCGGGCAACCCGCTCGCCACCGCTGCCGGTCTCGCCGCCCTCGACCTCCTCGACGACGCTGCCTACGTGCAGCTCCGAGCGAGCGCCGCTCGGCTCGCGGGTCATCTCGAGAAGGCCTTCGCCGACGCCGGCGTCGCGGCCGTGATCCCGCAGGTGTCGAGCCTCGTCGGTGTCCACCTCGGCGCCGAGGAAGCGCACACCTACGACGAGGCGAAGTCGACCGACGAGGCGTTCTTCGGGCGCTTCTTCCACGCCATGCTCGACCGTGGCGTCGCCATGGCACCAGGCGCCTACGAGGTGTTGTTCCCCGGCCTCGCCCACACCGACGACGTCGTCGACGCCATCGGCGCGGCGGCCGTCGAGGCCGCGCTCGTCAGCAGGGGCTGACACCGCCCCGTCGGCGGGGTACGGTCTCCTGTCCGAACAATGGCGAGACCCGGCGGGAGTCGAAGATGAACAAGAAGATGATGCGCGCACTGGCAGCGATGGCGGTGTTGCTGGCGCCACTGGCGTTGGCAGGTCCGGCAGGCAGTGCCCCGGGCGGTGACTCGAACATCGCGGTGTTCGACAACGACGACTACGGGGACTCCGACCAGGAGACGGCGCTCGTCATCGCCGACCTCGAGGCCGGCGGCCACAACGTCACGACCTTCGACGGCATCACGGCCGCCGAGATCACCGCAGCACTCGACGGCCAGAACGTCCTGGTCATCCCCGAGCTCGAGGGCGGTGACGACGGCGCCTTGATCGCCGATCTCGATGACGACGCCGAGGCGGTCATCGCCGACTTCGTGGACGGTGGCGGCCGGATCGTGTTCTTCGGCTCCAGCGAGCCCGACGCCGAGATCAACGGCCTCTTCGGCTTCTCCGTGTCGACGAGCGATGACGGGGATGCGTGCGACGAGCCTGAGGACGACGACGTGGACGTGACTGCGGCGGCGACTGCGGGCTGCAACCGGGTCGACACCGACACCGAGTTGCACGACGGCCCGGCGACGCTGCTCTACGTCAACGACACCACGACGCTGTCGATCGCCAGCCTGCCCGAAGGCTCGACGGTCCCGTACGTCGACAACAACAACGCCGACGGCGCTGCCGTCGCGCTGATGCCCTTCGGTGACGGCATGGTCGTCTTCCTCGGCTACGACTGGTTCCCCGACTTCGACGAGGAAGAAGACGGCGAGGTCGAGGATGTCCGCCCCGACGACGCTGGCGACCAGAGCGACGCCGGCCGGGTCTCGGCGTTCGCCGAGGGCGACGACCCCCAGTACGACGACTGGGAAGCCGTGCTCGATGCGGTGGTCTCGCAGCCGATCGTGACGATCAGCGACGTCTCCGTCGACGAGGGTGGCGACGCGGTCTTCACCGTCTCGATCGACGGTCCGTCGAGCCAGCCGGTGTTCGTCGCGCTGGCGACGAGCGACGGATCGGCCACCGGTCCCGACGACTTCGAGCCGAACGCTGCCTCGGTCACCATCGAGCCGGGCGCGACCAGCGCGACCTTCACGGTCCCGACGGTCGACGACGACGCCGAAGAAGCCGCCGAGACGTTCACCCTCACCGGCGACACCTCCCTCTGGGGCATCGTCGCCGGTCCCGGCACGGCGACCATCGCCGCGAGCGATGCGGCGCCGGTCGACTCCGGTGCGGTCGACTCGAGCGGTCAGACCCCGGCGGCGACGCCGACGGTGGCGAACCCCACCTTCACCGGCTGATCCGGTCTCCTGCCCTTCTGGCCACATTGGGGGTGGCCAGAAGGGCATGACCGTCGTCACTCATCTTTCGGTCAGCCATCGGTGATCTGACGTTGTTCTGATGGCAACGCTGCGGTGCAAGGCCATGCGGCGCAGGGCGGAGAACTCCGTCCACCATGGAACACAACGAATCATCCGGGGCCCCTGACCACCGACGGCGACGACATCGTCTGATCGCCTTGGCGATACTCCCGGCACTGCTGGGGGCTGCGCTCTTCTTCCGAGTCACGGGCGGGGAGGGGTCATCGGCCGATCCCGCAGCCACGCCGACGCAGGCGGTCGCGGCGCGTGTCGCCGACGAGGGCGCACCACTGGGACCCGACGACATCCCGCCCGGGCCGACCGAGGAGTCGCGTCCCGGCCTGCCGACGCTCTCCGTCGTCACCGGGCCAAGCGTCAGCGACGACACCGGTGCGCCCGACGGCTCGTCGGCCGACGACCCGACGCCGGTCGGACTCCATCCGGAGGACGGCGTCTTCTGGAACGGCTCGTTCGTCGAGCGCGGGGCCGTGGTCGACGCCAGCCTCTGTGACATCGCCGGTCCGTGCTTCGAGTACCCGCTCGAGGTCTCCGAAGCCGGTGCGCGCCTGCGAGTCGCCATCGACACGCCGAGTCGGGAGGACACCTTCGTGGTGGAGATCCTCGACCCGGCCGGCGACGTCGTCGCCTCGACCTCGAACGCGGGCCAGTTCAACGCCGAGGCCTTCCTCGACGAGCCCGAGGCCGGGGCGTACTCGGTCCGGGTCATCCCCCAGACGGTCGAGGATGCGGCGTTCCGGATGCGGGCCAAGCTCGAGCGCGAGCTGGCACCGGTGCCGGAAGGTCGCGTGGCGATGCTCCCGAACCTGCAGGTGGTGCCGCCGTATGAGTTCGGCTTCGCCGCCCCGGTCACGCCGAACGGGTCGTACCCACCCGACGTCGCGAACCCCGCAGCCTCGGTCGGCGGCCACGACCTCTACTCCTGCACGCAGGACGAGGCCGCACCCGTCGCCCTCGGAGGCTCAGGAGCGGTCGACTGTCTCCGGCTCACCAGCGGCCCGATGAACGTCGGCCCCGGCCCCTTCGACATGCGGTTCACGTTCATCGAGGACATGGTCGACGGCACGGCCGAACCCGCGTACCTACGCGGACCGATCTTCCAGACGGTCCACTACTCCGACGACTTCGAGGAGCTGCGGGAGGCGGGCAACTACATCTTCCACACCACGCACGCGCACTTCCACGACGAGAACATCCTCACCTACGAGGGTTACGACGTGGTCGACGCGACGACCGGTGAACTCGAGAAGTTCGGCTCGGGCACCAAGTCGGGGTTCTGCCCCGCCGACCAGCTCTTCGGTGACTGGTTCGCCTTCGACCAGGCGATCCGCGGTGACTTCGGCGAAGGCGACACGCCCACCGGCAACTGCTTCGATCCGAAGGACGGCCTCCTCGGCCTGACCAGCGGTTGGGGCGACGTCTACCGCTGGCAGCGTCCCGGGCAGTACGTCGAGTTCGACGGGAAGGGCGACGGCCTCTACGTGATCCGATCGACCGTCGACGCGGCCGATGCGATCCTCGAGACCGACGAGACCGACAACACCAGCTACGCGCTGATCAAGATCGTGGGTCGGAAGGTCGACATCATCGAGCGTGGCCGCGGCATGGACCCGTGGGATCCGGAGAAGGTCGTCTACGACGGTGACGGGCCGGCGTCGGTGCGCTGACCCGGGGACACCATGGCATCGGCGGCGGGGACTACTCGTCCTCGTCGTCGATGACCTCGGGCAGGCGCTCGTCGAGGGCGGCCTCGGCCTTCTCGGTCGACACACCCATCGACAGGGCGAGCTCGGCGACGAGCAGCCCCCGAGCGTGGAGATAGAGCGTCTTCTCCGACGGAGACAGGTGTTTGCGATCGCGTCGCACGGCGAGGTTGCGCACGACCTCGGCCAGCTGCCAGACGTCGCCGTCGTTCATGCGCCGCTGGTTGTTCTTCATGCGGCGTGAGAAGTTCGACGGGATGCGCACGTCGTGGTCGGCCAGCAGCTCGAAGAGGTCGTCGAGTTCGTCCTTGGCCGTGGGCTCGCGGACGCCGATCTCCTCGGCCTCGTCGACGGGCACCCAGACCCGCAGGTCCTGGAGTTCGAGGTCGACCACGAAGTAGTCGCGCTCGACGTCACCGACCGTCTTGGTGACCACGTCGACGATCGTGCCGGCCCCGTGCTGGGGGTAGATGACCGGATCGCCCTTGGTGAAAGGCGTGGTGACGGTGGGCATGAGCGACTCCTGTCCCGAGACTGGTGCGCCTTCCACCATGCCGGGCCCGATCCCGATTCCCAACGTGGCTCCGTAGGGTGGTCCCGTGCAGCTCGGAATGATCGGACTCGGACGGATGGGCGCCAACATGGCCGAACGGCTGCGTGGCGGTGGGCACGAGGTGGTCGGCTACGACCCGTTCAGCGACGCCACCGACGTCGCCACCCTCGAAGCCCTGTGCGATCGGCTCGAACCTCCGCGCACGGTCTGGGTCATGGTCCCGGCGGGAGCGCCGACGGACGAGACGATGGTGCAGCTCACCGCGGTGCTCGCCGCCGGCGACCTGGTCGTGAACGGGGGCAACACCCGCTGGACCGAGTCGATCGGCCACGGTGCGGCGTTCGCCGAAGCCGGCATCGGTTTCGTCGACGCCGGCGTCTCGGGTGGCGTCTGGGGCCTGGAGAACGGTTACGCGTTGATGGTCGGGGGCACCGACGACGACGTCGCTCGCATCCGTCCGGCGCTGCAGACGCTCTCGCCCGACGACCCCGACGGCAAGGGCCTGGCCCACGTCGGCCCGGTCGGCTCGGGTCACTTCACGAAGATGGTCCACAACGGCATCGAGTACGCGGTGATGCAGGCCTTCGCCGAGGGCTACGAGCTGATGGCCCGGACCGAACTCGACATCGACCTGCCGGCGACCATGCGCTCGTGGCAGGAGGGTTCGGTCATCCGGTCGTGGCTGCTCGATCTCTTCGTCCGCGCGCTCGACGCGCACCCCGGGTTCGCCGACCTCGACGACGTCGCCAAGGACTCCGGCGAGGGGCGCTGGACGGTCGAGGCCGCGATCGATGCCGGGGTGCCGGTCCCCGCGATCGCCTCGGCGCTCTTCGCCCGGTTCGAGTCGCAGCACGACGAGTCGCTCACGATGAAGGCGGTTGCCGCGCTGCGCGAGCAGTTCGGTGGCCATGCCGTCGTGTTGGCCGACGGCGACCCGACCAAGAAGACGATCCACCGCGACGGTGAGGACCGGGCGTGACCGCCAACGACGCCGTGGTCCTCTTCGGCGCCACCGGCGACCTGGCCCGCAAGAAGCTGTTCCCGGCGCTCTACCAGATGGTGGTCGACGGCTCGCTCGACGACGCCGTCCCGGTCGTCGGCGTCTCGTCGTCCGACTGGTCGGACGACGAACTCCGCGAGCGCATCCGCGAGTCAGTGGCCGAGCGGGTCGACGAGGTCGACGACGCGGCGCTCACCTCGCTGTGCGACCGCTCGCGCTACGTCGCCGGCGACTACCGCGAGGCCGACACCTTCGACCGTCTCTCCGAGGTCCTCGACGGCGTCGACGCGCCGATCTTCTACCTGGCGATCCCGCCGTCGCTCTTCGACGACGTGGTCCAGGGCCTGGCGCGCGTCGGCCTCCACGACAACGGACGGGTCGTGGTCGAGAAGCCCTTCGGCCGTGACCGGGCGTCGGCCACCGAACTCGACGACGTGATCCATCAGGCGTTCCCCGAAGAGCGGGTGTTCCGCATCGATCACTTCCTCGGCAAGGAGGCGATCGAGAACCTGCTCGTCTTCCGGTTCGCCAACTCGCTCCTCGAGCCGGTCTGGAACCGCAACTTCATCCAGTCGGTGCAGATCACGATGGCCGAGGACTTCGGTGTCGAGGGCCGCGGCAAGT
Organism: Actinospongiicola halichondriae; assembly: GCF_049103745.1. NCBI lineage: Bacteria > Bacillati > Actinomycetota > Acidimicrobiia > Acidimicrobiales > Iamiaceae > Actinospongiicola > Actinospongiicola halichondriae. The sequence goes on along the minus strand of NZ_CP171622.1, from coordinate 3,360,344 downwards.
TCTACGACTCGGTGGGTGCGCTCAAGGACGTGGTCCAGAACCACCTGCTCCAGATCGTCTCGTTCCTCGCCATGGAGCCTCCCGCCGGCGCCGACGCCCGTTCGCTGCGCGACGAGAAGGTGAAGCTGTTCCGCCAGATCGAGACCCTCGGCAGCGACCAGATCGTGCGGGGGCAGTACCGCGACTACGTCGACGAGCCCGGCGTGCAGGCCGGCAGCGACACCGAGACGTTCGTCGCCACCCGGTTCGAGATCGACTCGTGGCGGTGGGCGGGTGTGCCCTGGCTCATCCGGACCGGCAAGGGGCTCCCCGTCACCCAGACCGAAGCGGTCGTCGAGTTCAACGCCCCGCCCCGACTGCTGTTCGCTCCCGAGGGGACACAGGCGCCGCACCCCAACCACGTCCTGTTCCGACTGAACCGCGACGCCGGGGTGACGTTCGGTCTCCAGGTCAAGAAGGCGGGCGACGACCTCGTGGCCGAGAGCGCCGACCTCGACATGTCGTTCAGCGACGACGGCGGCAAGCGGCGGGAGGCGTACCAGCGACTCCTCGAGGACGCCATGGTCGGCGACGCCCGGCGCTTCGCCCGTGAGGACGGGATCGACCAGCAGTGGCGCATCGTCGACGACGTGTTGACCGATCACCCGCCGGTCGAGCTCTACCACTCCGGTACGTGGGGTCCGTCGTCGGCCGACCGCCTGGCGTCCGACGTCGGCGGGTGGCACGACCCGTCGTGAGTTCCCGGCCGCGGCTGGCCGGCCCACCCGAGGGGTCGGTGCCGGTTCCGACCGCGGTGCAGGTCATCGCCTCTGGGCGCCCGGTCGACGCCGTGTGGGAGAACCAACTCGGTGGCATCACGTTCCGCATCGGCGAGCCGGCCGAGGTCTACGTCAAGTGGCAGCCGCCCGGAGCGACCGACCTGGACGCCGAGGCCGATCGGCTGCGCTGGCTCGGACCCCACACGCCGGTGCCGGCGGTCGTCGACCGGGGGAGCGACGCCGACGGCGAGTGGCTCGTCACCGCAGCGTTGCCGGCGATGTCGGCCGTCGACGCCCGTTGGCACGACGACCCCGAGCGGGTCGTCCGCTCCATCGGAGCGGGGCTCCGCCACTTCCACGACCAGGTGCCCGTCGCCGGGTGCCCGTTCGACTGGTCGGTCGAGGCTCGGCTGGCCGGCCACGGGAGCCCGGACCTCGGGCCGGTGCCCCCGGTCGACCGCCTGGTGGTCTGCCACGGCGACGCCTGCGCTCCCAACACGCTCGTCGACGACGACGGGCACTACCTGGGCCATGTCGACGTCGGCAGTGCGGGCGTCGCCGACCGCTGGGCCGACCTCGCCGTGGCCTCCTGGAGCCTCGACTGGAACTTCGGCGAGGGCTGGGGGGTTCCGTTCTTCGACGCCTACGGCATCGAACCGGACGTCGAACGCATCGCGTTCCACCGACGGCTGTGGGACGCCACCTGACACGTCGCTGATACCACCGGCCCCTCGGGCAGCAAGCAGAATGACGCCGTGTCGACTCTCGTGTTCGCTGGCATCCCGTATGAGACCTTTCCCGACTTCTCGGTCGGGTTCCTCACGATTCGAACGTTCGGGACGATGGTTGCCGTCGGGGTGCTGCTCGGCGCCTGGATCGCCGCCCGCCAGGTCGAGCAGTGGGGCGTCCCCCGCGACGAGACCTACCGGTTGGCGACCCGGATGGTCGTGGCCGGCCTCATCGGTTCGCGGGTCACGTGGGTGTTCTCGCACCTGGACCAGATCGACTCGCCCATCGACGTGATCGCCGTGTGGGAGGGCGGGATCCAGTTCTCCGGCGGGTTCATCGCCGCGATCCTCTTCGGCTTCCCGACGTTCCGGACCTGGAGCCCGAAGCTGCGCTGGCGCATCCTCGACGGCTACGCCTACGGCCTCACGATCGGCCTGGCCATCGGCCGGATCGGCTGCTACTCGGTCGGCGAGCACTTCGGTCGCAGCACCGAGTTCTTCCTGGGCACCACCTACCGAGGTGGCAGCACCCAGGAGGACTTCATCGGCGACGTCCCCCTCGTCGAGGGGATGACCTTCCACAACACCGCGCTCTACGAGTTCCTGCACCTCGTGGTGCTGTTCGGACTCCTGTCCCTGGTCCTGGCCATGGCCCGCCGCGCCGGTCGCGTGCTCCCTCCCGGGACCCTCATCGGGATCTTCTGCGTCTGGTACGGCATCGGCCGCTTCGCAACCGACGTCGTGCGCACCAACGACGAGCGCGTCCTCGGGATGACCGGGGCGCAGTTCATGGGACTGGCCCTGATCCCCGTCGGCCTCTGGATCCTGCTCAAGGTCCGCCACGACGCTGCCGCGGCACCGGAGTATCCGGCCGAGATCGCTGCGATGCAGGCTGCGGTGCAGGCCCGGGCCGGGGTCGAACCCGCCAGCAGCGACACAGCCAGCAGCGACACAGCCAGCAGCGACACGGCCAGCAGCGACACGGGCAGCGACGACTGAACCGTGCGGCGCCGTGACCGGCGCCGGGACGCGAAACGGCCCCGCCGAAGCGGGGCCGTCGCAGATCGGGGAACCGGTTCGGTTCAGCTGGCCTCGGCGGCCACCTCGAACAGGCCCTCTTCCTCGGCGGTGGCGATGGCCTCGTCGAGGGTCATGTCCGGGTTCTCGAACAGCATCTCGGCCACGACCTCGAGTCGGACCTTGTCCTCGGGATCGGGGTTCTCCCCGCCCAGGTCCTCGCGCTCGTGGAGGATGATGTAGATCAGGTCGGCGTCGGAGAGCGCCTCGGCCGTGAAGCCGGGCATGCCGGTGTTCACGGGCTTGGCGTTGGCGCCGTAGGTGTCGCCCTTCTCGGCGAGCCAGCCGTTCGAGCCGAGACGGACCCACTCGAAGTGGTCCTCGAAGCTGGGCCAGGTCTCGTAGATCGCACCGTTGGTGAACGCCGGGCCGACGCCGCCGCCACCGGCGCCACCGTGGCAGCTCGCGCAGCCGGCGCCGTAGAGCTCCGTGCCGAGGACCAGGGGACCGTCGCCCTCGGGCGGCGGATCGAGCGTGCCGACGAAGAGGTAGGCCCACACGGGGATGATGGCCAGGACCGGCATCGCCCAGAACGGGATCTTGCGGCGGTTGTTGTAGGCCTGCACCATCGGCGAGGGCGGGGGAGCAGGTGCTTCCTCGACCGGGGCCGGATGGCTGGGCATCGAGGCAGCCACGGGGGCGGACGCGGCGGCCTTGGCCGGCGCGGCCGACGAGGCGCTGTCGCCACCACCGCTGCCGACAGCGTCGCCGCCATCGCCGCCGCCCATGGCGGCACGGCGCGCGCGGGAGCGCTCGAGGAGGTGATCGGGGATCTCGGTCAACATGCCTCCCAGGCACGGGGGTGAACGGCGAGAGAATAGGCAATGGGGCGCCCTCGCAGCCAAGCGACGGACCGGTCGAGTCCGCGCGGCGGGACGCCGGCGGCCGATGTGTGCGGCCTCGGGGGCAGGTGGTAGACCATCGGGCGTGGATACGGTCCTCTCCGAATCCGCATCCCAGCACATTGTGATCGATTTCACGAGGTCCTGAATCGCCGTGGTTGCCCTTCTCAGCTCACTGATCGTCGGCATTGCCGGCATTGCCGTGGTCGTGGCCGTGGGCAAGCGCCGTGCGCCCGATGCCCGCCTCACCTGGGGCGAGGCCATGGCCGCCGCCGCCTTCGCGTTCTTCATGTTCTTCTGGTGGTACGGGGTCATCCCTCACCAGTGGCTGACGCTCGCCGAGGCCGGTTGGGACTGGAGCTCGTCGAAGACCGTCTGGGGCCCGGGCAAGATCCTGCGCCCCGAGGCCGAGGGTGGCTGGCTGCCCCTCACCATCAACTACCTGCACCTCAAGGACATCGTCGCCGTCCTGATCTACGTCGTCGGCCTCGCCGGTCTGATCGCGATCTGGGCCTGGTGGAACGACCGGGCCAAGAAGGCCGACGCCGCTGCCGCCGTCGTCCCGACGTCGAGCTACGGCCGTCCGCTCGTGAGGAAGGGCTGAGATGGGCAAGACCGACGCCAATCCGCCGCTCCCCGAGTTCCGCGGCGACTACGTCCTCCAAGAGGTCGACGCGTCGTGGCTGGCTGCTGCGGTCAAGCCGAAGCAGTTCATCCACATCGATCAGTCCGAGTGCATCATGTGCGAGGGCTGTGTCGACATCTGCCCCTGGAAGTGCATCCACATGGTGCAGCCCGGCGCCATCGAGTCGGCGATCGGGACCGAACAGCCGGGACTCGATCCCAGCGACCATGTGATCTTCACCATCGATGACGACGTCTGCACCCGGTGCGCCCTGTGCGTCGACCGGTGCCCGACGGGCGTCATCATCCTCGGCAAGCTCGGTGACCCGGGCGCCGCCGGCGATCCCCATCAACGCACACCGACCCATGGCTACGGCTATGGGATGCGGTTGGGCTGAGAAGAACGGTCAAGGAGTACCTGCGTGGCCAGCACCACTGAAGACAAGCCGTCGATGGGCGAACGCATCGGCAAGACGATGAAGGACCTGCCCGACAACGTGCAGTCCTCCCAGGCGTGGAACTCGATCTTCCGGCCCGGGTCCATCTTCCGCAAGGGCTACACCGACTCGCCGCGTAACCGTTCCTACGTGGTGATGAACTCGGTGCTCTACCACCTGCATCCGGTGAAGGTGAAGCGTCACGCCGTCAAGGTGAGCTACACGCTCTGCCTCGGCGGACTGTCCTTCTTCCTCTTCATCCTGCTCACGGTGACGGGCATCTTCTTGATGTTCTTCTACCGTCCCACCGCCGCGCAGGCCTGGGACGACATCTACAACCTCCAGACCGGCGTGACGTTCGGACTCCTGGTCCGCAACATGCACCGATGGGCGGCCCACCTCATGGTGCTGTCGGTCTTCCTGCACATGGCCCGCGTCTTCTACCACGGGGCCTACAAGCCGCCCCGTGAGTTCAACTGGGTGATCGGCGTGATCCTGCTGACGCTCACCCTCCTCCTGTCGTTCACCGGTTATCTGCTGCCCTGGGACCAGTTGGCACTCTGGGCCGTGACCGTGGGAACGAACATGATGGGTTACACCCCGGTGTTCGGTGACCAGGTCCGCTTCGTCCTCCTGGGCGGCGTCGAGATCGGTTCCGACACGTTGTTGCGCTGGTACGTGCTCCACGTCTTGATGCTCCCGTTCGTGATCGTCATCTTCATGGCGATCCACTTCTGGCGGGTGCGCAAGGACGGCGGCATCTCAGGGCCTCTGTAGGCTGAGGGAGACGAAGACGCATGACTGAGATCCCCGAACACCTTCGCAAGCGAGCCGAAGAGGCCCGCAAGAAGGCCGAAGCCGAAGCCGGTGGCGGCGCGTCCGACGCCGGTGGCGGCGACGAGCAGACGCCGGAACAGGCAGCTGCGGCCTCGAAGATCCCCGCCCACCTCCTCGAGCGCTCGAAGGCGGCCAAGGCCGCGGCGAGTGGCGGCTCCGACGGTGGCGACGCCCCGTCCGGTGGCGGCGGCACGGCCGTCGCGACGGCACCTGCTGCGGCTGCTGCCGTGGCCGACACGGGTGGCCCGGTCCCGACCGGGCCCGGTGGTCACACCCAGCGACTCCTGACCGTCGTCAAGTCCGGCTCGATCCAGGACGTGCGAGCCACCCCGCTCGACAAGGTGCACGTCTGGCCGCACCTGCTGGTCGTCGAGTTCGTGGCGGCCCTCATCGTCACGGCCTTCACGCTGATCTTCTCGATCTTCGTGAACGCGCCGCTCCTCGAGCTGGCCAACTTCAACGCCACCCCGAACCCCTCCAAGGCTCCGTGGTACTTCCTGGGTCTCCAGGAACTCCTCACGATGTTCCACCCCATGGTCGCCGGTGTGACCATCCCGGGTATGGGCATGTTCGCCCTGATCCTGGCGCCCTACATCGACCGCAATCCCTCCAACAAGCCCAACGATCGCAAGTTCGTGATCTCGCTCTTCACCATCTTCTTGATGTTCTGGGCGGTTCTCGTGATCATCGGCTCGTTCTTCCGAGGCCCCGGCTTCAACTTCGTGTTCCCCTGGAACGTCGGCCTCTTCTTCGAACTGTGAGCGACAAGAATCGAAAGGTTCGATAGGCCCATGGATACCTCCACCATCATCGCCCTCGCCGTCGTCGGTTTCGTCGTCCTCGGTGCCGTGGTGCTGCTCGCTGCAGCCCGCCGCAACGAGACGACCAAGGCCATCGGCGCACTGTCCCGCGAGACGCGTAGTCGCGACGCGGGCACGACGACCCTCTCGGCGCGAGAAGAAGGCAAGGCGTCGGCCACCGGCAAGGAACTCGAACTCGCCGCCAAGCTCGACCGACGCGAGGCCGGCAAGGAACTGGTCACCGCCGGTTCTGCTGCGCCGACCGCATGGGTCCCGCCGGACCCCGACACGCTCGGCGCCACCCGTCGTCAGTTCCTCAACCGCTCGATCACCGGCTTCTTCATCGTCGGACTCTCCGGATTCGGTGCCGCCTGCATCGCCTTCCTGTGGCCCAAGGGCGGCGAGGGCTTCGGCTCCGCCATCCGTGTCGGCAACGTCGACGAGATCCTCACGGAGATCCGCGGCAACAATGGCTTCCTCTACAAGCCCGAGGGCCGTATGTGGATCACCGAGTACCCGAGCGCAGCGCTCGAGAAGGCTCGCGCCGTGTACTCCCCGGCCGAACTGGCGGGCATGGAAGCCGGCGTCATCGCGCTCTACCAGAAGTGCGTGCACCTGGGCTGCCGTGTCCCCGAGTGCGCCACCTCGCAGTGGTTCGAGTGCCAGTGCCACGGATCGCAGTACAACCAGGTCGGCGAGAAGAAGGGCGGCCCCGCCCCTCGTGGCCTCGACCGCTTCGCCATGGAGGTCTCCGGTGGCGTCCTCACCGTCGACACCGGAACCGTCATCCTCGGCCCGCCGATCGGCACCAACACGACCGGCCAAGAGGCCGAAGGCCCCCACTGCGGTGGCCAGAGCTCGCACTGACCGGAGCAGAAGACCAACACCATGACTGAGATGTCCTCCCTCCTCATCGCCGCGAGCACCGTGCAAGCGGTCGGCCTCGTGATCGCGCTGACGCTCGTCGCTGGCTTCGTCGTCTACGCGGCGTTCAACGTCCGCGCCGGACGCGAAGAGGTCGGCTCCGAGATCGAACTCGCCGCCAACCTCAAGCCCTATCTCGACGACGACGAGCTCGAGACCACCAAGCTCGACCGCACGCTCACGTTCGGCCTGCTCACGCTGGCCATCGTCGGCATCGGCCTCCCCGCTTACTGGCTGGCCGAGCCCGGCCGCCAAGAAGGCGCGATCGAGGAGTACGACCGGGTGTTCATCACCCGAGGCGAAGAGCAGTACGTCGCCGGCTCCGCCTGCAACGCCTGCCACGGCCCCGAGGGTGTCGGTGGCGTCGCCCCGTTCACCATCCTCGACGACAACAGCGAGTTCGTCGCCCAGGTCGAGTGGAAGGCCCCCGCACTCAACAACGTCATGCTCCGGTACGACCGTGAAGAGGTGAAGTTCATCCTCGACTACGGCCGTGCCTACTCGCCGATGCCCGCATGGGGCGCGGCCGGTGGCGGTCCCCGGACCGAGCAGGAGATCGAGAACATCATCGACTACCTCGAGTCGATCCAGATCACCTCCGAGGAGTCGATCACCAGCGTCGAGGGCGAACTCGTCGCAGCGCTCGACCTCTCGAGCCCCGGCGAGATCGACTACTCGTCGCTCGAGACCGGTGAGGCGCTCTTCAACCTCGGCCGCGACAGCGGCTTCGCCGGTGGCGCCTATGCCTGCGGCCGCTGCCACACCCGTGGCTGGTCGATCAGCCGGGCCGAGGGCAAGATCCTGCCCGAGGGCGCCGACGTGGCCGACTACATCGACTACCCCGACGGCGCCGGCGGCTACGGCCCCCGCCTCGAGGGCATCATCCCCCGCCAGTTCGCAGCGGTCGAGAGCCTGGTCGAGTTCCTGACCAACGGGGCCGAGCGCGGCGTCGCCTACGGCAACAACGGACTCTCCGGCGACGGCATGATGCCGGGCTTCGGCGTGAACCCGAACACCGACGAGGTCGACGACGGCATCTACCCCACGGCCGGCGGCATGCTGTCCGAAGAGATGATCCAGTCGATCGCCCGATACGTCGAGTCGTTGGACTACTCGGACACTGACGGCGCGAACGAGGAAGACAGCTGATCATGGACACCCTCGCAACCGTCACCGGCACGGTGCTCGCCGGCATCGCCTACGACCCCACCATCCGCGGCATCCTCGCGGTCGGTGTCGGCGTCGTCGTCCTCATGGGTTCCGTGTACCTGCTGTTGGGCACGAACACGGGCAACCGTCTCGGCTTCCTGCTCGCCGCCACCGGGTTCTTCGGGTGGATGGCGATCATGGGCCTCATCTGGTGGATCTACGGCATCGGCATGCTCGGCGACGCGCCGGCATGGCACATCGTCGAGTACAACACGACCGACACCGCGCTCGCGGTGACCGAGGACGTCCAGGAGCTCGACAAGAGCGTCGTCCCGGCCGAGCCCGGCGCCATCGCCACGCTCAGCGAGGAAGACCCCGAGGCCTTCGCCGCCCTCCAGGACCAGGTCCACGAGGACAGCAACGGCTGGATCCTGATGTCGCCGACCGATGCGGTCCGCAACGAGATCGAGGCCACCGTCTCGGCCGAGTTGCCCGAGTGCGCCGAGTGCGACTTCGGGATCTCGAGCGCGGCCGACTACCTGTCGATCAACGCCTACCAGCGTGGCGGCAAGGAACGGCTGCCCGAGAACCCCAGCCGCTGGGACCGGATCACGAACACGTTCAAGACCTCGGTCCAGCTCCAGCATCCGCCTCGCTACGCGGTGCTCGAGGTCCAGAAGGTCATCGAGCAGGAGACCGAACCCGGTCAGGCCCCGCCGTCGCCCAAGGTCGACGAGTCCGAGCCTGTGGTGTCGGTCGTGATGCTGCGTGACATCGGCGACCGGCGTTTCCCGTCGGCCGTGATCACCATCTCGTCGACGCTGATCTTCCTGCTCCTGTGCTGGGTGTTGCACCAGCGTGAGCGGATCCTCGAGGAGAACCTCGAGAACGCCCAGAAGGCAGGCGTCTGACCGTGCTCGGTCAGTACCTCCCGCTGGCGGTCCTGCTGATCCTGGCGGGCGTGTTCGTCGCGGGCAGCTTCGCCACCCGGAAGCTGCTGGCCACCAACAAGATGACCGAGGCCAAGCTGGCCCCGTACGAGTGCGGCATCGTGCCGACCAAGGAGCCACCGGAACGCTTCCCGGTCAAGTTCTACCTGGTCGCCATGAGCTTCATCGTCTTCGACATCGAGATCATCTTCCTGTACCCGTGGGCCACGATCTATCGCCGCCTCGGCCCGTACGGGCTGTTCGCCGTGGCGCTGTTCTCGGCGCCGATCATCGTCTCGCTGGCCTATGAGTTCAGCAAGGGTGCCCTCGACTGGGGCCCCGCCAAGTCGGACGAGCGCTCGACGATGCAGTCGCCCGACCGCACCTCGACGTCGACCGTCCGCCGTGTCGGTCTCGACGGCCGCCTGGCCGCCGGGTCGACCCCCGGCGCGACCGAAGCCGCGTAGGAGATCGCATGGGTTGGGATCTGAACGAGGGCCTCGAAGGCCTCGACCACAACGTCCTCACGGGCCGCATCGAAGACCTGGTCCAGTGGGCGCGCAAGTCGTCCATGTGGCCGGCGACGTTCGGTCTCGCGTGCTGCGCCATCGAGATGATGGCGGCTGGCGGCGCCCACTACGACCTGTCGCGCTTCGGCATGGAGGTCTTCCGGGCCTCGCCCCGACAGGCCGACCTGATGATCGTCGCCGGTCGGGTGAGCCACAAGATGGCCCCGGTGCTGCGTCAGATCTACGACCAGATGATGGAGCCCAAGTGGGTCCTGTCGATGGGCGTCTGCGCCAGCAGCGGCGGCATGTTCAACAACTACGCCATCGTGCAGGGCGTCGACCAGATCGTGCCCGTCGATGCCTACGCCCCCGGGTGCCCTCCCGGACCCGAGACGCTGATCCATGCCATCAACACCATCCACGAGAAGGTGCAGTCGGGCGAGATCCTGCGGCGTCGTGAAGAGACCGGCGCCGGCGCCGGCCTGATCCTTCCCCAGCTCGACGGCCAGACCGCCGCCGATCAGAAGGTGGAGATCGGCAAGTGAGCGACACGACCACCGAAGACGAGGCCGAGGCCGTCGTCGACGACACGACGCCCGAACCCGAGCGTCTCTTCGACCAGCTCGTCACCTACTCGCGTGGCCAGGCCGTCCTCCACATCGACCGCGCCGACGTCCAGACGCTGGTCAAGAAGCTGCGTGACGACGAGGGTTACAACGTCTGCATCGACGTCACCGCCGTCGACTACCTCACCTACGAGTCGCCCCGAGCGCTCCCCGACGGCATCGAGGCCGAGCGCTTCGAGGTCGTGGTGTCGCTCCTGAGCCACGAGCACCGGAGTCGCCTCCGCCTGCGGATGCAGGTCCCGGCCGACGACCCGTCGGTGCCCACGCTCTTCGACATCCATCCCGGAACCGAGGCGTCCGAGCGCGAGGTGTACGACATGTTCGGCATCCGCTTCGAGGGCCACCCCGACCTGACCCGCATCCTGATGCCCGAGGACTGGGACGGTCACCCCCTCCGCAAGGACTACGCCGTCGGCCGCATCCCCGTGCAGTTCAAGGGAAGTGTCACCGAACGATGACCCCCCACCCCAAAATCCCGTCGGTCGCTCACACCACCTGTGCGCCAGGAACGGGAGAAGCGGAATGAGCGACACCTACGCCGGCCAGGACACCTCGTTCACCAACGAGGGTGACCAGGAGATGGAGCGCCGCGGCGAGAGCGGCGCCGCCGAACTCCTGCGCGAACTGGGCGCCACCCTGCGCATGTCCGAAGCCGACGCCGCCGCCCTCGCCGGCGACTCCGACGACGGCGACGACAGCACCATGATCATCAACATGGGGCCGCAGCACCCGTCGACGCACGGCGTGCTCCGCCTCATGCTCGAGCTCGAGGGCGAGCGCGTCCTGCGCACCAAGTCGATCGTGGGTTACCTCCACACCGGCATGGAGAAGACCGGCGAGGAGCTCACGTTCCTCCAGGGTCCGACCAACGTGACCCGCATGGACTACGCGGCGCCGCTCTTCAGCGAGTTGGCGTTCAGCCTCGCGACCGAGACGCTGCTCGGCATCGACGAGGACATCCCGCCGCGAGCGCAGTGGATCCGGATGCTGCTCACCGAGCTCAACCGCATCAGCTCGAACCTATTGTTCATGGCCACCAACGGCATGGACGTCGGCGCCGTCGGCATGATGATCTACGGCTGGCGTGAGCGTGAAGAGACGCTCCGCCTGCTCGAGAAGATCACCGGCCTGCGGATGAACCACAACTACATCCGGCCCGGTGGCGTCGCCGCCGACCTCCCGGATGGCTGGCGTGACGACGTCCTCACGCTGATGGACTACCTGCCCGCGCAGCTCGACGAGTTCGACGTGTTGCTCACCGGACAGCCGATCTACCGCGAGCGTCTTCAGGGCGTCGGCGTCATCACCGACACCGAGGCCCTTGCGCTCGGCGCGACCGGCCCGATCCTGCGGGCCACCGGTGTGCCGTGGGACCTGCGACGCGACGACCCGTACCTGTTCTACGACCAGGTCGACTTCGACGTCCTCGTCGGCACCTACGGCGACAGCTTCGACCGCTACGCGATCCGGCTCAACGAGATCCGCGAATCGATGAAGATCGTCCGCCAGATCCTCGAGAAGATGCCCCAGGGTGACTACCGGATCCAGGACAAGAAGGTCACGCCCCCGCCGCGAGCTCGCATCGACGAGTCGATGGAAGCGCTGATCCACCATTTCAAGATCTTCACCGAGGGCTTCAAGGTCCCGGCCGGCGAGGTCTACCGAGCGGTCGAGAGCCCCCGTGGCGAACTGGGCTGCTACATCGTCTCCGACGGTGGCGCGAAGCCCTACCGCATGCACATCCGCGGCCCGAGCTTCGTCAACCTCCAGACGCTCCCGCACATGATGCGCGACGGCCTGATCGCCGACGCCGTCGTCAACATCTCGAGCGTCGATCCCATCATGGGCGAGGTCGACCGCTAGCGATCCCGTCGGTCAGGTGAGCTGTTCCTCGGACCAGCTCGCCGGATGCCGCAGACGCGCATCGCGGTGGAGATTGGCGAGCACGCGGTCGCGTAGGTCGAGTTCGACGTCCATCGTCGCCACCGGCAACAGCGCTCGTGTCCAGGCGGCGGTGAGCGTCGGGACGAAGCGACTCACGCGATCCACGGTCTCGGGATCGAAGCCGTCGTTGGCGAGCGAGAGCAACGTCTCGGGGCCTGCTGCCGTGTCGATGGCGTGCCACGGGGCCGCCTCGTCGGGGTCGTGCCACCCGGCGCGACGCCACTGCTCGGCGTCGGCGGCCGAGAACCCCGCACGCGCGAACGCGCGTGAGTAGGGGAAGCGGCGGCCGGCGAGCACGTCGTCGACGATGGAGCCCGTCATCGGCAGAACGGTACGAAACCGGAAGCTCGCACCGTGGGACCCCGAAACTCTCTCGTGCCGGTCCGAGGCGGGTCGTAGCCTCGCTCCAGCCGTTGCGGAACGGCTCGGGGAGCACGCAATGAAGAATTCGACGTCTCCGGCGCGGGTGTTGCATCCGGCCAGCGTGAACCTCCGCCGGGTCGCGCCCTACTTCAGGCCGCACAAGGCGAAGATGTGGTTCATCGGGCTGTCGGCGATCGTGTCGATCGCCGCGGGACTGTCGACGCCGTTGATCGCCAAGGCCGTCATCGACGGACCGATCGCCGACCGCGACAAGGGAGCGATCGTCCCCTGGGTCGTGTTGTCCGTGGCCCTGGCGCTGGTCGAGACCGGGTTGGCCCGCGTGCGGAGGATCTTCCTCGCCACCACGGCGATGGATGTCGAGACCCACCTCCGCAACGATCTCTACCGTCACCTGCAGCGCCTCGACGTGGGCTTCCACGATCGATGGCAATCGGGCCAACTCCTCTCACGCTCCACCAGCGACATCGCGACCATCCGGCGGTTCAGCGCCTTCGGGGCCGTGTTCCTCCTGATCATCAGCCTCGAGGTCGTCGGGATCTTCGCCCTGCTGGTGAACCTGTACTGGCCGCTCGCCCTCGTGGCGGCGGCCTTCTCCGTCCCCGTCCTCGTGCTGTGCACGCGGTTCGAGCGCCAGTACACCGCCGTCGTCCGCCGGATCCAGGACGAACTCGGCGACATGACGACCGAGATCGAGGAGGCGGCCAAGGGCATCGGCGTCATCAAGTCGTTCGGGCGAGCCCGCTACGCCTTCCGGCGCTACGACCGCCACGTCCAGCGCGTGCACGCGTCGCAGATGGAACGCATCGCCATCCACACCAAGTTCGTCTGGCTGCTGGCCATCGTCCCCAACCTGATCCTGACCGCCACGCTCCTCGCCGGCGTCCTCGCCGTCGGGTCGGGCGACATCACGCTCGGCGGGCTGTTCGCGTTCGTGTCCTACGTCTTGATCCTCGTGTTCCCGCTCGAGGCGCTGGGGTGGATCCTGGCGATGGCGCAGGAGGCGATGACCGCGGCCGACCGGGTCTACGACGTCCTCGACACGCCACCGGTGATCGACGACGCGCCGGACGCGATCGACATCGACGAGGTCACCGGTGGCGTCGAGGGCCATCTCCGCTTCGAGAACGTCCACTTCGCCTACCCACCCACCCCCATCACCCCCACCGCAAACCCGGTTCTGGGTGCGCGATCGGGACGTGAGATGGCAGATCGCGCACCCAGAACGGTTCTTGGTGGGGTGGATCTGGTGATCGAGCCGGGGGAGACGCTGGCGCTCGTCGGCGCGACCGGGTCGGGAAAGACGACCGTGGCCACGTTGCTGGCGCGGTTGTACGACCCCACGGCCGGGCGGATCACCCTCGACGGCCACGACCTGCGCGACCTCGCGGTCACCAGCCTCCGTCGCCATGTCGGGTTCGCGTTCGAGGAGGCGACGCTGTTCTCGGCCAGCGTCCGCGAGAACCTGCGCATCGGCAAACCCGACTGCACCGACGACGAGATCGCCGAGGCGCTGCGGATCGCCCACGCCGACTTCGTCGACCAGCTCCCGTGGGGCCTCGACACTCGCATCGGCGAGCAGGGCATGAATCTCTCCGGCGGTCAGCGCCAGCGGCTCGCGCTCGCCCGCGCGGTGATCGCCATGCCCACGATCCTGATCCTCGACGACCCCCTCAGCGCGCTCGACGTCCACACCGAGTCGCTCGTCGAGCAGGCCCTGCGTCCGCTCCTCGCCACCCGCACCGCGCTCGTGGTGGTCCATCGTCCATCGACCATCGCACTGGCCGACCGCGCGGCGTTGCTCGACGGTGGCCGGATCGTCGCCACCGGTACCCACACCGAACTCCTCGCCACCGAGCCCCGCTACCGGGCGATCCTGGCGCAGGAGACCGAGGACACGGAGGTGACGGCGTGACCACCTACGACCCCGCGACCGTCGACGTGACCGGCGACGAGTCGATCGACTCGTGGCGTGGCGTCGCGCCCGAGGACATCGACAACGTCCAGGGAAGCCTGGCGACGCTCCTGCGCTCGCGCAGCCGTGAGCTGCTCGCCTCGCTGCTCCGCCCCCACAAGAAGACGATGCTGTGGGCCACCGCCCTCATCGGCGTGAACATGTTCGCCCATCTGTCGGGCCCGTGGTTCGTCGGCAAGGCGATCGACGACGGCATCCCACCGCTGCTCGACGGCGGCGACGGCTCGATCCGCCCGCTCCTGCTCGTCGTCGCCGGGTTCCTCGCGGCCACGGTCATCGGGGCCGTCACCTTCAACGCCTTCCTCCTCGTGTCGGGGCGTGTCGGCCAGGACGTCATCGTCGACATCCGTCACCGGCTTTCGCGCCACTTCACCGACCTCAGCATCGGGTTCCACCAGCGATACACGTCGGGTCGGGTCATCTCCCGCCAGACCAGCGACGTCGACGCCATCTCCGAACTGCTCGGCCACGGCCTCCTCCAGCTGACGACCTCGGTCCTCACCCTGGTCGGCATCGCGGTGATCCTCGTCGTGCTCGATCCCGTCCTCGCCGTCGCCTCGCTCGCGGTGATGCCGGCGCTCTTCGTGCTCACCCGCTGGTTCCGGCATCACTCCGAGAAGGCGTACCGCGCCACCCGCGAGGCCGTGGCCCTGGTCATCGTGCACTTCGTCGAGTCGCTCGGCGGGATCCAGGCGGTGCAGGCGTTCCGACGCGAGCCCCGCAACCAGGAGATCTTCGACGACCTCGACGGCCGCTACCGCGACGCCAACGTCTGGTCGGCGCGCCTGGCCGCGACCTACGGACCGGGTGTGCAGTTCGCCGGTCGGCTGACCACGGCGGCCGTGCTGTTCTACGGCGGCACCCGGGTGATCGACGGCCACATCGAGATCGGCGTGCTCGCTGCGTTCATCCTCTACCTGCGCCAGTTCTTCGAGCCGATGCAGGAGCTCTCGCAGTTCTACAACCTGTTCCAGGCCGCAGCGGCCGCCACCGAGAAGCTGTCGGGCGTGCTCGACGAGCAGCCGACGGTCGCCCGCGCCGTCGATCCGATCTCCCTCCCGCTCGCCGAGGGGGCACTCGAGTTCGACGGCGTGTCGTTCTCCTACGGGGCGCACACCGTCCTGCACCACCTCGACCTCGCGATCCCCGCCGGCCAGACCGTGGCGATCGTCGGCGAGACCGGTGCCGGCAAGTCGACCATCGCTCGCCTCGTCGCCCGGTTCTGGGATCCGACCGAGGGCGTCGTCCGACTCGACGGCATCGATCTCCACCGGGTGGACGACGACGACCTCCGCCGGGCGGTCGTGATGGTCACCCAGGACAACTTCCTCTTCAGCGGCACCGTCGCCGACAACATCGCCTTCGGGCGCCCGGACGCGTCCCGCGTCCAGATCGAGGCCGCAGCGCGGGCGATCGGCGCCGACACCTTCATCGAGATGCTCCCGCAAGGGTTCGACACCGACATCCAGGCGAAGGGGGCGCGCCTCTCCGCCGGCCAGCGCCAGCTGCTCGCCTTCGCCCGAGCGTTCCTCGCCGACCCCGCGGTGCTGATCCTCGACGAGGCCACCAGCTCGCTCGACATCCCGTCCGAGCGGTTGGTCCAGCGGGCCCTGCGCACGCTGCTCGCCGACCGGACGGCGGTGATCATCGCCCACCGGCTCACCACGGTCGAGATCGCCGACCGCGTCCTGGTCGTCGACGCCGGCCGGGTCGTCGAGGACGGCTCGCCCGAGGCTCTGCGGGGGAGCGGCGGCGAGTACGCCGACCTCCACGCTGCCTGGGCCGACTCACTCATCTAGCCGGTGATGGGCCGACCCGCACTCACTCTCGTATCCCGCTGGCGACGGCCACCTCCTGATGCGTCCGCTCCTTGACGACGAGGGCGAGGTAGACCCGCCGCAGTTCCCCGATGACCGCTTCGAACGAATCCACCACACCCGAGTAGAGCGCAAGCGGGGCGATCTGTACGACGAGAAGTGGTCAGGATCTGACCGACCGGCACCCGCGGCGATACTGTCCGCCGGTAGCCCGTCCCCGCTCGTTGGGGCGCCCCTGTGAGCTTGTGCAAGGATTCACGACGATGCCCCGGTTCAGCGCCGAGAACACGATCCTGGCCAAGGAGATCATCGGTCGGTATCCCCTACCCAAGTCCGCGCTGATCCCGCTGCTGCACCTCGCGCAGGAACAGGACGGCTGGGTCGCCGACGACGCGATGGAACACATCGCCGAGTTGGTCGGCGTCACCCCGGCCGAGGTCATCGGCACCTGCACCTTCTACGAGATGTTCAAGCGTGAGCCGGTGGGCGAGTACCTCGTCAACGTCTGCACCAACATCTCGTGCATGCTCCTCGGCGGCGAGGAACTGCTCCACCACCTCGAGGAGCGCCTCGGCATCCGCCCGGGCAGCACCACGTCCGACGGAATGTTCACGCTCGAAGACGTCGAGTGCATCGCGGCCTGCACCGAGGCTCCGTGCCTCACGGTCAACTACCGCTACTTCCACAAGATCAGCCACGACGAGGCCGACACGTTGCTCGACGACCTGAAGGCCGGTCGCCGGGCCCACGAGGTGCCCAAGCACGGCACGCTCGGCCGTGTCCGCCAGCAGATCCCCGCCGACAAGCGCGCCGGCGTCGCCGTCCCCGGTGAATGCGAGACACCCGTGTGGCTGTCGTCCGCGTCGGCGGAAGGGGCGGACGCGTGAGCGATCCCCAGACCGATACCGCCGCGCCGGCCACACCCAAGCCCGAGCTCCCGATGATGATCACGGGGCGCTTCGGTTACGAGGACGCCCACACCATCGAGCGCTACCAGGCGACGGAGGGCTACGACGGGCTCCGCAAGGCACTCCAGATGGGGCCAGAAGCCGTCAGCAACGAGGTCAAGGCCGCGAGCCTCCTCGGACGCGGTGGCGCAGGCTTCCCGGCCGGCGTCAAGTGGGGCTTCTGCCCGCCCGACGTGTGGCCGCGGTACCTCGTCATCAACGGCGACGAGTCCGAGCCCGGCACCTACAAGGACCGCCTCCTCATGGAGCGCGATCCGCACCAGCTGATCGAGGGCGCGCTGATCTGCGCCTACGCCGTGGGCTGCGCCCAGGTGTTCCTCTACGTGCGGGGCGAGATGGCCCACGCACACGAGCGCATCGCCCAGGCCCTCAACGAGGCCTACGCCGCCAACCTCGTCGGCAAGAACATCCTCGGTTCCGACTTCTCGTGCGATGTCATCCTGCACTGGGGTGCGGGCGCCTACATCGTGGGTGAGGAGACGGCGCTCATCGAGTCGCTCGAGGGCAACCGGGGCATGCCCCGCCTCAAGCCGCCGTACTTCCCGGCCGCCAAGGGCCTCTACATGCAGCCGACCATCGTCAACAACGTCGAGACGATGGCCAACCTTCCCTGGATCCTGCGCAACGGCGCCGACGCCTACACCGTCTTCGGGGCCGAGAACTCCCGCGGCACCCGCATGTTCGCGGTGTCGGGTCACGTCAAGAAGCCCGGCGTGTACGAGGTCGAGTTCGGCACCACCACGTTCCGCGACCTGATCTACGGCCACTGTGGCGGGATCCGCGGCACCAACAAGCTCAAGGCCTTCATCCCCGGCGGCGCATCGGCTCCGTGGTTCTACGAAGAGCACCTCGACATCCCCCTCGAGAAGGCCGCGGTCGACAAGGCCGGCTCGATGCTCGGCTCCGGCGCCGTCGTCGTCATGGACGACACCACCGACGCGGTCAAGGCCGCCTGGCGTGTGGTCCGGTTCTTCGCTCGCGAGTCGTGTGGCAAGTGCACCCCGTGTCGCGAGGGCACGTCGTGGCTCGAGAAGATCATGCGGCGCATGCTCGACGGCCACGGTCGTCCCGAGGACATCGCCCTGCTGCTCGACCTGTGCGACAACATCAGCCCGTCGATCGCCTGGCCGCCCAAGCAGACCACCATCTGCCCGCTCGGCCCGTCGGCGGTCTCGCCCATCGCCAGCGCGGTCGTCCGCTTCAAGGACGAGTTCCAGGCGTACTGCGGCGGCGGCGACATCCCCACCTCGGTGACCATCAACGGTGGCGCCTACATCCCTCCGGAAGGGACCCCGGCCGGTGTCTGACGCAACCGAAACCACCGTGAAGATCACCGTCGACGGCAAGGAGATCGACGCTCGTCCCGACGAGTTGGTCATCGAAGCCGCCGAACGGGCCGGGACCTACATCCCCCGCTTCTGCCACCACCCGCGCATGAACCCGGTGGGCATGTGCCGGATGTGCATCGTCGAGATCGACACCGGCCGTGGCCCTGCGCTCCAGCCGAGCTGCATGATCCCCGTGTCCGAGGGCATGACGGTCGTGACCGACAGCGACGTCACGAAGAAGGCCCAGGACGGCGTCCTCGAGTTCCTCCTCGCCAACCACCCGCTCGACTGCCCGGTCTGCGACAAGGGCGGCGAGTGCCCTCTCCAGGACCAGGCCTATTCGCACGGTCCCGGCGAGTCGCGCTTCATCGAGGAGAAGCGTCACTTCGAGAAGCCGATCCCGATCAGCGACCTGGTCAACCTCGACCGTGAGCGCTGCATCCTGTGCGATCGCTGCACCCGCTTCGCCGACGAGGTCGCCGGCGACGCCCTCATCCACTTCATCGACCGTGGGAACCAGACCCAGGTCAACACCTTCCCCAACGAGCCCTTCGCCAGCTACTTCTCGGGCAACACCGTGCAGATCTGCCCGGTCGGCGCGCTGACCGCCGAGCCGTACCGCTTCAAGGCCCGACCGTGGGACCTCGACCAGGTCGAGTCGACCTGCACGTCGTGCTCCGTCGGTTGCCGCGTGGTCGTCCAGGCCAGCCGCAACGAGGTCCTGCGCACCCAGGGCGTCGACATCGACGGCGTCAACTGGGGCTGGCTCTGCGACAAGGGTCGCTTCGACTTCCAGTCGATCCACGCCGAAGACCGCCTCACCGAGCCCCTCGTCCGCGACGGCGACGCGCACCAGCGCACCTCGTGGGCCGATGCCCTCGGTCGTTCGGCCGGCGTGGTCAAGGCTGCGCTCGACTCGGCCGGGCCCACCGGTATCGGTGTGGTCGGCGGCGCTCGCCTCTCGAACGAGGCGGCCTACGCCTGGGCCAAGCTCACCAAGGGTGTCATCGGCACCGACAACGTCGACTGCCAGATGGGCGACGGCCTCCCCGCCGAAGCCGTGCTCGGGCTGCCGCGGGCGACCATCGACGAGGCCTGCACGCCCAAGGGCACCGTCATCCTCCTCGGGGTCGACCCCAAGGAAGAGTTGCCGGTTCTCTACCTGCGCCTGCGGCACGCCATCGTCGAGGACGGCGCCACGCTCATCGAGATCGTGCCCCACGCCACCGGCCTGTCGAAGCTCGCGGCGCACACGCTGACCTACGCACCCGGCGCTGCGGCCGACGTCGCCAGCGCGCTGGTGTCGTCGTCGCCCGCCGCTGCCGGTGGCATCGACGGCGCCGACATCGCCGCTGCCGCGAAGGCGCTGGGCGACGGTCCGGTGACCGTCGTCGTCGGACGCGGCAACCTCGCCGACTCGGCCGACATCATCACCGCTGCCGCCGGCGCCCTCCTCGACGGCCTCGACGACGTCCGCTTCCTGTCGGCCCTGCGCCGCGGCAACGTCCACGGTGCCATCGACGCCGGTCTCTCCCCGGGCCTCCTGCCCGGCCGGGTGAGCCTCGACGAGGGTCGCTCGCACTTCCACGAGACCTGGTCGACCGTCCCGGCGACCGCCGGACTCGACACGACCGGCATCCTCCAGGCCGCCGCCGACGGCAAGCTCGACGTCCTCGTGCTGCTCGGCGCCGATCCGCTCACCGACTTCCCCGACACCGACCTCGCCACCCGGGCGCTCGCCGGTGCCCGCACGGTCATCGCCGTCGACACGCTGCCGACGTCGTCGGTCCGCCAGGCCGACATCGTCCTGCCGGCGGCCGGTTACGTCGAGGTCGACGGCACGACGACCAACCTCGAGGGCCGCGTCAGCCGCCTCGCACCGAAGGTCACGCCTCCCGGCACCGCTCGTGCCGACTGGATCATCGCCGCCGAACTCGCCATCCGCCTGGGCGACGACCTCGGCCTCGAGTCGACCGAGGCCGTCTTCGACGAACTCACTGCCGTCTCGGCCGTGCACCGCGGTCTGACGATCGAAGCGATCGGCGTCGACGGCACCGTCGTCCCGGTCCACGTCGACACCCCGACCGCCGAAGGGGCGACGCCCGACTCCGACGTCGATCCCGATGCCGCCGACGCCGCGGTCGCCGCCGAAGCAGCCGACTCCGACGAAGCCGCGCAGGCCGCCGAGGCCGAAGCCGTCGAAGCGCAGGCCGACGCCGCCGACGCGCCGGACACGGCCGACGCCGATGCCGACGCACCCGCCGACACCGAGCCTGCCCTCGCCAGCGGCCCCGCCGTCGGTGCCGGCATCACGTTCTCGGCGCCACGCGTCGACGTCCCCCAGCCCGACGGTTACCGGCTCCGGCTGGTCACCACCCGGGCGCTCTACGACATGGGCACCGCCACGCAGGCCTCGCCGTCGCTGGCCAAGCTGCCGCACGGCGCGACGCTGCGGCTGCACCCGCACGACTTCGACCGCCTCGGCGTCACCGCCGGCAGCAGCGTCAAGGTGTCGAACACCGAGAGCGGCCGTGGCGCCATCACCGTCCCGGTCGAGTCCTCGGCTGCCGTGCCTCGTGGTGCGGCCCTCGTGGCCTACGCCCAGCCTGGTGGCGCGACCGCCGGTCTCATCGACGTGTCGCGTGCCGTGACCGACGTCCGGGTGGAGCTCGCACCGTGAACGGCATCCTGGCGCTCGATCCGCTCTACCTCGACGGCGTCGGCCTGGCCGAGGTCCTCATCACCATCGGCAAGGTGCTGATCACCTTCGTGATCCTGCTCGTCTCCGTGATCTTCATGGTCTGGTTCGAGCGCAAGGTCATCTCCGACATGCAGAACCGCATCGGCCCCAACCGGGCCGGTCCGTTCGGACTCCTGCAGACCCTCGCCGACGGCATGAAGCTGATCTTCAAGGAAGACCTGATCCCCAACCGGGCCCAGCGATTCGTCTTCCTGCTGGCGCCGTACCTGTCGGTCATCCCCGCGTTCTTGATCTTCGCCATCGTGCCGCTCGGCGGCACGATCCACGCCGACGATCCCGGCATCGTGACCATCGCCGGCCACCAGACCTACACGCAGCTGGCCGACCCGCCCATCGGCATCCTGTTCGTGCTCGCGGTCAGCTCGATCGCGGTCTACGGCGTCATGCTCGCCGGCTGGGCATCCGGCTCGAAGTACCCGCTGCTCGGCTCAGTCCGCGCCACCGCCCAGATGGTCTCGTACGAGGCAGCGATGGGCCTGTCCGTCGTGGCCTTGGTCCTGACCTCGGGCAGCCTCAGCACCCGCACCATGGTCGAGGTCCAGGCGAGCGAGGGCTTCAGCGGGATCATCCCCAACTGGAACGTCATCGTCACCGGCTTCGTGCCGTTCGTGATCTTCTTCATCGCCGCGCTCGCCGAGATGAACCGCCCGCCCTTCGACCTCGTCGAGGCCGAGCAGGAGATCGTCGGCGGCTACCACACCGAGTACAGCTCGATCCGTTTCGGCATGTTCTTCGTCGCCGAGTTCATGCACCCGATCACCATGTCGGGCGTCATCGTCACCCTGTGGTTCGGTGGCCCGTCCGGCCCGCAGTGGTTCGGCCCGGTCTCCGGCATCATCTGGCTGCTGGCCAAGATCTTCGTCTTCCTCTACATCTTCGTGCTGATCCGCGGCACGCTGCCTCGCTTCCGGTACGACCAGCTCATGGACCTGGGATGGAAGATCCTCATCCCGCTGTCGTTGGCCTGGCTGCTCCTGCTCGCCGCCATCAACGTCGGCCGCGACGCCGGGTGGAACCTGGGGCTCACGATCTTCATCGGGTTCGTCG
Organism: Actinospongiicola halichondriae; assembly: GCF_049103745.1. NCBI lineage: Bacteria > Bacillati > Actinomycetota > Acidimicrobiia > Acidimicrobiales > Iamiaceae > Actinospongiicola > Actinospongiicola halichondriae. The sequence goes on along the minus strand of NZ_CP171622.1, from coordinate 3,337,883 downwards.
TGATCGGTGGCACCTGCTTCGCGATCCTCACCCGGGCCATGGACATCTCACGACAGCGTCGTGAGCTGGGGGAGGTCGAGGTCTGATGGGTTATCTCGACGGTTTCAAGATCACCATCAACAAGACGTTCAACAAGGGCAGCGTCTCGGGCAAGAACCTGACGTCGCCCTACGTCAAGGACGAGGGTGGCAAGCGGGTCAAGCCGCTGCGCCTCCACGGCCGCCACGTGCTCAACCGGTACGAGGACGGCATGGAGAAGTGCATCGGCTGCGAGCTCTGCGCCGGTGTCTGCCCCGCCCGTTGCATCTACGTGCGCGGCAAGGACAACGACCCGGCCGACCCCGTCAGCCCGGGCGAGCGCTACGGCTTCGTCTACGAGATCAACTACCTGCGGTGCATCCACTGCGACCTGTGCGTCGAGGCATGCCCGACCGAGGCGATCACCGAGACCAAGTTGTTCGAGTTCAGCTTCACCAACCGCCAGGACGCGATCTACACCAAGGACGAACTGGTGGTCGACGACGACGGTCGCCCCCAGAAGCTGCCATGGGAGGACTGGTCCGACGCCGACCTGATCGAGGGCAACACCTCGGCATGGATGCGGGCCACGGCCCCCTCCGGCGACGCCGCCTTCGAAGGCATCGTGGCCTGGGCCGGCGAGCTCGGTTACGGCGAGCGGGCCCCGGAGCTCGGTCAGACCGCAGACGGCCACGAGCCCGGTGACGACATCACCATGAAGCCGGCGACGCCCGAAGGCGGTGTGCACTAGTGGAGACGTTCATCTTCCTCGTGGCCGGTGCCATCTGCATCATCGGTGCGCTCGGCGTGGTCATCTCGTCCAACCCCGTGCACTCTGCCCTCTCGCTGGTCGCCACGCTCTTCGGCGTCGCCGTGCTCTTCGTCGCCCAGGAGGCCAACTTCCTGGCTGCGGTGCAGGTCATCGTCTATGCCGGCGCCATCGTCGTGCTGTTCCTGTTCGTGATCATGCTGTTGGGCGTCGACCGGGCCGAGTCGCTCGAGGTCGAACCCATCGTCGGTCAGCGCGTCGCCGCGCTCATCGTCGGCGTGGCCGTGTTCGCCCTGCCGGTGGCCGCCCTCGCCTCCACCAGCTGGGAAGCGACCGGTGCCCTCTCGAACCTGGGCCGCCTCAGCGACGGCGGCCCCGACATCGAGGCCCTGGGCGAGATCGTGTTCACCCGCTACCTGCTGGCCTTCGAGGTCACGTCGGTGCTGCTGGTCATCGCCGTCGTCGGCGCAGTCCTGCTCTCCAAGAAGTCGCCGGTGCGCGACGAACTCGAGATCGAGGGCCTCTACGAGCCCGAGCCTGCATCCGACGCTGCCCCCGAGGAGGCGACCTCGTGATCGCCGCTGTCGAACCGGCCTGGTACCTGGTCCTGGCGTCGCTGATCTTCGCCATCGGCGCGACCGGACTCCTGGTCCGCCGCAATCCGCTGGTGATGTTCATGTGCGTCGAGCTGATGCTCAACGCCGTGACGCTGACCTTCGTCACCTTCTCCCGCATGCTCAACGACGTCGGCGGTCAGGCCGTCGTCGTGTTCGTGCTCGTGGTGGCCGCAGCCGAGGTCGTCGTCGGCCTCGGGATCATCGTGGCCATCCTCCGCAAACGCCCCGCCGCCACGGCGGACGACCTGTCACTCCTCAAGGGATAGCCGAGCATGGAGACTCTCGAACTCGTCTGGCTCATCCCTGCCCTGCCACTGCTCGGTTTCGTGACCCTGCTGGTGTTCGGCCGGAAGCTCGGCGAACCGCAGGCCGGGATGCTGGCCACGGCCATGGTCGGGGGCTCGTTCCTCGCCACGCTGGCGGTCTTCACCGGCCTGATCGGCCAGGAGGAAGAGGCCCGCAGCTTCACGCAGGTCCTCTTCGAGTGGATCCCCGTGGGCGGCTGGCAGGTCGACGTCGGCTTCCTGGTCGACCCGCTGTCGATCACCATGTGCCTGTTCATCACTGGCGTCGGCACGCTGATCCACCTCTACTCGATCGGCTACATGCACGGTGACGAGAACTTCTCGAAGTTCTTCGTCTACCTGAACCTGTTCGCCTTCTCGATGCTGATGCTGGTGCTCGGCAACAACATGCTGCTCACCTTCCTCGGCTGGGAAGGCGTCGGTGCGTGCTCGTACTTCCTCATCAGCTTCTGGTTCACCGATCCGGAGAAGGCGTCGGCCGGCAAGAAGGCCTTCGTCACCAACCGCATCGGTGACTGGGGCTTCATGGTGGCGATCTTCGCCACGTTCGCCGCCCTCGGCTCGATCACCTACACCGAGGTCCTCGGCGGCGCCGGTGGCCTGCCGGAGACCACGGCCACGCTCATCGCCGGATGCCTCTTCATCGGCGCCATCGGCAAGTCGGCCCAGTTCCCGCTCTTCGTGTGGCTGCCCGACGCCATGGCCGGCCCGACCCCGGTCTCGGCGCTCATCCACGCAGCCACGATGGTGACCTCGGGCGTCTACCTCCTCACCCGGGTGAACCCGATCATCGCCGTCTCGGCCGACTGGCTCCCGACGACGATCGCCTGGGTCGGTGCCTTCACCGCGCTGTTCGCCGCGACGATCGCTGTCAGCCAGCGCGACATCAAGAAGGTCCTGGCGTACTCGACCGTCAGCCAGCTCGGCTACATGTTCCTGGCCATCGGTTCCGGCGCCTACGTGGCTGCGGTGTTCCACATGATCACCCACGCCTTCTTCAAGGCGCTGCTGTTCCTCGGTTCCGGCTCGGTCATCCACGGGATGCACGAAGAGCAGGACATGAACCGCATGGGCAACCTGCGCAAGTACATGCCGATCACCGCCGCGACGTTCATCGTCGGCTGGCTGGCCATCGCCGGCGTGCCGCCCTTCTCCGGCTTCTGGTCGAAGGACGAGATCCTGCTCTACGCCTGGGCCGAGAACCCGGCGCTGTGGTTGGTCGGTCTCGTCACCGCTCTGCTCACCGCGTTCTACATGAGCCGCCAGGTCTTCATGGTCTTCTTCGGTAAGGAGCGCTTCGAGGTCGAGTCCCACGACGAGGCCGCAGCCGCCGAGTCCGAGGATGCCGATGCCGAGGATGCTGCCGTCGAGTCCGACGTGCTCGTGCTCCACGATCCGCCGCACGAGTCGCCTGCGACGATGACGCTGCCGCTGGTCGTCCTGGCCGTGGCCGCCGCCATCGGCGGTGCGATGCAGTTGCCCTTCACCGACGGGACCAAGTTCCTCGAGGAGTGGCTGCACCCGGTCATCGGTGCCAACGAGGCCCACATCGACGTCGCCACGGGCGTCAAGGTCGCCCTCGCCGGCGTCGCGGTCCTCTCGGGGCTCATCGGGATCGGCGTCGCCTACGCCATCTACATCCGCAAGCAGCGCGAACCGGTCGAGCCCGAGATCCTCGCCGAGGGCTGGAAGTACGACAGCTCCATCTCGGCATTCATGGGCGGCCCGGGCCGCAAGGGCTTCGATGCCGTCGCCACCTTCGACAAGGTCGTCATCGACGGTGCCGTCAACGGAGTCGCCGGTCTGGTCAAACGCACCGGTGAAGGCCTCCGGGGCGCACAGTCGGGCTACGTCCGCAGCTACGCCCTCGGCATCGCCGGCGGCGCAGTCGTCCTCCTCGCCTACTTCCTCGCGCAGGTCACGTTCTGATGCACGCTGTCACCGTCTTCGCGAGCGCGGGCCCCGAGGTCAGCTTCCCGCTCCTCACCGCCGCGATCCTCGTCCCCCTCATCGGGGCGATCGTCGTCGCCTCCATCCCCAAGCGGCGGACCGAGATCCTCCGACTCGTCGCACTGTTGTTCTCCGGCACCGCCGGCGCCTTCACCCTGTGGATGCTCGCGGCCTTCGATCGCCACGACGCCGGCATGCAGTTCGAGTCGGTCCACACCTGGATCGAGGAGTTCGGGATCCAGTGGCACCTCGGCGTCGACGGCATCTCGCTGTTCCTCGTCGTGCTCACCGGCGTGCTCTTCCCGCTGACGTTCGTCGCGGTGACCCCGAAGAAGGACCCGAAGGCGTACTACGCCTGGCTGCTCCTGCTCGAGGCCGGCTGCATCGGTGCGTTCACGTCGCTCGACCTGTTCCTGTTCTTCATCTTCTTCGAGATCGTCCTCGTCCCGATGTACTTCCTCATCGGTGGCTGGGGCTACGGACAGCGGGTCTACGCCGCGCTGAAGTTCTTCCTCTACACGATGTTCGGTTCGGCGCTGATGCTCGTCGGCATCCTGGCGTTGGCTTTCGTCGACCGCGACACCCGGGTCGACCAGAGCAGCATCGCCGCCCAGCAGTTGGCGCAGCTCGACCAGACGATCCAGAGCCAGCTCGGCGCCGGTATCCAGCCCGACCCCGAGCTCCTCGACCAGGTCGAGACCCTGGCCGCCGAGGTCGAGTCGGCCGACCGTCTCACCTTCGACCTCGTCGAGCTGGCCGAGAACCGGGGCGAGATCCTCGAGGCGCAGCAGAACGGCGACCTCCCCACCGATCCCGACGCCAACTCGTGGAACCCGCTGCACTGGGACGCCGCCAAGTGGATCTTCCTGGCGCTCGCCCTGGCCTTCGCGGTCAAGGTGCCGCTGGTGCCGTTGCACACCTGGCTCCCTGATGCCCACACCCAGGCGCCGACCGCCGGCTCGGTGATCCTCGCCGGCGTCATGCTCAAGCTCGGCACGTACGGGTTCCTGCGCTTCGGCCTCTACCTGTTCCCCGACTCGTCGCAGTTCTTCGCCCCGGTGTTCCTCACCCTCGGTGTGGTGGGCATCCTCTACGGCGCCGTCGTGGCGACCATGCAGAAGGACCTCAAGCGTCTCGTCGCCTACTCGTCGGTCGCCCACCTCGGTTTCATCGCCCTCGGCACCTTCGCCCTCACGACCCAGGGCATCGAGGGCGGCATCCTCCAGATGGTCAACCACGGCATCTCGACCGGTGCGCTGTTCCTCCTGCTCGGCATGATCTACGAGCGTCGCCACACCTACGAGATCGCCACGATGTCGGGCATGCAGAAGACAGCCCCGATCCTGGCCGGCGTCTTCACCCTGGTCATGCTCAGTTCGATCGGCCTGCCGGGTCTCAACGGCTTCGTCGGCGAGTTCCTGATCCTCGCCGGTGCGTACCTCACCGCCAAGTGGTGGGCCGTCGTGGCCGCCGGTGGCGTGATCCTCGCGGCGCTCTATCTCCTCTGGGCCTACCAGCGGGTCTTCCACGGCACGCCGGCGGACGACGATCCCGGCACGCCCGAGATCAAGCTCGGCGAGTTCGCCGTGATGGTCCCGCTCATGGGCCTGATCGTGTTCCTCGGCGTCTACCCGAAGCCGGTGCTCGAGCGCATCGAGCCCGCAGTGTCGGCGCTGGTCCAACACATCGAGGACACCACCGACTTCACCGAACCCGATGCTGCGACCTCGGGCTTCAGCGGAACCATCGTCGACTCGCACGGTGAGGAGTCCGACGACTCGCACGACGAAGAGCACGACGAGTCCGGTGACGAGTCCCATGACGACTCTGGTGACGACCACGGAGAGGGGGAGTGATGTTCGCTGCACTGACGTTCCCGCTCCAGGCCGCCGACGAGGTCTTCGAGCCGATCGCGACGCCTGCCGTCGAGTGGTCGGCGATCCTGCCGCTGCTCATCCTCGCCGGTGCGGCCATGGGCCTCATGCTGGTGACGGCGCTCACCCGTTGGAAGCCCTTCAACGGCTTCTACCCGCTGGTGACGTCGTGTGCGGCCATCGCCGCCGGGTTCACGACGTGGCCGCTCTGGGAGCGTGTCCAGGACGTCGAACGGGGCCCGTACTCGGTCCTGTCGGGCGCGATCGGCATCGACGGCTTCTCGCTGTTCGTCACTGCGGTCATCTGCTCGTCGGTCGTGCTGACCTCGCTCCTCGCCGACGGCTACCTCCGTCGTGAGGGCATGGACGGCCCCGACCTCTACGTCCTGGTCCTGCTGTCGGCTTCGGGCGGCACGCTCATGGCCGGCGCCAACGACCTGATCGTCCTGTTCCTCGGCCTCGAGATCCTGTCGCTCGCCGTCTACGTGCTGGCGGCCATGCACCTGCGCCGGGTCACGTCGCAGGAAGCGGGCATCAAGTACTTCGTCCTCGGGTCGTTCGCCTCGGCGTTCATGCTCTACGGCATCGCGCTCACCTACGGCGCCACCGGGTCGACGAACCTCGTCGAGATCCTCGACTTCCTGTCGTCCACCGTGCTCTTCGACAACGGCCTGCTGCTCGCCGGCATGGCGATGCTGCTCGTGGGTCTGGGCTTCAAGGTCGCCGCCGCCCCGTTCCACGCCTGGACCCCGGACGTGTACCAGGGTTCGCCGACACCCGTCGTCGCCTACATGGCGTCGGGCGTCAAGGCTGCGGGCTTCGCCGGGCTGATCCGGGTCTTCTACCTCGGCTTCGGCACCTACGCAGCCGACTGGCAGCCCATCGTCTATGCGCTGGCGCTGCTCACGCTCGTGGTCGGTTCGATCATGGCCGTGGTCCAGACCGACGTGAAGCGCATGCTCGCCTACTCGTCGATCAGCCACGCCGGCTTCATCCTCATGGCCGTGCAGGCCGCCAGCGAGCGGGGCGTCGAGGCGTCGCTGTTCTACCTGGGCTCGTACACGTTCCTCGTCGCCGGCTCGTTCGCCGTCGTCGCCGTGGTCGGACGTGAGGGCGACGGCAAGCACAGCCTCGACGACTACAAGGGTCTGGCCAAGAGCCGCCCCGGTCTTGCGCTGGCGTTCTCGATCCTGCTCTTCAGCCAGGCCGGCGTGCCCTTCACCAGCGGCTTCTTCGCCAAGTTCTACGCGATCTCGGCTGCGGTCGACGCCCGCTCGTTCCCGCTCGCCATGGTCGCCATGTTCGCCGCCGTCATCGCTGCGTTCCTGTACCTGCGGATCACCGTGGCGATGTGGATGGGCGACGACGACGAAGCCGTCACCCCGGCCGAGGACCTGCCCGTCCCCGAGGGCGTGCGCATCGCCCTCACGCTGTGCCTGCTGGTGACCCTGGGCGTGGGCCTGTTCCCCCACACCCTCGCCGGCCTCGCGTCGGACGCCACCGCAGTCCTCGTCCAGTTCTCCGGGTAGCCCACCGGTCGGTCCCAACACCCCGTTCTGGTGAACGGTTGCGTCATCTGGTGGTCTCGAATGGTCACCAGAACGGCGTTGGGCGACGGTCGGAGAGAGGCGGAGCCACCACGACTGTGAGGTGATTCCCAGGTTCCTCCGGCCTGGTTCTGAAGTGCGTTCCCGATAGTGGGTCTCACACCACGAGAGACCCACCATCAAAGGGAGCACACGACATGCGCAAGACCGCTGCAGCCGCCGCCATGGCCGCATCACTGACCATCGGGGGAGGGGCCGGAGCGGTCCTGTTCGCCCCCAACCTGGTCGGCGCCCAGACCGACGACACGACCACCGACGAAGGCGCCACCGACGAGGCCGACCGCCCCGAACAGGGTGCCTTCCTCGAGGAAGCCCTCGCACCGCTCGTCGACGCCGGCACCATCGACCAGGGCCAGGCCGACGCCGTCATCGCCGCCATCGAGGAGGCCCGACCCGAGGGCTTCGGCGGACACGGCCGACACCACGGCCGCCATGTGGCCAGCGAAGCCGTCACCGACCTGCTCGGGATGGACGCCGCCGAGTTGCGTGAGCTCCTCGCCGACGGACAGACGCTGGCCGAGGTCGGTGAGGCCAACGGTGTGTCGGTCGACGACCTCGCCGCCGCCCTCGTCTCCGAGATGGAGGAGCGCATCGCAGGTGCTGTCGAGGACGGCAAGCTGACCCAGGAGGAGGCCGACGAGAAGCTCGCCGACGCCACCGATCGGGCCACCGCCACCGTCAACGGCGAGCGTCCCGAGCGCCCCGAGGGCGCACGCATGGGCGGCCCCGGTGAGGGTCGCCGCGGCCCCGGCGGCCCGGCCGACGACGCCACGGACGACACGGCCGACGACACGACCGGTTCCTGACCATTCCCCACCACCGCTCCGGACCGGCGGGCAGCCGCCCTGCCCGCCGGTCCGAGGGCATCCCCTCACGACCACGACGACCGCGCCGCCCCGGAGTCCACGATGCTCACCGATCTCGCCCCGCCCGCCACTCCCCCTGAAGCGCCGCCACCGCCAGCCCCGCCGTCACCTCCGGCAGCCACCGGACGTGACGGCCATCGTGGCGGTTGGCGACCACTCCCACTCCTCGCAGCGTCGGTCCTGAGCGCGGTCATCGCCTCGGGTGTCACGGTCGCCCTCGTCGACGATGGCCCGACGCCCAGCGCCGCCTCGGCGACGTCGAGCGACGGTTCGGTGGCGCCGACGCCAGTCGTCGACGGCTCCGAGCCGGTGGCCGTCGCCGCTGCCGCCATCGCCCCCGCCGTCGTCCAGATCGAGACCTCGACCGGCGTGGGTTCGGGCGTCACGTACGACGACAGCGGCCTGATCCTGACCGTCGCTCATGTCGTCGGCTCGAGCCGAACGGTCGACGTGCGCCTCGCCGACGGATCGACCGTGTCCGGCCGGGTGCTCGGCACCCACGCCGACACCGACATCGCCGTCGTGCAGATCGATGCCGACGACGTCATCCAGGTGGCCGAACTCGCCACCGGCGTCGAGCCCGTCGTCGGCCAGCTGACCGTCGCCGTCGGCAGCCCCTTCGGGTTCGACCAGACCGTCACCTCCGGCGTGGTGTCGGCCATCGACCGCATCGTCAACGACGTGGCCATGGTCCAGACCGACGCCGCCATCAACCCCGGCAACTCCGGCGGCCCCCTGGTCGACGCCTCGGGTCGCGTGGTCGGACTGTCCGACGTGATCTTCACCGAGTCCGGCGGCAACGAGGGTGTCGGCTTCGCCATCACGATCGACGTGGCGAAGCTCATCGCCGACCAGATCGTGGCCGGCGACTCCCCGCAGCTCGCGCTCCTCGGTGTGTCGACCACCGCCAGCGCCGACGGAGCACGCGGCGCACAGGTCGCCGAGGTCGTGCCCGGGTCTGCTGCAGCCGCCGCTGGGATCGCCGAGGGCGACCTGCTGGTCAGCATCGACGGCGTCCCCGTCGCCGACAGCAGCCAACTGCGCGCCCAGGTCACCAAGCGGGCCCCCGGCTCCGAGATCACCCTCGGCCTCGAGCGCGACGGCGATCCTCAAGACGTCGTCGTCACCCTCGGATCCACCGGTTGATCCCGTTCTCGACGTCGTGAGCGTCGGCCCCCGACGGCTGTGACGTCGAGAATGGGGTGCGGTCAGCGGAGGAAGAGCCAGACGGCCACGACCACGCCGAAGACCACGACGGTCGACCGCAACGCCTCGGGCGACAGACGACGGGCCATGCGGGCGCCGACGTACCCGCCGGCGAGGCTGGCCGGGGCGACGATCGCGACGGCCAGCCAGTCGACCGGGCCGAAGAGGGCGAAGGCCACGAGGGCGACCGTGTTCACCAGCAGCGACAGCGCCGACTTGAGGGCGTTGAGTCGTTGGAGGTTGTCGGCGACGTAGATGCCGAGGACGGCGAGCAGGATCACGCCCAACCCGCCACCGAAATATGCGCCGTACACCGCGGCGAGGAACACGGCGATGTGCAACTGCATCCCGGCGTTGCGGGACGACGGCCGACGCGAGGTGACGAACGCACCGATCCGCGGTTGGAGGGCCAGCAGCAGCGACCCGGCGAGCACGAGGAACGGGACGACGGCGTCGAACACGGCGTCGTCGGCCGCGAGCAGGATCACCGAGCCGATCACCCCGCCGAGCAGCGACGTCACGACGAGGCCACGGAGACGTTCTCGCTGACTCGACAGCTCCTCGCGGTAGGCGGCGGCGCTGCCGAGGTAGCCAGGCCAGACGGCCGTGGTGTTGGTGACGTTGGCGTCGAGGGTGGGGAGCCCGATGGCCACGAGCGCGGGGAACGAGATCAACGATCCGCCGCCGGCCACGGCGTTCACGCCACCGGCGAGGAAGCCGGCGACCGCGATGAGGATCGCATCGGCGACGCTCATCCCCAGAGGTCCACGGTCGCCACGACGGCACCGTACCGGTCGAGTACCAGAGCCCGGAACCGACGTCTGTGACGGATGTCATAGACGACGCGTGAACGAAACCGTCCGTTCGATCGTCTGACAAGGGATGGAGACGCGCGACCGCACCGACGACCGGGGACGGACATCCCTGGTGGGGACCGTCCTCGTCGCGGGCGCGGCGATCGCGGTCGTGGTGACGGCGACGCTCGCGGTGCGCACGCTCGACACCGCCGACGCCTCGGCCACGCCGTCGACGACGCTGCCCAGCACCACCATCCCCACCACGACCAGCGCACCCACCACGACGACGACCACCACGACGACGACCCCCACGACCACCGTCCCGGTCACCACGACGACGACCGCCCCGCCCCGGCCGCCGTCGCTGAACCGAGGATCCGAAGGGTCCGAGGTCGAAGCGCTCCAGCACCGTCTGGTGGCGCTCGGCTTCTACGTCCCGGTCGTCGACGGCCACTACGGGGCCCTCACCCAGCAGGCGGTCATGGCGTTCCAGAAGTCCGTCGGGATCGGTCGCGACGGCGTCGCCGGGCCGGCGACGCTCGGTGCACTCGAGACCGCCGAGCCCGTCCGGGCCCGCGAGGGGGGAGACCACATCGAGGTCGACCTCGAGCGACAGATCATGATCCTGGTCCGAGGCGAGGCGACCTACGTGTTCAACACGTCGTCGGGTCGATCGGGCTGGCGGACCCCGCCGGGCCGGTTCACGATCACCCGTGAGATCGACGGCGTTCGCCACGCTCCGCTGGGCGATCTCTACCGACCCAAGTACTTCAACGGCGGCATCGCCCTCCACGGTTCGCCCAGCATCCCCGGCCAGCCGGCATCGCATGGCTGCACCCGACTGCACAACGCGGTGGTCGACCACATCTGGTCGGCCGACCTCGCTCCCATCGGCACGCCCGTCTGGGTCTACTGAGCCACACCCGGCCCCGACTCAGGTCGTGACGACCTCGCAGTCCAAGGTGTCGCGCAGCGAGGCCGAGAAGCGGGGGATGTCCGCGCCGAACGCCGCGATCATCTCGGCCTCCATGGCCTCGATCACGTCGATGCCCACGCCGATCACCGGCGGGGTCTTGGCCAGACCGCCGAGGTCGATGATGAACGGCTTGTCGAGTTCGCACTCGGTGTGGGTCGCCGGGATCGGGAAGTTGGCGCAGGCGGTCGTCACCGGACCGAGGTAGGGGATCACCCGCTCGAGCGGCACGCCGTCGACCGACGGCGCCACCACGGCCAGCACCAGCGCGGCGAGCCCGGTGGCCGAGCAGCCGTAGTTGGCGATCGGCGCGACGGCGCGGAGCACCGGCAGCAGCTCCTCGGGGGTGTCGACCGCGGGGAGCCCCGGGATCGCGTCGAAGACCGGATCGAAGAAGTCGGGCGGGAGCTCTTCCGGCGGGATGATCTCGGGCGGCGTCGACTCGGTCGCTCCCGGCGGATCGGTCGGCGTCGGCGCGACGGGCGTCGTGGTCGGTGAGGACCCGCCGTCCGACGGGAGCGCCGGAGCGGGCGCGGCGATCTCGGCCGCCGTCGGCGGCGTACCGGCCTCGGTCGTCGACGGCTGTTGTTGCGAAGCGGGCGCGGCGAAGGCCGGGATGATGTCGACCCCGACCACGGGCAGGAACACCATCATCACCAGCCAGATGATGGCGGCGGCGTACCAGCGCGGGTAGTTGCGAACGTGTCGGATGATCCCCTCCGGGTTCATCGCTCACCTCCGTTGGGAGAGATCGTCTGGGCCAGGGTGCGGAGTTCGGTGGGGTCGAGCGTGGCCGACAGACGGAGAAAGCCGCCGTCGGCCAGGGGCACGTTGACGGCGGCGAGTCGGTCGTCGACGCCGATCGTCGCCTCGCCGATGTCGACGAGGTCGAACGTGTCGATCTCGGTCATGGCCCCGAACGGCGTCGGGCCGTCCTTCGTGGCCCCCTGGTCGAGGACCAGGAGGTCGGGACCTCGCCGCCACACGTCGGACACGAGCGCCGTGTCGGCCGACGACCCGAGGTCGCGAGCGGTCGCGTCGAGCGTCGGGGGGACCACGAGATAGCGGCCGACGAAGTCCCAGCCGTCGCCCGGATCGAGCGTGAACGCCCGGGCGAAGGGGATGGGTTCGTCGGCTTCGACGGCGTGCACGGCCCCGTTGCCGCCGGTCGCGGTCAGTCGTGTGCCCTCCGGCTCGGGTCCGACGTCGACGCCGAGCGTGAGCTCTACGGCGGTCATGGTCTGGAGCACCGACTCGTCGGCGTCGAGCCAGACCTCGCGCAGGACCACGCCGGCGTCGTCGGTGCAGCGCTCGACGGCGACCACGGCCTCGCCGGCGAACGCCGCCCGGGTCACGGCGCACGGCCGCCCACCGACCTCGTCGGAGCCGCGGTCGGTCGCCACCGTCGCGCCGAAGCGGTCGAGGCGCGTGTCGCCGGTCGCTGGGGAGAAGGGGACATCGATCAGGACCCAGTCGCCTCCGGACGACCGGGTGGCGAGCAGCCCGGCTCGTGATGCTCGTTCGCTGGTCACCGCGCCGTCGGCGTCGCGCACGGTGATGTCGGAGTCGAAGGGCCGGGACACGACGCGCTCCTCCGTGGTGGTCGCCCCGTCGCCGACCACCTCGTAGACGACCCGGTACGACGACGCCGGCCCGTCTCCCGAGGGAGCCGGCAGCGCGACCGCGTCGGCATCGCGGGCAGCGAGCGCGGCGAAGACACCCGTCCCCGCCACCGCGATCGCCGCGCCGGCCGCGGCCACTCGTCTCATGCGTCGCTCCGGGTGGTCGGATCGTCGCCGAGGTACGACGCCACGACCAGCGGGTGCTCGAGCACCGTCTCGGGCGGCCCGTCGGTCACGTAGCGGCCGGTGTCGAGTGCGAGGAAGCGGTCGGCGATCGACGACAGGAGCGCCATGTCGTGCTCGATCACCACGAGGGTCGCGCCGAGGGCGTCGCGCACGTCGAGCAGGACGGGGCCGAGGGCCTCGGCTTCGCGCTGGGCGATGCCCGACGAGGGCTCGTCGAGGAGGATGACCCGCGGTTCGTTGGCGAGCAGCGATGCGACCTCGACCATGCGGCGTGACCCCGTCGACAGTTCGGACACGAACTTCCCGGCGAACGAGCCGAGGCCCACCAACTCGATCAGTTCGTCGGCGCGCCGCTCGGCCACGGCTTCGCTCGCCCGCTGGCTCGGTGTGGCGAGGACCGCAGACACGATGTCGCGTGAACCCAGCGAGCGCTCGCACGACAGCACCAACGACTCGCGGACGGTGAGCGACGGCCAGAGGCGGGCGTCCTGGAACGTCCGCCCGAGCCCGGCGACGGCGCGACGGTGCGCCGGCCAGGTCGTGACGTCGACGGAACCGAGGTGGACCTCGCCCTCGTCGGCGATCGTGAAGCCGGTGAGCAGGTCGAACAACGTCGTCTTGCCGGCGCCGTTGGGTCCGACGATCCCGAGCACCTCGCCCTCGTACACCTCGAGCGCCACGTCGCTCACGGCCTGGACGCCGCCGTACCCCTTGGAGAGACCGCGGCACGACAACACGACGTCGGTCCCGACGACCCGGTCGGTCGCACGTGGCCGGTCGAGGTCGGCGTTGGTGCGGGTGCCCTTGAGATACACCGAGCGGAGGATGTCGTCGCGCTCGAGCAGGTCGGCGGTCGGACCCTCGAACCGGATCTCGCCCTTCTCCATGAACACGGCGCGTTCCGCGAGTCGGAGGGCGACGTGCACCGACTGCTCGACGAGGATCACCGTCGTCCCGTTGGCGTGGACCTCGCGGACGATCTCGAGCAACCGTTCGACGATCGCCGGAGCGAGGCCGAGTGAGAGCTCGTCGATCATGAGCAACGTCGGCTCCGACAGGAACGCCTGCCCGATGCTGAGCATCTGCTGCTCGCCGCCCGAGAGGTTCCCCGCCGGCGTGTCCCACCGTTCCTCGAGCACCGGGAACCAACCCAGCACCCGTTTCGTCGCCGCCTCGAGCCCCGCCTTGTCGCCGCGTCGCGACCACCCGGCGATGCGCAGGTTCTCGGCGACCGACAGGCTCGGGAAGACACCGCGACCACCGGGGACCTGGGCGATGCCCATCGCGAAGGTGTCGTTGGCATCGAGTCCGGTGATGTCGCGACCGTCGAAGAACACCGACCCGCCCGAGGTCGGAGCGAGGCCCGAGATCGCCTTGAGCACGGTCGACTTCCCGGCTCCATTGGTTCCCAACAACGCGAGCATCTCGCCCGAGCGGACCTCGAGGTCGACGCCGAAGAGCACCTGGGTCTGGCCGTAGGCGAGGTCGACGCCGCTGAGGCGTAGCAGGGGAGCGTCACCGTCGCCGCCAGCGCGTCGTTCGGCGTTGGCGCGTGCCGTCTCGTTCACGCGAGCGATGTCGCCCTCGACGAACCGGCCGGCGGAGCCGAGGATCAGGCCGCCGAGCACCAGGACGGGGAGGAGGAACAACAGCGCGGTGCGCAGTCCGAGGTTGTCGCCGATCCCACCGATGATCGGGACCACGGGGAGCCCGAGCAGGATGAAGACGTTGGTCATCGCGAAGCCCTGGGTCCGCATGTTGGGCGGGAGGACGAGCGAGATCACGGCGTAGATCCCCGGTGTGAGGGCGCCGACCACCATGGCGAGGACGATCTGGAACGCGACGGCCACGACGACGTTCGGCGAGAGCGCGACCCCGGCCAGACAGCCCGCCGACAAGACGCCCGCCAGTCCGATCATCTGGAACGCCCGCGCAGGCTTCCGGGTGATGGCGCCCTGGAGGTAGATGGCCCCGAGGACGAGCCCGGCCACACCGAAGGGCTCGGCGATGGCGAAGATGATGCCGCGCCCCGCCTCCTTCACGCCGTAGACCTCCTCGTAGAAGAGGCTCAGGATGATCGCGATGCCGACGACCGAGGCCGACAGGAACGGCATCGACAGGTAGATGCGCCGGGCCGTCCGTTGACGCATCACCGTCCGCCACGCCTCCCGGAACGTCGCCGGCTCCTCGTCGATGTCGGCCGTGGCCTCGTCGGCGCCGGCAGCGAGACGCTCGAACCGCCCCCGCGCGGGTTCGACGAGGCGGAGGGCGAAGAACGCGACCACCACGCTCGGGATCGCGAGCAGGAGGAACGGCGCCCGCCATCCCAGGAACGCGGCGAGCAGGCCGGCGGCGAGCGGTGCGACGAACTTGCCGATCGGGTCGGCCAGGCGGTGGAAGTAGAACGCCCGCGCCCGGTGCTCCTGGGGGTAGTAGTCGGAGATCAGGCTGTTGTGGGTCGAGTTGAGCGTCTTGCCGCTGGCCGAGCCCATGCGGGCGATGACCAGGACGGCGAGCGTGGGGGCGAGGCCCGTGAGCGCGGCGAAGCCGGCCCAGATGAACCCGCCGCCCGCCGCGAGGCGGGTGCGGCGCTTGCGGTCGGCGAGCCAGGCGATCGGGAGCTCGATGAGGAGCGCCACCGGGATGATGACGACGATCAGCGACGTGACCCCGGCGATCGACAGGCCGAAGGCATCGCGGATGTTCGGTGCGAGCACCGCGAACGCCGACCGGTCGAGCTCGTCGACCGCATTGAGGCCGAAGAGGACCAGCAGCGGCAGGAACGGGTGTCGTCCGACGATGTGGCGCGGGTCGAACCGGCTGCGAGGGGTCTCGCCGTCGTCGACGGAGGGATCGTCCACCGGGGACGCGACGGGGGGCCCAGCGACGGGAGGCTCGACGACGGTGCTCATCGGGCCACCTCCCCGGCGGCCACGAGCGCTCGCTCGGGTTCGGGCCCGTCATCCGACGGAGGCGTGGGGTCGGGAGCCTCGTCGTCGATGCGACGGTCCTCGAGCAGGCTCGGGACGTGGATGCCACGTCGGCGGGCGATGCGTCGCAGGACCCCGTCACGCAGGCGGAACATGCCGCCGCCGAGTCCCTCGGGGAGCACGACGAGCAGCAGCAGGATCCCCACGCCGCTGGCGATCAGCGACCACTGGGCGGGAAGGAAGAACTCGGCACCTCGGACGTAGCCCGCGCCCATGAGCGCTCCGCTGATGGTGCCGAGTCCGCCGATCACCACCATCGAGAACAGCCGGATCGAGACGTCGGCACCGAACGCGTCGGCGAAGATCCCGCGCTGGTTGACGACGTAGAGGCTTCCGGCGAATCCGGCCAGGGCACCGGAGATGGCGAAGCCGGTGAGCTTGGCGACCGTCGGCGCGATGGTGAGCGTCGACGCTGCGGGTTCGTTGTCGCGGACCGCGATCAGCATCCGACCGATGCGTGACCGTCGGAGGTTGCGGGCCACGGCGATGGCGAGGAGCAGCCCGACGAGGCACACCTCGTACTGGACCCAGTCGACGCGGAGGTCGATGCGCTTCCACAGCACCGGGGCCTCGACGCCCTTGGGCACGAACCACCCGAAGTACGTGTCGCTGAGGAACACGGTCGCAGTCGTGACCGCGAACGCGAGGGTGGTGACCGCGAGGAACGGCCCGCGCACCCGGAGTGCGGGGAGGCCCACGACGACGGCCACCGCGGCGGCGACCGCGATCCCCACGGGGACGGCCAGCAGGTAGTCCCATCCATGGGTCCCGTAGAGCGTCCCGGTGGCGGCCCCGCCGATCCCGACGAAGGCGAACTGGCCGAGGCTGATCTGGCCGGCCCACCCGGTGAGGACCAGCAGCGACACGGCCACGATGCCGTAGATGAGCAGCAGCGACATCGCCTGTTCCTGGCTCGGACGTGCCCACACCGGCACGGTGACTGCGGCGACGAACACCAGACCACCGATCAGGCGGGTTCCCCACAGCACCTCGGGGAGACGGCGCAGTTCGGCGGGGATCGGCCGCACCTCGCGCACGGCCTTCCACGACGAGATCCCGGTCTCGACCGACCGGGCGAATGCGTCGCGCTGCACGAGGAGCGCCACGAGGATCACCCCGACGAGGAGGGCGTCGACGATGCTCGTGTTCGAGAACTCCGAGCTGGCGAGTTCCTCGAAGACCCCGATGCCGACGGCGGCGACGACCGTGGTCGGCAGCTTCTCCATGCGTCCGATCACCGCGGCGGCGAGGATCCGCAGGAGCAAGGCGTTGCCGCCGCCGGAGACGCCCGAGAACGAGGCGAAGCCGAGCAGTGGCACCCGCAGCATCACGGCGGTGGCCGACAACAGCGCGGCGATGGCCCAGACGAGGCCGGACAGGCGCTTGACCGGGACGCCGAGCAGGTTGGCGCGGTCGTCGTTCTCGGCCGCGGCGCGCACGGCGATCCCGTAGTCGGTGCGGAAGAGGAAGGTGCCGAGCAGGAACAGGGCCAGCGGCACGATCACCAGCACCAGCAGGTAGTTGCCGTCGAAGGTGATCGGGTCGACGGCGAACGTGAACGAGAACGGGGTGGCGAACCGCCCGGCCGCGATGCCCGTGAACAGCAGGGGGATGAGGATGGCCAGCCCGGCGAGGATCTGCGCGATGCCGATGGTCGCCACCGTGAGGATCAGCCGGGGCGCCTTGCGGAAGCGACGGATCACCAGGGCGTCGATCGTCCAGCCCATCGCCGCGGCGATGACCAGTCCCGCGGCGATGGCCACGAAGTAGTTGACGTCCCACTGGATGACGAACTCGATCGCGAGGACGGCCGCAACCGATCCGAGTTCGGCCTGGGCGAAGTTCACGATGCCGTTGCCGCGGTAGACGAGCACGATGCCGATCGCGCCGAGCGCGTAGAGCGATCCGATGACCGCCCCGCGCAGGAGGATCCCCGGCGGTGCGCCACGGTCGAGGAGCGCGTCGAGCACGGCCCATCCGGCCAGGAGGCCGACCGTGGCCAGCACGGCGCGAACCGGGGCGGGGAGGCCGCGGCGAGCGTCGCCGAGACGTTGGAGTGTCGCCGTCATCGCTGCCTCATCTCCCCGGGTAGACCGGCGGGTCCTCCGCCGGCCACTCGCCGTTGCGGAACCGTCGGCCCCCGTACGTCTCCACGTACGTCCCGGCCTCGCCGTCGGCGGGTGAACGCCCGTTGGCGATCCAGTAGATCTCTCGGCTGTCGTCGATCGCGGCGTGGTCGCCGCCACCGGGGGTGCCGTCGGGAGCGTCCTGGAACGACCAGTAGCCGAGCGAGAAGTCCGGCGCTCCGAGCGGTGGGAGTGCCCGGGCCCCGGCCGCGACCGTGGCGGGAGTGAGGTTCGGTCCGGCCGCCTGGATGAAGTTGTAGACGAACGACACGTTGTGGAACTGCCCGCTGGTCCCGGCGGGGATCTGTCGGCCGGTGATGGCCTGGTAGAGCTTGCCCGGCTCGCCCGTCGGCCCGAGGAGCTTGGGCGTCGCGCCGAGCTGGCTCATGCCGAAGAGGTGTCCGTCGACCTGGTCCTGGTCGTAGAGGCGAGCGGCGTTGTCGATGTCGGTCAGCGCGATGCCGATGACCAGCCACTCCGGGTGATAGTTCTGCGACGTCGCCGACTGGGTCAGGAAGATGGCCGAGATGGCATCGCAGGCCAGTACGACCGAGGTGACGCCGTCCCGCTTGAACTGGATGATCCCTCGTGCGGCCTCGTCGGGGAACCGCGAGACGTCGAGCGTGTAGTTGTAGGTCGAGCCGGCGTCGACTCCGGTGCGCTTCGCCTCCGCCTTGCCGATGTCGGCGCAGGCGGTGTCGCCCCCGTCACCGACCGGCGTGTAGGTGCCGAACTTGCGGTCCTTGGCTCGCAGTTCGTCCGACCCGGCGTACTTCGCCGGCTTGAAGGCCAGACGCTTCTCGAAGTACTCGTACACCTGGTAGTTGATCCGCTCGCACTCCATGATGATCGCCCAGACGTACGGGTCGTACTTCCGGTTGAAGGTCTCGGATGCGTAGCTCGCCCCGTCGAGCACCATGACCCCGCGCTGGGCGGCGCACTCGGTGAACGGCTTCGACAGCGCCGACTTCTCACCGACCACGGCGAAGGCGTTCAGCTCCTCGGCGACCACCTCGGCGTCGAGGCAGGCGCCTTCGCGGCCCCGACCCTGGGTCTCGAGCGTCGAGTCGCCGAACTCCGACTCGTACTCGATCCACTCGATCCGACGTCCGTACAGCTCGTACGTCTCGTCGAAGTGGTCGATGAAGGTCTGGCGGACCTGCCGCACCACCGAGTGGTCGGCGCCGCCGGCCTGGGCGACGACGGCGTCGACCGCCTGCGAGTTGGCCGAGTCCGGGTACCGGCGGCGGACGATGCGGATGGTGTCACCGCTCACGCCCTTGGCGGTGGCGCCGCCGTTGTCGCCCGAGAAGGCCGGAGTGCAAGGTGCCGAGTAGCTGTTGCCCGGGACCTGGTGGACGCCGGGCCCGCACTGGACACCGGCGCGGGACACGCCCGCCGGTCCGGCGGCAGTCGTGTCGGGTCCACCCGACCCGTCGACGGGGGCGGGGCCACCACCGCTCTCGGCGATGGTCGCGGTCGACCCGTCCGGGCCGACGACGGTCTGGTCCACGGTGGTCGACGAGCCGTCGGCCTCCGGGCCGGCCAGTTCGACTGCGTTCGGCGCTCCGTCGCCGGCGAGGGCGACCTCCTCGACCGGTCGGCTGGGGAACACGGCCGCCGCCACCACCCAGGCCGCGAGCACGCCATAGGCGATGCCGAAGCGGCGTAGGTGGACGCGCACCGGCGCTTCGTTGGCCACCGGATCGACCGGATCTGTCATCTGTCCCCCGAATGCGTTCCACCGCTCACGGACGTGAGCGGTTCCCTTGGACGTGCATCCGACCCCCGGATCTTGACCCGAGGGTCAAGATCCGATGGTGAGCGATTCGACGCAGTCCGACCGACTTCCTCCCCCGGTCCGAGAATCGTCGTCGTCGTGACGAATGCGGCCGTGGCGGCGGGTCCGACGCCGCGCTGGGGCTCCGCGGGCCCCAGGACGGCCCATCTTGGCCGCCTTCTCTGCCGATCGGTAGGGTCTCCGGCCGTGTCGGAGTTCCTCCGGAATTATCTCACCGTTGCCATCTTCGGCGGCGTCGCCATCGCGCTGCTCGCCGGCGTGTTGGGCCTCGGCGCCCTGGTTCGCCCCAGTCGCCGTCAGCCTGGCAAGCATCTCAACTACGAATCCGGCGTCGACCCCGTGGGTGACGGCTGGTCTCAGAGCCAGGTCCGGTATTACATCTTTGCCCTGATGTTCGTCATGTTCGACGTCGAGGCGGTGTTCATCTTCCCGTGGGCCACCAGGCTCGAGGCGTACCAGGTGTTCGGCCTCGTCGAGATGATCATCTTCATCGCCATTCTCGCCCTGGGCCTCGTGTATGCGTGGCGCAAGGGCGTGCTTCGCTGGATCTAGGCCTCAGGGTCTTCGAGGAGTCGTCCGATGGGTCTCGTGGAGAGCGGCAAGCTGCCGAAACCGCTCACGAAGTTGCTCAACATCTCGCGCAAGTACTCCCTCTGGATGTACCAGTGGGGCCTTGCCTGCTGCGCGATCGAGATGGCCGGCGCCATGGCCGCGCCCCGCTTCGACATCATGCGCCTGGGCGTCATCCCGTTGCCGGCGTCACCCCGCCAGGCCGACCTGCTCTGCGTCTCCGGCACCGTCACCGACAAGATGGTCCCGTCGGTGCGTCGCCTCTGGGAGCAGATGCCCGATCCCAAGTACGTGATCTCGATGGGCTCGTGCGCCAACTGTGGCGGCCCCTACTGGGACAGCTACTCGGTGACCAAGGGTGTCGACCAGGTCATCCCCGTCGACGTCTACGTCCCCGGTTGCCCGCCCCGGCCCGAGGCTCTGCTCGAAGGCGTGGTCCTGTTGCAGGAGAAGATCGCCAACGAGGACATGGCCGACAAGTGGCGAGGTGATCCGATTGTCGTCAGCTGACACCACGACCGAAGACCCCGGCACCGAAGACACAGGCACCGAGGACACCGGCACCGACGAACCGGCCGCACCGTCCGACGAACTCCGTGAAGGGCTCCTGGCCCAGCTCACCGAGGCACTCGGCGATGCGCTCGTCGAGTCGCACATCGATCCGGGCCGCCAGCTCTACCTGCGGGTCGCTCCCGAGTCGTGGAAGCAGGTCCACCTGCAGCTCCGCGATCAGTTCGGCTTCAAGTTCTTCGAGTTCCTCTCGGCCATCGACTGGCTTCCCTCGCCCTACGGCAAGTCCGAGGACGCCACCGCCGACGCCGGTGTGTCGGTCACCACGATCGCCGAACCGGGCGAGATCGAACAGGGCCACGGCGGCGGTGAGACCCGATTCCAGGTCTTCACCCGCCTGGTCGACATCACGCGCCAGAGCCTCGGCGTGATCATCAAGGTCGACGTCCAGGATCCCAACGAGTTCGAGGGTGCGGACCTCGAGACGCTGATCTCGATCTTCCCCGGTGCCAACTGGCACGAGCGGGAGATCCACGAGATGTTCGGCATCCGCTTCGCCGGTCACCCGTACCTCGAGAAGCTGTACCTGCCCACGGGATTCGAGGGGAACCCCCTGCGCAAGGACTTCCCGCTGCTGGCCCGCCACGTCAAGCCGTGGCCGGGCATCGTCGACGTCGAGCCCATGCCCGACGCCGGTGACGACGCCGAAGAAGCCGATGCGGAAGGAGAC
The DNA here is from genome assembly GCF_049103745.1 of Actinospongiicola halichondriae. Classification (NCBI taxonomy): domain Bacteria; kingdom Bacillati; phylum Actinomycetota; class Acidimicrobiia; order Acidimicrobiales; family Iamiaceae; genus Actinospongiicola; species Actinospongiicola halichondriae. The sequence goes on along the minus strand of NZ_CP171622.1, from coordinate 3,316,366 downwards.
GACTCGTGACCGTGACCCCACCGCAGACGACCGAGATCCCCGAGGCCGACCAGATCGCCTACATCGCGGCCAAGGCCGCCGATTCGCGCGTGAACATCGAGCTCGAGACCGACGACGGCATGACGCTGAACATCGGGCCACAGCACCCGGCGACGCACGGCACGCTCCGCATCGTCGCCAAGCTCGACGGCGAACAGGTCCTGTGGGCCGAGCCGATCATGGGCTACATGCACCGCGGCTACGAGAAGCTCGTCGAGGTGCGGACCTACCCGCAGGTCACGACGCTGGTCAACCGCATCGACTGGCTCGGCAGCTTCGCCAACGAGGTCCCCTTCATCCTCGCCTGCGAGGAGCTGATGGAGGTCGAGGCACCGCCTCGGGCCCAGTACATCCGCACGATCCTCCACGAGATGGGCCGCATCGGCCACCTCATCATGGGTGTCGGCGACATGGGCGTGCAGATCGGCGCACTGACGCCGATGTTCTACGCGTTCCGCGATCGTGAGTACCTGCTCAACCAGATCGAGGGCGCCACCGGCGGCCGCTTCCACCCCAACTTCGACCGCATCGGCGGCGTCAAGGACGACTTCCCGGCAGGGTGGATCGCCGAGACGCAGCGGATCATGAAGAAGATGACGGCGTTCTGTGACGAGATGGACGATCTCCTCATGGGCAACGAGATCTTCGAGGCCCGTACCCGTGGCATCGGCGTCATTCCACCCGAACTCGCCCAGCTCTACGGCCTCTCCGGCGCCAACCTGCGTGCGTCGGGCGTCGACTGGGACCTGCGCCGCGACACCGAGTCGCCCATGGCCTGGAAGCACGCCGACTTCAAGGTGATCACCCACACCGACGGTGACTCCTACGCCCGCACGTGGTGCCGGCTCCAGGAGATCCGCGAGTCGGCCAAGATCGTCACCCAACTCCTCGACGACCTCCCGGCCGGGCCGATCATGGCCAAGGTGCCCCGCATCATCAAGGTGCCCGCGGGCGAGGCCTACGTGGCCACGGAGAACCCGCTCGGCGAGATGGGCTACTACGTCATCTCCAAGGGCGACCTCGGACCGTTCCGGGTCAAGATCCGTACCGCCAGCTTCTCGAACGTGTCGATCGTGCCGTGGCTCCTCCGGGGCGTCTACGTGCCCGACATCATCACGATCCTCGGCTCGCTCTACTTCATCCTCGGGGACATCGACCGTTGAGCACGCTTCCCATCTTCGCCGGCGCGTTCGACGCCTACTGGACGCAGTCGATCCTCCGCTCGGTCGGCGTGCTCGCCGCCGTGCTGTTGCCGGCCGGCACGTTCGTCTACGTCTTCCTGTTCAAGATGGTCAGCTTCATGCAGAACCGTCTCGGCCCGATGGAAGCCGGCCCCTACGGCTCGATGCAGCTCCTCGCCGAGGTCGGCAAGTCGCTCCAGAAGGAGGACATCGTCCCCGACCGGGCCGACAAGACCCTCTTCAAGCTGGCGCCGTACCTCGTGGTCGGCACCGTGTTGCTCACCTACATCGCGGTCCCCTTCGGCCCCGACATGGTGTTCATCGACAACCGCACCTTCGGCACCGGCATCTTCTTCGTGATGGCCGTGTCGTCGATCTCGGTGATCGGCATCATCCTCGCCGGCTGGGCGTCGGCGTCGAAGTACTCACTCCTCGGAGGGCTCCGTGCCGCCGGGCAGCTCATCGCCTACGAGCTCCCGCTGGTGCTCTCGGTTGTCGGCGTGGTCATCCAGGCCGGCACCCTCGACCTCCAGCGCATCGTTGCGGCGCAGGCCAACGGGGAGATCTTCGGCTGGGGCGCCCTCGGCAACCCCTACATCCTCACCCAGGGTGTGGCGCTGATCATCTTCATGATCGCCATGCAGGCCGAGCTCGGCCAGACGCCCTTCGACATGCCCGTCGCCGAGTCGGAGCTGGTCACCGGCTACATGACCGAGTACACGGGCCTGCGCTTCCTCCTCTTCTTCATCGGCGAGTTCGCCTCCGCCGGCGCCTTCTCGGCCATCGCCGCCACGCTGTGGCTCGGTGGCTGGTACGTCCCCGGTCTCGACATGACCGCCGACTACATGAACGTGGTGGGGCCGCTCGTGCTCCTGGGCAAGACGATGATCTTCGGCGGCATCATCTTCTTCGTCCGCTTCACCTACCCCCGATTCCGAGAGGACCAGCTCCAGCGCTTCGCCTGGAAGGTCCTCATCCCGCTGGCGCTCGTCAACATCTTCGTCACCGGCGTTCTCAAGGTGGTCTTCTGATGCCGAAACCGCAGCTTCCCGGCGTCATCAAGGGTCTGACCGTCACCTTCAAGGAGATGCTCTCCCCGAAGGTCACGGTGCAGTACCCGCACGAGAAGGAGCCGCCGCCCACGCGGGCCCGCGGTGTCATCGCCCTCAAGGAAGAGAACTGCACCGTCTGCATGCTGTGCTCGCGCAGCTGCCCCGACTGGTGCATCTACATCGAGGGCCACAAGGAGAAGGCGCCGCCGCGTCGTGCCGGGGGCAAGCCCCGCACCGTCTCGGCGCTCGACCGCTTCGACATCGACTACGCGCTGTGCATGTACTGCGGCATCTGCGTCGAGGTCTGTCCCTTCGACGCCCTGTTCTGGAGCCCGGAGTTCGAGTACTCCGAGCCCCGCATCGCCGACCTGCTCCACGACAAGGAGCGCCTCGGTGAGTGGATGGAGACCGTCCCCGACTTCGAGGCCTACGAGGCCGGCTCGGAGCAGAAGGTCCGGAAGGTGCCCCGCTGATGGTCCTCGCTGCTGACGGGTTCGCCCAGAACCTCTTCTTCTACGTGATCGCCGCCGGCATGGCGTTCTCCGCGATCCGCGTGGTCACGGTCAAGAACGTGGTGCATGCCGCCATGTACCTGGTCCTCGTGCTCGCCGGCGTGGGCGCCCAGTTCATCCTGCTGGCGTCCGAGTTCGTGGCCGCCACGCAGGTGCTGGTCTACATCGGTGCGGTCATCGTGCTGGTGCTCTTCGGCGTCATGCTCACCCGGGCCAAGCTCGGCGAAGACGTCAACCTCACCAACGACTACTGGTGGCTCGGCGCGATCTCGTCGGTCATGGTCTTCGGGATCATGGCGTACTCGTTGCTCGACTACTTCGGCGACGAACCGCTCGATCAGGCCGGCACCAACAGCCAGTTGGTCGGCAACACCGAGCAGGTCTCCGACGCGATCTTCGGCCAGTACCTGGTGCCGTTCGAGATCATCTCCGTCCTGCTCCTCGGCGCACTCGTGGGGGCCATCGTGTTGGCCCGCAAGGACTGAAGGAGGACCCATGGACGACGTCATGCTCAACCAGTTCCTGCTGCTCGCCGCCATCTTGTTCTCGACCGGCGTCTACGGCGTCCTGGCCAAGAAGAACGCGATCCTCGTGCTCATGTCGATCGAGTTGATCCTCAACGCGGTCAACATCAACCTCGTCGCCTTCGGTGCCCACAACGGCACCATCGTCGGGTCGGTGTTCGCGCTCTTCGTGATCGCCGTGGCCGCGGCCGAGGTCGGCGTCGGCCTCGCGATCGTCCTGCTCATCTACCGCAACCGCAAGAGCGTCGACCTCGACGACGTCGCGCAGATGAAGGGCTGACCCAGTGTTCGCAAACGCAGTGATCGCTGCAGAAACGGTCGAGGCCGGTTGGTTCCTCGAGCACGCCTACCTGGTGCCGCTGATCATGGCGGCCTCGTTCGGGCTGACCCTCGCCATCGGCAAGCGCCTGGGCAAGAACGCGTCGTGGATCGGCATCGTCGCCATCGGCACGTGCTTCCTGTTCGCCATCGCCGCCAACGTCCAGTGGAACTCCTACGTCCACGACTCCGAGCACGCCGGTGAAGCCGGAACGCACGGTGACGAGGACCCCCACGCCGACGAGACCGACTCGCACGGCGAGGAAGACCCCGCGGCCGACGATCACTCCGGCGACGAAGCTCCGGCCGACGACCACGCCGACGACCCCGCCGCCGAAGAAGAGCACTCCGCCGGTGCGACCGACGTCGTCGGCCCGCTGGTCGACGGCGAGAGCGCCGCCGCCCGTGCCCCGCCCGTCGTGGCCGAAGAAGCGGGCGAGGACGAGCACCACGCCCCCGAGTACGAGGTCGTCCCCGTCACCCAGACCTGGACCTGGTGGACCAGTGGAACCATCGAGTTCCAGGCCGGCATGCTCCTCGACGGCATGGCCGTGATGATGCTCTTCGTCGTCACCCTGATCTCGCTGCTCGTGCACGTCTTCAGCACCGACTACGTCGCCGGCGACCGTCGCTACACCCACTACTTCGCCTTCCTCAGCCTCTTCTCCGCCGCCATGCTCGGCTTCGTGATGGCGCAGAACACCCTGCAGCTCATCACCATGTGGGAGCTCGTCGGCGTGTGTTCGTTCGCCCTCATCGGTCACTGGTGGGAGGAGAAGCCCAACTCCGACGCCGCCCTCAAGGCGTTCCTCACCAACCGCGTCGGCGACGTCGGCCTCCTGGTCGGCATGATCACGCTGTTCTTCGCCGCCAACCAGACCTTCGACATCGTCGAGATCAACACGCTGGCCAACGAGGGTGCGATCACCCACACCGCACTGCTGGTGTCGAGCCTCTGCCTGCTCGCGGCGGTCATGTCGAAGTCGGGCCAGTTCATCCTCCACACCTGGCTCCCCGACGCCATGGCCGGCCCCACGCCCGTCTCGGCGCTCATCCACGCCGCCACCATGGTCGTGGCCGGCGTGTTCATGGTCGCCCGCATGTACGGCGTCTTCTGGAACGGCCTGGTCATCGGCGGATCGTCGATCAACGCCCTGGCTGTCGTCGGCGGCGTCACCGTGATCGGCGGCGCAGGACTGGCCTTCGTCCAGTCCGACATCAAGAAGGTCCTCGCCTACTCGACCATCAGCCAGCTCGGCTACATGGTCATGGCCCTCGGCGTCGGCGCCTGGACCGCCGGGATGTTCCACCTCTTCACCCACGCGTTCTTCAAGGCCGGACTGTTCCTCGGCGCCGGTTCGGTGGCCCACGCGGTCCACAGCTTCGACATGAAGAAGGACATGGGCGGCATGAAGCAGTTCATGCCCAAGACCTTCGTCACCTTCATGATCTGCACCGGCGCGCTGATCGGCATCTTCCCGCTGGCCGGCTTCTGGTCGAAGGACGAGATCCTCGCCGGCGCCGACCAGCTCGGCAGCGGCTACACGGCGTTCATGGTCGTCGGCAGCATCGGCGCCTTCATGACCGCGGCGTACATGACCCGCCTCATCTACCTCACCTTCTTCGGCGAGTACCGCGGCGGTCATCACGACGACGACCACGCCGATGCTCATGACGGCGATCACGCTGCTGATCACGACGACGACCACGCCGAGGCCCACGGCGACCCGCACGAGTCCGGCCCCCGCATTCTCGTGCCGCTCTACATCCTCGCCACGCTCGCCGTCGTCGCCGGCTTCACGAACCTGCCCGACACCGGCGCTCTCTCGTTCATCCCCGAGGGCCTCGCGCTGCGGTTCGAGCACCTCTACGAGCCGGTCGGGGCCTACTTCCCGAGCTTCGGTTCGGTCGAGGCCGCGTTCGCCCACCCCGAGTTCAGCTGGCAGATCGCCGTCGGCTCGAGCCTCGTCGGCTTCCTCGGCATCGGCCTCGCCTACGCCTGGTACTTCAAGGGCATGGGCCCGCACGGCATCACCGAGCGGTCCAAGCTCGCCAAGGCCGGCCACACGTTCCTCGTCGAGAAGTACTACCTCGACCACCTGTACACCGGGATCATCGCCGGCGGCGTGAAGGGCCCGATCGCCAAGGGCGTCAACTGGTTCAACAAACACGGGCTCGACGGCATCGTCGACGGCGCAGGCAAGAGTGCCGTCGTCGGCGGCAAGTTCGTCTACAACACCATCGACCAGAAGTTCGTCGACGGCATCGTCGACGGGTCGGGTGCCACCGCAGAAGGTGGCGGCCAGGTCTTCCGGCAGATGCAGACCGGCAAGGTCCAGCAGTACGCCGCCATCTTGTTCGTCGCCAGCGTCGTGCTCGCCGGCGCATTCATCATCGTCATCTAGAGGATCAGGAACACGTACATGGATTTCATCCAGGACTGGGGACTCACCGCGATGGTGTTCGCGCCGCTCGCCGGCGTGGCCCTCATGATGCTGTTCCCCAAGGACGCCGAGGAGACGCACAAGATCGTCGCCATGGGCGCCTCGCTGGTCAGCGCCGCCCTCGGCATCGCGGTCTTCGCCGACTTCGACTTCGACAACACGGGCGTCATGCAGTTCGCTCGATCCGACAAGTGGATCGACGTGATCAACGCCCGCTATTCGATCGGCATCGACGGGATCTCGGTCCCGCTGATCGCGCTGACGCTGCTCATCACGCCGTTGGTGATCATCTACTCGTGGAACCACTTCCCCGAGCCCCACAACCCCAAGGCGTTCCTGTCGCTGATCCTGGTGCTCCACACCGGCATGCTCGGCACCTTCGTCGCCCAGGACCTCATCCTCTTCTTCGTCTTCTTCGAGGTCGTCCTGCTCCCGATGTACTTCATGATCGGTGTCTGGGGTGGCCCCGAGCGGCAGTACGCGTCGATCAAGTTCTTCCTCTACACGCTGTTCGGCTCGGCGCTCATGATCCTGAGTTTCCTCGCGCTGTTCTTCCTCACCGGTGGGACGACCTTCGAGATGGCAAAGCTCGCCGATCTCGTTCAGTCGATGGACATCGCCCGGGGCACGCAGATCCTGGTGTTCGGCGGCATGTTCATGGGCTTCGGCATCAAGGTGCCGATGTTCCCGTTCCACACCTGGCTGCCCGACGCCCACACCCAGGCGCCCACACAGGGCTCCGTCATCCTGGCGGCCGTGCTCCTGAAGCTCGGTACGTACGGCTTCATCCGCGTCGCCCTGCCCATCCTCCCCGAGGGTGCCGAGGCCTGGGCCCCCTGGATCGGCCTGCTCGCCGTCATCGGCATCATCTACGGCGCACTCGGCTGTCTCGCCCAGACCGACATGAAGCGCCTGATCGCCTTCTCGTCGGTCGCCCACATGGGCTACGTGATGCTCGGCATCGCCACCCTCACCGACTTCGGCCTCAACGCCGCGGTCTTCGGCATGGTCGCCCACGGCCTCATCACCGGCATGCTCTTCTTCGTCGCCGGCTCGCTCAAGGAGCGGTACCACACGCTCGAGATCAAGCGTCTCGGCGGCCTGCTCCTGTCGGCCCCCCGCATGGGCTGGATCCTCGGCCTCTGCACCATGGCATCGCTCGGTCTGCCCGGCCTCGCCGGCTTCTGGGGTGAGTTCCCCGCCATCCTCGCGGCCTACCAGCCCAAGGAAGGCCTGCCGGTCGAGTTGTTCCGCGGCTACATGGTCGTCGCCGCCATCGGCACGGTCCTCGCCGCCGGCTACCTCCTGTGGCTGTACCAGCGCACGGCGTTCGGCACGGTCTCCGAGGAGTTCGAGAACGACGAGAACATCACCGACGTCCAGCCGACCGAATGGCTCGCGTGGACGCCGTTGCTCATCCTCATCCTCGTCCTCGGCGTCTACCCCAACCTGATCTTCAAGATCACCGACGGATCGATCATCAACGTGGCCAACTCGATCGCCGCAGCGACGGGGAACTGACCCGATGCTGGCCCTACTCGCACAGGTCGGGGACTTCGTCCGACCCGAGATCGACTACCACGCGTTCGCGCCCGAGTTCGTCCTCGTCGGCACGCTCGTGGTCGTCCTCCTCGTCGATCTGATCAAGCCCGAGGGCAACAACCCCTTCGTGGCGTCGCTGGCCGGTCTCGGCCTGCTCGGCGCCGTGATCCCGGTGATCACCCTCGCAACCGACGGCGCCGACCGGTCGATGTTCGGTGGGGCCTACGTCGTCGACAACTTCTCCCTGGTCCTCAAGGCGTTCTTCCTGCTCACGGCGTACGTGGTCGTCCTGTTGTCGACCAACTACATCGCCGAGGGCGACTACGCCGAGGGCGAGTACTACTTCCTCGTGCTGTGCTCCGTGCTCGGCATGACGGTGATGACCAGCGCCCGGGACCTGATCACGATCTTCGTCGCGCTCGAGCTGCTGTCGATCCCCGCCTACATGCTCGCCGGCTGGCGCAAGCGCGACCTCATGGGCAACGAGGCGGGCGTGAAGTACTACCTGATGGGTGTGTTCGCCTCGGCGATCCTGCTCTACGGCATGTCGCTGCTCTTCGGCATCGCCGGCGACACCCGCCTCACCGAGATCGGAACCGCCATCAGCGGCACCGCCGGCAACGCACCGATGGTCACGCTGGCCATCGTGTTCACCGTCATCGGGTTCGCGTTCAAGGTCTCGGCCGTGCCGTTCCACACGTGGGCGCCCGACACCTACGAAGGCGCGCCGACCCCGATCACGGCGTTCCTCGCCGTCGCCTCCAAGGCCGCCGGCTTCGTGGCGCTGCTCCTCGTCATCTTCATCGCCTTCCCCGGTCGCTCCGACGTGATCGAGCCCCTCATGTGGGTGCTCGCCGCCGCCACGATGACCGTCGGCAACATGATCGCCCTGCGCCAGACCAACGTCATCCGCATGCTGGCCTACTCGGGTGTCGCCCAGGCCGGGTTCATGCTTGCGCCGCTCGCGGTCGGCTCCGAGCTGTCGGCCCGGGCCGTGGTCACCTACCTGTTGATCTACGCCGCCACGAACCTCGGCGCGTTCGCCTGCGTGATCGGCATCGCCCGCAAGACCCGCTCGGCCGAGATCGACAGCTACGGCGGCCTCTTCGAGTACGCCCCGGGCCTCACCGTCGTGCTGACGCTGTTCCTGTTCAGCCTCGCCGGCATCCCGCCCCTCGGTGGCTGGCTGGCCAAGTTCGTCGTGTTCCGCGCGCTGGCCGACGCCAACACGGCCTCGGGTTACGTGCTCGGTGCGATCGTGGCCGTGAACTCGGTCATCGCGCTGTACTACTACGCCAACATCGCCCGTCAGATGTGGATGAACCCGCCGCCCGACGACGACCGCACGCCCATCGTGGTGCCGTTCTCGATCCAGGCGGCCATCGGGCTCACGATCGTGGCCACCTTCGCCTTCGGCGTGTCCGACATCGCCACCCGCCTCGGCGACCAGGCGACCTTCCTCTTGGCGGGGATGGGCTGAGTCGTTCGTCGGCCCTGGCGGGCCTCCTCACCCGGAAGGGCTAGCCCATGCAGCGGGTCGAGGAGTTCGTGGAGCGGGCGCTGTACGGCCCCGCGGGGTTCTACGAGACGGGCGGCCGTGCCGGCCGGCGGGGCGCGAGCTTCGTCACCAGCGTCGAGTCCGGGCCGCTGTTCGGGGCCGTGATCGCCCGCGCGCTCGACGCGTGGTGGAGCGCCGCCGGCGAACCCGAGGAATGGATCGTGGTCGACGCCGGCGCCGGACCCGGGACGCTCACCCGCACCATCCGAACCGCCGAGCCTCGCTGCGCCGGCGCACTCCGTCTGGTCTGCGTCGAACGATCGGCCGCCCAGCGCGACCTCCACGACGCGGCCGACGAATCGTCGACGGAACTCCCCCCGCAGGCCGACGTCATCGTCGCCAACGAGTTGCTCGACAACCTGCCCTTCGGGATCGAGGAGGAGACCGACGACGGCTGGGTCGCCGTCCACGTCGACGACGACGGCTCGACGTCCCCCGATGCCGGTGGGCGTCGTCGTCCCGTGGTCCCGATGGCCAGCGCGTGGGTCGACGACGCCCGCGCACGACTCCGACCCGGCGGGCGGCTGGTCTGCTTCGACTACGCGGACACCACCGCTGACCTGCAGGAACGGCCGTGGACCGAGTGGGTCCGAGCCTTCGCCGGTCACGAACAGCTCGCCGACCCGCTCGTCGAACCCGGCACGCGCGACGTCACCGTCGTCGTCCCCCACGACCAGCTCCCGACGCCCACGTCGTCGACGACCCAGGCCGACTGGCTCCGCGCCCACGGCATCGACGAGCTGGTCGAGGAAGGCCGGCGCCACTGGGACGCGCATGCCGCAGCCCCCGACGTGCGAGCGATGCGCATGCGCAGCCGGATCAACGAGGCGGACGCCCTGATCGACCCCGCAGGTCTCGGGGCGTTCTGGGTCGGGGAGTGGCTGGCCTGAGCATTGGCCCGGTCACCCGGGCAGGCATCGCCGGTGTCGTGCGAAGCTGCAAGCCATGACTGCGAGGATCTCGACGTTCGACCCGCTGCTCGGAGGCGCGGACGCCGACGCCATGCTCGAGTTGTGCCGGACCTTCGGTGACGGCGCGTCGCAACGAGCCGGCTACGGGATGTACTCCAACGAGGGGTTCGACACCGGCTACGCCCCGAAGCTCGCCCAGCGGATCGACACGATCCTGAACTACCTGGCCGATCACGCCGACTCGGGTCTCGACACCCGGACCCTCGCGGCCCGGACCAACTACTTCCGCGAGACCTATGCCTACGGCGAGGAGATCGCCGCTCCCGGCGTCGAGGCGTTCTACCGCCACGACGGTCTCGTCGCTGCAGCGTCCGAGCTCTTCGACGGTCGGCCGATCGTCGAGCCGGCGATCGTCTACGCCAACATCCTCGTCCCGGGACAGGTGCTCACCGTCCACACCGACGTCCCCGAGTTCCGGGGAGCGAGCCGCAAGACCACACCACAGTGGTTGCTCGTGGTGATGCACCACTCGGGTCTCTTCGAGTCGTGGCGCATGCCGATCGCCACGGCCATCGCCTACTTCGGGCAGGACGAAGGCGGGATGCTCCGCTACTACCCCGACGGCCACGACCAGCCTCCGGCGCACTTCCCCACGGGCCACGACACGGCGATCCTCCTCGACACGGACTCGGTGTTCCACGCCGTCGAGTTGGTGACCGGACCTGGCGAGGACGAGGTCGCTCGGCTCGCCCCCGGCATGCGCCTGGTGGCCGACGGTGACGACTGGGTGGTGCGGTCGGACGACACCGACGAGGTCGTCCGCTACCGCGACCGCGACATCCGGTTCTCGGTGTCGTGGAAGGCGTACTGCTTCGCCGACGAGGCCGAGCGGGACGCCTGGCGGGTCCACGGTGACGACCTCTCGCTCGACGACATCCTCACGACCCTCGAGGACGACCTCCGCGATCGGGGCGCCCTCGTCGGCGACCGCCCCGAGGAGCACGACTTCGCCCGCCTCCTCATCGCGACCCACATCGCCTTCCCTCCGACCCACCGCGGCTGACCATCTACGGTGGCGCAATGCGCACTGCCGTCACCGAACGCCTCGACATCGAGTTCCCGATCCTCGCCTTCAGTCACTGCCGCGACGTCGTCGCCGCAGTCACCAACGCCGGCGGGTTCGGGGTCCTCGGGGCCGTGGCCCACAGCCCTGAGCAACTCGCCATCGACCTCGACTGGATCGCCGAGGAGACCAAGGGCAAGCCCTACGGCGTCGACCTGCTGATCCCGCAGAAGTACGTGGGTGCCGACGACGGTGGTCTCGACAGCGGGAGCCTCCGGGACCTGATCCCCGCCGAGCACCGCGAGTGGCTCGACGGCCTGCTGGCCCAGAACGGCATCCCCCCGTTGCCCGACGACGAGTCGAAGTCGTCGACCATGTTCGGTGGGATGCGCGTCGACCCCAAGTCGATGGCGCCCCTGGTCGACGTGGCCTTCTCGCACGGGATCTCGCTCATGGCCAGCGCGCTCGGCCCGCCCCCGCCCTGGCTCGTCGAGCGTGCCAAGGCCGAAGGTGACATCCCGGTCGCCGCCCTCGCCGGATCGCTCGAGCACGCCGTCCGTCACGACCAGGCCGGCGCCGACATCATCATCGCCCAGGGCACCGAGGCCGGCGGTCACACCGGCGAGGTGGCGACCATGGTGCTCGTGCCCGAGGTCGTCGACGCCGTGAAGGCCCCGGTGCTCGCCGCCGGCGGCATCGGCCGTGGACGCCAGATCGCGGCCAGCCTCGCGTTGGGTGCCGAGGGCGTCTGGTGCGGCTCGGTGTGGCTGACGACGCAGGAGTCCGAGACCTCCGACGTCATCCGCCAGAAGTTCGTCGAAGCTCCTTCGTCCGGCACCGTGCGCTCCCGCTCGCTCACCGGCAAGCCGGCCCGCATGATCCGCACCGACTGGACCGACGCCTGGGAGTCGGCCGAGTCGCCGGGCACGCTGGGCATGCCCCTCCAGTCGTTCCTCGTCTCCGAGGCGCAGCGACGCATCGCCCGCGTCGCCGCCAAGGACGAAGGCGCTCGCCGCCTCTCGACCTACTTCGTGGGCCAGATCGTCGGATCCATGAACTCGGTGCAGCCCACCGCTCGCGTGGTGCTCGACATGATCGACGAATTCATCGACGCCGTGCAGCGTCTCGACACCCTCATGGAGTCCTGATGTCCGAACTCACCCCAGCCGAGGCAGAAGCGTTCCGCGCTCGCTGCATCGCGTTCCTCGACGAGCACGCCACCGGCATCCACCTCGACGGCGACCCCGATCCCCGCGCCGAGAAGCGCCTCCGTGCCGCCCAGCAGTTCCAGCAGGCGCTGGCCGACGCCGGCCTCGCCGGGCTCACCTACCCGACCGAGTTCGGGGGGCAGGGGCTGTCGAAGGCGCACGACAAGATCTGGCGTGAGTGCTACAGCCAGTACCCGTTCATGACCGCCGAGCTGACGATCAGCCACGGGATGTGTCTCCCGATGCTCGCCGAGTACGGCAACGACGAGCAGAAGGCCGAGTACCTCGCCGACAACATCGCGGCCCGGACCGTGTGGTGCCAGATGTTCTCCGAGCCCGGCGCCGGCTCCGATGTCGCCAGCCTCCAGTCGCGCGCCGAGCGCGACGGCGACGAGTGGATCCTCAACGGCCAGAAGGTCTGGACGACGCTCGCTCACCTCTGCGACTACGGCATCGTGATCGCCCGGACCGATCCCGAACAGCCCAAGCACGCCGGCATCTCGATGTTCATCGTCGACATGAAGGCCCCGGGCGTCGAGATCCGGCCCATCCACCAGGTCGACGGCGGCCTGCACTTCAACGAGATCTTCTTCACCGACGTGCGGATCCCGGCCGCCAACCTCGTCGGCGACCTCAACAACGGCTGGCGGCTCGCCACCGCGATGCTCATGTACGAGCGCGTGGCCATCGGCGGCGGCGGCACCGACGGCGTCACCCATGCGGGGGCCGACGCACTGATCGCCGAGGCCGAGACCCGCGGTCTCCTCGACGACGAGCAGCTGCGCGACGACCTGATGAACCTGTACGTGCAGGAGTCGGTGAAGTCGATGAACTCGCTGCGCACCCGCGCCGAGCTCAAGGCCGGCAAGACGCCGGGCCCGGCCGGATCGCTCGGCAAGTTGCAGGGCACGCTGGTCAGCTACCTGCTGCGCGACCTGTCGATGCGGATCGTGGGCGCCGACGGCGTGGCATGGGCCGATGAGAAGGGTCAGCGCTGGGCGACCCAGGCCATCCGCGTGATGGGGAGTGGCATCGCCGGCGGGACCAACGAGATCCAGAAGAACATCATCGGTGACCGCGTCCTCGGCCTGCCCCGCGACCTCAGCGTCGACAAGAACCTGCCGTTCAAGGACCTCAAGGTCGGCACCCAGCGCGACGCCTGACCCCCCCCAAGAAAAACCCGTTCTGGTGAACACCTGCAACCACCAGATGACGTGATCGTTCACCAGAACGGGGTCGGGTTGTCGGTCGAGGTGGGTCAGGCCGGGTCGAGGCCCATGTTCTCGCGGAACTCGGCCGTCGAGTTGGTGTGGGGGAACGGTTCGTCCGGCACGGGTACGCCGAGGGCGTCGCAGATCGGCTCCCAGCCGTCGCCTGTCTGCCAGATCACGAGCCGGTCCGGTGGTGCCGTGGCGCGCACGTCGGCATTCCAGGCGTCGACGGCGGCCATGGCCGCGTCACGATCGAGGAAGTCGGGCGTGAACCGTTCCTCGAACATGGCGATCGCCATGTCCCACCAGGGGTTGGTGCCGGGCTCGTCCCACTCGTCCCGTGGCTTCTTGAATCCCTCGAGGATGGTGCTGTCGGCCGAGCGGAACCAGGCGTCGGCCGGGCGCTCGGAGTGCAAGATGACCGCGTCCGGAAACGCCTCGGCCATGTCCTTCCAGCACGCGGCCGCAGGCCAGTCGACGGCAGCGGCGTAGCCGTCGAGGAACGCAGGCCAGTCGGTGGTCCCGCCGGTGATCGCGTTGTGCCACTGCGCGGGGTGTTCGGGGTGCTCGAAGCACTCGGTCATGTGATAGCAGGGCGCCCCGAGGAGGATCTCGAGCGCCGCCTTCAACGACTTGGTCCCCGTCCGCCCCAACCCGCTGCCCACGACCTGCATCGTCATGCGCGGGAGTCTGTCAGCTGATCGGCGCCAGGTTCTGGAATGCGCGCTTGCGATCGATCGTGCGTTGATCCTCGTCGAGCTTCAGCGCGCCCCGGATCTCGTAGGTCGCTGCGTACTCGGGACGGATCTCGCCGTCGTCGTCGACCAGCCAGCGCATCGCCAACCGCCGGGGGACCAGGACCTTGTCGACCTCGACGTGAGTGCCGAAGACGTGGTCCCAGAACGGTGACGTCACGCCGTGGTTCTGCATCGGTGCCTGGAAGTGGTGGATGAAGTGGTGACGACGGACCGATGCCTCGTAGCGGCCGAACCAGCCGGCAGGGATCGCCCGGCGATGGGCCCGCCAGTGGACCAGGTCGTAGAACGCATAGCCGACGAGGTACCCGAGACCGACGCCCCAGCCAGCGGAGCGGAGGCCCACGAGGTCGCCGAGGCCGGGCAGTCCCAGCAACGACAAGGCGAGGACACCGGCCCAGGAGAGGTACCACGACTCGAGCACCGTGTCCTCGGAGCCGTGGTGGCGGAGGTGCTCGCGCGAGCCGTAGTTGGCGCCCTTGGCCTCGTGGAAGGCGAAGCGGTGGAGCGCGTACTCCATGAACGACCACAGGGCGACGCCGACGGGCATCGCGGCGAACAGCGCGACGCCGAGGTCGGGAGTGGTGAGGGGGATCATGCGGTGCCTCCGTCGGGAAGGGGTCGGGCGAGGGGAGTGGTGGCGAGCTCGTCGACCACGAGGTGGGCATCGCCGAGCGCTGCGGGGTCGGCGCCCCAACCGAGCAGGAGTGCGTCGAGGACGGTGCGGCCGGCAGCACCGGGGCTGAGCAGATCGGGGTCCCAGCGCTCCACCACCGCCAACTGCACGCAGCCGGTGAGCGACGCAGCGAGGGCGATGGTGCGGGACCATGCGTCGCCGTCGTCGAGGTGGTGGGCGTGGGTGGCCGCCGAGAGCCGTGCCTCGGCCAGGCCCAACAGGCGAAGGGCCGCAGGGACGACGCGGCCGCCCTCCTCGGCGGGGACGGTCTCGCTGACGTCGGACAACAGCAGCATCAGCAACTGCATCTCTTCGGGGTAGGTGGCTGATGCCGTGAGCCAGAACCGGCCGAAGGCGACGATCGGTGCCAGGTGAGCGACGTCGGCGGAGCGGCCGGCGACCACACGGTCGACGTCGCCGGAGAGCACCAGCGCCGACGCGGCGAGACGCTCGATGGCCTCACGTTGGACCTCGGCGAGGAGCGCGCCCTTCGACGGGAAGTACGTGTAGACGCTGCCGACCGATGCGCCGACCTCGGTGGCCAGCCGCTGCATGGTCAGTGCGTCGAGGCCCTCCTCGAACACCAGGTGGAGCGCGGCCCGCAGGTACTCGCGGTGGCGCGCCAGCCGGTTGCGCTCACGAGCGCCGACCGGGCCGGAGTCGCTGTCCGGGTCGTCGTGCGGATCGCCGGCGGGGACGCTGGCCAGTTGAACCATGTTCAAAGAATGAACGAGGTTCAGGTTTGTGTCAAGTCGCCGTCGTCGGCGCCCGCGTTATGGTCGCCGTCGCAGCCCACGAACCCAGACCTGACGGGGGAGTCACCCATGAGCGAGACCACCAATCCGGATCACGCTGGCAACCCAGCCATCGAGGCCCTCGGGGCCGAGACCAGGACCTTCGCTCCACCTGCCGACTTTGCGGCGCAGGCGCTCACCAACGACCGGTCGCTCTACGACGAGGCCGACGCCGACCCGGTGGCCTTCTGGGAGCGCCAGGCACGTGAACTCGTCACGTGGCGCAAGGACTGGGACACGGGTCTCGAGTGGGACCTCCCGTACGCCAAGTGGTTCGTGGGTGGATCGCTCAACATCGCCGAGAACTGCCTCGACCGTCACGTCGAGGCCGGCCGTGGCGACAAGGTGGCGTACCACTGGGAGGGCGAACCCGGCGACACCCGCACGTTCACCTACGCACAGTTGCTCGACGACGTGTGCCGGTTCGCCAACGTGTTGAAGGACCTCGGCGTGGGCAAGGGCGACCGGGTGTGTCTCTACATGCCGATGATCCCCGAACTGCCGATCGCGATGTTGGCCTGCGCCCGCATCGGGGCCCCGCACTCGGTGGTCTTCGGCGGGTTCTCGTCCAACGCCCTCGCCGACCGGATCAACGACGCCGAGGCCAAGGTCCTCATCACCGCGGACGCCGGCTACCGACGCGGCGTCCCCGCCACGCTCAAGCCGGCCGCAGACGTCGCCGTCGCCGACACCACCTCCATCGAAGCCGTCGTCGTGGTCAACCGATGCGACACCGCTCCGGCGATGGTCGAGGGTCGTGACCACTGGTGGCACGACCTCATGCAGTCGGCCAGCGCCGACTGCCCGGCCGAGGAGATGGACAGCGAGGACCTGCTCTACCTGCTCTACACGTCGGGCACGACCGGCAAGCCCAAGGGCATCATGCACACGACGGGCGGCTACCTCACGCAGGTCGCCTTCACCCACAAGTACGTCTTCGACATCCACCCCGAGACCGACGTCTACTGGTGCGCGGCCGACATCGGTTGGGTCACCGGACACAGCTACATCGTCTACGGCCCGCTGACCAACGGGTGCACGAGCGTGATGTACGAGGGCGTGCCCAACCATCCGGGCAACGACCGACTCTGGGACATCATCGAGCGCTACGGCGTGACCAAGTTCTACACGGCGCCCACGGCCATCCGGACGTTCATGAAGTGGGGTCGCCAGGAGCCCGACGGCCACGATCTGTCCAGCCTGAAGCAGCTCGGCACGGTCGGCGAGCCGATCAATCCCGAAGCGTGGATGTGGTACCACGAGGTCATCGGCGGCGAGCGTTGCCCGATCGTCGACACCTGGTGGCAGACCGAGACGGGCGGCATCATGATCAGCCCGCTGCCCGGCGTCACGACGACCCGTCCGGGCACGGCGACCCACCCGCTGCCGGGCATCTCGGCCGAACTGGTCGACGACGAAGGCAACCCGGTCGCCGAGGGCGGCGGCTACCTGACGATCACCAAGCCCTGGCCGTCGATGCTCCGCGGCATCTGGGGCGACGACGAGCGCTACCGCGAGACCTACTGGTCGCGCTTCGAGGGCCGCTACTTCGCCGGCGACGGCGCCAAGATCGACCCCGACGGCTACCTGTGGGTCCTCGGCCGCGTCGACGACGTGATGAACGTCTCCGGCCACCGCTTGTCGACCACCGAGATCGAATCCGCGCTCGTGAGCCATCCGTCCGTGGCCGAGGCCGCGGTCGTCGGCGCCACCGATGCGACGACAGGCCAGATCCCCATCGCCTACGTGATCCTCCGCGGCGACATGGACGAGGAGGGCCTCGGCGAGACCCTGCGCGAGCACGTGTCGAAGGAGATCGGTCCGATCGCCAAGCCCCGCACGGTCATCCTCGTCCCCGAGCTCCCCAAGACCCGTTCGGGGAAGATCATGCGACGGCTTCTGCGCGACGTGGCCGAGGGACGCGACCTGGGCGACACCACGACGCTCGCCGACGCGAGCGTCGTCGACGAGATCACCAGCCGCGCCGCCGGCAGCGACGAGGACTGACGTGCGCCGGCAGAACGCCCTCCGTGCCGTTGCCATCGCGGCGGTCCTCGCCGCGGGCACCGCCGCGTGCGGCGACGATGCCGCGGACGACGCGGCGCCGACCTCGACGACCGAGGACACCCCGGTCGCCGTCGACGACACGACGACGACTGCTCCACCCGACGAGACGACGACCACCACACCCGCCGACGTCCCGGCCGACGACGAGTTGCCCGACGATCCCGGCGATGACGACGGTCGGGGAGACCCACTGGTCTTCGTCGCCGACCTCGCCGGCGACACCGAGGTACCAGGACCCGGCGACGACGGCGCATCCGGGCGCGTCGAGATCGAGTCCGCAGTCGCCGGAGAGTGGTGTCTCGACATGGAGGCCACCGGCCTGAGCGCCGCGGTCACCGACTCGCACATCCACTTCGGTCCGGCGGGCAGCAGCGGCGACGTGGTGATCCCCATCGGGAAGCCCACCTCGACCGACGGCGACACCGACACCTGGACCGACGTCTGCGTCACCGTGGCCGACGACCTGGTGGCCGAGGTCATCGACGCCCCCGACGCGTTCTACGCCAACATCCACACCGCCGACTTCGGCGGCGGCGCCATCCGCGGCCAACTCGAACTGTCGAGCATCTTCGACCTCACCCTGTCGTGAGCGAACGCCGCTGGGTCGATCCCGACAACTGGTGCTGGCGTGACGGGCCGGTCGACCCGGGCGAGACCGTCGTCTTCGACATGGACGGCGTGCTGTCCGATGCGACCCGTCGTCAGCACTACCTCGAATGGCCGCGCCGCGACTGGGAGTCGTTCTTCGAGGAGTGTGGCGACGATGCGCTCATCGACGAGGTCGCCCGGCTGCTCGACTGCCTCGACCCCGAGCTGCGCATCGTGTTGCTCACGGCCCGCCCGATCCGAGTCCAGCCCCAGACACTGCGTTGGCTCGATCGCTACGGGCTCCGGTGGGACCTGCTGATCATGCGCGACTGGGGCGACTACATGGCCGCCCCACACTTCAAGCGCCTGACCACCCAGGAGCTACGAGCCTTCGGGTTCGATCTGCGCCTCGCGTTCGAGGACGACCAGCGCAACGTCGACATGTTCCACAGCGAAGGCGTGCCCTGCGTCTACATCCACAGCGGCTACCACACGTGATCTTGCTTGCTCAGTCCAGCCCCAGCGCGTCCAGGGCGGCTCGGACGAACGACTGCTCGTCGAGGGGCTTGCGGAGGACCGCGGTGCAGCCGCGCTCGAGCATCTTCTGAACGCGGAACGGGCTGGCGGCGGCGGTGGCCATGACCACGGGGATCTGCGCGAGGTCGGGATCCGACTTGAGGATCTCGACCAGTTCGTCGCCGCTCAGGTTGGGCATCATCGCGTCGGTGATGACCAGGTCGGGCGGATCGTCGCGGATCATCGCGAGCGCCTCGGCACCGTCGAGGGCGAGTTCGACCGTGAAGCCGGCCTCGGTGAGCCAGAACTCGATGAGGCCGTGCAACGGTCGCTCGTCCTCGACGTAGAGGACCCGGGGAAGCGGAGACACGGCGATCAGCATGCCTCGCTCACGTGTCCCTGTGTTCTCGCCTGTGGGAACTGCCGGCGCCGCCGAGACGTTGCAACCAACGAACGCTGCGCTTCGTGCACCGTCGGACTCCAGGGAAGGGAACATGCACAACACGGCCAAGACCGCAGTCCTGCTCGCAGGACTCGGTGGTCTCCTCGTCCTCATCGGCGGCGGCATCGCCGGGGGAAGCGGAGCACTCATCGGCCTCGTCATCGGGCTGGTGTTCGTCGGGAGCTCGTACTGGTTCTCCGACAAGCTGGCCATCAAGGCGGCGCGAGCCGTGCCGGCCTCCGAAGCGCAGTTCCCCGAGTACCACGCCACCATGCGGGAGCTCACGCAGTTGGCCGGGATGCCCATGCCGGCGCTCTACATCACCCCGGACCAGCAACCGAACGCCTTCGCCACCGGACGGGGTCCGGCCAACGCTGCGGTCGCGATCACCCACGGGCTCGTGCAGACGCTCAGCTGGGACGAGATCCGCGGAGTCCTCGCCCACGAACTCTCCCACGTCCGCAACCGCGACATCCTGATCGGGTCGGTCGCCGCGGCGATCGCGATGGGGATCACGTTCATCGCCCGCATGGCGATGTGGGGGGCGATGTTCGGGGGCGCCCGCAACGACGACGACAACAACCCGATCGCGCTCATCGCGACGGCACTGCTCGCCCCCGTCGCCGCCGGCCTCCTCCAGATGGCCATCAGTCGGAGCCGCGAGTTCGGTGCCGATCGCAGCGCCGCGCAGCTGATCGGATCGGGCGAACCGCTCGCTCGTGCGCTCGAGAAGCTCGAGTCCTACTCGCAACGGGTGCCGATGGACGTGAACCCGGCCCAGGCCAGCGCCTACATCGTCAATCCGCTCACCGGGAACCGGGCCCAGTTCGCCAACCTCTTCCGCACGCACCCCTCGACCGCCGACCGGATCACCCGTCTCCGCTCCGACGCCTGGCGGTGATCGTGTTCCGTCCCGGATCCTGGGCAGGGATCCTCACCCTCCGTGCCGAACTCACCACGGATGCATCTCGTCCGCCGAACCCACCTGACGCTCGTCGTCGCGGCCGCGTGCATCGGCCTCCTGGTGTTCGCCGCGCCGTCCCGTGCCCAGATCTTCGAAGGGGCTGGTTCGACCTCGTCGACGTCCACCTCGTCGACCACCGCGGCACCGACCACGCTGTTGCCGACGACCTCCACCACGCAGCCGCCGTCGACCACGTCGACCACGGCGCCGCCCTCGACCACGGCCCCGCCGACGACGACCGCCACCCCGCCCGAGCACGGTGAGGGCGGCGACGGCGAAGGAGCCGAGGCCGACGGCCCCATCCCCCGTGTCGTGCCGTCCGACGCACAGCGGATCATCGACGCCGTGCCGCGGACGGCCCCCAACAACACGCAGGCGCTCTACGACGGCGTCCAGGAGCTCGTCGAGCTCGGTCTGACCAACGAGGAGGCGATCCGCATCGGCTTCGGTCGCTTCCCGATCGCCGGCGTCGCCAACTACTCCCACGACTGGCTCTTCCCCCGCTACGGCCCGGGTTTCCGCTTCCACCACGGCACCGACGTGTTCGCCCCGTTCGGGACGCCCCTGCGAGCAACCGTCGACGGCATCGCCACCTCCAAGAGCAGCGAGCTCGGCGGACTCAGCGTCAAGATCACCATGCCCGACGGCACGTACTTCTACTACGCGCACCTCTCGGCCCTGCCCGACGACTTCACCAACGGGATGACGGTGGCGACCGGCGACATCGTCGGCTTCGTGGGTGACTCGGGCAACGCCAAGGGCGGGTCACCGCACCTGCACATCGGCATCTACCCCCAGGGCGGCGGACCCACCGACCCCAAGCCGATCCTCGACGGATTCATCGCCGATGCCCTCGACGCACTGCCGGGGATCATCGAGTCGGTCCGGGCCGAACAGGCCGCCGAGCGCGGCGACGCCCCGACGACGGCCCCGCGCACCCCCCGATCGATGCTCGCCACGTCGTTGCTCCGCCCGCTGACCGACCGGACCGCGCCGGGCGCGGTGTCGACCGAGGTGCTCTACCAGGCCTCCGGCAACCCGTCGGGCGGTGGCGTGTCGGTCGCCGAGACCGAGGCGCAACACCTCGCCGCCAGCATCGACTGGCAGGCCGCCGCATCACGCGCCACGGCCGAACGCCTGGTCCGTGAGCGCACGATGAAGCTGGTGCACCTCGCACTCGGCCCGTTCGCGGCGTCGCACCAGATGTCCGAGACCGCTTCCCGCTGAAGCGATGCGGTCCCGGGCGGGACCGACGGGCGGCTCAGTCGCGGAAGTTCTCGAACTGCAGGGGGATGCCGAAGTCGCCCTCACGCAGCGCGGAGATCACGTCCTGGAGTGCATCGCGCTTCTTGCCGATGACCCGGAGCTGTTCCCCCTGGGTCTGCGACTGGATGCCCTTGATGCCCAGTTCCTTGATCGCCTTGTTGAGTTCGCGGGCCTTGTCCGACGAGATCCCGGCCCGGAGGGCGATCTGCTGACGGGCTCGTGCACCCGAGGCCTCCTCGACGTCGCCGGGATCGAGCACCTTCAAGCTGACGCTGCGCTTCACGAGCTTCTCCTCGAGGACCTGGCGGAGAGCGTGGAGGCGGTCCTCGCTCTCGGACTCGATCGTGATCGCCGAGTCGCCCTGGAGCTCGACCGACGAGCCCGTTCCCTTGAAGTCGTAGCGGGTGGCGGCCTCACGGGCGGCCTGGTCCACGGCGTTGCGGACCTCCTGGAGATCGAACTCGGAGACGACGTCGAAGCTGGGCATGGCCCGGCAATCTAGGTGATCGGGCTGGGTCGGGGTCCGGGACGCCCGCTACATTGTCGACCTCCCGGGTCGGTGCCCGAGTGGCCAAAGGGAACAGGCTGTAAACCTGTCGGCATCTGCCTACGTTGGTTCAAATCCAACCCGGCCCACGCGAATCCTCCAGGCCCCGAGGGGCCTTGCGGATTCGTTGACCAATGCTTCGCATTGGTCCGCGCCCGCACGCCGGCGGCGTCGTGCTCAGAGCAGTTTCTGCATGACGACGACGTCGAGCCAGCGGCCGAACTTGCGGCCGACCTCGCGTTCGACGCCGACGTGGTCGAACCCGGCCCCACGGTGCAGGGCGATCGACGCGTCGTGGCCGCCGACGATCCGGGCCATGACGGTGTGGAACCCGCGGGCGGTCGCCACGTCGACGATCCCGTGGAGCAGTACCCGACCGACCCCACGCCCACGGGCGTCGGTCGCGACGTAGACCGAGTCCTCGACCGTGCCCCGGTAGGCGGCCCGCTCGCGGTACGTCGAGAGCGATGCGAACCCGGCGATGCGACCCTCGACCTCGGCCACGATCACCTCGAGCGCGCCGGAACGTTCGCCCAACCACGCCCGCTGGTCCTCGACCGATCGTGGGACCAGGTCGAAGGTGACATCGGAGCCGGTGACCTCGACGTTGTAGATCGCCGCGGTCGCCTCCGCATCGTCGATCGTCGCCGGCCGGATCGTCACCACCTCGGACTCCGGATCGCTGGGCACGGCCTCATGGTGGCGTCACCGGAGACCCGACCGCCAGACCGTTGTCGTCGGCGATCGGGCCCGGCGCCCCGCTCGGGAACTCAGGCCGTGGCGGTCGACGGCGTGGCGTTGGCGGTCACCGTGGGCTCGACGACGGCGACCTGGCCGGTCATCGCCTCCATGCGGGCCCACGAGATCACGTCCTCGTCGGCGGTCAGCAGGATCACCTGCGGTGCACCGGCCGACGCCGACAACATGTCGAGGAGCATCGGCTTCACGGTGGGCTCGAGATCGACGAACGCGTCGTCGAC
This sequence comes from Actinospongiicola halichondriae, assembly GCF_049103745.1. Lineage (NCBI taxonomy): Bacteria > Bacillati > Actinomycetota > Acidimicrobiia > Acidimicrobiales > Iamiaceae > Actinospongiicola > Actinospongiicola halichondriae. Next base: position 3,293,208 of record NZ_CP171622.1, on the reverse strand, counting down.
GACCATCGGGAGCACCTCGGCTCCCGGCGTCAACGCTCGGACGGCCTCGATCCGGTTCAGCAGCGCCTGCGCGAGTTCGGCGGTGGTGTCGGCCGACACGACGGGAGCGGTCTCCGAAAGGTGCTGGAGCGAGCGCACCCCGTGTTGGACCTCGGCCGACAGACGGATCTGGTCGGTGTGTTCCAGCGCGAACGTCAGCGAGATGTCGCCGGCGATGGCCTTCCAGTCCTCGCTGGCCTTGCGGTGGCCCGACACGGCTTCCATGAACCGGCGCCGTTCCGCATCGCTGTCGAGCAGGGCACTCACCCGCTCGACGTGGAACGACGTGTAGTCCTCGGCTCCGGCGAACGACAGGGCGTTGCGTTCGGCGTCCTCGGCGCGGGAGACGTTGCGACGGAAGTACAGGGCGAGCACGACGCCGGCGACCGCCATGAGGAGGAAGGGCAGAGCCGATGCGGTCTTGTCGGAGAACGCGAGGGCCAGACCGACGATGGCGCCGATGTCCGCCACGGTCAGGCTCACGAGGCGGATCTTGTCGTAGTTCTCGGTGGCCTTGACCAGGTCGGCGTGCTTCTGCTCGACGGCATCGAGCAACTCGAACGTCGGTCGCGGACGCCCCCGACGAAGCCGACACGTGCTCCAACAGCTGGTTCGCCGACTTGAGACGCATCGCGGTCTCCCACAGCGCCTCCTGGTCGGCGGCCGCGAGCCGGCTCACGTACTCGTCGGTGGCGCCGCGCAGGACCAGATCGTCGCTGTTGAGGCGGATCGCCCGTTGGGCCAGCGGTCGGTCGACGCCGAGCGAGGCGAAGAGGTCGATCGACCCGTCGCTGCCCAGGAACTCGGTGGTCACGTCGTCGACGGACCCGGTGTCGATCACCCGGTGGCGTCCGCCCGCCGGCCGGAAGACCGTGAGCGACCGGTCGCCGGTCTGCAGTTCGAGGTGGACGCCTGGCTTCGCTCCGCCGAGGGAGTCGATGACCTCGCCGGCGAGCGCGGCGCGCGCTGCGTGTTCCAGCCCACCGATCACGGTGAAGCGTGGATGGAAGTCGGCGGTGAACGTGTGCCCACCCGAGTCGATGACCAGTCGTTCCAGTTGCACGCCGCAGGTATCGGCGCGTTCGGGCCTCTGCTTGAGCGGTCTCGTGCACATCGGCCCGCCGAAGACATCGCATCGATCTTTGCGCCACCGGGACGGCTGCGTAGACTCCCTCGCCGCACCAGAACTGGACCGTGCAGTCGCGCGGGATGGAGCTGTGGCGAGTTGCCCCGTTAGCTCAGTCGGCAGAGCACAGCCATGGTAAGGCTGGTGTCGTCGGTTCGATTCCGACACGGGGCTCGGCATCTCCACCCGGCCGTTCCGGCGGGGTGGAGACACCAATGGCCAGACAAGTGCAACCCGGCGACGTAGCTCAGATGGTTAGAGCACGCGGCTCATAATCGCGGTGTCGGCGGTTCGATTCCGCCCGTCGCCACACAGCATTCCCACCCAATCACCAGAGATCTCGAGAAGGACGCAATTCCCATGGCCAAGGAGAAGTTCGACCGGACCAAGCCGCATGTGAACATCGGGACGATGGGTCACATCGATCATGGGAAGACGACGTTGACCGCGGCGATCTCGCGGGTGTTGTCGGAGCGGGTCGAGGGCAACAACGTCACCAACTTCGACATGATCGACAAGGCGCCGGAAGAGCGTGAGCGTGGGATCACGATCAACGTTGCGCACATCGAGTACGAGACCGACAATCGGCATTACGCGCACGTCGACATGCCGGGTCACGCGGATTACATCAAGAACATGATCACGGGCGCGGCCCAGGTCGATGGTGCGATCCTGGTGGTCGCGGCGACCGATGGTCCGATGCCCCAGACGCGTGAGCACGTGCTGTTGGCTCGCCAGGTCGGTGTTCCGGCGATCGTGGTCGCGTTGAACAAGGTCGACATGGTCGATGACGAGGAGCTCCTCGAGTTGGTCGAGATGGAGGTCCGCGAGCTGCTGGCCGACCAGGACTTCGACGGCGACAACGCTCCGGTGATGCCGGTGTCGGCGTTGAAGGCGCTCGAGGGTGACGAGGCTGCTGGCGATCAGGTCATGGCGTTGATGGCTGCGGTGGACGAGTTCGTCCCCGAGCCCGAGCGTGATCTGGACAAGCCGTTCCTGATGCCGATCGAGGACGTGTTCTCGATTCAGGGTCGTGGCACGGTCGTGACCGGCAAGGTCGAGCAGGGCATCGTGCATGTGGGTGACGATCTGGAGATCGTCGGTATTCGTGACACGACGAAGACGACGTGCACGGGTGTGGAGATGTTCCGCAAGTTGCTCGATCAGGGTCAGGCCGGCGACAACATCGGCGCTCTGCTCCGCGGTATCGAGAAGGACGGTGTCGAGCGTGGCCAGGTGCTGTGCAAGCCCGGTTCGATCACGCCGCACACCTCGTTCGAGGCGACGGTGTACGTGCTGACCAAGGACGAGGGTGGCCGTCACAAGCCGTTCTTCTCCAACTACCGCCCGCAGTTCTTCTTCCGGACGACCGACATCACTGGTTCGGTCGAGCTGCCCGAGGGCACCGAGATGTGCATGCCTGGTGACAACACCGACATGACGGTCGAGCTGATCAACCCGATCGCCATGGACGAAGGTCTTCGCTTCGCCATCCGTGAGGGTGGCCGCACCGTCGGCGCCGGCCGGGTCACCAAGATCCTCAAGTAGTGGCGAACCGGTCAGCCGCCCTGCGGCGGTCCGGGATCGTCGACTCGCACGAGAAGGGCCGCCCCGATGGGGCGGCTCTTCCGCGTTCCCGGCGTACTCTGTGAAGTAACCCATGGAACCCTCGGGGGGTCGGAATGCCTGCGATGACGACCGAGATGCACGAGCTGGTCGCTCGAGCCCAGGAGGGTGATCGAGCGGCGTTCGACGAGCTGGTTCGCCGAACACATGCCGACACGTACACCTTGGCGTATCGCCTCTGCGGCAACGAGGAGGATGCGCGAGACGTGGTGCAGGACGCCTACCTGCGGGCCTTCAAGGGCCTGAAGCGGTTCCGGGGTGACGCTCAGTTCACCACCTGGATGTACCGCATCACCGCGAACTGCGCGAACACGCTCATGGGCAAGCGCCAGAAGCACCGTCACGACGAACTCCCCGAGACGGTCGAGGACACCGATCTCGCACGTGATCCGGCCGCCCAGGCCGATGCCATGGCGCTGCGACACGATCTGTCGGAGGCACTCGACGAGCTGTCGCCGAAGCTGCGGGCCGTGGTCCTGCTGCGCGACGTCTACGAGCTCCCGCACGAGGACATCGCCGCCGAACTGGGCATCAGCGAGACCGCCGCGAAGGTGCGCCTGCACCGGGCCCGCCTCCAGCTCAAGGAACGCCTGTTCCCCCGCCGAGGGGAGGTCGACCGTGCAAGCTGACTCCGGCATCCACTGCCACGACGTCGCCGCGGAACTCAGCGACGCCGCCGAGGGCCACGCCCCGCTGTCGAACGCGACCCGGGCCCATGTCGAGGCGTGCCTGCGCTGTCAGGCCGACCTCGTGCAGTACCGCAAGCTGCTGCGTTCCTTGCGCAGCCTCCGGACCGAGGTCCTCCAGCCGGCGCCCGGGCTCCTGCCCGAGATCCTGGCCGGCCTCGAACACGCCGGGGAGCGTCACGCCATCCGGGCGGCGCTGCACGGCCGCCGAGCCGCCTACATCGGCGGGATCGCCGCCGCGACCGCCGCCGGCGCCGCCGGCGCCATCGTCCTCGCCAGCCGGAGCAAGCGACTCAAGCTCGTCGGCTGAGTCTGGACGATCCGGGATCCCCAGGGTCGCGAATCGCCGGGTGTACGACGACGCCGCTAGCGTCTACGGTTCCGGCAACCGCCGAGGGCAGTAGCTCAACTGGCAGAGCACCGGTCTCCAAAACCGGCGGTTGGGGGTTCGACTCCCTCCTGCCCTGCTCCTGAAACGCGACACGGGGTTCACACCCACATGGCAATGAACCGAGAACAGAAGCGCCTGCTCAAGAAGCAGGGCCAGCTCAACGAGGCGGGAGAACCCGTCCGTGGCGCGCGTCAGCAGCCGAAAGGACCGGTACCCAAGGCCGACCGCACCGGTCCGGTCCAGTTCGTGCGTGAGGTCCGGGGCGAGCTCCGCAAGGTCGCCTGGCCCTCCCGTACCGAGGTCGCCAACTACTCCGTCGTCGTCCTGTTGGGCATCGTGCTCCTCACGGCCATCATCGCCGGTCTCGACTATGTCCTCGGCGAAGCAGTGCTGAAGCTGTTCGAACGATGAGCGACACCACGCCCGCCCCCGACGCAGAGGAGCCAGCCGTGTCCGACACCGCTGCCGCCACCGACACCACCGACGAAGCGACGCCGATCGACGAGCCCGCTCCCGCGGCGCCCGTCGCCGGCCTCCAGTACGAGAAGGACCCCGAGCCCGGCGTCGTCGACGCCGAGGACCTCGTCGAGCCCGAGCCCGAACCGGTGATCAGCCCGTACGACCGTCCCGGCAAGTGGTACGTCGTCCACACCCAGTCGGGCTACGAGAAGAAGGTCAAGTCGAACCTCGAGGCCCGCACCGCTTCCATGAACATGGAAGGCAGCATCTTCGAGGTCGCCATCCCCCTCGAGGACACCGTCGAGGTCAAGAACGGCAAGCGCGTCGTCGTCCAGAAGAAGATGTTCCCCGGCTACCTGCTCGTGCGGTGCCGCCTCGACGACGACTCCTGGTACGTCATCCGCAACACTCCCGGTGTCACCGGCTTCGTGGGGGCCGGCGCCAAGCCGTCGCCGCTGCGTCGCAAGGACGTCGAGAACTTCCTCGGCATCAAGGACGAGGACCGCGAGGTCGCCGCCGCCAAGATCAAGCCGCGCATGCAGTACGAGATGGGCGAGACGGTGCGCGTCAAGGACGGACCCTTCGCCGACTTCTCCGGCGAGGTCATCGAGCTCAACGCCGAGCAGCTCAAGGTCAAGGTCCTCGTCAACATCTTCGGCCGGGAAACCCCGGTCGAACTCGAGTTTTCGCAGGTCGCGAAGCTTTAGGGCAGACTGTTCAGTCGCCCAGAACGCATCAGGAGTAGAAGTCCCATGGCCAAGAAAAAGGTCGCGGCTGTCGTCAAGATCCAGATCCCCGCCGGTCAGGCCAGTCCTGCCCCGCCCGTCGGTACCGCGCTCGGTCCGCACGGCGTGGCGATCATGGATTTCTGCAAGGCCTACAACGCACAGACCGAAGCCCAACGCGGCACGATCATCCCGGTCGACATCACGATCTTCGAGGACCGCACGTTCTCGTTCGTCACCAAGACGCCGCCCACGCCCGTCCTGCTCCGCGCCGCTGCGGGCATCGACAAGGCTGCCAACAACCCGGGCACCGAAGAGGCCGGCACGGTCACCGACGCGCAGGTCACCGAGATCGCCCAGACCAAGATGCCCGACCTCAACGCCTACGACCTCGAGGCCGCCAAGCTCCAGGTCGCCGGCACCGCCCGCTCGATGGGCATCAAGATCCGCGGCTGAAATCCCGTTGCCCGCTCACACCAGGTGTGAGCCACCAACGGGATTTTGGTCTAGACACTGCCACTCGCTCCGGAGCACCTCGCCGGAGATGACGCCATCACTTGTGAGGTAGTCCCGAAAGGACGGAGCCATGGCTCAAGGAAAGCGATACACCGACGCCCTGAAGCGCTACGACGAGGAAGCCGATCACGGCCCCGACGAGGCGCTCGAACTCTGCAAGGCGATCGCCGGCGCCAAGTTCGACGAGACCGTCGACTTCGTGGCCCGCCTCGGCGTCGATCCCCGCAAGGCCGACCAGATCGTCCGTGGCACCGTTGCCCTGCCCTCGGGCACGGGCAAGGACGTCAAGGTCGCCGTGTTCGCCCAGGGTGAACTGGCCGAGGCTGCTCGCGCCGCCGGTGCCGATCACGTCGGTGGCGACGACCTCGCCGAACTCGTCGAAGGTGGCATGACCGACTTCGACGTCGCCATCGCCAGCCCCGACATGATGCCGACCGTGGGCAAGCTCGGCCGAGTGCTCGGCCCCCGTGGCCTCATGCCGAACCCGAAGACCGGCACCGTGACCACCGACGTCGCCAAGGCCGTCGAGGAGTTCAAGGGCGGCAAGGTCGAGTACCGCACCGACCGCTACGGCAACATCCACGTGCCCATCGGCAAGACGAGCTTCGAGCCTGCTGCGCTGAAGGTGAACTTCTGGGCCATCGTCGAGGAGCTCCAGCGGGTGCGCCCGGCCTCGGCCAAGGGTCGCTACTTCCGCCGTGTCGGCGTCAGCTCCACCATGGGCCCCGGCATCCGCATCGACCCGGCCCGCCTGAAGCGAACCGAGGACGACTGATCCGTTCCGCTGGGTAGCGTCGGCCCCGATGGGGGGTCGACGCACCAGCGCAGTTCTGGCCGTGGCGTGCATCGTCGCGGTGGCCTGCGGCATCGTCGCGGTCCGTTCGCTCCCCGACGACGCCGGCCTCGTCGCCGAGCGATCTCCCGACGTGACCACCACGGTCCGTCCCGAGCCGACCACCACCACCACCACCACGTCGTCGACGACCACGACCTCGGTGGCCGAACCGGCGCCGACGGTCACCACGACCGCTCCGCCGCTGCCGACCTCGTCGCCCGCCCCGGCGGTCAGCGCCGACGGCACGACGTTGCTGGTGTGGACCTCCGGCGGGCTCCCACCGGGCTTCGCCACCGACGTGCAGGCGATCCCGCAGGTCACGGCGAGCACGGTCGTGCTCGGTGATCTCCTCCGCCTGGTGGGGACGGATGCCGCCGACGGATCGCCCGTCGACCGGACCCGGGACGGCTGGGCGTTCCCGATCGACGCGTTCGCCGTCGACCCCGGGACCTACGCAGCGTTCCAGCCGTCGGGCGACGCAGCGACACTCCGCCGTCTCACGCCGGGAGGGGCGGTGCTCACCGAGTCGTCGGCGATCATCCGTCGGATCGGCGTCGGTGGCGTGCTCCGCTTCGCCGGCGGCGACGTGACGGTGACCGGAATCGTGGCCGACGAGTCCGGTGGCGGAGCCGAGGCGATCGTCCACCGCGACGACGCCGGCCGTCTCGGGATCGACGACGCGCGGTTCCTGCTCGTGGCCGACTCCGACCGGTCGGCGACGCTCGACGCGATCCGTGCCCGCACCCCGTCGGGCGAGTTCCTGAGTCTGCGGGGCTCCGACCAGACCCGTTGGCTGCGCCACGGCGATCGGGTGGAGCCCCAAGCCCTGGTCAAGCGGGTCTTCGGCGAGTTCACCTTCCGCGACACGAGCGGCCGCGACGTCCAGATCGACCCGGCGTGGGTGTCGGCCAACATCGTGACCACGACCGTCCCGCTCCTGGGTCGGATCCGGTGTCACCGGACGATCATCCCGATGGTCCGTGCGGCGATGGAGGACCTCGAGCGCTCGGGCCGCGGCGACACCGTCCAGGCCGAGAACTACGCCGGATGCCAGTACGCCCGCCGGATCGCTCCCGGTTCGGGTCTCTCGCGGCACTCGTGGGGGCTCGCCCTCGACCTCAACATCGGCGCCGATCCTCGTGGCACCTTCGCGTCGCAGGACCCGGCGCTGGTCGAAGCCATGACCTCGCGCGGGTTCTCGTGGGGCGGCGAGTGGGAGTACCCGGACCCCGGTCACTACGAGTTCGTCGCCCGGCCGGCGTGACCGCCGGATTGACGCGCCCCGGCGGCCCGTCGCTACCATGGCCCGTTCAACAACCGAACTGCTCGCCGCAGACATCCGGTGCGATCTGATCGCTGAAAGGACGAACCCGCCCGAGAGGGAACCGGGGTGACTCCGCCCGACGAGGCGACACCTTCTGTGTCCGGCTCTGCCGGCTCTGCATGTGTGCGAGCCAAGAGATCTGATGAAGGAGGTGTCCCCAAGGATGATCAACGACAAGACCCCACGACCCGAGAAGGTCGCCGTGGTCGACGAAGTCCGCGAGCGGCTCGACGGAACAAGCGCAACGATCCTGACCGAGTACCGCGGTCTCAGTGTCGACCAGCTCGCAGAACTGCGTTCGTCGCTGCGCAACATCGGTGGCGACTTCAAGGTGTACAAGAACACCTTGGTGCGCTTCGCGGCCCGTGAACTGAACCTCGAGATCGAGGATCTGCTCACCGGCCCGACGGCGCTCGCATTCGTGACCGACAAGCCCGATGGGAGTCCCGGCGACGCCGTGGACGTCGCCAAGGTCCTCAAGGACTTCGGCAAGGACAACCCAGCGCTCGTGCTCAAGGGCGGTGTCCTGGGTGAGAATCTTCTCTCGGCCGACGACACCCGCGCCCTCGCCGACGTCGAACCGCGTGAGGTCCTCCTCGCTCGGCTCGCCGGTGGCATGGCTGCCCCGATGCAGAAGATGGCCGGACTGCTCCAGGCCCTTCCGCGCAACATGGCCTACGGACTCAAGGCCCTCATCGACCAAGGCGGCGCCCCCGGTGCCCCCGTGGCCGAGGAAACGCCAGCCGAGACCCCGGCAGCCGATTCTCAGGATTCTGAGGATACGTCCGAGCCGAGCGCCAGCGAGGCGGACAACCAGAACGCTGACGACAGCTCCGTGCCAACGGGCGCTGTCGAGGAGCGCAGCGACGAAGACGGCGCCGGCGAGACAGCCGAAGCGACCGAAGAGACCACCGACAAGACCGAAGAGCCTGCGGCCGATGACGCTGCCGACTCGACCGAAGACCAGGAGAGCTGAATCATGCCCACCAAGGACGAAATCCTCGACGCCATCGCCAACATGACCGTGCTGGAGCTCAGCGAGCTCCTCTCGGACTTCGAAGAGAAGTTCGGCGTCACCGCTGCGGCCCCCGTGGCCGTCGCCGGTGCCGCCCCCGCCGCCGGTGGTGGCGAGGCCGAGGAAGAGAAGACCGAGTTCGAGGTCGTTCTCACCAGCGCCGGCGAGAAGAAGATCGGCGTCATCAAGGAGGTGCGTGCCCTCACGAGCCTCGGTCTCAAGGAGGCCAAGGAGCTCGTCGACGGCGCGCCCAGCACCGTGCTCGAGAACGCCAGCAAGGAAGACGCCGAGAAGGCCAAGGAAGCCATCGAAGGCGCCGGCGGTTCCGTCGAGCTCAAGTAGTGGCGTGCGGGCCTGCCCGCAACGCATGAACTGATCCGGGTGCCGGTCCTGTGGGGCCGGCACCCGTTTCGCGCCCGTACACTCGCGGGATGTTCTCGCGCATCTCCAACGCCTGGTCGCTCGCCAAGTCGTCGTGGGCGGTCCTGCAGAAGGACCGTGAGCTGGCCTGGTTGCCGGTCATCGGCGGCCTGAGCGCGTTGCTCGTGGGCGCGCTGTTCTTCGGTCCCGTGCTCGCCATGTTGGGCGGCGGGGGAGAGGACAACGCCGTCCCCACCGCGGGCTACATCCTGGGCTTCCTGGGCTACGTCGCCGTTGCCACCGTGTTCACCCTCTCGCGCGCCGCCGTCATCCACGGCGCCAACATGCGCATGGAGGGCGGGGACCCCACCATCAGCGGCTCGCTCCGGGGATCGATGGGCCACTGGCCCGCCGTCGCCGGGTTCGCCGCCATCTCGGTCACCATCGGTCTGATCCTCCAGGCGATCCGCGAGAACGGCGGCATCGTCGGGGCCATCGTCTCCTGGATCGGCGACGTCGCCTGGGGCGTGCTGACCTACCTGGTGCTGCCGGTCATCGTCATCGAGGGCGTGGGCACCGTCGACGGCATCAAGGGCTCGTCGGCGCTCGTGAAGCGCACGTGGGGTGAACAGGTCACCGCCAACGTCGGGTTCGGCCTCCTCAACATCGCCCTGGTGCTCCCCGCCGTCGCCCTGGTCTTCATCGGCGCGTCGCTCGGCACCGTCGTGGCCGTCGCCACCGTCGCGGTGGCCGTCGTCTGGTTCATCGCCGTGTCGGCGGTCGTCGCCACCCTCACCGGCATCTTCCAGACCGCGCTCTACCGCCAGGCCACCGGCCGCAGCATCCCGGCCGAGTTCGACGCCACTCGTCTCCGCGCCTCGTTCAGCTGACCGATCCTTGACGGATTCCTCGGTTCCGCTTACCCTCTGAGCGATCTCACTCGGATGTCCACGCAGGTGGGCCAGATACGAGCGAGGGGAAATCGAGAGCAACCCCCGCGAAACCGGGCTTTTCTGGTTCGCGACGTCGGGTTGCTCTCACTTCCGCGACGCCCTAAGGTGGACGGGTCTTGTGCGCTCCGGGTCCTTGCCATCTTCTGACTGACGGTTTTCCCCCGGTTTTCGGCGCGCTCGCACTCCCGGTCACAGATCTCGACACCATCACTGCCCTCTGAGGAGGCCACCCGTGACGTCCGCTGCGTCCCGCGATCGCTACTCGTTCGCGAATCTCGACGAAATCCTTCCGATCCCGGATCTCATCGCCATCCAGCGTGAGTCCTTCAAGTGGTTCCTGGAGGAGGGTCTCGCGAACACGTTCCGGGACATGAGCCCGATCAAGGACTACAGCGAACAGCTGCAGCTCGAGCTCGAGTTCGACCCCTTCGACGAGGATCTCAAGCCCTATCCGAAGTTCTCCGTCGAGGAGTGCAAGGAAAAGGACATGACCTACGCGGCGCCGATCTTCGTGCGCGCTCGGTTCATGAACGCCGGCACCGGTGAGATCAAAGAGCAGACCGTCTTCATGGGCGACTTCCCGATGATGACGGACCGTGGGACGTTCATCATCAACGGCACCGAGCGTGTCGTCGTCTCCCAGCTCGTCCGCAGCCCGGGCGTCATCTTCCAGCCCGGTGAGCGGTTCCGTCTCCGTAACCTCTCCAAGCACCAGCTGGTCACGGGCACCATCCATCCGTACCGCGGTGAGTGGATCGAGTTCGACGTCGAGCAGAAGCCCGGCAAGCCGGTCACCGCCGGTTGCCGCGTCGCTCGCAAGCGCCGCCTCTCGCTGTTCGTGCTCCTCCGGGCCCTCGGCTACGACGAGGAGAACGCCCCCGGGTTCATGGAGGCCTTCGTCCGCGAGTTCGACTTCCTCGAGGACCAGTGGGAGAAGGAGCGCGAGGTCGCGCCCACCCAGGACGAGGCCCTCGTCGAGATCTACAAGCGCGCTCGCCCCGGCGAGCCGCCGTCGGTCGACTCGGCCCGCAACTACTTCCGCACCGCGTTCTTCGAGAACCGGCGCTACGACCTGAGCCGCGTCGGTCGCTACAAGCTCAACCGCAAGCTCGGCCCGGAACTCGGCAAGCTGGCCGAGAAGTTCCCGATGATCGAGCTCGATCTCCCCGAGATCGACCAGCCCGTGCTGTCGCGTTGCGAGGTCCTCGCCTCGATGACCTACCTGCTCAACCTCGTGCAGGCCGAGCCCGGGTACCGCCTCGACGACCAGGACCACTTCGCCAACCGCCGCATCCGCAGCGTCGGCGAGCTCATCCAGAACCAGGTCCGCATCGGCCTGTCCCGGATGGAGCGGGTCGTGCGCGAGCGCATGACGACGCAGGACGTCGAGGCGATCACGCCCCAGACGCTCATCAACATCCGCCCCGTGGTCGCGGCCATCAAGGAGTTCTTCGGGACTTCGCAGCTGTCGCAGTTCATGGACCAGGTCAACCCGCTGTCGGGCCTGACGCACCGTCGTCGCCTGTCCGCGCTCGGCCCCGGCGGTCTGTCCCGCGAACGTGCCGGCTTCGAAGTGCGAGACGTGCACTTCTCCCACTACGGCCGCATGTGTCCGATCGAGACGCCGGAGGGCCCGAACATCGGCCTGATCGGTGGCCTGGCCACCTTCGCCAAGGTCAACGAGTTCGGCTTCATCCAGTCGCCGTACCGCAAGGTCATCGACGGCAAGGTCACCGACGACATCGTCTACCTCACCGCTGACGAGGAAGAGGACTACGTCGTCGCCCAGGCCAACGCGAAGATGAACCCCGACAGGACGTTCGTCAACGAGAAGGTCCTGGTGCGGAAGTCGCCGCAGGCCGCGACGCTGGGCGAGCTCAAGCTCATGCTCGAGCGTGACGTGTTCTTCGGTGCGACCACCGAGATCGCGACCGTGCCCGGCGAAGAGGTCCAGATGATGGACGTCTCGCCGAAGCAGATCATCTCGGTCGCCACCGCGCTGATCCCCTTCCTCGAGCACGACGACGCCAACCGTGCCCTCATGGGCGCCAACATGCAGCGCCAGGCCGTGCCGTTGGTGCGGGCCGAGGCCCCCTACATCGGCACCGGCATCGAGAAGCGCTGCGCGATCGACGCCGCCGACACGATCATCGCCACCGACGACGGTGAGTGCATCGAGTCCGACGGCGACCACATCACCGTCGAGTACAAGAACGAGGGTCGCAAGGTCTTCAAGCTGCTCAAGTTCGAGCGCTCGAACCAGGACACCTGCATCAACCAGCGTGCCCGCGTGTCGCCCGGCGACAAGTTCAAGAAGGGCGACCTGATCGCCGACGGCCCCTCGACCGACCTCGGTGAGCTGGCGCTGGGCAAGAACCTGCTCGTCGCCTTCATGCCGTGGGAGGGCTACAACTTCGAGGACGCCATCATCCTCTCCGAGCGCCTCGTGCGCGACGACGTGCTCACCTCGATCCACATCCACGAGCACGAGATCGACGCCCGCGACACCAAGCTCGGCCCGGAAGAGATCACCCGGGACATCCCGAACCTGTCCGAGGACATCCTCCGCGACCTCGACGAGCGCGGCATCATCCGCATCGGCGCCGAGGTCGGCCCGGGCGACGTGCTCGTCGGCAAGGTCACGCCCAAGGGCGAGACGGAGCTGACCCCGGAAGAGCGCCTGCTCCGCGCCATCTTCGGCGAGAAGGCCCGTGAGGTGCGCGACACCAGCCTCAAGGTCCCGCACGGCGAAGAGGGCAAGGTCATCGACATCAAGGTCGTGTCCCGCGACGACGGCCACGAGCTGCCGCCGGGCGTCAACCAGATCGTCCGGGTCTACGTCGGCCAGAAGCGCAAGATCAGCGTGGGCGACAAGCTCGCCGGCCGCCACGGCAACAAGGGCGTCATCAGCCGGATCCTCCCGGTCGAGGACATGCCCTTCATGGCCGACGGCACGCAGGTCGACATCATCCTCAACCCGCTCGGCGTCCCGTCCCGCATGAACGTGGGACAGGTCCTCGAGGCCCACCTCGGCTACGCCGCTCGGTGGGGTTGGGAGACCGACGGCAACAACGTCGGCGACCAGCCGTCCTACAACTTCGAGACCACGACCCGGACCAACACCCAGCCGTCGGTCCACGTGGCCACGCCGGTGTTCGACGGTGCGAAGTGGGACGAGGTCGAGGACGCGGGCAAGCACGCCACGATCCAGAAGATCCTCGAGAACATCCACCCGGAGACTCCCGAGGGAACTCGTCTGATCGGCCGCGACGGCAAGCAGACCCTCTACAACGGTCGCACCGGCGAGCCCTACGACAACCCGATCACGACCGGCTACGTGTACATCCTGAAGCTCCACCACCTGGTGGACGACAAGATCCACGCCCGGTCCACCGGCCCGTACTCGATGATCACCCAGCAGCCTCTCGGCGGTAAGGCCCAGTTCGGTGGCCAGCGCTTCGGCGAGATGGAGGTGTGGGCTCTCGAGGCCTACGGCTCCGCCTACTGCCTCCAGGAACTGCTGACCATCAAGTCCGACGACGTGCTGGGTCGCGTCAAGGTCTACGAAGCCATCGTCAAGGGCGAGAACATCCCCGAGCCCGGCATCCCCGAGTCCTTCAAGGTGCTCATCAAGGAGATGCAGGCGCTGTGCCTCAACGTCGAGGTACTGGCCAAGTCGGGTGAGGAGATCGAGATGCGAGAGCTCGACGAAGACCTCTACAGGACGACCGAGGAACTCGGCATCGACCTGTCACGCCCCGAAAAGGGCACCGATGAAGAAGACGAACGCCGCCGGCAGAGGATCTGAACATGCTTGACGTCAACAACTTCGATCAGCTCCGCATCGGGCTGGCCACCGCGGAGTCCATCCGCATGTGGTCCAACGGTGAGGTCAAGAAGCCGGAGACCATCAACTACCGGACGCTCAAGCCCGAGAAGGACGGACTCTTCTGCGAGAAGATCTTCGGTCCGACCAAGGACTTCGAGTGCGCGTGCGGCAAGTACAAGCGTGTCCGTTTCAAGGGCATCATCTGTGAGCGCTGTGGCGTCGAGGTCACCCGTTCGAAGGTCCGGCGCGAGCGCATGGGCCACATCGAGCTGGCCGCCCCGGTCGTCCACATCTGGTACCTGCGCGGTACCCGCTCGTGGCTCGCCTACCTCCTGTCGGGCACCGAAGCCCGCGAGGAGCTGAAGGCCAAGCAGCTCGAGAAGGTCATCTACTTCGCGGCGAACCTGGTCACCTGGGTCGACCACGACAAGCTCCACGAAGACCTCCCCAACATCGAGGCCGAGCTCGCCGGTGAGCGAGAGGCCATCGAGAAGGAGCGCGAGGTCGAGATCGCGGACCGCTACGAGGAGCTCGAGGGCGAGATCAAGGGCCTCGAGAACGACGGCGCTCCCGACAAGGACATCAACGCCCGCCGCAAGGCCGCCGAGAAGGACATCGCGATCATCCGCGAGCAGTTCGACGGCGAGCTGGACCTGCTCCAGCGTTCCTTCGACGAGCTCAAGGAACTGCACTCCCGCAAGATCATCGAAGACGAGATGCTCTGGCGTGAGCTGACCGACCGCTACGGCGACTACTTCGAAGGTGGCATGGGCGCCGACGCACTGCGTCGTCTCATCGACCGCATCGACTTCGACGTCGAAGAGGTCGAGCTCACCACCAACATCAACCCGCCCGAGGGTCAGAAGCCGCTCAGCCAGCAGCGCAAGCAGAAGGCCATCAAGCGGCTCAAGATCGTCGCGGCCTTCAACCGTCGCGACGAGCACGGCAAGCGGGTCAACGACCCGGGCGCCATGATCCTCGAGGTCGTCCCGGTGATCCCGCCCGAGCTGCGACCGATGGTCCAGCTCGACGGTGGCCGCTTCGCGACCTCCGACCTCAACGACCTCTACCGCCGGGTCATCAACCGCAACAACCGCCTGAAGCGTCTGCTCGATCTCGGTGCGCCCGAGATCATCGTGAACAACGAGAAGCGCATGCTCCAGGAGGCCGTCGACGCGCTGTTCGACAACGGTCGTCGTGGCCGCCCGGTCACGGGCCCCGGCAACCGCGCCCTCAAGTCGCTGTCCGACATGTTGAAGGGCAAGCAGGGCCGGTTCCGTCAGAACCTGCTCGGCAAGCGCGTCGACTACTCGGGCCGTTCGGTCATCGTGGTCGGCCCGACGCTGCGTCTCCACCAGTGCGGCCTCCCCAAGCTGATGGCGCTCGAGCTGTTCAAGCCCTTCGTCATGAAGGCGCTCGTCGACCGTGAGCTGGCGCAGAACATCAAGTCGGCCAAGCGCATGGTCGAGCGCCGTCGTGCCCAGGTGTGGGATGTCCTCGAAGAGGTCATCAAGGAGCACCCGGTCATGCTCAACCGTGCCCCGACGCTCCACCGCCTGGGCATCCAGGCCTTCGAGCCGGTGCTGGTCGAGGGCAAGGCCATCCAGATCCACCCGCTGGTCTGCACCGCGTTCAACGCCGACTTCGACGGCGATCAGATGGCCGTGCACCTGCCGCTGTCGGCCGAGGCTCAGGCCGAGGCCCGCGTGCTGATGCTCAGCGCCAACAACATCCTGTCGCCGGCCAACGGGCGTCCGCTCGTCACGCCGACCCAGGACATGGTGATCGGCGCCTTCTACCTGACCTCGCTCATGGACGGCGAGAAGGGCGAAGGCCAGGTCTTCGGTGACATCGACACGATCAACCGGGCCTACGAGTCCGACGAGATCACGTTGCACACCAAGATCCAGTACCGCGTGGGACGCGACGACGAGGGCAAGGCCGAGTGGATCACCACGACGCCCGGCCGCGTCATGTTCAACGAGACGCTCCCCGAGCGCTACGAGTTCCTCAACGAGCGTGTCTCGAAGAAGGAGCTCTCGGCGATCGTCGACGAGCTGGCCAAGAACTACTCCAAGGCCGAGGTGGCCGAGGCGCTCGACAACATCAAGGACCTCTGCTTCAAGTTCGCGATGCGCTCGGGCGTCACCATCTCCATCGACGACGTCAAGACGCCGCCGGAGAAGCGCGACATCCTCGACCAGTACGAGGCCGAGGCCGACAAGGTCGAGACCCAGTTCCGTCGGGGCATCATCACCGACGGTGAGCGCCGCCAGAAGGAGGTCGAGATCTGGACGAACGCCACCGAAGAGGTACGCGCCAAGATGGAGATCGGCCTCAAGGCGGAGCGGTTCAACCCGATCGACATGATGGTCGGCTCGGGCGCTCGAGGAAACATGATGCAGGTCCGCCAGATCGCGGGCATGCGTGGCCTCGTGGCCAACCCTCGTGGCGACATGATCCCCCGCCCGATCAAGTCGAACTTCCGCGAGGGACTCGACATGCTCGAGTACTACATCGCCACGCCGGGCGCCCGGAAGGGTCTGGTCGACACCGCCCTCCGTACCGCCGACTCGGGGTACCTGACGCGCCGTCTCGTCGACGTCGCCCAGGAACTGATCGTCAACGACGACGACCCGTTCGACCGTGCAGAGCGCACCGGGACCCCGATCCGCTCCATCTGGATCGAGAACATCAAGCCCGACCTGCCCAACCGCCGCTTCTACATGGAGACCAAGATCCTCGGTCGCGTGTTGGCGGAGGACGTCACCTTGGCCAGCGGCACCATCGAGCGCGGGACCATGGTCACGCAGGAGATGATGCAGGAGATGATCGCCGACGAGAACGTCGACCGGGCGCGGGTCCTCTCGCCCCTGACCGACGACTCGGAGCAGGGAATCTCCGGCCTGGCCTACGGCATGTCGTTGGCCACCGGTATCGCCATCGAACGCGGCGAGGCCGTGGGCGTCATCGCTGCCCAGTCGATCGGTGAGCCGGGTACCCAGCTCACCATGCGTACCTTCCACACCGGTGGCGTCACCGGCAGCGGCGGCGACATCGCCGGCGGTCTGCCCCGCGTCGTCGAGTTGTTCGAGGCTCGCTCCCCGAAGGGCAAGGCGACCATGTCGACCGTGTCCGGCGTGGTGCGGATCCTCGAGGACGAAGGCCGTGGCAAGACGGTCCTGGTGGTCACCGACGACGGCGAGGAAGCCAGCTTCCCGATCCCCGTCGGTGCTCGCATCGAGGTGGCCGAAGGTGCGGAGATCCGTGCCGGCGACGCCATCGTCGAAGGTCCCCGCGATCCGAAGGAACTCCTCGAGATCAAGGGTCTGCGTCACACGCAGACCTACCTGGTCGACGAGATCCAGAAGGTCTACCGGGATCAGGGTGTGTCGATCCACGACAAGCACATCGAACTGATCGTGCGACAGATGACCCGCCGGGTCCACATCAACGAGTCGGGCGACTCGCCGTTCCTCCCCGGTGAGCGCATCGACCGCCGTCGCTACACCGAGGTCAACAAGCAGCTGATCCTCGAGGGCAAGACGCCGGCCGAGGCTCGTGACGAGATCATGGGCATCACCAAGGCCTCGCTCTCGACCGACTCGTGGCTCTCGGCCGCCTCCTTCCAGGAGACGACCCGGGTCCTCACCGAAGCGGCGATCGAGTCCAAGTCCGACGGTCTCGTCGGCCTCAAGGAGAACATCATCATCGGCAAGCTCATCCCGGCCGGTACCGGGCACGGTGACTACCGCGAGGTCGACACCGAGGCGCCCGAGTACAAGCAGATGGAGGGCTGGTCGTCCGACCAGGACGACGACGACCCGGCAGCGATGCTCGCCGGTGCGTTCGACTCCCAGTCGGGTGCCGAGGTCATCGACATCAAGTCGGGCGAAGCCGCAGGCTGACCCGCACGGAAGACCCCCTCGATCGTCGGCCCCTGGTCGCACGGTCGAGGGGGTCTTGTCGTTTTCGGGGGTGCGTTGAGTAGTCCCGCGTGGTCGATGAGTAGCGACGAGATCGCCGTGGCGCCTTACCGTCGCTTCATGAAGCGATTCCACACGATCCTGGCTGTGCTGCTGTCTTCCGCGTTCCTGTTCGGGTTCGCGGCCTGCGGCGGCGATGATGATGCAGACACCGGAGCGGCCGCAACGGAGGACGACGCGGCGGTCGACGACGACAGCGGGGCGGAGCCGGTCGGCGGAGACGATGACGGCGGGGCCAGCGGCCCGGTCGGCGCATCGGTGACGATCGACGGGACGACCTACACGGCATCCGAAGAGTTGGTCTGCGTGACCCTCGGCGGCGGGCTCAGCGCGCAGTTCATCGACCGGGACACGGGGATCGACATCGACGTCGACCTGCCCCCGGAGGACTGGGAGACCGACACGGACGAGGACTGGGACCCGCCGTCGGTACGGGTCGACGTGGTCGACGAATCGCAGTTCGAGTCCGGACGCACCGACGTGATCGTCGGCATGCCCGAGACCTCGGTTGCCTCGTACTCGATCGACGGCAATCACGCCACGGGTGAGGGTGACTTCGTCGACGTGTTCTCGCTCCCGGCCGAGGCAGTGACCGTGACCGGCTCATTCGACGTCACGTGCGCCGACAAGTAGCCGACGAGCAACGAGACAGGAGCAGGAGATGACCAAGACCTGGTGGATTGCGGCACTGGTGTCGGCCGGACTCATGGTCGGCGCATGCGGTGGCGACGACGACGCGGCAAGCGATGACGTGCCGGCGGCGGAACCCGACGACGGCGCCGACGCCCCCGACCTCGATCTCGGCTCGGACGGCGTGACCATCGAGCAGGGTGACAACTCGGTGACGGTGAGCGGGTTGGGAATCCCCGACGGGTTCCCGGACTCGGTCTGGCTCCCCGAGGACTACGAGGTGCTCAGCGCCCAGGAGCAGGACGACGGCGGCAGCGTGGCGTGGATCCTGTTGGGATCGGTGGCGGGACCACCAGACGATGTCGCGTCCGACCTGATCGACCACTACGGCGAGCCTGACTCGCGCGAGGACCCGAGTGACTCGACCATCCTCGAGTGGACGGGCCGCGACGGTCACGACCTCTCGTTCACACTCCAGGCGAACGCCGACGGCGACACCGTCCTCACCGTGTCGGTCCAGGTCTCCTGAGACACGAGCGATCAGCGATGAGCGTCGTCGTCCTCGCCGGGCGGGCGAGCGAAGACATCACGCAGCTCGCCCCGTCCCGAGACGTCGAGCTTCGCGTACGCGCGGTGGAGGTGGTTCCCCACGGTGCGGCGCGCCAGGTAGAGCTCGTCGGCGATCTCCTGGTCGGAGCGGTCCTCGGCGGCCAGGAGGGCGATCTCGATCTCCCGGGCCGAGAGTGCGTCGGCGACGTCGGGCACGCTCCACGGAGGCACCACGACACCGGCTCGCAGCGCCGTGGCATCGGCCCGGGCCAGCGAGCGGCGGGCACGGGCCTCGTCGTCGTCGAGTCCTGCGGCGACGACCAGTGCCGACGCAGCCACACCATGGGCGCCGATCGCCTTGAGTCGACCGGCCGCTTCGATCACGTCCTCGACGTCGCCGTTGGCGACGGCGCCCGCGTAGTCGGCGATCGACCGCACGAACGGCGAGGTCGACGATCCGCCGACCTCGTGGAGGATCGCGGCGACCTCGGCACCGGGGCGATACGCCAGCGCCTCGACCAGCGCGGTCGCACCCATGGCGATGTGCGACGACTCCAACGCGATGACGCCGGCTTCGTTGGCGATCCGCGCGGCTTCGTCGGGATCGTTTGCGCATGCCAACACGGCGTGGGCCCGGCCGAGGACGGCCCGACTCCGGATGTCGACGGCCTCCTCGTCGACCTCCGCCAGGATCGAGGAGGCCAACTCGGCCTCGTCGGACGTGGCGGCGAGCAGCGCCGCGAAGCCGGAGCCGTAGGGGAGCGAGTTGTACGGGTCGAAGGCACGGAGTTGCTCGACCGACTGGAGCGCGTAGTCGAACGCCCTGGCGTCGCCGGCGATCATCAGCGCCTCGCTGGCCACCGCAGCGGCGAGGCCACGGTGTGCGCCGTTGGTTCGGAGCGCGTCGACCGACCGGTCGGCCAGGTCCACGGCTTCGACGAGTCGCCCTCGCAGGACGGCGGACGCGACCGACATCGCTGCGGTCAGGTCGGACCCCGCCGGATGATCGGCTCGGACGACCTTCACCGCTTCGCGCGCTCGCGAGAGCGATGCCTCGAGGTCGGTGACGTCGGCCAGGATCACCTGGGCGTACCCGAGGTTGATCGCTGCGGTCCAGATCGTCATCAGGTCGAGGTCCGGCCGACGCAGCACCTCCCGGCAGGTGGTGACGACCTCGTCGAACTCGCCGAGCAGCGTGGCGTGGAACGCGGCCTCGCACAGGAGCTCGACCGAGTTCCGGGGCTCGGCCACGGCCCCGGCAGCCCGTCGCAACGACGCGATCGCGGCCTTGGGATCGGTGAGCTGGAACGCGTGGACGCCGGCCTGGGCCATGGCGACCTTGCGGATCGCGGCGTCGTCGTCGGCGAGCGTTGCCGCCCGGTCGTGCCAGTGGACGGCGGTCTCGCCGTCGCCTCGGACGCGGGCGACTTCCGCCAGGACGAATGCCGCACGCCAGTGGTCGTTCGCCGCCATGGTCGCGTAGCGCTCGGCCGCCTCGAGGTCGAGCGAGAGGAGTGATTCCCATGCCGCGCCGGTCGCGGCCGCCGGCAGCACTGCGTCACCGGTCTCGACGTACCAGGCGACCGCACGGACCGCTGCTCCAGGGGGGAACGCCTCGACCTCGCCCGTTGCCCGGCACAGCGCTTGGAGCACGCCCATGCGCTCGGCGACGGTCATCGACTGGCGGAGTGCCTCGCCGACCATCGGATGGCTGGTCTCGACGACGACCGGGCCACCGTCGTTGGTGACCGAGACCAGGTTGCGCCGCTCGAGGGTGGCCAGATCCTCGACCGGCGACCCGAGGAGCGCGAGCGGCACCGGCTCGGCGACCGCGACCTTGTCGAGCAGCGCTCGCTCGTCCGGGTCGAGGCGTTGTGCTCGGGCCCGGATGAGTTCGGTGACGCGTGTCCCGGCGGCGAGTTGGCCGCGCAGCACCCACTGGTCGCCGTCGAGGACGAGGCGGCCGGTGTCGACGGCATCGACGAGGAGTTCGCGGAGCACCAGTGCGTTCCCCCTCGTCGCGTCGACGACCGGATCGAGCGCATCCTCGGACAGTCGGTCGCCGAGTTGGTCGTGGGCGATGGATGCGACGGCTTCCCGGTCGAGTGGCTCGACCTCGATGCGGTGGACCGCTCCGCTGTCGATCAGATGTCGGAGGGCCTCGGGGAACTCCTCGCCGGTCCGGACGGTGAGGACGACGGGGTTGTCCTGGACCCGGATGGTCTCGCTGACCACGAGCAGGCTGGCGTCGTCGAGGAGGTGCGCGTCGTCGACGCAGAGGATCACCGGCTCGTCGCCGTCTCCGTCGCCGGCGAGCATCGTCTCGAGCAGGTGGACGACCAGCAGTGCCTGGGTCGGCGGCGGGTCTTCGGGCAACCACGCGGCGACGGCACCGAAGGGGATCGAGCGTCCGGCGTAGGACCCGGCGATCGACACGACCGTGCCGTCCGCACGTCGTCGGCGCTCGACCTCGTGGAGGATGGCCGATTTCCCGACACCGGCCTCACCCGCGAGCGCCACGCCACCGTGACGAGCGATCCCGCGCTCGACCGCGGTGAGTTCACGCGTTCGTCCGGCCAGGTCGCCCACCATCGTCGCGAACGTACCGCGTGGGACGGCGTGCCCCGACCGGCTGCTCAGGGGACCCAGCGAGCCGTGCGCTTCTCGCGGAAGGCGGCCATGCCCTCGGCTGCCTCGTCGGACGCGAAGAGTTCGGCCGACAGTCGCTCGGTGGCGACGAAGGCGTCGGTGCGGTCCATGGCGGGTACCTCGTTGACCAGGCGTTTCGCGGCGGTCAAGGCGCTCGGCCCGCCGGCGAGCAGGTTGCCGACGACGCCGTCGACGGCGTCGTCGAGATCGTCGGCAGCAACCACTCGGTTGAGCAGGCCGACCTCGACGGCTCGGGCCGCGGCGATCCGCTCGCCCGACAGGAACAGCTCCATCGCATCGGCCCGCCGCATCTTGGGCAGGCAGACGACCGAGATCATCGCCGGAGCGACGCCGATGCGCACTTCGGTGAACCCCACCTTGGCGTCCTCGGTGATCACCGAGATGTCGCAGGCGGCGGCGAGGCCGACGCCGCCGCCCATGCAGTGACCGGCGATGCGACCGACGACGGGCTTGGGCGATCCGAGGAGCAGCTCGAAGATGTCGACGAGCGAGTACCGCGGCGGGGCGTCGTCGGCGCCCGACAGGTCGGCGCCCGCACAGAAGACGTGGCTGGTGTTGGTCAGCACGATGACGCGGACTGCGGTGTCGGCGACGGCAGCGGTGAGATGGTCGCCGAGGGAGTCGACGAGGGCCGTGGACAACGCGTTGCGGTTGTCCGGTCGGTCGAGCGTGATGGTCGCGACGCCGTCGGTGGCGGTGAGCGTGGTGGCGGTCATGGAACTCCTCACATCGGACAGGCCCGGCCCCGTGGCAGAGTCTGCGGCCGGCAGACGACCCAGGGGCGATCATGACATCGAAACAGCATCCGGCGTTCGTCGACCGGGCCGATCCGGAGATCGTCCCGGTCCTCGACTTCGTGCCCGGCACCGATCTCGGCATCGGGATCCCCGAGGCGCGTGCTCGGTCGATCGAGGCCCTCGACGGTCTCCGGTCGATCCTGCCCGTCGTGCCCGGTGTGACCTCACGCGACGTGATGATCGCGGGCGAGGGGACCGATCCCGAGGTGATGGTGCGGGTGTACGAGCCCGTCGGCGGTCACGACGGCTCGGCACTCCTCTACATCCACGGCGGCGGCATGGTCGTGATGCGGGTGACCGACACCGACTTCCACTGCGAGCAGATCGTCGCCGACGTCGGATGCATGGTCGTCTCGGTCGAGTACCGCCTGGCGCCCGAACATCCGCACCCTGCGCCGATGCGCGACTGCTACGCGGCGCTGCGTTGGATCCACGGCGAGGCCTCGTCGCTCGGTCTCGACCCCAGCCGGATCGGGGTGGGCGGCTCGAGCGCCGGGGGTGGACTGTCGGCCGGGCTGGCGATCGAGGCACGCGACCGCGCCGAGTTCCCGCTGTGCTTCCAGTGGTTGCTGTACCCCATGCTCGACGATCGCAACGAGACGCCTTCGAGCCACGAGATCACCGAACCGCGGGTCTGGAACCGCTCCAACAACGTGATCGCATGGGACGCCTATCTCGGCGACATCGACCGGAGCGCCGTTCCGATCACCGCCGCCCCGGCGCGCGCCGGCGTGGACGACCTGCGTGACCTGCCTCCGGCGTACATCGACGTGGGTGAGGTCGACGCCTTCCGTGACGAGGACATCGCCTATGCGGCGGCGCTCCTCCAGGCCGGCGTCCCGACCGAACTGCACGTCACGCCCGGGGCGTTCCACGCGTCCGAGGTGTACAACCCGGCCGCCGGCTCCTCCACCCGGATCGCCGCCTACCGGGTCGACGCCCTCCGCCGGGGCCTGGCCGCCGCCACCACCACCACCATCTGACGAACTCGACGTCGTCAGCGTCGGGGGCCGACGGCTGCGACGTCGAGTTCGCGTGGGTCATCCCGCCTGGCCACCGGGTCCGGAGAAGGGGTGTGCAGAACCGACTGACCACCCGACTGACCACCCCGCTCGTCGTGGCGTCCGTCGCCTTCGTCGCCGCCGGCGGCTACGTCCACCTGACCGAGTGGCTCGACGTCTACCGCGACGTCCCCTCGAGCGTGCCCGGTGCCGAGGTGGTCACGATCGGGTTCCCGGTCCACGTGGCGATGTCGGTCGTCGCCGTGGTCGCCCTCGCCGCCACGGCGTGGCGGGCGCAGCGGTTGCTCTGGGTCGTCGTCGCAGCCACGGCGATGTTCCAGGCGGGCGCACTCGCGGTGTTGATCCTGAGCCGTACCGGGACGGTCCTCGGCTGGACCGAGCCGACGTGGAATGATGCAGCGAACACCTCGCGCGCCGTCGAGATCGGTGCGCTCGTCTGCCTCGCGACGCTCGGCGCACTGCTCGTCCTCACGCGACAGCGGACCGAAGAGACCGTCGCGGGCTGACCTCGGGTTGTGTCGCCAGGAACGTGACCCGTAGCATGTCCCGTCGGCCATGCGCGCCCTTTCTGCGTGCCCGTGGCCATCGAAGTTCGCATTCGCCAAACTCGTTCCAGACACCAGGTTTAGAGGACACACGTGCCCACGATTCAACAGCTGGTCCGCAAGGGTCGGCAGTCCAAGACGGCCAAGGCCAAGACGCCCGCACTGAAGGGCGCACCGCAGCGCCGCGGCGTGTGCACTCGTGTCTTCACCGTCACGCCCAAGAAGCCCAACTCGGCGCTCCGCAAGGTCGCCCGTGTCCGGCTCACCTCGGGCATCGAGGTCACGGCGTACATCCCCGGCGAGGGCCACAACCTCCAGGAGCACTCCATCGTGCTCGTGCGTGGTGGCCGTGTGAAGGACGTTCCGGGCGTCCGCTACAAGATCATCCGTGGTTCGCTCGACACCTCGGGCGTCCGTGACCGCAAGCAGGCCCGTAGTCGCTACGGCGCCAAGAAGGACGCGTAATGCCTCGTAAGGGACCCGCGCCGCGGCGCGAAGTCAAGCCCGACGCCGTCTACCAGTCGACGCTCGTCACCCAGATCACCAACAAGATCCTCCAGTCGGGCAAGCGCTCGACCGCCGAGAAGATCATCAACGACGCCATGGCGACCGTCGAGTCCAAGACCGGTGCCGAGCCGCTGTCGACGCTCAAGCGAGCGATCGAGAACGTCAAGCCCCAGCTCGAGGTCAAGAGCCGTCGCGTCGGTGGCGCCACCTACCAGGTGCCCATCGAGGTCCGCCCCCGCCGCGCCAACACGCTGGCGATCCGCTGGATCGTGACCTACTCCCGTGCCCGTCGTGAGCGCACGATGGCCGACCGCCTCGCCAACGAGATCCTCGACGCCTCCAACGGCCTCGGTGCCTCGGTGAAGCGTCGCGAAGACATGCACAAGATGGCCGACTCCAACAAGGCCTTCGCTCACTACCGCTGGTAGCGCCCGCCCGTAACCACCCCAGCGGGCCGTCCCTTCGACCAGGAGCCCGGCCCCGACCGACCGGGTCCTCCACGAGGATGGCCCGGTCGTTTCCATCTGAGAGACATCTTCATGGCTGAAAAGCGCAGCAACTCGATCGACAAGTTCCGCAACATCGGGATCATGGCCCACATCGACGCGGGCAAGACCACGACCACCGAGCGGATCCTCTACTACACCGGTCGCAACTACAAGATCGGCGAAGTCCACGAGGGCGGCGCCACCATGGACTGGATGGAGCAGGAGCAGGAGCGGGGGATCACCATCACCTCCGCCGCCACGACCTGCATGTGGGACGGCCACACCATCAACATCATCGACACCCCGGGCCACGTCGACTTCACCGTCGAGGTCGAGCGTTCGCTCCGCGTGCTCGACGGCGCGGTCGCCGTGTTCGACGGTGTCGCCGGCGTCGAGCCCCAGACCGAGACCGTGTGGGGCCAGGCCAACAAGTACGGCGTCCCCCGCATGTGCTTCGTCAACAAGATGGACCGCCTCGGCGCCAACTTCTACGACGCACTCGACTCGATCAAGGACCGCCTCGGCGCCAACACCGCCGTGCTGCAGCTCCCCATCGGTTACGAGGGTGACTTCGCTGGTGTCGTCGACCTCATCACGATGAAGGCGCTCGTCTGGCCGAACGAGGAACTCGGCGCCAAGTGGAACGTCGAGGAGATCCCCGCCGATCTCCAGGAGAAGGCCGTCGAGTGGCGTGCCGAGCTCGTCGAGACCGTCGCGACCGCCGACGACGCCCTCATGGACAAGTTCCTCAACGAGGAAGAGATCTCCGAGGAAGAACTCCACGCCGGCATCCGCCGGGCGACCATCGCCAACGAGATCGTGCCCGTGCTCCTCGGCACGGCGTTCAAGAACAAGGGCGTCCAGCCCCTGCTCGACGCCGTCGTCAAGTACCTCCCGAGCCCGGCCGACCTCCCGCCGGTCAACGGCATGAACATCAAGGAAGACGAGAAGCTCACCCGTGAGCTCACCGACGAAGAGCCCTTCGCCGCCCTCGCCTTCAAGATCATGACCGACCCCCACGTCGGCAAGCTCACCTTCCTTCGCGTCTACTCCGGCTCGCTCGGCAAGGGCGACACCGTGCTCAACGTGCGGTCCGGTTCGAAGGAGCGCCTCGGTCGCCTGCTGCAGATGCACGCCAACACCCGTGAGGACCGCGAGCAGATCTACTCCGGCGAGATCGTCGCCGGCATCGGCATGAAGAACACCAAGACCGGTGACACGATCTGCGATCCGAACCACCCCATCGTGCTCGAGTCGCTCGAGTTCCCGGAGCCGGTCATCACCGTTGCCGTGGAGCCCAAGACCAAGGCCGACCAGGAGAAGATGGGCAAGGCCCTCCAGTCGCTGGCCGAGGAAGACCCCACCTTCCAGGTGAAGTCCGACGAGGAGACCGGCCAGACCGTCATCTCCGGCATGGGCGAGCTGCACCTCGAGGTCCTCGTCGACCGCATGCTCCGTGAGTTCCGCGTCGACGCCACCGTGGGCAAGCCCCAGGTCGCCTACCGCGAGACCATCACCACGACGATCGAGAAGTACAAGTACACCCACAAGAAGCAGACGGGTGGCTCGGGTCAGTTCGCCGAGGTCCAGATCACGCTCGAGCCCACCGGCCCCGGTGGCGGCTACGAGTTCGTCGATCAGATCACCGGTGGACGCATCCCGAAGGAGTACATCCCTTCGGTCGACGCCGGCATCCAGGCCAGCCTCTCGTCCGGCGTGCTCGCCGGCTTCCCCACCGTCGACGTCCGGGCCATCCTCACCGACGGCAAGTTCCACGACGTGGACTCCTCCGAGATGGCGTTCAAGATCGCCGGCACGATGGCGTACAAGGAGGCGGCTCGCAAGGCGAAGCCCGTCATCCTCGAGCCGATCATGAAGGTCGAAGTCGTCACCCCCGAGGACTACATGGGCGACGTCATCGGCGACCTCAACTCCCGTCGTGGCCAGGTCGGCGGCATGACCCAGCGCGGTCTCGCACAGGTCATCAACGCCCAGGTCCCGCTCTCGGAGATGTTCGGCTACGTCGGCGACCTGCGGTCGAAGACCCAGGGTCGTGCCAACTACACCATGCACTTCGACTCGTACCAGCAGTGCCCTGCCAACGTGCAGGAAGAGATCGTCAAGCGAGTCCGTGGGGAATAGGAAGACTCCGTCTTCCGTCTCCCCACCCCGAAATCGATTCCAATCAGTCTGAGACACCGAGAAAGAAAGAGGCGCCACCATGGCCAAGGAGAAGTTCGACCGGACCAAGCCGCATGTGAACATCGGGACGATGGGTCACATCGATCATGGGAAGACGACGTTGACCGCGGCGATCTCGCGGGTGTTGTCGGAGCGGGTCGAGGGCAACAACGTCACCAACTTCGACATGATCGACAAGGCGCCGGAAGAGCGTGAGCGTGGGATCACGATCAACGTTGCGCACATCGAGTACGAGACCGACAATCGGCATTACGCGCACGTCGACATGCCGGGTCACGCGGATTACATCAAGAACATGATCACGGGCGCTGCCCAGGTCGATGGTGCGATCCTGGTGGTCGCGGCGACCGATGGTCCGATGCCCCAGACGCGTGAGCACGTGCTGTTGGCTCGCCAGGTCGGTGTTCCGGCGATCGTGGTCGCGTTGAACAAGGTCGACATGGTCGATGACGAGGAGCTCCTCGAGTTGGTCGAGATGGAGGTCCGCGAGCTGCTGGCCGACCAGGACTTCGACGGCGACAACGCTCCGGTGATGCCGGTGTCGGCGTTGAAGGCGCTCGAGGGTGACGAGGCTGCTGGCGATCAGGTCATGGCGTTGATGGCTGCGGTGGACGAGTTCGTCCCCGAGCCCGAGCGTGATCTGGACAAGCCGTTCCTGATGCCGATCGAGGACGTGTTCTCGATTCAGGGTCGTGGCACGGTCGTGACCGGCAAGGTCGAGCAGGGCATCGTGCATGTGGGTGACGATCTGGAGATCGTCGGTATTCGTGACACGACGAAGACGACGTGCACGGGTGTGGAGATGTTCCGCAAGTTGCTCGATCAGGGTCAGGCCGGCGACAACATCGGCGCTCTGCTCCGCGGTATCGAGAAGGACGGTGTCGAGCGTGGCCAGGTGCTGTGCAAGCCCGGTTCGATCACGCCGCACACCTCGTTCGAGGCGACGGTGTACGTGCTGACCAAGGACGAGGGTGGCCGTCACAAGCCGTTCTTCTCCAACTACCGCCCGCAGTTCTTCTTCCGGACGACCGACATCACTGGTTCGGTCGAGCTGCCCGAGGGCACCGAGATGTGCATGCCTGGTGACAACACCGACATGACGGTCGAGCTGATCAACCCGATCGCCATGGACGAAGGTCTTCGCTTCGCCATCCGTGAGGGTGGCCGCACCGTCGGCGCCGGCCGGGTCACCAAGATCCTCAAGTAGTGGCGGGCCAGTGCTCCGCACTGGTCCTCAGCCTTTGGACAGAGCGCTGGCGCCGGGTAGGGTTTCCCACTCGGTGCCGGCGCTCTTCCGCGTCACACCCCCATCGCAAGAACATTGACAATCGAGCCCCGTAGAGCCCAGCTCAGAAAGCGTCCAGGTCGTACAGCCATGGCTGACAAGCAGAAGATCCGCATCCGTCTCAAGGCATACGACCACGAGGTCATCGATCAGTCGACGAAGAAGATCGTCGAGACCGTGACCCGCACGCAGGCCGTGGTCCGGGGTCCGATTCCGCTTCCCACCGAGAAGCACCGCTTCACCGTCATCCGCTCGCCGCACAAGGACAAGGACTCCCGCGAGCATTTCGAGATGCGGATCCACAAGCGCCTCATCGACATCCTCGAGCCCTCGCCCAAGACGGTCGACTCGCTGCAGCGCATCGAGCTCCCCGCCGGCGTCGACATCGAGATCAAGATCCAGCAGGCGTAGCCGCCGTTCGTCGGTCGCTGGCGGGACCTCCTCACTTCTGGAGGCGCGCGCTGGGGCTGGCAACTCCCATCCCAATCGTCGAAAAGGCCAGGAGCCGCCGATGAATGTTGCCTTTCGGGTGGCGTTTCGGCGGCTCTTCGCTGCCCGTCTGCTGGGGACGGTGTCGCTGCGATTCGCGTATCCGTTCCTCCCGACGATCGCGGACGGGCTCGGCACCGACCTCGCGACCATCGGCGTCGGCGTCGCGGGTGGTGAGATCGCCGGCCTCCTGGCGCCGCTGATCGGCCGGCGCCTCGACCGCATCGGTCGCCGCCGCGGCATGACCGACGGTCTCGTCGTGTCGGCCGCCGGTTGCGTCGGCGTCGCCCTAGCACCCCACGTCGCCGTGTTCGGCGTCGCCCTGTTCTTCGTCGCCATCGGTCGCTACCTCTTCGACGTCTCCTTCGGAGCGTGGATCGGCGACGAGGTGCCCTTCGAGCGGCGCGGGCGCGCCCTGGGCCTGGGCGAGTTGACCTGGTCGGGAGCGTTCCTCCTGGGCGTCCCCGTCGCAGGGCTCCTGGCATCCGTGACCACCTGGCGGGTGCCCTACGCCCTGTCCGCCGTGATCCTGCTGGCCTCGATCCCCGTCGTGCGGGCGACGCTCGAGACCAAGGTCGCCGGTGCCAAGAACACCAAGCCGGCGGCAGGCCACGCCCGGCCCACCTGGCTCCACGCCGCGGTCTTCGCGTTGTCGCTCGGCGCCGCCTTGTTCTTCGTGACCGAGGGGGCGTTCTTCGAGACCGACCTGGGGATGAGCGATCGGACGATCAGCGCCGTGGTCATCCTCCTCGGCGTGGGCGAGGTCATCGGCTCGCTGCTCTCGGCGTTCCTCGCCGACCGCGTGGGCAAGCGGGTCGCGGTGATGGCGGGCATCGTCGTCCTCGTCCCGGCGGCACTCGGCTTCTCGCTCGCCGGATCGCTCGACGCGGTCGGCATCGCCGCCGCACTCGCGGTCGGCCTCGGGTTCGAGCTCGCCTTCGTGTCGGCACTCCCGCTCGTGGTCGAGGTGGACGAGTCCCATCGCGCCGCCGCCATGGGTCTCGCCGTCGCCGGCCTCACCGGCGCTCGGACCCTGGCGGCGGTGGTCGGCACCCGGCTCTTCGCCGAGCACGGGATCGATGCCGTCGTGTTGGTCAGCGTCCCGGCCCTGGTCGTGGCCTTCGGTGTCGTGCTCCTCCGCGTGCGCGAACCCGCTCAGTGAGCGACGACCACCGCCGACACCCAGCCGTCGACCGCACGCACGTCGGCCACCGACCCACCGAGGCGATCGCGCACCGCGGGCCACTGGTCGGCCAACAACCCCGACACGACGATCGTCCCGCCGGCGACCACGTGTGCGACCAGGTCAGGCACGAGCGGCGCCAGTGACCCGATCGTCATGTTGGCGATCACCACGTCGAAGGTCCCGACGACGTCGGCCAGGGGAGTGGCGGTGGCCGAGACGCTGACGCCGTTGCGCGCCGCGTTGTCGATGGTGGCGGACACCGCCTCGGCGTCGATGTCGATGGCCGTCACCCGCCCGCCGCGCACCGCGGCGGCGATCGAGAGGGCGCCGGTGCCGCTGCCGACGTCGAGGACGGTGGTGCCTGGCCGGACGAGTCCGTCGAGGAGTCGGAGGCACGTCGACGTGGTCGGGTGGGCGGCATCGCCGAAGACGGTCGCCGGTACCCACAGTTCGACGTCGTGGCCCGCCATCTCGACGACGACGAGTCGGCCGGCCAGTTCGACGGCCTCGACCTCGGTGACGTCGACGGGTCCGAGATCCTGGAGCGCCGTCAGGAACCCGGCGACCTCGGATTCCTCGACGCCGGCGCGCAACGTCGTGGCATCGACCTCCCAGAGGCCGGCGGCCCCCGCCTGCCAACAACGGTCGGCGACCAGCTCGACGTCGTGGCCGGCCGTGTCGATGGCGAGCAGCCGCATGGCATCAGTCTGGTCGCCGCCGGTGCCCCGACGCGACGATGCACGACCCCCCAGGAGGTCGTGCATCGATGCGTGCCCGGGATTCCCCCCCCCGAATGCGTCAGGCGGCGTCGAGCGCTGCCAGCTCCGAATATGCGGATTCCCGAGCCTCGACCATCGCCCGCTCGAGCGCCGATGCGTCGAAGTCGTCGTCACGCAGGTCCACCGTCCATTCCGCATGATCTGCGGTCGAGCCGTCCAGGTGCAGGTGTTCCATCGCCATGGGCCCATCACAGCGGATCCAGACAACAGTCCCATTTCGGCCGGATGACGAAAGGTGTCGGTGTCGTGACGGACGACGTCCCGTCCGTCATCGTGGCGCTCGCATTGGACGTCGCCCCGCCGGACCGCTATCGTTTCTTCTTCGTGCCCCAAGGCCTCACGGCCCAGGGCGCTCCATCTCTCCAACCGAGGCCCGCGCAGGCTCGACCCAACTCCGGTCGGGAACCGTGCGGCACAACTGATACCAGCGCTCCGTTGGGCCATGTGCCCTCCGGAGCGTTTGCGTGAAGAAGGACACGCCGACATGGCCACGAAATCGATCGTCGCCACCAAGGTGGGCATGACACAGGTCTGGGATGACGACAACAACGTCGTTCCCGTCACCGTGTTGCGCGTACAGCCTTGCCGTGTCGTCCAGATCAAGACTCCCGAGCACGACGGATACAGCGCGCTGCAGGTCACCTTCGGCCAGCGCGATCCGCGCAAGCTCACCATGCCCGAGGCCGGCCATTTCGCCGCTGCTGGCGTCGACCCGGGTCAGACCGTGGTCGAGCTCCGCATCGACGACGTGTCCGACTACGAAGTGGGCCAGTCCATCGCTGCCGACCTGTTCGCCGCCGGCGACCTCGTCGACGTGACGGGCGTGTCCAAGGGCAAGGGCTTCGCCGGCGTGATGAAGCGTCACGGCTTCGGCGGTGCTCCCGCCAGCCACGGCGCGCACCGTAACCACCGCAAGCCGGGTGCCATCGGCGCCTGTGCCACCCCCGCTCGAGTCTTCAAGGGACAGAAGATGGCGGGTCGCATGGGCAACGAGAAGGTCACCACGATGAACCTCACCGTGGTCGAGACCGATCCCGAGCGCGAGATCGTGCTGATCCGTGGCTCCGTGCCCGGTCCGAAGAAGTCCACGATCCTGATCCGCGACGCCGTCAAGCAGGGCGCCGTGACCCAAGGAGCTGGGGCATGACCTCCGTCGACGTCAAGAACACCGCCGGCGACAAGGTCGGTTCGGTCGAGCTCGACGACGAGCTCTTCGGCATCGAGCCGAACCTGTCGGTCCTCCACCAGGTCGTCACCGCACAGCTGGCCGCCAAGCGCGCCGGCACGCAGTCGACCAAGACCCGCGCCGAGGTGCGTGGTGGTGGCGCCAAGCCGTGGAAGCAGAAGGGCACCGGCCGAGCCCGTCAGGGTTCCATCCGCGCCCCGCAGTGGCGTGGTGGCGGTATCGCCCTGGGCCCCAAGCCCCGCAAGTACGACCAGCGCACCCCCAAGAAGATGGTGCGTCTGGCCCTGCGTTCCGCGCTCTCCGATCGGGCCCAGTCCGAGCGGATCATCGTGCTCGACTCGTGGGCGCTCGACGCCCCGTCGACCAAGTCCGCTCGCGTGGCGCTCGAGACGCTCGGCACCGAGGGTCGCATCCTGGCCATCGTGTCCCGGGACGACGTCAACACCACGAAGAGCCTGGCCAACCTGGCGAACGTCCATGTCTGCCAGCCCGGTGAGCTCAACGCCCACGACATCATCGTGAGCGACTGGATGGTCTTCACGACCGACACGCTCCCCCGATCTTCGGCCAACGAGCCTGCTGCGAAGGAGTCCGCCTGATGGACGCCCGCTCCGTCATCATCGAACCGGTCGTCTCCGAGAAGAGCTACGACCTCATCGAGACGAACGTCTACACGTTCGTGGTCCACCCCGACGCGAACAAGACCCAGATCCGCAAGGCGATCGAAGAGATCTTCGACGTGCGGGTCCGCAAGGTCAACACGCTCAACCGCAAGGGCAAGCGCATGCGCAACCGGCGTACCGGTGCGTTCTCGACGCGGTCAACCATCAAGCGAGCCATCGTGACCCTGCACGCCGATGACTCCATCGATCTGTTCGAGGGGGTCTGATCATGCCGGTTCGCAAGCGCAAGCCGTCCAGTCCTGCCCGCCGTTTCCAGACGGTCTCCGACTTCTCGGAGATCACGAAGGACACGCCGGAGAAGACGCTGCTGGCCAAGAAGTCCAGCACCGGTGGCCGCAACAACAACGGCCGCATGACCTCTCGTCACCGTGGTGGTGGCCACAAGCAGCGCTACCGCCAGGTCGACTTCCGTCGCATCAAGGACGGCGTCGAGGCCAAGGTCGTCGCGGTCGAGTACGACCCGAACCGCAACTGCCGGATCCTCCTGCTCCACTACGTGGACGGCACCAAGAGCTACATCATCGCCCCCAAGGGTGCGCAGGTCGGTGACCGCCTCCAGTCGGGCCAGGGCTCGGACATCCGCCCCGGCAACGCCATGGAGCTGCGGTACATCCCCGTCGGTACCGTCGTGCACAACGTCGAGCTCAAGCCCGGCGGCGGCGGCAAGATGGGCCGGTCCGCCGGCACCGCCATCCAGCTCGTCGCCAAGGAAGGCGCCTACGCCACGCTGCGTCTGCCCTCCTCGGAGATGCGTCGGGTCCCGATCGACTGCCGTGCGAGCATCGGTGAAGTCGGCTTCGCCGAAGCCGACCTCATCAAGATCGGCAAGGCTGGCCGCAACCGCTGGAAGGGCGTTCGCCCGCAGTCCCGCGGTGTCGTCATGAACCCCGTCGACCACCCGCACGGTGGTGGCGAGGGCAAGACCTCCGGTGGTCGCCACCCGGTCTCTCCGTGGGGCAAGCCCGAGGGCCGCACCCGCGACAAGAAGAAGAAGTCCAACGATCAGATCGTGCGTCGCCGCCGTACCCGCGGCTCGCGGCGATAGGAGCCATCGATGCCCCGTTCACTCAAGAAGGGCCCGTTCGTCGACGACCACCTGCTCAAGAAGGTCGACGAGCTGAACGAGAAGAACGAGAAGAAGGTCATCAAGACCTGGTCTCGTCGGTCCACCATCATCCCCGACATGGTCGGTCACACCATGGCCGTCCACGACGGTCGCAAGCACGTGCCCGTCTACGTCACCGAGGCGATGGTCGGACACAAGCTGGGCGAGTTCGCCCCGACCAAGGTCTTCAAGTTCCATGCAGGCATGGAACGGGCGGCGAGGCGCTAGCCATGACCGCAGCAAAGACCAACGAGCGCCCGGGCACCCGTGCCCAGGTCAAGAACGTGCGCATGTCGGCCACCAAGGCCCGCGTCGTCCTCGACCTCATCCGGAACAAGTCGATCGACGAGGCCGGCGACGTGCTGACCTACACCGAGCGCAGCGCCGCCGAGGTCATCGGCAAGCTGCTCGACTCGGCCGTGGCCAACGCCGAGCACAACGACCAGATCGACCCCGAGAGCCTCTTCGTCTCGGCGTGCTACGCCGACGAGGGCCGCACGATGTACCGCTGGCGCCCCCGTGCCCGTGGTCGTGCCACTCGCATCCGCAAGCGCACCTGCCACATCACGCTCATCGTGAGCCCGATGACCGGCGAGATGCTGCGCATCGAGCAGGCCAAGCGTGAAGCCGTCCCGGGCAGCCGGGCGTCACGTCGCCGTGGCCAGCAGGCCGCCGACCGCGCCGCTCGTGTCGCTGCCTCGCAGGAAGAGCACGACCACGATCATGATCACGAACACGATCATGACCACGAGGACGAGACCGACGTCGACGCCATCGTCGACGAGGCCGTCGAGACTGCCGACGCCGGCACCGACGAGCCCGTGAGTGAAACCGACGACGTCGTCGTCGACGAGGAAACCACCGACGACGCCGACGAAACGGAAGAGAAGTAATGGGACAGAAGATCCACCCGTACGGCTTCCGCCTCGGCATCACCACCGAGTGGAAGAGCCGCTGGTTCGCCGATCGTGCCGAGTACCGCGACTTCGTCATCGAGGACTGGAAGATCCGCGACTTCCTCATGACCGAGCTGCCGCACGCCGCGATCAGCCGGGTCGAGATCGAGCGGACCCGCGAGAAGCTGCGTGTCGACGTGCACACCGCACGCCCCGGCATCGTGATCGGCCGCAAGGGCTCCGAAGCCGACCGCCTCCGCGCCGGCCTCACCAAGATCTCCGGCAACCCGAAGGTCCAGCTCAACGTCGTCGAGATCAAGCAGCCCGAGCTCGACGCTGCGCTGATCGCCCAGGGCGTCGCCGACCAGCTCGCCGGCCGCGTCGCCTTCCGTCGTGCCATGAAGCGTGCCGTCCAGTCGGCCCAGAAGGCCGGTGCCCTCGGCATCCGGGTGCAGTGCTCGGGTCGCCTCGGCGGCGCCGAGATG
Source organism: Actinospongiicola halichondriae (assembly GCF_049103745.1). Lineage (NCBI taxonomy): Bacteria > Bacillati > Actinomycetota > Acidimicrobiia > Acidimicrobiales > Iamiaceae > Actinospongiicola > Actinospongiicola halichondriae. The sequence continues at coordinate 3,257,834 of NZ_CP171622.1, read as the reverse complement.
TCCCGCACCGAGTGGTACCGCGAAGGTCGTGTGCCGCTGCACACCCTGCGTGCCGACATCGACTACGGCTTCCGTGAGGCCAAGACCAGCGCCGGCCGCATCGGCGTCAAGGTCTGGATCTACAAGGGCGAGATCCTGCCCTACAAGGCCGCCTTCGACGACAAGATCAACCGCGAGGCCGCCATGGCCGTCGGTGAGACGTCCGGTCAGCCGGCTGCTCCCGTCGTGTCGTCGGCCGCTCGCCGCGCCGCTGCCGAGGCCGAGGCCTCCGCACCGGCCGAGGGCGACGAGACCACTGCGGCCACCGCTCCCGTCGAGGGGGCCGTCGAGCCGCTCATCAAGGAAGCCGATCCCGAACTCGAGCGACTGCTCGCCGAGGAAGAAGAGATCGAGCGCCAGACGAAGGAGCGGCACGAGACGCCGCACTTCCGCGACGGGCAGGACTGAGGAGCACCGTCATGTTGATGCCCAAGAAGGTCAAGCACCGCAAGACCCATCGTGGTCGCACCAAAGGCAAGGCGAAGGGCGGCACCGAGGTGTCGTTCGGCGAGTACGGCATCCAGGCGCTCGAGCCCGGATGGATCACCGCTCGTCAGATCGAGGCCGCACGTATCGCCATGACGCGTCGCACGCGCCGTGGCGGCAAGGTGTGGATCAACATCTTCCCCGACAAGCCGGTCACCCAGAAGCCGGCCGAGACCCGCATGGGTTCCGGCAAGGGCAATGTCGAATCGTGGGTCGCCGTGGTCCGTCCCGGCCGCATCCTGTTCGAACTGTCCTACCCCGATGACGTCGTGGCCCGCGAGGCCATCGACCGGGCCATCCAGAAGCTGCCGATCCGTGCTCGCTTCGTGACCCGTGAGGAGGCGCTCTAGTGGCCACCAACATCCTGCTCGACCTCGACGACGAGACACTCGTCGCCCGCTTGGCCGAGGCCCGTGAGGAACTGTTCAACCTCCGGTTCCAGAACGCCACCGGTCAGCTGACCAACACCGCACGCATCAGCGAGGTCAAGCGAGAGATCGCCCGCTGCCTCACCGAGACCCGGTCCCGCGAGATCGCGGCCGCCGAAGCCCTGGAGGCTTCCGAATGAGCACCACCGACACCGACGCCCCCGAGCGTTCGACCCGAAAGCTCCGCGAGGGCGTCGTCACGTCGACCTCGATGGAGAAGACCATCGTGGTCACGGTCGAGTCTCGCAAGCCGCACCCCCGGTACGGCAAGACGATGGCGCGGAACACGAACTTCTATGCCCACGACGAGTCCAACGACGCCAACGAGGGCGATCGTGTCCGGATCATGGAGACCCGGCCGATCAGCAAGTCCAAGCGCTGGCGTCTCGTCGAGATCCTCGAGCGAGCGAAGTAGGTGAACCGATGATCCAGCAGGAATCACGACTTCGCGTCGCGGACAACAGCGGTGCCAAGGAGGTGCTGTGCATCAAGGTGCTCGGCGGCTCCAAGCGTCGCTACGCCGGTATCGGTGACATCTTCGTCGCCACCGTCAAGGACGCGATCCCCGGCGCAGCGGTCAAGAAGGGCGAGGTCGTCAAGTGCGTCGTCGTCCGGACGAAGAAGGAACGGCGCCGTCCCGACGGCAGCTACATCCGCTTCGACGAGAACGCCGCCGTGCTCATCAACGACCAGCGCCAGCCTCGTGGCACCCGCATCTTCGGCCCGGTGGGCCGTGAGCTGCGTGACGCCAAGTTCATGCGCATCGTCTCGCTCGCACCGGAGGTGCTCTGAGATGTCGAAGAACTCCATGCGAATCCGCAAGGGCGACACCGTTCGTGTCCTCACCGGCAAGGACCGTGGCAAGGAGGGTGAAGTGATCACCGCTCTGCCCGACGTGCGCAAGGTCATCGTCGACGGCGTGAACGTCGCCAAGAAGCATCAGAAGCCGCGTTCGGCCACGATGCAGGGCGGCATCATCGACAAGGACATGCCGCTTCCCGTGGCCAACGTCGCCCTCCTGTGCGACAGCTGCGGCCCCACCCGCGTCGGCTACCGCGTCGACCCCGACGGCACGAAGACCCGGGTCTGCAAGAAGTGCAGAAAGGACCTCGACTGATGTCGGCACAGACAGAAGCCCCCACGGTCCCGCGGCTGCGGGCCCGCTACAAGGACACCATCCGTGACCAGCTGAAGGAGACCCTCGAGCTCCCGAACGTCATGATGGTGCCCAAGCTCGAGAAGATCTCGGTCAACATGGGCGTCGGCGATGCCGTCGGCCAGGCCTCGCTCCTCGACGGCGCGATCAACGACCTCACCATCATCACCGGCCAGAAGCCGCTGACGACGAAGGCCAAGAAGTCGATCGCCGGCTTCAAGCTCCGTGAGGGCAACGCCATCGGATGCAAGGTCACCCTCCGGGGCGACCGCATGTACGAGTTCTTCGATCGCCTGGTCTCGGTGGCGATCCCCCGTATCCGCGACTTCCGGGGACTCAACCCCCGCAGCTTCGACGGCAACGGGAACTACACGTTCGGTGTCACCGAACAGCTCATCTTCCCCGAGATCGACTACGACGCCGTGGACACCGTCCGAGGGATGGACATCACGATCGTCACCACCGCACGCACCGACGCCGAAGGTCGAGCCCTGCTCGCCGCCTTCGGCTTCCCCTTCCGAAAGGACAGTTGAGACAGTGGCGAAAACAGCGCTGATCAACAAGGCGAACAAGAAGCCCAAGTTCAAGGTGCGCGGTTACACACGCTGCCGCCGCTGCGGTCGTCCGCGCTCGGTGCTGCGCAAGTTCGGCCTCTGCCGAGTCTGCTTCCGTCAGATGGCGCACAACGGGGAAATCCCCGGTGTGACCAAGGCGAGCTGGTGAGGTGACCGACTCATGACGATGACCGACCCCATCGCCGACATGCTCACGCGTGTCCGCAACGCAAACATCGCAAAGCACGACGACGTCACCATGCCGTCGTCGAAGATCAAGGAAGCGCTCGCCGTACTCCTCAAGGAAGAGGGCTACATCGAGGACTTCAAGACGACCGACCGTCCGGATCGCCCGGGCAAGTTCTTGTCGATCGACATGAAGTACTCGCCCGAGCGTGAACGCACGATCTCCGGCATCAAGCGCATCTCGAAGCCGGGCCTGCGCGTGTACAAGAAGTCCGACGAGATCCCTCGCGTCCTCGGTGGCCTCGGCGTTGCCGTGCTGTCGACCTCGCAGGGACTCATGACCGACCGAGAGGCTCGCCGGCGACACGTCGGTGGCGAAGTCCTCTGTTTCGTCTGGTAGGAGGCGACGATGTCCCGCATCGGCAAGGCTCCGATCACCATCCCCTCCGGCGTCGAGTTCACGCTCGCCCCCGACGAGGTCTCCGTCAAGGGCCCGAAGGGCACCCTGACCCAGACCGTCCCGGGTGACATCACCGTCCGTCAGGACGGCGACACCATCCTGGTCGAACGTCCCGACGACACCCGCCAGAACCGCGCCCTCCACGGACTCGTCCGTGCGCTGGTCGCCAACATGGTCGAAGGCGTGACCAACGAGTTCACGAAGGAACTCGAGATCATCGGCGTCGGTTACCGGGCCACGGCCAAGGGCAACGACAAGCTCGAACTCGCCCTCGGCTACAGCCACAGCATCGACTACGCCGCTCCTTCGGGTGTGACGTTCGAGGTGCCGGCACCCACGCAGATCATCGTCCGCGGTGTCGACAAGCAGCAGGTCGGCCAGGTCGCCGCCGAGATCCGCGACTTCCGCAAGCCCGAGCCGTACAAGGGCAAGGGTGTCCGCTACAAGGGCGAACACGTCGTCCGCAAGGCCGGCAAGGCAGGCAAGTAGGAACCATGAGCACCACCGCCAAGAAGAAGCTCGGGCGCGACCGTCGTCATCGCCGGGTCCGCAAGAAGGTCGAGGGCACGCCACAGCGCCCGCGCCTCGCGGTCTTCCGGTCGTCCAAGCACATCGTGGCCCAGGTCATCGACGACATCACCGGCGTCACCCTCGCCGCTGCCTCGACGCACGAGGCCTCCTTCGACGGCTACGGCGGCAACGCCGAGGCCGCCGCCAAGATCGGTGCGCTCGCCGCCGAGCGCGCCAAGGCCGCCGGCATCGAGAAGGTCGTCTTCGACCGAGGTGGCAACCGCTACCACGGTCGGGTCAAGGCCCTCGCCGACGCTGCACGCGAAGCCGGACTGGAATTCTGAGGACTGATACGCATGGCAAATGAACAACGAGGTCGCGGCCGCCGCGACGAGCCCCAGGCGAACCCCCGCCAGTCGGGCGACGCGACCCTCCGGGAGTCGCGGGTCATCAACATCAACCGCGTGGCGAAGGTCGTCAAGGGCGGCCGTCGCTTCAGCTTCACCGCTCTCGTGGTGATCGGCGACGGCAACGGCCGTGTCGGGCTCGGCTACGGCAAGGCCAAGGAGGTGCCCCTCGCCATCCAGAAGGGCACCGAAGAGGCTCGCCGCAACCTGTTCGAGGTCCCCCTCGCCGGTGACACCATCGTGCACCCGGTCGTGGGCGAGCTCGGCGCCGGTCGCGTCATGCTCAAGCCGGCAGCGCCCGGTACCGGCGTCATCGCCGGCGGCGCCGCCCGCATCATCCTCGAAGAGGCCGGTGTCCACGACGTGCTCTGCAAGTCGCTCGGGTCGGCCAACCACATCAACGTGGCTCGAGCCACCATCAACGGCCTCAAGTCGCAGCGCCGTCCGGACGAGATCGCCCGCCTCCGCGGCATCCCGGCCGACACGTTCGTGCCCAAGGGCCTGCTCAACGCCTACAACGAGTCCGAGAAGGCTCGTGGCCGTGCCGGGGCCGTGTCTTCTGGAGCAGGGTCATGAGCGAGCTCATCGTCACTCAGATCAAGTCGGCCATCGGCACCAAGCCCAAGACTCGTGGCACCCTGCGTGCCCTCGGACTCCGCGGCATCGGCCAGTCGAACACCCTTCCCGACCGTCCCGAGATCCGCGGCATGATCGCCCGGGTCCCGCACCTGATCACGGTCGAAGAATCCGTCTCCGGAGAAGCCTGATGTACAAGCTCCACGACCTCAAGCCCAACGACGGCGCCAACCGTGCGCGCAAGCGCGTCGGCCGTGGCACCGGTGGCAAGGGCGGCAAGACCGCAGGCCGCGGCACCAAGGGCCAGAAGGCCCGCAACACGGTCCGTCTCGGTTTCGAGGGTGGCCAGATGCCCCTCTACATGCGCGTGCCCAAGCGCCGTGGCTTCAACAACCCGTTCCGGATCGAGTACCAGGCGATCAACCTCGACACGCTCCAGGAGGCCGGTCTCTCCGACGTGTCTCCCGAAGCGCTCCACGACCTCGGTCTCGTGCGCAAGAAGGCGCTCGTCAAGATCCTGGGTCGGGGCGAGATCACCTCGGCCATGAACGTGAAGGCACACAAGTTCTCGAAGTCGGCCGAAGCGGCCATCACCGCCGCCGGCGGTACTGTCGAGACCCTGCCCCTCCCGTGGGGAGACCGGCGTCCGCCGGCCAAGGGCAACCAGTTCACGAACCGCTGACCGACCCCCTGTCGAGGAACCCGTGTTCCAGAGCCTGAAGTCACTGTCTCGGGTCGCGTCGATCCCGGACCTCCGCAAGAAGCTGCTCTTCGTCGTCTTCATCATCGCCCTGTACCGGGCGGGATCGGCGATCCCCGCACCGGGGATCGACCTCGACGCCGTGCAGAACCTCAAGGAACAGGCGGAAGAGGGCGCTGGCGTCCTCGGCTTCCTCACGCTGTTCTCCGGCGGAGCGCTCACCCAGTTCGCGCTGTTCGCGCTGGGGATCATGCCGTACATCACGAGCTCGATCATCATGCAGATCCTGACCGTGGTGATCCCTCGCCTCGAGCAGTGGCAACAGCAGGGCGCCGTCGGCCAGCGCAAGATCACGCAGTGGACGCGCTACCTCACGGTCGCCATCGCACTGCTGCAGTCGACCGGTCTCGCCTTCTTGTTCCACAACGGTGGCGGCGGTCTCCTCGGCGGCGGCCAGGGTGTCGACCTCGGCATCGACCTCTTCGGTGGTGACGAGAACTTCAACACCGGCCGCATCCTGATCGTGGTGCTCACGCTCACCGCCGGCACCGCCTTGCTGATGTGGATGGGCGAGCTCATCACCCAGCGCGGCATCGGCAACGGCATGTCGTTGCTCATCTTCGCCTCGGTCGTCTCGAGCTTCCCGGTCGCCGGTGCGCAGATCAACGCCGAGCGTGGCCTCGGACTGCTGGTCCCGCTCCTCGCCCTCGCCGTGGCGATCATGGTCGCCATCGTCTTCGTCGAGCTCGGCCAGCGTCGGATCCCGGTCCAGTTCTCCAAGCGAGTCGTCGGCAACCGGATGACCGGTGGCCAGTCGACGTACATCCCGCTCAAGGTCAACCAGTCCGGCGTGATCCCGGTCATCTTCGCCAGCTCGGTGCTCTACCTGCCGCTGTTGCTGACCAACATCCTCCCCGCCGACCAGGGATGGGCGGTCAGCGTCCAGGAGTGGGTCAACAACAACCTGGTCCAGCCCGACTCGATCGTCTACATCCTCGTCTACGGCCTGCTCATCGTCGGCTTCGCCTACTTCTACACGGCGATCCAGTTCGACCCCGCGCAGCAGGCCGACACCATCCGCAAGCAGGGTGGCTACATCCCCGGCATCCGTCCCGGCCCGCAGACCGAGCGCTACCTGGGCAGGATCCTCAACCGGATCACGCTGCCCGGCGCCCTGTTCGTGGCGATGATCGCGCTGTTGCCGTCGATCTTGCTGGCGACCGCCGACATCAACAACTTCCCCTTCGGCGGCATCTCGGTCCTCATCGCCGTGGGCGTCATGCTCGAGATGATGAAGCAGATCGACTCGCAGCTGATGATGCGCAACTACGAAGGCTTCCTCAACTAGGAAAATCTCGTTGCTGGCTCACACCAGGTGTGAGCCACGAACGGCAGAAGCGATCGTGGCCAGGGCCTTCGGCAGATCCGTCGTCAGCTCCCACGACCGGATGCGAACCACGGTCCACCCGGATGCCTCGAGCCGCGCGGTACGTGCCGCGTCAGACCGGGCGACGTCGGGGTCCCGGTGTTGGCCGCCGTCGACCTCGATCGCCAGACGAACTCCCGGGTAGGCGAGGTCGAGGCGGTAGCGCGACCCCTGCGCTTCCACCCAGTGCTGGCGCACCGGTGTCGGGAGCTGCGCGTCGATGATCGCGTCGAGAACCAGGAGTTCGATGCCGGACTCCGAAAGGCCGCTGATGCCGGCGTAGCGGTCGATCCAGTCGCGCAGCGCCCCGCATCCGTTCCGTCCTCGCTCCGAGTGGGCTGCGTAGGTCCGGATCAGGTCCTCCGTCGACACGCCGTGGCCGTGGCGCAACTCTCGGATCGTGTGGGTGAAGCGGCCGAAGGAGACGACCGATCCGAGGTCGACGGCGAGCCGGAGACGTCCCGTCGTCGGTATGCCGTCGATGCACCGCGGCGTTGCCAAATGGAGGTCGTGTGACTCGTGCACGATCACGTCGGGTCGGCGGAGGGAGGTCCCGACCGGGATCGACACCTCCGGGCGGGGATCGTAGAACCCTCCGAGCCCATCGAGGTGGGCGGCGGCACGATGGGAAACCAGGGTGCCGTCCGGGCCCAGCAGCGTCGCGGCCATGAGGCGTCGTCGCCACGTCATGGGCACACCGACGGGGCCATAGAGGCCGACGTCGATCCGTTCCCAGATCCCCCGCTTCACGAGTCGCTGCACCTGTTGTGGATGGACGCCGAGCACTCGCAGCTGCGCCGCCGTGATCAAGGCGTGTTGGCGGGCCAGCCACGGCGCGGTTCGGGCCAGGACCTCGGACATGACGTCTCCCCGGTGGAGCAGTGGGGGAAGCCGCGGTCTCGATCGTACGCTCACCCCACCGACAGTCGCTTCTCCCGTCCCTCGCTCACACCTGGTGTGCGTCAGCCCCGGGATTTTCGGGGTGAGTGGTGGCTTTTCGACGGGGCGAAACTGTGGCGGATAGTGTCTGCGGACCATGATTCCCGGCGCTCGACTCGTGATGCTCGGCCGGCAGGGTGCCGGCAAGGGCACCCAGTGCACCCGCTTGTCGCGCCATTTCGTGGTTCCGCACATCAGCACCGGCGACATGCTGCGTGCCGCGGTCAAGGAAGGCACCGAGTTCGGTCGCAAGGCGCAGGAGTACATGTCGGCCGGCGAGCTGCTCCCCGACGACGTGATCATCGGCATCGTCGAGGAACGGCTCCTCAAGGACGACACCCGCCAGCGTGGATACATCCTCGACGGGTTCCCCCGGACCGAGGAGCAGGCCGAGACGCTCGCCGAGATCACCGCGCACCAGCCCCTCGACATGGTGGTCGACCTCGACGTCCCCACCGACGTCGTCCTGCGCCGCCTCGCCAGCCGTCGTGTGTGCGTCGACTGCGGAGCGAACTACTCGGTCGACACGCCGCCCAAGCACAACTGGACCTGCGACCACTGCGGTGGCGAGGTCATCCAGCGCGACGACGACACCGAGGACGCGATCCAGCGTCGGCTCGACCTCTACGAGGAGGAGACGGCGCCTCTCGTCGACTGGTACCGCAAGCGAGACCTCCTGATGGTGGTCGACGGCGATGGCGATGCCGACGAGGTCACCGCTCGTCTCGTGCGCGCCATCGAGAGCGCTCGTACCTGATCGGATGATCTGACATGGTGTTCCGGCGCGCACCCGAAGAGGTGGCCGTGATGCGCCGCGCCGGCAGCGTCGTGGCCGAGATGCACTCGGTGTGCCGCGAGGCCATCCGCCCCGGCGTGACGACCGCGCAGCTCGACCGCCTGGCCCGGGACGTGCTCGATCGCCGTGGCGCGACGTCGAACTTCCTCGGGTATCACGGGTTCCCGGCCGTGATCTGCGCCAGTGTCAACGACGAGGTGGTGCACGGGATCCCCGGTGGTCGGACGCTCGAGGAGGGCGACGTCATCTCGATCGACTGTGGGGCCGTCGTCGACGGCTGGCACGGCGACGCCGCGTTCACCATGGGCGTCGGCGAGATCAGCGAGGCCGACGCGACGCTGATCGAGACCGGCCGGCGCTCGCTCGAGGCCGCGATCGAGGTCATGGTCGTCGGCAACACCATCGGCGACATCGGCCACGCGACCGAGTCCGTCGCCGTCGCCGGCGGCTGCAACGTGTTGCGCGAGTACACGGGGCACGGGATCGGACGGGCGATGCACGAAGCGCCCGACGTCCCCAATCACGGCCGGCCGGGCAAGGGCCGCACCCTCAAGTCGGGCATGGTCCTCGCGGTCGAACCGATGGTCGTCGCCGGCGATCCCACCGTGGTCGAGCTCGACGACGGCTGGACGGTCGTGACCGCCGACGGCGCTCGGGCGGTCCACTGGGAGCACTCGATCGCCATCACCGACGACGGCCCCCAGATCCTGACCCTCCCGTGAGCGGGCCGATCCTCCACCTGGCCCTCCGATCCGAGTGGGATGCCGCGGTGGCGTCCGGCGAGGCCTACGACCGTTCGACCATCGGGGTCTCACTGGCCGAGGAGGGCTTCATCCACTGTTCCTTCCCCGACCAGGTCGTGGCGACCGCCGAGCGCTACTACGCCGGCCGTGACGACGTGGTGGTCCTCGTCGTCGACCCCGGCCGCGTCGACGCCGAAGTGCGGGTCGAGGACCTCTCCGGTACGGGGGTCGAGTTCCCCCACGTCTACGGGCCGATCCCGGTCGATGCCGTCGTCGACGTGGTGTCGATCGAGGCGGCCGCGGCGCGGAGATGACTTTTCCGGGTCGGATGGCCGATATCCGCCCACGACGCCCGCGGATGCGCCATCATGTCGGGCAACGACGGCGCCCGGCGCGTCCGAGACCGTGCGCGGCGCGGACTCGGGTTGGCAGCCGCACGCGCGCTGTCATAGGATGTTCCTTCGGCTCAGAGGCAGGCGCGCCTGTCTCTGAATCGCCGTGTCCATCCAATCGCCCACGCCCGGGGGAGTAGCACGCTGGCAAAGCCCAAGGAAGATGCGATCGTCCTCGAAGGCACGGTCCTCGAGAGCCTTCCGAACGCCATGTTCAAGGTCGAACTCGAGAACGGTCACGAGGTCCTCGCCCACATCTCCGGAAAGATGCGCATGCACTACATCCGCATCCTCCCCGGCGACCGGGTCCAGGTCGAACTCACCCCCTACGACCTCAGCCGAGGCCGGATCACGTTCCGGTACCGCTGAGCAGTCGCAAGAACTCCGCTTCCAGAAACACGACAGAAGAGATCCACCCATGAAGGTCCGACCGAGTGTCAAGGCCATGTGCGAGAAGTGCCAGGTCATCCGCCGGCACGGCCGCGTCATGGTCCTGTGCACGAACCCCCGTCACAAGCAGCGCCAGGGCTGAGGAGCCGAAAACAGACGATGGCACGTATCCAAGGCGTCGACATTCCCCGAGAGAAGCGACTGGTCATCTCCTTGACCTATCTCTTCGGGATCGGCAACACCACAGCAGCCCGCATCTGTGACGAGGTCGGCATCGACCCGTCCACCCGAGTTCGTGATCTCACCGACTCCGAGGTCGCCAAGATCCGCGACTGGATCGACGAGAACATCGAGGTCGAGGGCGACCTCCGCCGCGAGGTCCAGCAGAACATCAAGCGCAAGATCGAGATCGGTTGCTACCAGGGCGTCCGGCACCGCAAGGGCCTCCCCGTCCGTGGTCAGCGCACCCACACCAACGCCCGGACCCGCAAGGGCCCGAAGAAGACCGTCGCCGGCAAGAAGAAGGTCAAGAAGTAATGGCAACTCCCGCTGGCCGTCGGCCTCGCAAGAAGGAACGCAAGAACGTCTCCGTGGGCATCGCCCACATCAAGTCGTCCTTCAACAACACGATCATCGCCATCACCGATCCCGGCGGCAACGTCCTGTCGTGGGCATCGGCTGGCAACGTCGGCTTCAAGGGCTCGCGCAAGTCGACCCCGTACGCCGCACAGATGGCGGCTGAGAAGGCCGCCCGCGGCGCCATGGAGCATGGCGTCCGCCGCGTCGAGGTCCAGGTCAAGGGCCCCGGCTCCGGACGTGAGACCGCGATCCGCTCCATCCAGAACGCCGGCATCGAAGTGTCCGGCATCAAGGACGTCACTCCTGTCCCGCACAACGGCTGCCGCCCGCCCAAGCGGCGCCGGACCTGAGGTAGCTGCTATGGCTCGATACACCGGACCCCGCGCTCGCGTCTCCCGACGCCTGGGCATCAACATCTTCGGCACCATGGCCGAGACCAAGGCGCTGGACAAGCGTCCGTACCCGCCCGGCGAGCACGGCCGCGGCCGGCGTCGCGGACAGCCCTCCGAGTACCTCATGCAGCTCCAGGAGAAGCAGAAGGCTCGTTTCAGCTACGGCCTCTCCGAGAAGCAGTTCCGCAACCTCTACGAGGAGGCGAACCGCCGCAAGGGCGTCACCGGCGAGCTCATGCTCCAGCTGCTCGAGCGCCGTCTCGACAACGTCGTGTACCGCGCCGGCCTCGCCGCCACGCGGGCCCAGGCTCGCCAGTTCGTGAACCATGGCCACATCGAGGTCAACGGCAAGCGGGTCAACATCCCCAGCTACCGCGTCCGTGTCAGCGACAAGGTGTCCCTCAAGGCCAAGAGCCGCGACATGGTCACCGTCGTCTGGAACAAGGACGTCCTCGATCGCCAGGCACCCGGTTGGCTCGAGACCGGTGACGAAGGCAACGCCGTCACCGTTCGTGCCTTCCCCGAGCGCGAGCAGATCGACGTGCCCGTGCGCGAGCAGCTCATCGTCGAGCTGTACTCCAAGTAATCCCTCTCTCTCCTTCCGCTCCACATCCGACCGACCGAGGTACTCCTCTCCATGCTGGTCATCCAACGCCCCACCGTCGAGCCCATCGGTGACGAAGAGGGCAACCGTCAGCGGTTCGCCATCACTCCGCTCGAGCCTGGCTTCGGCCACACCATCGGCAACTCGCTCCGGCGTGTGCTGCTGTCGTCGATCCCTGGCGCGGCCGTCACCCAGGTCCGCTTCGACGAGGCGCTCCACGAGTTCGACACCATCGGCGGCGTCGTCGAAGACGTCACCGACATCATCTTGAACCTCAAGGATCTCGTCGTGGTCTGCCACAGCGACGATCCGGTCACGCTCCGCCTCGACATCAGCGGCCCGGCGATCGTCAAGGGCTCGGACCTGTCCGAGAACGCCGACGTCGAGATCCTCAACCCGGATCTCCAGATCGCGACGATGAACGGCAGCGGCCGCCTGGCGATCGACGTCACCGTCGCGCAGGGTCGTGGCTACGTCTCGGCCGAGCGCAACAAGTCGAGCGACACCATCGGGGTCATCCCGGTCGACTCCATCTTCTCGCCGGTGCGCAAGGCGACGTTCAGCGTCGAGCCGACCCGCGTCGAGCAGGACACCAACTACGACCGTCTGGTCATCGACATCCAGACCGACGGTTCGATCAGCCCCGCAGACGCCCTGGCCTCGGCCGGCGACACCCTGCGGAGCCTCGTCGGCCTCATCGCCGACATGAGCGAGGAGCCCCAGGGCCTCGAGCTCGGCGAGGTCGCCACGGTGGGCTCCGGCCCGTCCGATCTCGACCAGCCCATCGAGGACCTCGAACTGTCCGAGCGTCCCCGCAACTGCCTCAAGCGTGCGCAGGTCAACTCCATCGGAGAACTCCTCGACAAGTCCGAGGACGACCTGCTCGCCATCACCAACTTCGGTCAGAAGTCTCTCGACGAGGTCGTCGAGAAGCTTGATGAGCGCGGCCTCACGCTGCGTATCCGCGGCTGAGCCTGAGAACACACGGAGAAACTGATGCCAGCACGTCCCCGCAAGGGCAAGCGATTCGGCGGTAGCGCCAGCCACCAGAAGGCCATGTTCGGCAACCTGGTCGCCAGCCTCGTCGCCGCGGAGTCCATCGTGACCACCGAGGCCAAGGCCAAGGCGATCCGTCCGGTGGCCGAGAAGATCATCACCAAGGCCAAGAAGGGCGGACTGCACAACCACCGCCAGATCGTGGCCTTCCTCCGCGACGAGGAGATGACCCACAAGCTGATGACCGACGTCGGCCCGCGCTACGTGGACCGTCCGGGTGGCTACACCCGCATCCTCAAGCTCGGTCCCCGCCACGGCGACAACGCGCCGATGGCTCGCATCGAGCTCGTCTAGATCGATCCAGTTCTGACGGAACGGCCCGGGTTCGCCCGGGTCGTTTCGCGTTCTGGCAGGCTCACCGGTCTGTGCCGACGTCGCTGACACTCTTCGATCCCGATGACATGATCGACGCGCCGCGCCCCCCGTTGACACGGGTACGCATGACCGTCGCGTACGACGGCACCAAGTTCCACGGGTTCGCCGTGAACCCCGGGGTCTCGACCGTCGGCGGATCGTTGCTCGAGGGCCTCGAACGGGTCCTTCGTCATCCGGTCGACCTCACCTGCGCCGGCCGGACCGACAAGGGCGTCCACGCTCACGGCCAGGTGGTCGACTTCGCCACGACCGAGGGCGTCGACCTCGATGCGTTGGTCCGCTCGTTGAACGGCCTGTGTGGGCCGTCGATCGCCGTACGTGACGCGCGCGTCGTCGACAACGACTTCTCGGCGCGCTTCGACGCGACGTTCCGCCGCTACCGCTACACGATCCACAACTCGCCGGTACCCGACCCGTTCTCGACGACGACGGCCTGGCAGGTGCGCGAACCGTTGTCGCTCGACCGACTCCGTCTGGCGTGCGACCCGCTGCTCGGGACCCACGACTTCGCCTCCTTCTGTCGACGCAACACCCGCGCCGACGGGACCGACGCACCGACGACGCGCGACGTCCTCGACGCCCGGTGGGAGGTCGAGGCCGACGGCACGCTCCGGTTCTGGATCAAGGCGACCTCGTTCTGTCACCAGATGGTGCGATCGATCGTCGGCACCCTCGTCGAGGCCGGCCAGGGCAGGAAGACGCCCGGCGACATCATGGGCATCATCGACGCCCGAGACCGCGCCGCTGCCGGCCCCGTCGCCCCGCCCCACGGTCTCAGCCTCTGGGAAGTCGGCTACCCGGACTGAGGGTCGCCAGAACCGCACCACGACCACGCCCAGTCCTCGTTCTGGTGAACAACGGCGTCACCTGGTGGTCTCGTCTGGTCACCAGAACGGAGGGGGAGTGGGGGGTCAGCGGAGGGTGATGCGGCCTTCGGCGTCGCGCTCGCCGGTCGTCGTGACCCGGCCGACGACGGCGGCGGTGTGTCCGCTCGCGGTGAGGGTGGCCACGGCCGCATCGGCGGCGGCGTCGTCGGTGGCGCCGAAGATCAGGCCGCCACTGGTCTGGGCGTCAGCGAGGAGCAGCGCGACGTCGTCGCGGTGTGCGCCTCGGTCGAGGTGGTCGGAAACGTCGGTGAGGTTGCGCTGCGACCCGCCCGGCACGACCCCGTCGGCCAGGAGATCGCGGACACCGTCGAGGATCGGGATCGCGCCGACGTCGAGATCCACGTCGACGCCGGACTCGCGACACATGCGCGAGAGGTGGCCGAGCAGGCCGAAGCCGGTCACGTCGGTGCAGCCCGTCGCCCCGGCGGCCCGTGCCGCCGTGGCCGCCTCGGCGTTGAGGCGGGTCATCGACGCGACGACGTCGGACAGCAGTTGGTCCGAGGCGAGGTCCCGCTTGATCGCCGTCGTGGCGATGCCGGCGCCGAGCGGCTTGGTGAGGACGAGGACGTCGCCCGGCCGGAGCCCGGCGTTGGTCATCACCTCGTCGGGGTGCACCTCGCCGACGACCGCCATGCCGTACTTGGGTTCGGGGTCGTCGACGGTGTGGCCGCCGGCGACGACGAACCCGCCCTCGGCCGCGATCGACGCTCCGCCCTCGAGCACATCGCCGAGCAGGTCGATCGGCAACTCGTCGACGTTCCAGCCGACCAGGTTGAGCGCGAGGAGCGGCGTCCCGCCCATGGCGTAGACGTCGGACACGGCGTTGGCCGCGGCGACGCGTCCCCACGACCGGGCGTCGTCGACGACCGGCGTGATGAAGTCGGCGGTGACCACCAGGGCGCGTTCGTCCGAGAGGCGCCAGACGGCGGCATCGTCGCCGGTCTGGGCCCCGACCAGGAGGTTCGGATCACCAGGAGGTGCTAAACGACGCACGACGTGCGCCAACTCGCCAGGGGCGAGCTTGCACGCTCAGCCGGCGCCGTGAGAGAACGCCGTGAGGCGCGGTGGCTTGCTCATTCGCCCCGACGCTATCGACCCGAGCAGCTCAGGTTGGCGCCTACCACAGAACCGACGTAGAGTTGTCGATCGTGCTTGTGGGCGTCCGCGCCCACGGAACACTTCCGCACACCGTCTCGAAAGTCAGGTCGCATCCGTGCGCACGTACACACCGAAAGCCAGCGAGATCACCCGTGAGTGGTGGGTCATCGACGCCGAGGGCATGGTCCTCGGCCGTCTCGCAACCGAGGTCGCCCGGGTCCTGCGCGGCAAGCACAAGGCCATGTTCACGCCGAACATGGACTGCGGCGACCACGTCATCGTGATCAACGCCGACAAGGTCGTGCTGACCTCCAACAAGGCCGAGCGCAAGCAGGTCTGGCGCCACTCGGGCTTCCCCGGTGGCATCAAGAGCCAGAGCTACGCCGAGGCCATGCAGCGCAAGCCGGCCGAGGCCGTGCGCCGCACCATCAAGGGCATGCTGCCCAAGAACCGTCTGGGCGCCCAGATGCTGACGAAGCTGCAGGTCTACGCCAGCCCCACGCATCCGCATCAGGCCCAGAAGCCCAAGCAACTCGAGATCGACGCCCGCGCCAAGGCGCGGGTGAGCTGAAGGAAGCACCCGTGAGCACCAAGCCCCTCATCCAGTCCACCGGTCGTCGCAAGCGGGCCGTTGCTCGTATCCGGCTCCGCCCCGGCACTGGCAAGGTCACCATCAACGGCAAGGACGTGACCGAGTACTTCCCGACCGAGGCGCAGCGTTCGCTGGCCTTGGCCCCGCTCGTGGTCGCCGAGGCGACCGAGCACTACGACGTCGACGCCGGCATCGAGGGTGGCGGCGTGACCGGTCAGGCCGGCGCCATGAGCCTCGGTCTCGCCCGTGCGCTCGTCGAGCTCGACCCCGAGCGCCGTGGCGAACTCAAGCACGAAGGTCTCCTGCGCCGCGATCCCCGCAAGAAGGAGTCCAAGAAGTACGGCCTCAAGAAGGCCCGCAAGGCTCCGCAGTACTCCAAGCGCTAGGGGCTTCCCCAGCGTGCTGAAGTTCGGCACCGACGGCGTCCGAGGCGTCGCCAACACAGAACTGACTCCGGAGCTCGCCCTGGCATTGGGGCGAGCTTCGGCGCGTGTACTGGTCGACGACGGCGAGTCGCTCGACGATCGACGGGTCCTGATCGGTCGTGACACCCGGGTCTCGGGGACGCTGCTCGAGGCCGCGCTGGCCGCTGGTTTCGCGTCCCAGGGCGTCGACGTGACGTTGCTCGGTGTGGTGCCCACGCCGCTCGTGGCCCACGGGTCGGTGGTGGCGTCGATCCCCGGCGCCATGATCTCGGCGTCGCACAACCCGTACCCCGACAACGGGATCAAGCTGTTCGCCGCCGGTGGGCGCAAGCTGCGCGACGAGGTCGAGCAGCGCCTCGAGCGAGAACTCCACGACGTGCTCACCGACGTGGAGCGTGGTCGCCCCGACGGTGACGACGTCGGCGTGATCGAAGTCGCCAGCGATGAGCTGGCGACGTCCTACGTCGACTCGCTCGCTGCGTCGATCCTCAGCGAGTCGTTCGCAGGGATCTCGGTGGTGCTCGACTGCGCCCACGGCGCGGCATCGATGCTCGCTCCGGACGTGGTGCGCGCCACTGGTGCCCGCGTCGTGGTCGCCCATGCGGAGCCCGACGGCGTCAACATCAACACCGACGCGGGATCGACGGCGCCGCACGTGATGGCGCGCATCGTGCGCGATGCCGGCGCCGACGTGGGACTGGCCCTCGACGGCGACGCCGATCGCCTCGTGGCCGTCGACGCCAAGGGCCACGTGGTCGACGGCGACCACCTCCTGGCGATCCTGGCGATCGACCGCAAGGAGCGGGGTCTGTTGCCCCACGACGCGGTCGTGGCCACCGTCATGTCGAACCTCGGGTTCCGGCAGGGGATGGAGCGCCACGGCATCCACGTCGAGACGACGCAGGTGGGCGATCGCTACGTGCTCGAGCGTCTCGCCGAGACGGGCGCCGTCCTCGGTGGCGAGCAGTCTGGCCACATCATCCAGACCGATGTCTCGACGACCGGAGACGGCCTGCGCAGCGCACTGTCGGTTCTCGACGTGATGTCGCGCAGCGGCCGTTCGCTGGCCGACCTGGCCGACGATGCGATGACCTCGTTGCCCCAGGTGCTCCTCAACGTCCGCCTCGACGAGCGTCGCGACGGGCTGCTCGATGCCCTGGCCGAGGACATCGCCGCCGCCGAGCACCGTCTCGGGTCGCACGGCCGGGTGCTGGTGCGGGCATCGGGAACCGAGCCGCTCATCCGGGTGATGGTCGAAGCCCCCACCGAGGAACAGGCCCAGGCCGAGGCCGAGGCGTTGGCCGATGCCGTGTGGGGCGCCAGCTGAGGCTCAGCCTCGCACCGTGCGCCGGCTGAGCTCGGTCGCCTCGATGTCGTCGGTGGAGAACGCGACCTTGCGCCAGTCCTTGGCCGAGAAGCGTTCGGTGGCGGCGGCGAAGACGTCGCTGTCGCGATCCTGCGAGTTCGAGTAGGTGAGGAACGCGTAGGCCTCGGGCGGTCCGTCGGGGGAGTAGCCGACGGCGAGGACGAAGCTCGACCCGCCGGCCACGTGGTAGCCGCCCGGTCGGAGGCCGGACGACGGTGAGACACGTTCTCCCTGGTCAGGGAGGACCTCGAGGGTGTCGGTGCCACCGTCTCGGACGATGTTGGTCGTCCCGTCGCGGTCGTCGCCACCGTGGATCGGGACCCGCTTCCCGCCTCGGTCGGCGTACTGGATCTCGCCCCACGGACGGTCGAGCGGGATGCCTGCCCGTTCCAGCGTCAGCACCGCAACGCCGAGTTGTTCGAGCGCGGGATCGGCCCCACCGGACTCGGCGGCGAGGGCGAGCCCGGTCGGAGTCCCGATCGGGTCGGTGGCGTCGAAGGGCGTGTCGTACACGGCGCTGCGGTCGACACCGCCCACCCACTCGCGCCAGACGTGCGGGCCGACCGCGTCGAGGTCGTAGGTGCCGTCCCACGCCTCGAGCACGTCGCAGGCCTCGGTGAGGTCGACCGGACCGTCGGCGACGGGTCGTCGTTCGTCGCTCGGGTCGTCGGCGACCTCGACCGTCGGGTTGGTCCGACAACGGGTCACGAGGTCGTCGCGCAGGAATCGTTGGGTGGCCCCGACGTTCTCGAGCGCCAGGTCGCGGAGCGAGTCGATGTCGAAGGTGGTCTCTCCTCCGAGTGCGGTCGCGTTCTGCCGGGTGCGGGGCGACTGCTCGGTGTCCTGCTCTCCGTGCAGCGGGCTGTAGCCGCCACGGAGGAAGTCACTCGGGTGCGAGACCCAGAAGCTGTCGTTGGCGTTGAAGACCACGTCGGCCCGCTCGGTCATGGGCATGTCGGCGAACGGGACCAGTCCCGGATCGCGAGCGCCCTCGGCCTCGACCCACTCGTTGGCGGGGTCGGAGCCGTCGAGCAGGACGAAGCCCTGGTCGTCGGCGATGCCCACGATCAGGTCGTTCTCCCTGGCATCGAGCCAGCCGGCGATCGTCTCGTCCGACAGGTTCGGCGTGGCCGACGTGTCGGCGTACCAGGCGCGTCCGTCGTCGCTGACCGCGATGGTGTTGAACAGCGGCACGCCGCTGTTCTCCTCGTGGGCGGCGATGAACTCGTCGAGGTCGTCGGCTCGGTTCATCGCCAGGTACTGATCGAGGAACTCGTCGTTGTCGAGGTTGGCGTCGCGGTAGGTGACGGCTCTGGTCTCGGACCAGCCGAGGCCCGGGATGTCGAGCACCGGTCCGTAGTGGGTCCGGTAGACGGTCCGGGTCTCGGTCGTCATCTCGCCGTCGTCGCCCAACACCTCGACGTCGATCGCGTCGGTCTCCATCTCGCGCTCCTCGTCGCCGTAGACGTAGGTCGTCGGCGAACCGGGCACGAGGTCGAGGGTGTAGCCGGTGAAGCGGTTGCCGGCCGACACGGTGTGGGTCCAGGCGAACCGCTCGGTGAACCCGATCCCGATGCCCGGCAGGCCCGAGAGCTGCGAGCCGTAGATGTTGAGTTCGCCGGGGATGGTCAGGTGGACCTCCCAGAACCGCAGCGCGCCCTCCCAGGGGAAGTGGGGGTTGCCGAGGAGGAGCCCACCGCCGTCCGCACTCCGGTCGGCGCCGATCGCCCAGCCGTTGCTCGCGGTCTCGGTCGGCAGGTCGAACGCCGGCAGCGCACCTTCGTCGGACCCGTCGTCCGCAGACTCCGCCCCCGGGGGCTCGGCGCCCACGAGGAACCCGGCCACGGCACCACTCGACGCCTGGAGGGCGATCGCTCGTGCGTAGGCGTAGACCTCGGCGGCCTCGACCGGCCGGACCCAGTCCTCGCCCGAACACCAACCAGCGATTCCGTCCACGCCGACGTCGTCGAGGTAGCCGTTCCAGCCGGCGGTGAACGACGTCATCAGGGCCTGGACATCGGGCGACTCCTGGGTGAAGTCCTTCGCTGCCCGCTCGAAGATGCCGATGGTCCGCCACTGCAGGTCGGAGGTCAGGTGCTCGTCGTCGTCCCCGGCCCCGAAGATGCTCGCCCGATCGCCCCGGATCCGCAGGATCTGGTCGACGAGGTCGCACGAGCGGTCCTCGGCCGACGCCCACCCCTGTCCGAAGGTGACGTCGTCGAGCGTTGCCCCGGTGATGTGGGGCACGCCGTCGGTCGTGCGGACGATCTCGGCCTCGTAGGTGCCGTCGCCGGTCGATACCCCGTCGTCGGGGATGGTGCCGTCGGTCGAGTCGTCCCCCGATGAACACGAGGCGGCGACGAGCGCCACGCAGACGACTGCGACGAGAGACCTGGAGCGGATCCGCATGGTGGCGGACCGTAACCAGCGGGACGCTGGTGCGCATCGGGTGGCGCGAAACGGACATCGGGTGGCGGACGATCCGATCGGACCGCGCCGGGCAGCGACGCGTGTGACGACCCACGGGCCAGACTGGAGGGCTATGTGCGGAATCATCGCCGTCCTGCGTCGCCCCGTCGATCGCGTCGACCTGGACTCCGGGCCGCTCGCCGATCACCTGGATCGCGCCGTCGATGCGCTGCGCGACGCGGTCGCCGAACCCGCGCCGGGGCCGATGGCCGACGCCGCCGAGTCGCTCGAAGCCGTGGCCGACGCGCTGCACGGCCCTCGGGGCGTGCGGTTCCTGTTGACCGACCAGGTGGGTGCGGCCCGCGTCCGCGGGCTCGTCGCGACGCTCGCCGGCCTGATCGACGACCTCGATGGTGCGTTGGACGCGCTCGTCGTCGACGACGGGACCGAGGCCCGCAACGCCGCCGCCGTCCGGTGCAAGGACGCGGTGTGGGCGATCGACCGGGATCGGATCGGCACCGCCGACGGTGTGGCCACCCTGGTCGGACGCGACGTCGGCTGGTCGGCCGTCGAGGCCTGCACGCAGATCGAACAGGCGCTGCGGGCCATCGACCGTCTCGAGGTACGCGGCCGCGACTCGGCCGGGTTGCTCGTGCTGGTGCGCGATCACGACCTCGACGCCGGCGATGCCGCCGTGACCGGTCTCCTGCGCGGTCGCGCCGATGACGAACTGCTGCGCTCGGGCGCGGTCCGGGTCGTCGACGCCGACGGTTCGCCGGCGCTCGCGTTCGCCTACAAGGCGGCGGCTGAGATCGGCGAGTTGGGCGACAACACCGCGGCACTCCGCGCCGCCATCGGCGCCGACGGCCTCCTGCGGCTCGCGCTCAGTGGCGAGCGCGCCCAGGCCGTCGTGCTCGGCCACACCCGTTGGGCCAGCGTCGGCATCATCTCCGAGGCCAACGCACACCCGCTCGATTCGTGGGAGAGCACACGCCAGGACGGCCCGTTCGTCGCGGCGGCGCTCAACGGTGACGTCGACAACTTCGCCGACCTCAAGGCCGGCAACGGGCTGAGCATCTGGCCCGAGATCACGACCGATGCCAAGGTCATCCCGACGTTGGTGTCACGCCGCCTCGTGGCCGGCGACGACCATCTCGAGGCGTTCCGCGCGTCGGTGGCCTCGTTCGAGGGCTCGGTCGCCATCGCGGCCACCGCAGCCGACCGACCGAATGCGCTGATGCTCGCCCTGCGTGGTTCGGGCCAGGCCCTGTACGTGGGACTCGCCGGCGACGCATTCGTCGTCGCGTCCGAGCCGTACGGGCTGGTCGAGGAGACCTCGCGCTACCTGCGGATGGACGGCGAGACCCCGGCCAACCCCGACAACCCGAACGCCAGTCGCGGGCAGATCCTGCTGCTCGACGGCGATCGCGCCGGGACGCTCGAGGGCATCGAGCGCATCGCCTACGACGGCACGCCGATCCCGGTGTCGGACGACGACGTCGTGACGGCCGAGATCACCACCCGGGACATCGACCGCGGCGACTTCCCGCACTTCCTGCTCAAGGAGGTGACGGAGTCGCCCGTCAGCTTCCGCAAGACGTTGCGTGGTCGCCTCGTGGGTGGCGACGACGGCGACGATCTCCGAGTCGTCCTGCCCGACGACTCGCTCCCGAGCGCCATCCGCGAGGCCCTCACCTCCGGGTCGATCCGGCGGATCCTGGCCATCGGGCAGGGAACGGCACACATCGCCAGCCGCGGGTTCGTGGCGTTGGTCGAGGATGCGGCCGACCGCCACGAGGTCCAGGTCGAGGCCATCCCCGCGACCGAGCTGTCCGGGTTCCGGCTCCGTCAGGACATGTCCGACACGCTGATCGTCGCGATCAGCCAGTCGGGGACGACCACCGACACCAACCGCACCGTCGACCTCGTGCGGTCGCGCGGTGCATCGGTCATCGCCATCGTGAACCGCCGCGGCTCCGACCTCACCGATCGGGCCGACGGGGTGCTCTACACGTCGGACGGGCGCGACGTGGAGATGGCCGTTCCCTCGACCAAGGCGTTCTACGCCCAGATCGCCGCGGGCTACCTGCTCGCCCTCGCCATCGCCGAGCAGTGGGGCGAGTCGCCCGACCAGGCTTTGCTGCGGGCGATCCGTGACCTCCCCGAGGCGATGGTCGAGACCCTGACGACCCGGCCCGCCATCGCCGAGGCGGCGCACGAGTGGTGCCCGTCGCGTCGCTACTGGGCCATCGTCGGCAACGGCACGAACCGCATCGCCGCCGAGGAACTGCGCATCAAGCTCTCCGAGCTCTGTTACAAGTCGATCGCCTGCGACGCGACCGAGGACAAGAAGCACATCGACCTCTCGTCCGAGCCGCTGATCCTCGTCTGCGCCGCCGGGCTCACCGGGTCCAACGTCGACGACGTCGCCAAGGAGGTCGCGATCTACCGGGCGCACAAGGCTGCGCCGATCGTGATCGCCACCGAAGGCGAGGGTCGGTTCGCGAGCGTGCTCGCCGTGCTCCACGTCCCCGAGACCCACCCGATGCTGGCGTTCGTCCTGGCGACGATGGTGGGGCACCTCTTCGGCTACGAGGCCGCGCTCGCCATCGACGCACAGGCGCTCCCGCTCAAGCAGGTCCGTGCCGCCATCGAGGAGGCGCTCGAGGACGGACCCCGAGAGGGTGAGCACGTGCTCGCATCCCTGCGACGGGCGAGCACCGAACCGGTCCAGCGCTTCTTCGACGGGCTCCGGGCGCAGCAGTACGACGGTCACCTCGAGGCCTCGACCGCCGTTCGGATCGCGAACCTCCTGCGCTACGCCTCGGGCGCGGTCCCCCTCGGCGCCTACCAACTCGATCACGGGAAGGTCGGCACGCCGTCGGTCCTCGTCGAGGACCTCACGGCGGCGCTCACGCGCGGCATCGACGAGCTGACCCGCCCGATCGACGCCATCAAGCACCAGGCCAAGACCGTCACCGTCGGCATCTCGCGAACCGACGAGTCGCTGCTCGAGGTGCCGCTCGTCCGGTCCGTGCTCGACGCCGGCGCCGCACGCGACCGGCTCACCTACGCCACGCTCCGGACGCTCGCCGACGTCTCACCCGCGATCGACTCGGTGGTCGGGCACACCCGCTATCGCATCGAGGGGAACCTCGACATCGACGGCGGCGCCACGATCACGGTCGTCGACCGATCGGGCATCGCCCTCGACCTGCCGCTGCGGACCGAGGCGAACCCCGTGCTCCGGGGTACGAAGCACCAGGTCGCGACCGAGCAGTTGGTCCTGGTCGGGCGGGGCCGCAGCGACGGTCGCTCGATCGTCATCGTTCCCGAGGTCAAGGACAACGAGACCACCGGCATCACGCTGCTCCACGTGCAGTTCGTCGAGTCGCTCCCGGCATCGACCGCACGCGGTGTGTTGGCCGGGTACCGCCGCCGACTGGCCGCCATCCGCGATGCCGTGACCGAGACCGAGCCGAGCTTCCGCGACGACTTGTTGGCGGAGATCCCGGTCGTCGACCTGCTCACGCTCCCCGTGGGCACGTTGGCCGACCGCTGGCGGGCATGACCGTCATCGGGGTCGGGATCGACCTCGTCGACGTCGAGAGGTTCCGGGTCTCGCTCCAGCGGACACCGTCGATGATCGACCGGATGTTCACCGAGGGCGAACGGGCCTATGCGCTGTCGGCCAGCGATCCGACGGAGCGCTTCGCGGTCCGGTTCGCGGCGAAGGAAGCGGTGATGAAGGCCATGGGCGTCGGCCTCGGGGCCTTCGGCTTCCACGACGTGGAGGTGCTGCGCGACGAGAGCGGCCGCCCCGACCTGGGCGTCTACGGCAGCGCGCTCGCGTTGGCGGGGGAGCGGCGGATCGGGGCGTGGCAGATCAGCCTCACGCACACGGCCACATCGGCCGGAGCGTTCGTCGTCGCCAGCGCATCGACCGTCGGTGTCGATCGATGAAGCCGGTCGTGCGCGTCGCCGAGATGGCGGCGATCGACGCCGAGGCAGACGACTCGGTCGACGTGCTCATCGATCGAGCGGGCCGGGCCACCGCCCACGCGGCACGATCGATGATGGGCGGATCGTACGGCCGTCGAGTCGTGGTCCTGCACGGCACGGGAAACAACGGGGCCGATGGTCGTGTCGCCGGCCGCGTGCTGGCGCGCCGTGGCGTGCGCGTCACCGAGATCGATCTGGCGACCGCACCAGCGGTGCTGCCCGACTGCGACCTGGTGATCGACGCCGCCGTCG
The DNA here is from genome assembly GCF_049103745.1 of Actinospongiicola halichondriae. Taxonomy (NCBI): domain Bacteria; kingdom Bacillati; phylum Actinomycetota; class Acidimicrobiia; order Acidimicrobiales; family Iamiaceae; genus Actinospongiicola; species Actinospongiicola halichondriae. Next base: position 3,233,609 of record NZ_CP171622.1, on the reverse strand, counting down.
GGACCGGATGCACACGCGACTTCTTCGCCCCCGACCCCGGTGACGCCGCGGTGCTCGCCGTCGACATCCCGTCCGGCGTGCACGGCGACACCGGCCGAGCGATGGGGCAGCCGATGCGGGCCGACGAGACGATCACGTTCGGGGCGTACAAGCCGGGCCTGGTCATGGGCGACGGGCCCCGCTACGCCGGCATCGTCCGCGTCGCCGACATCGGTCTCGACGTGCAGCGGTCGACGATCGATCTCGTGGACGACGCCGGCAGCCGAGCCCTCCTTCCGGCGCGGGACGTGTCCGCCCACAAGTGGCGACAGGCCGTCCTGGTCGTCGCCGGGAGTCCGGGGATGACCGGTGCGGCATCGATGGCCGCCGCCGCCGCACAACGCGCGGGAGCCGGCATGGTCCGGGTGGCCGCTCCCGGGGTGGACGAGTCGGTCGGCCCGGTCGAGGCCGTGAGCACCGCGGTCGACGAGCGGGCATGGGCCGAGACCCTCCTCGACGACCACGAGCGATTCCACGCTGTGGCGATCGGGCCGGGACTGGGCCACTCCATGGTGACCCGACACCAGGTCCGGCTCTTCGTCGGCCGGACGCGGAAGCCGGTGGTGATCGACGGCGACGGGCTCACGGCGCTCGGCACCGACGTCGCCGACGTGTTGGCCGGCCGAGCGGCCCCGACCGTGTTGACGCCCCACGACGGCGAGTTCGAACGTCTCACCGGCGCCCGTCCCGGCGACGATCGCATGAGCCCCGCACAGGAGCTCGCCGTCCGCGCAGGCGTCACGGTGCTGCTCAAGGGACCGACGACCGTCATCGCCGCGCCGAACGGAGCGCTGCGCCTCGTCGACCGGGGCGACGCGCGCCTCGCGACGGCCGGGACCGGCGACGTCCTCACCGGCGTCGTGGCTGCGATGCTCGCCGCCGGACTCGACGGTTTCGATGCCGCCGCGGTCGGGGCCCATGTCCACGCCACTGCGGGAACGTTCGCTCCTGTGGTGGGCGCGATCGCGTCCGATGTGATCGACCACCTCCCCGAGGCCCTGGCCGCGATCGGGGGCCGCTCGTGAGCGCCTCGGTCGCGACCGTCGACCTCGCCGCGATCATGGCCAACGTCCGGAGGCTCGACTCGGTGGCCGACGGCGCGTCGCTGTGCGCGGTCGTGAAGGCCGACGGATACGGGCACGGCAGTGTGCAGGTGGCCCGCGCGGCGCTCGACGCCGGGGCGACGTGGCTCGGCGTCGCGCAGGTCGACGAGGCCCGAGTGCTCCGATCCGAGGGCATCGACGCGCCGATCCTCGTGTTGAGCGAGTTGGCGACCGACGAGATCGATGCAGCCGTGGCCATGCGCCTACACCTCGTCGTCTACCGAGCGGCGCTGGTCGACGCCATCTCCGAGAGAGCAATGGCGATCGGGGCACCCATGGTGGCGCTCCACCTCAAGATCGACACGGGCATGCGTAGGGTCGGGTGCGAACCCGCCGAAGCGCTCGACCTCGCCCGCCGGATCGTCGGTGCCCCGGGCGTCGACCTGGCCGGGACGATGACGCACCTGGCGTGCGCGGACGAGCCCGACCGGACCACGACCGAGCAACAACTGGATCGCTTCGACGACGCCGTGGGGGCGCTCGAGGCGGCGGGTATCGATCCGGGGATCCGCCACGCCGCCAACTCGGCAGCGACCATCGCCCACCCGCGGTCCCGCCACGACCTGGTGCGGGTCGGCATCGCGCTCTACGGGATCGCTCCGGCCCCGGCGCTGGCCGGGGCGGTCGACCTGGTCCCCGCGCTCCGCTGGTCCACGACGGTCCGTCACGTGAAGCGGGTGTCGGCGGGCGAGTCGGTGTCGTACGGGCATCGCCACACGTTCGAGGCCGACACCGTGGTCGCGACGATCCCGGTCGGGTACGCCGACGGCGTCCGCCGCCGTCTCGGCCTGGTCGGCGGTCCCGTGTTGATCGGCGGACGGCGGTGCCCGATCGTCGGTGTCGTCACCATGGACCAACTGGTGGTCGACTGCGGTCCGCACGCCGACGTGGCCGTGGGCGACGAGGTCGTGCTCATCGGCGGCCAGGGCGACGAGGCGATCACGGCCGACGAGATGGCAGCGCTGCTCGACACCATCGGGTACGAGGTCGTCTGCGACATCTCGGCCCGGGTCGAACGGCGCCACCGATGATCACCGAGATCGAGGGCATCCGGGTCGGACACTGGACCGATGCCGATGCCATGACCGGCTGCACCGTGGTCCTGTTCCCCGAAGGAACCGTGGCGTCGGGGGAGGTCCGTGGTGGTGCGCCAGCGACCCGCGAGTTCGCCCTCCTCGATCCCACGAAGATGGTCCAGCGTCTCGACGCCGTCGTGCTGACGGGCGGATCGGCCTTCGGCCTCGCGGCAGCCGATGGCGTGATGGCCGTGCTGGCCGAGCGGGGCCAGGGATTCGAGACGGTGGGTGGACCCGTGCCGATCGTGGTCGCGATGGGACTGTTCGACCTTGCCGTGGGAGACGGGTCGGTGCGGCCCACTGCAGCAGCAGGGAGATCCGCGACCGAGTCGGCGACGACCGTCCCGCCGTTGCTGGGCGCCGTGGGGGCCGGAACAGGCGCGACCGTCGCGAAGTGGCGCGGGCCGGACCACCGTCGGCCGGGCGCGCTCGTGTCGGCGACGGTGCGAGCCGGCGACGTCGTCGTGTCGGCACTCGTCGCCGTGAACGCCTTCGGCGAGCCGGGGGCGACCCCTGCCGAGGTCCTCGACGGCACGACCGGTGACGCCTTCCAGAACACGACCATCGGGGTCGTGGCCACCAATGCCGCGCTCGACAAGGTCGGGTGTCACCTCGCCGCACAGTCGGCGCACGACGGGCTCGCACGGGCCGTTGCCCCGAGCCACACCTCAGCCGACGGCGACGCCTTCGTGGTCGCCGCCACGGGGCAGGTCGACTGCGAGGTCGGCCTCGTGCGCACCATGGCGATCGCTGCGGTCGAGGAGGCGATCGCGTCGCTGCCGTCCATCGTCGTGGACGAGGGCCGGCAGTAGTCTCCGGACCCATGGGTCTTCGCGCGCGTACCGACGGTGTCGACGCCACGCGCGCCCTCGCTGCGGGTGTCGCCGACCTCGTCGGCCCGGGCGACGTCTTGTTGCTCGCCGGCGAGCTGGGTGCGGGCAAGACCGCGTTCACTCAGGGGCTCGGCGTCGCGCTCGGGATCGACGAACAGATCACCAGCCCGACGTTCACGCTCGCTCGGCACTACGAGGGGCGAGTGGCCCTCCACCACCTCGACGTGTACCGCCTCGAACGGCTGTCCGAGATGCAGGACGTCGGCGTGGCCGAACTGCTCGACAGCGGTGGCGTCCTCGTCATCGAGTGGGGCGACGCGATCGCGACCGCGATGCCGGCCGACTACCTCGAGGTCCGCTTCACCTACGGCGAGGGCGACGACGACCGCGAGCTCGACTTCCGCTGCGTCGGGAGCCGGTGGTCAGCGCGTGAGCGGTCGTTGGCCGAGGCCCTCGAGAAGTGGGCGGTGGCCTAGGTGCTCATCCTCGGTGTGACCACGGCGACCCAACAGGTCGGCTGCGCCATCGGCGGGCACGAAGGCGTGCTCGCGTCGGCGCACTCGGCCCGCGGCAAGCGCCACGCAGAGAACCTGGTGCCGTCGATCGACTTCGTGCGCAAGCAGGCCCGGATCGAGCTCAGCGAGCTCTCGGTGATCGCGGTCGACATCGGGCCCGGACTCTTCACCGGCCTACGGGTCGGGATCGCCGCGGCCAAGGCCATGGCCCACGCGTTGCGGGTCCCGATGGTGGGGATCTCGAGCCTCGACCTGTTGGCCTGGCCGGTCCGGCACACGACCCGCGAGATCGTGGCCGTGGTCGATGCCCGTCGGGGCGAGGTCTTCCACGCCCGGTACCGCCCGACCCCGGGAGGCGTCCAGCGCATCGCCGGGCCCGAGGTGTCGTCGCCGCAGGAGTTGCGGGCAGAGCTGCAGGCCAGCGACAACGAGTACCTCGTGGTCGGCGACGGAGCGTTGCGCTATGCCGACGAGTGGGCCGACATGGTCCGTGTCGAGGTCGCCGAGCAGTACCTGGCGCATCCCAATGCGGCATCCCTGGTGCAGTTGGCCCACGCCCGGGCGCTCCGCGAGGACTTCGTGCAGCCGTGGGAGCTCGAACCCCTGTACCTCCGGCCACCCGACGCCGAGATCAACTGGGCCACGCGGGACGGATCGGGATGATGGTGATGGAACGCCCAGCGCCCCGCACCGAGCACCTGCCGATCGAGATCGAGCCGATGCGGCGTCGCCACCTCCGTGGTGTCGTGCGCATCGAGCAGGCGGTGAACCCGCGGCCCTGGTCGTTGAACCTGTTCGCCTCCGAGCTGCGCTACCGCGAGTCGCGGGTGTACCTGGTTGCCCGATCCGGTACCGACCTCGTCGGGTTCGCCGGGCTGATGCTCGTCGCCGGCGACGGGCACATCACCAACGTCGGCGTCGACCGGTCGCATCGCCGCAAGGCGATCGCCACACGGTTGGTGCTCGAGCTCGCCCGCCGGGCGCTGGCCGAGGGCGCCGAGGCGCTGACCCTCGAGGTCCGCGTGTCGAACGAGGCCGCCCAGGGCCTCTATCGCCGGTTCGGGTTCGTCCCGGCTGGCGTGCGCAAGGCGTACTACCCGCCGGCCGACCCGCGATCGCGTGCCGATGCCGGCGGGACCCCGCTGCCGGAGGGCGCGCACGAGGACGCTCTCATCATGTGGGCCAACGACATCGACACACCCGAGTACCGAGCCCGGCTCTTCGAGATCGAAGCTGCCCTTCCCTCGGCCGAGACCGGAGACCACGACTGATGCGCTTCCCCGACGCCCACACCGTCCTCGGGATCGAGAGCTCGTGCGACGAGACCGCCGCCGCCGTGGTCCGCGACGGGCGCACCGTGCTGTCCTCGGTGATCTCGTCGCAGATCGACCTCCACGCTCGCTATGGCGGTGTGGTGCCCGAGATCGCCTCGCGTGCCCACGTCGAGATGCTCAACCCGGTGCTGGCCGAAGCCATGGTCCAGGCCGGCGTGTCGGCCGACGACATCGACGCGGTCGCCTGCACGTCGGGTCCCGGCCTCGTCGGGTCGTTACTGGTCGGGGTCTCGGCGGCCAAGGCGCTTGCGCTCGTCTGGGACGTTCCGTTCGTCGCCGTCAACCACCTCGAGGCCCACCTGTACGCGGCCATGCTCGAGGATCCCAGCTTCGAACTCCCCGTCGTCGTGCTGCTGGTCTCCGGTGGCCACACGATGATCGTCCACTGGGAGGACCACGGCCGTTACCAGGTGCTCGGTGGCACCATCGACGACGCCGCGGGCGAGGCGTACGACAAGGTCGCCCGCTATCTCGGACTCGGGTATCCCGGCGGCCCGGTCATCGACCGCCTCGCGATGGACGGCGACGGCACGGCCATCCGGTTCCCTCGTGCGGTGGCGGATCGGCCCTATGACTTCTCGTTCTCCGGGCTGAAGACCGCCGTGGTCAACCACGCCCGGAAGAACCCCGACGCGACCACCGAAGACGTCGCGGCGTCGTTCCAGGAGGCCGTGGTCGACGTCCTGGTCACCAAGACCCGTCGTGCTGCCGCCGACACCGGGGCCAAGGGCATCGCGATCGGTGGCGGCGTGGCGGCCAACTCGCGCCTGCGCGAGGTGATCCTCGACGTGTGCGAGGCAGACGGCCTCGCCGCCTACCTGCCCGAACGGGCGAACTGCACCGACAACGCCGCGATGGTCGCGGCGTCGGGTTGGTGGTCGCTCCAGCGCGACGGCGATTCGCCGCTCGACACCGGGGCCGACCCCAACCTCTCGCTTCCCGTCTGAGCCCTACTGGGCCTCGGTCGGCGTGTCGCCGTCGCCGGCCTTCTTCGCGAACTTCTCCGCAGCGTCGTCGACCTTGTCGAGATGGCCGCTGAACTTGCCCTTGGTCTTCTTGTCGACCATGTCGGTGGCCTTGTCGACGCCGTCGGCGATCTTGTCGGCGTTCTTCTCCGCGAGGCCCTTGGCCTTGTCAGCGTTCTTCTTCAGCTTGTCGAACAGTCCCATGGGACTCCTTCTGTCGCAGGTGTTGTGACTCCTGTGTAGTGGACGGATTCGCTGTGTGCGACGCCCTACCGTTGGGTTCGTGCAGACTCCGTCCGTGTCGTGGAACCTCGCCATCGACGACGTCGACCTCGAGTCGTTGATCCTGGCCCGCAACGACGTGCATCCGGACGGCGACTGGTGGTTCGACCCGCGCTCGGGCACGTCGCTCTACTACGGCGTCGACGACGACGCCGACCTCCCGGCGCTGGTCGAGGGTGTGCACGTCCTCATCCCGGGCGAACCGCAGCCGCGCAGCGACGTCGACGACTTCTTCGCCGTGGCCGAGGCCCTGGGTGTCGACGACGACACGATCGCCGAGCTCTACGCCGCCTACCGGGGGAAGGGTGGCCTGCGACGCTTTCGCGATCGCGTGGCCACGAGCCGTGCCGCCGGCGCCTGGACGGCCTTCACCGTGGAGCGTGAGACCCGACGAGCGGTGGCGTGGCTGCGATCCCGCGGCATCGTGGATGCGTCGCCACCCGAGGAGCACCGATGACCACCAGCGATCCCGGACCACCATCGCAACCGACGGGCATGGTCCCGCGGGTCGAGACCCGGCTCGACGAGTTCCTGGGCGGGGACCCGGCGCTGCCGATCGCCCTGCTCCTCGTGGTCGGAGGAGCCGACCGTGGGGCGATCGTGGCCGTGGAGACGCTGCCCGCCGTCATCGGGCGCTCACGCGACGCCGACCTGACGATCGAGGACGAGACCGTCTCTCGTCGGCACGCCACACTCGCCGGCGACCGCGAGCATCTCGAGATCGAGGACGAGGGATCGTCCAACGGGACGACGCTCAACGGCAACGCCATCGCCGGCGCGATCACCCTCCACGACGGCGATCTCGTCGGTCTCGGGAGCGCAACCGTCCTCGTGAAACGGATCTCCTAGGGAGCGCGCAGCGCAGCGAGCAAACTCCCGCGAGAAGAGTTAGCAGTCTGAGGTTGCGAGTGCCAGCGGCATTGTCTACCGTTGGCACTCGTCCAATCCGAGTGCTAATTGCGTCATACATGGAGGCGCCAGCGATGAATCTCCAGCCCCTCGAGGATCGCCTCGTCGTCCGTCCGAGCGAGTCCGAGGAGACCACGGCCAGCGGCCTGGTCATTCCTGACACCGCGAAGGAAAAGCCCCAGCAGGGTGAAGTCCTGGCCGTTGGCCCGGGCAAGCGCTCCGACACCACCGGCGAGATCATTCCCGTCGACGTCGCCGTCGGCGACACGGTCGTCTACAGCAAGTACGGCGGCACCGAGATCGCTTCCGGAGGCGAGGACCTCCTGATCCTCAACGCCCGCGACGTACTCGCCATCGTCAAGTAAGGACTGATTCACCAATGGCAAAGCAACTCAAGTTCGGCGACGAGGCTCGCCGCGCACTCGAGGCCGGCGTGAACCGTCTGGCCGACTCCGTGAAGGTGACGATCGGCCCCAAGGGTCGCAACGTCGTCCTCGAGAAGAAGTTCGGCGCGCCGACCATCACGAACGATGGCGTGTCCATCGCCCGTGAGGTCGAGCTCGAAGACCCCTTCGAGAACATGGGCGCTCAGCTCGTGAAGGAGGTGGCGACCAAGACCAACGACATCGCTGGCGACGGCACCACCACCGCCACCGTGCTCGCCCAGGCGCTCGTGAAGGAAGGCCTCCGCAACGTCGCCGCCGGCGTGTCGCCCATGGGCCTCAAGAAGGGCATCGAGGCTGCGGTCGCCGCAGCGGTCGAGTCCATCGCCGAGCAGTCCAACGAGATCGACGACAAGAGCGAGATCGCTCAGGTCGCCGCCATCTCGGCTGCCGACGAGAGCATCGGCAAGGTCCTCGCCGACGCCATCGACAAGGTCGGCAAGGACGGTGTCGTCACCGTCGAGGAGTCGAACACCTTCGGCATGGACCTCGAGTTCACCGAGGGCATGCAGTTCGACAAGGGCTACCTCTCGCCCTACTTCGTCACCGACCCCGAGCGTCAGGAAGCGGTCCTCGAGGATCCGTACATCCTGCTCTTCGGTTCGAAGATCTCGACGATCCAGGACGTGCTCCCGGTCCTCGAGAAGGTCATGCAGTCGGGCAAGCCGCTCGTCATCATCGCCGAGGACGTCGAGGGCGAAGCCCTCGCCACCCTGGTCGTGAACAAGATCCGCGGCACCTTCAACGCTGCTGCGGTGAAGGCTCCCGGCTTCGGTGAGCGCCGCAAGGCGATGCTCCAGGACATGGCCGTCCTCACCGGTGGCCAGGTCATCGCCGAGGAGATCGGGCTCAAGCTCGAGAACACGACCCTCGACCTGCTGGGCACCGCCCGCAAGGTGATCATCACCAAGGACGACACCACTGTCGTCGAGGGTGGCGGTTCGGCCGAGGACGTCGACGGTCGCGTCGAGCAGATCAAGCGCGAGATCGACGAGACCGACTCCGACTGGGATCGCGAGAAGCTCCAGGAGCGCCTCGCCAAGCTCAGCGGTGGCGTCGCCGTCGTCCGTGTCGGTGCTGCGACCGAGGTCGAGCTCAAGGAGAAGAAGCACCGCATCGAGGACGCTCTCTCGGCGACCCGCGCGGCCATCGAGGAAGGCGTGGTCGCCGGTGGCGGCACCGCCCTGCTCCGGGCCCGTCCCGCAGTCGAGAAGGTCATCAACCGTCGCAAGCAGTCGGACGACGAGGCCACCGGCGCCCGTGCGGTCTACAACGCACTCGCCGCTCCGGCTCGCCAGATCGCCCAGAACGCCGGCCTCGAAGGGGCCGTCGTGGTGGAGGCGGTCGAGCGTGAGACCGGCTCGATCGGCCTCAACGCGGCCACCGGCGAGTTCGAGGACCTGGTCAAGGCCGGCGTCATCGACCCCGCCAAGGTGACCCGTGCAGCGCTGCAGAACGCAGCGTCGATCGCGGCGATGGTCCTCACCACCGAGTGCCTCGTGGCCGACAAGCCCGAAGCCGAGCCTGCGATGCCGATGGGTGACCCCAGCGGTGGCATGGGTGGCATGGGCGGCATGGGCGGTATGGGCTTCTGAGCCCAACCGTCTCTTCCCGAGACATCTGAGCGAACGCCGGGCCGAGAGGCCCGGCGTTCCTCGTTTTCGGACGGGGACACCGACTCTCTCCGACCGGGATCGCGGGTAGATCCGACGCGCCGGTAACCTGCAGGTCGTATGGAGCTTCCCCCGCCCAACCCCGAAAAGCTGCTCGAACACTGGATGGAGTGGGAGCGCGGTGAGACCGGCCCCGGCGATCTGATGAAGCAACTCAAGATCGGCGGCATGCGCCAGATCCTCGAGACGCTGGTCGAAGGTGGCGACGTGGCCACCGGTCAGACCGTGGGCGACCTGCTGGACTCTTGACCGTCCGCGGCGGTCCGCAACACATCCCGCGCCCGCCGGGCGCGACCGCGGGACCGCCGGCCCCCTGGTCCGGAGCGAAGGCTCCGACCCTGGCCGAGATCCGTGCCGCGCTCGCCGAGAGCGCCGCGCCCCTGCCCTCACCGGCCGAGTCGTCGTCGCACTCCGCATCAGCGGTGCTCGTGCCGCTGTACGAGGAGGCGGGCGACGTCTGGGTCGTGCTGACCCGCCGTTCGTGGCAGCTCCGGTCCCACACGGGTGAGGTGAGCTTCCCCGGGGGGCGCAGGGACGCCGGCGACGTCGACCTCTGGGACACGGCGACGCGCGAGGCCATGGAGGAGATCGACCTCGATCCCGACGTGCCCGAGCGGATCGGGGAGCTCGACCACCTGTCCACGGTCACCAGCCAGAGCTTCATCGTTCCCTACGTGGGCGCCCTCCCCGGACGTCCGGACCTCACCGCCAACGACGACGAGGTCGATGCGATCCTCCACGTGCGCCTGGCCGAACTGCTCGACCCGGAGGTCCACCGCTCCGAACGTTGGTCGTGGGAGGGATTCGAGCGCACGATCCACTTCTTCGAGCTCGTGGGCGACACGATCTGGGGTGCGACGGGCACGATGCTCGTCGACCTGTTGACCCGGGTCACGGCCGTCGATCCGGACCTAGAGTCGGCGCGATGATCACCGCCTTCGTCATGATCGAAGCTCGCTCGGACGCGATCGCGACCCTCGGAGCGGCACTGGCCGACATCGAGGGCGTCCGCGAAGCACACTCGGTCGCCGGTTCCGACGTCGACCTCGTGGCCACGATCTCCGTGCCCGACCACGAAGCCATCGCCACCACGGTCACCGAGCGCATCGCCGTGCTCGACGGTGTGGTCAACACCACCACGATGATCGCCTTCCGGCGCTACTCGAGCGCCGAACTCGACGCCGCGTACGGCGACTTCGCCACCTGATCGACGGCCGAGCGTTCAGCTCGACCGGTAGTTCGGCGCTTCCTTGGTGATCGTGATGTCGTGCGGGTGCGACTCGCGCAGCCCGGCGCCGGAGATGCGCACGAACTGCGCCTTGGTCCGGAGATCGTCGATGGTCGGTGTGCCGCAGTAACCCATGGCCGCCCGGAGTCCGCCGGTGAACTGGTGGAGCAGGGGAGCGATGGAGCCCTTGTAGGCAACCCGGCCTTCGATGCCTTCGGGCACGAGCTTCTCGACGTCGTCGACCTCGCCCTGGAAGTAGCGGTCCTTGGAGAAGCTCCGCGCCTTCTTGGACTCGTCGCCGGCGGAGGAGCGGTCGCCCATGGCGCCCATCGAGCCCATGCCTCGATATTCCTTGTAGCGCTCGCCCTGGTGGACGATGACCTCGCCGGGAGCTTCGTCGACGCCGGCGAACATCGAGCCGAGCATCACGGTGTTGGCGCCGGCGGCCAGCGCCTTGGCGATGTCGCCGGTGTGCTGGACACCGCCGTCGGCGATGACCGTCACGCCGAGTTCGGAGGCCGCCTCGACGCAGTCGACGATGGCGGTGATCTGGGGAACGCCCACACCGGCCACGACCCGGGTGGTGCAGATGGAGCCCGGTCCGATCCCGGCCTTGACCGCGTCGGCCCCGTTGGCCACGAGCGCCCGGACGGCGTCGGCGGTGGCGATGTTCCCGGCCACGACCTCGACGTCCCAGCGGGACTTGACCTCCTTGACCGTGTCGAGCACACCTCGGCTGTGCCCGTGGGCGGTGTCGACGACCAGGACGTCGACGCCGGCAGCGACGAGAGCGTCACAGCGGTCGAGCACGTCGGGGCCGACGCCGACGGCGGCGCCGACCCGGAGGCGGCCCCGTTCGTCCTGCGTGGCTGACGGGAAGTCGTCGCGCTTGGTGATGTCCTTGATCGTGATCAGGCCACAGAGCTTGTTGTCGTCGTCGACGATGGGCAGCTTCTCGATGCGGCCCTGCCACAGGATCTGCTTGGCCTCGTCGAGCGTGGTGCCGACCTTGCCGGTGATGAGCGGCGGCTGGCGCATGACGGCGCTGATCGGCTGGTCATGGTCGTCGACGAAGCGGAGGTCGCGGTTGGTCAACAACCCGACGAGGTGCCCTGCGTTGTCGACGATCGGGACACCCGAGACCTTGTACTTGGCCATGAGGTCGAGCGCGTCGTACACGTGAGCGTCGGCGGTGAGGGTGACGGGATCTTCGATCATCCCGGACTGCGATCGCTTCACCCGGTCGACCTCGACGGCCTGGTCCTCGATCGAGAGGTTCCGGTGGATGATGCCCATGCCGCCGTGGCGGGCGAGCGCGATGGCCAACTTGGCCTCGGTGACCGTGTCCATCGCCGCGGAGAGGATCGGGATCGCGAGACGGATCTTGGGCGTCAGCTGCGTCGACGTGTCGACCTCGTGCGGCAGGACGTCCGACTCACCAGGGACCAGCAGGACGTCATCGAACGTCAGGCCCAGCTTGGCGAATCGGGGATGGACGGCCGTGTGCTCTGCAAAAGGCTCTTCCATGTGGGAAGCCTAGTGTCCGATCCCATGAACGGCGACCACATGAGTCCAGACGAGTTCCGCCGCCTCGGCCACGCCTACGTCGACTGGGTCGCGTCGTACTGGGAACGGGTGGGAACGCTCCCCGTCCAGTCGCCGCTGGGGCCGGGGGACACCATCGGTGCCCTGCCGACGGCGCCACCCGCCGTCGGCGAGGACATCGAGGCGGTGTTGGCCGACCTCGAAGAGGTGGTGGTGCCAGGCCTCACCAACTGGCAGCACCCGTCGTTCTTCGCGTTCTTCCCGGCGAACACGTCGGGTCCCGGGGTGCTGGCTGACATCATCTCGTCGGGCATCGGTGTCAACGGGATGAACTGGTCGACGAGTCCGGCGTGCACCGAGGTCGAGATGGTGATGCTCGACTGGTTCGTGCAGTTGCTCGGGCTGCCCGACCACTTCCGCCACGGCGTCGACGGGCCCGGCGGTGGCGTGCTCCAGGACTCGGCGTCGTCGTCGACGTTGTGCACGATCCTGGCCGCCCGCAACCGGGTGACCCCGGGTGGTGACCTGTCGAAGCTGCGGGCCTACGCGTCAGACCAGGCCCACTCGTCGATCGTGAAGGGTGCCCGGGTGGCCGGCCTGGGGGACGAGCAGGTGCGGTCGATCCCCACCGATGCCGCGTTCGGCATGGACGCAGCCGCGCTCGCCGAGGCGATCGACGCGGACCGCCGTGCCGGGCTGATCCCGTTCTGGTGTTGCGCCACCGTCGGTTCGACGTCGTCGATGGGCATCGATCCGGTCGTCGAGATCGCTCGGATCTGCGGTCAGGCGGACGTCTGGTGTCACGTCGACGCGGCGATGGCCGGCTCGGCTGCCGTGTGCGAGGAACTGCGGTGGGTCACCGACGGGGCCGACGTCGTCGACTCGTGGTCGTTCAACCCCCACAAGTGGCTCTTCACCACGTTCGACTGTTCCTGTCTGTGGCTGGCCGACGCCCGTCCGCTCGTCGATGCGCTCTCGATCAGCCCGGCCTACCTGCGCAACGAGGCGAGCGACGCCGGGGCCGTGGTCGACTTCCGCGACTGGCAGATCCCGCTCGGGCGCCGCTTCCGGGCGTTGAAGCCGTGGCTCGTCATGCGCCACTACGGCGCAGATGGATTGGCCCGGCACATCCGTGAACACGTCCGTCTCGGACGAAAGGTCGCCGACCTGGTCCTCGGCGACCCCCGCTTCGAGTTCGCCGCGCCGCCGGCACTCAACCTGGTGTGCTTCCGTCTCACCGGCGACGATGCCGATGCCCGGACCTCTGGCCTCGCCGACGCGGTCAACAGGTCGGGTCGGGCGCTGGTCACCCCGACCGTTCTCGACGGTCGTCCGGCGATCCGCGTGTGCGTCGGGCAGACCTGGACGACCGAGGACGAGGTCGACGCGTTGTGGGCGCTCCTCGACGAGACCGCCGGCTGACGCTCGGATTCCGGGTGGCCACGACCGGCCTCACTACACTCGCATCTTTCCCCAAGAAGGGTGCACACCGTGGCTGAGATCGAGATCGGACTCGGAAAGACGGCTCGCCGGGGCTTCGGGCTGGACGAGTTGACCATCGTCCCGAGCCGACGGACCCGCGACCCCGAACTCGTCGACCTGTCCTGGGAGCTCCAGGGCTTCCGCTTCGAACTGCCGGTCCTGGCCGCCCCGTGCGACTCGGTCGTCAGCCCGGCCAACGCCGGAGCGATCGACGCGATGGGCGGCGTCGCCGTCCTCGACCTCGAGGGCCTCTGGACGCGCTACGACGACCCCACCCCGGTGCTGGCCGAGATCGCCGAACTCGACGACGACGTGGCGGCAGCCCGTCTCCAGGAGATCTACAAGCAGCCCGTCGACCCCGACCTCATCGTGTCCCGGGTCCACGCCATCCGCGAGTCCGGCGCCGTCGCCGCCGGTTCGGTCACCCCGCACCGCATCGAGGAGCTGCTCCCGAAGGTCCTCGAGTCCGAGCTCGACCTGCTGGTGATCCGGTCGACAGTCGTGTCGGCCGAACACGTGACCAAGGTCGGTGACGACCAGGTCGAACCGCTCAACCTCAAGACCTTCATCCGCCAGCTCGACATCCCCGTGCTCGTCGGCTCGTGCACCAGCTACCAGGCAGCCCTGCATCTGATGCGCACCGGCGCGGCGGGGATCCTGGTCGGCGTGGGCACCACGACCGGAGCGACCACAGCCGACACCTTCGGCGTTGGCGTCCCGCTGGCGACCGCCATCGCCGATGCTCGTGCCGCTCGGATGCGCCACCTCGACGAGACCGGCGTCTACGTGCACCTGATCGCCGACGGCGGCATGGACACCGGCGGTGACGTCGCCAAGGCGCTCGCCTGTGGTGCGGACGCCGTCATGTTGGGATCGCCGCTGGCCGGCGCCACCGACGCCCCCGGTCACGGCGCCCACTGGGCGCCCGTCGCCGCCCGGGCCGACGTCCCGCACTCCGCTCGTGTGCGTGTGCCCCAGCGCGGGACACAGCGCGAGGTGCTCCTCGGCCCGTCCGACTCGTCCGACGGCCGCCTCGACCTCATGGGCTCGCTCCGGGCCGCGATGGCCAGCAGCGGTTTCGAGTCGCTCAAGGACTTCCAGAAGGCCGAGATGATGATCGTCCCTGCGCCTGCCGGCCCGAGGGGATCCGGGGAGTCGGGTCTGTGAGCAACTCGACCGCCGCCCGCCACGCACCCGACATGAGCAGCGAGTTCGACACCGTCCTCGTCGTCGACTTCGGCGCCCAGTACGCACAGCTGATCGCGCGGCGTGTCCGCGAGGCGCACGTGCACTCCGAGATCGTCCCGCACGACATCTCGGCGGCCGAGATCGCTCGTCGCAAGCCCAAGGGCGTGATCTTCTCGGGTGGGCCGGCCTCGGTCCACGCCGACGGAGCGCCCGACGTCGACCCCGACATCTACGACGCCGGCGTGCCCATCCTGGGCATCTGTTACGGCGGCCAGCTGATCGCCCGTGACCTCGGCGGCGAGGTCGCCAAGACCGGCCGGGGCGAGTACGGCCGCGCCGACCTGCAGCGGACCGCCGACGGCATCCTCTTCGGGGCCGATGCGCCCGAGGAACAGGTCGTGTGGATGAGCCACTTCGACACCATCACGAAGGCGCCCGACGGTTTCAGCGTGCTCGGCGCCACCCCCGACACCCCGGCCGCGGTGTTCGAGAAGCCCGAGGCCGGGATCTACGGCGTCCAGTTCCACCCCGAGGTCGTGCACACGCCCTACGGCCAGGAACTGTTGAAGCGCTTCCTCTACGACGGCTGCGGATGCCGGCCCAACTGGACGATGTCGTCGGTCATCGAGACCGAGGTGGCCGCCGTCAAGGCCCAGGTCGGCTCGGGTCGAGCGATCTGCGGTCTCTCCGGCGGCGTCGACTCCGCCGTCGCCGCGGCGCTCGTGCACAAGGCGATCGGCTCACAGCTGACCTGCGTGTTCGTCGACACCGGGCTCATGCGCAAGGACGAAGGCGACCAGGTCGTCGAGACGTTCAAGCGGAACTTCGGCATCGAGTTGATCCACGTCCGTGCCGGCGACCGGTTCTTCGAGGCCCTCGCCGGGGTCACCGAACCCGAGGCCAAGCGCAAGGTCATCGGCGAGCTGTTCATCCGCATCTTCGAGGACGCCAAGGGCGGACTGACCGACGCCGACTTCCTCGTCCAGGGGACGTTGTACCCCGACATCGTCGAATCGGGCGGTGGCGCGAAGGCTGCCACCATCAAGTCGCACCACAACGTCGGCGGTCTGCCCGACGACATGGACTTCGAGCTCATCGAGCCGCTCCGTGACCTGTTCAAGGACGAGGTCCGGCGCGTCGGCGAGGAGCTCGGGCTGCCCGAGGAGATCGTCTGGCGTCAGCCGTTCCCCGGCCCCGGCCTCGGCGTGCGCATCATCGGCGAGGTGACCCCCGACAAGGTGGCGCTGCTCCAGGAAGCCGACGCGATCGTGCGGGCCGAACTGCACAAGGCCGGTCTCGATCGCGAGATCTGGCAGGCCTTCGCCGTGCTGCCCGACATCCGCGCCGTCGGCGTGATGGGCGACGAGCGGACCTACGGCTATCCGTGCATCATCCGCGCCGTCACCTCCGACGACGCCATGACCGCCGACTGGGCCCGCCTGCCCTACGACCTGCTCGAGAAGATGTCGTCCCGAATCATCAACGAGGTACCGGGCATCAACCGGGTGGCCTACGACATCACGTCGAAGCCGCCCGGCACCATCGAGTGGGAGTGAGCACCACCTCGTGAACTCGGTCGTCGACGAGTTCAACGAGGCGTCGCTGTTCCGGGGCCTCAACCTGGTCGTGATGCCGGTGTGGCTGGCGATGATCGTGGCGCCTCGTTCCGGCGTGACGGCGCGGATCGTGCGGTGGTCCGACGGTCTACTCGCCGGATTGGCGGCCGTGTACGCAGCGCAGCTCGGGATGTCGGTGGCGACCTCGGACGCGAAGATGGACTTCGGGGACGTCGCGGCGCTCCGCGAGGCGCTCGGCTCGCCGAGCGGCTTCCTCACCGGATGGACGCACTTCCTCGCCTTCGACCTGTTCGTCGGACGATGGATCTGGAGGACCGCGCTCGACGAGGGTAGGAACTCGCGGATCGCACTGTTCCTGACGCTTATCGCAGGTCCGGCAGGACTCGGCTGGTTCGGTCTGCAGCGCCGATCGTTGTCGCCAGCGTCACGCCCCGCGGGGTCGTGAGCACCAGGCTCAACCCGGGTCCGCGCGCGGCAGCGACCCGATCAGAGGTCTGATCGGGTCGTCGGGCGGTCAGGCCGCCGCGACGTTCGTGGGTCTGCCTTTCCATTCGGTGCCGTGGGGGTCGGTGGCGACCCAGCGCCCATCGTCGTCTTGGCGGAGTGTCCAATGGTGTTGGTGCAACAGGCGATGGTGGAAGCGGCACAACAGACAACCGTTGGAGACGACGGTGGGCCCGCCGTTGTGGCGTTCTTCGAGGTGGTGGACGTCGCAGTGCTTCGGCACTCGGGTGCAGCCGGGGAACACGCAGTGGTGGTCGCGGGCGGCGATGGCTCGTCGTTGTCGTTTGTTGAATTGTTCGGCGGCGTCGTTGGCGTCGAGGATCTTGGTCTTCCCGTCGAAGAGGGTGACGACGAGCGACGAGTCGCAGAGCAGTTGTTCGGCGGCGGAGCGTGCGAGGTTCCATCCCTCGCCCCGCAGCACCAAGCCGTCGAGATCGTCGATGTCGCGGGTCCCGGCGAGGGTGCGCAGGTCGATGTGCGCGTTCACGGTCACCCCAGAACGAGGCCGGACGAGCCGGCTGGTCCGGCGGCGTTGGTGCTGGTCGGCTTTGCGGGCCTTGGCTCGAAGCAGTTCCAGCTCGTCGAGGTCTTCGTTGGCGGGGTCGAGCGCTTCGTCGAGGGTGTCGCCGGGGTAACCGCCGTCGAAGGTGTCCTCGGCCCGAAGCTGTTCGTCCTCGAGGTCGTCCTCTGACGAGTCGGTGTCGTGGGTGAGCCCGAACACGGAGAGGTCGTCGAGACCGTCGGCCCGGCGTTCGGACTGGGTGCGCTGGTACGGGGCGTCGGCGGGGTCGGGGTCCTGGGTGAACGCGTCGATCGCGGCGCACACGTTCTCGAACGTCACCGGCAACAGGGAGCAGTGGATGTCGCCGCCCCCGAACAACCGGTTGGAGAACACGACGGTCTGGCGTTGCACGCGCCGTGGCGCCAACTGTTCGTCGACACGCTCACGCCAGTAGCGGACCGCCGCGTCGAAGTCGTCGTCGCTGCCGTCGAAGCGGATGAACGTGTCGGCGATCCCGGCGATCCACGGAGCACGTTCGGGGGTGACGGCTCGGGCGAGAGTCTCGGCCCGACCCAAGGACAGCTCACCGGCCACGACTGCAGCACACAGCCCCGAATGGCGCGAGCAGAGTTCGGCGATCTGTTCGAGACGCTTCGCCTCCCGAGCCGACAAGCCGGTGTAGGTCGTCAGCCACTGCCTCGCGGACCGTACGCCGGCGGCGATCCACGCCGCGTCGGGCCACATCTCCGCGAGCGACCCGATGAGCGCTCGTCGAGTCGACTCCATGGACGAAACGAGCTCCGCCGCCCGATCCAGATCCGCACGCGCCCGCTGCGCGGCATGTGCGTCACGGGAGTAGGTGGAAGGACCGGTCATGCATCCCATTCTCCCAAGAGGGTCTGACAGGAACTCCCGGCCCCGGGACCTCAGCCCGGCTCGAGTTCGGCCGCGGATCCAGCCGGCTGGGTGTTGGACGCCAGTGATGAGCGATAGGTCGCGCGCTCAGCGCTCGACCGCAGTTGCTGGAAGGCCGATTGACAGAGGGGTGCCAGTACGTGCGGCTCTGTGAGACAAGCGCCCGATCGCTCAGAATGGGTCACGGCAGCGCTTGCCGGCCGGCCGCTAAGGTGCGTCGACTCGCGGGATCAATCGGGATTCTGGTTGCTGAAGGGGCAAGACTTGAGAAAGACGTTCGTATCCGTTGTGGCGCTCGCACTGGCCGCCGGGCTGCTGATCGGGATGCCCGATGCGGGTGCCATCTCGGATCCGGTCGACATCCGTGTCGAACACGACCTTCCCGCCCCCAGCGAGGAGTCAGACGGTCCGCGAGTACTCGAAGTCACGGGCGTCACCGCCGGTCCCGGACCAGAGATCACGATCGCCGACGAGATCGAGAACCCGTCGGGCTGGGGCGGGAACGTGCTGGTCGACATCGACCCGACTGCCCAGACGATCACCGTCGAGGTCGAGGATCAGAACTGTTACGGAAGCACTCTTGTGCTGATCACCGCCGACGAGATCGGTTCGGTGACGACGGTTTCCGATGCCATCTACGAGAGTGGCCAGGACATTGCGCTGACGACGGGCGTTTCCGGTGGAGTGGTCACGCTTTCGTGGCTGCACGGCCCGACCGACACCTGCCCCGACTACGACGTCGAAGGCTCGCAGTCCGTGTTCTCCTACACGTTGGTTTCCGACGTGGACGAAGACGGGGTGCCCGATGAGGAAGACAACTGTCCCGCCGTTGCCAACCAAGACCAGGCGGACGCCGACGAAGACGGTATCGGCGATGTGTGTGACGACACCCCCGACGGCACCACGACGACCACGACGACAACGACGACAACGAGCACGACCGCACCGCCGACTGGAGACGTCAGCCAAGCGACCGCTGCAGCCCCCGTCAGTGCGCAGCCGACCTTCACCGGCTGACCGCCGAACCCATCCGGTCATGAACCGAGCGCCCGGCCACATGGCCGGGCGCTCTTCTCTTCCGGGACACGTAGGAGAAGTGATGCGCCTCTTGTGTCAAGCAGCGTCCTGGAGCTCGTCCGGTGGGGCCAGGTGTTCCTCGGCGACAGCGGTGATGAGCGGGTAGAGCTGGCGGGCGACGTAACGCTTGAGACAGCGGATGATCTCGAGGCGGGGCATGCCTTCGGCCGTGCGTCGAGCGACGTAGTCCTTGGTCGGTTGGTGGGTGCCCATGCGGACGATCACGATGCGCCACAACGCGGAGTTCGCTTGTCGGTCGCCGCCGCGGTTGAGGCGATAGCGGCCGGTGGTTCGTCCGGTTGACGCGGGCACGGGTGAGACGCCGCAGAGCGACGCGAAGCTGCGTTCGCTGCCCGAGTCGGTTGGCGTTGTCGCCGGCGGTGATGAGTAGCTGGGACGCGGTGTCGTAGCCGACGGCGTGCAGTGACCGCGACTCGCTTGGTGATCGACAGGCCGCGCAGCTGTGCCCGGATGCTCTCGGGGGCGGTGTCGCAGAGGCTGTGGATCTGGCGCGGCCGTGCGGGCCTTCATTGCCCCAGCTCGTGCGACTCGGAGTTGGCGGATCGCCTCGACCGGACCGGTCCCTGAGGCCGGGTCAACTCGACTACTTCGACGCCCTTGGCGGTGAGGTGACGGGCGAGGCTCGCGCCCTACGACCCGCAGCCCTCCACTCCGACCACGACCAGGTCGCCGTGGGACTGCAGCCACGTGAGGACACGCCGAAGCGGTCAGCCGATACTTCGAGTCAGACCGGGTGAGGGAGACCCTCTCCACTGCGTCGCAGCACCCGCATCACCTCACTGCCGATATCGCGGGTGGCGGCGAGGACGGCGTCGAGGTCGCTCATGGACACATCCTGTTGCGTTCGCCGATCGCTACGGCGCGATCGATCGCTCCATGACGATGGAGGTACCGCCCACCCGGTTGGTCGTCGTGCCGACCCGTTCGAAGCCGAGGCGTTCGTACAGGCGGATGGCGGGGTTGGCGGTGCGCACGTCGAGCCGCAGCACGGGCAGGGACCGTTCGGACATCTCGGCCACCAGCGATTCGATCAGTCGAGTGCCGAGACCGGACCCGCGCTGGGAGGGCACGGTGGCGACGGCCAACTCGGGCACGGCGTCGGTGAGCGGCCGGGCCCAAGCGGCGCCCACGATCCGCCCCGACGGGCCGACAGCGAGCACTCCGACGTCGCTGGCGCGACCCCAGTCCTCGACGTAGGGCTGGAGGTAGGGAGCCTGTCGGATCTCCTCGCCCTCGTCGGCCCACGAGGCGTACCGCAGCAGGTGCCACAGGTCCTCCTCGTCGGAAGACGACGCGGGACGGATCGTCGGCGACGCCGTCAGGTCGACGAGCACGGCGCGGGCGAGGTCGGCCCGATCGGCGGGGACGAACACATGGTCGTGGTGAAAGCCGGCGACGACGTTGGCGGGGAGCCCTTCCGTCGCCAGCGCCCGGGAGATCGCAGCGGTCAGTCCGACAGCCTCGAGGTCGGAGTGGATGCGCAGCGTGATCCGTCGGCAGGCGAACTCCTGGCGAATGCCGCGCGCCGACGCGTCGTCGGCGCGGACGACCAGCGTCGTGCCCTCCGGCTCCTCGACCCGGACCACGGCCTCCACCGGCGGAATCGGAGACCCGGCAGGCACCACCGCGTAGACGTACTCGGTGTCGTCGAGGTCGGGGGAGAGGCCCCGCAACATGGCGTCGAGGTCGCGTTCGCCGGGCATGGTCAGATGCGTTCGAGCGCCCCGCCGTCGAAGATGGGCTCGATGTACTCGCGCTCGATGTCCGCGTCGAGCGCAGCCGAGTCGGGAGCGGCCACGGGGTCACCGAGTCCAGCGGCGATGTCGAGCACCGTCGGCAGGAGGGTCGCGTCGCTCGAGGTGTTGAGGAACAGGTCGTCCTCGGCGAGGACGAAGCGCATCGCTCGCTCGATCACTCCGGTGTCACGGACGGGTTCGTACCACGAGAACTTCTTCGCTTCGTCGTCGTCCCGCCACCGTCGCCGGGCGATGGCCTTGATCGTCTGGACGGCGACGGCACGCTCGCGGCACAGCGACCGCAGGCGGGCCACGTCCTCGGCATACCCGGCGTCGCGCAACAGGACGGGGCTGTAGGGGAGAAGCACCGAGGCGAAGTCGAACTCGGCGAGTGACCGCGCATGCATCGCTGCGATGCGGAGCCCGTGGCCGGTGACGCCGATGTGACGGACGAGCCCTTCGTCCCGGGCGGCGGCCATCGCCTCGACCACGCCGCCGGACGAGAACGCGGTCTGCCACTCGTCCTCCTCGACCAGGTTGTGCAACTGGATCAGGTCGACGTGATCGACCTCCAGTCGGGCCAGCGACGCTTCCAACTCCGCCCGTGCGGCGGCACCCGAGCGTTCGCCCGTCTTGGTCGCGAGGAAGACCGACGATCGACGGTCGGCCAACCAGGGTGCGAGTCGGAGCTCGGACTCGCCGTAGCTGGCCGCGGTGTCGATGTGGTTGACGCCGGCATCGGCGACGAGCGCCAGCGTCGCATCGGCACGTGACTGCGACATCGCACCGAGCGCCGCGGCCCCGAAGACCACCCTCGTGCTCGCGTGGCCGGTGGCACCGAACGGGCGGGTCGGGATCATGGGTCCACCGTACGACCTACGATCGCGCCATGGCCGACCAGAGTCCCGAGACCGTCGTCCGAGCGTTCCTCGAGGCGCTCGAGCGTCTCGACACCGTCGCGGCGTGCGACCTGGTGAGCGACGACATCCTCTATGTCAACAAGGGACTTCCCGCGGTGCGCGGGCGTGCCCAGTTCGAGCGTGCCATGGGGTTCCTCGGCAAGTACTGCGACGACTTCGAGGGCCGGATCAACCACCTCGCGGTCGAGGGCGACATCGTCCTGACCGAGCGGGTCGACCTGATCGGCCGGGGCGGCTTCCGGCCCGAGTTCTGGGTCTGCGGGACCTTCGAGGTGCGAGAGGGCAGGATCGTGCTCTGGCGGGATCACTTCGACTTCGTCAACGTCACGCTGGCGTGTGTGCGCAGCGCGATGACGATGGGCCTCCGGCGGCTGACGAGCTAGTCGATGCCCGGCGGGTCCTCGGCCACCTCGGCCCAGAAGTCCGCTGCCGTCCTGTCCCACCGCAGTCCGAGCTCGAGCGTCGCCAGCTGCGCGGGGGCCGCCTCGTCGCGGACCTCGTCGCGCAACCGGGTGAGCGTTCGGATGCGTTCCTCGTGCACCTCGACCTGCGCGTGGGCGAGTTCGACGACCGCGTCTCGATCGGAGGTGTCGGAGAAGAACAGCTTCAACAGTCCCTCGTCGCGCAGTTCGCCGATCTCCTGGGCGGGAAGGCGGGCCCAGTCCCGGAAGGCCGATTCGCCGGCATCGGTCAGCCGGTAGAGGCGACGGCGGCGGCCGACCTCCTCCTGCTCCTCGACCAGCAGCCCGTCACTGACCAGCCGGGCAGGCTCGGCGTAGAGCTGGCTGTGCGGGAACGACCAGAAGTTGCCGATCGAGATCTTCACCAGCTGCTTCATGTCGTAGGAGGTGCACGGCTGCAGCGTGTGGACCAACCCGAGGACGACGTACGACGTCGGCGTCAGCGCCCGGGTCCCCGCATCGTCGGCCATCGCCCCACTGTACGGTTCGCTCGATGCGGACGAGGTTTGCGGCCGGGCTGGCCATCGCGCTCGCGCTGACCGCCTGTGGAGGAGCCGACAGCGGCGATGGCGTCGACACGTCGTCCGCCGGGCCGGTCGTGACCGGCACGGGCGATGTCACACCGACCCCGCCATCCACCCTCGGCGGCGTGCCCGACATCGGTGCCGCCGAGGGCGCTGCGCTGGTGTTCCTGCCGGATGCATCCGGCGGCGTCGACCAGATCGGTCTCGACGTGGTCTCGTGTGCGAACACCCCGGATGCCGATGCGGACGGCGAGGTGCCCGCCGAGCTGTTGGGCGTGACGGCGACGGGGATCGACGCCGACGGCACCGAGGTCGGCCTCGACGTCCGACGGTTCCGCAGCCAGGGCGCGTCGCCCACGATCACCGACACGATCACCATCGTCTTCGGCGATCCGGAGGCACCCGATCGGGTCCTCGTCGCGCAACGCTTCGAGGTGGACGGCCTGGTCAGCGATCTCCGCGACCCGACCGCTGACGATCCGCTCCTCGTGGTCGGACCGGGCGGGTTCGAGGGTCGCGGGCTGTTCGGGCCGCCAGGTGGCGGCGTCGACGCACCCGAGCTGGTCGAGGGCGTGGCCAGAGCCACCTGCCCCTGAACCCGGGATCAGGCCAGCGGGCGACCGAAGGGGAGCTCGTCCTGCCAGGTCGACAGGTACGCCTCGGCCTTCTGGACCGCGGCCATCCACAGCCCCGTGCCCTCGCCGGCGAGGGCGGCGACCGCGGCGCCGACTCGTTCGACCGGATCTCCACCGGACGCGTCGTGGGCGAAGAGGAGCGGAGCGGCGATCGCCAGGAAGTCGGGGACGTGGATGCGCCCGGCCTTGGAGAGCTCGGCGTGGGCACGAGCGGTGACGGGCACCGGCGTGAGGGGGACGACGATCTTCGCCTTCACCACGGCAGCGCCGTCGTGATCGAGCATGCCGGTCTTGCCGGCGAGGAACAGCACGTCGCACTCGGTGTCGGCGCCGCCGGCACCGGGCGCGGCGACCGCTCCCTCGCGGGTCATCGCGACCTTGGCCGCCTCGACGACCGGACCCTTGCCCTCGACGGCCCAGGTCGCACCGTTCAGGCCGGTGTCGAGCAGGGCACCCGCAGCGGCGACCGCGCCTTCGGCGGCGAGGGTCACTGCATGGTCGTCGGTCCACAGTTCGGCCGGCCGGGGGTCGGCGATGCGTAGCTCGCCGAGGTCGGCCTCGGTGAGTCCGAGGCCGGGGTCGGTGGCCCAGCGGCCGGACGACACCAGTTCCTTGGCCTCGTCGACGAAGCTCGCGACGGCCGGGTCGACGTCGTCGCCCTCGGCGTTGATGCCTGCCGATGCGCCGCCCATCTGGATCTCGAAGCTCGCGAACGAATACGTCGTCGAGCGGGCGAGGAGGGTCGCGCCGTCCTGGAGGACCTTGCGGGCCAGGCGGGTGATCCCCACCGACGGCGCATCGTCGAGGTCGAAGGAGATGAAGGCGTCCGTGGACTCGAGTTTGTGGATCTTCACGGTCGGGGAGTCTGGCAAAGAACGTCGGCCAGCAGTGGTGTCGGACCACGCCGATAGTGTCGACGTGGTGCCTGATGAGCTGTTCCCCGACGCCGACGCGCCTGCGACCCCCGGCCCCTTCGGTGAGGCGCTGCTCGACGGGTTGAACCAGGCGCAGGAGGAAGCGGTCACCCACGAGGGCGGCCCGTTGCTCGTGCTGGCCGGTGCCGGATCGGGCAAGACGCGGGTCCTGACCCGCCGGATCGGCTGGCTGATCCGCGAACGGAACGTCAGCCCGTTCGAGATCCTGGCCATCACGTTCACCAACAAGGCCGCCGACGAGATGAAGGGTCGCGTGGCCGACCTCGTCGGGCCGGTGGCCCGCAAGATGTGGGTGTCGACGTTCCACTCCGCCTGCGTGCGCATCCTGCGACGCGACGGCGAGGCGCTGGGCTACCCGTCGTCGTTCACGATCTACGACCAGGCCGACGCTCGCCGCCTCACCGGGTACGTGCTGCGCGACATGAACCTCGACACGAAGAAGATGCCGCCCCGGTCGGTCCACGCCCAGATCTCCGCCGCCAAGAACGACTACGTCCTCGTCGACGACTACGCCGATCGTGCCCGTGGCTTCACCGAGCAGAAGCTCGCCGAGGTCTATCGCGAGTACCAGGCCCGCCTGTTGAAGGCCGGCGCGATGGACTTCGACGACATCCTGCTCCAGGCAGCCGAACTGTTCCGTCGCCATCCTGCCGTGCTCGACCACTACCGCCAGCGGTTCCAGCACGTGCTCGTCGACGAGTACCAGGACACCAACAAGGTCCAGAACGAGCTGGTCATCCAGTTGTCGTCCGAGCATCGCAACGTCACGGTGGTCGGCGACGGTGACCAGTCGGTCTACGGCTTCCGCGGCGCCGACATCACCAACATCCTCGACTTCGAGAAGGCGTTCCCCGACGTCACGACCATCCCGTTGGTGCAGAACTACCGCTCGACCCAGAACGTGCTCGACGCGGCCAATGCGGTCATCGCCAACAACCTCGGACGCAAGCCCAAGGACCTGTGGACCGAGCAGGGCGCCGGCGAGCCGATCGTCCGGTTCCACGCCGAGGACGAACACGACGAGGCGCAGTGGGTCTCGCGTCAGGTCGCCAGCTTCCATGACTCGGGTGAGCATCGCTGGGGCGACATGGCGGTCTTCTACCGGACCAACGCCCAGGCCCGGGTCATCGAGGAGTACCTGGCCCGTGGCGGCATCCCCTACCGGGTGATCGGCGGGACCCGGTTCTTCGACCGTCGGGAGGTGAAGGACGCGCTGGCCTACGTGAAGGCGGTCGTCAACCCGTCGGACGAGGTCAGCATCAAGCGCGTCGTCAACGAGCCCAAACGCGGCGTCGGCGACACCAGCATCGCCAAGATCGACCAGTGGATCACCGGCCGGGGCATGACGTTCCTCGACGGGCTCCGACACTCGGACGACGCCGGCGTGAGCGGCACGGCGGTCAAGGGGATCGCTCGGTTCCTCGACCTGCTCGACGATGCGACGGCGCGAGTCGACGACGGTCCTGGACCACTGCTCGAGCACCTGCTGGAGACGAGCGGCTACCTCGACGAACTGCGCAACGATCGGACGATCGAGGCCGAGGGGCGGCTGGAGAACCTGGCGGAGCTGATCGGCAATGCGCAGGAGTACGAGAGCGTGGCCGAGTTCCTCGAGTCGGTGAGCCTCGTGGCCGACACCGACGACCTCGACGACGACGAGTCCGAGGTCACGCTCATGACCCTCCACTCGGCCAAGGGCCTCGAGTACCCGATTGTGTTCCTCATCGGTCTCGAGGACGGCATCTTCCCGCACATGCGCACGCTCACCGAGCCGGACGAACTCGAGGAGGAACGGCGCCTCGCCTACGTCGGGATCACGCGGGCGATGCACCGCCTCCACCTCACCCACGCCTGGAGCCGGACGCTCTTCGGCGGCACGCAGTACAACCCGCCCAGCCGGTTCCTCGACGAGATCCCGGTCGAACTGGTGCACGAGATCAACGGTCGTCGGCGAGCGAGCAGGGGCGGGTCGACCTACGGCGCGAGCGGCCGCTCCAGCCAGCGCGGCCGCCGAGCCGGCGGCGGCGACACCGAGGGACGGACGTTCGGCCGTGGCGATCGAGACATCGGCGCCGACGTGAGCGCCGGCCGCGACCGGATCGTCGAGAACGCCCTCGCCTCGCGTGACCGGCCGGTGCCCACGACGGGTGCGGAGTCGGCCGGGCTCAAGGTCGGCGACGACGTCACCCACGCCACCTTCGGTGACGGCGTGATCATCGACATCGAAGGTCAGGGCGACAAGGCCGAGGCGACGATCCGCTTCGCCGGCGCCGGCGAGAAGCGTCTCCTCCTGTCGTGGGCCCCGCTCCAGAAGGTGTGACGCCCGGCGCAGGCCACACACCGCACGCGTCCGGAATGCCAGACTCCACGGCGTGAGCGAGAACGAGGGGCCGGGGTCGCTCCCCGACATCCCGGCGCGACGCGCGTCGGACGACGACCGGCAACGCGTCGTCACCCGACTGCGCGATGCCGCAGGCGAAGGCATCATCGACCTCGACGAACTCGAGGAGCGCGTCGGCGCGGTCTACCAGGCGAGGACACTTCCCGAGCTCGCCGACCTGACGGTCGACCTCCCGGCACCCACGGCGGTCCCGCCGTCGGCGGCGTCGTCGCCGGACCGGCAACCGTTCCCCGCCCTCCGCGACAGCGGGTTCCAGGCCCACCTGAGTGTGTACGTGTCGACGATGGCGCTCCTGGTCGTCATCTGGGCGCTGACGGACTTCGGCGGCTTCTTCTGGCCCGCGATCGTCGGCGCTGCGTGGGGCACCGGCCTCGCACCGCACTTCATGGCCGCCAATCGGCAACCGTCGGAGCGGGCGGAGTCACGCGACCGCCTCGACCGACGTCGGTCGCAGGAGCTCCGTCGGGCCGAGCGGCACGCCGAGCACGCGCTGCGCCGTGCTGCCCGTCACGGCGTCCCCCCGGCGCCGCCGGTCCCACCGGTTCCGCCCACGCCGGCGACGTCGGGTCGCTCCAGCGGCCCGGGGACCGCAGACGTCGCCGACGGCGACCGCGCGAGGCGGACGCGATTCGTCGTGGCGATGTTCGTGGACGTGGTCGGCTCGACCGGGCTGAACGAGGCGATCGGCGACGACGGCTGGGTCCGCGTGCGTGACCGGGTGCGCACGGTCCTCGGTGAGTGCTTCGAGCGAGAAGGCGGCTGGGAGGTCAACACCGCGGGCGACGGCGTGCTCGCCCAGTTCGACGCCCCCAGTCGAGCGGTCCGGGCCGCCATCGAGATCAACCGGCGCCTCGCTCGCCAACGCGACGAGACCGGCTTCGCGCCCTCGGTCCGGATCGGGGTCCACAGCGGTGATGTCGTCGACGACGGGGCCGACCTCATCGGCAGTGTGATCAACCTGGCCTCGCGGGTGACCGCGGCCGCCGAGCCGGAACAGATCATGGTCACTGAACACGTGGCCGACCATCTCGAGCAGTCGTTCGTGACCGAGGACCGCGGGATCCACAGTCTCAAGGGCGTGTCGCGACCCCGGCATCTCCTCACCGTGCGCTGGGAGTAGCGACGGAACTCCGGACCGTGGTTGGCCCCCGTGACCGCGGGTGCACTACACCGGAGGCGATGCGGAGCACGCCGTCATGAGGAGCGCCACCCAACGCCTGCTCTTCTTCGTCCGGCGCGATCACACGCTGGGCAACCTCGTCGAACGTCTCGCTGCGATCCACGGCAACCGCCGGCTGGTGACCGAAGCCGGCGGAGGCTTGTCGCTCACCCACCGCCAGGCCGCCAAGCGCATCGCTCGCTGGGCCGGCGGCGTCGCGGCCCGGACCGCGCCCGGCGACGTCGTCGTGGTGGCGACGCCCAACGGTTACGAGCAGCTGCTGCTGTGCCTCGCAGTGTCGAGGGCCGGGGCGATCCCGGCACCGGTCAACGACGCCATGCGGCCGGAGGAGATCGATCACGTCGTCACCGACTCCGGGGCGACGTTCGTCATCCGGTCGGCGCACGAGGTCGACGGCCACGAGCCGGTGATGCGATCCGTCAGCGCGGCCGGTCACGACGTCGCCGCGCTCTTCTACACCTCGGGCACGACCGGCAAGCCCAAGGGCGTCGCGCTCACCCACGACGCGCTGGTGGGTGCGCTGCGGGCCAGCGCTGCTTATCCCAGCGCGCTCCGCCACGACGAAGCAGTCGTGAGCCTGCCGGTCGCGCACATCATGGGGTTCGCCACCCTGCTCGGTCTGGCGGGCGCCGGGATCGAGGCGTACTTCCTGCGCCGGTTCGACGCGGCAGCGGTCCTCGACGCGATCGAGGATCGTCGGGCCTCGCTGTTCATCGGCGTGCCGACGATGTACCGCCTCCTGCTCGAGGCGGGCGCGGCCGAACGAGACCTCGGCAGCATCCGTGTGTGGGCCTCGGGCGCCGACGTGATGCCGCCGGAACTGGCTCGTGAGTTCAAGCGCTTCGGAGCATCGGTGCACGTTCCCGGCCTGGGTGACGTGGGGCAGGCGGTGTTCGCCGAGGGCTACGGCATGGTCGAGACCGGCGGCGGGGTGGCTGCCAAGATCAGTCCGCCGTACCTGCCCGTCGGACTCGGGGACTCGGTGGGATTCGCGATCCCGGGCTACCGGATGAAGGTCGTCGACGAGAACGGTGACGACGCCGGCGCCGGCGAGACGGGAGAGTTGCTGGTCAAGGGGCCGGGTGTCCTCCGGGGCTACTGGGGTGACGACGAGGCGACGGCAGCCGTGCTCGACGGGGACGGTTGGCTCCGCACGGGAGACCTCGCGAGGAAGGGCCCCTTCAACTCGGTGCTCTTCGCCGGTCGCAAGAAGGACGTCATCAAGCGCGGCGGCTTCTCGGTCTACGCGGTCGAGGTCGAGGCGGTGCTCGAGGAGCATCCGGCCGTGGCCGAGGCCGCTGTCGTGGGTCGACCCGACGAACGACTGGGCGAGGTCCCCGTCGCCGCGATCCGACTGGCCGATGGCCATGATCTGGTGACGGCCGACCTCGACGCGTGGATCCGCAACCACCTCAGCCACTACAAGATCCCGGTCCACTACCTCGCGGTCGACGACTTCCCGCGCACGGGGACCAACAAGATCCAGCGCCGCGAGGTCGCCGCGCTCTTCACGTGATGTCGACCTCGGTCACGGCCCCGCTGCGGATCGTCGTGGTCGACAACGATCCGTCGGCGCTCGAACTCGTCGTCCTCGATCTCGGACTCGAGGGGCACGACGTGGTGGGGCAGGGGCGGACCGGCGCCGACGCGCAACGCCTCACGCGCGAACTGGTCCCCGATGTGTTGGTGGTCGACCACCGCATGCCGCCGGGGCTCACCGGCGCCGAGGTCGCGGCATCGGTGGCGCGGGACCAGCCGACGGTGCGGGTGATCGTCTACACGAACTATCAGGACCACGCGATCGTCGACGCGGTCGAGCGTTCCGGTGCGAGTTATGTGCCGAAGGGGAACCTGCGGACGCTGCGGGACGCCGTCGTCGGCGAGCGCTGAGCGCTGAACACCTTCAGGCGGCAGCGAGCGAGCGGACCAGTTCGGGGAGTTGTTCGATCTCGCTCTTGCGGAGACACGCACGGATCCCCACCGCCTCGGCATCGGCTCGGACGGCGTCGTCGAGGTGGGCCGAGTAGAGGATGATCGGCTGGTCGGGCCGGCGTTCGAGGATCGCGACGGCGGCTTCGAGCCCGGACATCACCGGCATCCGGTTGTCGAGCACGATCACGTCGTGCGGCGCGGTCGCCTCCAAGGCCTGCTGCACGGCTTCGCTACCGGTGGTGGCCTCGCCGGTGACCTCGAGGCCGTCGTTGGCGACCCGGATGACCATTCGGAGGAGCAGACGCATGTCTTCCTCGTCGTCCGCGATCAGCAGGCTCGTCATGTCGTTCCTCGATGGTTTCGTCCGCACAGGGCCGACGCCACGTCGGACCGGGGCCCTATGGTACGCCGAGGGTTCACCGACCAGGCCTGTCGGAGGGCCATCGGTTCGACCCAGGAGTCCATCACGACCATCGTCCGACGAACCTTCGTGCTCCCAGCGCTGATGGCGGCCATCACGACGGTCGGTTTCCTCGCGCTGCTCGGCACGGTGCTGCGAGCTGACGATGGTTGGCGGGAGGCCAGCGCGGAGACCGAGGCAGCGTCGGTCGCCGGCGACGTGGCGGTGCAACTCGCAGGATGGTTCGCCTCGTCCGATCGCGGTCTCGAGAACCTCGAGGCGTCGGTCACGTCGCCGACCTCGTTCCGTGTCTCGCCCGTCGAGGGACTCCGGGCGGTCAGCGCCATCGCCGAGCCGGATCGTCCTCGGGTGGCGGTCGGCGATCTCGCCGACGACATCGTCGCCGACGAGGCGCTTCGGGCGGCGCTCGCGCGTGCACGTGACACCGGTGCGCTGCAGTTGTCGCCTCCGGTCGGGCGAGATGCGGTGCCGGTCCTCGTCGCCCCGATGTTCCGGACCAGCGACGGGGCTCCACTGGTTCCGGCACCGCGGTCCACGCAGGCGAGACGCGAGACGATCGTGGGATTCCTCGCCGGCGTAGTCGACGTCGACGCAGCGTTGGCCGACGCGGGGGACGGAAGGGTCGCGGTCTTCGACGGGACGACGCGCCTCGGGGGCTCGCGCGAGTTCGGGAGCGACACGGCGAGTTCGCTCGAGGTGGAGTTGGGCGCCCGTACCTGGGTCGTCGCCGCCGAGGCCTCGCCGGTCGGTGGGTTGACCGACTGGACCGTCGCAATCCTGGCCGTCGTCGTGGTGGGGACCATCCTGGTGCTCACCGTCTTCGCCCTCGAGGTGCGGGGTCGGATGGCGGCCGAGAACGCCCTCGCCAAGGAGCGCCAGCGGAGTTCGGTCATCGACGACCTCATGCCGATCCTGCAGCGGAGCATGCACCTGTCCGACGTCCTCCCGACGCTGGCGGTCCAGCTCCGAGACCGGTTCGGGCTCGCCGGCGTCTCCATCTCCTCGGGAGAACCCGGCGGAGGATTCCAGGAGCTGTTCTGCCTCGGGCAACGCCCGTCGACCGTCGCGGCCGTCCACGCAGGGCTGGCGCGACCCCTGGATGAGGGGACCACCGCGCTGCTCGCGTTGAGTCGCGGTGGGCGCATGGTCGCCGAGCTGCGGTTCGTCACCGGGCGCGACCTCACCGAGTCGGAGATGCACGCGATCCACGAGTCGGCCGAGTTGGTCACCTCCGCTCTGGTCATGGCCAAGGCGATGGAGCGACAGCAGGTGGCCATGGACCAGCTGTCGGAGCTCGACTCGCTCAAGACCGTGTTCCTCACGACCGCGGCTCACGAGCTCAAGACGCCGCTGGCGGCGATGCTCGGCCTGGCGCAGATCCTCGACACCCACTGGCATTCGCTGACCGAGGATGAACGACGCTCGATGTCGCAGCGGGTGGCGGCGAACGCCCACGCACTCGACCTGTTGGTGCGCGACCTCCTCGACTTCTCCAAGCTCGAGACCGGCGACCTGGCCGTCGATCCCCGGCCGATCGATCTCGGCGCCGAGGTGACGACCGTCGTCGATCGACAACGGGCGGCGTGGGATTCGAACGAGATCGTCCTCGACGTGGAGGACGGCCCGCCGGTGGTCGCGGATTCGCTCGCCGTGGAGCGCGTGCTGACCAACCTGGTGGCCAACGCGGTGAAGTACTCGCCCGAGGGCTCGACAGTCGTGGTGAGCGTCCAGCACGTGGGCCGTGCCGGCGAACTGATCGTCGATGACGAGGGACCGGGGATCGAGGTCAGCGAGCGCGACCGGGTGTTCGAGCGGTTCTACCGGGGAAGCAGCGACGAGGTGGTTCGAACCCGCGGCGTCGGCATCGGTCTCTCGGTCGTCCGGGAGTTCGTGCGGAAGTTGGGTGGGACCATCGACGTCGAGGACAGCCCTGCCGGTGGGGCGCGGCTGCGGTGCCGGTTCCCGCACGTCGTCGCCGGGAGTGTGCGATCATCGCTGGCGGAAGGGAACGAGGGGTCATGACCAAGTGGCTGCGCCAGCGGTGGATTCCGTTCGTCGTTGCGTTCTCGACGCTCGCGGTCGGGGCCTTGGTCTTCTTCCTGCTGCAGGACGCACGCCAGGGTGGCGTCGAGTCATTGCGTGGGTCGCTGCTGGCGGAGGTGTCGGCCACAGCCCGGAGCCAGGACCAACGCGTCCGTAGTGGCCTCGCCGGCGGCACGAGCTTGGCCGGGCAGCCCTGGGACTTCGAGGTCGGCAGCACCACCGACGAGGAGTTGCTCACCGACCTGTTGCAGTTCGTCCCGGACCTGCGCACCGGCTTCATCGTCACCGATCCGTCGCTCCGCATCACCCAGGGCGTGAACCTCGAGGACCCGTCGATCATCGGTGAGGTCTACGAACGTCCTGGCACGGACGACGTGCTTCGGTCCGAGTCGTTCCGCGGCGGTGCGGGTCTGTATCTCCCGATGAGCCCCGGCGTCACCGCGGACCTTCCCACCATCGCCGCCGTGATCCCGATCCTCGATCCGGTCACGTTCGAACTGCGAGGGACCTTCGTCTTCGAGAGCGAGGTGGCGGTCGACAGCGACTTCAACGAGGAGATCGGCGAACTCGGTCGAGGTGAGACCGGGGAGTTCCTCTTCTACGACTCGCTGGGCAGCGTCATCGCCGCGAGCGACCCGAGCCTCATCGCAGCAACGGTCCCCGATCCGATGCTCCTCACCGACGCTCCCGGCCTGAGGAGTCACGACGGAAAGGTCGTCGTGATCCAGGATGTCCCCTCGGCCGGGTGGAGAGTCGCGTTCCGTCAAGATCTCGACGAGTTCCAGTCCGGGCTCGTCGGCCCGCTCCAGTCGGTCGGCGAGCTGCTGGCGCTCGCCTTCGTCGCGTTGGGCTTCGGTCTGTTCCTCCTGTTCGCCCATCGACTCCGGGTGGCGCGCGACGAGCAGGCCCGGCTCCAGCAGTTGGCGGCATCGCAGGAGGAGTTCATCAGCATCGTCTCGCATGAGCTCCGGACGCCCGTGTCGGGGGTCCTCGGGTTCCTCCAGACCACCCTCGACCACTGGGACACGATGTCGGACTCCGCCCGGCGGAGTGCCGTGGAACGCTCGGCCAGCAACGCCCGACGACTCCAGTCGCTGGCTCGCGACGTCCTCGATTCCGAAGCCGTCGAGTCCGGTCGGATGACCTTCTCGATGGCGAACGGCGACCTGGTCCACGAGGTGCGGGTCGCGATCGACGCGGCCCGTGATGCGTACCCCGAGCACCGAGTCGTCCTCGACACCGCCGTCGACGCCGCACCCGTGGTGATGGATGTCGACCGGATCCAGCAGGTGCTCGGCAACCTGCTCGACAACGCCGCCCGCCTGTCGCCGTCGTCCGAGCCACTCGAGGTCTCCATCGAGCGGACGGCCGAGACGACCGTGGTGTCGGTTCGCGACCACGGTCCCGGCTTGGCCCCGGAAGGTGCGGAGCGGATCTTCGATCGCTTCAACCGGGGAGAGACCGGCGCCGTCTCGGGTACCGGGTTGGGCCTCTACATCGCCCGCCAGATCGTCGAGGCGCACGAGGGCACCATCACGGTGCGGTCGGCCGTCGGTGCCGGCGCGACGTTCATCGTCACGCTCCCGTCCCTCTCGCTCCCGTCCCTTCCGCTCTCGGACTCCGTGCCCTCGGAGCTGGGCTAGTCCTCGGAGTCGTTGCCGGTGGTGTCCTGCAGGTTCACGAAGAGGCGGCCGTCGACCACCTCGGTGGGGAACTGACGCAGTCCGGCCCCCGAGCGAGGGAACGTGACCGACTCGTCGCACCCGGAGACGTAGCGGTCGGCATCGACGTCGAACGTCACGACGCACGTCGGATCGTCGGGCACGAAGGCCCCGACCGCGATCCAACCGGTCTGCGGGTCGTCGCCGCTGTGGTCGACATAGATCGCCCGTTGGAAGTTGGCGACGTCGGGGAAGAGCACCGGGCCCCCGGAGTCGACGCTGTCGGCTCGGCTCTCGGCGCCACCGGCGTCGAAGCGGTCGTCGCCGAGGCGCACCTCGACGTCGCCGCGGCCGGCGAGCGTCGCGACGCCGAAGGCGACCCCGAGGGCGATGGCGACGCCGAGCACAGCGACCAGGACGGCCCGTCCGGTGTGGGCCCCGCCCTGTCGTCGAGCGACCGGGCTCATCCGTTGCTCCCTGATTGGCCGGGCGCTGATTGGCCGGTCACCGTATGCATCCTCCTAGTATCCGACACCGACCCGCTCGCGACCCAAGCGCCGGATACCACCGCACAAAGGGAACCCATGGATCTCCTCGAATACCAGGGCAAGCAGTTCTTCGCCCAGTACGGCATCCCCGTCTCCGACGGCGAGGCATGCACCACCGTCGACGAGGCCGTGGCCATCGCCGAACGTGTCGGCTACCCCGTCGTCGTCAAGGCCCAGGTCCACGTCGGAGGACGTGGCAAGGCCGGTGGCGTCAAGCTCGCCGCGAACGTCGACGAGGTCCGCGAGCACGCCGGGAACATCCTCGGCCTCGACATCAAGGGCCACATCGTCAAGACCATCTGGGTCGAGGTCGCCTCCGACATCGCCGAGGAGTACTACGCCTCGTTCACGCTCGACCGCAGCGCCAAGAAGCACCTCGGCATGCTCAGCGCCGAAGGTGGCGTCGAGATCGAGACCGTGGCCGAGGAGAACCCCGACGCCATCGCCAAGATCTGGATCGACCCGGTCGACGGCCTCAGCGAAGCGGACGCCCGTGCCTGGGTCGAAGCAGCGAAGCTGAACCCCGCAGCCACCGAGGGCGCGGTCGACATCCTGACCAAGCTCTACACCGCCTACTCCGAGGGCGACGCCGATCTCTGCGAGATCAACCCGCTGATCCTCAAGCCCACCGGCGAGGTGCACGCCCTCGACGCCAAGGTCACGCTCGACGGCAACTCGACCTACCGCCACGAGGACTACGCCGCCTACGACGCCACCCAGGTGCGCGACGAGCGTGAGGAGGACGCCCACGCCAAGGGCCTCCAGTACGTGGGTCTCGACGGCTACGTCGGCGTGATCGCCAACGGCGCCGGGCTGGCCATGAGCACGGTCGACATCGTCAACCAGGTCGGCGGTTCGCCGGCCAACTTCCTCGACATCGGCGGCGGCGCCAACGCCGACGTCATGGCCGGGGCACTCGAGACGATCAACAACGACCCCAAGGTCAAGAGCATCTTCATCAACATCTTCGGTGGCATCACCAAGGGCGACGAGGTGGCCAACGGCATCGTCACCGCCCTGGGCCGCGTGAAGATCGACGCCCCCATCGTCATCCGCCTCGACGGCACGAACGCCGCCGAAGGCCGGGCGATCCTCAAGGAACACGAGAGCGACATGCTCCAGAGCAAGGCCACGATGGTCGAGGCGGCCGAGACGGTTGTCGCCCTCGCCAAGGAAAGGGGCGCCCAATGAGGAAAATCTCGTCACCCCGTCACACCTCGTGTGACTCAGGAACGGAATTTTCGAACGGGCGGGAGGCCTGAGTCATGGCGATCTTCGTCGATGAGAACACCAAGGTCATCTACCAGGGCCTCACCGGCTCGCAGGGCTCCTTCTACGGCGCTCGCAACGCCGAGTACGGCACCAAGGTCGTCGCCGGTACCCACCCCAAGAAGGCCGGTACCGACGTCAACGGCGTCCCGATCTACGCCAGCGTCGCCGAGGCCGTCGAGGCCACGGGTGCCACCGCCAGCTGCATCTTCATCCCCGCTGCCGGCGTCCGCTCGGCCGTGATGGAGGCCGCCGAGGGCGGCGTCGAATTCATCGTCTGCATCACCGAGGGTGTGCCTGCGCACGACGAGGCCTGGTTCTTCAACAAGCTCAAGCGCGACTTCCCGAACGTGCAGCTGCTCGGCCCCAACTGCCCCGGCATCATCAGCCCCGGCAAGTGCAACATCGGCATCACCGCCGGCGAGATCGCCAAGGAGCCGGTGCAAGGCGGACCGAATGTCGGCATCGTCTCCCGTTCGGGCACGCTGACCTACCAGGCGCTCTACGAGCTCAAGCTCAAGGACATCGGCGTGTCGACCTGTGTCGGCATCGGCGGCGACCCCGTCCCCGGGACCAGCTTCATCGACTGCCTCGAGCGCTTCGAGGCCGACGACGAGACCCAGGCGATCATGATGATCGGCGAGATCGGCGGCAGCGCCGAGGAAGAGGCGGCCGAGTTCATCAAGGCCAACGTCTCGAAGCCGGTCGTGAGCTACGTCGCCGGCGTCACCGCCCCGGCCGGCAAGAAGATGGGCCACGCCGGTGCCATCGTCTCCGGTGGCAAGGGCACCGCAGCCGCCAAGCGTGAGGCCCTCGAGGACGCCGGCGTCAAGGTCGGCAACAACCCGACCGAAGCCGGCGAGCTCATGGTCGACGTCGTGAAGGGCCTGTAAGCAGAGCGGGTGCCCTGAACCAGCGGCTGCTCCGCCTCGGACTCGCGATCGGGCTGGTCGGGTCGATCGTCCTCCTCGTTTCGCGAGGAGGTGATCCAGACCCGACCCCGGTGGCGACCTCGACCACGGCAGAGTCCACCGGTCCCGACGTCTTCGGGCCGGTCCCGGAGGTCGACGGAACACCGGCCGTGGTGACCGGCAACGGCTTCGTTCTCCCCGTCGTCGGCGGGTCGGACGGTGCCTGGCTGGTCCAGACACCGTGCGCCAACGAAGTCGAGGTCGACGGGCAACCGATCGCCGGCGCCCACGTCGTGCTCGATCCGGGGCACGGCGGGAGCGAGACCGGAGCCATCGGGCCCGGAGGTGTCCGTGAGGAGGACGTCAACCTCGACGTCGCGCTGCGGGCCAAGCGCCTGCTCGAACAGCGTGGCGCGGTGGTGGTCCTCACCCGCTCGACCGACGTGCGGGTCACGATCGACACCCGGGCCTCGCTGGCGGTCGCCCTCCAACCGTCGGTGTTCGTCTCGATCCACCACAACTCGGGTGCGTCGCGGAAGTCGACCACCCCGGGCACCGAGACCTACCACCACCTCGCGTCGGACGACTCGAAGCGTTTGGCGGGTCTCGTCTACGAGGAGTTGCTGGCGAAGTTGTCGCCCTACGGGACCGACTGGGTCGTCGGCGGCGACTCGGGAGCGCATGCCCGGCGTTCGATGAACGACGGCGACGACTTCTACGGGATCCTGCGCCGATCGCAAGGAGTGCCGGCGGTGCTCAGCGAGTCGGCGTACCTGTCCAACCCGGCCGAGGAGGCCTTGTTGGACACCGAGGGATTCCGCGAGAGCGAAGCAACGGCGATCGCGACTGCGATCATCCGCTTCGTGAGCACCGACGACCCCGGGTCGGGCTTCATCCCTGCGCTCGAGTCGTCGTCGGACCCCGGCGGCGGCGGAGGCTCCGGCGGGTGCCAGGACCCACCGTTGGGATGAGCGCCATGCTGGGGGGAGTGAGGGAACGCTGGATCTTCTGGTACGCCGTGGTCCTGTGCGCAGTCGGCGTGCTGGCCGCGCTGTCGGTGGACACCGACTCGTCCGCCGACGCTGCCGCACGTCGTCCGCCGATCGGCGATCCGGACCGGGGTGACGACGACGCTGGCGACGTGGCTCCGCCGGCGACGACGACCACGACCGTCCCGTCGGTCTTCCCACCGCTTCCCGACCGAACCGACGTGCCTGCCGTCGAGACCGCAACCGGTCTGGTGCTCCCGGTGGTCGGCGGCTCCCCGGGTGCGTGGGAGGTCCTGACCCCCTGCGCGGTCACAGCGGTGGTCGACGGCGTGCCGGTGCGTGGCGCGCATGTGGTGCTCGACCCCGGCCACGGCGGTTCGGAGCCCGGGGCGGTGGGGCCGTCCGGGCAGACCGAGCGCGACGTCAACCTCGACATCGCCAACCGGACGGCCAGTCGCCTCCGCGCACTCGGCGCCACCGTGGTCATGACCCGCCCCGGGGACCAGCGCGTCACGCTGCAGACCCGAGCGGCGATCGCACTGGCGTTGCAGCCGATCGCGTTCGTGTCGATCCACCACAACGCGGCCCCGCTCGGATCGGGGCCGAACCCCGGGAGCGAGCTCTATCACCAACTCGATGCCCCGGAGTCGAAGCGCCTGGCCGGGCTGTTGTGGGAGGAGCTCCAAGCGGCCTTCACGCCTTTCGGGAACGACTGGGCCGTGGGGGACGACCCCGGCGCCCGCGCCCGCCAGTCCCTGCGGACCGGCGACGACTTCTACGGGGTCCTCCGGCGGACCGAGACGGTCCCGGCGGTGCTGACCGAGGCGGCGTTCCTGTCGGATCCCGAGGAGGATGCGCTCCTGGCCACCGATGCGTTCCGCGACGCCGAGGCCGATGCGATCGCTCGGGCCGTGGTCCGGCTCGTCTCCACCGACGACCCGGGAGCGGGCTACGTCGCGACCAAGGTGTCGGACTCGCCGGCGGGGTCCGGTGGAGGTACTGCCGGGTGTGAGGACCCACCACTTTCCTGACCCGTGCTGTCACCATGGGGGAGTCATGGAACATCCGCACGACGATCCGCCGTGGTCCATCCCGATCCGTGAGGCCGGGCCCGAGATCCCCCGACGCGAAGCGACGTGGATCGACCGACTGCCGGTCGTGCCGATGGCGGTGTCCGCTGTCGCGTTGTTCGTGGTCGTGGTGGCCGCCGTCCTGGTCCTCGACGAATCGCCCGCCGTGTCGGGCCCCGAGGTGCTCGGGAGCGAGCAGACGATGACCACCGTGACCACGACGACCGTGGCGGAGGACACCTCGCTGCTCCCGGTCGCACCAGGGGTGACCGCTGCGAGCACGTCGTCGACGACGCCGGCAACGGTCGTCGAGCAGCCGTCCCCGGCCCCCACGGTGGTCGCACCGCCGGCCCCGGAGCCCGACGACCTCCCCATCCGGACGCCCGACGACCTGGCCGAGGGGTGGGTCGCACAGGTGTCGTCGGTGCCCTCGTCGGCTGGCGGGGTTGCGCTCGCCCGATCGTTCGAGACCGTTCGATCCACCGTCCCCGACGCGGTCATCGTGCGCGGCAGCGAGTGGGCATCGCTCCGCGACGGGTTCTGGGTGATCCTCCGACCGGGATACGACAACGCCGCCGACGCGCTGGCCGCCTGCGACGGCTGGGGCCTGGAGGGACGGGACAACTGCTTCGCCCGCCACCTCGCCGAGAGCGACGCCACCGAGCGTGTCTGCTGGCGCGACGAGTCCGGGTCGGCAGCCGGCGACTGCGGGTAGTCGCCCGGTTTCCGGGCTGATGGGGGACTGCTAGCTTCCGACCCCGATGCAGGAGCCCGAACCGTCCGAGACAGGACCTTCGCGTGTCGGCGTCCTCGCCTCCGGCAGCGGCACATTGCTCGACGCGATCCTCAGCGACGGGATCCCGGTCGACGTGGTGATGGTCGACCGGCCGTGCCGGGCCACCGAGGTCGCGGAACGCCACGGCGTGGCCCACGTCGTCCACGAGCGGACGTCGTTCGGAGCGTCGTTCGATCGCGAGGGCTACACGGCCGAGGCCGCCGCGATCCTCCAGGACGCAGGCGTCGATCTCGTCGTGATGGCGGGCTACGGCACCGTCTTCGGGCAGGCGATCCACGACGCCTATCCCTTCCGGATCCTCAACACCCACCCGGCGTTGCTCCCGGCGTTCAAGGGTTGGCACGCCGTCGAGGCCGCCCTCGAGTACGGCGTCAAGGTCACCGGTTGCACGATCCACGTGGCGACGTTGGAGATGGACGCCGGACCGATCCTCGCCCAGGAGGCCGTCCCGATCCTCGACGGCGACACCGCCGAGACGCTGCAGGAACGCATCAAGGTCGTCGAACGACGCCTCTACCCCGACACCATCCGCGCCGTGCTCGCCCATCCCGAGCTGCTCGACCCCGTCCGACCGCTCGACCGCCAAGTTGCTGAGGAGACCCGATGAGGGCATTCCTGTCCGTGTACGACAAGACCGGTGTGGTCGATCTCGCGAAGGGGCTCGCCGACGCCGGCTGGAGCCTGGTGTCGAGCGGCGGGACGGCCGCCACCATCCGTGATGCCGGCATCGCGGTGGAGGACACCGAGTCGGTCACCGGCTACCCCGCCATCCTCGGACACCGGGTCGCCACCCTCCACCCGAAGATCCACGGCGGGATCCTGGCCGACCCGACCGACCCCGAGCACCAGGTCGACCTCGAGAAGTACGAGATCGAGCCCTTTGCCCTCGTGGTGTCGAACCTGTACCCCTTCGGTGACGCGGAGGCTGCGGGCGATGCCGGCGGCCGAAAGCTCGACGCCGGGATCGACCTGATCGACATCGGCGGACCGGCCATGGTACGGGCTGCGGCCAAGAACCACGCCCACGTGGGCATCGTCGTCGACCCTGTCGACTACGAACCCGTGCTCGCCGAGATCGTCGCCGACGGTGCCATCGGCGCTGCCACCCGCCGCCGGTTGGCCCGCAAGGCCTTCGCGCACACCGCCGGCTACGACGCCGCCGTGGTGTCGTGGTTCGACGAGACCGATCCGGAAGCCACCGAGCTCCCGCCCACGATCCACCTCGCGCTCGAGCGCGACGAGCAGGTCCTGCGCTACGGCGAGAACCCGCACCAGGAGGGTGCCCGCTATCGCCAGCGGGGCGTCACCAGCGTGTGGGACCAGATCGATCAGCACTCGGGTCTGGCGCTCAGCTACCTCAACATCTTCGACTCCGACGCGGCCTGGAACCTGGCCCACGACCTCGCTGCGCAGTCGGGCAAGCCCGCCGTCGCCATCATCAAGCACGCCAACCCGTGCGGCGCCGCGGTGGGTGACACCCTCGCCGAGGCCTACCGCAACGCGTTCGCCTGCGATCCCCGCTCGGCCTTCGGTGGCATCGTCGCCACGTCGCAGCCGATCGACACCGCCACCGTCGACGAGATGGTCGAGGCCGCCCAGGCCGACGTGGTCATCGCACCCGGCTACGACGACGGCGTCATCGACGCCCTGATCGCCAAGCGCAAGAACACCCGCCTGCTCACGCTGCCGGCTCCCGGTGCCGGCCCGCGGGCGATTCGCCAACTCAACGACACCTGGCTCGTGCAGAGCCCGCACCACTTCGCCTCGGCGCCCGCCGACTGGCAGGTGGTCACGAAGCGTCAGCCGACCGAGGCCGAGTTGGCCGACGCCGCGTTCGCGTGGCGGGTCTGTGGATGGGTGAAGTCGAACTCGATCGTGCTCGCCAAGGACGGGACGGCCTGGGGCATCGGGGCGGGTCAGCAGAACCGTGTCGAGGCCGGTCAGATCGCCGCCGAGAAGGCCGCAGGACGGGCCGAGGGTGGCGCCTGTGCCTCCGATGCCTTCTACCCCTTCCCCGACGGCATCGAGGCCGCTGCGGCCGCTGGCGTGGCGGTCATCATCCAGCCGGGCGGCTCGGTCCGCGACGACGCCTGCATCGCCACCGCCGACGAGCTCGGCGTCGCCATGGTCTTCACCGGAGAACGCCACTTCCTTCATTGAGGCGTTCTTGTAGACCGATCACGACACCGGTGTCGGTAATCGTCTACGAGAACAGGCTGGGGTTGGGCAGACTCGGGTGATGCCCGTGGGCCGTCCCTATGAACGTGACCGCGATCTCGACGCGGTCACCCGCATCTGGCGCGAGGTCGGGTGGATCGACCCGGACGAAGCCGACGAGGCCCGCGGGTTGCGCGACTTCCTCGACGTCGAGACGACCCTGGTCGCCGACATCGCCGGCGAGGCGGAATGTGCGGTCACCCGCAGCTCGGGCGTCATCCGACACCTGGCCGACGACGTCCCGCTGTGCGTGATCGCCGCCGTCACCACGAGCCACGTCGGTCGGCGACAGGGTCTGGCGTCGGCGTTGATGGCCGAGTCGCTGGCAGCGGGTGCGGCCGACGGCGCCGCGGTCGCCGCGCTGGGTATGTTCGACCAGGGCTTCTACGACCGGTTCGGGTTCGGCACCGGCGTCTACGAGCACCGGATGGTCTTCGACCCGACGACCATGACGGTGCCCGTTCCGTCGCAACCGCCGGTGCGGCTCACCGCCGACGACGCGGACGAGATGCATGCGCTGTTGGTGCGCCGGCACCGTGGTCACGGTTCGGTGGTCCTCGATCAGCCCCTGACCGTGGCGTCCGAGTTCCGCTGGACCGACAAGCCGGTCGCACTGGGCTACCGGAACGCCGACGGTCGCCTCACCAGCTACCTGCTCGGCGCCGCCAAGGGCGAGTACGGGCCCTACGAGATCGAGTGGCTGGTCTACGAGACGCCGCAGGACCTGCTCGCACTGCTCGGCCTCATCCGCGGCCTCGGCGACCAGGTGAACCTCGTGACCGTCTTCGCCGAGCCGCCCGAGCTCCAACTCCAGGACCTGTTGCGGACCCCGATGCGACAGCGCCGAGCCGTCGGTCTCGCCGGCGGCTCGATCGTCACCCATGACGCCGTGGCCGAGCAGCAGTTCCGCATCCTCGACCTGCGCGCCTGCGTCG
Source organism: Actinospongiicola halichondriae (assembly GCF_049103745.1). Classification (NCBI taxonomy): domain Bacteria; kingdom Bacillati; phylum Actinomycetota; class Acidimicrobiia; order Acidimicrobiales; family Iamiaceae; genus Actinospongiicola; species Actinospongiicola halichondriae. The sequence continues at coordinate 3,190,814 of NZ_CP171622.1, read as the reverse complement.
AGGCGACGCACCTCGTGGCGCCTCCGGTTTCGCTCGGTCTGCGACTGACCGATCCGTTGGCGTCGCTCGACGGTGCGCCGTGGCCGGGGATCGGGGGCGACTACACCCTGCAGTTGGGCGAGTCGTCCACGCTGGCGGAGGGACTCGACCCGGCGCTCCCGGTCCTCGACGCCTCGGTCAATGCCTTCACGCGCCTCTGGATGGGTGTGCGCCCGGCTTCGGGTCTGGCACTGACCGACACGCTCTCCGGGCCGGCGTCGTTGCTCGACGCGCTCGACACCGCGCTCCGGCTCCCGACGCCCTTCGCCGGCTGGGTCTTCTGAGGCCAACGCAGTCGGGTCCGGAGTGTCCGATCCGCGAGAATGCGGGTCATGAGCGCGCAACTCCTCGCTGGTGGCCCCGTGGCGGAAGCGGTCCTCGACGACGTGCGCACGCGTGTCGAGACACTCGGTCGACAGGGCAAGTCGGTGGGGCTCGGCACGATCCTCGTCGGTGACGACGAGGCGAGCGCCGGCTACGTCCGCAAGAAGCACGAGACCTGCGCTGACCTTGGCATCGTCAGCACCGACGTGCACATCGGCGCCGACGAGGACCCACGGGCGCTGCTCGACGCCGTCGACCGACTCAACGCCGACCCGGCGGTCGACGCCTACATCGTGCAGTACCCGGTCGCCGACGGATTCGACTTCGACGCCGCCATCAACCGCATGGACCCCGCCAAGGACGCCGACGGCCTCCACCCGGAGAACCTCGGGCGCCTGGTGCTCCAGCAGGACGGCCCCGTGCCGTGCACGCCGGCGGGCATCCGGGCGATGTTCGTCCACTACGGGATCGACCTGCAGGGCAAGGACGTGGTCATCGTCGGTCGGGGGCCCACGCTCGGACGCCCGCTGTCGTTGCTCCTCACGCTGAAGGGACCGGGCGCGAACGCCGCGGTCACCGTGGTGCACTCGGCGGTGCCCGACCTGGCGGCACACACCCGCCGGGCCGATGTCGTCATCGCCGCCGTGGGCTCGCCCTCCATCGTCACTCCCGACATGGTCAAGCCCGGGGCCGTGGTCGTCTCCGGCGGACTGTCGTGGGAAGGCCGTCGACTCCTGCCCGACGTCGACGAGGGTGTCGCCGACGTGGCGTCGTGGGTCACGCCCCGCCTCGGTGGCGTGGGACCGACGACCGTGGCCATGTTGCTCCGCAACACCGTTGCCGCTGCCGAAGCGAACCTGGCGGCAGGCGCATGACCCGCATCGTCGAACTCCTCGGCGGCGCTCCGACCGTCTCGTTCGAGTTCTCGCCCCCCAAGGACGACGACGCCGAGAAGCAGCTCATCGGCGTGCTCGACGAGCTCGCTGTCGTGCATCCGTCGTTCACCTCGGTGACCTACGGCGCGCTGGGGTCGACCCGAGAGCGCACCCGCGACGTCGTCATCCAGTTCAACCGCGATCACGAGTTCCCGACCATGGCCCACCTCACGTGCGTGGGGCATTCCAAGGCCGAGATCAACGACCTGCTCGATGCCTATGCCGCCGGCGGCGTCCACAACATCCTGGCGCTCGGGGGCGATCCGCCCCAGGACGGCACCGACCCCGGTGGCGACTTCGCCCACGCAGCAGAGCTGATCCAGGTCGTGCGTGACCATCCGGGCAACTTCTCCGTCGGTGTGGCCGCGCACCCCGAGAAGCACCCGCGTTCGCCGTCGATCGAGACCGACCGGCGGTACCTCGCCGAGAAGCTGGCCATGGCCGATTTCGGGGTCACACAGTTCGTGTGGACGGCGGACCCGTACCTGCGGATGGTCGACGAACTCGCGGCGCTCGGCTGCGACACCCCCGTGATCCCCGGCATCATGCTGTTCATCAACGTCCACTCGATGCGCCGGATGTCCGAGCTCAACGACACCACCATCCCCGACTCGCTGTGGGAGCGTTGTCTGGCCGTCGACGGTGACCCCAAGGCCGTCCGGCTCCTCGGGACCGACGTCTGCACCGACCTCTCGGCCGACCTGCTCGCCGGGGGCGCCCCGGGCCTGCACCTCTACACGATGAACCGCTCGGTGGCGGCCCTCGATCTCGTCCGCCGCCTCGGCCTCGCCCGCTGACCCCCACTGACCCCCGCTGACCCGCCGCTGACTCCGGACCCGACCGCTCCCACCCACCGTTCTGGTGAACGCTCACGTCACCTGGTGGTCGCATCTGTTCACCAGAACCGGTGGATTGGGATTCCTGTCAGAGGGGGCCGCGTAGGATTCGTCCATGGAATCCACCGATCCCCGGAGCGAGAGTCGCGGGACCGCGACGTCGAACTTCGGGGTCGGCAAGCGCGAGAGCCACGATGCGAGCGGCTTCTACGACCGATTCGTGCCGCCGGTCATCTCGACCGACGACGAGGTCCATCCGCCCAAGGCGCTCGATCAGATCTGGCTCGGCGACGCCCGCGACATGGACACCCACGGCGACATCGCCGACGGGTCGGTCGCGCTGGTGGTGACCTCGCCGCCCTACTTCGCCGGGAAGGCGTATGAAGAAGCCCTGGGCGAGGGCGGCATCCCCGCCGACTACCTCGAGTACATCGAGATGCTGCGCAACGTCTTCGCCGAGTGCGTCCGCAAGCTCGAACCCGGCGGTCGGATCGCGGTCAACGTCGCCAACCTCGGCCGCAAGCCCTACCGGTCGCTGTCGTCCGACGTCATCGCCATCCTCGAGGACCTCGGCCTGCTGCTGCGAGGCGAGATCATCTGGCAGAAGGGCAAGGGTGCCGGCGGCTCGTGCGCCTGGGGGAGCTTCCAGCGCCCCGGCAACCCGGTGTTGCGTGATGTCACCGAGCGGGTGATCGTCGCATCGAAGGGCCGTTTCGACCGCGCCGTCGACGCCAGGACCCGCGCCAAGGCCGGCATGCCGAGCCAGGGGTCGATGACGGTCGACGACTTCCTCGACGCGACCCTCGATGTCTGGGAGTTCGCTCCCGAGAGCGCCAAGCGCGTCAACCACCCGGCGCCGTTCCCGGTCGAACTCCCCGCCCGGCTCATCGATCTCTACACCTACGCCGACGACCTGGTGCTCGATCCGTTCATGGGCGCCGGGACCACCGCCGTCGCCGCTGTCCGCTCGGGTCGGCACTACGTCGGCTTCGACACCGATCCCGACTACATCGCCGGCGCCGAGGCCCGCATCGCTGCCGAGATGGCCAACGGCGCAGCGACCCCGGTCGTCGTGCCGCCCACGAAGGTCACGACGCCGCCGGACGCGCCGATCGATGCCTTGGTCTCGGCCGGCCGCAAGGCCACCGACGTCGCTCGCCGCGTCCTGGAGTTGGCCGGGTTCACCGACATCGACGACGCCAAGACCGCCGTGCGCGACCGGGGCGTGGCCTTCGACTTCCGAGCCACCGGTTCCGACGGGTCACGTTGGCTGGTCGCCGTGGCCGGCGCCTTCACGCCGTCGCCGTCGGGGCTCCGTCGTTCCGACGTGCTCTGGCGAACGATCGGTCAGGCGTCGGTCGTGGCCGACACCGACGAGTCGGTCGTGGTCCTCACCACCGAGCTCCCGGTCCGCAACTCCGTCCAGGCCAAGGCCCTGGCTGCGGTGCCCTCGTCGACCATCGCAGCAGCGGTCGAGCTGACCGACCCGGCGTCGGTCGAGATCCTGCGCGACCTGCACGTCCGCTGACCCCCGGCGAATGGCCGACGACAAGACCGCCATCACCGAACTCGCCACCGCCCTGGGTTGCCTGGGGCACGGCACGGTCGACTGGGCCGTCCTCCAGCGTCCGGAGGAGTTGGTGGTCGACGACGCGGCATGGGACCAACTGACCCGTGGTCTGCACGATCCTGCGCTGGCGAAGCTCGCCGCCGATGCGTTCGCCAACGGTGTCGCGTTCGCCGCCCACCCCGAGGCGCTCGACGGCCGTCGACCGCGACGAATCGAGTGGACCGGTGGCCGCCGCCCGCCGGGTGACCAGGTGATCCCCGCCGACCTGCGTATCGACCGGGTCTACCTGGTGTCGTGCAAGTACTCGTCCAAGGTCCTCCACAACGCCGCGCCCTCGCGGGTGTTCGATCGGCTGCTGTCGCACTCGGACGGGCACGAACGCGTCGACTGGTACGACGTCGTCGCACCCGACGAGCATCGTCGCCTCGCGGCCGCGGCGGCGGACGCGGTCGGTTGCCGGTTCCCTGCGGACCCAGCGTGCGCCGACCGGGACGACCGCCGTCGCCTCCGAGACGCGCTCCGCGCGGTCGGACGCCGCTGGCCCGACGGCGTCGACGAGCCCTACCGCGATCTGTGTCGTGCCGTGAGCGTTCGTTCCGCCGACCGGTGGCGAGCGGCGGCACGGACCCGTCCGGTGCAGGAGCAGTTGCTGTGGCGCCTCCTCCGGCTCGCTGCGGCGCCGTACTTCGTCGTCGGGGTCAATCGTGACGACCGCATGCGCCTGCGGATCGACACGCCGTGGGACTGGCGGCAGGATCACGAGCTGCGGTCGTTCGACATCGAGGCCGACAACGTCGGCCAGCCGCAGGTCCGTTGGTGCGCCCACGTCCGGAACCGGGCATCGGACACGGAGCAGGCCGTCGAGGGCCACGTCGAGGTCCGGTGGAGCCACGGCCGCTTCGGTGCGCCGCCGGAGGCGAAGGTCTACCTCGACACGCCCCACAGCGAGGTGCCGGGCTACACGCCGCTGCGCTGAGCCACGAGGCGAGCCCGGACGCGAAGAGGGCCGGGGCGATTCGCCCCGGCCCTCCTCGTACTCAGTTCACGTCGTTCAGACGATGCTGCGGCGCCGCATCAGATGCAGGGCGCCGACGCCGGCCAGCCCGACCAGCATTGCGCCGGCCAGCGGCACGTCGCCACCGGTGCGGGGGAGCGGTGCGTCGGTGCGGGGCTGAGCGGTCTCGGCCTCGCTGTCGTCGCTCGGGTCGAACGAAGCGGGGTTCTTCGGGTCACCGTCGGTGTGGCAGCCCGGGTCGTCCATGTCGCTGACCTGGTCGTCGTCGTTGTCCACGCCATCCACGCACTCGGGGATGGGGCCGGACTCGTCGTCGTCCTCGGGGTCGTAGCTGTCCGGGTTGTACGGGTTGCCGTCGGTGTGACAGTTGGGGTCTTCGGCGTCGGTGAAACCGTCGTCGTCGTTGTCGGCACCGTCGCTGCACTGCGGGGTGGCGGCGTCCGGGCCGCAGGTGACGTCGCTGAGCTCGGCGTGACCGAGGACGACCGAGATCGGCGTGTCGGCGACGTCGAGGACGTTGACCCGGAGGGCGTCGACGGCGATGCCGTTCTCGCTCTCGGTGACGACGTTGCGCTCGACCGAGACGATCTGGTTGAGCGTGGTCGTCTCGAGAAGGTCGGTGACCGCGTCGAGGATGTCGCTGAGCGGGCTGTCGAGCGGGAGGTCCGTACCAGCGATGTCGAGGTTCACGATCTCGGAGTTGGCCGAGTAGGTGACGACGTCGCCGGTGCACACGGCAACCGCTTCAGCGCGGACGGCGTCGGCGCTGACGAGGCTGACGCCCACGTCGATGACGTCGACGAGCACGTCGGCGCCCTCGATCTCACCGAAGGCGACGGCGTTGTACGGGCCGTCGACACCCTGCGAGTTCACGAGGAGGTTGGAGGCGAGGTCGCTCTCCTTGTGGACGGCGGCGGTGGCCGTGGCGGTGCCGCTGAGGGCGAGGGGAGCGGCGGGAACCTCGACGAGAGTCTCGGTGGCGTCGGCGTCTTCGTCGCCCAAGGAGGCTGACTGCGCCGGCGTCGGGGGGATCACGGGAGCGACTTCGAGCCCGTAGGCCGAGGCGTCGCCGCCCTGGGACGTGTCGGCGCCGGCAGTGGCCGGGAGCACGACGAGCGTGGCTGCGAGGACGGCGAGTGCCGCCAGTGCTCGCAATCGGATGGATCCCGGGTGTCCGGGGTTCAACGTCGATGAACGTCGCATGAGAATCCGCCTTGGTGACGATGAGGGCTGTGATGAACGGGCGCGTCCACACGGACGTGCCAGTCACGCAATGTAGCCTCACAACCACCGATTGTCATTATTTTCTGGTTTGTACTCGTTTTTCCGATTGCGACGTCGGTCGTCGCTTCCGGAGCCCGCTGGGGCCGGTCAGCCGACGGTGCCGAGCGCCGCTGCGAGGGTGGCGCTCGGGCGCATCGCAGCATCGGCGAGCGCGGGGTCGGGGTAGTAGTACCCGCCGATGTCCATCGGCTGGCCCTGCACCTCGATCAACTCGGCCACGATGGCCTCTTCGCCGTCGACCAACGCCTGGGCCAGTGGCGCCATCGACGCCGCCAGCGCGGCGTCGTCGCTCTGGGCTGCGCACGCCTCGGCCCAGTAGCGGGCGAGGTAGTAGTGGCTGCCACGGTTGTCGAGTTCGTTGACCTTCCGCGACGGCGAGCGGCCTTCGTCGAGGAAGCGCTCGGTGGCGGCGTCGAGGGTGTCGGCCAGGACCTGGGCCCGCTTGTTGCCGGTCACGGTGGCGAGGTGCTCGAGCGAGACGGCGAGGGCCAGGAACTCACCCAGTGAGTCCCACCGGAGATGGTTCTCCTTCTCGAACTGCTGGACGTGCTTCGGGGCCGATCCGCCGGCGCCGGTCTCGAACAGCCCGCCGCCCTTCATGAGCGGGACGATCGACAGCATCTTGGCGCTGGTCCCGAGCTCGAGGATCGGGAAGAGGTCGGTCAGGTAGTCGCGCAGGACGTTGCCGGTCACCGAGATCGTGTTCTCGCCTGCCTTGGCGCGGCCGAGCGTGTAGCGGGTGGCGGCCGCGACGTCCATGATCTCGATGGTGAGGCCGTCGGTGTCCTGGTTCGGGAGTTCATCGCGGACCTTGGCGATGACCTGCGCGTCGTGGGCGCGGTTCTCGTCGAGCCAGAAGATCGCCGGCCAGCCCGTGGCACGGGCCCGGGTCACGGCGAGCTTCACCCAGTCGCGGACCGGGGCATCCTTGGTCTGGCACATGCGCCAGATGTCGCCGGCCTCGACCGAGTGCTCGAGCAGCGTCGTTCCCGACTGATCGACGACCCGCACGGCGCCGGCGCCGGCGATCTCGAACGTCTTGTCGTGGCTGCCGTACTCCTCGGCCTTCTTCGCCATGAGCCCGACGTTCGGCGTGGTGCCCATCGTGGTGGGGTCGAACGCCCCGTGCTCCTGGCAGAAGCGGATCGTCTCGTCGTAGAGCGGCGCGTAGCTCGAGTCGGGGATCACCGTCTTCGCGTCCTGCTGCTCACCAGCTGCGTTCCACATCTGGCCCGACGTGCGGATCATCGCCGGCATCGACGCGTCGATGATGACGTCGGACGGCACGTGCAGGTTGGTGATGCCCCGGTCCGAGTCGACCATGGCGAGGGCCGGGCCGGTCTCGTAGGCCGCGGTGATCTGTTCCTTGATGGCGGCCTGCTGGTCGTCGGAGAGCGACGCGATGGCGGTCTCGAGGCTGGCCATCCCGTCGTTGGGGCTGATGCCCAACTCGGCGAACAACTCGGCGTTCTGAGCGAAGAGGTCGGAGAAGAAGACCCGGACGGCGTGGCCGAAGATGATGGGGTCCGAGACCTTCATCATCGTGGCCTTGAGGTGGAGTGAGAAGAGCACGCCGGTCTCGCGTGCGTCGGCGACCTGTTCCTCGAGGAACTCGACCAGCGCAGCCCGACGCATCACGGACGCGTCGATGATCTCGCCGGCCTCGAGCGGAGTCGACGCCTTCAGGACCGTCACCGTGCCGTCGGACGCGACGTGCTCGATGCGGACGTCGTCGGCCGCGTCGACGGTCACCGAGGTCTCGGTCGCCTGGAAGTCGCCCTCGCCCATCGTCGCGACGTGGGTCTTCGAATCGGATGACCACGCGCCCATCGAGTGGGGGTACTTGCGGGCGTAGGCCTTCACCGCGGCGGGTGCGCGCCGGTCGGAGTTGCCCTCACGGAGCACCGGGTTGACCGCGCTGCCCTTGACCGAATCGAAGCGGGCGCGGGCGTCGCGCTCGTCGTCGCTCTGGGGGTCTTCGGGGTAGTCGGGGATGGCGTAGCCCGCTGCCTGGAGCTCGGCCACGGCGGCCTTGATCTGGGGGACCGAGGCGCTGATGTTGGGGAGCTTGATGATGTTGGCGTCCGGCGACTGGGTCAGCGCGCCGAGTTCTGCGAGCGCGTCGTCGGTCTGCTGGGCGGGCGGCAGCAGATCGCTGAAGGCGGCGATGATCCGCCCCGCGAGGGAGATGTCGCGGGTCTCGACGGCAACGCCGGCGGCCCCTGCGAACGTCTCGATGATGGGCAGCAACGACCGGGTCGCCAGCGCAGGCGCCTCGTCGGTGAGCGTGTAGATGATCTTTGGTGAGGAAGCCATATCGGCAGCGGAGCGTATCCCAGTGTCTCGACGCCCCGGACCGGGGCGTCGATCTCAGGGGCGGCCCGCTCCGGGGACGTCGACCTCGACCGATTCGATGCGTCCGGCCATCTGTCGTCGGCAGGACTCGGGATCGCTGTCGATGGCGGTGCAGACGAACAACGTCGTTCCGTCGGCTCCTCCGAGCATGCAGGCGAACGGCTGGCGCTCGTCGCTGGTGCGGATCTCGTCCAACACCTCGCCGCCCTCGGCCACGCGCAGGACCTGGTGGCTGATCGGCGATGCCATCCAGATCGCCCCGTCGCGGTCGAGGCAGATCCCGTCGGGCACCGCGCCGCGGACACGTGCCCACTCGCGTCGCCCCGAGAGCGACCCGTCGGGCTCGACGTCGAACGCGGTCAGACCGCCGCCGAACGACTCGCCCACGACCAGCGTCGACCCGTCGGGCGTGATGACGGCTCCGTTGGGGAAGAAGAGGTCGTCGGCGACGACGCGGACCTCGCCATCGACGGTCACCAGCGCGAGCGTGGTCGTGCACTGGTCGGCCTCGGGATCGTGGAGGTCGAAGCCGAAGTTCCCGATGTAGGCGTTGCCGCCACCGTCGACGACCATGTCGTTGCAGTGGCTCGTGGTCACCGCCGACAGGTCGGCGACCTCGCGCAGGTCGCCGTCGACCAGGGCGAGGAGTTGCCGGTCGAGCATCGAGACGATCAGCAACGTCCCGTCGGGCCGCCAGCCCAGCCCGGACGGTTGGCCGTCGACCTCGACGATGATCTCGACGTCGCCGGTCGCGGGTTCGAGCGCCTGGACCGACCGGGCGTGCATGTCCGAGAACCACAGCCGCCCCTCGTGCCAGCGCGGCCCCTCGGCGAAGGCGAGTCCGTCGAGGATGGGGACGAGCGACGAGGTCATCGATCGGAACCTAACCCTCCATCGGATTCCTGGCGGGTGAACCACTCCCGGGCCAGGGTCGCGTCGGTGCCGAGGCGCTCGACCTCGGCAGACGAGATCCAGGTGGTGCCGGCGGCGCCGACGCGCTCGGCCTGCACGACCCACGCACCGTCGCCGATCGACTCCACGGGCTCGATCGTCGTGCCGATCGCGGCCGCGGCTGCCGCACGTCCGGCGTCGTCCCATCCGCCGAAGGGCAGGTCGACGGCGATCTGGGGGAGGGCCCACCCCGCGAGACCGTTGGGGCGTGCGAGGACCCGCGTGCCATCGGGCGAGGGGACAACCAGGCGGAGCGGGCCTCGGCGCGGAGCCATGGGGGGACCATACGGGTCCGTCCGGGCGGACGCGGTGGCGTCGTCGTCCCGGCCCCGATAGCGTCCGTTATCGCGGCAACGAGTGTTGCCGGAAGCCCACCGACAAGACTCGCCCACAGGGGGAACGAGACGTGACTGCTCACGACAAGATCTACGTGGACGGTGCCTGGATCGCATCGACCGGCACCGACACCATCGAGGTGTTCGACTCGACCGACGGGTCGGTCATCGGCACGATTCCCTCCGGCACCGCCGACGACCTCGACAAGGCGGCCAAGGCCGCCCGCGCGGCGTTCGACGGCTGGGCCGCCAAGTCGCCCGAGGAGCGCGGCAAGGTCTGCACGCAGATCGGTGAGGGCCTCGCGGCTCGCATGGACGAGATCGCCACCGTGGTGACCCGGGAAGCCGGCATGCCGAAGTGGCTGAGCCAGATCGTCCAGGCCGGGCTCCCGATCAACTCGTTCACCGAGGCGGGCAAGCTGGCCGAGAGCTACCAGTACGAGTCCGAGCTCGGCAACAGCCTCGTGATCAAGGAGCCGGTCGGCGTCGTCGGCTGTATCACGCCGTGGAACTACCCGCTCCACCAGATCGCCGCCAAGGTGGCGTTCGCGATGGCCGCGGGCTGCACCGTGGTCCTCAAGCCGAGCGAGGTCGCCCCGCTCGATGCGTTCATCCTCGCCGAGGTCATGCACGACGTCGGCGTCCCCGCGGGTGTCTTCAACCTCGTGCCCGGTGTCGGTCAGATCGTCGGCGAGGCCATGTCGGCCCACCCCGAGATCGACATGGTGAGCTTCACCGGATCGACCAACGCCGGCAAGAAGGTGGCCGCAGCCGCCGCCGCCGGCGTCAAGCGTGTCGCCCTCGAGCTCGGTGGCAAGTCGGCCAACATCCTCCTCGACGACCTCGACGATGCCGGCTTCCAGGCCGCCGTCGCCGACGGCATCCAGAAGTGCTACATCAACTCCGGTCAGACCTGCATCGCGCTCACCCGCATGCTCGTCCCCCGCGACCGCATGGGCCAGGCCGAGGAGATCGCCGCCGGCGTCGTCGAGACGATGTTCCAGCCGACCGACCCCTTCGCCGAGGGCGCCATGCTCGGCCCGCTCGCCAGCCGTGCCCAGGTCGACCGGGTCAACGAGTACGTCCGCAAGGGCATCGAGGAGGGCGCCAAGCTCGTCACCGGTGGTCCCGAGAAGCCTGAGGGTGTCAACCCCGACGGCTACTACGTGCGGCCCACGGTGTTCTCCGAGGTCACCAACGACATGACCATCGCCCAGGAGGAGATCTTCGGCCCGGTGCTGTCGATCCTCCCGTACGACACCGAGGAAGAGGCGATCCAGATCGCCAACGACTCGCCGTACGGCCTCTCCGGTGGCGTCCAGGGTGCCGACAAGGACCGTGCGATCGCGGTCGCTCGCCAGATCCGGACCGGCCAGATCGAGGTCAACCAGGGAGCGTTCAACGCCAACGCCCCCTTCGGTGGCTACAAGCAGTCCGGCTACGGCCGTGAGTACGGCGAGCACGGCTTCGAGGAGTTCCTCGAGATCAAGTCGATGCAGCTCTGAGCCGATAGAGGAAGTATCGGAAGAGGCGGGGGACGAGCGGGTCCCCCGCCTCTTCCGCGCCCACACCCCCGAAATTGCGTCATTTGCTCAGCAACGTCCTGAGCCGCTGACGAAATTTTCGGGGGTGGGTAGGTTTTTCGGGTGGGGGTGTCGATCCGGGGGGAGCTGGTTCGTCGTTCCTGTGACGGCCCGACCAGTGGCCGTGTCCACCGAACACGGGAGAATCACCATGCCCCTCTACGCAGCCCTCATCTACGACGACGCCTCCAAGCAGTACGAGCAGCCCGGCACCGAGGAGTGGGCGGAGATCATGGCCGACTACGGCGAGTTCGGCGAGAAGGCCGGCGCGGCCGGCGTGATGATGGGGGGCGAGGCGCTCCAGCCCACGGCAACGGCCACGACCATCAAGGTCGAGGGTGGCAAGGGTGGCGACATGGTCGCCACCGACGGCCCCTTCGCCGAGACCAAGGAGGCGCTCGGCGGCTTCTACCTCCTGCAGTGCGACGACCTCGACGAGGCGCTGGAGTGGGCCCGCCAGATCCCCGGCGCATGGCACGGACGGGTCGAGGTCCGTCCCTGCATCGACTTCTCCGAGGAGAGCTGAGCTGGATCGGAGCCCCACCGAGCTCGCTGAGATCGTCCGAGTCGAGGGTCGAGCGGTTCTCGCGACCCTCGCTCGGCGACTCGGCAGTCTCGATCTGGCCGAGGACGCCGTCCAGGACGCCATGGTCAAGGCCATCGAACGGTGGCCGGCCGCCGGTGTCCCCGATCGACCGGGTGCCTGGCTGACCACCACCGCGCACAACGCCGCGCTCGACCGTCTCCGGCGTGAGGGACGGCGCGGTCCGAAGGAGGAGGCAGCCATGGTCCTGCTCGCGGACGATGACCCCGAACCGCCCCACGCCTCGGTGGTGAGCGACGACCTCCTGCGACTGGTCTTCACCTGTTGCCATCCCGCCCTCCATCCCGAAGCACGGGTGGCGCTGGCGTTGCGCACGCTGTGCGGGCTCACCACGGCCGAGGTCGCCGCCGCGTTCCTGGTGGCAGAACCGACGATGGCCCAACGGATCGTGCGGGCGAAGCGCAAGATCGCGGCAGCCAACATCCCGTACCGCGTTCCTGCAGACCACGAACTCCCTGACCGGCTGCCGGCGGTCCTCGCCGTCGTCTACGTCGTCTTCACCGAGGCGCACCATTCGTCGACGGCGGCGAGCCCGGTCCGCGTCGACCTCGGCGACGAGGCGATCCGACTGGGTCGTCTCCTCGTCGACCTCATGCCCGACGTCCCCGAGTGTCAGGGGCTGCTGGCGCTGATGCTGGCGACCCATGCTCGTCGCGCCGCCAGGCTGGACGACGCCGGCGACATCGTGCTCCTGGGCGACCAGGACCGGCGCCGATGGGATCACGACGCGATCGCCGAGGCCGCAGCGATCGTCGAGGGGACGCTCCGCCGTCGGGAGGTCGGGCCCTACCAGGTGCAGGCGGCCATCGCCTGCCTGCATGGGCTGGCGGCGTCGAACGAGGCGACCGACTGGCCCCAGATCGCCGAGCTGTACGGGATCCTCGAGCAGCTCCAGCCGACCCCGGTCGTCCGGGTGAATCGGGCCGCAGCGGTGGCCGAGGCCGTCGGTCCCGAGGCTGGACTCGCCGTGCTCGACACCGTCGAGGGCGTCGACCAATGGCACCTGTTCCACGCCGCGCGTGCCGATCTCCTGCGTCGGCTCGAGCGCCGGGGCGATGCGCTCGCGGCGTACCGGCAGGCGCTGGCTTGCGGCCCCAACGGGGCCGACCGGCGGTTCCTCATGGCACGCATCGAAGACCTAGGGTCAACGGCATGACTGCTGCTCCCGTAAAGGTCGCTGTGACCGGTGCCGCCGGCCAGATCGGCTACTCGCTCCTCTTCCGCATCGCCAGTGGTGCGCTGCTCGGCCCCGACCAGCCGGTGCACCTCAGCCTGCTCGAGATCACGCCGGCCATGGGTGCCCTCGAGGGTGTCTGCATGGAGCTCGACGACTGCGCGTTCCCCCTGCTCAGCGGGTACTCGACCTCCGACGACGCCAACGTGGCGTTCGAGGGGGCGCAGGTCGCCCTCCTCGTCGGCTCGATGCCCCGCAAGGCGGGCATGGAGCGCGCCGACCTCCTCCAGGCCAACGGCGGCATCTTCACGGTCCAGGGCAAGGCGCTGAACGACCACGCCGCCGACGACCTCAAGGTCCTCGTCGTGGGCAACCCCGCGAACACGAATGCGCTCATCGCCATGCACTCGGCGCCCGACGTGCCCAACGAGCGGTTCACCGCGATGACCCGCCTCGACCACAACCGTGCCATCGCCCAGTTGGCAGCCAAGGCCGATGCCAGCGTCAACGACATCACGAAGATGACCATCTGGGGCAACCACTCGGCGACGCAGTACCCCGACATCTTCCACGCCCAGGTCGGCAGCCAGGTCGGCTTCGACGCCGCCGGCGGTGACCAGAACTGGCTCGAGAACGACTTCATCCCCACCGTGCAGAAGCGCGGCGCTGCGATCATCGACGCCCGCGGCTCCTCCTCGGCAGCATCGGCGGCGAACGCGGCGATCGACCATGTCCACGACTGGTTTGCAGGCACCCCCCAGGGTGACTGGGTGTCAATGGGCATTCCCTCCGACGGCTCCTACGGGGTCCCCGAGGGCATCATCTCGAGCTTCCCGTGCACCACCTCCGGCGGCGAGTACTCCGTCGTCCAGGGCCTCGAGATCGACGAGTTCTCCCGGGCCCGCATCGATGGGTCAGCCCAGGAACTGGTCGACGAGATGGAGACGGTCAAGGGCCTCGGCCTGATCTGACCCTCCGCTCTGAGGTCCATTCGGAGCAAATCGGGTGTTGACACGAATGGTCATCGTCAACACCTGATCACGTCATGTGCGCAAACCGCACAGGCTTCACAATCGAAGAGTGAACTCCCCCCGACGAGGCCGATGGCGTGGTGCCGGCGGCGACACCGAGATCCTCGTGGTCGACGACGACGCCGACATCGGTTCGATGATCGAGGCGATGCTCGTTGCCGGGCACCCCGACGAGCCAGACCAGACCTACGTCGTGACCAAGGCCATGTCGATGGCCGAGGCGCTCGAGTTGGCCGAGGATCGCGTCTTCGACGTCGTGCTCCTCGATCTGGTGCTCCGCTACGTGGAGATGTTCGGCGAGATCCGTCGCGGACTTGCCGTCCTCAAGATGCGGGGATCGCCCCATGACACCCGTATCCACGAGTACTCGATCGACGGGGAGGGTCTGCACCTCCGGGCGCCATACCGCAACGTCGTCGGGATCCTCGCTGGTACGCCTTCGCACGTCCCGACTCACGAGCTCGACGAGGTGGCGTCGATGTTCGGCGACGACTCCATCACGAACTCACGTGTCGGGATCACCGATCCGGACACGTTCGGTGGCTGAGCCGGGCACGCTGAATCCAACGGAAGACGAGGCGCCGTCGGCCATGTTCTCCTGGGTGCCGAGCGCCGTGTCATCGGCGGTCCTCGGCGTTGTCTCCGATGGCGTCCTGATCACCGACGACAGTGGCATCATCCTCCAGGCGAACTCGGCGTTCGCTCGGATGTGTCAACGGGAGGTGTGGGAGCTCGAGGGTGCATCCATCGCGATGCTCGTCGGCAACTCCGACGATCCGGTCGCGGAGATCGCCGCGATCCTCGATCGTGAGCCGGAGTGGACGGGACGGGCGCAGCTCAGGCGAAGTGACGGGCGCTTCGTCGACTGCGACGCCTGGGTCCGTCGTTTCGACGACGCCACCGGGACCTTCTGGGTCAGCGTGCAACACGAGGTGGGCGTGCGTCGGCGCTACGGCCACTCCACCATCGACGAGACCGAGGCGCGCATCCACGATCTCGTGAACTCGCTCGCGAGCATCCGCGGCTACACACATCTCCTCGAGCGCACTTCGCACGACGACGCAGCCTCGGTCCGGGCTCGCCTGATCGCACTGACCGAGTCCACGACGGCGCGGCTCGAAGCGCTCTTGAAGGAGCTCGGAGCGCCGAGCGCGCCCGACGAGGCCTGACCGTCAGAGCAGAGCAGCAGAGACCGACGTCGAGCGGCCGAACTCGGTCGACTTCCGGAACGCGGCGTTGGGCGAGTCGGGAGCGCCGTAGAGCGAACCCTGCGCAAGCGTGCAGCCCACGTCGCCGAGGATGTTCGCGGTGGCTTGCAGCTCCACCCCGCTGGCGACGACCAGGATGTCGGAGGCGATGGCGGCGGCGCAGATCGCACGGACGAGCCGCAGCGCCGCCACGTCGTCGAGCATCGCGCTGATGATGCGTCGGTCGATCTTGACCGCGACGGGGTCGACAGCGTGCAGGCGACGGAGCGATGCCCCCTCGTTGCCGAAGCCGTCGAGATGGAGGCGGACCCCGAGTCGACGGATCGGCTCGAGCACGGTCATGTCGAGACCGTCGGTCGCGGTCGCGCCGATCTCCAAGCGGAGCCACTCGGGATCGAGCGAGTGGCTCGCCAGCTTCGTCCGAATCGTGGGTGCGAGGTCGGGGTCGACGAGATGCGTCCGGCTGATGTTGACCGCGAGCGTCGGGACATCGCAGCCTCGCGTGATGGCCGCAGCGGCGTCGTCGATGGCGTGCTCCAGTGCCCACCGGCTCAGGAAGCGGTCGAGTTGCGGAACGATGTCGACATCGTTGTCGTAGATCGACACGACACCGCGGCCCGGCCGACGCCAACGGAGCAGGGCCTCGTACCCGGTGATGAGCCCGCTCTCGGGCATCACGATCGGCTGGTAGTGCATCAACAGCCGACCTTCTCGCGCCGCGGCTTCGAGCGACGCAGCGTTGCGCTCGTTCCCGGAACGGTCGGGCTGCGCGAGGACATGGACCTCGACGCGTTCAGAGCCACGCCGTTTGGCTCGGTACATGGCCGTGTCGGCCTCGCGGATCAGCGACTCGGGCGTCCACCGCTGGTCCGCGGTCACGACCAGACCGGCGCTCGGTCGGATCACGTGGTCGTGATCGTGCACGGTGATCGGCTTCTGGAGGAGTTCGACCAGTCGCTCCGCCACCTGGAGCGCCGACTCCGTGTCGTCCAGGCCAGCCATCGCGACCACGAACTCGTCGCCGCCGAGACGTGCCGGGAGGTCCTCCGGGCGGGTCGCGAAGCGGAGTCGTCGGCCGATCACACGCAGGATCTCGTCCCCGGCATCGTGGCCGAAGTGGTCGTTCACTGCCTTGAACCCCACGAGGTCGAGGAAGAGGAGCGCGACTCGGGAGTCGGGGTGCCGTCGGCCGAGTGCGAGGTGGCGGTTGAGTTCTTCGCGCAGGAAGGTGCGGTTGGGGAGACCGGTCAGCGGATCGTGGAGAGCCTGTTGTCGGAGGGTGACCTCGGCCTTGTGTGCATCGGACGTGTCGGTGATCGATCCTGCGATCCGCTGTGGCGGTTCGTTGTCGTCGGCGAGTCCACGGATCAGTACCCATCGCAGGGAGTGGCCGTCGGTGTCGCTGTCGGCGTCGCCGACGATGAGTCGGACCTCGATCTCGAGGTGGTCGGTGGCGCGGGCCAGGTGCGCTGCGGTGGCCTCCTCGGCCAGCGAGCGGTCGTCGGGGTGGATCCGGTCGAGCCAGCCCTCGACCGTGGGCGGCACCACCCCGTCGCCTGCCAGTTCGAGCCAGCGGTCCGAGACGTACATCTCGCCGCTGCGCAGGTCGAGGTCCCAGATGCCGTCATGGGATCCACGTGCGATCAGCTCGTAGCGGTCCTCAGCCCCGTCGACATCGGGCGTCGCGCCTCTCGGCGGGTCGTGTTGGTGATCGTGCATCGGTGGCGATCTGTGGCGGGGCTGCCCGGTGCGCAGAGTACTGGATATCGGACGAATCGGCGGGCCCGGAGGATCATTTCAAGAACTTCGAGGTGGTGTTGTCGGCGAGGACCTTGTCGCCGGTCTGGCAGTGGGCGCAGTAGTGGACGGTGTAGTGGTTGTAGGCGACTTCTCGGACGCCGTCGCCGCAGACTGGGCAGGGCTGTCCTGTCTGATGGTGTACGGCGCCGGGTCGGTCCTTGGACGAGGACATGTCGTCGCGGCCGCGTTCGAATGCCAGGCCCTCTTCGGCGCAGGCAGCGATGGCGTCGACCAGTCGCTCGATCTCGTCTCGATCGAGCGAACCGGTCATGGCGAAGGGTGACAGCCGGGCGCGGTGGCAGACCTCGTTGGCGAGTCGACGGCCGAGTCCGGCGATCCGCCGCTGGTCCCGCAGGAATCCGTGGACCCGGGTGTTCTCCGCTGCAGCGAGACCCGCCATCTGGTCGACGTCGACCTCGGTGGCGTCCGGACCGAGCTGCGACAGTGGTGGGTGATGGTCCGGGTCGCCCGACACGACCCACACGCCCGCCTTCCGCTCACTGCCGGCCTCGGTGAGCAGGAGGGCTCGCCCGTCGTCGAAGCGCCAGCGCGCCTGGCCGTTCCGGGGCTTCGCCGACTGCTTCTCGTCCGGTTTGAGACGCCCACCCTGCATGAGGTGCACGACGTGGGTGGCCGAGGGGAAGTGCAACAGCAGCGCCTTGCCGCGACGTCGCACCGATTGCAGGATCTCGCCGTGCGTCACCGCGGGGTCGGGGTCGAAGGTCTTGAGCGCCGTGAACGCGAGGGGCGTGAAGCGTTCGAGTCGGGCGCCGGCGAACGCGTCGTCGAGTCGCTCGGCGTGGGCCTGGACCTCGGGCATCTCGGGCACACGGCAACGCTAGGCGCCCCGGCTGTGCCACGCAGCAGACATGATGGGGCATGGCCGACCGCAGTGTCTGGTACGTGGCGTACGGGTCGAACCTGTCGGCGACCAGGTTCCAGCGGTACCTCGACCGTTGTGTCGACCCGACCCGACCCGTCGAAGCCCGTCCCCTGACGATCCCGCACGAACTCTTCTTCGCGCACGAGTCGTCGATCTGGAGTGGCGGTGGCACCGCGTTCGTCGATCCCACCGCCGGCGGGGCGGAGACGCTCGCGGTCGCGTGGCGGATCAGCGAAGACCAGTTCCTCCACGTGCTTGCGAGCGAGAACGGTCGGTCGGTCGACGCTGCCTCGGACGCCGACCTCCCGTCGGAGGTGGGCGCCTCGACCGCCGTGTTCCCGGGCCGCTATGGCCTCGTCATCGGCGTCGAGTCGCCCGACCGGCGTCGTGCCTTCACCTTCACGTCGAGCGAGACACCGCGACCTCCCGCCACGCTCCCGTCAGGCGACTACGTCGACACCATCGTCTCGGGGCTTGTCGCTCACCACCGGTGCACCGAGGTCGAGGCCCGGGCGTACCTGGCCCGCCGCGGTGGGTCAGTCGAATTCGGTCTCGGGTCGGATCCCCGCGAAGAGGTCGCCGAGCGTCTCGAGCGCGGCGCGATGTTCGAGCAGGACGCGAACGTCGCCTCCCAGTCGGAGGTCGCCGGCGATGAAGGCGTCGAGGGCCGGCCGCTGTCCTGAGGCGATGGAGGCCGCGGTCTCGCGGTCCGAGGTCAGACGGACATCGGGTTCACCGTCGGGCGACGACTCGACCCGAAGTGAGCCGCAGTCGACCGACAAGCGCCAGGTCGGTCCGTCGACGACCACCTGATCGATCGAGAGTTGCACGGTCGCCAACGGATCGTCGTCGGGTGCCTGCCGACGGCGGGCGGCAGCGTCGAGCGCATCGATCCAGTCGGACGAGAGGAACTTCACCGCGGTCATGGTGGCACGACGAAACGCCCCATCTCGATCGGTGTCCGCGACGGGTCGCGGCTGGACGTGGCCGGGTCGAGCGGTCCAGCCTTGTCCGATGACGCCTTCGGTCCCGCACACGCCCGCGCCGCGTGGCCGTCGTGTCGGGGCCCGTGTCGTCGACCTGGTCGTCGCCGGCTGGGTCCTCGCAGTGGCGGCCATCGAGATCGACGGCCGGTTGCTCGGCGGCGACGTGTTCGCCCAGAAGCCGCTCTCGGCCGTCACCCCCGACGGCACCCGACTCGCGGTGATCACGGCGCTCGTGCTCGTCGCCATCGAAGTCGCCCCGACAGCATGGTGGGGGCGGACGCCGGGCAAGGTCGTGCTCGGACTCCAGTGTGTCGACGTCGACACGGGACGGCCGCCGGGGGTCGTGCGCTCGGTCTTCCGAGGCCTGCTCTTGCACGCATGGGTCGCGATCCCACTGGTCGGCTGGGTGCTCCCGGCGGCCATCACGGCGAGCACGGTGTTCGCCCCGTCGGGACGCGGGGTCCACGACCGACTCGCCGGGACGCTCGTCGTCGATGCGTCGCCCACAGGTCTCGATCGATGATGCGCCCTGCAGACGAGCGACGTCACGAACCCGGCCCGGAACTCCGGTGGGCGGAGTCGTGGTCGTTCGACTTCGTGTCCGACGACGGCGCCCTCGGCGGATGGGCGCGGCTGACGCTGCTCCCGCATGCCTCGACGGCCTGGTACCACGCGTTCCTCGCCGGACCCGACCGGCAGCTCGTGGCCGTGCTCGACCACGAGGTCCCGGTGCCGGCCGACGATCTCGAGATCCGGACCACGGGCCTGTGGGCGACGCACATCTGCGAGACGGCATTCGACCACTGGACGATCGGCCTGGAGGCGTTCGGCCTCGGGGTGGACGACGTCCGGGAGATGTACGGTCGGCAGTTCGGTGATCGCGTCCCGCTCGGTTTCGACCTCGAGTGGGAGTCCGTCGATCGCACCGCCCATCCGGCGGTCGACGGCTACCAGCAGCCGTGCGTCGTGTCGGGGGAGATCCTCGTGGGCGACGACGAGGTCGACTTCCTCGGGACCGGCTGGCGAGACCACCGGTGGGGCGTGCTGGAGACCTGGGACCGACGGTGGCTCGACGTGCGCGGCCGACTCGACGACGGTGTCTGGTTCAGCGCACACGTCGTCGGTGGCGACCTCTCGTCTGCGATCGGATTCCTCGACGGGAGTGCGATCGCCGTCACCGAGGCTGGTCAGACCACGCACGAACCCGGCGTACTCGCACGGGCTCGCGTTCGCCTCGGGGGGCTCGACTTCGGCCTGGAGGCGGTCGCGGTGACCCCGGTCGAGGTCGTCGACGTCGAGCGCCGCGCCGCTCGATCACCGCGCGCCCTGTGCCGGGTCACGTCCGGCGACGGCCGGACCGGGAACGCCTGGGTGGAATGGAACGAACCGCGGGCCTGACGGGATCAGGCGCTCGGGAGTCAGGCGGCGACGGGTTCTTGGGTCTCGTCGCGCACGCCGGCGAGGCGGGCGACGACGATGATGGCCACCGCGGCGACGACGGCCAGCACGATCGGCCACACCACGTCTCCCGCCGGCAGGGCCATCTCGGCGCCGTTGGTGCTCTCCTCGCTGCCCGTACCGTTCGGCCACGGCCACAGCACGCGCAGCGAACCCGCCATGAGGCCGATGAGGCCTGCGAGCATGAGCTGTTCCCACCGGTCGAGGGCCCACGACAGGAACGACGAGAACCCGGCCAGCCCGAGGACCGCTCCGAGACCGAAGACGCCCACGAACAGCAGGTCACGGTCGTGCACGGCGTCGAGGACGGCGTGGTAGAGGCCGAGCATCAGGAGCAGGAACGACCCGGAGATGCCGGGGAGGATCATGGCGCAGATCGCGATCATGCCGCCGACGAAGACGAAGCCCAGGTTGGGGTCGGCGACCTGGCCCGAGCCCAGCCCGAGTCCGACGAAGGCCACGACCGCGACGACGGCAGCCACGCCGAGGTGCTTGGCGTCCCACTTCTTGACCAGCGAGACGGTGGTGACCAGGGAACCGACCACCAGTCCGAAGAACACGCCGGCGGTGCGGATCGGCTCCTCCTCGAGGAAGTGGCTGATGACGCCGGCGAGGCTCACGAGCGCGAGGCCGATCCCGGCCAACAGCGGCACGAGGAACCACCAGTCGACCCGCTTGAGCTCGGCCACGAAGGCCGAGGGGCGGAGGCGTGCGAGTTGGCCGAGCGCACGCGCACCCTGGCGGATCTGCTCGACGAGGGTGGTGTAGATCCCGAAGACGAGGGCCACCGTCCCACCGGACACGCCGGGGACGACGTCGGCCGCACCCATGCAGAAACCTCGGACGACTTGGAGTGGAGCGAGGCGGCTGGGCGCCTTGGCGGGATCGGTCACGGCACGACGGTACTGGCGGTCTCGTCGTCGCCCCCAACATGGTGTGGCTCCGCCTTGACCGCCCGGTCAGGATCGGGCAGTGTCGGCGGCCGTGACCTCTGACACACCTGCCGCACCGCTCACCTTCGACGAGGCCACCGCTGCCGTCACCGCGCCGGGCCAGCGCTTCGAGACGACGACGATCGAGGTCGACGGTCGTCCGGTGACGGCGTTCGCCAATGCTCCGGCAACACTCCGCCAGTGGTGGGCGTCGGCGCGGCAACGGCCCGACGAGACGTACCTGGTCTACGAGGACGAGCGCTGGTCCTTCGGCGACGTCATGGCGTGCGTCGACGGCCTCGCACACGCGTTGGTCCACGACCTCGGGGTCGCCAAGGGCGACCGGGTGGCCATCGGCATGCGCAACTACCCGGAGTGGATCTGCGGGATCGCGGCCATCACGAGCATCGGTGCGATCTCGGTCTCGCTCAACTCGTGGTGGACCGAGGATGAGATGGACTTCGCACTGCGCGACTCGGGGACCACGGTGTTGCTCGCCGACCTCGAGCGGGTGGGTCGAGCGGCGGCGACGATGGCCGACACCGGGATGCACGCGCTGGTGGTCCGAGCCGAGGGTGCGACGCTGCCGGCGGGAGCGCAGCACTTCGACGACGTCGTCGATCGCACCCGTCCGATGCCCGACGTCGACGTTGCTCCCGAAGACGATGCGACGATCCTCTACACGTCGGGGACGACCGGCCGACCCAAGGGCGCCGTGTCGACCCACCGCTCGATCGTGCAGGCCCTGTTCGGGTTCGCCTGTCGGGGAGCGGTCGAGAAGCTGCGGTCCGTGGCCCCCGAGCGCTCGGCCGCCGAGCCCGACGAGCCGCTGTGTTTCATCCTCGTCGTACCGCTGTTCCACGTGACCGGCTGCGTCCCCGTGATGATGAGCACGTTCGCCGGTGGGGTGAAGCTCGTGATCATGTACAAGTGGGATCCGGAGCGAGCGCTCGAGCTGATCGAGCGGGAACGGGTCACGAACCTCGTCGGTGTGCCCACGATGTCGTGGGATCTGCTCGAGTCACCCGACTTCGAGCGCCGCGACACGTCGTCGCTGCGCAGCGTCGGTGGTGGCGGTGCTCCTGCGCCGCCCGAGTTGGTCAAGCGGGTCGAGTCGGCGTTCGCCAAGGGGCGGCCTTCGATCGGGTACGGCATGACCGAGACCAATGCCTACGGGCCGCAGAACACCGGCGACGACTACGTCAGCCATCCGCGGTCGACCGGGCGAGGGACGCCGATCCTCGAGATCAAGGTGATCGACGCCGACGGCGCCACACTCGGACCGGGGCAGTTGGGCGAGATCTGCTTCAAGGGTCCGCACCTCATCCGTGGCTATTGGAACCGGCCGGATGCCACGGCGGAGACCATCGTCGACGGTTGGCTCCGGTCGGGCGACCTCGGTCGGATCGACGACGAGGGCTTCGTCTACGTCGAGGACCGAGCCAAGGACATGATCCTCCGGGGTGGCGAGAACATCTACTGCGCCGAGGTCGAGGCCGTGATCTACGAACACCCCGCGGTGTACGAGGCCGCGGTGTTCGGCGTGCCCCACGACCGTCTGGGCGAGGAGGTCGCCGCCGCGATCCATCTCCGCGACGGTGCCGACCTCGATGCCGACGGACTCCGTGCGTTCCTCGCCGAGCACCTCGCGGGGTTCAAGATCCCGACGCTCGTGACCTTCCCCACGGCGCAGCTGCCGCGGAACGCGAGCGGGAAGATCCTCAAGCGCGATCTCCGGGACGAGTTGGTCGCGGAACGTCCCTGAGTCAGGGCGACAGGCGGCGCATGCCGCGCAGTGCGAACGCTCCGAGCACGACGGTCATCCCGGCGAGGGCCACGAGTCCGGGCCACATCTCGGCCCAACCGACACCGAACCCTGCGGGCGGAGCGATCTGGTCGGGGACGAATCCTGCTCGTGCCATGCGCAAGATGTTGGTCATCGGGTTGACCCGGGCGACGGACGCCAGCCAGCCGCTCATCGCCGCGATGGGGACCTGCGCGGTCGACAGGAAGATGGTGACGAAGATGCCGACCTGGATGACCGGACCCACATTGGTGCTCTGCACCCGGTAGACGAGGCCGAGTCCCCACAGCGCGGCCACGACCGACACGCCGAGTGAGGACAGGTACAGCGCCATCAGGCCGAGCAGCCCGCCCGGTATGGCCACGCCGCCGATCGCCGCCACGGCGAGCACAGCCGTCGTCGTGAACGCGGACCGGAGCAGTGCGGCGACGAGGGCGCCGCCGAGCAGTGTCAGCCTGCTCATCGGGGCGAGGAGGAACCGGTCGAAGAAGCCGGTCTCGAAGTCGCGGGCGGCCGAGAACCCGATGGTCACCCCGGCGAAGGCCGCGCCCTGGATGATCGCCATCGGGGCGTACCAAGACAGCGCGTTGCCGTTGCCGAACACGGCCCCGGCGAAGCCGAAGGCGCCGGAGAACGTGATGACGAAGAAGATGGGCATGACCAGCGTCGGGATGAACGTCGCTGGCTGACGTCGGATGCCGCGCAGGTTGCGCACGACCATCATCTTGACGATCGCCCACGAACCCGTGCGCGCCTGGCCGAGATCGACTCGCGTGGTGGGTTCGACGGTCGTCATGTCGTGGTCCTCAGCCGATGGCGCAGTGCCCGCTGCGCGATCACGATCGACAGCGCGGCCAACGCCGTGGCCGTGCCGATGGCCACGGCGGCTCGCTCGGTCGACCAGCCGAGCGTCTGCAGGTCGCGCAGCGCGTCGAGGATCCACGAGATCGGGTTGTAGGTGGCGACCGAGCGGTACCAGCCCGACATCAGGTCGCGGGGGAAGAACGCCGACGATGTGAACATCAGCACGAAGATGAGCGGGAACGAGCCCTGCACCGCTTCGGCCGAGCCCGTCCGGATCCCGAGCGTCACACCGAATCCGCCGATGCCCATGGCGAGGAGCGACGACACGACGACCAGGACAGCGATCGCGGCGATCCCGCCCTTCACGTTCGCGCCGAAGAGGGTGAGGATGACGGTGAAGAACACCGCCTGCGCTGCGCCGAGGAGGGCGCCGCCGGCGAGCCGGCCCACGAGGATCGACGTCCGCGACACCGGCGAGGCCAGCAGACGGTCGAAGAACCCGATCTCGATGTCGTTGGCCATCTCGGTCCCGGCCTGCGTCGACCCGAAGAGCACTCCCTGGAGGACGGTGGCGGGAAGGAGGAAATCGAGGAACGAGTCGAACTGGGCGGCGAAGGCCGGCTGGGCGCTGGTGATCCGGTCGAAGGCCGCGGCGTTGAGCGCGCAGAAGAACAGCGGGAAGAACAGCGACGGCACCAGGACCTGGGGTTGGCGCAGCATCGAGAAGACGGCGCGGCGCGAGAGCTGCAGCGACTGGCGGATCGCGTGTGGCCGGTTCTCGGCCGCCGGTGCCGTGCGAGTGGTCACGAGGCGCGCAGGGGCGTCGACCGCCGTCGGCGTGGCGTGGGCGTGGCGGTGGCGGCCGAGGCTGACGGTGTCGGCTCGGCGGCGTCACCGTCACCCGACTCGCCGCCCGTGTCGGCGCCCGCGTTCTCGGCGTCGCCATTGTCTGCGCCCTCGAGCCTGCGGCCGGTCGCCTCGGCGAAGACGTCGTCGAGGGTCGGGGCGTTGAGCTCCATGTGAACGACCGAGATGCCGGCCTCGTCGAGCGCTCGCACGACCCTCGTGAGATCCTGCGCCCCGCCGTCGAGCCCGATGCCGAGCATGCCCGGCTCGACCGTGCGCTCGCTCCCGAAGCGGGCGAGGACCTCGGCGGCGACGCGTTGATCCGAGTCGACGGCCACCATCAGCGTCGGTGACCCGACCTCGTCCTTCAATGCCCGAGGTGCGCCCTTCTTGACGATCCGACCGTGATCGATGATCGCGACCCGGCCGGCGAGTTGGTCGGCTTCCTCGAGGTATTGCGTGGTCAACAGGACGGTCGTGCCGCGCTCACGGTTGAGGTACCGGACCTCCTCCCACAACGCCATGCGGCTCATGGGGTCGAGTCCGGTGGTCGGCTCGTCGAGGAAGAGGACCTCGGGCTCGTGCACCAGCGACAGCGCGAGATCGAGCCGTCGTCGCATGCCGCCGGAGTACGTGCCAACGCGTCGGTCGGCGGCTGCGGTGAGGCCGACCCGTTCGAGGAGTTCGCCTCCGCGGCGCTCGGCGATGGACCCGGGGATGCCGAACAGGACCGCTTGGAGGTGGACGAGTTCGGTGCCGGTCATCAGCGGGTCGATCGCTGCGTCCTGGAGCGCGACGCCGATCCGCTTGCGCACCTCGCCGGCCTCCCGGACCACGTCGAAGCCTGCGACGCTGGCGGTCCCGTCGGAAGGCTGGAGCAGCGTGGTCAGCATCCGGACGGTGGTCGACTTCCCGGCGCCGTTGGGGCCGAGGAAGCCGAACACCTCGCCCTGCTGGACCGCCAGGTCGACGCCGTCGACGGCGACGACGTCACCGAAACGACGAACGAGACCTCGTGCGGAGATGATCGCGCCGTCGTCCGCCGGTTCGTGCTTCCGTCCCATGCGGCGGAGCCTACGGCTCGTCCGGGTGGACGCCGCACGTGCAGTCGTCGAGGGCGGGACACGTACAACGCAGACCCCACTCGATGATCGCTCGGGCGCGATGCAACTGGTCGATCTGGCGGTCGATGTCGGCGACCTTGTGTCGCGCCATCGCCTTGGACGGCTCTCGCCCCGGCGACCGATCGTCGTAGAGGAGCCCGATCTCCTCGAGCGTGAAGCCGGCCGCCCGGCAGGTGGCGATGACGGTCAACTTCGCCTCCGCCCGTTCGTCGTAGCGACGCTGGCCGCCCTGGAGCGCGGTGGGCGGGAGAAGACCGATCTTGTCGTAGTAGCGCAACGTGGTCGCGGGCACCCCGGACCGTTCGGCGAGCGCGCCGATGGTGAGCAGGGCGTCGGGCCGGCCGGACATCGGGCCGAGATTAGTCCTTGACTTGGAGTCAGGTCGAAGTTCTTGGATGGGGGCATGGAAACGGAATCCGATCTCCCCACCGCCACGATCGCCTCGCTCGCCGGCAGCGACTACCTGTCGTTGCGCACCTTCCGGCGCGACGGCTCACCGGTCGACACGCCGATGTGGTTCGCCCCGACGGATGGTCCGACGGATGGCCCGACGGATGGTTCGTTGGTGCTCCGCACGCCGACCGACTCGATGAAGGCTCGGCGGATGCGCGCCGACGCACGGGTGGAGATCCGTCGGTATGACTGGAAGGGCCGCGTCCCCGAGGGCACGCCCGTGGTCCGTGGTCGGGCGGTCGAACTCGACGGCGTCGCCGCCGAAGCCGCCAACGCCGCGCTCCACCGTCGCTACGGCTGGAGGTGGAACGTGGTCCCCATGGTGCCCGTGCCCGGCGTCCGATCGGCTCCCCACGGATTGTCGGTGTGGGATCGGGTGCGCATGATGCGTCATCGCTCGCTGTGGCCGACGAGCACCATCGTGCGCGTCGACCCGGTGTCCTGACGCGGTGCGCTGACGCGAGACGCCGCCGCACCCGTTCGTGGATGCGGCGGCGTGGTGCGGTTCCCGCGACGGGTCAGTGGTCGTGGTGGTGACCCTGCTCCTCGAGCTGGCCTCGAACGGCGCCGCCCGGGTACTCGTTGTTGTGGACGTTGAAGTAGTAGCCCTCGGGGTTGGCGAGGATGTCCTGGACGATCCCGGGACCGGCGTCGGCGGTGAACTTGCCGACCTCGTTCTCGGAGAGGCAGTCCGCGGCCTGGCCGTCGGTGGGGAACGCGAGGTTCGCCACGACCGGCCCGTTCTCGCCCTTGGCGCCACGGTGGATGTGCGCGGCGCGGCCGTTGCCCGGGTTCGACCCGAGCTCGCTGATCCCGTCGACGATGACGATGTAGCAGAGGGTGTCGGTGTTGTCGACGGTGCCGTCAGCGCCGAGGTCGTCGTTGTCGATGCCGAACACGTAGCCCTCGCCGCGCCCGTTCGGGTCGCCGACGATCTTGTTCGACTTGGCGTTGCTCGCCACCTCGTTGCGGCCCGAGAGGTCTGCCTCGAGCAGCGGGTTGAGGTGGCCGGCCGACGCGATCGACGCTCCGCCGATGACGAGGCCGGCGGCGATGCCTGCGGTGGCGAGACGGGTGGAGAGACGCTTCATGGTGTTGTTCCTCTGTGGATCGATGGTCGGAGCTGGCGGCGCGACCGCCAGGTCCGCGCTGCACCAACTCTCCGGATCAGACCGTTTGTCCGGATGACGTCGATCTCAGATGGTCGTCGTGGCGGCGGGGGCCAGCGCCGTGTCGAACGCCTCGATGATGTGGTCTGCCCACAGCGCGTACCCGGCGCCGGAGGGGTGGAACCGGTCGGCGGCGAGGAAGTTCCGCAGGTCGCGCCGCCGGATCCAGTCCGGGCGGCGGCGGACCGACGCGTAGTGCACGTCGTCGCGCTCGCGGCCGAACTTCCGTAGGACGAGGTCGAGCCACAGGGCGCGGACCGACGCGATCGTCCGGAGCGGCCGCGGCAGGCGTATGGCGTCGCTGAGTTGGGGGATCGACACCAACACCACCGGAGCGCCGTCGGCGGCGAGCACGATCTTGCGGACGTTGGCGCGGAACCGGTGGCGGGGGGTGAAGGACGAGATGTCGTTGGCGCCGACGGTGATGCCGATGGCGTCGATGCGCTGGCCGATCTGTCCCAGTCCGTGGCGGAGTTGGTGCAGCGCCGGGAGTTGGGTTCGGATCACGTCCTCGCTGGTGGCGCCCGGAACGGCGAACACGTGGAGCCGGGTGTCCTGGTTGCGGCCGGTGGCGACCAGTCTGGGGATCGACAGCTCGGGGGAGATGGCGCCCATCCCGGCGGCGAGGCTGTCACCCAGCCACACGATCCGACATAGCACGCCGTTCTCGCCATCGACGTGGCCGTCGAGCGGCGTGGTGACGTAGGGCTCGTTGGAGACCGCCAACCGCGCCTGCAGGTAGGCGATGGCGCTGACGGAGCTGACCGCGCCGGCGGCGATTCCTCCGGCGATGATGCCGTTGCGCAGGGCGCGCGCGGGCGGGGGTGGCGGCGGCAGGTGCCTGGCAGGTAGGCGCGGCAGCCACCGCACGGGTCTACCGCTGGCCGAGCAGCTTGCGGTTCTTGAGCTGCGCCTTGACGTAGTCGCGGTTCATGAACGCGATGTAGTCGAGCGGGATCTCCTTGGGGCACGCCTCGGTGCACTCACCGTGGTTGGTGCACGAACCGAAGTACTGCTCCATGGTCCCGACCATCCCGAGCACACGCTGGTGCCGTTCGGCCTGGCCCTGCGGGAGCAGGTTGAGATGCTCGATCTTGGCCGAGGTGAACAGCTGTGCCGCCGAGTTGGGGCACGCTGCCACGCAGGCGCCGCAGCCGATGCAGGCGGCCGCGTCGAACGCCGCGTCGGCAGCGTCCTTCGGGACCGGGATCAGGTTGGCGTCGGGGCCCGCACCGGTGGGAGCGGTGATGTAGCCACCGCTCTCGACGATGCGGTCGAACGGCGAGCGGTCGACGACGAGGTCCTTCAGCACCGGGAAGGCCGCGGCGCGCCACGGCTCGATGTTGATGGTGTCGCCGTCGGAGAACTTGCGCATGTGGAGCTGGCACGTCGCCGTGCCCTTCTGCGGACCGTGTGCCTGGCCGTTGATCATCACGCCACACGAACCACAGATGCCCTCGCGGCAGTCGTGTTCGAACTCGACCGGCTCGGAGCCCTCGGCGATCAGCCGTTCGTTGAGGACGTCGAGCATCTCGAGGAACGACATCTCCGGGGAGACGTCGTCGAGGTCGTAGGTCTGCATGGCGCCGTCGGCGTCACGGTCGGCTTGGCGCCAGATGTTGAGCTTGAGCTTCATCGTCCGGATCCTCTACTTGTAGCTGCGCTGGGTCAGCGCCACGTTGTCGAACACCAGCTCTTCCTTGTGCAGCTGCGGGCTCGACGGGTCGCCCGTCCACTCCCAGGCTGCGGCGTGGCTGAACTCGTCGTCGCGACGGAGCGCCTCGCCTTCCTCGGTCTGGCTCTCCTCGCGGAAGTGGCCACCACAGGACTCGTTGCGTTCCAACGCGTCGCGGCACATGAGCTCGCCGAGTTCGAGGAAGTCGGCGATACGGCCGGCCTTCTCGAGGCTCTGGTTGATGCTGTCGCCGGAGCCGAGCACCCGGAGGTCCTTGTAGAACTCCTCGCGCAGTGCGGGGATCTCCGAGAGGGCCTTGGTGAGGCCGGCCTCGTTGCGGGCCATGCCGCAGTGCTCCCACATGATCTTGCCCAGTTCCTTGTGGAAGTGGTCGGGGGAGCGGGTGCCGCCGATGGTGAGGAACTGGTTGATCCGGTTCTTCACGTCGGCTTCGGTCGTCGTGAACGCCGAGTCGTCGGTCGACACCGCGGGCTGGCCGAGGATGCCGGCGAGGTAGTTCGCCATCGTGTAGCTGATGACGAAATAGCCGTCGGCGAGACCCTGCATCAGCGCCGAGGCGCCGAGGCGGTTGGCGCCGTGGTCGGAGAAGTTGGCCTCACCGAGCACGAACAGGCCGGGCACGTTCGACTGGAGGTGGTAGTCCACCCACAGCCCGCCCATCGTGTAGTGCACGGCGGGGTAGATGCGCATCGGCGTCTCGTACGGGTTCTCGTCGGTGATCCGCTCGTACATGTCGAACAGGTTCCCGTAACGCTCGGCGATGGCGTCCTTGCCCAGCCGCTCGATGGCCTGGCTGAAGTCGAGGTACACGCCGTTCTTCAGCGGTCCGACACCGCGGCCTTCGTCGACCACGGTCTTGGCGTTGCGCGACGCGACGTCGCGGGGGACCAGGTTGCCGAAGCTCGGGTACTTCCGCTCGAGGTAGTAGTCGCGGTCCTCTTCGGGGATCTGGGCTGCGGGACGGGTCTCGTCGGGGTCCTTGGGGACCCAGACCCGGCCGTCGTTGCGCAGTGACTCCGACATGAGGGTGAGCTTCGACTGGAAGTCCTCGGCCGGCGGGATGCAGGTCGGGTGGATCTGGGTGAAGCACGGGTTGGCGAACAGCGCGCCACGCCGATGGGCACGCCACGCCGCAGTGGCGTTGGAGTGCATGGCGTTCGTCGACAGGTAGAAGACGTTGCCGTAGCCGCCGGTGGTGAGGAGCACGGCGTGAGCCGAGTGACGCTCGACGGCGCCGGTCCGCAGGTCGCGGGTGACGACGCCGCACGCGACACCGTCCTTCACGACCAGGTCGAGCATCTCGGTCTTGGTGACCAGCTCGACGGTGCCGGCGGCCACCTCCTTCATCATCGCCTGGTAGGCGCCGAGGAGGAGCTGCTGGCCGGTCTGGCCTCGGGCGTAGAAGGTGCGGGACACCTGCGCGCCACCGAAGGAGCGGTTGTCGAGCATGCCGCCGTACTCGCGGGCGAACGGGACGCCCTGGGCGACGCACTGGTCGATGATGTCGACCGAGACCTCGGCCAGGCGGTGCACGTTGGCCTCGCGTGAGCGGTAGTCGCCGCCCTTCACCGTGTCGTAGAAGAGGCGGTAGACCGAGTCGCCGTCGTTCTTGTAGTTCTTGGCGGCGTTGATGCCGCCCTGGGCCGCGATGCTGTGCGCTCGGCGGGGCGAGTCGTGGTACGTGATGACCTTGACGTTGTAGCCCTGCTCACCGAGCGTGGCGGCGGCCGAGGCGCCGGCGAGGCCGGAGCCGACGACGATGACGTCGAACTTGCGGCGGTTGTTGGGCGCCACCAGCTTCATGTCGAACTTGTGCTGAGTCCACTTGTCGCCGATGTCTCCGGCGGGAACCGCGTTGTCGAGGTTGCCGATCATTCGCCTGCCTCCTGCAGCTCGCGACGCGCTTCGTCCGACTTGTACACCTCGAGGATGGTGTTGCGTTCCTCTTCGGACAGGTCGTCGTACTCCTCGACGGTGAAGGTGCCGTTGCGGAGTGCATCGGCGAACACCGCCTCGCAGGTGACGACACGGTCGCCCTGCTCGAAACAGGCCTCGTCCTCGGCGACGCCGGACACGACCGTGAGCGGGAAGCTCAGGTTGCCGAGGGTGACGAGGACGGCGAAGCCCATCGCGAAGTTGCGTCGCCAGTCGTTGTACTTGGGGTTGTTGAGGCCGAGGCTCTGGAACATGCTCCAGGCGCCGTGCCACAGATGGATGCCCAGCGCCACGTTGGCGATGATGTAGATCGCCGCCACGGGGGCGTTGGAGAGGCTCGCCTGCATGTTGCGGTAGACGTCGCCGCGGACGAAGTCCGGGTTCACGAAGCCCCAGGTCAGGTCGGCCAGGTGGAAGCCCAGGTAGAGGAGGATGATGACGCCGGTCCAGCGCATCGAGCGGCTGGCGGCGCTGGCCGCGATGTAGTCACGGCTGGTGGTGTAGCCACCGGCCTGCGCTCGCCGGTTCATCCGGGTGAGGCTGTACGCCGAGTGGATGTGGAGCACGAAGGCCACGATCAGGCCACTGCGGGCGATCCACAAGAAGACGGTACGAGGGAGGATCGGCACGGCGATCTCGCGGAGGAACTCGCCGTAGTGGTTCATCTCCTCGGCACCTTCGTAGAGGTGCAGGTTTCCGATCATGTGATAGGCGACGAAGCCCATCAGCATGATCCCGGTCAGCGCCATGACCCACTTCTTGCCCACGGCGGATCGATAGAACTCGATCGGCCACGGCGCCGGGCGGCGCGTCGGATGCACTGGCGCGACCTGCCCGCCAGCAGCCGCGTTGTCCATGGTTTGCATGCCGTGAACGTACCCCGCGATCCCGCGGGTGCCGAACTCACTCGGCCGTCGCGCTCCGCGGCGTCCCGCATCCCCCTCGAACTCGACGCTCAGGGCGTCGGCCCCCGACGTCTACGACGTCGAGTTCGAGGTGATGGTGGTGGCGTCGTCGTTGGTGACGTCGTGGTCACCGACGCGGCCGCTGAGCGTGAGGGTGAGGTCGCCCGGGGCGTAGGGCACCTCGAACTGGACCGTTCCGACGCGGACGCATTCGTCGGCGGGGACGTGGCCCTCGAACGACCACCGGTGGCCGCCACCCGACCAGTCCAGACGGGCGTCGATGCGACCCGAGAGGTCGACGCGACGGTCCGACACGACGTGCACGTCGAGCGCGAGCGCATCGCCGGGATCGACGGTGGCCGGGAGGCGGTCGGCCACGACGATGACCGGTCGGCACGCCGCGGCGAGGGCGTCGTAGGCGAGCTTGGGCATCCGCCGGTGGTCGAGCACGGACCAGGTGATGGCGGGATGCGAGTCGGCGAACGAGAACTGGGCGAACCCGCCGGTCGGCCGGTACTTCAGGCGCCGGAGCGTCTCGACGTGATGGCGGATCACCGTCGCCTGGTACTCCTGCGTGGCCCGCTTCCACGACTCGTAGGTGTGCCCGTCGCGTGGCACGAACTTGTCGAGGATCGACTGCTGGAGGTTGTGCGTGGTCGTGAGGCGCTCCCAGTCGAGGTCCGGCCACGCCGACGGATCGACGAAGTCGTCGCTGTCGGGGATCGACTGGGCCCCGAACTCGGTCGGGAAGCGGACCTGGCTGGGGACCGCACGGGCGAAGGCGGGGAAGTCGCGTTCGTTGCCGAAGTACCACCCGAAGTAGAGGTGGCTGTCGGTCCCCTGGAGTCGGGGGAGATGTGGCATCACGCCGGAGTGGGCGATCGTGGGGCGTGTGCCGTCGGTGCGGTCGATCGACCGCTTCACGGCCCGGTCGAGCACCGACTTGTTCCAGGTGGGCAACTGCATCGACGCCAGCGCCTTGACGCCCATCTGCGCGGTCTTCCTCGGATCGGCGAACGCGTCGGCGTCGAGGTCGAGTCGCATCGGTTCGTTGTGTGCGCACCAGACGGCGATCGAGGGGTGGTGCCCCAGCATCGAGACCATCCCGCTCGACTGGCGGATGGCCTCCTTCTTGATCGAGCGGGCGTAGCCCCACTGCAGCGGGAAGTCCTGCCACACCAACATGCCGGCCTCGTCGGCGGCGTCGTAGGTCTCGGGGCGTGCGACGTGGCCGTGGATGCGAACGAGGTCGAGGCCGGCGTCCTTCGCCAGGTCGATGTCCTGGCGGCACTCGGCAGCCGTTGCCTCGGCGAGCGCCATCCGGGTCGGACCCATGTTCGTGCCCTTGAGGAACAGGCGCTCCCCGTTGACGCTCATCGTCCACTTCTTCATCTCGATGTGGCGCAGACCGGTCCGGAACCGCCGCGAGTCGGAGACCGACGAACCGGCGGCGTCGCGGAGTCGGACCTCGACGACCACGTTCTCGAGCGACGCGTCACCCAGCGCGTGCGGCCACCACAGGCGTGGCCGGTCGACGGTGACGCTCCACTCCACGGTGTTGGCGCCGGTCGCGAGCGTGTGGTCGAGGCCGTGGTCGATCGAGCCCACCGTCGTCCGGACGTGCGCGTCGACCCCCTCGGCCGCGTCGAGTTCGGCGACGAACGCGAGCACGGCTCGCTCGTCGTCGGCCTCGACGCACCGCGTGGTGAGTCGTGCGATGCGCACCGGGCCCGTGTGTTCGAGGTGGACGGGTCGCCAGATGCCACCGGGGTTCCACGCGGGATCGATGGCGTCCCAGTGTTGGAACACGCCGGTGATGTTGCGCTTGTTGGCGCGATCGGTCTGGGGTGCGCAGGCCGCCTCGACCGCGAGCACGTGCTCGGAGCGATCGCGGACCTGGTCGGTCACCTCGAAGGTGTGGGGGAGGAAGTAGCCCTCGGTGTCGCCCAGGTAGGCGCCGTCGAGCCAGATGTCGCCCTGGTAGAAGAGGCCGTCGAACCGCACCCACCAGCGGCGGTCGGGAGGGCCCGCCTCCTGCGAGAACCGCGTCCGGTGCAGCACCGGGCCGTCGTGGTCGGCGAACGCCGGGTTCGAGCGCCAGTGCCCCGGGACGTCGATCGGTTCCCAGGCCGATTCGTCGAGGTCGGTCTCGGCGAACGTCCGCCGGAGGTCGTCGTCGGCCGGGATGGCGACCCACTGGTCCGAGATCGGGCGCTGGCTCATCCCCATGATCGGCGCAACCTACCGGCCGACGTGCCGTCGCTCATCCGCCGCCGACGTCGCCGTCGAGCAGGGCGTCGACGGTGACGGTGCCGTCGTCGGCGACGGTGAAGGTCACCTCGAAGGATCCCTGCTCCATGGTGACGGTGGTGGCCGCGTCCGACCCCTCGCTGGTCTGGACGCGGAGATCGCCGGTCAGCGAGACACGACCGGGACCGAGGAGCAACCAGGTGCCGGGTGGGAGGCGTCCCTCGACCCGGCCGGTTCCCGACAACACGGCCCCTTCGGTCGCCGAGAACCCTGTCTGGGTGCTCGGTGCGGCGAGGCCGCCACCCGCGCCGACGGCGACGGGCCCGGCGACCGTGTACCGGCCGGGCGAGAGCGGATGTGCTGCACCGCTCAGGTCGGCGAAGAACCCGCCGTCGCCCACCCGGAACCCGCCGGGTTGGACGGCGATGGTGCCGTCGCCGTCCAGTGTGATCGGGCGCCCGCCGTCCCAGACGACGGTGTCGCCATCGGCAGCGTCGACACCGGTGATGATCGCCCCGTTGCCCCCGCCCCGTTCGGCGACGGTCAACACGATCGGCAGCGCGGCCGTGCCGTCGAGCGCTCCGACGAGGTCGCCGGTGGTGACGGTGCCCACCACATGCGTGAGATCGCCGAGTGCCGGGTCGCCACCGGCAGCGGTCGACGGCGTCGCCGCTGTCGGGTCGACGGTGCCGTCGTCGGAACTGGTCGCGCTCGGCGTGCACGCAGCCGCCAGCAGCAGCGATCCGAGGACGAGCACCCAGCGTCTTCTCACGACCGCGAGTGTGCCCGTCCCCGGCGTCGGAGTGTGCAGGAGAAGGTCGCGAGGCGTGCCGATAGGTTGCACCCATGAGCGCGGCAGACGAGACCTCACCAGCAACGACGGACGCACCGAGCATCGCCACGATCGGCGCACTTCGTGAGTCGGGATGGGTGTCCCGGCCCGTGAAGGAGGAGGTACGTCGCAATGCGGTCGCGAAGATCCGCGCCGGTGAACCGCTTTTCGCCGGGGTGATGGGCTACGAGGAAACGGTCATGCCGCAACTCGAGAACGCGCTGTTGGCCGGT
Source organism: Actinospongiicola halichondriae (assembly GCF_049103745.1). Classification (NCBI taxonomy): domain Bacteria; kingdom Bacillati; phylum Actinomycetota; class Acidimicrobiia; order Acidimicrobiales; family Iamiaceae; genus Actinospongiicola; species Actinospongiicola halichondriae. The sequence goes on along the minus strand of NZ_CP171622.1, from coordinate 3,155,460 downwards.
CACGACGTGATCTTCCTGGGCGAGCGTGGCCAGGCCAAGACCCGCATGATCCGGTCCCTCACCGGTCTCCTCGACGAGTGGATGCCGATCGTCAAGGGATCGGAGATCAACGACGACCCCTATGCCCCCGTCTCCCGGTATGCGAAGGACCTCGTCGAGGCCGACGGCGACGAGACCGAGATCGACTGGGTCCACCGCGACTCCCGATTCGGCGAGAAGCTCGCGACGCCCGACACGGCGATCGCCGACCTCGTCGGCGAGGTCGACCCCATCAAGGTCGCCGAGGGTCGCTATCTGTCCGACGAGCTCACGCTCCACTACGGCCTCGTGCCCCGCACCAACCGCGGGATCTTCGCCATCAACGAACTCCCGGATCTGTCCGAGCGCATCCAGGTCGGCCTGCTCAACGTGCTCGAGGAGCGCGACGTGCAGATCCGCGGCTACAAGGTCCGCCTCCCGATCGACGTCATGTTGCTCGCGTCGGCCAACCCCGAGGACTACACGAACCGAGGCCGGATCATCACGCCGTTGAAGGATCGCTTCGGCAGCCAGATCCGCACGCACTACCCGCTCGAGATCGAGACCGAGATGGCGATCGCCGCCCAAGAGGTCACGCCGCTCGACGCCGACGGTGTGCAGGTGCGCATGCCCGAGTACATGAGCCAGATCGTGACCACGCTGTCGCACCTCGCTCGGGAGTCGCCGCACGTCAACCAGCGCTCCGGCGTCTCGGTCCGCCTCACGGTCTCGAACCACGAGGTGTTGGTCGCCAACGCCGCCCGCCGTGCGCTGCGCCACGGAGAAGAGGTCGTGGTCCCGCGCGTCTCCGACCTCGACGCCCTGGCCGCATCGACGATGGGCAAGATCGAGATCGAGTCGCTCGACGACGGCCGGGACGAAGCAATCGCCGGCCACCTGGTGATGGCCTCCGTGCTGAGCGTCTTCCGCGAGCGCACCGATCCGGCGGTGCTCCGCGACGTCCTCGAGGCGTTCGAGGGCGGACGCATCGTCGACACCGGTGAGGACGTCACGTCCGCCGATCTGGCTGCGCTGGTCGACGAGTTGCCAGGCCTGCGCGGCCCGGTCGCGTCGCTCACTGCGGGCGACGAGTCGTCCGGAGCGATCGCTGCGGCGGTCGAGTTCCTGCTCGAAGGGCTCCATCTGGGCAAGCGCCTCAACAAGGATCATGTCGGAGCCCGCGCGAGCTATCGAGCCCGCGGGTAGGAAATCTCTGGGGTATCCACCCATTCGGCCGGGAATTGCATCACGCTGTTGTGCAGCTAGTGGGACCGTCGAATTGAAAGGGGATTCCCATGAACAAGTCCGATCTGGTCGGGGCAATCGCAGAAGCAAGCGGTGAGTCGAAGGCCGCCGTCGGTGCGGTGCTCGACGCCTTCGAGGCAACGATCACGGATGCGGTTGCTGGTGGCGACAAGGTGTCGCTCCCCGGCTTCCTCACGTTCGAGCGGGGCCATCGTGCCGCTCGAACCGGCAAGAACCCGCAGACGGGCGAGCCGCTGCAGATCAAGGCGGCCAATGTCGCCAAGGTCAAGGTGGGCTCGAAGTTCAAGGAGAAGGTGGCAGCGACCACCTGATCTGAGTGTTCGATGCCGGCCCGGGTCCAGCGAGGATCCGGGCCGACACGTTCAGTCCTGGGTCTCCAGGTCCTCGCGTAGTTGCTCGAGGGTCTGTCGGAGAAGACGGGACAGGTACGACTGCGAGACGCCGAGTTCGTCGGCGATCTCCTGCTGTGAGCGACGTTCGACGAACCGGAGACGCACGATGTCCCGGTCCCGCTCGTCGAGGCCGTCGAGGAGCCGTTCGACGTCGATCTGACGTTCGACATCGGCCATGTCACCGTGATCGCCGCTGAGCGTCGATCCCTTCGTGAGGCCACCGTCGCCCACGGGCATGTCGAGACTGTCGGCGCGGAACGCCCCGCCGGTCGACAACGCCTCCAGCACCCGATCGACCGATTCGTCCATGCGCTCGGCGAGTTCCTCGACCAGCGGCGTCCGGCCGAGTTCCTGGGTCAGTTCGGGTTCGAGGCGCCGGGTACGCACGGCGAGTTCCTGCAGGCTGCGCGGTGGACGGACCGACCAGCTCTTGTCGCGCAAGAGGCGCTTCAGCTCGCCTTCGATCGTCCGGTTGGCGAAGGTCTTGAAGGTGACGCCGACGTCGGGATCGAACCGTTCGACCGCCTTGATCAGGGCCATGAACGCCTGTTGGCGGACGTCGTCCTCGTCGAGTTGGCCGCGCCCGAACCGGGTCACGTAGTAGTCGACGAGCTCCAGGTTGGCTTCGACGAGCGCATTGCGGGTCCGGCGTGAACCGGTGCGCCGATACTCCTCGAAGGTCGCCGAAGATCGCCGACGTGGTTCACCGGCCATCGACGTCGTCGTCGTTCGCCGAGGTCGGACGGTCGATCCGCAGTTCGAAGTGGCAGTCGTCGCCGTCGCGCGACAGCGAATGGGACGCCGACCCGGCCGCAAGCAGCTGCGCAGCGATGGGATCGACGACGGGATCGTCGGTCACGGGTCCGCAGCTGCCCTCCATGGTGATGCCGTCGACATCGGGTTGGATCGTCAGGGTCAGCACGGCGTCGTCCGTCGCATCGGCCATGGCCAGCGCGCAGAGCTCGTCGATGGCGACGCGCATGGACTCGATGGCATCGATGCCGAATCCTGCGTCGGCCGCGACCGTGGCCGCCAGGACGCGAAGATGTCGCAGATGGGCAGACGTCGCGGGTACCGAGACCACGACGGAGGAGCGAGAGGGCAACTGGTGCATTGGATCCGTTCTACGGGGTCGACACTGTGGGTACGGGGTCGTGTGATCGTTGATGATGACCATGCCGCTCACTCCTGACCGCTTCTCGGCTCGGCCGATCGACGGTCTCGCAGACCTCGCGGTGCTGCGCTCGGAGTTCGGCCAGTGGCTGGAAAAGCTCGGCGTCGACGACGAGAAGATCGATGATCTCCTCGTCGTGATCAGCGAGTTGGCCGCGAATGCCGTGCGGGAGTCGGCGGCGGACGCCGACCCGCCGACGGTCGAGGCATCGTTCGACACCCGAGAGGTCGAACTGGCCGTGGCCAACGCGGTCGACGTCGACGGTCACCGCGAGCCAAAAGGCGGCTGGGATCTCGACGATCCCCTGCGTGCGGGCGGCCGAGGCCTGCTCGTCGTCTCGGCGCTCGTGGACGAGGTCGACGTCGAAGTCCAGGGCCAACGGCTCTGTGTCCGGTGCAGGATGGCGATCGCGGGCGATCAGCGGGGCTCGACCGTCACGTGATCGGCGAGCCCGGTCACGGCGAGGAGTTTCTCGAGCGCTGCTGACGGGCGACGGATCACGAGCGCGCCACCGGCCTCGCTGAGGCGGCGATGGGTGTCGGCGATGACCCGCAGACCGGCCGAGTCGGTGAAGCCGACCCCGGCGACGTCGAGCACGGCGGTGTCGGCGCCGTCGGCCAGGGTCTCGTCGATCTTCGTCTGCAGCATCGGCGACGTGTGGGGATCGAGGTCGCCGGCGAGGACGAACGTCGCCGGGGGTCCCTCGTCGATGCTGACGGCGAGGCGGTCTTCGGGACTGGGGGTCACGTCGGTCATCGGTTCCTCTGACAGGGGCCGGGGTGGTGTGGCGGGGAGTGTGGCGGGGACTCGTGCGACGCGCGAAAGCGCTGGCTGCCATCGCAGCCAGCGCAGACGCTAGTCAAAATTCCAGGAATCTCACTTGTCGCGCTTGAGGAGCCCCTTGACCTTGTCGGCGACTCCGTCGACGGCGTCCTTGACGTCGCCGACCACCTGGTCGAGCTTGCCCTCGTTCTCGAGGTCGTCGTTGCCGGTGACCACACCGGCCGCTTCCTTGGCTCGGCCCTTGATCTCGTCCTTGTTGATGCTGTCTTCGCTCATGGGGATCCTCTCGTGGGGGTGCTCCGGGCGGGGTGTGCCGGAGACGCATCCCTTCCCCGCTCGCCCCGGGTTCATGCACGGCGGCCGTGGTTCTGGCTCGTGGGTTCTGACACAGGGGGTGTCAGGGAAGAGAGGTCGACAACGTCCACGACGCCCGGGTCCTCCGACAACGGGCACAAGGAGTGATCACCATGGCCACCGGCTCATCAATCTTCCTCATCGCACTCGGCGCAATCCTGACCTTCGCGGTCGACGCCGACGTCAACGGCCTCGACATCTCGACCGTCGGCGTCATCCTCATGGTCGCCGGTGTCCTCGGCGTCCTCGTCTCCCTCCTCTGGATCGACCGGGCCACCGCGCCTCGCGGCGAGACCCGGGTCGTCGAGGAGCGTCGCACCCGCGAGGTGTAGCGCCTCCGACACCGCCTGCCATCTCGACTGCGCCCGGTCCGCCCGCCGGGCGCAGTCCCGCGTCCGGGCTCGGACAGGGGCCGCTACCGTGACGTCCGATGACTCGTCCCAACTTCCGGTACTCGCGGTGGGACGGCACACAGGTCGGTTTCGACCTCGACGCCGACTCGATCTTCGGGGAGATCACCGACGACCTGCTCTATCACGGTGACCTCAACGCGGCGCTCCGGCGGCTGATGCAGCAGGGCTTCGAGGACGACGAGGGCAACCGGGTCGAGGGGATGCGCGAGCTCATGCAACGGCTGCGCGACGCCCGGCAGGAGCGGCTGGAGAACTCGAACCTCGGCGGCGTGTACGACGAGATCGCCGATGCGCTGCGAGAGGTCGTCGACCAGGAGCGCCGAGCGCTCGACGAGCGGCTCGAGGAAGCTCGGTCGTCAGGCGACGAGCGTCGACAGGAGTTGGCCGAGTCGACCAACACCGAGAAGCACATGCATCTCGACATGCTCCCGTCCGACCTCGCCGGCCAGGTCCAGAGCCTGAGCAACTACGACTTCACCTCGGCCGAGGCACAGGAACGCTTCGACGAACTGATGGAGCAGCTGCGCGAGCAGCTCGCCCAGCAGTACTTCGACCAGATGGCCGGGGCCATGTCGAACCCCGACCCCGAGGCGATGCAGCGCACCAAGGACATGATGGCTGCGCTCAACGAACTCCTCGAGAAGCACCAGCGCGGCGAGGACACGCCCGAGGACTTCGAGCAGTTCATGGCCGAGTACGGCGACTTCTTCCCCGAGGACCCCGCCGACGTCGAGGAACTCCTGCGGGCGATGGCCGAACGCATGGCCAACATGCAGGCGATGCTCAACTCCATGAGCCCGGAGCAGCGAGCGCAGCTCCAGGGCCTGGCGCAGCAGCTGCTCGAGGACATGGACCTGGCATTCCTCTCGAGCCAGCTGGGCGAGAACCTCCAACAGATGTTCCCGCAGCTCGACTGGGGCAAGCAGTACGACTTCGACGGCGACAATCCAATGGGGTTCGCCGAGGCCGCGCAGATGATGGCCGAGCTGGGCGACCTCGACCAGCTCGAGAACCTGCTCCAGAACGCCACGCAGCCCGGCGCGCTGGCCGAGGCCGACCTGGACCGGGCCCGCGACCTGCTGGGCGACGACGCCGCTCGGTCGCTCGAGCAGATGTCGAAGCTCGCCAAACAGCTCGAGGACGCCGGACTGATCCAGAACAAGGAAGGTCGGCTCGAGCTCACGCCGCGTGGGCTCCGCAAGATCGGCAACAACGCGCTCGACGACCTGTTCTCCAAGCTCGCCAAGGACAAGCTCGGCCGTCACGACATGTCGTCGACCGGCATCGGCCACGAGCGGACCTACGACACCAAGCCCTACGAGTGGGGCGACCCGTTCAACCTCCACATCGAGAAGACCGTCCGCAACGCGGTGCGGCGCAACGGGGGAGGGACGCCGGTCCGGCTGACACCGGACGACTTCGAGGTGGAGCGGACCGAGACGGTGGTCCGGTCGTCCACGGTGCTGATGCTCGACCTCTCGTTGTCGATGCCGATGCGCGAGAACTTCCTGCCGGCCAAGAAGGTCGCGATGGCGCTCCATGCGCTCATCTCCGGCCAGTTCCCCCAGGACTACCTGGGTCTCGTCGGCTTCTCGAAGGTCGCCCACGTCCTCACACCGGAACAGCTCCCCGAGGTGAGCTGGGACTACGACTACGGCACCAACATGCAGCACGGCTTCCAGTTGGCCCGGCAGCTGCTGGCCAAGCAGTCGGGCACGAAGCAGATCATCATGATCACCGACGGCGAGCCGACGGCGCACTACGAACCGGGCATGAGCCAGCCGTACTTCAACTACCCACCGGTGCAGGAGACCATCGACGCCACGGTGCGCGAGGTCATCCGCTGCACCAAGGACAACATCCGCATCAACACCTTCATGCTCGACGCCACGAGCTACCTCAAGCACTTCATCGAGCGCATCACGAAGATGAACGGCGGTCGGGCGTTCTTCACCACACCGGAGACGCTGGGCGACTACGTGCTCGTGGACTTCGTCGAGCACAAGCGTGCGATGCGGTCATCGGGCGGTCGCCGGGTCTCCTGAGAGTCACCGCCCGACGAGGTGGGCGCCGAGTCGGCGCATCTGGACCTCGAAGGTGCGGCCTGACCGCGAGCGGCAAGAAATCCAAGTCTCCCTTGCGTTCCATGGCCTGGGTGGGGGATGATCACACCGTTGTAATTACACATCTGGTATGGGGGCGAGCCGGAGTTCGTCCGCCGTGTCCGATGTGACCCGACCGATCAAAGGAGACTTGGCGATGAGCGTCCATGTGGACATCGGTGGCCAGTCCGAGACCCAGACCTGGCAGGAGTTCTCGAACTGCCTCGGTGTCGATCCAGACCTGTTCTTCCCCGAGCGGGGAGCGTCGACCAAGGAGGCCAAGGCCGTGTGCCGCGGCTGTGTCGTGCGGGAGGACTGCCTCGAGTACGCCCTCCAGAACGGCGAGAAGTTCGGCATCTGGGGCGGGATGAGCGAGCGTGAGCGTCGCCGCATCCGCCGTGCCCGTGCGCTGGCGCGCCGCGGCATCGTCGAGACCGCCTAGGCAACGTCCGCGTCCCGGACGGGACACCGAGATCGCATCGACACCCCGCCCCTGGGCGGGGTGCCGTCGTTTAGCGTCCCCCACACATGACTTCTGGGAACTCGCGCCGGTCGCGCGCCGTTGTCCCCACGTGGGAGGAGATCGCCCGGGACGAAGGCGACTTCATCTACACCGTCGCCTATCGACTGACCGGGAACCGTGACGATGCGCAGGATCTGGTGCAAGAGGTGCTCGTGCGGGTCCAGCGCGGACTGCGCACCTACCGCCCCGGCTCGCTCCGGGGTTGGCTCGGTCGGATCACGACCAACGCCTTCCTCGACGATGCTCGACGACGGCAGCGGCGTCCGCAGGTGGCACTGCCCGACGATCCCGAACTCGTGCTCCCCGCGTCACCGGCGGCCGACGAGGCGTCGGCCGCAGCCGGCCTCTCGGACGAGGTCCAGGCCGCATTGGCGTCGCTCGCCGAGGACTACCGGGTCGCCGTGGTCCTCTCCGACGTCGCCGGCCTCCCCTACACCGACATCGCCGAGCAACTCGACATCCCGGTCGGGACGGTGCGCAGCCGTATCCACCGCGGACGCCTGGCCCTGCGAGCCGCGCTCGACCAGGGAGGCAGTGCGTGACTGACCACCCACCGTCGATCCCCGCCGACGGACACGCCGGCGACCTGGTCTCGGCCCGACTCGACGGCGAACTCGACCCGGCCACCGCCGCATGGGTCGACGACCATCTCGACGGGTGCGTCGCCTGCCAGGACGTGGCCGGTGCCGTCGAGGCCGCCCGGACCTGGATGCGGACGTCACCGACCGTCGACAGTGCACCGCTGGTCGACAGCGTGATCGCTCGTCGACACCGCATGATCGGCACCGGACTCGCCTTCGTCGGCGCTGCGCTCGTCGTGCTCGGACTGCTCGCGGTGACGGCATCGGTCACCCATCCCGACGTCGTGCCCGACCTCGACACGCTCGTCGCGGCGCACGAGGACGCCACGCACGGATCGATGGACGGCATGCGCCCGGTCGAGCACGCCGGGGCCAGGTATGCCACGCCGGAGACGGTGGGTCCCGTCGACGAGCCGCTGCTCCGGAGCGCGGTGTACGACGGTGCCGACCTCACGACGGTGCTCTACGTCGGGGCAGGCGAGGTCACCGTCTATGAACAGCCAGGACGGCTCGACTGGGACCGGTTGCCCGACGGGGACATCGTCCGTCTCGGCGAACGCCGAGCGTGGGTCCGCCCTGGCAGCCCCGTCGTCGTGGTCACCGAGGTCGGCGACCTCACGGTGACCGCGATCTCGGACGACCGACTCCGGGTGGAGCACGTCATCGCCTCGTTGGGTGCCCCGCGACGGAGTTCGACCAGCGACCGCGTGCACGACTCGTGCCAGCGGCTGATGGAGATCTTCGCCCTCGGCGGCTGAACGCCGGGCGCTCAGGCCTCGACGGTGACCGGGACCTGACGTTCGGTCCGGCGGCGTTTCAGCAACCGGCGTCGCTCGCGCTCGGAAGCGCCGCCCCAGACTCCGTGGTCGATCCGCTCGTCGAGGGCGTACTCGAGGCAGCGTTCCCGCACCGGGCACGTGCCGCAGATGCGTTGGGCCACCAGGACGCCGACCCCATCACTGGGGAAGAAGACCTCGGGCGGGTGATCTCGGCAGTTGCCGTCCTGCATCCATGGCGTGTCCATCGGTTGACCTCCAACCACTTCTACGTAGCCGTCGGGGATTTGGTTCCCGATTTCTCGGATTTCGTCGTCGGCGCCGTCGGCGCGGCTCGGCAGGATTTCGGGTCGCGACTGCCGATCGCCGTCCCCACGGGCGAGACTGGTGGGCGATGCCTCCCGCAGACGACCGATGGGACCGCGGCCCCGTCGACCTCGATGTCGACGTGTCGTCGCCGATGCCGACCTCACCGCCACCGGCGCGAGGCCGCGAACTGCACGCACCGAGCGCGTGGCCGCGTCTCGACCCGCCGCCTCATCCCGGGGACCGCGACCGGGCCGTCGGGCGCTCGGCGCTCGTCGGAGGAGTTGTCGGCGCGCTGGTGGCCGCCCTGATCCTCGGCGTCGTCGCGCTGTGGCCGACCAGTGGCGGCGAGACGGACGATGCCGCGGCTGGGGCCCCGGTCACCAGCCCCGAAGGTCCGGCGCCGCGCATCGACGTCCTCGCCGTGCTCGGACGTGTCGAGCCGTCGGTGGTGTCGGTCCTCACGACCAGCGAGATCGTCGATGGGCAGGCGGGTGCCGGGACCGGCATCGTGCTGACCTCCGACGGCCTCGCGCTCACCAATGCCCACGTCGTCGCGGGTCTGCCCGACATCAGCGTGAGCATGTTCGACGGCACCACCGCGCAGGCATCGCTGGTGGGCTCGTTCCCGGAGGAGGACATCGCGCTCATCCAGATCGAGGGGCGTGACGATCTCTTCCCTGCCGAGTTGGGTTCGTCCGACGCGCTCCAGGTCGGGGCCGAGGTGATCGCCATCGGCAACGCCTTGAACCTCGGCGGCCGCCCGACGGTGACGCTCGGCATCGTCTCCGCCCTCAACCGACGCCTCGAGGCCGAGGGCATCTCGCTCGACGGGCTGATCCAGACCGACGCCGCCATCAACCCGGGCAACTCCGGCGGTCCGCTGGTCAACGCCGCAGGTCAGGTCGTCGGCGTCAACACCGCCATCATCGGCGACGCCCAGAGCATCGGCTTCGCCATCGCCATCGATCAGGTCAAGCCGTTGATCGAGGAGATCCGTGCGGGCGGCGGCGCGGTCCGTGGCGATCAACCGTTCCTGGGGGTCACCACGACCGACGTGGCCACGGAGACGCCGGCGATCCTCGACACCTACGACATCACGGTCGACGAGGGCGCCTACGTCCGCAGCGTCGTCCCGGACAGCGGCGCCGACGACGCCGGGATCCGTATCGGCGACGTCATCGTCGCGATCGACGGGACTCCGACGCCGGACTCCGCGGCGATCGGCGACATCGTGCGAGCGGCCGAGGTCGACGACGTCGTGACGATCACCGTGCGGCGTGGAGGAGAGACCCTCGAGCTCGAGGCCACGCTTCGCCGCCGCGGCTGAGCACGCCCGGGGGGAGATCGGCGGGACCCCTGCGCTAGCCTCGGTCGTTCGTCAGTTCCGCACCCATCGCAGAAGGTCCCCATGTCCGACGCACCACTTTCCGACGTCGAGCTCGAAGAACGGCCGCCGCCGATCGCGCACGCACGTCTCGTGTACCTCGGACCGACCAGCCCCCACTGGGAGATCCAGTCGGACTGGGGCGACGAAGCCCTGGTCGAGGCCTTCCGAGCCCGCGTCCGGGCCCGCCTGGTGCTGTTGCCGCCGCACGATCCGCAGTTCCGCCGCAACCGCGAGCGCGTGAACCGCGACGCCGAGCGTGAGAATTTCCTCCTCGAGTGGGACCTCGGTTACCCCGAAGACAACTAGTGGTCCTACGTTTCCCGGCGTGACGACGATCGCGGGAATCGACCTCGGCGGCACCAAGATCTTCGGTGCCCGGGTCAGCCGGGCCGACGACGGCTCGTTCCTCGTCGGCGACGACACGAAGCGAGCGACGCCGACCACGTCCGTGGACGGCATCGTCGCAGCGATCGCCGACGCCATCGCCGAACTGGGCCCCACGCCCGACCTCGTGGGCATCGGAACGCCGGGGGTGATCGCTCCCGATGACGGGGTCGTCGAGTACGCCCCCAACCTCGCCGGCTTCGACGAGCCGGTCCCGCTCGCCTCGCTGGTCGCCGACGCGGTCGGCGCGCCGGTCGTCATCGGGAACGACGTGAACATGGCGGCGCTCGGCGAGGTGCGTGCCGGAACCGCCGTCGGCAGCGACGACGTGCTGGCGGTGTGGATGGGGACTGGCCTCGGCGCCGGTCTGGTGCTCGACGGCTCGTTGCGCGTCGGTCCCAACGGGCTCGCCGGCGAACTCGGCCACTCGACGGTCGTCCCCGACGGGCGCCCGTGTCCGTGCGGCGGTCGAGGCCATGTCGAGGCCTACATCGGTCGACGAGCGCTCGAGGCCCGAGCGCGCGAGCTGCACGCCGAGGGTCGCGCCACCCGTCTTGTCGAGCTGGCGGGCACGAAGCGGATGAAGTCCAAGGTCTTCAGCACCGCGTACGAGGAGGGGGACGCGGTCGCCGTCGAGTTGATCGACGAAGGGCTCGAGATGTTGACGCTGGCCATCGCCAACGTGTTGGTGATCGTCGACGTGACCACCGTCGTGATCGGTGGCGGTCTCGGCGAACGGCTGGGCGACCTCGCCGTCGAACGCATCGGCGACGGGCTGGCGTCGCTGCACTACGCCGGTGCCCTCCCGACCATCGTCGAGGCATCGCTCGGCGACCACGCCGGCGCGCTGGGAGCGGCCTTCCATGCCTTCGAGTCACTCGGAGCCCGTCCGTGAGCGCTGACGGACCCCTCGACCGATTCCGCCGTTGGTTCCGCCGGGTATTCGGTGGGCCGGCACTCGTGGTGGACGTGCCCGGCCCCGGTCCGGTGGCCGACACCGGCGTGCCCGCCGACGCGCCGGCCGCCGAGGCCCTGAGGGCGGATTCCCTGGTGACGGCGGCCACTGCGAGCGAACGGCCGGGGAGCGATCACACAACGTTGGGTGAACATCGGGCGAGCGACGCCGAGCACCTCCCGCCGCGCCGTTACCGTGCCCACGTGGACCCGGCAGCGACCGACGACCTCCGGGACCATCCCGATCGGTACTTCAACCGCGAGCTCTCGTGGCTCGACTTCAACGCTCGGGTGCTGGCCCTCGCCGGGTCCGAGTCGATGCCCCTCCTCGAACGGGCGAAATTCCTCTCGATCTTCTCCTCGAACCTCGACGAGTTCTTCCAGGTCCGGGTGGCAGGCCTGAAGGACCAGGTGTACGCGGGGGTCGAGACCACGGCGTCCGACGGCCGGACGGCCGTCGAACAGTTGCGCGAGATCCGGGTCGACGTGGTCGATCTGGTCCACGAACAGGAGCGTCTCCTCCTCGAGGAGATCGTGCCGGCGTTGGCGTCGGAGGGCGTCACGTTCCGGTCGTGGGAGCAGCTCGACACCGACGCCCGGACGTCCTTGACCGCGATCTTCCACGAGCACATCTTCCCCGTGCTCACGCCACTCGCCGTCGACCCAGGACACCCGTTCCCCTACATCTCGAACCTCTCGCTGAGCCTCGCGATCCGCGTGGCCGATCCCGAGTCCGGCGAAGACCGCTTCGCTCGGGTCAAGATCCCGTCGAACCTGGCCCGGTTCGTGCAGCTCCCCGACGAGCACACGTTCGTCCCGCTCGAACAGGTCATCGCGGCCCATCTCGACGAGTTGTTCCCGGGCATGGAGATCGGCGAGGTCGCGGCCTTCCGCGTGACCCGCAACGCCGACCTCACACTCGAGGAGAACGAGGCCGACGACCTCCTCGCCGCCGTCGAGGTCGAGCTGCGTCGCCGCCGGTTCGGGCGGGCTGTGCGGCTCGAGATCGGGCACACGATGTCGGCCGAGCTGCGCGAGCTGCTGATCCGCGAGCTCGACATCACTGACGACGACGTCTACCCGATCGCTGCGCCCCTCGACCTGACCGGGCTCCGCACGATCCTGGCCCTCGACCGCAGCGACCTCAAGGACCCGCACTGGCACGGCATCGCCCCGGCGCGTCTGGTCAACGACGACGAGTCGCCCGCCGACTTCTTCGCCGAGATGCGGCGCAACGACGTGCTGGTGCACCACCCCTACGCCAGCTTCCGCAACACCGTCGAGGCCTTCCTGCGCCAGGCCGTCAACGATCGCCGTGTCGTGGCCATCAAGATGACGCTGTACCGGACCTCGGGTGACTCGTCGATCATCCGGTCGCTCATCCGTGCCGCCGAACAGGGCAAGCAGGTCGCCGTCCTCGTCGAGTTGAAGGCGCGCTTCGACGAGGCCGCGAACATCGAGTGGGCGAAGGCGCTCGAGGAGGTCGGCGTCCACGTCGTGTACGGACTGGTCGGCCTCAAGACCCACACCAAGACCTTGTTGGTGGTCCGCGAGGAACGCGACGGCCTGCGGCGGTACTGCCACATCGGTACCGGCAACTACAACCCCAAGACGGCCACGATCTACGAGGACCTGGGGCTCTTCACCTGCGACCCCGCCATCGGGACCGAGTTGAGCCAGCTGTTCAACCACCTCACCGGATTCGGACGGGCCGTCGACTACGAGCGACTGGTGGTCGCTCCCGATCACCTGCGCGACACCTTCGAGCGGATGATCGCCGACGAAGCAGCGCGGGGGAGCGAGGGCCGGATCATCGCCAAGATGAACAGCCTGTCCGACCCGCAGATGATCGACGCGCTCTACGACGCGTCACGTGCCGGTGTCCAGATCGATCTCATCATCCGCGGTATCTGTTGTCTCCGGCCCGGCGTCCCCGGACTGTCGGACAACATCCGGGTCCGTTCGATCGTCGGGCGTTACCTCGAGCACTCGCGCATCTACTACTTCGGCAATGCACTCGGTCCGGGCGAACCCTCGTACCTCATCGGGTCGGCCGACCTCATGACCCGCAACATCAACCGTCGGGTCGAGGCCCTGGTGCCCATCGACGACCAGCCGCTGCGCGACCGTCTGCAGGAGATCATCGACATCTCGCTCGCCGACGACCAGCTCGCCTGGGAACTCGACGGCGATGGACGGTGGAGTCGCGCCGAGGGAGGCGACGGGGTGAACGCACACCTGGCACTGCAGCAGGCGGCGCTCGGGCGGGCGCGTGTCCTCGACTTCGATGACTGACCTGGTTCGCGCCGCCGGAGGAGTGGTGTGGCGATCCGGTCCCGCGGGCGACGAGGTGTTGTTGGTGCATCGAGCCCGCTACGACGACTGGTCGTTCCCGAAGGGCAAGCTCGATCCCGGCGAGACGTGGGAACAGGCGGCGATCCGCGAGGTCTTCGAGGAGACCGGCGTGGTCGCGGTGCTCGGAGCCGAGCTGGCGGGAGCGTCCTACGACGATCACAAGGGTCGCCCGAAGCAGGTGCGGTACTGGGCGATGGCAGTCGCGGTCGAGACGCCGTTCGAACCCGACGACGAGGTCGACCACCTGGCGTGGGTCAGCACCGACGCAGCGGCCGGGCGGCTCACGTATCCGCGCGACGTCCCCGTGCTCCATTCGTTCCGCGAACACCGTTCCTGAGCCCCGCAGGCCCCGGATCCGGGGCCAGTTCGCGCGATCAGCCCCACTCGTTCACCTGCCGTTCACCCAGGTGGGACTGGCGATCCACCTTGGTTTCCTACCGTTCCCTCCGTAACCACCAAGACACTTCCGAATCCCCCTGCACGGAGGAAAACCATTGTTCCGCAATCGACGTTGGGCATCGCTGATCGCCCTGTTCCTGCCCCTGGCTCTCGTGGCCGCCGCTTGCGGCGACGACGACACGGCCAGCGGCGACACCGACTCCCAGGGCGACAACGGCTCGGGCATCTCGGGCACCCTCGACGGCGCAGGCGCCTCGTCGCAGGGCGCGGCCATGGACGGCTGGCGTGCCGGCTTCCAGACCGCCAACGACGGCGTCACCGTCAACTACGACCCCATCGGCTCTGGCGGCGGTCGTGAGCAGTTCCTCACCGGCGCCACCGTGTTCGCCGGTTCGGACGGCCTCATGGACGAGGACGAGTTCGCACAGTCGCAGGAGCGTTGCGCCTCCGACCGTGGCGCCATCCACCTTCCTCACTACATCTCGCCGATCGCCGTGGCGTTCAACCTCGACGGCGTCGACGAGCTCAACATGAGCCCGGACACCATCGCGGGGATCTTCACCGACGAGATCACCAACTGGAACGACAAGGCGATCGCCGCGGACAACCCCGACGTCGACCTCCCCGACATGGCGATCAACCCGGTGCACCGCTCGGACGAGTCCGGCACCACCGAGAACTTCACCGAGTACCTCGGAGCTGCCGCTGGTGACGTGTGGACCGACGGTCCCGTCGAGGTGTGGCCGTACGGCGGCGAGGGTGCCCAGGGCACCTCCGGTGTCGTGGCCGCCATCGAGGCCGGCGAGGGTTCGATCGGCTACGCCGACGCCTCGCAGGTCACCTCGCTCGGCGCAGTCGCCGTCGGCGTGGGTGACGAGTTCGTCCCCTTCAGCCCCGAGGCTGCCGCCAAGATCGTCGACGTCTCCGAGCGGCTCGACGGCTACAGCGAGTTCGACTTCCAGTTCGAGCTCGAGCGCGACACCACCGAGTCGGGCGTCTACCCGATCGTCCTCGTGAGCTACCACATCGTCTGCCTCGACTACGCCGACCAGGCGACGGCCGACCTCGTGAAGGCCTTCATGACCTACGTCGGGTCGGCCGACGGTCAGGCCGCCGCTGCGGCCGAGGCGGGCAACGCTCCCATCTCCGAGGACCTCGCCGGTCAGCTCGAAGCCGCCATCGACGCCATCGGCGTCGTCTGAACGCCACACATCTGACGTGACGAGGGGGTGGGCCGCGACGGCCCACCCCCTCTGCCACATCTGCATCACCCGCACCACCTGATTGACTCCACACCACATGCATCCGACCGACCGGAGGGCCCGCCGATGAGCATGGGCACCGAGGAGCGCACCGACGACCCGGGCGTTCCCACCGAAGCGACGGTCGAGGCCGACCGCCGGAAGCCACCGGTGCGCCTCGGCGATCGGATCTTCTCGACGATGAGCATCGGCTCGGGGGTCCTGATCCTCGTCGTCCTGGTCCTCGTCGCCGCCTTCCTCTTCCGGGAGGCGCTGCCGTACTTCACGGACAACACGGCGATCGAGCGCGAGGTCCCGTTCACCGAGTACGTGTGGCCGCTGGTCTTCGGCACCGTCTACGCCGCCTCGCTCGCTCTGCTCTTCGCCGTGATCCCCGCGATCGCGGTCGCCTTGTTCATCAGCCACTACGCACCGAAGGCGATCGCCCGGACGCTGGGCACGGTGATCGACCTCCTGGCCGCGATCCCCAGCGTCGTCTACGGCCTCTGGGGCATCTTCGTCCTTGCGCCGCTGCTGGCTCGGTCGGTCTTCCCGTTCCTCGAGGACCACTTCGGCTTCCTCCCGTTCTTCGGCGGCCCCACGGCGTCGTCGGGGCGCACCATGCTCACCGCCGCCGTGGTGCTCGCGGTGATGATCCTGCCGATCATCACCGCCATCTCCCGTGAGGTCTTCCTCCAGGTCCCGAGGCTCCACGAGGAAGCCGCGCTGGCGCTCGGCGCCACTCGGTGGGAGGTCATCAAGTTGGCGGTCCTGCCCTACAGCCGTTCGGCGATCATCTCGGGCTCGATGCTCGGTCTCGGTCGGGCGCTGGGCGAGACGATGGCGATCGCGATCATCCTGTCGCCGACCGACGGCCTGGTGTCGCTGAACACCATCTCCACCCAGAACTCACAGACGATCGCCGCCCACATCGCGCTCGCGTATCCCGAGTCCACCGGGCTCGAGGTCAACCGCCTCTTCGCCGCGGGCCTGGTCCTCTTCGCCATCACGCTGTTCGTCAACGTCGTCGCTCGGCGGATCACGAACAGCCGTGCCGACTTCTCGGGAGCCAACGGATGACTGCTGCCACGATGTCGCGGCCCTCGCTCGAGTCGGTCGGGCTCTCTGGTTCGGCCACGACCGGCATCGGCATCGTGTCGGTGGCCGCCGGCGCCGGCGCCGCGATCGCGCTGGGCGGACCCAACTTCGTCGGGGGAGCGCTCCTCGCTGCCGTCGTCTTCGTCACCGCGACCGGTGTGGCGTCGATCCTCACCGAGGGACGGCGTCGGGCCACCGACCGGATCGTCGGCAGCCTGATCACCGGCGCGTTCATCGCGGTCCTCGCCCCGCTGGTGTCCGTGCTGTGGACGGTCATCGAACGGGGCTGGGCCCGGTTCGACGCCGAGTTCTTCACCTCGGACATGTTCAACGTGATCGGCGAGGGCGGAGGCGCCGAGCACGCGATCGTCGGCACGCTCGTCATCACCGGCCTCGCTGCGGTGATCTCTGTTCCGATCGGACTCCTGGTCGCGGTCTACCTGGTCGAGTACGGCCGCGGTCGGCTGGCACGGTCGGTGACCACCATGGTCGACGTCATGACGGGCATCCCGTCGATCGTCGCCGGCCTGTTCGCTGCGGGCGTGCTGATCACGTTCCAGGGACCCGGCGCCCTCTCGGGCTTCGGCGGTGGCCTGGCCCTGTCGGTGCTGATGACGCCGGTCGTGATCCGGGCGTGCGAAGAGATGATCCGACTCGTCCCCAACGAACTGCGCGAGGCCGCCTACGGACTCGGCGTCCCGAAGTGGCGGATCATCCTCAAGATCGTCCTGCCGACAGCCGTCGCCGGGATCTTGACCAGCGTGACCCTGGCCATCGCCCGGGTCATTGGCGAGACGGCGCCGCTGCTCATCGTGGCGGGCCTCACCGACTCGACCAATGCGAACCCCTTCGAGGGGCGCATGACGGCGTTGCCCGTGTACGCCTACTACAGCTTCGCCCGCGGTGGCCGGAACGCCGAACTGTCGTACGAGCGGTGCTGGGCGGCGTCGTTGACCCTCGTCCTCATCGTCGCCGGCCTCTTCTTCCTCTCCCGAATCCTGTCCAAGGTGCTCCAGCCGAAGGGACTCCGATGACCCCAACGTCCGACTCCACGGAGAACGCAGTCATGACCCCCGAACGGACCCCCATCGACGCGGGCATTGCGCCGGAGGTCGCCGACCGGGCGGCCGACGGTTCCCTCGATTCGCGGATCGACATCGAGGACCTCGACATCTACTACGGCTCGTTCAAGGCGGTCGAGGGCGTGAGCATGCGCATCGAGCCGCGGTCGGTCACCGCGCTCATCGGCCCCTCGGGCTGCGGGAAGTCGACCTTCCTGCGGTCGATCAACCGCATGCACGAGGTCATCTCCGGTGCCTACTGCACCGGTCGCGTGGCCCTCAACGGCGTCGACCTCTACGGCCCGAAGACCGACCCCGTGTCGGTTCGGACGCGCATCGGCATGGTCTTCCAGCGCCCCAACCCGTTCCCGACGATGTCGATCGCCGAGAACGTCCTCGCGGGCATCAAGCTCAACTCGAAGCGGATCAGCAAGTCGGACGGCGAGGAGATCGTCGAGCGGTCGCTGCGCTCGGCGAACCTGTGGGACGAGGTCAAGGACCGTCTCGACCGTCCGGGCTCGGGGCTCTCCGGTGGCCAGCAGCAGCGTCTGTGCATCGCTCGCTCGATCGCGGTCGAGCCCGACGTGTTGCTCATGGACGAGCCGTGTTCGGCGCTCGACCCCATCTCGACGTTCGCGATCGAGGCGCTGATGGCCGAGCTCAAGGAGCGCTACACGATCGTCATCGTGACCCACAACATGCAGCAGGCCGCCCGGGTCAGCGAACGGACCGGCTTCTTCAACATCGAGGGCACCGGCAGGCCCGGCAAGCTCGTCGAGATGGACGACACGCCGACGATCTTCTCGAACCCGTCCGAGCAGGCGACGGCCGACTACGTCACCGGTCGGTTCGGATGACCCCCCGGGAGTTCTCGTGACCCGGGAGCCGCGCAAGGCGTACCACGACGAGCTCGAACAGCTCCGACTTCAGGTCGAGCTGATGGGTGTCCGTGTCGACCAGAACCTCGAGCGGATGCGCGAGGTGCTCGGTTCGGGCAACACCTCGATCGCCACGACCGCCATCCAGGCCGACGACGACATCGACGACATGAACCTCTCGCTGACCGAGCGGTGCTACGACCTGCTCGCACGCGAGACGCCGGTGGCCGACGAACTCCGGTTCGTCGTGTCGGTGTTGCGGATCCTCTCCGAGTTGGAGCGGGTGGGCGACCTGGCGCTGCGCGTCGTCAAGCTCAATCCCGACCGCCGCCTCTGGACCGCGAACGAGGTCACGTTCGACATCTTGTTGTCGATGGCGGACACGGCACTCGACGCCTACCGGACGGCGCTACGGGCATGGTCGTCCCAGGACCTCGGCCTCGCCACCGAGATCGCCAACCGTGTCCATACGATGGACGTGCACTACGAACGACTCATGGCGGAGCTCCTCCGTCTCCAAGGGCCCGACGCAGTCCGCACCGCCACCACCACCCTGATCGCCGGTCGATCGCTCGAACGGATCGCCGACCACGCGGCGATCGTGGGTGCACGGCTCCAGTACCTGCTCACGGGTGACCCAGAACATCTCTCGGCTGAGGTTCGATGATGAACATGAATGAACTGCGACCCGGTTTCCACGGCGAGCTCGATGCCGTGATGCGTGACATCACGCGCCTCGCTGCCCACGTCACCGAGGCGATCCCGCGCGGCACCCAGGCGCTGCTCGACGGCGACCTGCAAGCCGCACAGGCGATGATCGACCACGACGACGTGATCGACGATCTCTCCATCGAGATCGAGGAGCGTTGCTACGGCCTCCTGGTCCTCCAGGCGCCCGTGGCCAGCGACCTCCGCGCCATCATCGCGGCCATCCGCCTCGTCGCCGAGATCGAACGATCCGCCGACCTCATGGTCAACGTGTGCAAGGGTGCGCGTCGGATCTACCCGACCGAGATGCCCCCGTCAGTCCGTGGCCTCCTCCAGCAGATGAGCGAACAAGCGGCGAAGCTGTTCAAGATGTGCATGGACGCCTACAACGAGGGCGACGCTGCGCTGGCCGCGGCGCTGGACGACATCGACGACCGACTCGACGACCTCCACGCCGACTACATCCAAGCGGTCCTCGAGTGGGGCAGAGACGCCGGCGACATCCAGCCCGCAGTCCAACTGGCCCTGATCGGCCGGTACTACGAGCGCATCGGCGATCACGCCGTCAACATCGGCGAGCGGGTGCGCTACATGGTCGACGGGTGGCTCCCCGAGCACGCCGGGGCGGCGCGTGTCCACGCCACCAAGCCGGTCTGGTCCGACGACACGGGCGACCCCGCGGGTGGCGCGTCGTGAGTCGGCAGAACGCCATCGCCCTGGCCGCGGCCATCCCGACGGCAGTCTGGATCGTCACCCTGTTGCTGTGGTGGCGGAGTCGCCGGCGCATCGGCGTCCAGGCGCACGCGGCCGCGGCACGTCTGGCCACGACGCCGATCTCCGAGGCACAGGGTCTCGAGGCGACCATCGGCCAACTGGAACGTGCCGTGGACGAGGCCGTGACCAAGGAGAGCGAGGCCTCGGACTCCGAGACCCGCCTGGCGCACGCGATCTCGGCGATCAACGACGGCGTCGTCCTCTTCGACGATGCCGGCACGATCGTCTTCCGCAACCAACCGGCCGCGCACTTCCTCGACGCCCGCCACGGCGAGGCCATCGTCGAGTCGGCCATCGAGGAACTGGCGACCATCGCCCTCGACGGGCAGCGCAACACCCAGACCCTCGAATTGTTCGGGCCGCCGCGTCGCACGCTCGTGATCACCGCCGAGCCGCTCGACGACGGCCACCGCAGCATCGGTGCGCTCGTCGTCATCGACGACGTCACCGAGCGCCAGCGGATCGACGCAGTCCGTCGTGACTTCGTCGCCAACATCAGCCACGAACTCAAGACCCCGGTCGGCGGCATCGGCGTGCTCGCCGAGACGCTGCTCGGCGAAGACGACCTCGACATCATCGGTCGGCTCGCCAACCGCATGCACCACGAGGCGATGCGTGCGAGCCGGACCATCGACGACCTGCTCGAGTTGAGCAGGATCGAGGCCGGCGAGGCGTCGCTGCGCGATCCGGTCGCCGTCCACCTCGTGCTCGCCGAGGCCGTCGAGCGGGCATCGACCGCAGCCGAGCAGGCGGGGATCACGCTCGACCTCGTCGAGCCGTCGCATCGGCTCGAGGTGCTCGGCGACCGGCGGCAGTTGGTCTCGGCGCTGTTCAACCTGCTCGACAACGCCATCAAGTACAGCGCCGCCGGGTCGTCCGTCGTGGTCAGCGCGGCGACCGACGGGCCCTCGGTCCGCATGTCGGTCGCCGACCGTGGCATCGGCATCCCGCGTCGCGACCTCGAACGCATCTTCGAGCGCTTCTACCGGGTCGACCGGGCCCGAAGCCGTGACACCGGCGGAACAGGCCTCGGTCTGGCCATCGTCCGACACGTCGCGTTCAACCACGGAGGTGAGGTCACGGTCGACTCCCGCGAGGGCGAGGGCACGACCTTCACCCTCGTCATGCCCGCCGGCGCCGGACCCGTCGCCGTCACCACGTCGCAAGCCGGCTGAAGGGCCGGAGAGGAGCTGACATGCCCGAGGCAACGGTGCTGGTCGTCGAGGACGAGGAGTCGTTCGTCGAAGCGCTCAACATCGGACTCGTCCGTGAAGGCTTCCGTGTCCAGGTGGCACGGGACGGAGTCGAGGCGCTCGACATGTTCGACGCGGTCCGACCCGACCTGGTGCTCCTCGACGTCATGTTGCCCAAGATCTCGGGCATCGATGTCTGCCGCGAGCTGCGGAAGAAGTCGGCGGTGCCGATCATCATGGTCACGGCGAAGGGGTCGGAGATCGACACCGTGGTCGGGCTCGAGGTCGGTGCCGACGACTACGTGACCAAGCCGTACCGGGTGCGCGAGCTCGTGGCGAGGATGCGAGCGGTCATGCGTCGCTCCGACCACCGGGAGGACGACCTGACCCAGGACGCGATGGTCGTCGGCGACGTGACCCTCGACCCCGAGAAGCACGAGGTCCGGATCCGCGGCGACGTCACGGCGCTCCCGCTGAAGGAGTTCGAACTCCTGCACGTGCTGCTCGCCAACGCCGGCCGGGTGATGACCCGTGACCAGCTCATCGACCGGGTGTGGGGCTCCGACTACGTGGGCGACACCAAGACCCTCGACGTACACGTCAAGCGTCTGCGCGCCAAGGTCGAGACCGATCCGTCGATCCCTGAGCGGATCATCACGATCCGTGGTCTCGGGTACAAGTTCGAGTCGTTCACGCCGGCGCCGTCCGCACCGGCGCGGTGACCCGCAGATTTTCTCGCTGACACCTGCCCTCGTGCCAACGGGGTCGGCCGATCCGGGTCCTACGATGCGGGGTGATGACGGACTCCGGCGGTTGGCGCTCGATCTCGAGCCCCCGTGCCGGCGCTGAGGCGTTCACGGTCTCGGCGTTCGCACGTCTGGCCAGGGCACATGCCGTCGCCGTGGCGGGCGACACCCTGGTCACGATCGCGCTCGCCGGGACGCTGTTCTTCTCGATCGATCCCGGGCAGGCACGCGGAAAGGTCTTCCTCTACCTGGCGTTGACGATGGCGCCGTTCGCCGTGGTGGCGCCGTTGGTCGGCCCCGCGCTCGATCGCTCCGCCGGCGGTCGTCGGTGGATGGTGGTCGGTTCGTCGGCCCTGCGAGCGGGCGTCTGCCTGTTGATGATCCGCGACGTCGACTCGCTGTTCCTGTTCCCCGAGGCGTTCGCGTTGCTGGTGCTGGCCAAGAGCTATCACGTCGCGAAGTCCGCGCTGGTGCCCTCGACCGTGCGGTCGGACGAAGAGCTCGTCGAGGCCAACTCGAAGCTGTCGCTGATCTCGGGTCTGGTGGGGTTCGTCGCTGCCGTCCCCGGCGGCATTCTCGTCACCGTCGGCGGCTCGGAGTGGGTGCTCGGCCTGGCGACGATCGTGTTCGGGGTGGGAACCGTCGTGGCCTGGCAGGTGCCGAAGACCCAGGTCGCCGACGAACCCGAGACCGAGGAAGCCCGCGAGGAGTTGCGCAGCGCCGGCGTGCTGCTGGCGGCATCGGCCATGGCGCTGTTCCGCGGCGTCGTCGGCTGCCTGACCTTCCTGCTCGCGTTCGCGCTCCGGACGAACGACTCGCCCACCTGGCACTTCGGTCTCGTGCTCGCGCTGTCGGCGGTCGGCGCAGTCGCCGGCGCGGGGATCGCCCCGATGCTGCGTCAGCGAGCCGATGAAGAACGCATCATCACCGTGCTGCTCGGTGTCGTCGCCGCAGGCGGCCTCGTGGCCGCGTGGCTCGGCGGTCTGGCGGGGCCGGCGCTGCTCGCTGCGGTCGTCGGGGTGTCCGCCGCTGCCGCCAAGCAGGCGTTCGACGCGATCGTGCAGCGCGACGCCCCGGACGCGAACCGGGGTCGGTCCTTCGCCCGCTTCGAGACGCGGTTCCAGTTGGTGTGGGTCGCCGGCGCCGTCATCGGCATCATCCCCATGCCGCTGTGGATCGGGTTCCTCGGCATCGCCGGCGTGATGGTCTTCGGTGCTGTGTCGTTCGTGGCCGGGTCACGAGGCACGCGTCGCGCCACCGACCGTCGGGCCCGTCGCTCCGAGACCACACCGCACGAACTGGGTTTCCAGGATGCGCCGGTCCTGCCGCCGTCGATCGCTGCGCCTGACCGCGATCACACCGAGGTCTACGACGTCGGCGTCGACCCCACGGTCGTGGAACGCGACGACTGATCAGGCGTCGGGGAGCTCGATGCGGGCGAGCCAGAGGCCGGGTGCCTCAATCTCGGCGGGCGTCGGGAGGAAACGTTCGTCGCTCCACAAGGGTTCGAGAGCGTCGAACCCGCTGCGCTCGACGACCCCGTCGACGAATGCCGCACCGGCGTCGTAGGTGGCCTGTCCGATCTCGAGGCCGAAGAGCCGGGCGACGAAGCGATCGGACTCGACCGACTCGACGCGCCGACGACGCAGCGCCTCGGTGATCATGCCGTAGTTCCCGAGCAGCCGATCGCCCAGTTGGTCCATGACGTGGTCGACGTATCCGACGACGAGCGCGATGAGTGATTCGAGGCGGGGGAGGAGCTCGCGTTGCGCGTCGGTCTGCATCGCGCCGAGGACCACCTCGGGATCGCCCAGCACCCGCTGCAGTTCGCCCATGGCGTCGGCATCCGTGATGTCGACGGAGCCGAGTCGCTCGATCAGTTGGTTCGAGTCGGGTCGGAACCCCGAGGCGTAGTCGGCGATGAGCGCTTCGAGTCGTGCTCGGACGTGGGGGACACCGAGCACCGCGTGGTGGGTGATCTCGTGGATGCACAGCCACAGGCGGAGGTCTCGGGCCTCGATCGACCAGTCGGCGCCGAACTCGTCGACGTTGGGGAGGACGAGGAGCAGTTCGTCGGACGGCTGACGCGGAACCGGGAGGTCGTACTGACCGAAGCTCCGTTGCGCCAGGTGACCGAGCATCCCGCCGGCGGTGACGCTGAGCATCATCGGTGCCATCGAGCCCATGAGCTGGCCGAGCATCGCCGACAGCGGATCGCCGGGGGCGTCGGGATCGATGGCGGGGGCGGCCGCCCCGGGGTCGAGGGCATCGGCGAGCGACTCGAACAACGGGCGGAATGCGTCGACGCTCCGCTGGACCCATTGGGTGCGGGTGACGGGAACCACGGTCACGCCGCGGCCGGTCAGGTTGGTCGACAGTCCGGTGAGCTGCGCCACGTGGAGGTCGGCCACGCGAGCCAGCTCCTCGATGTCCATGCGTTCGATCGGGTCGATGTTCGCTTCGGCCTCGCCGTTGGCAGCCAGCTGCATCGCGACCTGTCGCGTCGTGTCCCACTGGATGCCACGTTGGCCGCTGGCCCCGCCCAGGATCTTGCCCAGATCGCCGAAGAAGGGGAGACCCTCGAAGGGATTGTCACCATCAGCTGGACCGGGACCGCTCACGGGTTGCATCGTAGGGGGCATGTCCCGTGTTGCGGTCACCGGTGCCGCCGGTCCGGTGGGTCGCCGCCTGGTCCTCAGACTGCTCGACGATCCAGCTGTCGAAGCGGTCGTCGCCATCGACCAGATGGGCTTGGACGTCGCCGACGATCGGGTCGTCCCGCACCAGCTACAACTCAAGGGCGCCGACCTCGATCCGGTGTTCGCCGGCGTCGACGTGGTGTGTCACCTCGCCGGCTCCGACCCGCTCGAGGACCGGGCACCCGACCACGATCTGCACACCACCACCCGGGTGCTCGACGCCGCTCGTCGCGCCGGGGTCGGTCAGGTCATCGTCCGCACGTCGGCGACGGTCTACGGAGCATGGGCCGACAATCCCGTTCCCCTCCCCGAGACCACCACCCCGCGTCCGAACGCCGAGTCGACCTGGGTCCGGCATCGCCTCGAGATCGAGGAGCAGGTGCGGGCGTTCGCCGAGTCGTCGCCCGGGGTCGTCGTCGCCATCGCCCGTCCGTGCGTGACGGTCTCCGAGGCAGGCCCCGACGAGCTCGGTCGAGTCCTCGCCGCCGCACGCCTGGTGGGAGAGGCCGACGACGCACCCCCGGCGCAGTTCGTGCATGCCGATGATGTCGCCGCGGCGATCGACGTCCTCCGGCGCGCTCGCGTCGACGGGGTGTTCAACGTCGCTCCCGACGGAGCGCTCGATGCGCAGCTGATCCGGGCGCTCGTCGGCGGCGTGCCGCGACTCAAGGTGCCAGAGGCACTCGCTCGTCGCCTCACGACCTTCGGCTGGCGCTACCAGCTCGCGCCGACGCCGCCAGGCTTCGTCCCGTTCGTTCGACAACCGTGGGTCGTCGGCAACGACCGTCTGCGTGGGCTCGGGTGGGAGCCGACGCACACGAACGAAGAAGCCTTCGTGGCCGGCCATGCGGCGGCGCCCTGGGCGCAGGTGTCACCACAGCGTCGGCAGGAGCTCGCGCTCGGCGTCGCCGGTGTGACCATCGCCGGCGCGGTCGCTGGGGCCGTGGCCCTGGTGCGCCGCCGACTCCGGTCGTCGTCGGACTAGTCGTCCCGCTCGGCCAGCGCGGCCGTGATCTCGACTGCTTCGTCGCCGCGGTGGACACGGAGGACGATCTCGTCGCCCGGGGCCCGGCCCCGGAGGTGGGCGATCAACTGGCTCATCGTCAGGATCCGGGCATCGTCGATGCCGACCACGACGTCGCCCTCGGCGAGTCCGGCGGCTGCAGCCGGGCTCCCGTCGAGGACGGCCTCGACCTTCGCTCCGCCCGAGAGACCCATGTCGGATGCGGTGGCGGCGTCGAGGTCGGTGCCCTCGATGCCGAGCCAGACGTGGCGGACGTGGCCGTACTCGATGAGCTGGTCGGCCGCGTGGACGGCGACGTCGATCGGCGTGGCGACGCCATAGGCGCGGTCTTGGTCGTCGGCGGCGGGGACACCGCTGGCGATCCCGATCACCGCGCCGCCGGCATCGAGCAGTGGTCCGCCGTGCGCGTCGGCAGCGGGAGGATCGTCGAGCAGGATCATGCCGTGGAGCACGGTCCCGCCGGCCGTGCGGAGTCGACGATCGAGTGCCGAGATGACGGTTCGGTCGACCGACGCGCTGGCGCTCCCGCCATCGGCATGGCCCATGACGATCGCGGCGTGACCGACCCGCACGCCGTCGGCCGTGCCCAGCGGCACGGTCTCGAGTCCGTCGGCATCGATGTGCAGGACGGCGAGGTCGGTCGCCTCGTCCACGCCGACGATCTCGGCTGGCGTCATCGGCCACCCCTCGAGTCGGACCACGACGGAGTCTGCGTCGGTGACCAACGCTGCGGTCGTGAGGAGATGGCCGTCGCTGCGGATGACGATCGCCGTCCCCGTCGCGGTGTCGCCACCTCGGGTGACGTAGACGCCGGCGACGGCGGGGGACGTGCGCTCGGTGATCGCCCGGATGGCCTCCGTGGCCTCACTGTTGGTCACTGGCTGGATCGCGACCTGACGTTCCACGATTCGAGTGCGGGTGTCGAAGCCGCCCAGCACGGCGACGAGACCGATCGACAAGGTGGCTCCGATCAGCGCCGCAGCAGTGACCAACGCTGCGGTGTGGCCCCCTGATCGGGGCGGTTCGGCCACCGTGGGACGCGCAGCGGTGGCCGCCACCTCGGAGGGATGGCGCCAGATCCGGTCTTCGGGTGGCAGCGGCGGACGGAACTCGATCGGATCGCCCGTCGGGTCGTGGTCGCCGTGCTCCTCGCCGGTATCGCCCGATGGCGGCAGTGGCACCTGATCGACCCTACTGAGCCCTTCCTTCCTGCGGAGGTCGCGACGGGTACCGTGGGGTCCGATCGATTCCGCTGCGATGGGCGACGCCGGAAACCGGCCCACTCGAGGAACTACAGGCTGCGATGACTTCCCCGGACATGCTGGCGCCCCCCGCCCATGGTGATGACTGGCTCGGCCTGTCGTCGACGTCATTGCCCGTGCACGATGCGTCGAGCTGGGCGGAACGCGCCGATTGCGGAGGCGTCGTGACGTTCACGGGCAACGCTCGTGACCACAGCACGGGGCGGCCGGGCGTCGACGCGCTCGAGTACGAGGCCTACGAGACCCAGGTCGTACCCCGGCTGGAACGGATCGCAGCCGAAGCGCGCACACGCTGGGACGACGTCGGCCGGATCGTGATGTTGCACCGCACCGGACCGCTCGCCGTGGGTGAAGCAGCGGTGGTGGTCGTCGTCAGTGCCCCGCACCGCGACGAGGCGTTCGCCGCTGCACGCTTCTGCATCGACACGCTGAAGGCGACCGTGCCCATCTGGAAGAAGGAACGATGGGACGGCGGGTCGAGCTGGGGGCTCGAGGCGCAGCACCTGCTCGAACCCGAGCACGTCGGGGACGCGTCCTGATGGTCGTGACCATCATGGTGATCGTCGGGATCATCGGCATCGGCGTCGGGATCCTCGCCTACCGATCACGGACCGAGAAGGGGATCGAGTCGGGCATCAGTTCGTTCCGGCGTGAACTGCACGCGCTCGCCCGCGCCCGGACCTCGAGCATCGTTCCTCGGGCCCTGAGCGAGGGCCGGATCAGGCCCGTGGCATGACGATCATGCCCTCGGAGACCGGTGAGCCCGAAGACCCGGAGACCGGAGACCCGGAGACCGCGTCCGATGTCGATCCCGCGCCCGAAACCGAGCCGTCGGCCGAGTCCGACGAACGACCGGACGCCTGAGCATGGCGCGCGACCTGGCCATCGACCTCGGAACGGCGAACACCCTCGTCTACGCCAAGGGCCACGGCATCGTCATGAACGAGCCGACCGTCATCGCGCTCAACAAGCGCAACGGCGACGTGCTGGCGATGGGCGCCGAGGCATGGCAGATGATCGGCCGGACGCCCAGCTACATCGTCGCGGTCCGTCCGCTCCGCCAGGGTGCGATCACCGACTTCGACATCACGCAGCGGATGATCCGACTGATCCTCCAGCGGGCCGGCGTCAACCGGTTCAACCGACCGCGCGTGGTCATCTGCGTACCGTCCGCCATCACCGAGGTCGAGCGGCGAGCGGTCACCGAGGCCGCGGCGGCGAGCGGGCGCGGCAGACGCCCAGCTGCTCGAACAGCCCATGGCCGCGGCCATCGGGGCCGAGCTGCCGATCCACGAGCCCGTCGCCAACATGGTCATCGACGTCGGCGGTGGTACGAGCGAGACAGCGCTGATCAGTCTGGGCGGCATCGTCGCGTTGCAGGCGGTGCGGGTCGGCAGCTTCGACATCGACGCGGCGATCCAGCACTACATCCGCCGCGAGTACGGCATCGCCATCGGTGAGCGCACCGCGGAGGAGATCAAGATCGCCATCGGGTCGGCGTGGCCGGTCGACGACGACGTGCGGGCCGAGGTGCGCGGACGCGACCTCATGAGCGGTCTGCCCAAGACGGTCATCCTCACCACCCCCGAGGTGCGCGAGGCGATCGCCGAACCGGTGACCGCGATCATCGAGTCGGTGATCTCGTGTCTCGGCAATGCGCCGCCCGAGCTCGCGCACGACCTGATCGGCCAGGGCATGTACCTCGTCGGTGGCGGCGGAATGCTCAAGGGGCTCGACGTACGGATCTCGGTCGAGACCGACATCCCGGTGACGCTCGTCGAACAGCCGCTCGAGGCGGTCGTGTTCGGTGCCGGTCGCTGCATCGAGCGCTACGACGACCTCAAGGTCATGTTCATGGGCGGGCGTCACTGACGCGAGACCCGGGGGATCCTCCGGTCATCGACGACGAAACCGCCCGTAGCGGACCGTCTATGTGACGCACGTCTCATCGGTGCGGGCTACTGTCCCCAGCGTCTTGACAAACCGTCACTAGGGCACGTCCCGATCAACGGGGACCGGACGTGCGACGCCAGGGGGAGTTGCGCCATCACCAGTGCTGAAGCATCGACGGCTGCGCCGTCGGTGCTCACCGTCACCAACCTCGAGGTCTTCTACCACGACGTGATCCTCGGACTCCGCGGGCTGTCGCTCGACGTGCCCGAGGGCCAGATCGTCGCGCTGCTCGGGAGCAACGGTGCAGGCAAGACCACGCTGCTGCGTTCGGTCACCGGTCTGCTCGAGCACCACGAAGCCGAGATCACCAAGGGAACGGTGTCGTTCCGCGGGACCGACATCACCCATGCCTCTGCATCCGAGATCGTGCGGTCCGGTGTCGCCCAGGTCATGGAGGGCCGCAGGATCTTCGCGGAGTTGACCATCGACGAGAACCTGCGTGCCGGAGCGTTCACGGTGCGAGACCGGGGCACGATCGCCGCCAACCATCAGCGGGTCATGGACCTGTTCCCGGTGCTCGCCGAGCGCCGCAAGTCGATCGCCGGCTACCTGTCCGGCGGCGAGCAACAGATGCTCGCCATCGGTCGGGCGCTCATGTCGTCGCCGCAGCTCCTGTTGCTCGACGAGCCGTCGCTCGGGCTCGCGCCGCTCATCGTCGAACAGATCAAGGGCATCATCGTGGCGCTCAACGAACAGGGCACGAGCGTGCTGCTGGTCGAGCAGAACGCTGTCATGGCGCTGTCGATCGCCCATCACGGCTACGTGATCGAGACCGGCAAGGTGGTCCGCGACGGCCCGGGCCGCGACCTGCTCGCCGACTCCGAGGTCCAGGAGGCCTACCTGGGCACCGGCGACAGTCGGGTCTCGTTCCGCGACGTGAAGACCTACCGCAAGAAGCGGCGGTGGGCGTGATGGCGACGGACACGACGACCCCGCTGCTCACGGTCACCGACATCGTGCTCCGGTTCGGTGGGGTCACGGCGCTGAACGACGTGAGCTTCGAGGTGTACCCGGGTGAGCTCTTCGCCATCATCGGCCCCAACGGCGCGGGCAAGACCTCGATGTTCAACTGTCTCAACGCGGTCTACGTCCCGCAGCAGGGCAAGATCGTGCTCGACGGCGAGGACGTCACCGGCAAGAAGCCGGCGCAGACGGCGCGGATGGGCATCGCCCGGACCTTCCAGAACCTGGGGTTGTTCGCCAACCTCGACGTGATCGACAACCTGATGCTCGGCCGTCACAACCTGATGAAGACGGGGTTCTTCGCCGGTGCCGTGTGGCTCGGCAAGGCCCGCCGCGACGAGATCCAGCATCGGCTGCGCGTCGAGGAGATCATCGAGCTGCTCGACCTCCAGGCGGTGCGCAAGCAGCCGGTCGGCCTCCTCCCGTACGGCGTCCAGAAGCGCATCGAGCTCGGACGTGCGCTCGCCATGGACCCGCGTCTGCTGCTGCTCGACGAACCGGTCGCCGGCATGAACCTGGAGGAGACCCAGGACATGGCCCGGTACATCATCGAGATCCAGGAGGAACTCGGGCTGGCCATGATCCTCGTCGAACACGACATGCCGTTGGTCATGGACCTGGCCGACCGGGTGATGGCCCTCGACTTCGGGACACCGATCGCCACTGGGACGCCGTCGGAGATCCAAGGTGACCCGAGGGTGATCGAGGCCTACCTCGGTCAGCCGATCGAAGGGGAGGCATCGTGACCTCGGTCGTCGAGCGCGGCGCGCACGTCGCCGCCGATCCTGACGCTGCTCGCAGCCTGCCCGGGATCCTCTTGGCCCGGGCCGCGCAGACGCCCGATCGGGTCGCGTTGCGTTCCAAGGAACTCGGACGCTGGCGCGAGGTCGACTACACGAGCCTCGCCGAGCGCTCCGGCGCGATCGGCATGGGCCTGACGGCGTTGGGTGTGTCGGCCGGCGACGCCGTGGCCATCCACGCCGAGAACCGGCCGGAGTGGGTCGAAGCCGACCTGGCCATCCAGGGGATCGGTGCGGTGGCGGTCGGCATCTATCCGACGAGCCCATCGGCCGAGTGCGAGTACCTCCTCGGTCACTCCGAGTCGGTCGTGCTCTTCGCCGAGGACGAGGAGCAGGTCGACAAGGCGCTCGCCGTGCGGGCATCGCTACCCCGGTTGCGCCACATCGTGATCATCGACACCCGCGGCGTGCGCGACATCGACGCCGACCCGATGCTCCTGCGCTACGAGGACCTGTTGGCGATGGGCCGCGAGCACGGCGGCGTCGACGCGTGGAGCGAGCGCGTGGCCGAGGTCGGTCCCGACGACATCTCGATCATCGTCTACACGTCGGGCACGACCGGGCCTCCCAAGGGCGCGCAGCTGTGTCAGCGCAACCTGCTGTCGGCGATCGCGACCTACCGACAGCTCTACGGCGTCAGCCGTCACGACGAGGTGCTGTCGTACCTGCCGCTGTGTCACATCGCCGAGCGGTTGGTGTCGGTCGTCAACGCCCTCGGGGCCGGCTACGTCGTCAACTTCGGCGAGGGTGGCGAGTCGTTCAACACCGACCTGCAGGAGGTGCAACCCACCTTCTTGTTGGGTGTCCCTCGTGTCTGGGAGAAGATGCTCGCCGGAGTCACGCTCCGGGTCGAGGACGCCTCGCGCCTCAAACGGGCCGTCTACCGCTTCTGGCTGGCCCAGGGTCGAAAGGTCGCACAGAACCGCTGGGAGGGCCGCTTCGGTGCGTTCGACCGTGTGCGCTACACGATCGGCTGGCTCGTCCTCTACCGCTCGCTGCGGGCCAAGCTCGGCCTCGGCCGCATCCGGGTCGCGCTCTCGGGAGCAGCGCCGATCGCGCCGCAGGTCCTCGAGTACTTCTGGTCGATCGGCGTGCCCGTCCGCGAGGGCTACGGACAGACCGAGAACACCGCGCAGGCCACCGGCATGCCGGCCGACGACGTGCGGCTCGGCACCGTCGGTCGTGCCATCCCCGGTGTCGAGATCAAGATCGCCGACGACGGCGAGATCCTCACCCGCAGCGACGGCGTCTTCGTGGGGTACCTGAAGAACCCCGAGGCCACGGCCGAGACCGTCGACACCGACGGGTGGCTCCACACCGGTGACGTGGGCACGCTCGACGACGACGGGTTCGTGACCATCACCGACCGCAAGAAGGACATCATCATCACCGCCGGCGGGAAGAACATCAGCCCGTCGGAGATCGAGAACCGGCTGAAGGTGTCGCCGTTCGTCCAGGAGGCCATCGTCATCGGAGACCGACGCAAGTACCTGACCGCGCTCGTCGCGATCGACCCCGAGATGGTCGGCAACTGGTGCACCCGCGAGGGGCTGTCGTTCACCACGTTCGACGACCTCACGCGCAAACCGCAGGTGGTCGAGCTCGTGCAGTCCGTGGTCGACGAGGTCAACACGGAGCTGGCCCAGGTCGAGACGATCAAGCGGTTCACGCTGCTCTCCAAGGAACTCGACCACGAGGACGGCGAGGTCACGGCGACCCAGAAGGTCAAACGTGCGGCCATCGCCCGCGACTACGCCGACGTGATCGAGGCGATGTACTGATGGCGAAGTTCCTCGACCTCACGGCCAACGGCGTCGCGACCGGGATGATCTACGCGCTGATCGCGCTCGGCTTCGTCATCATCTACAAGGCGACGCACGTCCTGAACTTCGCCCAGGGTGGGCTCGTGGCGCTCGGCGCCTACTTCACCTACAACGCCTCGGTCACCTGGGGTCTGCCCTTCCCGATCGCCTGCGTGCTCGGCGTGTTGATGACCGCCGCCGTCGGCGTCGTCGTCGAACGCCTCGTGCTGCGTCGCATGGTCGGCCAGCCCGTCTTCGCTGTGATCATGGTGACCATCGGCCTGCTGTTCATGATGAACGCGTTCATCGAGGCGGTCTGGGGCGCCGAGCGACTCAACCAGGAAGACCCGTGGGGTCTCAAGACCGTGCGGATCGGCGATGTCGCCCTCGAGCACCGCGAGCTGTGGGCGATGGGAACCGCGCTGGTGATCCTCGCGGCGTTCTTCGCCTTCTTCCGCTTCAGTCCGCTCGGCGTCGCGATGCGGGCGACGGCGGTCGACCAGGAAGCCGCGACCGCACAGGGCATCAGCCCGCGCATGATCTTCGCGCTCTCGTGGGGCATCGCCGGCGGGGTCGGTGCCGTCGCCGGCATCTTCCTCAGCACCGGGAGCCGCGCCGCTGAGCCGGCCATCGGGCTCATCGCCCTGGTGGCGTTCCCTGCGATCATCCTCGGTGGCCTCGACTCACCGATCGGTGCGGTCGTCGGCGGGATCATCATCGGAATCACCCAGAACCTGACGGGTGGCTACATCAACACCAACTTCGAGGAGTTCGTGGGTACGACCTTCGACCGGGTGATGCCCTACGTGGTCATGATCGTGATCCTCCTCGTCCGGCCCTATGGGCTGTTCGGGACGAAGGAGGTGCAACGGATATGAGCGTCTCCGCGCCCGAGTCGGGTCTCCGCACACGCCTCCGGCTGCGCAACCTGCGCATGCCGACCACCTACGCCGACGACCTGCGTCTCCTGCCGTCGCGCTGGCTCCGTGTCGGCGTCGCCCTCGGGGTGCTCTTCATCCTGTCGTTGCCGTTCTGGACGCCGGAGTTCTTCGTCAACGAGAGCGTCTGGAATCGCCTCTGGGTCACCGTCGGGATCTTCACGATCGGCGCCCTCGGCCTCAACCTCCTCACCGGATTCACCGGTCAGGTGTCGCTGGGGCACGCGTTCTTCATCGGCGCCGGCTCGTACGCGTCCGCGCAGTTCGGTGCCGAGTGGGGCATCCCGCTGGCGGGATGGCTGCTCCTGTGCGCCGCCGTGGGTGCGATCGTCGGCACGATCATCGGGCCCTTTGCCCTCCGGCTCCGTGGCGACTACCTGGTGATCATCACGTTCGGGCTCGTGATCATCGGCCAGCACCTGTTCAGCAACTGGGACTCGGTCACCGGTGGCGGCAGCGGCGTGAACTTCCAGGCGCCCACGACCCTCGTGCCCGGTCTCGACTTCGCCGACCTGAGCGTGTTCGGGCACGAGTTCTCACGCGATGAGGGCTTCATCTACCTGGTGTGGCTTGTCGCGCTGCTCAGCATCGTGTTGGTCAAGAACCTGGTCCGGACCCGTCCCGGCCGAGCGTTCCAGGCCGTCCGCGACCGCGACCTCGCCGCCGAGGTGATCGGCGTCTCGTTGTTCCGCTACAAGGTCGGAGCCTTCGCGATCTCGTCCGCGCTCGCGGCCGTCGCCGGTGGGCTCTTCGGCGCCCACGCGCAGTTCGTCGAACCGACGCAGTTCAGCATCTTCTTGTCGATCGAGTACGTGGCGATCATCATCATCGGCGGACTCGGCACCGTCTTCGGGACGGTGCTCGGCGCGGTGTTCTTCGAGTTCCTGCCCGAGGTGGTCGACAAGGGGCTCGAGTTCTACGTCCCGCCCTTCGTCAAGGACCCCAACGACCCGCTGGCGACGAAGGGTGTCATCACCGTCGACAACCTCGAACAGATGGTGCGCGGTCTCGTGATCGTGCTCTTCCTGATGTTCGAACCCCGAGGACTCGCCGCCATCTGGCGGCGCGTGAAGACCTACTTCCTGACCTGGCCGTTCAGCTACTGACGCGTTGCGCAGCTGACGTTGGTCGGAAGGAGGAACCCATCCAAATGACAGAGAGAGAGACCATGAAACCCACGAGCAAAGTGCTTCGTCTCCTCGCCGCACTGCTGGCCCTGGCGCTCGTCGCCGCGGCGTGCGGTGATGACGACGATGATGCGGGCGGCGGCGGTAGTGAAGAACCCAGCGGCGGTGGCGAGGAAGTCGGCGTCGACCGCGACGCAGGGACGATCAGCCTCGGCGTGATCACCCCGCTCACCGGCCCGGTCTCGATCATCGGGCTGCCGCTGTCCAAGGGCGCCCAGGTGTACTGGGACGCCGTCAACGCCGACGGCGGAATCGGCGGCGAGCTGCAGGTCGAGCTCGTCACCGAGGACAACGAGTACAACCCGCAGACCACCGTCGACGTCTACAACCGGATCAAGGGCGAAGTCGCCATGTTCGGACAGATCCTCGGCACGCCGCCGACCCAGGCGGTCCTGCCCCAGCTGAAGACGGACAACATCCTGGCCGCGCCGGCGTCCCTCGACGCCGAGTGGGTCGCGGAGGAGAACCTCATCCCGGTCGGCGCGCCGTACCAGATCCAGGCGGCCAACGGCCTCACCTGGTGGCACGACACGCAGTCCGAGGGTGATGACACCTACTGCGCCATCATCCAGGACGATCCCTACGGCGAGGCCGGCCTTGCCGGCTTCGAAGCCGCAGCGACCGAGCTGGACGTCGAGATCGCCGAGGTCGCCCGCTACGCAGGCGGTGCCGAGGACGTGACGGCCCAGGTCGGACAGCTCAGCGGTGCCGGTTGCACCGTCAACCTGATCGTCTCGACCCCGTCGGACACCGGCACCGTCTTCGGTGCTGCAGCCGGCGCCGAGTACACGCCGACCTGGCTGGGCCAGTCGCCCAGCTACATCGGCGCACTCGCCGGCAGCCCGCTGGCGCCGTACCTCGAGGCCACCTTCTACCTGCTCGCAGAAGGCACCGAGTGGGGTGACGCCGACA
Source organism: Actinospongiicola halichondriae (assembly GCF_049103745.1). Lineage (NCBI taxonomy): Bacteria > Bacillati > Actinomycetota > Acidimicrobiia > Acidimicrobiales > Iamiaceae > Actinospongiicola > Actinospongiicola halichondriae. Next base: position 3,120,051 of record NZ_CP171622.1, on the reverse strand, counting down.
CGCCCGGCATGGTCGAGATGATCGCCGATCAGAAGGAGTACGCGCCGGACCAGGAGCCCGACACGTTCTTCATCTTCGGCTACGCCCAGGCCAAGGCGGTGCACGCCATCCTCGAGAAGGCGTTCGCCGACGGCGACATGAGCCGCGACGGCCTCAAGGCTGCCCTGGACAGCGTCGGTGAGGTCTCCTTCGGGGGCCTCTTCGGTGACTACATGTACGGCGCACCCGCCGACCGTGTCGCTCCGAAGGAGACCACCATCTTCAAGTTCAACCCCGAGGGCCCCGCCGGCCTCGAGAAGCTGGAGACGGTGACGTCGCCGGCGGCCGAAGGATTCGACTTCGGTTCGTAGCAGCACGAGCAACACCGCCGGGACCCCGTTCACCTTCGTGTGGACGGGGTCCCGACGCGTGTGGACCCGTGTTGCGCAGCCCGTCAGGCGAGCAGGTCCTCGGCGATCTGACGGACCTGCCGATCGCGGTCCTCGAGTGCTCGATGCAGCGCGGCGTCGACCTCGGGTCCGTCGAACGCTGCCAGCGCGACGACGGCGCGTCGTCGCAGTGTCGCTCGTTCGTCGAGCGCCGCGAGGACTGCGGGCAACCCGATCGGGTCGCCGATGGCGCCGAGCGCGGCGACGGCGGCCTCGCGGACCAGGTGCTCGGGGTGCCCCGTCGCCACCCGAGCGAGTTCCCGGGCGGCGTGTTCCTCGGCCGGGTCCCGCTCGCCGCACGCCCATGCCGCGGTCTCGGCCACGACCGGATCCGGATCGTCGAGCAGATGCACGATCGACGGGGGACGGTCGCCTCGCCGAGGGGCGACGATCGTGACCGCTCGGCGCCGAACTCCGGAATCGGGGTCGGACAACGCCGTCTCGAGTTCGGTGTCCTCGACGGCATCGAGGCGCGCGAGCGCTCCGAGCGCGGTCGACCGCACGACGCTCGACTCGTCGTCGAGCATCGATCTGGCGGTGTCGACGTCGCCCGAGTGGCCGGCGACCGCGGCGACCCGCCGTCGAGCGGCGGCGTCCGCGCTCATCCGATCGCGTTGCCGAGGATCTCTGCGGCTCCGCCGACGACTGCGCCGATGATCGCTGCGATGCCGACACCGACGACGACGACGATCACGGCGAGACCGACGAGGCTGGTCACACGACGCGGGAGCGACGGGCGGACCAGGTCGGCGAAGCGTCCCTCGACCGCGGTCTGCGAGGCAGGGACCGTGCCGGTGTGGGGCGGCGGGGACGCCGGTGACCCCACGGCGATCGTGCGCGTGGATTCGGGTTCTGGCTCGTGATGGACCTGCGGCGCGGGCGCTGGTGATGCCGTCTTCTTCGCGCCACCGGCGCGGCGGGACGGGCCGCCGTTCGTGGCAGGCTTTCGTTCGGCCATGGACACGGCCATGATGCCGACGACGCCGCCGAGTACCACGAGCAGGATCAACGTGAGCACAGAAGAAGCGATGGTACCGGCGGACGCCGGTGACGCCGGGACACCGACCATCCAGCGGCGCCGTCTGTGGCCGTGGTGGCTCGCCGGTGGCGCACTGGTGGCGCTGGCCGCTGCGGTGCTCGCTGCGCTCACGGTCCACGTGCCGTACTACGAGTTCCGTCCCGGCTCGGCGCGACCGGTGGCCGGTCTCGTCACGTCGTCCGACGTCGACGTCTATCCGCCCGAGAGCGACATCGCCTACACGACCGTGAGCCTGCGGCACAGCACCATCGCTTCGTACCTGCAGGCCATGATCGACGACGACATCGAGATCGTCGAGGACGACGTGGTGCTGGGCGACCGATCCGAGTCGGAGAACCGGCAGTTCAACCTCCAGTTGATGGACACGTCGAAACAGGACGCCATCCGGGTCGCGCTCGTCGCTCTCGGCTACGACGTCCCGATCACCATCAGCGGGATCGTGGTCGTGGGGGTCGTGGAGGACTCCGCTGCCGACGGGGTGTTGGAGGTGGGGGACACGATCCTGTCGATCGACGGCGAGACGCTCGGCGTCGCCTCCGACGTGGCCCGGATCATGGATCCGAAGAAGCCGGGCGACGTCGTCACGCTGGAGGTCGAGCCGCCGGACCGTGCGGCGACCCGATCGGTCGAGGTGACGCTCGTCGCGGCAGGCGACGAGCCCGAGCGCGGGATCATCGGCATCCAACTCCAGCCCCGCGACCCGAACTACGAGTATCCGTTCGACATCGACATCGACTCGGGCAATGTCGGCGGGCCGTCGGCCGGCCTCGCGTTCTCGCTCGGCGTGATCGACGTCCTGACTCCGGGCGAACTCACGGGCGGACTGCGCGTCGCAGTGACGGGCACCATCGACCGCAACGGCAACGTCGGCAACGTCGGGGGCGTCGTGCAGAAGACGGCGGTGGTCACCGGAGCCGGGTACGACGTCTTCCTGGTGCCCAGGGACGAGGTCGACGAGGTGCGTGCCCGGGCAGGGGACAACCTGCAGGTCATCCCAGTCGGTACTCTTGCCGAGGCCCTCGACGCACTCGCGTCGCTGGGTGGGAGCGGCTTCGAGACAGCGGCTGCGCCCGGATGATCCCTTTCGCGATGCAGTAGACGCCACCATGACCACTGAAGCAGCGCAGCTGCAGTTCGCAGCCGAGTTCACGCTGTTCCTCGCTGCAGTGGCAGCGATCGCGGTCACGGCCCTCAAGCCCGACCTCCTCTTCCGCCAGGCGGCGGCGCGCACGAGCTTCGTCGTCGGCGCCGGAGCGCTGGCCGTGGCGGCATTCCTCCACGGATCGTTGCTGGTCGACGACGGCACCGACCCGGTACTGGTGCTCACCCGGGCCGTGGGCATCGTGGCCGTCGGCGCATCGCTGCTCCGGTGGCACGGCGCCTCCGACGGTCGCCTGCTCGCGTTGACCGGTGTCGTCGCCCTCGCGGTCGCCGAGGCCATAGCCGCCGGCGACTCCGCTTCGCTCGCCGACGGTGTGCGCGGCGCGGGCGCGCTCGTCTTCGCCGTGGCGCTGGCGGTGGCTTCACGCCGAGCGATCGCCGCACGCGTCGCCACGTCGGCGGCAGCGGTGGTCCTCCTGGTCATCACGTCGGTCGCGATCGCCCTCTCGGTCGTCATCGCCGACAACGTCGAGGACGAGGTCGCCCGCCGCTACGAGGCCCGTGCCGAGACCGAGGCGAACGTCTTCGCAGACACCAGCACCTCGGCTGTGGGCGACGCCACGCTGCTCGCCCGCACGCTCCTCAGTCGTTCGGCCGAGATCGCCGCCGTCGACGCCGTCGACGGGAACGGTGCCGATGCCGAGCGCCAGTCGGTCGCCGACGCCCTCGTCGTCTTCCGGGACACGCTACTCCGGGAGCCGTTCGCCGGACCCCTCGTGGTGGTTGGTGCCACCGGCAATCCGGTGGCCACCATCGACGCCACGGAGATCGTGCGTTTCGAACTCCTCGGCTCCGACGCCGTGCAGCAGGTGATCGCCACCCGGCAACCCGTCGACGACGTCTCGATCGTGGGTGACCAGACGTTCTCGATCGGCGCCGCACCGATCACGTCGGGCGCCGACTTCCTGGGCGTTGCGGTCGTGACTGCCCGCCTCGACGGGGAGTTCCTGGCTGATCGCATCGCCGATGCTGCCTCGGCCGAGCAAGAGGTCGGGCTCGCGTTGGTCGACCGGCAGCGAAGCTATGCGGCCGCCGGCGAGCAGCCGTCGCTCGCGACCAGCCTGGGTCTCGCTGCTGATGCCGTCCTGTTCGACGAGACGCAGACGGCCCTCGACGGCGACCGTTTCGTGGTCTCGGTCCCCGTGCTCGACGAGGACGGCGCTCCGTTCCTCGCGGTGACGGTGTCGGTGCCTCAGGCGCGCATCGACGCCACCCGTCAGGACCTGTTCCGGATCCTGTTCGTCGTCGCACTCGGTGCGGCGCTGGTCGCCATGATCCTCGCCGGGTACGCCGGCAACCGGATCGGGGCGGGTCTCGGGGTCCTCACCGCCGCCACCGGCGAGCTCCAGAAGGGCCGGCTCGCGGCCAGGGCGAAGCTCGACACGCCCGACGAGCTCGGGGTGTTGGCGACGACGTTCAACCAGATGGCCGGGTCGATCCAGACGATGACGGACGACCTGCGCTCGGCTGCCGACGAGGAGGCTGCGTTGCGGGCCCGGCTCGAGGGCGTCGTCGCGGGCATGGGGGAGGCCCTGGTCGCTGTCGACGAGCGTGGCCGGATCACCGACTTCAACGCTGCTGCCGAGGAGCTCACGGGGGTTCCGGCACGCGACGCGATCGGCAAGAAGATCGACGCCGTCTGCACGGTGACCACCGAGGACGACACCGACATCACCGAGCGGTTCGTGCGCCCGGTGCTCGAGTCGTGGAACGCCCAGGCCGATCTCGTGGGGACCGCGGGCGAGCCGGTGCCGGTCGCGGTGTCGGCGGGTCCGCTCCGTGGGACCGCTGGCGTCCTCTCGGGTGCCGTGTTCGTGATCCGCGACGTGCGGCGCGAGCGCGAGGTCGAGCGGATGAAGACCGAGTTCATCGCCAACGTCAGCCACGAGCTGCGGACACCACTGACGCCGGTCAAGGGCTACTCCGACATCCTGGCCAACCGCGAGTTGCCCACCGAGCGGGTGCAGGAGTTCGCTCGCGAGATCCTCAACGGTGCCTCCCAGCTCGAGCGGGTCACCGACCAGTTGGTGCAGTTCGCCACCCTCGCTGCCGGCCGGCTCCAGTTGCAGACCGAGTCGGTCCGCCCGCGCGACCTGCTCGACGGGGTCGTCGACCGATGGAACGGCCGGCTCCCCGGGACGCACTCGTTGACCCGCCGGGTGGCTCGGGGCACCCCCGTGGCCGTGGTCGACCGCCGCTACGTCGACGTGGCCCTCGACGAGCTGATCGACAACGCGATCAAGTACTCGCCCGAGGGCGGTCGGGTGCGGGTGAGCGCCACGGCGTACGAGAACGGCAACGGACCACGGCTCCTGCTGTCGGTCGACGACCGAGGGGTCGGGATCGACCCCGAGCAGCGCCACGCCATCTTCGACGACTTCGCCCAGGCTGACGGCTCGGCCACACGGCGTTTCGGTGGGCTGGGCCTCGGCCTCGCGCTGGTGAACCGCATCGTGCGGGCCCACGGTGGCGAGCTGACCTGCACGAGCTCGCCGGGCAAGGGCACGACGGTGCAGATGCTCCTGCCCCTCGACCCCGCGGCGGCGTTCGACGTGACCAGCGAGGGCGTGACGTGACCGTCCGTCGCAGGCTGGCTGCGTTCGTGGTGGGAGCACTGGTGTTGGCGTCGTGCAGCGACGACGGTGGGCCGGCGGCCGACGAAGCGCGCATCGAGGTCGATGGATCGGTCACGGTCGTCGCGGCCGATGGCTCGACCGGGACGCTCACGAACGACGCGACGTTGGACTTCGGTGACCGCGTGACCGTCGACGCCGGCTCCGCCATGGTCGAACTCGCCGGCGGCCAGCAGTACGAACTCCGTTCCGGTCCGACGCCGTCGGTGCTCGAGATCGCCTCGCCGCCCGTACTGGCCAGCGGCGACGTGTTGGTGGTCGCAGGATTCCCGGCCCAGGTCCGTCTCGGCACGACCACGGTGTCGGCGATGGGAGCGATGAAGGTCGTCTCCGCGGTGCCGTCGGTCGTCAGCTATGCCGGCCGTGCGCGGATCGACGGGGCCGGTCGTCTCGACGAGGTGGTGGCGCTCCGGCAGGTCGTGCTGACCTCCTCGGCGATCGCCGAGCCGCTGGTGTACGACGGCGCCGACGAGTGGGACCGTCGGTATCTCGCCGAGGCGATGGCCTTCGGCGATCGACTCGAGGCGCTGGGCCGGGGCTACACCGCCGATCTGGGCGCCGACAGTGTCCGTTCGGCGAGCTTCTATGAGGCCGTGATCCCCGCGCTGGGGGACGACCGGGAGTTCAGCGCTGACCTCCTGGGCGATCGCCGCGCCGGCGAGACGATCATCGGCGCCTCGATCGTCGTGCAGGGGCGCGATGACACCTTCCGCACACGGTGGAACGAGGTGTTCGAGTTCCGCGACGAGGGTGCTGCGTGGGGACTCGTCGCGCTCGACCAGGGTGTGAGCTCCGCTCCCGTGCTCGACACCGTCGAACTCGCCGTCGCCGCACCGCAGCCGCCGTCCACCTCGACGGTGCCGTCGACCCCGACGTCGACCTCGCGTCCACCGGTCCCCACGACCGATGGCTCGGATCCCGGACCCACGACGTCGACGCCGCCCGACCCCGATCCGACACCACCGACGACTGGCCTGCTCGACCCGATCGCCGACCCCGTGGCAGCGATTCTCGAGGACCTGCTCGGCATCATCGGTCTCTGACCGGCCTGCTCGTCGACCGCGCCCATGGAGGGTCAGAGGGTCGCCGGACCGAACCCGATCCGGGCATAGGGTTGTGCCGATGGATGACGACCCGCGCATCGACCCCGCAGACCTGCGAACGGTCCGATTTCCCGGGTCGTTCCGGCGCTACGAGGCACGTGCCGTCGACGAGTTCCTCGAGTCGGTCGCCCAGCGGGTCGAGGCGACGAACGCCCTCGTCGACGATCTCCGCCGCCGTCTCGACGACCCGACCGCACCGCCGTCGACCGGGTCCTCGGCCTTCACGCTGTTGCCCCGCGAAGAAGTGGTCTTCGACGCTCCACCGGAGCCCGAACCCGAACCCGAGCCAGAGCCCGAGGTCGCCGTCGCCGCCGAGACACCGGTCCTCGGCACGCTCAGCGACGACGAACTGGTCGGTCTGGTCGGGGCAGAGACCGCGCACGTGCTCTCCACGGCGCGTCACGCCGCAGACGACATCCGCTCGAAGGCCGAAGAGTCGGCTGCCCGGGTGATCCGGGAGGCGACCGCCGAGGCAAAGCGTCTGGTCGACGATGCCGAACAGCAGGCGGCGGACCTGACGGCCGAGGCGCTGGCCGCACGCGACACCGCAGTGGCGGCCGCGGCCGCGGAAGGTCAGCGGCTCACCACCGAGGCCGAGGCATCGGCCGCGCAGATCCGGGCCAAGGCCGAGACCGATGCCGCGGCGGCGACCGCAGAGGCGGATCGCATCCGGGCTGAAGCCGAACAGGAAGCGGCGCGCGCGATCGAGGAGGCCCGAGAAGAGGGCCGGACGATGGTCGGCGAGGCCAAGGAGGTCCGCGCGCGCATCCTGGCCGATCTCCAGCGACGTCGCGACGCTGGCCGTGGCCAGGTCGAGCGTCTCGCTGCCGGTCGTCAGCGGCTGCTCGATGCCTATGCGACCGTGCGCGAGAACGTCGACGAGATCACCTCGCAGCTCGACGGCGCACTGGTCGACGAGTCGGTCTCCGAGAGCGACGAACTCGAGCAGGAGATCGACGCCGCGGCGGCTCACGTCGCCGCAGCCGAGGCCGATCGAGCTGCAGCAGAGGCCGTCGCGGAACCGGCGCCGGAACCCGATCCCGAGCCGGAACCGGAGCCGGAACCGGAGCCCGAGCCGGAACCGGAGCCCGAGCCGGAACCGGAGCCCGAGCCCGAGCCGGAGCCGGAGCCGGAGCCGGAGCCAGAACCGGAGCCAGAACCGGAGCCAGAACCGGAGCCAGAGCCCGAGCCAGAGCCCGAACCGGAGCCGGAGCCCGAGCCCGAGCCCGCGGCCGACGATGCGCCCTCGGACGACGTCGGCGCGTTGTTCGAGCGGATCCGCTCCGAGCGAGCCGAGTCGGTGGCACGCGCCCAGCAGGTCCTCTCGGCTGGTGAGAACGCCGCGGTCGAGGAGCCCGAGCCCGAGCCGGAACCCGAGCCCGAGCCGGAACCCGAGCCCGAGCCCGAGCCGGCGGTCGTGGCCGCCCCGACCGGTGGAGCCGACCAGGTCCCCGCCGAACTCCTCGCGGACGGACCGGTCCACGAGCACCGAGGCGAGGTCGTCGCCAAACTCGAGAAGTCGTTGTCCCGTGCGCTCAAGCGTCATCTGGCCGACGAGCAGAACGCCGTGCTCGACGCGCTCCGCCAGAGTGAGTCGACCGATGCCGACGAACTCCTGCCGGCTCGCGAGGCACAGGTCGACGGCTACGCCGACGTGGCGATCGACGGACTCGCCGCAGCGGCGCAGGCCGGTGCCTCGACCGGGGACGACACGGAGTCCGAAGCCGACGTCGGGGCCCTTGCCGTCGCCTTGTCCGAGTCGCTGGTCGACCCCTTCCGCCGTCGTATCGAGGACAGCGCCGCCGATGTCGACGGAGACGCCGATGCCCTCGACGAGCGGCTCCGGGCCCTCTATCGCGAGTGGAAGGTCGAACGGATCGCCCCCGCGGTGTCCGACGCCCTGCTGTCGGCGTATGCCGCCGGTCAGCTGGCAGCAGCGGCCGACGACGCCCGTCTCCGCTGGCTCATCGACCCGGAACAGGGTCCCTGCCCCGATGCCCAGGACAACGCGCTGGCGGGAACGGTGGTCAAGGGCGAGACCTTCCCGACCGGTGACGCCTGCCCGCAGGCCCATCCGGGCTGCCGGTGCATGCTCGCCGTCGAGACCTGATCTCCGCGGGGCCGGGATGCCTCGCGCAAGGGTCTTGACCACCCCTCGGTAGGCTCAGACGCCACATGCGTCCCCCTTCTGACATGCCCCAGCCCCGTCGTCGTGCGCCCCGCCCCAGCGGCGATGGTTCGAACCGCGGCCGCACGATCCTGATCGTCGTCGCGATCGCGCTGTTCTTCCTGATCACGTCGCTGCGCGGCATCGCCGGCTTCTACACCGACTTCCTGTGGTTCGACTCGCTCGGCTACGACGGCGTGTGGTCCGGGGTGCTCGGCGCCAAGATCTCGCTCGCGGTGATCTTCGTCGCGGCGTTCTTCGCGGTGTGCTGGGTGAACCTCTACATCGCCGATCGACTGGCCCCGAAGTTCCCGCCGGCCGGCCCCGAGCAGGAGGCGCTCGATCGCTTCCGCGAGGCCATCGGCAACCGGACCGGGTTGTTCCGCCTGGCGGTCGCCTTCGTCCTGGCCGTGCTCATCGGTACCGGCATGAGCCAGGAATGGCGTGAGTGGCTGCTCTTCACCAACGGCGGTGACTGGGGCATGTCGGATGCGCAGTTCTCCACCGACATCGGCTTCTACGTGTTCAAGTTGCCGTTCCTGAAGTCGGTCACCGACTGGGCGTTCGCCTCGGTGCTGATCATCCTCGTGGTGACCATCGCTGCGCACTTCGCGAACGGCGGCATCCGCGTCCAGCCGACGGGTCCGGGGACGATCAGCCCCAAGGTCACCTCGCAGGTGAAGGCCCACGTGTCGGTGCTCCTCGGCGTGCTCGCGCTGATCCGGGCCGCGGGCTACATGCTCGAGCGCTACGAGCTCACCACCTCGACCCGCGGTGTGGTCGACGGCGCCGGGTTCACCGACGTCAACGCACAGCTGCCGGTGCTCAACCTCCTGATCCTGATCTCGGTTGCGTCGTTCGCACTCTTCATCGTCAACATCTGGCGTCGTGGCTGGGTGCTGCCGATCCTCGGTGTCGGGCTGTGGGGGCTCGTGGCCGTGGTCGCCGGCGGCATCTACCCCGAGGTGATCCAGCGGTTCCAGGTCTCGCCGAACGAACTGTCGAAGGAGACCGAGTACATCGACCGCAACATCGCGGCCACCCGCGATGCCCTCGGCCTCGCCGAGGTCGACACGACCAGCTACGACCTGACACGCGACGAAGCCGACGTGAACCTCTCGGACAACATCGAGACGGTCCAGAACATCCGTCTGTGGGATCCGTCGTCGGTCGTCCTCGGTCAGACGTTCCCTCGCCTCGAGGAACTGCTGCCCTACTACACGCTCAACGACGTCGACGTCGATCGCTACGAGATCGACGGCGCCCTGCGACAGGTCGTGCTGTCGGCTCGTGACCTCGACACCACGGGACTGCCGCAGTCGTCGTGGGAGGCCGAGCACATCATCTACACGCACGGCTACGGCATGGTGCTCGCGTCCGGGACGACGAAGACCGCCCAGGGGCGCCCCGACTTCGCGCTCCAGCAGGTCCCGGTGAAGGAGAACACCGACCTCGAACTGAACCGTCCCCAGATCTACTTCGGCGAGAACCTCGACGGCTACGTGATCACCGGTGGCACGCGTGAGGAACTCGACTACCAGGACGGCGCCGACACGACCAACACCGTCTACGACGGTCCCGACGGGGTCGACATCGGTGGATTCCTCGACAAGGTCGCCTTCTCGTTGCGCTTCGGCGACTACAACCCGCTGATCTCCAACCTGATCGACGGCGACTCGAAGATCCACTACATCCGCGACGTGCGTGAGCGCGCCGAGACGCTGGCGCCGTTCCTCGACTTCGACGCCGACCCCTACCCGGTGATCAACGACGCCGGCGAGATCGTGTGGATCCTCGACGCCTACACGACGAGCGATCGGTATCCGTACGCGCAACGTGCCGACAACAGCGGCCTCACCGGCGCCACCGGGCTCGACGGGCGGTTCAACTACGTCCGCAACTCGGTCAAGGCCGTGGTCGACGCCTACGACGGCACCGTCGACTTCTACGTGATCGACGAAGAGGACCCGGTCATCGAGGCATGGCGCAGCGCCTTCCCCGAACTGTTCACCGACTTCGACGAGATGCCCGAGGACCTCGTCGACAACCTCCGATACCCCGAAGACCTCTTCCGGGTCCAGACGAACATGTGGGGCGACTACCACGTCACCAACGCCAGCACCTTCTACAACAACAACGATGCCTGGAACGTGGCGCTCGACCCCGGCACCGCTGGTGCCGGCCCGGCGACGCAGACGACGAACGCCGCCGGACAGCCGGTCGGTCCGTCGGTCGGTGCCCGCATCGACCCGTACTACCTGCTGACGCAGTTGCCGGGTGAGGATCGGGCGGAGTTCGTCATGCTCCGCACGTTCGTCCCCGTGGGCAACGACCAGAACCAGTTGTTGACGGCCTTCATGGTCGCTCGTTCGGACCCCGGCCACTACGGCGAACTCGTGAGCTACGAGATGCCGCGTCAGAACCGACCGGACGGTCCGGCCATCGTCGCCGACGCCATCCAGTCCGACCCGACCGTCTCCGAGCAGCAGACGCTGCTCGGTGGAAGCGGTTCCGAGGTCAAGTTCGGCAACCTGATCCTGGTGCCGGTCGACAACGCGCTCGTGTACGTGCGGCCGTTCTACGTCGAGTCCGACCAGGTGCGGATCCCCGAGCTGAAGAAGGTGGTGGCGTTCTACGAGTCGAAGGTCGCCATCTCCGACACGCTCGCCGGTGCGCTCGGGCAGCTCTTCGACGAGGTCCCCAACCTGGACGAGATCGTCGACGACCCGGACCCCGGCCCCGACGGTCCCGGCGAGACCCCGGAGGATCCTGGCCCGGAGCTCGGCGTGAACGAACGAGCGGCGCAGCTGCTCGAGGACGCCGAGGCCCTGTTCCAGGAATCGCGGGCCGCCCTCGCCGACGGCGATCTGGGCACCTACCAGTCGAAGAACGACGAGGCCGAGGAGAAGGTCAGCGAAGCGCTGAAGCTCTTGGCGCAGTCGACGACCACGACCACGACGCCGCCCGACTCGACGACCACGACGGTCGAGCAGGAGGAAGCGCTGGCGCCCGCCGACTGGCGGGTGTGGGCGCAGGCTGGTTAGAAGCCGGTGTCGACCGGGGTGCGGTGGCGGAGATCGATCTCGGCCGCACCCCGTACCTCGCCACGAACCTGCTCGATGCGGGCGGCGACGTTGATCTCGAGGCGTGACAGTTCGGCGGCGACCTTCGCCGTGTGCAGCCGAGCCTTGATCACGTCTTCGTGACTGGCGGCGTCGAACCGGTCCTGCATCGCCGCCGACATGGCGTCGACGCGGTGCTCGAGATGGACGATCGAGGTGTGGAGCTGCGCCGACTGCGTCGCCAGCATCTGCAGCGCCCGTTCGGTGCGTGCGAGCGCCGGTGCGGCGTCGGCCGTCAGGGGCACCAACGCGGTGCCGTCCGGCGCCGGGACGTCGGTCTCGGGTGCCTCGGGCTGAGGTGCATCGGTCGTGCGTGCGGGGCGCGAGCGTCGGAACCAACCCATGGCAGCAACCGTACGAGTGAGTCGAGCACCGGTGGTGGATGTCGATCGACGCTCGCCGGAGCCTCACACGGCCTGGGCATCGGGCCAGGCGGTGTGCGGGATGCGCATCTCCTCGAGCGCCTGTTCGACCCGGTCGGCCAGGGTCGGGACGAGTTCGGATCGGATCCGCGCTCGGACCAGGGACAGCGGTGGGCACCGGTTGAGGACGAAGCGGGCGAACGCTCCGTCGTCGAGCCAACGCGCTGCCGTCTGGTCGAGGTCGGGGACGAGATGGGTTCCCCGGCCCGCCATCTGCCGTAACCGTGACCACGGCCAGGCGCGGGCGAACATCGTTGCCGTCACGACGAGGCCGTGGTCTCGGGCGACGCTGCTTCGCGCCCCCTGCAGGATGCGACGAGCAGGATGCAGGGCAACCACCTCGTCCCAGGTGGTGACCGTCTCGCGCTCCAGCGCGAGGAGCGTCGCCAGCCACTCGATGGTGAAGAACACGTCGGTGCCACACGGCGCACCGGCGGTCGGGAGGTCGAGGGCTCGGCGGAGCAGGTCGATCTGCTCGCCGCTGACGTCGTCGTCGTCCGTCGCCGAGCCGAGGAGTCGGTGGTCCTCGGCGTGGGTTCGGTACACGACCTCACCGCTGCGCGAGACGATGGTGACGACGTGGACGCGCGAACGGTCGGGCGCAGCGGTCGCACGATCGGCGACGTCGTAGGCCCACCCGGCGGTCGCGATGCCGAGTGCATGCCAGTCGGCCGGTGCGGTGAAACCGAGCAGGAGCTCGGTGGGGTGGGCGCCGTCGAGCGGTCGGACCCCGAGGTCGACCGTGTCGTGCCGCTCGGCGACGTGGAGCAGACAGGGTTCGAGCGTCTCGTCGACCAGGTCGTGCAGCACCTGGTGGGCGAGGAGATGGAGCGATGCGTCGATGGCGGACGGGTCGACGGTGGTCGAACGGGTCATGGCGGAGCCTTCCGGAGCAGGTGCGGCCGTGGCGACGGCGAGCGGCTGGGCTCGTGGCCCTGGCCGGGAAGGCGGATCGCTCCGCGAGAGGACGAGGATCGCAGGCCACCAGACCTCCGTCAAGGGTCGCGGCGTCTCGACCCGTAGCCTCGCTGGATGGCCGCGCGTCGACGTCCCCCGAAGATCCATGCACCGGTGTGGCCGGCCAGCGAGCCGGGTCTGCCCCCGCTCGACGGTGTGGTGCCGGCGTTGGGTGGCTTCGACGGCATCGGTGATGCCTCGCCGCTCGACATCGAGCTGCGCGCCTCGGAGTTCCTGGGACATCTCGGCGCAGGGTCACTCGACGACCTCGCCCCAGACGAACCCGATCACGAGGAACTGCTGAACGGGCTGATCGAGGTCAGCCTCCACCATCTCGACCAGAGCCCGCCGCGGGTGGTCATCGACTTCTGCTGGGTGATGGACGCCTTCGATCCCGGCTACGTGCAGTGGCCGCTCCACGAGCGTCTCCAGACCAGCGCACTGCCGGCGGCACCCGGCTGGCTCATGGCCGTCGGCAACGCCGAGGCCACGGGCGCCTGGACGGTCGGTCACGAGACCGGCGACGGCTTCGACGTGGTCCTCACCGCCCGCCATCCCGGCGCCGCAGCCGATCACGTCCTCGCCGTCTATGTCGACCGCACACTCGGTGGACTGGCCAAGGACGTGCTCGTGCACTCGGACGCGGAGCGGTTCCTCGACCTGGCAGCCGAGGACGACGCCATGGTCGTCTCCGAGCTCGACCTCGGCATCGCCGCAGCGACCATCGACGAGGCCATCGACGCGACCTTCGAGGAAGGCGCGATCGTGCCGGTCTCGGACACGTTCTCGTCGCTGTTCTCGATCGTCGAGCACTACGTGGCCAAGCTGCCCACCGGAGCGTCGGCACTGGCGATGCCAGATCCGTCGACGGCTGCCGAGCAGGCCTCGCTGGTCGATGCGTTCCTCGCGTCCGAGGCGGGAGCAGCACACGCCGGTGAACGAGATGCGCTGCTCGCCGCGGTCGGCTTCGTGGTCGACGAGGTCGGGGGAGAGGCCGACCGTTGGTCGCCCGTCGTCGTCCACCTGGTCATGGCGGGGTGGTTGCCCCGCGCCGATCTCGACGAGACCACGCTCGGACGCTTCGGCGACGTGATGCGGTCGTTCGTACCGTGGGTGCACGCCGAGCGTGGCTGGGCCGACCGCTATGTGGCCGACACGGTGGCGATCATCGACGCCGTCGAGGCCGAGGTCGACGACGCCCAGGGTTCCGGACGGGTCGAGATCCTCGAGCAGGCGGTGGCCGCCGGCGTCGATCTCGACGACGAGGCGGCGCTCGACGCCTTCCTCGACTCGTACCTCGACATGTAGTCCGAGGGGCGTTCAGGCCTCGTGACTGAAGCGTTCGACGTCGGCGAGGAAGGATTGGCGTTCCTCACCGATCAGGCCGTGGACGAGGTCGGTCAGTTCGTCGAGGTCCACGCAGCCGGCCTTGACCATCTCGGCGATGTCGACCGCGTCCTTGCCACGCGCGAAGAACGTCTTGAAGACGGCGAGGTCGATACACGCCAGCACGGGGATCTCGATCGACTCGAAGGGCTGCAACCGTGTCTGGAGCTCGGCTCGGCCATGGAACGGATGATTCGACAGGAACACGTCGACGGGCGTCCGGTCCCAGAACAGCCGCGCCTGGCCGGCTCGGCGGAGCTGACGTCGGTCGGCGTCGGTGATCGTCACCCCCTCCGGGAGCGCGGCGAGGACCTCGTCGAGGCGGCGCGTGCCCACGAAGATGTTGACGTCGATGTCGTCGGTGCCACGCGGGCTGGCGGTGCAGTAGGCGAGGGCGATGGCGCCGCCGAAGGCATGGGGGAGCCCGGCACCGGCGAGGCCCCGGTCGAGGGTGACGATGCGTTCGGTGAGACGCACCGGCTCAGCCGAGGAGGTCGCGGAGCACGGGATAGCGGAGCTCGGGATCGTGGCGTTGGGGGAGCGCTTCGGCGAGATCGAGGACATCGCGGAGTCGCCGGGCAGTGTCCTTTGGGTCGGGTCGGCATCCGTCGAGGTGGACGGCGACGGTCAGTTCGGCACCGGTTGCCCCGATGATGCGCTCCAGCGTGTCGAGCCGAGGCACCCGTTCGCCGGTCTCGTAGAAGCTGATCGCCGGCCCCGAAGTACCGGCACGCTCTGCCAGTTGGCGCTGGCTCAGTCCCGCCCACGCCCGGCTCCGTCGGATCAACTCGCTCGCAGTCATGAACTCCATGCTATCGGTTCCGATATCGACGAACGCGGGATCTGAGGTTGGCGCCACGGCCTGGTGTTGCTACTGTCGTCTGTCCGCCGCGGGGTGGAGCAGTCTGGTAGCTCGTCGGGCTCATAACCCGAAGGTCGTTGGTTCAAATCCAACCCCCGCCACCATCGAAACAGCAGGTCAGAGGCCACTTCTCGGAGTGGCCTCTTCTGCGTTCCGGGGGCCGTGTCAAATCTGCGTCAAATCCCCGGATTGAGGACCCGTGGTCGCGTGAGGTCGAGAACGACCTGAAGCCGGGGCCGAGAGGCTCGGTTACACCAGCGAGGCGCTCCCGGCGAGGCGCATGTCACCCGGATCAGCCGGAGTCTTCGCCGACCTCGTCCTGATCCTTCGTGGCGTTCCTGATCGCGGTTGCGAACTGGGCTGCGGCGTCGGACTGCATCCCAGGCATGACGTGCTGGTACACGGCCATGGTGAACGCTGGACTGGAGTGGCCGAGGCGTTCGCTTACGACCTTCACGGGGACTCCGTCAGCGATCATGAGCGTCGCATGGGTATGACGGAGGCCATGCAGGGTGATGCGCTTCAAGTCTGTAGCCGCAACCGCACGCGTGAACGCCTTGCTAACAACATCCGGGTGGTAGGGCTGGCCGTCCTCCTTGGTGAAGACGTACCCGGTCATGGTGTAGCCGGGACCGAACGCGAGCTTGTCCGCTTTCTGGGACTTCTGATGACGCCGTAGGACAGCGATGGTCTCGGGGTCGAGATCGACGACCCGAGCGTGACCGTTCTTTGGAGCAGAGGTCTCGGTCTGCCCGGCGACGGACACCAGGGTTTGTCGGACGCTCGCGTTCTTGCCCACGAAGGACACGTCGTCCCAACGAAGGCCGAGGAACTCACTGCGACGCATCCCAGTCATCGACGCCAGGTGCCACACGTTGTGGAGCCGCTGGTCCGATGTCGAGTGGAGGAACTGGAGCAACTCGTGTGCGGTCCATGCCTCG
Source organism: Actinospongiicola halichondriae (assembly GCF_049103745.1). Lineage (NCBI taxonomy): Bacteria > Bacillati > Actinomycetota > Acidimicrobiia > Acidimicrobiales > Iamiaceae > Actinospongiicola > Actinospongiicola halichondriae. Next base: position 3,103,830 of record NZ_CP171622.1, on the reverse strand, counting down.
ATCTGCGGCTTGACCGGCTTCGGCGTCTTGGCTCGAACGGCGACGTTGCGGCTCACGAGGCCGTTGTCCATCGCATCGTTCAGCGCGACGCTGACCACGCGGGCGATGTTGTTCACTGACTTCGCTGCCAGCGGCTTCGCCTTGCGTCCAGGATGCTTCAGATGAGGCTGAACGTCGCCAGTCGCCATCCGTGCATACATGGCCGTCAGATCCATCGTCGTCAGGTCTTGGAGCCGTCGGGTGCCGATCATCGGGACGAGGTGTCGCTCGACGACAGACAGATAGGTCGTGAAGGTGTTCCCCCTCACTCTGGCCTTGACCGAGGGCAACCATGAGTCCACGAGGTAGTCGGCCACCGAGAGGTTGGCCGACCGCACGTAGGTCCCGGTGGCGAGCGACTGGAGTCGCTCATTGAGCGCCCCCATCGCCTCCCGCTGGGTCCTGTAGCCGCGGCCCCAGTCGTAGGTCTTCTTGTTGGATGTGGAGTCGGTGCCGAGGTAGATGACGGCGTACCAGAGCCTGCTGGTGGACCCGTCCTTGCGCTTGTGCTCCCGCTTGCGAACGTGACCTCTCATTGCGCTCCCTCATCGATGGCCAAGCGAATGACAGTGGCCTCGTGGGGTCCATCATCGCTCAGAGGTCTGACATCAAGTCCGAGCCACTGTTGAAGCAAAGGGATCGGCACCACGATCTGACGACCGACACGTCGAGCGGGGAGTTCGCCGCGGCCGACTGCTGCGTACGTCGCGCTCCGACTCTTGTCGAGAACCTCGGCCAGCTCGTCAACGGTGAGCGTGATGCGTGAGCGGTCGTCGCCGTAGACGAGTGCCAACAGTGCAGGGGGCATCGGACTCCTCCTGGAGCTTCGATGTCTGCTTGCCACGACAGAGGTGCTTGGAGCACAAAGGCGCTCTTCGGCTTCCCCGGCGGAGCGGGGGCTGGCTCGGTTGGGATGTTGATGTTCTAGATGTCGAGGTCGTGGTCGCCTCGGGTGAGGTTGACCTTGCTATTGCTGTAGTGGCGTCGAAGCGCGTCGGTCGGGTGCCTCGTGCCGCAGGTCCTGCACGTCAGCGTGTTGATCCGGTCGGACGCTTCGGCCAACGACCTGCGGTCGCCCTGGTTGGTGCCTTCGAGGCTGAGAACGTCGAAGTGGTCGAAATGGCCGGTACCTCGGGCGGCGAGAACGCGTGCTTGGCCGACGTGATCGATGACGGCGACGATGCGATCGCAGCAACGGACCGCGATGCCGGTGGCCGATGGACTCTTGGCTCGACGGAGGTTGAAATGAAAGGACATCTCCTGCCAGAGCATCTCAGCATCCGTGGGGATGATCTGGCCTGCACGTCGTCGGGTCAGGCGCAGGGGCGGCGACGGGAGGGTGGTGATCTTCATCGGCGGGTTCTGAGGGCCACGCCGGAACTTCGGAGCCGGGGATGTGATGGGTGGCGTCATGCTTCGATCCCTTCGTTGTCCCAGACCGCTGGGTCGGCATCTTCGTAGGTGATCGGATACACGGTGAACGAGCCGTGGGCCGGGCACCTGGCCTTCGTGAGCCGTTGGCCGATCGCCCACAGGTCACTGACGTACTCGAAGCCGTGGTCCTCGGCGTCGAGGATGAACCTGAAGCGATCGAAGAGTTGTGTGCCGGTGCGGACGCCGAGAACACGGACGCGGTTGCTGAGGAGGAAGTGGCGAGCGATCGGCTCGCCGCACTTGGGGCACTGGTCGTCGTAGAGGTACCCGGTCATGTCGTTGGCCTGTTGGCGGATGTCGAGGTACAGGTCCTGGAGCGGCTCGGACAGCTTCTCGATCCGCTCGCGGAGGACGTAGACACGGCCTGGCGGTCGAGCGGGTGCGCCACGGCGAAAGTTCCCGATGGGGGCCTCCCGATGGAACGTCGTGGCCCAGGGGGCGATGCCGGTGTTGGTGGTCATGTGGTCCGCACGTCGTCGGGCTTGTGCGGGTTGATGGGATGGTGGAACGACGGACTCGCGACCGCCGGGGCTGGGGGTGCCCCGACGGTCGCTTGCGCCTGGCAGCGACTCGTGAGAGCGCGGGTGTCGTCGGGCCGGTTCTGAGGCGTCATCCGATGAGGTCCGATCGAATGGCCCGCACGTTCTCGATTTCGGACCATTCGGTGTTGGGCAAGCCCCACCACGACGGTCCGGGACCTCGGAGTCCACGCTCGGGGCGCTGCCGGGACTCGATCCTGAGCGCAGCCTTTGCCTTCTCGATCGTGCGGAAGCCGATACCGGCGACAGACGCCGCCCCGCGAATCTCAGACTGCGATCTTGGGCCATGGGCCAGGAGTTCGATGAGGAGGTCGGTGGCGCGCTGGGTCTTGGTCTGCCCACGGGTGCCCCTGGTGGCAAGGTCATACGCGGTGAGCGAGGTCTGCCCGTCCCAGGCGATCAGCGCAGCATCGTTCGACGCCGAGTCGATGTGGAAGCGCCATGAGGGCGGCTTCTCGGAGTGGCTGCTCTTAGCCACCGTCAGGATGCGGTCGTCGGGGTCGTCGGGGTCGGGGACGATGCGAAGCTCGGTGCGGGTGGCATTGACAAGAGCGGCGCTCCCTGAGGCCATGTAGGTGGCGTTGGCGACGGTCTTGGGGGTGTGGAGTACGACGATCACGACCAGGTCGAGGTCAATGGCAATACGGCTGAGTGCTGCCATGAGCCGGCGGACCGATGGCTCATGGTTGAGGTTGGTCGAGCGGTCGAGGAACTCGGTGATCGGGTCGATGATGACCACCGTGGCCTCGGTGCTCCTGACGATGTTCCGCAGCGCGTCGGCGTGTTCGGGAAACTGGAGGCGGTGGTCGAGGTCGTGCTGCACGAGCGTGTGCACGCGGTCCAGGTCTGCCCCGGCAGCTTCGGTCCGGGTTCGGAGGGTGCCCTCGATGTCATCCTCGCCGGAGATCCACAAGACCCTTCCTGGGTGGCCTGAGGCGTCTCCTGTCCACCAGGCGTCCTCGGTGGTGACCGTGGCCGTCAGCGAGGCCAGGAACGTGCCCTTGCCGACCCCGGCCCCGCCGACCAGCAGGGTGATCTTGCCGATGGCGACGAAACGGGGGATGAGCCAGCGGACGGGCATCGGGGTGACGTTGCTCAGGGCCGTGGCGGTGAAGGTCGGGGTGGATGCTGTCATGCCACCGTCTCCTGCAACCGTTGACGGTGGGCTGCCTTGGCAGCGAGGAGTGCTTGGGCGAGCGTCGTCCGCTCGCCACGCTCGTCGAGCCAGAAGTCTCGTGTCGGGTGGACGAGCCGACGACCCCCGTTGAGGTGCCGGTACGTGGCCTGCTCGGCGATGGCTGCGGGGATCGACATGTGGTTGGTGGAGGCGACAGCCTTCAGTCCGTAGCCCATGCCGCTCGCGCTGCGCCTGGTGACGTTGGTGATGTCAACCTCCCGGCCACCGCCGACCGATCGACTGATCTCGGAGAGCCAGTCGGTCGCGACAATGGTTCCCCGGTGCCACCAGTGGACGTGAGCGCCGTCCCTGCGCGGGTTCCGCTCTACGTGCCAGGCCAGCTCGAATGTTGCGCCAGTCCTCCGGAGCTTGGTGATGACCGTCTTCATGCGGGTGTGGACGGTGTCCCAGTCATGGCCGATGTCGGTGAGAGTGACGAGATGGGTCGGCTGGGCAAGGTCGATTGCTGCGCCCATCCAGAACGCCCTGCGCGGGCTACACGTCAGGCATCGATTTCCGTTGCAGGTGCGCGGCCATCCTTCATCACCTGGGGGTTGCAACCGGCGGAAGCAACGGGCACCCAGGTGACCCAGCACTGAGGAGCAGAACCGCTCCGACGAGGCGGCTTCGATAGCAGCCTGGTTCACCACTTCTGGGGGCAGGGTTCCTGATGCACCTGTAAGCCCGCGATAGATATCAAGAGAGGTGTCGACGCTGTCGATGAGATCGGCGTCGGTTTCAAGGGGGGTACCATTGAGCATGACAAGGACTTCCTTCTGATTCGCGTTGGGAGGGGTGTTGCTGTCATTGAGAGGCTGTCCACCTGACCGTGGATGGCCTCTCGTTCTCTAGGGGGAGCGTCCGGCGAGAGCGTCGCCGTCGGGGTCGGACCCATGCGCCGGATGGCTACGGATGAATGTCTCCAGGTCGTCTGCGAGAACACGGATTGCGCCTCCGCCAATCTTGTAGGCGGGCAGCAGTCCGCTCCGGACCCAGGATCGGACCGTCCAAACGCTGTACCTGGTGGAGGTCGCGATGTCCTCGATCGTCAGCAGGGCCGATGGTGGGTCATGGGTGAGGGGCCGAACCGTTTCCATGCGTTCGTTGTATCCCGCCGATACCTGCGGATCCCGACGAAACCCATCGAATCCACCCACTTCTTTCAGTTTCTTCGCTTCGTACTGCAGCAAAACCCTGTAGTGAGATCGCACGCAACGCGACCGCTCAGCACGCAACGTAGTGACGATGGGCGAAGGCCGGCTCGTCGATCGGTCGTCAGCGTTTCGAGAAAGGTGGCATCCAGTCGCCGAGCAAGGTCTTCTCGAAATCCTTGGCCTCGTCACCCGTCTCGAAAGTCACCCAGGTCACGTCGCACTCGCGAATCCAGGCGTTCACGACGGACACCTGCTCCTCGGTCATCACGGTCGGTCGCTGGCGGGTCACGGAGGTCGCGATGCCGAGGAGGTGCTCGCACACGTTGCGCCGGAAGCTGGAGTGGCTGAGATCTAGGCCGGTGGCGAGGTGGTTCCGCTTCAGTCGCCCCTTCAGCCCGTACTTGGCCACCGCCCGTCCGGCGTACACCGGCGCGTCATCTCGGAACCATGCGTAGACACCGGGGGAGGTCGGGATGGTGTCGGGGTCGAGGTCAGCGGCGGCCTTCCTATCTGCCGTGAGCATCGTCTGCCACGCGGTCGAGCCTTCCGGCGGCATCGAGGTCCTCATGGTCGGCAACGTACCGGCGATCACAGTGAGCACATCGCTGAGACGTTGGTACGCGATCCCAGCCGACATCGAGTCGGAAGAAGAGGCCCTCGGTCGTCCGACCACAGACGGGCGAGCCGGGCCGACCGTGCTCATCGTCGAGCATGCGGTGCCCCACACTGGAGGGATCACCTCGACGGAGAGTGGACCAGACCGGCACGAGACGATCATCGGCGCGAGCGGTGACAGCTTCAGGTGGGGCAAACCCCCAGGTGGTCATGATCCTCGGTGTGATGGGGTACACCCATGGCCAACCAATGCAAGCACGACAGGATTCTCCCGACGGGTGGGAGTCGAGCGACTAGTGCCGGGTCACCCCCGACATCAATGGACAGCGAGTCCGGGCACTGCTCCGAATGCGGAGCGACCTTCGACCGCGGTGTCGCGGGTACCGAGTGGAGGCTCCGAACCGAGGACTAGAAGACGCCTTCGCTCGCCTGGCATCCGGGTAGCGCCCGTCGGTCCACGAGCGCCGCACAAGGCACCTGGAGATGGTGTGCGTCCTTCTCCTCGGAGATCACGTCGAAGCCGTACGTGTCGACGAGGTGCTCTGCGATGCGTTCGATGCGCACCTCGCCGGTCAGCGAGGTCCAGCCCTGTGTGAGTGCCCATGTGGCGGCGTACTGAAGTAGCCCGAGGAAGATGCCCTCGTGGGGGGACTGGCGATCTACGTAGGCCCAGTTCAAGCGGGCGCGCTTGTGGGTGCCCGATGGGCACGCCCAGAGCAGGCCGACGCCTCGTCCCTCTGGGTCGATGGCGAAGATCTTCACGGTGGGGGTCTTCTCTTCTGCGAAGTTGTTGGCGTCCCATGCCCAATCCTCGTCGGTCAACGACTTGAACCGAGCGAGCGAGTCCTCGGCTCCGTGGGCTGCGGCGGCATCGATCATGACCTGTCGTAGGAGGGGTCCATCGTCGGCTCGAACCGATCGGACTTCGATCTGATTGGACACGCTGCTGCTGTTCACAGGTAAGGGGTACGTCAGGGTCGTGACGCAAGGACCCGCCGTACACCATCTCTTGCGACGCCGACCTCGACGAAGCCGAGCCGAAGGAAGAGATCTGCCTCGTGGGTGTTGTCGGCTGCGAGGCGGAGGTGTCCGCGGCCGAGGCGGACGCCCCACTGGCGGGCCTGAGCAACGAGCGCGGCCATCACGTCCGGAGCGTTGCCGCCGTCGGCCCAGGTCCAGGTGAACTCGATCGAGTGCTCGTCGTGGCTGTCGAAGGCCCACAAGACCCCGTTGAAGCAGGTGGTCCCGGCGTTGTGCGCGATGAAGATCGCTCGCCGGGGGTGGGTCGCTCGCTCACGAGCCAGGTCCGACCACTCGGGGGCCGATCGCGAGGTGAACACCGAGTGCTCGACCGGGTGGAGCCGTTCAGACGCGGTGAGCATCAGAGTTCGCAGCACGGCGCCCTCGTCGCCGCGTATGCGTCGGGCGGTCACATCTGAGTTGCTTCGAGCCACGCCTTCACGTACGTGGGTGGCGTGACGCCTCGCTAGTTCGCGGTCGTGCGAAGCTGAAGGAGCTAGATCACCCTTGGGTGATCTGACTGCGTGCGGAGCCAAGTCCGAAGGCAGGGTCCGGGAGCGTCAGCGTGGTCGCGGTCGAAGAGGAGTTGTTCGATGTGCTCGGCTTCGACCGTCCACGTCGGGTGCCGACGGCCTAGTTCGTCTGCCCACTCGCCGAGGGCGTCACAGAGTCGGACCCACCGAGCGGCCGCGCCTCGTGCCTCGGGCCACCACTGGAGATCCCTCAGCGTCTTATCGACGCGGCTGTCGCGAATGAGAGGCGTGGGCTGAAGGGTGGAATCTGCTCCGAGGCCCACAGCCCACAACCACTTGGTGTGGTACGCCTCGCCCACACCAGGGAGGGAAGTCATCCTTCGATAGGCGTCCTCGGGCTTACCGTGGAGTAGTTCATCGGCGGATGAGCGAAGCACCGCCGCCGTTGAGGCCCCGCTGAGAGATCTAGACCATTGGCGGAGACGAGGTCGATTGCGAGGGCCAGCGCCCCAGCACATGGTGGCGACCCAACAGGCGACCATCGAGCGATCGTCGCTCATCGTGCTTGAGAGCCGCGCCAGCATGTCTCGGGTCACCACATCACCACCGGCGGCGATCTGTTCCAGCGCCAGGAGCGTCCCGTCACGCATCACGGGTGGGAGGCTTCCGGGATCAAGAGTGGTTCGCCACGATGCCGCTGAAGCGGTGACTTGAAGAACCAGTGGTGACCCGTCTACAGCCCACTGACGGTCGTGGTTCTCACGAAGGAGGTATCGCTCGACCCGGTTGATTGCCTCGTCGTCTGCGCCGCTCATGTCATACCAGTCCCTGGGTTGAGTGTGTCCGTCCCCCGACGGCTCCTGCTGTCGTTCTGTCGGTCATCCGTCAGCCTTCATCTGCCTGCACGGTTTCACTCGAACCCGCATCATCGCGTGCAGTGGACGATCTCGCTCGCGAGGACAGCGAAAGCGACGCGTTCACCGTCCTGGTAGAGCGCGTCCCCGGCTTGATGCCGTGGCTGCAGGATGAGGCGACCGCATCCTCGATCCACCCCAGGCAAGCGTCCTCACTGGCGGGGACGACTCGCCGTTCACACAGAGCGCACGTTGGTCGTCCTCATCACGGTTCGTCAGAAGCGCAGCTACTGTCCAGCCGGTGATCGACCCTGTTGACCTCGGAGAGCTGACTGGGGCCGAGCGCCGCTTCGCTGAGACGATGGTTCGCCGTCTGCGCCGCGGCGCTCGCATGATTGCTGGCACCTTCTGTGAGGCGCTCGTCGCTGACGCCCTTCCGGGGTCGGTCGAGTCTGAGTTCGGTGTCGCACCGTGGGACCTCGAATGGGATGGAATCAAGATCGAGGTCAAGGCCAGCCGAGTGGGTTCGTGGCAGGTGCCCGAACGCGCCATGCGCGACGGCAAGAGGATCAAGGCGCGCCGCGCCGACGTGTACGTGTTCGGGGCGCTCGACGGCGACGACCTCGACGGCGGGTGGGAGTTCTACGTCATCCCGACCTGCGTGCTGAACGAGCGCGGCAAGAACTCGATAACCCTGAGGGCGATTCGAGGCATCGTCGATCCGATCGGACTCGATGGACTCGCACAGGCGGTAAGAACGGCGGCGCGATGACGGTTCGTCCTAGATAACGATGTCGACGATCAGCGGGACGTGGTCGCATGGATGAGGCAGCAGTCGATGTGGACTGGTCGGCCTGCTGCCAGCGCCGGGGCGAGAGCGGTCAGGTTGGCCGGAGCCGAGTCTGTCGTCGGTTCGGATGCCTCAGTAGCACGAGATGAAGAACTTGGCCGACCCATTGTCCAAGACGGTTGCGTGCGCCTCGGTTGTCGACGAATCAGGTAGAGCGCTTGCTGATGCGAACGCAACGGTGACAGAGAAGATGTATATCCGCCCGTCGAGGGCCTCTCCGGCTATCGGCCCGTCGGGCACCACCCATCCGTCGTCGCGGTCGATGGTCGTGCCGTCCACGATGTACTCCTCGCTGTATCCAGGAGGAACGGGTCCGATGGACAATGACCAATCGCGGCAGACCTCAACGGTATTGCCCATCCCGGGGTAGTTGTTCGCTGCTTGAAATTCGATAGCGGCATCGAAGCCGATGCTCCAGGCGTCGGAGTAGCGGCGAAACAGGGACTTGATCGTGGCGGAGTCGGCCTCGTAGGGGTCGACGATCGTGGTTGTTGTCGCGGGGACGGTGGTCGTCGTTGACGGGGTCGAAGAAGTCGCGGGTTGGGCAGAATCGCTTGACCCTTCGCTGCACCCCGTCGCCGTGATCGCCATCGTCAGGACCGTTGCGACGAACGTTCGTCTTGCGCTGGCCAAGTGTTCCTCCCGCCCTCGGTGATGGGTGAGGAGAGTAGGCGTCCTACCCGAGCCTCCCTATCGAGACGAACCTCCGCCGGAGTTCCAGTCGACGAATCGAATAGCGGAACACTATGGGGGGGGACGCGCCGGGTAGGTACCTTTCGGACATGGGCTACGCGGGCATGGACCTCGAATCGATGGAGGTCAGGGATCTTCTTTCGCTGTCTTCGGGTGCAGTGGCCGAGCTTCGTCGCCGCGGAATCGTCCGCACCAACAACGCTCCCCTCGGGGACTATGCCGAGTGGCTTGCCGTGAAAGCCTTGGGAGGCAAGCTGGCCCCCAACTCTGAGCGCTCGTTTGACCTTGTCACCGATGCGGGGCGGCGAGTCCAGGTGAAGGCACGTCGTGTGAGCGACCCACCGGAGGCTGGCCAACTACAGACCTCGCCGTTCCGCTCGTGGGATTTCGACGACGCGCTGTTGCTTCTGGTCGACGAGGCCACCTACTGGATTCGCTCGGCGAGCGTCGTCCCCTTGGAGGTGGTCAAGGAGGTCGCCACCTACCGCGAGCACGTCAACGGGTCAACGGTCCAGATGACCGCCGACGTGATAGCTCACCGACGAGCGATCGACGTGACCGAACGGCTCCGTGCGGTGCTCGCCGACGCCCCGATCCCGACCCCGTCGCGCAGCGACCCGGACGAGACTCGCCGACCGAGAAGTCGTCCTCTTCGGGCGGTTGGAACTCAGCGGGGATCGGCTCCCGGCCCCGAACTGCCGGACCCCGTCGGTGCCCAAGGTGTCGATTGGATCTGGCTCCAGAACTCGGCGATCGATGAGTTCAAGGCATGGCGTATCCAAGGCGGAGCGACCCAAGCATCGGCCTCCTCGTACACCGCGGGCGCGAAGAGGTATGCCCGCTTCTGCCGAGGTGCGGATCTCGATCCTCACCATTCAGCCGACCGCTTCCATGCTCACCTCATCGAGAGAGATGAACTCGCCACTGGCTCGATCTCGGACTACCGATCGCACGCCAGAGCCTTCATCCGATTCCTCGACGCCATCCATCGATGAATCGCTTCGTCGGCGGACCCGGAGTGGACGTTCGGCTCCCTATCCACGAGTGGGGTGGAAGACGAGTCCGTGCCGGGGTCTACGTCCACCAACGACGTGAGGAGCCTCCGCCTGATCGCCCCGCCCGTGTCGTGTTCGGTGCCCTTCGACTCGACCGCGGTAGCGGTGGCGCGACCATCTACCTCGTCGGTCAAGCCAGGGTGCTGCCTTCCTCAATCCGGCTAGCAGAACAGCCCGACCGATGTCTGGTCCCGGCCCTTTCGGTTCATCACCAGGCCGCTTACCGCTTCGTCGAGGTCGTCCAGTTCGTACGGGACGGCAACGACGGGAGCGCCCGAGATCGTCTGCGCTTGATTGAGGACGCGCCCTTCCGGGCGAGGTGGGACACGGCAGGTTGGGAGTGGCAGTGGCGGCACCGCCCGACCGACCACATCCCGTTCGCGGGGGAGCGAGCGCCCGCCTACATCCCGGCAGCCACACTCCGCACGATTCAGGAGCGAGATGGATGGCGCTGCCGGTTCTGCGCACTCCGACTGATCAACTGGAAGGTGCTGAAGCTCCTGTGCGCACGATTCCCCGAGGAGTTGCCGTGGGGTCGTCGTGACGCCGAGCAGCATGCGGCTGTAGCTGGCAGTCGCTTCTCGCCCGAACATGTCGTGCCCCGGTCAAGTGGGGGCAGCAATGAGCCAGACAACCTGGTATCTGCTTGCTGGACCTGCCAGTTCAGCAAGGGCGACTGCACGGTCGAGGAACTCTGGCTGGAGGACCCGAGAGATCGTCCGCCGGTCGTCGACGACTGGGACGGACTGACCGGCACCATCGCCGCACTGCGGTCGATGGTCTAGCCAGCGCGGTTGTCGACTCCTAGCAACGTCGAGGTTTGGCGGCGGCGTCATGTGCTGGCCTAGTGGCCCGTGAAGGGCAAGTACTACGCAAGGATGATCGGATGATCACGCTGAACGACCTCCTTCTCGCCGGAGGTGTCGATCCCAAGGGCGTGCTTCTCCTGCGGCACAAGGTCGGGACCATGCCCGTGCTCGACATCTGGCGAACTGACCGGCCCAGGGTTGAGGGCTATCAAAGTCGACAGCTAGCAGGTGCGTTCGATCGAGCCACCCACGTCGCATGCTTCCTCGTCAGTCACACCGGGACTGAGGTCTTTGGCGGTCTGTACAGGGTCGAAGGATCGACCCCGGCTCCGATCGGGAGCCGCGACGTGCTGACCGGTGAAGTCACCGAGGAGGGACCCGACAAGCCCTCGATCGCCACCTACGACTTGACCGTCGTTCCGGAGTTCGAGTGCTACGAGGACCGTCTGGTGATCCAGTGGTTCACGGGAGGTAAGCACCCTGGCTGGAAGCAGTGGGCAGCGCGGAATCCGAAGCCCATTGTCGAGATCGCGACCCAGCGGGAACAGCCGTTTCCCGGCTGGCTCGACTTCTGCTGCCCAGTCGACGAGATCGGCGGTCTGCCTCGAACCTGGCGAGAGGTGCTCAGGTCAACGGCAGGCGTCTATCTGCTCACTGACAGCGTCGGTCGGCACTACGTCGGCTCGGCCAAGGGCGGAGATGGATTCCTCGGGCGCTGGGACTCATACCGGGACAGCCGCTCCGGCGGAAACATCGGTTTGCAGGACGCCGTCGGCCCATACACCGTCACCGTCCTGCAAACATTCGACCCCTCGACGCCGGACCAGACCGTCGAGGGGATCGAATCGCTCTGGAAGGACAAGCTCGGGGCGCGACTGGTTGGCTACAACCGGAACTGAATCATTCGATCCCCGAACCGACATCAACGTTGCGAGTGAGAAGCTCCGATCATGTCGGTACGCTCCAGATCGTTGGGGCCATAGGAATCGGGAGACGTGCTGGTGAAATCGCTTGGTCTGATCGTCGGATTCACACTTCTCGCCGCCACCGCAGGTTGCGGATCAAGCGAGGACACCGCCACGGCCAAGGTGATGCCCGACGTGATCGGCCAGCAACTTGACGACGCGTTGAGCGTCATCGAAGCCGCAGGCATCGAAGCCGAGGTCGATGTGGACGGTGGTGGACTCTTCGGCATCGTTGATGAGTCCAACTGGAGGGTCTGCGATCAGACTCCTGGGGCAGGAGCCGAAGTCGATCAATCCCCGCGACTCTCGGTCGACCGATCTTGCGGCGACGACAACGACGAAGTGGCGGACGAGCCGGTCGACGACCGTGACGACGACGAGAACGAACCTGAGCCAGACCCGATCGTTGAGGACGACTCGAACGAACCCGAAGAGGCCCCAGCGTTCGATGGCACGGCCTACGTAGCCGCGATCGAGGATCGCGTCGTCGAGATCTTGGGCGTCGAGATCAATGATGCATGCGACTTCAACGATCTGCGATGGCACTGCTTCTACGACGGGCTCACCGGCAGGGATAGCCCGTCGCGAGTCGATGTGCATCTCGGCTTCCCCGGCGACATCTCTGATGCCGAGCAACGCGAGTACGCAGCAGATGCGCGCCTGCATCTCTTCAACTTCGTGGGTGAGGAGTATCCAGAACTCCTCACCATCGTCTCCTACAACTCCAACGGTCTTGACATCGGTACGACCAGACGCGACGAAGTACTGCTACTTCGGGACTGAAATCGCGCAGCGTCGCAGCGCGCTCGTATCTGGGAGACGAGTGTCGGTGGACCCCTCGATCTCCCTCACCAAAGGAAGGCACACACAGTGAGCAACAAGCGCCGCCGCTACAACCTCTTCAGCTTCGCCTTCGACATCTTCATGTGCGTCATCACTGCGGGCCTCTGGTTGATCTGGATCTTCGTCCGTGAGATGAGGAATCGGTAGAACACGAACGACCGTCATCGTCGTCGCCGTGCCTCCAGGTCATGGTCGGCGGTGAGCTTCGTCACTGGCGCGCCTTGGTTAGCGCTGTGAAGACGTGACCGCTCATATAGCCGAAGTGGCCGAGCCGCTGTCGGTTGATGCCATCGACCCCAGGCAGGCGAGCCTCGCCGACTACTAGGGAACGTCGTCGAACCTGGTCTGGAGGTCCTTGGGTAGAGCGGAGTCCCGGTTCTGTGGCGCTATGCAACACTCGGCCCATGGACGCGACCAACATCAGCGATGTCAACTCCTATCTGTTGGGGGTGGGCACCAATGGCGACATTCACGCAAACGTGGGGGAGGCCGAGGCGCCCGAGCTAGTCATGACCTTCCTGTTTGCGATCAAAGGGCTGGCCAACCATGCCCGAGTCGGTCACAACGAGCGCAAAGCCATCTTTAGCCTTGGTCCCCCCCATCTCGCCGATGTCGCGCACAGGGCGGCGATGCGGGCGACAGGTGGAAATAGTCGGCTGGCCGACGCGATCGCCAACAACGTGGTCGTTCGACTCCGCAACGATGGCAACCGGCGGGAACGGAAGAGGCTCACAAGGGAGTACGAGTCCGATCTATTCGGCGCGATGCGGGCGGTAGGTGATGATCTCGGCCAGGACTGGGGTCGCCTCGCAGCCTTCAACATCAAGCTCTTTATCGCGTTGACCGACGATTGTCGGGCCTACCTGAGGGATAGGTATCCGGGCTGAGTGGTCAGCGACGACTGCGCCGCGCCTCCGGATCGTGATCAGCGGTCAACTTGGCCACCGATGCCTCCGACGGGTTGACGTAGCGCTCCAGCGAGCGGATCGAGGCGTGCCTGGATTTCGCTTTCAGCAGAGCAATGTCGACACCGCTCTCAGCAAGCCGAGTGAGTTCGGAGTGACGCAACTGGTGCAGGGTCCAGCCGCCGCTGGCCTCGGTGAACATCTCGGCGGCGCGCCGGTAGGAGAGCCTCGTGTGGCCCGTGGCGGGATCGGTGTCGTTGGCAGGCATGGGTCGGAGGGCGCGTCGGTCGGTTAGGAACACGGGGCCGGTGGAGCGTCCGTCGAGGAGCTTTGGGAGGAGCCGGGCTGTGCCACTGCTCCAGAAGATCGTCTCCGCGTGCCCACCCTTCCCGATGGTGATGGCGCTCCGGTCGTCGAAGTCGAGGTCTTCGACGTTGAGACTGAGGACCTCGTTGGCGCGGGCTGCTGTTTCGTAGAGCATGCGCCACAGGGTCTTCTCGCGGATGGCGATGTCGGGTCGGGTCCAGAGCGCGTCGAGTGCCTCGTAGTCGATGGCTCGTCGACGGGCGACCTCGCCCTTGGTCTTGCGGGGCTTGCGCCGCTCGATGCCCTCGACCGGGTTCGAGTCGATGAGGCCCTTCCGGGCAGCGGTAGTGAAGAGCGAGCCGAGGGTGGCGCGCACCCGGTTATAGGTCGCGGGGCTGGCCGATCCGTAGCGGCCTTCGAGGTGGCGCTCGATGGCGACGGCGTCGAGGTCCACGAGGCGGCAGTCGGCACCGAGGTCCTCGTGCGCCTTCGAGCAGGTCACCGCGTAGGTGGCGCGGGTGGTGTCGGCCAGGTCGCGACGGTTGAGGAACAACTCGGCGGCCTGGCCGAGGGTCACCTCGGTACCGGGAAGCCGGGTGACCTTGGCACGACTCATCGCACTAAACGCGTAGTCGAGGTGTCCCCGTCGGCTACAGGAATCCTCGTAGTGGTGCGCATCACCCGTCACGCTACCGCAGAGAACTGTCTATTTCATGCGGCAGAGTATTCAGGTCGTGCTCGACGCTCGCGTTCGGTGTAAGGCTTCGGTGAGTGGAGATGGTCGATGAGACCCCGCAGCTACGTCGTGCTACCCAAACGACGACGGCGTTCGATCGCATCGCAGTTCATCTGGAGCGATACCACGGGATCGACCTGCGGGTTGCGAGTGGAAGGTTGCACGATCTAAAGGAGGCGCATGGTCGGCGTGGGGATGACAACGTTGTGTTCGACATGACTGGCAACGTGTACGACCCGGACACCGAGGAGTATCTCGGGAGCCTGACCTTGGGCGGAAAGCGAGGCCCCGCGTGAGCGGCACGGATGCAGCAGAGAACCGGCCCTCGTGGAGAATCGCGTGGGAGATGCTGTCCGATGCGGACGAGTTGGCTGCGAGAGGGGCTGACAGCGGCGTCGCTCGTCAGTTGGCGGCTCAACTCGGTGAGCAACTGGTCTGGCTGTACTTCGACAACACTGGTCACTCCGTGCGCTCCCCCGAACCAGGGGGTGGCTTCGACCTTGTCGTCGATGGTCGACAGCGTGTGGAGGTCAAGACCGCTCGACGCGACACAACGAACAGTCGAGCGCCCGCCGTGACTCTTCGGAGCCTCAACTTCGATGAGCTAGCTGTGGTGGTTCTGGGTTCGGGTATCGGGCGGGTGTCGATGTTCCTGGTCCGACCCTCGGAGATACGAGCCTTCGCGAAGACGCACAAGTCGGGGTTCACCTTGCGACTCTCCCCCGCGTTCGCGGCTCACCCGTACGTCCGCGACGTTTCCGACGAGTTGCGATCGCTCGTTAAGTGACGGGACGGCGTGTCAATCGGGTTGGGCGCGCGCCCCTGTGCACGGCGGGAGTCGAAGCGGAACGTCGCTCAGATTGATTCGCATGGTGCGCCCTGTCTCATGCGGTAACCAGACGGTTCATTTGGGCGGGTCATGGGCTGACAGACGAAGCGCGTGGAGAAGGCTCTCCGCGTTCTCGCTCACGACCCCCCAGCGACTGACAAGGTCGGTTCGAGTGATGTCCCCAGGGCCAACGCGGTAGTTCAGCGTGTCGCTTTGTAGCCGGACGGTTTGCGCGAGAAGAGTCCGCGCGCTCTCGGCAACGTCGTCATTCGGATGGGCACGTAGCACCCGGAGATCTTTGAGAACCTCGTTGAGTCGGTTGATCCAGCCCAACCAGATCTCGACGGCGTCGGACTGATCCTCACCGAACTCGATGACCATCGATGGGTCAACTTCGAGGACCTCTAGAAGATTTCCGAGCGCATCGGCGGCGTAGTCGTACTTGGAGCGAAGCCATGCCCGATGGTCTGACTCGACTGCTCGGCGGTGGGCGCGTGCCGCGATTCGTTCGTTCAGGAT
This sequence comes from Actinospongiicola halichondriae, assembly GCF_049103745.1. Classification (NCBI taxonomy): domain Bacteria; kingdom Bacillati; phylum Actinomycetota; class Acidimicrobiia; order Acidimicrobiales; family Iamiaceae; genus Actinospongiicola; species Actinospongiicola halichondriae. The sequence goes on along the minus strand of NZ_CP171622.1, from coordinate 3,088,015 downwards.
TGCTCCTACGACGGTTCCGGTCAGACCCATCAGTCCGCCTAGAAGAATGTCCATCGGAACCCTCTCCTGCCTTCGGACAATCGGTAGCGGTCGCCCACGATGCTGATGGCCAAGCAACTAGTCATCGAACGACAGTGCCGGAAGCGAGTTCACGATCTCGACTGTCCGCAGCGACACCGTCACGACCCGCTTGATGAGGTCGATGATGTAGCGCGGCTCGCCCCGTTCAAGCCCCCACTGGTTCACGTCGTTCACGATGCCGGATGCCTTGTCGGTCTTCACGTACCAGCGGTCGATGATCCAGTCGATGCCTGACCGGGTGCCGAGGACGTAGTCGTGCGCTTCGAGTGGGATGCCCGAGAGCGTGAGATGGGAGTTGTAGATGAGCCGGGTCTTGTCGACGACCTTGTCACCGGTGTCGGGGTCGGTGACCTTTGGGTACTTCATCTTTCTGGTGACGAGCAGAGCCGACGAATCCACGGCAGGGTCTGTAGACCACTCCTCGGTCAACGGAAACGCCTCGACCTCGTCGTATCCGTTGTGGATATCGAAGAGGGCGCGGCCGCTTGATGCGAAGGCGTCGAAGGTCGCACGATTCTCCACGACGGGAACCCGAGGAGCTTCCTTCTTCAGGTTGACGGCGAATGTGTCGCGGAAATCCGACGAATGGAGCACGCCGTAGACGTAGTAGAAGATGTCGTCCTCAGAGATGTCTGCACCGAGCGCGTTGTGAAAGCGAGCGACGCCTGTCGGAGTCAGGTTGGAGATGCGGCCTGACTCTCCGGCGCTGAAGAGATCAGCATCCGAATCGGTCGAGACGTAGCGCCACCGAGCCAGGATCTTCGTCACGTCCGAGTTGATGAGGTGGACACAGGGAATAGCGGTCGTAGCGATGGCACCGAATGGGCTTCTCGACCCCGCTGCGACAATCGCGATTCCGTGGTTGTCGCCGGGTACGTCCTCGCCGAACAACGCTGGGAGCCGTGCGATCGTCCGAGCAAACGACTTGTGGAACGCTACGTGCATCGGAAAGAAGGGCCGATACAGCGAGATCCGTTCCCTGCTCTCGGTTCGTTGCAGCTCATGGCCACCGGCGATTCGGTCGAAATCGCTCAGGTTCCAACTGTACGAACGCGGGTCCTTGTCGACGAACAGTGCGGCTGCCTTGGCCCTTTCGGTCTTCGAGCCTTTCTTGCCGCCATCGCTTCGCGAGAACTCGGTCAGTTGTTGGTTGAAGAAGTCGACCATCTTGTCGACGTTTGACCTGAGTTCAGGCAACGACGAGTTGTAGACCCAGGCATCCCGGCTGGAGAGATAGCCGAGGCTCTCGGTGTGGAAGAGGCCATCGACTCCAACGAGTGGTGCTAGGGCGTCGAAGGACGAGTTGCGCTGGTTGATCCAGTCCGCCTGCGCGTTCGGAACGATCTCCCGCCAACGTTCTCCGTCCAGATTGGAGCGCTCGACTTCCGCAAGCTTCTCCTCGGCTGACAGGTAGTCGCCAATGTCCCGGTAGCGGATTCTGGCACCAGTATCCGGAACGTGTCCCGGCAGCTTGACCAGAAACGTAACTGTCACCGTGTTGCGGCTTCCCTGCTCAAAGACGCCGTCGCCTTCTCTCTGCCGCTGCTCGCCGCTGGTTCGCGAGTTGCCTCTCAGGTTGAACACGTAGACGTGATGAAACTCCCTTGCGAGGCAATGCCGTATGCCATCTGCGGTCTTGCCGTCGAGCCAACCGCCGTTGGTAACGAAGCCCACTACACCGCCCTCCCGAGCAGCATCAAGGCGATCGGAAGCCCACCGGAACGCTCGAATGTACGAGTCGTACAGAGAGCGCGGATTCCCGGTCGACGATTGAACGTAGGTGCGCTCGATCGACCCATCAAGGGTCGGGTACTTCAGGTTCTGGTTGTCGTCGTTCTGGCTGCCTTGGCCGACGGAGTAGGGCGGGTTACCGATGATGACTCGAATGTCGAGCTTCTTCTGACGGTCGGCTCGTTCGTTATTGCGGGGGAAGAAGACCTCGTCCATCGGGTCGCCTTCCTCGGAGAGTTGGAAGGTGTCGGTGAGGACGATGCCATCGAAGGGCGAGTATCCGTCGCCGACTCCGGCCAGCCCCTCGAACGCGGTCTCGATGTTGACCGCGGCGATGTAGTACGCCAGCAACATCAGTTCGTTGGCGTGTAACTCGGAGCGGTACTTGCGCTCTAGGTCCTCGTCTCGGATGAGACCGGATTGAAGGAGCCGGGTCAAGAAGGTCCCTGTTCCCGAGAAGGGGTCCAAAACGTGGACCCCTTCGTCGGAGATGGACGCACCGTCGAAGTGCTTGCCGAGGAGGTCGTCGACGGCCCGGTTGATGAAGTCGACGATCTCGATCGGGGTGTAGACGATGCCGAGACTCTCGGCGGTCTTGGGCAGGGCCTTCTTGAAGAACTTCTCGTACAACTCGGTGATCACGCGTTGGCGACCCTCGGCACTGTCGATGCCTCCGATGATCATCTGGATGTGGTTGTAGAAGCCTTCGAGGGTGCGGGTCTCCTCGGTGAGGTTGGCGGCGTCGAGTTCGTCGAGCATCCCCTGCATGACTTGGGAGACGGGGTTGTGGCGGGTGAACTCGTCGCCCCCGAAGAGGGCCTCGAAGACAGGGCGGGTGATGAGGTGTTGGGAGAGCATCCCGATGGCGTCGTCTCGGGTGATGCCGTCGTTGAGGTTGTCCCGGAGCGCGCCGAGGAACTCGTCGAAGCGTTCGACGGCCTGGGGGTTCTGTTCGGGGTGGTCGAGCAGGGTGCGGATTCGGGTCTCCTGGGCCGATGCGATGGCGGAGATGTCCGCAGCCCAGGTCTCCATGTATCGGCGGTCGCCGACCTTCTCGACGATGCGGGCGTAGAGGGCGTGACGCCACTCACCGATGTCGGGCATGTCGAGCACGCTCTGCTCGGGGGCGTCGGACGTGGTCGTGACACCGGGGTTGTCGGGGTCGTCGCCGCCGTCGAGGCCGATACCGACGACGGCGATCTTCCCGGATCGCTTGTTGATGTCGATCTTGTTGATCTCGGCGGCGAGGCGCTCGTCATGGGACCGGAGGGCTTGGAGGACCTGCCAGACGACCTGATACTTGGTGTTGTCCCGTAGCGCCTCCTCGGGGGCGACGCCCGCCGGGACGCCGATGGGGAGGATGACGTATCCGAAGTCCTTGTCGGGGGACAGGCGCATCACGCGGCCGACGGCCTGGACCACGTCGACGATGCTCTTGCGGGGCTGGAGGAAGAGGACGGCGTCGAGGGCGGGTACGTCGACGCCTTCGGTGAGGCACTTGGCATTGGACAACACCCGGCACGCTCGCTGGCCGGGTGACTCCTTCAACCAGTTGAGGGCCTCGGTGCGGATCTTGACATTGTTGGACCCGTCGACGTGGTCGGTCTCGACCCTGACGGCGTTGGCGTCGCTGCGGTCTTCGAGTGCAGCGTTGACGACCTCGGGGAAGGCGCGAGTGAACGCCTTGGACTGCTTGATGGTCGAGGAGAAGGCCACGGCGCGGCGCATGGGGATGTTGTCGTCGCCGAACTGGGGGCCTCGTTTGGAGAGGCCGTGCCAGCAGCCGACGATCTTGGCGGCGTCGTCGAGGGCGAGTTCGCCGTCCTTGTCTGACAACTGGCGTTGGAAGGCCGAGGAGACGGCGTCCTCGTCCACCGCCAGGACGAGGACCTTGTAGTCGGTGAGGAGCTTCTGGGCGACGGCATCGCCGAAGGTCAACTCGTAGAACTCCGGCCCGAAGATGTCCTTGTCGTCCATCGAGGCCACCAACACGTCGGTGGCCTTGGCCTTCGCCTTGGTCTGGTCGCCGTACACGCGTGGCGTGGCGGTCATGTAGAGCCGGTGCGCTGCTCGGACGTAGTCGTTCTCGTGGACCTTGGTGAACGCTGACCGATCTGTCTCCTCCTTGAAGGCCCCGGTGGTGCGGTGGGCCTCGTCGCAGATCACGAGGTCGAACTCGTCGAGTCCGGCTGCCTGGGCGGCGGTGATCACGTCGATCGACTGGTAGGTCGAGAACACGACGGTCATGTGGTCGTCGCCCGGGCGGGTGGTCACGCGCTCGACGAGCGAGGCGGCGTCGGTCGACGCCGGGAACGAGAGGTCGTTGACGCTCATGTCCTCGGTCTTGGTGCGCTTGCCCGCTTGGATGTCGGAGCACACGGCATGGGTGGCGAGGGGGATGACGGCGTCGTTGGCCCACTCCTTCACCGCCTGGGACAACAAGCTGATAGAGGGCACCAGGAACAGAACCGAGCCGCCGGAACCGACCATCTGCTCGGCCAGGCGGAGCGAGGTGAAGGTCTTGCCCGTCCCGCAAGCCATCACAAGCTGGCCTCGGTCCCCGAGGTCGAAGCCCTCGACCACCGAGGCGACCGCCTTCTCCTGATGCGGGCGAAGTTCCTTCGGGTCGTTGAGCGTCAACTGGGTTGGCTTCTCGATCAGGAACTGGTCCCAGTCGATGCGTGACGCCTCGAAGTCGTCGACATCGACGACCCGTATCTCCTTCTCATGCCGAGCGAGGTTGTCGAGGGCATTGGCCGAGTGGCTCCCCGCGGTGGAGACGACGAGGCCGTAGCTGAAGTCCTTCTGGGACATCATCCCGGCGAAGGTCGACACCTGCCCCCACTGGAGGGTGGCGTTGGGTGAGTAGAACTTGCACTGGATCGCCACCAGCTTCTCGGTCCCGGCCTCGCGGGCTACCAGGTCGATGCCGGTGTCGGCACGCCCGTCACGACCGGGCCAGTCCATCCACGACCACACAGCATCGAAGCGTGATGCCCAGTCCGGGTCGGTCTGGAAGTACGCCTCGCAGAACTCCTCGAACACCCGGCCCTTGGCCTGGCGGGTCTTGGCCGACTCCTCGAACTGCTCCAGAAGCTGCCGAAACGTCGTCATGCGCCGAGTCCATCCCGCGGGTCCCCGTCGGGGACGGACGTGATCAGGTCGTCGAGATGGAGGAGGTACCGCACACTGCCCCTCGGTCGTGGTCGGTGGACGACGGGCACCCTAGAGCCGGAGATGATTTCATCTCTCCGATCTACGGGTCGACCGTGACTCCCACCGTCGGCTCGGGCACCGCCACCACGTCTCCCACCCTTCGGTCTTGCGCTGCTTCTCCGGCTCGTCGCCCCTCCGGATCGCCAGCTTCGCCCGATGACGCCGAACGCGCTCGATCCGAACTCGAACCTCTTTGTGTTCCTTGGTCCAGAACCGTGCCGAGGGCTTCCTTGTCGAAAGAGTCACGTACCCATGGTGCCGACCGAGGTCCCCTGCCGTCGTCTCGATTGCCGTCACGGAGGCGGCGTCTCGGTGGGCCAATGCTTAGGTCGCACTGCCCGACCCGTCGGCCCGTCCAGGCAGATCAGCATCAGGTGGGCGTCGCCCCACAGCCTGTACTGGTGGTCGAAGTCCAGCCTGTTCTTCGGTGGTGTCCACGATGCCCACCGCATGAGTTCTTGGCCGTGGACTCGGGGGACCTCCTCGTCCAACCCATAGGAGGCGATGATCCCGGCGTGGAGGCCGGGGTCGTCGGGGGACGGTGCCGTGCCGTCGGACCGGGCCTGTCGAAGGTTCGGTCCGCAGATCCGAAGTCGCCGCCGGTACTCGTCGATCTCATCCCGGTAGAGGACCCGGAAGTCGTCGATGGTGGCGGTCCCGTGCATCAGCTTGCCCATGGCATCTCGATAGGACCGGGATTTGGGGCCGCGCCGAAGTCCCTCGATCCGGGAGCGAGCTTCACGCTTCATCGGTCCACCTCTCGAACGTGTCGCCCGTCTCGGCCTCCCTGGCGGCTTCGAGTTCATCGAGGCGTCGGCCCACAAGCTCGTGGTCCCGGACGCTCTTCAACTCGCCCAGCAGGGTCGTCGCCGCCTTCAATCGGACCGAGGGGGTCTGTGCTTCGAGGAGCAGATCCTCCAGGGTGGACACGGCGAGGCAGCCGAGTTCGAGCATGCGGTCGGTCAGCGCTTCGAGTCGCTCCGCCCGCGCCTCCCGGACTCGCTCGACCATGGCGGGGTCGGCCAGGCGACGCCTCGCGGTCCGGTCACTGATACCGACGATCTCCGCCGACTCGACTGTCGAGAGGCCGCGGGATCGGGCAGCGACGAAGAGTTCGTTCTCGGCGTCCTTGTTCGATTTCGCGGTCATTGTTGGCCAATCCGGCCATGCGCCTTGCGGTGAGTGATTCCGTTGGTGACCATGTTCGCTCCCGTCGTCGGTGCTGCTCACCCCTTACGCGGGAGATCCACCGCCGTCCACAGGATCTAGGTGGCAACGGTCTGTCGCGGAGGCCGACGTGCCCCAACACCAAGAACCGTCGGCGATCATCAGCGAGGTCGGGTCGAACCGCGCTACGGAGGTTGACCGTCGAGCGATTACTCGACCACCCAGCTTGATTGGCACAGGCCGCAGGATCGCCGCGTCACGTCCTTCTTTCGGCTCAGCCCGGTGCCGAGCAAGGACAGCCCGCCGGTGAATACGGCGGCGGTGGCCTTGCCGCCGGAGATGCCATCCTTGACCGTCGCTCCGCTGGAGGACACGGACCCCTTCTCGCCGCAATGAGGGCACACGAGCGTCGCCATCGCTGCCGATGCCGATGCTGCCGCGGCGGCATTCTTCTCATTGGCCTTCGACTGGAGGTCCCTAATGAAGTCGACGGCCTTCTTCCCGCTAGCGGTCCTCGGAAGAAGGAAGAACGCGAGAAGAATGATGATGGGGAGACTGAAGAAGATGACGAGATCCATGGCCACCATGGTGCCAAACATCCTCCTGCGCCGGGAATGTCCCACCCTGCCCGAATAGAGGGCGGGCCTAATGAGGGGGAAGACTGAGATGGAGTTCTCTGCCCAGGCCACCGTCCCGGACGGGCGGGGAGGCTCGTCGGGGCGTGCGGTGGGTACGTCGACTTCTGGGCGTCGTGAGGATGCTCCGTGTCAATCTCCTGTCAAATCCCCGGAGCGGGACTGGGCAGGATCAAGCAGGACTGAGCAGGACTCGCCAGCGCTCTGACCTGGACAAACACCCTTCGAGCGGGACTGGCCAGGACGCAGCAGGACCCCCCGCAACGGCTCATAACCCGAAGGTCGTTGGTTCAAATCCAACCCCCGCCACCATCGAAACAGCAGTTCCGGCCCCACTTCTCGGAGTGGGGCCTTCTGCTGTCCGGGTGAACGGCCCGGAGCGTCGTCCTGTCCCGGTGTCCGGTCCTGAGCTGCGTGGTCGCCCCGGATCGGGTTTGCCTCTGAGGGCTGCGCCAGCCGGGTCAGGTGGTCTTGCGCATCCGTTGGCCGACGTTTCGCATGGTGGAGTCGACCGCGTGGGCGAACGATCGGGCGACCGCGCGTGCGTCCTCTCGGACCGCTTCGTCCTTGTAGGCGTCCTCGATCGCCTCGGCGGTCTCGTCGAGGACGGCGGCGAGTCGGTCGAGGCCGGCCTTGGCTCGCACCTCGTCGTCGGACAACTCCTCCTCGGCGTGCAGCTTGAGCTTCAGGCAGAGGGCGGACAAGTGGTCAGCGACGTCAGCCCATGCGGTTCGTGTCTCGGTCATGCGCCAACTGTCCTCCATGTCCGAGGCCATCGGAAGGGCCCTTGGTCCTGATCCGGTCAGGTGATCCGACGCCCGCTGACGTCTTCGGGGACCACGGACACCCAGTCGTTCCGCTCGACGGCGCTGGCCCAGGGGTGGAGGCCGAGTGCGTCGAGTGAGTCCTCGTCGTCGGCGAGCGTGGCCAGGCCTCGCAACACCACGCTCCACCCCGTCCGTTCGGACTGGTCGAAGCCGTCGACCTCGAAGGCGACGGGCCGTCCCATCAGCGCCTCGTGGAGCAGCGTGCCGCGGGCGGTGCGGAACACCACGCGATGTCCGACGACGGCGTGGTTGACGGGCAGGATCATCGGGGAACCCTCGTCGACGAACGAGATGCGGCCGACGGGCGTCGATGCGATCAACTCCCAGCACTCGTCCGGCGGCAGGACCTCGAGACCCTGGTGATCGAGTGAGCGGTCAGCGTCTCCCATGGATCCAGCATCCACCAGCCTGAGACCCCACCGATAGGGCCACAAGTCCCGCTTCTGGGTGCACGAAGTGGACGCCAGATGGCAGATCGCGCACCCAGAAGCGGTGGGTGGCCCGGGTCAGGAGGTTGCGGTGGGGTCGTTGGCCGGGAGGATCAGGGTGGCCACGGGCGCACCGCTCACCAGGCGGGAAGCGCATGATCCGAGCAGCGCCTTCGAGAGGCCCTTGCCGCGACTCCCGATGGCGATCAGGTCGAAGTCGCCGGTGCCGGCGTGGCGCTTGAGCGCCTCGGCCGGAGCACCGGCGAGGAGCACCGCTGCAGGGGCGAACCCCAACCAGCGTTCGAGTTCGAACGTGGCGGTCTGGAGGATCGCCCGTTCGGCCTGGAGGTCGGGGTGGTCGGCGTCCACGGGCCCGGGGACGGCCTCGAGGGTCTCGAAGTCGGTCACGAACGCGATGGTGCACGCGCCGAGCCGCGAGCCGAGGATGTCGGTGGCGCGACGAGCGGCCTCGATCGACTCGGCTGAACCGTCGACGCCGACCAGGAGGCGGATGCCACCAGGCCCGCGTCCCGAGGCCTCGCTCATCGAGAGCGGACTGGCGCCCTGCTCGTTCTGTTCGATCTGGCGGGCCAGCGGGATGGCGAGCGGTCCGCCGATGGCTCCGAGCAGCCACAGCCACCGCCAGTGGCCGCGGCGTGCCTCGTAGAGGCCCAGGAGGGCGCCGAGGAGGAGCCAGGCAAGGATGACGACGACGATGACGGTCATGGGGTGATCGTCTCCCGGAGATCGGTCGGAGGTCCAGGGTCGAAGGTCACGGATCCGCCCCGACATCGCTCTGCGTGGTCGTTCCCGCCGTCGCGACGCTGACGGCGACCGCCGTCAGGGGAACAGCGAGGAATGCCCCCAGGAAGCCACCGACGGCGGCCCCGCCGGCGACGGCGAGGATCACCACGAGGGGGTGGAGATGCAGCGCCCGTCCGTAGACCAACGGTGCGAGGAGCTCGTTGTCGAACTGTTGGACGACGACCGCGACGATCGCGACGACGAGCGCCGCCTCCGGTCCGCTCGAGGCCAACGACACCACGACGGCAAGGACACCTGCGACGAGCGCGCCGAGGAACGGGAAGAAGGCGGCGAGGAAGGTGATCGCCGCCACGGGGACGGCCGCGTCGCTGCCGGTCACAGACAGCGCGATGCCGATGATGACGCCTTCGACGACGCCGAGCGTCGCCGCGCCGGCGAGATAGTGGCCCAGCGTCGACCAGGCCGCGGCGCCCATGCGCCGAGCTCGGGTTCGGTGGCGTTCCGGGACCCGCCCGAGCGCCCACTGCTGCAACTGCGGACCGTCCTTCACCAGGAAGAACGAGATGACGAGCGTGAGGATCGCACCGGCGACGACCTCGCCGGCGACGATGGCGCCGTCGAGCAGCGCGCCGTCGGAGGTGAGTGCGTCGTCGCCGGACTGTTCGAGGCGTTCGCGGAGGTCGGCCACCGTCTTCTCGTCGAGACCGAGAGGTCCGTCGACGAGCCAGGCTTCGCCGTCGTCGATGGCTTCGCTCAAGGCAGGAGAGAGATCGCTGAACTGGTCGAAGACCGGGGGCAGGACCGCGAAGGACACACCGACCAACACGCCGAGGAAGCCGAAGACGGTGAGCCACGTCGCGAGGAGCGGGCGGAGGCCGCGGGCGACCAGCCATCGAGCAGGTGGCACGAGGACGGTGGCGAGCAGGAACGCCACGCCCAACGGGAGGAGCACGAACCGGAGTCGGGCAGCGGCCATCGCGAGCACGAAGGCCGCGCCGGCGATCACGAGCAGCCGCCAGCTCCAACCTGCGAGTCGGTCGACGATGGGGTTCACCGGGGGCATGGTCCCACGCGGGGCCGTCGAACGTTCAGGAAGGGCTCGGCGGGCGTCGGACGAGCACCGGGCAGTGGGCACGATGCGCCACGCGAGTGGCGACGCTTCCGACCGCGATGCGGGAGAGGCCCCCACGCCCGTGGGTGGCCATGGCGACGCAGGAGGCCCCCAGACGATCGGCGAACGCAACGATCGCGTCCGCGGGGTCGGGGCCGTGCAGGACCTCCCACTGCACGTCGTCGACGTCGATCGAGCCAGCCAGCCGGTGGACGTAGGCCGCCTCGGGGATCTCGACGTCGGGCTTGGCTCCGGTCACGACCTGGACCAGCCAGACCACCGAGGTGGTCGTCGCTGCCCACGCAGCGGCCTCTGGGAGCATCGACTCCGAGAGGTCCGACCCGTCGACGCAGATCACCACCGGTCCTCGGCGTACGTCATGGGTCGACGGCACCGACGGCCCGACCAGGAAGAACGACTCGTGGCCGGTTCCGACGACATCCATGACGATGGAGCCGAGCCAGGCGTCGACGCGTCCACCGGTGGCGTCGACCGTCATGCAGACGGTGGCGCCGGGATGTTCCGACAGGAGGAAGCGCAGCCCTGATGCCACCGTGTCCGACTCGACGAGGAGCATCTCGGCCCCGTACTCCGTTGCCAGCGGCTCGATCCAGGTGCGGTGCTCCTCGGTTCGAGGGCTCTCGAGGTCGGTGACGACGCGGGAGATCTTCATGGTCGCGCCGAGTGCATCCGTGATCGTCTGAGCCACGGGCAGCAGCCGTTCGGCGTCGCGTTCGCTCGCGAGGGGCACGATCACGGTCGGCGTCGGCATGTCAGGAACCTGGTGCAGGGACGACGACCACCGGGCAAGGCGCGTGCCAGACCACTTGCTGGCTGATGCTGCCGAGGACCAGGCCGAGGAACCCACCATGCCCTCGTCGGCCGACCACGAGGAGGTCTGCGTCGACGGCAGCGTCGAGGAGGGATCGGGCAGCGGGCGCGTGGACGAGTTGCCGGTCGATCTCCACGCCGCCGAGGTCCCCGATGCCACCCACGACCGCGTCGACGGCCTTGTCGAGCTGCGCCCGGTAGGACTCCTCGAATTCCCGGGTGTCGACCGGGATCATGACCGCTGCCGTGCCGCCCATGATGGGCTCGTGCCAACCGAGCACGGCCTCGACGGTCGCGCCGCGGACCCGCGCCTCGCCGATGGCCCACTCCAGGGCTGCGGCCGAGTTCTCGGACCCGTCCACGCCCACGACGATTCTTCCCATTTCCTTGCTCCGATCCATCGACTGGTCAGTTCTGTTGTGTTCCGGGAACAGCGGCCGCCTCGACCGGTGTCGGGAAGCGTCGTCCCGTGATCCACTGGGAACGCACCCGAAGCGCGTGATCTCGGTCGCCCGGAGCCCAGGTGCGTACGTCGAGACGGTCGGCGACGCCACGTTCGGACGGATCGCGGATCTCGGTGAGCACGCCGTGGACGATCACGCTGGTCCCCTGCTCGAGGTGTTCGTCGAATGCGTCGACCTCGAAGGCGACGGGCTGCTCGTTGGCCGCGGCGGTGAGCTTCGACCCACGTGACGTCCGGAAGACGACGGACTCGCCGTCGACCGCGTAGTTGACCGGGTAGATGAGGGGTCGGTGGTACTGGAAGAGGGCGATCCGCCCCAGGCGCTGCTGACGCAGGAACTCCCAGCAGTCGGCCTCCTCCATGCGGATCAGCCCATGGGGATCGAACCGGGGCTCGCTCATGCGTCCACCCTCGTGTGTTGAGCGACGAGCACCGAGCACGATGCCTGCCGAGCGATGGCGCTCGCAGTGGAGCCGAACGTGAGGCGGCGCATCGTGGTGAGGCCATGGGTTCCCAGAACGATCAGGTCGGGATCCGACTGCTCGGCCGCCTCGAGGATCTCGCGGTGCGGGGACGATCCTCGTCGGGTCGAACGAACGACCTCGGTCCGGGTCGGAAGCAGCTCGGTGATCGCGCTGATCGCTGCCACCGGGTCGCTCCGCCCGTCGTCGATGCTGATGACCTCGACGGCGAGGTCGGCGCTCCACGGGAGTGAGGCCAGAGCGGAAGCTGCTGCGGCGGCGTGGCGTGACCCGTCGGCACAGACCATCGCTCGGCGGACCGGCCGTCCACGTCGGGCGAGCACCATGGGCGCGAGTGGGTCGTGCAGCAGCCACTCGGTGGTGCTCCCGATGCGTCGTCGACCGATCCCACTGGTGGCGTCTCCGACGACGAGGAGATCGGTGTCGGCCACGCTGGTGAGGGCGATGCGTGGGTCGGCCGCGGCGACCTGGAAGTCGACGGAGTCGAGGCCGGCATCGGAGACGATCGGACGTCCGGCGTGGTCGTCGGGGTGGGCGCCGGCCTCCGCGGGATCGACGGTCGTGCCGAGTGGCGGCGGATCGGCGCGGAGGACGGTCATCCGCCATCCGGGCCATTGTTGGCAGGTGATCCAGAGCCACGCGACATCGGCTCCGGGCGATCCGTCATCACCGAAGACGAGGTGGCTCCGGGCGGAGGAGGTGGTCATCCGATCGGTGACTCCGATCTCGGCGACCTGCGGAGGTCGGGGGCATGGGGAGCGGGGATCGTCGGGGCTCGGCGCGAATGGTCCAGGGACTCTCGCTCGATGCGTCCGACGATGGCCTCGAGGAGGCCCCGCACGGACTGACGGGCGATCCGATGACCGATGACGCCGTCACCGAAGCGTCCGAGCGCACCCAACGGGATCTGGTAGTCGCCGTCGAGTCGGAACGTGGTGGCCGGCGGTCCGGCCGGGACGAGTTCGAGTCGGCCCGAGAAGGTGGGCAGCAACGCTTCGCCGCCGCCACTGGGCGACCATGCGAACTCGAGCGTTGAGCCGGTGTCTTCCGAGCGGCTGGTGCGCGCCTCGATCTCGATGGGGTGGCTCATGGAGACCCCGCCGGGGCCCTCCACGGTGATCGTGGTCCGGAACCGGCACGAGGGTCCGCTGCCGACCACGGACCCGAATGCGATGCCAGGGTCGCGGTCGATGATCGCCTGGACGCGAGGGAGCGACACCTGCGCGACGACCTCCGTGGCGATTGGGCGCTCCATGCCTGCATGGTCGCAGGATCCATTCGGTTCGGCCAGGGTCGAAGGTCCCACTCGTTCCGGTTCGGCGCGACAGGACCTTCGGCCCTCGTCCCAGCGCGCGGTGAGGTGGAGGATGGGCCCGTGGACTTCGACCGCAACGGGCTGCGCGTGCTCGATCGAACCGAGAGTCTCCGCCGCCTGGAGCGCGTGACCATCGGCCGAGTCGGGATCAGTTCTCGGGCGTTGCCCGTCGTCCTCCCGGTCAACTTCCTGCTCGACGGCGATCGGATCCTGGTCCGCACGGGACACGGGTCGAAGTTGTCCGCAGCGCTCCGTGGATCGGTCGTCGCCTTCGAGGTCGACGACTTCGACCCCATCGACCATTCGGGTTGGAGCGTGGTCGTCACCGGAACCTCACGCGTCATCGTCGACGATGACGACCTCCGGCGCGTGGAGTCGCTGCCGCTCGCGCACTGGGCGCCGTCGGGTGGCGATGTCGTCGCCATCTCGACGGAGATGATCAGCGGGCGAGAACTACCGCCCCCCGGCCAGGGGAATCGCCCAGACCACGGTCGTCCCACGGCCTGAGCCCGGGCCGAGATGAAAACGACCGCCATGATCCTCCGCCCGCCCGGCCATGTTCCGGAGACCGTGGCCGGTGTGCTCGACGTCGGAAGGTGGACCGACGCCGTCGTCGGTGACGGTGAGTGTGAGTTCGCCGTCGTCGACGCGGAGTTCGACGTGGACCGAGGTCGCGCGGGCGTGCTGTGCGACGTTGCTGAGTGACTCCTGGAGCGTCGCCGTGATGTCTGCGCTGGCAGCATCGTCGACCACCGCGTCGATCGGGCCGCTGAACGTGACCTGGGGCTCGAAGCCGAGCGGGCCGGTCGCGTCGCGGCACAACCCGAGGACCCGGTCCCGGATCCCCTCGCGCACCCGGCGGGTCGACTCGAGGGCGAAGATCGACGTCCGGATCTTCTTGACCGTGTCGTCGAGGTCGTCGATCGCGGTCTCGATCCGCTCCTTCGCTGTCGCCGGTTCGCGATCGACGAGCGAGATCGTTCCCTGGAGTGAAAGACCCGTCGCGAAAAGCCGTTGGATGACGGTGTCGTGGAGGTCGCGGGCGATGCGCTCACGCTCCTCCGACAGCGCGTGGTTCGAGACACGCGCGTGCAGTCGCGCGTTCTCGATCGCCACGGCCGCAGCTGCGGCGAGGCCCACGACCAGCTCCTCGTCGATGTCGCTGAACACCTCGTCGGACTGCTTCTCCGTGAGGTAGAGGTTCCCGAAGACCTCGTCACGGATCCTGATCGGGACACCGAGGAACGAGCGCATGTCGGGGTGGTGCGGCGGGAAGCCGTGCGAGTCGGGGTGCTCCTTGAGGTCCGGCAGACGGAGCGGCTTCGCGTCGACGATGAGGACACCGAGGATGCCGTGGCCCTCGGGGAGCGAGCCGATGGCCGTGTGGGCCTCGGCATCGATCCCGACGGTGATGAACTCGGACAGACGGTCGCCCGACTCGTCGAGGACCCCCAGCGCGCCGTACTTCGCGTCGACGAGCGTGGTCGCCGCTGTCGTGATCTGGCGGAGGGTCGTGGGCAGGTCGAGACCGGACCCCACGGCGACGACGGCGTCGAGGAGTTCGTGGAGGCGACGCGGGCCGACGACGGACATCACCCCAGCCTACGAACGCCCACGGCGGAGCGCTTGCGCCCCGCGGCACAATGACGCCATGACGATCAGCGTGTTCCTGCTCGACGACCACGAGGTGGTCCGCCGTGGCGTGCGCGAGCTCCTCGAGGCCGAGGAGGACATCGTGGTGGTCGGCGAGGCCGACACTGCGGAGATCGCGCTGGGCCGCATCCCGGCGACCAATCCCGACGTCGCCGTCCTCGACGTCCAGCTGCCCGACGGCGACGGCGTCGAGGTCTGTCGCGAGATCCGGTCGCAGCGTCCGGAGATCGGGTGCCTGATGCTCACGTCGTTCGCCGACGACGAGGCGCTCTTCGCCGCGATCATGGCGGGCGCCGCCGGCTTCGTCCTCAAGCAGGTACGCGGCAACGACCTCGTCGACGCCGTTCGTCGGGTCGCGGCAGGGGAGTCCCTGCTCGATCCGTCCGTGACCGCTCGAGTCCTCGCCCGGCTCCGTGAGGAACCCGAGGACGAACTGTCGATGCTCACCCCGCAGGAGCAGCGGATCCTCGGCTACATCGGTGACGGCCTCACCAACCGACAGATCGGCGAGGAGATGTTCCTCGCCGAGAAGACGATCAAGAACTACGTCTCCAACCTTCTGTCGAAGATGGGGATGAGCCGCCGCACCGAGGTGGCCGCGTTCGCCGCCCGCCTCGACGAGCGCCGCAGTCGCGGGACCCGTCGAGGCGACAGCTGATCATCTCGTCCGCTCAGGTGACCACCAGTGCGGTCACCATCCCGAACATCCCTTCGTCGCGTTCCACGTGGTTGAGGATGTGGCAGTGCCACACCCACGTCCCGGGGTCGTCGGCGTTGAGGAGGACCGAGTAGCGCTCACCAGGGGCCACGTTCACGGTGTCGGCGAAATACGGGTTGTCCAGCGGGATCCCGTCCTTGGCCACCACCAACTGCGGGAACTGATGTTGGTGCATCGGATGGGATTGCAGGCCCTCGTTGAGATAGTGGACGAGGATCCAGTCGCCGTTCTCCACCGCATAGGGCGCCGTGGCGGGGAAGCTCTTGCCGTTGAGTGACAGGCCGATGGTCCCGGCGTCGTTGAGCACCATCGGGATCTCCTGAGCGATCTCCAGATCGGCGGGGATCTCGGTCCCGCTGATCGTGCGACCGCGTGGGAGGTCGACGTCACCGATCTGGATCACACCCAGTAGCCCGTTCGGGACCTGCATCTGTCCGTGATGATGGGCGTGGTACATCCCGACGGCCTTGCGTTCGGCCGTGAACTCGTAGAGGAAGTCCTCGCCCGACCGCACCAGGTCCTGGGTGATCGGTGCGACGCCGTCCATGTCGTTGGGCGTCCTGATGCCGTGCCAGTGGATGTCGGTGCCCATCGGCAGGTCGTTCTGGATGTGGACCTGGACGAGGTCGCCGACCTCGACCTTGATCCACGGACCGGGGACCATGCCGTTGTAGGCCCAGGCGTCGACGAACTTGCCCGGCTCGACCTCCCACTTGACGATCGACGCCGTGAGATCGAAACGCTTCGCGCCGTCGGCGGTGATGGTCGGTTCGAGCGGCAGGTTGCCCGTGCCCTCGGTCTCGGCGGGGAACGCCCGCATCGAACTCATCATCGCCTCGTCGAGGGCGGCCCAGTCGGCATCGGTGCCGTGGTCGGTTCCGTCGGCGGCGACCCCGTCGCCACCGACGACGAGTGTCCCGGTCATCCCGGCGTCCTTGTGACCGGCGATCTCGCAGAACAGCTCGTACTCACCCGGAGCCAGCGACGACACGTCGAGGTCGGCGGACTCGCCACCGAGGAGGTCGGGCGTGATGAGGTCGGTGTCGGCGACGCGCAGGTTGTGTGTCTGACCGCCGTCGTTGAAGACGGACAGCGTGCCGCCCTCCTCGACGGTGAGCGCGTCGGGGCCGAGGGCGAACTCGGTCAAGGACACGGTCACCGCGCCGGCGCCGGCGCCGGCGCCACCTCCGCCCCCGTCGTCGTCGGACACCATCGCCACGACGCTGAACACGAGCCCCAACGTGGCGGCGATCGTCACCACGGCCAGACCGAAGTCGCCACGTCGGGACGGCGGGGGAGGGTCGGTCGGCGGTGGTGTGGCGGTCGGAGTCGAGGTCATCGACAGGGTGCTCCTTGCTCGGCCCTCGCGGGCGGTGAGGCCCCCGAGACGGGGGCTCCGCCCATCGTGCGTGTGCCACACCGACAGATCAGGAGCCGTAGGTCCCCGATGGAAGGGACCAAGGTCCCGAATGCGCTCGTCTCGGTCATCGCGTCCGAGATGCGACGCCACACCGAAACCGGACACGATCAAACTCTTGACAAAGTACGGAATCATGGCCCATGATGGACCGGTGCCCGCCACCGCCGACGCAGACACCCCCGAAGCCCGACTGCGTGCGCACGGCGTGCAGGTGACCGCCCAGAGGCTGGCGATCATGCGAGCGGTCGGGTCGAGCCCCCACGCCACGGCCGACGATGTCGCCGAGGAGGTGCGGACCCTCATCGGGTCGATCTCCCGACAGGCGGTGTACGACTCGCTCGGCGTCCTCGTCGACAAGGGCCTGATCCGCCGGATCCAGCCCGCCGGATCGGCAGCGCGCTACGAGGACCGTGTCGGCGACAACCACCACCACCTGATCTGTCGAGGCTGCGGGAAGACCTTCGACATCGACTGTGCCGTCGGCGAGGTCCCGTGCCTCACGGCCGACGACGACCACGGCTTCGCGATCGACGAGGCCGAAGTCATCTACTGGGGCCACTGCCCCAGTTGCCGTCACCACTGACCCACCACCACCACACCATCACCACCACCACCGAGGAGCGAGCGCCATGGCCGACGAACAGGTCTGGGACATCAACGACACCGAGAAGGGGTGCCCCGTCATGCACGGGCCCCACGCAACCCACACCGCCGTCGGATCGACGGCGAACCAGCACTGGTGGCCCAACCAGCTGAACCTGCGGATCCTGCACCAGAACCACCCGGCCTCGGACCCGATGGGCGAGGACTTCGACTACGCGGCCGAGTTCGCTTCGCTCGACCTCGAGGCGCTGAAGCAGGACCTCGCCGCCTTGATGACCGACTCCCAGGAGTGGTGGCCAGCCGACTACGGCCACTACGGACCGCTCTTCATCCGCATGGCCTGGCACAGTGCCGGCACCTACCGCATCGAGGACGGGCGCGGGGGAGCCAGCACCGGCACCCAGCGCTTCGCGCCGCTCAACAGCTGGCCCGACAACGGCAACCTCGACAAGGCCCGAGCGTTGCTGCTGCCGATCAAGCGCAAGTACGGACGCAAGATCTCCTGGGCCGACCTCATGGTCCTGACCGGCAACGTCGCGCTGGAGACGATGGGCTTCGAGACCTTCGGCTTCGCCGGCGGCCGTGAAGACGTCTGGGCGCCCGAGGACGACATCTACTGGGGTCCCGAGACCGAGTGGCTCGGCGACGAGCGCTACCACGGCGACCGCGAGCTCGAGAACCCGCTCGGCGCGGTCCAGATGGGCCTGATCTACGTCAACCCGGAGGGCCCCAACGGGGACCCCGACCCGCTCGCCTCGGCGCGAGACATCCGCGAGACGTTCGCCCGCATGGCCATGGACGACGAGGAGACCGTGGCGCTGATCGCCGGCGGCCACACCTTCGGCAAGACCCACGGTGCCGGCGACCCGGACCTCGTGGGCCCGGAGCCGGAGGCGGCTCCCATCGAGCAGATGGGCCTGGGTTGGAAGAACGACCTCGGCTCGGGCAAGGGCGTCGACACGACGACCAGCGGACTCGAGGGCGCGTGGACGGCGACGCCGACCACCTGGGACAACACGTACTTCGACACGCTGTTCGGCTACGACTGGGAGCTCACCGAGAGCCCGGCCGGCGCCAAGCAGTGGACGCCGACCAACCCCGAGGCCAAGGGCACCGTCCCCGACGCGCACGACCCGTCGCGGACCCACGCGCCGATGATGTCGACGGCCGACATGGCGCTGCGCATGGACCCGGTGTACGAGCCGATCTCGCGTCGGTTCCACGAGAACCCCGACGAGTTCGCCGACGTCTTCGCCCGGGCGTGGTTCAAGCTCACCCATCGCGACATGGGGCCCAAGGACCGCTACCTCGGCCCCGAGGTCCCCGCCGAGGACCTGCTCTGGCAGGACCCGGTCCCCGCGGTCGACCACGAGCTGATCGACGACGGTGACATCGCGACGCTGAAGGCCAAGGTTCTCGAGTCGGGTCTCGGCATCGCCGACCTCGTGAGGACGGCGTGGGCGTCGGCGTCCACGTTCCGCAACAGCGACAAGCGGGGCGGCGCCAACGGTGCCCGCATCCGCCTCGCGCCGCAGAACGAGTGGGAGGTCAACAACCCGCCCGAGCTGCGCCGGGTCCTCGACACGCTCGAGGGCGTCCGAGCCGACTTCAATCAGTCGGGCAAGACGGTGTCGCTCGCCGACCTGATCGTCCTCGGCGGCTGTGCCGCGGTCGAGGCCGCGGCCAAGGATGCCGGCGTCGACATCACGGTCCCGTTCGCTCCCGGTCGGACCGATGCGAGCGAGGAGCAGACCGACGCCGACTCGTTCGCCCCGCTCGAGCCCACGGCCGACGGCTTCCGGAACTTCCTCGGCAAGGGCCACGTGCAGACCGCCGAGGAACTCCTCGTCGATCGCTCGCAGCTCCTGTCGTTGAGTGCTCCGGAGATGACGGTCCTCGTCGGTGGCATGCGCGCCCTGGGCGCCAATGCCGACGGCTCGGACCGCGGAGTGTTCACGGACCGGGCGGGCACGCTCACGAACGACTTCTTCGTGAACCTGCTCGATCTCGGGACCGAGTGGAAGTCGACCGACGACACCGACAACGTGTTCGAGGGTCGGGACCGCTCCACCGGCGACGTCCGGTGGACCGCCTCTCGCTACGACCTGATCTTCGGGTCGAACTCGCAGCTCCGGGCCATCTCGGAGGTGTACGCAGCGGACGACGCGAAGGACAAGTTCGTGGCGGACTTCGTCGCTGCGTGGGACAAGGTCATGAACCTCGACCGGTTCGACCTCCGCTGACCTCGGATCAGGTCCCGCAGAAGGTCTGATACCCGGCGTCGAAGCCGTCGGGGGCAGGCCGAGCCTCGGTCTCGTGACCAGCCCGCTCCACATACGGGTCGGTCACGAGGTCGAGGAGGCGCTCGAACGACGTGAGATCGCCGCCGACGGCCGCGTCGTCGAGCGCCGCCTCGACGAGGTGGTTGCGGGGGATGTACACCGGATTCACCCGGTCCATCGCGTCGGCGACGGCAGCCGGATCCTGCGCGCCGAGGGCAGATCGCCACGTCGCCGACCACGCCTCGACCTCGGGTCCGTGCCCAGGGAACAGCGCTGCGAGTGCGGTCGGATCGCCCCGGAGTTCGTCCGCCAGGGCCCGATAGGTCGAGGTGTGGTCGGCGCGCGACCGGGTCTGGAGCGAGACGAGGCCGTCGAACAGGTCGCTGTTCCCAGCCTGGTCCGGGTCCACGCCGAGCTTCGCCGCCATGCCGTGTGACCACGCCCCCTGGTAGCGGTCGACGAACTGCTCGAGCGCGCCGGTCGCGAGCGCGACCGCAGTGTCGCGGTCGTCGTCGATCGCCGGCAGCAACGACTCGGCCAGACGGGTCAGGTTCCACTGGGCGATCGCCGGCTGGTTGCCGTAGGCGTACCGGCCGGCGTGGTCGATCGAACTGAACACCGTGGCCGGGTCGAAGGCGTCCATGAATGCACACGGCCCGTAGTCGATGCCCTCGCCCGAGATCGTGACGTTGTCGGTGTTCAGGACGCCGTGGACGAAGCCCACGAGCATCCAACGGGCGACCAGCTCTGCCTGGACCTCCACGGTGTGACGGAGCAGCGCCATCGCTGGGGAGGCGTCGTCGCCCGGGGCGACGTGTCGTTCGACGGCGTGATCGATCAGCGGTACGAGTGCATGTCCGCCGTAGAGCCAGCGTGCGTACTCGAACGTCCCGACGCGGAGGTGGCTGGCAGCGACACGCGTGAGGACGGCTCCCGGCTCCGGGCGTGATCGGGCCACGGTCTGTCCGGTCGTGACCACGGCCAGACTCCGTGTGGTGGGGATGCCGAGCGCGTGCATCGCCTCCGACACCAGGAACTCGCGGAGCATCGGCCCGAGGGTGGCCCGGCCGTCGCCGCCGCGCGCATACGGCGTCCGGCCCGACCCCTTGAGGTGGAGGTCCAGCACACGACCGTCGGGCGCGGTGACCTCGCCGAGCAGCAACGCCCGCCCGTCTCCGAGACGTGGCGAGTAGTTCCCGAACTGGTGGCCGGCGTAGCCCATGGCCACCGGCTTCGCTCCCTCGGGGACGGCGTTCCCGGCCAGCACTGCGACACCCTCGGGCGATCGGAGCCAGCCGTCGTCGAGACCGAGTTCGGCGGCGAGCGCAGGGTTGTACGCGACCAAGGACGGGGTCGGTACCGGTGCTGCCGCCCACTCGACCGCGAGGTCGGGCAGGGCGTCGGCGAAGCGGTGATCGAGGTCGATCGTGGCGGCGGGCTCCATGGCCCGACGATACGAGCGTCTAGAGCAGTTCTTCGACCCGACTGGTCGGCCGGCCGATGATCGCCTTCGATCCGGAGACGATCACCGGGCGTTGGAGCAGCCGTGGGTGCTCGACGAGGAGGTCGATCACGGCGTCCGCCTCGGTGTAGTCGTCCGGGTCGAGGTCGAGCTTCTTGAACTGGGCGTCCTTGCGCACCAGATCACCCGGCGGGTCCTCGAGTGCGTCGACGATCGACTGCAACTCGGCCCGATCGGGCGGGTTCTTCATGTAGAGCACGACGTCGACGTCGATTCCCTTTGCCTCGGCGACCGCCAGGGCGTTCTTGGAAGACGTTCAGTTGGGGTTGTGGAAGATCTTGACCTTCGGCATGACAGCGAAACTAGCGGCCGGGCGCGCTCGCCGGGAATGTCGAGGATCGGTCATGCTCTGGCCGACCAGACCGGAACGGGAGCACCTCATGATCGATCTCGAAACCCGCGGCGACGTCCGTGTCCTCCGCCTCGACGAGGGAGAGAACCGCTTC
The DNA here is from genome assembly GCF_049103745.1 of Actinospongiicola halichondriae. Taxonomy (NCBI): domain Bacteria; kingdom Bacillati; phylum Actinomycetota; class Acidimicrobiia; order Acidimicrobiales; family Iamiaceae; genus Actinospongiicola; species Actinospongiicola halichondriae. The sequence goes on along the minus strand of NZ_CP171622.1, from coordinate 3,066,319 downwards.
AACCGGAGCAGCGTCGATGCGATCCATGCAGCGCTCGACGAGGTCGCCGCGACGCAGGGACCCGTCGCTCTGGTCACGGTGGGCGTCGGCAAGTTCTTCTCGAACGGTCTGGACCTCGACTGGATGGGTTCGGACGACGGTCGCAACGATCCGACGTTCCTCGACGACGTCCATCGGGTCCTCCAGCGCGTGACCCACCTCGACCTGATCACCGTCGCCGCCGTCAACGGCCACGCCTTCGCCGGGGGAGCCATGCTCGCCGTCGCCCACGACTTCCGCGTGATGCGGGAGGACCGCGGCTATTGGTGCATCCCGGAGGTCGACCTCGGGCTGCCGCTGACCGACGTCATGTTCGCCACCCTCGACACGCACCTGCCCCGCACGACGCTCGCCGAGGCATCGTTGACCGGCAAGCGGTACAGCGGCCCCGAAGCACTCGCCGCCGGGATCGTCCACGAGCTCGCGACCGACGACGCCGTGCTCGACCGAGCGGTGGAGCTCGCCGCGTCGTTGGCGGCGAAGGACCGAACGGTCATCGCCGCCCACAAGAAACTCCTCCACGGCGACCCCGTTCGCTGAGACCCCGTTCGCGGACCGGTCAGTCCAGGAGTTCGAAGTCCTCGAAGTCGAAGCCGGGCGAGACGACGCAGCTGACGAGGGCGTCGTCGGAGCCGGGGAGCGTGCGTTGCCATGCTCCGGCCGGGACGATGAACTGCAGCACCTGTCCGGCCGCGACATCGGTGCCGACGGTGGCCCGCGCCTCCGGGTCGGGAGTGGCTTCGTGCCCCCCGAGTTCGATGGTCACGGTGCCCACGTGCGCGATCCAGATCTCGTCCGACGCAACGCGATGCCATGCCGATGACTCCTCGGCGTGGAGGAGGAAGTGGATCGACGTCGCCGTCGCTCGGACGTGCCCGTCCGACGTCTCGACCTCGACTCCCGATCGCCACACCTCGCGGAACCAACCGCCTTCCGGGTGCGGTCGGAGGTCCAGGGCGTCGACGAGGGGTGACGTCATGTCGCCATCATGGACGACCGTCGCTCAGGCGCGAGTGCACCGGGCCGCGGGGTCCTGGACGTAGAACGCCCGGAGCACGTCGTAGAGGTCGGGTTCGGCCTCGCTCAGGTCGACGGCGCGGTCGAAGAACGCCTCGGTCGCGACCGCGAAGAACTCCGCGGGATTGGTGCCGCCGTAGGCCCGCAACGGCGGACGGGGTTCGCCCGCCCGGACGGACTCGTAGACCTCCGTGCACACGTCGACCCAGCGGCGCCGGTCGGGCCGCGCGAGCGGAGGCGTCCCGTCGATGATGCCGTCGAGCATGTCGATCTTGTGCGCGAATTCATGGAGGACGACGTTGTGGCCCCACTCCGGATGGCGGGCGCCGGCGATCGCCTGATTCCAGGAGATGAGCACCGGGCCTCGACGGTCCTGGGCGAGACCGTGGATCGGGAGGATCGAGTCGGTGACCGTGCCGCGCGCCAGCCCGGCCCGCTCGCCGTGGGTGGTCATGCCGGCCGGGTGGACAATGATGCTCGTCACCAGGTGGTAGTGGTCGGTCGACAGCCCCAGGATCAACAACGCGGCCTGTGCGGCGATCACCACCCGGATGGTGTCGTCGAGCGCGAACCCCCGGGCCGCCTCCCAGGTCTTGTGTCGGAGCAGCCATTCGGTGATGCCGAGCAAGGCTTCTCGTTCGTCGGCATCGAGGTGTCGCCAGTGCACGACCTCGCGGGCGATCAGTTCCTCGGCGTCGTCGGGGAGTGGGCGTCTGCGCAGCCTCATCGGCTGTCGGTCACGCAGCCCCGCCGTACCGCTCGACGAGGCGGGGGATGCGGCTGGCGAAGCTCACCTTCTCGAAACACGCGGTGGCCCCACGGGCTCGACTGCGGGTGAAGGTGTCCTCGGCGGCGTGTGCGCTCACGACCAGCACCCGGGAATCGGGGCAGCGCCGCTTGAGCTCGGGCAGTGCGGAAAGCCCGTCGCGGTTGGGCATGAACAGGTCCAGGATGATCAGGTCCGGGCAGACGTCGGTGACCCGTTCGATGCAGTCGTCGCCGTCGACCGCCTCGGTGACCTCGGCGCCGCTCTCCTCGAACTCCATGCGGTAGAGCAGTCGGATGTTCGGCTCGTCGTCGCAGATGAGGACCCGCATGACCACACCGTACGCAGATCGTCATCGAGCCGCGCTGCCTAGGGTGCGGTCATGACTCTGGACGGCGAGTACGAACCGAGCGCCTGGGACTGGGTGCGTGAACAGGTCGATGCCTACGAGCGATCCGGCGGGGCCGAGGCGAACACGCTGTGGGACACCGGGATCCCGATCATCATCGTCACCACCCGTGGACACCGGTCGGGGAAGATCCGGAAGCTCGCGCTCATGCGGGTCGAACACGAGGGTGAGTACGCGTTGGTCGCGTCCGTCGGCGGCGCGCCGCAGAACCCCGGCTGGTATCACAACATCAAGGCGGACCCGACGGCGCTCATGATCCAGGACGGTCCGGCTCCCTTCGACGCCGTGGCCCGCGAGGTCGCCGGCGACGAACGGGCCCAGTGGTGGGAGCGAGCCGTCGCGGTCTACCCCTCGTACGCCGAGTACCAGGAGAACACCGACCGGTTGATCCCGGTCTTCGTGGCGTCCCCCGCCTGACACGTCGCATGGGCCTGCTCCGCTTCTCGTACGGGACCATGAGCTCGGGCAAGAGCACGCTCGCGCTCCAGATCCACCACAACCTGTCGAAGCGGTCGCGCCAGGGGATGCTGCTGTCCCTCTTCGACCGGGAGGGCGCCCGGGTCTCGAGTCGGCTCGGCGTCTCGGTGCAGGCCATCGAGGTCACGCCGGACCTGGACCTCCTCGAGCTCGCTCGGAGCTTCGTCGACGAGCACGGCCGACTCGACTACCTGGTCTGCGACGAGGTCCAGTTCTACGAGGTCGACCAGGTCGACCAGCTGGCGAGGATCGCGGACGACCTCGACGTCGACGTGTACGCGTTCGGACTCCTCACCGACTTCCGCGGTGTGCTCTTCGACGGGACCCGACGCATGTTCGAGATCGCCGACGAGCGGGTCGAGCTCCACGTCGAGGCGCGCTGTTGGTGCGGCGAGCGAGCGACCAACAACGCGCGTCTGGTCAACGGGGCATTGGTCCGTGAAGGCGACACCATCGTCGTCGGCGACACGTCGTCGCCGGACGAGAAACCGCTCTTCGGCGACGTCGTCACCTACGAACTCCTGTGCCGGCGCCACTTCCGCGACGGGGTCGTCGGGACCTGAGACCGCCGGCGCCCCCCGTTCGTTCCGTGCCGATCGGCACGTTGGCGTACGGAAACGACACCGAACGTGCCGATCGGCACGTTGCGATCACGTCGGGCCCGGGCGCTTCAGCGGCTGAGGGGTGCGTGCGGGAAGTCGTCCAGGACGAGGCGGGCGAAGCGCTCGCACTCGGCCAGATGTGGATAGCCCGAGAGGATGAAGGCGTCGATGCCGACGGCCCGGTAGTCGTCGAGCTTGGCCCGCACCTGGTCGGGATCGCCCACGATCGCAGCACCGGCACCCGAGCGCGCCCGCCCGATCCCGGTCCAGAGGTTCGCCTCGGCGAAGCCGTCGTCGTCGGCGGTCGCCCGCAACTCGGTCTGACGCCCGACGCCGGCCGACGTGGTGTCGAGCGACTTGGCTCGGATCGAGGCACCGATCTCGTCGTCGAGTCGGGACACGAGGGAACGGGCGGCGTCCATGGCAGCGCCCTCGGTCTCGCGCACGATCACATGCGTCCGCAGCCCGAAACGCAGGGTGCGGTCCTCCGCCGCCGCCAAGGTGGTCATCTCGGTCACGGTGTCGCCGACCGAGGCGACCGTGTCGGGCCACGTGAGGAACACATCGGCCTGCTCGGCTGCGGTCTGCTTCGCGTCGGGCGAGAAGCCACCGAAGTAGAAGGGTGGGCATCCTCCTGCGTCCCGCGCGATGCGCGGCGCATCGATCGTCAATTCGACGAACTCGCCGTGGAAGTCGACGGCCTCGCCGCGGAGGAGCGTCCGCAGGACGGCCATGTGCTCGCGGGTGCGCTGGTAGCGGGGTCCGCTCGGCATCGTCTCGCCCGGGAGGTCGGAGCTGATGATGTTGATGGTCAGCCGCCCTCCCAACAGGTGGTCGAGCGTGGCGAGTTGACGAGCGAGTTGGGCGACGACGAGCTCACCGCAACGGACGGCGACGAGGAGTCGCATCGACTCCAGCAGTGGAGCGACGGCACTGGCGAACGCCACCGAGTCGATGCCGAGCGCATAGCCCGACGGGAGCAGCAGGTTGTCGTACCCGTGGCGATCGGCAGCGAGGGTGATGTCTCGGCAGTGTGGCCACGACGACCGGAGTGTCGGGTCGGACACACCGAGGAACTCGTAGTCGTCGTCGCAGAGCGCGCCGAACCACGAGACCTCCGGCACGGTGGGACGGCTCACGGCAGGGGTCTCCCTTCGGAGGCGACGACGAGTTCGTAGAGGTCGGTGCGGTCGAGGTGCACGCTGGTCGCCGTGGTGGCGGTGGCGAGGCGAGCCGGGTCCTGGGACCCGACCACCGCGATCGGGCGGGACGGATGGGCGAGAACGAATGCCAACGCCACGTCGGCGCGGCCGACGGATTCGCGTTCGGCGATGCGGTCGAGGACGGTCACGACGTCCGGACGTGCTCCGACGCCGGTGGCGAGTGCGCCGCCGGCGAGTGGTGACCAGGCGAGTGGCTGGGTCCCCGTGCGCATGCAGTGGTCGAACACGCCGTCGCGTACCGGCGCGAGTTCCTGGACGGAGAACTCCGGTTGGCTGGTGGCCAACGGTTCGCCGAGGTGTGCCTCCAGCGCAGCGTGCTGCGACGCGGTGTGGTTCGACACCCCGATGGCGGCGATCTTGCCCTCGTCGCGGAGCATCAGGAGGGTGTCGGCGAGGGCCGAAGGATGGACGAACAGGTCGGGCCGGTGCACCTGGTAGAGGTCGATGGTCTCGACCCCGAGGCGACGCAGCGACGCCTCGCACGCGCCCCGGAGTCCAGCGGGCGACGAGTCGTAGGGCACCGGGGGAGCGATGCCGCCCTTGGTGGCGACGACGATCCGGTCCCGCAGGTGCGGGGCCTCGCGCAACACCCGGCCGAGCAGCGACTCGTTGGCGCCGAAGCCGGCACCACCCCAGTCGAGGCCGTAGACGTCTGCAGTGTCGACGAGGACCATGCCGGCGTCGATCGCTGCCTCGAGTACCTGTCGAGCATGGCCGACGTCGCCGTGGGTGAAGCGCCAGCACCCGAAGGCGAGGGGCCCGACCGGCCGATCGACACCCACGATCGTCCGGGGTCCCCCGTCAACCAGCGATTCCATGGTGGGTAGGGTCGCACACGATGGGCGACGCGCTCCGCTACGGGATCATCGGCTCCGGGATGATGGGGATCGAGCATCTCCTCAACCTCGCTCATGTGCCTGGGGCGGAGGTCACGGCGATCGCCGACCCGCATGGTGGTTCCCGTGACTGGGCCCGTAGCGCCGCGCCCGAGGATGTCCGGTTCGAGGAGTTCGAGGACCACGCCGAGTTGCTCGCGTCCGGGCTCTGTGACGTCGTCGTGATCGCCACACCGAACATGACGCATCACGACGTGCTGCTCGACGTGCTCGCCACCGATCTCCATGTGTTGGTCGAGAAGCCGCTGTGCACGACCGTCGCCGACTGCCGTGACGTGATCGAGGCCGCCGCAGATCGTCAGGGCGTGGTCTGGGTCGGATTGGAATACCGCTACATGCCCCCGGTCAGCCGTCTGGTGCGGGCCGTTCACGATGCCGAGATCGGCCAGTTGCACATGATCGGGATCCGTGAACATCGGTTCCCCTTCCTGCGCAAGATCGGCGACTGGAATCGGTTCGACCGCAACACGGGCGGCACGCTGGTCGAGAAGTGCTGTCACTACTTCGACCTGATGAACCACATGGTGGGGCGGCGCCCGGTGCGGGTGATGGCCAGCGGTGCGCAGGACGTGAACCATCTCGACGAGCGGTACGACGGCGAGGTCCCCGACATCATCGACAACGCGATGGTCATCGTGGAGTACGAGAACGGGGTGCGGGCGTCGCTCGATCTGTGCATGTTCGCCGAGGGCTCGACCAACGCCGAGGAGTTGTCGGTGGTCGGCGACGCCGGGAAGGCCGAGGCGTTCCTCCCGTCGAAGGAGTTCCGACTCGGGACCCGTGCCGCCGGCCGCGACGGAGTGACGTCGGAGATCGTCACCGACGATCGGGTCCGATGGGAGGGGTTCCACCACGGGTCGAGCTACCTCGAACACCTCGATTTCCTCGCGACCTGCCGGTCGGGCTCGACCCCGGTGGTCAGCCTCGAGGACGGGTTGTGGAGCGTCGCCGTCGGCGTCGCGGCCCAGCGTTCCATCGTGGAGCAGCGGGTGGTGGTCCTCGACGACGTGCTGTGACCGCTCCGGTCAGGCGTCCACGGGCGCGAACAAGCGGTCGAAGACGTTGAGACGGTCGAACTGGAGCGCGAACTTGCGGGCCTTCTCAGCACGCGCTGCCCGCTCGGCCGGATTGATCACCAACAGCACCTCGTCGAGTGCGTCGGCGATGGCGGTGGGCGATCCCGGTGGGACGATCGTCGCACAGTCGCCGACCGCTTCGGGGATGCCGCCGGTCTCGGTCGTGATGATCGGACCGCCGCCGGCGAGCATCTTCTCGACGAGGGCGATGCCGAACGTCTCGACGAACTCCTGCATCGGTTTGCTCGGCAGCACGTAGGCAGCAGACCCGGCGAGCAGCATGCGCTTCTCGTCGTCGTCGACATCGTCGAGGAACACGATGCGGCCCCCCAGACCGGTCGCCGCTGCCTGTGCTCGGAGTTCCCCGGCGGCGGCGCCCGTCCCGGCGATCACCAGCGTGCGAGTGTGTGCGACGCAGGAGTGGGTGAAGCCCTCGATGAGGTCGTCGACGCCCTTTGCGGGGGTCAGCCTCGACAGGAACAGCACGTAGTCATCGCGCTCGAGACCCCGACTCGCGAGCGCCCGATCGATCTCGAAGTCCTCGATGTCGGTGAAGGTGCGGCTGTTCACCGCGGGATACGAGATGGTCACCCGCGCCCGGCACTGGTCGGCGAACGTCGTGCCGAAGGCCCGGTCCACCGTCTCGGCCGACTCGACGATGCACTGCTTCGTGTAGTCCGACACGGCGACGCACCGGTCGTGGCCGAGATAGGTCGCGTACACCTGGGCCGCGGCCCCGAAGCGACCCTCGTCGACACAGGACCGGACGATGTTGGTGATGTCGGACCCCACGGCTTCGGCGATCGTGGTGACGTCGACCGGCTTGCCGATCTGGCGCGCGATGTGGAGCGCTTCCATGACGATGTTGGCGTGCGGCATCAGGTACAGCGACATCGCCGTCGTGGGGACACCGTCGGTGAAGAGTTCGACGAGGCGGCCCACCATGCCGGCGACGTGCCGGCCGTCGGGGACCTTGTAGTCGCCGACCGGCGGGGGTCGCTCGACCGTGATGCCCGGCGAGTAGGCGAGCACGGTGTCCATCGGCTTGCACGGGAGATCGCCGAGCGCGTCGAGCGGCCAGGTCACGATCCTGACGTCGTCGAACCCGCGGAGGAGTGCAGCCTCGGCGAGGTTGCGTGCCTCGCCCGAATGGCCGCAGATGACCGGATCGGCGCGGACGACGATGACCAGGCGCTTGGTGGGTGTCATGGAGTGCACGGCGGCGTCCTCGGTTCGGTGACCGTCAGGTCGGTGGGTGGGAAGGGGGGCGAGTGTCGGTCGCCCAGTCGGACGGGTGGGGGCCGAGGTCGATCACGAGGTGGCCTCCTGCGTGGACGTCGGTGCCGTCGATCCACGAGCGATCGAGCGGGGCCCCGTCCAAGGTCGCGGACTGCACGTACTGCGGAGGGCCGTCGGGCGAGGGCTCGTGGTACCCGGTCGTGTCGATGATGAATTCGCCGCCGGCGACACGAAGTCGGGAACGGCGGAAGGCGGGTGCATTGACGAGGAAGAGGTTCTGACCGGCCACCGGGAACAACCCGAGCGTCGCCCACACGAACCACGAGCTGAGTCCGCCGGAGTCGTCGTTGCCGGGGAGACCGCCGCGGCCGACACCGAACTGGTTCTGGGTCACGGCATGCACGATCTCTGCGGTGCGATCCGGGCGTCCGGCGTAGTGGTACGCCCACGGTGCTTCCATGTCGGGTTCGTTGTTGAGACCTTCGAAGCGGTCGAGGGCGTACCCGGCGGCGAGTTCGCCGGCGTAGGGGGGCGCCCCGAGCTGTTCGACCGGGGGCTCGCCGAAGCCGAAGAAGCGGTCGAGCATCGCCACGAACGCGTCGTCGCCACCAGCGAGGTGGATGCGCTGGGCCATGTCGTGGAGCAGCCGGAACGAGTAGTTCCAACGGCCACCCTCGTAGTACGTCGAGTCGACGAGGAGTCCGGTCACCGGGTCGAAGGCATTGGTCCAGCGAGCGGCCATGGCTTCGAGCTGTTCGGCCAACTGCTGGTCCCCTACGCGACGGGCCACCCGAGCCGTGCAGTGGTAGCCGTAGGCGAGGTCGAGGGTGTGGGTGATGGGATGCGCCACGCCCTTCTCGAGGAATTCCTCGCCGTAGCCTCGCCGGAGGTCGGTGTGCAGGTGCACCAGGGCGTTGTCCCAGTCGATGCCGGCCAGCCCCAGTTGGCAGACGTCGGCCAGGAACGTGTGGGCCAGCGCGCTGGCCTGGCGGAAGAAGCGGTCGGCGCCACGCGCCATCCGGTACCCGATCGGCAGGTTGCCCTCCTCCTCCACCACCGACAGGAGTGCCTGTACCAACTCGACGGCTCGGTCGGGAGCGAGCGCCGTGAGCAGCGGCAGCTGCGTCTTGTAGATGTCCCACATGGTGCAGATGTCGAAGACAAAGGCGCCGGACGAGGGCCAGAACGGGCTCTCGTCCGCGGCGAAACACGGCTTCAGGAGCGAGTGGTACAACGCCGTCGCGAACACGGTCCGTTGCGCGCCTGAGCCACCCTCCACCCGCACCCGGTCGAGATGATCGACCCAGTCGCCACGTGTCGCTGCACGCCGGGCGTCGAAGGCGTGTCCGGCCTGTCCGCAGTCGGTGTGCAGGTTGGTGCGAGCACGCTCGACCCCGCGCAGCGAGAATCCCATGCGCAGCTCGACGGGGTGCCCGGCCTCGGTGGGCCCGATGAAGATGGCGCCGAAGGGACGGAGCGTCGTCTGGCGGATCGAGTCGAAGTCGAGACGGCTGCTCCCGGCCATCAAACGCCGGTCGTACCAGAGCATCTGGCGCCATCCCGGGGTGTCACACTCGACGTGCACCGACAGCGGCACCCCCTCGACCACGATCTCGCCCTGCAGGACCCCCGGTTCGACGCTCGCCAACGACGCCCGCATCGGGACCGTTCGCCCGTGCTCGATGTCGAGCCCGCCGAGCGAGAAGTCCACGACCAGACGGCTGTCGGCGTTCGTCGGGAACGTGTAGCGATGTATCGCGCTCTTCGGTCCGACGGTGAGTTCGCATCGGATTCCGGTGTCGAGGCTCGCTGCGTAGTAGCCGGGTTCCGCCGTCTCGTCCTGCAGAGCCCAACGCGTGTCGAGCGCGTCGAGCGGTTCGAGCATCGGCGAGACGCGGAAGTAGTTGTAGTACTTGCGGATGGCGCCCGTGCCCGACTGCTGGAAGTGGGTGAACCCACTGGCCTCGAGGCGGTCCCGGAGCGTGGCGGGTATGCCCTCGGTGCTCATGTGGTGACGCCCGTAGCCGGTCGGATACGCACCCGAGTAGGGGCACGCCGACACCATGCCGAGCGGTGCCGTCGCTCCCGGATGGGTGTTGCCGATCTGGGGCTTGGGCCACCACCACGCGGCGGCCAACCCCTTCGGCGGGGAGAGGTCGGTCACGTCGGTCCCGATGAACGGGTCGACGGCTTCGATCACCGGGCGGACCCGGTCACCACCGGTTCGGTCCCTGTGCTCGTCTCATGTCCCGGACGGTACGAGTGGCGTGTTCCGTGCGTGTTTCGCGTCGGTGAAGCCGATGTGCACCGTCAGTGACGCGTCACCGACCCGGGGTCAGAGGTCCTTCCACACCGGGGGTCGCTTCTCGCCGAAGGCGCGCATGGCCTCGACGACCTCGCCGTTCGCGCTGCACATGATCTGTGTGCGGTTCTCGATGTCGATCGCATGCCGCAGCGATGGGGCGTCGAGCGTCTGCCACATCGTCTCCTTGGTCATCCACGTGCCGAACGGGGCGTTGTCGCGGATGAGGTGGGCGGTCTCCAGTGCACGATCGACGACCGTGCCGTCGGGTACGACGTCGACGACCAGGCCCATGTCGGAGGCTTCGCGAGCATCGAAGATCCGAGCGGTCAGGAGGAGTTCGGCCGCCCGTGAGGCACCGACGAAGCGCGGGAGGAAGTAGCTCGTCCCCATGTCGCAGTTCGACACGCCGATCTTGAGGAAGACGGCGCCGAAGGTCGCGGACTCGGCGGCGACCCGGATGTCGCACGCGAGCGCGATGGCGAAGCCGCCGCCCACGCAGGCGCCGTTCACCGCGGCGATCCACGGCTTGCGCGATCGGTGGATGTGCTCGTTCAACGTGGCGATCTGGTCCTGGCCCATGAACTGTCCGACGACCGGGCTGACGCCCTCGGCCCCGGGCGGGGTGCTGTCGGCGCCCTGCATGTCGAGGCCTGCACTGAACCCACGGCCGGCGCCCGTCACCACGACCGCCCGCAGGCGAGGGTCGAGGTCGACGGCGGTCACGACCTTCTCGACCTCCTCGATGAGGAGCGGTGTGAGCGCGTTGAGGCGATCGGGTCGATTGAGCGTGACGAGGAGGATGCGGTCGTCCACCTCCTCGACGGTGATGGTGGTGAGTTCCGGGAGGGCGTCGAGTGCCTGCATGGCCACTGGCTAGCGCAACCGGGCTGCCGGATCCCGGACCGGCCGACAGTGGAGCCGGGTCAGGCGTCGAGCAGGCGGCTGCGGAACAGGTCGAGCACCTCGTCGACGGCGGCGCGGGTCTTCGAGCCCGGCTCGTCGATCAGATGCTCGGTCACGACCGAGTGTGGCGTCATCTTCGGCTCGGGGTTGGCGTCCTCGTCGTCGAGTTCGATGGCGCGGAACGCCGTCCCGAGTTCCTGCTCGAGGAACCGGAACCGCTCCGACGGAACCAAGCGGTCCGACGTGAACCGCATCCCGATGACCTCGAGGCCGGCCGCACAGCGGTCCTTGACCACGGCGAGGTCCTCGTCGGAGATGTCGATGGTGCCCTTGCGCTTCGACCCGATGGCCAGGGGCATCGACGGTTGGGAGAGCACCGGTGCCAGGAGCCGTTCGTCGGTGGCCATCGCGAGCGCGAAGCCGCCGGTGAAGCACATGCCGATGGCGCCGACGCCCGGACCGCCGCAGCGCTCGTGCTCGTCGCGGGCGAGCGCGCGCAGCCAGTCGATCACCGGTGAGGTCTTCCCGGTCGCCCAGACCGTGAAGTCGCGCGAGACGCACGAGGGCACGACGCTCTGCGCCATGTATCCGAGTGACGGCTTGCCATCGGGGGCCGGGTCGCGGCCCGGCTCGCCCATGAGGTGCGGCATCACGGCGGTGCAGCCGATGCCGACGACCATGCGGGCGAAGTCGGCGACCTTGGGGGTGATGCCCGGGATCTCGCTCATGACGATCACCGCCGGCCCGGAGCCGGAACGGAAGATGTCGCGTGTCTTCCCGTCGTGGGTGAAGGTCGTGCGTTCGAAGTCGTCCAACGGATCGTCGGCCATGAGTCCTCCCAGAGTCTCCGGCACCGTAGCTGTAGGACCCGTCCTCCGGTGCCGCGGACGGAAGGCACGCCGACGGCGTTACGGTGCATCAGTGATGGCTCTGCCGGGGACGCGCTTCTGCGAGGTCCGGGACCTGACCGAGGCGCTCGCCGCCCCGCTCGGCCCCGAAGACCAGACCGTGCAGTCCATGCCGGACGTGAGTCCCACGAAATGGCATCGGGCCCACGTCACGTGGTTCTTCGAGGAGTTCGTGCTCGGTCCGCACGTCGACGGTCACGAGCCGTTCCACCCGCAGTACCGCTACCTGTTCAACTCGTACTACGAGGCCGTCGGCGCCCGGCATCCGCGTGCCGCCCGCGGCGCGGTCTCTCGCCCCACCGTCGACGACGTGACGCAGTACCGGCAGGCGGTCGACTCGGCGATGGTGGCGCTGCTGTCCGCCGGCGTGGACCCCTCGCTCGCCGGATTGATCGAACTCGGCCTCCATCACGAACAACAGCACCAGGAGTTGCTGTTGATGGACGCGAAGCACGTCTTGTCGCAGAGCGTGCTCGACCCTGCGTATCGGGCCTTCCGCGATGCCACGGTCGGCATCTCGAGGCCGGTCTCGTGGATCGGGAATGTCGGTGGACTGGTCGAGATCGGGGCCGCCGACGACGGGTCGTTCTGCTACGACAACGAACGACCTCGCCATGCCGTCCACGTGCAACCGTTCGAGATCGCCGACCGCACCGTGACGTGCGGGGACTGGCAGGCGTTCCTCGCCGATGGCGGGTACGAGCGCCCCGAACTGTGGTTGTCGGACGGCTGGGCACTCGTGTGTGACGGCACCTTGCAGGCGCCGCTCTACTGGCGTGACGACGAGGGGACGTGGACGATCTTCACGTTGGCCGGACGCCGCGCCGTCGATCCGGCAGAGCCGGTCTGTCACGTGAGCTACTACGAGGCCGATGCGTACGCGCGTTGGGCCGGGGCGCGGCTGCCGACCGAGGCCGAGTGGGAGGTGGCGGCACGCGAACACCCCGAGGTCGACCCGCCGGTGCTCGACCTCGATCGGCTGCACCCCCGGCCGACACCGGCCGACCGTGCCGATTTCGTCGGTGGCGTGTGGGAGTGGACGTCGTCGCCCTACACGGCGTACCCGGGCTTCGCTCCGGGGCCCGGTGCGATCGGGGAGTACAACGGCAAGTTCATGGTCAGCCAGCAGGTGCTGCGCGGCGGGAGCTGCGCGACGCCTCCTGGGCACACCCGGACGACGTACCGGAACTTCTTCCCGCCACCCGCCCGATGGCCGTTCACCGGCCTCCGCCTCGCCCGAGGGATCTCATGACCGAATCGACCGCGGCACTCACCATCGACGTGCACCTCACCGAGGACGAGTGGTTCGAGACGATCTCGGCCGACTGCCTCGAGGGCCTCACCGCCAGCCCGAAGCGGCTGTCGCCGGTCTGGTTCTACGACGAGGACGGCTCCAACCTCTTCGACGACATCACACGCCTCGACGAGTACTACCCCACACGGGCCGAAGCGACGTTGCTGGCCGACCACGCCGAGCGCATCGTCGACCTCGCCGGTGCCGACACCCTCGTCGAGTTGGGTTCTGGCACGTCCGACAAGACCGAGCACCTCCTCGACGCGATGGCTGCGGCCGACACCCTCGAGCGTTACGTGCCCTTCGACGTGTCCGGGGAGACGGTGCGAGCCGCTGCCGATCGACTGCTCGACCGATACGACGGGCTGTCGATCCACGCTGTCGTGGGTGACTTCAACCGTCACCTCGGCGATGTCCCACGCGACGGCCGTCGGCTCGTGGCCTTCCTCGGCGGCACGATCGGGAACTTCGGGCCCGAGTCGCGACGGCGGTTCCTGTTCGACCTGGACTGCGTCATGTCGAGTGATGACCGGCTGCTGCTCGGCTGCGACCTGGTCAAGGACGCCGACGTCCTCGTCGAGGCCTACGACGACGCCGCCGGCGTGACCGCAGCGTTCAACCGGAACGCGCTCGCCCACGTCAACGATCGCCTCGGAGCCGACTTCGTTCCCGAGCAGTTCGACCACGTCGCTCGCTGGAACGCCGACGAGTCGTGGATCGAGATGCGCCTGCGGTCGACCTGCGAACAAGACGTCGACCTCGGCGAGCTCGGAGCCACGATCCACTTCGCGGAGGGCGAGGAGATGCGGACCGAGATCAGCGCCAAGTTCACGCCCGAGGGCATCACCGCCGAGCTGTGGGAGTCGGGGTTCGTCGTCGAGGAGACGTGGACCGTCGAGCCCGGCTACCTCCTCACCCTCGCCCGCCCCTACTGCTGACCCGTGCCGTCCGGATCGGACGTCAGCCGTCGCCGGCGATGAGCCTCTGGCCGAAGGAACGCAACCGGTCCATCGCCTCATCGCTCGGCTCGGTGGCCGACCGGGCGAGCGCGGCCTTGATCTGCAGGTACGTGTCGGCGCCGAGTCCGCAGCGCCGGCAGTCGTCGAGGTGGTCGGCGACGAGCACGCGGGTGTCGTCGTCGATCTCGCCGTCGAGGAAGCGCTGGAGGACCTTGCCGACCTGCCGGCACGACAGCGGACGGTTGCCGCTCGGGAGGCGTCTCATGATCCACTCCTCGGGACGAGGCCGTTGGTGTCGAGATGGTCGCGGATCCGGCGCCGAGCGCGATGGAGCCGGCTCATGACCGTCCCGACCGGGACGCCGAGCGAGTCAGCGGCCTGCTGATACGAGTTCCCGTCGAGGTCGACGAGTTCGACGACGCGACGGAAGCGGTCGGGGAGCGCGGTGAACGCGTTCTCGACCGCGGCGTCGAAGGTGTCCTGGAGGGCGTCGTCCTCCGCACTTTCGTGCGGCGTCTGCTGCTCGAGGATCTGTTCGCTGGACTCCGGATCACGTAGCAACTCCGGTCGCTTGCGGCGGACCCGGTTGACCTGCGCGTTGCGCAGGATCGTGAGGAGCCACGCTCGGGGGTACCGGCCGTCGAACCGTTCGATCGCTCGGAACGCCCGCAGCAGCGTGTCCTGCACGAGGTCCTCGGCATCGGTCGGGTTGCGCGTGATCGACATCGCGACGCGGAAGAGCACGTCGAGTTCGGGCAGCACGTACCGCTCGAAGAGGTCGTCCGGCGTCGAGGCCGGGCGTTCGTCAGTCGGTGCCACGTCGTGCAGAACCCGGTGGACCGGAGGAGCATTCCCCCGATCACACGTCACAATGGGGCATGGCTGACATCACCGAGGTCCAGCTCCCCGGCGTGGGAGTGCGCTACGAGTTCACCAGTGCCGACGGCGACAACGTCGGGGTGGTGTGCCACCACGGCGGCCGCCGCGAGGTCGTCGTCTACGCGAGTGACGACCCCGATCGGGCGCAGTCGATGCTGTCGCTCGGCGCGCAGGACAGTCGCACCCTCAGCGAGCTGCTCGGCGCCAGCCAGGTGAGCGAGGCGATGCACGCGATGGAGCAGCGGATCGAGGGCCTGGCACTCGACTGGATCGAGGTGACCGACGCGTCTTCGCTCGCCGGCCGGACGCTCGCCGACGGCGAACTCCGGTCGCGGACCGGCGCGTCGATCGTGGCCGTGATCCGGGGCGACACCACCGAACCGGCCCCGGGGCCGGACTTCGTGCTCGAGGCCGGCGACATCGCGGTCGCCGTGGGGTCCCCGGAATCGCTCGAACAACTGCGGACGACGCTCCGTTCGTGATCGCCTTGCTCGCTGCCGCCGGTGGTGACGCCGCTCTCGCGTTCGTCGAGATCGGGGCAGTCGCGCTCGCGCTCGCATTGCTCTCCCGCCTGGCCGGCCGGATGGGCATCACGGCGATCCCGCTCTATCTGCTGGCCGGGCTCGCCGTCGGCGAGGGCGGCGTCGCAACGCTCGACGTGTCGGAGGACTTCATCTCGCTCGCCGCGCAGATCGGAGTCCTGTTGCTGCTGTTCACGTTGGGACTCGAGTACTCGGGCGAGGAACTCCAGAGCGGCCTGCGCACCGGAGCGGTTCCCGGCATCATCGACGCCGTCGCCAACTTCGTCCCCGGACTCGGTCTGGGACTGTTGCTCGGCTGGGAGACCACGGCGGCGGTCCTCCTCGGAGGGGTCACGTGGATCTCCTCGTCGGGCGTGGTGTCCAAGGTGTTGACCGATCTGCGCAGGCTCGGCAACCGCGAGACACCGTCGATCCTCAACCTCCTGGTGATCGAAGACCTGGCGATGGCCATCTACCTACCGGTCGTCGCGGCGCTGATCGCGGGCCAGGACGCCGCCGCCACCGTGCTCACGGTCGTGGGCGCGCTCGTGACGGTGGGGGTGATCCTCGTCGGCGCCGTCCGCTACGGGAGCCGTCTCAGCGCCCTGCTCGCAGGAGGGAGCGACGAGTCGCTGCTGCTCACCGTGTTCGGCCTCACGCTGCTCGTCGGCGGTCTCGCCGAACAGGTGCAGGTGTCGAGCGCCATCGGGGCCTTCCTCGTGGGCCTCGCCCTCGACGGTCAGGTGCGGCACCGTGCCGAGGAACTCATCGGGCCGTTGCGCGACCTGTTCGCCGCGACGTTCTTCCTGTTCTTCTCGTTCCAGATCGAGCCGTCGACGGTCGCCGGTGCACTGGTGCCGGCGCTCGCCCTGACCGTGGTGACGGTGGCGACCAAGCTGTTCTCCGGCCACGTGTCGGCCGGCCGCGCCGGGATCGGACCCGCCGGCCGCATGCGCGCGGGAACGGCGTTGATCGCCCGCGGGGAGTTCTCGATCGTCATAGCGTCGCTGGGCGCGGGTCTCGCCGACGGCGAGGATCTGGGCGGTCTGGCCGCGGCCTACGTGCTGATCACGGCGATCGTCGGCCCGCTCGCAGCCAAGTACTCCGACTCGCTCCCTCGCCCGCCGAGACGTCGTGGGGTCCTAACGTCCGCGAGGTGACCTCCACCGCGCAGCAGTTCCCCGAGCTCGGCTTCTATGCACTCGCCGGCCAGCCCGAATCGTCCCGCGACATCGTCCGAGAGGTGATCGACGGCGAGGCCATGGGGCTCGGGACGGCGTTCATCTCCGAGCGCTACAAGCACAAGGAGGCGGCGACGCTGTGCGGCGCTGCGGGCGCGGTGACCGAGTCGATCCGGATCCAGACCGCGGCCACGAACCACAACACCCGCCATCCGATGGTGACCGCGGCCTTCGCGTCGACCATGCAGAGCCTCACGGGCGGACGCTTCGTGCTCGGACTCGGCCGAGGGATCACGCCGGTCCAGGACGCCTTCGGGATGTCGCACATCACGACGGCGCAGATGGAGGACTTCGCCGGGATCATGCGCCGGCTCTTCCGGGGCGAGGTCGTGTTCGGCCACGACGGCCCGGCCGGCAAGTACCCGATCCTGCACGTCGACTCGACGCTCGACGAACACCTCCCCATGGGGCTGGTCGCCTTCGGCCCCAACACGTTGGAACTGGCCGGGCGCTGCTTCGACGAGGTGGTCCTGCACACGTTCTTCACCGACGAGACGACGGCCCGCTGCGTCCAGACCGTCAAGGACGCGGCCGAGAAGGCCGGGCGCGACCCCGCGGACGTGAAGGTGTGGTCGTGCTTCGCCACCATCGGCGACCACATCGCCGAGGACCGGCGCCTCATGAAGACGGTCGGTCGTCTCGCCACGTATCTCCAGGGCTACGGCGACCTCCTCGTCCGGACCAACGGTTGGGACCCCGCGGTCCTCGAGCGTTTCCGCGCCGACGAGGTGGTGCAGTCGTCGCCCGCCCTCGACGCGTCGGCGACCACCGCGCAGCTCGAGCACGTGGCCGCGCTGATCCCTGACGAATGGCTGGCCCCCAGCGCGACCGGGTCGCCCGCCCAGTGCGTCGCAGCGGTCCGGAACCAGCTCGCGCTGGGCTGCGACGGTGTCATCCTCCACGGAGCGTCGCCGTCCGAGCTGGCGCCGATCGTGCAGGAGTACGCCGGATGACCATCGAGCTCTCGCTCGCCGACTCGACGTCATCGACCGCGCCCGCTCCCTTCCGTTCCGGCGCTCCCAACGTGGTCGTGATCGTGCTCGACGATCTCGGGTTCGGGCAGCTCGGCTGTTTCGGATCGGACCTCGCGACGCCGAACCTCGATCGTGTGGCCGAACGAGGGCTCCGGTTCACCAACTTCCACACCACCGCCGTGTGCTCGCCGACGCGAGCGTGCCTGTTGACGGGTCGCAACCATCACCGGGTGGGCATGGGGATGTTGCCCGACCTCCCGCTGAACTATCCCGGGTACACGGGCGTCTTCCCTCGCGAGGCGGGGACGCTGGCGCAGATCCTCCTCGACCAGGGGTGGTCGACGACCGCGATCGGCAAGTGGCACCTGGTGCCCCGCGATCAGCGAGCGACCGGACCGTTCGACATGTGGCCGACCCGCCTCGGGTTCGAGCGCTACTACGGGTTCCTCAACGGCGAGACCAACCAGTGGACGCCCAACCTGGTCCGCGACCAGAGTCACGTCGAGCCTCCCGCCGACCCCGATGACGGCTATCACCTCGAGGCCGATCTCGCCGACGAGGCGATCCGCAGCCTCCGCGACCACCGTCTGCATCATCCCGAGCGGCCGTTCTTCCTCTGGTACGCCACCGGTGCTCCGCATGCGCCGCACCAGGCGCCCGACGAGTGGCTCGACCGGTTCCGCGGGTGCTTCGACGAGGGCTGGGACGTGTGGCGTGAGCGGACCTTCGCCCGTCAGAAGGAGCTCGGCGTGGTCCCGGCCGACGCCACGCTCTCGGCTCGACCCGACTGGGTGGAACCGTGGGAGGAGCTCGACGAGGAGCGTCGCGGCCTGTACTCCCGCATGATGGAGGTCTTCGCCGGGTTCCTGGCCCACGCCGACCACCACATCGGACGTGTCCTCGACGAGATCGAACGTGCCGGCCAACTCGACGACACGATCGTCGTGGTGGTCTCCGACAACGGCTGCTCGGCCGAGGGTGGCCCCAATGGCTCGTGGAACCAACTCCGTCACTACCTCGAGGACACGCCCGACGACCTCGACGTCGAACTCGCGCACCGCGAGGACCTCGGCGGGTTCCGGTCCAGTGGCCACTACCCGTGGGGATGGGCGCTCGCCGGCAACACGCCGTTCCGTCGTTGGAAGCGGTACACGTTCGAGGGTGGCGTCCGCGACCCGCTGA
Organism: Actinospongiicola halichondriae; assembly: GCF_049103745.1. Taxonomy (NCBI): domain Bacteria; kingdom Bacillati; phylum Actinomycetota; class Acidimicrobiia; order Acidimicrobiales; family Iamiaceae; genus Actinospongiicola; species Actinospongiicola halichondriae. The sequence goes on along the minus strand of NZ_CP171622.1, from coordinate 3,047,409 downwards.
TCGTGTCGTGGCCGGGGGGACTCGCCGACCCGGGAGGCATCCGCACGCAGTACTGCCACGCCATCGACGTGCTCCCGACCGTGCTCGACCTCGTCGGTGTCGAGCTTCCCGACGAACTCGGCGGGGTGCCGCAGCTGTCGTTCGACGGCGTCTCGATCCGTGGTGCGCTCGACGATGCCGCCAGCGACGATCCCCGCACGCAGCAGTACTTCGAGTGCTGGGGGAGCCGGGCGATCTACCGCAAGGGCTGGAAGGCGGTGACCGACCACGTCAACCAGTTGACGGCGGCGGAGCGCGACAACATCGCAGGTAGTCCCCGCTTCGCCGACGACCGGTGGCAGCTCTTCGACACGGTGAACGACTTCTCCGAGTCGAACGACGTCGCGTCCGAGCACCCCGAGGTCCTCGCCGAGCTCGTCGCCCTGTGGCACGAAGAGGCCGACCGGAACAACGTCTTGCCGATCGACGACGGTCGCGACAGCCGGATCGCGCAGCTCCATCTCCCGTGGCTCGCCTTCCAGTCGACCTACCATCTCGAGCGGGGCGACAAGGTCCACGAGTCGAACGGGCCGGTCCTGTCGTTCGGCTTCCGGATGGTCGCGTGGTTCTCCGACGTGCTCGCCGAGGGGGCGAGCGGCGTGCTCTGTGAGCAGGGCGACTGGATCGCAGGGTGGGCCTGGTACCTCCGCGACGGCGCCCTGATCTGGACGCTGGTCTACGACGGCCGGGAGACACGCGTGGAGGCCCAGCTGCCTCCGGACACCCGGGTTGTGTCGGTCGACGCGACGCCCGGAGACGACGGATTCGCCATCGTGCTCCGTGCCGACGGTGAGGTGCTCGACGAGGCGGTCATCGGCGGGGTGTTCCCGCAGGCGATCGCGCCCGACGGGGCGTTCCTGACCGTGGGTCACGGACGTCCGTTCCCCGTCACCGACGACTACGTCCCGCCAGCACCTGCCCCTCCGGAGTTCGCCGGACTCCGCATCGATGTCGGAGCGCCGCCTCCGCTCGACTTCGAGGCCGAGTACGAACGTGTGATGCGCCACCAATAGGAGAAGCGATGAGCCTCGACACCCGAACCCGCCGCCGATCGGCCGTGCGCGACCTCACCGTCGGGGAGGTGTTCGACGCCGTGATGCCGGAGGCCGCCACGACCAACGGGTCGTTGGTCGCCGAGGGGATCCGCGTCGGCGAGCTCGGGCCACTGGCCCTCGAGTGCGACGGCCGGTCGGTGACCATCTCTGGCTCCGACGATGTCGTCTCCCTGGACCCGGGGAGTGCGGACCCGGCCGTGACGGTCCGCGTGACCCGGGAGGGTCTGTCGAACCTCGCGCAGGACCTGCAGACCCCGATGGGTCTGGCCATGACGTCGCGTGCCGAGATCATCGGTGGCTCGCTCGACGACTGGTTGGCGTGGGAGCCGACGCTGCACGCGCTCTTCGACGGCCGACGCGTGCACCGACCCGGCGCGGTCGACCTCCTCGACGCCGACGGTCGGCCGCTGGACCTCGATCGGTCGTTCGATCTCGGCGACGACCCGTCGGAGATGGGCCGGTTCCTCGAGCAGGCCGGATTCCTCCACGTCCGTGGGGTGTTCGACGGTGAGGAGATGCGTGCGGTCGGTCGAGACCTCGACCGGTGCCTGGCGGAGTCCTCGCCCGACGACGGTGAGTCCTGGTGGGCCACCGACAGCGACGGCCTGGAGCAGGCGGTGCGCGTGCTGTGGTTCCACGAGCGCTCCGAGACCTTGGCGGCACTGCTCGCCGATCGGCGGCTGCACTGGCTCCCGGACCTGACCGACGACGAGTTCGACACCGGCCACATGGGCGCCGAGGGTCTGGTCAAGCCACTGGGGATCACCCGCGGGTTGTCCGACCTCCCGTGGCACAAGGACTGCGGCCAGGGGTCGCACACCTACAACTGCAGTGGCCTGACGGTGGGGATCTCGGTGACCGGAGCCGACCGCCGGAGCGGGGCGCTCGGCGTGATCCCCGGGTCGCACCGAGCCAACACCGAGTCGGCGATGCGGTCGCCACGGCTCGACCTCGAGCCGATCCTGCTCGAGACCGCGACCGGCGACGTGACGGTGCACTGCAGCGACACCCTCCACCGAGCGCACCCTCCGGTCGATCGACCGCGGCAGGTGGTCTACACCGGCATCCCCCTCCGTCCGCTCGCCGGTGACGAGGACGGTGACTGGTGGAAGCCGAGCCGCGACGAGGCCCGCAAGGCACGTGCCGGCCTCAGCGACGTGACCGACCGGATCGACGCGGCTTCTGGAAACGCTCGTTGACAAACTGCTCCCCAGCCGCGAGGGTGGCCGCGGTCACTACTGTGCCTTATGTCACGTTTCGGGGGATTCGTGCGTGGGGCCTGGGGGAGCGAGATGGGAAGTGCCAACGGGGGGTGGACGCGGTCGAAGCTGACCGCTGCTCTGGCGGTCGCCTTGGTCGTGGTCGTCGGTTCGACGCCCCAGCCCTCGGACGCCCAGGAGGTCGCCGGTGTCGGGAACGGCATCGCCAAGGCCACGGCCATCGTCGCCAAGGTCGCACCGGGAGTCGGCGCGCTGGAGCTCGGCATCACCTCGGGGATCTCGGTCGCCGAGACGACCAATGCCCTCGCGCAGGCGCAGTCGCAGGCGGCTGACCTCGGGCTCATCGGCACGACGCTCACCTCCGAGGGATGTGGTGACGCGACGTTCGGGCCCGAGGACCTCCCGCAGCCGCTCCGGGTCGACAACCGGGCCGGAGACACGAGCGCAGCACGTGACGAGGTCGAGTTCGACGGCTCGGTGCTCGGCGGCGGACGACTGCAGGCGGCCGCCACGACGACGCCGGCCTCCTCCGCATCGGCATCCGGCGTCGGCTTCTCGATCGATCCGCTCCTCGACTTCGCAGGTGGCCGGGCCGACGCCTCGGCCGAGGTCCTCCCGGGCCGTGGCCGCCAGGCCGTCGCGGTCGTCGAGTCGTCGCTCGACATCGCCGGGCTCGTGCGGCTCGACGGCATGCGTTGGTCTGCCCTGCACCGCACCGGCGCCGAACGGGTCGTCGAGGGTTCGTTCGAGATCGGGTCGGCCGAGATCGGTGGCCTGCCCTTCCCCGGTGACGAACTCCAGCCGGTCGAGGACGCGGCCAACACGCTCCTGGCGCTGTCGGGGATCTCGATCGACTTCCCCGAGGTCCAGTACTACGACGAACCGACCGACCTCGTACGGGTGACACCGCTGCGCGTGGTGCTGCGCGACTCGCCGGCCGGCGGATTGATCCTCGGTCCGGTGCTCAACGCATCTCGCGCACAGCGCGAGCAGATGTTCGACGATCTGTCGGCTGCGATCTGTGAAGCGGCCGGTGTCCTCCTCGTCGGCGACATCGCCGTCTCCGTGGCCTCCGGCACCGGCTTCCTCGCCTTCGAGATCGGCGGCGCCGAAGCGATCAGCGGGGATTTCGTCGTCGGCGAGGTCATCGGACTCCCGCCGGCACCGGGGCCAGCGGTGCCCGGTCCGGACGGTCCGACCGCCGACCTCCCATCGGTCGGTGCAGCCCCGGACAGCTCCGGTGGCGGCGTGCCGTCGCTCCCGAACGACCAGGCCGCCGATGTCCCGCTCACGCCGGTCGCCGACGTCGGGCCGCTCGAGCGGGTGTGTGAGTCGGTCCATCCCTTCGACTGGCCGTCGTGCTCGCAGGGTGCGGCGCCGATGGCGGGTCTGATCGGCCTGGCAGCGACGGCCGCCATGTTCGGACTCGACCTCCGCCGTCAGCGCGCCGGTCGGGGCGAGTCGGTCGGCGTCGTGGGGGCCTCGACATGATGATCGAACTCCCGACCGAAGCTGCCCGTGTCGGACGCCCGTACCTGCCCGTCGCCGTGGCCGCGTTGGTGTTCTTGCTGATGGCATCGATCGTGTCGCCGATCCCGCGCGATCAGCAGTCGATCGCCGCTCCCGTCGACGTCCCGCTCGACGTACTCGACGGGGCGTCGCCCGGAGCGACCACACCCGGTGACCCGTCGGCCCCCGGCTCCGACGGACCGGGCGCTGCCGACCCGGGTGACGGTCCCAGTGGCCCGGGCACGTCGGCGCCCGACCAGGCGCCAGGTGCTGCCGGCGGAGTCCAGCGGTGCACCGATCGCGAGCAGCAGGTCCCGGGCGACCCGTACTCACCGCCGTGCCTGACCTTCAGCGGCGACAACGGTGGGGCGACGCACCGTGGCGTGACGGCCGACGAGATCGTCGTGTCGATCCGCACCCTCGAAGGGCCGTCGGCAGCCGAGATCTTCTCCGACATCTCCGGCGAGTCGGTGGCCTCGTCGGACGAGTCGGTCGAGGACACGCTGCTCGCGCTCGGCGAGTACTTCTCGACCCGCTATCAGTTCTACGGACGCACGCTGCGATTCGAGATCTTCCGCGGCGAAGGCAGCGGCGCATCCGAGCTGCTCGGCGGCGGAAAGGAGAAGGCGCTCTCCGACGCCGTTCGCGCAACGGAGACCGGAGCGTTCGCCGACCTCACCGGCATCACCATCCCGTACGCCGACGCGCTCACCCGTCAGGGCATCGTGAACTTCGGGGCGCCCTACCCCTCGCGCAAGTGGTTCGAGGAGCGTGCTCCGTACGCCTGGAGCCTCTTCCCCGACGGCACGGTCGTCACCGAAGCGGCCGTGGCCGACATCGTGGCGCGACTCCGCGGCCAGGAGACGGCCGAGTACGCCGGACCGAGCCTGCGAGGGAAGAAGCGGGTGTACGGGATCGTCGCACCTGAGAACGCCGAGTACCAGGAGTCGGTGAACCGCTACATCGAGCTCGTCGAGGCTGCCGGCATCGACATCGCGATCAACAACAAGTACAAGCTCGACATCTCGTCGATGCCCAACCAGGCGTCGAACATCGTCGCCCAGTTGAAGGACGCCGGCGTCACCACGGTGATCTGCGCCTGCGACCCGGTCATGTTGGCGTTGGGCATGACCCCGAAGGCCAACGAGCAGGGCTACGAGCCCGAGTGGCTCACCGGGGGACTCGCGTTCGTCGAGCAGGACATCGTCTCCCAGCTCATCGACTCGGAACAGTGGTCGCGTGCGTTCGGTCTGGCGTTCAACGCCGAGTCCGAGCCGCTCGGCGCGTCGTTCCCGTACCGGGCCTACAAGTCGGTCCGCCCGGGCGACGAGCCGGCGTTCGGCGTCGAGGAGATCTACTACCAGATGCTGATCCTGGCGATCGGCATCCAGATGGCCGGTCCCGAGTTGACGCCGGAGACGTACCAGGCCGGGATGTTCAGCTACCCCGGCGGCCAGGGCCCTCGCGGACACTGGAGCTTCGGCCCCGGGGACTTCACCCCGACCGACGACTTCCGCGAGATCTGGTGGGACCCGAACAAGATCTCGCCACAGAACAACAAGCCCGGTGCGTGGGTGCAGCTGGGCGGCGGAGCTCGGTACTTCCCGAGTGACGTGCCGGCCGGACGCGCCCCCTACTTCGAATGAGGCCGTGGTGACCACGAACGCAGCCCCGCCCCCCGACGAGACATCGGCCGAAGCCGTGCTCGATCGGCTCCGCCAGATGGACTCGGCGCGGCCGCTGCTCGGAGGTTTCGGGCCACTGGTCCTCGCCGCAGCACTCCTGCTCCTGATGATCGCGCTGGCGCCATCGGTGGCGCCCGAGCGCGTCATCGAGCGGCCGGTCGGCGCCACGGAGGTCGACCCGTGACCGCGCTCACGACCCTCCGCTCCCGGATCGAGACCGACCGGACCACGCAGGTCATCGTCGGCCTGTGCATCGCCTACACGGCCCTCTACTGGGTGCCGTGGTCGCCGCTGCCGGACGTCATGCCGTGGGGCGTCATCACCCAGGGCGTCATCTTCGGGACCTCGTACGCGCTGTTGGCGATGGGACTGATCCTCATCTACCGGACGACGCGCATCGTGAACTTCGCCTACGGAGCGATGGGCGCGATGCCGGGCTCGTTGTCGGTGGGGCTCTTCGTGGCCAAGGGCTGGAACTACTGGCTGGCCATCGCCGTGGGCGTCGCCGTCGGTGTCGCCAGCGGCGCTGCGGTCGACGTGTTCGTCATCCGACGCTTCGCCCGATCGTCACGGTTGGTCCTGACCGTCGCGTCGATCGGCCTGGCACAGGTCCTCGGCGCCATCGGGCTGATCATCGGCGTGGCGCTCGGCACCGACGCGTTGATCGGCAACATCGAGACGCCGCTCAGCGGGAGTTGGTTCGTCCGGCCGTATCCGGTTCGCGGCGACCACGTCCTCATGTTGGCCACCGCTCCCGCGGTGCTCGTGGCGCTCGGGTGGTTCCTGCTCCGCACCGACGCGGGTCGAGCCGTGCGGGCGGCGGCCGAGAACGAGGACCGGGCGTTGCTGCTCGGTGTTCCGGTGCGGCGTCTCCAGACGCTGGTGTGGGCCATCGCCGGTGGCCTGTCGACGATCACGTTCATCACCAAGGCACCGTTCACCGGTGTCGTCCCCGATGCGCTCGTCGGGGCCACGGCGCTGCTTCCCGGACTCGCAGTCGCGGTCATGGCCCGTTTCAAGTCGCTGCCGACGGCGGTCGTCGGCGGAATCTTCCTCGGCATCGCCGAGTGGACCATCCGCTGGAACGTCAGCGCCGAGTCGTTGTTCGACGTCGCGTTCCTCGTGGTCATCCTCGCGTCGCTGTTGCTGCGCAAGGAGACACTCAGCCGAGCCGAGGAGGGCGAGTCCGGCTGGGACAGCTCCGGGGTCCTCAAGCCCATCCCCGAACAACTCCGACGCCTGCCCGAGGTCCGGTGGCCGATCCTCGCCGTGGGGTGGATCGGTGGTGGCGTCGCGCTGATCTGGCCGCTCACGATGGCCGGCAGCACGCTGGTCACGGTCAGCTTCGGTGTCCTGTGGGGAATGGTCGGCGTGTCGCTCGCCGTGCTCACCGGGTGGGGCGGCAACATCTCCCTCGGCCAGTTCGGCATCGTCGGCATCAGCGCGATGGCTGCGGGCAACCTGATGATGCGGTGGAACGTCGACGTCTTCGTCGGTCTCGGCGGCGCCGTCGTGGCCGGCGCCGTCACCTCGGTGCTCATCGGTCTCCCGGCGCTGCGGATCCGCGGTCTCTACCTGGCGGTGACGACGATCGCCTTCGCCGTCGCGCTCGACTCGTACTTCCTCAACCCCGTGAACTTCTCGAGCTACGTGCCCGACACGATCATCCGTCCGACGTTGTGGAAGCGCTTCGCCCTCGACAGCCAGTGGGTCCTCTACTACCTGTGCGTGGCCGGGCTGGTGGTGACGTTGTGCGTCGTCCGCGCCCTCCGTCGGACCCGTCCCGGTCGGGTCATGATCGGAACCCGCGACAACGAGCGTGCGGCGGCGGCCCTCGCCGTGCCGACCACCCGAGTGAAGCTCCAGACCTTCGTCCTCTCGGGTTGCATCGCTGGTCTCGCGGGCGGCCTCTACGTGCTCGTGGCAGGGGGAACGGGCCAGGGGACCTTCCAGCCCGTGATGTCGATCGAGGTCTTCAGCTTCGCCGTCATCGGCGGTCTGGGATCGTTCGCCGGGACGTTGGCTGGTGTCTTCCTGTTCCGACTCCTCGACTTCGTGCTCGCACAGAGCGTCTCGGGCGACACCGCGGCGATCCTGCGGCTCAGCCTCACCGGCGGCGGGCTGTTGTTCATCCTCTACTTCCTCCCCGGCGGGTTGTGGCAGTTCGTCCAACGGTGGCGCGACCGCTACCTACGGTGGGTCGCACAGCGTCGCGGGATCCACGAGCCGAGCCTGGTGGCCGACCGTCGGGTCGACGAGGACGCCGCCCCCGAGGACGAGACCTCGGTCATCTCCGGAGCGTTGTCATGACCGACCCGATCCTCTCGGTCAAGGGGCTCGACGCCTCGTACGGCCCCGTGCAGATCCTCTTCGGCCTCGACCTCGAGATCCACCGTGGTGAGATCGTCGCGCTCCTGGGCACCAACGGCGCCGGCAAGTCGACGTTGTTCAAGTGCGTCACCGGCCTGTTGCCGCCCACGGCCGGATCGGTGGTGTTCGATGGCACCGAACTCGTGGGCATGGCCCCCAACGAGGTCGCCCAGCGCGGCATCGTGATGATGCCCGGCGGCAAGAGCGTGTTCCCCACGCTCAGCGTCCGCGACAACCTGCGCCTCGCCTCGTGGCTCCAGCGTGGTGACCCCGCCGCCGTCGCGGCGGCCGAGGACCGGGTGCTCGAGATGTTCCCCCGTCTCGGCGAGCGGATCGACCAGATGGCGGGGAACCTCTCGGGCGGCGAGCAGCAGATGCTCGCCATCAGCCAGGCGCTGATCCCCGACCCCGAGATCCTCTTCATCGACGAGCTCTCGCTCGGGCTGGCCCCCACGATCGTCGGACAGCTCATCGACGTCGTACGCCAGGTCCACGCTCAGGGGCTGACCGTGGTCGTGGTCGAGCAGTCGATCAACGTCGCACTCAACCTGGCCGAGCGCGCGGTGTTCATGGAGAAGGGTGAGTTCCGCTTCTCGGGTTCGACCGTCGAGTTGCTCGACCGTCCCGACATCCTCCGGTCGGTGTTCATCGCAGGCGCCGACGTCGACGAGGTCGTGACCGGCAGCGACGAAGACGAGCCGGCGTCGGTGCCGGCAGCCCCCGCGCGGGAGACACCGCCGGCGACGTCTCCTGTCGTCCTCGAGTGCCGTGACGTCGTGAAGCGCTTCGGCGGGATCACCGCCGTCAACCACGTCGACCTCGAGTTGCGCCAGGGCCAGATCCTCGGACTCATCGGACAGAACGGCGCCGGCAAGACGACGCTGTTCGACTGCGTGTCGGGATTCCTCGACGTCGATGCCGGACGCATCACGCTGGGCGACGAGGACATCACCGAGATGGCACCGCACGAGCGGGCCGCACGAGGTCTCGGTCGCTCGTTCCAGGAGGCGTTGCTCTTCCCGACCCTCACGACGGCCGAGACGCTGGCGATCGCCCGAGAACGTCAGCTCCTCACCCACAGCGTCGTGGCTGCGGCCACGGGTCAACCGATCAGCCGGGCCAGTGAGGAGCGGACCTCGGTCGACGTCGACTCGCTCATCGACCTCATGGGCCTCGGCGCGTTCCGCGAGAAGCTCACGGGTGAGCTGTCGACGGGGACGCGCCGTATCGTCGAGCTGGCGTGTCTGCTCGCATCCGACCCGCAGGTGATCGTCCTCGACGAACCGTCGGGCGGCGTCGCCCAGAAGGAGACCGAGGCCCTCGGCCCGCTTCTCCAACGGGTGCAGCAGTACACGGGAGCGTCGATCCTGGTGATCGAGCACGACATGCCGTTGCTGTCGTCGATCTGCGACGAGATGGTCGCGCTCGAGCTCGGTGAGGTCATCGCCCGGGGCACGCCCACCGAGGTGCTCGATCACCCGCGGGTGGTCGAGTCCTATCTCGGCACCGAGCTGGCGGCGATCAACCGGTCGGGCTCGATCGAGACGGCCTGAACGTCCGCCTTCAGGCGATGGCTTCTTCGACGCTGCCGTCGGGGCGGCGGGCGAAACGGCGGTCGTCACGTCCGTGGGTGGGGTCGGGGACGTCCCACGGCCATCCGCCGAACTGCGTCGACTGGTAGTCGTCCATGGCCTGCTGGATCTCGGCCTTGGTGTTCATGACGAACGGCCCGTACTGCGCCACCGGCTCACCGATGGGTCGACCCTGGAGGACGAGCGCCTCGACCGGACCGTCGGACGCCCGCAGTACGAGGTCGCCGCTGGCGTCGAGGACCGCGCCGGTCCTGGCCCCGATCGAGGAGTCGCCGATGGTGAGGCCGTCGCCCTCGAAGAGGTAGAGCACCCGGCCGACGTCCTCACCCGCCGAGCGCGGAAGCGTCCACTCGGCGTCGTCCTCGAGGACGATGTGCCAGATGGCGACCTCGGCATCGGCCTTCGAGCCGTACGAGTCCGGTGGCGGTGATGGTGGCGTCGTCCCGCCGAGCGACCCGGCGATGACCGTGACGGTCACCCCGTCGGCTTCGACGCGTGGGATCTCGACGTCCCAGAGCATGGCGAAGTACGGGTCCGACATCTTGTCGGCCGCGGGGAGGTTCAGCCAGATCTGGAAGAGCTCGACCGGATTGCGCTCGTCACGATCGAGGAGCGGGAACATCTCGGCGTGTTGGATGCCGGCGCCGGCGGTGAGCCACTGCACGTCGCCACGGCCGTAGCGGGCGGCGGCGCCCATCGAGTCGGCGTGGTCGATGAGCCCCTGGCGCACGTAGGTCACGGTCTCGAAACCGCGGTGGGGGTGCTGGGGGAAGCCGGGCACGGTCGTGCCGTGGTACATCCGCCAGCCGTCGACGCCGTCGAAGTCCGAGCCCATCTGGCGTCCGGTCAGGGGCGCGTCGGGGCCGAGCAGGTCGTTGGCCTCCGGGTAGTCGTCGAGGTGGTGGACGCAGAAGAGGAACGGGTCGAGTGTCGGCCACTGGAAATCGAGGGCAACGGTCTGCAGGACATCACCGGACATGGGTCCAGGGTAGGGAGTTCGAGACGAAACGCGTCCAGATCCGCGACCATGGGATCGACCCCGACCGAGGAGAACCAGTGGAGACACTGACCGAAGCCATCCAACGACTGCAGGCGGCCGGCTACGAAGCGGATTTCGTGCCGACCGACTCCGGGCAGCTCCGGTGTCCGGTGTGCGGGTCGACCCACGACCCGGCCGAGATGACGATCGACGAGGAGTTGCGCTTCGAGGGCGAGTCCGACCCCGCCGACGAGTCGCTGTTGGTGGCGTTGAGCTGTGACTGCGGCACCAAGGGTCTGTACTCGACCATGTTCGGGCCGGCCATCAGCCCCGAGGACGCGGCCGTCGTCCGGGCGCTTCCCCGCGCCTGAGGGTTTCCACTCCGATCCCTGGCGGTCGTAGCGTCGTGGCGTGCGCATCCGGACCGTCCTCCTTCCCGCCATCTCGCTCGCGCTGGTCGCCACGGCCTGCGGTGGGGACGACGACTCCACGACACCGCCTCCGCTCGGCGAGGTCGACGCCACGGTCGAGGTGCTGGCCGAGGACATCTCCTTTCCCGAGGACGTCTACGAGACGACCGCCGGCCGGATCGGTTTCGTGTACGAGAACGTCGGGAGCATCCGCCACACGCTCGTCATCGAGGGCATCAGCGACTTCAAGCTGAACGTGAACAAGAACGGTCGCGTGGACCAGGCGGCGATCGATCTCGAGCCCGGGACCTACACGCTCTTCTGCGACATCCCCGGCCACCGCGCCGCCGGCATGGTCGCCGACCTCGTCGTCAGCTGAGGAGTTCGTCGGGCATCGACACCACACGGGCCCGGAGCCACTCGCCGAGGGCTTTGGCCTGAGCGTCCTGACGGGTCGAGGCGGCGACGCCTTCCTGCAGTAGACCGTGGATCACGAAGTTGAGTGACCGGAGCGTCGGGAACCGGTGGCGGTCGACGGCGAGCGTTGCGGTCTCCGGCAGGAGCTCGCGCAGCCGGTCGACGGTCAGGAAGTCGTCGAGCCACGCCCAGGCAGCGTCCGAGCGGACGAACACCCCGAGGTTCGCGTTCCCGCCCTTGTCGCCCGATCGCGTGCCGATGACCGAGCCGAGGGGTGCCACCGAGGTCGGCCCCGCAGGCGGATCGATCGGGCCGGCGACCGCGACTGCGACGGGAGCGCCGGTCGGCGCGACCGACTCGATCTCGTGGGAACCGCCACCGAGCACGTGGACGGTCTGCGGCACTGCGTCGGAGGGGACGAGCGCAGGTTGGTACACACCGAACGGCGACGCGGACGACGGGCCACCACCGAGGCCGTACATGCCCGGGATGCTGGCCAAGGCGGTGTGGACCATGGCGTCGGCGAACGCTCTGCCGACCTTGCGTTCGTCGCTGTCCTTCACGGTGACACGCCAGATCGCCGTGGCTTCCTCCTGGGTCGCTGGATCTCCCTTGTCGGTCCGGATCACCTCGCTGGCGATGGCGTCGAAGTCGTCGGGAGCGAACGGGCAGGCGTCCCAGAACGTGGCCTCGGCGAGTGCGGCCTTGGCCTCGATGTCGAGTCCGGTGAGCGCGACGGTGAACGAGTTCCGGAAGCCGCCGAGACGGTTCATGGCGACCTTCAACGTGGCGGGCGGCGCCTGCCCTCGCACGCCGCTGATGCGGACGCGGTCGACGTCGACCTGTTCGAGGTCGATGGTGTCGAAGCGAGCGGTCACGTCGGGGCCGAGGTACTCCGGCCCGCCGATCTCGTAGAGCAACTGCGAGGTGACGGTGCCGACCGTGACCGCGCCGCCGGTGCCGTCGTGCTTTCCGATGACCGAGGAACCGTCGGCGGCGACTTCGGCCCACGGGAACCCGAAGCGCGGGTTCGAGGTGGCGGCGTCGATCTCGTGGAAGAACGAGTAGTTGCCGCCGGTGGCCTGGGCGCTGCACTCGATGACATGGCCGGCGACGACCCCGCCGGCGAGGGCGTCGAAGTCGTCGCGTGTCCACCCGTGGTGCCATGCGGCCGGTCCGCAGGTCACGGCGGCGTCGGTGACCCGACCGGTGATCACGATGTCGGCGCCCCGGTCGAGTGCGTCGACGATCCCGAAGCACCCCAGATAGGCGTTGGCCGTGAGGTAGCTGTCGGCGGTGCCGAGTTCGTCCCCCGTGTCGAAGGGGCGCACCACGTCGTCGGCGAGAAGATCGGGGAGGCGGGGCAGGAGGTCGTCGCCGTCGACGTAGGCGATCGTCGGCGACAGGCCGAGGCGGTCCGCCACCGCCGCGACGGCGTCGGCGCAGCCGGCAGGGTCGAGACCGCCGGCGTTGGAGACGATCTTGATGCCGCGGTCGAGGCACGTCCCCATGACCTGTTCGGTCTGGTCGACGAACGTGCGGGCGAAGCCCTTGCCCGGCCGGCCTCGTTCGAGGTTCGCGGCGCGGATCCTGCTGAGGATCAGCATGGTCAACTCGGCGAGCCAGTCGCCGGTGAGCACGTCGATCGGCCCGCCCTCGACCATCTCGACCGCCCCGCTCGGCCGGTCGCCGAAGAACCCGGAGCAGTTGGCGATCCGGATGGGTGTCGTCACCGGGTCACCCTTCGGCGTCCTCACCGGTCTCGAGTCGGACCAGCAGGTCGCCGGAGTCGACACGGTCGCCCGCGGCGAAGAGCACCTCGGTGACCGTGGCGTCGCCGACGGCACAGATCTTGTGCTCCATCTTCATGGCCTCGACGACCACCAGGACGTCGCCGTCGGACACGGTGTCGCCCGCGGCGACGTGGACCGACAGCACCGTGCCCGGCAGGGGACTGGTGGGTCCGCCGCCGGCATCGACGAGGTCGTGGTCGACGAAGCGGGGCTCGAGGGTCCACGAGATCGACCCTGCTGCGCTGCGGGTGTGCACGACGTCGTCGACCGAGAAGGTGTCGACGCGGTGGCGGACGCCGTCGATCTCGACGACCTGACCGTCATCGTTGCGGTCGAACACACGGATCTGCACGACGCGGCGTTCGTCGTCGCTGAGGGACCCGTCGTCGGTCGGCGTCGGCCATGGTCCGACGAGGACCTCGGCGGCGTTCCGGCCGTGCATGCGGTACTCGACGTGTTCCCTCTCGTCGCCTGCGTGCCACACCTGTCGTTGCCCCTGGATGCGCAGGTTGCGCCAACCCGACGGAGCGAACGGCGTCGCGGGGTCGTGCTGACGCGACGCGTGCTCGCGGGCGAACACCGCCCCGAGGAGCAGTGCGAGGCGATCGTCGCCCGTCGCCCCCGGACTCGTGACGAGGTCGGGGTGTTCGTCGAGGAACGACGTGGGCGTCTCGGCCGCGAGGAAGTCGTCGTCGCCGAGGATGGCGGTGAGGGCGGCGGCGTCGGTCTCGACCCCCGCGATCCAGGACGACCGCAGCGCTCGAGCCAGGCGTCGGGCGGCGTCGGCGCGGCTGGGTGCGTGGGCGATGACCTTCGCCAGCAGCGAGTCGTAGTCGGTCGTGACCTCGGTACCGGCACGGACGCCGGTGTCGACCCGGACGCTGTCCGAGATGTCGAAGCGGGCGATCGTGCCCGTCGACGGGAGCCAGCCACCGGCGGGATCCTCGGCCACGAGCCGGACCTCGATGGCGTGACCGTCGACTCGGACGTCGTCCTGCGTGATCGGCAGTTCGTCGCCGTCGGCCACCCGGAGCTGGAGTTCGACGAGGTCGAGACCGGTGACGGCTTCGGTGACCGGGTGTTCGACCTGGAGCCGGGTGTTGACCTCGAGGAAGGTGACGGTGCCGTCGGCACCGACCAGGAACTCCACGGTGCCGGCGTTCGTGTAGCCGACGTGGCGAGCCAACGCGAGAGCACCGTCGCAGAGTGTTGCTCGCTGCTCGTCGGTGATCCCGGCCGAGGGGGACTCCTCGACGACCTTCTGGTTGCGGCGCTGGATCGAACACTCGCGCTCGCCGAGGTGGATCACGTTGCCGTGCGAGTCGCCGAGGATCTGGACCTCGACGTGACGGCCGCGCTCCAGGTACGGCTCGATGAACACGGTGCCGTCGCCGAACGCCGAGGCGGCTTCACGCGATGCTGCGGCCACGGCGTCGGCGAGTTCGTCGCCGGAGCGCACGATCCGCATGCCGCGTCCTCCGCCACCCGCTGCCGCCTTGACCAGCGCCGGCATCGGGACGTCGTCGGGGACGGCGGCGTCGTCGCCCGTTCCGTCGATCTCGATGATCGTCGTCGTGGGCACACCCGCGGCGATCGCTGCCTGCTTGGCCGCCACCTTGTCGCCGAGGAGTCGGATCTGTTCCGGCGTCGGGCCGACCCATGCCAGGCCGGCGTCGATGACCTGTTGCGCGAAGTCGGCGTTCTCGGCCAGGAACCCGTAGCCGGGATGCACGGCGTCGCAGCCGGTGTCGATCGCGGCCTGGAGCACGGCGTCGGCGCGGAGGTACGACGTCGCGGCGGTGGTGCCGCCGAGCGCGACGGCGACGTCGACGGCATCGACGTGCAGCGCGGTGGCATCGGAGTCGGAGTAGATCCCGACGGTGCTGATGCCCATCCGGTGCGCGGTGCGGGCGATGCGTACGGCGATCTCGCCACGGTTGGCGATCAGGAGCTTGGACATCGGCTTCGACGATCGAGCCATCACTAGTGCCTCCACACGCCGTACTCGGTGGCGCCTTCGATGGTGTTGCTGTGGATGGCCGACAGCGCCATGCCCAGCACGGTGCGGCTGTCGGCGGGATGGATGATGCCGTCGTCCCACACCCGGCCGGTCGAGTAGAGGGCCGTGGACTCACCCTCGATCTGGTCCTCGAGGGCTTGGGACTGCGCCTGCAACTGGGCCTCCGTCTCGTCGTCGATCTCGATGCCGCGTCCTGCGGCGGCGTTGCGGGCGACGATGTCCATGACCCCGGCCAGCTGCTTGGGCCCCATCACGGCGATGCGGTGGTTGGGCCACGAGAACACGAGTCTCGGGTCGTATGCCCGACCGGCCATGCCGTAGTTGCCGGCGCCGTAGCTGGCGCCGACCATCAGGTTGAGGTGGGGGACCGTCGAGTTCGACACCGCGTTGATCAACTTGGCGCCGTTGCGGATGATGCCTTCCTGCTCGGCCTTCGACCCGACCATGAAGCCGGTGATGTTGTGCAGGAAGAGCAGGGGCGTGTCGGTGCGGTTGCACAGCTGGACGAACTGGGCGCCCTTGCGGGCCTCGTCCGAGAACAGGATCCCGTTGTTGCCGAGGACGCCGACGGGGAAGCCGTGGATCGACCCCCAACCGCACACCAGCTTGTCGCCGTAGAGCGGCTTGAACTCCTCGAAGCGACTGCCGTCGAGGATGCGGGCGTGGACCTCGCGGATGTCGAAGGGGATGCGTACGTCGGCCGATGCACAGCCGATGAGCTCGGCCGGGTCGTAGAGCGGCTCGTCGGCCGGCTCGGTCGCGCCGGGTCCGAGCTTGCGCCACCCGAGGTGGGCGACGACCTCGCGGACCTTGCGGATGGCATCGAGTTCGTCGACGGCGAGGTGATCGGAGAGCCCGCTGGTGCGCGAGTGCATCTCGGCGCCGCCGAGCGTCTCCTCGTCGACGATCTCGTCGATCGCCATCTTCACCAGCGGTGGGCCCCCGAGATAGGCGGTGCCCTGTTCCTTGACGAAGATCGTGTAGTCGCTCATGCCCGGCACGTACGCCCCGCCGGCGGTGTTGGGGCCGAACGCCACCGTGATGGTCGGGATGCCCAGCTTCGACAGCTGGGTCAGGAGCTTGAACTGGCTGCCTGCGTTGACGAAGAGGTCGGCCTGCCGGGGGAGGTCGGCACCGGCCGACTCGTTGAGCGCGATGAGCGGGAGGCGGTTGCGGCGGGCCACGTCGAGGAGCCGCTCGATCTTGAACCACGAGGTCGGGTTCGACGACCCGCCCTTGTAGGTCATGTCGGAGCCCCAGATCGCGCACTCCACACCGTTGACGACGCCGATGCCGGTCACGATGCCGACGCCGACGGCGTCCTGGGTGCCCCAGCCGGCGAGCGGCGACAGCTCGAGGAACGGGGTGTCGGGGTCGACCAGCGCCTCGACCCGTTCGCGCACGAGCATCTTGCCCCGTTTGCGGTGGCGGTCGACGTAGCGCTGGCCGCCGACGGTGGGCACCGATGCCAGCTCGGTGGCGACCCCGTCCCAGAGCGCCTCCATGGCGCGGACGTTGGCCTGGTGTTCCTCGGAGCGGAGGTCGAGGCGGGAGCGGAGTGGCGTGCCGATGGGCATGGGACGCGACCGTAGTGGCCCGCAGTGCGTCTCCGGCTCGGTTCGGATCACCGCTGCGTGACCGCGCGGTCACTACGTTCTCGCCATGGGGATCAGGGCCGACATGGACACCATCGCTGCGGAGACGACGTCGAAGCCCCCGCGGCTGAAGCGTCGGACGATCCGACTCGACGATGGCCACAAGGTCGGCCTCTCGATCTGTGGCGAGGGCGTGCCGCTGGTGATGGTGCACGGCATCATCGCCGAGGGGATGCTCTATGCGCGGACCCTGCGCCGGCTCGCCGGGATGGGCTTCCGGGTGATCGCCGTCGACAGCGCCGGCCATGGCCGGACCGACGGCCTCGGTCGCCGTGGATGGGACTGGGCCAACTACATCGACCTCCACGAGCGCGTGCTCGATCACCTCGGCATCGAGCGAGCCGTCTTCATGGGCCACTCGATGGGTGGGCGGGTGGTCGTCGACCTTGCGGCCCGTCGGCCCGAGCGTGCGATCGCCGTCATCCCGATCAACGCGGCCATCGGTCGTGGGTGGGACACGATGACCTCGATGGCCAAGTTCGTGCCGGGACTGTTCCCGCTCGGCATCGGTCTCCTCGTCACCGACACGTTGTCCAGCGCCGTGCGGGGGCGCAAGCAGATGGGCTCGATCGCCCGGCTGGCCGCACCGTCGCTCGTGGACCGCGTCCGAGCGCTGCCGTCGATGCCGGCGGCGTTGTTCGCGACCGCGACCGATCAGGGGTCCGACGACATGCTCCGGACGCTGGCCGAGCACGAGGTGCCGGTCGTGGTGCTCCACGGCGACCGTGATCTCACGATCTGGTATCCCTTCGCCAAGGGTGCGGCGCGGTCGGCCAACGGCACGATGATCCGCGTCGAGGGGGCGCGCCATTCGTGGCTGCTCGAGAACGCCGACAGCCTCCCGGCCATGATCGGCACGCTCCTCGAAGGGCCGCTCGGCGGCGCACTCGACGCCGCTGCTTCCAAGATCGACGACCTGTACGGGCCGGAGGCGCTCGCCCTCACGCTCGATCGCCCGGTCTCGAAGCCGTACCAACTCGAGCCCGGCCACGACTGGCGCCTCGACCCGCTCGACTGAGCGCCCGCCGCCGCCTCCACGCCGGCGATCGCAACGTGCCGATCGGTACGTACCGCGACGAAAACGACGTGCAACGTGCCGATCGGTACGTTCCGGACAGGGGAGGTCGGTGGGACACGCCGCCCGATTCGTCCCGTTCGTCTGGCGCTGCGTCGCGGGCGCGGGCGAGACTCCTGGTCATGGAACTGCAGGGACGGGTCGCCGCGGTCACCGGCGCAGCATCGGGGATCGGTCGCGAACTCGCGATCCTGTTGGCGAAGCGAGGCGCGGATCTCGCGATCTCCGACGTCGACGAGGTCGGTCTCGCCGAGACGGTCGACCTCGCCAAGAAGGCCGGCGCGACCGTCACGATCACGTCGCAGCGTCTCGACGTCGCCGACCGCGACGCCATGCACGCCTGGGCCGACCAGGTCGTCGCCGATCACGGCAAGGTGAACTTGATCGTCAACAACGCCGGCGTCGCCCTCGGCGCCACGGTCGACGGCATGTCCTACGACGACTTCGACTGGCTGATGGGCATCAACCTCCAGGGCGTCGTCGCCGGGACGAAGGCCTTCCTGCCGCACCTCAAGGCTGCGGGGGAGGGACACGTCGTCAACATCTCGAGCGTCTTCGGGCTGATGGGCATCCCGTCGCAGTCGGCGTACAACGCGGCGAAGTTCGCCGTCCGTGGCTTCACGGAGGCCCTCCGGGTCGAACTCGACATCGAGAAGTGCGGCGTCTCGGCCACCACCGTCCATCCCGGCGGCATCAAGACCAACATCGCCAAGAACGCCCGGATGGACGACAGCATCAACGACATCGGTCAGGACGCGTCCGACGCGACCGCACAGTTCGAGAAGCTGTTCATCACCACGCCCAAGAAGGCGGCGAAGTCGATCGTCCGGGCGGTCGAGAAGGACAAGCGTCGGCTCCTGATCGGCCCCGACGCCTGGGCGATCAGCCTGCTGTCCAAGCTCCCGCCGGGGATGTACCAGGGCGTTCTCGCCCGGGGAGCCGCTCGCGGGCTGTAGCTCACGAGTTCACCCGGCGTTCGATGCGCGTTCGGGTGCCGTTCATCGGCCAGACTCGGATCCCGTGGCGCACACCGAACAATCGGACAGCGATTCCGGGGCGATTCCCGCTTTCGCTCGCGGCATCGTCGTCGTCGGGCTGCTCTATCTCTTCCTGATCGGGGTCTCGCTCCTCGAGGGCGGCATCAAGTCGCTCGGGAGCGACATCCAGGAAGAGCTCTTCTCGAGCGTCACCAACCCGGTCGCCGGGCTCTGCGTCGGCATCCTCGCCACCGTGCTCGCACAGTCGTCGTCGGTGACCACGTCGACGATCGTCGGCCTCGTCGGCTCGGGGCTGCTCGGTGTCGACGCCGCCGTGCCGATGATCATGGGCGCCAACATCGGGACGACGGTGACCAACACGCTGGCGTCGCTCGGTCACGTCCGACGCAGCACGGAGTTCAAGGAGGCCTTCGCCGCGGCGACGGTCCACGACTACTTCAACCTGCTGGCGGTCTCGATCCTGTTGCCGCTCGAGTTGGTGACCGGCATCTTGTCGAAGACCGCCGAGGCACTCACCGATCTCTTCCTCGGCGGCAGCGGCGCCACGTTCGAGAGCCCGATCAAGCAGGCCGTCAAGGAACCAGCCTCGCTCGTCGAGTCGGCGTGGGAAGCCGTGGGCGCTTCAGGGAGCCTCCTCGGGGTCCTGCTCCTGTTCAGCGGTCTCGCGTGCATCTTCCTGGCCCTCGCCTTCATCACCAAGAACATGCGCGCGCTGGTGGCAGACAGGGTCGAGGCCTCGATCAACGCCTTTCTCTCACGCGGCGGTGGTGTGACGGCGATGGCAATGGGCCTGGTCATCACGATCGCCGTCCAGTCGTCGAGCATCACGACGTCGGTGATGATCCCGCTCGCGGCTTCGGGCGTGGTCACCCTCGCCAACATCTATCCCGTGACGCTCGGTGCCAACGTCGGCACGACGATCACCGCCCTGCTCGCGTCGCTGGCCACCGGCCGCCCCGAGGCCCTCACGGTGGCGTTGGTGCACACGCTGTTCAACCTCGCGGGCATCCTGCTCTTCTATCCCGTCCCTGCGATGCGCGCGCTGCCGATCCGGCTGGCGCACAAGACAGGCGAGCTCGCGTCCCGACGTGCGTCGGCCGTGATCGCCTACATCGCGGTGGTCTTCATCCTGATCCCGGCTCTCGGGGTCATCGTCCTGAGGTGATTCGACATGGTGCTCAGCTTCTTCCGTGGTGACGACGGTGTCTTCGACACCATCGATCGACAGGTGACCGAGATGCTCGGCGCGTGCCGTCACGCGTTCGATCTCGCGTCATCGGCGCTCGTGTCGGGGGACGACATCGACGCGATCGGTGAGGACGTGCGCTCGACCGACCGCATCGTCAACCAGCTCGAGGAGGACGTGCGTCGCGAGCTGGTCGTGCACGCGGCCGTGCAGGGCGGGACCGACATCGGGATCGTGCTGTCGAGCCTGCTCGTGGTCAAGAAGCTCGAGCGGGTCGGCGACCAGTGCAAGAACATCTTCGACCTCGCCGACCAGGGCGTACGGATCACCGGTGACGAGCGTGCCGAGCTCGACGAGGACCGGCGCATCGTGTCGGCGCTCTTCGCCGAGGCCGTCGAGGTGCTCGCGGCGCGGGACGAGCCGGCCATCGCCGGGTACACCGAGCGGGCCGAGGCGTTGATGGCGACCTACGACGCACGAGTCAACGACCTCCTGGGCAGCGACCGTCCATCCTCGTGGGGCGTGCCCCGTGCGATGCTCGCCCGTTACCTCAAGCGCATCGTCGCCAACCTCGACGGGTGCGCTCGGGTCGTCTCGACGCCGCTCGATCGTTCGGAACCCGTCGACATCGACGAGTGACCCGGGGAGGGCGTGATCGATGTCACGCTTGTTCCCCTTGCGGTGATCGTCCGGTTCTGCGATAAAAGAGCGAGCGCTCGGTTTTCTCCGAGTGGGTCGACTCGGGGAGCAGTGCCGGCGTGCCCAAGATCAGCGACGAGAAGCGTGCCGCCGCCCGCCAGCGCCTCATCGACGCCACCGTCGCGGTGGCCGAGCGTGACGGTGTCGAGGCCCTGACGACCCGGTCGATCGTCGCCGAGGCCGGGGTGTCGTCCGGGATGTTCTACGGGCACTTCGGGTCGAAGGAGGAGTTGCTGGCGGCGGTCGTCGACCAGGGTGTCGACGAGCTCACCACGATGGTGGCGGCCGAGCTCGACGTCGGTACCCCCATCGACGGGATCGTCCGCGAACTGCTCGAGCAGTTGATCGTGATCAACGACCTGCGCGCACTCGCCGTCTTCCGCTCGGCCTCGACGACCGAAGAAGCCCGTGAGACCCAGCGCCGCATCAACCGGCGCATCGTCGACGCGTTCATCCCGGTGTTCGACGCCACGGTCGAGGCCGGGCTGGTCCGGGCCGACGTCGACGCCGCGGCAGCCATCGAACTCATCGACGTGCTGATCGACGGCCTCAACCGACGTCGCGACCTCGACGGCTTCGTCAGCTCCGACGCACGCCTCTCCGCCGTGATCATCGGCGCCATCGAATCGTTCCTTCTCACCCAGCCTCCAGGAGACCACGCATGACCGTGACCGAGATCCCCACCCGCACCGTGCCGACCCGGCGGGTGTCGTTCGAGTACCCGTTGGCCGACCTGCCGCGGCACTTCGCAGCCGACGAGGACATCGTCATGAGCCATGTCATCGCCGTGCTCTCGTCGGTGTTCCCCAACGGCGAGGACTTCTTCGTCCGTTCGGTCCGGAACTTCCGTGACCAGATCGAGGACCCCGCGCTCAAGGAGCAGGTCAAGGGGTTCATCGGCCAGGAGGCGATCCACGGCCGTGAACACCGCGAGTTCAACGACCGCCTCGACGAGCTCGGTTACCCGTCGAAGCGCATCGACCGGTTCGTCGACCGCAGCCTCAAGATCCGCGAGAAGCTCCTGCCGGCGAAGGCCAACCTCGCCGCCACCGCCGCGCTCGAGCACTACACCGCGACCCTGGCCCAGATCCTGCTGACGGACCCCGCAGCCCGCGACACGGTGGCCCACCCGGAAGTCCGCAACCTGTTCCTCTGGCACGCCCTCGAGGAGTCGGAGCACAAGGCGGTGGCGTTCGACGTCTACCGCTACGTCGGTGGTACCGAGCGCATGCGCAAGGTCACGATGACGATCTTCAACATCGGGTTCCCCGCAGCAGTCGCGGTCATGACGTTCCTGTCGATGCTCCGTGACCCCGTGGCACGCCGCAGCCCCCGCCGGGTCTGGAAGAGCCTGAAGAAGCTGCGCTACACGCCGTTCGTGAGCCGGGAGATCGTCGCCCAACTCCACGACTACCAGCGCGAGGACTTCCACCCCGACGATCACCCGACCGATGAGTTGGTCGCGCACTGGCGTGAGGAACTCTTCGGTGCGGCGGGATCGTTGAACGACCGCCTCCCGGCGCCGCGCGCGTCGTAGCGCCGGATCGACGAGGATCGGACCGTGAGCGACCACGGCCTCGATCCCCGTGCACCCGTCCTCGTGGGGGTGGGGAGCTGCCACGACGACGTCGAGGCGGTCGAGCTCATGGTCCGGGCGTCGCTCGCCGCGGGAACAGACGCGACTCCGGCGCTCCTGTCGCAGGTCGAGCGGATCTCGGTCACGCACGGGACGTGGTCCTACGCCGACCCGGCCCGCATCATCGCCGACCGCATCGGTGCGCCCGATGCGACCACGGTCCTCGTCGACGTCGGGATCCCACAGCAGACCGTCATCGACGAGACCCTGGCGTCGCTGCTGGCAGGCGAGGTCGAGGTGGCGCTCGTCGTCGGGGGAGAGGCCAAGGCACGCGATGCGCGCCTGCGGGCCCAGAGCACCCAGGCCGACGCCGCCGGTATCGCCAGCGTCTTCCGCGGTGAGAGCGGCGGCGCGGAGACGGACCAGGGAGACGTGTCTCCCGACGTCCACCAGCACCCTGTCGGGGACCTGGTCGACCCCGCCGAGCTCGACGCCGGCCTGTGGGCTCCTGTCGACCAGTACGCGCTGATCGAGAACGCGCTGGCGGCGGCGGAGGGCGTGGATCCGCAGCAGCTGTGCCGCGACCTCGGTGCGCTCTACGGCCGCTTCAACGAGGTGGCGAGGACGAACCCCGAGGCGGCGTTCCCGGCCCCGATGTCGGCCGACGACATCGCCACCTTCTCGCCCCGGAACCGTCCGCTGGCGTTCCCGTACGCGAAGTGGCACGTCACCCAGTGGACCGTCGACCAGGGCGCGGCGCTGCTCCTGTGCACGGTCGGCGCGGCAGAACGTGCCGGCGTCCCCCGTGACCGATGGGTCTTCCCGGTCGTCGGACTCGGGTCGTCGCACATGGTGCCCCTCACCCAACGAGGTGACCTCCATCGGTGGCCGGCCATGGCCGTGCTCGGCGAAGCGGCGGAGCAACGTCTCGGACACCCGCTCTCCGACTGCGACCTGGTCGAGTTGTACTCGTGTTTCCCGGTCGCGGTGCGTGTGCAACAGCGCGAGCTCGGGCTCCCACTCGCCGGGACACCGACCGTGACCGGCGGCATGGCGTTCGCCGGCGGCCCCTTCAACAGCTTCGTGTTCCAGGCGTTGGTGACGGTCGTCCGCCGCCTGCGTGAGGTCGGCGGTCGTGCGCTGGTCACCAGCGTGAGCGGCCTCCTCACCAAGCCCGGCCTCGGCGTGTGGTCCACGTCGTCCGACGGGCAGCCACCCCTGATCGCCGATCTGGCGGACGACGTCCGGGCGTCGACCCCCGTGGTCCCGGTCGTCCGCGACGCCGTCGGCACGGGAACGGTGGCGTCGTGGACGGTGACCCACGAGGGGCAGGAACCCACGGCGCTGGTGGTCATCGTCGACCTCGACGACGGTGGCCGAGCGATCGCGAGGAGCGACGACCGGAAGCGCATCGACCGGGCGCTGCAACGCGGGGCCTGCGGCGACCCGGTGTCCGTGGATCGCGGTCGGATCGTCGACTGATCGACCGTCGCCGCTCGACCGGGCCGTGGGACATACAGTGATGTTGTGTCCCAGACTTCACCTCCCGGCGCCCCGCTCGGTCCACGATCGCTCCTCTGGCGGGTCGCAGGCGACTGGCGCTCCGGTCTGAGCGGATTCAGCGCCGGCATCCTGCAGCTCATGTACCCACACCTCGGGCGCGGCGTCGAGGAGCACTCGGCGTTCTTCGAGGAGCCGTGGGATCGCATCTATCGCTCGGTGCCCCAGATCTGGGCGACGATCTTCGCTCCCGATGCCGACGATCGCGGCCTCCGGATCCGCGACTACCACACCGACATCAAGGGGACCGACGCCCACGGCGAGCGCTACCACGCCCTGGCTCCCGAGACGTTCTGGTGGGCGCACGCCACCTTCACCTGGGAGATGTTCGAGACGGTCGACCGTTGGAACCACCGAGGGATGGGGCCGCGGCGCCGCGAGCAGCTCTACCAGGAAACGGTGACCTGGTATCGGCGCTACGGCGTGAGCGACCGGCCGGTACCCGTCGACCATGCCGCGTTCCGCGCACGTTTCGACGACATCTGTCGCAACGAACTCGAGCTGACCCCGACCGCCGAGCGCGCCGTCGACATGGCCCTCCACAGCCGCATCGAACAGCCCGGGCGTCCGAGCCAGGTCGGAGCGCTGATGACACCGGTGCTCCGGACGATGACGATCGGTGGGCTGCCGGCCGTCGTCCGCGACCGGTTCGGCATCCCGTGGACGGCCGCCGACGAGGCCAAGCTCGCTGCGGTGACGCTCACGGTCCGCAACGCAGGCCAGATGCTCCCGCAGCAGATCATGCGCGGTCCGTACCTGCGCACCATCCGCCGGATGCGGTCGATCGCCGCGCCCCGGCCGGCGGCCTGAGGTGCCCAAGGTCGCCACCCGCATCGATCTCGGTGCGCTCCTGGATCGCATGGCGTCGCCACGGACATCGGACGACGTCGACGATCGGATCCTCGATGCGGCCGCAGGTCTCTTGGCCGCCTCGGGTCTGTCCGGGCTCGAGGTCGATTCGGCGGCGTCGGTGAGCGGTGTCGGCCGGAGCACGATCTACCGGCGGTTCACCGATCGCAACCAACTGATCGCCGCCACGCTCGCCCACGAGATGCGGCGGTTCCTGGCGGCGTTGGCCGACGAGGCTGCCTCGATCGACGACCTCGGCGAGCAGGTGGTCGTGGCGTTTGTCGCCGGCCTGCGGGTGGCGCAGCGCAGCGGCCTGGCGGCGCTGATCCGCCACGAGCCCCTCCTGCTGCGCCTGCTCACGATCGACAGCGCTCCGCTCGTGTCGGCGGCCAGCGAGCATCTGGTGGCCCTGGCAGTGCTCCGACAACCCACGCTCGACCGGGCGACGGCGACCGCGACGGCCGATGTACTGGTCCGATTGGCGATCTCGTTCGTGCTCTCGCCGGGGTCGCTGCTCGACCTCGACGACGCCGGGATCGAGAACGCCGTCCGACATCGGATCGGACCCCTGGTGAACGTGACCTGAATCGAGCGCGGTCGATTGCCGATCGCAGTGCCCGGCTCCGTACGTTGACCGGATGGCTGCGAGCTACGACCGGCGAACGTTCCTCCACCGCGCAGGACTGACCGGCGCGGCCGGCGTCGTCCTGGGCGCGTCGGCCGTACGGCCCGCGGCGGCGGCCGACGACGGTCTGGCCCCGTTCCTCCACGGTGTGGCGTCGGGCGATCCGACGGCGTCGTCGGTGGTGCTGTGGACGCGCATCACGCCTCCAGGGGCGACCGATGCACCGATCCCGGTGACCTGGGAGATCGCCACCGACCCGGACTTCGCCGACGTGGTCGGATCCGGCACCGTCGACGCCGATGCGGCCCACGACTTCACGGTCAAGGTCGTGCCCGACGGCCTGGCACCGTTCGCCTACCACTGGTACCGGTTCGTCGGCCTCGGCTGACCAGCATCGTCGGACGGACCAAGACGGCGCCGGCAGCGGGCCAGGACGTGGATCGCCTCCGCCTCGGCCTGGTGTCGTGCGCGAACTACGAGGGCGGCTACTTCAACGCCTACGCCCGTCTCGCCGAGCGGAACGACCTCGACGCGATCCTGTGTGCCGGCGACTACCTCTACGAGTACGGCGCCGGTGGCTACGGGCCGGGCGCAGAGATCGGGCGGGTCGTCGAACCGGCGCTCGAGATGACCGAGCTCGACGACTACCGGAAGCGCTTCTCGCACTACCGCCTCGACCCGGACCTGCGCCGTCTCCACCAGCTGTACCCGTGGATCAACACGTGGGACGACCACGAGACCACCAACGACTCGTGGTCGGGCGGCGCCGAGAACCACGACGGCGACGGCAGCTTCGACGGCAGCGACGACAACGTCGAGGCCGAGACCGGCCTGGACTGGGAGACCCGGAAGAAGCGTGCGTGGAAGGCGTACCGCGAGTGGCTCCCGCTCGACATCGACGCCACCTCGCTCGACGAGCCGATCGTGCTGTACCGAGCGCTCGCCTACGGCGACCTCGCCGACATCATCGTGATGGACACCCGCATCGACGGGCGTGACGAGCCGCTGTTCGAGGTGCTCTCGCCCGAGGCGCCCGCCGACGGGCTCTACGACGAAGACCGTCGGATGATCTCCTCCTCGCAGCAGACCTTCGTCGAGCAGGCGTTGTCGGACTCCGACGCCAGCTGGCGCATCGTCCTGCAGCAGGTGATGTTGATGCAGTGGCGGATCCCGGGCATCCCGGGTCTACCGGCGCTGTCGGCCCTGCTCGACGGCATCCCCGATGCTCCCGGCGTGCTGAACGACGGTGGCAACTCGGTCAACGGCGACGCGTGGGACGGCTACCCGGCCGAGCGCAGCCGGCTGTTCGCACACCTGCGGTCGAACGACATCACCGACGTCGTGGTCCTCACCGGCGACATCCACACCACCTGGGCCGCCGAACTCACCGAGAAGCCGTTCCTGACCGACATCAGTGACCCGCTGTACTACACGCCGGTCCCCACGGGTCTGCCCGGCGAGGTCCGACCGCTCGGAGTCGAGTTCGTGTGTCCGTCGATCACCAGCGACAACATCGACGAGATCCTCGTGGACCAGGGGCTCGACCAGCAGGCAGCGTCCGTCGCGTCGGAAGCGCTGGAGGCGGCGACCTTGGCTGGCAACCTGCACATCAAGTCGGTCGACCTCCAGAATCACGGGTATTCGATCGTGGACGTCAGCGCGGCCGAGACGGTCTTCGACACGTTCTTCGTCCCCCGCCTGGCCCCGAGCGACGACGAGGCGTTCCACGAGAGCTGGTCGGTCCGCAAGAGCGGCCCGGCCGAGACCGGGCATCGTCTGACTGCCCGCTCGGCGCCTGCGGCGTCGCGCTCGGGGGTCCCGGACGCACCGGACGCACTCCCCGTGGTCGCTGAGGTCCCCGACACCACGAGGTCGACGTCGGTGCCCGTCCGCGACGCCGGGATGCTCCCGGCGACCGGTGGTGGAGGCTCCCTCCTCGTCGGTGGCGCTGCGGCCGCCCTGGGTGTCGTGATCGCTCGACGGGCTGCGCTACGGGACTGACGAGTCACCGGCGTCGGTGAGTCGCTCAGCGATCGCCGAGGCCTCGATCCGGTGGGCATCGATGTCCTCCCACGGATCTGAACCGAGGGATCCCAGACGTCGGAACAGACTCCGCAGTGGCGTGGCGTCCGGCGTCCAAGCCGATCCGACCTCCTCCCAATGGAGGGGCACCGCGACCGGCGCGCCGGGAAGCGGGCGCAGGGTGTAGGGCGCGACGGCGTGCTGCGCCGGGGCATTCCGGAGGGTGTCGACGAAGAGACGGTCGCCTCGGTCGGCCTTCGAGAACTCCACGGTGAGCAGGTCGGGATGCCGGCGGGCCAGCAGGGCGCCGAGGTGGTGCCCGAGAGCCCCCACCGCGTCGAACCCTGCGTCGCCGCGCAGCGGGACGTGGATGTGGAGACCGCGCGAACCCGTGGTCTTGACGAACGCGACGACATCGAGTTCGTCGAGGAGTTCTCGGACCGCGGTCGCCGCTTCGACGACCTGGAGCGGGTCGTCGATCGAGGGGTCGAGGTCGATCAACAGCTCGGTGGGCACGTCGGGACGCGACACGCTGCCGCCGAGCACGTGGACCGAGATCGTGCCCTGGTTGACGACGTACTGGAGGGCGTCGGCCGAGTCGATGACCGGGTGCCGGACGGTCCCGCCGCCACGCTTGGGCAGCTCGACGGTGGGGATCCAGTCCGGGAAATGCTTCGGAGTGTGCTTCTGGTACCAGCCGTCGCCGTCGATGCCGTCCGGGAAGCGTTGGAGCACCGCGGGACGGTCGCCGATCAACGGCACCATCCGCTCGGCGATGCGGCCCGCGTACTCGAACAGGTCGGCCTTGGTGATGGCGTTGCCGCCGTCGCCGGAAGGGAAGAGGACCTTGTCCGGCTTGGACAGGTTCACCTCGTGCATCGAGGTGAACCTATCCGCCGGGGTGGATCAGCGGACGTGGTGCCGGCGGAGTCGCCGAGCGGTGTCGGTGAGGAATCCGCCGCCGAGGATCGTCATGCCGGCGAGGAAGAGCAGCAGACCGAACTGGCCGCCGGTGAATGCCAGCGCCTTCGGGGTCTGCTTGGTGATGACCGCCGGGATGACGATGTTGATGAAGGCATCGTCGTCGTCGGTGACCTCGAGTCCGAGCTCGTCCGTACCGGTTGCGGTACCGATGTTCACCAGGCTCTGGTCCGACTGGACCAGGTCGTCCTTGGTGAGGACGACGACCTCGCCGGGTGCGAGTTCGTCGATGGTGCCGATGTCGCCGAGTTGGTCGTCCGTGACCAGCACGTCGTACAGCGTGGTGTCGCCGGTGTTGGTGACCTCGTAGCTGAAGGTGATCGTGTCGCCGGGGTTGGGAGCGTCGTTGTCGACCGTCTTGATGATCTGGATCGACGGATTGATGATGTCGACGAGGTGGTCGTCGTCATCGTCGGTCTCCCGGTCCCGTTCGTCGGTTCCGACGACCGTCGCCGTGTTGGGCAACGGGTCGGGGTCGTCGTCGGTGATCACGTGGGTGCACGAGTACTCCCACGTCTCGTCGACCGCCAGGGTGGTGTCCCCGTCAGCGTCGTCGTCGAGGGTGATGTCGCCGTCGCACAGCGGGTCGCTGACCTCGACGCTCACGAGGTCGGCCTCGCCGGTGTTCGTGACCGAGAAGGTGTAGGTGATCTCGTCACCGACGTGGGCCAGAGCCGGCCCGTCCTTGTCGATCTCGATGTCGAGGGGGCACAGCACCAGGATGCTGGCGTCGTCCTCGACCGCCGGACCGTTCGAGGCATCGGCGGTGGCGACGTTGTCGAGGTCACCACAGTCGGCGATGGCGCTCGTCGCCACCACGTGGATCGTCACACTGTCGCCGGGAGCGAGGTCGCCGAGCGAACATTCGAGGACGCCATCGGCGATGGCACAGCCGTCGACGGCCGGGTCGAGGGCCCAGTCGAGCCCGTCGGGCAGCGGGTCGCTCACGGTCACGTCGGTGGCCGTTCCCTCGGGCGGGTCGATGCCGTCGTCCACGTTGGAGACCACGATGCTGAACCCGACCGCGCCGCCGGCGTCGACCACGACGTCGTCAGCGCTCTTGCCGATGTTGAGTCCGGGACAGAGCACGGCGACGTCGTCCTCGTCGGTGACCTCGTCGTCGTTCGACGCGTCGGCCGACGCCAGGTTGTCGTAGGTGCCGCAGTCGTTCTCGTCGGTCGTTGCCGAGATGTGGACCACCAGTTCGTCCTCCGGGGCGAACTCGTCCACCTCACAGCTGAGCGTGCCGTCGGCGATGGCACAGCCCTCGACGGCCGGATCGATGACCCAGTCGAGGCCCTCCGGGAGGTCGTCGGAGACGACCAGGTCGTAGGCGGTGCCGGGACCGGCGTTGGTCACCGTGATGGTGAATCCGACGTCGCTTCCGGCGGAGACGACGTCGTCGTCGGCCACCTTGGTGATGTCGATGTCCGGGCACTCGACGGTGATGTCGCCGTCGTCGGTGACCTCGTCGTCGTTCGAGGCGTCGGCCGTGGCCGTGTTGTCGAGGACACCGCAGTCGGCGGCGTCGGTCGTGCCGGTCACGGTGATCGAGACCGTGTCTCCTGCGGCCAGCGAGTCGAACTCACAGGCGAGCGTGCCGTCGGCGATGGCGCAGCCGTCGACCGCCGGGTCGATGGCCCAGGTGACGGCAGCGGGGAGATCGTCGGAGACGACCACGTCGTAGGCGGTACCGGGACCGTCGTTCCCGATCACGACGGTGAAGCTGACGTCGTCCCCGGCGTTGACCACACCATCGTCCGGGGTCTTGTCGATCGTGAGATCGGGACACTGGACGGTGATGGTCGCCGAGTCGTCGTTGTTGTCGGGACCGTCAGGGGCCTCGTTGCTCGACTCCACGAATGCCGTGTTGGGCAGAGCGCCACAGTCCGCGGCATCGGTGGTGCCGGTGATGGTGATCTGGACCGATCCGCCGGCCGCGATGTCGCCGAGGTCGCACTCGAGGAGTCCGCTCCCGTCGATCTCGCAGCCCGGGGCCTCGGTGGTCCACACGATGTCGCCGGGCAGCTGATCGCTCACCGTCACGTCGGTCGCCGTGGCGCTCTGGTCGTTGTTCGTCACCGTGAGGGTGAAGATCGCGTCGTCGCCGGCGTTGATCGTGCCGTTGCCGGTCTTCTCGATCTGGACGTCGGGGCAGGACACGTCGACGTCGTCGGTCGACGAGTTGTTCTGCGTCGCAGCGTCCAACTCGTTGGTCGAAGCCACGGTCGCGGTGTTCTCGACGTTGCCGCACTCGCCGGTGTCGGTGGTGCCGCTGACCCGGACCGTCGTGGTGCTGGCGCCCGCAGCGAGATCGCCGAAGTCGCAGCTCAACTCGCCGGCGGCGATCGAGCAGTCAGCGCTGTTCTCGCTCCAGACGATGCCGGCCGGCAAGGTGTCGGTCAGCGTCACGTCGCGGGCCACGCCCGTGCCGATGTTGGAGACCGTGATGTCGAAGGCGATCTCGTCACCGGCGGTGATCGAGTCGTCGACGGCGATCTTCTCGACGGTCACGTCGGGGTACAGGATCGTGACCGCGTGGGTGTCCTCGGCCATGGTCGTGCGGCCGAACTGGTCCTCGCCGGTGACCTGCGCACGGTTCAGCAACGGCGATGTGTCGGCGTCGGTGACGAGATGGTCGCACTCGTAGCTCCACGTCTCGCCGACCTCGAGCCACTCGTCCTGATCACCGCCGGTCTTCACCGGTCCCGAGAGGGGAGCAGCAGCGACGTTGCACCGTGCGGCGTCGAGCTCCACGAGCACGACGTTGGTGAGCGGGACGTCCTCGTTCAACGTCACGTCGAACGTGTAGGTGAACGTGTCGCCGATGGTGGCGGTGTCGGGTCCGCTCTTGTCGAGGTCGATCTCGAGCGGGCTCAGGTAGTTGGTGAACGTCGCGCCGGCGGGTACCTGTGCGGTGTTGTCGGCGGTCACCGTGACCGCCACGTCCGGTCCGGGTGATGTGCCGTCGGGCCACGCCGCCTCCGTGATGCGGTAGTCGCCCGTGCCGACGGGGCCGAACGAGCACTTCCCGTCGCCGTTGGCGACCGTGCAGGTCGCCGGGTCGGTGGTGCCCCACAGCGAGACCTCTTCGCCGGCGTCGTACTCACCGTCGGCGTCGCCGCCGTCGGCCAGGTCGTCGTCGTAGAGGAGGAAGGTGGCGCCGTCGAGGTCGGTGTCGTCGTCGGGGACGACGGGGGTGTCACCGTCGGCGCCCATCTCGGCCAGGACCTTGGTCACCTCGACGTAGCCGGTCTGGCGCGGGTTCACGATGGGCTCGAGCGTGAGATCCACGCTCTCCTTGAAGCCCACGCTGATCCCCGACTTCACGGGGTTCGTCGCTGCGGTGTAGCCCGCCGGGACGGTCGAGGCGTCCTCGTTGACGTAGTAGCCGTCGCCGGGAGGGACGTCGTCGAAGGTGCAGATGCCGAGGTCGTCGGTCGTGCACTCGTCCACCAGCACGTCGTCGCTGTCGAACAGGTCGAAGTCCACGCCGCTCATCGGGTTGCCGAGGTCGTCGACCTTCTTGATCGTGACGTCGCCACAGGTCGAGACGTCGACCGGGATGGGGTTGATGAAGTCCTGGAGGGCCGAGTTGAACGACTCACCCGACGAACGGGACCGCACCGATGCAGTGCCGAATCCCGGGCAGGTGAGGATGCCGTCGCCGCCACCCTGCTGGATCTGGAAGTTGAGTTCGACGAGGTCGAGGATGACCTCGCCGAATGCCCGGTGCTCGATGGTCCCACCGACGACCTCGTCGGTGATGTCCGCGGTGTTGTCCGCTGCCGTCGCGAAGGCGGCGACGTCGCTCAGGGTCAGCTCAGCCCACTGGCCGTCAGCCGAGACGTTCGGGTCCCATTCGAAGACCGTGATGTCGGCGGGGTCGGCCTGGTTCCCGGGGAAGTCGAACACGAACAGGAGGTCGCCGGCGACGCGGCCCAGGTACTCGCAGTCGGCACCGAGGGTGATGGGAGCCTGGTTGAACTCGAAGTTCACGTGCGCGTTGCCCTGCGTGCCACCGTCCGCACGCACGAAGCCCATGGCCAGGAGTCCCTGTGAGAGGGAGATGTCGGGGTAGATGTAGGCCCGCTCGAGGTTGTCCTTGCCCGGGGTGATGCCGCCGTCCTTGCTCTGGCACGAGAACTCGGTCGGGTCGTTCTCCTTCGAGGATCCCTGGTACCCGATGTCGGGGTCGTCGGCGTCGATGGCGATGACCGGGTCGATGGCGGACCAGTCGAGGTTGCCTGGCGTGTCCACGTCCTGGTCGCCGTCGGCCTCGAAGCCCAGCAGCGTGCCCGGTGTGACCGGTGCTGCGCCCGCGGGCGCGGGAATGATGCCCACCACCAGCATCTGGACCGCCCCCAGGAACGCGAGGAGCGCTCCGAGCAGCGTGCGGTTCCGGTGTTGCCGTCGACCAGTCATGGTCACCCCTGTCGCCGTTTTCATGAGTGGCGTGCGGGGCCCCTCCGCCAAGAGGTCGTCCCCCGTCGCCTTCGGTTGTCGAGGTCCGGATGATCGGACCACACCGTCATGACACCATCTGCGTCGCGCGGAACATAGGGGTAGTGCCGATTCGGCTGACACGATCGTGGGCCGGTTGTGCCGGTTCTTCCGGCTCGCGTGCGAGAACGCGCATTGTGCGCACTTTCCGTACGTGTGATCGCGCGCTCAGTGATGGCGTCCGAAGGGTCCACCACCGACTGGGTGGACCGTGCTAGGCGCTGATCGGCGATCAGTGGCGCTTCACGCCGCCGTACTTCATGCGGGTGTCGCGCATCGATGCCGACGACGCCTCGTCGTCACGGATGGCGGCGTCGACGACCTCGCCGATGAAGAGCGTGTGGGTCCCGAGGTCGTGGGTCTGACGGACCTCGCACTCGACGTGGGCGATCGCCTCCTCGAAGACCGGGGCACCGGTCACGCCGTCGCGGACGGCTCGCCCGTTGAGCGTCGTCCCCTCGTCGGTGGCCGGCTTCGAGAACTTGACGAACACCCGGGTGTCGTCCGCCGACCAAAGGTTCACGGTGAACGACCCGCCGTCCGAGATCAATCGATGGGTGACGGCGGTGTTGTCGACGCCGATGCCGATCAGGACGGGCTCCATGGACAGCTGGGTGATCCAACTCGTGGTCATCGTGTTCCGTTCGTCGCCGGACCGAGACCCCACGAGCGCGAGCGCGTTCGGGATCTTCCAGGTGACCTTGTTGAGGAGTTCGTCTTCGAGGACCATGTCCCGAGGGTAGGGGCCGTGGTCGGCGTTCCTCGCCGGAGGCGCGATGCGCGAGGCTCCACGGATGCGGACGAACCAGACATCCGAGGTCGCGTCGATCGGGCCGGACGCGACCATCGCCGAGGCCGCCCGGCTGTTGCAGCAACGACACCAGTCCGCGGTCGTCGTGCTCGAGGGCGGACGTCTGGTCGGCCTCCTGACCGAGCGAGACCTGCTGGCCGTGATCGTCGATGGCGACGACCCCGCCGCAGTTTCAGTGCGTCGTCGGATGAGCGTCGATGTGGTGACCGTCGGACCGGACGTCGACACCATGGCGGCCCGCGAGCTCATGGGTCGACACAACGTCCGCCACCTGCCGGTGGTCGACGGTGGCGCAGTCGTCGCGATGATCGAGCAGACCGAGCCCCGTGTCGGTCTCAACTTCGGTGGCCGCCGCGAGGTCCCCGACGCGACCACACCTCGGGAGACCATCGAGGGCTTCCACGGCCCCTACGCCGACGGGCCCCCGCCCGAAGACCTGGTGGTCGACGAGCCCGCCCTGGACCGGTTCGGCTTCACCGAGATCCGGCGAGGTCTCACGATCGGCATCGTCCTCACCTGGAGCATCGTCCGGTCGCTCCTCCGCCGCCGCCTCGACCTCGTGTTCCGCCGCAAGGACGTCGTCGGCTGGTGGGACGCAGCGAGCGCGGGCGCCGTCGACGCGTTCGAGGCGCTCGGTCCGGCGTTCGTGAAGCTCGGCCAGATCATGGCGTCGTCACCCGGGGTCTTCCCCGAGCCGCTGGCCGACGCGTGCCAACGGACGCTCGACGAGGTCCCGCCGTTCGACAGCGCCACCGCCCGTCAGATCATCACCGACGACCTCGGCCACACGCCCGAGGAGCTGTTCACGTTCTTCGACGACAAGCCGTTGTCGGCGGCGTCGATCGGCCAGGTCCATGCGTGCACGCTCCCCGACGGACGTCAGGCGGTGGTCAAGCTCCAGCGTCCGGGCATCCGTGCGCTGATGACGGCCGACCTGCGGATCCTGTGGCGCATCGCCAAGCTCGCCGAGCGGTGGGACTGGCTGA
Organism: Actinospongiicola halichondriae; assembly: GCF_049103745.1. NCBI lineage: Bacteria > Bacillati > Actinomycetota > Acidimicrobiia > Acidimicrobiales > Iamiaceae > Actinospongiicola > Actinospongiicola halichondriae. The sequence continues at coordinate 3,012,794 of NZ_CP171622.1, read as the reverse complement.
AGTCGGCCGACCCGGTCGCGGTCATCGAGGACACGGCGAGCGTGAACTTCCAGGAGCTCGTGCCGGCACTCGAGGCGACCCGCCAGGCGGCGTTCCGCGAGCGGATCGGCTTCTTCGGTGACAACCACAACATCACCGCTCCGGAGGTGTACTGGGACTACTGCGGGCCGCGGGTGATCTGCATGGAACGGATGACGGGGACGCCGCTCGACGAGTTCGAGGAGATGGCGCGCCGCGGCATCGACGGCGAGCTGATGTTGCGCTGGGGCGCGAAGGTCTGGATCGAGTCGGTCTGTGTGCACGGGCCGTTCCACGGCGACATGCACGCCGGGAACATCTGGTTCCTGCCCGACGGGCGAGCGAGCTTCCTCGACTTCGGGATCATGGGCGAGCTCGCCCCCGAGTTCCGCCAGGTGATCAAGGACATCCTCTACACCTGCATGATCGACGGCGACTTCACCCGGGTCGCTCGGGCCTACCGCTCGGTCGGGGTGTTCCCGGCCGACATCGGCACGGACGAAGAGCTGGGGATGCGCCTGCAGATGATCCTCGGCCCGATGCTCGAGGCCGGCATCGGTGGGATGAACCTGGGCGAGATGCTCAAGATGAGCATCGACCTCATGGACAACTACGGCGCGAAGGGTCCCAAGGAGATGGTCCTGGTCGCCAAGCAGCTCGCCTACATGGAGCGCTATGCCAAGGGCATGGCCCCCGACTACCAGATCATCCAGGACCTCTACCTGATCAAGAACATCTTCCCCGACGAGGTGGCGCGCAAGGTGGAGGAGATGGGGATCTCGCTGCCGGACTGATCGCTGGTGGCCGGACGGCCGCGGTTCACTCGGGCTTGTTGCCCCAGTGGTCCATGTGGACGATCCGCTCGACCGGCGGGCGCTCGGCCGGCTTGAAGTCCGTGCCCTGCGTGTAGGCCACCGGGAGCAGCGCGATCTGCATGACGCCGTCGGGGATGCCGAGGATCTCGGCCGCTTCGGCCTCCTTGCCGAGGTGGAGCGTGGTCAGACAGGACCCGAGGCCGCGGCTGCGCAACGCGAGCTGGAAGCTCCAGATGGCGGGGTAGATCGAGCCCATCATCCCCGACCAGTCGCCGACGCTGTTGTCCGAGGTGAGTCGGCCCTTGGCGCACGGGATCACGTGGACCGGGACCTCCTCGAGGTGCTGTGCGAGGTAGTTGGCCGACGACATGACCCGCTTGACCTGGCCCTCCGTCGCCGTCGCCTCGGCGGCAGCGAGGTACTCGCCGCCCGCCGAGCGGTACAGCTCGGCCAGGGCGAGGCGGGTGTCGGCGTCGCGGATGATCATCCAACGCCAGTTCTGCATGTTGGAACCGGTCGGTGCCTGCTGCGACAGCCGGATGCAGTCGAGGAGGACGTCGTCGGGGACGTCCTTGTCGAGGTCGAGTCGCTTGCGCACCGCCCGGGTGGTGCTGAGGAGGTGGTCGACGGTTTCGAGATCGAACGGTCCGGTCATGTCCCAGGGCTAGCACAGCGCTGCCGCTGCGACGGGGCCGGAGCAAAAATGAGTTCGAGCCGCCCGAAGGCGGCTCGAACTGCTGGCGCTCCGTGTGGTCGTCCCTGGCGGTAGGCAACCAACGGGCCTGCAGTGGAGTGATCGCCCGAGCCGTCGGCGGGATACGGGTCGATCGCAGAAAAGTTCCGGTCAATCCTGCTGATCGTCGTCGGCCTTCTTGCCGGCGGAATCCGGCTTCTTGGTGTCGGACTTCGTGGCGCCTGGCGGTGTGGCCGGCTTGCCGTTGCCGTTGCCTTCCGGGGTCGCCGGAGTGGCTGGCGTGGCCGGGGTCGCGGGCCCTTCGGAGGACCCTGGCTCGGCTGGCGTGGCGGGTTCGGCGCCGTTGCCGTTGCCGTTGCCGTTGCCGTTGCCGGACTCGGCCGGCGTCGCGGGTTCTCCCGGTCCGCCGGGTGTCGCCGGCGTGGTGCCGCTCTTGCCGGAGGTGTCGGGCGACTCGTCGAGATCCTCGAGATCCGGAGCGTCTTCGGCGTCGTTCGCCCGCGACGATCCGTCGGGCACGTCCACACCGACGACCTCGGCGACCGAACTCACGACCCGCTGGGCCGGGGCCGGCAACCGATCATCGGCTCCGAGACCAGCGATCACCGCGACTGCGGCGGCGGCGACTGCGGCGACGCGCCAGGAGGCGGCTCGCCGCCAACGCCATGCCACCGCGACCGGGGGAGACGCGACGGCGCTCCGGGCGGTCGCAGCGGCCCGTTGGATCTGGGCCACCCGGAGCGACGAGTCGGCGGGCGGAGCGACCAGGCGATCGAGCGCGTCGAAGACCTCGTTCAGCTCGGGATGGGTCTCCCGGTCGAGGCGGTCGTCGGCACTCATGGTTCACTTCCGTCATCGTCGGCGACGGCGTTCGGATACGGGTCCTGTTCGAGGCGGCGCTGGATGCGAGCGATGGCCCGGTGCTGGAGGGCCTTGACCGCTCCGGGCGGTTTGCCCATCACTGTGGCCGTCTCGGCGATGCTGAGCTCACCGAGGATTCGCAGGGTGAGGACTTCGCGCTGTTCCTCGGTCACCCACTGCAACATGGCCAGGGCGCCGTCGGCGTCGATACGCGCCGTCGCCTCGCCGATGCTGTCGGCACGGGCCTCGAGATCATCGAACTCACGCGGGGCGACCGCGTCGGTCGCTCGCCGCTTCCGCCGGCGGAGGTCGTCGGCGAGGCGGTGGTGGGCGATCGTGAACATCCACGACCGGAGGCGCTCGCCGTCGCCGTCGAACCGTCCGATCCGTTCTGCCGCCGCCGCGAACACGTCGCCGACCAGGTCGTCCGGGTCCGACACCCCCTTTGCCCGGGCATAGCCGGCGATCCGCCCGGCGAGCTCCTGGTACAACTCGGCCCAGGCCCGCTCGTCACCGGCGGTCAGCCGCGCGACGAGATCGTCCTCACTCGATTCGCGCGGCCAGGGCACACCCTGAATGGTGCACCTCAGTCAGTGGTGGTGACCAGTCGTACGTCGGTGTCGGCCGCGGCCAGTCGACGGTGCCGGGCGCTGCGTGCCTCCGGGTCGGTGTCGAAGTGCGGGATCACCTGGTCGCCGAAGAGGCTCACCGACTCCTCGATGAGGTCGAACGGGAGTGCCGTGCCGGTCGGGCCCATGATGAGCTGGTCGACGCCGATGCCGTCCCACTTCTCGAGCGCCTCACCGCACTCGTCGGGTGTCCCCACGATCGAGGTGCCCTTCTCGAACCCGGCCGCCAGCTGTTCGAGCGTGGGGTCGGGGATCTCCGTGGGCCAGTCCGGGACCATCGGAGGCTTGGGGAACGTGTCGAGGTACTTGAACACCAGGCTCTGCTGGCGCCCGTTGCGCGACCGGGTCATGTGCTCACGGGCGGCGTCGCCGTCCTCGAGGCACAAGAAGTTGGTGGTCACCGCGATGTTGTCGTTGACGAAGTCGCCGACCGGATCGGCGTGCTGGATGGCTTCCTTGTAGGTCTCGACGAGCGGACGCATCTTCTCGGGCGAACCCCCGGTGAAGCAGAGGACGCCGAGGCCGAGCTTGCCGGCCTTCTCGAACGTCTCCGGGTTGCCGGCTGCGACCCACATCGGAGGATGCGGCTTCACGTAGGGCTTGGGGAGCACGTTGCGCTCGGGCATCGAGAAGAACTTGCCGTCGAAGCTGTACGAGTCCTGGCTCCACATCTTGCGGAACTCGGGCATGACCTCGTCGAACATGTCGCGGGTGAGGTCCGGATCGGTGATGCCGAATCCGCCCTGCTCGGTGGTCGACGAACCGCGGCCCGTGCCGAAGTCGAAGCGCCCACCGGAGAGATGGTCGAGCATCGCCACCCGTTCGGCGATGCGGGCCGGGTGGTTCACCGGGGGCGTCACGTTGATGATTCCCGAACAGACTCGGATGTTCTCGGTGCGGGCGAGGATGTGGGGCATCACGACCTCGTTGGCCGAGATGTGGCTGTACTCGGTCAGGAAGTGGTGCTCGGTGACCCAGACGTACTTCCAGTTGTGGGCGTCGCCGACCTCGGCGATGCGCGCCTCGTTCAGGAGGCGGACGTGTTCCGCCTCGTCGTCACGCCCGTCGAGATAGTCGGGTACCCAGCCACCGATGAAGAGTCCGAATTCCATGGCCGGCAGTCTCGCGCGAATCTGACACCGCGTCAGATTCGGCGGACGAGTCGGCCAGGGTCAGTCGCCGACGGCGTCGAACTCGCGGAGGACTCGGTCGGCGTCGGGGTGCTGGCGGATCCGTTCCTCGAGCATCTCGCGCTGCTGTTCTGCTGCGAGCTTGGGTTGTTCGACCGTGGCCCACTGCACGAGATCGCCCCAGAACCGGTCGATGACCTCGGCGCCGGAGATGGTCCCGCCCTCGAGGGTCTTGAACGTGATCGAGCGGATCTCGCCCAGGTACAGCCGCAGCGACGTGACGTGGATCTCCTCGTCGGTGCGGATGCGCCCGATGATCTCCGCTGCCTCGGCCGACTTGGCGTCGTCGGCGAAGAGTCCGGGAGTGCGCAGGATCGACTGTGACTCCGAGAAGCCGAGTTCGGCCCGGAACTCGATGATCAACAGGTTCGTGAGCAACGAGAGCAGACCCTCGATCTCCGGCGGGAGTTCGGGTATGCGGCGTCCGGCCGCGAAGCCCTCGCCGCCGTCGTCACGAGCGATGCTCTCGGGCGGATCGACGTCGGGATGTGCTCCGGCACCGAAGGCGAGATCACGAGCGGCGAACCACATCTCGTCGTGCCCGCCGATTCCTTCAGCCGGGATGCCTCCCTCGTCCAGGCCGTGGGCGACGAGCAGTCCCTTGTTCAGGTGGCCGATGCCCATCGTGGAGATGTCGTCGACGATGTGGGGCTGGAGATCGGGGAACTCGACGTCGGCGAGCAGACGCCCGCGGGCCTCGATCTTGCCGATGATGGTCAGGGTGTTCCAGAACGTCTCACCGAGTCCGTTGCGGAGCAGGACCCGCGACTGCTCGACGTTCGGGAGGCGGACGCCGTCGAGCAGCGACGCGGTGGCGTCGAGGATCTCTCCACCCCGCGAGCGCAGGGCGTCGGTCCACGCATCGACGGCCGGGCCGCGGTGCAGCGTCCGGGGCGGCGTGTAGGTGCCGTCGGCGAGGAATCCTCCGTGCATGCGACGTCCGTGGACGACGTGGGGCTCGGCGTAGTCGTGCTCCGCCATCAGCTCGTCGCGTGTGTAGGTGAGTTGTGCCACGGTTCCCCCCGGGTTCAGATCTTGACCGTGCGGTCAACCGTAGCCATCCATTCCGCTCGTGCACCATGGCGACCGGTCGACGGCCGCTCATACTGGTACGAGGACCATGGACTTCACGACGCCCGATCTCCCGATCTCGCTCCGCAAGGACGAGTTGCTCGAGGTCATCGACGCGCACCAGGTCGTGATCGTGGCGGGCGAGACGGGTTCGGGCAAGAGCACACAGCTCCCCAAGTTCTGTCTCGAGCTGGGGCGTGGGCGCGCCGGCCTCATCGGGCACACCCAACCCCGGAGGATCGCCGCGCGAGCCGTGGCCGAACGCGTCGCCGAGGAACTGGGCGTCTCGCTGGGCGAAGAGGTGGGGTACGCCGTTCGTTTCACCGACAAGGTGGGGAAGCGGACCCTCCTCAAGGTCATGACCGACGGCATCCTGCTGAACGAGCTGCAGCGTGACCGTGACCTGACGAAGTACGACACGATCATCGTCGACGAGGCCCACGAGCGGAGTCTCAACATCGACTTCATCCTCGGGTATCTCCGCCAACTGCTGCCCCGGCGACCCGACCTGAAGGTGATCGTCACCTCGGCCACGATCGACACCGAGCGGTTCGCCGCGCACTTCGCCGGCGTCGCGGGAAACGGCGACGGGCCTGCACCGATCGTCGAGGTCTCGGGCCGCACCTTCCCGGTCGAGCTCCGGTACCGGCCTCCCGAGGACGACGACACCGTGGCGGCGGTGACCGACGCGGTGCGCGAGCTGCTCGACGAGCAGATGGGCGACGTGTTGGTCTTCCAGTCGGGCGAGCGGGAGATCCGTGACACGGCCGAGGCGGTCGAGGGACTGAAGCTGGCGAACACCGAGGTCGTTCCCCTGTACGCCCGGTTGTCGTCAGCCGAGCAGCACCGCGTGTTCGCGTCGCACACGAAGCGCCGTGTCGTGATCGCGACCAACATCGCCGAGACCTCGCTCACGGTTCCCGGGATCCGGTCGGTGGTCGACCCGGGCACGGCTCGCATCTCTCGCTACAACAAGCGGACCAAGGTGCAGCGTCTGCCGATCGAGCCGATCTCCCAGGCGTCGGCCGACCAGCGCGCTGGTCGCTGTGGCCGAGTGGCCCCCGGCGTCTGCATCCGACTCTTCGAGGAGGACGACCTCGTCGACCGGCCCGAGTTCACCGAGCCCGAGATCCTGCGCACCAACCTCGCGTCGGTCATCCTCCAGATGACCGCCCTGGGTCTCGGCGACGTCGAGTCGTTCCCGTTCGTCGAACCGCCCGACCGTCGCAACATCGCCGACGGCGTGGCGCTGCTCGAGGAACTCGGCGCCCTCCAGACCGGCCGTCCTGCGCACGACCGCCGGCTCACGCAGCTGGGGCGCCGCCTGGCCCGACTCCCCGTCGACCCGACGCTCGGCCGCATGGTGCTCGAGGCCGGCCGCAACGGCTGTGTCCACGAGGTCATGGTCATCGCCGCGGCACTCTCGATCCAGGACGTCCGCGAACGGCCGGTCGGCAAGGAGCAACAGGCCGCCGAGTCGCATGCCCGGTTCCGGGTGCCGGGTTCGGACTTCCTCGGGATGCTCGCACTCTGGGATCACCTGAAGGCACGGCAGAAGGCGCTGGGCTCGGGAGCGTTCCGACGCGAGTGCAAGGCCGAGTACCTCCACTTCGTCCGCCTCCGGGAATGGCAGGACGTCTACACGCAGCTCCGTCAGGTGGTCCGGTCGCTGAAGCTCGAGATCAACACCACGCCGAGCGACGAGCACGCCATCCACCGTTCGCTGCTCGCCGGACTGTTGGGCAACGTGGGGGCTCGCGACGAGGAGCAGGCCGAGCGGGGACCGGCGGAGTTCATCGGCGTACGCAACGCCCGGTTCGCCATCGGACGCGGGTCGGCGCTCTCGAAGAAGCCGCCCAAGTGGGTCATGGCCGCCGAGTTGGTCGAGACCAACCGGATGTGGGCCCGCACCGCTGCCACCGTCCAGCCCCAGTGGATCGAACACGCGGCCCGCCACCTCGTGAAGTCGACCTACGGCGAGCCGTGGTGGAACCAGGAGCGGGGGACCGCACAGGTGATCGAACGGGTCCAACTCCGCGCGCTGACCCTGGTGGAGGGACGAGCGGTCGACGTCGGCCGGATCGACCCCGAGCGAGCGCGTGAGCTGTTCGTCCTGCATGCCCTGGTGCGTGGCGAGTGGGAGACGCACCACCGATTCGTCGCACACAACCGGGCGCGGATCGACGAGGTCCGCTCGATGGAGGATCGGGCACGTCGCCGCGATCTCCTGATCGACGAGGACGCGGTCTTCGACTTCTTCGACGCCCGTGTCCCCGACGACATCACCGACGTCCGTCGTTTCGACCGATGGTGGCGCGACGAGATCGGCGTGCATCCGGCGCTGCTCGACCTCTCGGTCGACGATCTCCTCGCCACGGACGACGGAGTCGACGACGAGGCCTTCCCCACGACGTGGTCGGTGGGGGAGTCCGGCGGCACGAGGATCGAGGTCCCGGTCGACTACTCGTTCCAGCCCGGTGACGTGCGCGACGGCGCGATCTTCGAGATCCCCGTCGCCGTCCTGAACCGGACCGACCCGTCGCCGTTCGAGTGGTTGGTGCCCGGTCTCCGGCTCGAGTTGGTGACCGCCATGATCCGGGCGCTGCCGAAGGCCGTCCGCCGCCACCTGGCCCCGGCGCCGGATCGAGCAGCCGAGGCGCACCAGTCGATCGACCCGTCGGACGGACCGTTCCGCGTCGTCCTGGCCAAGACGCTCACCCGGCTCGCCGGGGTCGAGATCGTCCCGTCGATGTGGGACGGCGTCGAACTGCCCTCGCACCTGCGCCCGTGGTTCCGGGTGACCGGTGACGAGGGCCTACTGGCCGAGGGCGACGACCTCGACGACCTCGAGCGGCGGCTGCGTGCGCACGTGCGGTCGACCGTGGTCGCGGAGTCGCCGGACATGGAGCGCGACGGGATCACCGACTGGTCGATCGGCACGCTGCCGCGGTCCATCACCTCCGACGTGGGTGGCCTCACGGTCGAGGGCTATCCGTCGCTGGTCGACCTGCGCGACTCGGTGGGCGTGCGGGTCCTCGCGTCGACGAGCGAGCAGCAGGCGCTGCACTGGAACGGCACCCGCCGTCTCCTCAAGCTGCAGTTGCCCCGCCCGGCCCGGACGGTCCAGGGAGCACTCGACGCCCACACGATGCTGGGTCTGGTCACTGCGCCCCACGGCTCGGTCTCGGCCGCGGTCGACGACGCGCTCGATGCCGTGCTCGACGCGATCCTCCTCGATCACGGCGGCCCTGTCTGGGACGAGGAGTCGTTCTCGCGGCTGCTCGCGGACACCCGTGACCGTTACGTCGACGAACTGGTCGAGGCCGTCCGTTGCATGGCGGTCGCGGTGCAACACGTCGGGCAGTTGCACGAGCGTCTGGCCCGGCCCGCGCCGATCGAGTGGTCGGCAGCGCTCGACGACATCACGACCCAGGTCCGGCACCTGGTCTTCGACGGCATGGCGGTGAGCATCGGGACCGAGCGTCTCGTCGACATCCCCCACTACCTCGACGCCGTCGACGTACGGATCGACAAGCTCCGCGAGGGTGTGCGCGCCGACCACGAGCGGATGGCGATCGTCCACCGAGTGGTGACCGAGCACGCATCGCTCGTCGCCGAGGTGGGCTTGACTGCGGCGCTCGACGACATCCGGTGGATGATCGAGGACCTGCGGGTCCAGCAGTTCGCGCAGCACCTCGGCACCCGGAGCCCGGTGAGCGCCCAGCGCATCCGTCGCGCCCTCGACCGGGTCCGACGCGACACCATGGGGTGATGGCGACACCCGGTTGGTATCCCGACACCTCGATGACCGGAACCCAGCGCTACTGGGACGGCGTGCGTTGGACCGAGCACGTTGCTCCGCTGGCAGGAGCGCCGACCGTCCCGGCACCGGTCCGGCCACCCCGACGTCGCGCCGACGGCTCGGTCGCCGGGCCACCGTTGTGGGCGTCGTTGACCGTCGTCGCCGGAGGCATCGCCCTCATCGTGGTCGCCCTCGCCCTGGTCATCCCCGCCTTCGTCGACGCCATCAGCGGACCGCGTTGGGAGGTGCCCGGCAGTCACCGGGTGACACTCGAGGAGGGACCGTGGATGCTCTACGAGCGCGACGACTTCGGCCTGGTGATCCGACCCCAGACCGTCATGGTGACCGGTCCGGAGTCGGTGGAGACCCGGGCTGACTCGTCGTTCACGGAGACCATCAGCATCAACGGACGCGACTACGTGGGTGTGGTGCGTTTCGACATCGATCGCCCGGGGACCTACGACATCACCGTGCGGGGAGAGTCGTCGTTCGGGACCGAGGTCCTGCTCGCCCGGCCCTTCTCGTCGATCGGCTCGTACTGGCCGTGGTTCCTGGCGATCGGCGCCGGCGGGCTCCTGATCGTCATCGGCACGGTCATGACGATCGTGGGCGCGGTCAACCGGGGTCGAGCCAAGCGGTACGCCGCTGCCTCCTGACGGTGTGTCAGATCTGACAGGGTGGCGGCATGCTGAGCTCCTGGGACGACTACCCCATCCACCAGATCGCCGAGCCGGTACGTCACGTCGGCACCAGCGACCGCAACTTCTACGACCGGTACTACTTCAACCTGCACTCGTGCAGTGGCGACCTCTTCGCGGTCATGGGGATGGGCATGTATCCCAACCTGGGGACGCACGACGCGTTCATCACGGTCCGTCGTGGCGACACCCACCACGTGGTCCGAGCCAACAAGCCGCTCGTCGACCGCATGGACACGTCGGTCGGTCCGTTCCGGATCGAGATCATCGAGCCGCTCCGGTCGTTGCGGTTGGTCTGCGACGCACCGGACCTCGACCTGTCGTGCGACCTCGTGTGGAACGGCGTCTTCGAGCCGTGGATCGAGCCGCGCCACTACTCCCGCAAGCACGGTCGGATCGTCTTCGACACTTCACGGTTCGCGCAGAACGGCCGCTGGTCGGGATCGCTGCGGGTCGGTGACGAGACCTTCGAGGTGACCCCGGATCGCTGGTGGGGTGCACGGGACCGTTCGTGGGGCGTGCGGCCGGTCGGCGAGCCCGAACCCTCCGGTATCCAGACCGAGCCGGTGATGACGGGCATGTGGAACTACGTGCCGATGCAGTTCGACGACCACTCGATCCTCGTCCTCATCCAGGAGGAGGGGAACGGTCACCGAGTCATGGACGAAGCGGTCCGCATCTGGCACGACGCGGCGAAGGAGCCCGAGTGGTTGGGCTCCGCCCACGTCTCGCACACCTTGCGTCCCGGCACCCGTCTCGTCGAGACACCGTCGACGTTCCACCTCCCCGATGCCCCCGGTGGGCCCATCGAGATCCTGTGCACACCCCTCGTGCACAACTACCTCGGGATCGGCACGGGCTACGGCCTCGGCGACGAGTACCGCCACGGGATGTGGATCGGCGACGAGACCACCGTCGAGGGCAAGTCGTGGCCGATGAGCGAGTTGGACGAGTGGGCCTGGTGGGCGATCGTCGAACACTGTGCCCGCTTCGACTACGCAGATGGAGCGGCCGACCACACCGGTCACGGCATGTTCGAGCACATGTTCATCGGGCCGTACCCACAAGGCGGGCTCCCGGAGGGCACCAGCGTCGGCAGCTGACGGTCGTCGCAACAGCGAAGCGTCAGAGCAGCTGGCCGAGCGCACGCTCGACCGCAGCGACGTAGCCGCCACCGAACTTCACGGCGTGCACGATCAGCGGCGCCAACTGATGGAGCGGTACTCGCTCCGCCGAGCCCTCGGCGAGGGGGAACGTCGCGGCGTAGTCCGCGAAGCAGGCATCGCCGAAGCCGCCGAACAGCCGCATCATCGCCAGGTCGAACTCCCGATGACCGCCGTGCGCCGCCGGGTCGATCAGCCACGACTGTCCCGCCACGTCGACGAGGCGGTTCCCCGACCAGAGATCGCCGTGGAGCCGAGCCGGTGGTTCGGGGTCGCCGCCCAGGTCGCCGAGACGATCGCTCACCCGGTCGATGGCCCGGACGGTGGATGCCTCGAGCGCCCCTTGGTCGCGGGCCATCCGTGCGAGCGGGATCAGTCGTTGGGTGGCGTAGAACTCGACCCAGGTGTCGCACGGCTCGTTCGGGAGTCCTCGGCTGCCGGTGGTCCGGCGGTCCTCACGCCCGAAGGTCGCGGCGCCGCTGCGGTGCATCGCCGCCAGGGCCCGACCGAGCGCGGCCTCGGTGTCCGGTCGGGGGTCGCCCTCGTCGATCCACTCCAGCACGAGGAACGCCGGGTCGTCGCCAACGGCCAGGACCGAAGGGACCAGGACGGCGTCGGACTCGCGCAGCCAGTCGAGCCCCGATGCCTCGGTGGTGAAGAAGTCGTCCGGCGGGTTGGCGTGCGTCTTGACGAACACCCGTCGGCCGTCGCCGAGCGTCGTGTCGTAGGCCTCGCTGACGTCGCCGCCGGACACACTCCGCCACGAGGCTGGTGACGTCTCGAGCACTCGGCGGATCTCGTCGACGACGGTGGCGTCCATCGGTTGGAACGTACTCGTCACCCCGGCGATCGAGACACCGGCGACCGAAGACACGCACGGCGGGGGCGCCCCTGTACGCCCCACACCGTGCGGTCACTTCACTGGTTTCTACGGAGCTCGGAACGATCCGGATGACGAAACGGGCATGACTATCGTCCGACCGTGGATCCTTCGCTCCTCGCCGATGCCGACACGCTGCTCCGAGACCCGGAGGTCGACGTGGTCGATCTCCACCTCGACACCTACATCGCCTCGCGGATCGCTCGACGCGACCTCCAGAAGCAGCATCGACTCGGCGGCCCGCTCCAGTACCGCCTGTACGGGATGGTCGACCTGCCGTCGGCCATCGACGCCGGGATGACCGGCGGGATGTGGTCGATCACGACCAATCCGTTCCGCCCGGCCCGGGCCCGACAGCGGGCCTTCCATCGGAACCTCCGCGGCATCCAGGCCGAGTTCGAGCGACGACCGGACCGCGCCGACGTCGTCCGCAATCTGACCGAGTACCGCGCCGCCCGCGACGCTGGGCGACACGGCGCCTTCCTCGCCATCCAGGGCGGGAACGCGATCGAGCACGACCCCTCGCTGCTCGATGCCATGCCCGGCGACCTGATCTGCCGGATCACGCTCGTCCACCTGACCGACTCGGGCATCGGCGCGACCTCGGCGCCGTCGCCTCGGCGGACCGTCGCGGGTCTGACGAACCTCGGCCGTGACTACGTCCGCCGCTGCAATGCGGCGCGGATCCTCGTCGACCTCGCCCACATCAGCCGCATTGGGTTCGACGATGCGCTGGCCGTACACGACCCCGACCTCCCGCCGATCGTCACCCACACCGGCGTGGACGCGGTCAACGAGCACTGGCGCAACCTCACCGACCACCAGATCCGTGCCATCGCCGAGCGTGGCGGCACCGTCGGGATCATGTACCAGTCGTCCTTCCTCGGCGAGCCGTACTGGGGCGGACGGTGCGAGGCCGTGCTCGACCACGCACAACACGTCATCGACCTGGTGGGCGAGGACCACGTCAGCCTGGGAAGCGACTGGGATGGCGCGATCATGCCGCCCCGCGACCTCCGTCGACCGGCGGACCTCCCGAACCTCGTGGCGGGGATGCTCCGCCGAGGTTGGACGATCGATCGTTGCCGCAAGGTGCTCGGAACGAACGCGCTCCGGGTGATCGGGGCGGTCCGGCCGTGAGCGATCCGTCAGACTGGTCGCCGTGCTGGACCTGACTGTCGCCTCGATCCCCATCTACTTCGGGACCATGGCCGCCGAGCAGCGGTACCTGGCCAAGCGGGCGGCGGTCCACGGTCCCACGACCGGCGACTACACCAAGGAGGACACGGCCACGTCGTTGGCCATGGGCGTCGGATCCCTCCTCGCCCCGCTGATCACCCCCAAGTTGGTCAAGCACGTCATCCCCGGCAAGGGGAAGTACGGCAAGGTGCTCGTCGGCGCGACCTTGGCGGCCGCGGCAGCGACGTCGATCGCCGACCGTGTCGTCGCTCGTGCCCCCGACGACGCCGAACTGGACGCCTCGTCGACAGACGGTCGCCGTCGTTGGAGTCGGCTCGCGGCCAAGGTCCGCCGAGTCACGGGGCCGGCAGCGGTGGCCACGGGAACGCTGGCGACGGCCACCTTCTTCGCCTCGCGCACCAATCCCGACACCATGTGGGAGAAGGGCGAGGCCCACGACCGCGGCGAGGGTGCGGCGGCGTGGATCGCCGCGATCGCCGGGTGGGACTTCATCTACTACTGGAACCACCGGTTCATGCACGAGATCCGGGCGATGTGGGCGCTCCACGTGGTCCACCACTCGAGTGAGCGCTACAACCTCTCGACCGCACTCCGTCAGCCGGTAGCCGACGTCCTCGGCGTCTGGATCCCGTACGGATTGCTGGCCCGGGCCGGCGTCCGTCCCCACCTGATCTCCCAGGCTCGTGCGATCAACCTGCTGTACCAGTACTGGATCCACACCGAGACGATCCGTTCGATCGGCCCGGCCGAGGCGGTGCTCAACACCGCGTCGCACCACCGGGTGCACCACGGGTCGAACTCGCAGTACCTCGACCGCAACCACGGGTCGATCCTCATCGTCTGGGACAAGCTCTTCGGGACGTTCGAGCCCGAGGACGAGCCGGTGGTCTACGGACTCACCAAGAACATCGACTCGTTCAACCCGGCGGTCGTCGCCTCGCACGAGTACAAGGACATCCTCCGCGACGTCGCCGACTCCGACACGTGGTCCGACCGTCTGTCCTTCGTGTTGCGGGGGCCGGGATGGGCGTACGAGCGCCACCGCGAGCGTGCGGAGTTCGCAGCGTCGACTGCCGGCGTGTCCTGACCCGGCGACGCCCGGTGCTCAGACGCCGACGTCGGCCAGCGCGCTCTCGGTCAACGACCGCCCGATCTCGATGAGTTCCTCGGCGCGGTGGAACTCGAACGTCCGGGCGCTCGACTTCGGGATCTCGACCAACACGTCGGGGGGATAACCGGCGAGCTTGTAGCTGGTCAGCGTGGACTGCATCGTCTCGTACGCCAGGTTCATGATGTCGAAGCGGCTGAAGTCGGCGAGGTCGTCCGACTCGGAGCGCTCGCCGTCGCGCGACAGCTTGGCCCGCACGACATCCCAGTCGAGGAGCCGTGCCGCGCGCTCGCGTAGCGATGCCCACCGCTCGTCCTCCACGGCGGGATCGTCGGCGCCCTCGACGACCGGGACCAGCGGCCCCGACGGCTTCGTCGGGCTGTGGCGTCGGGTCTCGCCGGACAGGTGGACGGCGATCGTGATGTCGGCCTGCGCCGACAACGTCGGGAGGATCGGCACCGGGTTCATGAGGGCGCCGTCGACCAGGAGTTGGTTGTCGGTGACGACGGGGGCGAGGAGGGAAGGGATGGCGATCGAGGCGCGGATCGCATCGGAGAGCGAACCGTCCTGGAACCAGACCTCCCGCTGGGAGAGCAGGTCGGTCGCCACGGCGGTGTAGGCGATGGGGAGGTTCTCGATGGCGACGTCGCCGATCATCTCGCCGACCATGCTGAAGAGCTTGTCGCCGCGGATCGCGCCCATCGACGACAGCGACAGATCCACGAGCCGGAGCACGTCGCGCTGGCGGAGCGTGATGGCCCAGTCCCGGTACTCGTCGAGGTTCCCCGCTGCGTAGAGGCCACCGACGAGCGCGCCCATCGAACAGCCGGCGACGGCGATCACCTCGTATCCGCTGGCCTCGATCACCTCGAGCGCACCGATGTGGGCGTACCCACGAGCACCGCCGCTGCCCAGCACCACTGCGGCAGTCGGTTTCACCTCGGGGTCGGGGGAGTCAGCCACGCGCCCATCATGTCCGGTTCAGCCGACGAGGCGCGACTTCACCATCGCCGACACGACTTTGCCGTCGGCCCGCCCGGCGACCGCGCCCATGACCGCCTTCATGGCGAGACCCATCTGCGACGGCTCGGTGAACCCGCCGTCGGCGAGGGCACTGTCGACGATCGCGGCGAGCTCGGCCTCGTCGAGTCCCTTGGGCAGGTAGGCCGCCAGGACCTCGCGCTCGGCCAACTCCTGATCGGCCTGGGCGTCGCGACCGCCGTCGCGGAACGCCTCGGCGGCCTCGTCACGACGCTTCACCTGGGTGCGGAGCACGGCCTCGACCTCGGCGTCGTCGAGGACCTTGGCCTCGGATCCGGCGACCGCCGCCTCCTTCACGGCGGCGATGGCCATGCGCAGCGTCGCGGTGGTGAGCTGATCGCGCGCCTTCATGGCGGTGGTCAGGTCGGACTGGAGTCGTTCGGCGAGTGTCGTCACGACGCCCAACCTACGACGATCCGGCGTCCGGTCCATCGGTCATTGCCGGCCTCCTAGGGTGCCGCCATGGCGACTCCTGACTACGACGAGTTCGGACTGTTCCACGAGAACGCGGCCGAGGCCGGCCTCGAATGGACGGGCGCACCGACGGTCGAGCGCGTGGCGGTGACCCTCGACGACGGCCGGGTCATCCGCGGCCTCCGCTGGGGGACGACACCGCCCGAGATCGTCTTCCTCCACGGAGGCGGCCAGAACGCCCACACGTGGGACACGGTGGCGCTCGCCCTCGATCGACCCCTGCTCGCCATCGACCTCCCGGGCCATGGTCACTCGGACGGAACGGCGCCCGCGACGGCGATCTCCCCGCGATCGCTCGCCGAGGACATGGCGGTCGTCGTCGCCGAGCTCGCACCCGACGCGGCGCTCGTCGTGGGGATGTCGCTCGGCGGCATGACGGCGATGGAGCTCGCCGTGGTCGCGCCGGCACTCGTGCGCAAGCTGATGATGGTCGACGTCACGCCCGGCGCCGACAAGGAGAAGGCGTCCGACGTGCTCGCTTTCCTCGCGGGTCCGGAGTCCTTCGCGTCGTTCGACGAGATCCTCGAGCGAACGGTGCTGTTCAACCCGACACGGTCCGAGACGTCGCTGCGTCGCGGCATCCTCCACAACGCGGTCGAGCAGCCCGACGGCAGCTGGGTCTGGCGTCACCAACGCGGGGGAGCGGCCGACATGGTCGAGCGGCGAGACGGCGATCTCGACTTCTCCCGCCTCTGGGACGACCTCGCCTCGATCGAGGTCCCGGTCCAGTTGGTCGTCGGCGATCGGTCGCCCGTGGTCGACGAGGAGGACCAGGCGTCGTTCCGCCAGCGTCAGCCGGATGCCCAGATCCTCACGGTGGACGATGCGGGACACTCGATCCAGGGCGACCAACCCCTCGAGTTGGCCCGACTCATCGAGGCGTTCCTGGACGCCTGACCGTTTGCCCGGTCGACGCTGCCGCGGTCGCCGGCGCGTCGTCCGACATCATGGGGACGTGCGTCGCGCCCTCGCCGCCGTGCTCCTCGCGGTCAGTCTCTGGATCGGCTCGCTCGCGTGGACCGGATTCATCATGACCCGGACCGTCCTGGACCCCGGCCGATCAGAGGCCGTGGCCGACGCGCTCCTCGACGACCCCGACGTGCACGATCAGTTGGTCGCCAACATCGCCGGAGGACTCGAGTCCGCCATCCCTGCTGGCTTCGCCGTGGACCGGGCCACGCTCGATGCCGCCGCCGAGACCGCGCTCGACTCGCCCGAGGTCGAGGCGCTGTTCCGCACTGCCTTCGTCGACACGCACCAGGCGTTCCTGGGCGAGGGCGACCCGCCGCGTTCGATCGACGGTGGCGCGTTCGGCAGCGCGGCGCGTTCGGCGCTGGTGGAATCGAACCCGGAGCTCGACGGCCTGCTGCCCGCCGCGCCCTCGCTCGAGATCCCTCTGCCGACCGAGCGGGTGCCCGACCTCGGCCCGGTGCGACGGGCGCTCGACGTCGCGGTACCGATTCTGGCGGCGGTCGCGGCGGTCGGGGCACTGATGGCCCTGGTCATCACCTCGAACCGACCGGCGATCCTGCGACGTGCCGGCGTGTGGGCCATCGGGCTGTCGGCGTTCGTGCTGGTCTTCGCGTTCGGCGTCCCGGCGTTGGCGCAGTCGTTCGCCCCGGCGCAGGCAGCCGTCGTGGCGTCGCTCATCGGCGCGCTCGCCGAGGCGAGTCAGGGACCGGCCCTGGCATTGGCCGGTGCCGGCGTCGCCGGGCTCGTGGCGTCGTTCATCTGGAAGCCGACGGCGAATGCGGTGCGGGCCGAACCGCAGGCTGCCCCGCCTCGTCAGCGACGCTCACCTCATCCGCCGACGCAACGGATCCCCCGCCAGCCCCGCTCTCGACCGGGCTCGCGGCCGCCGGCACCGACACGCCCGGCCGCACGTCCTGTCGTACCGCCGCGAGCGACGCCGACACGGCCACCGATCGCGCCATCGGCCGCCGCTCCCGCGCCGACCATGGTCCAGCGCACGGCCCCGCAGGCGACACCGCGCCCACCGGTCGCCGACCAGCCCGGTCGTCGTTGGGTCGAGGGGACCGGATGGGTGCTCGACGGCAGCTCCAGCATCCCGCCCGACGCCCGATGGGTTCCCGGGGTCGGCTACGTGGTCGACGGCTGACGTCGCCGTCTGCTGCTCGGCAGGCGCAGGACCAGCGCTCGGAGCTCGATGGAACTCCTGACGACTGCTGAACGGGCGGTCTCGGAGCGGCGGAGCCAATCGGCCCCGATGTCGGTGGTGTGATCGTCGGTGATCGACGCGACCTCGTCGATCAGCTCGTCCATCGCATCGATCGCCCGCCGCAACGAGGCCGTGGAAGCGTCGTTCGGGCCGCGCCCCGCGGCCGCCGAGCGCAGTGCCGCCGGGTCCCGGTCGCCGATGGCGGCCTCGGCCGCGAGGAGCCGTCGGTAGCGGTCGGCGGCGACGGTCTCGCCCGGCAGCGCGCAGCTGGTGTGGGCCGTACTCAGGGTGTCGAACACGTGGGCCTGGCCGAGCGCGAGCTCGGAGTGGAAGTACCACTCCTGCTCGTCGTGGTGGAGGAACGCCCAGATGTCGTTCACTGCTCGATCCCCGGAACGGTTCAGGATCCCCTCCGTGGGTAGTGCGTATCGGCACTGGTCGCGGCGACGGTCGACCGTTGCGTTGTGCAGGAGCGTGAGCGGACGGGTCACCTGTCGGAGCGGGAGCCACAGGTTCACCAACATCAATGGTGATCGCCGGTTGGTGCTGTCGGGAGCGTCGTGGCGAAGGATCCTCGGCGCCTGGCCTCGCATCAACTGGCGGAGCGGCGTGCCGAGAACGTCCTGGTCGGCGTGGACGTTGACCGCGCCTCCGTGACGGACTCCGCCGTGGGTGCCTGCGCCCACGTCGATGCCCGCAGGTCCCTCGCTACGGAACAGCACGCCCTCCTCTGCGACGTGCAGGATCAGCAGCTGGGTGCCGTCTCGGAGTAGGACGCGGGATCGGCCCAGCGAGCGTCGGATGGCCACCTCGTTCTCCCGGTTCATCCGCTGATCGCGCCGCACGGTTCGGAGCACGTCGTACAACCCCCGGCGGTCCGGCAGGTCTGCGATCGCGAAGCCGGCGTCGTCGAAGGTCGGGTTCGCTGCCCCGGGAACGGCGAGATCGCGTAGTCCGCACTCGTGCATCGCGAGGGTGGTGTCGTCGAGCGCCGCGGGTTCGATGGTGCTCGACCGGTGGAGTTGGGGACGCTCGTCGTCGGGGTGCACGCGCTCGGGTCGAGCGAACCCGAGAACGGAGGTGACGGTGGGCGGTGGAGGCACACCGAGATTCTGCAAGAGTGCTCTTGCGGAATGCAAGAGCTATCTTGCGACAGTGGCCGTCAACACGCGCGAACGGATCCTGGACCAGTCGTTGGAGTTGTTCGCCCGCAAGGGCGTCGCCGGTACGTCCGTCGTCGAGATCGAGGCTGCTGCGGGCCTGTCGCCGGGGAGTGGGAGCTTCTACCGCCACTTCGAGAACAAGGACGCAGTGCTCGTCGCAGTCGTCGATCGCGAACTCGCACGGGCCGAAGCTGCACGCTCGGAGCGGGTCGACGGATCCGAGCGACTCGAGGTCGTCTACCGCCGGACGCTCGACGAACTGGTCCGCCTGCAACCGCTCATCGAGATCGCTGCTCGGGAGGGCCGTCAGCGGCCCGAGCTCATCGAACCGCTGCAGCGAGTCCTTGCCGAGGACGGAGCGCGGGCCGAGGGCGCGCTCCTCGCCGAGCGGATGGATCGGGGCGAGGTCGCCGACGGCGACGCCGACGCGGTCGCGGCTGTCGCAATGTTCGCCCTGGTCGGGCACCATCTGGCCGAACACTTCTTCGGCGTACCGGTCGGCGCTGGTCGAGACCAGTTCGTCGAGACGCTGTCCCTGATGGTCCGCGGCGACCGATCGTGAAGCGTGGACGAGCCGGTCAGACGACGTCGGCGGCGGTCTCGGCGCGCACGACGTTGAGGAACTGCTCGACGCCACGGCAGGCGGCCCGGGCCCGAGCCACACCGAAGACATCGAAGGCGTGCTGGGCGCCGGGGAACTCGGCGTAGACCGTCGGCTGCGCCGACTCCTTGCGCATGAGGTCGACCATGGACCGGGCCTGCTCGACCGGGATCAGCGAGTCGTTGGTGCCGTGCAGGATGAAGAACGGGACGGAGTCGGGACCGACGTGGGTCATCGACGACGCCTGCTCGTACACCTCGGGGTTGTCGGCGAACTTGGCCTTGACGACCCGCTCCTCGAGGAACTCGAGGACGTCGTCTCGGCCGCTTCCGTCGCGGTTGGTCCAGTCGAACGCGCCGTAGAAGGGGACGGCGGCGCGGACCGAGGTGTCGACGTCCTCGAACCCCTTCTGGAACTGCGGGTCGTTCGGAGTGAGTGCGGCGAGCGATGACAGATGTCCGCCGGCCGAACCGCCGGTGATCGCCACCCAGTCGGGGTCGCCGCCGTGGTCGGCGATGTTCTCCTTGACCCAGCCGATGGATCGCTTCACGTCGGTGATGTGGTCGGGCCAGGTGGCGCGGGGGCTCAGCCGGTAGGTGATCGACACGCAGACCCAGCCGCGCTCGACGAGGTGGACCATGAGCGGGTACGCCTGGCCTTCCTTGTCGCCGGTGACCCAAGCGCCGCCGTGGACCTGGACCATCACCGGCGCCTTGCCGTCGGTCGGGAGGTCGGGCCGCCGCCACACGTCGAGGGTCGAACGGCGGCCGTGGCCGTCGTACGCCACGTGGCCGTCGGTGACGTAGCGCTTGCGCACGGCGGGAGAGGGGAGGAGCGGCAGACCGGTCCGGCTCGGTGCCATCGGGGAGGGCGCAGCGTGTTCGGCGTGGTCGACGCCGAGTTCGTCGGCCAGCGCCCGGTCGACGATTCCTTCGGCGTCAGCGGCGCGCTTGTGGACGCCGAGGAGGACGGCCGAGGCGCCGGCGGTCAGGGCGAGGCCGAGCTTGCCCGCCGCGGTCCGGTGAACGCCGCGCCCGAGCGCATAGGCGGTCGAGATGGCGTTCCCGGTGACGTAGTGCAGCGGCAGCTCCGACGCCGGGAGACCGAGCGCGAACGACGGGATCGATGCGAGTCCCTCTCGGGCGAACGGCTTGTTGGCGTTGAGTGCGTTGAGCAGACGAAAGGCGCTGCCGGCGAGGTACTTGGTCCCGGATTCCATGTCGACAAACCTACGACTGCTCGGCGCCCTTTGCCCTGCTCGGAGCCACCCGGGACGGCTCGTTGGGCATCTTGGGGTACACGGGCGGCCACGGCGCATCGCCGACGCCGGCGGCCAGGTCGGCCTCGTACCGTTCGAGCAACGGGGTGATCGCCTGCGGCTCGTCGTCGATCGTCGCCCACGGATCACCGACCGTCGTCATCCGCTCCGCCACGACGGGGATCGTGAGCTCGTCGGGTTCGATGTCGTCGAGTTCGTCCCAGTGGAAGGGCGTCGAGACCTGCCCGCCGACGCGGGGGCGGACGCACCACGCTCCGAAGACGGTCTTGTGCGGGGCGTTCTGGTTGAAGTCGACGAACACCCGCGACCCCCGTTCTTCCTTCCACCACGCGGCGGTGACCAACTCGGGACGCCGTTGCTCGAGGAGGCGCCCCACGACGACCGCTGCGGCCCGGACGTCGTAGGAGTCCCAGCCGGGAGCAAGGCGTGCGTAGACGTGGATGCCGCGGTTCCCGGTCGTCTTGGGGAACGATCGGATGCCGAGCTCGTCGAGCAGGGTGTGGAGCTCGTGCGCCGCCTCGCGCAGCATCGCGAAGTCGACGCCGGGACCGGGGTCGAGGTCGATGCGCAGTTCGTCGGTGGTCCCGGGATCGTCGGCTCGCAACGGCCACGGATGGAAACCCAGGCACCCCATGTTCACGGCCCAGGCGAGGTGGGCGATGTCGGCGACGACCATCGCGTCGGAGGTGGTGCCGTTGGGTGTCGACACGACCGTGGTCTGGAGCCAGTCGGGCGCGCCCTTGGGGACCCGCTTCTGGAAGAACGACTTCCCGTCCGCACCATCGGGGAACCGCTGCATCAGCGTCGGGCGTCCGCCCATCGTGCGCAGGATCGGCTCGGCCACCCGCAGGTAGTGGTGGACGAGGTCGAGCTTCGTCTCGCCCCGCTCCGGGAAGAACACCTTGTCCGGACTCGTGATGCGGACCTCGCGCCCGTCGATCTCGAGCATCACCGGCGGGGGCTTGGCCACAGCCGTGACGGTATCGCTAGAAGACGCGTCGGGCGTCGGCCTCGACGAGGCGTTGCTCGAACAGGAAGCGGACGATCGCCCGCTCCCGGCTGGGCAGGGGGAGGGTGTTGCCGGGAGCCTCGAGCTGTCGAAGGGTCCGGGCCGGACTGACCTCGGCGACGTACTGGAGTCCGCGGTCGTCGGCGAAGCCGATGATCCGTGTGCGGCCCAACGCCGCGGTCGTCCGGTAGGCGCCGAGGCAGTTGCCCATGACCGCGCCCCACTCGAGGAGTTCGTTGCCCGTCGACGGGAGGGCCACACGACAGCCGGTTCCGTCGACTGCCTGTCCGTCGACCGCTCGCCACGGAGCGGGGTAGTCGATCGTCCGTTCGCCGTCGTCGACGACCCGAGGTGGTGCGGCGGCTCGCGCCGGCGGGCGCCGCGGCGCGGGTGCGGCCGGAGGGGGAGCCGGTGGTCTGGCGTCGTGTCGGATGAGGCGGCGTGCGAGCTCGGTCGTGCCGCCCTCGGTCTCGAGCGCCGCGACGAGGTCGTCTGCGATGCGTCGAGGCGTGACCTCCTCGAACATGGCCCGGGCTCTGTCGATGTCCGTCAGCGAGAACGACACCGCCCCAGGCCGATGGGGACGGGTCGTGAGGATCGACACGAGCTGTTCGGGGCCACACCGGTCGGCCGCCATGAGCGCGAGCAGGATCGGTTCCCAGGCGACGCGTCCGTCGTCGTCGGGCAGCAGCGAGGCCGCGAGCGCCCGGACCAGGGGCCGGGTGACCCGAGGCCCCAGGGCGTGGTGCGCAGCCGAGCGCGGGTCGTCGTGATGCAGCAGCGGCTCGACCGGGACCGGGACGAGGTCGGGTCGGGCACCGGCCGAGAGCGGGTGCTGGAGCAGGGGATAGGCCGACACGAGGACGGTCTCGACGAGGTCGTCGGACGTCGTGCCGAACACCTGGCGAACGATGTCGACGAGCGCGGCGAGGTCGTCGTCCACGTCCTCGCTTCCGGCGGCGGTGATCTCCCCCCGGAGATCACCGACGAACTGGCCCGTTGCGTGGGTCCGTACCTCGTGCACGGGCCACCACGATCGGAGCTCGAGCCGCCCGTCGGCTCGGACGAGATCATGACCGCGTCGCCGGACGCGGCGGGTCGGGTCGAGCCGGTTGCCGGTGGAGCCGACCTCGATGCGGACTCGCCCGGTGCCGACCACGTCGACGTCGCCGACGGCGGAGAACCACCGACCGGACGCGGCGTCGCTGCGATGGATCTCGGTGCGACGGTCGGTCAGCGGCACGTCACGACCGTACGCGTGCGGTGTGACCGCCGCGACCGCGCCCGGTGGGTACCGTTCGGGCGATGCCCCGCTCCGCCGACGACACGCGCCGCCGCATCCTCGACGCAGCCGAGTCCTGCTTCGCCACCGACGGGATCGTCGGTGCCACCTTCGCCGACATCCTCGACGCGGCCGGCCAGCGCAACAACAGTGCGATCCAATACCACTTCGGTGACCGGATCGGCCTACTCGAGGCGATCACCAGTCGCCGTGTCGAGCAGATGGCCGTGCACCGCGACCGACTGCTCGACGATCTCCCGTCCGAGCCCACCGTGCGCGACCTGGTCGAGGTCATCATCGCTCCGCTGGCGGCCATGCTGGGAGAGCCGGGCGGATCGGCCTACCTCCGCATCCAGGCGGAACTCCTGGCGCATCCCAACCGCGACGAACTGCCCGAACTGTTGTCGCAGCCCTGGTCGAGGCCCGGACTCGAGCGGGTGCAGGCGTTGTTGGTCGAGAGCCTGCCGCCGCACTCCGTCGTGCTCGGGGCGGTGCGCACGGTGCTCGCGACCACGCTGATCTTCCACTCGCTGGCCGACCGCGCCCGCCTCACCGACGAGGCGGCCGACCACGAGGACTTCGTGCGTGGGTTGGTCCACGCCGTCGTCGCGATCCTCGAGACCGTGATGGACGAGCCGGCCTGATCGGACTGGCCTGCTCAGACTGGCCGGTCGCCGATGATGCTGGCCCGTTCCATGATCCTGGTCGCCGGCCAGTAGTCGCTGGTCGCGTAGTGCTGCACGGCACGGTTGTCCCAGAAGACGACGTCGCCGTCGCGCCACTGGTGACGGAACTGGAACTCGATGATGTCGGCCTGCCGGCACAGTCGGTCGAGCAGGGCGTGGGACTCGTCCGCCTCCATCCCGTCGATGTGCGAGACGAAGAAGCGGTTCACGTAGAGCAGTTTGCGGCCGGTCTCGGGGTGGGTCCGGACGACGGGGTGGCGCACGAGTGGGTACTTCTCGCGCATCTCGGCCTTCTGGTCGTCGGGGATCCCGTAACCGAAGACCTGGCTGTAGTCGTGGATCGCGTACAGGCCGTCGATCTGGTCCCGAGTCGCGGGGTCGAGCGCCTCGTAGGCCGTGTACATGTCGCAGAACAGCGTGTCACCGCCCGACGGCGGGACCTCGACGGCGTGGAGGACGGCGCCGAGCGAGGGGACCTCGCGCCAGCTCACGTCGCTGTGCCAGCCGTTCTCGAAGCCGCCGACCTGCTTGCTCTTCTCGAATCGGACGAGCTCGGGGTTCGTCGCGTTCGCCGGCAGGAACGGATGGATCTCGAGGTCGCCGAAGCGTGACGCGAAGGCGAGGTGGGCCTCGGCGTCGAGGGACTGGTCGCGGAAGACGATGACCTTGTAGTCGAGCAGCGCCTGACGGATCTCGGCGATGACCTCGTCCGACAGGTCGCCGCCGAGGTCGAGCCCCTGCAGTTCGCCGCCGATGGTGGCGCCGATGGGGCGAGCGTCGAAGTGCGACCAGGTGAGGTCGACCAGGCGTTCGCGTTCGGCGCGCAGGTGCGGGAACGGGCCGACCTCGATCCCGAACTTCGGGATGGCGACCCGTTGGCTGTACCCCGCGGCGGCGGGATCGGTGGCAGCAGTCGTCGTGCTCATGGGCTCATTGTAAGAGAATGCTCTTAGAACGCAAGGGGAATCTGTTGCGTACCGTGCCGCCCATGACGGTGCATGTGCTGGGCAACCCTGCGGCGCGAGGAGGGACGGGCGACGTCGAGACGGTCGTCGACCGACTGCGTTCGCGCGGGCTCGATGCGGTGTTGCTCGAAGCGACCTCGGCTGCAGCATCGCAGCAGGCTGCGGTCGAGGCGGTCGCTCAGGGGGCCGAGCGGATCATCGCCGTCGGCGGCGACGGACTCGTCCGCATCGCACTGCAGGCCGTGGCCGAGACCGACGTGGTCCTCGGTCTCGTCCCGCAGGGGACGGGGAACGACTTCGCCCGAGCGTTGGGTCTGCTCGGGGGATCGCTCGAGGATCGTGTCTCGGCCGCGTTGGACCCCGGCGTGCCGGTCGACGCCATGCGGACGAACCACGGCTGGGTGGCCTCGGTCGCGACCATGGGGTTCGCGGGCGACGTCACCGCTCGGGCCAACGGTCTGCGCTGGCCCCGAGGCGCGCAGCGCTACACCGTGGCCACGCTGCTCCAGTTGCCGCGGCTGCGGACGGTGTCGGCGACGGTCGAGATCGACGGCGTGGTGCACGATGCCGACACGACGATGATGTCGATCGGGAACACGCCGTACTTCGGCGGGGGCATGAAGACCTGCCCCGGTGTCACCCCGACCGACGGCAAGCTCGAGGTGGTCGTCATCGGCGACGTCGGCCGCGGCACCTTCCTCCGCGTGTTCCCCAAGGTGTTCAAGGGTCGTCACGTGGACCATCCCGACGTCACCGTCCACTCGTGCACCACGGTCACGATCGCGAGCGACGACGACGTCGTGATGTGGGCCGACGGCGACGAGCTCGGTGCGCTGCCGGTGACGTGCGAGGCCGTGTCGGGTGCCGTGCGGGTCGCCGGCGCTCAGGTCTGAGCAGCTCCGCACTTCGGTTGCGAACCGGCGCTGGGCTCGTAGCCTCGGACGCATGGACATGGAATATCGTCGTCTCGGAAACTCCGGCCTCAAGGTCAGTGTGCTCTCGTTCGGGAGCTGGGTCACGTTCGGCCCGCAGCTCGACACGGGCCTCGCTGCCGACTGCATGGCCGCCGCCTGGGATGCCGGGTGCAACTTCTTCGACAACGCCGAGGCGTATGCCGGCGGCGAGTCGGAGCGGCTCATGGGCGAGGCCTTCCGCAAGAACGACTGGAAGCGCCACGAGTACGTCGTGTCGTCGAAGTTCTACTGGGGTATCCACGAGAGCCCGAACACCAAGTACACGCTCAACCGCAAGTACCTGCTCGACGCCATCCCGGCCTCGCTCGAACGCATGGGGCTCGACTACCTCGACCTCATCTACTGCCACCGTGCCGATCCCGACACGCCGATCGAAGAGACGGTGTGGGCGATGTCCGACGCCATCGACCGTGGCTGGGCGCTCTACTGGGGCACCTCCGAGTGGAACGCCGACGAGATCCGCGCCGCCTACGAGATCGCCGAGCGCCACCACCTCCACAAGCCGGTGATGGAGCAGCCGCAGTACAACATGCTCACCCGTCGCAAGGTCGAGAAGGAGTACAGCCGGCTCTACGAGGACCTCGGTCTCGGCCTCACGACCTGGTCACCCTTGGCCTCGGGCCTGCTCAGCGGCAAGTACATCGACGGCATCCCCGAGGACTCCCGGGCCGCGCTCGACGGCTACGAGTGGATCAAGGACATGGTCTCCGACGAGGCGGCCAACGAGAAGGTCCGCAAGCTCCGCGACATCGCCGAGGAACTCGACGCGACGCCGGCGCAGTTGGCCATCGCCTGGTGCGCCCGGAACCCGAACGTCTCGTCGGTCATCACCGGCGCGAGCAAGGTCGAGCAGGTCGTCGAGAACATGCGTGCCGTCGAGGTGCTGGCGAAGCTGACCGACAAGACCATGGAGCGCGTGGACGCGATCCTGTAGGGCAGACTGCCCGACCATGATCGTCGTTTCCGGAATCATCCAGGTCGCCCCGTCCGACCACGCCGCCGCCGCCGAGCTCATGAAGACGCTCGCCGCCGAGACCGCCAAGGAGGCGGGGAGCATCACCTACGCCTTCTATGCCGACCTCGAGACCGAGGGCAAGTTCCGCGTGTTCGAGGAGTGGGAGTCCGAGGAAGCGATGGGCGCGCACTTCGCCGAGCCCCACATGGCCGAGTTCATGGGCGCGCTCGGCGCCCTCGAGGTCGTCGGCACGGCGATCGACAAGTACGAGGGCAGCGAGAAGTCCAAGTTGATGTGAGTCGGAACCGCCCCACGATCGACCTCCTCGAGTTCGTTCCGGGTGAGGGCGATCGCGGGGTCGTTGCCGTCATGGACGAGTTGTCCGACGGCAGCGGCTGGCTCACCTTCGATCCGGCGTTCGACGACCGGTTCCCACCACCTCAGCAGACGACGCTCGGTCGGCTCCTGAGCGGTCGGGGGCCGGCGATCCCGCGCGCCACGTGGGTCCCCGCAGACACGTCCCGTCGACGCCGTGAGCCGGTGTCGGTCGGGATCCTCCACGGGACCGGCGCCAAGGCCGTGGATCGACTGGCCGAGAAGGGCATCACCGTGCCCGACCGGTGGCGCGTCGTGTCCGACCATGCCAAGCGCGGGCTCGTCCTGTGGGTGCCGATCGACATCGAGCACGACGTCGTGTTGGCCTGGACGTACACGGCGGCCCGAGCGCTGACCCGGGTCCCGCTGGTCGATCAGTGGCGAGTGGCGATCCACCGACGCTGAGGCAGCGATTCAGCCCCAGAAGTTGACGGTCACCCAGAGTTGGCCGCCGCTGTCCACCGTGCACCCCACGCCGGCGTGGGTGTGTCCGGCTTCGAGGATGGCGTGGCGATGGCCATCGGACTCCATGAACGCGTAGAACAGGCCCTCGTTCGAGCCGTGTGTCCGACCCACGTTCTCGGCTGCCCGTGTGGCTTCGGGCCGGGCCGCGAAGACCTGTGGTCCGTAGTCCGGGTTGTGCTGGAGGTCCTGGCGGGCAGCGAGTTCGTCGCTCCACCGGCGGGCGATGGGCACGATCTGCCCGTCGGCGACCAGTGGCGCCGTGCCCTCGGCGGCGCGAGCGCCGTTCATCCGGTCGAACATCTCGCGCTCGCACGCAGTCATCGACGCCGATGGGCCCGACGAGGCGACCGGGGCGGCCGTCGTGGTGGGTGCGGGCGGAGGGGGCGGCGCAGTGGTCGTGGGTGCGGTGGCCGGAGGTGCGGTGGTCGTGGGTGCGGTGGCCGGCGGCGTGGTGGTCGGGGGGACCGTGGTCGTCGCGAGGGCCTCTTCCGCAGCGACCGACACCGGGACCACCGGATCGGCGTCGACCGACACCGGAGCGATGATCACCGCACGAGCCGCTTCGAGTTGCGGGGGCGTGGCGCTGCGGATCCCGGCCGAGATCACCCCGGCGGTGGCCACGATGGCGATGAGGACGCCGACCAGGCGGCGGAGGCGGGCATCGGTCACGGAGTTCTCTTCGCTGTCGAGGCGTGGACTCCTGTCTCCGCGTCGGCGGAATCTTCCGATTCTTCGTCTCGACGGGCTCGGCTTTTGCCCCGTGCGGCGGCTGCGGGGAGACTCTCGGCGTGACCGCCGACCTCGAACTCGCGACCTTCGCCCAGATGATGGCCCTCGAGCCGCACGGTCCCGACACCTTCGTCGGCGTCGGCCCGCGCTACCCATGGGGCGGTCTCTACGGTGGTCAGATCGTCGCCCAGTCGTTGCGCGCCGCAGGGCTGACGGTCGACGCCGGCCACCTGCCGCACTCGCTCCATGCGTACTTCATCCGACCCGGCGACCACACCGAACCCATCCGGTTCGAGGTCGACCGCATCCGGAACGGGCGGTCGTTCACCACCCGCCGGGTCGTGGCCCGTCAGTCGATCGGCGCCATCTTGAACCTGGCGGCGTCGTTCCACGTCCCGGAGGACGCGGTCGACGTGCAGCCGATGGCCATCCCGCCCGGTGTCGGCCCGGTCGACAGCTACCTCTCCAACTCGTGGAGCCATGTGTTCGAGCGACGCCACATCGACGGCGACGTGGGCGACCCGAACCGGGCCGCGGCCCGAGCGTGGATGCGCATGACCGAACCGGTGCCCGACGACCCGTTGACCCAGGCGTGCGCCCTCGCCTATCTGTCCGACGACCTGCCCACCGAGGCCGTGGTCGCCGACCATCCGCAGCGGACGTCGGTGGCGAGTGACGGCGACTTCGACCGCACCTTCATGTCGGCGAGCCTCGACCACGCCATCTGGTTCCATCGTCCCCTCGACGCCGGTGCCTGGCACCTGCACGACCTCGGCAGTCGCGGCCTGACCGGTTCACGCGGTCTGGCGACCGGCGAGGTCTTCGGCGCGGACGGGACGCACGCCGCCACCGTCACCCAGGAAGTGCTGCTCCGCGTCCGACGCTGAGTCAGGCGGGACCTGGCTGGGCACCCCGCACGAGTCGACCGGGCAGCGCTCCGGTGGCCTCGCCGTCGGCGTATGTCTCCACGCCGGCCACGATCGTGTGCCGGTAGCCGGACGCTCGCTGGAGGACCCGACGGCCCCCTGCGGGGAGGTCGTGGTGCATCTCGGGTCGGGCGACGGCCAGTCGGTCGAAGTCGATGATGTTGAGATCGGCCCGGTAGCCGGGAGCGAGGACGCCGCGGTCCTGGAGGCCCACCGTCGTCGCCGTCGCCTGGGTGTGTTGGTTCACGAGCCACTCGAGCTCGAAGAGCTCACCGCGAGCGCGGTCGCGGCCCCAGTGCGTGAGGAGGAACGTCGGGAAGCTCCCGTCGCAGATGGTGCCGACGTGCGCGCCGCCGTCGGACAGGCCGGGAACGGTGTACGGGTGCGCCAGCATCTCGCGCGTGGCGTCGAGGTTGCCCTCGGCGTAGTTGAGGAACGGGACGTAGAGCATCGCTGCACCGTCGTCGCCCAGCAGGAAGTCGTAGACCCACTCCTCCGGCGTGATGCCCGCTCGCTCCGCGACCGCGGCGGCGGACGATGCCGTGTCGGGCTCGTAGTCGGGCGGGTCGGTGAGCGGGAACATCCGGTCGAACACGCCGATGATGCTCCCGCCGAGCTTCCCGCGTGCCTTCTCGGACGACTGCGCGTCGAGCAGTCGCCGCCGGAACTCCGGATCGCGCATCCGGGCGACGCGTTCGGCCACGGGGGCCAGCGCGATCTCGCCGAAGACCGGGTTCATCATGAACGGGTTGAGCGTGCAGTCGAGACCCATCAGCAGGCCGACGGCGCGGGGAGCCGTCTGACCCCGCATCGTGAACCCGGCGTCGTTGGCCTCGGTGAGTCGTCGCATGAGGTCGCGGTGCATGTCCGGCGCGAGCGGGCTCTGCGCGAGCGAGAACGACAGTGGCCGGCCGGACACCCGCATCATCTCGACGAGCGTGTCGAACTCGTACTCGGTGTCGACGAAGTCGCCGACCATCTGGAGCACGCCGGTACCGGTCATGCCGATGGCCTCGGCGATGCCGACCAGTTCGGCGCGCTCGGCCGTGAGGGTCGGTGTGAACTCGCCGGTGCTGGCTCGGTGGTTGCGGGTGCGCGACGTCGTGAAGCCGAGCGCGCCCGCTTCGATCCCGGCGGCCGCGATCCGGCCCATCTCCGCGACCTCTTCGGGCGTGGCCACCGATTCGTGGTCGGCGCCTCGCTCGCCCATCACGTGCAGCCGCAACGCCGCATGGGGAACCTGGGCGGCGACGTCGAGGTCGTGCGGGCGGGCATCGACGGCGTCGAGGAACTGGTCGAAACCGTTCCATGACCACGGGAGGCCCTCGGAGAGGGCGGCGCCGGGGATGTCCTCGACGCCCTCCATCAACTGGATGAGCCGCTCGTGGTCCTTGTCGTGCACGGGAGCGAACCCGACGCCGCAGTTGCCCATCACGACGGTGGTCACGCCGTGCCACGACGACGGCTGGAGTCGCTCGTCCCACGTGGCCTGACCGTCGTAGTGGCAGTGGATGTCGACGAAGCCCGGCGTCACGAGCGCGCCCTCGGCGTCGATCTCCCGCGTGCCGGTGCCGGCGACGTCTCCGATCTCGGTGATCAGGCCGTCGCTGATCGCCACGTCGGCGGTCCGACGTGGCGCGCCCGTGCCGTCGATGACGGTGCCGTTGCGGATGACGAGATCGTGTTCGGTCATGGGATCAGTCCACCAGCGACTGGTAGACGGCGGACCGCAACTGCCGACGGATCGGGTAGGTCGACGACGGCAGGAGCTGGGTCATGAGGATGAAGACCAACTCCTCGGCCGGATCGATCGAGAAGACGGTCGATGCCGCTCCACCCCACCCGTAGTCGCCGACGGAACCGATGCCGCCGTTCGCGGCCGGCGACTCGTTGACACTGAAGCCGAGGCCGAAGCCCAGACCCTCCATCGCGACCTCGGCGAACCCGACCTGACCCATCTCGTTGAGGGTCTGGCCACCGGGGAGGTGGTTGGTGGTCATGAAGTCGACCGTGCGGGGGCCGAGCAGTCGGGCGCCGTCGAGCACGCCGCCGTTGATGAGCATCTGCGTGAAGCGGTGGTAGTCGGCCATGGTCGAGACCAGACCGCCGCCGCCGGAGAGCATGGGCGGCGGCTTGAGGTAGCCGCTCTTGTCCCACGGGTCCATCTTCGCGGTGTTGCCGCCGAAGAAGACGTAGTTGGAGGTGAACCGTTCGCGGCGGTTGTCGCCGTCGACCCAGAACGCGGTGTCGGTCATCCCCAACGGATCGAAGATCCGCTCCTGGAAGAACTGGTCGAGTGACTGTCCCGAGACCGCCTCGACGATCGCACCGCAGACGTCGGTCGACATCGAGTAGCACCACCCCTCGCCGGGGGAGAACTGCAGTGGGAGGGTTCCCAAGAGGTCCATGGTCTCGGTCAGCGAGAGCTTGTTCGGCGTGAAGTCGCCGAGGCTGTGCTTGCGGTAGATCGCGTCGACGGCATGCTGGTGTTGGAAGCCGTAGGTGAGCCCGGACGTGTGGCGCAGGACGTCGTGCACGGTCATCTCGCGGTCGGCCTCGCGGGTGACGGCGTTGACCTCGTTGCCGCTCTCGAAAACCCGCAGCCCCTCGAACGCAGGGATGAACCGCGACACGGGGTTCTCGAGGAGGACCTTCCCCTCCTCGTAGAGCATCATCAGCGCGACGCTCGTCACCGGCTTGGTCATCGAGTAGATGCGGTAGATCGAGTCGTCGCGGATCGGGCGCCCGTCCTCGACGTCGGCATGGCCGTAGATGTCGTGATGGACGATCTCGCCTCGACGCGCCATGACGAACTGGACGCACGGGAACTTGCCGGAGTCCACGTACTCGTGGGTCACCGCGTCGATTCGGGCAAGTCGGTCGGGGTCGACACCGACCTCCGCGGGGTCGACGGTGGGCGTGATCGGTGCAGGTGCCATCGGACCGACGATACGACGAGCCAGACCACTTGACCAGTGGGTCAAGAAGCGAGTTCGATGAGGTCATGACCGCTGTCGAAACCCAGTCGTCCGCCCCGGGAACCGATGCACGACGCGTCGAGGACGCCGTCGATGCGTTCCTCGCCGCCAATGACCCATCGGCGATGGACAAGGTCGAATATCGCGGAGCGCTCTACGACGCGGGCCTGGCGTGGGTCCACTTCCCGGAGGGATGGGGCGGACTCGGGGTGCCGCCGACGCTCCAGAGGATCGTGGACGCCAAGACGCGCGCCGCCGGTGCGCCGAACATCGACCCCACCCAGTTCTTCGGTCTGGCACTCGCCGGCCCGACCGTCGTCAGCCATGCGTCGGACGATCTCAAGTCCCGCTCACTGCGACGGATGTTCACGGGTGAGGACTCGTGGTGCCAGCTCTTCTCCGAGCCCGGCGCCGGCTCCGATCTCGCGGGTCTGGCCTGCAAGGCGGTCCGCGACGGCGACGAGTGGATCGTGACCGGGCAGAAGGTCTGGAACACGATGGCCCACCTGGCCGACAAGGGCATGCTCGTCGCCCGGACCGACCCCGACCAGCCCAAGCACAAGGGCCTCACCTACTTCATGGTCGACATGCACGCCCCCGGCGTCGAGGTCCGGCCGCTGCGCCAGATCACGGGCGAGGCCGAGTTCAACGAGGTGTACCTCACCGAGGTGCGCATCCCCGATGCCGATCGCATCGGCGACGTGGGCGACGGCTGGCGGGTGTCGATGACGACGCTCATGAACGAGCGCACGTCGATCGGTGGTGGCGGCGGCAGCGGTCCGCGCCCGGCCGGTTCCGGTCCCATCGCCGAGGTCGTGCGCATCTGGCAGGAGGAACTGGCCGACCACGAGCGCAAGCCGGCCACCCGCGACAAGCTCATGGACCTCTGGATCCGTGCCGAGGTCCTGCGGCTCACCAACGTGCGGGCCAACCAGAACCGCAAGGCCGGCAACCCCGGTCCCGAGTCGTCGATCGCCAAGCTGGCCATCGCCCTCATCAACAAGGACATCTACGCCTTCTGCGTCGACATGCTCGGCGCCCAGGGTCTCATCGGCTACGACTTCGACATGCGTCGGGCCGATGCGGTGGGCCTCGAGGGCCCTCCCGGGTCGAGCCGCAAGATGTTCCTGCGCTCGCGGGCCAACTCCATCGAGGGCGGCACGTCGGAGATCATGAAGAACATCCTCGGCGAGCGGGTGCTCGGTCTTCCCGGCGAGCCCCGGGTCGACAAGGAGATGGCCTGGAAGGACGTGCCGCGCTGATGGCGCAGGTCGAGGTCGGCTCGCTCACGTTCGAGTACGAGCGCCAGGGCAGCGGCGAGCCGTTGCTGCTGATCATGGGCCTCGGCGCGCAGTTGACGGCGTGGCCCGTCGAGTTCGTCGACGGCCTCGCCGGCCGCGGGTTCGACGTGATCCGGTTCGACAACCGCGATGCCGGGCTCAGCTCCACCTGCGAGTGGGAGCCGCCGTCGGCGGTGAAGGCGTTCCTCCGGAAGCTGTTCCGTCGCCCCATCGAGACCGGCTACGTCATCGACGACCTGGCCGACGACGCCGCAGGACTCCTCGACGCGTTGGGCATCGAGTCGGCCCACGTCGTCGGTGCATCGATGGGCGGCATGATCGCCCAGGCGCTGGCCATCGGCCACCCGCATCGTGTCCGGAGCCTCACGTCGATCATGTCGAACCCCGGCGACGGCAGCGGCGGCATCGCCCCGAAGACCATGGTGCGGTTCGCCCGTCGCCCCGAACCGACGCGTGAGACCGCCGTCGATCAGGCGATCGAGACCTTCGGCGCCATCTCTGGCCCGCATTTCGACGCGGCCGAGTACCGGCCGCTGGCCGAGGCGGCCGTTGCCAGGAGCTTCCGCCCCGAGGGGCTGGCTCGCCAGACGGCAGCGATCATGGCCAGCCGTGACCGCGTCCCTGGTCTCCGTCGGGTGACGGCACCGACGCTCGTGGTCCATGGCCTGGTCGATCCGCTGGTCAAGCCGAGCGGCGGCATCCGGACCGCTGAGGTGGTCCCGAACTCGCGGTTGTTGATGTTCAACGACATGGGCCACGACCTGCCGGCGCCCCGGATCCCCGAGATCCTCGACGCCATCGCATCGGTGGCGGCTCGGGCCGGGAGCGACGCCGTCGTCGCCTGACGGATCGCCGGATCAGCCGGCGGCGTTGGCGATCGCGAACGCGGGGGTCGCGGTTGGGGTCGCCTGCAGTGCCGATCGACTCGTGGAACGCGGTGAGTGCCGCGAGGCTCTGTTCTTCGGTCAGTTCGGCGTCCATGATCCGCTCGACCGAGGGGAGCAGGTCGGCGTGAGCGGTGACGATCTCGTGAGCCAGGCGCTCGCGGGGAGCGAGGTCATCGACGCTCGTGGAACCCTGCGACCACTGTGATTCGACCTTCTTTGCCTTGGCCATGGGATTGCCGCTCTCTCGTTCGTGGAGTGTTGTGCCCTCTTGACCGTACGGCGGCGAACGCCGTCTCCCTCATTCCCAGGCGCGCGTTCTCGACGTCGTGAGCATCGGCCCCCGACGCCCAGGACGTCGGGTTCGGGCACGCCGGTCGACTCAGCTGCCGCGGAACTCCGGCGGCCGCTTCTCGAGGAACGCCTGCACGCCTTCCTTGTGATCATCGGTCTGGAACAGTTCGGCCAGGGTCGAGCTCACCCAGGCCCCGAGCTCGTGCCAGTCGGGGTCGAGCGCCTGCCGTAGGCCGCGCTTGATGGCCTGGACGGCGAGCGGCGGGCGAGCGGCGATCTCCTGGGCGAGCGCCATCGCCACCAGCAACAGCTCGTCGTGGTCGACGACCGACGAGACCATGCCGACGCGCTCGGCGCGCTCGGCGTCGATGACTGCGCCGGTGAAGAGGAGCATGGCGGCGGTCTCTCGTCCGACGAGCTGCGCGAGCCGACCGAGACCGGCCACGTCGGAGACCAGGCCTCGGAGGACGAAGAGCTCGCCGAACTTGGCGCGGTCCGACGCGATCCGGATGTCGGCCATGAGCGCGAGCTCCATGCCCCAGCCGACGGCGGCCCCGTTGACGGCGGCGATCACGGGCACGTCGGTGTGCAACAACGCGTCGGCGGCCGGCGTGAGCCGCGGACGGGCGGCGAGCGCCTCGCTCGGCGGTCCGGACGGACCGGCCATCACCTGCTTCACGTCGTCGCCGGAGCAGAAGGCCGGGTCGGTGCCGGTGATGACGATGCAGCGAGCGGTGGTCTCGCGCACCGCCCGCTCGAGGGCGTCATAGAGCGGGAAGGTCAGGGCATTCCGGGCCTCGGGACGGTCGAGCATGAGCACCTCGACGTCGCCATGGCGTTCGATGCGGAGGCCGGCGGGATCGGTCGAGGACATGGGCGCATCGTAGGGATGGCGTCGGGTCGACGGTCGCCCGCGTTCTCTTGACTGATCGGTCAACTATGGTCCGCGCCATGAGCATCCTCGATGGAGTGGATCTGTCCGACCCCGAGTTCTGGACCCGCCCGTGGGCCGAACGCGACGCCGTCTTCGACGCGATGCGCGCCGAGGAGCCCATCAAGTTCTTCGAGGAGCCGGACCTCGGCGTCCTGCCGCAGGGCCCGGGCTACTGGGCGCTGACCCGCCACGCCGACGTCGTCGAGGCCAGCCGCAAGGCGAACCTGTTCTGCTCCGGCCGCGGTGGCTCCAACATCGGCGACGTGCCCGACGAGATGCTCGAGTTCCTCGGGTCGATCATCAACATGGACGACCCGCGTCACGCCAAGCAGCGCAAGATCGTCGCCCGTGGGTTCACGCCCCGGGTGCTCGAGAACCTCAAGCACGACGTCGAGCGCGCCGCGGTCGAGATCGTCGACGAGATCGCCGAGAAAGGCGAGTGCGACTTCGTCACCGACGTCGCGGCACTGCTGCCGTTGCGCATCATCCTCGACCTCCTCGGCATCCCGCGCTCGGAGGAGAAGTTCATCTTCGACCGCACCAACATCATCCTGGGCCTGGGCGACGAGGAGTACGTCCCCAACCAGGACCCGATGGCGGTCATGGGCACGCTCTTCCAGGCCGGCCAGGACCTCACCGGCATGGTCGCGGAACTCGGCGCCGAGCGCCGCAAGAACCCGGGTGACGACATCATCTCGCTCCTGGTCAACGCACAGGACGAGGGCGACGGCGTCCTCACCGACGAGGAGCTCGGGTCGTTCTTCGTCCTGCTCGTCGTGGCCGGCAACGAGACCACCCGCAACGCCATCGCCCACGGCCTCCACTGGATGACCCAGAACCCGGAGCAGAAGGACTGGTGGTGGGAGGACTTCGATGCCCGCGCCCCGCAGGCGGTCGAGGAGATCGTCCGCTACGCCTCGCCGGTCATGCACTTCCGCCGGACCTGCACCACCGACGGCACGATGCTCGGCGGCCGGGAGTTCTCCGAAGGCGAGAAGGTCGTCCTCTGGTACGGCGCGGCGAACCGCGATCCTGCGGTGTTCGAGGACCCGCATCGCTTCGACCTGTCCCGCCCGCTCGAGACGATCAAGGACCACGTCGGCTTCGGTGGCCCCGGCCCCCACTTCTGCCTCGGAGCGCACCTCGCGCGACGCGAGATCACGCTGATGTTCCGCGAGCTCCAGCAGCGCATCCCCGACATCCACGCCGTGGGTGAGCCCGATCGGCTCAAGTCGAACTTCATCAACGGCATCAAGCACATGAAGGCGGAGTTCACGCCCTCGAAGTGACCGGTCGCCGGCTGGGTCCGGTCAGACGGTGCCCAGCTGGTGGATCTCGACGACGTTGCCGTCGGGATCGTCGATGAACGTCTGACGGTTCGAACCGACAGGGCTGGCGTCCTTCACCTCGATGCCCTTGGTGCGGAGCTCGGCAACGGCGGCGTCGATGTCCTCGACGAGGATCGCGAAGTGCTGGCCGAGGTTCGGCGGCACGGGGGCCTCGATGAGGTGCACCTGCGCCGACCCGAGATCGATCCAGGCTCCGCCGAACCCGAAGTCGGGTCGATCGGATCGGACCGTTCCGCCGAGGACGTCGGTGTAGAACGCGATGCTCCGGTCGGCGTCGGAGACGTTGATCGAGACGTGGTGCACGGCGAGCGGCTGCATGCGCGTCACGGTAACGACTCCGTCCCCGGCCCCGCCGGAGGCGGCACTACGGTGCCCGCCATGCCCGATTTCCCCGGTTACTCCCAGACGGTCGCCGACGCGATGCTCGAACCGGGAGACCTGATCGAGATCGGCCTGATGGGTTTTCTCGAGATCCGACACGTCGCCTTCGGGCCGGGAACGATGGTCGCCGAGATCGATGTCCGCGACGACCTGCTCACGCCGTTCGGAACGCTGCACGGTGGCGTCGTGTCGGCGTTGGCGGACCACGTGCTCGGCTCGGTGATGTACCCGGTGATGGATCGGGGACAGTGGGCGGCGACGACCGAGTTCAAGCTCAACCTCCTGCGACCGGTTCGCGAGGGCGTGTTGACGGCATCGGCCGAGATCATCTCGATGAGCCGTCGAACGGCGGTGGTCCGCATCGACATCACCAACGGCGACCGGCTGTGCGCGGCGGCCCAGGGGACGGTCTCGATCCAAGACCCGAGGTAGCGGTCACGGCGGGGCAATACCGTCCGGGTATGCCCAGTTGGAAAGACATCGAAGCAGCAGCGCCGGAACTCGCCTCGCTCGTGCAGGCTCGGTTCGACGCCCATCTCCACAAGACCATGGCGACGCTCCGGAAGGACGGGTCGCCTCGCATCAGCGGTACCGAGGTGAAGTTCGCCGCCGGCAACGTATGGATCGGATCGATGGGCGGAGCGCTGAAGGCGAAGGACCTCCAGCGCGACGGCCGTTGCGCGTTCCACAGCGCGCCCCTCGACACCGACATGGCCGATGCGGACGCCAAGATCGCCGGCGTGGCGACAGAGATCCATGACCTCGGCGAGATCCGACGGGTCTGGCCGGAGTGGGAGGAACATCATGCTCCGGGCGGGGCGCACGCGTTCCGTATCGACGTCACCGAGGTGTCGGCGGCCACCGTGGAGGGCGGTCAGATGGTGATCCGCAGCTGGAACCCGTCGGACGGTGAGCGGGTCCGCGAGCGTTCCTAGGGCGTCACCCGGCCAGCGCAGCCATCCTCGTGAAGTTGGTGACGGCGTCGGCCCTTCGGTGGGCGGGGTCGAGTTCGGCGTACGCCGTGTCGACGTTCACCGCCAGGCGTTCGGCGTCGCCGAGGTCGGCCCACGATCCGAGGTCGATGTCGGCGATCGTCTGCTCGACGGTCAAGCCCGATGCCTGCCGGGGCCGCACCTCGCCGAGCAGCCATGCGAGGTAGTCGCGCAACGTGCGAACGTCGTCGGCGGTGGCGAGTTGCCCGTGGCCGGGGACGATCGTCGCCCAACCGGCCTCGATGATGCGGTCACACGCGTCGATCCAGTTGCCGAACGGGCCGGCCCAGACGACCGGCGTCCCGCCGTTGAACAGGATGTCGCCGGTGAAGACGGTGTCGCGGTCGGGGAGTTCGACGATGACGTCGCCACCGGTGTGCGCCGGGCCGACCTCGACGAGGTCGATCGCGAGGTCACCGACCGAGATCGACAGCGATCCGTCGAACGTGCGCGTGGGTGCCGACGGCTCCACCTCGTCGAAGCGGAACGAGCCGAAGATACGTTCGAAGTAGGCGCCGACGTCTCCCATCTCCGGCGCCATGGCCAGGAGTCCGGCGAGCATCGACGCCGGCACCTCGTCCATCTCCCGTGCCGACGAGTTCGACGCGATGATCTCCTCGGCGTCGACCGCTCCGTTTCCGTAGCAGTGGTCGCCGTTGGCGTGGGTGTTCACGATGGTGGCGATGGGGGCCGTCTCGGTGATCGACCGCATCGTGTCGAGCATGGTGCGGGTCAGCGTCATGTCGAAGAGCGTGTCGACCAACAACGACGCGTCGCCGTCGGTCACCAGCCCGGCGTTGCTCCAGCCCCAACCGCCGTCGCGTTGGAGGTAGGCGAAGACCCCGTCGCCGACCTCGACCAACCCGTTCCGATGCGGCGCAGCCATGGGGCCAACGTAGCCACGTGCGACACGGCAGACTCCGGACATGGAACTCCATGTGATGGCCGCCGGCCGCAAGCTCCCCGACGTCCAGGACTATGCCCGGGCCGTCGAGGCGGCAGGACTCGACGGGATGGTGTTCGTCGAGTCCGGTCGGACGGCGTACCTGTCGGTCGCTGCCGCGGCGCTCGCCGCTCCATCGCTCGAGTACTCGACCGGCATCGCGGTGGCGTTCCCTCGTAGCCCGATGGTGACCGCCAAGGTGGCGTGGGAGTTGCAGGACCTCACCGACGGCAAGTTCCGCCTCGGCCTCGGTACCCAGGTGCGTGCACACATCGAGCGTCGATACGGCGTCGAGTTCGATCCGCCGGGGCCGCGCATGCGTGAATACATCCAAGCCGTGAAGGCGATCTTCCCCGCGTTCCGGGGCGACGAGCCGCTGGCCTTCGACGGCGAGTACCACGAACTCTCGCTGCTCCCGGCCATGTGGTCGCCCGGTGCGATCGAGGCCGCCGACCCGCCGGTCGACGTCGCCGCCGTCGGACCATGGATGGTCCGCATGGCCGGAGCGGTGGCCGACGGCGTGCACGTGCACCCGTTCCACTCGCGTCAGTATCTCGACGAGCGGCTCCTGCCCGGTCTCCGCGACGGCGCCGAGGGCGCGGGGCGATCCGTCGACGACCTCACGCTGTCGGTCCCGGTCTTCACCGTCGTGGGCGACACCGACGAAGAGCGCGCCCCGTGGCGCGACCGAGCGCGTTTCCAACTCGGCTTCTACGGCTCGACCAAGAACTACTCGTTCCTGTTCGACATGTTGGGCTTCGAGGGGACCTCGTCGGCCCTCAACGACAAGCTCAAGGCCGGCGACCTCATGGGCATGGCCGCCGTGATCACCGACGAGATGCTCGAGCACTTCACGGTCGAGGCGACGTGGGATGGTCTCGCCGACGCGCTGGGCGAGAAGTACGAGGGCGTCGCCGACCGGCTCATCCTCTACTTCGCCGAGGAGTTCTTCGCCAAGGACCCGTCGTCACTCGACAAGTTCGGCCAGGCCGCCGCCGACCTCCACTGACCCACCCTGATGGTTCTGGTGACCAGTTGTGACCACCAGGTGGCGCCGTTGTTCACCAGAACGGAGTTGTTGGTGGATGTTGGCCGTCGTCGGGCCAGGGCTCAGGTGGTGGTGCCGTTGGCCTTCAGGGCGGCGATCTCCGCGTCGGTCTTGCCGAGCACGTCGCGCAGGACCTCGTCGGTGTGTTGACCGACGGTCGGCGCCTTGCGGGGCGGGGGCAGCTCCTGGCCGACGATCTTGATCGGTGACGGGAGCATGTCGGCGCCGTGCTCACTGGCCGGGAGGAAGCCGAGACGGTCCTGGAACTGGGGGTCGTCGGCGAGGGTCCCGGGTGTGTGGACCGGTGCGATGGGCACGTTGTGCTCGTCGCCGAAGTAGGTCCAGTCCAGCGTGGACTTCGTCTTGAAGACCTCGGCCAGGATCGCCTGCAGTTCCCGGTTCCCTCGGGCGTGATCGGCGTACTGGCTGCCGGGCCACTTCTCGAACAGGTCGGGTCGTCCGATCGCCTGGCAGAAGTTCTTCCAGAACGCCTGCTCGGACGACATGAAGATGATGTGGCCGTCGCTGGACTCGTAGATCGAGTAGCGGACGCCACCCTTCATGCCTGCCGTGCCGGGAGCGCGCCGTTCGTAGTCGTCGGCCTTGTTACCGGTGACCTCGGACTCGGGGCGTTCGTAGGCCTTGTAGGTCTCCGAACGGAACCAGTCCATGGATGCGGCGGCATCGGACTGGGCGATCTCGAGCTGGCAGCCCTCACCCGTCTGCAGTGCCTGGACGACACCGGCGAGGATGCCGAGGGCGCCGAACACGGGTCCGGCGTTGATGCCGATCGACACGTGCTCCGGGATGAAGGGGAAGCCCTCTTCGTCGTACTCGGGCTTCACGACGCCGGCCCACGTGTCGTAGGCGATGCCGTGCGAGGGGAGGGTCTTGTACGGGCCGGTGGAGCCGTAGCCGGAGATGGTGCAGAAGACGACGGCGGGATTGACGGCACGCAGTTCGTCGTAGCCGAGTCCGAGACGTTCGAGCGCGCCGGGACGCATGGCCTCGACGACGACGTGCGCGTCCTTGACCAGCTCCTTGTAGATCTCGACGCCCTCGGGGGACTTGAGGTCGAGGACGATGGACCGCTTGCCTCGACTGATGTGCCAGTGGAGGAGCGACTCGCCCTCGATGATCGGCCAGGACATCTGCCGGATGTAGTCGCCGGCGGGGGACTCGACCTTGATGACATCGGCCCCGAGGTCGGCCAGGTGGGTGCTGATGCCGCCGGGGCCGAGCATCGACGACTCGATGACCCTGATCCCGGAGAGCGGTCCGCGAGAGCTCGTGGTGGTGTCGGTCACGGATCCGAGTCTGCCAGTTTCTGACGCGGCGTCAGAAACGCGGTGGGGGTACCGTTCAGGCATGGATCGAGGCTCGTCAGGGCCGGCGCCATCGGTGGCGAGCCCGTGAGGAGCGCCGGACGGTTTCTGCTCGCCTGCTTTGCCACGGTCGCGGCGGTGGCCGTGGTCTACGGCGTGTGGTGGTACGGCCTCGCCCAGTTCGACGACGACTACTGCATCACGAGCGTCGAGATCCCGTCGGGAGAGCCGTCGGTCACCGGTCCGGAGTGGGAGCCGCCGCTGACCTATCGCTGTGATTTCGGGGCAGCTGGCGTCGTCACCGTCAACGAGCCCCGCCCGATCCTGTGGACCGGGGCCATGAGCGGGGTCGGGCTGTTGCTGGTGTCGAGCATCTGGTGGAAGCTCGCTCGCTCTTCGTCAGCGACACCGGAGTACGAGGGGGAGCACCGGCCCTGAACCGGCTCCACGGAGGAGTTGGTTGGCCACGGTCAGCGTCCAGCGCGAATCGCACTCGTCGTCGACCAACAGCACCGGTCCGTCGAGGATCGGCGCCGGCGGGAGGAGGCCCGGGTCGACCGCGAGGTTCCCCCACACGTTGGCGACCTGGTGGGCCGAGTTGGCCTGGTCGGCCTGGAATCCGCCGCCGTCGCCGACGCGGACGAGCGCGGGATGCACGGGGAGTTTGCCGAGTTGGCCCAACCCGTCGCACAACCGGTCGATCACTCCCTGGCGGCGGCGCGACGGGATCGGACAGATCCACCCCGGTCGTTCGTCCCAGTCCCACCGTTTCAACACGGCGGCGACGGCCCGGATCATGTCGGTGTGGAGGAGCCGATCGCCCGAGAGGACTTCGTCGATCACCGGCCCCCAGCCGCCATCGCCGACCCGGCACAGGGCACGGCCCCATCGGGCCTGGTCTTCGGCCTTGATGCGGCCCTTGGGTTCGTCGAGTTTGGCGGGCCACTGGCGACGGGGTTCGATGCCGACGTCGCCCGATCGCAGGTGCCGGGTGGCCTCGTCGACGAGGTCGGCGTCGAGCGTGAGGTCGGGCGACGTGCCGAGGCAGCGGTCGCAGCGTCCACAGTCGGCGGCTTCGGTGTCGTCGAGCGCCTCGCGCAGGAACCGCAGCCGACAGCCGGGTCGGTCGGCGAACGAGAGCATCTGCTCGGACTCCTCGCGCCGGAGGGTCCGCAGCCGCTCGGCCTTGTCGGCGTCGTAGCGCCAGTCGGTGTCGGTGAGGATGAAGCCGCCCTTCACCGCGGTGATCGCTCCGTCGACCTCGAGGATCTTGAGCAGGGTCTGGAGGCGGGAGCGCCCCAGGTTGACCACCGACTCGAGGGTCGGCACCGAGGTCGGACGCGTCGGCGACAGCTGCCGAAGGACCTCGTCGCACGTCGACTCGGCAGGCAGGCTCACCTGTTCGAACCATCGCCAGATGGCGGCGTCCTCGACCGGACGGGGGAGTGCGATGACCTCGGCCCGCTCCAGGGCGCGTCCGGCACGGCCGATCTGTTGGTAGTAGGCGACGGGCGTCGGCGGGAGGCCGAGGTGGACGCAGAAGGCGAGGTCGCCCTTGTCGAAACCCATACCGAGGGCGGAGGTGGCCACCAGCGCCTTGCGTTGGTTGGCTCGGAGCTCGTCCTCGAGGGCCATGCGTCGCTCGGGCTCGGTCGCCCCGGTGTACGCCTCGACGTCGTGGCCCCGATTGCGAAGCCATTCGGCCGTCTCTGCTGCCTGTTGCTGCGTCAGCGTGTAGATGATGCCGGAGCCGGGGATCTCGTCGAGGTGCTCGCCGACCCACGCCAGGCGGTGAGCGTCGTCGGGGAGGTCGACGACCGACAGGTGCAGCGCCTCGCGGTCGAGCGACGTCCGGAGCACCAACGTGTCGGCGCCGAGTTGTGATGCGACGTCGTCGGTGACGCGCTGGTTCGCGGTGGCAGTGGTCGCGAGCACGGGTGTCCACGGCGGGAGCTCGTCGAGGAGGCGCCGCAGGCGGAGGTAGTCCGGTCGGAAGTCGTGACCCCAGTCGGAGATGCAGTGGGCCTCGTCGCACACCAGCGCCATCGGGCGCGAACGCAACAGGTCGAAGACCCGGTCGCGGAATCCGGCGTTGGCCAGACGCTCCGGGGAGATGAGCAACAGGTCGACGCGGTCGTCGTTGACGGCCTCCTCGATCCGGTCCCAGTCGTCGGTGTTCGACGAGTTGATCGTCTCGGCCGCCAGCCCCAGCTTCTGGGCCGACGACACCTGGTCGCGCATCAACGCCAGCAGCGGCGAGACGACCACGGTCGGCCCCCAGCCGCGGTCGCGCAGCATCCGGGTGGCGGAGAAGTACACGGCGGACTTGCCGAACCCCGTGCGAGCGACCAACAGCGTCCGACGCCCCTCGGCCACCACGGCGGACACCGCGGCGATCTGCTCGGGCCGGGGGACCGCATCGGGGCCGGCCAACGCACGGACGTGCTCGCCGAGCTCTCGCTCGACATCGGCCCGAGAGGGACGTGGTGGTGCAGTGAGGGTCACGTGAGCGACCCTAACGACGCCCTCCGACAACAACCCCCCGCCTCGGTTCTTGCGTCAGTTGCTCAGGACACTCCTGAGCGACCGACGAAATTTTCAGTGGGGGAGCCAGATGAGGGCCAGTTGGGTGACGGAGATGTCGGTCTTCTCGAGCCCGACCTCGATCTCCTCGACCTCGGCGGC
This sequence comes from Actinospongiicola halichondriae, assembly GCF_049103745.1. Taxonomy (NCBI): domain Bacteria; kingdom Bacillati; phylum Actinomycetota; class Acidimicrobiia; order Acidimicrobiales; family Iamiaceae; genus Actinospongiicola; species Actinospongiicola halichondriae. The sequence goes on along the minus strand of NZ_CP171622.1, from coordinate 2,968,448 downwards.
CTTGTCGTCCCACTCCGCAGCGATGTCGGCGATGGCGTCGGCGAGCTCGGCCTCGAGGTCGCCCAGCTCCATCTCCTTCTGTTCGACCTTGGCGAGCGCGGCCTCGACCCGATCGGCGGCCGCCGACGACTGCTTGCGTCGCGACGACACGCCCTTGACCTTGCCGAGGATCGACTTCGCCGACTTCTTGCCACCGAGCAGCGAGCCGAGCAGGTCGCCGGCGCCGGAGATGAGCTCGTGCTGCTTGGAGTCCGATGCCTTGGACTCGAGCTCGTCGATCCGGATCTGCTCACGCTCGATGGCCTTCTGGACGGTGCCCATCTTCGACTCGAGGCGCTTGCGGATCTTGGCGGCGTCCTCGTCGGCACCGGCATCGGCGGCAGCCTCGCAGCGTGCGGCGAAGTCCTCCTCGGATTCACCGGGGCGGGAGTACAGCTTCAGCGCGGCGTTGGCCCGGATCGTCAGCGTCTGGTCGCGGTAGAGCTTGTCTTTGATGGCCTTCTCGGCAGCGGTGAAGAACGACTTGGTGTCGATCGGTGCATCGCCCAGTCGGTAGGCGGCGCGCTCCGGTGCTGCCTCGCGGAGGTCACGGTCGTCGTAGTCGACGGCGACCAACTCGTCGGCGTCGAACGTGTCGCCCAGTTCGACGACGACGCACTCGAACTCCTCCGAGTGGCGCAGGTCGGCCTTGGTCTCGTCGAAGAGGAGTTCGACTCGGGCGGCGATGCCAGCTCGATACGAGGTCGATTCGGGGTCGCCGCCGACCTCGGGGAGCCATGGTGCTGCTGGGTCGACCCAGCGGACGGTCACGCCGTCGGCCACCTCGGGGGCGACCGAGACCTCGTCGTCACCGACTTCGACCGGACGATCGGCGGCGGGCACGGTGGCCGCGCTGTCGGACGTGGCAGCGGACGAGACGGCGGCCTCGTCAGGCTGCCCCGGGAGCGAGCCGAGCTGGTCCTTGGTCAGCGGACCGGCCAGATAGTCCATCGCCCAGCGCGTGGTGAACACCCGCGGTTCCTTGCCCTTGGTGGTGTGGAGCACGAACTCGCGCTTGCCGAGCCCGGAGATCGTGCCCGTCAGCGCATCGACGTCGACGTCGCCGGACGAGTTCTCGAGGCCATCCTTCAGTCGCCCGACGTCGCGTTCCGTCTGGAGCCGGCCGATCATCCAGGTGCCGGCGTTCGAGATCGCCTTGTAGTCGAGGTCGACCGGGTTCTGGGTCGACAGCACCATGCCCACGCCGAATGCCCGGGCCTGCTTGAGGATGGTGAGGATCGGCTTCTTGGCCGGCGGCGCTGCGGACGGTGGGACGTAGCCGAACACCTCGTCCATGTAGACCAGCGCTCGCAGGTTCGGGGTGCCCGACTGGGCTCGCATCCACGTGACCAGCTTCGAGAGCAGGAGGGTCACGACGAACTGGCGCTCCTCCTCCGACAGGTGGGCGAGGTAGATGACCGAGCACGCGGCACCGGTTCCCGAAGGTCCGCTCCCGGTGGACAGCAGTTGGTCCATGTCCATCGGGACGCCTTCGGCCCACGCGGCGAACGACGGCGAGGCGAGGAGGCCGTTGAGCTTCATCGCCAGCTTGGTGCGTTCCTTGGCCGGGTAGAACGAGTCGAGTTCGAGCACGCCGAGTTTGCGGATCGGCGGGTCCTGGATCTGCTGCACGAGTTGACCGAGGTCGAGCGACTTCCCGTCGGTCCACGCCCGGGCCACCAGGTTGGTGAGCAGGATGTGCTCGGGCGACGAGAGCGGATCGGCCGTGATCCCCACCATCGAGAGCAGCCCGCTGACCAGGCCCTCGATCTCGTCGTTCATGGCCTCCTCGTCGTCGGTGGCCGGAGCGGCCAGGGAACCGATGACGTTGAGCGGGACGCCGGCCGACGAGCCGGGTGTGTAGACGGTGACGTTGGAGTTGTCGGCGAGCGCGCCGACGTGTGTGCCGTCGAGCCCCCACGACGCGAGCCCGTCCTTCCACATCGTGGCGGTCTCGGTGGCGTCGGACCCCTCGGGGACCCACGGGCCGAACTCCTCGGGTGACAGACGCGGAAAGCGCAAGGCGAGGTTGGTCATGTCGCCCTTGGGATCGAGTACCAGGGTGGGGATTCCGTTGCGGAGCGCCTCCTCGAGCAGGACGACGCCCAGGCCGGTCTTGCCCGACCCCGTCATGCCCACGATGACGCCATGGGTGGTCAGGTCGGCCGGGTCGTAGTCCAACCGGTCGCCGGTCCGCTCGTGCGATGCGGGGTCGACGGTCTCTCCGAGGAACAGGTCGTCTGCCATGGCGGGGAACCTACCGGTCCGTTCGTATCGCCCGGATCCGGCGATACGGTCGGTTGTCGTGATCCTCGCCCAGTTCCCCGGTCAGCTCTTCGACGTCACCGACGAGGCCATCAACAAGGCCTGCGAGGTCGAGTCGGTCGACGAAGCCGGTCTCGTGTGCCGGAACGTCTTCGAGTGGACCCAGAACGGCGTCGTCGCCCGCGGCGCCGACTGGTTGACGACGGCCCCGTTGCGGATCCTGCTGATCTTCGTCGTGGCGATCATCGTCAACCGCGTGATCCGGCGGGTGATCAAGAAGTCGGTCGCCGAGCTGTCCGACACGCAGGCGCGTGAGCGCAAGGCGCGATTGACCAAGATGACCCCGAAGGCGCTCCGGTCGACGCAGGAGGTGTACCCGCTGCGAGCGGCAGCCCGAGCCGAGACGATCGGGTCGGTGCTCAAGAGCGTCGCGAGCATCGTGATCTACTCGATCGCAACCCTGCTCGCGTTGTCCGAGGTCGGCATCAACCTCGCGCCACTCATCGCCGGCGCCGGCATCATCGGTGTGGCGCTCGGCTTCGGTGCCCAGTCATTGGTCCAGGACTTCCTGTCGGGACTGTTCATGCTCGCCGAGGACCAGTACGGCGTGGGCGACGTGATCAACGTCGGTGAGGCCGAGGGAACGGTCGAGGTGGTCAACCTCCGCACGACTCGGTTGCGCGACGTCAACGGCACCGTGTGGCACGTCCCCAACGGAGAGATCCGTCGGGTCGGCAACATGAGCCAGCAGTGGGCACGTGCGCTGCTCGACATCGATGTCGCGTACGACACCGACCTCGACCGGGCGATGGAGGTCGTGAAGGAGGTCGCCGACGAGGTCTTCCACGCCGACGAGTGGAAGGTCGACATGCTCGAGGAGCCCGAGGTGTGGGGCGTCCAGTCGCTCGGCGCCGACGGCATCACGATCCGCCTCGTCATCAAGACCCAGCCGGGCCAGCAGTGGAAGGTCACCCGCGAACTCAACCGACGGATGAAGGACCGCTTCGACAAGGAGTCGATCGAGATCCCGTTCCCCCAGCGAGTGATGTGGGTGCGCCGTGACGAGGGCTCGTCGCGCGACGAGGTCATCGATCCGGTCGAGTCCGCAGACTCGTGACCGGGCGGCCTCGTAGCCTGCGCTCGTGACTGGGACACCAAGCGAGACCGAGCGCGTTGCCAACGCCGACGAGGCCGTGTTCACCCCGGCGGCCTGGGGGTTGTTCGCCTCGATCTCACTGATCTGGGGTTCGTCGTTCCTCTTCATCTCGATCGCACTCGAGGCGATCGAGCCCGGACTCATCACGTGGGCTCGGGTCGCGCTCGGTGCTGCCGTCCTCAACGTCCTGCCACGAGCGCGGGTGCGGATCGATCGTGCCGACTGGCCGCGTCTGTTGGGGCTCTCGGTGGTGTGGGTCGCCGTCCCGTTCACGTTGTTCCCGCTCGCCGAGCAGCACATCAACTCCGCGGTCACCGGCATGCTCAACGGCAGCACGCCCATCTTCGCTGCGATCGCCGCAGGGACGATCGCCCGACGACTTCCCGGCCGGACCCGGATCACCGGCCTCGCCATCGGCATGGCCGGCGTGGTCTCGATCTCGCTCGGTCAGGGTGGGGAGGGTGACAACGCCTGGCTCGGCATCGTCATGGTCCTCGGTGCGAGCGCTTGCTACGGCGTGGCGGCCAACCTCGCGGTGCCGCTCCAGCAGCGCTATGGCTCGTTGCCGCTGATGGCTCGGATGCTGGCGCTCGCCGCGCTCTGGACGTTGCCCGGTGGGGTGGTGTCGGTGGGCGATTCGACCTGGGAAGGCGGCCCGGCCGTGTCGGTGGTGGTGATCGGCGCGCTGGGGACCGGCCTGGCCTTCGTGATCATGGGGACGTTGGTCGGCAAGGTCGGGGCCACCCGGGCGTCGCTGATCACCTACCTGATCCCGGTGGTGGCCTTGTGTCTCGGCGTCGCGTTCAAGGACGACCAGGTGACCGGACTGGCCGTCGCCGGTGTGACGCTCGTGATCGCTGGTGCGGTGCTGGCGTCGCGGGGCGAGCGGGCCATGCCCGACCCGATCCGTCCGCGCAGCTAGTGGTCGCTCGGCCTCAGTAGCGCAGGCCCGGGGTGCGGACGCCGAACACGTCGGTGGCGAGTTGGGTGCCGAGCTTGGTCGCATCCCATCGCTTGCCGCCGTTGCTGATGCTCGGGCCCTCGGCCCACGACTTCATCCAGACGATGTCTTCGGCGACGGCCCGGATGACCTGGCCGGTCACCATCTGCGACTCGTCGGAGGCGAGCCACGCCACGAGCGGCGACGAGACGGCGGGGTCCATGCGGTTCCACTCGTCCTCGGCGACGTCGTCGGCCTCGATGACCTCGGGGGCGCCGGGCATGGTGCCCGTGATCCGGGTGGCGGCTGCCGGTCCGACGCAGTTGACGGTGACGCCGAGCTTGTGGAGTTCGAGGCTGAGCGTCTGGGTGAAGCCGGCGATGCCGGCCTTGGCGGTGGCGTAGTTGGTCTGACCGAAGTTGCCGACGAGGCCGGCGCCCGAGGTGGTGTTGATGACGCGGCCGGTGAACGACTCGCCCGCCTTGGCCCGCGCTCGCCAGTGGATGGCGGCGTGCTTGGCCGGCGCCCACGAGCCACGGAGGTGGACGCGGATGACCGAGTCGAAGTCCTGCTCGCTCATGTTCCAGATGGCGGTGTCTCGCACGATGCCGGCGTTGTTGACGAGCACGTCGAGCTGGCCCCAGGTGTCGACGGCCTGGGCCACCATCTCGGCCGCGGCGTCGTGGTCGGCCACGTCGGCGTAGTTGGCCACGGCCTCACCGCCGCGTTCGGTGATGATGTCGACGGTCAGGTCGGCGTCCTTGCCCGTGCCCTCACCGTGGACCGAACCCCCGACGTCGTTGACCACGACCTTGGCGCCGTGCTTCGACAGCTCCATCGCATGGGCACGGCCGATGCCGTGTCCCGCTCCGGTGACGATGCAGACCTTGTTGTCGAGCATTCCCATGATGATGTTCTCCTCACAGTTCCGTTCTGGTGATCGAACGACACCATGAGGTGACGCATCCGTTCACCAGAACGGGTGGCTTTCGGGTCGAGTGGGGTCAGAGGGTGGCGGCGACGGCGTCGTGCGATGCGTGGACGGTGCCGAAGGTGGCGTCGAGCGCGAGCGAGCGCTTGAGGAAGAGGTGAGCGTCGAGTTCCCAGGTGAAGCCGATGCCGCCGTGGACCTGGATGCAGGCCTCGCAGGCTCGTTGCGCGGCTTCGGAGGCGACCAGGCGGGCAGCGTCGACGGACATCACCCGGGCGTCGCTGTCGGAGTCCTCGTCGAGTGCGACCGCTGCAGCGTGGACGCCGGCACGGGCGATGTCGACGGCGACGACCGCATCGGCGAGGAGGTGCTTCACGGCCTGGAAGCTGCCGATCACCTTGCCGAACTGTTGGCGCTGGCCGGCGTATTCGGTGCCGAGGTCGACCGCGGCCTGGCCGAGCCCGACCTGGAAAGCCGCAGCGAGCAGGCGCCCCTCGCGGATGACCCGCTCGCCGGCGTTGCTGATCTCGTCGCCGGCAGGGATCGCATCGACCTGGGACACCGGCGTCAGCGGGTCGAGCGGGCGAGGGAGCAGCATCCCTTCGGGGGTCTCCACGTGTTCGACGAGACCATCGTGGTGCACGAGCAGCGTGTCGAGTCCGTCGAGGTGCTCGACGAGGAGCGTGTCGGCACGGATCAGGCCCACCACGGCGGAGCCGTCGATCGCGCCCTCGGCGCCGAGCGTCGCCGCAAGGCAGGTCGAGATCGTCGGGCCCGGCATCGCGACCCGGCCGAGCTCCTCGAAGACGATGGTCGCCTCGGCCAGGCCGAGGCCGACGCCGCCGTCGGCTTCTGCCGTGTGGATCCCGAACACGCCCATCGACGCCAACTCGCTCCACAGCGAACGGTCGACGGCGCCGGGGAGTTCGGCCGCTGCGGTCCGGAGGTCGTGGTCGACACGGTCGGTCAGGAACCGGCGGAGTTCGGACTGCAGTGCGAGTTGGTCGTCGGACAGGAGGAAGTCCATCAGCGCTCCCGGGGCAGGCCGAGCAGGCGCTCGCCGACGATGTTGCGTTGGATCTGGGCGGTGCCGGCCGCGATCGACAGCGACAAGGCGTAGAGCCGTTCCTCGACGTGGTCCTCCGCGCTGACCCGTGTCCCCATGGCCAACCCCTGGCGGCCGAGGATCCGCATGGCGAGGTCGCCCATGCGGTGGCGGGTCTCGTGGTAGCCGAGCTTGAAGATCGAGCCGCCGACGCCGGTGTTGCCGTCACGAGCGGCCCGGCTCACGTTGCGCTTGGTGTAGGCCCACTGGGCGTCGAGCTCGGCGGACACGCGGGCGAGGCTGTGTCGGATGCCGGCGTCGTCCCAGTGCCCGGACTCTTTGGCCACGGTGACGAGGTCGGAGACCAGCGCCATCGACCCGAGCAGTTCCGAGACGAACGCCGTGCCCCGCTCGAAGCCGAAGGTCACCATGGCGACGCGCCAGCCGTCGTTCTCGTCGCCGACGCGGTTGGCGACCGGGATCCGGACGTCGTGCAGGAACATCTCGCTGAACTCGGGGCCGCCGGTCAACGACTTGAGTGGCCGGACCTCGATGCCCGGTGTGTCCATCGGCATGACCAACCACGTGATGCCGGCGTGCTTCTTCACGTCGGGGTCGGTGCGCACCAGCAGTTCGCAGTAGCGGGCGACCTGGGCGTTCGACGTCCACATCTTCTGGCCGTTGACGACGTACTCGTCGCCGTCGAGATACGCCGTGGTGCGCAGCGATGCGAGGTCGGACCCGGCCTCGGGCTCGGAGAAGCCCTGGCACCAGATGTCGTCGCCGCGCAGGATGCCGGGCAGGTACGCCTTCTTCTGCTCGTCGGACCCCTCGGCGCCGATGGTCGGGCCAGCGTGCAGCGTGCCGACGAAGTTGCAGCCGACATAGGGAGCACCGGCGGCCTCGGTCTCCTCGAGAAAGATCAGTTCCTCGGCGGGTGTGGCGCCGCGGCCGCCGTACTCGGCCGGCCAGGAAACGCCCGCGTAGCCCGCGTCGAACAGGGTCCGCTGCCACATCCGTTCGTAGTCGGACTTGGCCTCCCAGTCCTCACGGTCCTCCGGCTTGGGGGGCAACGTGGGGAGGGTCTCGGCCAGCCAGGCGCGCAGCTCAGCCCGGAAGGCGGCTTCCTCTGCGGTGGGTGCGAGTTCCATGGGGCTCCGAGTCTGGCGTGCGAGCCGATCGGCTCGAATCTGACGGTGTGTCAGATCCTCGAATGTAGAACGTGTGGCGTCGTGGGCGGAACTCGACGCCCTACGGTCGCATCGAGGAGGTCCGATGGCCGAGCGAGTGGGGAACCCGGTCCCCAAGAAGATCCGAGAGCGGTTGGCGCGTGGCGAGACGCCCCTCGTCTACGAACTGATGACCCCACCCAAGGATCCTGGTGCGCCCGAGACCGGCTCGTGGGCGCAGCGCCTCGCCGACACGCTGCGATCCGACGCCCAGCACGAGGTGCTGCTGACGAAGAACCGGATCGCCGTCGTGGCGACGCAACGGTCCGACCGTTCGTGCTCGATCGAGCTGTCGGTGCCCCTCGACGAGGTGGTCTCGGTCGAGCTCGTGGGCTCGGGCGTCGAGCGGGGCCGGCTCCGTTTCGACTTCCGGGACGGGTCGTCGACGTGCGGGGTGATGGGTCTCGTGTTGCCCCGACCGGCCCGGCGGTTCCTCGCCTCCTTCGAGGCGGCGACGCCCCGCCGACGTCGCTAGGCGAACTTCGCGACCAGCCGTTCGACGGTGTTGCCGGTACGAACGGTGTTGGTGGGCGGGGTCAGCTTCGGCATGGCGTTCCCGATGGGCGAGTCGAGCATGCCTCCCACGTGGGTCCAGACGAGTTCGCGGTCCCGCCACCGCAACACGTCGGTCTCGCCGGCAGCGGCGGCGTAGGCGGCCCGTGTCCTCTCGTCGACGGTGTCCTGGAAGAACGCCACCTGGTGCTTCTCGTCCGCGCCGAGGACGGGCAGGGTGTCGACGATCGATCGGAGTTCGTCGAGCGTGCGGACGAAGCACGCCACGTCGTAGCCGAGGCGTTCGCCGAGCCTGGCCTCCAGCGTCGCCGCCAGCGCCGTCGGCTCGGTCGCGGTCTCGAACAGCAGGTTCCCGCTGGCGAGGAACGTCGACACGTGGTGCAACTCGGGCCCGTCGGCCGCTGCCACCAACTCGTCCTTCTTGGGTCGCCGTCCGCCGACGTTGATGCCACGGAGGAAGGCGAAGGCGTGCACGGCGAGAGCGTAGAGCGATGTCGCATACGGTGGTCCCGTGACCATCGAGCACCACACGTTCCGACTCGCCGACGGCGTGTCGGAGGCGCAGTTCCTCGACGCCGACCGCCGGGTCCAGCAGGAGTTCGCGCCGTTCCAGGAGGGCTTCGCCCGTCGCACCACCGCGCGTGACGGCGACGTCTGGCTCGTCGAGACGCTCTGGTACTCCGCCGATCACGCCGAAGCCGCGTTGCGGTCCGACGCTCCGGCCGTGGCCGCACTGCGGGCATGCATCGACCCCGCGAGCGAGTCGGTCCGTCGCTACGAGACGCTGGATTGAGCTCGCCCCGTCACTGCTGGACGAGCATCACCGCGTTGCCTTCGGGGTCGCGGATCTGTGCGAGCGTCGGCTGGCCGGGGAACTGGAACGGCTCGGCGACGATCGCTCCGCCGAGTTCGACGGCACGGTCCAGTGACTCGCGCAGGTCTCGGACCTGGACGTACAGCGTCACCCCGGGGCGATCGCCCTGCTGGATGTGGCCGCCGGGTCCTGGCTCCGGACCGCCGAAGCCTGCGGGGACGTCCATGAACGGGCCGTCGCCGATGTCCCAGGAGAACATCGCCAGGTAGAAGGCCCGTTGCGCGGTCGGGTCGATGGCGTCGAGCGACCAGTGGACCACCGGTCGTGCCCAGTCCCGTTCCGATCCATCGGTCATGCCCAGCACCGTATGCGCCACAGCGTCTGACGGCGCGTCAGATTTGAGGCAGGCTGTGGGCATGAGCGACGTGCTCCCCAAGACCATCCCCGAGGCGCTCGATCGTGCGGTCGAACAGTGGGGCGACCAGGAGGCGCTCGTCGACGACGACGTGCGCTGGACGTGGTCGCAACTCGCCGAGCAGGTCGATGTCGCCGCTCGGGCACTCCTCGCGAGTGGGATCGAGCGAGGCGACCGCGTCGCCATCTGGTCGCCGAACATCGGTGAGTGGGTCGTGGCCGCGCTCGCCGTCCAACGGGTCGGGGCCGCGGTGGCGACCATGAACACCCGCTTCAAGGGCCATGAGGGCGCCTACAACCTCCGTACCGCGGAGCGCGTCTGCTCTTCACCGTCACCGACTTCCTGGACACCGACTACGTGGCGTTGCTCGAGGGTGCCGACGGCGGCATCCCCGACTGCGTCGAGGAGATCGTGGTCTTCCGAGGACCGACCCGGACGGTCGAAGGGGTCGATGTCGTCGCGTGGGACGGGTTCCTCGAGCGTGCCGCGGGAGCATCGAGTGACGACGTCGCCGCCCGCTTCGCCACCGTCGAGGGTGGCGACATGTGCGACATCATCTTCACCTCCGGCACCACCGGTGCGCCGAAGGGGGCGATGATGGGCCACGAGGCATCGATCCGGGCGTTCTGGGCCTGGACCGACGTGATCGGCCTGCGCTCGGACGATCGGCACCTGATCGTGAACCCGTTCTTCCATGCATTCGGGCTCAAGGCCGGGATCCTGGCGTGCATCCTGCGTGGCGCGACGATCGTCCCGCATCCGGTGTTCGACGTCCCGTCGGTCGTGAAGCGCATCGAGGACGAGCGGATCACGATGATCCCGGGACCGCCCGCGATCTACCAGATCATCCTCAACGATCCGGACCTTTCGTCCCGCGACCTCTCGTCGCTGCGACTCGCGGTCACCGGTGCCGCTCCGGTCCCGGTCGAGCTGCTGTCTCGGATGCGCGACGAGTTGGGCTTCGAGACCGTGGTGACCGGCTACGGCCTGACCGAAGCCCACGGGATCCTCACCATGAACCGTCACGACGACCCGCTGGAGTTGATCTCCGCGTCGGACGGCCGAGCCATCGAGGGCGTCGAGGTCATCACAGTCGACGAGCACGGCGTGCCGACGGAGCCCGGCGTGCCCGGCGAGATCTGGGGACGGGGCTACAACGTCATGCTCGGCTACATCGGGAACCCGGAGGCGACGGCCGAGGCCATCGACGCCGACGGGTGGCTGCACACCGGCGACGTCGGCGTGCTCGACGCCGACGGGAACATCAAGATCACCGACCGGCTGAAGGACATGTTCATCACCGGCGGTTTCAACGTGTATCCGGCCGAGGTCGAGGCCATCCTCTCGTCGCACCCGGGGGTCGCGCAGGTGTCGGTCGTCGGGGTGCCGGACGAGCGGATGGGCGAGGTGTGCGCGGCCTTCGTGATCCCGCGTGCCGGCATGACCGTCGACGTCGACGAGGTCATCGCCTGGAGTCGGGCCAACATGGCCAACTACAAGGTGCCCCGACTGGTCGAGGTGGTTGACTCGCTCCCGATGAATGCCAGCAACAAGGTCCGCAAGTTCGAACTCCGCGACCGTGCCGCGTCGCTGCGTGCCTAGGAGGCGACCGTGAACTGGACGTTCAAGACCGCAGGACCCGACCTCCGCCTCGAGCTCAACGACGCGGCCGAGCTCGAAGCGATGCGAGCCGCGCTCGACGATCCGCTGTGGCTGCTGGGCGCGAGCTGGGAAGTGCTCTACACCAACGACTTCAAGCGGACTCGGTTCCAGGACGCCTTCGGGGCATGGGTCGCCCGCCGCGACGGCTCCGAGGTCGCGTCGATGCTCCAGGCCGTCGACGTGCGGGCCACCTGCGAGGACGGCCGGTGAACACCCGCAGCGAGACCGACTCGATGGGCGAGATCGCCGTCGAGTCGTCGCGCTACTGGGGTGCGCAGACGCAGCGGAGCATCGACAACTTCCCGATCGGACGCGACCGCTTCGTGTGGGGCCGGCCCATCATCGAGGCGTTCGGGCTGGTGAAACGGGCGGCAGCGACGGCCAACGCCGAGTTGGGGACACTCGACCGCGAGATCGCCGATCGGATCGTGGCCGCAGCCGACGAGGTGATCGCCGGCGACCTCGACGAGCACTTCCCGCTGGTCGTGTGGCAGACCGGCTCCGGAACCCAGACGAACATGAACGCCAACGAGGTGATCTCGAACCGAGCCATCGAACACTCCGGTGGCGTCATGGGCTCGAAGACCCCGGTGCATCCCAACGATCACGTGAACCGGGGGCAGTCGAGCAACGACACGTTCCCGACCGCGATGCACGTGGCGATCGTGCTCGAACTCCATCGTCACCTCTACCCGGGCGTCGGCGAGCTGCGCGACACGCTCGCGGCAAAGGCCGCCGAGTTCTCCGACGTCGTGATGGTCGGACGGACCCATCTCCAGGACGCCACGCCGGTGACCCTCGGCCAGGTCATCGGTGGATGGGTGGCGCAGCTCGACGCGGCGTTGGCCGACGTCCGCAGGACCGAGGACGGCCTCCTGCAGCTGGCGATCGGCGGGACCGCCGTCGGGACGGGTCTCAACGCCCACCCCGACTTCGGCGATCGAGCCGCTGCCGAGCTGGCCCGCCTCACGGGGCACGGGTTCCGGACCGCCGACGATGCGTTCGCCGCCTTGAGCGCGCACGACGCTCTGGTGACGACGAGCGGCGGTCTGCGTACGTTGGCCGGAGCCTTGATGAAGATCGCGAACGACGTGCGGTGGTACGCCTCCGGTCCTCGCGACGGGATCGGCGAGCTGGTCATCCCGGCCAACGAGCCCGGGTCGAGCATCATGCCGGGGAAGGTCAATCCGACCCAGGCCGAGGCCCTGACGATGGTCGCCGTCCAGGTGTTCGGGAACGACACCGCGGTCGCCATGGCGGGCAGCCAGGGGAACTTCCAGCTCAACGTCTACAAGCCGGTCATGGCGCACAACGTGCTCGAGTCGATCGCGCTGCTGGGCGATGCCTGTCGCAGCTTCGACGACCAGTGCGCCACCGGGATCGAGCCGAACCTCGCCGTGATCGACGAGCACCTCCGTCGCAACCTCATGGTGGTCACCGCCCTGAACCCGCACATCGGGTACGACAAGGGGGCCGAGATCGCCAAGAAGGCACACGCCGACGGCACGACCCTCCGGGAAGCCGCGCTGGCGCTCGGTCACCTGACGGGAGCGCAGTTCGACGAGTGGATCGACCCGCTCGCCATGACGGACCCGAACCGATGACGGAGCCGATCAACGATCGGGTCTACATCCACGAGGTCATCGACATCCGTGGGCACCACCGGGCCGACTACATGCATCACATGGCGGCGAACTGGAGCCCGCTGGCACAGGAGACGCGCGATCAGAAGCTCTTCGGGATGTGGAGCGTTCTCGGGTCGACCGGGCCCTGGCCGAAGGTCGTGAACATCTGGGAGGAGCGCGGGTTCGCCGGCCTGGCCGCGTCGTTCGCCGGCGAGGCCGTGGGACCCGGCGCCCAGGATCCTGCGCTCGAGAAGTGGTGGGCCAAGGCCAACGAGTTCCGCAGCGGCGGATTCGACCGGTTGGTGAAGCCGGCGCCGTGGAGTCCGTCGATCGACGACCTGTGTGCATCGGGCGCCGGTGGGGTCGCGTACGCCCACGAGACGATCTCGGTGCGGGCAGGCTCCAGTTGGGACTTCCTGGACCTGGTACGAGAACGAGCCGTCCCGGTGTACGGGGCCTTCGGGTGCTCCCTCGTCGGAGCGTTCGTCACGACCATGGTCGACGACGACGAGTGCATCCTGCTGTGGTCGTTCCCGACGTGGGACGACTGGGCACGGTTCGAGGACGGGCATCTTCCCGGCGGCGACCCCGGGTTGCGGGACTGGCGGGCGTGGTCGAGCGATCTGGTGACCGCCCGACATCGCATCCTCCTCGTCGATGCGCCCCTCAGCCCACTGCGCACCGGCCGCCAACCCACCCGCGACGACCAGACCGACTGGACCGAGTGACCCCGATCCTCACGTCGCCGGCGCCGCACCACCGATGTTTGCAACGTGCCGATCGGTACGTAAGGCGTCGAAAACGACATGCAACGTGCCGATCGATACGTAGCGCGCTGGTTGGCCCCCGATGTTTGCAACGTGCCGATCGGTACGTAAGGCGTCGAAAACGACATGCAACGTGCCGATCGGTACGTAGCGCGCTGGTCGCCGCCCCCGGGATCGCCGCACCCGGGATCAGGTGACGGGGTGGTCGATGGCCGCTCGGTCGTAGCCGCCGCGGGTCGAACGGATGCGGATCCGTACCATGTCGATGACCAGTCGGACCACGTCGCGGGCGATGTTGACGGTGGACGACGCTCCGGTCTCGTCGAGGGTCACCGGGATCTCCGTCAGCGACAGTTGCTCCCGCTCGGTGAGGTGGAGGACCTCGATGTCGAAGGCGAAGCCGTCGACGTGGGTTCGACGGAACAGATCGCGGGCGACGTCGCCCCGGAACCCCTTGAGGCCGCACTGGGTGTCGGTCGGCGCGGCCAGCAGTACGGCGCCCGAGAGTCGGTTCACGATCGACGACCCGATCCGCCGCAGCCCGTTGGCCCGGGCAACGACCGACTCGGGCAGGCGCCGGTTGCCGATGGCGACGTCCCAGCCCGACTCGATCGCCTCGAGCAGTCGGCGAAGATGCGGGGGGTCGTAGGCGAGGTCGGCGTCGGTGAACGCCACGGTACGTCCCGTCGACGCCACCATCCCCGCGCGCACCGCGCCGCCCTTGCCCCGGTTCTGCGGCAGCACGATCACCTGATCGGCACCGGCGTCGAGCGCCGCATCGGGCGTGGCGTCGCCGGATCCGTCGTCGACGACGATGATCTCGAGGCCTCCGTCGGCTGCGATGTCCTGCAGTTCTTGGGCGATCGCTCGCACGGTGGAACCGATCCGTTCCGCCTCCCGGTACGCAGGGACGACCACGGTGAAGCGGTTGCGACCGTGGACGGGCGGGCCGGGTTGGGTGGGTCGGTCGCGGTGGACGAGTTCGCCGAGGATCGAGCGATAGCCGATCAGACGGATGACGACCGACACCGTGATCGCGATCGCCTTCGCGGCCACGAGCCCGGCGGTGGTGGTGAAGCCGGTGGTGGTGAACGCCAAGCGGAGGACGGCGACGTCGATCGCTCCGGCGACGACCGCGACGAGCAGGAATGCGTTGGGAGTGCGCACCCAGCGGGAGTAGGGGCTGTGGCGCAGGGCCGAGCGACGGTGCAGGACGAACGACGTCGTGCTCGCGAGTGCGATCGACGACGTGTCGGCGACGATGAGCGGCCAGCCGAAGCTCTGGCGGAACACCACCAGGAGGACGACGTCGACCATCGTGGGGACGATGGCCAACAGGGCCAGGGATCGCAGACGTGACCGGCTCGCAGCGCCGGGACTGTCGTCGTTCACGCGGGGCTCATCCGACGATGCGGTACTCAGGCGACTGCTTCTTGGCGGCGGAGGGAGCGAGCCCGCACTGCAGCACCGGGTACCGGCCGGCGATCTCCACGGTGGCCGTGCGCTCGTCGGTGGTTCCGGCGGTGGTCCACGAGAGCGTGACCGCGGCCTGGTCGCCGTCCACCTCCGATGTCGCCGCGACCTCGTCGAAGTCGACGTTGGCCCAGCCGCACTCGTCGAGTACGGCGCCCTCGACCACCTGGGCCCAGGCATCGAGCGCGACGTTGCCTCGGTAGAACTCCCGTGCTTCGCCGGCGGGCAGGTCGCGTTGCACGATGCCGGCAAGGGCGTCAGCGTCGAGGAACGCCCACATGCGGCCGTCCGGGAGGGTGAGCGCGGTCGGTGCGAAGCGGTGGCCACCGAGGTGGCTGGTGCGCCGGACTCGCATCGCCGGCAGTGCGGCGCGGGTCTCGACGGCGAGGCGGGTCCCCGGACCGCCGCAGCATCGGTCGCGGGTGCCATGGCTGCAGATGAGGATCTCGTCCGGTGCTTCGGTGATCTCGCCTTCGGGCAGGTCGCCGGCAACGAGCGCGGCGAGGGCCTCGGTCACGTCGTCTGCGGCGACCAGGCAGTCGATGCCCCGGAGGCGGGCGTCGACACGCTCCCATCGCGTCAACAGGATGGTGCCGTCGGTCCGACCGGATTCGGGGACGATCGCCTGGACCCGTGTCCCGGACGGGACCTCCAGCGGGGCGATCCACTCGAGCGCTGCGACGTCGGACGGCCACGGCCCGGGCACCTCGATCGTGATCAGTCGGTCGAACGTCGTCGCCGAGCCGATCGGGTCGAAGCCCTGTGCTGCGGTCCAGGGCGCGCAGCGGAAGTCGTCGTCGATCTCCTCGTCGGCCGCTGCCATGGAGGGCAGTATGGACGGCAGGCGCGCGCCTCGCTACTCAGGCGAACTGGCGGACGATCTCGAGGACGTCGTCGCCGTAGTTGTCGAGCTTGGTCGGGCCCACGCCCTTGATCTTGCTGAACGCCCGAAGCGAGTCGGGGCGGGCCTTCGCCGTGGCCTTGAGGGTGGCGTCGTTGAAGACGGTGAACGCCGGCCCGCCCTGCTTCTTGGCCGTCTCGGCGCGCCACTTCCGGAGTTCTTCGAAGACGACCAGGTCCTCGCCCTCGAGCTCGACGTCGTCGTACCCCTTGGCCTTCGCCGCCTTGCCCGGAGCGCGTGCGGTCGCCGGGGCCGATCGGCTCGCCACGACCTGGCGGGCCGGCCGTCGGGCCGCCGAGCCGTCGAGTTCGCCGATGAACGGGCTGGGACGGTCGCGGTCGACGAGGACCGTGACCGAGTCGATGCCGCGGGTGATGGCGACGTGGAACACCCGCCGCTCCTCCTCGACGTCGACGGCGAGTCGGTGCGGGAAGATGCCGTTGCTGGCGCCGAAGACCACCACGTGGGGCCATTCGCGACCCTTGACCCGGTGGACGGTGGACAGCGTCACGCCGGCGCCGTCCTCGGCCCGGTCGGCCTGGAGCGCGCGACGGAGGTAGGTCTCGAAGAGATCGGGGTCGGACTGGATGTCGGCCACCTGGAGCAGCGCGTCGAGGTCGTCGAGATGTGACGAACCCTCGGCACCGGGTCGTCCGTCGAGCAACGTCATGGCGTCGCCCAGGCCGATCTCGTCGCGGATGAACTGCAGTCGCTCGCGCGTCGTGTCGCCCGACTCCTGGGACAGCTTCTCGATGTCCTCGGCGAGATCGAGCATCTTGTCGGCGACGCGAGCGTCGTCGATGCGCTCGGCGGCCTTGGCGACCTCGTGGCCCGACGTGCACCGGCCGAGCCACTTGTCGATCCATCGTGGGAAGCCCCGGCTGGGACGTCGCGACACCTCGACGAGGTCCTGGGACCGGATGGCCCCGGGATCGCCGGCGATCCGTAGCCACGCCAACGCGGCCCGCAGCCCGACGCGGTCGAGCACGTTCTCGCGGAGCACCGAGGTGACCGGCACGCCGGCGCCCACGAGGGCGACGTGAGGTGCCAGCAGCAGGGAGTTGGTGCGGGCGAGCACCGCGGCATGGGACGGATCGCCGGCGGTGTCGAGCGCAGCGGTGACGGCCTCGACGAGCGCGACGGCGCCCTGGTCGGGTGCGTGGGTCGTGACCGTCAGGGCGCCGGGATCCGCGTCGGGGCGTGCAGCTTCGATCGTCTTGTCGACGCGCTGGTCGTTGTAGGCGAGGAGGTGGCGCGCCGCGTCGACGACAGCGGGCGGGCAGCGGTAGTTGACCTGGAGGGCGTGCTCGTGGCCGCCGGGGAACAGCTCGGCGAAGTCGATCAGGAACCGAGGGCTCGCGCCGGCGTGGCCGTAGATGACCTGGTCGTCGTCGCCGACACCGAAGACGTCGAATCCGGGAGCGGCGAGGATGCGCAGCAGGAGGACGTGGGCAGGGGTGAGGTCCTGGAACTCGTCGACGAGCAGGTGTCGGTGCCGGGCCTGCTCAGCCCGGCGGAACTCGCCGTCGGTGAGGAGCAACTCGATGGCGTGGACGATCTGTTCGTCGAAGTCGAGGACGTTGTCACGGCGGAGGCCGGCTCGGTAGGGCTCGACCGCTCCGGCCAGGCCGGGAGCATCCGCCTCGAGTTCGACCACCTCGGGATCGGCGAGCCCGAGTCGGACGATCGAGAGACCCTCGAGGTACGGAGCCATGGGGTCGGTGTTGAGCCGGTGCTGCATCTTCGGCAGGTGGGGTTCGAGCCGTCGCCGCACCTCGCGCTCGTCGATCATGTTCGGCCGACCGCCCATCCGGCGACCGATGATCTCGTAGCCCAGCGCGTTCAGGGTCTGGATCCGAGCGTGCAGCCCCTCGGTCCGGGTCGCCATCTCCTCCTGCGCCTTGCGGTTGTACGCGACGGCGAGGAGGCCCGAGCGGTCGTGGCCGCGATCGGCCAGCAGGTGACGGAGGCGCTCGGTGAGGACTCGGGTCTTGCCCGACCCGGCCGGGGCGATGATCCGCGCCGGCCCGCCTCGGTGCTCGACCGCGGCCAACTGATCGGCGGCCAGTTCTGCCGCTGGTGCGATCCACGCCGGCACCCGGTCGACCCGTCCGCTGTCGACCGACTCGGCACGGATCAGGGCGGCGCCGTCGAGCGCGGCTGGATCGACGTCATCCGGTGGTCCACCGTCGACCCAGCCGACCGTTCCGTCCGACAGGACGACGTCGCCGTCGGCCGGAGGCGTCATCTCGTCGGACGCGGTCCCGTCGATCCGTGCCGCCTTGCGGCCCCACCACCAGATCGGTGTGCCGGATCTGGCGTCGTAGTTGTTGTTCCAGACGAGGAAGTGGAGCCGATCGTGGAGGAGTTCGAAGTCGGGCGACAGCTCCCAGGGCTGGACCACATAGGTCATCGGGCGACGGAACTCGACGGGGTCGACGCGGAGGTCGACGACGACCGGCGTGCGGTCGCTCCACGCAGCATGCAGCCGTTCGACCGTGTCGCGGGGTTCGGCGAGGACATCCTCGTCGATGGTCACGACCACGGCGTCGGCCCATGCCGGTGGGATGGCGCCCCCGGCGGTCACGACGCCGCGTCCGAGCAACTGGGGTCCGGGAGCACTCACCTCGTCGATGCTACGTGCGAGGGGTGACAGTGCAGTCCGGTCGGTGGCCACGTCATGGGCCACCGACCAGGCCGCCGGTCATCCGCCGATTCAGCCGGTGAAGGTCGGCGTCGCCCGTACGGGCTGCGCCGCAGGCGTCTCGCCAGCTGCGTCGACGTCGCCATCAGGTGCCGAGGTCGAGGTGGTCGACGTGGTCGTGGCGCTGGACGCGCAGGGCGTGAGCTCGATCGAGCCGTTCCCGTCGGCCGTGGCCACCCCCGTCGCGAAGACGCTGCCGGCGGGGCCGAAGCTCGAGCCGCCACCACCACCGGCTCCGGAGGAGATGTATCCCGCGTAACCGCCGCCACCGCCGAGATGCCCGGCGCCGCCGCCGCCCCCGCCGTCACCGAACGAACCACCGGCACCGCCTTCGGTGTCGCTGCCTGCGGTGGGGAGGAACTGGGCCGGCGGCTCGCTGCCGCCGAGGACCGTGCCTGCAGCTCCGGGCTCCGTGGCTGTCGCACCGCCGCCGCCGCTGCCCCAGGTCCCCGGCCCCTCGCTGGTGTCGATGGTCGCACCGTCGCCACCGTCGGTCCCGACTTCACCGCCGTCACCACCAGCACCACCGTCACCGCCGTCCTCGTTCTCGGCAGGCCCGGCCGCACCGCCGCCGCCGCCTGCACCGGCGATCACTCCCGGAGCGCCGTCGACGAGCACGTAGGACATGCCGCCGCCGCCACCACCACCAGCGCCTTCACCGCCCCCGCCGTTGCCACCGTCCTCGATGCCACCGAGTCCACCGTTCGAGGAAGGCCCACCACGGAACCCGGAGAACGAATCGGCGCGCAACTCGTCGGCACTGGTGTCACCGTCACCACCTCGGCCACCGACCAGCACGGACAACACATCGCCCGGCATGACCTCCAGCGTCGCGACGACCGATGCGCCGTCGCCACCTTCGCCGCCGGCGAAGCCGGCGTATGGGCCGCCGTCGCCACCACGGCCGGCGATCGCGACGACGTCGACACACTCGACGCCCTCGGGGACGGTCCACTCCTCGACCTCACCGGAGAACTCGAAGGGGATCGCCTCCTCGGCCTGCGCCCCGGCGGTGCCCATCGCCATCGGGAGCAACGCCCCGATGCCGATCAGGCCGGCCGCTCCTCGGACCATGGACTTGGTGTGGATCGTCATCGCGTTCGATTCTCCTGTCGCCTCGCCGCGAGGGACCCCCCGGCCTTGGCGAGACCCTACCG
The DNA here is from genome assembly GCF_049103745.1 of Actinospongiicola halichondriae. NCBI lineage: Bacteria > Bacillati > Actinomycetota > Acidimicrobiia > Acidimicrobiales > Iamiaceae > Actinospongiicola > Actinospongiicola halichondriae. The sequence continues at coordinate 2,948,812 of NZ_CP171622.1, read as the reverse complement.
AGCGATCTCCGCTCGCTGTGCTGACGCGTCAGGCCAGCAGGTCGCCGTAGTCGGCGTTGCGCTCGATGAACTCGGCGACGAACCAGCACGTGGGGACCACGGTGCGGCCCTGCGCTCGGGCGTCGTCGAGTGCGGCGGCGACCAACACGTCACCCAGGCCTCGGCCCCGCATCTGGGGGTCGATCACCGTGTGGGGAAGGACGATCCGTTCGCCGTCGTCGTGGTAGTCGGCGATCCCGACGGTCTCACCGTCGAGCACCAGCTCGTAGCGGGATCGGTCCTCGGCCTTGCGAACGGTGGGTTCCATCTCGCCCTTCCTACCCGCTCGTCGACCGGCCGAGACCGCCTTCGCGCGCCCGGACGATCGCCTGGGCCCGATCGGTGACCTGCAGCTTCGTGAACACGTTGGAGAGATGGTTGCGCACGGTCTTCGGGCTGACCGCGAGCCGTCGCGCCACCGAGGCGTTGTCGTGCCCTTCGGCGACGAGGTCGAGGATCTCTCGTTCGCGGTCGGTCAGTTCGGGGAACGGCGCCGGCCCACTCCGTCGGGGGTTGGTGAGGAAGCCCAACGCCCGCGTGGCGACCTCCGGACCGAGGAGGACCTCGCCCCGCCGGACGGCGTCGACGGCTCGTTGGATGTCCTCGGGGCCGGATCCCTTGAGCAGGTAGCCACGGGCACCGGCGCGGATGGCAGCGAAGACCGAGTCGTCGTCGTCCATCATCGTCACGACGAGGACGCCGATGTCCGGGTGCTGCTCGAGGATGCGTCGGGTCGCCTCGACACCCGATCCGTCGCCGAGTTGGAGGTCCATGAGGACGACGTCGGGTTGTGTGTCGGTTGCTGCTCGGATCGCCTCGGTCATGGTCTCGGCCTCGCCGACCACCTCGAAGCCGGCGATCGTGCCGAGCAGCGCGACCATGCCCATCCGGAAGACGGGGTGGTCGTCGACGACGAGGATGCGGGTGGTCTCGTTGCTCATGCCGTGGTCTCTGCTGGGGGGTCTCGGAGCGGCGAGGGGATGCAGACGCGGACGACGGTGCCGGGGTTCGCGGCCTCGACCGTGAGGCGAGCCCCGATCGCATCGGCACGCTCGCCCATCGAACGGAGCCCCACCCCACGAGGCCTCGTCGGGTCGATGCCCACGCCGTCGTCGCGCACGACGACCGTGCGCCCTTCGCTCCCGTTGCGCAGGGAGATGGTGCACGTGCTCGCTGCGGCGTGGCGGACCACGTTGCGCACCGACTCGGCGACGATGCCGTACAGCGCGCTCCTGAGCTCGGCGTCGACCGCGCCGAACGCGTCGTCGACGTCGACGTGCACGACCAGTCCCTCGTTGAGGCGGTGCCGCTCTGCGAGTTCCTCGATCGCGGGGACGAGACCGAGCTCCTCGAGCACCGGCGGGAGGAGCCCGCGAGCGAGCGTACGGACCTCCTCGACACGCTCCTCGATCTCCGTCGCCAGTCGACCGAGCAGCGCGCCCGCGGCGTCGGCGTCGACGGCGACCGTGTTCCGCGCGGCCTGGAGCCCCAGCCCGATCCCGGCCAGGGCCGGCCCGAAGCCGTCGTGGAGTTCGCGGCGGAGCTGACGCCGCTCCTCGTCCCGTGCTTCGGCGATCCGGGCCCGCGACTCCGCCAGCGCCCGGGTCCGCGCGACCAGCTGCACCGTCGCTGCGACGATCGGGGCCATGCGTTCGATCGGCTCCGTGGTGGCCCGATCGAGCCGTTCGCCCGGCCTCGGCGACGCGATGAGCACCCCGACCGACTCCTGTTGGACCACCAGCGGGAAGCGGACCGTCTCGTCGGTCATGGCCCCGGCCTGCGCGAGACGACGCGCGCCGGTCGGCCAGTCGACGTCGATGGCGACGCCTTCGAGCCGGAACGACAGTCGCATCGACTCGGCGACCGCGTCGGCGAGCTCGCGCTCGTCGGCGGCGGTCCCGAGCCCCGCCCCGACGCGGGAGAGCGCGTCGAACGGGGTGGCCGACTCTCCGCGAACCAGGTGGTCGACGCGCCGCTGGAGCACCCGGCGAGCGGGCTGGACGCCGGCGGCGACGACGGCGACGCCGATGAGTCCGGGCACGGTGCCGTCGGGGAGGACGGTCCCCAACGCCCAGACCACCGCCAGATAGGCGGTGAGCACGCCACCGGTGAGTAGCCCGTAGACCGTCGCCCGGCTCACCCCGACCCGCAAGCCGTCGAGCCGCTGCCCGAGCACGGTCACCAACACCGCAGCGGGGAAGAAGAGCTGCGACGTCAGGTGGAGGACCGGCGTGAACCACACCGGGAGCCCCTCGACCCAGGACGCGGGCAACGCCAGCGGCACGAACGCCGTGGTCATCAGGATCACGGCGACGGCCAGCCACCCCAGCCCGCGGCGAGCCTGGACCGACGAGCGGGCCCACCGTCGGACGACATCGGCTCCGGCGAGGTAGCCGAGGAGGCAGAGGGCGCCCACCTGCCATCGGAGGAGGTCCTCGAGCACGGACGTCCACCAGAGGCTGCGGACGGGAAGGGGCGTGATCGGCGACCCGTCGGGCCAGGGGAACGGGTCGGTGAGCCTGGTGCCGGTCCACCCCACGACGAGGAGGGTGCCGAGTCCGACCATGATCCGGTGGATCGCCCGCATGGGGGTCGAGCGGACGAGCCACGGGACCGCGACGACCACGGCGACGGTTCCGGGCACCCAGGCCGAGTTCTGCATCGAGGACAAGGGATCCAGCGTCGGCAGGTCCGGGTGGATGGCTCGGACGCTCGACCACTGGAACCCGAGGGCGGCGAGGCCTCCGCCGACGGCGCAGAGCGCCAGCAACCAGGCGACGGGATGACGACCGCGTGCCAACAACACCGACGCGACGGCGCCGAAGACGATGGCGTCGGCACAGTCGACGAGGAAATACCACTGGCCCGGGTGCCAGGTGGGCTCGGTGAAGGGCACGAGAGCCAGCGACGACAGCGCGAGCGTCCACGCAACGAGTGGAACGATCACGGCAGCGACGCGCGATGGCGTCGCATGCACACGGTCTGCCTGAGTGGACCCACCTGCCGGTGCGGACACGGGCAACGGACGACCTCGGGGGGAGAACGAGACGTGCGGCCACCCTCGTCGGGCAGCCGCACGTCGCTGACGGAATCGGCAGAATCTACTGCCGGGGTTCAACGGTCGGCACGGGCAAAGCTGATGCCTGCGCCGACGAGCCAGAGCGCCACGACGGGCATGGCCATGTACTGGAACGGCGTGATGTTGGTCAGTGCGACGAATGCCGTCGCCACGACGCTCCCGATGGCCAGTCGACGGCTCACGGAGTCGTGTCGGAGGCCGACGACGGCAACGGACGCGGTGGCCAGGATCGCGCCGACCCACACCCAACCCATGGTGTTGAAGATCGCCAACTGGGCGGCGAGGGTGTCGGGGTCGAGGGCATCGGTGTCCTGGCGGAGCCCGTGGAACATCTCGGTGGCGATGCCGGATCCGACGAGGGTCAGGGCCGAGGTGAGGAACAGGCCGCCGACGCTGAGCATGGGCGCAAGGCTCTGGGCCGGGGCCTGCTGCGACAGGCGCCGATGCAGACCGGCGGCGAACACGGCGACGAGCAGCGCCGTGGCGACGCCGACGACCTGGTACGCCCAGACCCACGGGGCCTTGTCGGTGAGCAACTCGGCGATCTCGGCGTTGTCGGCCATGGCCGACTCGTCGACGACGAGCGCGCCCGTCATCAAGAACGAGACGATGCCGCCGAGGCCGGCGCCGATGCCGCACCGAGCCCAGCCGGTGCCGATGGTCGGGGTGGTGGTGGACCGGTCGATGCTCGCCGGTGGGGAGATGGTGGTCATGTGGATTCCTCTTCTGGTGGTGGTCTGGATCAGGAGACGGTGAAGGCCGTGGCCATCCCGTGGGACGCATGCGGAGCGCCGTCGTCGACGGTCGGGATCATGCAGAAGGCGAGGTATTCGCCGGCCTCGAGGTCGACGAGCGTCGTGGCCTCGCCACCGGGGGTGTCGGAGAAGACGACGGCCGTCGGGATGATCTTCGACATGGCTTCGTCCTCGGGCAGGGCGAGCAGCTCGGAGAGCGACTCGGTGACGCCGTCGGCCTTGCGGGCCACGAACATCTCGTGGGCTTCGTCGAGCTCGGTCTCGTTCGTGAACCGGATGGCGACCCGTCCGGCATCGATCTCGGACGGGATGCCCTCGTAGCCGTAGTCGATGCCGGCCACGTCGAGCTTCTCGGTCGAGTCGCACCCGTCGTAGACGGCGGCGCCGAGCGCGTCGCTCGCCTCGAGGAACGCCGGGTCGGCCATGGCCGCCTCGTCACCCTCGAAGCTCGCCGTCATGGCGTCGGCGTAGGTCGTCGCGTCGTCCTGCAGCGATGCGGGCATCGCTGCCTCGAGCGCGTCCAGCAACCCGGGCACCTCGGCCGGGTCACCGAAGAACGATGCGCCGACGTCGGCGTAGGCGTCGCACGCGGCAGCGTCGAGGTCGGTGTCGTCGTCGCTGCATGCGCCGGCGACGAGCACCAGGGCGAGCGTGGGGATGGCGAGCCGACGGATCGTCGTGCGCCGGTTGTGATCGGGGGACATGGCAGAGCCTCCGTGATGGGTCCGGGTGGTTGATGCCCCCAGCCTCTGACGCCCGGTGTCCCGAGCACACGGGTCCTGCGTCCCGGTCACCCGGGCGATGTCGTCGGGACCGACCGCCGAGCGGGCGCGACGGAACCCCGGCCGTCGCCGGCCGGTCGTCGGTGCCGCTGGTTCGGCGTCAGTCGATCGGAGGTCAGATCGCCGGGGTGATGGGCCCGCCCGTGCCGGGTCGATGGATCGTCCACGAGCCGTCGGGGTCGCGGACCGGCCGGAACCCTCGTTCCTTGATCCGGTTGTGCGTTCCACAGAGCGTTTCGCTGTTGGCGATGTCGGTGGGCCCGCCCCGGGCGGCGGGTTCTCGGTGGTCGACCTGGAGACAACCGCCCCGTCCGTCGCATCCGGGCCACAGGCAACGGAGCCCGCCCGGACCTCGCAGCATCGACTGCAACAGGGCGGCGTCTCGGGCCGAGCCGGTGAACAGGCGACGCTTGCGCCCGACGTCGATGACGTTGCCGGCGGCGTCGACCACGATCCGTCGGACGTGACCGATCATCGCCGCCGCGACCGCGTCGGCGGGGTGCAGCGTGGCACCGCCGACGGTGTGGCATCGACGCCCCTCGGTCTCGTTCGGATCGGTCTCGACCGGCTCGCCCGCTGCTCGTCGTAGTTCGTTCTCGAACGTGTCCTGGTCGAGGACGATGTTGACCAGCGGCTCCGGCGAACGTGCATCACCACTGACGGCGCCGGCGCGTCGGAAGATCTCGAACAGGGCGTCGGCGCGGCGTTGCGCTGGGGTGCGGGCGAGGTGCTCGGCTCGTGCGTCAGCACCGTGGACGGCTCGGGCGTCGGCCCAGTCGGCTTCGAACTCGGCTCGTTCGTAGACGTCGAGCAGTTCGCTCATCGCCGAGCCCTGCAACGCGCCATGGTGCCCGGCGGAGGTGAACGATCCGTCGATCTCGTTCTCCAACAGCGAGAAGCAGCGCCGTTCATGGACGCGTTCCGCGGCCTCGGCTGAACCGTCGGCATCGGCCAACGACTCCCATTCGCGTAGCCACGAACAGAACTCGTCGTAGGGCAACTCGCTCGCCTGTCCGGCGAAGATCGGATCGGCCACCGACACGAAGTCACGCACCCGCGGGTTCGACACCGCCCGGGCGATCGCCCGGACATGCCCGGTCGGGATGCCACCCCGCGCATACGCCGCCTCGACCGCGGGCAGGTCACGCAACGCCCGCGCCGTGGTCACTCGACCGAGTGCGGCCGAGCCTGGCAGCCGTCCCAGATGTTTCAACGCTGAGCGGGCGTGGCGATGACCGTCGAGACTGAACGCCGCGCTCGTGTCGAGATGGCCGGCGGCACGGTCGGTGCCGTGGTCGAGACGTCGCCGCACCTTCTCCAACCGTCGCACGGACGACAGTTCGGTGGCCGGGGCCGCGTCGAGTTGGGCGGTCTGGACCAGGCCGACAGCCGCCTCCAACACGGCCAACGCCTCATCCATCGACACCGGACTGGCCACCGACGAAACAATCGGGGGACTCATGGTCGCCACGGACGTACGGCGTCCCCCGACCAACAGCGCACTGTGCGCATGGTCGCTCCTCAAGATTCTGCAACTGGAAGGGGAAGTACGAACAACGATACGCACGGGGTCTGACAAGAACCCCCCCGGGCTACGACGCGGCTGGGCGGTTGCTCAGGACCCGGTGAGTTCGGCAGCAAGCTTGGATAGATGGGTGGTTAGAAACCGTCCGGGAGCGATAGGTCGTGGTCGAAGCTTCGAGGCGCGGTTGCGACGCCGCTGAAGAACCGGCACTCGGTACGGCCCGGATTGACTCTGGGTTGCGGATCCGCGCGCCCGTGAAGGGAATCGCAACCCAGAACCAGTGGCGATCCGTTCTGGGCTTCGATTCCGCGCGCTGGTGAGTGGAATCGCAACCCGGAACGGAGAACCCGCACCTATGTGCCGATCGCGCGGGCGGGAAATGCGACGGCCGCCCCACAGAACGACGCCATCGAGCGATCGGTGCGGTTTTTGGCCACCACATCATCCAAACGTGCTGCCGAACTCAGGACCCGGCGAGCTCCCACACCGACACGTGCGATCGGCTCTCACCGGTGAACGGTGCGCGGTCCCAGTCAGCCCAACGGTGCCGGAGCGACATGCCCGCCAGGCGTGCCATCAGGTCGAGCTCGGATGGCCAGACGAACCGGAACGGCGTCTGGACCTCTCGGACCTGGTCACCGGCCGACACGAAGTGGTGCGATGTCGCCTGTTGCGCGACCAGGTCGGTGTAGCGGTCGTACCCGACGTAGCCGGGGGAGTGGGAGAACACCTGTGCGTCCTGGCCTGGCGCCAACGTCCGGAGGCGGGGCACACCAACCTCGACGACGAAGCATCCGCCGGGTTCGAGATGGGCGGCGGCGTTGGCGAAGCACGCCACCTGCTGATCTTGGGTGGTCAGGTTCCCGATCGTGTTGAAGACGAGGTAGACGAGCCGGAACGTGTCGTCGACCCTCGTCGTGGCCATGTCGCCCATGGAGACGCCGATGTCCTCGCCGCCGGGCTTCGAACGGAGTCGGGCGATCATCGCCTCGGAGAGCTCGATGCCGCACACGGGAACGCCTCGTCTGGCGAGCGGAAGAGCGATCCGTCCGGTCCCGATCGCGAACTCGAGCGCTCCGCCATCCTCGACGAGGTCGACCAGCACGTCGACTGTCCGCTCGATGACGGCCGAGTCGAAGTGTGGGCCCGGCGTGTCGTCGTAGCTCGCGGCGACGTCGCCCCCGAAGTGGTCCTCGGTCATGTTCCGTTGCCGACTGCCCGGAGGAACTCCTCGAGGATCGGTCCGGCCGTGCGCGATCCGCCGGACCCGTCCTCGACGAAGACCGCGACGGCGAGGTCGCCGTGGATCGCGATCATCCACGCGTGGGTGCGGGGCGGTACCTCCGTCCCGTACTCGGCGGTTCCGGTCTTCGCTGCCGCCGGAGCACCGGGGAGATCGGCGAGGAACGAGGCGCTGCCCTCGGCGACCACGGCTTCCATCATCGATCGCAGCTGGGTGGCCTCCGCCGCCGTCAGCGGTTCGTCGATCGACGAGCGGTCGAGTGGCTCGTTCGGGTCGACGAGGGTGGGCAGCACCGTCTGGCCGGCCGCGACCGACGCGGCGACGGTCGCCATCGCCAGGGGCGAGACCAGGATCCGGTCCTGCCCGATCATCGATGCTGCGTGCTGCACAGCGGTGGCATCGGTCGGCACCGTGCCCTCGACGTACGGCACACCGAGCTCCGACGGGACCCCGAGTCCGAGTCCGGCGGCGGCAGACACCAGCGCCTCCTGCGATGCCGCATCCCGCTGGCCGATCATCGCCGTGTTGCACGAGTTCGCGAGGGCTGTGCGGAGGGGGATGGTGCCCAACCCCGACGCCGGGTAGTCGCCGTAGTTCTTGAACGAGCGGCCGTCGACGGTGATGGTGTCGGGACACTCGACGGGGCTGTCCGGCGTCAGCCCCGATCGGAGCATCGCCAGCGCACTCACCACCTTGAACGTCGATCCCGGTGCGTACTGGCCGAGCGTCGCGGTGGAGAAGCCGCCGCTCCCCGGCCCGCTGGCGACGGCGAGGACCTGTCCGGTCGACGGCCGGATCGCCACGAGCGCGCTCGGGGGTTCGGTTCCGGCCAAGGAGGCTTCGGCCGCGAGTTGGGTGGCGACGTCGAACGACGTGTGCAGGTCGGCGCCGTCGACGGCCTCGAGGCGGAACACCTCCCGTGGCTCCGCATCCTCGTCGTCGGTGACGGCTCGGACGATCACCCCGAGCGTGCCGGACAACTCGTCGTCGGCAGCGAGTTGGAGTCCGGAGATGCCGGTGACGTCGCCGACCTCGAGACGGCCCTCCGACTCCTCGATCCGTTCGGCGGTCGCTTCGCCTGCGGTCCCCAGCACCTGGCGAGCGAAGTCGCGGGTCGGAGCCAGGTTCAGCGTCGACGGGATGCGGGATGCGCCGGCGATGGCGTCGATCGCGGCCTCGTCCAACGGATACGACCCGTCGTCGCGTACGACGATGGCTTCGACGAACGCCTGCGATCCGGCCCCGGTGACCTGGTTGCGGTAGCGCTCGGGATCGTCGAGGTCGAGTTCGACCGCGAGGGCGAACGCCGAGTCGCCGGCGGCGGCCGCGTCGACCCGGGTCTTGTCGATGCCGATGCGTTGGACCTCGCGATCGACCACGATCGGTTGACCGTCGAGACCGAGGACGTCTCCGCGTTCGGGAACGATCCGTTCGCGCACGAATCGTTCACCGGGCTCCAGGCTGGGCTCGATGATCGACGGGTCCCACTCCACCTGCCACACCGGATCGGTGTCGTCCGTCTCGACCAGCACGAGGTCAGCAGACGTCTCGTAGGACCACTCGGCCCCGTCATCGAACGCCCAGCTGATGTCGAGCCGCGCGGTGGCGTGGTCCTCGTCGTCCTCGTCCAGGATCACGGCGTCGACGGTCGCAACCGGACCCACACCGTTCATGCCGGCGATGATGGTCTCGAGTTCGACGTCGACGACGTCCGTGTCGGCGCCATCGGCGAGCACGACGTCGGCGAAGCCCTCGCCGCCGATGGCCGCAGCGAGGCCGTCGGCAGCCGCAGAAGGGTCCGGTGGGTCGTCGGCGCTCGACGTGCAGGAACCGAGGACGAGTGTCGCGGCGAGGAACGTTGCCCCGACGGATCGACGTGCTGATCGAGGGGACATCAGTGACGGCGTTCGCCGTCCATCCAGGTCTCGAGGACCCCGATGGACGCGAGGTCGCGCGGATCGACCGTGCGGGGATTGTCGGCGAGTACCACGAAGTCGGCGCACTTGCCCGGCTCGAGCGTCCCGATCTCGTGGTCGCTGTGGCACTGCCATGCGGCGTCAGCGGTCATGGCGCGGATGGCGGCCTCGACGGGGACGCACTCGTCGGCGTTGAGGATCGATCCGGGTTCTCGCCACAACTCGCGGGTCACGGCATTGTGGATGCAACGCAACGGTTCCATCGGGGTCACCATCTCGTCGGAGTGGATGGTCCAGCGGATGCCCGCGGCGGAACACGACGCCGTTCGGTCGAGCTTCGCCGCCTTGTCCGGCCCGAAGATCTCGTCGCGGAACGCCTTGCCCCAGAAGTGCACGTGACCGATCAGGAACGACGGCGAGAGGCCGAGTTCGGCGATGCGGGTGATCTGCTCGTCGTGGAGGATCGAGCAGTGCTCGATGCGGTGGCGGCGATCGGGCCCGCCGGCCTCGACCGCAGCGGCCTGGGCATCGAGCGCGATGTCGATGGCTCGGTCGCCGTTCGCATGGATGACCACCTGCCACCCCTGCGAGGCGCGCAGTCTCGCCTTGGCGACCAGGTCGTCGGGCTCGACGTAGGGGAGTCCCCGGTCGTCGGTGCCGAGGTACGGCTCGCGTTGGGAGCCGGTCCGACCCTGGTTCGACCCGTCGGAGACGATCTTCCATCCGGTTGCTCGGACGTACTCGTCTCCGTCGCCCGGCTTGGTTCCGCGCTGGTCGAACCCGTCGCCCCGGTTGTCGTAGAGCGAGTACCGCAGTCGTGTCGGGAGACCCGCGGCGGCGAGCGACTCGAACAGATCGATGTCGCCCGCACCCAACAGGAACCCGGTGCCCTGGTCGCAGATCGTGGTGACGCCGTTCGACGCCGCTCGATCGGCCACCTTGCGGGCCTCGGCCAGGATGTCGAGATCGCCCAGCGCCGGATTGGCGGCCATCACGCTGAGGATGGCGCCCTGCCCCATGAGCACGCCGTTGGGTGCGCCGTCGGCATAGCGACCGTACGGCGAACCCTCGATGTCGGGCGTGTCGCGGTCGATGCCCGCTGCGGCGAGCGCAGCCGAGTTGGCGTAGGCGAAGTGTCCCGACGCGTTCATCACCACGACGGGGACGACGTCGGAGACGGTGTCGAGCATCTCGGTCGTCAGCTCGTCGGGACCCGACTGCAGCGATGGATCGAACTGACGCCCCCGGATCCACGAGCCCGGGGGAGTGGCAGCCACCGACTCCCGGAGGTGGGCGACCGCTCCGTCGACCGTGTCGAAGGAGAACGGCCCGACGTCGGTGAACGTGTCGAGCAGGGCGGTCGGCAGCAGGTGGGCATGGGGCTCGATGAACCCCGGGAGGATCGTCGAGCCCGTTCGGTCGATCACCTCGGCGTCGTCACCGGCCGCTTCACGGACGTCAGCTTCGGTGCCCACGGCGATGATCCGTCCATCGCGGATTGCCAACGCCTCGGCCTCGCTGAAGGCGTCGTCGACCGGCAGGACGGTTGCGCCGACGAACACGGTCGTCCCGGTCCGCATGCGCTGCGGGCGTCTCGACCCAGCACCCGCGTCGGGGACGGGGAGGAGCGCCCCGAGTCCCGAGTAGAGCGGGCCGCCACATCCGCAGTCGGCACCGCCGGAGTCGACGTGGGACCGGGTCTGCAGGTTCGTCACGTTGCGGAGCGTAGGCACCGCGACCCCGGACGCGTCGCCGACACCGACCGTGACGATCGGTGTCGGCCTCGGGTCCGGCTGGGCGGTGTGCCCAGCCGGGCCGTGGAGTCAGCTGACCCGCTCGAGGAGCGGGTGGTGGTCGCCCAACGTCTCGTCGAGGGGCGACGTGTTGTGGGTGAGGTAGCTGAACATCGCCCGCCACACGACGGTGAGGCCGGCGACCATGAACCCGGTGACCCAGATGCCGAGGGTGTCGTCGCGGATGGCGACGTCCCACTGGGCGAACAGCGAGTAGTCGAGCAGCCACATCGTGGCGATGCCGCCGGCGAAGGTGAGGAGGCTCCTCATGCGTTCGAGGCCCGACATCTGGTCGACGACGAAGTCGACCGTCTTGACGAGCGCCAGAGCCATGAGGGCCACCAGTGCGAAGTCGTACATGACGTTCTCCTCTTGTCTGCGATGACGCCGGAGCGGAGTCACCTGCAACCGTTCTGATCGCCGCGCGGCTGGAGAAGTGACATGACGAACTGTGCCGTTCTGGTGTCGAACCATGACGAGATGCCCAGCAGATCCTCGCGATCGACGCATTCATCACTGCATCGCGCGAAGGTGTCGACATGATCCGCAAGCTCCTCGGGTTGCTCGCCGGCCTTGTGGCCCTGATCGTGGTCGGCGGGGCGATGCCGGCGAAGGCGTGCACGCTGGCGTTGTCGCAGGTGGCCGTGGCCGAGTCGTCGGTCGGCGCCGGTGGCCAGGTGTCGGTGACGTTGTCGGTCTACGAGATCGTGCCGGCCGACGAGACGACGACCACGACGACGTCGGCCACCAGCACGAGTGAACCGTCGATCGCGCAGTGCCCCGAGACTCGCCCCGTCGGCGAGGTCGTGCTCCGCTTCGTGCAGGGTGACGCCGCCACCGAACTGGTCACCCTGACCGAGCCTCCGCTCGGGTTCGAGACCCGTGTGGCGATTCCTGGATCGGCCGCCTCCGGCCCTGGTCAGATCGTCGCAGTGTCCGGCGGCGAGGTCCTCGCGACGTCGGCACCGTTCGAGGTCGTGCGGCCGGCGAGCCCGCCGGCGCCACCGGTGAACGGGCGACCGGACTTCACGGGCTGACCGACCGTCGTCACATCGTGGCGATACGCGGAGTTCTCCGGCCAGGACCGAAACGTTGGAGCCGATGGCCCGACAGGTGGATGAGGCGTTCGACGCGGCCACGCTGTCCGGCCCACTGCTCGACGAGGGCGAGCATCTCCTCGTCGCTGCCCCGTGGGCGGCCGGTGAAGTACGAACAGACCGTGTGGCTGATCCAGTAGTCGCCGACGGTGATCGCGTCGGGATCCCCCAATGCGGTGCGAGCGATGCCGTTGACCGTCCACGGCCCGAGCCCAGGCACGGCGCGCATACGCCCGTAGGCCTCGGGAAGGGGGAGGTCGACGACCTCGGCGAGCCGGGCGGCGTTGCGTGCCACGGTGACGAGGATCTGCGCTCGGCTGCGCTCGACGCCGTGTTGGTGGAACCACCACGTGGGGCTGTTGCCGATGCGGTCGGCGTCGGGTGGGAGCTGCAGCCCCAGCGGTCCCGGCGCCGGGTCGCCCAGTTCGCGGCAGAGCGCGACCCAGGACCGCCCCGCCTCCACGGCGAGGACCCGTTGACCCAGGACCCGCGCGAAGAGGTTGTCGACCACGCACCCGTGTGCGCCGTGTCGCAATCCGAGGTTGCGACGGTTGAGTTCGTCGAGTCGCTCGTCGTCGAAGCGGACCGAGCGAGGATCGTCGTGGAGGCCGGCGAGGGCGTCCCCGCGTGCTGCCATCCACGGTGATCCGTCACCCCACAGGTCGAGGGTCAGCGCGCCGTCGTTCGTGCGGGCTCGAACCGCGACCGACCCCTGTGGTGTCCGCGCTGCGAAACAGACCTCGTCGGGGCGCGCTCGGTACGTGTGGTCGATCGACGCTCCCGTTCCCGGGAGGCTGTGCCGGACCGAATAGGGGCCGTCGAGGTCGACGGCGATGCGGAGGTCGGGTGCATCGGTCACGAAGGGATCGACGGTAGCGACCTCGGGGGGTTAGAACTACCGGCATGGCCGACCAACTCACCGCAAGCGCATCCGCCACCGTCGACGCTCCGGCTGACGAGGTGTTCGCGTTCATCTGCCGTCCCGCCAATCATCCCGAGATCAGCGGCGACGATTCGGTCAAGGGCGATCGCCACGGCCCGGAGCAGCTCACGGGCGAGGGCGACAAGTTCGGCATGCGGATGAAGATGTTCGGACTGCCGTACCGGATCACCAACACGGTGGTCGAGTTCGAGGCCGGCAAGAAGATCGCGTGGTGTCACCCCGGAAAGCACCGCTGGCGTTGGGAGGTCGAGGCGCTTCCCTCGGGCGGAACGAAGGTCACCGAGACGTTCGACATGTCGACCTCGCCGATGAAGCCCGCGCTGCGGCTGATGGGCTACCCGAAGGGGCATCAGGGCAACGTCGAGAAGAGCGTGGCCAACGTGGCCAGCCACTTCGCCAGCTGATCGGACCCGATCGTCGGGTCAGTCCGCCTGACGTGCATCGTCGTACTGCCTGACGAGCGTCTTCGGCGCGACCTTGCGGAACGACTCCTCGACGATCCCTGCGACTTCGTCCCAGTCGGCGTCCTCGAGTCGATAGCCGACCCAGCCGAGGTGGCCCACGTAGGCGGGTCGGAAGAACCGTTCGGGGTCCTGGTCGACCATGGCCTCCTGGACGCCGGCCGGAGCCGGTGCCCAGATGGCGAGGCGGCCGTCACCGTGATGGTCGTCGTGCAGGCTCACGAGCGTCTTCTTCTCGCGCACGAAGAAGGTCGGTGAACCGTGGCTCGGCCGTTCGGAGACCTCGGGGAATGCCGCACAGATCGTGCGGAGCCGTGCGAGCGCGCTCTCGGAGGTGGGTCCGACCATCACCGCAGTCTGCCCGATGCGGTCGGTACCGTTTCGGGGGGTATGTCCGCCGATCCCATCGCCCGTCGTCGGGCCCGACTCGCTGTCATCGTCGCGGTCTCGTGCGGGATCGTCGCGGTCGGGGTCACCGGCGTCGGACTCCTGCTCCCAGGCGGATCCGACACGCCGACGATCCGGGTCGTGGCGGCATTCGCCGCGGTTGCCGCAGGTGCGGTGCTGGTACGCCTCGACGGACCGGCCGCGGCGTCCCGATCGCTCGCGCTGGTGGCGATGATCGCGGTGATCGTCTGCCTGGTCACGCTCCCGGTCTCGCCGGTCTCGTTCACCCTCGACGACCCGACATCCGACAGCGCCCCGGCCGCCCCCGACGGCTCGGGTACCGACACCGACGTCGCGATCGACCCCGGCACCGGTGTCGGTGGCGACAGCGCAGCAGGGCCGATTCGACTGCCGGCCGGCGGCGACGTCGAGGTCGTCGCCGGCGAGGTGATCCTCTCGCTGCCCGACGGGGTGCGCATCACGCTCGGTCAGGCAACGATCGACGGCACGGGTCTGGGTGGTTCCGGCGAAGGGACGTCGCTGGTCGTGGTCGACGGCGTCGTCCGCCGCGACGACGGCGGCCCCATCGGCGGAGACGTGGCCTTGGGTGGGGTCACCTTCGAGCGAGGCGACGGGTCGACCGTGGCTGTCGGTGACGGACGCCTCTACGACGTGCCGCCTCCGGTGGACGCCGAGGACGACGACCCGGCGGAACCGGTCGACGCGGTGTTGGCGTTGCTCCTCGGACTCTTCGCGCTGTTGGCGTTCGCTCCGCCACTCGTGCGGTTCAGCGAGCGATTCCCGGTCAGCCTCCTCGAGGAGGAGCCCGGACCCGAACCCGAGCTCGAGGCCCCGTCGCCGGTGCGTATGGAGGAGGGCCTCGCCGACGTCCTGCGTTCGATGCTCGCCGACCCGGACCCGCGGACGTCGGTGATCGGCGCCTATGCCCGGCTGCTGACGGCCATGGCCGAGGCCGGTTTCCCACGCCGTGCCGAGGAGGGCCCACACGAACACCTCTGGCGTTCGCTCGGCCCGCTCGGGGTGCGCCGCCAGCCGGTCCATCGCCTCGCGGAGTTGTTCGTCCGGGCACGGTTCACGCCGCTGCCGGTGACCGAGGACGATCGACAGGCCGCCATCTCGGCGTTGGCCGACGCCGTGGCCGATCTTCGTCTCCAGGACTCCGATGTCCGCGCGGTGGCGCAGGCCGCGGGGGTGCCGGCATGAACCGTCGGATCGTGGCCGCAGCGCTGGCGGCGACCGTTGTCGGCGGAGCGGTGACCGTGTTCATCCCACAGCACGCGACCTCCGTCGTGCGTCTCCTCGCGGTGAGCGTGGCGGTGGTCGCCGGCGCGCTGGTGCTCGCTGCAGTCGGTCCGGTGGTCGCCCGCGAGCCCGACACCTCGGAGCTCGACCACCTCCCGGCTGTCGGAGCGAAGCCGCTCGACCCGCACGGGCTGCGCGACGCCCGTCGTGATCTCGACCGACCGGCCGCACCCGGGTCGCTCCCACCCGCCGTGCGCGACCGCCTGGTCGAGGCCCTCACCACCCGCGGTCGACACGACGTCCTGCCGCCGGCCGTCTCGGTCGCCACGTCGTCCGCTCCCGTCCGGGACCCGTCGAACGCCGCCGCCATCGTCCACCGCATCCTCGACGACGTCGAGCAAGGAGCCCCTCATGGCCACCACTGATCGTCCCCCTTCGCTACCCGGGGGAGAGGCTGCATCGGCCACGCGCCCCTCGGCCGCCGATCTCGCGGTCGCCATCGTCGACGAGGTCGAGCGGGCGGTGCTGGGCAAACGGGACGTCATCGACCTGGTGCTGGCATCGATGCTCGCCGGCGGCCACGTGCTCCTCGAGGACGTGCCGGGGGTGGCGAAGACGCTGCTGGCCCGCTCGCTGGCGACGGCGTGCGGACTCGACTTCTCGCGGGTGCAGTTCACCCCCGACCTCCTGCCGTCCGACATCACCGGCACCCTGGTGCTCGATCTCGCCACACGTACGCCCGAGTTCCGACCCGGGCCGGTCTTCTGCGACGTCCTCCTGGCCGACGAGATCAACCGCGCGCCGGCCAAGACCCAGGCGGCGTTGCTCGAGGCCATGCAGGAGCGGCAGGTCACCGTCGACGGGCGATCGCACGCCGTCGGGCGTCCGTTCGCCGTGATCGCGACCCAGAACCCGATCGAAGCCGAGGGGACCTACCCGCTCCCCGAGGCCCAACTCGATCGCTTCCTGGTGCGCGTCGGTCTCGGCTACCCGGCGAGGGACGACGAACTGGCGATCCTGCGCGACCGGTTGACCCGTCGCACCGCCGAGGTGTCGGTGTCGCCGGTCGTCGACGTCACCACCTTCGTGGCGATGCAGCGGGCGGTCGAGGACGTGCACGTCGATCCGCCGCTCGTCTCCTATGCGCTCGATCTGGTGACCGCCACGCGTGACGAGCCCGACATCGCGCTGGGCGCGAGCCCTCGGGGATCGCTGGCGCTGGTCACGCTCTCGCGGGCGTGGGCGTTGGTCCGCGGGCGCGACTACGTCGGCCCCGACGACATCCGGACCCTCGCCATCCCGGCGCTCAGTCATCGCGTGTCGCTCGACGACGACGCATGGGTGCGCGGTACCCAGGCCGACGACGTGGTCCGTCGCGTGATCGACCGCGTTCCCGCACCGACGTGGTCGTGACCGTCCGGCGATCGCCGTGAGCGTCGAGCCCACGGCCGACCGTCGTCTCGGGCCCTACGTCGTCCTCGCCGTCGGCGGCATCGTCGCGGCCCTGGTCACCGGGCAGGCCACCCTCGCAGCATGTGCGGCACCCGCCGCGGTGCTCGTGGTCCGGGCGCTCGCCGACCGGCGTCCGGTGCACGTCGTGGTCGAGGAGGTCGAGGCGCCGGTACGACTGCTCGAACGCGACGAGTGGACGCTCCGTATCCGCCTCTCGTGGCGCGGCGATGCCGTGCTCGACGTGATCCATGCCGGGATGACCGGGAGCCGGGTGGTGGGAGCGCAGGGTTGGACGGTGACCGCGACCGACGGCGTCACGATCGAACTCCGCTCCGTCGCCGAGCGCTGGGGCCGCCACGATCTCGGACGGGTCGCGATCCGCGCTCGTCGGCCCGGGGGCATGCTGCGGTGGGACTCGACCGTCGAGCTCGACGGCGCGGTGCGGATCCTGCCGCATGCGGCGAAGCTCGACGAACTGCTGGCCCCGCGCCGTCCGCGGGTCGCAGCCGGTGGACACGTCGCCCCGGTCCGCGGATCCGGTACCGACTTCGCCGACCTCCGGCCCTACGTCCCCGGTGACCGTCTCCGTGATCTGTCGTGGACGGCGACGGCTCGCAGCGACCAACCGTGGATCGTGGTGCATCATCCCGAGCGGACGGCCTCGATCATGCTCCTCCTCGACGGCTTCGTCGAGGTGGGTGCACCACCGGGTTCGCTCGACCGTGCGGCCCGTGTCGTGTGGTCGATCGCCCGCCATCACCTGACGGCGGGGGACCGTGTGGGCCTCGTGTCGACCGGCTCGGCGCCGACGTGGCTCTCTCCCGTGTCCGGGCGTCGTGCCCGATGGCAGGTGCTCGACGCGCTCCTCACCGTGGGAGCGCAGGTGGCGGGTTCTCGCGGGGCCCGATCGCGCTCATCGGAGGCACCACGGCAACTCACGCTGCCCGGCGACGCCGTCGTGTTGGGGGTGAGCCCACTGCAGTCCGACGCGTTCGTGGCGTCGGCGCTCCACCACGCCCGACTCGGTCGCCCGACGGCGGTGGTGGGGGTCGAGACCGCCGATCTCCTGGTCCCGACGACCGACGTGGTCGAGCACGCCGCGCGACGACTCTGGACCGCTGAGGTCGATGCCCGCATGGCGCGCCTCGCTCGCGGTGGTGTGCCGTCGGTTCGAGTCGTCGACGACGCCGGACCGGCGATCCACCTGCTGGCCGGACGGATGTCTCGGCGCTCGCGGAGGACCGCATGAGGGAGGGACCGGTCCGCATCGTGGCTGCGTCGGTGGGCGTCTCGTCGTCGCTCGTCGCCGGCGTTCTGGCCGGCGGTTGGTGGTGGGTCGTCGCTGTCGTCGGCGCCGTCGCCGCTGCCGGCTCGGTGGCCGACCGTCATCTCGGTCATGCGCAGGTCCTGTCGTGTCTCGTGGTCTCGGTGGGGTTGGCCGCCGAGGGTCGGGCGTGGTTCGTCCCGCTGCTGGTCGCCGGCGTCATCGGCTCGATCGAACTCGCCGCCGCCGCCGACCGGACGACGATCATCCGTCGGCACGTGCCTGGCGTCCGACCGGCGATCCTCGCCGCCTGCGGGTCTGCGCTCGTTGCCGGCGCCGTGCTCCTGGTCGGGCACGTCCCGCTCGCCGTCGTCTCGGGCTCGGTGGTGGTCGCGGCCGCCGCCGGCGTCGTGGCGACACGCGTCATCGCCCGCTGAACCGGCCGGCGGTGCCGCATGTCACGTGTGATCCTTTGCATGACTAATTAGCATTGCGAAGTAATGAGCGCTTCTCTCCCGCACACCGTCGACGTCGCTCGCCTCCGTCTGGCCATCGTCCGACTCGCACGTCGCCAGCGTCAGCAGTCGGGCACGGGCCTCACGCCGAGTCTGCAGTCGGCGCTGGCCATCGTCGACGTGCGCGGGCCGCTGACCCTCGGCGAGTTGGCGGCCGTCGAGCGGGTGTCGCCCCCGACGATCACCCGCATCGTCGCCAAGCTCGAGGAGATGGGGCTGGTGAGCCGGACGTCCGACCCAGCCGACGGGCGAGTGACGAGGGTCGACGTGACCAACACCGGACGAGAGCAACTGGCCGAGTCGCGCGTCCGCCGCGATGCATGGCTGCGCGACCGACTCGAGGAACTGCCACCCTCCGACGTCGAGGCGCTGGTCGCAGCCATCGGGCCGCTCGAGCGCCTGCTCGCTGCCGCCGACGAACCGGGAGATCGACCATGACGAGGCTCCGCTTCGCCGCTGGTGACACCTTCCGCTCGCTGCGCATCCGCAACTACCGCTTGTTCTTCATCGGTCAACTGGTGAGTCAGGCGGGGACGTGGATGCAGATGATCGCCGTGATCTGGGTCGTCCTTCGACTGACCGACGACGGGCTCGTCCTCGGCCTGGTCACCGCCACGCAATTCCTCCCGGTCCTGCTCTTCGGCGCCTGGGGCGGCGTGGTCGCCGACCGGGTCGACCATCACCGCTTCATGCTGATGACCCAGGTCGCGTTCACGGTGATCGCCCTCGCGTTCGTGGGTCTCGTCTTCACCGACCGCCTCGGCCTGCCGGCGATCTTCGTCCTGTCGACCTCGTTCGGCTTGGTGACGGCGATGGACAACCCCGTCCGCCGGACGCTGGTCGTCGATCTCGTGGGGGCCGACGACGTCCCCAACGCCGTCGCCCTCAACTCCTCGCTCATGACCGGCTCGCGCGTGGTGGGCCCGGCGGTCGCCGGTGCGCTGATCACCGGCGTCGGCGTCGAGTGGTGCTTCGCCGTCAACGCCGTGACCTACCTCGCGGTGCTGGTCGCCCTCGGACGGATGGATCGGAGCAAGATCCGGTCGTCGCCGAAGGTCGCCAAGGCCTCCGGTCAGCTCCGCGAAGGCTTCCGCTACGTCTGGTCGGAGCCACGGCTGAAGCTGCCGATCCTGCTCCTGGCCGTCGTCGGCACCCTCGCCTTCGAGTTCCAGGTCACCCTCCCGCTCTTCGCCGAGCGGGCGCTCGACGGCGGCGCCACCACCTTCACGTTGCTCTACTCACTGATGAGTCTCGGGTCGGTGGTCGGCGCGCTCGCGATCGCACGACGACGTGACGTGTCGACGCACCTCCTCGCCTGGGCCGCCATCTGGCTCGGTGCGGCCATGGGCCTGTTGGCGCTGGCTCCGAACGTCGTCCTGGCCACGATCGCCGTAGTGCCGGTCGGCGTGGCGACGATCGTCCTGATCTCCGGTGCGAACTCGGTCATTCAACTCCGGGCCACGCCGGAGATGCGCGGCCGTGCCCTCGCGCTCACCGCGGTGGTGTTCCTCGGAAGCACACCGATCGGCGGTCCGATCGCGGGCTGGGTGTCGGAGAGCTTCGGTGCTCCCGCCGGCATCTGGCTCGGCGCCGTCGCGTCCGTGGTGGCTGGTGTCCTCGTCCTCCGCGAGTTGAAGCGCCTCGGCATCCGGCCTCCGCACGTCGAGGCAACAGCAGCGGCCGAGCGCGCTCCGGCGGTCGTCCGGACCTGACCGACGTCAGCGCGGCGCCGTCGGGTCGCCGACCGCCTCGGTCGCCTCGACGACCGCGTTGAGCTCGTCCATCAGCACCGACCACACCTTGGTCGCGCCGTCGACCGTGTAGTGGATGCCGTCCCGACGGATCGGAACGCCGTCGATCGCGTCGACCGCAACGCCCTCGGGGCAGACGACGGACCCCACGTCGAGCACGTCGACGTCGGCTTCGGCCACTGCGGTGGCACGGAGGAGGTCGTTCACCGCCTCGACCCTGGCTCGGTCGTTCCGGATCGCGGCCGTGTCGCCGGGCAGACCGAGGTCGGGAGCGTCGAAGCAGGGGACCGTGGCCAGCAGCGTGGATGCGCCATGGCCGCGTGCCAGCGCCAGGACCGTGTCGAGTTGTCGCCCGATCTCGTCTCGCCATGGCGGGCTCCCGACCTCGATCACCGAGCCGTCGACGACACGGTCGAAGATCTCCCACCCGCCGACCATCACCATGACGATGTCGGGTTCGTGTTCCGACATCATCGCGTCCCACTGGTCGTAGCGGTCGGCGCACCCGGGCTCGTCGTCGACGAAACCGGTCCCGATGGTCCCAGCCGCTTCGACCAGACCACAGCCGATCAGGCCGCCGTTGATCCGAGCGAAGCGCGCGCCGAGCGGTTCGATCTCGACATAGAGCGTGAACGTGTAGGCGATCGAGTCGCCGAGCACGAGGACCCGGGGCACGGCACGATCCGGCGTCGGAGCGGTGTCGGCGTCGACGCTCCTCGAGGACACCTCGGCTGCGGCCACCGTCTCGGATCGGGACGGTGTGATGGCCAGCGCGGCGATCACCGCGACGATCGCGCTGGCACCGAGGAGCCCCGCCGCCCGGCGCGTCGAGATCGACCGCACCCGGATCCGCTGTTCGATCACGGCGTAGCTGAGACCCGCCGCACCGAACGAGAGCGCGAGTCGGAGCAGCAGGAGCGCTGGGCCGTCGAGGTCGGTGGTGGCCGGGGTGACGCCGAGGTAGATGGGCCAGTGCCAGAGGTAGAGGCTGTACGACATGCGCCCGATGCCCACGAGGACCGGATGGGAGAATGCCGTGGCGATCGGACCAGGACCGACGATGGCGGCGACGAGGACGGCGGCGAGCAACGCGAACACCGTGAACCCGCCGCGGTAGAGCCAACGGTCGCTGCCGTCGACGAGCACGAACATCGTCAGCGTGCCGGCCAGTGCTGCCGGTGCCACGACCCGGGCGGCGGAGTTGCGCCAGCGAGATGCACCTGCGACCCCGGTCGTCGCGAGCAGGGCGCCGATGGCCACGGCCTGCAGCCGGGTGTCCGTCCCGTAGTAGAGGCGGTCGATCGAGGCGCCGCGCGCCTCCGAGACGACCATCCAGATGGCTGACGCGAAGAAGAGGCTGCCGGCGACGACGCCCACCAGGCGCCGAGGGTCCGGGGTCAGCCGTCGACAACCGAGGACCACGACCGGCCACACGAGGTACCACTGCTCCTCGATCGAGAGCGACCAGAGATGACGCAGCGGCGATGGCCCCTCGAAGCCGCCGAAGTACGAGGCATCGGCGACGATCTGCACCCAGTTGTGCGAGTAGGAGACCGCACCCAGTGCGTCGCGACGGATGGCGGCTCCCTGCTGCGCCGAGGAGAACACGACGGCGAACCCGACGACGACCGCCACCACGCCGATCATGGCGGGGAGCAGTCGCCGGATCCGTCGCCGGTAGAAGTCGGCGACGTCGACGTGGCCCGTACCCGAAGCCTCCTCGAGCAAGAGGGCGGTGATCAGGAAGCCACTGACCACGAAGAACAGGTCGACACCGAGGAACCCCCCGGTGCTCCACGGGACTGCGCCGTGGAAGAGCAGGACCGCGACCACCGCCACCGCTCGCAACCCGTCGAGTTGCGGTAGGTGGCCGAGTCGCGGCACGAACCCTCCGGGTCAGGTGTCGGCGAGGGTGACGTCGACGGCGAGTTCGGTGCCCTCGACCGTCTCGACGGCGAGGACCTTGCCCGCGTCGAGGACGTCGGCCTGGGCGAGAGCGAATGCGGCGATCCGCTCCGGCGTGTCGGTGATGGTGGCTGACGTGATCTCGGTCCGCATCGAGACCTTGGCGTCCGACTTGGCCTTCCGGAGCAGTCGGAGCACCTCGCCGGCGACGACGACCGTGAGGGCGGCTGCGTCGTCGGCGCCGCCGGCGGCCTCGCGCAGCGGTCCCGACTGTGGCCACGCCGAGCGGTGGATCGAGCCGTCCTGCCACCACGACCAGACCTCTTCGGTGGCGTAGGGCAAGAACGGGGCGAACAGCTTCAGCAGCGTCTCGAGTGCGAGCCGCAGGGCGACCTTGGCAGAGTCGGCTGCTGCGTCATCGCTGCCTTCCCCTGATCGGTACGCACGACCCTTGACGAGTTCGACGTAGTCGTCGGTGAAGTTCCAGAAGAACGTCTCGGCCCGCTCGAGCGCCCGTGCGTAGTCATAGGCGTCGAACACGCGCGTGCACTCGTCGACGAGGTCGGCGAGCTCGAGCAGCATCGCCTTGTCGAGCGGCTCGGTGACCGCGGCCCCCGGCGTCGGCTCGCCCTGGAGCAGCACGAACTTCGACGCGTTGAGGACCTTGATGCCGAGTCGACGGCCGATCTTCATCTGCCCCGGATCCTCGGCGACGTCTCGTCCGGGTCCGCCGCCGCACGCCCAGTAGCGGAGGGCGTCGCTGCCGAACTGCTCGAGCAGCGCGAACGGGCCGGCGTCGGCGTTGTCCTTCGACTTCGAGAGCTTCTTGCGGTCGGGGTCGGTGACGAAACCCGAGATGGCCGCATGCGAGAACGGGAGCTCGTCGAACAGTTCGTGCGACTTCACCACCGTGGCGAAGAGCCAGGTCCGGATGATGTCGTGGGCCTGCGGACGCAGGTCGAAGGGGTGCACCCGTCCGTAGAGGTCGGGGTCCTCTTCCCACTTGCCGGCGATCTGCGGGGTCATCGACGACGTGTTCCACGTGTCCATGACGTCGGGGTCGGCGGCGAACCCGCCCGGCTGGTTCCGCTGGTCTTCGGAGAAGCCGGGAGCAGCGACGGTGGTCGGGTCGACCGGCAACATGTCCTCGGTCGCCGGGATGGGGGCGAGGTAGTCGATGTCGCCGTGTTCGTCGATCGGGTACCAGATCGGGAACGGCACACCGAAGAACCGCTGGCGTGTGATGTTCCAGTCGCCCTGGATGCCGTTCGCCCAGTCCTGGAAACGGACCCGCATGTACTCGGGGTGGAACTCGAGACCCTTGATGCGTTCGACCAACTCGGCGGCCGGCGGGTACCGGATGAACCACTGGTTCGAGGTGACGATCTCGAGCGCTTTCTTGCCGTTCTCCCAGAACTTCACCGGGTGGGTGATGGGGCGGGGCTCGCCGTCCATCTTCCCCTTGGCCATCAGCAGCTCGACGATGTTCTTCTGCGCCGTGAAGATCGTCTTGCCGCCGAGTTCGGCATAGTTCGCGTTTGCCTCGTCGGGATCGGTCGATCGCCAGACGGGGTCGTCGGCCGTCCAGGTGAGGTCGCGCTCGAGGCGACCGTCGTGGCGGATGACGGGACGGATCGGGAGATCGAGTTCGCGCCACCAGATGACGTCGGTCGTGTCGCCGAACGTACAGATCATGGCGATGCCGGTGCCCTTGTCGGGCTGCGCCAACTCGTGGGCGACGATCGGGACCTCGACGCCGAAGAGCGGCGTGATCGCGGTCCGGCCGAACAGCGGCTTGTACCGCTCGTCGTCGGGGTGGGCGACCATGGCGACACAGGCAGGCAGCAGTTCGGGACGCGTCGTGTCGATGTAGAGCGTGTCGCCGTCGGGTCCGCCGCCACCGGGCAGTTCGAAGCCGAGCTTGTGATAGGCGCCGGGCATCTCCCGGTCCTCGAGTTCGGCCTGCGCGACCGCCGTCTTCATGTCGACGTCCCACAGCGTGGGTGCACCCGAGCGGTAGGCCACGTCCTTGTCGAGCAGCCGGAGGAACCCCTTCTGCGAGATCCTGGTCGCAACCGGACCCATCGTCGTGTAGGTCTGTGCCCAGTCGACCGACAGGCCGACCGTGCTCCACAACTCCTGGTACTCGGCTTCCATCTCCTCGACGACCGACTCGCACAGCTCGACGAAGTTGGGGCGCGAGATCCGGATCGGGTCCTTGGGGAGCTTGCCCTTGGCATCAGGCTGCGGGGGCGTGAAGTCCGGGTCGTAGGGGAGCGAGGGATCGCAGAGGGTCGCGGTCAGCATCTGCACGCGTCGCTCGACGTTGAGACCGTTGTCGTCCCAACCCATCGGGTAAAAGACCTCTTTGCCCTGCATGCGCTGGTAGCGGGCGATGGTGTCGGTGTGCGTGAACGACATCACGTGGCCGATGTGGAGCGATCCGGACACCGTGGGCGGTGGCGTGTCGATCGAGTAGACCTCGTCGCGGGTCTTCGTCCGGTCGAAGGTGTAGGTGCCGTCGGCGGCCCACTGCTCCCGCCACTTGGCCTCGAGGCCGTCCAACGTGGGTTTGTCGGGGATGGTGCGCACGGGGCGAGGCTACTGACGCGGGTCGCTGTCTCCGGAATGCGATCCCGTGACCCGCTCGACGAACTCGTCGGCGGGGATCGCTCGGCCGAAGTGGAAGCCCTGGCCCAGGCGGAGGCCGAGATCGGTCATCGCTGCGACATCGCCTTCGCTGCTGATGCCCTCGGCCACGGCGACGATGTCGAGGTCCCGTGCGAGGTTGGCGACAGCGGCGACCAGATGGCGGTTGCGGGCGCTGTCGATCGCCCCTCGCACGAAACTGCGGTCGATCTTGAGGATGTCGATCGGCAGCGCCTGGAGCAGCGCCAGCGACGAGAACCCCACGCCGAAGTCGTCGAGCGCGACCGAGACGCCGTACCCCTGGAGTTCGCGGACGAGCTCGGCCGTCCGGCCGGGATCGCGGATGAGCGCCGTCTCGGTGATCTCGATCGTCAGCCGGTTCCCGTCGAGGGCGTGATCGTCGATGGTCCGAGCGAACCGGAGCGGGAGGTCGGCATCGCCGAACTCCTGGGCGGAGACGTTGACCGACACGCCGATCGACTCGGGGAGGCGTGCGAGCAGCGCTCCGGCGCGCCGGAGGACCAGTTCGTCGAGCGCCACGACCATCGCACTCTGCTCGGCGATCGGCACGAACTCCGCCGGGCCGATGTCGCCGAGATCCGGGTCGCTCCAGCGGGCCAGGCATTCGGCGCCGACGATTCGGCCGGTGGTCAGTTCGACGACCGGTTGGAAGTGGACCTCGATGTCTTCGCGGCTGATCGCATCGCGGATGCGGGCGACGATCTCGCTGCGGCGGACCACGGCGATGTGCAGACTCGCGTCGAACCGGGTGACCCGGCTCCGACCGAGGTCCTTCGAGCGGTACATGGCGGTGTCGGCGTCTCGAACGAGGTCCGAGGGCTCGAGGTCGGTGCCGGCGCCGTGAGCGACGCCGATCGACGCGCTGACGTCGTAGGCGATGTCGCCGACGACGATGGGCTCCGTGAGGCTGTCGAGGATCCGCGGACAGCACGCGTCGAGGAACTCCAGGCTCTCGATGCCGTCGAGCAGCACGACGAACTCGTCCCCGCCGAAGCGACTCACCAGGTCGCCGGGACGGACGACGGACGCGATCCGGGCGGCGACGGCCCGTAGGACCTGGTCGCCCACGCCATGTCCGTGACTGTCGTTGACCACCTTGAAGTGGTCGACGTCGAGGAAGGCGACGGCGACCTTGTCCCCCGTCCGAGACGCCCGTCGGCAGGCGTTGGTGAGGCGATCGTCGAAGAGCACGCGGTTGCCGAGGCCGGTGAGGCGGTCGTGCAACGCGTCGAACTCCATCTGCTTCTCGTAGTTGCGCCGCTCGGTGACCTCGTGGGCGTTGAGGACGAACGCCCCGATCACCGGGTCGGTACGGAGATCGGCGACCGTCCCGCTCAACCACGTCGGTGGCTCGGTCCGGCGTAGGCGGAAGTCGGGGAGTCGTGACACGGCGGGTCGACGCTCACCGAACGCCAACGCGATCTGGTGGTGGTGGTCGGGGTGGACCATGTCTCTCCACGTGTGGCCGACCAGGCCGTCCGGTGGATGACCGACCGTCCTCCACGAGTTCGAGGCATACAGGATGTCGCCGGCGTCGTCGATCGTGAGGACGAGATCGGTCGAGTGGGTCGTGAGCGCTGCGAGGCGAGCCTGTGCGTCGCGGGCGTCACGGTTCGCTCTCCGCCGGACCTCGACCGCGGTCATGGTGTCGGCCGCCGTCCGCAGCGCCTCGACCTCGGCCACGCCGAACTCGCGTCGGCCTCGCACCGAGTCGAAGCCGACGAAGCCGACCAGTTCCCCGAGCGACAGCATGGGCACGACGAGGAGGGACTGGATCCCCTGGGGTTGCAGGAGTTCGCGTTCGTTCGTCCGCTCGTCGGGAAGCGCGGTCACGTCCGTGATCTGGATGTGCTCGCCGCGGCGGAACGGAGCGATCCACGCTCGCACCGTGTCGAGCGGTAGGTCCACGAGGTCGTCGATCTGGGGGACGATCCCCGCCGCACACCACTCGTGGGTATTGGTCATCCGGTCGCCGTCGGCCCGGAAGACATAGGCCCGATCGACGTGGAGGAGCGAGCCGAGCGACGCCAGCGTGAGGTCGATCGCGGCGTCGACGTCGCCCTCGTCGACCTGGAGCAGTTCGCCGAGCGCAGCCCGTACGGCGATCGACGTCTCCCGCACCTGCTCGAGTTCCTGCTCGAGTTCACGGATCGCGCGTGTCTCGCCGCTCACCGTGCCCATCCGAGCGGGTCTAGCAGCCGATGCGGAACGGCGAGCCAGGGGGTGGGGGTTCTTCACGACATCGAAACACCGACCGCGTCCGTCACTTGATCTTGACGCGAGCCGATCAGCCGGTACCCTGGGATCGTCGTCGGGCGGAGACCGATTGCACCTTTCTGGAGTCTCCATGCCCGCACCAGTGTCCATCCGCTCGACCAGCGCCGACACCGCGCCCACGTTCGAGGAGCCGGGCGACATCTTCGCCTCGCCCGCGTTCATGGACCTCGGGTCCTGTCGCGGCGTCGACCCCGACATCTTCTTCCCCGACCGAGGTGACTCGCTCGCTCCGGCCAAAGCCGTCTGTGCCGAGTGCATCGTCCGCGACGAATGCCTCGAGTACGCCCTCGCCAACGGCGAGCGATTCGGCGTGTGGGGTGGCACCTCGGAGCGCGAGCGTCGCCGCATCCGTCGTGCTCGTCGCATCGCCGCCGAGAAGGTCGCCTGACCGGCTGCATCCGCCCCGATGCGGTTCATCCCGATCGATGTGCTCATCGAAGTCGCCCGTTGGTGGTCGATTCGTCGAGCAACACTCCATGAAATGACGCGAGCTGATCAGAACATCTAGGTAGCGCTTTACAGATCGTCCTCCCTGTTCCACCATGGGGGCGTGGAACTCGCAGCCGATCTCGTGCTGCCGGACGATCATCCGGGGGTCAACGACACCGAGTACCTCCGGCGCCGCGCCGCCATCGCGACCGTCGGCGCCGCGTGGGAACGCGGACAACCCATTCCCGAGGTCGAGTACTCCGCCGAAGAGGACGCCGTGTGGGCGACGGTCTCGAGTGAGCTCGCGGCACGCCACCAGCGATTCGCCTGCGCCGAGTATCTGGTGGGGGCCGAGGCGTTGGTCCTGCCCTCCGACCGTGTGCCGCAGCTGCGTGAGGTCGACGAACGGGTCCACGGCCTGACCGGGTTCCACGTGCACCCGGTGCCGGGCCTCGTGCCCACCCGACGCTTCTACGGCGACCTGGCCGACGGGGTCTTCAACTCGACCCAGTACATCCGCCACCACTCGGTGCCCTTCTACACACCGGAACCCGACATCGTCCACGAGATCATCGGACACGCGCAGATGCTGGCCTCGCCGGTGTTCGCCGACCTCTACCGCGCCGCCGGCGCGGCGAGTCGACGGGCCGAGACCGACGAGGCGCTCGAGTTCTTCTCGAAGGTCTTCTGGTTCACGCTCGAATTCGGCGTGGTCTGGGAGCCCGACGCTCAGGGGGCCGAGGAGCTCAAGACCTATGGAGCGGGGCTGCTCTCGTCCTACGGCGAGATCACCGAGTTCCGCGACGCCGAGATCCGACCGTGGGACCTCGGCGCGATGGGCACCACCACGTACGACATCACGACCTACCAGCCCGTGCTCTTCGCCGCCCCGTCGTTCGCCGAGATGGTCGACACGCTCGGCGCGTTCTTCGAGTCGTTCGACACCGAGACCCACCAACGCATCATCCAGGAGCAATCGACACCATGACCGCCACCTCCGTCCCCAGCGCATCGGCTCCCGCAGCGCAGCTCATCGGTTGGGACTGCATCGAGTTCTGGGTCGGCAACGCCCGCGCCACCGCCGGGTTCCTCATGTCGGCGTTCGGATTCACGTGCACGGGGTACTCCGGCCCGGAGACCGGTCACCGCGACAAGGTGAGCTACGTGCTCGAACAGGGCGACATCCGCTTCGTCATCACCGGTGCGCTCGACCCCGAGTCGCCGATCGCCGCCCACGTCCGCGAGCACGGCGACGGCGTCCACGACCTGGCATGGATCGTCGACGACGTCGTGGCTGCCCACGATGCGGCGATCGCACGCGGCGCCCGCTCCATCCGTGCCCCGTGGACGGAGGACGACGACGCCGGGACGCTCGTGCTCGCGACCATCGCCACCTATGGCGAGACGCAGCACACGTTCGTCGGTCGCAGTCGTTACGAAGGTCCCTCGCTCGCTCCTGGCTTCGTCGCCGACGACCTGCTGCCCGACCCCGTCGGTCCCGCCGTCGGGCTGGTCGGCATCGACCATGTCGTGGGCAACGTCCCCAAGGGCACGCTCGCCCACTGGGTCGACTTCTACGGCAAGGTGCTCGGCTTCGACCAGCTCGTCCACTTCGACGACGCCGCGATCTCGACCGAGTACTCGGCCCTGATGTCGACCGTCGTGTGGAACGGGTCGAAGATCGTCATGCCGATCAACGAGCCGGCCGACGGCAAGAAGAAGAGCCAGATCCAGGAGTACCTCGAGGCGTACCGCGGGGCGGGCGTGCAACACCTCGCGCTCGCCACCGGCGACATCGTCGGCACGGTCGCTGCGCTCCGCGAACGCGGCGTCCGCTTCATGACCGTGCCGGACACGTACTACCGCGAAGCCAAGGAGCGGCTGGCCGACGTCGACGACATCCCCTGGGACGACGTCGAGCGGTTGAACATCCTCGTCGACCGGGACCACGAAGGGCACCTGCTGCAGATCTTCACGGAGCCGATCATGGACCGCCCGACCGTGTTCTTCGAGATCATCGAACGGCGTGGCGCTCGTGGGTTCGGTGAAGGCAACTTCAAGGCCCTCTTCGAGGCAATCGAGCGCGATCAGGCGAGACGCGGCAATCTCTGACCGTGCCCACACCACGTTCGCTCGTCTCCCAGCTCCCCGCCTACCGACCCGGCCGATCGGCCGCCGACGCGATCGCCGCCCATGGCATCGACTCGGCGATCAAGTTGGCGTCCAACGAGCTCGCCTTCGAACCGCTCCCGAGCGTCCTCGACGTCATCGACCGTGCGGTCCTCGAACTGCACCGATACCCACGCCATGGCGCCCCGACACTGCGGTCCGCGTTGGCACAGCACCTCGGCGTCGACACCGCGCGCGTGGCGGTGGGGAACGGCTCGGTCGGGCTGATCCAGCAGCTGTGCCTCGGCTACGTCGATCCGGGAGATCGCGTGGTCTACGGCTGGCCGTCGTTCGAGGCGTACCCGGTCTTCGTGTCACTGGTCGGCGGTGAAGCCGTCGCCGTGCCCAACGACGGAGCGACGCTCGATGCCGACGCGATCGGCGATGCGATCGACGAGCGGACGAAGCTGGTCTTCATCGCGAACCCGAACAACCCGACGAGCACGGCACTGAGCGCAGACGACCTGACGTGGATCGCCGAGAACACGCCCGATTCCGCGTTGTTGGTCGTCGACGAGGCGTATCGCGAGTTCGTGACCGATCCGGAGGTTCCCGATGCCCTCGAGATCCTGGGCGACCGGGACAACGTCGCGGTGCTCCGGACCTTCTCCAAGGCCCATGGTCTCGCGGGACTCCGGGTCGGCTACCTGGTCGGGCGGGAACACGTCGTCGACACCGTCGACCGCCTGCTGGTGCCCTTCGCCGTCAACCACGTGGCGGAAGCGGCGGCGTGCGCCAGCCTCGAAGCGAACGTCGAAGTCCGTCGTCGTTGCAAGGAGACGACCGTCGAGCGCGACCGGACGGCCGACGTCCTGGCGGAGCTCGGATTCCCGGTTCCCGTCACGCAGACCAACTTCGTCTGGCTTCCGACCGGAGCGGCGAGCCGAGCCCTCGGCGAGAGCATGGAGCAGCGCGGCGTCGTCACGCGCGTGTTCCCCGACGTGGGGATCCGGGTCACGTCGGGCACGCCGGCCGAGAACGACCGGTTCCTCACCGCGTTCATCGAGGCGGGCGACGAGACCGACGCAGCAGCGCACTGGTTGACGCCGTGACCTGGATCGACGTTGCGTCCGACTCCGACTTCCCGGTCGAGAACCTGCCGATCGGCGTGGTGCGCGTCGACGGTCGGACCCGTGTCGCCACCCGCGTGGGCGACCACGTCGTCCCGATCGGCGACGTCATCGATGCGCCGATGTTCGAGCAGTCGACGGCGAACGACTTCCTGGGTGCCGGTCCCGCGACCTGGACCGAGATGCGTGAACGACTCACCGAGTGGCTGACCGACGCGGCGAACGCCCAGCCGCTGCGTTCGGTCGCCGAGGTCGAGGTGCTCCTCCCGGTCGCCATCGGCGACTACGTCGACTTCTACTCGTCGATCCACCACGCGACCCGGGTCGGTCGGCTCTTCCGCCCCGACGCCGAGCCGTTGCTTCCCAACTGGCGGCATCTGCCGATCGGCTACCACGGCCGTGCGGGGACGATCGTCGCCTCGGGCACGCCCGTCGCACGGCCGGCCGGTCTGATCGCCGGCCCCGACGAGGGCGTCGAGCGATCGCCGTCGCGCCAACTCGACTACGAGGCCGAGGTCGGGTTCGTCGTGGGTGTCGGCAACGACCGGGCAGACCCGGTCGACCCGAGCGACGCCGACCGACATGTCTTCGGCGCCGTGTTGGTGAACGACTGGTCGGCGCGCGACATCCAGTCGTTCGAGTACCAACCGCTCGGCCCGTTCCTCGGGAAGTCGTTCGCGACGACGATCTCGCCGTGGATCGTTCCGTTGGCGGCGCTCGCGCCCCACCGCGCCGCTCCTCCGGTGCAGGATCCACCGCCCGACGCGGCGCTGCGCGATCCCGGCAACGGTGCCATCGCGCTCCGGGTCGAAGCGGCGCTCAACGGCACCACGGTCTGTGGCGCCGACCTGGCCGATCTCTACTGGACCTTCGCGCAGCAGTTCGCCCATCTCACCAGCAACGGGGCGTCCACGCGGCCCGGTGACCTCTTCGCCACGGGCACCGTGAGCGGTCCCGGCGAGGGCGCGTCGGCCTGCCTGTTGGAAGCGACCGAGCGGGGCGCTCGCCCGGTGGTCCTCGACGACGGCACCGAGCGATCGTGGCTGGAGGACGGAGACGAGGTGACCCTCCGGGCGTGGGCGGGCGGATCGGACGGTCCGCGGATCGGATTCGGCGAGGCGACCGGGAGGATCGTGGGATGAGCCACTACCGCAGCATCGGCGACGTGCCGCGCAAGCGACACGTCCTCCACACGACCGCGGACGGCGAGCGACTCCGCGAGGAACTGATGGGGACACGCGGGTTCGCGGGGCCGTCGTCGTTGCTCTACCACCGCCGCTCCCCGAGCGACGTCCGCGAGATCGCAGACGTCGACGACCTCCGGTCGGGCCACGACTCCCTCCGGCCCAACCACCCGGTCTCGCCGCTGCACTTGAGGACGGGGGACCTGGGCGACGCCCTCGACCACGACCCGGTCCGTCACCGCCAGGTGCTCGCGGGGAACGGCGACCTGACGATCGCCGTCGTGCACGCGGCGTCGGTCAGCCCGCTCTATCGCAACGTCGTCGGCGACGAACTGGTCTACGTCCAGAGCGGGAGCGCTCGTGTCGACACCGTGTTCGGACCGCTCGACGTCGCCGCCGGCGACTATGTCGTCGTGCCGGCGGGGACGACGCATCGGTGGGTTCCCGCGGCGCGGATCCGAGCGCTGGTCATCGAGATGCGGGGCCATGTCGGGTTCCCCGATCGCTATCGGGGCGACAACGGGCAGTTCCTCGAACATGCGCCGTTCTGCGAGCGCGACCTCCGAGCGCCGACCGAGCCCCTCCTCGAGTCGGGTTCCGACGTCAACGTCCTCGTGCGCACGCGTCACGGGCTGACCGCGCACGGCCACGCCACCCACCCCTTCGACGTCGTCGGGTGGGACGGCACGCTGTATCCGCTGGCGTTGTCGATCCACGACTTCGAACCGATCGTCGGCAGCCTCCACCAACCGCCGCCCGTGCACCAGACCTTCGCCGGACCGGGGTTCGTCGTGTGCTCGTTCGTGCCGCGGCCCTTCGACTTCCATCCCGACGCGGTGAAGATCCCGTATCACCACAGCAACGTCGACTCGGACGAGGTCCTCTACTACGTCGACGGCGACTTCATGAGCCGCGCCGGTTCCGGGATCGCCGAAGGATCGATGTCGATCCACCCGGCGGGGTTCGTCCACGGTCCCCAGCCGGGCAGCTACGAGGGTTCGATCGACGCTCGCCGGACCGAGGAGACCGCCGTGATGATCGACACGTTCGCGCCCCTGGAGATCAGCGACGTCGCCCGGTCGATCAGCGATCCCGCGTATCCCCGGTCGTGGTCCGAGACCTGAACCCAGGCAGGAGGACACCGGGGCCTTCGGTAGCCTCGCCGCCGTGCTGCACCTCCATGACACCGCCCGCCGCGCGGTCGTGCCCTTCGTCCCCCGCGAGCCCGGGAAGGTCTCGATCTACGCCTGCGGTCCCACGGTGTACGGACCGCCACACCTCGGCCACGGTCGGAACCAGGTCACCTACGACCTGCTCCGCCGCTACCTGACCTGGGCCGGCAACGACGTCACGTTCGTCTCGAACATCACCGACATCGACGACAAGATCATCGAGCGGGCCAACACCGAAGCCCGTCCCTGGCAGGACATCACCCGCAAGTGCGAAGCGGTGTGGTTCCAGGCCATGGACCGACTGGGCATCATGCGCCCGGAGGCGACCCCGCACGCGACCGAGTACGTCGAGCAGATGGTCGCGCTCATCGAACGACTCGTGGCCGACGACGTGGCGTACGAGACCAGCGACGGCGTCTACCTCGACGTGTCGAAGGTCGACGGCTACGGACTCCTGGCGCACGGGTCGCTCGAGGACCTGCGCTCGGGCGCTCGCGTCGAGGCCAACGTGGAGAAGCGTTCGCCGCTCGACTTCGCCCTGTGGAAGAAGGCGAAGCCCGGCGAGCCGTCCTGGCCTGCACCCTTCGGAGACGGACGTCCGGGGTGGCACACCGAGTGCGTCGTCATGAGCATCGACATCCTCGGTGAGGGGTTCGACATCCATGCCGGCGGATCCGACCTGCAGTTCCCCCATCACGAGAACGAGCGCGCCCAGGCCGTCGCCGAGGGCAAGTCGTTCGCGAACTGGTGGTTCCACCACGGCATGGTCGAGATCGACGGCGAGAAGATGTCGAAGTCGCTCGGCAACGTCACGAGCCTCCTGGATCTGCTCGACCTGTTCGACCCGCGCGCCTTCCGGCTGCTGATCCTGCAGGCGCACTATCGGTCGCCCATCGACATCGCCGAGGACGCGATGCGCTCCAACGAGGCCGCGCTCGCTCGTCTCGACACCTTCGCTCGCACGTTCGCAGCCGATGCTGCGTCGGTCGACTCGGACCCGACGGTGCTCGATCGGTTCCGTCAGGCCATGGACGACGACCTCGACACGCCGGCAGCGATGGCGACGCTCTTCGATGCCGTCCGCGACGCGAACAAGAGCCGAGACCTCGCGGTGGCGTCGGCTGCGCTGGAGATCGCTGCTGCGCTCGGGATCGAGCTGGCGGGGGAAGCGGCAGCCGTTCCGGCAGAGATCACCGCCCTCGCCGCACAGCGGGACCAGGCGCGCGCCGACAAGGACTTCCCAGAAGCAGATCGTCTCCGCGACGAGATCGAGGCCGCGGGCTACGTGGTCGAGGACTCGGCCGCAGGCACCGCAGTGCGGGCCCGCTGACGATCAGCCGCCGAGGAGGCCGGTGAGTCCCTTGTCGATCGGTTCGACGATCGGGGCCAGCGGCGCGAGCGGGCCACCCACACCGATCGTGCCGCCACCGGGCTGAGGCTCGGAGCCGACCGAGATCGGTCCGACGGTCACGCCGGGATCCGATCCGACCTCGACAGCGATCGGCACGCCGCCCACGTCGGTCCCGATCTCGACGACCGGGTCGGACGAGCCGCCACCGGGCGGAGTCGTGGTCGGCGGGGGAGTGGTGCCGCCGCCGGAGTCGATCGGTGTGCCACCACCGGGGGGCGTCGTGCCGGAATCTTCGTCCTCGCCCAGGTCGACGAGCACGGCATCGTCGCGTCCGTTGCGGGCGCTCGCGCCCTTGACGCCGTCGAACTCCTCGTCGGCCGTGCCGAACGAGCGGGTGCCCGAGGTCCCGGACGTGCCGTTCGGGTCGAGGTCGATGGTCAGGTCGAGATCTGTCGGTCGGGGTGCTGCCAGCTCGGTGACGATGGGAGCGATCGGTGCGACCGCCTCGTCGTCACCGCCGGAGTTCGCCACGCTGACCATGGCGGCGCCGAGGACGCCGACACCGGCGGCGACCGCAGCCACGCCGGCGAGGACCTTCTCGCCGAAGCGCGACAGGCCGAGGCCCGATGCCGTGGCCACTGCCCCGGTCCAGGCGATGCGGACGTCGTCCTCGAGCATGGCGGGGAGCGCCGGCACGAGCATCGGGAGTCGCTTCGTCAGCGAAGCCATCGCCTGGTAGCGGTCGTTGCAGTCCGAGCAGAGGCGGAGGTGACGCTCGAGCTTCTCGACGTCGGCGCCCGGAAGGCTCCCGGCCACGTAGGCGTTGAGCCGCGACACCGCTCGCCCGCAGTTGCGTCCGGTGGCACCGCGGGTGTCGGCATGCAGGTACTGCTCGCGCAGACCCCGGCGTGCCCTGCTGGCGATCTTGACCGTGGCGTCGGCGTCGAGTTCGACCACCGCAGCGGCGTCGGCGACCGAGCACTTCTCGACCTGGCTGAGCCACAGTGCGGCTCGCCACCGTTCGGGGAGGCTGGCGAACGCGGTCGCGAGGACGAGTGTCTTCTCGCTGGTCTCGAACGGGGCGGGCGTGTCGCCCTGCGCCCGTCGGACGTCGATCGCGTGATGCCGGACTTGACGGAGCAGCGCCGTGGTGAAGTCACCGGCGGAGATGCGCTCGGCCCGGAGCGAGGTGAAGGTGCGGGCGAAACTCTCGGAGACGACCTCGACGGCGTCACGGGTGGTCCCGGTGAGGGCATAGGCCAGACGCCAGGTGGTCACGGCGTGCTTCTCGTACAGGGCGCGGAACGCGTCCTCGTCGCCGGTGACCGCTCGTTCGACCAGCGCGGCCCGGCCGCTGCGGTCGTGGAGGAGTTCGTCGTACTGCTGCATGTGGGGGAGCCCGCCTCTTCGTGTCCGTCGCTACTGAGGGGATTCGACCGAGTGTGGCCGTATCCCTTCCCTCCGTAGTGGGACGGTTAGCGTATTTCGCGGCGTTCGTTCCTTCAAGGCAGATGGCGCCGACTTCTTGCTCCACTCGGTTACCCCTCGGTAACTTGGACGGAGATCGATCTGACCATCCCGGAGGCATCCCCCATGGCCGAGTTCTCGCTCGCACTCAACGACGACCAGCTGCAGTTGCAGGACTGGGTCCACACGTTCGCCAAGGACGTCGTGCGTCCGGCGGGACAGGAGTGGGACGACAAGGAAGAATTCCCCTGGCCCATCGTGCAGCAGGCGGCCGAGATCGGCCTCTACGGCTTCGACTTCTTCGCCAACATGGCGATGGCGGACCCCACGGGACTCTCCATGCCCATCGCGCTCGAGGAGCTCTTCTGGGGCGACGCCGGAATCGCACTGTCGATCTTCGGCTCCGGCCTCGCTGCTGCGGGCATCGCCTCGAACGGCACGCCCGAGCAGGTCATGGAGTGGGTCCCGCAGTGCTTCGGCACCGCCGACGACCTCAAGGTCGCCGCCTACTGCGTCTCCGAGCCCGACGCCGGGTCCGACGTGTCGGGTCTGCGCACCAAGGCGGTCTACGACGAGGCCACCGACGAGTGGGTCCTCAACGGCACCAAGGCGTGGGCGACCAACGGTGGCATCGCTCACCTGCACGTCGTGACCGCGACCGTCGACTCCTCGCTCGGTTCCCGCGGTCAGGCCAGCTTCCTCGTTCCCGAGGGCACCGCCGGCATCGCGCAGGGTCAGAAGTACCTCAAGCACGGCATCAAGGCGTCGCACACGGCCGAGGTCGTCCTCACCGACTGCCGCATCCCGGGCCGCATGCTGCTCGGCGGCAAGGAGAAGCTCGACGCCAAGCTGGCCAAGGCCCGCGAGGGCGCCAAGACCGGCGAGAAGCAGCCGGCCATGGCCACCTTCGAGGCCACCCGTCCCGCGGTCGCCTCGATGGCCGTCGGCATCGCCCGGGCCGCCTACGAGATCGCCCTCGAGTACGCCCACGAGCGCACCGCCTTCGGTGTCCCGATCTTCGAGAACCAGGCGATCGCCTTCATGCTCGCCGACATGAAGACCGAGATCGACGCCTCACGTCTGCTCGTGCACCGTGCTGCGTGGCTGTCGAACAACGGCCCCGGCTACAAGTACGCCGAGGGCTCCATGTGCAAGCTCAAGGCCGGCCGCACCGCCGTCTGGGTCACCGAGCGCTCGATCCAGATCCTGGGTGGCTACGGCTACACCCGTGAGTACGACGTCGAGCGTTTCCACCGCGACGCCAAGATCATGGACATCTTCGAGGGCACCGAGCAGATCCAGCAGGGCATCATCGCCCGGGCCATCTCCGGCGGCCGGATCGACCCGTTGCGTCAGGACCGCTGACCTGCGGTTTCTCGTGATCTGAGCTGTCGAGAGGACCGGCCTATGGGTCGGTCCTCTCGCCGTTTCGGGTGTCCTGTCTGAGGTCCAAATTCCAGAAATCCCTACTCGTATCCCTACTTTTGCCCTACAGTTTCGGACGTGGCGACGATCCGCAAGCGGGGTGAAGGGGTCTACGAGGTCCGCGTGTTCGTCGGTCGAGACGAGCGCGGCAAGCCCATCCAGCGGTCCAAGACCGTGCGCGGCGGCAAGCGCGAGGCCGAGCGGGTCGCAGCCGAACTCGAGACCAAGCCATCGCGCGCCGGTGCGAAGACCGTCGCCGACGCGCTCGACGCCTGGGTCGAGATGAAGACGCCGACGTGGGCGGTCAGCTCGAAGCGCGACCAGGTCGGCCGGGCCAACGCGTTGAAGGCGGACGCCATCGGTTCGATCAGCGTCGCCCGTCTTGGTGTGGAGGAGGTCGACAAGTGGATCGCCCGCCGGCGCAAGCAGGGCAAGGGTGAAGGCACGATCCGCAACCAGCTCCAGGTGCTGCGCTCGGCACTACGCCAGGCCGAGCGCTGGGGATGGATCGCCGACAACCCGGCGACCAAGGCCGAGCTCAAACGACCGAAGCGAGTCGAGCGCGGCGTCATGTCCGACGACGAGGTCTTCGCCGTCCTCGACGCGGCCGCCGACCTCCACGAGATGGCTCCGATCGCGCTTCGTCTCGCTGCGGTGACCGGGGCTCGACGGTCTGAGTTGGCCGGCCTCCGCTGGGCAGCCGTCGACGGTGCCGAGATCGTCTTCGACCGCCAGATCGTCGTCGACCGCGCGCACCCCGATGCCGAACCGGGCGCGCCGGTCATCCGGGAGGACGCGACCAAGACCGGCGCCCGCCGCCGGGTCACCGTCGACGCCGAGACCGCATCGCTGCTCGCCGAGGCGAGAGTCGGTCGTGAGGACCTCGCCCCGTGGCTGTTCTCCGACACCGACGGCCCGCCCAACCCCGACCGGGTCAGCTGGTGGTGGAAGCGGGCCCGCGAGTCCGCCGACATCGACGAGTCGTGGCGCCTCCACGACCTCCGCCACTGGTCGGCAACTCAGGCCATCGCCGCCGGCTACGACGTCCAGACTGTCGCCCGCCGCCTCGGCCACGCCGACGCCACCACGACCCTTCGCGTGTACTCCCACGCCATCGACCGCTCCGACCCCGCCCTCGCCGAGGACCTCGGCAAGATCATGAAGCGACGAAAGCGACCCAAGCGATGAAGTGGGCCTTCACCGACGAAAGCTGGCGCAAGTCCACGTACCTCGTTGCGACCGTCGTGATTGAGACCGGCGCCATGAGCGCCGCGCGCTCCGAGGTCACGGCGTACCTACGAGGGAACCAGCGTCGGATCCACATGAACAAGGAGAGCGACGGTCGTCGCCGACAGTTCCTGGATCTGATCGAGTCTCTGGAACTCGAGGCGATCGCCGTGGTCGGTACGACGGCCGGTACGTCCATGCCCGATGCCCGTCGGCCGCTGATCGCCGAGACCGCCGGGGACCTCGCAGACCGAGGTGTGGCCAACTGGCTCATCGAGTCCGTGAACCACGTGCAGGACGGTCTCGATCGGGAGTCCATCGCAAACCGCCTGTCCCTGCTCGATCAGAGGCCGAGGATCCAGTACGACCATCGCCCTGCCCACACCGAACCGCTCCTGTGGGTGGCGGACGGGCTCGCCTGGGCTGTGGCCCGAGGGCGTCGTGCTCCGATCGAGGTGCGAAAGCTCCCCTAACGCGCAACACCCGGCTGCCCACCGTCCGGAGAGCGCACCGGGTGTACTTCCCACCCCTACTGGGGTGAGCAGGTCCAGTATCGCAGCCCCCGATGTCGCTGGCAACGCACTATCCAGCGAGGTGCGGTCGTATCGGGGGAGATTTCACGGCGGCGGCCGGATAAAGGACGTTCCCGGGAACGTTCACCGGAACGTTGGCGGGATCGTGAACCCGATCGTGAACGCAATCGTGAAGATCCCGGACAGAAATCTCGAAAAGAGAGCAAACAGGAACGCAAACAGGAACGTTCACCGGAACGGGTGATGGGTCAATCCGGTCATGGCCCACCACCTCGAACCCGTCCCACCCCTCCGGTCGACGTCCCGGTCGACCCGACTGACGCTCTCGATCGCCGAGGCTGC
This sequence comes from Actinospongiicola halichondriae, assembly GCF_049103745.1. Lineage (NCBI taxonomy): Bacteria > Bacillati > Actinomycetota > Acidimicrobiia > Acidimicrobiales > Iamiaceae > Actinospongiicola > Actinospongiicola halichondriae. Next base: position 2,909,326 of record NZ_CP171622.1, on the reverse strand, counting down.
CGAACTGGTCGGCATCAGCCGGACGACGGCGTACGAACTCGCGCAGAGTGGTGAGCTCCCCACCGTTCGGCTCGGACGGCGGATCCTCGTCCCGGTCAACCAGCTCGCCGACATCCTCGGCACCGACGTCGACGCTGTCCTCGACGCGCTCCGCAGCCGACCGGCGTCATGACCAGACAGCGGCGCCGCCCCGAAGGACCGATCCGATCTTCACGATGCGGTTCACGGTCGGAGACCGAAAGAGCGGAGAACACGTTTGCAACCTGCCGGCTGCACGGCGTCCCCCGCCGTCCCGGGACGGGGGAATGACCGGTGGCGTTCGTTCGCCCGATGGGCGCCGAATCGGTCGCCTACCACGAGGCCACCGTGCTCGGCCGGGAAGACGACCACCCCGGAGCGGCCCTCGACTACTACGGCAGCCGGGGCGAGACCCCATTGCGCTGGGGCGGGCGGGGCACCCGGCTGCTCGGCTTGTCCGGACCGGTCGACTCGCGGGAATACAAGGCCATCTTCGGCCCCGGTGGCGCGGCCGATCCCGACACCCGGATCCGACTCGCCAACACCAAACGACCGGGGATGGAACTCGTCGTCAGCGCGCACAAGTCGGTCGCCGAGCTCGGGGTCATCGGCCGAGCCGACGACATGCACGCCGTCCTCGACGCCGAGCGCGACGCCACCCTCGAGTACCTCGAACAGCTGGTGTGCGAGCGAGGTGGCCGCCGGGGTCGAGCGGCGACGCCGACCCCGACCGGTGGCCTCGTCTACGCCCACACCCGCCACGCCACGACTCGCGCCGGCGACCCTGGCCCCCACGACCACGTGCTCATCGCCAACGTCTGCGCCATGTTCGACGAACGGGGCGGATGGAAAGGTGCACACACCGCCCTGATCCGCGAGCACGTCCACGCCGCCACGGCCGCCGGGCGGATGGCCGCAGCCCGGAAGGCGATCGAGCTCGGCTACGGGATCGTGCCCGACAACGGCCCATCCGGGAGGCTTCGCCACTGGGCCATCGCCGGTGTCGCGCAGGAGGTGATGGACCTCCACTCGAAGCGATCCGACGAGACCGACGACGCCCTCGACGAGGCCGGCTTCCATTCGTACCGGGCCCGGGGCATCGCCGCCCGCACCAGCCGATCAGCCAAACGGTTCGAAGCGGTTGACGACCTCGTGCCTCGATGGCGCCAAGAGCTGACCGACATCGGCTGGCACCCCGACCAAATCATCGAGAGCATCCGCAAGGCCGACACCCGACGGATCGCCCCCGCGATGCTCCATCCCGCCGACGTACGCGCCGTCGTCGAGCACCTCCTCGGACCGGACGGCCCGCTCGCCGCGCTGAAGGTCTTCAGCCGACGCGACGTCATGGTCGAAGCAGCACCCTTCCTCTACGGGCTCGACCCCGGCGAGCTCGACCGCGTGGTCGACGCCGTCCTCGACCACGGCGCCGCAATTCCGCTTGTCGCACGACCGGGTGCCGATGAGCAGCCCTTCGCCCCGGCGTGCGTGCTCGCCATCGAGACGGCCATAGCTCGGAGCATCGAGCGCGCTGCCGTACGTCGTGGCGCCCCGTCCGCGAGCTCGGAGCAGGTGGCCGCCGCGCTCCAATGGAAGGAGTCGACACTCGGACACCGGCTGACATCGGGCCAGCGCGCTGCCGTCGAAGCGATCTGCACCAGCGGTCGCGGCATCGACGTGATCGTCGGCGTGGCCGGCTCCGGAAAGACCACCGCCCTCGACGCAGTGCGAACCGCCTACCAGTCGGCCGGCTACCGAGTCGTGGGAACGGCCACATCGGGACAGGCCGCTCAGACTCTCGGCGCAGAAGCGCACGTGGACAGCTCGACCGTCGCGTCCCTGCTCTGGGGACTGGACCATGGCAGCGAGCAGCTCGACGAGTCGACCATGGTGATCCTCGACGAGGCAGGGATGACCGACGACCACCACCTCCTCCGCGTTCTCACCGCCGCCGACATGGCCCGGGCCAAGGTCATCCTCGTCGGCGACCACCGCCAGCTCGGCGCCGTCGGTCCCGGAGGCGGACTCGAAGGAGTCGCCGACCGCCAGGCCGTCCACGTCCTCGACGAGAACGTTCGCCAGCGGAACCTGGCCGAGCTGAGCGCACTCGCTCAACTCCGTCACGGGGACGTCCGCGAGGCGGTCGAGTGGTACTTGCGACAAGGCGCGGTCGAGGTCGAACCCCGTCGCAGTGCTGCGCTTGCCGCATGCGCTCGCTGTTGGGCCGAGGACATCCACATCGGGTACGACACGACGATGTTGGCTTGGCGCCGGACGAGCGTCGACGCGCTCAATGCCCTCGGCCGAGCGCACTGGGACAGCGCCGGCCGGCTCAGCGGTCCCGAGCTTCGCGCATCCGGGGGGCGCAGCTATCGGACAGGCGACCGAGTGGTGACGCTCGCACCCTCCGACGACCGATCGGTCGTCACCTCGACCCGCGCCACAGTGGTCGCCGTCGACGTCGATCGGCACGCCCTCACGATCGAGATGATCGACGGCCGCCAGCATGAGCTTGCCGGAGACGAGTTGTCTCACGACCGACTCGCCCACGGCTACGCCGTGACCGTCCACCGCTCGCAGGGAGCCACCCACGACACCGCCCACGTCCTCGAGGACGGCGGCGGACGCGAGCTGGCGTACGTGAAGATGAGCCGTGCGCGTGACCGAACGACGGTCTACGCCGTCGCCGACGATGTCGACCAGGTCGAGATCGACCTGCGGCGGGAGTGGGGGACCGAGCGGCGCCAACGCTGGGCCATCGACACCGGCACGCCGGTTACGGATCTACTCGAGGTCGAGAACTCCTACGCCGTCGCGCCGACCGAGTCGATGGCCCTCCGCCTCGCCCGAGTGGACCACGAACGCGACGTGCTCTGGTCCTCGATCCCGATCGACGAGTCGGCCGGCGTTGCTCCGGAGATCCAGCGCATCGAGTGGCTCGACCTCAACCCGGTCATGAAGGCGCGCCTCGACATGCTGAAGTTCGAGCGCAACGAACTGGCGCGTGGGCTCGATCCCCGGGCGGTTGAGCTCGGGTTGTCGCGATGACGTCCATCGGGGACGTCGGGAGCCGCCCCTCGAAGACGGACGGCGCCGATTGGGGGTCCTGAGTGTCTCCGGGGAACCGTCGCATTCAGGTCGTCAGACGACAAATCATGTGTTGCAGGTCGGAGACGAATGGCTCATAGTTCGTAGAACTAGTCGTTCAGCACGAAACGGTGGGTGCGGTGAAAGCTCTTCGAAGCTTTGTAGGCGTGTTGGTTCTCTGTCCGATGTTGGCAATTGCGCAGCCAGTGCTCGCTGCACCAGATCTATCCCCTTACGAGTTGTTGTCGCAATCGACGCAAGGGGAACAAGCAGAGTTTGCTTCCGCCGGCTCGGGCGGCTCTCTCTCCGCGGACGGAACGATGTTCGTCTTTGACTCGCTTGCGAGCAACTTGGTCCCAGGCGATACAAACCAAATCTCAGACATCTTTCTACGTGACCGTGCTACCGGAACCACGACACGTTTGAGTGTGAAAGACGACGGCACCGAAAGCGATGGATATAGTTGGGACCCCGTTATAACACCAGACGGCCAGTTCGTCGCATTCTCCACATCGGCTGGGCTCCTCTCCGAGGATACGAACGGTACTCAGGATGTTTATCGGGTAGAGGTATCTTCAGGAACTTTGGACCTTCTGAGTGTCTCTACCTCTGGTGCTCTGGCGAATGGCAGCAGTCGCATTCCGTCAATCAGCGACGACGGTAATCTCGTCGCATTCGAATCGAGCGCCTCGAACCTAGTTTCCGGAGACATCGGAGCGAAGGACGTGTTTCTCCGTGATGTAGCGGCTCAAACAACAACGCGTCTCAGCACATCAACCACTGGCGGGCAGGCGAGTCACGACAGCAGTGAACCTGATATCAGTGGCGACGGGACAACGGTTGCATTTGCGTCTCGTGCTTCGAACGTCGTCTCCGGCCCCGATGCCAACGGCTCGTCGAATGACGTATTTGTTCGATCACTAAGCACTGGTGTTACTGAACGAGTAAGTGAGAACTCTCAGGGCGTACAGAGCGACAAGCCCAGTACGCGACCATCCTTGAGCAGCAACGGTCAGATAGTCGCCTTTGAGTCGCTCGCGACGAACTTTGTAGTCCCAAACAATGGGCCCTACGATTGGGATATTTTTCGTCATGACCGATCCACTGGCGCAACGCTACTTGTGAGCGCTGTGACGGGTGGGGAACCATCTCCTTGCGTCAACTCAGGCTCTTCGTGTTCGTCCATATACACGAGCATTAGCGCTGACGGTTCAATCGTGATGTTCAGCTCGGTAGACCAGTTTCTCACGTCGCCATCGGGAAGCGTGCAGTCCGATGTTTACCTTCATGACTTCGAGACTCGAACCACGACCATTCTGAGTGCGACCGACAGTGAGGCTGTGTGGCAGGCGACGGCACTGAGCGCAGACGGCTCATTCGCGGCACTTGGACTTGATCGCCAGTACTGGGGGATTGGAACCGGATTGTCCCCACGACTGGCGCCCGAGGGCCTCTTTGGGCCTGGCCGTCGTTCCGGTGGTTACGCCAGCGATCCGGTCAACACTGCGACGGGCAACTTCACGACCACAACCATCGACGTAGCGGGCTCCGTGGCGGTGCACGGAGTTGAGGTGTCCCGGACATATAACGCTCTGGATGATGGTGCGACGAGCCTCGGGCGCGGATGGCGCCTTGGTTACGACGCCAACTTGGATGGTGCTGTCGGCCAATCGGTCGAGATGGTCGACCACGACGGACGCCGGATCACCTTCGAATGGGACGGCGCCGGCTGGGACCGCCCGGAGGAGATGTTCGGCGACCTAGTCGACGATGGTGACGGGACGCTGTCGATCGAGTACTTCGACGGCGAGGTCTGGGAATTCGATACAACTGGCCGGCTCGCTCGATTGTCTGACTCGAGCGGTCAGAGCGTCGACCTGGTACGGGATGGTGCTGGTCTGCTTCAGTCAGCCGTCTCATCGACGGGCGCCGCGCTCTCATTCACCTATGCGCTTGGACGGCTGGAGTCGGTGACGACGGACGACGGCCGCACGGTCTCCTATACCTACAACGCTGCTGGCGACCTCACGGAGGTCACGCATCCTGATGGGGGCACGACGGAGTACGACGTTGATCCCGACGGCCGAATCGTGGAACACCGGGACCAGGGCGGGCGCCTCGTCGTCGCGAACGAGTACGACACCGAGGGCAGGATCCGCCAGCAGACCGGGCCCAACGGTGCGGTGGCGACCTTCACGTACAACCCAGATGGCACGACGACGGTGTCGAACTCCGGCAACGGCACGGTCACGACCTACCACCACGACGACGCTGGTCGCTTGACCTCGATCGTCGATCCGTTCGGTGCCGTCATGTCGAAGACCTACGACGACGACGGCAACCTCACGGCAGCCGTCGATCGCAATACCAACGGCTTCTCCCAGCTCTACGACGACCACGGCAACGTCACGCAGACCACCGACCAGGCCGGTGCAGTGTCGTCGACCGCCTACGACTCCCTCGATCGACCCATCTCCTACACCGACGACACCGGTACGACCGAGTTCGTCTACGCCGGCTCGGAACGAACTCCCACCGAGATCATCGGCGTCGACGACGAACCACTCTCGCTCGGAATCACAAACGGCCTCATCGAGTCGATGACGGACGCCGACGGCGTCGTGCGCACCATGGCGTACGACGCTCGTCGCAACCTGACATCGGTGACCAACGGGGCGGGTGAAACGACGACGTACACGTACGACGGCGCTGGCAGGCGACTCACCGAGACCACACCCCTCGGGCATACGACCACGTATACCTACGACGCAATGGGTCGGGTGACCTCGGTTACCGACCCGACCGGCGCCCTCACCACGACCACCTACGACACCAGCGGCCGGGTGCTCACCCTCACCGACCCGGCCGGCGGCGTCACCACGAACACGTACGATCCCGCCGGCAACCTGGCAACCGTGACCGACGCGCTCGGCGGGGTCACGTCGTACACCTACGACTCGCAAGGCAACCAGCTCACCGAGTCTCGACCCGGTGGCGCCGTCACTACCCACAGCTACGACGGCCTCAACCGGCTCATCGCCACGACTGACCCAACCGGAGTCGTGACCGAGTTCACGCACGACGATGAGGGCAATGTCACCGCCGTCACCAACAGCGACGACGAGTCCTGGGTCACGGTCCACGACGGACGAGATCGGATCGTGTCCGAAACCGACCCCCTCGGCAACACGACTGCGTACACCTACGACGACCAAGACCGGATCACCTCGGTGACCGACCCGCTCGATGAGACCACGACCTACGTCTACGACCAGGCCGGCAACCTGACGTCGACTCATCATCCCGACGGCGGCGTCGCGACGGCCACCTATTCGCCAGCCGGACGACTGCTCACCGAGACCGACCCTCTCGGCCACACAACGTCACATGGCTATGACGCCGCCGGCCGGTTGGCCTCGGTCACCAAACCGGATGGGGGCACAACTACCACCGTCTATGACGACGACGGGCGAACGACGACGCAGATAAGTCCCACCGGCCGAACCACTCAGTACACCCACGACCCAGCAGGGAGGGTGCTGAGCTCAACCGGTCCGGACGGCGCGACCACCATCTTCACCTATACGGCCCGAGGCGAGACGGCCACCGTGACGGATTCGCTCAGCGCGCTCACCCAGTACACGTGGGATCTGCTCAGTCGCCTCGACACCGTCACTGATCCCAACGGAGGCGTCACCGGGCACACCTACGACGGTCGGGGCAACCGGACCACTCGCACGGACGCGAACGGAAACGCCGAATCCTGGACCTACGACCTCGCTGACCGGCTTCTGAGCCACACCGACAAGCTCGGCGAAACCACGACCTTCGCGTACGACATCCTCGGCCGTCTGGCTTCCACGACTGACGCAGCCGGGCTCACTGAGACGATCGGTTACGACGGGGCAGACCGTCCCATCACGCATACCTACGGCGACGGAACCGCGATCACGACGGGCTACGACGCCGCAGGACGACGAACCTCGAGCAGCGGCCCAGAGGGGACCACGAACTTCACTCTCGACGCGATGGGTCGCGTGCTCACCGACGCCGGGCCAAACGGCACCCTTGCGTACACGTACGATTTGGCCGGCCGGCGCACCTCGATGTCGTACCCAGATGGGACCACAACTGCCTATGGATACGACCCGGTGGGCCGACTCACCTCAGTCGACCACCCAGACCTCGGAGTCGCCACCTACGACTTCGACCTCGACGGCTACCTGCTCCGGGAGAACCTCCCGGGTGGGAGCTACCGTAGCTATGCGCTCGACCAGGCGGGACGAACGGTCGACTTCACACAGGTCCTAAGCGGGACTAAGCGCTACCGGCCCACGTACGACACCAACGGGCAGGTCACGGCTTTGGCGGTCGGAAGTATCGGCGGAAGCGACGACGAGGCCTACACCTACGATCCAGCCGGCCAGCTGCTCAGCGCCACCCGCGGTGCGGCGGGCACCGGCGACGACCGCACCCACACCTACGACGCAGTGGGCAACGTCGCCTCGCAGACGCGAGGAACGGCGACCGACACGTACACGACGAACGCGGGCGACCAACTCGTCACCGACCTGCGCAGCGGGACGACAGCCTGGAACTACTCCTACGACGACGCAGGACGCGAGGTCGAGCGCAAGCGGAACAACAACAACTACGTCTCGACCACATACGACGCCCGTGGCCTGCCCGACACGATCACCACGAAGGCCGGATCCGGCAACCCCACCGTCGAGACGCGCACCTACGACACCGACAAGCTCCTCTCAGCCGTCTCGTACACCGACCCGGACGGCACTAGCCGCAACTACGAGCTGCGCTGGGACCGCACCCGCGACATCCCGGAACTCGCCAGCATCTCGATCGACGGGACCGAGCATCAAGTCATCGCCGGACTCGGCGAACTGGGCACAGTCGACTCGACGGGCCAGGCCGCGCTGTTCTCACGCGACGCTTTCGGCTCCATCCTCAAGACCACGGCGACATCCCACCTGACGAGAGCCACACGCTTCTTCGCCAGCGGCGAGCCAGCCGCCGGCCATGCCAACCAACAGGCGCCTTCTCTCGGGTACCGCGGCGAACTCCACCTCGGCGAAAGCCTGCACCTCCGAGCACGTGATCTCGAGGTCCGAGTTGGTCGGTTCACGACCAAGGACCCGCTCGACGGGAAGCCAGGCATGACGACCCTGACCAACCTCTATCACTACGTCGACAACGCGCCGACCAACCGCGTGGATCCCTTGGGCACCTCATCGGTCACCGACGACGAGATCCGCTGGCAGACGGACCCCTACGTCGAGGCGGCGAACGCGCTTCTCAACGGCTGGTGGGAGACCACGCGAGTTGAGGTAGGTGCGATGGCAGGCCCCGTCCTGAGACTCGGCGGATACTCAGATGACTACGTTCAACTGGTCAACCATTGGCAGCTCAGCTGGTTCGCGCAGATCGACTCGCTTCGGGTAGACGTACGACCGTACGTACGAGCGCTCGCTTCTGCGGGTGCCATCGACGTCGACCTCTTTGCCGCGCTGTTCTCGATAACTGAGAGCGTGGCCAGCACGTTCCCAGAGGCGCCGGCTCGACGCGGTGGGATTAGCGGATGGATCCACGGCGGGCTGGACGTCGCAGGACTGATTCCAGCGATCGGGGAGGTGGCGGACCTCCTCAACGCTGGCTACTACCTGGTCGAGGGTGACGGCCTGAACGCAGGCATCTCGGCAGCAGGGCTCATCCCATTCCTTGGCCAAGGTGCTACGAGCCTCCGCTTGGCTGGGCGAGTCTCGAACGCCAGTCGCGTCGCCGAACTCGACGTTGGTACCTACGGGGACCTCGCACGGCGAAGCGTGGGCGACGGCCTGACCCCCGATCACGTCCCGTCGTTCGCAGCGGTGCGTCGGAACGTAGAAGAGTCTCTTGGACGAGAGCTGCGGCCAGACGAGGTGCGCCATCTTCGCAACAACACGAACTGCGTGGTTGTGTGCACCCAGCGGCATCAGGCAGCTTCCCGAACGTTTGGCGGCCGGAACTCGCCGGCGCAGATCGCCAGCGACGCAGCCGATCTTGGTGCCGCCGCTCGGCGGGATCTTGCCGAACTGCGTCGTGATCTACTTCAACGGGGATTCTCGAGACACCACATCGACCGGGCCTTCGAACGGTTGCACCAGCTGAACCGGCAGGATGGGAGGTACTAGGTGGCCACACCAATCGACTTGCTTGGGCGATCCCTCACCGACATCGACTGGACTGAACTTGGGTTGGATCGCCCGGCCACAGAGGAGATCGACGGAAGGGTGTATGCCGAGTTCCCCCACCACGGGTTCGACCTCGTCGCCGATGCAGCGGGGACCGTCACGACCGTCCATCTCTGCTCCGCCCGGCTCGACGGCTACACCGAGTACCGCTGGGAACTTCCGGCGGGGATCGCGTTCGGCAACGACCGTGAGGAACTGCTTGACAGGCTCGGTGATCCCACACGATCCGGAGAGGCGCGTGTCATCCAACCGTTCGGCAACACACCTGCCTGGGACCTATGGAGGCTCGGCAGCACGACGGTCCATTGCCGGTACCCCCCGGGAGGTGTGGACCTCGTTTCGGTCGCACTCGACGAGAAGTCACACGAAGCGTCGTAGCAGTCTTCAGATCGACGCCACCTTCTTCACGGACGAAGCTTGCCGATGCCATCCGTGTCGAACGGGCTGACGGGCCCTGACCCACCGCTCGTGTGGTCCAGCTAGAGGTCCGCGTCCCTACTCGCATCCCTACAACTGCTCGGTACGGGCCAACACCAGCCGACACGAAGTCCGGAAAAGACCAGTTCAGACGGGGTGAATGGCACTCGACGGACGGGCTGAATCGACCATGGACATCTTCGAGGGCACCGAGCAGATCCAGCAGGGCATCATCGCCCGAGCCATCAGCGGCGGCCGGATCGACCCCCTCCGCCAGAATCGCTGACCAGTCGTCGATCCTGACGCACCGAACGCGCCGATCGGCGCGTTCGGTGCAGATGCGCGCCTGAACGTGCCGAACCTCCTCATTCGGGGGAGGGGTAGACCGACATCACATAGGGGATGTCGAACGGCGCCTGCTCGAACGACTCGGGGTCCCACTGGGAACATGGCGCCGTGAACGGATTCCCGGCGAACACGTGCAGGGCGGCGTTGTTGGTGTCGAGCGGGTTCTCGATGGCGTGGACGGCATCGGCGCCCATCAGCGAGACGACGCCGGCGTCGTACTCCTTGCCGCTCGCGGCCTCGAGTCCGTGCGACGTGCGTCGGTAGAAGGTGTTGTGCTCGCGGCCCGCGTAATAGGCGCAGGCGCTCCACGATCCGTGGTCGTGCGGCAAGAACGCGAATCCCGGAGCGTTCACGATCTGGAGGATCGTGAGCTCGTCCGAGACGTGCACGGGGACGGACTTCTGCTGGTCGGCGGGCAGCGCTGCGAGCAGGTCGGCGGGTCGGGCAACCGCACGCTCGAGCACCTCCTTGAGTGCGGCTTGGGGACGGTCCTCCGCGAGTGCAGACCGGCAGTCGATGACGAGCTGATCGAGGTCGGTGCTCATGTGGAGCTCCCTTCAGGGGCGGGGCGTTGGCAATGTGATTGGATTCGAGTATCATCATGAGAGTGGACTCTCATGTCAAGGAGAATCCCTGATGGGCGACGGTCGCGTCAACCAGAAGGCCAGGACTCGGGAGGCGATCCTCTCGGCGGCGATCGAGATCTTCCGGGAAGGCCGGGAGCCCACGGTTCCGGATGCGGCCGAACGAGCACGCGTGTCGCCGGCGACCGCGTACCGCTACTTCACCTCCGCCGATGATCTCCAGGACGAAGCGTCAGCGGAGCTGCTGTCCTTCGTGTCGACCAGCGACGAGGTCGGCCCGGCAATCGATGCGGCCGGCGACGATGTCCACGCTCGGTTGGACGCCTTGGTCCGGACCCTCGGCTGGCGGATGCTCACCGACCAAGCGCCGTTCCGGCAGCAGGCCAAGGCGGGGCATGAGCGCTGGTTCGCACGCCAAGGAGCCGGAGGCGACGACACCGAGGTGCGAGCCGGTCGTCGCACCAAGTTCATCCGTCAGGTCGTCCAGCCGCTCGAGAGTCGTCTGTCCCGATCGGAGCTCGAGCAGTTGGTCGCAGCCCTCATCATCGGCTTCGGCACCGAAGCTGCCACGTCACTCACCGATGTCGCTCAGCTGGATCCCGAAGCCGCGCTCGAGGTCATGGCCAGAACGTGTCGCTGGATCCTCGACGGAGCACTCGCCGACGCGGGCGGCCGATAGGTCGCGGGCGTCAGCTCCGCGGCGCGAGCAGGAGGTCGGCGGCGGAGTCGACGGCCTCGATCACCCCGTCGATCGAGCGCCGGCCCTGTGACCACTCGCGCAGGCTCGAGTCGAGAACGGCGTCCATCACGTCGACGATGCGACGGCGGCGGTCGGCACGGATCCGGCGCAGCGAGACGCCGAACGCATCCTGTTGGCGGGTCGCGAACTCTCGGTAGAGCGTCCGAGCATCGTCGTCGGTCGTGGAACGGAGCGCGTCGAGGTGGGTGTAGACGCTGGGGAACCGTTCGAACGACCGGATGGCGCGGCCGTACGCCTCCTTGACCTCGTCGACGCTGGTCGTCGCGGTCGAGCGACGGACGTCGTCGGGGAAGCGCCCGGACCACTCGAGGAGCGCCGCCGCCAGCAGGTGGTCCTTCGACGTGAAGTAGCGGTACACGGTGGCGATGGCCGCGTCCGCGGCCCGGACGACGTCGCGCATCTGCACGTCGTCGTACGACCGGGACTGCATCAGCCCGACTGTCGCACGGACGATCCGAGTCCTGGTCTCACTGCTGGTGGCATCCGACACGAGAACAATGTTCTACCATCTGGCCGAGACCACGATCCGGGGGGACCCATGTCCGTCATCGACGACGCCGAGCACTACACGATCATCACGGCAGACAGCCACGCCGGCGGGAGCCACGCGCAGTACCGCGAGTACCTCGACAAGCGGTACCGCGACGACTTCGACGCCTGGCGAGGCGAGTACAAGAACCCGTACAAGGACCTCGGCGACACGAGGAAGCTCCGGAACTGGGACGACGAGCTGCGGAACTCCCAGCAGGAGGCCGACGGCATCGTCGCCGAGGTCGTGTTCCCCAACACGGTCCCGCCGTTCTTCCCCAGCTTCGTCCTCTTCGCCAAGCCGCCCAAGCCCGAGGAGTACGAACATCGCATCGCTGGCGTCCGTGCGCACAACCGGTGGCTGGTCGACTTCTGCAACGAGTTCCCCGACCGACGTGCCGGCGTGGGCCAGATCTTCCTCAACGACGTCGACGACGCGCTCGACGACGTCCGGTGGATCAAGGAGCACGGCCTGCGTGGCGGTGTCCTGCTGCCGAACATCCCGCCGGACTGCCCGTGGATGCGTCCGCTCCACGACCCCTGCTACGACCCGGTGTGGGAGCTGTGCCAGGACCTCGAGGTCCCGGTCACGATCCACGGGGGCACCGGCAACCCCGACTACGGGCCCTACGCGGTCTCGATGCTGCTCTACATCACCGAGACCGGCTTCTACTCGCAGCGTCCGCTGTCGCAGTTCATCCTGTCCGGGGTGTTCGAGCGGTTCCCGCGGCTCAAGTTCGTGATGACCGAGGTCGGCTGCGCCTGGGTGCCGCCGCTGCTCGAGCGCCTCGACGGCACCATCCGCAGCATCCGCGACACCGGTGCCACCGGCGAGATCCGGTACGGCGACGACCACGTCTTGAAGAAGGACGCGTCCGAGTACTTCGCCCAGAACGTGTGGATCGGGGTCAGCCAGCCCGGGCTCGCCGACGTCGCGGCTCGCCACGTGGTGGGCGTCGACCGGTTCATGTGGGGCAGCGACTATCCCCACGACGAGGGCACGCACCCCTACACGCGTGAGCACCTGCGCTCCCGCTTCGCAGACGTCGACCCGGCCGAGGTGAAGATGATGCTCACCGACAACGCCGCCGACCTCTACGGCTTCGACGTCGATGCACTGGCACCCCTCGGCAAGAAGTTCGGGCCGACGGTCGGCGAGATCCGCACCCCGATCGACGAGGTCCCCGACAAGACGCTTGAGCGACTCTCGGGCGACATGGACCCCAAGGCCATCAAGTGACCGTGGCCGGCGACCACGAGACGATCCTCGTCGACGAGCCCGGACCCCACATCCGCCGGATCACGCTCAACCGGCCCGACAAGCGCAACGCGCTGAACCACACCCTCCGTCGCGAGCTGATGGAGGCGTTGCAGACGGCCGACGACGACCCGGACGTGCGGGTGTCGATCGTTCGGGGTGCGGGGTCGTGCTTCTCGGCCGGCTACGAACTCGGCGACGGCAACGACGGCGTCGACATGCCGCACTTCACCCCGGGCGGCGAAGGTCACTGGCCCCGCCACGTGACCGAGACCTGGATGAGCATCTGGGACCTGGCCAAGCCGGTCATCGCCCAGGTGCACGGCTACTGCCTCGCCGGCGGGAGCGAGCTGGCGACGGGGTGCGACCTCGTCTACGTCGCCGACGACGCCAAGATGGGGTACCCCGCAGTGCGCTTCGGCGTCCCCGACATGCAGTTCCACGCCTGGTTCCTCGGCCCCCGTGCGGCGATGGAGATGATGGTGACCGGCGACCACATCTCCGGTGATGAGTCGGTCCGTCTCGGATGGGCCAACCGGAGCTTCCCCGCCGACCGACTCGACGACGAGGTGGTCGCCGTGGCGACACGCATCGCCCTCATCCCGTCCGACATCGTGCAGCTCAACAAGCGCACCGTCCACCGGGCGATGGACACCATGGGTCTTCGCACGTCGATCCGCAACGGCACCGACATCTGCGCGCTCGGGATCCATCAACCGACGTTCGTGGACTTCATCGACGGCATGCGGTCCGAGGGCTTGACCAAGGCGCTGTCCGAGCGGGACGAACCGTTCGGCGACTACCGGACAGGGGTGTCGTAGCGGCCATCTGGCAGGCTCGCCCGATGACTGACGGCGAGCTCGACGACACGCTCATCGTTCCGCAGGGCACGTTCGTGCTCCGACGCCACGGGCAGGTCGGCGCCGAGCCGCTGCGAGCGTGGGACGCCGCCGACGAGTACGTGCTGCACGACCTCGACGGTCGCGGTCTCGGCCCGGGAGGACGATGGCTGGTGGTCGACGACGGGTCCGGTGCCCTCGTCGTCGCGCTGGCTGCGGTGTGCGACGGCCCGATCGTCGCATGGACCGACTCCCGCGTCACCGAGTTGGCGACGGTCGAGAACCTGCGGCGCAACGGGCTCGATGCCGCTGCGGTCGAACTCGTGCCCAGCACCGAGGTCCCCCGGGGACCCTTCGACCGAGTGATCGTCAAGGTCCCGCGGGCGAAGGCCTACCTCGACGATCTGCTCCGGCGCCTCCGCTCGCAGCTGGCAGACGACGCCGTGGTGATCGGGGCCGGGATGACGAAGTCGGTGCACCGCTCGACCATCGAGGCGTTCGAGACGCATCTGGGACCGACGCCGACGAGCCTCGCTCGCAAGAAGGCGCGGCTCCTGCTCCCCGAGATCGATCCCGATCTGGTCGCGAGCGACGACCCGTCGCCGGCGTGCGAGGAGTGGTCGGGGCCTGACGGCCTCGTGGTCACCGGCATGCCCAACGTCTTCTCCGCCTCGAGCCTCGACGCTGGAACCCGGCTGCTGTTGACCTCCCTGCCCGACCTGTCACACGTCGAGGTCGCTGTCGACCTCGGTTGCGGCACCGGTGTGGTCGCCGCAGCGATGGCTCGGCAGAACCCGGACCTCGAGGTCGTGTGCTGCGACGAGTCGCACCAGGCGGTCGCGTCGGCCCGCGCCACGGTCGGGCGGGTCACGACCGACGCCAGCTTCCACGTGACGGACCTGCTCGACGGCATCGACGACCAGTCCGCCGATCTGGTCGTGGTCAACCCGCCGTTCCACGCCGGGGGAGCGCGTACGACCTCGGTCGCCCGTCGAATGTTCGTCGACGCGCGCCGGGTGCTGCGCCCGGGTGGTGAACTGCGGGTCGTGGGCAACCAGCACCTCGCGCACCACGTGCACGTGAAGCGGGTGTTCGGCGGGTCGCAGACCGTGGCGTCGAACCCGCAGTTCGTCGTGTTGGCGGCGCAGCGTCCGAAGCGCTGATCGCCGGAAGCGTCAGCCTTCGGCGTCCGGGAGTTCCGGCCGGGGCTGGCCGGGCGCAGCGGTCCGGGCCAGGATGCCGAGCGTGGCGCGCAGGGCGCTCTCGGGGATGACCGGGAAGATCGCCGCTTCCTTCCACTGCGGATCGATCTCCGACCAGTCGTAGTACGACGTCACGAGCGTGCCGCCCTCGATGGGCTCGAGGCGATACCCGTAGACGTGGCCGATCTGCGGCTTGATCTGACCGATGATCGTCCACGCGACCTCACGGTCCTGCTCGAACGTCGTGATGTGGACCTCGACGTCGTAGAGCCCGAGCGGGTAGTCGTTGAGCGCTTCACGGTCCATGTGGATCGTGAACGTGTCGCCGACGGCCGAGGCCGGCTCGCCGCTCGACGACATCAGCATCCCGCTGGCGTCGATGGCCACATGGCCCTCGGGCGACGACACGATCGAGAAGATCGTTGCCGGGTCGGCCGCGATCGCGCGTTGGACTTCCATGCGTTCGGTCATGGGCGGAGCCTGGCACCTCGGCGTCACACGGCGCCCGCAGGGTCACTCGGCCCGCGTCGCGACGACTCGAGCCGACGCGGCGAGATCACGACGGGCGTCGTCGGACGCGACGATCTCGCCGTCGACGATGCCGGCGAAGCGACGTCCGCCGATCGACACCACTCGTTCGGCCCCGACGATCGAACCGAGTGGTGCAGCGGTGCGAGCATCGAAGACGGTGGTGCTGTCACCGACGGTGATGGCCACCGCGTCGCCGGCGGCGGAGAGCACGACGTCGACGTCGTCGCTGCCGTCCAGGTCGAGGACCGCCCTCGGTCGGTCGTCCCGCACCGCTCGGATCTCCAGGGTGGCGGATCGGCGGTCGTGCACCGCGATCACGTCGCCGCCGGCTGCGACGACCGTCTCGTCGGCGTCGACGTCGATCGCCACGTCGATCGCCATGTCGCCTTTGGCGGGTCGACGCCAGAGGGTGCGTCCGTCGGCGTCGGCCATCACGAGCCCGACGTCGACCGAGCCGACCACCTGCTGCCCGTCGAGCGCGATGCGCCGGCCCGTGGCGCCGTCGGCCACGTCGATCATCTCGGCGTGATCGTCCTCGCCGATGGCCCAGAACGCGTCGGGTTCTCCCGACGTGAGGAGGTCGACGAAGCAGCAACCGACGGTCGTGAAGTCGCCGCCCTCCCGGCCGACCAGCACCGCGCCCGACGGATCGAGGAGGACGAGATCGCTGCCGACGGCGAGGGCGGGCGTGGCGAAGCCGAGGTCGAGCCCGGGCGCCGCGGTCGCGCCCATGACGCCGGCATCACGCGTCCCGAACACGAACGTCCGGTCGTCGATCGTCGCGATGCCCATCACGTCGAGGTCGTCGCCCCGAACCCCGGTCGAGATCGTCGTCGTGGACGTCTCGCTCGTCGTCGTGGGCGGTGGGGCAGCGTCGTCGTCGGAACGGTCCGCCAGGAGCAGCACCACGATCAACGCGGCCGCACCGATCGCGGCGCCGACGAGGAGCAGCGACCGATCGCGTCGCTGGATCCCGACCGCGGAGTCGTCGTCCACCACGTCGGTTCAGGGCGACTCGACGGTGACCCGGGCGACGAGCTCGCTGTGCAGTGCACTCGCCACGGGCGTGATCGCAAGCGCTCGTTCGAGGAGGGCAGCGTCGTGGGGGTGGTGCTCGGCGAACGCGAGCAGCTGCGTCGCGGTGCCCTGTCGGAGCAGCTCCTCGCGAAGGGTCACGTCGATGTGGTGACGGGTCTCGATGAGGAACGGACTCTCGCTGAAGGGGAGCAGTGAACCGGCATAGGTACGCGCCGCGCCCTCGAGGTCGCCGTGGCGGACGGCGTCGAGCACGAGCGCAGCGTCCAGGGCGATGTCGATCGCCAACCGGTACGGGCGCGACTCGATCCCGCCGTCGATGACGCGACGGAGGTGGGAGATCTCGGCCTTGAGTGTCGTGGCCGAGACCGGTCGGTCGCCGTAGAGGAGATCCTGGAGTTCTTCACGCTCGACGCCGTCGCGCAGTGCGAGGATCGTGAGGATCTCGAGCTGGCGGTGGGAGAGATGGACCGAGTGACCGCGCACCGACATCTCCGGATCGCCGAGCACCTTGAGATGGACGTCGGGCGGCCGGGTGGAGGCGTGGAGTTCGATCTCCACCAGCCTCGCGAGCGCGGTCACGGTGGTGAGCGCGAGCGGCGATGCCTTCTGCCAGTGCGCGCTGAGGTCGAGGACCCCGGCGATGCGACCGACGCGGTCGCGCACGGGGGCCGAGTAGCAGACCCAGTCCTGGACCGTGCTCGACCAGTGCTCGGAGGCGAACACCTGGGCAGGACGTCCGGTCTGCAACGAGAGACCGGGAGCGTTGGTCCCGGCGACGGCCTCGCTCCAGTTGGCCCCGTTGACGAAGTTGGCGCGCTCGGCCCGGTCGCGCATCGATCGACCGGCACTGCTCCAGATGATCCGTCCGAGCGGATCGGTGATCGCCGCCACGTAGTCCTCACGGAGGGCGAGGGCGGCCAACTCGTCGATCACGTCGCCGGCGGCGCGTCGCAGGGGCGAGTCGTGCCAGTGCGCGCCCGGGTCGTCGAGCTCGACGGGCGCCAACTGATCGACGGCCACGACGTCACTGCACCGGGTCCAGGAGCCCTGGACGTCAGGGGCCACCACCGACTCGATCCGGGCGGACACGAGCCCCTGACCGCGGAACGTGGTCCGCGCCTGTTCGAGTGCTCGACGACGCTCCTGGGTGTGACTCATGGATGCAAGCGGCTCATCTGACCAACCTTCGTCCAACCCCTGAGTGCGACTGTAACGACCGGTCGTCGACCGCACACGGCGTCGGCCCGATGTCGAAGGGGGACAGAATTCGATGGAGATCACGCTGACCGTGAACGGTCGGTCGTACACGAGGGACGTCGAGCCGCGGATGCTGCTCGCGCACTTCCTCCGAGACGACCTTGGACTGACCGGCACCAACATCGGCTGCGACACGTCGTCGTGTGGTGCGTGCACGATCCACGTGGACGGCGAGTCGGTGAAGTCGTGCACCGCGCTGGCGGTGCAGGCCGACGGCCGAGACCTGACCACCATCGAGGGGATGGCCGAATTGTCCGGAGCGGGCGCCGGTCAGTTGCATCCGATGCAGGAAGCCTTCCGCGAGTGCCACGGCCTGCAGTGCGGCTTCTGCACGCCGGGGATGGTGATGGCGGCGACCTCGTTCCTGAACGAGAACCCGACGCCGTCGGAGTCGGAGGTGCGGATCGGTCTCGAGGGCAACCTCTGCCGGTGCACCGGCTACCACAACATCGTGCGCGCCGTGCTCACCGCCTCGGGCCAGGAGGTGCAGTCATGACGGCAGTGGGAACACCGATGAAGCGTCGCGAGGACGCCGCGCTGCTCACCGGCGAGGGCAAGTACGTCGACGACATCCAGGTCGACGGCCAGCTCTGGATGGGCATGGTCCGGTCGACGTTCGCGCACGCTCGCATCGTGTCGATCGACGCGTCGGCGGCCGAGTCGATGGACGGGGTGGTCGAGGTCTACACCGGCCCCCAACTCCAGGAGATGGGCCTGTGGGTCGCGCCGCTCCCGTGCGCGTGGCCGGTCACCGACGACATGGTCAACCCCGAGCACTTCCCGGTGGCGACCGACGAGGTCCACCACCTCGGCGAGATCGTCGCCGTGGTGCTGGCCGAGACCCGGTACCAGGCCGCCGACGCCGCCGAGATGGTCGACGTGGAGTACGACCCGCTTCCCGCAGTGGCATCGATCGACGACGCCGTCGCGGGCGACAAGATCGCTCACACCGGGCTCGACTCGAACAAGTCGTACCACTGGCCGCTCATCCCGGATCCCGATGCGCTCGAGGCGGCGTTCGCCGATGCGGCGCACACCATCGAGGCGAACTTCGTCCAGCAGCGACTGATCCCGGCGGCGATGGAGCCCCGGGGCGTCCTCGCCGTCCCCGCCCCCCACGGCGGGGACGTCACCCTCTACAGCGCGACCCAGGTGCCCCACATCCTGAAGGTGATGGCCGCCGCCACGACCGGCATCGCCGAGTCGAAGATCCGAGTCGTCGCCCCCAGCGTGGGTGGTGGTTTCGGGGCCAAGCTCAACATCAACCCCGACGAGATCCTCGCCCTCTCGCTCGCACACCGGCTCGGTCGGCCCGTGCGTTGGACCGAGACACGGTCGGAGGCCGCGGGTTCGACGCATCAGGGACGCGGTCAGCAACAGAAGATCGAGTTGGCGGCCGATGCCGACGGGAAGCTGCTCGGCTGCCGGGTGCATCTCGACGCCGACATGGGCGCCTACATGATGCTCATCACGCCGGGCGTGCCGCTGCTCGGGAGCTTCCTCTACACCGGCGTCTACGCCGTCCCCGCGTTCGGCTTCACCTGCGACGGGTACTTCACCAACATGACGCCGACCGACGCGTACCGCGGTGCGGGCCGACCCGAGGCCTCGTACGCGATCGAGCGTGCGATGGACATCCTCGCGGCGGAGGTCGGCATCAGTCCGGTCGAGATCCGCCGCCGGAACTACCTCGGGGGAGGCGACTTCTTCGAGAACCTCGACGTGCCGTCGACGCTCACCTTCGACTCGGGTCACTACGGCCCGACGATGGACCGGGCGCTGGAGATGAGCGACTACGACGGGCTGAAGGCAGAACAGCAGCGCCGCCGCGACGCCGGCGAGCAGAAGCAACTCGGCATCGGACTGTGCACCTACGTGGAGATCTGCGGGCTCGCTCCCAGCCGAGCGCTCGGTGGGCTGAACTACGCCGCCGGCGGTTGGGAGCATGCGACCGTCCGCCTGTTGCCCACCGGCAAAGCCGAGGTCGTCACCGGCTCGACGCCGCACGGCCAGGGTCACGAGACGAGTTGGGCCCAGATCGTCGGCGACAAGCTGGGCATCGACCCGGCCGATGTCGAGGTCCTCCACTCCGACACCGCGATCAGCCCGCTCGGGATGGACACTTACGGGTCCCGTTCGCTCAGCGTCGGCGGCGTCGCGGTCTCCATGGCCTGCGAGAAGGTCGTCGAGAAGGCGAAGCTGATCGTCGCCCACCAGATGGAGGCGAACCCCGACGACCTCACCTTCGAGGGTGGGACGTTCTCCGTCGCGGGGTCACCCGACAAGACGGTCACGATCCAGGAGATCGCCTTCGGGGCGTTCACCGCCCATGACCTCCCCGACGGGATGGAGCCGAACCTCCAGGAACAGGTCACGTTCGATCCCCCCAACTTCGCCTTCCCCTTCGGCACGCACGTGGCCGTGGTCGAGGTCGACGAGGGGACCGGCGGCGTCGAGTTGATCGACTACATCGCGGTCGACGACTGCGGCAACCAGGTCAATCCGATGATCGTCGAGGGCCAGGTCCACGGCGGCATCGTCCAGGGCGTCGCCCAGGCGTTGTGGGAGTGCGCGAGTTACGACGACGAGGGCGTGTGCCTGAACCCGTCGTTCCTCGACTACCTGGTGCCGTCGGCCGTCGAGGTGCCGAGCTTCAGACTCGACTCGACCGTCACGCCGAGCACGAGCAACCCGCTCGGCGTCAAGGGTGTGGGCGAGGCCGGAACGATCGGGTCCGCCGCCGCCGTGATCAACGCGGTGTGCGATGCACTGAGCCCGTACGGCGTCACCGACATGGAGATGCCGGCGACGCCGCAACGGGTGTGGAGAGCCATTCGCGACGGGAAGGGGGCCCAGGGATGATCCCCGCCGGGTTCGACTACACGGTCGCCGAATCGTCCGACGCCGCGCTGGCGGCGCTGGCCGAGCACGGCGACGAGGCCAAGCTCCTCGCTGGCGGCCACTCGCTCATCCCGCTGCTGAAGTTCCGGTTCGCCGCTCCGTCGGTGCTCGTCGACATCGGCCGCATCGACGATCTGTCGTACATCCGTGAGGACGACGGACACCTCGCCATCGGCGCCCTCTCGACCCACCGCGACGTCGAGAGCAGCGACCTGCTGAAGCAGGGGGCGCCGATGCTGGCGCACGTGGCGTCGCAGATCGGGGACCCGTCGGTCCGTCATCGGGGCACCATCGGCGGCTCGCTCGCGCACGGCGACCCGGCGTCCGACCTCCCGGCGGCGTTGTTGGCCCTGGGCGGCTCGGTGGTGGCGAAGGGGCCGAACGGCACGCGTGAGATCGCCGCGACCGAGCTGTTCACGAGCTTCCTCGAGACCGCGTTGCAGCCCGACGAACTGCTCACCGAGATCCGGGTGCCGAAGGTGGCCGCCGGGGCGGGATGGTCGTATCAGAAGTTCAACCGGCGAGCGCAGGACTGGGCGATCGTGGCGGCTGCGGTGCAGATGGGCGACGAGCCACGGGTGGCACTGGTCAACATGGCGACGACGCCGATCCGATCGTCCGCCGTCGAGGCCGCCCTCGGGTCCGGTGCCGGCGCCACCGACGCGGCCGCCGTCGCCGCCGAGGGCATGAGCCCACCCGAGGACCTCAACGGCGACGCCGAGTACCGCGGACACCTCGCAAGCGTCCTCGTCGAGCGCGCCATCCTCGAGGCCTCCACCCCCTGACACCCCGGTCACCTCCCCCGGGTCACCCCGGTTATCCCCCCGGGCCACCCGTTCTGGTGAACGGATGCGCCATCTGGTGGTGTCGATCGTTCACCAGAACGGGGGTGGGGGTGTGGGCGGTAGGTTCCGGAACATGGCTGAAACGGTTGAATTCGCGAGCAACGGCAACTCGGCATCGGGGTACCTGGCCCTGCCCGCCGGCGGTACCGGACCCGGCGTCCTCGTGGTCCAGGAGTGGTGGGGCCTCGACTCGGGGACCAAGACCATGGCCGACCGATTGGCCGAGGCCGGGTTCGTGGCGCTGGCACCCGACCTCTACCACGGCGAACTCGCGGCGCACGACGAGATGGACAAGGCGAGCCAGCTCATGACCGAGCTGCCGATCGACCGCGCCGGGCGCGACATGGGTGGCGCCGTCGACTTCCTCGCCGACCACGAAGCGACGACGGGTGACGGCATCGGTGTCGTCGGCTTCTGCATGGGCGGGATGCTGACGTTCGTGATCGCCTCGCTGCGCCCCGACAAGGTGAAGGCCGCCGTTCCGTTCTACGGGTTCCCGCCGATCGAGGGTGGGCCGGCCGACCTCTCCGCGATCGAAGCCGTCATCCGGGGCCACATGGCCGAGCACGACGACTTCTTCCCACCCGAGCAGGCCCAGGCACTCGAGGCCTACCTCCAGGGTCTGGGCAAGGACGCCACCCTCACCGTCCATTCCGGCAGCGGCCATGCGTTCATGGCGCCGCACAACGCCCTCGGTACGCAGGACAACGAGCTCGCGGCCGAGATCTGGCCCGAGGTGACCAGCTTCCTGCACGACCAACTCGGTTAGGTCGCGGCCGGGCTCAAGTCCGGGGCCGGATCTTCCGAAACCTCTTCCATGACCGGATCGGACCGACGGGACGCGCTCGCGCCGCGGTGGCTCTCGCACCACCACGCCGACGAGGCCGACCGCTGCGTACGCGTCGGCGACCGGTTCGTGTGCCGGCGATGTCTCGCGATGTTCGCCGGGTTCTTCCCCGCGCTGGCGTTGCTGCTCTCGTCGTGGAGCGACGATCTCCAGGCTGGAGACATCGGACTGGTCCTTGCGCTCACGCTGGTGGCCGGGATCGAGTTCGTCCAGGTGGCCCGACGGCGCATGGACTACAGCGCTCGCCGGGTGCTCGTGCTGAGCCCGGCCGCCGGTGCCGTGCTCGCCTGGCTCGGAGTCACGGGTATGAAGGACGGGCTCGGGACGGCACACCTCGCGTTCGGGGCGCTCGCCTTCGGTGTCCTGCTCGCCCTGTTCCGCTTCGGCGCCGTGGAGCGGAGCACGAGCCCGACCTGACCGTAGGATCCGACCGATGGCGACGATCCTGGTCACCGGCGGTGCCGGCTACATCGGCTCGCACACCTGTGTGCAGCTCCTGACGGCGGGCCACGACGTGGTCGTGGTCGACAACTTGTCGAACTCGTCGACGGTGGCGATCGATCGGGTGCGCTCCTTGGCCGACGGTTCGCTGACGTTCAACGAGGTCGACCTTCGTGACCGCGGCGCATTGTCGGCCGTCTTCGACCGACACTCGGTCGACCAGGTGGTGCACTTCGCCGGGCTCAAGGCCGTCGGCGAGTCGGTCGACATCCCGCTCGCCTACTACGACAACAACCTGGCCGGCACGGTGAGCCTGCTGTCGGCCATGGCCGAGCACGAGGTGTTCGACCTCGCGTTCTCGTCGTCGTGCACGGTCTACGGCGAGCCCGAGGTGGTGCCGATCACCGAGTCGGCCCCGATCGGCGCGGTGAGCCCGTACGGCCGTACCAAGCTCTACATCGAGGAGATGCTCCGCGACGTCGCGGCAGCGGACGACCGCTGGCGCACGATCCTGCTGCGGTACTTCAACCCCGTCGGTGCACATCCGAGCGGCACCATCGGCGAGGACCCGACCGGGATCCCCAACAACCTGATGCCGTTCGCCATGCAGGTCGCGGTGGGCCGGCTCGAGCGCCTCCGGGTCTTCGGTGGCGACTACGACACACCGGACGGCACCTGCATCCGTGACTACATCCACGTCGTCGACCTGGCCGACGCCCATCTCGCTGCGCTGGGTGCGCTCGAGCGCATCGACGGCTGCGAAGCGGTCAACGTCGGTACCGGGACCGGGTCGTCGGTGCTCGAGGTCGTCGCCGCTGCCGGCCGAGCGGTCGGACGGGAGATCCCCCACGAGGTCGTGGAGCGACGACCCGGCGACGTGCCGTGCGTCTTCGCCGACACCGCCCGCGCCGAGGACCTGCTGCGGTGGACGGCCCGCTTCGACCTCGACGACATGTGCCGAGACCACTGGAACTGGCAGCGCCAGAATCCGTCCGGCTACCAGGTCTGACGGTCATGCAGGGGAGCGGCGACGGGTTCGTCCGATGCAGTGACGGGCATGTGCGATGGGGACGCTTCGGCGCCGCTGGCGCCCTGTTCGTCCACCGAGCCGACGGAGCTCCGAAGGTGATGCTCCAGAAGCGATCGGCCTGGGCACACGAAGGGGGGACGTGGTCGGTGGCCGGCGGTGCCCTCGACGACGGCGAGACCCCGCACGAAGGTGCGTTGCGTGAAGCGGCCGAGGAGGTCGGCGCGGTGCCGGCACACGAGGTGATCGGTGAGGTCGTCTTCGACCCCGCCGACGACTGGGCCTACACCACCATCGTGGTCGAGGTCGCCGAACCGTTCGGGAGCAGTGCCAACTTCGAGACCGACGCCGTCGGATGGTTCACCGTCGACGAGGTCGACACGCTCCCGTGCCACGCCGGTTTCGCCGCCGCCTGGCCCGAGCTCCGCGCCATCGTCGAGTCCTCCTGACCCGACGCCCACTCCACCCCACCCCGGGGGTACAGAGATCTGGTTCTGGGTGCGCGATCGGGATGTCTGGAGTACCGATCGCGCACCCAGAACGGATCTTGGGGCCGTCGGGTCAGACGGCGCCGCGACGGACGTCGGGGGCGCCCAGGCGGCGTTCGTCGGCGGTGCGGTCGTCGGTCGCCTGCTGGCTGTCGATCTCCGCCGCGACGCGGGTCCGGTACGACTCGACCTCGGTGGCGATGGTGGCGTCGTCCCACCCGAGGACACGGCCCATGATGGCGGCGGCGACGGGTGCTGCCGACACGCCGCGGTCGGGCGTCTCGATCGAGATGCGCGTGCGGCGGGTGAGCACGTCGTCGAGGTGCAGCGCGCCTTCGATTGCGGCCGCGATGTGGACCTCGACCGCGAGGTACTCGTCGGTGCCCGGCAGCGTCGCCGCCAGCGACGGATCCTGGCGGAGCAGTTCGAGCACCTCGACCGTCTCGGTCCCGAAGCGCCCGAGGAGGTGGTCGATGACCCGGCCGTCGAGCCCGGACGACGTGGCGAGTTCGTCGCGGCGTGCCCGGAAGGCATCCCAGCCGGCAGCGCCGACGAGCGGGATGTCCTCGGTCCGCGACACCTCGGTCCGGCCGAGTGCGCCAACCGCGGCGTCGACGGCGTCGGCGGCCATCACCCGGTAGGTCGTGTACTTCCCGCCGGCCACGGTGATGAGCCCGGGCGTCACCGTGCTCACCGCGTGTTCCCGACTCAGCTTCGACGTCGACTCCGACTCGCCGTAGAGGAGCGGACGGAGTCCGGCGTACACCCCGATCACGTCGTCACGGGTCAGGCCCGGGTCGAGCCAACGGTTCGCCTGGTCGATCAGGTAGTCGAGATCGGTGCTGCTGGCCGCCGGATGGGCCAGGTCGAGGTCCCAGTCCGAGTCGGTGGTGCCGACGAGCCAGTGGGAACCCCACGGGATGACGAAGAGGACCGACGTGGGCGTGCGGCAGATGAGCCCGGAACCGGCGTCGATGCGGTCGCGAGGGATGACCAGGTGCACGCCCTTCGATGCGCGGACCCGCAGTGACGAACCGCCGACGAGGTCCTGGATCTGATCCGTCCAGACGCCGGTGGCGTTGATGATCTGCCGGGTCGCGATTCGGAACCGGGTGTCGGTCTCGAGATCACAGACCTCGAGTGCCTCGACGCCGTCGTCGTCACGGTGGATGTCGACCGCTCGTACCGACGACGCGATCGCTGCGCCGTGACCCGCCGCGGTCCGGACGACGGCCATGGTGTGGCGGGCGTCGTCGACCTGTGCGTCCCAGTACTGGACGCCGCCGGTGAAGGCGTCGGTGCGCAACGACGGCACGAGTGCCGATGCCGAGCGCTTCGAGAGGTGGCGGTGACGGGGGAGCGGGTTGTCGCCGAACGCGGCGAGCACGTCGTAGAGCGCGATGCCGGCGCCGACGTAGGGGCGCTCCCACACCCGGTGGGTGAGCGGGTACACGAACGACACCGGCCGGGTCAGGTGGGGGCACAGTCGCCGCAGCATCAGGTTGCGTTCGTGCAATGCCTCGGTCACCAAGCCGAACTCGAACTGCTCGAGATACCGCAGACCACCGTGGAAGAGCTTCGACGACCGACTCGACGTACCGGCGGCGAAGTCCCGTTGTTCGACCAACGCCACGCGCAGGCCCCGACTGGCAGCGTCGAGCGCGACGCCGGCGCCGGTGACGCCACCACCGATCACGACGACGTCGAACGCCTCGGTCCGCATCCGTTCGAGGTCGCGGTTCCGCTGCTGCGGGTCCAGGACGGTGGGATTGACGGCCATCACCTCACAGTCTCCCGCATCGTCTCCGTCGGTCCATAAGGTGGCGCCTCGATGAGCGTCACGCCGCTTCCGCATGTCGAGCACCTCGACCCGCCCCACGACGCGGTCGCGACCCCGACCATCCGTCCTCCCTCGCCCGACGAGATCCTGGCCTGGTGGCTGCGGGTTCTCGGCGAACTCGGCCGCGCCCCGTTCACGCTCTACCGGGTGCGCAAGCTCATCTCCGCGATGTCGCGACTCCCCGGGCAACTCGAGGCGCTCACCGCGGCACTCGACCGGACGACCGACACGCTGGAGACCCGCTTGTCGAGCATGGATGGGCGTCTCGGCGAACTCCAGGAGACGTTCGAGGCCGTCGACGGCCGGATCGGGAATCTCGAGGGGACCGTCGGCGAGCTGACGAGCACGGTCACCAACCTGATCGGCGCCATCCCGGGCGCCCGTCGGACGCTGCGCAAGCAGCCCTGACCCGGTTCAGGCGGGTTCGACGATCTCCAGACGGCGCGGGCGACCCGCACGAGCGTTTTCGAGTTCGACGTGGTACTCGTCGGCGAGCGCGTCGGCGAGCGCCTCGGGTGTCCGAGGGTCGATCCCGGTCTCCAGCAGGTGGCGGGCGACGAGCCCACGGGTGTGTTTCGCCATGTGGCTGACGACCGAGCGCTTGCCGTTCTCCTCGCGCACGACGTGGATCGACACGGTCCGCTCGCCGAGAGCGCCGACGGGCTTCCACGCCGCCACGTAGGTCGACGACCGCATGTCCACCACGAGGCCCCGCCCGGCAGCCTCGGGCAGCACGGCGGCCAGCGGGTCGCGCCAGGCGGCCGCGAGCTTGCCGACGCCCGGGAGGTCGACGTCCATCGACAGGCGGTAGGACGGCACCCGGTCCGAGGGGCGCAGCGCGCCGAAGAGCGCGCTGACGACGACCAGTCGCTTGTTGGCTCGGCGCTTGGCCGCAGCGTCGAGCGAGGCGAGGTCGAGGGCGTCGTACAGCACGCCGGTGTACAGACCCGAGGCCGGCAGCGTCGGAGCCGTCCAGAGGTCGACGTTGCCGCTGACCTGGTCTTTTGCCCCTGCTGGTGCGCCGAGGACCGCCAACGCATCGTCACGGCCAGAGGCGGCGACGAGGGCGTCGATGACCGCGGTACGGGTCGGGGCGAGTTCCGAGAAGGAGAGCCGGTCGAGGTCGAGCGGGCGTCCTCGCTGACCGCTGGCCTTGCCCTCAGAAGGGGGGAGGAGGATCAACATGGGTGTCCGTGGACATGCTGGCGGATCCAGGTGTGCATGGCGATGCCCGAGGCGACGGCGGCGTTGATCGAACGGGTCGAACCGAACATCTCGATCGAGCAGACGATGTCGGCGGCGTCGATGGCGGCATCCGACAGCCCGGGTCCCTCCTGTCCGAAGACCAACAGGGCATTGCGGGGGAGCGGCGTGGTCTCGAGCGGCACGGAACCGGGCACGTTGTCGATCCCGACGAGTGGGAGGTCGTTCGCCTGCGCGAACGCGACGAGCGCCTCGACGTCGTCGTGGTGACGCAGGTGCTGGTACTGCTCGGTCACCATCGCGCCACGGCGATTCCACCGTCGCCGGCCGACGATGTGGACCTCGGCAGCGAGGAACGCATTGGCGTTGCGGACGACGCCGCCGATGTTGCGGTCGTGCTGCCAGTTCTCGATCGCCACGTGGAACGGGTGCCGGTGGGTGTCCAGTTCGGTGACGATGGCGTCCATGCGCCAGTAACGGAAGCGGTCGGCGACGTTGCGACGGTCGCCTTCCTCGAGCAGGGCGGGGTCGAGGCGAGGGTCGTCGGGCCACGGCTGCGGATGTGGACCCACGCCGACGGCCGGATCTTCTTCGCCCGGGTCTCCCGCAGCGGGCACGGTCACGGGGCGTCGGAGCGAGCGCTGCGCAGGCCCCGCCAGGCGAGGTCGGCCACGAGTGCGGCGACGGCCGCCGGCTCGATCTGGCGTTCGTGCGCCCGCCAGTGCCGCGTGGTGCCCTCGGCCAGACCGACGATGCCGTGTGCGAACAGCAGGCGCTCGCGGTCTTCCAGCCCCTCGATCCGGATCAGCGGCGCGATGGCCTCGGCGATCGCCAGCTCGACGCGCGTCGCCTCCTCGGCGAACTCGGTGTCGCGTCGGGTCCCGCCACCGAACATGAGGCGATAGGCATCGGGATGGTCGGCGACGAACGTGAAGTAGGCGCCGAGGCCGTCCTCCACCTGCTGGCGGGGGTGGTGGGCCTGGGACGCCGCGGTCTGGATGGCGACCATGAGGCGGTCGCCGACCGATCGCAGGAGTTCGAGATAGAGGCTGCGCTTGGAAGAGAAGTGCTGGTAGAGCACCGGTTTCGTCACACCGGCGGCGTCGGCCACGTCGTTCATGGACGTGAGGTGGAATCCCCGTTCGGCGAAGACCGGGAGCGCGACCGCGAGGATCTGCTCCTTGCGTCGCGCGGCGGGGAGACGGGACGACATCGGTCGATTCGTACCACCACGGGGTCTCGGAGGGCACATCGGCGGCCGTTCCGACGCCCACACCCCCGCATTTCGGACAGACCGGCACCGCCCACGGGATTTTCCGGATCGAGAGAAGGAACGGCCGAGGAGCGAGGCGAACAACGACCCGTGTCCAGTCGCAACAGCGCACCGTCGAAGACGACCCGCCGTCCCGCTCAGCCGATCCGGCCGATGCCGGCCCGGAAGCTGTCCGCGGACCTGCTGGCCGTGAAGGCCCGCCGTCGCCGCTTCAGCCGCGTGCTCCCGCCCCGCACGGGCGAGCGCGGCTGGTAGACGGCCTCACCGGTAGCGAGACGTCAGTCGTCGTCTGCCATGGTCCGGCGACCCTCTTGCCGGTCCTCGCGCTCCGCCGCCTTGACGGCGTAGCCGAACACGATCGCCGGTGCGAGTACGAGCGACCCCACCACGATGAGGGCCACGATCACTCCGGACACGGTGCCGAAGTCGGTGAACAGTCCGACGACGAACGCCACGATGGCCAGGCCGAAGGCGGAGTAGCCGACTCGCTGCCCGAGATCGACGAGGCCGGCGATCCGGCGCCGTCGCTGGAGAACGGGGTCGTCGTGCACGTCGCGATGCTCGCGCGAACGCGCCGCGATGTCCGATTCGGACAAATCGGACCCTAGGATATCCGGCTCCGGAAGACAGGAGGACGTGACATCGATCACGAACAACCTGTTACCGGTGGTTCCGGTCCGTCGTCACGGCGGTCCGGGCCGGGTCGAACCAACGAGTCTGCATTGACGTGGGGGTCACGTGAACACCAAGTACTTCGCCTTTCGACGGACGGTGGCCATCGGCGCCGTCTGGGCAGCGGGTATGGCTGGCCTGATCGCGACTTCGACGCCGGCATCGGGTCAGACCGCGGTCGACCCGGGGACCGGCACGGCCTACGCGCAGGGGTACAAGATCGACCCCCGCAGTGGTCGTCTGTCGTTCGGCCTGACCTACGGCATGGCACTCGCAGGACACCAGAACAAGGTGGCCGTCGGCGAGGCCCGTTCGCTCGACCTCGGCGTCATCGGCACGACGCTCGCCGGCGAGGGCTGTGACGGTGGCGACCCCACCTACGCCAAGGAAGACCAGCCGCAGCCGCTGGTCGTCCGCTCGGGCGAGGAGAACGCCGCTTCCGGCAAGACCGAGAGCGAGAACGGCGTCGAGAAGTACGCCAAGGCCGACGACTCGCCGCTGGCCAAGTCGCGGGCGATCACCGCCGCCGCCGGCCAGGACGGAGCCGTCCTCATCGGGAGCACGGTGAGCGAGACGAGCTCCGGGGTCATCGACGGCAAGCGCGTGGCCACCGCCGTCACCGAGGTCTCGAAGGTCAGCATCGGCGGCGACGCGCTGGTCCTCAAGGGCCTGCGCTGGGAAGCCATCTGGCAGAGCGCCCCCGCCGAGCAGGTGTCGGGAACGTTCACCATCGAGGGCATCGTCGTCGGGGGAACGGCACAGCCGATTCCTGCGGGCGACGCCATCGACGCCCTGGCACAGATCAACCCGCTGATCGAGCCGCTCGGAATCCGGATCGACCCGCCGACCGTGCGCAACGAATCGGGCATCTCGTTCGTCGACCCGCTCCGGATCGGCATCGTGCCCAGCGAGCTCCGCGACGGCGTCGTCGGCGGCGTGGTCGGCGCACTCCAGCCCGTCCGCGAGGCGCTGGTCAACGCACTCCTCGAGATGGACTGCGGCAACGCCTCGTACATCACCATCGCCGACATCGCACTCGGCTCCGTCACCGGCGCTGGTTCGCTGAACATCGAGCTCGGCGGGGTCACCGCCCGGACCGGCGAACTCGGCCAGACGAGCCTGCTCGGCGAACTGCCGGCGTTCACGCCGCCCGTCTCCCTGCCCGCCGACTCCGGTGGTGTCTCCCAGGGCACGCTGGGCACCACCGGCTCGAACCTCACGGGCGGCTCGGCCCCGACCGACTCCGACACGTCCGTCGTCACCGAACCGGCAGCGTCGACGTCACCGGAGACGGCAGCGCCGGCCCTCGAGCGCATCGCCGGTACTCGTGGCGGACCGCTCGTGCTCGTGGGCCTCGGCGGGCTCCTCCTGCTCGGTGCCCTCGCCGAACTCGACCGCCGCAAGATGCGAAGGGCACAGCGTTCCGTGCCGATGGAGGCCATGATCTGATGTCCGGCAACCTCACCTACGAGGCCAACATCCCGCCCCAGGGATCGGCGCCCGTCTACCGGCGTCTGTTCCGTGGCTACGGCCCGCTGGCGCTGCTGGCGCTGGCGTTGATGCTGATGGCCGCGCTCGTCCCCACCCTGAGCACCGAGGCCCCGGCGGAGTCGAACACCACCGACGCCACCGAGTCCGGTCTCGTCATCGTCTCTCTCCCCGCTGAGGTCCGCTGATGGCCGCCCCCACCCCCGACGACGTCGTCGACGTCCACCGCTCGTTCACGGTCCAGCAACGGTCGTTCCGTGGCTACGGCCCGCTGGCCGTCCTCGGCGTGATGCTCGTCGTGATGGCGCTCTTCGCGCCCACGCTCGCTCCCGAGAGCGTGGCATCGACGGCGAGCCAGGGCTTCGCTCCGCAGGGCGAGAGCTTCTTCGACCCCGACGCCACGACCACGACCGTCGCCACCGACGATGCCGAGTCCGGCGAAGCCGATCCCGCGGTGACCGACGGAGCCCCCGCTCCGGCTGGTCCCGTCGCCGCCGACGGACAAGGCAACGGCGTCGCACCTGTCGCCGGTGTCCAGGCGTGCCCCGACCGGGCCGAGCAGATCCCCGGCGACGAGTACTCGCCTCCCTGTGTGGCCTGGGGTGGCGGCAACAACGGCGGTGCGACCGCCAAGGGCGTGACCGGCGACAAGATCCGCGTGTCCTACCGAGTCCTGGGCGGCGAGAAGGGCTTCCAGCAGACGCTGGCCGAGCTCGCCGGTGCCAGCCTCTCGGACACCCCGCAGACCATCCAGTCCACGATCACCGTGTTCGCCGAGTACTTCAGCACCCGCATGGAGTTCTACGGCCGCTCGATGGAGATCGTCTTCTACGACGGCCAGGGCTCGAACACCAACGAACTGCTGGGCAAGGGTCGCGACAAGGCCGAGGCCGACGCCGTGAAGGTGGCCGAGGAGCTCGGTACGTTCGCCGACCTGTCGGCCACGTCGGAGCCCTACGCCGACGCCCTCGCCGACCGCGGGGTCATCGGTTTCGGCACCCCGTACCTCTCGCGTCAGTGGCACGAGGAGCGGGCACCGTTCGCCTGGTCGTTGGCCACCGACGGCACCCGGGTGTCCGAGCTCGCCTCCGAGTACGCCAACAAGAAGCTCCACGGGAAGACGGCGGTCAACGCGGGCGGCGACCTCAAGACCAAGACCCGGAAGTTCGCGACCATCGCGCCGGAGAACTCCTGGTACCAGGAGTCGGTGAACAACTCCCGACGCATCACCCAGGAGGCCGGCAACGACCCGGGTGAGAACGTCAAGTACCAGCTCGACCTGGCCACGATGTCGAGCCAGGCCAACAACATCATCCCGAAGCTCAAGAACCAGGGCGTCACGACCGTGGTCTGTGGCTGCGACCCGGTCCTCCCCGTGTTCCTGTCAGGCGTCGCCAACCGTGAGTCGTACTACCCGGAGTTCATCATCGCCGGCACGGCGCTCACCGACGCCGACATCGTCGGCCAGCTCTGGGACCAGAACTTCGCCGAGCACGCCTTCGGCATCAGCTCGCTCGAGCCGTTCGTGCCGCCGACGCAGACGATCGCCTACGAGGCGTTCAAGTCGGTCCGGCCCAACGAGGAGCCCGCCTTCTCGGTCGACCTCATCTACTACCAGATGTACATGTTGGCGATCGGCATCCAGGGCGCCGGCCCCAACCTGACACCGCAGTCGCTCTCCGACGGGATGTTCAACTACCCGCAGAAGAACGGCACGGTCGGTCTGTGGAAGTTCGGCCCCGGTGACCGCACCGCCGCCAACGACGTGCGCGAGATCTACTGGGACCGCAACGCCATCTCGCCGTACAACGGCAAGCAGGGCACCTACATGCCGCACACCAAGAGCCAACGCTACGAGTTCGGACAGATCCCCGCCGGCGACACCCTGAGGCCTCCGTCATGACTGCAGTACTGGAACGCATCCCCGGAGCGGCGACGCTCGGGAGCTGGAGCAAGCGCGACCGGGCGATCTTCGTCGGTGTCGGCGTCGTGTTGGCCTACTTCGGGCTGTACAACCTGCCGCTGACCGCCGACTTTCTCCAGGACAAGGCCCCCTACTCGGTGCTGTTCATCGGCACCGTCCAGGGCACGACCACCGCGCTGTTGGCGATGGGCCTCATCCTGATCTACCGGACGAACCGGTTCGTCAACTTCTCGTACGCCGCGATGGGCGCGCTTCCCGGGGCCTTCGCCCTGGGTCTCCACCTCGAGCACGGGTTCCCGTTCTTCGCGGCGCTGGTGCTCGCGGTCGTGATCGGCGTCGCCGTCGGTTTCGTCACCGAGTTGGTCATCCGCCGGTTCAAGAACTCGAGCCGTCTGATCGTCACCGTGGCGTCGATCGGCCTCGCGCAGATCTTCGGTGTCCTCAGCCTCTTCGCCAACAAGGCCATCGGATTCATCTCCCTCGCCGGCGGATTCACGATCCCCCTCGATCTGCGGATCACGCTCGAGGGCGGCATCAAGACGATGACGGGTGACGAGATCCTCATCATCGCCGTCGTCCCGCTCGTGATCGCCGGTCTGGCCTGGTTCCTCCTGCGGACCGACGCCGGCGTCGCCATCCGCGCCGCAGCCGAGAACGAGGACCGGGCGCTCCTGCTCGGCATCCCCGTCTACAAGCTCGGACGCATCGTCTGGATGATCGCCGGCGGCCTCGCCGCCCTCACCTACGTCCTGCAGGCGCCGTCGTCGGGCATCTCGCCCGGCGTCGTCTCCGCCGGCCCGGCCGTGTTGCTGCCCGCCCTCGCTGCGGCGGTGGTCGCCCGGCTCGAGTCGCTGCCCACGGCCTTCATCGCCGGCATCGGTCTCGGCATGCTCGATCAGATCGTGCGCTGGAACGGCACCGGAACACCGTCGATCACGACGATGTTCTTCCTCGCTGTCATCCTGGTCGCGCTGCTCGCACAGCGGGCGTCGCTCTCCCGGGCCATGAACTCCGAGAGCGCCAGCTTCAGCTCCGACGGCATCGTCAAGCCCGTGCCTCGTGAGCTGCGTGACCTGCCCGAGGTCAAGTACGTGAAGTGGGCGCTCTGGGCCGTCATCGCGCTGGTCTTCGTCTGGATCCCGTACACCTGGGGACCCTCCAACCAGTTGCTGGCCGCCATCGGCATCGTCTGGGCCATGGTCGGTGTGTCGCTCGTGCTGCTGACCGGCTGGGGCGGCCACATCAGCCTCGGGCAGTTCGCCATCGCCGGCATGGGCGGCCTCATCGCCGGCAACCTGTTGCTGCGCGAAGACCTCGACCTGTTCATCGTCCTGATCCTCGCCGGTGCCGCCGGAGCGCTGACCGCGCTCGTGGTCGGACTGCCCGCACTGCGGATCCGAGGGCTCTTCCTCGCGGTCAGCACGCTGGCATTCGCGGTGGCGCTCAACTCCTACGTGCTGAACCCGGACAACTTCTCGTCGATCATCCCCGACAACATCGAACGTCCCGTCCTGTGGGAACGCTGGGACCTCGACAGCGGATATCCGATGTATGCGCTGTGTCTGGCATTCCTGGCCTTCTCGTTCCTCGCCGCGACGAGCGTGCGCGGCACGAGGTCGGGTCGCGTGATCATCGCGACCCGAGACAACGAACGAGCCGCTGACTCGGCGTCGGTGCCCACGACCCGCATCAAGTTGTCGGCCTTCCTGGTTGCCGGCTTCATCGCCGGCATCGCCGGCGGTCTCCACGTGACGATCCTCGGTTCGCTCGGCCAGGGGACCTACGCCCCGGAGATGAGCCTCGAGGTGTTCTCGACCGCCGTCATCGGCGGCCTCGGGTCCCTGACGGGTGCCGTCAGCGGCGTGCTCTTCTTCCAGTGGCTGTCGACGATCACCGCCCTGGGCGAGATCCGTCCCCTCATCTCGGGTGCGGGGCTCCTCGTGGTGCTCCTCGTCTTCCCCGGTGGCTTCGCCCAGCTGGCGGCCAGCCTGCGTGACCGTTACCTCCGGCGGGTCGCCGAGCGACGGAACATCCTCGTTCCGTCCCTCGTCGCCGACAAGAAGGCCGATGGCGAGACCGAGCCGGAGGAGAGCCTGCTCACGGGCGCACTCGGCGGCGCCGCCGACTCCGACGACTCCGACGATTCCGAACTGGTGGGAACGAACGCATGAGCGACACGAACGGAACCCAGCGACGACGCGCCCCGCTCCGGGCCGAGCCGCCCGCCGGCAACGGCACCGACGCCACCGCGGTCATGGACGCGCCGGCCCCCGAGGCCCCGGTCCTGCACGCCGAGCCCAAGGTCTCGAAGGCCGACCTCGTCACCGACGAGACGATCCTCGAGTGCAAGGGCATCGACGTCAGCTACGGCCCCGTCCAGATCCTCTTCGGGGTCGACCTCGAGGTGAAGCGCGGCGAGGTCGTCGCCCTGCTCGGCACCAACGGCGCCGGCAAGTCGACCCTCCTCAAGGCGATCTGTGGACTCAAGGCCCCCAAGGCGGGCACCGTCACCTTCGCCGGCGAGGACATCACCGGCCTGTCGGCGGACCTCGTCACCCACAAGGGTGCGGCGCTCATGCCCGGCGGCAAGGGGATCTTCCCGACGCTGACCGTGGCCGAGAACCTGCGCCTCGCCTCCTGGCTCATCCGGGACGATGCACAGCGGGTCAAGGAGGCCAAGCGCGAGGTCCTCGACCTCTTCCCCATCCTCGAGGAGCGGTCGGGCCAGATGGCCGGCGACCTCTCCGGCGGCGAGCAGCAGATGCTCGCACTCGGTGGCGCGCTGATGACGTCGCCCGAACTGTTGATGATCGACGAACTGTCGCTCGGCCTGGCGCCCACGATCGTCGCCCGCCTGCTCGAGGTCGTCGACGAGATCCACCGCCGTGGCACCACGATCATCGTGGTCGAACAGTCGGTCAACGTGGCGCTCAACCTCGCCGAGCGGGCCGTCTTCATGGAGAAGGGCGAGTTCCGCTTCACCGGCCCGACCCGTGAACTGCTCGACCGCCCCGACATCCTCCGTTCGGTCTTCATCGCCGGTGGCTCCGCCGCCGACGACCCGGCCGAGGTCCCGGCCACACCGAAGAAGGCGGGCGAGGCCCGCGTCATCGCCGAGGACGCCGACACCGTGCTCGACATCCGCGGGATCACCAAGCGTTTCGGCGGCATCACCGCGGTCGACGACGTCGACGTCCAGCTCCGCGACGGCCAGATCATCGGCCTCATCGGACACAACGGTGCCGGCAAGACCACGCTGATGGACTGCATCTCCGGGTTCTTGTCGATCGAGGCCGGGCGCATCGGCATCCGTGGTCTCGACGTCACCGACTGGTTGCCGCACGAGCGTGCGGTCGCCGGCCTCGGCCGTTCGTTCCAGGACGCACGCCTCTACCCGTCCCTGACCGTGGCCGAGACGATCTCGGTCGCTCGCGAGCGGCACCTCGCCAACCGCGACATCGTCGCCGCGGCGCTCGGTCTGCCGGCCTCCTACGAGGTCGAGATCGACATCGAGACCAAGGTCGAGGAACTCGTCGAGCTCATGGGCCTGAGCGCCTATCACGAGAAGCTCACCGGCGAACTCTCCACCGGCTCACGTCGCATCGTCGACCTCGCCTGCATCCTCGCCCAGGACCCCTCGGTGCTGATGCTCGACGAACCGTCCGGCGGCGTCGCGCAGAAGGAGACCGAGGCCCTGGGTCCGCTCCTGCTGCGAGTGCGCGAGCGCACCGGTTGTTCGATCCTGGTGATCGAGCACGACATGCCGCTGCTGTCGAGCATCTGCGATCAACTGGTCGCGCTCGAGACCGGTGCCGTGATCGCCACCGGCACGCCGGACGAGGTCCTCTCGCACCCGGCGGTCATCGAGTCGTACCTCGGCACCGACGACTCGGCGATCAACCGCTCCGGGTCGGCCTGAGCCACGGGCGTACCTCGTACGCTCGGCTCCCGTGAGCAGAACCTTCGTCGCCCGCGGGCGGACCATCACCATCGACGGACCCGTGTTGATGGGCATCGTCAACGCCAGCCCCGAGTCGTTCTCGGGCGACGGGTCGACCAGCGTCGACACCCAGGCCGCCCGCGCCGTCGAGCAGTTCGCGGCCGGCGCGCTCGTGGTCGACGTGGGCGGTCAGTCGGCCAACACCAAGACGCCGGAACTCGCCGCCGAGGAGGAGACCGCACGCCTCGTTCCCCTCATCGAGGCGATCCGACGCCGGAGTGACGGGCTGCTGTCGGTCGACACCTACAAGCCGACCGTGGCCGACGACTGCCTCCGCGCCGGGGCCGACATCATCAACGACGTCTCGGCGCTGCACGACCCGGGCCTCGCCGAGGTCGTCGCCCGCTGGGATGCAGGGTTCGTCCTCATGCACACCGTCGGACCGCCCAAGGTCAAGTTGCTCGAACCCGACTGGTACGCCGACGGGGTGGCCCACGACGTCGCCGCGTTCTTCGACGACAAGTTGGCGTCGTTGGAGGCGTCCGGGGTGCCACGCGAGTCGGTCGTGCTCGATCCCGGCGTCGACTTCTCGAAGACGCCGCGGCAGTCGGTGGAGTTGCTCCACGACCTCGCGACGTTCAGTCGGTTCGACCGTCCGATGCTCCTGGCCCTGTCGCGCAAGGACTTCGTCGGCGCGATCTCCGGGACGTCACCGCGACAGCGGGACCCGGGAACGCTCGGCGCGATGGCGTTCGCGGCGCGCCTCTTCCCGGAGACGATCTTCCGCGTCCACGAGGTCGATCAGAGTCGGCAGTTCCTCGACGTCATGGCCGTCCTCGGGGATCCCGATCGCCTCGAGGTCGACACGCAGCTCTCGACCGGGCTCCGCCTCGAGCCGACCGACTGACCGTCCTCGCCGGGCGTGGCGGACGAGTTCGCCCGACACCGCGCCGATCCCCATGAGTGCGATGAGGTCGCCGAACGACATCGCAGCGCCGAGGGGTTCGACCGGGATGATGTCGCCGAGGACCGGGAGCGCGTCGTCCACCCGTTCGAAGCGTCGGCCGGCGCCGGGATCGGTGTCGGCCAACTCGTCGGCGGTCACGACCCCGGCATCGACGAGCGCCGCCGGGCGGACCGGCATCGCCCCGTGGGTGAGGACGGCGGCCATGTTGAGCGCGAGCCCGATGGCCAGGACGCCCATGCCGGGGATGTGCCGGTTCACCAGCGCGAATCCGGTCAGCGCGGCGAGCGAGGCGCCGAGGAGCATGCCCTGGGACGAGGGGTCGAACCAGCCGAGCGACAGCTGGAGCAGCACGCCGACCACGACGATGCCGGGGTAGATCACGACCGGGAGGTGGAGATGCTTGCCGTGCGGGCGTCGTACGGCGCCGATGACTCCGCCGACGAGACCGGCGAGCAGGACAGGAACCATCCCGGACGACGGTAGTTCAGCCCGGCTCGTCGCCCGATTCTTCGTCGAGGACGACCGCGTCGAGCGCGTCGCACGAGGCGAAGATGTCGATGACCTCGATCCGGACGTCGCCGGCGGAGTCGCCCGTCCCCTCGGCGGCCTCGAGGACCTCCTGGAACGAGTCGTCGCCGAACGACGCCACGAGTCCGTCGGCGACGCACGCCGCCTGGGTCTCGTCGAGCGCTCCGTCGGTCTCGACGATCAGTTCGTCGGCGAGGCGTTCGGCGTCGTCGGTCTCGTTGCTGCAGGCGGCCGCCACGAGGACCAGCACGAACGCCCCACACCACATCCCGGTCCGTCGCGTTCGCACGGGGGCGAGGCTAATGCGCACGATGCGGCAAGCTTGCCGGCGTGATCCGAACCGAGCGGGATGACCGCGTCCTCATCGTCACCCTCGACCGGCCCGAGCGCCGCAACGCCGTCGACGCCGAGCACCTCGCCGGTCTCGTCGCCGCCTGCGAGGACGTCGGCGATGCCCGCGTCCTGGTCATCCGGGGCGAAGGCCCGGCGTTCTGTGCCGGCGCCGACCTGACGCACGTGGAGGACAAAGCCGCTGCAGCGTCGGTGCGGGCCATGCTCGACGTGCTGAGCGGGCTGCCGATCTGCACGATCGCTGCCGTCGGAGGGCCGGCGATGGGCGCCGGCTGCCAGATCGCCCTGGCCTGCGACCTCCGCATGGTCGGCCCGTCGGCTCGCTTCGGTGTCCCGTCCTCGAAGCTCGGCCTCATGGTCGACCACTGGACGATCGAGAAGCTGGCCCAGTTGGCCGGACACGGGTTCGCCCGATCGATCCTGCTCGCCGCCGACACCGTCGACGCCGACGCTGCGCTGCGTACGGGTTTCGCGCAGCGCGCCGGGAACGATGACGACGCCATCGCCTGGGCCCATCGCATCGCCGCCCTCGCTCCGCTCTCGATCGCCGGACAGAAGCTCGCGCTCGACCGCCTGGTCGGTCGCACCGTCGACGCCGAGGACGTCCGAGAGGCGTTCGACCGTGTGTGGACGAGCGACGACCGGCTCGAGGGGATCGCTGCGTTCGGGGAGAAGCGCCCGGCGCAGTTCCGCGGCCGGTGAGGCTCAGCTGTCGAGGATGTCGTCACCGAACGGCGTGCCGGTGAGCGAGTAGGCCGCACAGGCGACGGAACGATCGCCCTGCGTCCACGATTCCGGCGTGGGCCAGACCGCGATGAGCCCGATCGACTCGGCCACGTCACCGAGTTGTTCGAGTCGGTCCCCGCACCCGCCGTTGGCGGCATCGACGACCCGTTGTTGCCCGGGATACGAGCCGTCCGCGGCGTTGAAGTCGACGGGACGCAGGTCGAAGACCGCGAACACCTCGAGTTCGTGGGGCTGATCGCACCGGACGACCGAAGCGGCGTCGATCTGTCGGCGCTCGTCCACCCCGATGACCAGCCCGGTCACGCAGTCGCCTGGGGCGAGTTCGGTCGCTGCGACCGGCCCGGCGGTGACGGGAGGGCCGGTCGTCGACGTCGGGGCATTCCCGGCGTCGTCGGACGAGCCGCTGCACGCCGCGACAGCGAGGGCACCAGCGGCGATCCACAGCAACGATCGGGTGGCCCGCATGGACGACGACGGTATCGGTCGCGTCTTCTGGTCAGAAGTTCGCCGGCAGCAGCTCGGCCACGGCGCCGAACCAGACGAACAGCGCTGCGCCGAAGGGCACGACGCCCAGGACGTAGGCCGGCCAGCGACGCCAGCGGCGGCTGAGCACGTAGAACAGCAGCCAGACGGCGAGAGCGACGAGCCCGAGGATGATCACCGGCGCCAACGGACCGGTCTCGTCGCCGTCGAGGGTGTCGACCTCGATCGCCTGGTCGACCTCGGCGAGCGGACGCGGTGTCGGGGGAGCGGGGTCGTCGACGAGCAGTGCGCTGACGATGATCCGCTGGCGAGCCGAGTACTTCGGGTGGCACGACGTCAGCGTGAGTCGATCGTCGCCCTGGTCCTCGATGACCTCGATGTCGGTCGGCGCCACGATGTTCTGCTCGATCACCCGGTAGGTGAAGCGGCCCTGGAGCGTCGTCACCGTGATCTCGTCGTCGACCGTGAGCTCGTCGATGCGGTGGAACGGAGCGCCGTAGGTGGTCCGGTGACCGGCGATCGAGGCGTTGCCCGACTGCCCGGGGAACGGCGTGTCCGGGTAGTGGCCCGGCCCCTTGCGCAGGTCGCTGCGGCTGACCCCCTCGACCACGATCTTGTCGACGCCGATCGCCGGGATCTCGATGCGGGCCATGGGCTCGCCGACCTCAGGGAGCTCGAGGAGTCCTTCGGGAACCGTCGTCGTCGTCTCGGTGTCGTCGATCGCCGTGGTGGTCGTCGTGGTCGGGTCCGGCGCCTCGATCAGGAGGTCTTCGAACTCGGACTCCAGGTCGTCCTGCGCCCTGGCCTCGGAGAGGTTCGTGCCCCAGAGTTGGTAGGCCACGAACAGCAGGATGATGACGCCCGTCCATATGAAGACGCGTCCGATTCCACCGAGCACTCTCGCCAACCGCACGCCGGCAGCGTACGGGGTCTTGGAGCATTCCGGACGTCGTCGGTACCGTTGGGACGCTTCATATGGCGCCCGCCGTCCCACCCCCAGCGGTCGTGTTGCAGGCGGCAGTCGTGCTCCTCGACCGGTTCCCCGCACTCGCCGGCGTCGATCTCGACGTCGGTGGCGGCGAGGTCGTGCTCCTGCGCGGGCCGAACGGCGCCGGCAAGACGACGCTGCTCCGTGCGTGCGCCGGGCTCGTGCGCGTCGTGCAGGGGACCGCCCACGTCCTCGGCGTCGACGTGGCTGCCACGCCGCGAGCGGTCCGGCGCCGGGTCGGCATG
This sequence comes from Actinospongiicola halichondriae, assembly GCF_049103745.1. NCBI lineage: Bacteria > Bacillati > Actinomycetota > Acidimicrobiia > Acidimicrobiales > Iamiaceae > Actinospongiicola > Actinospongiicola halichondriae. The sequence continues at coordinate 2,868,013 of NZ_CP171622.1, read as the reverse complement.
CTCGCCCACGACGACGGGCTCTACGCCGACCTCGATGCGGGGGACAACGTCCGATTCTGGGCTCGCGCGGCCGGGGCGACCGACGTCGACGCCGAGCGTGCCCTCGCCCGTTGTGGGATCGACGGTCGGTTGGCGACGGTTCCCGCCGCCCGGTTGTCGACCGGCCAGCGCCGTCGGACCGCCCTGGCGGCGCTCGTGGCCCGCCGCCCGGAACTGTGGCTCCTCGACGAACCCCACGCCGGACTCGACCGTGCCGGGCGCGACCTCGTGGACCAACTCGTCGTCGATGCCGCCGCCGCTGGTGCCACGGTCCTCTTCGCCAGCCATGAACTCGATCGAGCCGAGGCGTTGGCAACTCGCATCGTGACCATCGCCGGTGGCGTCGTGCGCGACGACACGGCGCGTGCCCCGGAAGGCGAGGCGACCGGTGCTCGCTGACGCACGACTCATCGCCGGCAAGGACCTGCGGATCGAACTGCGGTCGAAGGTCGGCCTCGGCCAGATGGTCCCCTTCGCGGTACTCGTGTTGGTGCTCTTCGGGCTGGCGCTCGACCCGGACCGCGGCGTGCTCACCCAGGCGACGCCCGGTCTCTACTGGATCGCCGTGTTGTTCTCGGGCCTGTTGGCGGTGCAGCGGGCCTTCGCCGTCGAGTCGGCGCCCGGCGTCACCGAGGCGCTGCGGCTGTCGGGCATCGACCCCGCCGGCTACTTCCTCGGGAAGTTCGCCGCCGTGGCGGTCCAGTTGGTCGTGCTCCAGTTGGTCCTCGTCCTCGGCGTCGTGGTCCTCTACGGCGCCGAACTCCATGGCCCCCTGCTGCTCGTCGCGACCGCCCTGGCCGCGACGGTGGCGATCGCCGCCGCCGGTACGCTCTACGGCGTGCTCGCCGCCGGTCTGCGGGTGCGGGACACCCTCGTTCCGCTCCTGTTGCTCCCGGCGCTGGCGCCGGTCCTCCTCGGTGCCACCCGAGCGTCGGAAGCCGCCCTCGACGGCGGAATCGGCGACGGGTGGGGCTGGTGTGGGCTGCTGGCCGCATTCGGCGTGCTCTACGTCGGCTTCGGACTCCTGTTCTTCGGCACGCTCCTGGAGGAGACGTGACATGACCACAATCACCACCACCAACGACGAGGTCCGGGCCGATGCCCCGACGTCGACCGGCTCACGAGCGACCAGGATCCTCGGGGTCCTGATCCTCGTCGGCTCGGCCGTCGGCGGCTACCTCGGGCTCGTGACCAGCGACCCCGACGTGGTCCAGCGTGACGCCGTGCGGTTGTTCTACGTGCATGTACCGGTCGTGTCGCTCATGTACATCCCGGTGATCCTGTGCACGGTGGCGTCGGTCATGTGGCTCCGCAAGCGCACCGACGGGTGGGACGCGTTGGCGTCGTCCTCGGCCGAGGTCGCCACCGTCTTCGTCGGGCTCGGCCTGGTCACGGGTGCCTTGTGGGGCGAGATCACCTGGGGCACCTACTGGACCTGGGATGCCCGCCTCACGTCGACGGCACTCCTGTTCCTCCTGCTCGTCGGCTATCTGGCCCTGCGCCGGTACCCGGCCGAGCCTGCAGCCCGGGCCAAGGTCTCCGCCGTCGTCGGCATCCTCCTGGTCCCCAACGCCGTGCTCGTGCACTACTCGGTGTCGTGGTGGCGGTCACTCCACCAGGACGCCACCCGCGGGTTCGACACGACCATGGACGGGAACCAGTTGTCGACCTACGCCGTTGCACAGGGCGTGTTCGTCCTGATCCTCGTCTGGCTGTCCATCCACGCCTTCCGCAACGCCTGGCTCGCGCTCCAGGCCGAGCGCGGCGACCTCGACATCGCCATCGCCGAACGCATGGCCGACGACGATCCGACCGGAGGCATCTGATGCTCGCCTACACCGACATCGGCACGATCCTCGTCGGCTGGGGCGTCACCGTCGCCGCGGTCGGGGGCTACGCGCTGGTCCTCATCCGCCGGGGCAAGCGCCTGAGTCGGGTCGTCGCTCCGGAGGATCGTCGATGGAGCTGAACGAGCCCTTCGAGAACGAAGACGAGGTCGACGGCCTCGATCTCACGCCGCGCCAGGCGCCGCCGGTGCGCGGTGGCGACGACCAGAAGCGCAAGCGCCTCCTCGTCGGCGGGTTCCTCGCCGTCCTCGTCGTGGTCCTCGGTGTCGTCGCCTGGCAGGGGCTGTCGAACGCTGCGCTGTACTTCCGCACCGCGGACGAGGCCGTCGAACAGCGCGACGAACTCGGCGACCGACGGTTCCGGATCGAGGGAACGGTCGTGCCCGGTTCGGTCGAACCCGACGGTGTCGCCGTCCGGTTCGTCATCGAGAGCAATGACGTCCAGGTCGCGGTGGCGCACCAGGGGGACCCGCCCGACCTGTTCCAGGAGGACATCCCCGTCGTCCTCGAGGGTCGGTGGAGTCAGACCGACGACGTGTTCGAGAGCGACGGCATCCTGGTGAAGCACACCGAGGAGTACGAGGCCGACAACCCGGACCGGACCGACGAGTTCGTCGGCGACGAATGAACGCGACGCTCGGTTCGGCTGGGGTCGTCCTCGGCCTCGTGTCGTGCGCTTCCGGCATCGTCACGGTGCTGGTCGGCCTGCGCCGTGACCGGCCCGCACTGATCCGCACGGGTCGGACCTACGCGTTCATGGCGCTCGCCGGCGCCCTGCTGGCCACGTTCGCGATGGAACGGGCGCTCATCACGCGGGACTTCACCGTCGGCTTCGTCGCCGACAACGGGTCGTCCCGCACGCCGGCGCTCTTCAACGTGGCGACGATGTGGTCGGCGCTCGAGGGGTCGATCCTTCTGTGGGGTCTGATCCTGTCCGGCTACACGGCCCTGATCGCCCAGAAGTTCCGGCACCGCCTCGACGACCGCCTCGTCGGTTGGGCGCTGCTCACGATGCTCGCCGTCGGGGCCTTCTTCTTCGCGCTGATGGCCGGACCCGCCAACCCGTTCGAGTCGGTGACGGTGCCGCCCGGATTCGACGGCCCCGGGCCGAACCCGTTGCTCCAGAACCATCCGCTCATGGCGTTCCACCCGCCGATGCTCTACCTCGGCTACGTCGGCTTCACGGTCCCGTTCGCCTTCGCGATCGGCGCGCTCGTGACCGGCCGGGTCGGGGAGGGGTGGCTCCTCGTCACCCGTCGCTGGACCCTCTTCGCGTGGGGGTTCCTGACCTTCGGCATCGTCCTCGGCGCCTGGTGGAGCTACGAGGTGCTCGGTTGGGGTGGCTACTGGGCGTGGGACGCCGTCGAGAACGCGTCGCTGCTCCCGTGGCTCACGGGCACCGCCTACATCCACTCGGTGATGGTGCAGGAGCGGCGCGGCATGCTCCGCGTCTGGAACCTGTCACTGCTGTGCGCCACCTTCGCACTCACGATCCTCGGCACCTTCCTCACCCGATCCGGGGTCATCGACTCGGTCCACGCATTCAGCGAGTCGCAGATCGGTCCGTGGCTGCTGTCGATGTTCGCCGTCGTCGTGGTGATCACCGTCGGCCTCGTCGGTTGGCGCGGCGACCGTCTGCGGGCGCCCGGTCGCATCGACTCGCCGATCTCGCGCGAGGGCGCGTTCCTGGCCAACAACGTGCTCTTCGCGGTCTTCGCCTTCGTCGTCCTGCTCGGCACCGTGTTCCCGCTCATCGTCGAGGCCATCTCCGACGAGCGTCTCTCCGTCGGCGTCCCGTACTTCAACCGCATGACCATGCCGATCGGGCTGCTCCTGCTGTTCCTGATGGCCGTGGCGCCGGTCCTGCCGTGGCGCAAGGCCTCGGAGGAACTGCTCCGCGTCCGTCTGTTCTGGCCGGCGTGCGCCGGCGTCCTGGCCGTCGTGGCGACGGTCTTCACCGGGTCCCGTGGGCTCGCTCCGGTCCTCGCGTTCGGCCTCGGTGGCTTCGCCGGTGGGGCTGCGCTGCGCCAGATCGTCCTGGCGACACGCCGGCAGGGATGGCGGGGCCTCGTCGGACGGACCAACGGCGGCATGATCGTCCACCTCGGCGTGGTCGTCATCGCCGTGGCGTTCGCCGCCTCCCAGTCGTACGTGACCGAGACCGAATTGCGTCTGTCGCCCGGCGACGTCGCCACCGTCGGCAGCCACACCGTCGTCTACGAGGGCATCGAGGTGACCGAGAGCGCCGAGAAGACGACGACGGCCGCGCTCGTCCGGGTCGACGGCGGCGCCGTGTACCGCCCGGCCATCGAGTTGTTCGCGTTCGGCGGTCAGTCGATCGGCTCTCCCTCGGTGTCGACGAGCCTGGTCGAGGACGTCTACCTCACGCTGCTCGAGATCCCCGAGGGCGACGATCCGGCCGTGATCCGCGTCGTCCTCCAGCCGCTGGTGACCTGGCTGTGGATCGGTGGCTGGATGATGGCGGTCGGCACCGCGCTCGCTGCCTTCCCCGGCCGCCGTCGCCGGGCCACGCAGCCCACGTCGGAGTTCCTGCACGAGCCAGAGCCCGGGGTGACGGTCTCGTGAAGCGCCGACTCGGTGTGTGGGTGGCCATCCCGGTCCTGTTCCTGATGCTCGGGTTCATCGCCGTACTCGCCACGAGCGAGGACTCGGGCTCGCGTTCGGTCGCCTCACCGCTGTTGGGTCGACAGGCCCCGCCGATCGTGGGGGAGACCATCGACGGCGGCGCCTACGACCTCGCGACATCGAGCGGCGACTTCGTCATCGTGAACTTCTTCGCCACGTGGTGCACCCCGTGCGTCGTCGAGCATCCGGAGTTGGTGAACTTCGAGAAGCGCCACCGCTCCGCCGGCGACGCGTCGGTCATCTCGGTCGTCTACGACGCGTCGACCGAGTCGGTCCGCAACTTCTTCGCCGACAACGGCGGCGAGTGGCCCGTCGTCGAAGATCCCGACGGTCGCATCGCCCTCGACTACGGCGTGGCCGGCGTTCCCGAGTCGTACCTGATCGGCCCCGACGGGGTCGTGGTCACCAAGCTGGTCGGTGGCGTGACGTCGAGCGGTCTCGACCGGGTGCTCGCCGAAGCACAGGAGGCTTACCGATGAGCGGACTCAGCCGTGCTCGCTGGCCGTGGCTGCTGTTGGTCGCGTTGCTCGTGGGTGGTCTCGCCGTCGCCACCGTCGGCGACTCCGGGCCACAGACCTCGGCGGAGCGGGCGCGTGGACTGGCCGAAGGCATCAAGTGCCCGACGTGCCAGGGCCAGTCGATCGCCGACTCGAACGCCACCGCTGCCCGAAGCATCCGTACCGAGATCGCACGCCGGATCGAGGCTGGCCAGACCGACGACGAGATTCGCGACTACGTGGTGACCCGCTATCCCGACTCACTCCTGACCCCGCCGAAGACCGGTGTGGCGGGCCTGATCTGGTTCCTGCCCGTCGCGCTGTTCGTCGCCGCGCTCGGCGGCCTGATCGCGGTGTTCCGGGGTTGGCGCACCGCGCCGGACCCTGACGTCTCCGACGAGGACCGCGATCTCGTGGCAGAGGCTCGGCGTGCGACTCGACCCTGATGCACTCGCCGCGTTGGAGGAGGAGCGCGACTTCCTGCTGCGGTCGCTCGCCGACCTGGACCGCGAGCTCGCTGCCGGCGACATCGACGAGCACGATCACCGCACGCTGACGGCCGGGTACACCACCCGTGCCGCCGAGGTCCTGCGGGCGATCGAGGCCGACCGGGCCGCGATCGACGAGGAACGGCCCGCGACATCGCTCGCTCGACGTCTCCTCGTCATCGGTGGGGTCGCCGTGGTGGCCGTGGTCGCCGGACTGTTGGTGGCTCAGTCGTCCGGGAGCAGGGGTTCCTCCGGTCTCACGGGGCTCGACGTCGCAGCCGCTTCGTCGCGGGCCGACGACTGCTTGGCGCTCGAACAGGGCGGCGACGCCGACGGGGCGGTGGACTGCTACTCCGAGATCCTGGAGTCCCTGCCCGGCAACGTGCGTGCGCTCACGTTCCGTGGGTGGCTGCAGGTGCGGGAGTTCGACGTCGATGACGGGATCGCCGACCTCGACGCGGCGATCCAACTCGACCCGGAGTCGACCTCGCCGTACGTGTTCCGGGCCAGTGCCCGTTCTCGGTCGGGCGACGCCGCGGGTGCGGTCGCCGACCTGTCGTCGTTCTACGACAACGGGCCCTCGGACGAGGAGCGTTCGTTGGCCGACCAGTTCGTCCCGGTCATCGTCGAAGGTGCGCTCGACCAGTGCATCGGCGGCGACGTCACCGGTTCGATGGCGCCGGTCGCGGTGTTGACCTGTTATCGCGACGTGCTCGAGGTCGATCCCGGGAACGCGTCGGCGAGCATCTACCTGGGGTGGCTGCTCGCTCGTACCGGTCTCGCGGACGAGGCCAGGGCGCTGCTCGACTCCGGCCTCGAGACCGACCCGTCGCTCACCGCCGGCTACGTCTTCCGAGCCGCACTCCTGGCGCACGTCGGCGACTTCGACGCAGCTCGCGCCGACCTGGCGACCTTCGACGAGGCCGATCCGCCCGAGGACCAGCGTGACGCGGCGGAGCGGGTGCGGGTCGCAGTCGAGGCCGGCGAGGACCCGTTGCCGGGCTAGCGGCCGCTGGGTGGTGCCAGGTAGCGACCGGCACCCCAGCCGTCGGCCTTGGAGTACTCGATCACCCAGGTCGACGCCTTCTGCCAGACCAGCCGGTCGTCGTGGGTCATCCCCCGGTTCTCGAGTTCGTGGAGGAGCGCGGGGATCACGTCGCCGTGGCTCGACAGGACGATGGTCTTCTTCCGCGCCGCGTCGTCCAGCAGCGACTCGATGGCGGAGGCGCTGGGCCCCTCGAAGAGCCGGTCGTCGTCCTGGACCGGCACGTCGACTGCGGCGCCGAGCGGTTCGACGGTCTCACGGCATCGGGTGGTCGGTGACGTCAGGATCCGTCGGGGCTCGTACTGCACCAGGTCGGCCGCCAGCGCGGCGGCCTGCTTGCGGCCACGCTCACTGAGCGGTCGGACGCGGTCGTCGCCCGACCACGACCTGCGTTCACCTGCGTGCCCGTGACGAACGATGAGGAGAGCCACGGCGCGCAATGTAGAGCAAACCGAGCGAGTTCTTGTCGGCACCCGTTCGTACCGTCGTCCCATGCTCACTGTTGCTGATCTCGATCCCGTACTCCTGGCCCGCGTGCGAGCCGAGCAACCCCGGTTGTGGCCGAATCATCTGCGTCTCGCGCGGGTCGCCCACGGCCTCGACGTCGACGAGTTGGACACGATCGACGCTGAACTCGAGGTGCTCGCTGCTCGTCGTCGCGCGGTGCTCGACCGGCTGGCCGCACTGCGGCCGCGTCTGTGGCCGGAGTCGTACCGCCGTCACGTGCGCCGGCGATGTCGGGTCGACGAGCGAGCGTTGGCGCCGCCGGTCGTCGGTGCCGAGGTGCTCGTGGGCGTGGACCTCCGACGGGTGTTGGTCGGCATCGTGCGTCGTCACGGCGAGGTCTCGCTGCGTGAGTTGCACGGGTTGATCCACCGCCATGGGTACGAGGTGGGTGGCGAGCGGCCGGTCCAGCGGCTCGGTGACGCTGCCGCCTACGAGACTCGGGAGGGGCGGCTGCGCCGGGTCGGGCGTGGGGTCTACGCGCCGGTGGCGGGGGAGGCCGGTGCTGTCGACGGGGTCACATCCGACCCCCTCGGTCAGCCCTTGGCGTGGGACCGCCCGGAGTGCGACGAGCCGCCGCCCCTCGACCCGGCGGTCGCCGACGACCAGGATCGATGGAGCGATCAGCAGTGGCCGGCGACAGCCCAGTGTGGGGGTGACCTGCTCCCGTCGCCGGTCGATCCGGCGCACCGCTCACTGGGAGAGGATCTGACCGCCCACGTCGCCGCCACCCGCCGTCGCCTTGCAGCCCTCGTCGCCGACCGCCTCCGCGCTCACGCCGGGCCTGCCAGTACGCGCCCATCCACCGACCACCCCACCACCCGGTTTGACTCGCTAGGCGCCGATTCGTTGACGAATCGTTCCCCAGGCATGCCGATGGGGGGTCGAGCGGGGGACGGGTCCGACGGGGAGGACGACGGCGTTCCCTGATCAGTGGGTGGGTCGGAGCGAGCGGAGTTCGGTGAGGATCGCAGGGAGCGCGGCGGCGACGGCATCGACGTCGGCGTCGGTCGACGACCAGCCGACGGAGAGGCGCAGCGATCGGTGGGCGTCGACGCCCATGGCCGCGAGCACGGGCGACGGCTCGAGGTCGGCCGACGCACACGCACTGCCGGAGTGGGCGCTGATGCCGCGGCGGTCGAGGCCGAACAACACTGCCTGTGGCTCGATGTCCGCGATGCCGATGCAGACGAGGTGCGGCAGGCGGTGGAGGGGGTCGCCGTGGATCGTCACGCCCTCGAGGCCGACGAGCTGGTCACGGAGACGGTCGGTCAGCGCCACCTGCGTCGCGGCCTCGGAATCGACATCGATCGAGTCGACGGCAGCCGCCAGCCCGACCGCGGCCGCGACGTTCTCCAGGCCGGCACGGCGAGCCAACTCCTGCTCGCCGCCGACGAGCAGTGGCCGTAGCCGCACGCCACGCCGCACGAGCAGTACGCCGGACCCCGGCGGCCCGCCCAGCTTGTGGCCGCTGATCGACACGAGATCGGCGCCGAGCGCCCGGAAGTCGATCGGGATCCGACCGGCAGCCTGCGCCGCGTCGACGTGGACGAGAACGCCGCGGTCACGGCACGCCGCCACCACCTCGTCGACCGGCTGCGTCGTCCCGACCTCGTGATTGCCCCATTGCAGGTGCACGGCGGCGGTCTGGTCGTCGACCGCAGCAAGCATCTCGTCGACCGAGACCCTGCCGTGGCCGTCGACCCCGACCGACCGGACCGGACCGTGCATCGCAGCAGACAGTCGGACGGCGGAGTGCTCGACCGCAGGCACGACCTGGTGCGTTCCCCGCTCGGCTGCGCCCCAGCAGGCGGTGGCGATCGACTCGGTCGCACCCGAGGTGAAGACGACTTCTCGCGCCCGGGCCCCGAAAGCCGCGCCCACCCGCTCGCGGGCGTCCTCGAGCACTGCCCGCGCATGGGTCCCCTCGGTGTGGACCCGGGACGGGTCGCCGGTCACCGAGGTCAACGTCTCGACCATCGCGTCCCGGGACGAGGGCCGCAGCGGCGTGGTGGAGGCGTGGTCCAGATCGTGTCGCGGCGCGGTCACGTCATGAGGACGTCACGACGGTGACGCAGGTCTCCGAGCCGAGCGCGACCGACGTCTCGGTCGACGGGCGAGTGTCGCCGTAGAGCGACGACAGCATCCCCTTGACCAGCCCACGGTCGACGGCGCAGATGACCGGGTGCTCGATGGCCGTGTCGCCGAAGGGGCAGTGCTGGGCCACGATCCGCAGCTCGTCACCCTGCTTCTCGGCGTGCGCCGCGAACCCGTGAGCGGAGAGCGCGTCGGCGACGGCGTGGAGTGCCGACCGGAACGACCGCTGCGCCTGGTCGGTCGGTCCCATGGTCGCAGCGAGTGTCCGGCCGTACTCGATGCCGACCTCCTCGGCCATGGTCGCGGCCTCCGCGGGCGGCAACAGCGCCAGCGCTCGTCCGAGCAGGGACACCAACAGGTCGTCGTGACGGACCGGGAATTCGATCGGGCTGGTCCCCGCCGTTGTCGCGGTGTAGCGCTTCGAGGGCCGGCCGGCGCCACCGCCGTCGGGGCGGGAGGTGCTCACCTCGACGTAGCCACCACCGGCCAGCTTGTCGAGATGGTGGCGCGCGACGTTCGAGTGGAGTTCGAACTGGGCGGCCACCGCAGAAGCGGTGACGCCGTCGTCCTGGTCGCGGAGCCAGAGGAAGATGTCCCGGCGGGTGGGATCGCCGAAGGCCGAGGTGATGGCGGTCACCGCCGACGCGAAGTCGGTGGCACTCAGCGGCCCCGGTTGCGGGGTGGGTGATTCCGCAGGCACGTCGGTATTCTACCTACGCGCATAGGGGAAATTTGCCCGAGTGCACATCCACGCAACGCACGACCGAAGTCCATGGAAGGTCCTCCCTTGCCCACCGAAGCCGAGATCACCGAGGCCCTACGGCCCGTCGAAGACCCCGAACTCCACCGGAGCATCGTCGATCTCGGCATGATCCGGTTCATCCGGATCGACGGCGCGCAGATCCACGTCGAGGTCGCACTCACCGTCTCCGGGTGTCCGTTGAAGAACGAGATCGAGCGTCGCGTCGGCGAGGCGGTCTTCGCACTCGACGGTGTCGACTCCGTGCGCGTGACCTTCGACGTCATGACCGACGACGAGCGGGCCAAGGTCCGCGAGCTCATGGTCGGCGACCCGCAGGCCACCGCAGGCAGCCAAGAAGCCCACGGACACGCCGAAGGTCGGTCGATCCCGTTCGCCGATCCGAAGTCGAAGACACGCGTGCTCCTCGTCGCGTCCGGCAAGGGCGGCGTCGGCAAGTCGTCGGTCACCACCAACCTGGCCGTCAGCCTCGCCAAGCGTGGCCACAAGACCGCCATCGTCGACGCCGACGTCTGGGGCTTCTCGATCCCGCGCATGCTGGGCATCGACCGGCCGCCCGTCGTCATCGACTCGATGCTGATCCCGCCGGAGGCCCACGGGGTGTCCTGCATCTCGATGGGGTTCTTCGCCGAGGAGGACCAGGCCGTCATCTGGCGTGGCCCCATGCTCCACAAGGCACTCGAGCAGTTCCTCACCGACGTGTTCTGGGACGACCCCGACTTCTTGATCGTCGACCTCCCGCCGGGGACCGGCGACATCTCGATCTCGCTGAGCCAGTTCCTGCCTCGGGCCGAGGTCTACGTCGTCACCACGCCGCAGCCTGCTGCCCAGCGTGTGGCGCAGCGTGCCGCGTTCATGGCCGAGAAGGTGAACCTCGAGGTCAAGGGCATCATCGAGAACATGTCGTTCTTCACCGGCGACGACGGCAAGCGCTACGAGATCTTCGGATCTGGTGGGGGCGAGGAGTTGGCCACGCGTATCGACGTGCCGCTGCTCGGGAAGGTCCCGCTCGTGCCGTCGCTGCGCGAAGGCTCCGACACCGGTCGTCCCATCGTGTCGGAGGAACCGGAGTCCGATGCCGCCGCAGCATTCGACGAGATCGCTCGCGCCATCGTCGAGGACCTGGCGCCGACTCGTCGACACCACCCCGAGCTGAAGATCCTCTAGTCCGAGCAGGGCTCCGACACGACGGCCCGGATCGCCGAGACGAGCGGTTCGGCGTCGCCGTTCTTGAGGCGGAGCGGGACGTCCTGGCGGGCCATCTCGTTGCGGACGAAGTCGCCGGCCACCGCCGAGTAGGCGATGATCTTGACGTTGGGGCAACGGCGGCGGAGCTCGGGGATGGCCTCGAAACCGTTCATGTTCGGCATGAGCAGGTCGAGGATGACGACGTGGGGCTTCATGGCCTCACAGACCTCGATCGCCTGGACGCCGTCCTCGGCCTCGCCGACCACCGAGATGCCGAACTGGCGCAGCTGCAGCTTGAGCAGCAGCCGGATGTCGGCTTCGTCGTCAGCGACGACGACCTCGATTCCGTCGATCGTGTTCACGAGACCCCCAGCGGTGATCGTGGCAGTTGGAGGCGAGCGACGAACTGCGTCGGCGTCGACTCGACGGTGACGTCGCCGTCGTCGACTCGGGCGAGCGCCCGCGCAGCGGGGAGCCCGATGCCCAGTCCTGCGGCACGGGTGACCGCACTCTCGCCGCGGAAGAAGACCTCGAAGCTCAACTCGACGTCGGCGACCTGACCGTCGACCGGCGTCACGACCACGGCAGAGACGGTGTCGTCGTCGGCCTCGAAGTGGATCCACGGTTCGGCCTGGTGGTACTTCACGGCGTTCGAGACGAGGTGCTGCAGCGCTCGGGCCACGGTGTCGCGATGCCCGTGGGCGGGACCGGCGGGCTCGCCCTCGACACGGACGATCGTGTGGCGGGCCACCGACCGTGCGATCTCACCCAGGTCGATGCTGGCCGCCTCGTCGACGGGATGCGCGGTCTTGATCTCGCTGACGATGAGCAGGTCGTCGAGGAGGTCCTCGGACCGTCGGGCGTTGCGGATCAGCGCAGGGATGATGACGTCACGGGCCTCGTCCTCGTCGGCGCCGATCAACAGCTCGGCGAGGCCGCGGACCGTGCTGATCGGCGTTCGCAGCTCGTGGCCGACCACGTTGATGACACGGCGACGGATCAGATCCGTGGTGTCCGAGGGCGGAGTGGTCATGGGCGGGTCTTACCGATCGGTGAAACGAGGGGAGGCGGCGGGGGCTCGATCCGAACGCACCGTACGCTCGTGGTCGTGGACCAACAAGCGTATCGGCCGCTCGGGAGAAGGACCTTCCTGGGCGCGCTCGGCCTGGGGGCCACCGGCATCGTGATCGGATCGCCGTTCCAGACCGCGATCGAGTCGGCGTTCCGACCGATCGCCGACGCCGACGGCACAGGCCTCACCAATCTGCTCCCCACGACGGCCAAGTTCCGGTTCTACAGCGTCGCGGGATTCAACCCGGATGTGTCGCCGGCGGAGTACCGCTTGGGCGTGACCGGGATGGTCGACAGCCCGCTCGAGTTGTCGTTCGCCGACCTCCTCGACCGCCCGATGGTGGGACTCACCCGCGATTTCCAGTGCGTCACCGGATGGCGGGTCCCCGACGTCGAGTGGGCGGGCGTGAAGGTCGCCGACCTACTCGACGAGGCCGGTGTCGACGCTTCGGCTTCCCACGTGCGGTTCTTCAGCTACGACGGCGTCTACACCACGACGTTGACGATGGAGCAGGCCCGCCGCGACGACGTCCTCGTGGCCACGCAGATGCTGGGCGACGACGTCCGGCGTGAGCACGGCGGGCCGGTCCGGCTCTTCGTCGCCCCCATGTACGGGTACAAGTCGCTCAAGTGGTTGGCCGGGTTCGAGGCCACCGACTCGGCGGAGCCTCCCGGTTTCTGGGAGGTGCGCGGCTACGACACCGACGCCTGGGTCGGCGAGTCGAACGGCCGGGCGGACGAACCCACATGACCGCGACGACCCGGCGACCGGCCCATGCCCACGGAGAGAACGACCGGGTCGAGGGCGATCGCGTCGTCCGCTTCGACCGCCCGGAGCGCATCGTCCACTGGGTGAGCGCCGCGGCGGTCCTCGTGGCCGTCGCGACCGGCGCGATCCTCTACGTCGAACCGCTGGCCGTCGCCGTCGGGCGGCGTGCGCTGGTCAAGGACCTCCACGTCGTCGCAGGATTCGCCGCCGTCGTGCCCTTCCTCGTGGTCTTGTCGGGACCGTGGCGAGCAGGCCTCCAGCGCGACGTCCGTCGCTTCTCGCTCTGGCACGACGACGATGTGCGGTTCCTCCGTCGGCGCACGCGGCCCGGAAGCGAGACCGGCAAGTTCAACGGGGGACAGAAGCTCAACGCCGTCCTCGTCGGCTCTGCGCTCGCGGTCATGGTCATGACCGGTTCGGTCATGAAGTGGTTCGGGCCGTTCCCGTTGGAGTGGCGATCCGGCGCGACCTTCGTCCACGACTGGGTGTCGTTCGGCCTGTGGTTCCTGATCCCTGCGCACATCATCAAGGCGATCACCACGCCCGGCGCGGTGAAGAGCATGTGGACCGGTTGGGTCGGCCGCGAGGAAGCCGAGGCCCGTCCTCGTTGGTGGGAGTCGATCACCGATCGGGTCGACGAGTCGGACCGACGGTAGGTTGACCCCTGCTCCGGTTGACCCCGACAAGAGGTGTGAGAAGACGTGGACGTACGCATCGGTGTGACCTACACCGGCAAGGAACTCGACATCGACCTCGGTGACGACGCCGATGCCGATGCGGTGCAGGCCGACGTCGACGCTGCCATCGGTGGCACGACGTCCGTCCTGTGGCTGACCGACAAGAAGGGTCGCCGTCTCGGGATCCCGACCGACAAGCTCGCGTACGTCGAGATCGGCAGCTCCGACGCCGAGCGACGCATCGGCTTCGCCACCTGAATTGATCCCCCTCCTCGATCGCAAGCTCCTCTTCGTCACCGGCAAGGGGGGCGTGGGGAAGTCCACCGTCGCCGCGGCCATCGGCGCGCTGGCGGCCGATCGGGGCAAGCGGACCCTCGTCTGCGAGGTCGACGCCAAGGGCAACCTCGCCGACTTCTTCGAGTCGGGTGCGACGTCGTTCGCTCCCACCGAGGTCTCGAAAAACGTCTTCGCGATGTCGATGGACACCGAGGAGTCGCTCAAGGAGTACCTGAGCCTCCAGCTCAAGCTGCCGCTGGTCGCTCGGATCGGCCCCCTGGCCCGGACGTTCGACTTCGTCGCCAATGCTGCGCCCGGCGTGAAGGAGATCCTGACCGTCGGGAAGTTGGCGTTCGAGGTCCGGGAGCGGAACTACGACCTCGTCGTCGTCGATGCCTCGGCCAGCGGTCACATCGTGGGCCAGTTGGCGGCGCCCGACGCGATCAAGGAACTGGTCCAGGTCGGGTTGGTCCGTGACCAGACGGGCTGGATGATGGACATCCTCGGCGATCCGGCCCAGACCGGCGTCGTGATCGTCGCTGCTCCGGAGGAGATGCCGGTCCAGGAGACGATCGAGCTCGCCGGCCGGTTGCGTGAGGAGACCGTCGTCGACCTCGCAGCGGTCGTCGTGAACCGGGTGCTTCCCGAGCTGTTCAACCGCGCGGAGGAGGAGCTGTTCGACAAGCTCCGCGAAGACCCCGTGGTCGACCGCCTGTCCGAGCTCGCCGGCGGCCCGGCCCGGCCGGTGCTCGACGCAGCCGAGCTCGCCGTCACCCTGCGCCGCTCGCGTGCCGGTCACCTGACCAGGCTCCGTGAGGAGCTGCCCGACGACCTCCCGTTGCTGTATGTGCCGTACCTGTTCCAGCGCACCCACGGCGTGCGGGCGACGAAGATGATCGCCGGCTATCTCGGCGAGGAGCTCGGGTACTGATGGCGCGCCGGACGAAGAAGGACGCGACCCCGGGCACGCTCGAGCAGCTGCTCGCGGCCAAGGAGATCGTGATCTGTTGCGGGTCCGGCGGCGTCGGCAAGACGACGACGGCGGCGGCGCTCGGCGCCATGGCCGCGACCCACCTCGGGGGCAAGATCCTCGTGGTGACCGTCGACCCGGCCAAGCGATTGGCGAACGCGTTGGGGCTCGAGTCGTTCGGCAACGTCGAGACGCAGGTGCCGGCCAAGGCATTCACGGCGGCCGGGGTCGAGCCGCAAGGCGAACTGTGGGCGGCGATGCTCGACACCAAGCAGTCGTGGGACGACCTGGTCCGACGCCACGCGCCCGACGACACGACACGCGACGCGATCCTGGCCAACCCCCTCTACACCAACATCACCGGCCGCTTCGTCCAGAGCCACGACTACATCGCCATGGAGCGGTTGTACGAGATCCACGCCTCGGGGCGGTACGACCTGGTGATCGTCGACACGCCCCCCACACGCAACGCGATCGACTTCCTCGAAGCGCCCGAGCGCATGGCCGACTTCTTCTCGTCTCGGCTCCTGCGGTGGCTGACGGTGCCCTACCGGTCCCGGTTGGTCAACGTCGCGACGAAGCCGTTCTACCGGGTGGCCGACTCGATCCTGGGCTCCGCGTTCCTCGAGGACATCGCCGAGTTCTTCATGCTCTTCCAGACGATGTACGACGGTTTCGTCGAGCGAGCCCGTTCCGTGCAGCGCACGCTCGAGGACAAGCGCACCACGTTCGTCGTCGTCTCCACCCTCGAGTCGGCTCCGGTCCGCGAGGCGGAGTTCTTCATCGACGCACTCGAGGCCGAGTCGTTCCACCTCGGCGCCGTCGTGCTGAACAAGGTGCTCCCGAACTACCTGCTCGACACCAAGGCCGCGAAGGCGGCCAAGGCCATGGCAGCCGATCCGACCGCGATCGCCGAGGGGTTGCCCGGCATCGGTGACGTGGACGACGTCGCCCGCGTGGTCGAGGAGGTCGCCGACAGCTTCTTGAACTTCCGGGTCGTCGCGTCCCGTGAGTCCGAGCAGCGCAAGGAACTCGCTGCGCAACCGGACGTGATCGCCACGGTCCCGTACTTCGACTCCGACATCTTCGATCTCGCCGGGCTGTTGCAGCTCGGCGAGCAGCTCTGGAACTGATCGTGTCGTCCTTCGTCGACCTCACCCGCTCGCTGACGCCGCTCGACGACAACGAGATCCAGCACCTCCAGCGCCTGGCGGCGTCGTGGGGCCTGCTCGCCGACTTCTGCTTCTCCGACCTGCTCCTCTTCGCCCCGGTGGGCGGCCTCGACGGCCAGGAGTTCGTCGTGTTGGCCCAGGTCCGGCCGACGACAGGCCAGACGGTCTATCGAGGCGACTGGGTCGGCACCCGACTCGAGGACGCCGAGCGGCCGTTGGTCGCCCGCTCGTTCCGCAACGGCGAGATCATCGAGGGCGAGATCCACCTCGCCGTGGTCCGCGAACGGGTGCGGGTGCTGTGTGTCCCGATCCGGTGCGACGGCAAGGTGATCGGCGTCGTCACCCGCGAGTCCGCTCCCTCGATCGGCCGCCAGCACGGAGAGCTCGAGCGCACCTACCTCGACATCTTCAACCGCTTCGCTCGCATGATCGCCGCCGGCGACTTCCCCTACGACGAGAAGGACGACTCGGCCGAGGCGCCTCGTGTGGGCGACGGCGTGTTGCTGCTCGATTCGTCGGGGCGGGTCGAGTACACGTCGCCCAACGCGGTCTCCGCCCTGCACCGAGTGGGCGTGCACGCCAACACCGAAGGCCTGCGGTTCGGGGAGCTCGGACTCGACGAGTCACCGATCACGACGGCCTTCGCCGTGCATCAGCCCACGGTCGAGGAGGTCGAGCGGGCGAACGAGATCACCGTCGTCTTCCGCTGCCTTCCGATCACCGATCGCGGCCAGGTGTCGGGTGCGGTGGTCCTCGTGCGCGACATCTCCGAACTGCGCCGCCGGGACCGGTTGTTGCTCTCGAAGGACGCCACGATCCGCGAGATCCATCATCGGGTGAAGAACAACCTCCAGACGATCTCCTCGCTGCTCCGACTCCAGGGCCGGCGCCTCGGGTCCGACGAGGGCAAGGCCGCAATCGAGGAATCGGCCCGACGCATCCGGTCCATCGCCCTGGTCCACGAGACGCTCTCGCGCGAGGCCGGCGACGACGTCCCGTTCGTCGAGGTGGCCCGCGAGCTGTCGCGCATGGTCGAGGAGGGGCTCATCGACCCCTCGCGTCCCTTCCACGTCGACGTCACCGGCGAGGCCGGCTCCGTGCCGGCGGCCCCGGCGACGTCACTGTCGGTCGTGCTGAACGAACTGCTGCAGAACGCGGTCGACCATGCGTTCCCACCTGGCGTCGATCTCGGCGACGAGCCGGGACGCGTCGACGTCCACCTCGAGCGGACCGACGACGGCCTGGTGGTGATCGTCCAGGACGACGGCGTCGGCCTCCCGGACGACTTCGACCTGTCCGCGACCACCGGCCTCGGCCTGTCGATCGTCCGGACCCTGGTCGAGACCGAACTCGGGGGAGCGATCCACATGGAACGTGCCGCCGGCACGCCGCCCCGGATCGGCACCGTCATCCGCGTCACGGCGTCGTCGTCGGAGTGGTGACGCGCAACGACCTCCCGGTGAAGGGAGGTCGTGATGATGATCTGGCGCCCGCCATGGAGCAGCGGAGATGGTGCCGTTCAGGCGGTGCGCTGCTCCTTGAGGCGACGCTGGCGCGCACGGCGCATCTGTCGGCGCTCCTCCTCGGAGGTGCCACCCCAGACGCCGCTGTCCTGGTTGGTGGAGATGGCGTACTCGAGGCACAGGCCCTGGACGTCGCAGGTCTGGCAGACGGCCTTGGCGTTGGCGATCTGCTCGAGGGCGGGGCCGGTCGTGCCGACGGGGAAGAACAGGTTCGGGTCCGTGTCCCGACAAGCGGACAGCTTGCGCCACTCGTCTCGTTCGAGTGTGAGCGGGATCGTGCGCGACGTCGTCAGAGTCACGGGGCCTCCAAGGCGGTGGGGGTGGGTGGGGAGTTCTCTCGCCATCTTGTGACAGCGTTCACATGCCTCAGCGGACTGGGGGTCGTCTCGCCGGACTTGACCACCGTAGCCGCGCTCCAGTAGGCGCGCAAGGGTTTTTTCGGAGGGACGAAATTCGATGCACAAACCACAGGTATTCGGACATCGGGGAGCGTCGGCGGCTGCGCCGGAGAACACCCTCGAGGCCTATGACCTGGCCCGTGTCCAGGGGGCCGACGGCGTCGAACTCGACGTGCGTCGCACGGTGGACGGCGCGTTGGTCCTGCACCACGACGCCCAACTGCCGGGCGGACGGATCATCGCGGCGACGACGCACGCCGACCTCCCGGCGTCGATCCCGACCCTGGAGGCGGCGCTCGACACCTGCGTGGGCATGGTGGTCAACATCGAGATCAAGAACATCCCCGGCGAGCCCGACTTCCACGAGACCTGCACCCTGGCCGACGAGGTGGTGGCGTTGTTGTCGGAACGGGCCGGCCGGGATCGCGTCCTGATCTCGTCGTTCCATCTCGCCACC
Source organism: Actinospongiicola halichondriae (assembly GCF_049103745.1). NCBI lineage: Bacteria > Bacillati > Actinomycetota > Acidimicrobiia > Acidimicrobiales > Iamiaceae > Actinospongiicola > Actinospongiicola halichondriae. The sequence goes on along the minus strand of NZ_CP171622.1, from coordinate 2,849,589 downwards.
ATCGATCGGGTGAAGGTGCTCGATCCCGAGATCCGGACCGGCTTCCTCACGCTGGTCGAACCGACTGCCCTCGAGAGCGTGCGGCTGGCGTCGAAGCGAGGGCACGACGCGATCAATCCGTACTTCCTCTTCGTCGACGAGGCGCTGATCGACGCGGCGCATGGCGCCGGCCTCGAGGTCAATGCCTGGACGGTGAACGAGCCCGACGTGATCGCCCAGCTCGCGTCGCTGGGCATCGACGGGATCGTGACCGATGTGCCCGATGTCGCCGTCGAGACCTTGGACGGTCGGATCAGACCGGCATGACCAGTCGGAGCGCGTCGGGTTTGTGCTCGAACGCGAGGGTGCCTGTGTAGCCGAGGAAGTCGCCGTCGACCTGGTACGGGATGTCGCCGTGTCCGGTGACGTCGATCCGGTCGAGGTCGTGGGCGACGACGGCGTGCTTGGAGGAACGCAGGTGCTTGCCGGCGCCGATGCCCGAGCCGACGAGCGCCAACGTCTTCACGAAGTCCATCGTGCGGATGACCACTACGGACAGCCCGTTGTCGAGCGTCGCCTCCGGTGTCAGGTCGAGTCCGCGGTTGCCGAGGTAGGTGTACGGGCTCGTGTTGAGGACGATCGTCATGTAGGCGTCGTCGATGACCTGACCGTCGCTCAGGCGGACCGCCATCCGGGGTCGGCTGTGGTCGTAGTGGCGGAGCCACGTGGCGAAGCCGGAGTAGACGAACAGCGGGTGCCCGGCGTAGCGCTTGAACGAGGCGCGCCGCTCGACCTGCTCGACGACGGCGGCGTCGAAACCGATCCCCGTGTGGAAGAGGAAGCACCGGCCGTCGACCGAGCCGAGCCCGATCGGCCGGATCGACTCCGCGGACAGGGCGTCGAGGAGGACGCCCGTGGCTTCGACCGGATCGTTCGGAAGCCCGATCTGGCGGGCGAAGACGTTGGTCGACCCGCCCGGGATCGTGGCCAGCGCGGTCTTGGTCCCGATCAGACCGTTGGCGGCCTCGTTGAGCGTCCCGTCGCCGCCCATGACCACCACGGCGTCGTATCCCTCGTTGGCCGCACCGAGCGCGAGACGTGTGGCGTGGCCGCGACGGCTGGTCTCGACCAGCTCGACGTCGTGGTCGGCGGAGAACGCCTTGTTGATGACGACCATGGAGCGGGCGGTCACCGACGAGGCGAAGGCGTTGACGATGAGGAGGATGCGCACGGAATGATGATGTTGACATGTGCGCACGGTTTGGACTGCGCCGTCATCCTGCTGACACAATCGCCCGCATGTCCCTCAACGTCGTCGTCTGCGTGAAGCAGATCCCGGACCCCGCCGATCCCGGCAGCCTGGATGCTGACTTCACCCTCAACCGTGCCGGCAAGCTCATCCTGGACGAGTCCGACTCGTACGGGGTCGAGATGGCCCTCCAGCTGGTGGACACCGCCGGCGGCGGCGAGGTCACCCTCGTCTCCATGGCTCCCAACGGCGAGGTGTCCGGTCTCCGTACCGCGCTCGCCATGGGCGCCGCCAAGGCCGTGCTCGTCACCGACCCCGAGCTCGCCGGCGCCGGTGCGCTCGACACGGCTCGGACCCTGGCTGCGGCCATGGGCAAGGCCGGCGAGTACGACCTCATCATCTCCGGTGTCGAGTCGTCCGACGGCTACACGGGCACCGTCCCGCAGATGCTGGCCGCCGAACTCGGTCTCCCCATGGTGAGCTTCGCCAAGTCGGTCGAGATCGCTGACGGCAAGGTGTCCGTGCAGCGCCAGACCGAGACCGGCTACCAGGACGTGGAGGCATCGACGCCCGCCGTGGTCTCCGTGACCGCCGGCGTGGTCGAGCCCCGCTACCCCTCGTTCAAGGGGATCATGGCCGCCAAGTCGAAGCCCGTCGAGGAGGTCGCCGTCGGTGACCTCGGTCTCGACACGGCCACCGTCGGCTGGTCCGGCGCCGGCCAGGAGATCGTCGCCGTCGAGGACGCGCCCGCCCGTGAGGCCGGCGAGATCGTCGAGGACGAAGGCGAAGGCTTCCAGAAAATCGTGGCCAAGCTCCAAGAGCTCAAGGTCATCTGAGACCCGATCGAATCTGAGGAAAGAGGAACACCATGGCTCTGTCCAAAGTCTGGGTCTTCGTGGAGACCGACGAGAGTGGCGCACTGACGTCGCTCAGCAAGGAACTGCTCACCAAGGCGCGCGACCTCGCCGACACCGTCGAGGCGTTCTACGCCGGTGACGGTGCCGACGTGGCCGAGGCCGTCGGCGCATTCGGCGCCACCGCCGTCAACGCCACCGGCTCGCTCGGCGACCAGCTCGGCGGCGCTCCCGCGGGTGCGGCCCTCGCCGCTGCGGCTGACGGTGTCGACGCCATCATCGGCGGCACCACCTACGACACCCGTGACGCATTCGCCGTCGCATCGGTGAAGCTCGGCAAGCCCGTCATCTCGAACTGCACCGCCCTCGACCTCGACGGCGACGCCGTGGTCACCGAGGTGCAGGTCTTCGGTGGCGAGAAGGTCGTCAAGACCAAGTTCACCGCCGGTGGCCCCCAGCTCGTCCTCGTGCGGCCCAAGTCGTACGAGGCCAGCGAGTCCGGCGGCGGTGCGGCTGCGGTCAACGCAGTCAGCGTCCCCGACGGCGTGCCCGCCGCAACCGTTCTCTCGACCCACGTCGAAGAGCGCGAGGGTCCGCAGCTCGACTCGGCCCCGATCGTCGTCTCCGGCGGCCGTGGCCTCGGTGACCCCGAGAAGTTCGAGGAGTACATCGAGACCCTCGGCAAGAAGCTCGGTGCCGCCACCGGCGCCACCCGCGCCATCGTCGACGCTGGCTGGGTCCCCTACGCCAAGCAGGTCGGCCAGACCGGCAAGGTCGTCAAGCCCGACGTCTACATCGCGTGCGGCATCTCCGGTGCCACGCAGCACCTCGTGGGCATGAAGGGCTCGAAGAACATCATCGCCATCAACAAGGACCCCGAGGCGCCGATCTTCTCGGTCGCCGACCTCGGCATCGTGGGCGACGTCCACAAGGTCCTTCCGGCACTGATCGAGGCGCTCGGCGCCTGATCGCTGCTGCGATCCTGCTCGGCTCCGGCCGGGCATCGTTCGATTCGACGGCCGCCCTTCCGGGGCGGCCGTCGTCGCGTTTTCAAGCAATCTTCATGGCCCGGACGGGTCATCGGCGTCGTGGTCATCCCACTCCGGATCGTGCAGGACCGAACCCGATCCGTGAGGATGCTGCGGACCGTGGGCGAACCCTTGCGGGGCGTGCGCGCCGACGGCCCTCGACCGATCGGGGGTGAATTCCCTGGAGGCCAGGGAAACACTGGCGTTCACCCGGTTCTGCGGTTCCTGCGCCCTCTGCCGACTCCGCGCTCAGCGTGGTCACTCCACTACGCACACGATTTTGCGTGTTGAACAGGGCACCCGGAGTGGGGAGAACTGACTTGTAGACCTCTCGGGGCGCTTGGTTCTCAGCCTTCGCGTCCCGTGGTTCACCACACCACGACAACGCACTCGCCACTGGGGAACCCGCTCATGACCGATCAGATCGAACACGGAGGCAAGGACGTGCAGCCCGTCCTCGGAACCTCGCTCCATCGTCGAGGCCTCACCGGCCACGGCGTGGGCATCGCCATCATCGACTCGGGCGTGACCGCCCCCGGTGAGTTCGGCGACCGACTGGTTGCCGGTCCCGACTTCACCGTCGACGCCGGCACCGTCGACGAGGCGCTCGACCGCACCGGCCACGGTACGCACCTCGCAGGCATCGCTGCCGGCACCAACGTCGGTGTCGCCCCGGGCTCCCACGTCATCAGCGTCAAGGTCGCCGGCGAAGCCGGTGCCACCGACGTCGACGCCGTCATCGCCGGCATCGACTGGACGGTCGCCCATCGCCACCAGCTCTCCATCGGTGTCCTCCTCCTGGCCTTCGGTGCCGATCAGCTCCCCGTCGGTGAGCACGATCCGCTCGCTGCCGCTGTCTCCCGTGCCTGGCGTTCTGGTGTCGTCGTGGTCACCTCCGCCGGGAACTCGGGTGACGAGGCCCCCCTGTCGACGCCGACCCACATCGCCGACGTGTTGACCGTCGCCGCTGCCGAGCAGGTCGAGGACGGCTGGGCCGTCTGTGACTTCTCCAGCCGTGGCGACGACGCCGCCCGCCCCGACGTGTCCGCCCCGGGCAAGTCGCTGGTCGGACCGATCGCGCCGGGCTCCGAATCCGAGAACGCCCCCGAGTCGTCGATCGTGGCCCCGGGCTACGTCAAGGGCTCGGGGAGCTCGCAGGCCGCTGCCGCCGCTGCAGGCGCCGCTGCCCTGCTCCTGCACGCCGATCCCACCCTCACCCCGGACGAGGTCAAGCACATCCTGTGCACCTCGGCCGTCCGCATCGACGACGTCGCCGCCGGCGCCGGCGTGATCGACCTCGACGTCGCTCTCGCGTGCCTCGCCTCTGGCATCTTCCGCCCTTCGACCGACACCGACGTCGCCCCCACGGCCGACGCCTGGGCCGGCCTGGAGTGGTCCGGGAACAGCTGGCGTGGCCTGGAGTGGTCCGGGAACAGCTGGCGTGGCCTGGAGTGGTCCGGGAACAGCTGGCGTGGCCTGGAGTGGTCCGGGAACAGCTGGCGTGGCCTGGAGTGGTCCGGGAACAGCTGGCGTGGCCTGGAGTGGTCCGGGAACAGCTGGCGTGGCCTGGAGTGGTCCGGGAACAGCTGGCGTGGCCTGGAGTGGTCCGGGAACAGCTGGCGTGGCCTGGAGTGGTCCGGGAACAGCTGGCGTGGCCTGGAGTGGTCCGGGAACAGCTGGCGTGGCCTGGAGTGGTCCGGGAACAGCTGGCGTGGCCTGGAGTGGTCCGGGAACAGCTGGCGTGGCCTGGAGTGGTCCGGGAACAGCTGGCGTGGCCTGGAGTGGTCCGGGAACAGCTGGCGTGGCCTGGAGTGGTCCGGGAACAGCTGGCGTGGCCTGGAGTGGTCCGGGAACAGCTGGCGTGGCCTGGAGTGGTCCGGGAACAGCTGGCGTGGCCTGGAGTGGTCCGGCAACAGCTGGCGTGGCCTGGAGTGGTCCGGGAACAGCTGGCGGTAACAACGACCACTGGAGACACCGGATAGGCCACGGTACTCTGCGTAGTCACGCTGGCATTCTCCGTAGCCAGCCTCGGAGAGGACTCGGATGCAAGTTCGCGGGCGGCAAGGTGCATGGCTGTTCGCCATCGTCCTCGCCGCAGTCGCGTGCGCGCTCGCTATCCCTGTCGCGAGTCTCAGCGGCGTCAGCGAGCGACCACAACTAGCGGTTCTGCTGATCTACGCAGCTTCGTTCGCCGGAGCCGAGCGATTCTCGGTGAACCTCGAGACGCGTCGCGAGGCTCATGCTCTGACGTTCTCGGAGATCCCGTTGACGATCGGCCTGGTCTTCGCAGATCCGATTGGTCTCCTGCTCGCCCGAGTAATCGGTGCGGCGGCTGCGGTCGTCGTCCTGCGGAAGATGCCGCCGGTGAAGGTGCTCTTCAACGTGGCGGTCTTCGCGATCGAGGCTGCCACGGCGATTCTGCTCTTCAACGCATTGCTCGGCTCGAGCAGCCCGGTGCAGCCTCGCGGTTGGTTGGCTGCATTCGCGGCGGTTATGGCCTCGCACCTCGTCAGTTGGATCTCGGTGACGAGCGTGTTGGCAATCGCTGGCGCTCCCGTGACCATACGCTCAGCGACATCGGTACTCGCAGTGTCTGGCGCGAGCGTCATGGCAGCCACCGCGGTCGCTCTTGGTGCATCTGCAGTGCTGTGGAGTGGGGGCGAGTCTTGGGTTCTCCTCCTCTTCATCGGCGCGGCGTTGGGCTACTTCTTCTTGTCGTTCATCAGGATCCGCGAGCGGCATCAAGCCCTGTCGGCCCTCCACGAGTTCACGACCAGCGTGAACTTCCAGACGGATACAGAAGGGCTCGTTCGTACGACACTCGAGGGCGTCGCTCGACTCCTCAAGGGTGAGCGCGTGGTCGCCCTCTTGCCGAGTGAGTCAGGTGTGGATCGGTTCACGTACGAGGACGGCGAACTCCGTCGAGACTCTCCGACCCCCGCGACGGGCACCGACCTCACGATTGCGGCAGAGCTCGCGGCGGTGCACGCTGATCTCCCGGCAAGAAGCGGGGAGATCAAGGCGAGGGGGAGCGGCATCGCGTCTCGCCTTCCCATGCTTCAGGGGGACGGAGTCCTCATCGTCGATGGGCGCCTCTCAGATGCTCGATCGTTCGACGACGAGGATGTCCAGCTTCTCGAAACCGCTGCGGGCCACGTCGCGACGGCGTTCCGCAACTCGCAGCTGGTCACCCGCCTCCGTGAGGAGGCTGGATTCCGGGCGCATCAGGCGCTCCACGACGATGTGACCGACCTGCCGAATCAACGGGCTCTGGTCGAGCGACTCGGCGGTCAGCTTGAGGCGGGAGGTCGCTTGGCGATGATCACCGTCCGGGTGAACTCGTTGCGTGAGGTGAACGAGACGCTCGGCCTCGCCATGGGCGACGAGATGCTGCGCCAGGTGGCGGCTCGTCTGCGCCCGGTCGGGCGGCGTGCATGGTGCGCTCGATCGGCCACCGACGAGTTCACGCTCATCATCCCCGGCGGCCAGGACGAGGCCGACGAGTTCTCGGATCGCATCGTCGATGCGTTCAAGCTGCCGGTGCTGTGCGACGACGTCGCCCTCGCGGTCATCGTCGGCATCGGCGTGGCGCTGGCCCCGGACCACGGCTCGGACAGCGAGACGCTTCTCCGTCGGGCGAGCCTGGCCGCCAGCCGTACGGCACTCGACGGAACAACTGTCACGACGTGGGCGTCCGACCGCGACCCCTACGATCCTCAGCGCCTCACCATCGCCGCCGACCTCCGCGACGCCATCCCGGCCGGCGAGCTCGAGGTGCACTTCCAGCCCCAGCTCGACATCGTCAATGGGTTGATCACCGGCGCCGAGGCACTGGTCCGGTGGGATCACCCCCGACTCGGACACCTGCGCCCCGACCAGTTCATCCCCGCAGCGGAGAACACGGGCGCGATCGACGCGCTCACGCTGCACGTCCTCACCGTCGCGGCCATGACCGGCGCACACTGGCGTGAACTCGGCTGGGATCTCGACATCGCCGTCAACCTGTCGGCCCGCAATCTCACGAATCCGAGCTTCGCGTCCGACGTCGAGGTCATTCTCGAGCGCACCGGGCTCCCCGCCGGTTCGCTCACGATGGAGCTCACTGAGTCGAGCGTCATGACCGAGGCGGAGCGCGCGCTGAAGACACTGCACGAACTCGACGAGCTCGGCATCGCCATCTCGATCGACGACTTCGGCACCGGATACTCGTCACTGGCTCACCTCCGCCGGCTCCCCGTCGGGGAGATCAAGATCGACAAGTCCTTCGTGTTCGACCTGACCACCAGCGAGTCGGACGAGGCGATCGTCCGTTCGATGATCGACCTCGGCCACAACCTCGGGCTCACCGTGGTGGTCGAGGGCGTCGAGACCGTCGAGGTGCGCGACCGGCTCCACGAGCTCGGGAGCGACCGTCTGCAGGGCTACCTGCTCAGCCGACCGCTCCCGGTCGATGCGTTCGAGCACTGGATCTCGGAGCGCCCGCTCCGGACCATCGCGGGGACCCCGCAGGATCGCGTGGTCCGACTCCAGCAGCGTCGCTGACGTTCAGACGAGCGGCCAGGGGTGACGTCGGCCGGTCGGGTCGATCGGGAACTCCGACATCATCGCCACCTCGACGACCCGAGATCGCAGGGCGTCGGCCTCGATCGGTCGCAGCAGCGTCACCAAGGCCTCGGGGAGTCCCTCGTCGCGCAGCCGACGCACGGCATCGAGCAGGCAGTCCGGGATCGGGTCGCCGCCGAAGTCCCAGATGACGGTCCGCAGCTTGAACTCCTCGTGGAAGCAGAGGCCGTGGTCGATGCCGAACAGTTCGTCACCGACCGAGACGAGGCAGTGGCCGCTCTTGCGGTCGGTGTTGTTGGCGAGGAGGTCGAACACGCACATGGCCTGCATGCGTTCGAGATGGCGCCCGGACTCGAAGAGGGTGAAGTAGTGCTCCTCGAAGTCGGCGTCGACGAACCGCTGCACCGATCCCTGACCCAGAGGGCCGTCTCGCAGCACGGTGTGCGGGACGAGGTCCCACCCGAGTGCCTCGGAGAGCTCGTAGGCCGCGACCTCTCGACGGTCGAGACCGGCGGGGAAGTCCCAGAGCGGCCGCTCCATCTGGCGGGGCTTGTAGATGGCTCGGGTCCAGACGTCACCGAGCGTCACCCGGACGAGGTACGTGCCGTTCGACGACCACGGCATCCGGCCTTCGATCTCGATCTCACCGTCGGTGAGCACCTCGAGTACGGGATCCGCCATCGACCGAGTATGGACCGGTGATCAGTTGGCTCGGGGGCAGGCGTGGCCCGTGGTGTCGACCGGTGCACCACAGAGACGACACGGCGGCCGTCCGCCGGCCAGGAGGCCTTCGGCCCGGTCGATCAGCGCCCGGACCTGGGAGCGCGTCGCGGCGACCCGCAAGGTCGCACCGGAGGCCTCGTCGTCGGCCAGGAGTTCGTCGGCGACGATGACGATGCGATCGCGGTCATTGTCGTAGGCCACACCGATCGTCCCGACGGTCCAGTCGGGGATCACCGGGTCGATCAATTCGGGGGCCTGAGGCACCTCGTCCGGTGCGGGCAGGTCGTGCAACAGTCCGCCCAGGTACTCGGCCAACGCCATGACCTGTTGCTTCTCGAGCTTCACCGACGTGGTGTGCTCGCCCTCGCGGGCCTGGAGGTAGAAGGTCCGGTCGCCGGGCTCGCCGACGGCACCCGTCGTGAACGCGTCGGGTTCCTCGTAGGCGGTCATGAGGGCACGAGCGACACGAGGTCGCCGGTGTGGTTCACGGCGAGGACGGTCGGGCCGGAGGCGCTGTAGACGATCGCCGAGACCGAGCACTGCCCGATCACGATGCGTTGGAACAGGTCGAGCGGCGTGCCGAGCGCCTGCGCCACGGCGGCCTTGATGGTGTCGGCATGCGACACGGCCACGATCGACTCGCCCGGGTGTTCGCCGACCAGCGCGTTGATGGTGTCGACCATCCGCGTCTGCATCTCGGAGAACGACTCGCCGTTCGGGAACCGGAAGCCAGCGGGGTGGCGCTGCACCGTCTTCCACTCGGGCAACTTGTTGAGCTTCGACAGCTTCTCGCCGGTCCAGGCGCCGAAGTCACATTCGACGAGCCCGGCGCGTGTGCGGGTCCGGAGGCCGAGCGCCTTCGAGATCGGCTTGGCGGTCTCCTGAGTGCGCTCCATCGGCGAGGCGTACACGGCGGCGATGCCCTTGCCGCCGTCCTTCGTGGTCCGGGAGGTGTGCAGTTCGGCGATGCGACCGGCGACGGCCTCGGCCTGGGCGATGCCGTCCTCGGCCAGATGGAGGCCAGGAGCCCGGCCGGGGAGGACGGATCCGGTCGTCGGCGTCTTCCCGTGGCGCACGAGCAGTACGAGGGTCGGAGCCGGGGTCGAGTCCCCGGACGGTGCCCGTTTCGATCGGGTCGTGCGCTTGGCAGCCATGCGATTTGCCACGCTATCGGCCATGGATTCGTTCGAGACGCTGACCGCAGACGTCTCGAACTGCCGCGCCTGCCCCCGTCTGGTCGCTTGGCGCGAGCAGGTGGCGATCGAGAAACGCGCCTCGTATCGCGACGACGACTACTGGGGGAGAGGCGTTCCCGGATTCGGTGATCCCGCCGCTCGAGTCGTGGTCGTGGGGCTTGCGCCCGCGGCGCACGGAGCCAACCGCACGGGCCGGATGTTCACCGGCGATCGAAGCGGCGACTTCCTCTACGCGGCGCTCCACCGCACCGGATTCGCCAACCAGCCGGAGTCGATCGGCGTGGACGACGGCCTCGAGCTCACCGACGTCTGGATCACCTCGCCGGTCAAGTGCGCGCCGCCGGCCAACAAGCCGACCCCGGCCGAGCGTGACCAGTGCGCCGGCTTCCTCGACCGAGAACTCACGCTGCTCGACCGGGCCCGGGTGTTCGTGCCCCTCGGCCAGTTCGGCTACCAGGCGACCTGTCGGTTCCTCGGGGTGAAGCCGCGGCCGAAGTTCGGACACGGCGTCGAGGTCGATGCCGGCGACGGTCGGACGATCGTCGCCAGCTTCCACGTCAGCCAACAGAACACGTTCACCGGCCGGCTGACCGAGCCGATGTTCGACGACGTCCTCGAGCGGGCCCGGGCCCTCGCCGCAGGCTGATGCTGTTCGACGCGGACGTGATCGACCGATCCGTCCTCACCGACGACGACGCACGTGCGGCCGGTGAACCTGATCTCGCATCGCTCCTGTCTCGGATGTCGACCGGTCCCGACCGTCAACTCCACCGGATCCGGTTCCACCTCGCCGGTGACGATCCACTGATCGCAGCAAACCCAGGGGTTCGGTCGGCAGACCTCTGCCGTGAGGTCGACATGGAACAGGCCGAGCTCAAGACACGGGTCCGGCGACTCAAGAGCCTTGGTCTCACCGAGCGTCTCGAACGTGGGTACCGGCTCTCTCCACGAGGTCGAACATTTCTCGATCGGAGGGGCTGAACGAGCGGAGTTCTTGTCACCCCCTCCGTGCGACGATCGAGGAATGGGGATGACCGACGACAACTCGACGGGGGACGTGATCACCGTGTCTGGTGCGCTCGCGTTGTTCGCTGCAGCGGTCGATGCGTTCGAGAACATCGACCTCGAATCGTTGCCCGCCGCAGAAGTCCTGCGACTCGTCGAAGGGGTGGAGCTGCTACACCGCCGCTTCGATCACCAGACGGACCGGGTCGCCGGCCACGTGGCGGCGTCGGGCGCATTCGGCGTCGACGGCCACCGCACCGCCAAAGCGGCTCTGAAGACCCGGTGCCGCCTCAGTGGCCCGGTAGCGCACGATCGGCTCCGTTCCGCGCGGGTGCTCCGCACCATGCCGATGGTCGACGCTGCGTACGCACGAGGGGAGATCCCGACCGAGTCCGCCCGGATGATCGCTCGGACGCTGTCGAATCCCCGGGTCGCCGAATTCGGACCGCTGGTCGACGGCGTGTTCGCCGAACAGGCTGCGGCACAGATGCCCGAGGCGTTCCGTGCGTGGCTCCGGGACTGGGAGCGTGTGGCCGACGTCGATGGGGCCGAACAGCGCGCCGAGGCGATCCACGAGCGCCGCAATGCGTCGCTGCTCGAGAACTCGATCGATTCGTCGTGGACTCTTCGTGGAGGATTCGGCGCGCTGCAGGGTTCGGCGATGGCAGAGATCTTCGCTCGCTTCGAGGACGCCGAATTCGCCGCCGACTGGGCTGAAGCGAAGGCGATCCACGGCGCCGACACCCGCGTCGAACACCTGCGGCGAACACCGGCGCAGCGCCGTGCCGATGCGCTGTTCGCCATCTTCCGCCGAGCGGCCGCGATGCCCGACGGCGGACGAGAGCCGGCGCCACTGGTGAACATCGTCGTCGACGAGGAGACGTTCCGCGAGTCGCTCGGCCAGTCATCGGACGGCACTGCCGGTCCTCCCGATCCGGGCGACGTCGGCCGGCGTCGGTGCCAGACGGTCGGCGGGACCCGCGTGACCCCGTCCGAGGCCCTCGATGCTGCCCTGGCCGGCCATGTCCGGCGAGTCATCGTCGACGGCGCATCGACCGTCATCGACCTCGGGCGCAGACGACGGCTGTTCACGGGCTGTTCCCGCGACGCAGCGCTGCTCCAAGCGGTGCTTCGGAATCGGGACAGGCTCCGGTGTGGCCAGATCGGCTGCGACGCACCGAGCCATCGCATCCAGGTCGACCACGACGTCGAGTGGACCGACGGTGGAGCGACCGACGTGGCCAACAGTCAGCCGCTGTGCGGGTTCCACAACATCGTGAAGCACCTGACGCTCGATGCAGACCAAGACCCGGCAGACCTCTGGCAGATGCACCGGCCTGAGTAGCCGGAATTGGAGAGTTGTCCCATCGCGGATAGCAACGGGCGATGGATTCCACCGACGGCGAGCGCCGCAACACCGCCGGCACGCTCGCGGTCTCGGGCGCGATGGTCGCGTTCGGTGTCAACAACGTCATCGTCCGCACCACCAACTTCTCCGGTGTGGTGACGGCCTCGTACCGCCTGTTCCTCGGGATCGCGCTCCTGGTCGCGCTGCTGACGGCCATGGGGCGTCGACCGACGCTCGAGGGCATCCGCGTCGCCGTCCCCGCAGGGATCGCCTACGGCGGATCGATCCTGTTCTTCTTCAGCGCGTTCAAGGAGACGTCGATCGCCAACGCCACGCTGATCGCCGCACTCCAGTCCGGGCTGAGCCTGACGCTGGTTGGGCGGTTCTTCGGCGAGAAGGTCCGACTGCCCGAGGTCCTGCTCACGTTGGTCGCCACCGCCGGCGTCCTCCTCGTGATCGTCGGGGGCGAGTCCGGCGGGGCGGGCGACATCCACGGCGACCTGTTGGCCGTCGGCGGCATGCTCTCCAACACCGTCTACTTCGTGCTCGGGAAGCGGAGCCGGGAGCGATCCGATGTCGCTGCAGGATCATTCCAGGTGGGCCTGCTGACGGTCGCGGCCGTGATGACGGTCCCTGTGGTGCTGCTCTCGGGCGACGTCCCGACGCCGGACGGCGGCGACTGGCTCCGACTCCTGGCGCTCGCCGTCGGCGGCACGCTCGGTCACCTCGGGGTGAACTGGGCCCACCGCCACGTCACCTTGACCACCGCCTCGTTACTGACCTTGGCCGTGCCGGTCGTGTCGTCGACGGTCGCGTGGTTCGTGCTCGACGAGTACCTGTCGGCGCTGCAGTGGGTCGGCGCCAGCATCACGCTCGCCGCGCTGGCAGCCGTTGTGCTCCGGGCCGTCCGACCGACCGTCGAGGACCCCGTGGGCTAGCGCTTCACCTTCGGGAAGTCGACGGCGAAGTCCGGCCAACGTTGGCGAGACTTGGCCGCCAGCTTGTGCATGAGGGCGATGGCGCCGGGATCGTCGTCGCCGGGGCGGGCCTCGATGACGCCGGCGTCGATCATGCGGGTCATGACCTCACGGCCCAGTTCGGTGCGGACGATGGTCAGCGTCCAGTCGTTCTCCTTGCCGATGCCACCGGTGGAGATGTCGGCGTGCTCGGCGGCGAAGTCGGGGCAGTGGTTGCAGCCTTCGCGCGTCCACGCATGGCATTCCTTGAGCGGAATGCCGTGGTACTTGCCGTCGTCGGTCCAGAGCTGGAAGACGCCCTTGATGTTCATCTTCGTGATGTTCTGCTTCTTGATCCCGTACTTGGTCTCGAAGAGCTCCTCGAAGATGGCGTCGTCGAACGTCTTGGAGCAGAGCAGCCCGATGTTGAACTTGATCGGCTTGGAGATCTTGCCGATCTTGCGGTGCCACATGATCGGTGGGACGGAGGACTGGCAGCTCATCCCGACGAGCGCGAGGTCCTTGAGACCGCGGTCCATCGCCTCGTCGAGCGCGAGCGTGTTGGCCGAGTAGGTGTAGCGACTGCCGGCGGCGTCGAGCACCTCCTGCTTGTTGGTGGCGACGCCGGGCTTGGCCTTCCAGTCGCCCTTCGCGCCGTCGAGGTAGCTGACGAGCGCGCCGTCGATGTACTCCTCTTCGAGCAGCCACAACAGGATCGCCGAGACGAGCCCGCCGTCCTGGCCGAGCTCGTGCACGGTCTTGTCGGACGCCTTGGTGAGCATGATGTCCTTGTAGATGCCCGACAGGTCCTCGGCCTCACGGCGTCGGGCGAAGAGGTGCTCGTCGGCCTCGGGCTCCCAGTTACGGAAGCGGGGGCACGCCCGGGTGCACGACGTGCAGCCCTTCTGGCCGTGCACGCAGTCGTCGGGGCCGAGCTCGTCCTCGAGGTGGAACGGCTTGTAGCCGCCCGACTCGTGGTTGTACCCGATCACATCGTGGGGACAGGAGATGACGCAGCCGGCGCAGCCGGTGCAGAGGCCGGTGTCGATGACCTCGTTCTTGAGCTCCAACCATTGGTTGGTCCAGCGCGCGGTCTCTCCGGTGACGACGTCGGTCAGTGCCATGCCGGGATCGTACGTGCTCGCCCCACCACGTCCACGCCCCCGGCACCGTCGTTCTCCTGACGCGGTGTCAGATATGGCGGTACCGTCGGCGAGATGGCCACGCACGCACTGTTCGAGCCGGCACGTCTCGGACCGATCGAGGTCCGGAACCGCACCGTGAAGGCTGCGACCTACGAGTCGCTGGGTCGCGACGGGCTCGTCACCGACGAACTGATCGCCTGGCATCGAGAGATCGCCCAGGGAGGTGTGGGGGTCTCGACGTTGTCGTACTGCAGCGTGTCGTCCGACGGCCGGACGTTCGCCGACCAGTTGGTGATGCGACGCGATGCCCTCCCTGGTCTCACCCGGTTCTGTCAGGAGATCCGAGCGACGGGATCGACGCCCGCAGTGCAGCTCGGCCACGCCGGATGGTTCGCCGACCCGCACGCGACGGGGGAGCAGCCGATGGGACCGAGCGCCCAGTTCAGCCCGCATGGCGGGACCCGCAGCCGGGCCATGAGCGTCGCCGACATCGAGCGGGTGACCCACGACTTCGCCGAGGCGGCGGCCATGGCCGAGGAAGCTGGCTTCGGCGGCGTCGAGATCCACATCGGCCACGGCTACCTGCTCAGTCAGTTCCTGTGTCCGTGGAACAACAGGCGCGACGACGAACACGGTGGAACGATCGAGAACCGGGCGCGGTTCGCCCGCTCTGTCTGCGAGGCGGTGCGTGCTCGTGTCGGTGGACGGATCGCCATCTGGGCCAAGCTCAACATGGACGACGGCTTCCGCAGCGGCATGACGCTCGACGAGGGGCTCGCCGTCGCCCGCATGCTCGATGCGGACGGCACCCTCGACGCCATCCAGCTCACCGGTGGGCACACCACCCGCTCGCCGATGTACCTGCTGCGCGGGGATGCACCCCGCAAGGCCATGTTCGAGGACGACCCCAATCCGGTGCGCCGAGCGATCATCCGCGTCGGTGCGCCGTTGGTCATCCGCAACCTCGACTTCGAGGAGGCGTTCTTCCGGCCCAAGGCGGAGCTGTTCCGGCGCGCGATCGACACTCCGGTGATGCTGCTCGGCGGGCTGACCCGCCGGGACTCGATGCTCGACGCCATCGACGGTGGCTTCGCGTTCGTGACGATCGGTCGGGCGCTGCTGCGCGAGCCCGACCTGATTGCTCGGTACGAGGCCGAGGACGCGGCCACGAGCCGGTGCATCCCGTGCAACCTCTGCATCGCCAAGGTCGGGTACCAGCCGACACGATGCGTCCGACGACCGACAGAACCGGAAAATGTGACGGTCGCGTGACTGTGAGTGGCCCCGAGGGTGCCAGTAGCGTGATCCGCCGTGTCGCCCCCCAAGCACCTCGCGAGGGCGCAGCGTCGCTCCGCCAGGGAGATCCTCCTCCTCGTGCTCGGGAGTGCGCTGTGTCTGCTGCTCCTGACCGGCGCGGGCGTGGCCGGCTATCTCAACTACCGATTCGGACAGATCACCCGTTACGACGTCGCCATCGACGTCGCTCCGGCATCGGGTGAACCCCGCAACTATCTGCTCGTCGGGTCCGACAGTCGCGCCGGCCTCGACGCCGACGATCCGGCCAACGGAGCGTTCTTCAACGACGAGTCGATCACCGTCGGCGGACCACAGCGGACCGACACGATCATGATCCTGCGGGTCGATCCCGACGACGGCGCTGCCTCGTTGCTCTCGTTCCCCCGAGATCTCTGGGTGCCCATCGCCGGGACCGGCAAGTCGAACCGCATCAACACGGCGTTCACCGCCGGCCGCGAAGTGCTCATCGACACCATCCGCGAGAACTTCGGCATCCCGATCCACCACTACGTCGAGATCGACTTCGTCGGCTTCATGGGTCTCGTCGAGTCGATCGGCGGCGTGCCGTTCTACTTCGATGCCCCCGTCCGAGACACCCACTCGGGTCTCGTCGTGCAGGACTCGGGCTGCATCACCCTGGATTCACGACAGTCGTTGTCGTTCGCCCGGTCGCGGTACCTCGAGCACTACGACTACGAGACCGGCCGGTGGAAGACCGATCCGACCGGCGACCTCGGCCGGATCTCCCGCCAGCAGGAGTTCATCCGACGAGCGATCTCGACCGCCGTCTCGAAGGGCCTGTCGAACCCGGCGACGCTGAACGACCTCGTCAACATCGGCGTCGACTTCGTCGGACTCGATCCGTCGCTCGGCGTCACCGACATCTTGAGCCTCGGTCGACGGTTCGCGTCCTTCGACGCCGACACGCTCCAGACGTACAGCCTTCCGGCGACGCCGTTCCGGACCAGTGCCGGCGCCGCAGTCCTCGACCTCGACACCAAGGGCGCCGAGCCCATCCTCAACATCTTCCGGGGCCTCGACCCCTCGGAGCTGACGCCGGGGCTCATCGACACCACTGTCCTCAACGGGACGGGCGTCGACGGCCTCGCCGGCGACGTGACCGCCGCGCTCGATGCGCTCGGGTTCGCGACGACCGAACCGGGCGACACGACCGAGGTCTTCGCCGAGTCGGCCGTGTACTACGCCAGCGGCAGCGAGAACGCGGCGTCACGCCTCGTGCGACACCTGACGTCGCCGGTCCATCTCGCTGTCGACGAAGACCTCGAACCGGGCGAGGTCGTGTTGGTGGTGGGGCAGGACTTCACCACCGTCCACGACCAGCCGTCGCCGACCTTGCCAGAGCTCCCGTCGACCACGACCACCACCACGTCGACCACCGCACCGTCCGACGCCAGCACCTCGTCGACCGTGGTGACCACGCCCGAGTCGACGACGTCGACCACGGCGCCCATCGGCTACCTGCCGGACCGCGACGCTGCGGCAGCCTGTACCTGACGGCGTGGAGACCGACCTGACGCTCGCCCGCGAGCGATACGCCCGGGAGCGGGAGAAGCGGCTTCGCAGCGACGGGCTCGCGCAGTACCAGTCGCTCCGGGACCACGGCAGCTTCGATCAGGACCCATGGGTCGAGCCCGGGTTCGAGCGTGACGCCGTCGTCGAGGAGACCGACGTCGTCATCGTCGGCGGTGGTTTCGGGGGGATGCTCAACGCCGTCAACCTGCTGCGGCGCGGCGTCAGCGACTTCCGCATCGTCGAGAAGGCCGGGGACTTCGGCGGGACCTGGTACTGGAACCGGTACCCGGGCTGCATGTGCGACGTCGAGTCGTACATCTACCTGCCGTCCCTCGAGGAGACCGGGTACGTGCCCACGATGCGGTACGCCCCGGCGACCGAGATCTTCGAGCACTCGCAGCGGATCGGGAAGCACTTCGACCTCTACGAACACGCCCTGTTCCAGACCGAGGTCGAGGAAGCGACGTGGGATGACGAGCGCTGCCGCTGGCGGATCACGACGACGCGTGGCGACCAGCTGGACGCACGCTTCCTGATCACCGCCGGTGGCGTCCTGCACAAGGCGAAGCTCCCCGCGATCGAGGGCATCGACACCTTCGCCGGACGGGCATTCCACACGGCGCGCTGGGACTACGGGTACACCGGCGGCAGTCCGACCGAGCCGATGGACCGTCTGGCCGGCAAGCGGGTGGGCGTCATCGGGACCGGCGCGACGTCGATCCAGCTGGTTCCGCAACTGGCGCGTACGGCCGAGGAGGTCTACGTCTTCCAGCGGACGCCGTCCGCCGTCGGCGTTCGGGCCAACGCGCCCACCGACAGGGAGTGGTTCGACTCGCTCGAGCCCGGTTGGCAGCGCGAGCGCATGCGCAACTTCACCGATGTGGTGACCGGGGGCAAGCCCGACGTCGACCTCGTCGGCGACGGGTGGTCCGACGTGCTGTGGGAGGACACCCAGACGGCCCCGGAGACCGACGACGAGGCGGCGGCGCTCGAGCGTTCCGACTTCGAGACGATGGAGTCGCTGCGCGCTCGCATCGACGAGGTCATCGACGACCCCGAGCTCGCCGAGCGTCTGAAGCCCTGGTACGGCAAGCACTGCAAGCGCATCTGCTTCCACGACGAGTACCTGCAGGCGTTCAACCAGCCGAACGTGCACCTCGTCGACACCGACGGCCGTGGCGTCGACCTGGTCGATGCCGACGGGCCGATCGTCGACGGTCGCTCGTATCCCGTCGACCTGTTGATCTACGCCTCCGGCTTCGAGGTGACCACCGGGCTGGTGAGTCGGATGGGCTTCGACCCCGTCGGCAAGGGCGGCCTCCGGCTGAGCGAGCGGTGGGACCAGGGCGTGCACTCGCTCCACGGCATCCACACCGCGGAGTTCCCGAACCTGTTGGTCTGCCACTTCGTCCAGGCCGGCTTCGGCCTGAACTTCACGCACTACCTGTCCGAGTTGACCGACCACCTGTCGTGGATCGTCGCCGAGGCACTCGAGTCGGGGATCACGGCCATCGAGCCGACGGTCGAGGCCGAGGACGAGTGGCTCCAGACGCTCTGGGCCGCTGGCCGGCGCCTCGGCACGTACGCCGCGGCGTGCACGCCGAGCTACGGCAACAACGAGGGTGAACGCGACCTGCGCGCCGCCCGCAACGTCGTGCACCCCGGCAACCTGATGGAGTTCATGGCCCACCTCGAGCGATGGCGTGATGCCGGCGACTGGCCCGGCACCACCATCCGCAGGTAGCTCCACCCGCAGAGCGCGCGGACGAATGCGAAGCATTCGTCATGTCGGCGAAGCCGACGCGTGCCCCCGGCGTGACTCGAACACGCGCACACGGCTCCGGAGGCCGATGCTCTATCCGCTGAGCTACGGGGGCTGGGAGTTCGAGATCGTAGCGCGGCCTCCCGGCGCCACCGGTAGTGGCATCCCGTTCCGGTCTCGAACACCGCCCGCCGTAGGCTGACCCGCCATGATGACGCCGACGGTGCTGGTGGTGGAGGACGACCCGACGATCCTCCAGCTCCTCGAGGTGAACTTCGAGATGGAGGGCTTCGCGGTCCTGCGCGCCGAAGACGGGGCGATCGGCCTCGAATCGGCCCGTGCGAACGCCCCGGACGTGATCGTGTCCGACGTGATGATGCCCAACATGTCCGGGCTCGAGATGGTGCGTGAGCTCAAGGCCGACGACACGACGGCATCGATCCCCGTGATCCTGCTGTCGGCCAAGGCCCAGGGGTCCGATGTCCGTCAGGGCATCGACGCCGGCGCCGACGACTACATCACGAAGCCCTTCGAGCCGCTCGATCTGATCGATCGCGTCAACTCGCTCCTTTCCCGCTGAACCAACCCACCCATGGAGACCCCGTGATCCGCGAGACCCTCGCTGCCGCGGTCGAGACGGCTGCCGCCGGCATCGACCTCGACCCCTCTGCCGTCCGATGGACGATGGAGCGTCCGGCGCGCCGCGAGCATGGTGACTGGTCGTGCAACCTCGCCCTGGCGTCGGCCAAGGCGGCTGGCCGCAACCCGCGAGAGATCGCCGACGATCTGGTGACGGCGCTCGAGGCCATGGGCCTCGACCACGTCGACGCGGTCGAGATCGCCGGACCCGGGTTCGTGAACTTCCGGCTCGCGCCGACGTGGCTCCACGACGTCCTCGTCGAGGTCGTCGAAGCCGGCCAGGACGGCTACGCCCGCCTCGACATCGGGGCCGGGGCGAAGGTCAACGTCGAGTTCGTGTCGTCGAACCCGAACGGACCGATCCACGCAGGCCACGGCCGCGGCGCGGCATTCGGCGATGCGCTCGCCCGGATCCTCGAGCGGTCCGGCTTCGACGTGACGCGGGAGTTCTACCTGAACGACCGCGGCGTCCAGATGCTGCGCTACGCCGAGTCGCTGTTGGCCCGCAAGCGGGGCGAGGACGTGCCCGAGGGCGGCTACGGCGGCGAGTACGTCGCCGACTGGGCGGCCGAGATGCCCGACGACGTCGTCGATGCCGGGATCGAAGCCATCCGAGCGTGGGGCTACGAGCGGGCGCTGGCCGACCAGCGCGAGGTGCTCGAGGCGTTCCACGTGCACTTCGACGTGTGGTCGTCCGAGCAGGCCCTCGTCGACTCCGGCGCCATGGACACGGCGCTGGCCGACCTGCGCGAGCGGGGCCATGCGTTCGACGCCGACGGAGCCACGTGGCTGCGGTCGACCGACTTCGGCGACGACAAGGACCGGCCGCTCATCAAGAGCGACGGCGAGCCCACGTACCTGTTGCCCGACATCGCCTACCACCGCGACAAGTTCGCCCGGGGCTTCGACCTGTTGATCGACGTGTGGGGCGCCGACCACCACGGCTACGTCCCGCGGATGCGGGCCGCGATCGAGGCGCTGGGTCACGACCCGGCCGAGTTCGAGGTGCCGATCGTGCAGATCGTGCGGCTCGAGCGCGACGGCAAGGAGGTCCGGCTGTCGAAGCGGGCCGGCGACATCGTCGAACTGCGCGACCTCATCGACGAGGTCGGCCCCGACGTGGCGCGCCTCACCTACCTGCTGCAGTCGATCGACTCCCAGCAGACCATCGATCTCGGGCTGATCACGAGCAAGTCGAACGACAACCCGGTGTTCTACGTCCAGTACGCGAACGCCCGGATCCACTCGATCATGGGCAAGGTCGCCGATGCCGGCGTGACCCGGGCGCCGCTGGCCGACGTCGACCTGTCGGTGTTGACGCACGAGCGCGAGATCGAGGTGCTCCGGACGCTGTCCGAGTTGCCCGACGTCCTCGGTGTCGCGGCCCGGGAACGGACACCGCACACGATCACCAACTGGGTCCGCGAGCTCGCCGATCGGTTCCACGGCTTCTACCACGACTGCTACGTGATCGGTGACGTGCCGGCCGACGTGACCCAGGCGCGGTTGTGGCTGGTCGAGTCGGCCCGGGTCGGGCTGTCGATCGGCCTCGACCTGCTCGGCGTGTCGGCTCCGGAGCACATGTGATGGCGGCACCGCTCGAGCAATCGCTGCTGTCCGAGAACGCCACCGTCGGCGACGACGGGCGCCTGTCGATCGGCGGCTGCGACCTCCTCGACGTGGCCCATGAGTTCGGGACGCCCCTCTTCGTCTACGACGAGGAGCACCTGCGGGCGCGCTGTCGTGAGTCGGTCGCCGCGTTCCCTGGCGGTGTGGCCTACGCCACCAAGGCGTTCTTGTGCGTGGCGATGGCTCGGTTGGCTCACGAGGAGGGCATGCACCTCGACGTGGCCACCGGTGGCGAGTTGCACGTCGCCCTGACCGCCGGCGTGCCCGCCGACCGGCTGGTGATGCACGGCAACAACAAGTCGCTGGCCGAGTTGGCGATGGCCCGGACCGCCGGTGTCGGCCGGATCGTGGTCGACTCCTTCGACGAGCTCGAGCGCCTCACGACTCTCCACCAGGACGACGGACTCGCACCGAAGATCCTGCTGCGGATCACCCCCGGCATCGAGGCCCACACCCACGAGTTCGTGATGACCGGACAGGAGGACTCGAAGTTCGGGTTCGGTCTGCAGTCGGGGGCGGCGGGACGTGCCATCGAACTGGCGGCGTCGTCGCCCGCAGTCGACCTCGTCGGCATCCACATGCACATCGGCTCGCAGGTGTTCGTCGCCGACAGCTTCCACGACGCCGTCGAGGCGATGGCACCGTTCGTCGAGACCCACGATCTGCCGGAGTTCTGCATCGGCGGCGGCCTCGGCGTCCCCTACGTGGCGGGGGAGTCCGCGCCGACGATCACCGACTGGGGAACCGCGATCCAGGCCGGTTGCCGAGACGCCGGGATCAAGGCTCGGATCACTGCGGAGCCCGGTCGCTCGATCGCTGCTGCCGCCGCCGTCACGCTCTACACCGTCGGGACGGTCAAGGACATCCCCGGCGTCCGCACCTACGTGTCGGTCGACGGCGGGATGTCCGACAACCCGCGTCCCGTCCTCTACGGGTCGGGCTACGAGACGTTCCTGCCGCGGGCCGCCGCCGCCGAGCGCTCGAAGGGCGTCCGGGTCGTCGGCAAGCACTGCGAGTCGGGCGACCTGTTGGTCCGTGAGGGCTGGGTCCCGGACGATCTGGTGGTGGGCGACGTGTTGGCGACGCCGGTGACCGGCGCCTACGGCCACTCGATGGGCTCGAACTACAACAAGATCCTGCGCCCGGCGGTCGTGTTCTGCCGCGACGGTGATGCTCGGTTGGTCGTCCGGCGTGAGTCGTTCGACGACCTGGTCCGCAACGACGTCATCTGACGGCGGGTAGCACGGTCCCGATCGCCCCGACGAGCACGCCGAACGCGAGGGAGACCGCGACGACGAGGCCGACCGACCCGTCGTCGACAACGTTCCCGACGGGGATCGGCGGAGTGACCGGCACCGTCGGCGGCGGTCGGTCGTCACGGGCGGTGCCGTCGATGCGTCGGAGTGCGCGGACGAAGCCATCGAGGCCGACCCCGGCGGCCGCAGCGTCGCGGCACAACGCCCGATAGGCGGCAGCGCGGGGCGTGCGGTCGTCTGCGGCGACGAGCGAAGCGGCGAGGCGGATCGCATCGCGGGTGTCGGCAGCCACGTCGCCGGGCCTGCCCAGCGCTGCGGACTGGACGAGGTCGCACACGGCCGGGCCGGCCTCGGTGAGCGCCACGTTCGAGGCGGTGATCCGACCGTGCGTGAGGCCGACTTCGTGGGCGGAGTCGACGGCTTCGGCAACCGTCCGGGCGAGCGCCACGGCCTCGTCGACGGGCAGGGGACCGAGGAGCAGTCGGTCGGCGAGCGTGCCCCGGGTGCCGAGGGTGCTGGCGACGAGGACGTGCCGGTCGTCGACGTCGACGATGTCGTCGACCACGGCCAGGGCGGGATGCCCGAGCGTCGCCACCGTCTCCGCGTCGCGACGGAGGACGCTGCGGGCGGTGCCGGCCGGAATGGGCAGACGGCGGAGGGCGACGGGGCGAGCGCCGAGACGGTCGGCGACCGCCCGGTGGACCGCCCCGTCGGGGCCGATGCCGAGCGGTGCTTGGAGACGGAACCGTGTCTGCATATGCTGAAACATATTGAAACATCATGAGATGGGTCAATGGTCCTGATGGGGTTACGGACCGCGTCGTCTCCGGCGCCGGTCGCTACCGTGGCCCGCCATGACGGTGACGAGGGTCCGTGTCGGACTGCTGGGGTGTGGGGTCGTGGGCGGCTCGCTCGTCGGGCTGATCGACAGCCGTGGCGACGACATCGAGGAGCGGACCGGAATTCGTCTCGAGGTCGGTCCCGTGGCCGTGCGGTCGCTCGACAAGCCGCGCTCGGTCGAGTTGTCGGCCGACCACTTCACCACCGACGCCGGCGATGTCGTCGACGATCCCGACGTCGACGTGGTGGTCGAACTCATGGGCGGGCTCGACCCCGCCCACGATCTCGTCGCTCGGGCGCTCGCCAACGGCAAGCCGGTGGTCACGGGGAACAAGGCCTTGCTTGCGGCGTCCGGCCCGGAGCTGTTCGCACTCGCCGATGCCAACGGTGTCGACCTCCTCTTCGAGGCAGCGGTCGCCGGCGGCATCCCGTTCATCCGACCGCTCCGTGAGTCGCTGGCCGGCGAACAGATCTCCCGGGTGATGGGGATCGTGAACGGCACGACCAACTACATCCTCACCAGGATGACCGAGGACGGCGCCGACTACGAGAGTTCGTTGGCCGAGGCCAAATCGCTCGGGTACGCCGAGGAGGACCCGACCGCCGACGTCGACGGTCACGACTCTGCGGCCAAGGCGGCGATCGTCGCCTCGATCGCCTTCGGTGGGTACGTGACGACCGACGACGTCTACACCGAAGGCATCTCGCACATCAGCCCGACCGACATCGAGGTGGCGACCAAGCTCGGTTACGTCATCAAGCTCCTCGCGGTGATCGATTCGTTCGGCCCTGACGGTGTCGCCGTCCGGGTCCACCCGACGATGATCCCCGACACCCATCCGCTGGCCTCGGTGCGCGACTCGTTCAACGCCGTCTTCGTCGAGGGCAACGCCGTGGGCGACCTCATGTTCTACGGACGGGGTGCCGGTGGCGGCCCCACCGCCAGCGCCGTGTTGGGCGATCTGATCGATGCCGCAGCCAACAAGTTCAAGGGCACGCACGCCAGTGTCTTCGCCTCGACGCCGGCACCGATCATGCCCATGGAGCAGCTCCGTTCCGAGTTCTACCTGAACATGAACGTGCTCGACCGCCCGGGCGCGCTGGCCGCGGTCACCGGCGTGCTCGGTTCCCGTGGCGTGTCGATCCGGTCGATGGAACAGATCGGGCTCGGCGGCGAGGCCCGGTTGCTGATCATCACCCACACGGCTCGTGAGGCCGACGTCCACGCGACGCTCGACGACTTGCGCGAACTCGAAGAGGTCGGCCAGGTCAACAGCGTCCTCCGCGTCCTGGGCTCGTAGGTCCCGAGATGACGCTCCTCTACGGCTCGACGCGTGGCGATGCGCCGTCCCTCGACTTCGCCGACACGCTGCTGACGGGCCTGGCGCCCGACGGTGGTCTCTACGTCCCCGACGCGTTCCCCGCCCTGCCCGAGCTCGACCCGTCGGCGCCGTACGCCGAGGTCGCGTCGGCCGTCATGTGGCCGTTCGTGGAGGGGACGATCGACCGATCGGTCTTCGACGCGATCGTCGCCGAGGCCTACGCCACCTTCGACCATGTCGACGTGTGCCCGCTGGTCCGTCTCGACGACCGCCGTTGGCTGCTCGAGCTCTTCCACGGACCGACGATCGCGTTCAAGGACGTCGCGCTCCAGTTGGTCGGCCGGCTCTTCGACCACTTCCTGACCGAACGCGATCGCCGCGCCACGATCCTCGTCGCGACCAGCGGCGACACCGGCTCGGCGGCCATGCACGGCTGCCTCGGCCGCGAGGCGCTCGACTGCGTCGTGTTGTTCCCCGAGGGCCGGGTCTCCGACGTGCAGCGTCGGCAGATGACCACGCTCGACGCGCCCAACGTCCACGCCGTCGCCCTCGACGGCACGTTCGACGACTGCCAGGACATCGTCAAGGCCGCATTCGCCGATCGGGCCTTCCGTGACGAGGTGTCGCTGTCGGCGATGAACTCGATCAACTGGGGTCGGGTGATGGCGCAGGTCGTCTACTACGTCACGGCTCGTCACGCCCTGGTGCGTGCCGGCGAGACCACCGCTCCGGTCTTCAGCGTGCCGACCGGCAACTTCGGCAACGTCCTGGCCGGCTGGGTCGCCCAGCAGATGGGCCTCGACGTCGGCGGGTTCATCGTCGCGTCGAACACCAACGACATCCTCGCCCGGTGGCTCGAGACGGGGACGCTGTCGATGGAGCCCGTGGTCCCGACCCTGAGTCCGAGCATGGACATCCAGGTGTCGTCCAACCTCGAGCGGCTGTTGCACCAGTTGCTCGGACGCGACGGCGACGGCACCGGTGAACTGCTCCGCGAGTTCCGGGCCTCGGGTCGCGTCGATGCGCCGCGTCCCGAGGGTTGGTGGAGTGGCCGGGTCGACGACGAGGAGACGCTCGCCGTCATCGCCGAGCACCATGCTGCTTCGGGGGTCCTCCTCGATCCTCACACCGCCGTCGGTGTCGGCGCCGTCGACCGCGTCCCCGACCTGCCGGACGCCCCCGTCGTGTGCCTGGCCACGGCGCATCCGGCCAAGTTCCCCGACGCCGTCGAGCAGGCCACCGGCATCCGCCCGCCGCTGCCGAAGCATCTCGCCGACCTCCTCGAACTCCCGGAACGCGCGGGTTCGGTGTCGGGCGACCTCGATGCGGTCGAGGCCGTGGTGCGCTCACTCACCGGTCGCTGATCGGTCGCACCGGCGGAATGCCGGTGGCGGTGGCAGGGTTTCCGGAGACCGAGGCCACGACACGGAGCAGGCACATGACGACCGACGGGCAGCGGGTGTGGGTCCGAGTGGACCGCCCGGACATCGACGAGGGCACGGTCGC
Source organism: Actinospongiicola halichondriae (assembly GCF_049103745.1). Lineage (NCBI taxonomy): Bacteria > Bacillati > Actinomycetota > Acidimicrobiia > Acidimicrobiales > Iamiaceae > Actinospongiicola > Actinospongiicola halichondriae. Next base: position 2,823,760 of record NZ_CP171622.1, on the reverse strand, counting down.
GACGGTCGTCGCTGCCGGCCGCGCGGTCTGCATCACGCGGACCGCTGCCGGATGGGGCGCGCTGGACAACCGGTGTCCGCACCAGGGCGGGCCCCTGGGCGAAGGGCAGATCGAGACCGGCGACGACGGCAACGACTACCTGATCTGTCCGTGGCATGCGTACGAGTACGACCCGACGACCGGCGAGCCGCCCGAGGGGTTCGGCGACGTGGCCACCCCGTACGCGGTGCGTGAGGCCACCGACGGTGCGCTCGAGGTCGAGCTCCCGGAGCCGCACGAGCACCGCACGCTCATGGACCAGATGGTCGACACGTTCACGGACTGGGGGCTCGACGCGGTCTTCGGGATGGTCGGACACTCGAACCTCGGCCTGGCCGATGCCTTCCGCAAGGCCGAGGAGGCCGGCCGGCTGACCTACATCGGCATCCGGCACGAGGGCGCCGCCGCCTTCGCTGCCAGCGGCTACGCGAAGCTCACCGGCCGACCAGCCGCGTGCTTCTCGATTGCCGGTCCGGGCGCGACCAACCTCTACACCGGGATGTGGGACGCCAAGGTCGATCGCGTGCCGCTCCTGGCGCTCGTCGGCCAGGTGCAGTCTCAGGTGGTCGGTCCCGGCACGTTCCAGGAGATCGACACGGCGGCCGCCTTCGAGGCCGTGAGCCAGTACGAGAAGACCGTGCTGGTGCCGGAGAACGCGAACGAACTCGCGGCCCTCGCCATGAAGCACGCCATCGTCGAGCGCGACGTCTCGACGCTGATCTTCCCCGACGACGTCCAGAACCTCCCAGCCGTCGAGGACGCACCGGACAAACCGGTCCAGGGTCGCCTGGCCGGCGCGGCGATCGCCCCGCCCGCGGACGAACTCGCACGCGCGATCGAGATCCTGGCGGCGGCGCAGAAGCCGGCGATCGTCATCGGCAACGGCGCTCGGCCGTATCGCGAGCAGGTGATCGCGCTCGCCGAGAAGCTCGATGCCGCCATGGTCACCACGTTCAAGGCCAAGGGCACCGTGCCCGACGACCATCCGCTGGCGTGCGGGACGCTGGGCCGTTCGGGCGTGCCGCCGGCCGCCATGACGCTCAACCAGTCGGACGCGTTGTTGGTGCTGGGGGCGAGCTTCTCGAACCACACGTCGATCCCGACGTGGATCAAGACCGTCCAGGTCGACTTCGACCGCATGATGCTCGGCAAGTTCCACGCCGTCGACGTGCCGCTGTGGGGCGAGATCGGTCGGACGCTGGAGCTGTTGGGCGACGGGCTCGAGCCGCAGGAACATCCGGATCGGATCGACCAGATCGCGTCTCGCTGGGCCCGCTACCGCAAGGAGAAGTCCCGTCGTTCCGCGCTGTCCGACAGCAAGGGTCGGCTGCATCCTGCGCTCGTGATGGGGGCGCTGCAGGACGTCGTCCCCGACGATGCGGTGATCGCCGTCGACGTGGGCAACAACACCTACTCGTTCGGGCACTTCTTCGAGTGCCGTGGTCGCCAGGACGTGCTGATGTCCGGGTACCTCGGCTCCATCGGGTTCGCGCTCCCCGCGGCCATGGGTGCGTGGGTCGCCATCCAACGCCAGGTCATGGCCGGCGGTCCGAAGCGTCGTGTGGTGTCGATCTCCGGCGACGGCGGGCTCGGCCAGTACCTGGCCGAGTTCACGACCGCGGTCAACAACGACATGGACCTGGTCCACATCGTCCTCGACAACAGCGAGCTCGCCAAGATCAGCCGGGAGCAGCTCGGCGTGATCCGGCCGGTCTGGAAGACCGACCTCACCAACCCCGACTTCGCCGAGTACGCCCGACTCTGTGGTGGCGAGGGGTTCCGCGTCTCGACAGCGGCAGAGCTGCGCCCCGCGCTCGAGGCGGCGTTCGCCGTCGAGGGCCGACCGGCGCTGGTCTCGATCGCCGCCAGCAACCGCCACGTCTAGGAGGACCAGGACCGTGACCGACCATCCGATCACCCTCGCCCCGCTGCCGCCGGGGTTCGCGCAGACGCGAGAAGCGCTTCATCGACTGGCACTGCACGTCGTCTACCTCGCCCGGCGAGAAGCGACCGGTCGTTTCGGGTTGCAGTGGACGCCCGGCGGTTTCGGGACGCCCGTGTTCGGCGATGCCGAGCAGGTGCGTGTGGCCGGCGCGACGTTGGTGCACCAGTCCGGTGGCTCCGTCGAGTCGGCGCCGATCACGTCGCTCCGCGCCGCAGCGGAGTTCCTCGACCGTGCGGTGGATCCCGCATTCGACCACGGCTTCAGCGACGTCGTGCCGGCTGGCGAGATCGACGCTGATCTCGGCGTGGACGACGCCGCTGCCACCGCCCTCGGCGACTTCTTCGGGTTCGTCGATTCGGTGCTCGAGGTCGTGCGGGCAGACGAGGAAGCACGAGCCCCGAGTCCGTCGACCTTGTGGCCCGAACACTTCGATCTCGCGTTCGACGTCGCGTTCGGTGAGCCGGCGGCTGAACGACGGGTCAACGTCGGGGGGTCGCCCGGCGACGGCGGCCACGCCGAGCCGTACCTGTACGTCGGACCCTGGACCGACGACCGCCCTGGCGGTGGCGACTACTGGAACGCCCCGTTCGGCGCGACGTTGTCCTACGACGAGATCCGGCGGAGCGGCGACGGCGAGGCGCAGCACGCGCTCGCGACCGACTTCGTCCGGACGGGCCTCTCGCGACTCCGCGGCGATTGACCGCTACGACGGGAGTCGCCCCCAGCACAGGATCCGGGGGAAGGCGTAGAAGTACGGCGAGGAGCCTTCGGGGTCGCCGAGTTCGTCGAGCAGCCGCGTCCGGTAGGCGGCGCGGAACTCCTCGAATCGTGGCGGCGTGAGGCGTGACTCGAACCGGGTGAGAAGGGATCCCGAGACCCACTCGATCACGTCGTCGGTGCAGGCCATGTCGACGCCGTAGATCCGCAGGCTGACGTCGAGATCTCGCAGGCCCGCGCTCCACAGGATCTCGGCGTAGCGGGCAGGGGCGATGGCACCGATGGCGCGGTCGAGTGGATCGAGACCGAACTCCCGCCCGACGTCGTCGGCCACGGTGTGGCTCGGATGCCCGAAGTTGGCGGGCACCTGGAAGGCGAGTTGCCCGCCGGGACGGAGGTGCTCGACGAGGTCGGGGACCAGTCGCTCGTGGTCGGGAAGCCACTGGAGCGACGCGTTGGCGAAGAGGACGTCCCACTGGCCGGAGAGGTCGACGATGTCGCGTCGCTCGAAGTGGATGTCCTCGCTGGCGAAGTCGGCGCTCTGGTCGAGCATGCGCTCCGACGTGTCGTACCCGGTCGTCCGGCGAGCGTCGACGTGGGCATGGACCAGCGGGGTGTAGCGACCGGTGCCACAGCCCAGGTCGGCGACATCGCCGCCGGGGGACGGATGCAGGAGGGTGACGAGGTCGTGCAGCGGTCGTTCCCGTTCGGCTCGGAACCGTTCGTACTGTGCCGGATCCCAGGTGTCGTCACTCATGTTCATGACAAGAACCGTACAAGTAGAACATGGGTGCGCGGGCAGGGGTTGGTGTGCCGTTCGGCCGACCCGCTATTCTCGGGATCCGGTCCGTATGACTGCGCAGTGCGCATCGAGCGGGCCGGACAGGCGCATCGGCCGGGCACCCTCCGGGAGTCGGTCACGTGCGCTGCCGCGGTGTTGGCACACAGGGGAGCGAGCGGGTCACCGTGACCGGGCTCGGCCACCCAGGCACCACCTTCGAGAATCGACGAGAGAAGACAGACCTCATGAGCGTGGAAGCTGAGCGCGAGACGCTCGAACGCAAGGATCGCGACGAGCTGCAGAAGATCGCTGGCGCCCTTGGCGGCAAGGTGACCTCCCGCACCCGCAAGGCCGACATCATCGAGCAGATCCTCGAGCTGACCGGTGTCACCGACGCCGGGAGCGACTCGTCGCCGGCGCCGGAGTCGAAGCCCGACGACGAGCCCAAGGCCGAGAACAAGCCCCAGCCGAAGCCCGAACAGCGGAACGGTCAGCAGAACGACCAGAACAAGCCCCGCAACGGTGGCTCGGCTGTGCAGTCCGACACGGACTCCGGCAAGAAGGATTCCGGCAAGAACGACGCCGGCAAGAAGGACAACGACAAGGACGCCAGCCAGACCAACGGCCAGAACAACGGCCAGAACGGTCAGGACCAGGGCGGCAACGACGATGGTGAGGGTGGCCGTCGTCGCCGTCGCCGGGGACGCAACCGTGAGGGTGGTCCCCAGCAGGACGAGTTCACCGGCGAGCCGATCCCGGTCTCCGGTTGCCTCGATCTCCGCGACGACGGCTACGGCTTCCTTCGCGTCGAGGGACTGCTGCCGTCGAAGGACGACTGCTACGTCTCCGTCAAGCAGGTCCGCCAGTTCGGCCTCCGCAAGGGCGACATCGTCGCCGGCGGGTCACGCCCGGCCTTCCGCAACGAGAAGAACCCGGCGATCCTGCGCATCGACAGCGTCAACGACGTCGCGGTCGACGAGAGCACAGTGGCCGAACGGCCGCTCTTCGAAGAGTTGGCCGCAGTCTTCGCGACCGAGGCGCTCACCTTGACCGTCGACGGCGACGCCGAGACGACCACGACCCGGGCCCTCGAGTTGCTCGCTCCGATCGGCAAGGGAAGCCGCGTCCTGCTCGCCGCCCCGCCCCGGTCGGGCAAGACGACGATGCTCCAGACCCTCGCCCGATCGATCGAGGCGAACGAGTCCGACACCTCGCTGATCGTGGTGCTCCTCGACGAGCGTCCCGAGGAGATCACCGAGATGCAGCGCTTCGTCGCTGCCGGCACGGTCTACGGCTCGGCCTTCGACGCCGAGCCCGAAGACCACCTCGCGCTGGTCGACCTCGCCCTCGCTCGTGCCCGCCGCATGGCCGAAGCCGGCGACGACGTCGTCGTGTTGGTCGACGGTCTCACCCGCCTCGCTCGTGCCGACCAGGCGTCGCCGCACGGAAGCCAGAACGGCGGCCGCTCGCTCGGGGGGCTCGACAACAGCGCCATCCAGGCCGCGAAGCGTGCCTTCGGTGCCGGACGCAACCTCGAGGACGCCGGTTCGGTGACCCTGGTCGCGACCGTCGCCGTCGACACCGGTGCCGCCGTCGACGAGGCCGTGTACGAGGCCGTGCTCGGCGCCGCCACGACGCAGATCCGCCTCGACCGCTCCGCCGCCGAGCGCCGGACGTTCCCGGCGATCGACGTCGGTCAGACGTCGACGCGGCGTGAAGAACTCCTCGTCGGTGACGACGGGGCCAGCGCACGAGACGCCCTCCGGCGCGTCCTCGCCGCACAGCCAGACGCTTCGAGTGCGGACAACGCGGACGGACTCGATACGCTGATCAACCGCCTCCGAGACATGCCGTCGAATGACGATGTGCTCGGCGCAGTGGCCAAAGAGGAGAAGTCCCGATGAAGACCGACATCCATCCTGCCTATGAGCTCGTCACCGTGCATTGCTCGTGCGGTAACGACTTCGAGACGCGGTCGACGGCTACGGATCTGCGAGTCGAACTCTGCAGTGAGTGCCATCCCTTCTACACGGGCAAGCAGAAGCTGGTCGACACCGGCGGACGCATCGACCGCTTCGAGCGTCGCTACGGTCGCCGCAAGAAGTCCGGTGGCGCACCGGTCGAGGACGAGGCCTCAGAGGCTCCGGCCGACGAGGCAACCGAGTCGTCTGAAGCCTGAACCGTTCTCGCCGGCTCGTCCGGTGACGACACGGCGATGATCGACGAAGAACCGACGCCCGCTGATCTCGCGGAGGCGTCCCAGCGGCTCGCGGCGCGCAACGCCGTGAAGCTGGGTGCCCTCGTGCGAGACCGGTGGGGCGTCGACGCGCCTCATGCCTCGATCGGCACGGGCGCGGCGATGGCTGTGGACGACTGTGCCTTCGTGCTGCTCGACGGCGACCATGGCCTCGGCGCAGCGATCGCCTGGGCACGACGCCACGGCGCGTCCGAACTCCACGTCGTCGCCGATGAGACACCGGGGACCATCGCCCGCCAGGCCGCCGAGTTCACGTCACCGATCTCGGTCTGGACGACCGTCGGTCGCGAGCTCGAGTCGGTGGCGCCCACCGAACCCGACGAGGGCCGCGGTCCTCCCGATGCCCCCGACCTGGTGGCGGTGCTCGAAGACGAGGGCCTCGACGTCGTGGTCGAAGGCGATCGCCTCGCGGGTGAGTACCGAGGCCTCGAGGTGGTCCGCATCGTCCGGGCCCTCGACAACGACGAGCCGATCCTCGAGGTCGGTGTCGGTAGGTTCGACCGTGAACTCACGGCGATGATGCACGGCGACCTGCCCGATGCCGCCGCCGTCACCCGTGTGGTCGAACAACTCCGGGAGATCCGTCGTCCCGGTGGCCGGAACCATCCCCTGGGCACGCTCGTTCCCGAGCGGTGGCTGCGACACACGCTGATCGTCGAGCCCGGTCGCATCGGCGCGGAGCAGTTGGTCGCCGCACCCACACCCGACCCTCGTGATCGGCTCCGTGCTCGCGGCGTGGCTGCCGCTGTCGGTACCAGGAACGGCGAACCGGTCGTCGTGGCCTGCACCGTCGGTGTCGACCTCGAAGCCGTGGTGCTGGCCGCCGATGCCCGTCGTTCGATCGATCCGGACGCGACCTTGCTGCTCGCGATGCCGGCGCGCGACGTCCTGCCCGTGGTCGAGTCGATGGTGCGCGATCTGGTGCGCCCGGCCGAGATCGCCGCGATCGAAGGCGACTGGAAGACCTGAACGGGCGAGGGGGGTCGGTAGCCTCGGTCCGATGTTGGATCGCCTGGACGCACTGGAACACGAGTTCCTCGATCTCCAGGCCCGCCTCGGCGACCCGGAGCTGATCGCCGACCAACAGCGCTACGCCGACGCCGCTCGTCGCTATCACGAGCTCGAAGGGATCGTCGAGGTCGGCCGCGAGTTGCGGGCCCGCACCGGCGACCTCGAGACGGCACGGGAGTTCGCTCGGGAGTCGGAGGGTGACGACAAGGAACTGTTCCGCGCCGAGGCCGTCGAGACCGAGGCCGACGTCGAACGCCTGTCGGAGAAGCTGAAGTACCTGCTGCTGCCGAAGGACCCCAACGAGGGCCGCAACGTCATCGTCGAGATCCGCGGTGCCGAGGGAGGCGAGGAGGCCAACCTCTTCGCCCGCGATCTGTTCCAGATGTACGAGGCGTTCGCCGCACGGATGGGCTGGAAGCTCGAGGTGCTCAACACCGACCACTCCGACATGGGCGGCTACAACGACATCACGTTCGTGGTGAAGGGCGACGGCGCCTGGACCCGCATGAAGCACGAGGGCGGCCCGCATCGGGTGCAGCGGGTGCCGGTCACCGAGGCCCAGGGCCGCATCCACACCTCGTCGGCGACGGTCACCGTGCTCCCCGAGGTCGACGACGTCGAGATCGACATCGACGAGAAGAACGACCTCGAGATCCAGGTGTACCGGTCGTCGGGTCCCGGCGGTCAGTCGGTCAACACCACCGACTCGGCCGTGCGCATCACCCACAAGCCGACCGGCGTCGTGGTCGCGATGCAGGACGAGAAGAGCCAGCTCCAGAACAAGGCCAAGGCGCTTCGCGTGCTCAAGTCCCGGCTGTTCCAACTCGAGCAGGAGCGCCAGCAGGCCGAGCTGTCGTCGGCCCGCAAGGACCAGGTCGGCGGGGGTGGCCGGTCCGAGAAGATCCGGACCTACAACTTCAAGGAGAACCGGGTCACCCACCACGACATCGGGCTCACCGTCTACAAGCTCGACAAGGTCCTGGCCGGCGAACTCGACGACATCTCCGACGCACTGGTACAGGACGAGCAGACCAAACGTCTCGAGGGCGACGAGGACTGACCGGTCAGACGTCGAGTCGGGTCTCCGAGCCGTCGGCATGCGTGCCGACGACGACGAGTCCGTCGGCCTTGCCCTGCGGCACGACGGCGAGGAAGACGACGCTGGTCGTCCCGCTGATCACGGCGGTCGACGGTCCGACGATGTCGACGTCGCACCGGGCGGTGTCCGTGCAGTCGATCGTCACGGACTCGGCGTCGGGACCGAACACGCCGTAGACGAGGACCTCGCCGTTGGCCGCAGCGTGGCGGAGCACCCTCGATTCGCCAGCAGCGACACTCGACCCGGAGACGAACCCGCCCTCGGGACCCTCGTCCATCGCCTCCAGCCCGATCGAACCGTCGTCGGACGTTTCGGCGGATGCGGTGTAGGTGACCTCTCCGGATGTCATCTGCACCGAGCCGTCGGTGGCGATGATCGGCGTGCCGGTCGACTCGAAGGTCTCCGACGTTCCGGTTCCGCCGGGCTCGGCTGAGGCAGCGAGCTCGGCGAACGTGACCGGGTCGACGGGCTCGAGCTGGTTCAGATGGTCGACGAGGGTGTCCTCGTCGATGCCGAAGGCGTCGGCCCGGGCGAGGGTGTTGTCGGCTTCGAGCCACGACACGCTCAGGAGGCCGTCGGGTCCGGCGCCGAAGAACTCGGCGACGACGGCGTCGTGGCCGCGGACGGTGACCTCCCGGGTGGCGGTGGCGAGCGCGGTGGTGGCACGGAGTCGGGCGCCGGAGCCCGTGGTGGTCGCCACCGACATCCCGAGTTCGCCGTCGCCCGATGCCGATCCGTAGGCCACGAGTGCCGTCCGCTCCACGCCGACGGGGCCGCCCCGACCGATCGTGGTGAGGGCGATCGGGAACACGTCGCCGATGGTGCCCGAGTAGAGGATCCGCTGGTCGGACGTCGATCCGTCGCTCGCTGCGGTCGCGAGTTCGACGAGACGATCGCGGTCGACTCGCGTGCTGACCAGGTAACGGGTCTCGTCACCGTCGATCCATCCGACGGTCCGGCCGGCGCCCTCCTCGGCGTACATCGCCTCGGGGCCACCGATGTCGACCGCGTCTCCGTCGAGCGTCGTGATCTCCGACGGGAGTGAGTAGGCGATGACCGCCTCGGTCCACGGGTCGTCGGCGTCGTCGGGTCCCTGGACGGTGACCACGGTGTCCATGGTCGGGTCGGAGGACTCGTCGCGCGGCTCCGTGCCGTCGAAGGCGGCCGTCACCCGGTAGCCGAGTGCCTCGGGGTCGGGCAGTGCCAGGTGGATGAAGCCGACCTCGCCGGCCACGGTGTTCTCGTCGCCGCCGCCGGAGAAGACGAGTGCGGCGGCGACCAGCGCCACGACCAGCAGACCGGCGGCGATGGAGATGGGGGAGAGCCAGCGCCGCGATCGCAGTTCGGCGGGCGAGGTGAAGTCGGGGATGGCCGTGCGCTCGACCGCGTCGTCCAGCGATCGGGTCGCCGCAGCGGCGCGTCGGTCGAGCTCGGCGAGCAGTTGTTCTTCGTTCGGAGAACTCATCGTTCTTCCTCCTCGGGGCGCAGCGACTCGGCCAGGGCCAGTCGGCCGCGGTGCAGGTGCACCTTCACGGTGTTGGGAGCGATGTCGAGGATCTCGGCGATCGACTCGACCGACCGGTCCTCGACGTAGTGCAGGGCGATGGCCTGCGCCTGGCGTTCCGGGAGCGCTCGCAGCGCCGCCCAGAACGTCTCGTCCGGCGGTGGTTCGGGAGCGAGCCGGACCGGGTCCGTCTGGGCTTCGAGCCGCTGGACGGCCCGTTTCTCGGCCGCCTTGCGGCGTGCGGCCGACGTGGCCGCGTTGAGGAGCACTCGGCGGGCGTAGCCGCCCGGCTTGTCGTACGAGCCGACGTCGGCCCATCGTCCGTGCACCGTCAGCATCGTCTCCTGCACGAGCTCCTCGCCCAGGTCCTTCCGTCCGGTCAGCGACCAGGCGAGGCGGAGCAGGGGGCGGTACTCGGTCCGGTAGAAGGCCTCGAAGGCCGTCATCGGCGATGCACTCTCGCTGGACGGTGCAGTTGCAAGCGCTGACCTCGGTTCCACATCTCCACACACGAACGGGCGGTGGTCGGAGGTTTACCGTTTTGTCGACGAGTTCGTAGGCTCCCCGTGCGATGGAGGGCAGCGAGGTCGACAGTGTCGAGGACACGGTGTCGTGGAGCCAGCTCCACGCAGAGACGGTCGCTCGCCTGCGCGCATCCGGCGTCGAGAACGCCGACGCCGAGGCCCGATGGATCGTGGAGCGCGCGGCGGGCGACCCGCTGCGTGTCGCGGCCGAGGAGCCGGCGACGGTGCGATCGCACCACCACTGGCGGGTCATGGTCGAACGACGCGAGCAGGGCGAGCCGCTGCAGTACGTGCTGGAGCGGTGGGAGTTCCGGACCCTCGAGCTCTTCGTCGACCGGCGGGTCCTGATCCCGCGCCCCGAGACCGAGGTGGTGGTCGACGCCGTCCTCCAAGAGCACACCCGCGTCGGTGGACCGGTCGTCGACCTGGGCACGGGTTCGGGCGCCATCGCGCTGTCGATCGCCGTCGAACGACCGGGCACCGAGGTCTGGGGTGTCGAGCGATCGGCCGACGCGCTCGCGGTCGCCAGGGCCAACTGCACCGGCCTCGGTCGTCGTGCTGGCTCGGTCCGGCTGATCGAGGGTTCGTGGCTCGAGCCGCTGCCCGAGTCGTTGCTCGGCGCCGTCGGTGTGATCGCGTCGAACCCGCCGTACGTCACCGACGACGAACCCCTGCCGGCGTTGGTCGAGGAGTGGGAGCCCCGTGGCGCATTGCGGGCCGGGGCCGACGGCCTCGACGACATCCGGGTGATCGTCGCCGAGGCGCCTCGCTGGCTGGCTCCGGGCGGCGCGCTCGTCGTCGAGCATGCGCCGCAGCAGGCCGAGGCGGTCCGTCTGCTCGCGTCGGATGCCGGGTTCGACCAGGTCCGCACCGGCGGCGACCTGACCGGACGCGACCGCTATCTCGTCGCGAGGATCTGAGATGACCGAGACGGTCGGTGCAACGGATGCCGACGCGGTCGAGCGGATCGTCGACGTGCTCATCGCCGGCGGGGTGGCAGTCCTCCCGACCGACACCGTCTACGGCCTCGCTGCCCTTCCGGACGACGGCGACGCCATGGCGCGCCTGTTCGAACTCAAGGGTCGAGCGGCCACGGTGCCGGTGGCAGTGCTGTGCGCGACCCCGATGCAGGCGCTGTCGATCGCCGGGACGGTGTCGTCGAGCGGCGCGATCCTGGCCGGACAGCACTGGCCGGGTCCGCTCACGTTGGTGCTGCCCCGCAGCGCCGACCTCGACTGGGACCTCGGTGAGCCCCGATCGACCATCGGGGTGCGGTGTCCCGACCACCGGCTGATCCAACGCGTCGCCGAGCGGACCGGGCCGATCGCCGCGACCAGCGCCAACCGCCACGGCGAGCCGACACCGTCGACCGCAGCGGCCGCGGCAGCGTCGCTGACCGGACCCGTCGACCTCGTGGTCGACGGTGGCGAGATCGTCGGATCAGCGTCGACCGTCGTCGACGCAACGGGACCCGAGCCGACCGTGCTCCGACAGGGCCCGATTCGCATCGATGGTGGGTGATTCGTCCGGAATCGGCGGAACCGGTGCCAGATCGTCATGTACTCCGGCGCATGGAGCCCTCGCGACGACCTACATTGCCGACGACGACAACCTCCGGGGGAAAAATGGCCGACGTCGATCTGTCGAAGCTCGAGTTCTTCGAGGACTTCACACCTGACGAACTGAAGAAGGTCCGTGCGCTCGCCGAGGACGTGTCGGCGGACGCCGGCGCGGTCCTGATGGAGCAGGGCGACGTGGGCCAGGAAGCCTTCGTCATCTGCGCCGGCCAGGCCGGCGTCTACGTGGGTGGCAACCGGGTCGCGACCATCGGCCCCGGCTCGGCTGTCGGCGAGATGGCGTTGCTCGACAAGCGGCCCCGCTCGGCCACGGTCCGTGCTCTCACCGACCTCGAACTGCTCTCGTTCAAGACGAAGCCGTTCCAGGACCTGCTCGAGACCATGCCGAAGGCGGCGGGGCGCGTCATCGCACAGTTGAACGAGAAGCTGCGCGAGCAGAACCAGCAGCTCTGAGGATCAGCCCAGGGGTCAGACCAGCGTGATCAGACCGTCGGCGCTGCGGTGCACGACACGGTCGATCATGTCCTCGGCGACCATGGCGGCCATGGCGTCGGGATCGGCGGTCGTACCCCAGGCACGTCGGCCGTCGTCGAGGAGCAGCGCGGCGAACGCCGCCTCGGGGTTCCCGTCCTTGCCGTGCATGACGACCCACGACTCGACCGTGGCCGGACCTTCGTGATCCGTCGACAGTTCCCGTGACGGCAGGGCGTCGATCTCGTCCTGGGGATGGACGTGGCGGAAACCGTTGGCCGGCGGTTCGGTGGAGTAGACGCCGAATGCGTGCTTGGTGAGGTAGCCACCGTTGCCCCAGACGAGCCCGGTCGATCCGGGGTCGCCGCGAAGGGTGTCGACCATTGCCGCGATCCCGTGCATGACGTAGTTGTTCCACGGCCCACCGGCGAAGCTCAGCCCACCGGTCTGGGTGAGCTTGCGGTCGAGGTCGATGCCGAGTTCGTCGGCGCCCACCTGCACGGCGACGGGGAAGCACGAGTAGAGGTCGAGGTGGTCGATCTCGTCGATGGTGGTCTCGGCGGCTTCGAGCGTCGCCCGGCCGACGACGCCGACGGCGGGGGAGGTGTAGAGGTTGTCGCGGTGGGAGATGAACGGGTGCTCGTGTCCGTCGCCACCGGCCTGCGGGAAGACCCACTTCTCACGCGGGACGCCGAGTCGTTCGGCGACCTCGACCGAGCAGACGAGGACGGCTGCGCCCTGCTCGACCGCGTTGTTCGAGTTCATGACCTTGGTGTACGGCAGGCCGACCATCCGGTTCGAAGGCGTCGGGGTGACGATCTCCTCGGCGCTCATCGGCTCCTGGATCCACGCGTGCGGGTTCTGTGCGGCGACCTCGGAGAAGCGCGACCAGAGGGCGCCGAGATGGGGGAGGTGCTCCTCCATCGTGCGGCCGAGGTGATGGCGACGTGCCTGCTCGAACATCGGGTACACCTGGACCGGCAGGAAGATGCCGAGGTCGGTCTCCGCCTCGAGGTTCATCTGCAACTCGCTGCCGATGGTCCGGGCCGGCGGGGTGTCGTCGGGTTGGACGGTCCAGTCGGGCTGGCCGCCGTCGGAGCGAGCGGCCGTTCGGCTGCGCCAGGACTCGGCACCGGCGAGCAACACGCACGAGGCCCGGCCCGCAGCGATGTCGAGGGCCGTCTCGTTCACCAGCATCTGGGGTGAGTTGCCACCCATCGCGGTGATGGCGCTGTCGACGTCGTGTCCGACGCCGAGGCGTTCGGCGACCAGCGCGCCCGGGTCGAGGTAGCGCCACGACAGCAGTCCGACGGTGCGGATCGAGTCGATGGCCGTCACGTCGATGTCACCGGCGTCGCTCGCCGCTTGCTGGGCGGCCACGACCATGAGGTCGACCGGCTCGAGGGCCGGCTCGCCGCGGTCGACCCGCTGACTCCGCTGGCCGACACCGATGATGACCGGGGTGCGTGGATCGAGCGACATTCTTCCTCCTGTGGGCTCACCTTGACCGAGCGGTCAAGTTGACCACCGGAGGCTAGGAGTGGAGACGTGGCTCACTACAATTCGCCGCCATCGACGCACCGGTTCCCGCTCCCACGATCCATCTCCTGGTGCTCTGTACCGGCAACATCTGTCGCTCGCCGATGGCCGAGGGGCTCTTCCGTCGTGACCTCGCCGCGGCCGGCGTCGACGCGGTGGTCGAGTCGGCCGGCCTGGTCACGCAGGGCCAGGAGGCATCGCGTCACGGCGTCGACGCGATGGCGCGCCGCGGAGTCGACATCAGCGCGCATCGCAGCCGACGGCTGTCGAGCTACCTGATCGACGAGGCCGACCTGATCGTGGGCATGGAGCGCCAACACGTGCGCGAGGTCGCCGTCCTCGACGGACCCGCTTTCGCCCGGACCTTCACGCTGCCCGAGCTCGCACGAGGTGCCCGGGCGGTCGGACCCCGTCGGCCCGACGAGTCGCTGGATGCCTGGTTGTCCCGGGTCGGTGGTTCACGCCGTCCCGGTGACATGCTCGGTCACGATCCCGACGACGAGGTCGCGGACCCCATCGGTCGCTCCGCCAAGCACTACGAACGCACCGCGGTCGAGATCGAGGCCCTCGTGCGAACCGTTGTCGACCACCTCTTCCCCCGATCCCCACAGGACTGAACATGCGCATCGCCATCGGCTCCGACCACGCCGGCTACGACCTCAAGTGCCACCTGATCGAGACCATCGGTCGACTGGGACACGAGGCGGTCGACTTCGGCACCGACTCGACCGAGTCGGTCGACTACCCACCGATCTGCGCCGCCGTCGCCCGTGCCGTGGTGAACGGCGAGGCTGATCGGGGCATCGTCATGGGCGGTTCGGGCCAGGGCGAACAGATCGCGGCCAACAAGGTGCGCGGCGCTCGCGCCGCGCTGTGCAACGACCTGTACACGACCCGGATGAGCCGTGAGCACAACGACGCCAACGTGCTGGCCATCGGTGGTCGCATCGTCGGTGTCGGCCTGGCCGACGAGATCCTCGAGTTGTGGCTCGCCACCGAGTTCGAGGGCGGGCGCCACCAGCGCCGCGTCGACGGCATCGCCGCGATCGAAGAAGAAGAAGCCTGACCCGCGGAAGCGGTCTGGCATCCTTGACCACGTAACTGCTGTACAGAGGAGCATTGCCATGGGCTGGCCGGAGATCGCTGACGACGAGGTCTTCTCGCTGATCGACCGTGAGGTCGAACGGCAGAACACCACGATCCAGCTCATCGCATCCGAGAACTTCACGTCGCCTGCAGTCATGCGGGCCACGGGCTCGGTGCTGACCAACAAGTACTCCGAGGGATACCCGGGCAAGCGGTACTACGGCGGCAACGAGGTCATCGACGAGGTCGAGACCGTCGCCATCGAGCGGGCCAAGTCGCTCTTCGGTGCGGCGCACGCCAACGTCCAGCCCCACGCCGGTGCGAACGCCAACATGGGCGTCTACCTGGCGCTGCTCGATCCGGGCGACACCGTGCTCGGCCTGCGGCTCGACCAGGGCGGACACCTGACCCACGGCAGCCCTGTGAACGCCTCGGGCAAGCTCTACGACTTCGTCAGCTACGGCGTGACCCCGTCGGACGAGCGCATCGACTTCGACCAGGTCCGCGCGGCGGCGCTCGAACACCGTCCGAAGATCATCGTCGCCGGTGCCACCGCCTACCCGCGGATCATCGACCCCCAGCCCTTCCGCGACATCGCCGACGAGGTCGGGGCGTACTTCATGTTCGACGCCGCGCACATCGCCGGGCTCATCGCCGGTGGCGCGCATCCGTCGCCGGTCCCGGTCGCCGACATCGTCACCTTCACCACCCACAAGACCCTCCGCGGCCCTCGCGGTGGGGCGATCCTGTGCACCGAGGAGTTGGCGCCGGTCATCGACAAGGCCATGTTCCCCGGCCTCCAGGGTGGCCCGCTCGACCACGTCATGGCCGCCAAGGCCATTGCCTTCGCCGAGGCCGCAACGCCGGCCTTCGCCGACTACGCCGCCCAGGTCGTTCGCAACTGCGCGGCGCTGGCCGAGGGACTCGCCGGCCGTGGCCTGCGTCTGGTCTCCGGCGGTACCGACAACCACCTGTTGCTGGTCGACCTCCGGTCCTACGACGAAGACCTGTCGGGCAAGAAGGCCCGTCTGGCGCTCGACGCTGCGGGGATCTCGCTCAACGAGAACACCGTGCCCGACGACCCCCGCCCGCCCTACATCACCTCCGGCCTGCGCATCGGTACGCCGGCGGTCACGACCCAGGGCATGACCGAGCCGGAGATGGACGTCATCGCCGATCTCATCGTGCGCACGCTCGACCAGCGCGACGACGAGGGCGCACTGCGGGCGATCCGCGACGAGGTCCGGACCCTGTGCAGCAAGTTCGAGCCGTACCCGGTCTAGGGATCCTCCTCTCCTGATGGAGGCGTTCGCCGTCTTCGCGGTCGCGGCGTTGGTCACCGCGACGTTGATGCCTCTGGCAGCCCGGCTGTCGCGGCGTGTCGGCGCGATCGCGATGCCGTCGGACCGCAAGGTCCATGCCGAACCGACGCCCGAACTCGGTGGGCTCGCGATGCTGGTCGGGGTCGTGGCCTCGTTCGGCGTGGCATGGCGCCTCGATCGCTTCGAGGCCATCTTCGACGCGCCGACCGTGCCGATCGGTGTGCTGGTGGCCGCCACGATCGTCTACGCCGTGGGTGGCATCGACGACGCCAGAGAGATCTCGGCCCCGGCCAAGACCGCGGGCACGGTGCTCGCCGGAAGCGTCATCAACTTCGCGGGCGTGAGCATCCTGCTCTTCCGCCTCCCTGCCGTGGGTCTCATCTCGCTCTCGCCCGACTGGGCCGCGCTCATCACCGTCATCTGGGTGGTCGGCATGTGTCAGGCCATCAACCTGATCGACGGGCTCGACGGGCTCGCTGCCGGCATCGTGGGCATCGCGGCGTTCGCGCTGTTCCTCTTCGCCAACGAGCTCGCCGACCCCGGCGTCGCCCAACTCCCCGCCGACAACGTCGCACCGCTCGTCGCACTGGCGACAGCCGGTGCCTGCGTCGGGTTCCTCCCGTTCAACATCCACCCCGCGTCGGTCTTCATGGGGGACGGGGGAGCGCTCCTGTTGGGCCTGCTGATGGCGGCGGCGTCGATCGCCGTGTCCGGCAACTCGACCGCCGACTCGTCGAGCCAGACGTTCTTCTTCTTCGCCCCGTTGTTCATCCCGCTGGTGATCCTCGGAGTGCCGATCTTCGACACCGCATTCGCGATCTTCCGTCGGGCCAAGAGCCGTACCGGCGTGACCGAGGCCGACAAGGGGCATCTCCATCACCGATTGATGGACTTGGGCCACGGACAGCGCCGCAGCGTCGCGATCCTCTGGACCTGGACGGCGCTGTTGTCGGGTCTCGTGCTCTACCCGGTCTTCACCGACAGCGACGACGGCGCCCTCCCCATCGGCATCGCCGCGTTGGCCCTCGTGCTCTACACGATCCTGCATCCCCGAGCGCGTGACGAGCGCCGGGCGCGCAAGGAGACCGTGGGGAAATGACGGGATTCCGCGCCGTGCGAGTCGACCCTGGCAGCACGGCCCCTGCTAGCTTGCGACGGTCGCCGGACCGGGTGACTCGGGGAGCAGATTTGCCGCCTCGTACGCCCGCTCACTAGTTTGCGAATGTATTCACAAGCGGCTCCGATGGTGTGGTTGAAGGGACTCGTCGAACCGTGTTCTCGATGAACGACAAGCGAGCAATGAACCAAGGGTTCGGCGACGGGATGTCCCGCGCGTTCGAGCTCGTGGTCACGCCGTTGGTGTTCGCCGGCATCGGGTTCCTCGTCGACATGGTCGCGGGAACCGGGCCCGGCTTCACGGTCGCGTTCGCCGTCTTCGGCGTCATCGGCACCTTCGTTCGCATGTGGTACGGCTACGACGACGAGATGCGTACCCACGAGGCCAGCGGCGCGTGGGTCCGTCCCGAGGACCGGCTCAAGACGCCGCTCCA
Source organism: Actinospongiicola halichondriae (assembly GCF_049103745.1). Classification (NCBI taxonomy): domain Bacteria; kingdom Bacillati; phylum Actinomycetota; class Acidimicrobiia; order Acidimicrobiales; family Iamiaceae; genus Actinospongiicola; species Actinospongiicola halichondriae. The sequence goes on along the minus strand of NZ_CP171622.1, from coordinate 2,806,338 downwards.
GGACGAGAACGACATCTGGAACGCCGGCCGGAGCGACGCATGACGGCCACGACGACGAGCACGATCGACATCGTCACCGCACCCGGCGACGCCGGACCGGCCCCCGAGGCCGAGATCGTCGCCGACCTCCTCCGCCGGGCGCTTCCCGTCACCCCGCTCCCCATCGTCGTCGGCGCACTCGTGGCCGGCCTCGACGGCGCCATGAGTGCCGGCGTCGGCGTCGCACTGGTCCTCGTCAACTTCGTGGTCGCTGCCGCCAGCCTCGCCTGGGCCGCTCGCATCAACCTCGGTGTGCTGATGGGTGTCTCGCTCTTCGGCTACCTGCTCCGCATCAGCGCGATGTTCGGCGCCGTGCTCTTGCTCCGCAATCTCGACTGGGTGCACGTCGCCGTCCTCGGTTGCACCATCGTCGTCATGCACCTGGGTCTCCTCGCATGGGAACTCAAGTACGTGTCGGCATCCCTCGCCCATCCTGGTCTCAAGCCAAAGAACGACAAGGAGCCCGCCCGGTGATCCCCACCATGCCGGTGTTCAGCCTCGAGTTCCCGCCACTGACGCACATCGTCCAGTGGCCGGCCTTCCTCTTCGAGGACACTGCCTTCGCGATCAACAAGGTCGTGTTGATCTACTTCTTCGCCGTCATCATGACGATGGCGCTGTTCATCCTCGGGAACAAGAAGCAGCTCGTCCCGAGCGGCGCCCAGAACATCGCGGAGACCTCGGTCACCTTCATCGACGACATCGTCCTCCAGACCATGGGGACCGAGGGGCGCAAGTACACGCCGTTCCTCATGTCGATCTTCTTCTTCGTGTTCTTCACGAACATCTTCGAGATCGTCCCGGTCATCCAGATGCCCGCCTCGGCCCGTGTGGCGCTGCCCATGCTGCTGGCGCTCACCGTCTGGTTCGTCTTCATCATCGTCGGCATCATCAACCAGGGCCCGATCGGCTACTTCAAGAACGCCCTGTTCCCCCCGGGCGTGCCGCCGGCGCTGTACATCCTCGTGGCGCCGATCGAGTTCGTCTCGACCTTCCTGGTCCGGCCGTTCTCGCTCATGGTCCGGCTCTTCGCCAACCTGCTCGCCGGCCACATCCTGTTGGTCACCTTCGCCGTGCTCTCGTCCGGTCTGGTGATCGGCAAGTGGTACGCCGTGTTCCTGCCGCTGCCGGTCTTCGCCGTGATCTTCTTCACGGCCTTCGAGGTCCTCGTCAGCTTCCTGCAGGCCTACGTGTTCGCGCTGCTCACCGGCGTGTACATCGGCTCGTCGCTCCACGCCGAGCACTGAATCTCTCCGTTTCTCACCCGTTCCCGTACTTCTCACTTCTCGAAGTCACCCCAAGAAAGGCACCACCATGATCACCGACTCCGGACTCGCCGCCCTCACCTACGGCCTTGGCGCCATCGGCCCAGGCATCGGCATCGGCTACCTCGTCGGTCAGTCCGTGCAGGCCATGGCCCGTCAGCCCGAGGCTGCCGGCATGGTCCGTACCACCATGTTCCTCGGCATCGCGTTCGTCGAGGCCCTCGCTCTCATCGGCTTCGTCGTCTTCTTCCTCGCCGGTTGATCCTGCGGAGCTGGTCACCAGCTCTGCTGCGACATCCGTCCTGAAGACACGATCCGACAAAGGAGACACCATGCGAAGCAAGCGCTTCCTCGCAGCCGTGGCCCTCGCCACCGCTGTGCTGTTCGCCTTCGCCCCTGCCGCATCTGCGCAGGAGGCCGAGGACGATCACAGCGGTGAGGAGACCACCGAAGCTGAACACGGCGAAGCGGGCGACCCGCACGCAGTGTTCGAAGAAGCCGAACACATCATGCACGCCAACGATGCGCATCACGCCGACATCGAGTGCGTCGAGATCCTCGTGGTCGAAGACGGCTCCGTGAGCGACTGCCGCGACGCCCCGAACCCGTTGCTCCCCGAGACCAACGAGATCATCTGGGGTGCCATCGGCTTCACCGTGGTGTTCCTCTTCCTCGCCAAGTTCGGCCTGCCGGCCGCCAAGAAGGCGATGGACGAGCGTGCCGCCAAGATCCAGGGCGACCTCGACGCCGCCGAGGCCGCCAAGGCCGACGCCGAATCGATCAAGGCCGAGTACGCCGCCAAGGTGGCCGACGCCAAGACCGAGTCCGCTCGCATCATCGAAGAGGCCCGTCAGGCCGCCGATCAGCTCAAGGCCGATCAGCAGACCCGCCTGAACGAGGAACTGGCCACGGCTCGTGCCTCGGCCCAGGCCGACATCGACGCTGCCAAGGGTCAGGCCATGGCCGAGCTGCGTGGCGAGGTCTCCGACATCGCCATCGGCGCTGCCGAAGCCGTGGTCGGGGCCAACCTCGACCGTGCCGCCCAGACGCAGCTCATCGAGGACTACATCAACCGGGTCCAGGCCGGGAACTGATCATGGCGACCGAGCGCGACAACGCATACGCACAGGCGATCGTGGCCGTGGCCGCCGCCGAAGGTGCACTCTCGACGGTGCAGGACGAGTTCTTCGCCGTCGCCCGCGCCGTGACCGACTCCGACGAGCTCGCCTCGACGTTGTCGGACCAGCAGGCACCGGTCGCCCGCCGTCAGCAGGTCGTCGAGGATCTCCTCGGCGGCAACGCCCACCCGGCCACCGTCGCCCTCGTGTCGATGATCGTCGGTGCCGGTCGCGGACGTGACCTCCCCGCCATCGCCGAGTCCGTCGTCGCCCTCGGGGCGTCGCAGGCCGGCAAGCAGGTGGCCATCGTCAAGTCTGCGATCGAGCTCTCCGACGACCAGAAGACCCGCCTCGCGGCGGCCCTCCAGCAGTCGGTCGGTTCGCCCGTCGACGTCCGTGTCGTCATCGACCCGAGCGTGCTGGGCGGCCTCGTCGCCCAGGTCGGGGACACCGTCATCGACGGTTCCGTCCGGCGTCGCCTCGACCAGCTCAAGCAAGCGATCTGAGTAAGAAGGATTCAATGACGGATCTCAACATCAACGCTGGCGACATCGCCGCCGCCATCCGCAAGAACCTCGAGGGCTTCGACCCGAGCGTCGGCAAGGCCACGGTCGGAACTGTGGCCGAGGTCGGCGACGGCATCGCCCGTGTCACCGGCCTGCCCGGTGCCGCCGTGAACGAACTCCTCGAGTTCGCCGACGGCACCAAGGGCCTGGCCCTGAACCTCGACGAAGAGTCGATCGGTGCCGTGGTGCTCGGCGAGGTCGACAAGATCAACGAGGGACAGCCGGTCAAGGCGACCGGCGAGATCCTCAGCGTCCCCTGCGGTGACGGCCTCCTGGGCCGCGTCGTCGACGCCCTCGGCAACCCCGTCGACGGCAAGGGCCCGCTCACCAACGTCGGCACCCGCCGCATGGAGATCCAGGCCCCGGGCATCATGGGCCGCAAGCCCGTGCACGAGCCGCTCCAGACCGGGATCAAGGCCATCGACGCCATGACCCCGATCGGTCGTGGCCAGCGCGAGCTGATCATCGGCGACCGCAAGACCGGCAAGACCACGGTCGCCATCGACACCATCCTGAACCAGAAGGGTCTCGGGGTGAAGTGCGTGTACGTGGCCATCGGTCTCAAGGAGTCGACGGTCGCCCAGACCGTGAACACCCTGACCGAGCACGGCGCCATGGACTACACGGTCGTGGTCGTGGCCGGCGGTTCCGATCCGGCACCGTTCAAGTACCTCGCTCCCTACGCCGGTTGCGCCATGGGCCAGCACTGGATGGAGAACGGCGAACACGCCCTCGCGGTGTACGACGACCTCTCCAAGCAGGCCGAGGCCTACCGCCAGGTGTCGCTCCTCCTCCGTCGCCCGCCGGGGCGCGAGGCCTACCCGGGCGACGTGTTCTACCTGCACTCCCGCCTGCTCGAGCGTGCCGCCAAGCTGTCCGACGAGATGGGCGCGGGCTCGATGACGGCCCTGCCGATCATCGAGACCAAGGCCGGCGACATCTCGGCCTACATCCCGACCAACGTGATCTCGATCACCGACGGTCAGGTCTTCCTCCAGGAGGACCTGTTCAAGTCGGGTGTCCGCCCCGCCTTCGACACCGGCCAGTCCGTGTCCCGAGTCGGCAGTGCGGCACAGATCAAGGCCATGAAGAAGGCCGTGGGCACGCTCAAGGGCGACCTGAGCCAGTTCCGTGAGCTCGAGTCGTTCGCCCAGTTCGGTTCCGAACTCGACGCCGTCTCGCAGTCGGCGCTGGATCGTGGCTACCGCCTGGTCGAGCTGCTCAAGCAGAACCTGAACTCGCCGCTCAAGGTCGAGCAGCAGGTCGTCGTGCTCTACGCCGGCACGCAGGGCTTCCTCGACGGCATCCCCGTCGAGGACGTGACCCGCTACGAGGGCGAGATCCTCGAGTGGTTCGCCACCCGGCACGCCGACATCCTCGACGGCATCCGCGACTCGGGCGACATCGCCAGCACCGACGCCCTCGAAGCTGCCATCACGGGCTTCAACGAGCAGTTCGTGCCCACCGAGCAGGCCGAGGAGGCCTGAACCGATGGCCGGAGGCAAAGAGCGCGTCCTGCGCCGACGGATCAAGTCGGTCCAGACGACGAAGAAGATCACCAAGGCGATGGAGCTCATCGCTGCCAGCCGGATCGTCAAGTCGCAACAGCGCGTCCTCGCCGCCCGTCCCTACGCCGACCAGATCACCGAGGTGATCCGGAACCTGGCCGCAGCCGGCGCCGGTGGGGGAGCCCCGTTGCTCGCCCAGCGCGACGAGATCAACACGGTCGCCACCATCGTCATCGGTGGTGACCGCGGTCTCTGTGGTGGCTACAACGGCAACGCGATCCGCATGGCCGAGCGCAACATGGCCGCTCAGCGTCGCGAAGGTCAGACCACGGCGCTGGTCACGGTCGGCAAGAAGGTCGAGTCGTACTTCCGGTTCCGCAAGTTCGACATCGAAGCCAGCTTCACCGGCTTCCTCGACGAGCCGACCTACGAAGACGCTCGCGCCATCGCCGAGTCGGTCGTCCCCAAGTTCGAGGACGGCACCTTCGACCGGGTCGACATCGTCTACACCCAGTTCTTGTCGGCCGGCACCCAGAAGGTCGTCACCCGCCAGTTCCTCCCGCTCGACACGTCGGGTCTCGCGGACGAGGCCAACGACGGCCCGGCCGCGGACTACGAGTTCGAGCCCGGCCCCGACGCCATCCTCGAGAACATCCTTCCTCGCTACGCCGAGGCCCGGTTGTTCTCCGCCCTCCTCGAAGGTGCCGCCAGCTTCTTCGCCGCCCAGCAGCGAGCGATGAAGTCGGCCACCGACAACGCAGAAGAACTCATCATCAAGCTCTCGCGTGAGATGAACCGTGTCCGCCAGGACGCCATCACGACCGAGATCATGGAGATCGTCTCCGGCGCCGAAGCACTCCGCGCCGGTGATTCCGACGGGATGGACCTCATTCCCGACAACGCACTCGCCATCGGCGACCTCATGGTCGACACCCTCGGCTACAACCGCTAGGAGCACCCTCGATGACCGTCACCGAATCCACCGGAACCGAGACCACCGAACTGAAGTCCGGGCGCGTCGTGGCCATCGCCGGCCCCGTCGTCGACGTCGAGTTCCCTGCGGGCGCGCTGCCCGACATCAACTCGGCACTCGAGATGACCATCAACGTCGGCGGCACCGACATCGTCGTCGTGGCCGAGACCGCACAGCAGCTCGGCTCCAGCCGAGTCCGTGCCATCTGCATGAAGCCGACCGACGGCCTCGTCCGTGGCACCGAGGTCCGCAACCTCGGACACCCGCTGCAGATGCCCGTCGGCGACGGCGTCCTCGGCCACGTGCTCAACGTGCTCGGTGAGCCCCTCGACGTGCCCGAGCTCGACGCCTCCAAGATCGACGGCTACCGCCCGATCCACCGCCCGGCTCCGGACTTCGCCGACCTCGCTCCGAAGAAGGAGGTCTTCGAGACCGGCATCAAGGTCATCGACCTCCTCACCCCCTACCTGCAGGGCGGCAAGATCGGCCTGTTCGGTGGTGCCGGCGTGGGCAAGACCGTGCTCATCACCGAGATGATCAACCGTGTCGCCAGCCAGTTCGGCGGCGTGTCGGCCTTCGCCGGTGTGGGAGAGCGGACCCGTGAGGGCACCGACCTCTTCATCGAGATGGGCGAGACGATGATCGACGACAACACGTCGGTCCTCGACAAGGCCGCTCTCGTGTTCGGCCAGATGGACGAGCCCCCGGGCGTGCGTCTCCGTGTCGCCCTCTCGGCGCTCACCATCGCGGAGTACTTCCGTGACGAGCGTGGCCAGGACGTGCTCCTCTTCGTCGACAACATCTTCCGCTTCGTGCAGGCCGGCTCCGAGGTGTCCACCCTCCTCGGCCGCATGCCGTCGGCCGTGGGCTACCAGCCCACCCTCGCCGACGAGATGGGCACCCTCCAGGAGCGCATCACGTCGACCAAGGGCCGCTCGATCACCTCGCTGCAGGCCGTGTACGTGCCTGCGGACGACTACACCGACCCGGCGCCGTTCACCACCTTCACGCACCTCGATGCGACCACGGAGCTCTCCCGTGACATCGCGGCCCTCGGCATCTACCCCGCCGTGGACCCGATCGCCTCGACCTCGTCGATCCTCTCGCCCGAGGTCGTCGGTGACCGCCACTACGCCGTCGCCACCCGGGTCCAGGAGATCCTCCAGCGCTACAAGGAACTCCAGGACATCATCGCCATCCTCGGCCTCGACGAACTGTCGGAAGAGGACAAGGTGCTGGTCGCCCGGGCCCGCAAGATCCAGCGCTTCCTGTCGCAGCCGATGTTCGTGGCCGAGGTCTTCACCGGCCTCCCCGGCAACTTCACGCCGGCGAGCGAGACGGTCGACAGCTTCGAGCAGCTCATCAACGGCGACCTCGACGACCTTCCCGAGCAGGCATTCCTCAACGTCGGCGGCGCCGACGACGCTCGTCGCAAGGCCGCCGAGCTCCAGAAGTCGGCGGGGGAGTAGCTCCCGATGCCCATGCAGGTCGAACTCGTCTCCCCGGAGAAGATCCTGTGGTCCGGTGAGGCCGAGATGGTCATCACCCGGACCGTGGGTGGCGGTGACATCGCGTTCCTTCCCGGACACGCTCCCTTCGTGGGCGCGCTCGGGATCGGGGCGATGACGATCCGTCCGACCGACGGTGCAGACGAACACATCGCGGTCCACGGAGGATTCGTCGAGGTGTCGGGTGGTCCGGAACGTGGCACCACCGTGACGATCCTCTCCGACGTGGCCGAGATGCAGGACCACATCGACTACGACCGGGCTGCCAAGGCGAAGGAAGAGGCGGAGTCCGCCCTCCGAGCCGAGCACGACCGGGCGAACGCTGCTGCGCTCGCCCGCGCCGAGGTCCGCCTCGAGGTCTCGAGCCGCTGAACCGAGGTCGGTATGCCGTCGCGCTGATGATCCCGGCGCCGGCATCCATCGAGATCGATGCGCTCCGACGGGCGCTCGACGACCGTCAGTTGGGTCGCATCGGCGCGCACGTGACGATCGTGCCGCCCATCAACCTCCGCGACGACGTCCTGCCCGATGCCATGGTCGTCGTCGACCGGGCGGCGACCGCCGTCGGCCCGTTCACGTTGACGCTCGGACCCCTCCAGACGTTCGAGGAGTCGTCGCCGGTGCGATTCCTGGGCGTCGTTCCCTGGGAACCCGTCAGCGCGCTGTACGAGGCGTGCTGGACGGGCCCGTTCGATCGCGACCGCACACGTCCCTTCCACCCGCACGTCACGGTCGACATCGATGGTTCACCGACGACGGGTCCCGATCCGGCGATCGATCTGCTGGCCGGCTACGCCGTCGACGTGGTCGTCGACCGTCTCACCCTGCTCGAGTACGTGGACGACGCTGACGGCCGCCGCTGGGAGGCGCACACGCACTACCCGCTCGTCGGGTGACCGTCAGGCCGACGGACGGGGCGTGAGGACGACCACCACGGTGGCGTCGCAACGCTCGAGGATCTGCTCGATCGTGTGGCCCAGGAAGATCCCGTTGCTCCGTCGGGCCGACGCTCCCACGACCACCAGGTCGCTCTCGGTCTCGATGACCTGATCGCAGATCTCCGACGCAACGGAGTTGCCTCGCCGGATCGAGCGTGTCGTTCTGGCGTCGAGTTGGGCGCCGAAGGCCTCGGCGGCATCGAGCAGGTCGTCGGCGATGTGGTCGTCGGACGAGATGGTGCCGTTGCCGCTCACCCGTTCGGCGACCAGCGCCGGCTCGGGCTCCAGGACGTGGGTGAGGACGATCTCGGTGCCGAGGTGGCTACTGAGGTTGAAGGCCACCTCCTGGGCTGCCCGGGCATTGGCCGTGCCCGTGACCGGGACGACGGCGCGGGCGTGGGCCCACGGCAGTTCGCCTTCGATGGCACGGCCTCGGCGGACGACGAGCACGGGGACGTCGTGGTCGGCGAGCAACTCGTCGACCAGTGGTGAGAGCAGGTGGTCCGGGGCGAGCGAGGGTGCGCCGACTGCGATTGCGCCGTACCCCAGCCGGGCTTCGGCCACGACCGACTCGGCGATGTCGTCACGGCTGACCGCTCGCACCTCCACCGGCCGGTTCCCGAGGCTGGCGATCACCGGACGGAGCGCCTCGTCGTCGTTGGTGACGGTGAGCACCGTGGCCTCGACGCCTGCCGGCCACACGAGGTCGACGATCTGGGCAGCCATGATCGAACTGGCGCTGCCTTCGCTGGGGATGAGGACACGACGGTCGCGGACGACCCGGTTCGTCCGGAGTGTCTCCTCCTGCTCGAGGCGGGCGCGCTCCTGGTCGGTGCCCTGCCAGTCGCGGAGCACGATGCGGAGCATCGGGGGAGCGAGGACCGACGTGACGATCGCCATCACGACGACCGCGGTGTACGACTCCTCGTTCAGGACGCCGAGCGACAGGCCGATCGTGGCGATCACGATCTCGAGCGCACCGCGGGCGTTGAGGCCGATGGACAGGGCGGTCGACTCACGGGGGGACAGCCTGGCCATGCGGGCCCCGATCCACGACCCTCCGAACTTGGCCACGCTGGCGACGAGCACCACGACACCAGTCCACAACGCCACGGTGGTGTCGGCGAGGAGGCCGAGGTCGACGCGGAGACCAGCGGTCGCGAAGAAGATCGGGGCGAAGAACGCGGTGGTCAGCGACTCGAGCGGATGGAGCAGTTCTTCGTCGGCGAACTTGGAGCGGCCGACGAGGATGCCGGCCACGAACGCCCCCAGCACGGCTTCGACACCGAGCCACTGCGTCGCCACACCCAGACCGACGACGACGACCAGGAGGCCGGCGGTGGCGGAGGAGGCATCGTTGCCACGACGACGGACCTCGCGGAGGATGGCGTCGAGGAGACGCTGTCCGAGCGTGAACGACAGCAGGAAGAACGCCGCGACGCCGCCGATCGTGGTGGTCAGCGCGCCGATCTCGAGTTGACCGGCCGAGGCGAGGCCGGCGACGGCGCCGAGCAGGATCCAGCCGACCACGTCGTTCACCATCCCGGCGGCGAGCGTCAGCTGACCGAAGTCGCGGCGCAGCAGGTTCATCTCGCCGAGGATCTTGGCCATCACCGGCAACGACGAGATGGCCAGTGCTGCCGCGATGAACAGGGCGAAGATGTCGCGCTGATCCGGGTCGGCCATCAGCGCATCGGGCATCGCCATCCCGACCGCGAACCCGAGCGCCAGCGGTGCCACCAGGCTGGTGATCGAGACCAGGGCGGCGGCCCGTCCGAGGCGGCGGATCAGACCGAGGTCGGTCTCGGCGCCGGTCGCGACCAGCAGGAGAACGACGCCGAGCCACCCGACGGTGAACAACATGGCTGTCTGCACCTCGTCGTCCGGGAAGAGCCAGTCGGTGATCTCGGGCGACACCCGTCCGAGCACCGACGGGCCGAGAAGGACGCCGGCACCGAGTTCGCCGACGACGGCCGGTTGGCCCAGCCGCTGCATCAACGATCCCAAGAGCCGTGCCACGACGAGCAGGCACAAGATGGCGGCGAAGAACACCAGGACGTGGTGCTCGGACGGTGGTTCCAGGTTCATGCGTTCCTTCGGGCGGTGGGGTGGTGGTCCTGATGGGCCTCGACGCGTACCCAGACGAGGGCGGCGATCACGGTCAGTGCGCCGCCGATCCAGGCGGCATAGATCCAGGGCAGAGGATCGTGGCCCCGGCGGGCCATGGCCCGAGCGGCGGCGAAGCCGGGGGCGTACCAGGCGAACAGGATCAAGAACGGCTCGATGCTGCGCATCGCTCGACCTCCTACGGGTCGACGCGGATCGTCTGAGGATCCGCTGGTGATCCATCGATCACCGGTGGCCGACGCCTCGTGGCGTCGCATCACGGGGACGACCGCGGGGGTGCGTCCCGAGCAGTCAGGCCGTCGCGAGCGGTGGGCCGCGGCCGCCGACGACCGGGACAGCCCGTGAGGTGAGGTCGGGCGAGGTGGCGACGCCGCGTTGCTGCGCGATGGCACCGTGGGCGGCCAGCGCTGCCAGCAGCAGGACGGCCAGATGGGGGATCAGCCCCGGTTGGAGCTGGCGTGCCCGTCGCACGGGCCGGGCCTCGACCGCCGAGGAGTCAGCAGTCGTGCCGGAGTCGTGGGTGATCGTGGTCGACAGATCAGCGTGGACGTCGGCCGTGACGGCGACCGACGTGAGCGCCCGGGGTGCCGTGATGGTCCGCACCAGCACGACGGCCACGACGATCAGGGCGGCGATCTGCAGCCAATGCATCGTCCGGTCCCGGAGGGAACCCGCGGTCATGCAGGTCCAGAGTACCCGGATCCGCCCCCGGGCAGAACGACTTGTGTCAGCTGAAGTCGACGCTCGCGAAGTCGGCCAGCTTGTCGATCCGGTGGCGGGCGTTGACCATCCGGACCGTGCCGGACTTCGAACGCATGACCAGCGACTGCGTGGTGGCCCCACGGCGGTCGTAGTGCACGCCCTGGAGCAGTTCGCCATCGGTGATCCCGGTGGCGGCGAAGAAGCAGTTGTCGCTGCGGACGAGGTCGTTCTCGGTGAGCACGGCGTCGAGTGTGTAGCCGGCCTTCTCGGCGGCCTTGCGCTCCGCGTCGTTCCGGGGCCACAGGCGGCCCTGCATCGCCCCTCCCATGGCCTTGAGGGCCGCAGCGGTGATGACGCCCTCCGGGGTGCCGCCGATGCCGAAGAGCACGTCGGCACCCGACTCGGGCCAGCAGGTCGAGATCGCGCCGGCCACGTCGCCATCGGGGATGAGGCGGATGCGGGCACCGGCCTCGCGGACCTCGGCGATGAGGTCCTTGTGACGGTCTCGATCGAGGATCACGGCGGTGATGTCACGGACCGACTCGCCCTTGGCAGCGGCCACGGCCTCGAGGTTCTCGGTCGGTGACCGGGTGATGTCGATGGCGCCGGCGGCGTCGGGCCCGGTGGCGATCTTCTCCATGTACACGCACGGGCCGGGATCGAACATCGAGCCCCGTTCGGCGACGGCGATGACGGCGATCGCGTTGCCGCGGCCGAGGGCCGTGAGCGTGGTGCCGTCGATGGGGTCGACGGCGATGTCGGTCTGGGGCGGGTTGCCGTCGCCGATGCGCTCGCCGTTGTAGAGCATCGGTGCTTCGTCCTTCTCGCCCTCGCCGATGACGACGATGCCGTCCATCTGGACCGAGGAGAGGATCACCCGCATGGCGTCGACCGCGGCGCCGTCGGCGCCTTCCTTGTCGCCGCGTCCCATCCAGCGGCTCGCCGCGAGAGCTGCGGCCTCGGTCACGCGGACGAGTTCGAGTGCGAGGTTCCGGTCTGGGGCCTGGGGTTGCGCCATGCGGCGAACCGTAGCCGTCGCCGCTCGAACCGGGACAAGTGAACGGCGCCCGATCGGCTGCAGAACTCTTTCAAGTTCCCTTCATGCACTGCCGATGCAGATTGCGCAGGAGGAACCGCCCCATGGAAACGACAACTCGGACACGCGCGACCGCACCCGCGGTCTTCGGAACGGCGTTCGCGGCGGTGGCGGGCGATGCCCGGTGTCGCCCCGTCGCCGAGGCCATCCGGAGCCACGCCGTCGAGGTCGCCTGCCTGGCGCGCGAGTTGGCGCCGTTGGTCGGAGCGGACCAGGGCACGGCGTTCGCCGCAGGCCTGCTCCACGACATCGGCGAGTTGTTGTTGATGCATCGGGACCCGGCCGGGTATCTCGCGCTCCTCGCCGAGCGACTGCCGCACGGCGAGCGGCTGCGGCGCGAGAAGGCGCTGTACGACACCGACCATGCGTTGCTCGGCGCCGAGCACCTGCTCGAACTCCGGATGCCCGACCCTGTCGCCGACGCGGTCGCCGACCACCACGACCCATTCATGAGCTCGGCGGCCACGACCGTGGTGGTCTCGGCTGCTGACGAACTGCTGGGCGTGGACGCAGTGCGCCGTCACTCGGTGCGTCTCCTCGACATCGACGGCACCGTGTCGCCGGGCCACTCGGAGCCGTAGCCTCACCCGTGTGCTGAACACGCCCGGCGAGGACGATCACGACAGCGATCTCGAGCTCCGCTTCGGTGAAGCGATCGACGGAGGCGACGGCGACGATGTCGACGACGACTGCATGCCGCTCGACGACACGAAGGAGCAGGTCGGCTACGAGCTCTTCGACTGGGACCCGACCGAGCTCGACGAGCTCGATGATGCGCTCCACGAGATGCAGGTTCCCCACGAGTGGGTCAGCGACGGCTACGAGGTCGTCGTGCACGAGGAGAACGAGGGACAGATCGATGCCCTCATCCCGACGATCCGCTTCCCCGACGAGCTGCCGGCCGAGGCCGACGACGGGGACGACACCGACATCGAGGTCCTGAGCGCGCTGTTCGTCGCTGCGGACCGGCTCCAGAAGGACGCGACCGGCGAACCGGTCCACGCGCTCCTCGACGCCGCCGAACGCATCGGTGACAAGCCGCCGTACGGCATCGACGAAGCCGAGTGGACCAAGGTCGTCGAGCAGGTCGACGAGATGATCGACGGTCTCCATGCCGCCATCCCTCCGGCGTTGATCCGCGAGATGGCACTGCGGCTGCGGGATCGCCTGCGGCCGATGGTGTAGGTCGTGAGCACGCTGGCCGAGCTGGAGATCTACCACTCACGGCCGTTCGCGCCGACCCGGCGCATCGCACTCGGGTCGAGCAACCTCCCCGTCGATCCAGCGCCCGGTCCCGGGGGGATCCTGCTCGGAGCCGTCGTCGCCCAGTACCGCAGCGAGCTCGACGAAGAGCTGTTCGAGAACATGCTCAAGCTGACGATGCAGATCCAGGAGGGGCAGCGCATCGTCCAACCCCGACTCCGGCACCGCTTCCAGGACGACCGCCACGGACTCACCCGGTCGCGGGCACGACTTCGGCGCGACGGCGACGACCTCACCGTCGACCTCGACGACCACGGCAGCGGTCTCCAGATGATGGTCGGCGTGGTGTACGCCGCCGGTTCGCTCGAGCCCATGGCACGCCGATCGGTCATGGACGCCGTCCGCAAGGGCATGCGCTGGACCGGTCCGCTCGACCGGCGGCTCTTCGCCCATCTGTCCGGCCTCGCGTCGGGTCGTGACTGGGATGCCGCTGCCTACGACGATCCGGTGCAGTGGGCGCTGCACACCCTGGGCATGTCGGCTGAACGGGACGGGTCGATCCGCATCCCCGATCGCAAGGCGATCCAGCGCCGCTTCCGCGACGCGCTGCGCGACGCCCACCCCGACCACGGTGGCGACAGTGACGACGCCGCCGTCCGCATCAACGACCTCACCGAAGCGCGGAGGATCCTCCTGGCATGACCCGACCATCCGGACTCCTCATCACCCCCGGCGCCAGCGCCGATCGGGACAATCGCACGCTGATCGCCCTCGACGACGGGCTCGACCTGCCGGTCGAGCGGATCACCATCCGTTCTCGTGCTGTCGGCAAGGTCCACGCCCAACTGCGGGACGACCTGGTCGCGTTCGCCGAGCGCCTCGGCGTCTCGACTGGTTCGCTCGCCGTCGGCGGCCGTTCGTTCGGCGGCCGCATGTGTTCGCTGCTCGCTGCCGAGGGCGACGACGTCGCTGCGCTCGTGCTGCTCAGCTACCCGCTTCACCCTGCGGGCAAGCCCGAGAAGCTCCGCGTCGAGCACTTCCCCGACATCACGGTGCCGACGCTCTTCGTGTCGGGGACCAAGGACCCCTTCGGGACTCCCGCCGAGCTCGAGGACCACGCCGCAGCCATCCGTGGACCGGTCGACTTCGTGTGGATCGACGGACAGGCGCACTCGCCCCGGGACGACACCCCGGTCGTCGAGGCCGTCGGCTCGTGGCTCGACGGCCTCGGGTCACAGGCGCGGTCGTAGCGTCGCCGTCCCCAGGACCCCGAGGTCGTCCTCCGGGTTGAGCTCTTCGAGTTCCTTGTTCGCGGTCTCGGGATACAGCGGGATGAGGAGGAGGGTCGCGAGCAACGGAGCGACCGCGAGGACGGCGATGGCCGGACCGAGTGACCAACGGTCCGAGAGGTAGCTCACGATGACGAGGCCGAGCACCGATCCACCGACGCCGAGGATGGTCATCACCACGTTTGCCTTCGTCCGCAGGGCGGTGGGGAACAGTTCGGGCCCGTAGATCGCCAGCGCAGGGACGGCGAGGCCGCCGAAGATCGATCCGATGGTCGCCACGGTCCACACCAACTCGACCGATGTGGTGACGAACTGCGCGGCGGTGAGGGCGGCCCCCACGCCGAGGCCGATGCCGCCGATGAGCCGCTTACCCTTCGTGTCGGCCAGTCGACCACCGACGATGATCCCGATGGTCGCGGGGGTGACGGTGAGGATGGTGAAGAGCGTGATCTGGGCAGCGGAGAACGAGAACTCCTCGCGGAGGAACTCGTTCTGGAGCTGCGATGCGGGCGTCGAGAGGATCGCGAGCGCGAACGTCGTCCCTGCCAGCAGCGCCAGTCGGCGGCCGTGTCCGGCAAACCGCGCCACGGCGTGGCGGCGGACGAACCGTCGTGACTCCGGGAGCAGCTTCGCAGTGGCACCCACGAGCGGCAGGAACAGCAGCGGAACGAGGTACAGGGCGCGCCACGCTCGCTCGTCGATCTCGACGAGCGGGAGGATCCACAGCACCATGCCGGCGCCGAGCCCGCCCGTCATGGTGAGCAGGCTCACGCCGTAGGCACGGGCTCCGGCCGGCATCTCCTCGGCCACGACGACCACGATCAGGAGTCCGAGCGCGGTCGACAGGCCGCGGGCCAGGATCTGGGTCGCCCCGAGCGCGAGCAGCCCCGGCGCAACAGCCCCCAGGGCCGTGAACACACAGCCACCGGCGGCGCACGCGAGGAGGGCACGCCGGCGGCCGTTGCGGTCCGCCCAGGCCGCGATGCCGAGCGACAACAGCACACCGACCCGGATGATGGCCAAGGTCGATGCCTGCTGTCCGTCGTCGGCACCGAACTCGTCGGCGGCGTAGGTCAGGGACTGGGTGATCAACGTCCCCAGGTACCCACCCACGATCGACAGGTAGGCGAGCGACGCGAGGGCGGCAGCGGCTTGGGCATCCAGCACCTGCGGTGGCGCCCACCACGGCGACTTCCCGCCGGCTCGCCGCAGCGTCCGGCGCATCGGGTGCAGGAAGATCCGCCACCACCAGCCGACACCCAACTGGAACTCGACACGATGGGTGACCGCGTGGCGCCCGTCCTCGGCCGGCGAGACCGCCAGCGTCCGCTCGTACTGGAGGAACGGACCCTGGGCGAGCGAGAACCGTCCCTCGCCCTCGTCATGCTCCTCCACCACGTCGGAACGGGTCCTCCGGTAGGCCGCGAGGCCCACATCGTCGACCTCCTCGGTCTCCTCGATGGTCACGACGGGTGCAGGCACCGGGACACCTTCCCATCTGGCGGGGAACACACGGAGTCATCACGTTGTTGTGTCGCGTGTCCCGCTGCGAGACTGGCGGACGTCCCCCACCAGGAGCTGTTCCGTTGGAAGAGAAGATCGCCAAGGTCATCGAGGCCATCCGGCCGGCCGTGCAGGCCGACAACGGTGACATCTTCCTGCGCAGCGTCGACACGGAGACCGGCAAGGTCGAGGTCGAACTCGTCGGCGCCTGCGTGTCGTGCCCCGCATCGACCCTCACGCTGAAGGCCGGAGTCGAGCGGATCCTCAAGGACCGGGTCGAGGGCGTCACCGAGGTCGTGAACATCGGCGAGACCTTCGTCGAGAGCGCCGTCAGCCTGTAGACCCGTCCCGTGACCGATCGGGAACCCCTGGCGCTCTTCGACGCGGCGGCCACCGGCGACCGCCGGTCGGTCGCCCGACTGCTCTCCATGGTCGAGCGCGGCGGCGACGATGCCCGAGCGGTCGGTGCCATCGCCCACGCCCGCAGTGGTGGGGCCTACACCGTCGGGATCACCGGTGCACCCGGTGCCGGGAAGTCGACGCTGACGTCGTCGTTGGTGTCGGTCGTGCGCGGCGAGGACACGCGCGTCTCGGTGCTCGCGATCGACCCGTCGTCACCGTTCACCGGGGGAGCGATCCTCGGCGACCGGATCCGGATGCAGGACCACGCACTCGACGACGGCGTGTTCATCCGTTCGATGGCGACCCGGGGCCATCTGGGCGGACTGGCGCTGGCCACCCCACAGGCCGTGCGGGTGCTCGATGCCGCCGGGTTTCCCTGGGTCCTGGTCGAGACCGTCGGCGTCGGACAGGTCGAGGTCGAGATCGTCGGTGCGGCCGACACCACCGTCGTCGTGGTCAACCCCGGCTGGGGCGATGCCGTGCAGGCCAACAAGGCCGGTCTGATGGAGATCGCCGACATCTTCGTGATCAACAAGGCCGACCGGCCGGGCGCGGGGGAGACCCGACGGGACCTCTCGGCCATGCTCGATCTCACGCACCCCACCGATGGATGGCGGCCGCCGATCGTCGACGCGGTCGCGACCGACGGCACCGGCCTCGACGAGTTGTGGGTCGAGATCGGTGCGCACCGGGCGCATCTGGAGTCCACGGGTGAGCTCGAGCGGCGTCGTGGTCGGCGTGCTCGCGAGGAGATGACACGAATCGTGGCCGAGCGACTGCTCCTGCGGGCGCGGGCGACGTCGGAGGGTGACCGGTTCGACGACCTGGCCGACCAGGTCGAGGCACGCGGGCTGGACCCGTGGTCCGCGGCCGATGAGTTGTTGGGCTCGGGCTCCTAGGGTCTGGGCGATGGCACTCGTCGAACTGGAACGACGTGACGACGGCTTGGCCGTGGTCACCCTCAACAACCCCAAGGTCAACGCACTCAGCTCCGCGCTGTTGACCGAACTGCGCGATGTCGCCGTGGGTCTGTCCGAGGCTCCGCCCCGTGCGGTGCTGGTGACCGGCGGCCCCAAGGTGTTCGCCGCCGGCGCCGACATCAGCGAGTTCGCCGGACCGGCCGAGGCCCGGACCGTCGGGACCTGCTTCCTCGATGCGCTCGAGGCCGTCGCTGCCATCCCACGGGTGACCGTCGCGGCGATCGGTGGCTACGCCCTCGGGGGCGGTTGCGAGCTGGCGTTGGCGTGCGACCTGCGCATCGCGTCGGATCGTGCCCGGTTCGGTCAGCCCGAGATCCTGCTCGGCATCATCCCCGGCGGCGGCGGCACGCAGCGTCTCGCCCGCCTCGTGGGTCCGTCACGCGCCAAGGACCTGATCTTCTCCGGTCGTCAGGTCAAGGCCGACGAGGCGCTCTCGATGGGTCTGGTCGACCGGGTCGTGCCCGCCGACGAGTTCGAGCAGGCAGCCCTCGACTGGGCCGGCACGTTCGCCGCCGGGCCGTCGACCGTCGCCGGGCTCGCCAAGGCCGCCATCGATCGCGGACTCGACACCGACCTGGCCACCGGCCTGCGGATCGAACAGGACCTCTTCGTCGAGTCGTTCGCGACCGAGGACAGCCAGATCGGCGTGGCGTCGTTCAATGAACACGGCCCCGGCAAAGCGGACTTCACCGGCAACTAGGCGGTCGCGGTCAGCCGATCGGTCGAGCGACCCGGACCGGAGCGTCGGGTCGGACGAATGCAAGCGTCTCGTCGCCGTTGGTCTGCACCGGTACCGGTGGTCCGTCGAGCAGTTCGAGCGTGGCGCCCTCGGCGTCGACGGTGACCAGCAGCTTCGATCCGTGCCGGGCGATCCGGAAGCGGATCGACGACCAGGACTCGGGCAGGCGGGGTTCGAGTCGCAGGTGCTCGCCGGTGTCGACGAGACCGGCGAAACCGTGGACGAGCGCGGCCCAGACGCCGCCGGCGTTGGCGATGTGCACGCCGTCGACGGTGTTGCCGTGGGTGTCCGCCAGGTCGAGGTACAGCGACTGGTGGAAGTAGTCGAGTGCCAGGTCCTCGTGGCCGGTCTCGGCCGCGACGATCGACTGGACGCACGCCGACAGTGACGAGTCGCCGGTCGTGATCGGGTCGTAGTACTCGAAGTTGCGGCGCTTCTCCTCGCGGGTGAAGTGACGGCCCTGCAGGAACATCGCCAGTACGACGTCGGCCTGCTTGAGGACCTGCTTGCGGTAGATCACCAGCGGGTGGAAGTTGAGGAGCAGCGGGTACTGGTCGGCGGTCGTGGACGCGAAGTCCCACGGCTCCAGGTCGAGGAAGCCCTCGTCCTGGGGGTGGATGCCGAGTTCCTCGTCGTAGGGGAGGTACATGGCGTCGGCGCACCGCCGCCACGACTCGATCTCCTCGTGGGTGACGCCGGTCGCGCGCTGGAGGGCCGCGAAGTCCTCGGCACTCCACTCGGACAGGAACGAGACCGTCCGCGCCGCGTAGCGGAGATTGAAGCGAGCCATGACGTTCGTGTACAGGTTGTCGTTGACGACGGTCGTGTACTCGTCCGGCCCGGTGACCCCGTGGATTCGGAAGCGGTCCTTGCCGTTGTGTTCGTAGAAGCCGAGGTCGGCCCACAGGCGGGCGGTCTCGACGAGGATCTCGGCCCCTTCGTGGGCGAGGAAGTCGATGTCCCCGGTCGCGTTCAGGTAGCGCTCGAGGGCATACGCGATCGCCGCATTGATGTGATATTGCGCGGTGCCGGCGGCGTAGTAGGCCGACGCCTCCTCGCCGTTGATCGTGCGCCAGGGGTACAGCGCACCCTTCTGGCTGAGTTCGGCGGCGCGCCTGCGGGCGTCGTCGAGCATCTGCCAGCGGAACCGCAGCAGCTTGCGGGCGGCGTCCGGGCTCGTGAACGCCAGACAGGGCAGGACGTACACCTCGGTGTCCCAGAAGTAGTGCCCGTCGTAGCCGCCACCGGTGACGGCCTTGGCGGCGACACCTTGCTCGTGGGTCCGGGCCGAGGCCTGAGCGAGTTGGAACAGGTTCCAGCGGATGGCCTGCTGGGCCGCCTCATCGCCTTCGACCTCGACGTCGGTGCGCTCCCAGAAGTCGTCGAGCCACATCTCCTGCTCGCGCTGCAGTTCGGCGACGCCGGTCTTCGCGGCGCGCTCGAGCGTGCGGTGGCAACGGTCGGCGAGTTCCTCGGCCGGGATGCCACGCGACGAGTGGTAGCTCACGAGCTTGGTGAGGCGGATCGTCTCGCCCTCTCGGGCCTCGATGGTGAACACGCTCTTGGCGAGGTCGGGGCCGACGACGTTCTCGACGAAGTGGTCGCAGGGCGTCTCGAGGAGGTGCTGGTAGCCGCAGGCGAGGGTCATGCCGCTGTCGGCGCACCGGTACCCGAGGATGACCTGGCCGCCGCCGTCTGCATCCGGATCGTCGTGGCGTTGGAGTTGGGGGACCAGGACGCGCTGGTCGAAGTTGCGACTCTGTCGAGGGTCCCGTCCCTCGCCGAGCGCAGCGTCGGTGACGTGGTATTCGTCCTCGCCGTCCTGGCGGTTGAGCAGCTGTGACGAGATGACGATCGGCGCCGACCCCTCGAGCATCTCGACCTCCAACTGGAGGACGGCGAGGTGGCGGTGCTGCAGGCTGACCATCCGTTCGGACCGGATGCGCAGGCGCTTTCCGGCCGGCGTGGTCCACAGGAGCTCGCGGTGTGAACGCCCGGTCCGGAAGTCGACGGCGCGTTCGTAGGAGTCGAGATCGGCCTCGGGGAGGAGGAGCGGCTCGTCGTCGACGTAGAGCTTCATCAGCTTGGCGTCGGGCACGTTGACGATCGTCTGCCCGGTCTTGGCGAACGCGAAGGCATCCTCGGCGTGCTTGATGGGCCACGTCTCGTGGAACCCGTTGAGGTAGGTGCCGTGCGTGTGGGCCTCGCGGCCCTCGGCCGGGTTCGCCCGCATCCCCAGGTACCCGTTGCCGATCGCGAAGAGGGTCTCGGTGAGCCCGCGGTCGTCGGCGCAGGGCTCGGTCTCGACCAGGCGCCACGGGTCGACCGGGAACCGGTGACGGGGGATGGCGCTGGCAGTGGCGCGGATCTTCACGTGTGTCCCTTCAGTCCAGCGTCTCGGCCAGGTCGTCGACGACCTCGTCGGCGCCACTGTCGAGCAGCGCCTCTCGATTCCCGCCTCGGTCGACCCCGAGCACGAGGGCGAAGCCACCGGCGGCGCCGGCGGCGACTCCCGACGATGCGTCCTCGACGACGACGACATCGGACGGATCGAACCCGAGCAGCTCGGCGCCGCGGAGGAACATGGCCGGGTCGGGCTTGCCGGCAAGGCCTTCCTCGACCGCGGTCACCCCGTCGACGACGTGGGGGAATCGGCCCTCGAGCCCCGCGGCGCGCAGGACGGGGCGAGCGTTCTTCGACGACGACACGATCGCCTGAGGGATCCCGAGGCCGTCGAGGTGGTCGAGCACGCGCACGGTGCCCGGATACGCCTCGACGCCGTCGCGTTCCAAGACGTCGTTGAACACCTGGTTCTTGCGGTTCCCCATCGCGCACACGGTCTCGTCCCCGGGCGGATCGTCGGGCGTGCCCTCGGGGAGGACGACATCGCGCGATGCCAGGAACGACCGCACGCCGTCGTAGCGGGGCTTGCCGTCGATGAACGTCAGGTAGTCGTCGGCCGTGAAGTCCCAGGCGGCGAAGAGTTCGGCCCAGGCGTGTTCGTGCACGGCCGCGGTCGGGGTGATCACGCCGTCGAGGTCGAACAGCACGGCACGGTGTCGGGACCAGTCCACGGCCTCACCCTACGGCCGTGTCCGGGGTTCGCTCGCCCCTTGACGAGTGCGTGCGGCGGGCGGATAGTGGAGAGCAGTTCGCCAGTCACACGTCCGTTGGGACAACGGCGACGAGGACACCAGCGCCTTCTCCCGAACCAGACAGCACTGCGGTGCTGTGTTCGAAGAAGCGGCCGAGTTCCCCGCCGTCGTCCGTTCCACCACCGGCCCCCGCGAGGGGGCCGGTGTCGCGCTCGGATACCGTCAGCGCCGTGAGCGATCCGACGACCGGTGTGCAGACGTGTTACCGCCACGACGATCGTCGGGCGGGCGTCCGCTGCCAGCGGTGCGACCGACCGATCTGTCCGTCGTGCATGAACCAGGCATCGGTCGGCTTCCACTGTCCCGAGTGCGTGAAGCAGAGCGGCCAGCGGGTCGTCACCGCCCGCACGCTCGGGGCAGCACAGACGCCGTACGTCACCACGACGCTGATCGCCCTCAACGTCGCCATCTACCTGTTGAGCACGGTGAGCGGCGGCGGCACCCCCGGCGGGGCGCCGTCGCGACAGTTCGAGCTCGACTGGGCACTGATCGGCGTCGGCCGGGTCGCCGGCGGCCCGTTCGGCGTCGGCTCGCTCATCGGCGTCGCCGAGGGGGAGTGGTATCGGCTGGTGACCAGCGGTTTCCTGCATGGCAGCCTCCTCCACCTCGGGTTCAACATGTTCGCTCTGTGGATCCTGGGTCGGCAGCTCGAGCCCGCGCTGGGTCGGGTTCGCTTCGCCGCCCTCTACTTCGCCTCGCTCCTCGCCGGTTCGCTCGGCGTGATGGTCCTCGACCCGAACCAGCTCACCCTCGGCGCCTCCGGAGCCGTGTTCGGGCTCTTCGGCTACGCCCTCGTGGGGCAGTGGGCCCGGGGCATCAACCCGATGCAGTCGGGCATCGGCGGGATCATCCTCATCAACATGGTCTTCACCTTCGCGGTCCCGGGCATCAGCATCGGCGGCCACCTCGGTGGTCTGCTCGGCGGTGCGGCAGCCGGTGCGCTGATGGACGTCGTGCGTCCGCGGATCAAGGCGCCGGAATCGGTGGGAACGGTGCTCGTGGTCGCCTTGGGGACCGCCTGCGCGGTCATCAGCGTCGCCATCGGCAACGGGCTGTAGCTCAGCTCGCGACAGCCGCCTCGATCACCGACGCGGTCCGGACCAGCAGTTCTTCGCTGCCGTGGCGTCCGAACAACTGGAGTGATGCGGGGAGGTCGCTCCGCCACGGAACCGGGACCACGATGGCCGGGTGGCCGCTCAGGTTGAGCGACACGTTGGCCAGTCGGGTGTCGACCGACAGGGGATCCGACAGGGGCGGCGGGGCGCCGACCATCCCGACCAGTGCGACGACCGGCGTGCGGTCGAGTGCTCGGTCGACCTCGGCGCGCCACTGCTCGGCCACGACCCGGGCCTGGGTCATCTGTTCGGGCGTGAACGTCTTGGACCGCTCGAAGCGGTCGCGTACTGCCGGGTCGAGTTGGTCGGCGTGGTCGCGGACGAGGTCGGCGTTGACCTCGAGCGCCTCGACGAAGGCCACCACGGTGGCTGCGTCGTAGGCGTCCATCCAACCCGGGAGCTCCGACGGCTCGACGGTCATCTCGGCCGTTGCGAGGGCCCGGTCGAGTGCCGCTTCGATGTCGGGGTCGGCTCCGGGGACCCGGAACCGACCGAGGACGGGCGCCGGGTCGTCGGCGGGCGTGAATCCCGCTTCCAGCAGCGCCATGCCCCGGACGACACCGTCGACCGTCGTCGCCATGGGACCCACGACGTCGAGCGACGGGGCCAGGGGATGGATGCCCGCCAACGACACCCGGCCCTTGGTCGTCTTGAGCCCGACCGTGCCGCAGCAGGCCGATGGGGTGCGGATCGAGCCGCCGGTGTCGGTGCCCAACGCGATGTCGGCCTCACCGGTGGCGACGGCGACCGCCGATCCCGACGACGATCCACCGGGGATCCGCGTCGGGTCGAGGGGGTTGGTCGGCGTACCCGTGTACGGGTTGACGCCGGTGCCGCCGAACGCGAGCTCGTGGAGGTTGGTCTTGCCGACGATGCGACCGCCGTTGGTCCGGACGTTCGCCACACACTCGGCGTCGACCGTGGCCGGCACTGCTCGTTCGGTCACGGGACGCGACGCGCACGTGGTCGGGAGACCCTCCATGTCGATGAGGTCCTTGACCGCCACCGTGGGGCCGTCGCCCGGCGGCGGGTCCGTGCGGACGAGGAAGACGCTCACGCCTGCTCGACCCGCGCCTTGAGGCTGCGCAGGTTCCGCTTCCAGATCAGCTTCAGGATCCGGCCGCCGACGAGCCCGCCGACCGGGCCGCCCATCCACCAGGGGAAGACGATGCGTTCGGACCACTCGAACTTCGTCCGTCCGCGCCGGGCTCGCTTCAGGGTGAACACGCCCTCACCGGTGACCATGCCCACGTGCCGGACGCCCATCGCCTTGCGTGGTTTCCACTCGGTGATCTCCATCACGTCGGTCAGGCCCAACGGTCCGACCTTGGTGTCGCACTCGAACGTCGTACCGACGCCCTCGGTCCGATCGGTGAGGAAACGGATGGCCACCGCGTCGGCCATCCACTCGGTGTGCGAGGCCACGTCCTCGATCGATTCCCACACCTCACGGGGGGTGGCGTCGATGACGGTCGAGACGCGGATTCGGGCCATGCGGGCAACGGTATCGGCGCGCATCCGCGTTCTTGTCACACCCCATCCGGATACTGGGCGGCATGGTCATCGTCATCGCAGCCGCCATCCTCCTCGGCCTCCTCGCCATCGCCGCCGCCGTGGTCTGGACGTCCCGGCCACAGCAGGCACCGGTGCCGGACATGCGCGAGGCGGTCGACCTGGTCCTCGACCTCGCCGCCGACAAGCTGGGCGACTCACTGGCCGCAGGGACCCGTGAGCTCGACGTCCGCAACCACGCCTTCTCCGAGCAGGTGGCCGGGGTCCGGGCCGAACTCGAACGACTCGACCACCTGGTGGGCGATCTGCGCACGTCCTCGGCGAACCAGCACGGCACCCTGGTCGAGAACCTCCGGCAGGTCACGGCGACGAACACGGCGCTCGCTTCGCACACCGATGCACTCCGCCAGGCCCTGGCCAGTCCGAAGCAGCGTGGCCAGTGGGGCGAGCGGATGGCCGACGACGTGCTGGCCGCTGCGGGCATGGTCGACGGCGTCAACTTCCGTCGCCAGAGCGCCATCGAGGGCGGCACGATTCCGGACTTCCGGTTCCTCCTCCCGCACGACCTCGAGCTCCGGATGGACGTCAAGTTCCCGATCGACAACTACCTGCGGGTCCTCGACGCCGACGCCGACAGCGATCGGGCCCAGTTCACCAAGGCGTTCGTCCGCGACGTGCGGGGCCGCATCAAGGAGCTCTCCGCCCGGGGCTACATCGATCCTCGCGACACCGTCGACTGCATGCTGCTGTTCATCCCCAACGAGGCGGTGTACGCCTTCCTGCACGACGCCGATCCGGACGTGCTCGACGTCGCGCTCGGCCAGAAGGTCGTGCTGTGCTCGCCGGCGACGCTCTTCGCCGTCCTCGCCGTGGTGCGTCAGTCGGTCGAACAGTTCCGGCTCGAGCGCGTCGGCGACGAGATCCTGCGATGCCTCGGCGACGTCACCGACGAGTGGGGCAAGTTCACCGACTCGCTCGACAAGCTCGGCAAGCAGTTGGGCACGGCCACTCGGACGTTCGAGGACGAGGTGAGTGGCACCCGGCGCCGCGTGTTCGAGAAGACGCTCGCCGAGGTCGACCGCCTGCGCGATGCGCAGGCCCCCGGGCTGCGGAGCCCGGGCGAGGCGCTGGTCGCCAAGAAGGCCGCCGGCGACATCCGCCACCTGCCGACGGCAGACGCCGGCGACGACGGGCGTGGCCAGGCCGTGTGACGGTCCGGGTCAGCCGTCGCGGGCTTCGCGCTCGTCGCGTTCCTCTTGCTCGTTCGACTCGATGGCGCCGAGGACGGCGCCCATCATCGCTCCGAAGCCGGCACCGCCGAAGGGCGCCACCAGTCCGGCAGCGCCGATCACGGCGGGGTCGCCATCGGTGATCAGCACCCCGAGGGCGAAGATGACGACGATCCCGAGGAGTCCGAGCACCGCGCCGGCCGTGGCCTTGCGCGTGATGATCGGGTCGAAGATCGTGTCGGGTTGGACGTCGATACCGGGCATGGCTCGATGATAGTTCTATCGGTTGGTGTGTAAAATGTTCCTCCGATGAAGATCGTCCGTGCCCCCGGCCTCGCCAGCGATCTGGACTCACGCGCCGAGGTGCACGACCTCGTCGTCGACTTCTATCGCGAGATCGCGATGGACGACCTCCTCGGTCCGGTCTTCGGCGAGGTGGCCGAGGTCGACTGGGCGGCGCACATCCCGAGGCTGATCGACTACTGGTGTCGGGTGCTGCTGGGGGAGCCCGGGTACGACGGCCACATCCTCCGTCCACACGAGCGCGTGCACGCCCTCGAGCCATTCACCCCAGCGATGTTCGAACGCTGGCTGGTGCTCTTCGTCGCATCCGTCGACGGTGGATGGCGCGGGCCGCTGGCCGACCAGGCGAAGGTCCACGCCGGCCGGATCGCGGCGATGCTCTCCCGTCGGCTGACCGGTGACCCGTTTCCGGCAGAGGCTCGCTGACGTTCAGTCGAGTTCGTCGAGGACGTCGAGCATCTCGGTCCGGAACCGTCGCAGCTCTCGCCGATGGAGCGCGGACAGCTGCTCGAGGTGTTCCAGCCCGGCCGGGGTGACGGTGATCCGTCGACGCCGCCGGTCATCGGAGTCGGTGACGACCGAGACGAGCCCTGCCTCGCTCGCCCGCTGGACGAGTTCGGTCGCCGAGTGGCGTCGGAGCTGGAGCCGATCCGCCACCTCGGAGAGCGACGGGGGCCCGTCCGGATTCCCGCGGACGGCGAGGAGCAGCTGGTGCTGTGCCGGTGTGAGGCCGGCGTCACGAGCAGCGTCCTCCGAGAACCGGAGGAACACGCGCAGCGCGTGGCGGAACTGCGCCAGCGCTCGGTAGTCACGGTCGGTGAGGGGGCGGTCGGGGGATGGGCTCATGGTTCGGCCGTCTCCCGGGTGCGTTGGGTCTGGATCAAGCCGACCTCGCTCGTGATCACGAACGCGAGGAGTGCGGCGATGGTCATCGACGGGACCAGATGCACACCTCCCATCTCGGCGACCACGAGGGTCGTGCCGATGGGGGTCTTGGTGACCGCGACGTTGGTCGCCACCATGCACGCGGCGACGAGGACGCCGACGGGTGCGGACGGCACCGCCACATGGACCAACTGCGCTGCGGTGGCACCGATGAAGAAGAGCGGGATGATGAAGCCGCCCTTCCAGCCGGTGGCGAGACAGATCGAACTCGCCAGGACCTTGGCCACGAGGGCGGCAGCGAGCGTGCTGGTCGCGAGCCCGCCGGCGACCACGACGTCGATCTGACCTTCCCCGAACGTCAGCGCAGCGCCGGACCAGACGGCCAACAGGCCGATGGCGACACCGCCGACCATGGGTCGTATCGCTGTCGGGATCCGCCGCGCCGCCGTGCGGAAGCCGCGAACCGAGATGATGAACGACACCGCGAGGGCCGAGCCGAGGATGCCGGCGACGACGCTCCACCCGAGGTCGGCAGGCCCGACCGTGGTGGCGTCGGGAAGGTGGAGGATCGGCTCGAACCCCACGCGGTTGAGCCCGGCGAAGACGAAGAAGCCGATCGAGGCGCCGCCGATGGCAGGCAGCATCGCTTCGTAGTACTCCAGGCCACGTCGGTGCAGGATCTCGAGCGCGAAGATCGCCGAGCCGAGCGGCGCACCGAACAACACGGCGAATGCGGCGGCCATCCCGGTGATGGTCAGCACGCGGACCGTGTCGCGGTCGAACCCCATCCGCGCTCCGGTCGCGGTCCCCATCGTCCCCGCCGTCTGGACGAGCGGCGCTTCCGGTCCGAGCGCGCTGCCGGCGGCGATGCCGAGCAGCGACACCGGGATGAGCGACCGGAGCGCTCGGACGTCGTTGGCGCCGCCGGCGACGTGGATGTTGTCGACCAGGAGTTCGACGTCGCCGGCGTCGCCCAGCTTTCGGGTGATCACCGCGATGGCGAGCCCGACCGCGCCGAGGACGCCGACCGTGACCCACTGGCTGTGTGCATCAGGCGAGAGTGCGAGCTCGAGCAGGCGGAGGGCGCTCACATAGGCCGCGCCGATGAGCCCTCCGACGAGTCCCACCGCGGCGATGGCTCCTCGGCGGCGACTCCACAGGAACGGGATACGGTCGCGCACCAATAGATCGTAACCCGATCCATTCGTGGTTCCCGACTGCGAGGGAGCGTGCTTCGAACGTCAGGTCCACGAGCCGTCGTAGTGCCGGGCCACGTGGATCGCGACCTCGCACTCGAGAAGTCGAGCGGCATCGTTCAGCAACGGTCCGAGGATCTGTTCGATGCGATCGAGGCGGTTCTTGAACGTGTTGTAGTGGACGAACATCTCGCGAGATGCCGCGGCGACGTTGCGGTGCGTCAGCCACATGGACAACGTGTCGAGCAGGGACGAGTGGTGCTGACGGTCGTGTTCGATCAGCGGTCCGATCGCATGCATGACGAACTCGTGGAGATCGTCCTGGGCTGCCGAAGCGAGGAGGCGCTCGAGGCCGAGTTCGTCGTAGAGCTCGGTCACGTGGCGGCCCTTCGCCCATCGCCCGACGTCGACCGCCCGGCTCGCATCCACGAAGCTGCCCGCCAGGTCGCAGGGATCGGTCACACAGCGACCGACGCCGATGCTGAGCGTCACCGACCGCACGCGTGTGTCGAGTTCGGCACGAAGCGCGTCGGCGAGCAGGCGGCGGGTCGACGCCGACGGGTCGGTGGGCGCGAGGAGCGCTGCGATCATCGACGCCCGGGTCCAGACGATCGCATCCGGGCCGAGCGTCGCTCTCGCGGCGGCAGCGATGGTGGCCAACACCGACTCGGCGGACGCATGGTCGACCGGCGGGTCGATCGACGCGAGCAGGACGGCACGGGACCGGTGCAGGTCCCAACCGAGCGCAGCGGCGCGCTCCGTTGCGGCGACTCGGCGTGCGGGCTCGCCGGTGATCAACGTCTCGAGGGTGACCGTCCCCAGATCGGCGACGTCGTCGAATCGCACCTGGTCGACGACGGCACGGAGCAGCGTTCGGAGCACGGCGGCACTCACCGCGCTCGCCGAGAGGGACCCGTCGGTGACGAACACGGGGATCGCCGTATCGGTGGGGGACGTTCGCTGGCGGACGTCGGAGCGGTCGGCGACGACGATCGTGGCGGCACCGTGGCTCCCGTCGGTCAGGATCGGGGCCAGCGTCGGCCACAGTGCCTCGGGCACGACGGTGACCGACGTCGGCGCTGATGATGGGACGTCCTCGTCCCCGCGGACCTCGACGACGTCGTCGACGAGCGCGTCCGGTCCGTCACCGCGGGACAGTGACTCGGTGGTCTCGAGTCCGGATGTGGAACGGATCAGCTGGGAGATGGTCATCCCGGTCTGCATCGGGGAAGTCTGGCCATCGAGAGATGGGGCCGACGATCCGGTTGCCTCCGAGCGTGGCCCGCTCCCGGGCGACGACGTGTCGGCCACCGGTCGGTCAGTCGCTCGGCACCGAGGCGAGCACGGCGCCGAGCATCCCCCCGAGTCCGACTCCGCCGAAGCCGGCACCCAGGCTGCCCACGGCGAGGATCTCGACCGGAGCATCGGTCAGGGCGATCGACAGGCACGTCATCGTCATCACGGCCACCGCCCCGATCGTCGCTCCACCGGTCGTCCACCGGCCGACCGACCGTGAGGTCGTGACGGCGTCGTCGAGATTGTTCACGTGTACAGCCTCCTGAGCGGACGTCGAAGAGGCAGCGTGGTGTCGCCGGGGCCCGAGACCGCTGTCGGATGTCGACACTTCGACGACGGCCACCTTCGCGAGTTCTCACATCCGGGGGCGCGCCGTGCTCCAACGCTCGCTGACGCAGGATCGGTCAGACGAGCCCGAGCGCGTCCATCGCGTCGGCGACTCGCATGAAGCCTGCGATGTTGGCGCCGGTCACGTAGCTGTCCGGCGCGCCGAATTCGTCGGCGGTCGCACGACAGGTCTTGTGGATCGCCGACATGATCCCGGCCAGCCGCGCCTCGGTGTGCTCGAACGTCCACGAGTCGCGTGACGCGTTCTGCTGCATCTCGAGGGCCGAGGTCGCCACTCCGCCGGCGTTGGCCGCCTTGCCGGGCCCGAACGCGACACCGGCAGCAGTGAAGGCGGCGACCCCGTCGGGTGTGGTGGGCATGTTCGCCCCTTCCGCGACGGCGATGCACCCGTTGGCGATGAGTGCTCGTGCGTCGCGGCCGGTCAACTCGTTCTGCGTCGCACAGGGCAAGGCCACGTCGCAGGCGATGTCCCAGATGTTCCCACCCTTCACGAACGTTGCGTCGCGACCCTCCGCGTAGTGACTCACGCGCTTCCGGAGGTCCTGCTTCACGTGTTTGAGCTCGTCGACGTCGATGCCGTTCGGTTCGTGCACGACCCCGTCGGAGTCGGAACACGCGATGACGACTCCGCCGAGCTGGTGGACCTTCTGGATGGCGTTCAGCGCGACGTTCCCAGAGCCGGAGACGATGCAGCGCTTGCCGTCGAGGCTGTCCTCGCGGACACGCAGCATCTCCTCGGTGAACATGACCACCCCGTAGCCGGTCGCCTCCTCACGGACGAGAGCACCGCCCCAGTTCGTCCCCTTGCCCGTGAGCACTGCGGACTCGTACCGGTTGGTGATCCGCTTGTACTGCCCGAACAGATAGCCGAGCTCCCGGGTGCCGACCCCCATGTCACCGGCCGGTACGTCGGTGTACTCGCCGAGGTGCCGGTACAGCTCCGTCATGAAACTCTGGCAGAACCGCATCACCTCGTCGTCGGACCGTCCGCGTGGATCGAAGTCCGCACCGCCCTTGCCGCCACCGATCGGCATGCCGGTCAACGCGTTCTTGAAGATCTGCTCGAAGCCCAGGAACTTGACGATTCCCATGTCGACCGACGGGTGGAAGCGGAGTCCGCCCTTGAACGGCCCGAGTGCGCTGTTGAACTCGACTCGCATTCCACGGTTGATGTGGACCCGGCCGGCATCGTCCTGCCACGGCACGCGGAAGATGATCTGTCGTTCGGGCTCACAGATCCGATCGATGATCTTCCGCTCGAGGTACTCGGGATGCTTGGCGATCACGGGACCGAGCGAGTCGAGGACCTCGCGCACGCTCTGCTGGAACTCGATCTCGGCCGGGTTCCGTCGTACGACGTCCGCGTAGATCGGTTCGAGCTTCTCGTCCAGTGTCGTCATGTGTCGTCGTCCTCGTTCGTGGGCGCGTTGGTCCTTCGACCCGCGTGTTCGCCGGGGATGTTCTCTGTGACCCGATCTCGTCCCGCTGTGGACTTGCCACAACGACCGACCCCTCGGATCGTCCAATGGTGCCACTGGGGCTGTTCCGAACCGAACGTACGGTTCCCTCTGATCAGTCGGGTGCCGCATGCAGAGAGGACGACAGATGCAATCGTTCATCGATCACCGATTCGACGACAGTGAGCGCGAGGGCGGCGGACCGGACGGTCGAGGATTGTCGAGCGGCCAACTGGAGGAGCTCCGGGCGGTCCTCGACGACCGCCTCGATGACCACCGGAAACGGCTGGCCGAGAACGAGTCGTTGTTCCGGGCGCTGATGGGCGACTCGTCGGTCGATGCCGGCACCCGACAGTCGGCCCGCATCGACGCCGAGCGGGACCTCGACGCGGTCCAGGAAACGGTGCGGGCGCTCGACGCGATGGTCGACGGCACCTACGGGGTGTGCCGTGGGTGCAACCGCGCGATCCCCTTCGAACGTCTCGAGGTCCTCCCGACCACGCAGACGTGCGTGGCCTGCCCCGACCACTGAGCAATCACCGGCGCGACGGCACGGGGGTCGAGCTCGATCCCAGTGAGGCCGCAACACGACCGACCCGTAGGCTCCACGTCATGCCGGGCCGGTTCTACGTCACCACGCCGATCTACTACGTGAACGACGCGCCCCACATCGGGCACGCCTACACGACCGTGATCGCCGACGCGATGGCTCGGTGGCACCGACTCCTCGGCGACGACACGTACTTCCTCACCGGGACCGACGAGCACGGCCTCAAGGTCGCGCAGTCGGCCGAGGAAGCGGGCATCACGCCACAGGAGCAGGCGGACGTCAACGCCGCTCGGTTCGCTGATGCGTGGAAGCTGCTCGACATCTCGAACGACGACTTCATCCGCACGACCGAGCCTCGCCACCACGCGGCCGTGCAGGCGCTGCTCCAGCGGATCCACGACAACGGTGCGATCGAACTCGGTACCTACGAAGGTCCGTACTGCGTCTCGTGCGAGGCGTACTACACCGAGGCGGAGCTGGTCGACGGCAACTGCCCGATCCACGGACGTCCCGTGCAGATGCTCGAAGAGGACAACTACTTCTTCAAGCTGAGCGACTACGAGCAGCGGCTCATCGACTGGATCGAGAACGATCCGGAGGTCATCCAGCCGGTCGGCAAGCGCAATGAGGTGCTCGGCTTCCTGCGCCAGGGTCTCGAGGACGTGTCGATCACCCGCACCAGCCTCGACTGGGGTGTGCCCGTGCCGTGGGCCGATGGGCATGTCTTCTACGTCTGGTACGACGCGCTCATCAACTACGCGACGGCCATCGGGTTCGGTACCGATGACGAGCGATTCGAGACGTGGTGGCCGGCAGTGCACCACATCATCGGCAAGGAGATCATCCGCTTCCACTGCGTCTACTGGCCGGCGATGCTGATGGCGGCCGGGCTCGAACCGCCCCGCCACGTCCACGTCCATGGGTGGTTGCTGCTCGGCGGCGAGAAGCTGTCGAAGACCGTTCACGGTGCGGCCAAGCTGACCGACATCGCCCCGTCCCGGCTCGTCGAGGACTTCGGTGTCGACGGGTTCCGCCATCACTTCCTGCACGACCAGCCCTTCGGCCCCGACGGCGACTTCAGCTACGAGGGGATGGTGGCTCGCTTCAACAGCGATCTGGCCAACAACCTCGGCAACCTGCTGTCGCGTGTCGCCACCGTGGTGGCGAAGAAGTGCGATGGCGTCGGCCCTGCTCCGCGAGCCGACAGTCCTCTCGCGGCCGACGCAGCCGAGGCCTACCGCGACACGGCGGCGGCGTGGGATCGTTTCCAGCCGTCGGTCGCGCTCGACGCCACCTGGCGCCTGATCGGGAAGGCGAACGCCTACCTCGAGACCAACGAGCCGTGGAAGATGGATCCGGGCCCCGAGGTCGACGCCGTGATGGGCGACGCTCTCGAGGTGTTGCGGATCGTGTCGATCCTCGCTTCGCCGGCGCTGCCCGACTCGTGCCGCGAGATCTGGACGCGCATCGGCCTCGAGGGCGAGCCGCAGGGGCAGCAACTCCCCGACGGCGCCGACTGGGGTGGCTACCCCGGTGGCCTCACGGTGACGAAGGGCGCGCCGCTCTTCCCGCGACACAAGGGCTGATCCGCTCCCGTGCTGCGTTGGACCGACGACCACTGCCACCTCCCCGCCGAGGAGTGGGAACCGGTGCTGGCCGACGCCAGGGCTGCCGGTGTGGAGCGATTCGTCGATGTCGGTGTCGATCTCGAGACGTCGCGGGCGGCGATCGCCCGGGCGTCGACGACCGATGGCGTGTGGGCCACCGTGGGCGTGCATCCACACGAGGCGGCGTCGGGCATCGAGGGTCTCGAAGCGCTCCTTGCCGATGACGCGTGCGTCGCGGTCGGCGAGTGCGGGTTCGACTTCCACTACGACCACTCGCCGCGCGACGCGCAGCGCGACGTCTTCGCTGCCCAGGTCGCGCTCGCGCATCGCCACGACCTCGCCCTGGTGATCCACACCCGTGAAGCCTGGGCGGAGACGTTCGACGTCCTCGACCACGAAGGCGTCCCCGACCGCACGGTGTTCCACTGCTTCACCGGTGGGCCCGACGAAGCGGGGGCGTGCCTCGAACGCGGCGCCTACCTGTCGTTCTCGGGCATCGTCTCGTTCCCGTCGGCGACCGACGTCCAGGCAGCAGCAGCGATCTGCCCGCTCGACCGGATGCTCGTCGAGACCGACAGTCCGTACCTGGCCCCGGTACCGCACCGGGGCAAGCAGAATCGGCCGGCGTGGGTCGCCGATGTCGGTGCGGCGCTCGCCGCGGCGACGGGTTCGACCGTCGAGCAGGTGGCCGCCGCCACGTGGGCGAACGCCGCGGACGTCTACCGCCTCGGCTCGTGACGGTTGGTGCCCAGAGCGCGATCTCAATACCGTCAGTGGTCGACACGGCCGCGATTGCACGGGAGGAGGGTCGATGAACGCCACCGACATGGTGCCCGACCCCTATGCCCAACGCGCCCGCCGACGACGCGGCCTGTGGATCGCGTTGGCCGTGACGGCCGTGGCCGTTCCGGTCCTGGTGATCGACAACCTCCCGGGCAGCGACCCCGAACCCGATCCGCTGACCGAGGTACGCATCGTCACGCCGTCCGATGTTCCTCGCGACCGTGCCGAGTCCGGCCCGCGCAAGGGCGTGTCGGTCGTGACCTCGTCGACCACGTCGTCGACCCTGCCGATCACGACGACCACCACCACGACGACGACGTTGCCGTTCTGAGCACGCGCGGGAGCACGTCATGACCATGGGCGCCGCCCGCATCCGGGCTCTGCTCGACGAGCACGATCTGGCGCCGAGCCGCGCGCTGGGCCAGAACTTCGTGATCGATCCGAACACCGTGCGCCGGATCGCCGCCCTCGCTGGCGTCGGACCCGACAGCCATGCGCTGGAGATCGGGCCCGGCCTGGGGTCGTTGACGCTCGCGTTGGCCGAGACCGGAGCGTCGGTCACCGCCGTCGAGGTCGACCGCCACCTCGTTCCCGTCCTGCGTTCCGTGGTCGCCGACGTGGTCCCGCCCGTGACCGTCGTCCACGGCGACGCCCTCGAGATCGACCTGCACGAACTCCTCTCCGGCGCCCCGACGTGGCGTCTGGCCGCCAACCTGCCCTACAACGTCGGGACCACGATCCTCCTGCGCATCCTCGAGGAGGCGCCGGAGGTCTCCGGCGGTGTGGTCCTCGTCCAGCGCGAGGTCGCGGAGCGCCTGGCCGCCGGGCCCGGCGACGCAGCCCACGGCATCCCCTCGGTGAAGACGGCCTGGTGGGCATCGGCCTCGGTGGCCGGACGCGTCCCGCCGACGGTCTTCCACCCCCGCCCACGTGTCGACTCGGCGCTCGTCACGCTCGAACGCCGCGAACCGCCGGGCGACGACGCCCTTCGTCGGCGCGTGTTCGCGCTCGTCGATGCCGGGTTCGGCCAACGCCGCAAGATGTTGCGCCGCTCGCTGGCCGACCACCTCGACGCCTCGGCCTTCGGATCTGCGGGTGTCGCTCCCACGGCGAGAGCCGAGGAACTCGCGCTCGACGACTGGGTCCGACTGGCACGATGAACGACGTGGCCGCCGACGACACCCCAGCGATCTTCCATCCATCGGGCGAGGACCGATACCAACCCACCGAGTTGGCCGTCGGCCCTTGGGACCCGGGCGCACTGCACGGCGGCCCGCCGTCGGCGCTGCTCGCCGGCGCGCTCGAGCAGGCCGTCGTCGCCGCCGATCTGGGCGTTCGAGTTCTTCCCCGCTCGGTTCACCGCCGAGCTCACCCGACCGGTCCCGCTCGCGGAACTGCAGGTCAGCACGGTCGTGCGTCGCCCCGGTCGTCGCATCTGCATCGCCGACGCCACGCTGGCCGGCCCCGACGGCACGACCGTCATGTCGGCGACGCTCCAGTGCATCCGTCGCAAGCCCTTCGATCACGGGTGGACGTCCGACCTCGCCGCCCCACCACCGCCCGAGAGTGGTGTCCCACTCGCCCCGGCGACGCTCGCCGGACCACCGGCGTTCCACCGTGGGGGCGTCGAACATTCCTGCGTGAACGGGACCACGTTCGAGGCGCCCGGACCGGCCACCGACTGGATCCGACTCACCGTGCCGCTCGTCGCCGGACGCGAGACCTCGCCGCTCGAGCGGGTGGTGGCCGCCGCCGATTTCGGCAACGGCGTCTCGAAGCTGTTCGACATGGATCGGGTGCTGTTCGTCAACCCCGATCTGACGGTCCTGCTCCATCGGCTGCCCCTGGGGGAGTGGGTGTGCCTCGACGCGACCACTCGTCTCGGCGACGACGGTGTCGGGTTGGCCGAGAGCCTGCTGTTCGATGCCGAGGGCGTGATCGGACGGTCGACGCAGACGCTGCTCGTGGAACCGCGATGACCACGGTGGAGGCGCCGGCCAAGCTCACGCGCACGCTCCGGGTGACCGGCGTGCGCGACGACGGCTACCACCTCATCGACGCCGAGATGGTCAGCCTCGACCTCGCCGACGAACTGACCTTCGAAGACGGAGACTCCCTGGTCATCGACGGTCCGGAGTCGACAGGGCTCTCGGCCGGACCCGACAACCTGGTGGCCCGAGCCCTGCGTGCTGCGGGCCGATCCGCAGCAGTGCGCGTGCACAAGCGCATCCCCGCCGGGGGAGGGCTCGGCGGTGGGTCGGCCGATGCCGCCGCGGTGTTGCGTTGGGCCGGCGTGCACGATCTCGACCTGGCCGCCCGTCTGGGGGCCGACGTGCCGTTCTGTCTCCACGGGGGGAGGGCCAGGGTGACCGGGATCGGCGAAGAACTCGAGCACCTGCCCTACGAGCCGATGACCTTCACCGTCTCGACGCCGCCGGAGATCCGATGCGACACCGCCGCCGTGTACCGCGCGTGGGACGACCTGGGTGGTCCCACGGTCGACGGTCCCAACGACCTGGAGCCGGCGGCGCTGCGGGTCGCTCCTGAACTGGCCCGCTTCCGCGACGCGTTCGGCGATGCGACCGGCGAGACCCCGGTGCTGGCAGGCAGCGGGTCGACGTGGTTCGTGCCCGGCTCGTTCCCGGGCGCGGGGCGTCTGGTCGTCCACACGACGCCCTCGCTGGGGGACGAACCACCAGGTCAGGTCCGCGTCAGGTGATGCTCACCCGCCGTTGACGCTGTGATGCTCGGGTCGGCGCTGCATCATGCCGATGGACCACCATGGCGCCGCCCACCGATCTCGCTCCGATCCGCCGATCTGCACGGCTCACGACTGCGCACAACGGGGTCGCGACGATCCACCTCTCCTACGACGGAACGCTCCCGCCGACGGAGGTCCTCGAAGAGCTCCGCCGCTGCGGTTGGCGGGATGCGTTGCCGGGCTCGCCGCCGTCGACCGCGATCGACTGGTCGCGTCCGGACGAGCATCGTGGGCTGCGCTACTCGCTCCGCCCGTTCCAGGCGGTGACCACTGCGTTCTTCGATGGGACGGTGGAGGAACGCTCGGCCGCGGTCGAATGGGCGCAGTCGGTGCTCGACCGGTGCGGGTTCGTCTCGGAGGAGTCCGCGCCAGCGTCGTCCGCGCCCAGTCCGGCGCCTTCGGCAGCGCCGGTGCTCGGAGCAGCCACGTTCGAAGTCGTGGTCGCTGAGGCGACGGCGCCGGGCGTGCGGGCCCACCTCGACCGGGCGGGGACCGTCGTCGACGAACGCGCCGACATCCTGGTCACGGAGGTGACGTTCCGTGGCAACCGTTCCGAGATGGTGGATCCCGTCACACGCTTCGTCGTGGAGGTGCCTGCGGGTTCGGAAGAGGATTTCGTCGCGGCGCTCGCCCTGCTGCGCGTACTCGAGGTCCATCGGCCCTGACCACCCGCACGCGAACCGACCGCCCGGAGCATCGGCTCAGGGCGGTCGTCGGACGGCGGCCGACGAGCGGCCGCGGACAGATTGTGGGCCGGACTACTTGCCGGCGGCGCGGCGCTGGAAACGAGTGCGCTTGAGCATCTTGCGGTGCTTCTTCTTACGCATGCGCTTGCGGCGCTTCTTCACGAGAGAACCCATAGTGGTTCGCAGCGTAGATGCGCCCGTCGCCTCGCAACGAACCGCCGAAGGCCGAAGCGGCGAATTCGTCACGTCGCCGAAGGCGACACGTTCCCGGGGGAGGGTTCGAACCTCCGACATCCAGCTCCAAAGGCTGGCGTTCTGCCAATTGAACTACCCGGGAGGGTGACGGGCAGCGTATTCGATGCGGTAGACCGGACCGCATGGACGATTCGCAGTCGGGCCGGCCACTGTCGGCCATCGTGTTGGCGGCCGGGCACGGGACCCGGATGCAGTCCGACCGTCCCAAGCCGCTCCACGTGCTCGTCGGCAAGCCGATGGTCGTGTGGGTGTTGGATGCGCTCGCCGACTGTGCGGTCACCCGGGTGTCGGTGGTCGTGGGTCATGGTGCCGACGAGGTGACCAAGCGTCTGGTCGAGGATGCCGGCGATCGGCCGCTCGAGTTCGTCGAGCAGACGGTCCAGCGTGGGACGGGCGACGCAGCGGCCGTGGGTCTCACCGGCCTGGCCGACGACGAGTACGACGAGCCGCAGGACGTGCTGGTCCTGACGGCCGACACACCTCTGCTGCGCCCCGACACGCTGGCGGCGTTGGTCGAGCATCACCGGTCGAGCGACAGCGCCTGCACGGTCCTGACCGCCGACATGGCCGACCCCACGGGGTACGGGCGCATCGTCCGTGGTCGTGACGACCGCGTCGAGCGGATCGTCGAACAGGCCGACGCGACCGACGAAGAAGCGGCGATCACCGAGATCAACACCGGGATCTTCTGCTTCCGCCGTGGGCTGCTGGCACCGGCGTTGCGGCGGATACAGCCCGACAACGCCCAGGGTGAGTACTACCTGACCGACATCGTGGCCGTGCTCGCCGAGGCCGGCCACCGGGTGTCGTCGATGGTCGCAGCCGACCCCGACGAGACCCACGGGATCAACGACCGGGTGCAGTTGGCGGCGGCCGAGGGCGAGCTCCGCCGGCGCATCAACCTCGAGTGGATGCGTCGCGGCGTGACGCTCGTCGATCCGTCGCGGACGCATCTCGACGCCACGGTCGAACTCGAACGAGACGTGACCCTCTACCCGGGGACGATGCTCCAGGGCCGCTGTTCCGTCGGCGCAGGAGCCGACATCGGACCCGACACTCACCTCGTCGACACCGCCGTCGGGCCGGGCGCACACGTGGTCCAGACCGTCGCCGTGAAGGCGACGATCGGCAGTGGTGCCAGCGTCGGTCCGTGGGGCGCGTTGGGACCCGGCGACGAGGTGGCTCCGGGGGTCACGACCGGCCCTCACTATGCTGGCGCCAACACGATGCCCGCCGACACGGCCAGCTAGGGAGCACGCGCAATGGAGCTCGTCACCAAGAAGCGACTGCACCTCTTGTCGGGGCGCACGCATCTGCCGCTCGCGGAGGAGATCGCCGAGGTCCTCGGCGAGACGCTGGGCGAACCGAACCTCGCGGAGTTCGCCAACGGCGAGATCCACTGCAAGTTCGGTGAGAACGTGCGCGGCAGCGACGTCTTCATCATCCAGAGCCACAGCAGCATCGACGGCATGTCGATCAACGACTCGCTGATGGAGCAGATGATCATGATCGACGCCGCCCGCCGCGCCTCGGCCAAGCGGATCACGGCCGTCTGCCCGTTCTACGGCTACGCCCGCCAGGACCGAAAGGCCGAAGGACGCGAGCCGATCACCGCCAAGCTGGTCGCCGACCTGTTCAAGGCCGCCGGGGCCACCCGCCTGGTGTCCATCGACCTCCACTCCGGGCAGATCCAGGGCTTCTTCGACGGTCCGGTCGACCACCTGCAAGCTCGCCCCGTGCTCATCGACGCCATGCGTCAACTCGGTGACGACCTCGTGGTCGTCTCGCCCGATGCCGGGCGCGTGAAGGTGGCAGAGCAGTACGCCAACGAGCTCCACGCCGACCTGGCCATCGTCCACAAACGCCGTGTCAAGGGTGCGAAGAACAGCGTCGAGGCCAAGGACGTCGTCGGCGAAGTCGAAGGCCGCTGCTGCGTGCTGATCGACGACATGATCGACACCGCCGGCACCATGTGCGCCGCTGCGGAACAGCTCGTCGAACACGGAGCGTCCGAGGTCCACGCAGCCACGACCCACGCTGTGCTCTCGGGTCCGGCCGTCGACCGGATCAAGAACTCGCCCATCGGGCGGCTCATCGCGACCAACACCTTGCCGCTGCCGTCGGAGAAGCAGTTCGACAAGCTCGAGGTCCACTCGATCGCCCCGATCCTGGCCAAGGCCATCGACGCAGTCTTCGAGGACACCTCGGTCAGCGAGCTCTTCGGCGGCAAGAACCAGACGTAATCCTGCTTGCTCGGCCTCGAGCCCCGGTGGGCTCTTCGAGCCTCCCTACGCTGCGGGCTGCTCGCTGGCGCTCCCGACGCCCGCTGTCCGGTGCTCCGATCGAACCACTGCAACTTGGCGATCGCCCGTAGGCATTCGTACAATCGTCCGTTCGTCCCGGCACGCCTGCGCATGTTCACGCGCCTGCTGGGTCCCACCTCGAATTTCCGTTCAGCAGGAGCCCGTCATGGCCGACCAACTCACCCTCACGGCAAGCACCGACCGAGCGATCGGCTCGCGTTCGTCGCGTCGGCTCCGCAAGGAGGGCAAGGTCCCGGCCGTCGTCTACGGCGCCGGTGACGACCCCACGCCGATCTCCGTCGAGTGGAGCGACCTCCGGGCCGCCCTCACCACCCCGGCCGGCATGAACGCCCTGATCACGCTCGAGTTCAACGACGACGAGCGCCTGACGATCGTCAAGGACATGCAGCGCGACCCCGTTCGCCGCAACGTGACCCACGTCGACTTCATCATCATCGACCGCAACGTTGCGCTCGAGGTCGAGGTCCCGATCGTGCTCGAGAACATCGACGGCGACAACCTCAAGGAACTCGTCGTCGACCAGCAGCTCTTCTCGCTGCCGATCTCCGCCCTCCCCGGCTCAATCCCGAACGAGCTCGTCGTCGACTGCTCGTCGCTGACCCTCGACGACCCGATCCGCGCCGAGAGCATCACCCTGCCGAGCGGTGTCGAGCTCAACATCGACCCCGAGGACGCCATCGTGACGGCATCGCTGCCGGTCATCGAGGTCGCTGAGCCCGTCGAGGGCGAAGAGGGCGAAGACGGCGAAGCCACTGCCGACGGCGGTGACGCCGACGCTTCGGGTGGCGACGACGCCGAGTCCGGCGACGACGCCGGGGACGACGCCTGACCCTCTTCCACGCCGCATCTGAGCGGCGAGGGACGCCAGCCGACCTCCTCGTGGTCGGGCTCGGGAATCCGGGCCTCGACTACGCACGGACGCGTCACAACGCGGGCGCGGACTGCGTGGCGGTCATCGCCGACCGCCACGGCGAGCGGTTGACGCTGTCGAAGAAGGAGCGGGCCGAGGTGGCCGAGGTCCGCGTGGGTCCCGACCGGAATCGCCTGGTCGTGGCCTTCCCGACCACGTACTACAACGAAGCGGGTGCGGCAGCGGCCGCGCTCGTGAAGCGCCACGGGATCGACGATCCGGCCAAGGTGGTCGTCGTGCACGACGAACTCGACCTCCCGGTCGGGCGCATCAAGGTCAAGGTCGGTGGCGGTCTGGCCGGCAACAACGGCCTGAAGTCGATGAAGGGTCACCTGGGCACCGATGCGTTCCTGCGGGTCCGCATCGGCGTCGGCAAGCCTCCCGGGTCGCAGCAGGGACGGGATCACGTCCTGCGCCGTCCCGGCAAGCGCGACCGCGAAGAACTCGACATCGCCATCGCCGAGGCTGCCGATGCGGTCGAGATGATCGCGACCGATGGGGTCGAGCGGGCGATGGAGCGTTTCAACCGTCGCGAGTGACGGCCGGTTGACCGTTACGGTTCTGGCCATGTCTCGCCTGCGCCTCCCGATCCTCGCCCTTGCACCCCTGGTGGTGTTCGCAGCCTGTTCGTCGGAGTCGTCGGTCGACGCCGCTCCCTACGTCGAAGCTGTCCAGGCCGACCTCGAGGCCGACGACGGGGGCTTCGCCCTCGAAGGCGAGAGCGCGGCATGCGTGGCCGAGGCGCTCGTCGACGCCGCCGACGCGGACCGCCTCGACGAAGCCGGCGTTACCCCGGACGACTTCGCCGAGGCCGAGTCGTTCGACGACGTCGACGCCGACTTCGACGAGGACGAACTCCGCGACGACCTGGAGAACTCACTCGCGAGCTGCTCACTCGGTGCGCCGCTGACCGAGGTCTTCGTCGCCGACTTCCCGTTCGAGCTCTCGCAGGACGACACCGGCTGCGTCGTGGACTCGCTCGACGACGGGGCCACCCTGAGTGCCGGCCTCGCATCGGCCCTCGTCGACGGTGACGACAGCGGGATCCAGGATGCGTTCTCGACCGCCCTCGCCGACTGCCCGTCGGTCACCGGGAACCTGCTGGCCGAGTCGATCTCGGCGGCGGGGGTGCCGGTGAGTGACGAGGCGCGCGACTGCCTCACCGCCGAGATGGGCGAGCGCGGGGCCGAAGGCGTCGAGCAGTTGATCGCCGGCGGTGCCGTGGCCCAGACGTTGGGGGAAGAGATCGGGTTGGCGTGCCTCTCCGACCTCGACGGGTGATCTCGCCGGCGGGGTCACTCGCTACCCTGACCGGGTGAGCCCCTCGACCGAACTGGCTGACGGAACCGTCGCGTCCGGCGGCCTCCGCGACCTCCCGCAGATCGTCCGCGACGACCCCGGTCTGTTGTCGGTGCTCGGCAGCGCCGATGCCGTGCTCGCGGTTCCCGACCCGGCACGAGCTGTCGTCATCGCCGGCCTGGTCGCCCGCACCCGCCGCCGCCCCGTGGTGGTGGCGACGGCGACCACGGCGGACGCAGAACGCATCGTCCACGACCTCCGTGCGCTGCTCGACCCCGACGACGTCGAGTACTTCCCCGCGTGGGAGACCCTCCCGTTCGAGCGGGTCAGCCCTGCCGTCGAGACCATGGGTCGCCGCGTCCGGACGCTGCGCCGCCTCGGCGATCCGGCGCGGATGCCGGCCGTCGTGGTGGCGCCGGTCCGCTCGTTCATCCAGCGGCTCGCCCCTGGCAGCCGCTCGGTCGAACCCGTGGTGGTCCGATCCGGAAGCGAGATCGACCTCGAGCAGTTGGCCACGACACTGGTCGAGTTCGGATTCCGGCGGGAGTACCAGGTCGAGCATCGTGGCGAGTTCTCGGTCCGGGGTTCGATCGTCGACGTGTTCCCGGCGACCGCCGACCGTCCGGTCCGCATCGATCTCTGGGGCGACGAGGTCGAGCGCCTGTCCGAGTTCTCCGTCACCGATCAGCGGTCGACGGACGACGTCGACGAACTCGAGATCCTCCCGTGCCGTGAGTTGCTCCCCACCGACGAGGTCCGCGCTCGAGCCGAGGCGCTGGTCGCCCTCGAGCCCTGGGGGCGCGAGCACTGGGAGCGCATCGCCGACGGCCAGCTCTTCGACGGCATGGAGTCCTGGTTGCCGTGGTTGGCGCCGGACGAGGAGCTGCTCGGCGACCTGCTGCCCGACGACTGTCAGATCCTGCTGGTCGAGCCGCGGCGTCTGCGCGACCGCGCCGCCGAGTTCCTGGCCGAGGAAGCGGACCTCGCGAACAGCCTCGCTCGGACGTGGGGTGCCGTCGACGACGACGAGGACCACGACTGGCCGAGCCTGCACCTCGCGCTCGACCGGGTGCTGGAGCGTGTCGACGCCCCGACCTGGCAGGTCACGACCGCGCCCGAGGGACCCGACGTGGCGACCGTGCAGGCGTTCCCGTTCCAGGTCGCGCTCGGTGACGAGGACCGGCGTCGCCGACAGCTGCGAGAGCTGCAGTCCGACGGCTATCGGATCGTGGTCGCCGCCGACGGCGACGGGTCGGCAGCTCGCCTGCGCGAGTTGCTCGACGGCTGCGGAGTCGGTGGCGAGATCGTTGTCGAGCCGATCGAGCGGGGTTGCGTCCTCCCCGGCGTGAAGCTCGCGCTCCTCGCCGAGTCGGATCTCACCGGCCGACGGCGTTCACACCGTCGAGCGCGTCCGAGGCGTCGCGACTCGCAGGGGTTCTTCGACGATCTCAAGGCGGGCGACCACGTCGTCCATCACCAGCACGGTGTCGCCAAGTACGGCGGCATGGTCAAGCGTGCGATCGGCGGGGTCGAGCGCGACTACCTGCTGCTCGAGTACAAGGGCGGCGACAAGCTGTACGTCCCGTCCGACCAGATCGACGCCGTTCGGCACTACACCGGGGGCGAGACGCCTGCGCTGACCCGCCTCGGTGGCGACTCGTGGACCAAGACCAAGGCCAAGGTCCGCTCGGCGGTCAGCGAGATCGCGCAGGAGCTCGTCGTCCTCTACCAGAAGCGTCTCGCCGCCGGCGGCCACGCCTACAGCGAGGACACGCCGTGGCAGGGCGAGTTCGAGGCGGCGTTCCCGTTCGAGCCCACGCCCGACCAGCTGCGCGCGGTCGAGGACATCAAGGGCGACATGGAGCGCGAGGTCGCGATGGACCGCCTCGTGGTCGGCGACGTCGGCTTCGGCAAGACCGAGGTGGCGCTGCGGGCGATCTTCAAGGCAGTCCAGGACGGCAAGCAGTGCGCGGTCCTGGTCCCGACGACGCTGCTGGCCCAGCAGCACTTCCAGACCTTCACCGACCGGTTCTCGGCGTACCCGATCCGCGTCGAGATGCTGTCGCGTTTCTTGACGAATGCCCAGGCCAGAGAGGTCATGGAAGGCGTGAAGACCGGCTCGGTCGACGTCATCGTCGGTACCCATCGGCTTCTCAACAAGGACATGACGTTCCACCGCCTCGGGCTGTTGGTGGTGGACGAGGAGCAGCGCTTCGGGGTGAAGCACAAGGAGCGGATCAAGGAGTTCAAGTCGGACGTCGACGTGCTCACCCTCACTGCCACGCCCATCCCGCGCACGCTCGAGATGAGCCTCACGGGCATCCGCGACATGAGCCTGCTCGACACCCCGCCCGCTGATCGGCAGCCGATCCTGACCTACGTCGGCGAGTACGACGAGCGGGCGGCGGCCGAAGCCATCCGTCGTGAGCTGTTGCGCGAGGGGCAGGTGTTCTTCGTGCACAACCGCGTACGCGACATCGACCAGGTGGCCAGCCAGCTGAACGAGCTGGTGCCGGAGGCTCGCATCGCCGTCGCCCACGGACAGATGGACGAGGGCGCGCTCGAGCAGGTCGTGATCGACTTCTGGGAAGGTCGGTTCGACGTGCTGGTGTGCACCACGATCATCGAGTCGGGCATCGACATGCCGACCGTCAACACCCTCGTCGTCGACCGCGCCG
This sequence comes from Actinospongiicola halichondriae, assembly GCF_049103745.1. Taxonomy (NCBI): domain Bacteria; kingdom Bacillati; phylum Actinomycetota; class Acidimicrobiia; order Acidimicrobiales; family Iamiaceae; genus Actinospongiicola; species Actinospongiicola halichondriae. The sequence continues at coordinate 2,762,033 of NZ_CP171622.1, read as the reverse complement.
ACCTGCTCGGACTCGGGCAGCTCCATCAGCTGCGCGGTCGCGTGGGTCGAGCCGGGAGCCGCGCCTACGCCTATCTGTTCCACCCGAAGGACATGGTCCTGTCCGAGGACGCGTACGAACGTCTCCGGACCATCGGTGAGTCGACCGAGCTCGGCTCGGGCTTCCGGATCGCCATGCGCGACCTCGAGATCCGTGGCGCCGGAAACCTGCTCGGCACCGGTCAGTCGGGGCATGTCGCGGCGGTCGGCTACGACCTCTACTGCCAGATGGTCACCGAAGCCGTCGCCGAGCTCAAGGGTGAGCCGATCCGCGAGCCGGCCGAGATCAAGATCGACACGCCGACCGACGCACACCTGTCGGCCGACTACGTCGAGAAGGAAGAGCTCCGCCTCGAGGCCTATCGGCGCCTGGCCGCGGTCACGACCGACGCGCAGGTCGACGACATCGCCCGCGAATGGGAAGACCGGTACGGGGCGATCCCGGATTCCGCGAAGGCGCTGCTCGAGGTGGCCCGTCTACGAGCCGAGTGCAGTCGCCTGGGCATCACCGAGGTCGCGGTCGTCGCCGGCGATGGATTCATGGGTCCGGCGTTCAAGGCGCGGCTCAGCCCGGTCGAGCTCAAGGCGAGTCAGGACATCCGGCTCAAGCGGATCGCTCCCAAGGCCGTCTACAAGCCGGACGCTCGAATGCTCGAGGTCCCGATGGCCAAGGGATCGGATCCGGCGGTCGACCTGGTCTCGTTCCTCCGCCACCTGCTCCCGCCGGAATGAGCCCGGTTCGTCGCAGGACCGCGCACCTCCTAGCATCGTCGATCGTGCGACGACTGCGACTCGCGATCCTCCTCCTGGTGCCCGCTGCCGTCCTGTTGACCGGGTGCGGTGACTCGTACCAGGTCGCTGCCAGCGTCGGGGACCTCGAGATCAGCCATGACGACCTCGAGACCGAGGCGGCCGCGTGGGGATCCAACGCCGAGCTGATGCTCCAGCTCGACATCAGTGCGGCCCCGGCCGACGGTGCCGTGCCGCAGCTGATCGTGAACGAGATCCTCAACCTCCACATCCAGGGAGAACTGGCCCGCCTCGCCACGGCCGACATCGCCGATCAGGGCGACGGCCCGGCGCAGATGAGCGAACTCCGAGCAGGCATCGAGAGCAACTTCGGTCCGCTCTTCGCCGACTTCCCCGACGACCTGCGCGAGCAGATCTACGAGGACATCACCCACCTGCAGTTCCTGTCGACGGTCGGCGGTGTCCCGGCTGACGCCGACGTGTACGTCAGCCCGCGGTACGGAACGACCGACATCAACAACGTGGTGCAGTCGCCCACCGGCGCACGCCCGGACCCGACACCCGTCTTCGGGCTGTGACCATGGCGGGCGCTCGCCCGACCATCGTCATCGTGGGCCTCGGCCCCGCCGGAACCGACCTCACCACCGCCGGCGCCACCGAGCGCCTCGCGGAGATCGGGCACGTGCGCCTGCGCACGCACCGGCATCCCGCCGCAGCGCCGTACGCGGACCTGCCCAGCTACGACTCGCTCTACGAGACGGCGGCGACGTTCGACGAGGTGTACCTCGGCATCGCGGACGACCTGGTCGCCACCGCGACCGAGCACGGCGAAGTCGCGTACGCGATCCCCGGATCGCCCTTCGTGTTGGAACGGACGGTCGCCCTGCTCCGCAGCGACGAGCGCGTCGACGTCGAGATCGTCTCCGGCATGTCGTTCCTCGACCTCGCCTGGGGTCGCATCGGTGTCGACCCGGTCGAAGCCGGGGTGACGCTGGTCGACGGTCACCGCTTCGCGATCGACGCCGCGGGGGCCACCGGCGCCCTCCTGGTGGCGCACTGCCACGCCGCCCACGTGCTGTCGGACATCAAGCTCGCCTTCGAGGACGACGAACCGGCCGGCGCCGTCGTGCTGCGCGGTCTCGGCCTGCCGGAGGAGACCGTCGTCGAGGTCGACTGGGCCGATCTCGATCGTGCGGTCGACGCCGACCACCTGACGTCGCTGTTCATCCCCGCGGTGAGAGCGCCGGTGGCGCAGGAACTGGTCCGCTTCCAGGGGCTGGTGCGCACGCTGCGCGAACAGTGTCCGTGGGATCGGGAGCAGACGCACGAGAGCCTGCGTCGGTACCTGGTCGAGGAGACCTACGAGGTCGTCGAGGCCATCGACGGGTTCGACCCCGAATCGCCCGCCAGCGTCGAGCACCTCGAGGAAGAGCTCGGCGACCTGCTCTACCAGGTGTTCTTCCACTCGGCGATCGCCGCCGAGGAGGGCGCGTTCACCATCGCTGACGTGGCTCGCGGGATCCACGACAAGCTCCACCGTCGTCACCCGCACGTGTTCGGCGACGCCGACGCGGACTCGATCGAGTCCGACTGGGAGGCGATCAAGAAGGCCGAGAAGGGCCGCGGGTCGGTCATGGACGGGATCCCGGTCGGGCTCCCCGGACTCCTCTACGCGCACAAGGTCCTGTCGAAGGCAGATCGGGCCGGCGTCGAGATCCCGATGCCGACCGACCCAGCAGGCGAGCTCGGGTCGGTCCTGCTCGGCCTCGTCGCCCATGCCCGAGCGAACGACATCGATGCCGAGTCGGCGATTCGCGCCGCTGCCGACCGGGTGGGGGAGCGCGTCCGGGCCCACGAGGCCCACGGCGGCTAGACGGTCGAGGGCTCCCTCGACACCAGTTCGTCAGCGATGGCGATCGCCTCGGTGGCCAGCGCGGTGACGATCGGTTCGATCGCCTCGCTCGCTGCCGCCTCGGCCTCCTCTTCGCTGCCGCCACGTGCGAGTCGCTCGGCTGCCGCTCGGGCCGACACGGCTCGAGCTGCAACCCCCGACGCCTCGCGTGCGACCGCCGCAGCGACGACGCGGCCGACGAGCTGGGGCGCTCGGTCGAGCCAGCGATGCAGTTCGGCGCGGGCGACGTCGATGGCGTCGTCGAAGAGCGTGGCGCCGAGGATGCTGCGGGTCTCGTCCAGTGACTCTCGCCAGAGGTTCCCGGCTTCGCCGATGCTGGCGGCCTCGACGGCCTGCTTCCAGTAGTCGGGCTCGATCTCGTCGCTGAGGACCAGATGGGCCAGCGCGTCGCGGGCTGCGGTGTCGACCTCGTCGAGCATCGACTCGATCACGACCTCGTCGTCGTCGCCGACCGAGGCCTGGAGCGAACGGTGCAGTGCGGTCCGCATCGAGAACGTGGATTCGTGATGGACGAAGTCCTCGGTGGCATCCCAGGCACCTCGCCATGCGGCAGCGGCGATCTCGTGCAGCGCTGCCGACCAGATGGCGTCGCCGAGACCTCGGGACGACGCCTCGAGTTCGGCCCGGATCCGTGGATCGCGACTGCACTCCACCACTCGCTGGTCGGCGGCGTACGCGAGGTCGGCGGGGATGCCGTGCAGGACGGCCTCGGTCGCTGCGATCCATCCGGACCGTTCTGCGGCCTCTTCCCAGGCGTCCCAGGAGATCTGGTCGACGAGGTCGGCGTGTTCGCCGGCGATGGCGGTGGTGATCTCGAGGCGTCGGCCGGCCGTCACGATGGCATTGCCGAGCAGGTCGACGGCCCGGACGAGGTCGGTGTTGTCGGTGATCGAGGCGAGTCCGTCGAGGCGGTCGGCCGACTCGGTGAGCCCGGCGCGTCGGAGCCATGGCGGGGCATGGCCGCGGACCAACCAGTCGGTCAGGCGCAGCGCTCGCGCCTGTTCGCGTTCGTCGTCAGCAGCGGTGCCGACGAGGCGAGCGGCGAGCGGCTTGAGCTCCTGGCGGAGTGAGTCGTCGAGTCCGACGCCGAGATGCCCGGCGAAGACCCGGAGCACCGGTGACACCGAAGACGGGCTGTCGGTGTGGGGCTCTCCTGCCAACCACGCGGCGAGTTCGAGCACCGTGAGGCGCGTGCCGCGGCGGGGATGCCGCTGCGGGTCGATCACGATGGCGTCGAGTTCCGGGAGTCCGTGTCCGGCGGCGGCCTCGGTCGGCACGACCTCGCGCTGCGACAGGTCGCCCTCGCTGGCAGCCCGGGAGAGCTCGTCGGCGAGGGCATCGCCACGGAGGAGGAGCGCGTCGAGCAGGTCCCAACCGTCGCCACGGACGTCGCCGCGGACCTCGCTGGTGGGGAGCCAGTCGACGGGCGACCCGAGCGAGAGCTCGAAGGCCTCGTCGCTGAGCGGCTGACCCCAGTCACGCGTGGGGTCGGCGACACGCAGTTTGGCGAGGTGGCCGGACCCGAGCAGTTGGTACGCGAACACATCGGGTACGAAGCGATCGCAGAGTCGGCCAGCGACCGTGTTCGGTGCGGCACCGCCCTCGAGCGCCCACTCGGTGTTCGACAAGCCGGTCCCGAGGTCGGCGAACGAGGTCTCGAACTCGACGCAGGCGTAGGCGCAGCCCTCGTGCAGTTCTCGGACGACCCCGCGGAGCAGTTCGAAACGAGCGACCAGCCCGTCGTCGTCGCAGCGCGGTCCACCGCCGGCAATGGCCACATGGGGCGCGGCGCCGAAGCTGATCGATGCGGTGCGGACCCGGGTCTCGACGTTGCCGGTGACGATGTCGCACCAGACGTGCGCCGACGCGCAGCCGTGGAGGACGCCGGCGGCTTCGGCGGCCCGAACAGATCGCTCGACGCCGAGGACGCGGAGTCGGACCGTGGACTCCGGCCGCTGGTCGCCGAACACCCAGTCGGCGGCGACGTCGATCCACTCCGGGTCGAGCCGTCCCGCGGCACCGGCCGGGCTCGGGAACATGCGCAGCACCACCGCACGGCGGCACCGGTCGAGGTCGTGCAACCCGTCGACCGGGAGGATGTCGGCGATCGCGTCGCCGACACCGGCGTCGTCGAGCTCGCGTCGGATCGACTGCGCGACTCGACGACGGGTGTCGACACGCGTCGACAGGTCGTCGATGCGGAGCACGAGACCGTCGGGGAGCGGCGCGATCGGCGAGACCCGAGGCCGTGTCGCTCCGGGCACCGCGGCCAACAGTTCGGTCTCGGCTGCAACGGCTCGCAGCGCCTCGAGGGCGCGAGTTGTCTCGGTGGTCGCCACGAAGACGGCGAAGTGTTCGCCGGCGTCGTTCAGCTTCGCATGGAGAGGATCGAGGGTGCCCACCGGCGACGACTCTACGGCCTTCTCTGACTCCTCTCACGCTGCGTGGGCGGTTCCGCACGGATGGGGTGTTTCCCGTCCTCAGTCGGCGGCGGTAACGTGCCCAACACCACCAACAGGTGCCACACGAGCCACAGGATCACGAGTCACGGAACCGGTATGACGAGCATCGAGCACATCGAGGGTCGTGAGGTCCTCGACTCCCGCGGCAATCCCACTGTCGAGGTCGAGGTCGAACTCGCCTCCGGGGCGACCGGCCGGGCCATCGTCCCCTCCGGTGCGAGCACCGGTCAATTCGAGGCCGTCGAACTCCGCGACGGCGGCGATCGATTCGGTGGCAAGGGCGTCGCGAACGCGGTCGCCAACGTCAACGGCGAGATCGCCGACGCGTTGCTCGGCATCGAGGGCATCGACCAGCGCGCCGTCGACCAGGCGATGCTCGACCTCGACGGGACCGACAACAAGGCTCGCCTCGGGGCCAACGCGATCCTCGGCGTCTCGCTCGCCGTGGCACACGCCGGCGCCGACGAGCGCGGGCTGCCGTTGTTCCGCTACGTCGGCGGGACCAACGCCCACGTCCTCCCCGCGCCGATGATGAACGTCCTCAACGGTGGGGCGCACGCCGACAACAACGTCGACTTCCAGGAGTTCATGGTCATGCCGCTGGGCGCGGCGAGCTTCTCCGAGGCCCTCCAGTGGGGAACCGAGACCTACCACGCCCTCAAGGGGATCCTCCACGACCGTGGTCTCAGTACCGCCGTCGGTGACGAGGGTGGCTTCGCTCCCGACCTCGGTTCGAACGAGGAGGCCGTGCAGTTGCTGGTCGAGGCGATCGAGCGGGCTGGTCGCACCCCGGGGCAGGACATCGCCATCGCACTCGACCCGGCCAACTCCGAGATCTACCGCGACGGGGAGTACCACCTCGACGGCGAAGGCCGGACCCTGTCGGGCGAAGGTCTGGCCGAGTACCTCTCGAGCTGGGTCGACAAGTACCCGATCGTCTCGATCGAGGACGGCCTCGACGAGGAGGACTGGGACGGCTGGGCGACGTTGACGGCCTCGCTGGGCGATCGTTGCCAGCTCGTCGGCGACGACCTCTTCGTCACCAACTCCGAACGGCTGGCTCGTGGCATCGAGTCGTCGGTCGCCAACTCGATCCTCATCAAGGTCAACCAGATCGGCTCGCTGACCGAGACCCTCGACACCGTCGAACTCGCCACGCGCAGCGCCTACACGGCCGTGATGTCGCACCGCTCCGGCGAAACCGAGGACGTGACGATCGCCGACCTCGCGGTCGCCACGAACTGCGGACAGATCAAGACCGGTGCGCCGGCTCGGTCGGACCGCGTCGCGAAGTACAACCAGCTGCTCCGCATCGAGGCGGCACTCGGCGACAGCGCGGCCTACCGCGGTTGGGACGCACTGCCAGCGGGAGTCCGCCCGCGGTGACCGCCCCGGCCTTCGTCCGGCGCCTCGCGCTTCCTCCTGGCCTCACCCGCTGGCTGAAGCCGCTCCTCCTGGCCGCGCTCGCCGTGGCGACGATCGCCGTGGCTGCGGCCTACGTCTTCCCGACGCGCACCTGGATCGACCAGCGTGCGGCGATCGCCGAGACCCAGGCGTCGCTCGACGCACTCGACGCCGAGCGCGACGCGCTCGCCGCCCGGGTCGCCGAACTCGACACCGACTCGGAGATCGAGCTCATCGCCCGGACCCAGTACGGACTCGTGCTCCCCGGTGAAGAGGCCTATGCGGTGCTTCCCGCACCCGAGCGCCCGGTCGACCTGCCGACGGTGTGGCCCTTCGGGACGCTGACCGACGAGAGTCCACTCGCACCCTGATCGTCCCGCCAGACAGCGGACTAGGTTCCCGAGCCATGAGCATTCTCGGCAACCGGGTCCTGCGCACCGAGGACCCGCGGTTCCTCACGGCTGGTGGCACGTACACGGCGGACCTCCGCGATCCGATCCTCGACGGCGCCCTGCACGTCACGTTCGTCCGGTCGATGGTGGCGCACGGCACCATCACCGACATCGACCTGGCGGAGGCTCGCCGGTCGCCCGGCGTGGTGGCGGTGTACTCGGCTGACGACCTCGCCGACATGCCCCTGTTGCCGCTCGCGGTCCCGCTGCTCAACCCCCTGCACGCTCGTCCGGTGCTCGCCGTCGACAAGGTCCGATTCGTCGGCGAACCCGTCGCCGTCATCGTGAGCGAGACCCCCGAGGCCGGCGCCGACGCCGCCGAGTCGGTCTGGGCCGACATCGAGTTCCTTCCGGCCGTGCTCACGCCCGAGCAGGCCCTCGACGGCGACACGCTCCTCTTCGACGAGGTGGGCGACAACGTCAGCCTCGACCTGTCCTTCGGTGAGGATGACGCCCCCTTCGACGACTGCGAGGTCGTCGTCGACGGCACGTTCCTGAACCAGCGTGTCGCCGGCTGCCCACTCGAGGTGCGATCGGCCGCCGCCACCTGGGTCGACGGACGACTCGTCCACTTCTGCTCGACGCAGGCCCCACACGGGGTCAAGACGACGCTCCAGGAGTGGTACGGCCTCGACGAGGCGCTGGTGCGGGTCAAGACGCCAGACGTCGGCGGCGGGTTCGGTCCGAAGATCGGCGCGTACCCCGAGGAGGTCATCCTCGGTTGGATCTCCAAGCAACTCGGACGCCCGGTCCGTTGGGTCGAGACGCGGTCCGAGAACATGGTCGGGATGGGCCATGGCCGAGGGCAGTGGCAGACGGTCAAGATCGGTGGCGACCGCGACGGCCGGGTCAAGGCCTACCGCCTGAACGTGGTGCAGGACTCCGGCGCGTATCCCGCGCTGGGAGCGTTCCTGACCTTCATGACGCGCACCATGGCCAGCGGCGTCTACGACATCCCGGCGGTGCAGTTCAACGCGAAGTCCATCGTCACGAACACGACGCCGACGGTCGCCTACCGCGGTGCCGGTCGTCCCGAGGCGACGGCGGCGATCGAGCGGGCGATGGATCTGTTCGCCGCCGAAGTCGGCAAGGACCCCGCCGACGTGCGCCGTCTCAACCTCATCTCGTCGGACGCGTTCCCGTTCACCACGCCGACCGACACCGTCTACGACGTCGGTGACTACGAGCGCAGCCTCGACCTGGCCCTCGAGGCGGCCGGCTACGCCGAACTCCGGGCCGAGCAGGCCGCCAGGCGAGCCGAAGGCGGACCGATCCAGATCGGCATCGGCGTCTCGGTCTACGTCGAGGTCACGGCCGGACCGCAGGCCGGCCAGGAATACGGCCGCGTGGTCGTGCACCCCGACGGAACGGCGACGGCCTACACCGGATCATCGAGCCATGGGCAGGGTCACGACACCAGCTTCGCCATGCTGGTCAACGAGGCGCTCGGCATCCCGATCGACGACGTGGTCGTCCTCCACGGCGACACCGACGAGGTCGCCCGTGGCGTCGGGACCTTCGGCTCCCGCTCGCTCCAGTTGGGTGGCTCGGCCATCCACGAGGCCTCGGGGCTGGTCGTCGACAAGGCGCGCCAGATCGCCGCCGACCTGCTCGAAGCCGATCCAGCCGATCTCGAACTGGATCCGTCGACCGGCACGTTCCACGTCGCCGGGACGCCGGCGGTGTCGCGCTCGTGGGCCGAGATCGCCACGGCGGCGGGCCCCGACGGCATCGAAGCCGAGACCGACTTCGCGGCGACCAGCCCGACCTTCCCGTTCGGTGCCCACGTCGCCGTCGTCGAGGTCGACACCGAGACCGGCATGGTCCGGCTCGTGCGCATGGTCACCTGCGACGACGCCGGAACGGTGCTCAACCCGTTGATCGTCGAAGGCCAACGCCACGGGGGCATCGCGCAGGGCGTCGCGCAGGCGATCTACGAACACGTGCAATACGACGAGGACGGGAACCCGGTGACCGCGAACCTCGCGGACTACACGATGATCTCCGCCACCGAGTTGCCGTCGTTCGAGTTGGTCACGATGGAGACGCCGACGCCGCACAATCCGTTGGGCGCGAAGGGGATCGGCGAGTCCGGGACGATCGGTTCGACGCCGGCCGTCCAGTCGGCGGTCTGCGATGCGCTCTCGGAGCTGGGCATCCGGCATGTCGACATGCCGTGTACGCCCGAGCGAGTGTGGGACGCGATCCGTGCGGTCGACGGACGCTGAGGTCCGTCAGATCTGGATGCCGAAGTCCTGGTTGTCGAGGGACCCGGCCTCGATGTCGGTGAGGTCGAGCACGTCGCCGGCCTCGTCGAAGGTGAACTCCCACACGTGACCGCAGGTGCGGCAGTGCTGACGCTGGTACCGGTGCACCATGTCGATGTGGTCGATGTAGCCGAAGCCATCGCACGTGGGGCAGCGTCCGGGGACGCCGGCGTGCAATGACGCCTCGGTCGTCGACGGCGTCGCCTCGGCCTCGGAGCTGAGGGCCATGGCGTCATCGGTGAGGTCGATGATGTCCTTGCGTCGGAAGAGTCCCATGTGGCCTCGATTCTGTTCTGGTTTCTCGGAATCGGCGTGGAACTCCGCCAGGGGAGGTCGCCATGGACCATCCTAGTAGGCCGAATGGACTACTGGAGGACGTCCCTCGGGCCTTCGTCGACCCGCGTGGCGGTGGCGTGACACGCGGGCACGGGCGATGCGCTAGGAAGACGAAACGCAAGGACCGAGGTCCCGATCCGACAGGGGGTGGTTTCGTGGAGATCAGCATCACGGTGAACGGCACCGAACAGCGCCACGACGTCGAGCCGCGCACGTTGCTCGTCCAGTACATCCGTGAGGTCGTCGGTCTGACCGGCACCAACATCGGTTGCGACACCTCGTCGTGCGGGGCATGCACGTTGCACCTCGACGGCGAGTCGGTGAAGTCGTGCACGGTGCTCGCCGTGCAGGCCGACGGAGGCGTGGTGACGACGATCGAGGGGCTCGCTCCTTCGACCGACGAGCTCCACCCCATGCAGCAGTCGTTCCGCGAAGAGCACGGGCTCCAGTGCGGGTTCTGCACACCGGGCATGGTGATGGCTGCGACGTCGTTGCTCGACGAGAACCCCGACCCCTCCGAAGCCGAGGTGCGCGAGGGGCTCGAGGGCAACCTGTGCCGCTGCACCGGCTACCACAACATCGTCGCCGCGGTGCTCGCTGCCGCGAAGACGGGTCGTGGCGGCACGTCCGTGGAGGTCTCCCGATGATCCCCGCATCCTTCGACTACCTCCGGGCCGACAGCGCCGAGGCGGCCATCGCTGCCCTCGTCGAGCATGGCGACGAAGCCAAGCTCCTCGCTGGGGGCCATTCCCTCGTGCCGCTCATGAAGCTGCGACTGGCGACACCCAGCGTGCTCGTCGACGTGGGCCGCCTGGACGACCTCCGCTACATCGAGGACCGGGGCGACCATGTCGCGGTCGGAGCTCTCACGCGCCACCGTGCCGTCGAGACCAGCGACCTGCTGCGCGCCGAGGCGCCGATCCTCCCGCACGCGACCTCACACGTCGGGGACCCGCAGGTCCGCCACCGCGGCACCATCGGCGGTTCGCTCGCCCACGGCGATCCGGCCAGCGACCTGCCCGCGGTCCTGCTCGCGCTCGGCGCCACGTTGGTGGTGCAGGGCCCGGACGGGACCCGTCAGATCGCGGCCGACGACTTCTTCACCGGCTTCCTCGAGACGGCGCTCGGCGAGCACGAGCTGCTGACCGAGATCCAGGTGCCCAAGGCCGCCGGAGCAGGGTGGTCGTTCCAGAAGTTCAACCGGCGAGCGCAGGACTGGGCGATCGTCGGGGTCGCGTGTGTCCGGCGGAACGGGTCGGACGCCGCGATCGGGTTGGTCAACATGGACTCGCGGCCGGTGCGGGCGACCGCAGCCGAGACCGCCATCGCCTCGGGTGCGACGCCCGCCGACGCCGCATCGGTGGCCGACGAGGGGACGCAGCCGGCGGCCGACCTCAACGCCAGCGTCGAGTTCCGTCGTCACCTGGCCCGGGTGCTCACCCGCCGCGCCCTGGTCGAGGCCGGCTGACCCACGTGTCGGAACTGATCCCGGCGGCGACGGTCATCCCGCTTCGCGACACCCCGTCCGGCATCGAGGTCCTGATGCTGCGGAAGAACTCCAAGCTCGCCTTCGGCGGCATGTGGGTGTTCCCCGGCGGCCGCATCGACGACGACGATGACGTCGACGGCGACGAGGAGCAGACGGCACAGCGCGCCGCGGTCCGCGAAGCGCTGGAGGAGGCCGACCTGCTCGTCGACCCGACGGGGCTGGTGCCCTTCAGTCACTGGACGCCACCCGAGGTGTCCCTCAACGGCCCGAAGCGGTTCGCGACCTGGTTCTTCGTCTGTCGCGCTCCGGTCGGGGAGGCCGGCGAGGTCACGATCGACGGGGGCGAGATCCACGACGACGAATGGGTTCGGCCCGTCGACATGCTCCGGCGTCGCGACGAAGGCGACATCCAACTCGCTCCGCCGACGATCGTCACGCTCTACGACCTCGCTCCCCACGACACGGTCGACGAGGCCCTGGCGGCTGCCGCCGCACGAACGCCGTTCCGCTACGCCACCCGGGTCGGCAACACCGACGAGGGCATGGTGACCATGTGGGAGGGCGACGCGGGGTACGAGTCCGGCGACGCCGAGGCTCCCGGGCCCCGTCACCGCTTGTTGATGGCCGACCCCGTCTGGCGTTTCGAGGACTCGCGCTGACAACGCGCCGGTAGCCTCGGGGGTCCATGGCCCCGACCGCGCACGAGCAGCTGACCGACGGCTACGGCCGCGTCCACCGTGACCTGCGGATCTCGGTGACCGACCGCTGCAACTTCCGCTGCACCTACTGCATGCCCGAGGAGGGCATGGAGTGGCTGGGCCGCGACGAGATCCTCACGTTCGAGGAGACCGCCCGCATCGCCGGGATCTTCGTCGAGCGCTTCGGGGTCGACGCGATCCGGTTGACGGGCGGCGAGCCCACCGTCCGGGCACACCTGCCCGTCCTCGTCGAACAGCTCTCGGGTCTCCGTGTCGGAGGCGACGGTCCGCTCGTCGACATCGCGATGACGACCAACGGATCGACGCTCCGCAACGTGGCGCACGACCTCGTCGCCGCCGGCCTCCGCCGGATCAACGTCAGCCTCGACTCCCTGCGGGCCGATCGCTTCCTCGAGCTGACCCGTCGCGACGAACTGGCCAAGGTCCTCGACGGCATCGTCGCCGCCAAGGAGGCCGGACTCGACCCGGTGAAGGTCAACGTCGTCCTCGTCGGTGGCGTCAACGACGACGAGGTCCTCGACTTCGCTCGCTTCGGTCGTGACGAAGGGGTCACGGTGCGCTTCATCGAGTTCATGCCGCTCGACGCCGACGCCGGCTGGCGCCATGCCCAGGTCGTCCCGCAGGACGAGATCGTCCGCCGCATCGCTGAGGTGTTCCCGCTCGAGCCCGTCGTCCGGGGGAGTGAGCCGGCAGAACGGTTCCGCTACCTGGACCTCCCCGCAGACCAACCCGGCGCGATCGTCGGCGTGATCCCGAGCGTGACCCGTCCGTTCTGCGAGTCGTGCGACCGAGTGCGGCTCACCGCCGAAGGGCAGTTGCGCAACTGTCTCTTCGCGCTCGACGAGTTCGACCTCCGGACCCCGTTGCGCGCCGGCGGCACCGACGACGACATCGCAGCCGTCATCCAGGAGGCCGTCAGCGCCAAGTGGGCCGGACACTCGATCGGCAAGGTCCAGTTCATCCGTCCCCGGAAGTCGATGTCCCAGATCGGCGGCTGAATCCGACCGGCCCGACTTCGTCGGTCCCGTCGGCGCGTGAGGTTGCTCGCCCGCTCCTTCGTCGCGGGGTCGGCAACCTCGGGCTGAATCCGACCCGCTCCTCCGTCTGAGGGGTCGGCTGTAGGATCCCGGTGATGTCGGAGCGCGGACTCACCCATCTCGACCCGCTGGGCCGTGCCCGCATGGTCGATGTCACCCCCAAGGACCCGACGCACCGACGTGCCGTCGCCCGGGGACGGGTCACGATGCAGCCCGACACCGCGTCGCTGGTCGCTCGCGGTGCGATCACCAAGGGCGACGTGTTGGCCGTCGCCCGCGTCGCCGGTATCCAGGCGGCCAAGCGGACGCCGGACCTGATCCCGTTGTGCCACCCGCTGCTGGTGGGGTCGGTGCTGGTCAACTTCCGCATCGAGGACGACTTCATCGAGGTCGAGGCCCAGGTCGACACCATCGACCGCACCGGCGTCGAGATGGAAGCGATGACCGCGTGCTCGGTCGCCTGTCTCACCATCTACGACATGTGCAAGTCGGCGGACCGCGCCATGGTGATCAGCGAGCTCACGTTGTGGGAGAAGACCGGCGGGCGGTCGGGGACCTACCGACGTGCCGTCACCGAATCCGACGCCGGCGACACCGGTCTCTGACGCTCCCGGAGCATCCAGTTCGCTGTATTTGTGCAGCGAATGCAAACAGAAGTTTGCGCGATTGCTTGTCGGAACATTGCGTTTCGTAGTAGAAACGTAACGAACGGGTTCCTCCCGTCCCCCTTCCGCCAGACGGCGGACACCGGAAATCCACCATCGTGGGAACCCGGGTCCGTACGTTTCCTCTCACCGAAAGCGAGGCGAGGAGCATGACGATCATGGTGTTGGTAGTGCTTGCCGCCATCTGGGCCGGTGTCCTTCTTCCCCCGTACCTCCAGAAGCGCCGGGCCACGCACCCGTCGTCCTCGGTCGTCGACTTCCACCAGCAGCTCGCCGTGCTCCAGCGCACCGGCCGAGCCCTCGACGGTGCCGAGCTCCACGACGCCTACGCCGATCCCCGTGCCGCACAGCCCCATGCCGTCCAGGCCGCAGCCAGCTATGGCTACGCCCCGCAGCGGATGAGCCGCAACGACGTCATGCGTCGGCGCCGTGACGTCTTCGTGACGCTCGTCGGTGCCGCGCTGTTGACCTTCGTGCTCGCCCTTGCCCTCGGTGGAAGCGTCTGGCTGTTCCATCTCCTCGTCGACGCTGCCCTCCTCGGCTACGTCGCCATGCTCCTGCAGATCCAGCAGCAGCGACAGATGCCGGTCCAGCGCCCCGCCGTTCGCCGTCCGGTGCAGTACGCCCCGCAGCGGACGTCGGCCACGCAGCAGGCACTGCTGCGTCGTTCGGCCAGCTGACCCCGTGCGCCGCGACCGCCTCGACGCGGTCGTCGACGACATCCGGAGCGAACTCGGCGACGCCCATCGGGCGCGCGAAGCCGCGCTCCCTGCGTGCCGGCTCACGATCCGCCACGCGAGCCTGGCGATCCGGGCCGTGCATCGTGGCGACCGAGCCGTCCACGATTCCGAACTCGAAGCGTGCGAACGCTGCCTGCGCGAGGCCCAGGATGCCGTTGCCGACCAGGCGATGGTCCGCCACGCCGGCTTCCTCCACGACGCCGAGAAGGAATACGCCGAGGCCCGTCTCACCGCGGCGCTGGTCGCCGGCGACGACATCCCCTCGCACACCGACATCGACGTCATGGCCCACAGTTGGATGCGGGGACTCGCCGAAGCAGCCAGCGAGTTGCGGCGCAACGTGCTCGACCGCCTCCGCGCCGACGACCTCGACGCCGCCCAGGAACTGCTCGGCGCCATGGACGACGCCTACGACGTACTCGCCTCGGTCGACCTCCCCGACGCGCTCACCGGCGGGCTCCGCCGCTCGGTCGACAGCCTCCGCGCCGTGACCGAACGCACCCGCGGCGACGTCACCACGACGATCCTCCAGACGCGTCTGCGTCGGGCGATCGAGGGTCGGTCCGCGGCCGGCGAGAGCAGTTCTGTCGAGACCGACACCTGAGCTAGTCTCCGGACTCCCCATACGGGGGTGTAGCTCAGTTGGCTAGAGCGCGTCGGTCGCATCGACGAGGCCAGGGGTTCGATTCCCCTCACCTCCACGTTTTCTCGCCCTGGCGGGCGAGAAACGGACGAATGCTCCGCATTCGTCAGGCCCCGCCTTCGGCGGGAGCGCTCGTCAGCGGCGTTCGAGGACCGCCACCGGCAGGGTGCGGTCGGTGAGCTCCTGGTACGAGGCGAAGTCGGGGTAGCCGGCGACGAGGAGCTCCCAGCACTGGTCACGTTCGGCGCCCTCGACCTCGCGAGCCGTCACCGCCCAGCGGTCGCCACCGACCTCGACGTGGGCCTCGCCGGCCGCCATGAGGTTGCGGTACCAGTTCGGGGCCTCGGGGTTGCCGCCGTTCGAGCCGCACACCAACAGATCGTCGTCGCGTCGGATGAGCATCAACATCACCGGGCGGGGCTGCCCCGACGAGCGGCCGACCACGTCGAGCAGGAACACCGGCAGACCGCGGATCTTGTCGGCCTTGCGACCTCCCGCCGCCCGGAAACGCGCGACGTGACGTCGTCCGGCCGCCCGCGCGACCCGGTCGACGCGAACGGAGAAGAAGTTGGCCACTCGGCCCGAAACGGTTGCCATGAGGCGAGGCTACGTCTGGAGGCGGTGCGGTCCGTAGTGTCGGAGTACGTGAACACGGTCCTCCTGCTGCGCTGCCCCGATCGACCGGGCATCGTTGCTGCTGTGGGGCAGACCATCGCCGCCCTCGGCGGCAACATCGTGCACGCCGACCAGCACACCGACCGCGTCCACGGGTTGTTCCTCCAGCGCGTCGAGGCCACGTTCCCACCCGATGCCGACATCGACGCGGCGATGGCGCCGGTCTCCGCGGCCTACGGCATGACCTGGACCCTCCACCGGCCGGGGCCGGTGCCACGCCTGGCCGTGCTGGTCTCGCAGCAGGGCCACTGCCTCGCTGACCTCCTCACGCGGATCGACCTGGGCGAACTCCGGGCAGAGGTCGCCGTCGTGGTCTCGAACCACGAGACCCACGGAGGCATGGTCGAGCGCCACGGCGCGCCGTTCCGTCACCTCCCGGTCGGCGACGAGCCGGAGATGCAGGCCGATGCCGTGCAGGGTGTCGTGCGCGACAGCGACGCCGACCTGGTCGTGCTGGCCCGGTACATGCGGATCCTCCCGCCATCATTCGTCGACGAGTTCCCCAACCGGATCATCAACATCCACCATTCGTTCCTGCCGGCGTTCGCCGGTGCCAAGCCGTACCACCAGGCGTTCGAGCGTGGCGTCAAGATCATCGGCGCCACGGCCCACTACGCCACGTCGGTGCTCGACGAAGGCCCGATCATCCACCAGGACGTCACCCCGGTGTCGCACCGACACGAGGTCGAGGACCTCGTCCGTCTCGGTGCCGACCTCGAACGCACGGTGCTCGCCCGGGCCGTCCGACTCCACCTCGAGCACCGGGTCCTCACCTACGCCAACCGCACCGTGGTGTTCGACTGACATGGCCCGACTCCGACTGCTTCCCGACTCGTACCGGCGCGAACAGATCTTCGCCCTCTCGCGCCGGTCGCAGCAGGTCCTGTTCTTCGCCGCCGCCACCGGCATCGTGACCGGCGCGCTCGTCGCCGGATTCGAGTACGTCACACGCGAGGTCGCCTACGACGCCCTCATCGAGGCGCCGTTGTGGGTGCGCTGCTTCGCTCCGCTCGTCGGTCTGGTGGCGGCCGCGCTGTGCATCAAGTTCCTCGGCGGCGAGTCGAGCGCCACCTCCGAGGAGTACATCTCGAACTTCCACGATCGGAACCGGCGGCTCCGTCTGCGCCCGTTCCCGGCGACGATGCTCGCGGCGTTTTTCACCCTGGGCTCCGGCGGGGCGATGGGCTACGAGGGTCCGGCCATCTACGCCGGGGCCGAGACCGGCACGTTGCTGCAGTCGCGGCTGCAGCGGTTCTTCTCGCGAGACGAGGCCAAGGTGTTGCTCGTGGCCGGCGCCGCTGCCGGTGTGGCCGCCATCTTCCGTGCTCCGGCGACCGGCGTGGTCTTCGCTCTCGAAGTGCCCTACCGCGACGACCTGGCTCGACGACAACTGCTCCCGGCCTCGATCGCGGCCGCCGCCGGGTACCTGACGTTCGTGGCGTTCCTCGGCACCGAGCCGCTCCTCCCAGTCGAGGGATCGCCCGGTTTCGGGTTCGTCGAACTCGGTGGAGCCATGGCGTTGGGTCTGCTGAGCGGGGCCATCGCCCGAGGGTTCTCGGTCGGGCTGCGCTGGATGAAGGAGTTCAGCTCCGGTCACGACCCGGTGCTCCTCGCCGTCGCCGCCGGATCCCTGTTGGCGGGGCTCGCGTGGCTGAGCGAGGTCGTCTACGACCACCCGTTCACGCTCGGTGCCGGCTACGACACCGTGACCTGGTCACTCGACCCGACCCATGCCATCTCGCTGGTCGCGCTCCTCTTCGTGCTCCGCGCCGCGGCCACCGGGCTGACGCTCGGCGGCGGAGGCGCGGGCGGTCTCTTCATCCCCCTGGTGGTGCAGGGCGCGTTGCTCGGCAGCGCGGTCGGTGGTCTCTTCGGTGACACCGACTCGACCCTGTTCCCCCTGATCGGGATCGCGGCCTTCCTCGGCGCCGGCTACCGCGTGCCCCTCGCGGCCGTGATGTTCGTCGCCGAGACCACGGGACGACCAGGTTTTGTCGTGCCCGGTCTGATCGCCGCCGTGACCGCGCAGTTGATGATGGGACGGTGGTCGGTGTCCCGGAACCAACTCGGTTCGCGCCTGGGACATCTCGAACGTCGGTTCTCGATGCCCCTCGCATCGGCCCTGAAGACGGACGTCCTGACGATTCCGCCGGAGGCGACGGCCCAGGAGTTCTTCTGGAACCACGTCATCGGCTCGCGTCAGCAGTCGGTGCCGGTCGTCGACGGCGCCGACTACGTCGGCACCGTCAAGATCGAGGCGCTACGCGAGGTCCCCCGCGAAGCGTGGGAGGACACGTCGATCGCCGACATCATGTTGACGTCGGTCCCCGTCGCGCACCCCGACTGGCTGCTGCGTCAGGCGGTCGAGGCGATGGATGCCGCCGCCGTCGACCGACTCCCGGTGACCGATGGGCGCGGGCTGTTCATCGGCGTCGTCACCATGGACGAGATCATCAAGCTCGACGACATCCTCGAGGCCACCGGCGACGAGGGGTAGTCCCGACGGGCCGTCGCACTACGGTTGCGCCGTCCTGTCGTCCAGCCTGGGGGTTGACGTGTTCGCTGCGGCCAACATCATCGCCGTCCTGATCATCGTGCCGTTGGTGACCGCCTTCATCGGCTACGTCACCAACTGGGCGGCGGTGAAGATGATCTTCCTGCCCGAAGAGTTCGTCGGCGTGAAGCCGGGTGGTCTGAAGATCGGTTGGCAGGGCGTGCTGCCCTCGAAGGCCGACACGTTCGCGACCGACGTCGCCGGCACGGTGGGCGACGTCATCTCACCCGCCGAACTCGTCGAGCGCATCGACCCCGCCGAACTCGAGTCGCTCCTGTCGGACCGCCTCGACGCCGAGTTGCCGACGGTGCTGCGTGACGCAGCCGAGATGCTGTCGCCGGGGGTCTGGGACCAGATGGCCCCCGAGGCCCAACAGATGGTGGCCACACAGATCAAGACCGAGGGCCGTCAGGTCACCCAGGAGATCTTCGACGACCTGCAGGGGATCAGCGACGACATCCTCGACCTCGAGTCCCTGGTCTTCGACCTCCTGTCCGGACCGAACGTCAAGCGACTGACCCGCCTGTTCCAGGAGATCGGCGGCAAGGAACTGAAGGCCATCGTCCGCTTCGGCGGCTACTTCGGCTTCGTCATCGGCGTCTTCCAGGCCATCAGCTTCTCGGTGTTCGACCAGTGGTGGCTCATGCCGCTCGTCGGCGGCATCGTCGGCCTGGGCACCAACTACCTGGCGCTCCAGATGATCTTCCGGCCGATCGAGCCGAAGAAGTACGCCGGCCTCGTCACCTACCAGGGCATGTTCCCCTCGCGGCAGGCCGAGATCGCCGCCGACTACGGCCGCATCTCCGAGCGCGAGATCCTCACGCCGGCCAACCTGCTGCGCATCATCACCGAGGGCGAGGCCGGCACCAAGATCGCCCGGCTGGTCCTGACCAAGGTCAGCGAACGTGTCGACCAGGCGAAGCCGATGGTCGAGATGCTGGCGCAGACCGAGATCACCGACGAGCAGCTCGAAGCGGTGAAGTGGATGGTCGTCCAGCGTGTCGGGCAGGCCGTGCCGGAGCTCCAGCCCGAGGTCGAGGCCTACCTCGAGAAGCGGCTCGGTGTCGCCGAACTGGTCGAGACGAAGCTGTCGGCGATGCCGAAGCTCGAGTTCGAACGGCTCCTCCGCGGGATCTTCGAGCAGGACGAGTGGATCCTGATCGTGATCGGTGGCGCCCTCGGCGCCGGCGTCGGGCTGCTGCAGGGACTGGCCATCCTGAGCCTGGGCTAGGCAAGCTGTCGGCCATGAGTGCCTTCGAGTACGACGAGCGCCCCTGGGGCAACTACACCGTGTTGTCCGACGAGGACGACCACAAGGTCAAGCGCATCGTCGTCCATCCGGGCAAACGGCTGAGCTACCAGACGCATGCCCGTCGGGCCGAGCACTGGTACGTCGTGAGCGGCACCGCGACCGTCACGCTCGACGGCGCCGAGGTCATCGTGGCGCCGGGCGAGGCCGTCGACATCGGCTTGGGCACGGCCCACCGGGTCGCCAACCAGGCCGACGTCGACCTCGTGTTCATCGAGGTCCAGATCGGCGACTATTTCGGTGAGGACGACATCGTGCGCCTCGAGGACGACTTCGGTCGCTCCTGATCCGGAAAACCACGGGGACCGGGAGCGACCCGGACTCGTAGCATCTCGCCGGTGGGAAGCCTTCGGGACACGCGTGTTCGAGCGTTCCTCGTCGCCGAGGCGGTCAGCGCCATCGGGACGTGGGCCACGCTCATCGCGATCTGGGGCTACGCCGCGTTCGAGTTCGACGCGACCGCTGCCGAGGTCTCGCTGTTCGGTGTCGCGCTCACCCTTCCCGCCGTCGTCCTGGGGCCGGTGGTCGGAGCCGTCATCGATCGCTTCGGCCCTCGGCTCACGCTCGGTGCCGCCAAAGCCGTCGGCGTCGCCGCCTCGCTGGCGCTGCTGACGGCCGACGACTTCCGAACGCTCGCCCTCCTGTCGGCCGTGCACGGCGTCGTCGGTGCCTTCACGCATCCGGCGTTGCAGTCCCTCCCTCCCCGCATCGTGGCCGAGCACGAGCTCGCCCGCACCAACGCACTGGTGTCGTTGACCGACGAGTTCGCGATCGTGATGGGGCCCGTCGTCGGAGCGCTCGCCATCGCCACCGTGGGATTCCGGGGTGCCTTCGTGGTGGACGCAGTGACGTACCTCCTCGGTCTGGTGGTGCTCCCGGCGATCTCGATCCGCGATGTGGAGGTCGACGCCGATGCCCCGCCCGTCCGCCTGCGCGATGCGTTCGAGGGACTGCGTCTGATCCGTCGCACGCCGCTCCTGCGCCGGACCGTCATCGCCATGAGCTCGGTGCATCTCCTCTACGGAGCGGCCATCCTCGCCGAGCCGCTGTACGTGCGTGACGTCCTGGAACGGTCGCCGTCGGTCTTTGCCGCGCTGCAGACCGCTTTCGGGGTGTGCCTCGTGCTGGGTGGGCTCCTCGTCGCGCGCCTCAGCGACCGGCTCGCGACCTTCGGTTGGGTCGCCTTCGGCGCGGCAGCGTCCGGGGTGACCGCGCTCGTCTACTTCGCCACCGCACAGTTGCTCGTCGCGTTCGCGGGCGTCGCCCTCTGGGGTCTCTTCACCGCGCTCCTCTCCGGACCATCGCGCACGTTGCTCCAACGGAACTCACCCGAGGCCGTGCATGGACGCGTCCTCGCCACCGACTTCGTCGCTGCGAGCGCAGCGCAGCTCGTGGGCATCGGCGTCACCGGCGTGCTCATCAGCACCTTCGGTGTCCCGACTGCCATGACGG
Organism: Actinospongiicola halichondriae; assembly: GCF_049103745.1. NCBI lineage: Bacteria > Bacillati > Actinomycetota > Acidimicrobiia > Acidimicrobiales > Iamiaceae > Actinospongiicola > Actinospongiicola halichondriae. The sequence continues at coordinate 2,741,129 of NZ_CP171622.1, read as the reverse complement.
CGCTCGGTCTCTCGGTCACCCTCGTGGCGGTCGGTCTCGACCGTGGGCAGCGCCGGGAGGCGTCGATCGCTCCTGCGGTCACCGGCTAGCGTCCGAAGCGTGTCGACGCCCCTGATCGCGATGACGATCGCGGGGATGGACTCCGCCGGGGGAGCGGGAGTCCACGCCGATCTCCGGACGTTCGCCGCGCTCGGTCTGCACGGGGCGACCGCGGTCGCAGCGTTGACCGCCCAGAACACCCGGGGCATCGACGGGGTGCACCTCGTGCCGGCCGAGTTCGTCGTCGCCCAGGTCGAATCGGTCCTCGCCGACCTCGATGTCCGTGCCGTGAAGACCGGATTCCTCGGGGCCACGTCGGTGGTCGAGGCGGTGGGCCGCCTGGCGGCACACGCTCGCCTGGGGCAGTTGGTGGTCGACCCGGTCCTCGTGCGCGCCGACGGCACGCCGATGTTCACGCCGGAGGTGGCCGATGCCTACCGGCGGTCGCTCGTCCCGTTCGCAACCGTCCTCACTCCGAACCGGGTCGAAGCCGGCATCCTCACGGGGCGCGACGTGGCGACGCTCGCCGACATGGAGCGAGCGGCGGCCGACCTCGCCCGTCTCGGCCCGCAACTGGTGGTGGTCAAGGGAGGCGATGCCGTCGACGAGGATGTCGAGTCGATCGACGTCGTCGCCGACCCGTCGGGGGCGGTGGAACGTCTTGCGATGCCGATGGTCGACACGCCCAACGACCACGGGTCGGGCTGCACCTTCGCCGCCGCCACCACGGCCCGCCTCGCGCTGGGCGACTCGCCGCTCGAGGCCGTGCGCGCCGCCAAGAGCTTCGTGTACGAGGCGCTGCTCGGGTCGGCAGAGTGGCGCGTCGGAGCGGGACACGGACCACTCGACCAGTACGGATGGGACACCTGATGGGAACGGCAGTCATCACCGGATGCTCGAGTGGCTTCGGCCTCGGCACCGCGGTGGAGCTCGCGATGCGGGGCCACCGGGTGTTCGCATCGATGCGTGACCCCGAACGCGGTGGTGCACTGCGCGACGAAGCCGAGCGCGCTGGCGTCGACGTCGAGATCGTGACCCTCGACGTCGGCGACGAGGACTCGGTCCGCGCGGCGGTGGCGCAGGTCGTCGACGCTGCGGGAGGGATCGACATCGTCGTGAACAACGCGGGGATCGAGGTCCGAGGTCCGATCCATCTGATCAGCGACCGCGAGGCCCGCGCCCAGTTCGACACCAACGTGTTCGGAGTCCTCAACGTCGTGCGGGCCACGGTTCCGCACCTGCGTGACTCGGCCGACGGCGTGATCGTCAACGTGAGCTCGATCGCGGGGGTCATGTCGCGTCCCTTCGCCGGGATCTACGCGGCGTCGAAGCACGCGGTCGAGGCGATCACCGAGGCGCTGCACTTCGAACTCGGGCTCGAGGGGATCCGCGTCCATGCGATCGAGCCGGGCCAGTTCGACACCGCACTGGCTGCGAACACGACGACGGCCAGCGACTTCACCGAGGCGGAAGAGCCGCACTGGACGATGTCCCAGGCGCTCGACGAGCGGGTGCACGGTCTCGTTCCGGGCGGCGAGCGCGCCGATCCGCATGCCGTGGTGCTCGCGATCGCCGATGCCGTCGCCGACGACTCGACGCCGCTGCGGATCCCCGTCGGTGGCGACACCGAGTTGATCCTCGCCGCTCGATCGGGGAACTCGTTCGAGGAGTACGAGATCACCATGCGCACCTTCCTGGACTTCTGGGAAGGGCATCGGAGCGGTCCTCGGTAACCTTGGACCGGTGACTGCGACGATCAAGGCCAACGACCAGTGCTTCTGCGGCTCCGGCCGCAAGTTCAAGCGCTGCCACAAGGACAGCTTCGAGCCTGTCCGTCCCGGAACCGTTGCGCCACGACGCGAGGTCCCCGCAGACATCACCGTGCCGTCGTACATCTCCGAGGGCAAGGTCGTACGGTGGGACGAGCCCGCGGTCAAGAGCGCCGACGTCATCGAACGGATGCGACGCACCGGCGCCGACGCGGCGAAGGTGCTGGCACTCACCGGTGCCGCCGCCGAGCCCGGCGTCACCACCGACGAACTCGATCGGATCTGTCACGAGGCCACGATCGGGCTGGGCGCATACCCGAGCCCTCTCGGTTACGGCGAGCCGCCGTTCCCCAAGTCGATCTGTTCATCGCTGAACGAGGTCATCTGCCACGGGATCCCCGACGACCGGGAGTTGCGGGACGGCGACATCGTCAACCTCGACGTCACGATCTTCCGTGAGGGCGTCCACGGCGACACCAACCGCACCTTCCTCGTGGGCGACGTCGACCCCGAGTCGAAGCGACTGGTCCGAGTGACCCACGAATGCCTCGAGCGCGCGATCGACACCGTGGCGCCGGGCCAGCCCTTCAACGTGATCGGTCGAGCCATCCAGTCACATGCCGAGAGCGAGGGGTTCGGCGTCGTGCGAGCGTTCGTCGGGCACGGCATCGGCGAGCAGTTCCACACCGACATCCACATCCCGCACTACTACGAGCCTCGCCTGACCCGGGTCATGGAGCCGGGGATGACGTTCACGATCGAGCCGATGATCACGATCGGCGCCTACGACCACCAGGTCTGGAACGACGGGTGGACGGCGGTCACGATCGATCGCAAGCGCACGGCGCAGTTCGAGCACACCCTGCTGGTGACCGACGACGGTGTCGACGTGCTCACCCCCTGGCCCGACGCGTGAGGAGCCGAGCGTTCAGTCGAGGCTGATCACCACGCCGCGATCCCCGTAGGGGATGCGGTTGCGCTTGACGATCCCGCCGATGCTGCCCAGCAGCTTGGTGATCTTCGTCTGGAAGCCGTATTTGTCCTTGATCTTGCGTTGGATCTCGTCGAACTGCGGATCGCCCGCCTCGACGAGTCGTGCGGTGCCGTTGGTCGGTGCCGATCCGGCAGCCACGTTGCCGCGGGCATCGCAGGGCTGGACCACGACCTTCTGGGTGTGGGCCAGGCGCTTGGCCTTGCCCGACCCCGAACTGGTCCAGAAGCCGAACGAGCCGTCGTCGAGGGGCGCCGACCACACCGGGGTGTCGACCGACTCACCACTCCGGCGATACGTCGTCAGCAGCACGTACTTCTCGTCACCGAGGCCCATGACCTGACGGTAGCCCGGGTCAGGTCGACACCGCGGCGAGAGCCGGGGACAGGTCGCCGCGACCGACCACGTGGACATCGTCGAGGCCGATCCACGCCGCCATGGTCCGGAGTTCGTCGCGGAGTCGTTCGGCGACCTCGACCTCGTCCGTCCCACGTGACGCGAGGTCCGGCTCGGCGTGGGCCGACTGCACCAGGAGTCGTCCTCCAGCGCGGTCGGCCTTGAGGTCGACCCGAGCGACGTAGGTGTCGCCGAGCAGGAACGGCAACACGTAGTACCCGTGGACCCGCTTGGGCTTCGGGACGTAGATCTCGATCCGGTACCGGAAATCGTGCAGCCGCTCGATCCGGTCGCGTTCCCACATCGCCGAGTCGAACGGGGAGACGAGCGCGCAGGCCTCGACCCGCCGGGGCAGCGTCACGTCGGGCGACAGGTAGGCGTCGTCGCGCCAGCCCTCGACCGAGACGCGCGCGAGGCTTCCCTCGTTCGCGAGGTCGTCGAGGTGGCGTCGCGCCAGCCGGACCGGCTGGCGCCAGACGTCCGCGAGGTCGCGCGCGGTCCCGACGCCGTGCATGCGAGCGGCGTGCAGGAGCAGCGTCCGGTGCGCGCTGTCCCGATCGGGCTCGGGGAGATCGAGGACCTCTCGAGGGACCGCTTGGTCGGGTGCGCAGTAGATCCGCTCGAAGTTGCCCCGACGCAGTGCCCCCACACGCCCGCTCCAGAACAGGTACTCGAGGGCACGTTTGGTGTCGCCCCAGCCCCACCACGGCCCCTTGCGATGACCGGAGTCGTTGAGTTCGCCGGCGCTCCACGGGCCGCGTCGGAGGATCTCCTCTTCGAGCGATCGGACGAGCTCGGGATGCTCCCGGCCCATGGTGGCGAGGCTGCCCCAGTCGTGGTCGTCGCGCATGCGCCACCGGAGATGGGGGTGGAAGCGCGTCGACACGAGCGATGCGACGTGGCCCCAGTACTCGAACAGTTCGTTGTCCCGGTAGGCGACGGTGTCGAACAACGCGGTGTCGTACGGGCCGAGCCGCGAGAACAAGGTCAGGTACTGCGTCCGAGCGAGGACGTTGACCGAGTCGATCTGGATGAGCCCGAGCGTGTCGACCACCCGGCGGATGTGACGGCGGTCGACGCGGCCGGTGGGCCGCGGGGTGTCGAGGCCCTGGGCGCGGAGCGCGATCCGGCGCGCCTGGGCAACAGAGAGCGATCCGGCAGGTGCCATGGGTCGGAGCCTGCCATGGGACAGGCGGTACGCTTCGGACAACTTTGACGCGAACGAAGGGTTGCTCCGAGATGGGTTACAAGGTGGTCGTCGACTTCGACCTGTGCGAGTCGAACGCGATCTGCATGGGCGTCGCGCCCGAGGTCTTCGAGGTACGCGACGACGACTTCCTCTACGTGCTCCAGGAGGAGCCGGGACCCGATCTCCGCGAGAAGGTCGAGGAAGCGGTCCGTCGTTGCCCCAAGCAGGCGATCTCGATCGCCGACGATTGAGTCCGACCCACACGGGAGAGAAGCACGCCCGTGCATGACATCGTGGTCGTCGGCGGCTCGATCGCCGGTTTCACCGCCGCTTCGGAACTCCGGAGCGCGGGATTCGAGGGGCGTGTACGCGTCGTCGGCGACGAACCGATCCGGACCTACGAGCGTCCGCCGCTTTCGAAGGGCGTGTTGGCCGGTGACGACGCCGACGCGACCGCGTGGACGGCGGCGACCGCCAACGACCTCGAGATCGACTGGCTTCTGGGCGAACAGGCGACGTCACTCGACGTCGCCCAGCGTGCCGTGGGCCTCCGTGGCGGCGACTCGGTCGTCTTCGACGGTCTGGTCATCGCCTCGGGAGCGACGCCGCGTCGTCTCCGCGGCCAACCCGACCTCGCGGGGATCCACGTCGTGCGCTCGCTCGACGACGCCCTCGGTCTCCGTGCCGACCTCGATGCAGGAGCCGAACGCGTGGTCGTCGTCGGGGCCGGGTTCATCGGTGCCGAGGTCGCAGCGACCTGTCGCGGTCGCGGCCATCAGGTGACGATCGTCGAGCCGCTCGACCAGCCCTTGATGCGCGTGCTCGGCAGCGAGATCGGCGCCGTGGTCGCCTCGGTGCACCGAGCGCAGGGCGTCGATGTCCGACTCGGCGTCGGCGTCGACGGCATCGAGGGGAACGACCGGGTCGAGGCCGTGCGCCTGTCCGACGGATCACGGGTCGAGGCCGACGTCGTCGTGATCGGCATCGGGGTCATCCCGAACACCGGATGGCTCGACGGCTCCGGCTTGCCGGTGGACGACGGCGTTGTCGCCGACTCGACCTGTCTCGTGGCCCCGGGGATCGTGGCGTGCGGCGACGTTGCGAAGTGGGACAGTCCTCGCTACGGGCCCGTGCGCATCGAACACTGGGACCACGCCGCCGAGATGGGCCGTGCGGCCGGTCTGCGGCTCCTCGCCTCGGACGACGACGCGGTCGCCTTCGACCCGGTGCCGTGGTTCTGGTCCGACCAGTACGACGTACGGCTCCAGTTGGCCGGCCGGGCCGACGGCGACATGGCCGTCGTCCACGGATCGATCGACGACGGGAAGTTCGTGGCCCTCTACGGCCGCGACGGCATGGTGACCGGCGCGCTCGGGTGGAACTGGCCGGCCAAGACCGTCCGGTACCGGATGGCGCTGGAGTCGGGCCTGTCGTGGGACGAGGCCGTGGCGTGACCGCGCTCGCCGGCGCGCTCGTCGCCGCAACCCTCGTCGTCGCGGCCATCGACTGGTTCGCCGTCGCCCGCGACGAGCAGCGGCTCGAGTATCTGATGAAGCCGCTGACGATGGTGGTGCTCATCGGCGCCGCACTCGCGCTCGAAGACGTCGACGGCACCGCCCGCACCTGGTTCGTCGTCGCCCTGGTGTTCTCGCTCGCCGGCGACGTGTTCCTGATGCTCCCGAAGGATCTCTTCGTACCCGGCCTCGCGTCGTTCCTGGTGGGACACCTCGCCTACATCGTCGGCCTCCGCTCGTTCGACACGTCGACGGGCGGTCTCCTGATCGGGCTCCTGGTGGTGGTGCTGGCCATCCCCGTCCTCGGCCTGCGGATCGCGAAAGCGGTCCACTCCAGTGACGAACCCGAGTTGCTCGCGCCCGTCATCGCCTACATGGCGGTGATCTCGGCGATGGTCGTCTCGGCATCGGCGACCGGGAACCCGGTGGCGATCGCGGGCGCGGTGTCGTTCTACGCGAGCGACGCCCTCATCGCCTGGACCCGCTTCATCGCCGACCACCGGTGGGGGAGGCCGGCGGTCATGATCACCTATCACCTGGCCCAGGTCGGCCTCGTTCTCTCGCTGGTGTGAACTCGCGACTCGACGCTGTGCGTCAGGTCCGGTGTTCGGCCAGGATGCGGCTCATGTCACGCACCGTCCGCACGGTCCCCTTCACGGTGCCGGTGACTTTGGACCGTCCGGCTCGTTCTGCGTACGGGACGTCGACCTCGGCGATGCGCCACCCCGCTGCCTGCGCTCGCACCACCATCTCGAGCGGCCAGCCGAAACGCCGATCGGTCATGCCGAGCGCGACGAGTTCGGCCCGCCGCATCGCCCGCATCGGACCGATGTCTCGCAGCGACGAACCGCTCCGCCGATTGAGTTCCGCGGAGAGGACCCGGTTCGCGATCCGGGCGTGGACCGGCCACGCCCCTCGAGCCGCGACCCGTCGTCCCATCACCAGGTCGTGGACGCCGTCGACGACCGGGTCGACCACTCGTGGCAGGTGGGACGGATCGAGCGAGCCGTCGCCGTCCATGAAGCACACGATCTCGGCCTCGGCTGCCTGCAGCCCCGCCCAGCACGCCGCGCCGAAGCCCCGCTCGGGCTCGACCACCACGGTGGCACCCGCGGCTGCGGCGATGTCGCCGGAGCCGTCGCTCGAACCGTTGTCGACCACGAGGGCTCGGTAGCCCTCCGGCATGGCTTCCACGACCCCACCGATCGCTTCTGCTTCGTCGAGCACCGGGATGATGACGTCAGGCACGGACGGCGAGCCTACGGTCAACCGCGTGCTCGTCACGGGCGGCGCCGGGTTCATCGGCTCGCACATCGTCGACGAACTCCTGGCCCGTGGCTCCGAGGTCGTGGTCCTCGACAGCCTGGCCGCCGACGTCCATCCGACGCGTCCGGTGCTCCCCGATGGCGTCGAGTTGATCGAGCGCGACATCGGCGATCCCGACGCGTGGGAGGCCGCGCTCGACGGCGTCGACGCCGTCTGCCATCAGGCGGCGCGTGTGGGGCTGGGCGTCGACTTCGGCGACGTCACCTCCTACGTGGCCGACAACGACACGGGCACGGCGGTCGGACTGTCGGTTCTCCACCGTCGCGGATTTCGCGGTCGGTTCGTCCTCGCCTCGTCGATGGTCGTCTACGGCGAGGGGCGGTACCGCTGCGACGAGCATGGCGTGGTGCGGCCGGGTGCGCGCTCGATCACGTCGCTGGAGTCGGGCGACTACGAACCGCCGTGCCCGATCTGCGGCTCTCCGCTCGCCTGGGAACTCGTCCCCGAGGACGCGCCGCTCGATCCACGCAACGTCTACGCCGCCACCAAGCTCCATCAGGAGCACCTGTGCACGGCGTTCGAGCGCGAACACGACGTGTCGGTGGTGTCGCTGCGCTACCACAACGTCTACGGGCCGCGGATGCCGCGAGACACTCCCTACGCCGGGGTGGCCAGCATCTTCCGGTCAGCGCTCGAGCGTGGCGAGGTGCCCAAGGTCTTCGAGGACGGGGGCCAGCAGCGTGACTTCGTCCACGTGGCCGACGTGGCCCGCGCCAACGTCGCGGCCCTGACGACCCCGGCGGTCAGCGGAGCGTTCAACGTGTGCAGCGGCGAGCCCCACACGGTGCTCGACATGGCGGCCGCGCTGTCGGCTGCGTTCGGCGCCGCGCCGCCGGAGGTCGTCGGCGGCTATCGGCTCGGTGATGTGCGCCACGTGGTCGCCTCGCCGGCCAAGGCCGCCGACGAACTGGGCTTCCGTGCCTCGATCAGCTTCGCCGATGGCATGCGCGAGTTCGCGACCGCGCAACTCCGCTGAGGGCGATCACCACCGGCGGGTGAAGCAGCGGCTGTCGAGCGGTCCTGGCGCCCAGAGCGCCCAGGCGCCGCCTGCGGCGAGCCGCGTGTGGTCGGTCCACCGGATGACCGATGGCTCCCCGATCCGACGGACCGTCTGCACCACGCCACCCTCGAAGACCTGGTAGCCGGCCCAGGTGCCGGGGTAGTCCTTGGTCGAACCGACCTCGGTCACGGTGACCGGTCCCAGGTCGTAGCGCCGATGACGATGGGTGTGACCCGACGACACGATCGTCCGGGGGTTGGCCGCCCCGAGCGACCGGAGGAAGCGACGACTGGAGGGTTGCGGGATCCCGAGCGGGACGTAGGTCGGGACCAGGTGGCGGGTCAACTGGTGGTGGAGCGCGACGAACACCGGGGCGTCGGTCTCGCGGGCGCTCGCGAGGATCTCGGGGCCATGACGGAGATCGCCCATCTCCTTGCCGGGTCGCGACGTGTCGGCGAGGATCATCCGCACGCCGTCGCGGTCGATGGTCCGCACGCCGTCGACGAGTCGCAGGCCGACGTTCGCCGCGCCGACCGCGGGTTCGATCGTGCCGCGACGCTTGGCTTCGTGGTTCCCGGGGATGAGGTCGACGGGGATCGACAGCGCGTCCAGCACGTCGGCGGCGAGCGACCACTTCTCCCTGTCGCTCTCGTCGACGAGGTCGCCCTTGACGATGAGGTGGCGCGCCCCCCAGTAGACGGCCTCGCTCTGGGCGGCGCGGAGACAGCGCACGGCATGGGGGACCGGGGCGGGCGGGATCTCGGCCATGGTGCGGAAATAGCCGGTGGCGTTCGAGCCGACGTGCGCATCGCTGACCGTCGCGAGCCGGAACAGTTCCTCGCCGGGAGGAACAGGAAGCGTCTCGGCCTCTCGGGTCTCCCGTTGGGCGACGATGCCGTCGCCCGTGAGCTCGACGACGTGTCGTACGCCACTGGGGAGGCCGCTGATCACGTGCGAGCCCGGACCTCCGTCGGCGAGGAACTCGGAGGCGTGATCGCCGCATCGCACCCGCACGAGGCCGGGACCCAGGCGCGACCACGTGAGCTGGATCCAGTCGGTGCCGACACCGAAGACGACGAGTCGACGCGACGGTCGCAGCGGTCCGTCACCGTCGGGAACGCGGGGGACGGCGTGGCGATGGAAGTTGGCGATGCGGACGAGCGTCGGATGCTCGTGCGAGTGGATCGGCATGCAGTCAGCGCAGGCTGTCGACGAGGCGGTCGCGTTCGCGATCAGCCAGCGCGACCGAGACCCACATGCGCTCCAGGTGCTGGGCGATGGCCTTCTCGGCGTTGGCCACCGTGTGTCGGTCGAGGAACTCCACGGCCGCTGCCGCGGTCTCGCGGTCGTGGATCGCGGTCACGCCTTCGACCATGCGGTGCACCGAGTTGAACGGCAGTCGCTCGAGCAGGTTGTCCCACGACCCCGTGATGTGGGTCCATGCCCGGTCGACGTGCACGGGGTTGTGGAGCGCGGCGCGTGCAGCGAAGGCCAGGTTCTGGCTCCGGACCTCGTCGGAGTCGATGAGCGCGAGGTAGTCCTCGAACAACGCCGTGTCCTCGACCCGAGCAGCGGCATAGAGGTGGCGCATCTGCTCCTGGGGCGTCGTGCCGTTGCGGAACCGATCGAGGATCTGTCGGAACTCGTCGGCATCGGCGAGGCGGGCCACGACCTGGAGTGCTCCCGATGCCACGCCGGGATCGACCGACGCAGCGTCGGTCATCGAGCGAGCGAACGCCTCACGGCAGGCGGTGACGACACCGGGATCCTGGGCGCCGCCGAGCATGGAGAGCATCACGCCGCGCAGCGCTCGTCGACGGTCGTCGTCGTCCGGTTGCACGTCGGGGCCCAGCGCTTCCCAGAGGGGCGCGAGCGTCGTCCGTTGCCATTCGTTCCATGCCGGTCGATCCGCGGCCGTGACGACCCGGTCGAGGGTGTCGAGCGACTCTGCGCCCAACTGCCAGATCGACAGGTCGGTCTCACCGATGGAGGCCATGCCGGCGACGATGCGGGCCAGGTCGGCACCGGCGACGTCACCGCGGAGGCAGAGGGCGAGGGCGTCGTCGAGCACGGCGTATCGCTCGAGCGGTTCGAGGGCCCCGAGGTCGCCGAGCAGTCGTTCCTGGAGTTCGGCGTCGTACGCCACTCGGTAGAAGCCGTGGCCGCCGGCGTTGGCCATCACTGTGCCGGTCGAGGTCTCGATCGACGCCTGGTCGTCGTCGAGCACCAGACGATCGACGCGGTCGCCGTGGCGGACCACCACCGGGATGTGCCACCGGGCATCGGACGTCGAGCCGTCGTACCGGAACACCTGTTGCGTCAGCCGGAGGGCTCCCGCGGAGTCGGTCGAGACGTCGACGAGTGGGAATCCACCCTGGAAGATCCAGGAGTCCATCATGGCCCGGACCGGCTCGCCGGTCTCGGCCTCGAGTGCGTCCCAGAGATCGCCGGTCTCGGTGTTCCCGAACTGGTGCGTCTGGAGGTAGCGGCGGATGCCGTCGCGGAACGCGTCCTCGCCCAGGTACTGCTCGAGCATGCGGACGACGGCAGAACCCTTCTGGTAGGTCAGGACGTCGAACATGCCCTCGGCGTCGGCGGGGGAGTGCACGGGGAACTCGATCGGGCGGGTCGCGACCAACGCATCGGTGTCGAACGCCGTGGACCGCTCGCGGCCGAAGTGCATCCACCGCTCCCACTGGGGTCGGTAGGCCGCCGAGCACTTCATCTCCATGAAGGTCGCGAAGGCCTCGTTCAACCAGATGCCGTTCCACCACGACATCGTCACGAGGTCGCCGAACCACATGTGCGCGAGTTCGTGCGCGATGACGTCGACGACGTTCAGCAGTTCGGACTGGGTCGCCGTGGCCGGATCGACGAGGAGCAGTGCCTCGCGGTACGTGACGCACCCGAGGTTCTCCATCGCCCCGAAGGCGAAGTCGGGGACTGCGACCATGTCCATCTTCTCGCCGGGATAGACGATGCCGTAGTAGTCGGCGAAGTACTCGAGCGCGAAGGCACCGATGTCGAGGGCGAACTGCGCGAGGTGGGCTTGGCCGGGTCGGTGGACGACGCGGAGCGGGACTCCGGCGACGTCGATCGGCGCCGTGGCCTCGAGCGGGCCGACGACGAACGCCACGAGGTACGTCGACATGGGCATCGTCTCGGCGAAGGTGATCCGGACACGGCCCCCGTCGAGGGACTCCCGGGACAGCTCTGGACCGTTGGAGATGGCGAAGAGGTCGTCGGCGACCTCGAGGGTGACGGCGTAGACGGCCTTGTGGGCCGGCTCGTCCCAGCAGGGGAAGGCCCGGCGAGCGTCGGTGGCCTCGAACTGCGTGACCGCCATCGTGCGGGTCTCGCCGTCGTCATCGGTGAACGTCGAGCGGTAGAACCCGCGCAGTTTGTCGTTGAGGATGCCGACGAAGCGGACGTGGAGGGTGACGGCGCCCGGGGCGAGCGTCTCGTCGAGGTCGAACCGTGCCTGTTCGGCTTCCGCGTCGAGCGTCGTCGTCGCCTCGTGCCGTGTGCCGTCGGGGAGTTCGACGGCCGCCTCGACGATCTCGAGTTCCGCGGCGTTGCAGATCAGGTGGTCGGTCGCCTCGTGGACGGTCAGTTCGATCGCGACCGTGCCCGAGAACGACGCGTCGTCGAGGTCGGGAGCGATCGACAGGGTGTACCGGTCGGGCGTGACCTCGACCGGGAGGCGAAGCGAGTCCGGTGCCGTGGGCATCCGTCCACGGTACCGGTGTTGCGGGTCTCGCGACGCCCACTGACGTCGCCGATCTGCGGAGGTCCGGTGTACGGTCGCCGCCCGTGAACGCCGCACACGACGACCACCACGACCTCCCGCCTCGCGACGACGGCACCACGCTCGACGTGGTGGGGATCGGCAACGCCCTGGTCGACGTGCTCAGCCACGAGAACGAGGACTTCATCGCCGGTGCCGACCTGGTCAAGGGTGCGATGACGCTCGTCGAGACCGACCGTGCGACCGAGCTCTACGGCGCCATGGGACCCGGCATCGAGGTGTCCGGTGGTTCCGCCGCCAACACCGTCGCCGGGGTGGCCAGCTTCGGTGGTCGAGCCGGCTACCTGGGCAAGGTCTTCGACGACCAGCTCGGCATGGTGTTCGCCCACGACATGCGAGCGAACGGCGTCGTGTTCCAGTCGCCGGCCGCTGCCGACGGACCGCCCACCGGCCGCTGCCTCATCGTCGTGACGCCCGATGCCGAGCGGACCATGAACACCTATCTCGGCGCGTCGTCGATGTTCGGGCCCGACGACGTCGACGAGGACCTGGTCGCTGCCGGCCGGATCACCTACCTCGAGGGCTATCTGTTCGACCGCGACGAGGCCAAGGCCGCGTATCGCCGAGCCTCCGACATCGCCCACGCCGCCGATCGACGTGTCGCCCTCACGCTCTCCGACACGTTCTGCGTCGAGCGCCACCTCGACGAATGGCGCCTTCTGGTCACCGAGTCGGTCGACGTGCTCTTCGCCAACGAGGCCGAGATCCAGGTGCTCTACGGCGTGCAGCTCCACGAGGCGGTCGAGCGGGCCCGCAGCGAGGTCGAGATCACCTGCGTGACCCTGGGTCCCCGTGGCTCGCTGCTCGTCACTGCGGACGAGATCGTCGAGGTCCCGGCCGAGCCGGTCGAGAAGGTGGTCGACACCACCGGCGCCGGCGACCTGTACGCATCCGGCGTGCTGTACGGCCTCAGCCAGGGTCTCCCGCTCGCCGAGTGCGGGCGTCTCGGCTCCATCGCGGCATCGGCGGTCATCGGCCACACCGGCGCACGTCCCGGACAGTCGCTCGCCCAGCTGACATGAGCACCGGACCGTACGATCGGGCTGCAGAAGCGGCGGGCGTCCTGGCGGAGCGCACCGGCGTCGAACGGCACGACGTCGCGGTCATCCTGGGTTCTGGGTGGCGACCGGCCGCCGACGCCATCGGCGACCCGGAAGTGGTGTTGTCCTCCCAGGACCTCCCGGGCTTCCCCGAGCCCCTGGTCGCCGGACACGGCGGCGAGTTGCGCTCGCTCGCAGTGGGTAGCCGTCGGGTCCTGATCTCCCTCGGTCGGGTGCACGCCTACGAGGGCCATGATCTCGGCGACGTCGTGCATGGTGTCCGCACCGCCGTCATGGCCGGCTGCTCGACCGTCGTCCTCACCAACGCCGCCGGTGGACTCGGCGAGGGCCAGACCATCGGCCAGCCCGTGCTGATCGCCGACCACATCAACCTCACCGGGCGATCGCCGCTCACGGGCCCGGCGCCCGATGCCAGTGTCGGTCCTCGTTTCCCGGACATGAGCGACGCGTACTCGTCGCGACTCCGGGCGCTCGCACAGTCGCTGGACCCGTCGTTGGTCGAAGGCGTCTACGCCGGTGTGGCCGGACCGCACTACGAGACCCCGGCCGAGATCCGGATGCTCCAGGTCCTGGGTGCCGATCTGGTCGGGATGTCGACGGTCCACGAGACCATCGCCGCCGTGCACCTCGGTGCCGAGGTGCTGGGCATCTCGCTGGTGACCAACCTGGCGGCCGGACTCGGCGACGCGCTCGACCATGACGACGTCCTGGCGGTGGCCGGCGAGTCGGCGGGTCGGATGGGTGAGCTGCTCGCACGGTTGGTGCCCGAGCTGTGATCGACCCGGCCCTGCGGACGAGGGCCGAGGCGTGGCGCGACGACGATCCCGATCCGGAGACGGTCGCCGAGATCGACCGACTGCTGGCGAAGGACGACGACGTGGCGCTCCGCGCCCGATTCGATCGACCGCTGACCTTCGGCACGGCAGGCCTGCGTGGTGCACTCGGCGCCGGTCCGGGGCGGATGAACCGAGCGGTTGTGCGCACGACGGCAGCGGCGATCTGCGCCTGGCTGGACCAGCGGAGGATCGACGGCCCTGTCGTCGTGGGTCGCGACGCTCGCCATGGCTCCGCGGCGTTCGCCGAGGACACGGTTCGGATCGTGGCGGCGACGGGCCGACAGGCGTTGTGGTGGCCCGATCCGGTGCCGACTCCGTTGCTCGCGTTCGCCGTCCTCGACGCCGGTGCGGCGGCGGGAGTCATGGTCACGGCGAGCCACAACCCCCCGCAGGACAACGGGTACAAGGTCTATGCCGCGCACGGCGCGCAGATCGCGCCACCGGACGACGCCGACATCGCCGTCGAGATCGCTCGGGTCGGACGGGTGCACGACATCCCGCTGGCGGATCTCGACAGCGCGCTGGTCGGCGAACTGCCGGACGAGATGCGCGACCGGTACCTCGCTGGAGTCGCGGCGGCGAGAGTCCGTCCCGCCACGCCGCCGCTGACCGCTGCCTACACGCCGATGCACGGCGTCGGCGGGGAGACGCTGCGCCAGGCGTTCGCCGCGGCCGGTCTCGACGCTCCGGTCGTCGTCGCCGAACAGGCCGAGCCCGATCCCGACTTCCCGACGGTGGCGTTCCCCAACCCCGAGGAACCCGGGGCCATGGACCTCGTGATCGCCCTGGCGACCGCCGTCGATGCCGACGTGGCACTGGCCAACGATCCCGATGCCGACCGACTGGCGGTCGCCGTGCCGACGAGCGATGGGTGGCGTGCGCTGACCGGCGACGAGGTGGGGGTGCTGCTCGCCGACCACCTCCTTCGCCACGGCGCTGGTGGCGCCGATCGACTGGTGGCCACCACCGTGGTGTCGTCGTCGTTGCTGGCACGGCTTGCGCAGGAGCACGGCGTCGACTTCGCCGAGACGCTCACCGGCTTCAAGTGGCTCGCACAGGCATCCCGAGGGCGCGACCTCGTGCTCGCCTACGAGGAGGCACTCGGGTACTGCGTCGGGAACCTGGTGCACGACAAGGACGGCATCTCGGCTGCGGTCGTGTTCACGGAGCTGGTCGGCGCACTCCGATCGGAGGGCTCGTCGGTCCGAGCACGGCTCGACGAGATCGCTCGGCGGCACGGTCTCCATTTGACGGCGCAGTGGTCGACCCGGTTCGAGGGCCTCGACGGAGCGGCGCTGATGGCCGAGAAGGTCGCCGCGCTGCGGTCCGACCCACCGACGTCGCTGGGATGGACGGTCGTGACCTCGACCGAGGATCTGCTCGCCGACGGACCGCTTCCCCCGACCGATGCCGTCGTGCTCCGAGGCGCAGGCGTGCGTGTGGTGGTTCGTCCGTCGGGTACCGAGCCGAAGCTGAAGGCCTACGTCGAGCTCGTCGTCCCAGTCGACGGGCCGGTCGACGGGGCTCGCGCCGAGGGACGTCGGCAGTTGGGCGAGCTCCTCAGCGCCGTCGCTGCGCTGTTGTCCTGAGGGTCACGCCGTCCCGAACAAGCGGTCACCGGCGTCGCCCAGGCCGGGGACGATGAACGCGTCGTCGTTCAGTCGCTCGTCGATCGACGCGGTCACCAGGGTCTCGACGAGCCCGCTCGCCCCGAGGCGTTCCACGCCCTCCGGTGCCGCGAGGATGCAGGCGACGGTGATCGGGCCGGGGTTGCGCTCGGCCAACAACTGGCAGGTGTAGAGCATCGAACCGCCGGTGGCCAGCATCGGGTCGAGCGCCAACACCGGACGTCCGTCGAGGTCGTCGGGTACCGAGTTCATGTACGGCTCGGGTTCGTGGGTCGCCTCGTTGCGGCTGACTCCGATGAACCCGGTGTCGCTCCCCGGGAGGAACCGGAGGACCGGTCCCACCATGCCGAGCCCGGCGCGCAGCACGGGCACGACGAGCGGCGGTCGCGAGACCCGGACGCCGTCGGTCTCCATCAGCGGTGTTCGGACACGGACGGTCTCGGTCGCGAGCCCTCGAGTCGCCTCGTACACGAGCATGCCGGCCAGCTCGTCCGACGCATGGCGGAAACCGGCGCGGTCGGTGGTCTTGTCGCGCATGCGCGTCAGGAGTTGAGCGGCGAGGGGATGATCGACGACGAGTGTGTCCATGCACGGCATGATGGCACTCGTGGACCGCCTCGCTGTCGCCTCGATGATCGATCACACCCTCCTCGCCCCCGAGGCGGTGATGGCCGACCTCGACCGACTGTGTGACGACGGTCGCGCCCTGGGCGTCGCCGCGGTCTGTGTGCATCCGCGCCATGTGTCCCACGTCGTCGCCCGCCTCGGTGGTGCGGTCCCGGTGGCGGCCGTCGTCGGGTTCCCGTCGGGAGCGCACCGCTCGGACGTGAAGGCCTTCGAGGCCGCCCACGCCGTCGAGGACGGCGCAACCGAACTCGACATGGTGATCGCGCTCGGTGCGGCGCTCGACGGCCGATGGGCCGCCGTCGCATCCGACATCGCCGCGGTCCGCGCCGCGGCTCCTGCGCCGATCGTCCTCAAGGTGATCGTCGAGTCTGCGGCGCTGGACGACGAGGCGTTGGTCCGAGCGTGTCAGGTCGCGGTGAACGCCGGCGCGGACTTCGTCAAGACGTCGACCGGCTTCCACCCGACGGGTGGCGCCACGATCGGCGCAGTGCGATCCATGCGCGCCGCTGTCGGACCGGACATCGGGGTCAAGGCGTCCGGGGGCATCCGTGACGCTGCAACGGCCTTGGCGATGATCGAGGCCGGAGCGTCGCGGATCGGCGCGTCCGCAAGTGCGGCGATCCTCGACGGGCTCTGACGTCGCTGCGGGTCAGCTCGATTCGAGCGATCGGGCCTTGAGCGACGCGTAGCCGGGCTTGATGACCTCGTTGATCAGACGGAGTCGCTTGTCGAAGGGCCAGAACGAACTCTTCATGGCGTTGACCGTGAACCACTCGATGTCCGACCAGCCGTAGCCGAACGCCTCGACGAGGTTGTGGAACTCCTGCGACAGCGTGATGTCGCTCATCAGCCGGTTGTCGGTGTTGACGGTCACCCGGAAACGGAGACGGGCGAGCAGCCCGATGGGATGATCGGCCAGGTCGTCGACCACGCCGGTGTGCACGTTGGAAGTCGGGCACATCTCGAGCGGGACACGCCGGTCGCGGAGGAACGACGCGAGCTGTCCCAAGCGGACCGACCCGTCGTCGGCGACCTCGATGTCGTCGACGATGCGGACGCCATGGCCCAGGCGTTCGGCGCCGCAGATCTGGATGGCTTCCCAGATCGACGGGAGGCCGAACGCCTCGCCGGCGTGGATGGTGATGTGGTGGTTCGCTGCCGCGATCGTCCGGAACGCGTCGAGGTGACGTGTCGGCGGATGACCGGCTTCGCTGCCGGCGATGTCGAAGCCCACGACATTGCGGTCGCGATGGCGCAGCGTCAGTTCGGCGATCTCGGACGAGTTGGCGGCGGTCCGCATCGCGGTGAGCAGGACGCCGATCTGGATCGGCCGGGTCGCGGTCACCTGCTCGAAGCCCTCGAGCACGGCGACGACCACCTCATCGGGGTCGAGTCCGCCGTCGAGATGGAGTTCGGGTGCGAACCGGATCTCGGCGTACACGACCCCGTCGTCGGCGAGGTCTTCGGCGCACTCCTGTGCGACCCGTGTGAGGGCGTCGGCGGTCTGCATCACGCCCACGGTGTGTTCGAACGGTTCGAGGTACCGAGGCAGGCTCCGTCGGGCAGCCCCCTCGACGAACCACGCCGCGAGATCGTCGGGATCGGTCGTCGGGAGTCGGTCGTAGCCGTGCTCTCGTGCCAGGTCGATGACCGTCGTCGGCCGGACCCCGCCGTCCAGGTGGTCGTGCAGGAGCACCTTGGGTGCCTCGCGGATGGCGGAGAGGCTGGGCGCAGTCATGCCATGGACGCTATCCCCACAGGACGGGAGCCTGCCGACCGTCTCGGCTGACGGTCAGGGGGCGATGCGATCGGCGATGAGCGGACGCGGTTCGACGCGCTCGTCGCCGATGTCGATGGCGCCGTCGAGCGCAGCGATCGCCCCGTCGACGCGCGCCGGGTCGTCGGCGTGCAGCACGAGCAATGGCTGTCCGGCTTCGACTCGATCGCCGACGCGGGCTTCGACCATGGCGCCGGCGCCGTAGCTGACGTCGTCCTCCTTGCGGGCCCGTCCGGCACCGAGACGCCACACCGCGACGCCGACGGCCTTGCAGTCGAGTCGCTGGAGGTACCCGCTCGTCGGCGCTTCGACGGCGTGGACATGGCCGGCCACGGGCAGGGGGACCGACAGGTCACCTCCCTGGGCGGCGACGAGACGCTCGAAGACCTCCATCGCCCGTCCGTCGTCGAGGACTGGTTCGGGATCGACGTCGATCTCGGCGATGGCGAGCATCTCGCGGGCGAGTGCCAGCGTGATCTCGCGGACGTCGCCGGGGCCTCCGCCTCGGAGCACCTCGATCGACTCGGTGACCTCGAGCGCGTTGCCGGCCGCTCGCCCCATCGGCTGGTCCATGTCGGTCAGCAACGCCACCGTGCGGACGCCGTTGTCGTTGCCGATGGCGACCATGGTCTCGGCCAGTGTCCTGGTCAGTGCATCGTCGCCGAGGAACGACCCGGAGCCGACCTTGACGTCGAGGACGAGGCCCTTGGTGCCCTCGGCGATCTTCTTGGACATGATCGACGAGGCGATGAGGGGGATCGACTCGACCGTGGCCGTGACGTCACGAAGCGCGTAGAGCTTGCGATCGGCGGGGGCGATGTCGCCGCTGGCGCCGGCGATGACCCCGCCGACGTCGGTGAGGACCTGTCGGTACCGCTCGGCCGACAACATCGTCGTCAGACCCGAGATCGACTCCATCTTGTCGAGCGTCCCGCCGGTGTGGCCCAGCCCTCGGCCGGCCAACTGCGGGACGGCAGCGCCGCATGCCGCGACCAGCGGAACCAGGATGAGCGACACCTTGTCGCCCACGCCGCCGGTCGAGTGCTTGTCGACCGTGGGCCGGTCGAGGAACGAGAGATCGGCACGGTCGCCGGTGTCGATCATCGCCGCGGTCCACGTCGCCAGCTCCCGAGGCTCCATGCCCCGGAACACGATGGCCATGAGCAACGCCGAGGCCTGTTCGTCGGCGATGGTGCCGGCCGTGTAGCCGTCGATGAAGAACCGGATCTGCTCGTCGGTGAGCGCACCGCCGTCGCGCTTGGTCCGCAGGACGTCGAGGATGTCGGTCGCCATCAGGCCAGGTCCTCCGGTTCGAAGGCGTCGGGGAGGAGCGCACGCATGGTCTGCTCGTTGACGGGGAGGTCACCGCCGCCGATCTCGTGCAGCAGTTGACGGCAGCGTCCGCACGGCGACAGGGGGGCGCCCGCAGGGTCGGTCACGGCGACGGCGACGATGTCGCCACGGCCGACGCCGTTGGCGACGAGCACGCCGACCAGGGCGGTCTCGGCGCAGATGCCTGCGACGTAACTGGCGTTCTCGACGTTGGTCGCCGTGAACTGCCGTCCGTCCGAGGTCTGGGCTGCCGCGCCCACCGGGAAGTTCGAATACGGCGAGTACGAGTTGGCCGTGGCCCCCGCTGCCGCGCTCCGGAGCGATGCCCAGTCCACCTCGGTGGTCATCGGCTGCGCTCGAACGGTTGACCGATGGATGCCGGCGGAATCGCTCGGCCGATCAGGCCGGCGACGACGACGATGGTGACGACGAACGGGAGCGACTGCCAGAACTCCGACGGGATCTCGAAGTCGCCGACTTCGACACCGAGGATCTGGAGACGCGAGCCCAATGCCCGGGTGAATCCGAACAACATCGCACCGCCGAACGCCGTCCAGGGCCGCCACTTGCCGAAGATCAGGGCGGCGAGGGCGATGAAGCCGGCACCGTTGGTCATGTTGTCCTGGAACCCGCCTTGGCTCTCCATCGAGAACCAGGCGCCGCCGAGCCCGGCGATCAGGCCGCCGATGATGACGGCGACGTAGCGGGTGCGGATCACGTCGATGCCCAGGGTCTCTGCTGCGTGCGGGTTCTCGCCGACCGACCGCACCCGCAGGCCGAACTTGGTGTGCCAGAGCACCCACCAGCTTGCGGTCACCACGACGAACATCAAGAAGAAGATCGGCCGGGCGTCGAAGAGCTGCGGCCCGATGACGGGGATCGCGCTGAGCAACGGGATGGCGATGTCCGACGTCGGCGTGCCGCTGGTGATGCCCGAGGGGACGATCACCTCGGAACGGAGGAACCCGGTCACGCCGAGGGCGAGCAGGTTCACGACTACGCCGGAGATGATCTGGTCGACGCGGAAGGTCACCGACATCAGCGCATGGAGCGCCGCGATGAGGCCGCCGGTGAGCACGGCGACGCCGATCGACGCCCACAGCCACGGCACGGAGCTGGCGTCGCCGAGCAGCGAATAGATCATGAAGCCGACGCCGGCGCTCCCGAGCATCATCCCCTCGATGCCGATGTTGACCACGCCGGAGCGTTCGCACCAGAGGCCGGCCATGGCGCCGAGCGCGACCGGTGTGCCGAGTCGCAGCGACTCGACGACGAGCTGGACGACGTTGGTCCCCGACGACTCCGACAGGGCCAGCGCCACCACGATGATCAGCGGCAGGAACAGCACCCCGGCGCCGACGAGCGCGATCTGCGCGGTGCGCCGCGAGCGCGACTCGAAGAACGAGGCGACGGCGGTCAGCAGGTACAGCACGCCGATGGTCGCGATGGCCACGCCCGGCGTGAAGGTGAGCGTCGGAGGGTCGGGCGGGGTGTCGAACGTGAACCCCTTGGTCTCGGACGTCACGTTGGGAGCGACGTACGCGACGAGGAAGAGGCCGACGAAGCCGAAGACGAGCCCGATGGTCTGGAGGCGACCGAGACGCATCACTGACCGCCCCATCCCGAGGCCAACGTCGAGGTGGCGAGCGGGTCGTCGCTCGCCTTGCGGATCCGGAAGACGGTGCGGACGATCACGTCGGCGGCCACGAAGAGGAGGACGAGGGCCTGCACGATGCGCACGACGTCGATCGACAGGCCGACCTCCTGCTGCATGAGGCCGGCGCCGCTGAGCATCGAACCCCACAGGATCGAGGCGGGCACGATGGCGAAGGAGTTGGCTCGGGCCAACAGGGCGATGGCGATCGAGTCGAACCCGATGTTGATGAAGACGCCGGGGGAGAGGAATCCGCTGGTGCCGCTGATCTCGCCGGCGCCGGCGATGCCTGCGAGCAGACCAGCGATCGCCATGGCCAGGAAGATCGTTCGTCCGACGTCCATGCCTGCGTACCGGGCGGCTTCGGGGTTGGTGCCGACGGTGCGCACCTCGAACCCGAAGCTGGTGCGCTGGAGCACGAACCACACGATGATGGCGAGGGCGACCATCACGAAGAACCCCAGATGCAGGGGTGGCTGTGATTCGACGAGGGTCGGCAACCGGGCGGCGTCCTCGATCGGTGCGGTCCGCGGAACCGAACTGTTGGCGTCACGGAGGATCACCGGGTCCTGGCTGTTGACCAGCCAGCGCACGTAGAGCAGGGCGATCGAGTTCAACATGATCGTCACGATCACCTCGTGTGCCCCGGTCTTGGCCTTGAGGAGGCCCGGGACCGCGCCGTAGGCGAATCCGGCACCGGCACCGGCGACGAGGAGGACGACGATGGCGACGATGCCGGGGAGATCACGGACCGATGCCCACGTGCCGATCCACGCGGCGGCGGTCGCGCCGACGAGCAGCTGGCCCTCGGCGCCGATGTTGAACAGTCCGGCCCGGAAGGCGAAGGCCACCGCGAGGGAAGCGCCGATGAAGGGCGTCGAACGGCCGAGCGATGCCGCGATGCGGTCGCCGCTTCCGAACATCCCGCGGAGGAGTGCCCAGTACGCCTCGACCGGGTTGTCGCCGATCGCCAGGATCGCGATCGCCCCGACGGCGAACGCACACACGATCGCCAGCACGGGCACGAGGACCGGTTGGAGATCGATGCTGCGTCGGAGTTCGGCGCCGAATCGGTTCTTGGACCCGGTCATGTCGTGACCTCGCTGTCGATCCGGCCACTCGCCATCAGCAGGCCGATCCGTTCTCGTGTCGCGTCGGCCCGGTCGAACTCGCCCACCATCTCGCCGCGGTAGAGGACCCCGATGCGGTCGGACAACGACAGGATCTCGTCGAGTTCGGCCGACACCAGGAGGACGGCGGCACCGGCGTCGCGCATCTCGACGATACGGCGGTGGATGAACTCGATCGATCCGACGTCGAGCCCGCGGGTCGGTTGGGCGACGACGAGCAGGCGCAGCGGCCGGGACATCTCCCGGGCCACGATCACCTTCTGCTGGTTGCCGCCGGACAGCGTGGCGACCGGGACGTCGATGCTCGGCGTGCGGACGTCGTACTGCTCGACGAGTTCGGTGGCCAGTTGGCGGATCGGAGCGTCTCGCCGGAGGAACCGCTGGGAGAACGGGGCGTGGTGGTAGCGGTTGAGCACCATGTTGTCGGCGATCGAGAACGGGCCGACGACCCCGTGGCGGTTCCGGTCCTCGGGGACGTGGCCGACCCCGAGGTCGGCGACCTCTCGTGGTGAGGCGTGCGTGATGTCGTCGTCGCCGAGGGAGATCGACCCGCCCGCCGGCGTCCGCATGCCGGTGATGGCCTCGACCAACTCGCGCTGGCCGTTGCCCTCGACACCGGCGATGCCGAAGATCTCGCCGGCACGGACCGAGAGGTCGATGGCGCGGCACGTGTCGACGCCCCGCCCGTCGGTCACGCTCACGTCACGGAGTCGGAGGGCGACGTCCCCGGGGTGCGCCGGCGGCTTGTCGATCGTGAACACCACGTCGCGTCCGACCATGAGGTTGGCGAGATCCTGTTCGGTCGCGGTCGCAGGGTCTGCAGTGCCCACCGCCCGTCCGCCACGGAGCACGGTGATGCGGTCGGCGACGGCGAGCACTTCGCGCAGCTTGTGGGTGATGAAGACGATCGACTTGCCCTTGTCGACGAGCGTCCGGACGACGTCGAAGAAGTCGTCGACCTCGCCCGGGGTCAGGACCGCCGTGGGCTCGTCGAGGATGAGGATCTCGGCGTCGCGTTCGAGTGCCTTGATGAGCTCGACCCGCTGCTGCACGCCCACCGACAGGTCACCGACGATCGCGTCGGGGTCGACGTCGAGGCCGTAGCGCTCACCGACCTCGACGATGCGGTCACGGGTCGCGCCGATGTCGAGGTTGCGGTACCGGGTCGTGACCTCGTTGCCCAGTGCCACGTTCTCGGCGACGGTGAACGTCGGGATCAGCTGGAAGTGCTGGTGCACCATCCCGATGCCACGAGCGATGGCATCGGCCGAGCTCTCGAAGCGCACAGGAGCGCCCCGGACGGCGATCTCGCCACCCGTCGGTGCGTAGAGGCCGTAGAGCACGTTCATGAGCGTGCTCTTGCCTGCGCCGTTCTCACCGAGGAGGCAGTGGATCTCGCCCTCGTGCAACGCGAAGTCGACGTCCTGGTTGGCGATCACGCCAGGGAAGGTCTTGGTGATCTTCCGAGCTTCGAGAACCGGTGCTGCGTCGGGGCCCACGGACACGCGGGCATCTTCTCACAGACGCGAACGACCCCCCGGCACGGAACGCCGGGGGGTCGGATTCGCGGTGTTCGGACGTCTACTCCGGCAGACCGGTGATCGGATCGACGCCGATCTCGTAGGTGCCTTCGGCCAGCGCCACGCGGGTCTCCTCGAGGGCGTCGAGGACGTCCTGCGGGACGTCGGCGTCGTGCGACGGCGCGTAGGTGATGCCGGCGTTCTCGGCGGTCAGGGTGAAGAAACCACCGGCGAAGTCACCGGTGAGCAGGTTCACGATGTTGTCGAAGACCGAGAGGTCGACGCGCTTGATGGCCGAGGTGGCCAGCTTGTCGGCGCCCTCGGCGCTGCCGCCGTCGAAGGTCGAGAAGTACTCGTCCTGGTCGACGCCGATGCCCCAGACCCCGGCCTTGGTGGCCTCGACGACGCCGGCGGAGCCCGTGGGGCCACCAGCACCGAAGATCACGTCAGCGCCCTCGCCGAGGAACTGCTGTGCGTCGGACGCACCCTTGGCCGGGTCGTTGAACGACTCGTTGTAGGTCGAGAGGACCTGCACGTCGGGGTTGGCCTGCTTGGCGCAGGACTCGTAGGCGTTGACGTAGCGGACGACCGGCGGGACGTCCTCGCGGCCACCGACGACACCGATGACGTTGCTCTCGGTGAGCAGACCGGCGGCGACGCCGGCCAGGCAGCCACCCTCGTCCTCACGGAACTGCACGCCGACGTAGTTGTCGGGGAACTCCGGCTGGAACTGGTCGACGCCGATGAAGCTGACGTCGGGGTTGGCCTCGGCCGCGGCGAGCGTGTCGGTCGCCAGCAGGAAGCCGACGGTGACGATGGCGTCGGGCCCGCCCTCGAGCGACGTGGCGATGTTGGTCGCGTAGTCGGCCTCGGAGGCGGTCTCGATGAAGCTGGTGTCGAAGCCGAAGCAGTCGGCTGCGGCCTGCATGCCCTCGTACGCGAACTGGTTGAAGGTGCGGTCGTCGACCTTGCCGATGTCGGTGATCAGGCGAACCGTGAACCCGTCGGGCGCTTCGACTCCGGCGTCCTTGGCCTCGGCGCAGCGATCGTCGAGCGTGACTGCCGCGTCGCCGGAGGCGTCGGGCGTCTCGCCGGTGTCGCCGTCGTCGGGCGTCTCGGTGTCGTCATCGCCGCTCGTGGTGTCGTCGTCGTCACCGCACGCGGCGGTGAAGAGCGCGAGGCCCAGCAGCAATGCGAGCACGCGGAACCATCGTCGGTTCAGCACAGGGGTTACCTCCAAAGGGGTGGATCCGCCCGTGTGAGGGGTCGTTGATCCGTTGTCAGGGTCGGGTCAACGGTAGGGGTCCGTTCACCAACCCGCAATGATCTCTTCGGGTCACGTCCTCGAGCGCTCCATCGAGAGCAGGTGGTCCATCGCCGAACGGCGGCTGTCACGGATGTCGACGATGACGTCAGCCCGTCGTGCCTGGGCCACGGTCACGACGGCGACCATGCGGCGAGCGGCGATCGCGGCCACGACGATCGAGATCGACGCGGCCACCGCGGCGCCACCGACGGCGAGTTGCTGGTCGAACTCGTCGAGGCCGCCCCGGGCGAGCACGACACCGAGATACGCGATCGCCGGCGTGGTGAGGAACGAGTACCACCAGCGGTTGACGATCGAGGCCACGGGCCGGCGCTGCCATGCGTCGCCGCCGTCGATCCCGGCGTCGGGGCTCGACCCGCGCCAGAGGTCGTCGACCACGAGTTTGGGCACGAGCAGGTTGGCGCCGGGGATCACCCAACCGACGATCAGCCAGATGGTCCAGTACCGACGCTCCTCGATGGCGAGTGCGGGGAGGTTGCGGTAGGCCAGGACCGCCCAGGTGACGAAGGTGACGCCGGTCAGTGCGAGCACGACCAGGAACGCTCCGGTGGCTGCCCGGGCGACGGCGTCGAGATCGATCTCGGTCGACTGCAGGGTCACGATCGGATCGTCGACGCGGAGCGTGTCGGCGGTCAACGCCGCTGCGCACACGAGGCCGACGGCGGCGGCGAGCGAGAGCATGGCGCGGGCGATCGTCGCCGGCACCAGCAGGGAGTGGTAGCCGTCCTCCTGCAGGGGAGGGGTCGCTTCCCGCCGAGCGTGCCGCTGCACGCGGTGTTGGGTGCGGACCTTCTTGCGCCAGTCGTCGACGGCCGGTCGTCGACAGCCCGGGCAGAGGGGCGAGTCGGCGGGAACGCCGAATCCACAATGACGACAAGTTGCGTGCGTCCTGCTCATGGACGACCCCCGTGATGTGCGTTGACGAGTGCGATGGTGTGGTTCGGGCGTGTCGTGTCTGTCTCGACAGTACGCCGTTTTCCGGGGGAATCGAGGAGATCTGCGGCGATGGGGGGAATCTCCCTTTTGTTCCGTCGAGCCGTCGGTGGGACACCACGCTCGCGTCTCCTACACTTGTCGATGCGTCGCACAAGAGCCGACGCGGGGAGCTCGGGGCACCGGGCTGAGAGGGTGACCGACGCCGTCACCGACCCTGGAACCTGATCTGGGTAATGCCAGCGGAGGGAAGTCGTGGACAGCATCGGTCCGCCCGACATCGTCGTCGTCGCCGGAGGAGCACCGGTCTCCTTCGACACCAGCGCGCTCGGTGGCGCGCGGGTCGTGGCGGCCGACTCCGGTGTGACCCTCGCTCGGTCGATGGGCCTCGACGTCGACGTGGCGGTCGGCGACTTCGACTCGCTCGCCCCCGATCTCGTCGTCCGTCTCGACGACCTCGCCCCCGACGTCCGTCGGTATCCGACCGACAAGCAGGCGACCGATCTCGAATTGGCCCTGGAGGTCGCGGCCGAGCGAGGCCCGGCGCGCGTCCTCGTCGTCGGCCTCGAAGGCGGGCGTCCGGACCACGCGCTGGCGAACCTGCTGGTCGCCGCCTCGCCACGTTTCGCGGCGCTCTCGATCGAGCTGGTGCTCGGCTTGGGCTCGGCCTGGGTCGTGCGAGACCAACTCGTCGGTCACTGGCCGGCAGACACCACGCTGTCGATCATCCCGGTCCACGGCGAGGCCATGGTCTCGGTGACCGGCGTGCAGTGGCCGCTCGACCGATCGCTCCTCACCGCCGGCACCACCCGCGGCGTCTCGAACTCCACGCTGGCCGACACCTGCACGGTGACCGTGCACGCCGGCGTCGCCATCTGCATCGTCCCCCGAACCACGGAGAACACCCCATGAACCCCACCCGTCGACTCCTCGCGACCCTGCTCGCCGGATCCCTCGTGGTCGCTGCGTGCGGCGACGACGACGAGAGCCCACAGGCCGCCGACGACGACGTGACCATCACCCTCGTGACCCACGACAGCTTCAACATCTCCGAAGCAGTGCTCGACGAGTTCACGGCCACGACCGGCATCGCGGTCGATCTCCTGCCGTCGGGCGATGCCGGCGCCGTCGTCAACCAGGCGATCCTCACCAAGGGCAAGCCCCAGGGCGACGTGCTGTTCGGCATCGACAACACCTTCCTGTCGCGGGCGCTCGACGAGGACCTCTTCATCGCCTACGAGTCGCCGGCGCTCGCCGGTGTCGACGACGCCCTGGAACTCGACGACGAGCACCGGGTGACGCCGATCGACACCGGCGACGTGTGCCTCAATTACGACAAGGCGGCGCTGGCCGACGCCGACCTCCAGCCGCCGACGTCGCTCCAGGACCTCATCGATCCCGCGTACGCGGGAACGCTGGTGGTGGAGAACCCGGCGACGTCGTCGCCCGGGCTCGCCTTCCTCCTCGCCACCATCGACGAGTTCGGTGAGGACGGGTGGCAGGACTACTGGACCTCGCTCGTCGCGAACGATGTCGAGGTGGCTGCAGGCTGGGAGGAGGCCTACTACGGCAGCTTCTCGGGGAGCGCCGGGAGCGAGGGCGACCGTCCGCTCGTCGTCAGCTACGCATCGAGCCCGCCCGCCGAGGTGATCTTCGCCGAGGAACCCCTCGACGACGCCCCGACCGGTGTGGTGGTGGAGTCGTGCGCTCGTCAGATCGAGTTCGCCGGCATCCTGTCGGGGACCGAGCACGAAGCCGAGGCCCAGCAACTGATCGACTTCCTGTTGTCGGAGACGTTCCAGGCCGACATCCCGCTCAACATGTTCGTGTACCCGGTGATCGACGTGACGTTGCCCGACGAGTTCGTGCAGTACGGCGCCGAAGCCGAGGACCCCCACCTTGTCGACCCCGACGTGGTGGCCGAGCACCGTGACGACTGGATCGAGGAGTGGACCGAGATCGTCCTGCGATGACCGCGAGCGTCGACCGCCGTCGTGTCGTCACGGCGGCGGTCTTCGCCGCGCCCGTCGCGTTCCTCGCCGTCTTCTTCGCGGTACCGGCCGTGACGTTGATCTCGACCGGGTTGCGCGACGGCGGCTCGTGGGACCTCGGGGCCGTGGTCGACGTCCTCACGTCGTCGTCCACCCGCCGCGTCGCCTGGTTCACGCTGTGGCAGGCGACGGTGTCGACCGCCGCGACGGTGGTGCTGGCGCTGCCGGCCGCCTGGGTCATCGGCCGTGTGCGGATCCCGGGCCGGTCGTTGTTCTCCGCGTTGTTGGTCGTCCCGTTCGTGCTGCCGACGGTGGTGGTGGGAACGGCATTCCTCGCCGTGTTCGATCGCGGGGGACCGCTCGGTGGCCTCCGTCAGACCGCTGCGGCCGTCATCGTGGCCCATGTCTTCTTCAACTACGCCGTCATCGCCCGCACCGTCGGTGCCGCATGGCTGGCGATCGATCCGGCGACCGAGGAGGCCGCCCGGACGCTGGGGGCGTCTCGATGGGTCGCCTTCCGCACGGTGACGTTGCCGCAGTTGCGACCAGCCCTCGCCGGTGCTGCGTCGATCGTGTTCCTGTTCACGTTCACGTCGTTCGGCGTGGTCAAGATCCTCGGCGGGCCGCGCATCGCCACGATCGAGGTCGAGATCCACCGGGTCACCACCGAACTGCTCGACCTGCGAGTGGCGGCGGTGTTGTCGCTGCTGCAGTTGGGGGCGGTGATCGCTGCGCTCGTGCTGTACCGCCGCGCCGGGGTGCGACGCGGGAGCGGGCGGCTGCGCTCGGGCGCTTCCACATTGCGCCGCCCGTCCGGCGTGCAGTGGCTCCTCGTCGCTTGGACGGCTGTCTCGTCCGGTGCACTGCTCGGCATCCCGATCGTGTCCCTCGTCTGGCGGTCGTTCGACAACGCGTCCGGACCCGGTCTCGCCTACTACCGGGCGCTCGACACCGTCGGCCGTGGGAGCGTGGCGTTCGTGCCCCCGATCGAGGCGATCCGGAACTCGTTGCTGTTCGCCTTCGCTGCAGCGACGACGGCGCTGGTGGTCGGCGGCCTCGCGGCAATCGGACTGCACCGACTCGGTGGGCGCGCTCGAGGGTTCGCCGACGGGTCTCTGATGTTGCCGCTCGGCACCAGCGCGGTGACCATCGGTCTCGGGTTCCTGATCGCGCTCGACGAACCCCCGCTCGATCTCCGGACGTCGCCGATCCTCATCCCGGCGGCGCAGGCGATCATCGCCGTCCCGTTCGTCGTGCGGACCGTGCTCCCGGCACTCGACGCCGTCCCCGCTCGACTCCGCGACGCCGCTGCCTCGCTGGGCGCGTCGCCGTGGCGGGTCTGGACCGCCATCGACCTCCGACTCCTCCGGCGTCCTGCGCTCGTGGCCTATGGCTTCGCGTTCGCCATCTCGCTGGGGGAGTTCGGCGCAACCGTCTTCATCGCACGCGCCGACGCCCCGACCGTCCCGGTGGCGATCTTCCGGGCGCTCGGTCAGCCGGGAGCGTTGAACGTCGGGCAGGCGATGGCACTGAGCACCATCCTGTTGGCGATGACGACGCTCGTGATGCTGATCGTCGACCGCGTCGGTGACGCCCGGGTCGGTGGGTTCTAGATGGCTGCCGTCATCGTCGCGGGGGTGTCGAAGTCGTTCGGCGCGACGTCGGTGCTCCGCAACGTCTCGCTCGACGTCGACGACGGCACGACGCTCTCGTTGCTGGGGCCGTCGGGGAGCGGGAAGTCGACGCTCCTGCGCATCATCGCCGGACTCGAGTCACCCGATGCCGGCGCCGTGACCATCGACGGGGTGGACGTGACCTCGCTCCCGACCCACGAGCGAGGTGTCGGCGTGGTGTTCCAGGACCAGGCGCTGTTCCCGCATCTCGACGTCGGCGGCAACATCGCCTTCGGTCTGCGGATGAGCGGTGTGGGGCGTTCGGCGCGACCGGAGCGGGTGGCCGAGGTGCTGTCGGTCGTCGGCCTGCCGAGCTATGAGGGCCGAGACCCCGCGACGCTCTCGGGCGGCGAGGCGCAGCGCGTCGCCCTCGCCCGCGCGCTGGCGCCGTGGCCGAGTGTCGTCCTGTTGGACGAACCGCTCGCGGCGTTGGACCAGTTGCTCCGCGAGCGACTGCTCCTCGAACTGCGCTCGATCTTCGACTCGCTGGGCGTCACGGTGGTCGCGGTGA
Source organism: Actinospongiicola halichondriae (assembly GCF_049103745.1). Taxonomy (NCBI): domain Bacteria; kingdom Bacillati; phylum Actinomycetota; class Acidimicrobiia; order Acidimicrobiales; family Iamiaceae; genus Actinospongiicola; species Actinospongiicola halichondriae. The sequence continues at coordinate 2,711,097 of NZ_CP171622.1, read as the reverse complement.
CCCACGACCCCACCGAGGCCGGTGCGCTCGGTCAGAAGGTCGCCGTCCTGCTCGACGGACGCATCGCCCAGATCGCCGACCCGGGCGAGGTGCTGACCCATCCGGTCTCCGCCGCTGTCGCCGGCCTCGTCGGTCACCGCAACGTGGCCGACGGCGTCGTGCGTGACGGGTCGGTCGTGTGCGCATGGGGCCGATTCCCCACCTCACAGGCGAACGGCCCGGTCTCCGTGCTCGTGCGCCCCGACGGCATCGCACCATCCCCCGACGGCGACGTCGACGGCGTCGTGACCGGGCGGATCTTCCGCGGCGGCAGCGCGTTCGCCGTGGTGGCGGGCAACGACAGCCCGCCACTCGACGTCCGCGCCGAGCCCGAATGGAAGGTCGGCGATCACGTCCGCCTCGCCATCGATCCGAGCGCCGTGCACCTCATGACCCGCTGACCCGACCGACCCCCGCAAACCCCCGCAAACCCCCGCCCCCCCAGCCGGTTCTGGTGAACGATCACGCCATCTGGTGGTCACATCGACCCACCAGAACGGGAGGTGTGCGGGAGGGGGGGAGGGTGGGAGGGTGGGGGGGTGGAGGTGGGTGGGGGTGGTTCAGACCTGGGAGCGGCCGCGTTCGGTGACGGCCTTGCGGCGTGCCTCGAGATCGGCGCCGTCGCGGCCGCCCGACTGCCACTCGCCGGCGACGCGGCCTTCGATCGCCCAGGCCTCCTCGCGGTCGACGAGGACGCCGGCTTCGTAGGTCGCCAACATCTGGCGAACCGCGACCGCATCGTTCGAGGCGATGTCGGCGGCGAGCTTCTGGGCGAAGGGCACGCACTCGGCATGAGGGACGACGTGGTTCACGAGACCCCACGACAGCGCGGTCTGGGCGTCGAGGAAGTTGCCGGTGGTCGACAGCTCCTTGGCCCGCCGGTAGCCGATGGCCTCGGGCAGCAGGACGGTGAGGCCCCAACCGGGCATGATCCCCATGCGGGCGTGCGTGTCGGCGAAAGCTGCCTTCTCGGAGGCGATGAGGAAGTCACACGCCAGGGCGACCTCGAAGCCGCCGGTCACGGCGACGCCGTTGACCGCACCGATCAGCGGCTTGGTCAGCGGGGGGACCGGTCCGCGCTGGGACGAGGTCTCGCCGGCGGCGCCGGTCTCCCCGAGGGCAGCGCCTGCGGTCGAGGCGAGTTCCTTGAGGTCGAGTCCGGCGCAGAAGGCGGGATCGGCGCCGGTGAGGACGATGGCGGCGACCGTGTCGTCGGCCTCCAGTTCGGCGACCGACTTCCAGAGCGCCCGCCGCAGTTCCTGGCTCAGCGCGTTGCGGGCCGCCGGGCGGTTCATGGTCACGGTCGCCACGGCGCCGTCGCGGGAGACGAGAACGGTGTCACTCATGTGCGGTACTCCAGGGGAAGGTCGCCGAGACGGACGAGCATGGATGCGATCCATGTGCCCATCGCGGAGAAGTGGTCGTCGAGTTGTGAGCCGTCGGTCAGCGCCTTGTCGTCGAGCTCGTACTCACCCTCGAACCCGAACTCCATGGCGTGGCCGGTGGCGACGAGTTCGTCGGTGTAGGCGGTCTCGACCGTCGGTGCAGTCCGGGCGAGGCGCATCCCACCGATCGGCGCGCTCTCGTTCGGCAGCGCCTCCATCACCGACGACGGTGTGGGGAGCGAGGAGAGGTCCTGGAGGCGGAGGACGACGCTGATCTCGATGCGCGGCGGCTCGTCGGTCTCCTCGGAGCGGAGCCACGACCGGAACGCGCTCTGCGACCATGTCGGCCAGTCGAGCGTGATGTCGGCGCGGACCCGTGGTGGCGTGCCCTCGCCCGGCAGTCCGTACGAGGTCTCCCACGTGGTGTCGCCGGTCAGGACGTCGAGCTGGAAGTGCTCGTCGGGCGACATCCGTTCGAGGAGCGCCGCTTCGAGGGCGTCGCGCAGGGCACCGATGGCATCGGTGAAGACGTGGTCGAGCATGGGCCGCCGACTCTAGGAGTCGGCGCTCTCGAGCTGGGTGGCCGCCTGCTCCCACTCGGCCATCAACGTCGCCGCAGCGTCCTTGGCGGCGTCATGCCGGCTCTGGAGATCGACGAGCCTGTCGGTGTCGGCGTACACGTCGGGGTCGGCGAGTTCTGCTTGGAGCTCGGCGACCTTCGCCTCCGCCTGCTCCCACTTCTTCTCCAGCCGGTTGACCTGCTTGCGCAGCTCCCGGGTCTTCTGTGGATCGGTGGTGGGCTTCTTCTTCGCCGGAGGCGGGGGAGGTGTCGCCTTGGCCTGCTTCTTGTCCTGCTTCTTGGCGGGCTTGTTGGCTGGGCGGTTCTTCGGTGCGGCCTTCTTGGTCTGGCGTTCCTTGCCGGACGTGTCGCGACGCGTGGTGGGACCGGCCGGGTTGAGCACCGACTCGGGCACGCCGTGATGGAAGATCGCGGTCCCGTCTCGGACGTCGACGACGTCATCGGCCACCGAACGGATGAGGTACCGGTCGTGGGTCACGAGCAGCACGGTGCCCGGGTACACGCTCAGAGCATCCTCGAGCATGTCGCAGCTGGCCAGGTCGAGGTGGTTGGTCGGCTCGTCGAGGATCAGCAGGCCGGCGGGCTCGGCCATCACCTTGGCGAGCGCGAGGCGTGTGCGCTCGCCGCCGGACAGGACGCCGACCTGGCGCTCGACAGCGTCGTCGCGGAACCCGAACGACGCCAGGTAGGTGCGCAACGACTTGCCGCGCGGCGTGTCGGAGCCGATGCCGTCGCGAGCGACCTCGAGCACCATCTGGTCGGGGTCGAGTTCGTCGGCCTGGTGCTGCTCGAACCGCGCCACGGTGACGCTCTGACCGACCTCGGCCGTGCCCTCCATCGGGGGGAGGTCACCGAGGAGCATCTTCAACAGCGTCGTCTTCCCGGCGCCGTTGGGTCCGACGAGCGCGAGCTTCTGGCCACGTTCGACGTGGATCGAGACGTTGCGGAGGACGGGCGTGTCGCCGTAGCCGGCCGTCATGTCCTTCAGCTCGGCGACCACTCGCGACGTGCGCGGCGGCTCGGGGAACTGGAACCGGGCCTGGAGTTCCTTGCGCTCCGGGACCTCGATCTTCTCGAGCTTCTCGAGCATCTTGATCCGGCTCTGGACCTGCCGGGCCTTGGTGGCCTTGTAGCGGAACCGCTCGACGAACTTCTCCGTCTGCGCCCGCTGCTTGGCCTGCGATGCAGCCTGCGCCTGGAGCCGCTCGATCCGTTCCTCACGTTCGACGACGAACTCGGCGAAGCCGCCGACGTACTCCGTCAGCGTCTCGTTCGCGAGTTCGACGACGTGGGTCGCGATGTTGTCGATGAAGTCGCGGTCGTGCGAGACGAACAGCAGCGAACCGGTCCACGACTTGAGGCGGGCCTCGAGCCAGCTGACCGAGTCGAGGTCGAGGTGGTTGGTCGGCTCGTCGAGGATCAGGAGGTCGGGCGACGACAGCAGGAGCCGCGCCAGTGCCACACGCATGCGCCAACCACCGGAGAGCGCGGCGACGGGCCGGTCGGCGTCCTCGGTGGCGAAGCCGAGGCCGGCGAGCACGCCGTGGGCCTCGGCCTCGAACGCGTAGCCGTTGAGCTGTTCGAAACGCGTCTGGGCGTCGCCGTAGCGGTCCAGTGCCTCGGGCGTCGTGTCGGTCGGACCGGCGGCGAGCGTGTGGTGCAGGTGCATGATGTCGGGCCGACCGCCGAGCACCGTGTCGAGCACCGATCCGTCGTCCTCGGTCGGGATCTCCTGCGCCAGGTAGCCGATGCGCATGTCCTTCGGCTTGGTGATCGAGCCGGAGTCGGGCTTCGTGTTCTCGACCAGGATGTCGAGCAACGAGGTCTTGCCCTGGCCGTTCGCCCCCACGAGCGCGACCCGTCGACCGGGTGACAGCGACAGCGACGCGTCCGAGAAGAGGACACGGCTGCCGTGCGCGAGAGAGAGTCCAGTGGCCGTGAGCACGATCTTCGAGCCTACGAACCCGGGGCGAGATCCCCCAATGAGAAGACGCCGACGTCTCGTGTTGCGCCGTCGTGGGTAAGGCACCACTTGTCGCCCGCAACGGAAGGAACCGCACGATGAATCACGAGATCGAACTCGACCTCCCCGTACGCACCGTCTACGACCAGTGGACCCAGTTCGAGGACTTCCCCATCTTCATGAAGCACATCGTCGACGTCCGCCAGCTCGACGACACCCACGTGCTGTGGAAGGCGAAGATCAGCGGCATCTCCCGCGAGTGGAAGGCCGAGATCACCCAGCAGACGCCTGACCAGCGCGTCGCCTGGACCGCGACCGACGGCACGAGCAACGCCGGCGTGGTGACCTTCCATCCCCTCGACGACGACCACACCCGCGTCGTCCTGCAGATGGACGTCGACCCGCAGGGCTTCCTCGAGAAGGTCGCCGACTGGGGTGGCTACATCACCGACCGGACCAAGAAGGACCTCGAGGACTTCAAGGACTTCATCGAGGCTCGTGGCAAGGCGACCGGGGCGTGGCGCGGAACGGTCGAGCGCGACTCGCTGCGCGATCTCCATGCCCACACCGAGGATCTCGAGAAGCTCGACGATCCCGAACTGGTCCGTCGCGCCGAGGAGGCCGGGATCGAGCGGCCCCTCGACCGGAGTCGCTCGTGGCTGGTCGCGGCGCTCGCCCGCCACGACTACGACAACCGCTGATCCTCAGCGAGCAGGTGGCGCCCCGGACATGAGCGCCACCGGAAGCGAGATGCCGAGGTCCCTCGTGCGCACGGTGGCGATTCGTCGCCCCGGTTGCACGGCGGACTTCGGCGCGCCGCAGGCCGACCCGAGGTGCGCTGCGGCAGCATCGATGTCGTCGACGGTGAACGCAAGCCCCCAGATGCTCGCCGGCCCGTCACCCGAGGATTCGGGTGAGCCGACGAGTTCGAGGATGACCGGACCGAGGCGGAAGAACCGCTGCTGCATGGCCGGGGTGCTTCCGGGGACGTCGCGTATCCGGCGGCAGTCGACCCCGAGGCCGGCGAAGGTCTCGGTCGTGCGGTCGAGATCGGGTGACGCCAGGACGACATGGTCGATGGCCACGACGCGGTTGGGATGATCGGGCGTCACGAGATCCCGTTCAGCATCCCGGTCAGCATCCGCCATCGACGTCGCGATGCCGTCGACGGACGCCGGCACCGAACCCCCGTCGGCGCGCAGCCTCCACCGAGGCGGAGCGTCGTCGCCTGCGCACGAGATCGTCGTGGCCCCGACCGCCACCGAGCCGTCGACCACGGTGAACCCGGCGGCGCTCCAAGACGATGCGTCGTCCCCGACGATCAGTGAGTCGAGGAGCAGCGGGCTCACGCGCACGTCTGGACGGTCGACTGGAGGCTCTGGAGGATTGCAGGACGGTCGGCGCCCGACAGTGACAGGGCGAGGATCTGTGCGGCCACGTAGTCGTCGACCGCCTCGGTCAGGCAGACGGCGGGCTCGCCGGTGATGCCGGTGCCGGCCACGAACGCCGTGCGGAGCTCGTCGACGACCCCCGGGGCGCAGCCGATGTACGCGTCGGCCACCGCAATGATCTCTTGGTCGGTGAGTTCGAGCGCATCGAGGTCGTCGGTCGTCGCCGCCACGAACTCGTCCGGCGTGCCCAGGGCCACGGTGCGGTCACGGCCGATGATCCCGAGTGCTTCCGAGGCGATGCAGGTCGCTTCGGTGTCACCGAGTTCTCCGGCGGCGTCGCTCATGAGGAACGAGGTGAGGGCGCTCTCGTAGGCCAGCCGTTCCTCGTCGCCGTCGTCCCCGCCCGAACACGCCACCAGCGTCTCGGTCAGATCGGCCGTGTCCTCTTCGGTGACGTCCGCGCCCTTGAGCGAGATGGCCAGCAGCGGGATGAGTTGGGCGTCTTCCAGCTCGTCGGCCAGACACTGGTCGATGTCGTCGCTCCCGGTCTCGAAGCTCTCGATGAGCTGGTCGACGATCCCGTCGACGCAGTCGAAGGTGGCGGTCGCGATGTCGATGGCCTTGCCGTCGCTCAGGTCGAAGGCCGAGAGGTCGTCCTCGGCGAGTTCGGTGACCTCTTCCGGTGTCCCGGCCTCCTCGAGCGCGTCGAGGCCGATGATCGGCGCTGTCGCGTCGCCGATGCAGTGGGCTTCGTCGTCGGTGGTATCGAGCGAGTCGTCGTTGTCGTCGGCGAGGATCCCTTCGGCGAGCGCGTCGGCGTACTCGTCGAGGCCGGGTCCACTGTCACCCCCGCAGGCGGTGAGGCCGAGGAGGCTGGTGATCAGGATGACGACGAAACGACGCATCCGGGCAGGCTAGGTGCCCTCAGCGGTGGCGATTGACACCCGAGAGGACGGCCCGGAGTGAGGCCGCGACGATGCTGTCGTGGACGCCGACGCCCCAGTGCACCTCGCCAGCCGCCGTCTGCATCTCGACGTAGGCGACGGCCTGGGTGTCGGCGCCGGCGCCGATGGCGTGCTCGCTGTAGTCGAGGACGTCGACCTCGATGCCGAGGTGTTCGGCCAATCCGTGCACGAAGGCCGAGACGGGGCCGTTGCCCTTCCCCGACACCGTCGCTGGTCCGTCCGCGGTGTCGACTTGCGCCGTGATCTCGGCGCCGGTGTCGGTCGTGTGCAGCTCGTAGGTCCGCAGTTCGATGCCGCCCGGCGCGAGGTAGGTGGCCTCGAACTGCGTCCACATCTCGCCGGCCGTGATCTCGGTACCGGTGTTCTCGGCGACACCCTGGACCGTCCGTGAGAACTCGATCTGGAGTCGACGGGGCAGATCGAAGCCGTGCTCCTCGTGCATGACGTAGGCGACGCCGCCCTTGCCGGACTGGCTGTTGACCCGCACGACCGACTCGTAGGTGCGGCCGACGTGCATCGGGTCGATGGGCAGGTACGGGACTTCCCAGACCGGGTAGTCGCCGTGGCCACCGCCCTCGGGCACGGTCTCGGCGAGGGCGGCGAAGCCCTTCTTGATCGCATCCTGGTGCGAGCCGGAGAAGGCGGTGTACACGAGGTCGCCCACGTAGGGGTGGCGTGGATGGACCGGGAGCCGGTTGCAGTACTCGGCCGTTCGACGGATCGCGTCGATGTCGGTGATGTCGAGTTCGGGGTCGACGCCCTGGCTGAACAGGTTCAGCGCGATCGTGACGACGTCGACGTTGCCGGTGCGTTCGCCGTTGCCGAAGAGCGTGCCCTCGACCCGGTCGGCGCCGGCCATCACGCCGAACTCGGCGGCGGCGACGGCGCACCCGCGGTCGTTGTGCGGGTGCAGGCTCAACACGACCTGGTCGCGGTGCGGCACGTTGCGATGGAAGTACTCGATGACGTCGCCGTAGACGTTGGGCGTGTACATCTCGACCGTCGCCGGCAGGTTCATGATGAGCTTGTCGTCGGTGCCGGGATCGATCGCCGTGCGAACGGCGTCACAGATCTCGATCGCGTAGTCGACCTCGGTGCCGGTGAAGCTCTCGGGTGAGTACTCGTAGCGGACGTGGGTGTCGGGGATCGTCTCCTCGAGCTTGCGGCACAGCTTCGCCCCGTTGACCGCGATGTCGGTGATGCCGTCCTTGTCCTCGCCGAACACGACCCGGCGCTGGAGCACCGAGGTCGAGTTGTAGAAGTGGACGATCGCCCGCGGTGCGCCGGCGATGGCCTCGTAGGTGCGTTCGATGAGCTCCGGCCGGCACTGGGTGAGGACCTGGATCCAGACGTTGTCGGGGATGAGGTCTTCCTCGATGAGCTGGCGGCAGAAGTCGAAGTCGGGCTGACTCGCCGACGGGAAGCCGACCTCGATCTCGGTGAAGCCCATGGCGACGACGGTGTCGAACATCCGTCGCTTGCGCTGCGGGTCCATCGGGTCGATCAGCGCCTGGTTGCCGTCGCGCAGGTCGACCGAGCACCACAGCGGTGCCTTCTCGATGCGCTTGTCCGGCCACGTGCGGTCGGGGAGCGCGAGACGACCGTCGCCGTCGGCGCCGAGGGGCACGAACGGCACGTACTTGTCGAAGGCCATCTTCTTGATGCCAGGAACGGGTTGTGCGGGCTGAGGAGCCATGTCGTTTCCCTCGGTGTGGGTGGGTTGTCTGCGGTGAACTGGACCTGGAAAAGCAAGAAACCTCCTGGCCGGAGGCGCAGGAGGTGGGACGAACGCGATATGTGGCGTTCGCCTAGGTGAGAAGAAGGAGGTCCAGGTCGAGGAACTTCATCGCCTCAAGGATGCCGGGGCCGACGTCCCGCGTCAACCCGCGACCTCAGGAAGTGGGGTGGGCGGCGGCCCAGTCGAGCAGGTCGCCGGCGGTCATGGCGTTGACGATGCGGTCGGCCGTGATGCCGTGCCGAGCGGCCTTGTCGCAGCCGAAGGCCTGGAACTCGAGTTGGCCCGGAGCGTGGGCATCGGTGTCGATCGCGACCCTGCAGCCCCACTCGAGCGCGAGTTCGAGGAGGTGGTCCGGCGGGTCCTGACGCTCGGGGCGGCAGTTGATCTCGACCGCGGTGTCGAACTTGGCGCAGGCCGCGAAGACCATGTCGGCGTCGAACTGCGACCCGACCCGGCCGGGGAAGTCGCTCTTGCCCACCTGGCGTTTCCGGCCCGGGACCTTCTGGCCGGTGCAGTGGCCGAGGATGTCGACGTGCGGGCTGGCGACGGCCATGACCATGCGGCGAGTCATGTCCTTGGCATCCATCGACAGCTTCGAGTGGACGCTCGCGACGACGATGTCGAGTTCGTCGAGGAGGTCGTCGTCGAGGTCGAGGGTGCCGTCGGCGAGGATGTCGACCTCCATGCCGGTGAGGATCCGGAAGCCGTCGTCGAAGCGGTCGTTGACGGCCGCGATCTCGTCCAGTTGTGCCTTCAGTCGGTCGCGGTCGAGGCCGTGCGCGATCGTGAGCCGAGGGGAGTGGTCGGTCATCACGATGTAGTCGTGGCCGAGCGACCGCGCCGTCGCGGCCATCGCCTCGATGGACGCTCCTCCGTCGGACCAGACCGAGTGCATGTGACAGTCGCCCTTGAGCGCTGCCCGCAGATCCGCGCCCTCGGATGCCTCGATACGGGTCGACGCCTCGAGTTCCGCGATCTTCTTCGGGACCTCGCCGTCGAGTGCCTGGGCGATCACCGCACCGGTCGACTTCCCGATGCCCGCGAGTTCGGTCAGTGCGTTGCGCTCGTGAAGTGCCGACAGTTCGTCGTCACCGACCTCGTCGACGATCTCGATCGCCCGTTGGTAGGCCCGCACCTTGTTGCCGTCGGCCAGCGAGCGGTCGAGCAGGTAGATGACTCGTTCGAGGGCCTCGCGGGGGTGCACGAACCGAGGCTACCGACGGCTCGCTCGCGATCAGATGGTGACCAGCGCGTACAGGGCCAGCACCGGCACCAGCAGGCCCAGTACGGCCATGCCGACGACCCCGTAGATCGCCAACAGGACGTCGCGTGGCCCGTACTGGACCACGGTGGCCGACGCCGACAACAGCTCCTTGTGCTGGCCGATCGTGGACCGGACCAAGGCCCCGACCCGGGCGAGGGCTCGTGCCGTGCCGATGAGTCGTCCAGGGAGACGCCGGCGTGTCGTCGACTCGAGCGATGGCGCCACCTCGGCGAACCCGTCGACGACCGAGCGGGGGAGCGAGGTGAGCTCCGGGAGGCGTTCGCCGACGGTGGCCACGCCGTCGCGGAACCGGGCGAACCGCCGGCCCAGCGTCGCGAGCGACAGCGCTGGGAGCAGGAGCACCGCGAGCACCACCAGGGCGATCGCGAGCCTCGACTCGTCGCGCTGTGAGTACAGGAACAGCCCAGCGTTCACCAGGGCGAGCGCGACGCTGATGATCACCAGCCACTGGATCCACCCGAGGACCGTGCCGACCAGCGTCCGTACGAGGCCGAAGACCCGATCGAGCACCGACCGCCCGGCATCGAGGCTGGCAGCGTCCGTCATGGCGGTCATTCTGCCGCGGTCGCGTAGCCTCGCTGGCTCCATGGAACGCTTCGGATTCGTCGGACTGCCCAACGCGGGCAAGTCCTCGCTGTACAACTCCCTCGCCGGCGGCGGCGCACTCGCTGCGCCGTATGCCTTCGCCACGACCGACCCGAACGTCGGTGTGGCCAAGGTGCCTGATCACCGTCTCGGCAAGCTCGCCGAGATGAGCCGCACCAAGACGATCATCGCGGCGTCGGTCCAGTTCGTCGACATCGGGGGACTGGTCGAGGGCGCCTCGCAGGGAGAGGGACTCGGCAACAAGTTCCTGAGCCACATCCGCGAGGTCGACGCCGTGGTCTTCGTGCTCCGTGCGTTCGAGGACGGCGACGTGCCCGGCCCGTCCGACCCGCTCGAGCACCTCCGCATCGTGGAGATCGAGCTCACCCTCGCCGACCTCGACACGGTCGAGCGGCAGCTCGACAAGAAGAAGCGAGCGTCCAAGGGCGACAAGTCGCTGTTGCCGGAGATCGATGCCCTGCAACGTGCCGTCGACGTGCTGGCCGAGGGGACACCGATCTACCGCTCCGACCTGAAGGCCGACGACCGTGCCCTCCTGCGCGAGCACTTCCTGCTCACCAACCGGCCGGTCATCGCCATCGTCAACGTCGGCGAGGACGACATCGAGGACATCGCAGCCATCACCGCTCCGGTCGAGGCCGAGATGTCGGGCGTTGCCGAGGTCGTCGGGATGTGTGTGCAGCTCGAGGCCGAAGCCGCCTCGCTCGACACCGAGGAGGAGCGACTCGAGATGCTCGAGGGGCTCGGACTGGGCGAGGGCGCGCTGCCACGATTCCTCCACGCCGCCTACGAGCTCATGGGGCTGCGGACGTACTTCACGACCGGCGAGAAGGAGACGCGAGCGTGGACGTTCCGCGCCGGCGCCAAGGCTCCCGAGGCCGCCGGTGTCATCCACACCGACTTCGAGCGCGGGTTCATCCGGGCCGAGTGCATCCAGTGGGACGAACTGCTGGAGTGCGGCTCGTGGAGCGCGGCGCGCGACGTCGGCAAGCTGCGGGTCGAGGGCAAGGACTACGTCGTCGCCGACGGCGACGTGCTCGACTTCCGTTTCAATGTTTGACTCACGTCGTGCCGTGGTTGCTGCGTGAGGGAACGGTGCTGGCGAGCCTCGAGCTCGCCACGACGCGCGACGAACGCCGCCGGGGCCTCCTCGGCCGCGACGGCATCGAGGGCGCACTGCTGATCGACCCTGCCCGTTCGGTGCACACCATCGGCATGCGGTTCGCGATCGACGTCGCCCACCTCGCCGCCGATGGCACCGTGCTGCGCACGACGACGATGGCGCGCAACCGTCTCGGGATGCCCGTGCCCCGGGCCGCGAAGGTGCTCGAAGCCGAAGTCGGGGCCTTCCGCCACTGGGAGTTGGCGGCCGGTCAGGTTCTCGAGGTTCGGGAGTGAGGGGCCGCCTGGTCGTCGTCGGTACGCCGATCGGCAACCTCGGCGACCTGTCGCCCCGGGCGGCGGAGGTGCTCGCTGAAGCCGACGTCCTCGCCTGTGAGGACACGCGGCGCACGGGACGACTGTTGTCCGCGGCGGGGATCGCCGCGCCGAAGCTCGTCGTCGTCAACGAACACACCGAGGCCGAGGCGGCGACTCGCCTGGTCGACCAGGCGCAGGCCGGTGCCGTGGTGGCGTTGGTCACGGACGCGGGCATGCCCTCGGTGTCGGACCCCGGGGCCGTGGTGGTCGAGGCGATGATCGCGGCCGGGATCGACGTCTCGGTGGTCCCGGGACCAACTGCCGCGTCGGCGGCGCTCGCCGCCAGCGGGCTGCCGTCGAGTCGGTGGGTCTTCGAGGGTTTCCTCCCACGGAAGGGATCCGGACGGAGCAGCCGACTCGCTGCCGTCGCCGCCGAGGAACGGACGGCGATCCTCTACGAGGCCCCGCACCGGATGGTGCGCACGATCGACGACCTGTTGGATCGATGCGACCCGTCGAGGCGCGTCGTGTTCGGTCGGGAGATCACCAAGCTGCACGAGGAGTGGTTCCGCGGCACCCTCGCCGAAGCTGCTCGTTGGCTGGTCGACCACGAGCCTCGTGGCGAGTTCGTCGTCGTCCTCGCGGGGGCATCGCCCGCACCAGAGGCGACCGACGAGGACCTGGTCGCCGCGCTCGCCGCCGAGCGTCGCGGCGGGGCTTCGACGCGCGACGCCGTCGCCGCGGTGACCGACCGCTACGGCGTCTCGAAACGACGGGTGTACGACCTGGCCAACGCCGCCGAGGGCTGAGCGGAGGTCAGACCGCGGTCGCGGCGAGCAGTTCGGCGAGCGTCGTCGCCGGATCCGGGCCGGTGAGCGCGCGTTGGATGCCTCGTACGGCGGCAGGGGAGAGCTCCCACATGCCGTCGTCCTCCTCGGTGATGACCACCACGAGCGCGTGGTCGTCGGCGCCCGTGACGTGCACGGTGCCCGCGACCACGGTGCCGACGTCGAGCGACTCCCATCGCAGGTCGACCGCAAGGTGCGCGGGTTCGGCCAGCCGGTCGGCGCCGCCGAGGACGGTCGCGATGCCGTCGAACTCACCGGACAGGCGGACGTCGCACGGGCCGCCCGGATGCACGAGGTCGAGGCACGACAGCGACTGGCAGTCCGGGTCGGTCGCGACCAGCGTTCCGGCCGTGGGCCATCCCGGTGCGGGCACGGGCCGCCTCCGTCCGGGCATCCGGTAGAGGCGTGCGGGGTTGCCGCGGCGTGTCGGCGTCAGCGCCGGGACGTCGAAGTCGACGGTGACGAGTGTGGCGTGGCGGTGCTGTTGGAGCGTGGGCAGCAGGCGTTGCAGCGTCGCCGGTGCGAGGTAGGCGAAGAAGACGTCGGCGTCGAGTTCGAGGTCGGGGTCGAACAGGTCGCCCAGACGGATGTCGGCGTCGATGCCGGCGTCGGCGAGGTTCTGGCGTGCTTCGTCGACCAGATCCGGGTCGGCCTCGATCCCGGACACGACGGCCCCACGGCGCGCCGCCGCGAGCAGCACCTGTCCGTCGCCGCAGCCGAGGTCGCACACCCGGGTCCCGGGTCCGATGCCGGCGAGGTCGAGTGCGGCTTCGACGGCGTGTTCCTGACTGGGCGCCCAGAAGGGCCAGGTGTCGAGCGCGCTCACACGTCCACGGCGCGCAGCTGCTCGCAGGCGATCTCGGGCGCCACGATGTTGATCATCACGCCCGTTCCCTGTTCGAAGCCGGCGACCGAGGTCAGCCGGGGCGTGAGGTGGACGTGCCAGTGGAAGGCGCCGGGATGGTTGTGCGGCGCCGTGTGGAACACGAGGTTGTAGGCGACGTCGCCCACGACCGAGCGCAGTCGGACGAGCGCATCGCGGATCGACTTGCCCACGGCGACCAGTTCCTTGGGAGAGGCCGCGGTCAGGTGCTCGTGGTGACCGCGCGGGATGACGAGCATCTCGTAGGGAGCCCCGCTCCAGTAGGGGCACACGACGACGACGCGGTCGTCGGCGTGGACGAGGCGGTGGCCGACGTCGATCTCGGCCTCGGCCACGGTGCAGAGGAGGCACGACCCGTCGAATCGATCGAATCCACGCTGTTCGTCGGCGATCTCGCCCGGTACGAACGGGATGCCGAGCAGCTGTCCGTGGGGATGCTCGATCGAGGCGCCGGCCTCGCGGCCGGCGTTGACGATGGCCTGCGTGTAGCGGGTGCCCGACTGGCGGGCGTGGTCCTCCATCCGGTCGCGGATGGCCGCCATCACCAGACCGGTCTGCTTGTCGTCGAGGTCGCCCCACGACTGGTCGTGCTCGGGTGAGAGCACCAGGACCTCGTGGATGCCCGAGGCGTTGGCCTGCGTGAAGACCGGTCCGAGGTTCGTCACCCGCATCGGCTCGTTGCCGGAGAACGCCGGGTACTTGTTGGGGACCACGCGGACCAGCCACGAACCCTCGGTGCTGTATTCCTCGAGCGACGGCGGCGTCGCCTCCTCGTTCCCCGGGCAGAACGGGCACGGGCGACCGGGCTCGGCCTCGACGGGCAGCTGGCGCGACACGAAGTGACCCGGGCGTTCGGCGCGGGTCGACGAGATCGTCACCCACCGACCCGTCAAGGGGTTCAGGCGCAGCTGGCTCACAGCAGCGGAGACTATCGGCGGGTACTCGCCGCGCTGAACACGCTGACGTGGGTCGGACTCTCGTCGTCGAATCGCTCGCCTCGCCAGCCTCCGAATCGGGCCACGAGCGACAACCCGGCCGATTCCGCCAGCCGGTCGAGGCCCATCGGATCGGTGTAGTGCAGGTGCCAGGGGCGCAGCCGTACGGGCTCGCCGTCGCGCAGTTCGACGTGGTGCCCCGAGACCGTGCAGGTCTCGGGGTCGGTCCGGCTGACTCGGAGCACCACCGAGTCGGCGTCGAGGCGCACGACGTCGACGTGATCCGACCGCTCGTCCGCCCCGTCGCCGGGAACGAAGGCCTCGATGACGACGATGCCGCCGGAGCGCAGCAGGCCGGCAGCGCGGGTGAGCGCCATGCGTTGCATCGCGCTGGTCGGGAGGTTGAAGAGGGTGTTGAAAGCGACCAGGACGGCCGCCGCCGACCCGGGCCGGATCGGCGGCTCGATCATGTCGGCGGCGACCACCGGGACCAGCGGGACCTGGTCGACCGAACGGCGGAGCATCGCCATGGAGGCGTCGAGACCGATCACCGGGAGGCCGGCCGCACGTATCGGCTCGGCGAGCCGTCCGGTCCCGCTGCCCAACTCGACCACCAGCCCGTCGACCCGCTCCCGGAGGAACGCCGCGGTGTCGGCCGGCGACGTGATGTCGGCGTACCAGTGGTCGTAGACGTCGGCGAAGGCCTCGCCGTACGTCGTTGCCCGGTACCCGTCCACGTCGCCATGTTGGCCTGCGGACATCACGGTCGAGGGCCATGGGTAGCGTGACAGCGGATGACGGAGGACCACCGGCGGCCAGCGCAGTACACCTCCGAGCGCGACGACCGCCTTCGTCGTTGGCTCGGCACGACGGTGCGTTCGTACTCGTCGGCGTTGGCCGGGGTGCTGGACGAGCACGGGATCGATCGCCCGCGCCGCTCGACGCCGGAAGCGCTGCGAGCGTTGCCGATGACCGACATCGCCGAACTGGGCGACGGGCGGGGGTTCGTCCTCGAACCAGGCGAGGACGGCTTCGGTCGGTCGGCGCCGATCGCCGACCAGGTGCGGTTCCTCTTCGCCGACGTGACCGGCCGCCGCGACGACTTCGCACGCCGGAACATCGACCCGTCGTACAAGCCGGTCCTCTGGACCCACGAGCGCACCGTGGACGACCACCTGTTCGTGGCCAACACCGCGACCGACCTGGACCGGCTGGCGACGCTGGGCCGTCGTGGATGGGCGACATCCGGTGTCCGCTCCGACGACCGGGTGCTCCTCGTCGGCGACGGCGATGGCTCGACCACGCACTGGCAGATGGTCCTCGGCTGCCGCAACGCCGGGGTCTCGTTCCTGACGTGTGGCCTGGAGCGAGCAGCCGACCTGTTGGCGACCGCGTCGCCGACCGTCCTCGCCGGGTCGGCGACGACGCTGGGCTCGTTGGCCGATGTGATCCCGTCGTCCGTTCGGGCACTGGCCGTCGACGCCGGCCACGATCCGGCTCCGCTGCCCGAGATCGACCTGCCGATGGCCGAGTGGTGGAAGGCGCCGGCGGCACGGGCTGCGTGGGTCAGCTGCCCCGGCGGCACCGGCTTCCACACCTGGCCCGAGGACGAGCTCGTCGAGGTCGTCGACGGCGAACTCGTGTGGTCGGCGGTGGGATGGCACGGCAGCGTGTGGTTGCGCGTCGCCACCGGCATCGCGGCGACGATCGACGAGACCGGATGCCCTTCGTGTGGACGTACGACACCGCGTGTCGAACCCCGAGGACGGTTCCGATGAGCTCGTCCTGGGCGATGCCCGGGGCGTCGGCGCCCCAGCCGTCGCGTCCGGTCGACGTCGACACGCCGTCCTCGACTGCGGCATCGGGTCCGTCCGCCGGGGCGGCCCCACTGCCGCCACCGCCTGTCCCGCTGCGGCCGATGACGATCCCCGACCTCCTGGACGGATCGTTCGACATCCTCAAACGCCGTCCGCGCGACGTACTCATCCTCGCCACGGTGTTCGTGGTGCCGATCCAGGTCCTGTCGGCGGTGTTGCTCCGCGATGTCATCGGCGGCGGCGGTTTCGCCGGTACCGGCCTGGGTGACACGACGTCGACGCTCGGTTTCGGCGAATCGGGCGAGCTCACCGGCGCGGGGACGCTCGCGGCGACGCTGGTCGCGAGCATGTCGTCGCTGGCGTTGCTCACCGGCGCCATGACGATGCTGGTCCACGACTGGTACGCCGGAGTCCGCCGTGCGCCGTCGGTCATCGTGCTGGCGACGCTGCGTCGGGCGCCGGCACTCCTGGTCGCGGTCGTCGTGGTCCACGTGCTCGAGGTCGTCGGCCTGGTCGGCCTGGGCATCGGCGCCTACATCGTGATGGCGTTCCTCCAGATCGTGAGTCCGGTGGTCGTGGCCGAGCACGTCGGACCGTTCCGCGCGCTGGTCCGGTCGACGCAGCTCACCGGGACGCGCTTCTGGCGTTCGATGGGGGTGCCGCTGCTCGTGGGGCTCCTCAGCACGATCGTCGGTTTCGGCTTCCAGCTGATCCCCGAGGTGGCGACGCTCGTGGTGGCCGACGACTGGAACTGGCTGATCCGGTCGGCGGGGTCGACCTTCTCCGAGCTCGTGGTGGCGCCGTTCACCGCCGGGGTCGCCATCCTCTACCACCTCGACCTGCGGAGTCGGTCCGAGGGCTACGACATCCAGCGGCGGGTCCAGGCGCTGATCGAGCCATGACGCTTGCCCACCTCGGACCGTTGCTCGGTGGTCTCGACGGAAACCCGCCCATCGACCCCGACGACGCTCGTCGTGCGGCCGACGACATCCTCCGCGACGGCGCGTATGCCGAGCCCACGCAGAGCTTGCTCGACCGTGCGATCGAGTGGATCTTCGAGCAGATGGGGTCGGCGTTCGGGACCCTGCCCGGCGGTGGTCCGGGTACGGGGATCGCGTGGGTCGTGGTCGTGGCGCTGGTCGCCGCGGCGATCTGGCTGGTGGTGCGGGCGCTCCGCGTCCCCCGCGTCGGCCGGGATCGGGGTGACGACGCGCTCGAGTACGGCACCGAGACGTCGCGAGACGCCACGGTCTGGCTCGACGAGGCCGACCGGCTCGCCGCGACCGGTGACCACCGGGGCGCGCTGCGATGCCGCCACCAGGCGCTGGTGGCGCACCTGGTCACGGAGCAGGTCGTCGAAGACGTCGCGGGCCGGACCGCAGGCGAGTACCGACGAGCCGCCGCCACAGTGCTCGTCGACGAGGCGGATCGTCTCGCCAGCGTCACCGACCGTTTCGACGGGGTCTGGTACGGCGACCAGTCCGTCGACGCCGCCGCCTACGCAACGTTCGTGTCCGAGTGTGAGGCCGTCGAGGCCGCAGCGCGTCGACGAGACGCCAGGGTGGTCTCGACGTGAACCGCCGCTGGATCTGGATCGGCGTCATCGCCGTGGTCGTGCTCGGCGGTGCGTACTTCGGGTCGTCGCGCCAGAACCCCGGTGCCCCGCTCGACCCGGCCTCGACATCGCCCGACGGTGCGAAGGCGGTGGTCGAACTCGTGGGACGCCTCGGTGGCTCGATCGAGGTCGTCGAGGGTGTCCCGGCCTCCGACGTCGACGTCGCCCTCGTCCTGGAGGACCGTTTCCCGCGTGATCAGGCCGACGACATCGAGGGGTGGGTCCGCCGAGGCGGAACACTCGTCGTGGCCGATCCTTCGTCGCTGTTCAGCCCGAGGGTGGGTGCCGGCGTCATCGACGTCGTGTCGGGACGGTGTGCCGTCGAAGGCCTCGAGGACGTGGCCACGATCGACGTCGGGGTGAGCCGCCGCTATCAGACGCCGGACGAGAGCGAGACGTGTTTCGCGTCGCCGTCGGGAGAGGCGTTCCTCGTGAGCGAGGCCAGTGGCGAGGGGCGGATCGTGAGCCTCGGCGGGCCGAGCGTGTTCACCAACGACCTGCTCGACGAGGACGACAACGCCGTGTTGGCCGGGGCGCTGTTGTCGGGAGAGGGGCGGCGTGCTGCCTTCGTGCGGCCGGTGCTCGCCGGCAGCGGCGACCAGGGCCTCGTCGACCTCATCGGGACGCCGGTCCGAGCGGCGCTCGCACAGTTGCTGGTGGTGTTCCTCGTCGTCGTCCTGTGGCGGGCGCGTCGGCTGGGTCGTCCGGTCACCGAGCCGCAACCCGTCCAGATCCAGGGCTCGGAGCTCACCAACGCCGTGGGTCGTCTGCTCCAGAACAACCGCCGCCCGGACCGGGCTGCAGCCATCCTGCGCGACCACGCCCGCCGGGACCTGTCGTCGTTGCTGGGTCTTCCCCTCGACGCACCGGTCGACGTGGTCGAGTCGACCATCGCGGCCCGGACCTCACTCGACGACGTCGAGGTCCGACGTGCCACCTCCGATCCCGTCACCTCCGACGAACTGCTCGTCGAGGTCGCCCATCTGCTCAACCGCATCCGTGAGGAGCTCACCCATGACCGATCAGCCATCCGCTAGTCCCGCACGCGACGCCGTGCTCGCCGTCCGAGACGAGGTCGGCAAGGTCATCGTCGGTCAGGACGGTGTGCTGTCCGGCATCGTCGCTGCGCTGTTGGTGCGAGGGCACGTCCTCCTCGAAGGCGTGCCGGGCGTGGCCAAGACGCTGCTCGTCAAGACGGTGTCGGCGGCCTTCGACCTCGACTTCAAGCGCGTCCAGTTCACGCCGGACCTCATGCCGTCCGACGTCCTGGGGCAGGTCATCTACGACTCCGGCACCGGGTTCCGCTTCCGCGAGGGCCCCGCGTTCACGAACGTGCTCCTCGCCGACGAGATCAACCGCACGCCGCCCAAGACCCAGGCCGCGCTGCTCGAGGCCATGGAGGAGCGGCAGGTCTCCGTCGAGGGCGACGCCCGCATGCTCCCGGAGCCGTTCGTCGTCATCGCCACGCAGAACCCCGTCGAATACGAGGGCACGTATCCGCTGCCCGAGGCGCAGCTCGACCGATTCCTGTTCAAGCTCCAGGTCGGCTACCCCGACGCCGCCCAGGAGCAGGAGATCCTGGCTCGCCACCACTCCGGGCTCGACCCCCACGACCCGATCGCCGCCGGTGTACGGGCGGTCGCCGGCGTCGCCGATCTCGATGCGGGCCGAGCCGAGGTCGACGCCATCGCCGTCGACCCACAGATCCTCGCCTACATCGTGGCCATCGCCCGAGCCACACGTGAGAGTTCGTCGCTGTCGCTCGGTGTCTCGCCTCGTGGTGCCTCGTGGCTCCTCCATGCGTCCAAGGCCTGGGCCTGGCTCGCCGGGCGGACCTTCGTCACTCCCGACGAGGTGAAGGCGGTCGCTCGTCCCACGCTCCGCCATCGCATCCAGGTCCGACCGGAGCTCGAGCTCGAGGGCACCACACCGGACGCCGTCCTCGACGGCATCCTGGCCACCGTTCCCGCGCCCCGCTGACCCGTCGTGCCGATCCCCACCCCTCGTCTCGCGATCGCGGCGCTCGTCGCTGCTGTCGCGGTCGCCGTGGTCCCGGGGACGTTCGCCGCCCGTCTGCTGCTGGTCAACGGAGCGTTGCTGGCGCTCGTCGTCATCGACTGGGCATTGGCGCCCCGCGAACGGTCGTTCGAGATCGAGCGTCGCCTCCCGAAGGTGATCACGCTGGGCGGCACGGACGAGGTGACCTGGCGCGTCCGTGACCTCCGCGGGCGCTCGTTCCGCATCGCCGTGGCCGACGAACTCGCCCCGAGCCTACGAGCCGGGAGCCGCCGTTTCTCCGGCGTCGTTCCCGCACGAGGTGTCCTCACGGTCTCGACGTCGCTGGCACCCACGCGCCGCGGCCGCTTCGAACCGACGGAGCTGGTGTGGCGCGCCGACGGACCGCTCGGCCTGGCCGCGCGACAGGGTCGTGTGCAACGTCCGGCGACCCTGCGGGTGTACCCCCGCTTCCGGTCTCGTGAGGAGGCCGAGCTGCGCATCGACCGTGCTCGCATCCTCGAGGTCGGCCTCCGTTCGGCGAAGGGACGTGGTGGCGGCACCGAGTTCGACCAGCTCCGCGAGTACACCGTCGACGACGAGTTCCGTCGCATCGACTGGTCGGCCACGGCCCGCGCCGGACGGCCGATCGTGCGGACGTTCCGGGCCGAGCGGAACCAGAACGTCGTGGTGCTCTTCGACAACGGCCGTGTGATGGCGGGCCGAGTCGCCAGCGACGCCACCGAAGGGGTGCCGCGCGCCGAGTTCGCCATGGACGCTGCGCTCCTCATCACCACCGTCGCCACCCGACTCGGAGACCGTTGCGGGCTCCTCGCGTTCGATCGTTCCGTCCGTGCGGTCGTCCAGCCGAGCCACGGCCGTGGCCAACTCGGCAAGGTCACCGATGCGCTGTACGAACTCGAACCGTCGCTGGTCGACAGCGACTACGCCGGCGCGTTCCACCACACGCTCGCCCACTTCCGTCGGCGCGCGCTGATCGTCCTGCTCACCGACCTCGTCGAGCAGGCGGTGGGCGAGTCGCTCCTCCCCGCGCTGCCCGTGCTCACCCGGTCGCATCTGATCCTCGTCGGGGCGATCCAGGATCCGCGTGTGCGCGAGTGGGCCGAGGCGCCGGTGACCGACGAGGAGTCGGCCTACCGGCAGGCCGCCGCGGCTCGCACGCTTCGATCTCGGGCCCGCGCCGCTGCGCGCCTGCGCGCCGCCGGCGCCACCGTGGTCGATGCGCCCCCGGAGCGACTGGCGGCGATGCTCGGCGACGCGTACCTCGAGATGAAGGCGTCCGGCCGCCTCTGACCGCCAGGGACGTGCGAAGCTCGTCTCGTGGAGCAACGCGTGTCCGTCATCACCCTGGGTGTCGCCGACCTCGGACGGTCGAAGGCGTTCTACGAGGCGCTCGGCTGGTCGGGCCAGTCGCCGCCCGGCGGCGACGTCGTGTTCTTCCAGGCCGGTGGCATGGTGGTCGGACTCTGGAGCCGCGACGAGTTGGCCGAGGACAGCGCCGTGACCGACAACGGCGGCTGGGGCGGCATCACCCTCGCCCACAACGTCGACTCTCCCGACGAGGTCGACCGACTGCTGGTCGAGGCCGAAGCGGCGGGCGCCACGATCGGTCGCGCTGCATCGAAGGCGTTCTGGGGCGGCTACAACGGCGTCTTCCTCGACCCCGACGGTCACCCGTGGGAGGTGGCCCACAACCCCTACTGGCCGCTGGCCGACGACGGATCCGTCCGGCTTCCCGACGCCCCCTGAGTCAGATCCCGGCGAGCACGGACTCCTCGGACTCGGCCGAACGACCGAACCGGAAGATGTAGGCCAGGAACGCGGCCTCGACCGCGACACCGACGGCGATCCGCGCCGCGGTCGGGAGCGGGCTACCGGTGACGAACCCCTCGATCAGGCCGGCGACGACGAACGCCCCGATGAGACCGAGCACGACGAGCACCGATCGGCGGCCCTCGTCGGTGAGCGCGCCGATCCGCGTGCGGTCACCGGGGTCGATCAGCGCCCATCCCAATCGGAGTCCGGCGCCGCCCGCGACGATGACCGCCGTCAACTCGAGCAGGCCGTGGGGGAGGATCAGCCCCCAGAAGCGTCCCTGCTCGCCCACGGCGGCGAACAGCCCACCGGCGACGCCCACGTTGGCGCCGTTGAAGACCAGGATCGCGGCGGTGCCGACGCAGGCGAAGATCCCCAGTGCGAAGGCCGTGATCGCCACCCGGATGTTGTTGAATGTGACGCCGGCGGCGAACTGCGCTGCCGGCTCCGACGAGTAGTAGTCGGCGAACTCCTCCTCGACGTATGCCGCCCGGACCGCCTCCGGGCCCGACGCATCGAGTGCGGCGTCCGAGTTGGCGATCCACGCACCGACCAGGATCCCGGGCACGAGGGTGAGCAGGGCGCTCGCGAGGACGAAGCGACGGATGCGCCACACCGCCCCGGGGAACGACGAGAACACGAAGCGGCGGATCGCCGTGGCCGCCGACGTCCGGGTGCTGTAGATGGCGGCGTTGGCGTCGGCGACGATCGTCGTCAGGCGGGCGTCGAGCGACGGGTCGCGGTAGGCGACGCGGGCGTGCGCGAGATGGCCGGACACCCGTTGGTAGAGGTGCACGAGCTCGTCCAGCTCGTCGGGTTCGAGCGACTTGCCGCCGTTGCGCCCCCGCTTGGAGAGGTACGCGAGCCGATCCCAGGCGGGCTTGTGCATCGAGATGAAGCGATCGACGTCCACGGTGCCCGGTACGGTAGCGACCCGTGGTGGCACCCACGGCGCACGAGTCCAGGGCAGCGGCGCCCTCCGGCGGGATCGTCACGCCCGAGGCCGTGCTCCTCGAGTTCGCCGAAGCAGGTCTGGGCAGCCGGGCGCTCGCCTTCCTCGCCGACCTCGGCGTCCGCCTCGGTCTCCTGTGGGCGGTGCTCTTCGGGTTCAGCCTCGCCGCTCCGGCACTCGGCGAGACCTTCGTGACGGTCGTCCTCATCGCGAGCGGATTCGCCGTGCTGCTCGTCTATCCCGTGGTGTGCGAGACGATGTGGAACGGCAAGACCGTGGGCAAGATGCTCGTCGGTCTCCGGGTGATCACGATCGAGGGTGCGCCGGTCCGGTTCCGTCATGCGGCCATCCGCTCCGCCCTCGGCCTCGTCGACTTCGTCCTCGGCTTCGGGAGCGTCGCGGTGCTCGCGTCGCTGACGACCCGCCAGAGCCAGCGCCTGGGCGACATCGCCGCCGGGACGATCGTGATCCGTGAGCGCCAGGCCGGCGCCTACGCGCAGCCGATCATCTTCCAGCCTCCCTACGGCTGGAACGCCTACGTCGCCGGGCTCGACGTGTCGGCGCTGCGGGACGAGGAGTACGTGCTGGTCCGAACCTTCTTGCTGCGCGTCCACGAGAT
Source organism: Actinospongiicola halichondriae (assembly GCF_049103745.1). Lineage (NCBI taxonomy): Bacteria > Bacillati > Actinomycetota > Acidimicrobiia > Acidimicrobiales > Iamiaceae > Actinospongiicola > Actinospongiicola halichondriae. The sequence goes on along the minus strand of NZ_CP171622.1, from coordinate 2,688,226 downwards.
GCGGATGCAGCCGCGCGACGAGCGTGCCCGCGAGTTGGCTGCCTGGATCGCCGACCGGCTCCGCGTCGAGGTCCCGGCCCAGCACCCTGCCGAGACGTTCCTCGTCGCGATCGCCGCCGCCTACCAGGCCCGACACGTGCCGTCGGCGTCCGGACCCGACGTGTGGGCCAACACCTTCCTTCCGCCGGGGGCCATCCCGCCGCCCGTGTGGCAGGACGATCCGCTGTCGTCCACCTGGGGGATCAGACCCGGCACATGGGGGACCACGCCCGGTTCGTCGTAGCCTCGCGCGGTGGCTTACCTCGACCACGCGGCCACGACCCCGGTCCGCCCCGAAGCACGAGACGCGATGCTGCCCTGGCTGGGCGACCGCGTCGGCAACCCGTCCGGCGCGCACCGACTGGCGCGTGACGCCCGTCGCGTGATCGACGACGCCCGCGACGTGTTCGCCGAGGCCACGGGATTCGACCCGGGCGACATCGTCTTCACGGCCGGTGGCACCGAGGCCGACGATCTCGCGATCGACGGGGTGATCGACGCCCGCGGGGGCGTCCCGGTGTGTCCAGCGTCCGAGCACCACGCGGTCCTGCACACGGTCGAGTCGCGTGGAGGACGCATCGTCGGCGTCGATGCCGCGGGGCAGGTCGATCTCGACCACTTGGTGTCGCTGCTCGACGACGACGTCTCGCTCGTGTCGGTGATGGCGGTCAACAACGAGACCGGCGTGATCGCCGACCTCTGGGCCGTGCTCGAGATCGTGCGTACGCATGCGCCCGACGCGCTGTTCCACACCGATGCCGTGCAGGCGTTGTCCTGGCTCGACCTCCCGACGGCTGCGGCCGGCGTCGACCTGCTGTCGCTGTCGGCTCACAAGTTCGGCGGACCCCAGGGCGTCGGCGTGCTCGCCGTCCGTCCCGAGGTCTCGCTCCGCTCACAACTGCTGGGTGGCGGGCAGGAACGTGGGCGACGCTCCGGCACCCAGAACGTCGCCGGCATCGTCGGGGCCGCCGCTGCGGCCGCCGTCACCGTTCGCGATCGCTCCGCATCGGTGGATCGCATCGGCGCGCTCCGCGATCGACTGGCCGACGGACTCCTCGCCCGCATCGACGGTGCGATCGAGACCGCCGTCGTCGACGGCGACCGGTCGGGCAAGGTCGCGGGCAACTGTCACGTGTGCCTCCCCGGGGTCGAGGCCGAAGCGCTCCTGGTCCTGCTCGAGGACCGCGAGGTGTTCGCCTCTGCCGCATCATCGTGTTCGTCGGGGGCGCAGGAGCCGAGCCACGTGCTCGCCGCCATGGGCGTCGACCGGGCCGTCGCCGAGGGAAGTCTGCGTCTCTCGCTCGGATGGTCGTCGACCGATGCCGACGTCGATCTCGCCATCGACGCCGTACCCGCCGCTGTCGAGCGCCTGCGGTTGTTCGCATGAGCCGGGTTCTCGTCGCCATGTCCGGGGGAGTGGACTCGTCCGTCGCGGCCGCGCTCCTGCTCGAGCAGGGCCACGAGGTCGTCGGCGTGACCATGAAGCTGTGGGGCGGCGAGAGCGACAGCGGTTGCTGCTCGGTGTCCGACGTCGACGATGCCCGCCGTGTCGCCGACCATCTCGGCATCGCTCACCACGTCTTCAACTTCGGCGACGACTTCGCCCGAGACGTGATCGACCCCTACGTCGCGTCGCACCAGGCGGGGCTGACGCCCAATCCCTGCATCGAGTGCAACCGGCACCTCAAGTTCGATCGGTTGCTTCGTCGGGCCGACGCACTCGGCTTCGACCACGTCGCCACCGGCCACCACGTGCGGATCGGCCACGACGCATCGGGCCGTCCGCATCTCCAGCGTGGCCACGACCTGGCCAAGGACCAGAGCTACGTGCTCTACGTCGTTCCGGGGTCGGTGCTCGGACGGGTGTCGTTCCCCATCGGCCACGTCACCAAGGACGAGGTGCGGGCCGAGGCCGCCCGCCTGGGGTTGAAGATCGCGTCGAAGCCCGACAGCCAGGACGTGTGTTTCATCACGTCGACGCAGGGCCGCAGCGGTTTCCTCGACGGGCGGGTCGACCTCCATCCCGGCGAGATCGTCGACGAGTCCGGCGCACGGGTCGGATCGGTCGACGCGGTCGAGCTGGTGACGATCGGCCAGCGGCGTGGGCTCGACCTCGGCGGCTTCGACACCCCGCGCTACGTGGTCGACGTCGACGTGTCGGAGGCCCGGGTGACCATCGGCGACAAGGCGGCGTTGCACTCGGACTCGGTGACGCTGGAACAGGTGGTCTGGGCCCACGACCCGATCGAGGGCGAGGTGCTCGTACAGTGCAGTGCGCACGGTGAACCCCTTCCGGGCCGGGTCTCGATCGAGGGCGCCGGCGCCACGGTGACCTTCGACCGCCCCCGCCGCCGCATCGCCCCCGGCCAGTCGGTGGTGCTCTACCACGACGACCTCGTCGTCGGTGGTGGCGTGGCAGTGCGCTCCAGCGCGACCGTTCCGGACCCAACGCGTTCGAACTCGACGCAATAATCGTCGGCCCCCGACGCCTGGGACGTTGAGTTTCCCGGGCTTGTCCGGTTCGGGCGGTCGCCGAGGACCACGGTTCGACCGATCAGCCGACGGGCAGGCGTTTCGCTCGGGCGATCTCGAGGGTCGTCGCCGGCTGCGTCGGCGTCACGAGGATGGCGAGCACGCCCTCGCGCTCGTCGAGCGATCGTCCGGTGCGCAGCCCCACCTTGATCGCCTCGTGGCTGCGGACCTCGAGCGCGAGACCAAGCGCTCCGCCGGTCGAGTCGACGACGTCTTCGGCGCCGGCGGCGTCGGCGACCGCCGGCCCCACCCGAGCCACCGAGGTGCGCGGGAAGAGGATGGGATCGGTCAGCGAGAACGGGTCGTGCACGACCAGGCCGGCGGGAACGAAGACGAGCCAGCGGCGGCTCAACAGGTGCAGTTGGCGGGCGCCGAGGAACGCGAGCGCCGCGCCGACCACCAGCGCGATGCCACCCGCGACCCACTGGGACGAGGCGAGGAGCAACGGACCCGTGACGACGCCGGCGGCGACGGCGAGCCACGACAACGGGACGGGCAGCACGAGCAGCGTCGGAGGGATCTTGAGGGCCACTCGCTGCTCGGTGCCGTAGCTCGAACCGTCGACGAATGCATCGCTCACGCCCGGCGCGGCCAACAGCAGCACCACGATGGCGCCGATGCCGACGCCGGCAGCGGCCCACGCTGGTCGGTCGGCTCCCAGAGACGCCCATACAGCGACCGCGAGTGCACCCGGACCGACGACCCGGACGACGGTCAGCGACGCCGAACGGAGCACCGACATGGCGCCGAGTCCGACGATCCAACCGGCCCACGCGAGCGTCGACGCGACGACCTGGACCGACCGGCTCCGATCGGACAGGGCATCGGCGAGCGCGGGCCCGGCGACGAGCGGAACGATGAGCCAGGCGACCCGCAACGGCCACGCCGACCGGGCGATCTCGGCGATCGATCGGGTGGGAGCGGGAGCGGACGGAGTGGCGGTGGACTCGGACATGGGACCCCCAGATTTGCTCCTGGGCCCTCCGGCTCGCTATTCCGGTGTGCATGGAGACGCAAGGGGGGCGTGGTTCCGATGGATCCGCGTACCCGTTCTCGAGCCAGGTGAATCGGTCATGAAGGCCGTCAACCTGCGGGTCGGGACCGCCTCCGCGATCGGCAGCCTGCCCCACCGTCAGGTGGATGCCGCGGTCTCCGTCGCCCTCGCTGCCTGCCCTGATCTTCCCGCTGCGCCGTCGCTTCCGCGCCTCGATGCTCGTGAGGGGATGCTGTCGCAGGGCGCCTGGGGCCTCCGCGGCGTCACCATCGCCGAGGACGGCGTCATCCAGGTCACCGGCGAACTCGATCCCGGGAATCCCTTCGGCGACGAGGGCCCCGGCATCGCCGGTCCGGCCTTCGGAGGCACCCGAGCGTTCCTCGAGGCGACACGCCATCGAACTGCGCCCATCAAGCTCCAGGTGACCGGTCCGGTCACGCTCGCGCTGGGCCTGATCGAAGCCGGCGTCCATGCCGACCGGGCGTTCGCCACCGCCGGTGCCGCCGTCCGCCAACGGGCCGTCGCGCTGCTCGATGAGGCCACACGGGTCGCGCCGCTCGCCGCCAAGGTCGTGTTCGTCGACGAGCCCGGCCTCGTGGCCCTGTCGCACGTCGACTTCCCCGTCCCGGCCGACCACGCCGTCGACCTGGTCTCGGGCACGCTCGCCGCCATCGAGCCCTACGCGGTGACCGGCCTCCACTGCTGCGGAGAGACCGACTGGCGTCTGGCGCTCGCGGCCGGCCCGCAGATCGTCTCGATGCCCACCGATGCGAGTGTGATCGACCACGCCGGTGCGCTGGGTGTGCACCTCGACCGCGGTGGCTGGGTCGCCTGGGGCGCCGTCCCGACCAACCGGCCGATCGGGAGCGAGCCGTCGCTGCTGTGGCGGGCGCTCTCGGAGACCTGGTGCGAGCTCGTGCAGCGTGGCTGCGACGCCCTCCGCCTGCGCGACCAGGCGCTTGTGACCCCGGAGTGCGGGCTGGCGAACCACGACACCCTGCAGGCCGAGCACCTCCTGTCGCTGTCGGTCGAGTTGGCCGAGCGTGTCCGGCGCCAGTCGTTCGGGGTTCGTCTCGCCGTCGGGGCGTGACCGTCACCCCCGGCGCGTAACTTCACCAGGGTGAGCAACCCGCCCGAAGAAACGGTCCATCGCGTCGAGGCGCTGCGGAACGAACTGCTCGAGCACAACGAGCGGTACTACGTCGATGACGCCCCGCTGATCAGCGATGCTGACTACGACGCGCTGGTCGCCGAGCTGCGAGCGATCGAGGAAGAGTTCCCTGCACTCGACAGCCCCGACTCGCCCACGCATCGCGTCAGCGGCCGACGGTCGGAGACGTTTGCGCCGGTGGTCCACTCGACGCCCCTGTTGAGCCTGGACAACGCCTTCGACCCCGACGAGCTCCGGGCCTGGGAGGACCGCGTCCAGCGGCGCCTTGGGGTCGGTGAGGGCGACGCACGGATCGATCTGGCGCACGTGTGCGAGCTGAAGATCGACGGGGTCGCGATCTCGCTGCGCTACGAGGACGGTCGTCTCGTGCAGGGAGCGACCCGCGGCGACGGCAAGGTCGGCGAGGACGTCACCGCCAACGTGCGCACCATCGAGTCGATCCCCGTCACCCTCCCGAAGGGGGCACCCCGCGTCCTCGAGGTGCGGGGCGAGGTCTACATGAGTTCGGCCGCCTTCGAGGCGCTCAACGAGCGGGCCGCCGCCGAAGGCCACGCGCCCTACATCAACCCACGCAACTCCGCCGCCGGTTCCCTCCGTCAGAAGGACCCGGCCGCCACGGCCGAGCGCGACCTGTCGATGTGGTGCTACCAACTCGGCGCGGTCGAGGGCGGGCCGACGCTCGCGAAGCACGAGGAGACGTTCGACCTCCTGCGCGACCTCGGCTTCGCCGTGAACCCCGAGATCCGCGTGGTCGACACCATCGACGACGTGATCGCCTTCTGCCAGCACTGGCAGGACCATCGCCACGACCTGCCCTACGAGATCGATGGCGCGGTGGCCAAGGTGTCCGACCTGGCCGTGCGCGACCAGTTGGGGTTCACCGCGCGGGCGCCGCGATGGGCGATCGCCTACAAGTTCCCTCCGGAGGAGCGCACGACCCGGCTGCTCGACATCCAGGTGTCGGTCGGTCGCACCGGCCGGACGACACCGTTCGCGGTCCTCGAACCGGTCTTCGTCGGTGGTGCCAACGTCGAGCGAGCCACCCTGCACAACGAGGACCAGGTCGAGGCCAAGGACGTCCGCCCCGGCGACACGGTGATCGTGCGCCGAGCCGGCGACGTCATCCCCGAGGTCGTGGGTCCGGTGTTGGCGGCGCGGAAGAAGGGGCTCCGCAAGTGGACCTTCCCGACGACGTGCCCGTGTCCGCTCGAGTCGACCCTCGTCCGTCCGGAGGGTGAATCCGACACTCGATGCGTGCACCCCGAGTGCCCGTTCCAGATCCAGGGTGCGATCGAGTACTACGCCGGCCGCGGCAGCATGGACATCGAAGGACTGGGGGAGCGGAGCATCGCCCAGTTCCTCGACCTCGGGATCCTGACCGACATCGCCAGCATCTACGAGATCGACTTCGATCGGATCCTGGAGCTCGAGGGCTACGGACAGACGTCGATCGACAACCTCCGGGACGCGATCGAGGCGTCGAAGGACCGCACGCTCGCCAACCTGCTCGTCGGGCTCAACATCCGCCATCTCGGTCCGTCGGCGTCCGAGGCGCTCGCCGAGCACTTCGGCCACCTCGACCGGATCATCGAGGCCACGACCGCCGACGACGGGGTCGATCAGGTGGCCGCGATCGACGGGGTCGGCACCAAGATCGCCGAGACCGTGTGTGCGTGGTTTGCCCAGGAACCGAATCGGGCGCTGCTCGAGCGACTTCGTGCGGCCGGCCTGAACTTCGAAGGCCCGGAGAAGGTCGATGTGCCCCAGACGCTCGAGGGACGCTCGGTGGTGGTCACCGGGACACTGGCCAACTTCAACCGCGACGAGGTCGAACACGCCATCAAGTCGCGTGGCGGCAAGGCGCCGGGGAGCGTGTCGAAGAAGACGACGGCAGTGGTGGTCGGCGAGAGCCCCGGAGCCTCCAAGCTCACCAAAGCCGAGGAGTTGGGTGTGCCCGTCCTCGACGAGGCGGCCTTCGAGCACCTGCTCGAGACCGGCGAGTTGCCCTGAACGCAGCCGGCCCCAGAGGGCGCTGGTCGGTCAGGTGACGTCGAAGCACCAGGTCTCGACGCGTTCGGTCGCCGACCGCCCGCGGACCTGATCCCAGATCGTCGCCCGGATGCAGACGTCGCCGGACGGGAGACGCTCGATCACCTTGCCCTCGCCGGGTTCGAAGATCAGCTGGTTGAGGCTGGTGAACTCGACCTCGTCCTCGGGGAGCGGGATGGCGTCGCCGGAGTCGGGTTGGATGACCAGTTCGCCACGCCAGCCGGGTGACAGGTCGATCTCGATCGACTCCTGGGCGAAGGCCTCGGTCCCTCGTCCGGGCCGGATCGCCTCGACACCGTTGCTGATGGTGCTGGGCGTCACCGACTCGTTGCCGCCGGTCTCGGTTCCGGAGACCGTGACACCGTCGTCGTTGTCGGTGTCGGTCCGGAGTCCGGCGAGGACGAACCCGCCGATCGAGACGAACAGCACGACCACGATCACGACCTTCGTGCGCAGCGGGTAGCTGACGCCCGGGTTCTTCGTGGATGTGGGCTCGGTCATCGGATCTCCGGTGTGGGGAAGGCGTGCAACGACGAGAGCACGAGGACGTAGACGGCGATCACGCAGGCGACCAGGGACAGACGCAGCGCCATGGACCAGTCGGCTCCGATCGCCACGAGGATGCCGACGAGTTCGAAGAGCAGCAACCCGAGGGCGCCGCCGGCCCGGAGCCTGCGTGCCGACCATGCCAGGGCGATCTTCAGTGCGAAGATGCCTCCGACCAGGGCTTTCCCTCCGGGGCCGTAGTCGTCGCGTGCCACGACGAAGGCGATCTCGGCGATGGTCTCGACCAGCACGATCACGAAGACGATCGACAGCGCCAGCGGCGGCCGGGTCAGCGTGTCGGATCGGTCCATCCCGGGCAGTCTCGCAGCCGGGAGTCTCCTGTCCCCAGCACGTGCCTCATGCCACCGTGCCCTCCACCGCGGCTCCGCCGGAGGGTCCTATCGTTGATCCGTGGTCTCCACCCGCCTCTCCGACGAGGTCGGTCGCGTCGTCAACGGCCGCTACCGACTCGTCGCTCCCCTCGGCGCCGGCTCGTCCGCGCAGGTCTTCCTCGCCGACGACGTCAACCTCGGCCGCCAGGTCGCCGTCAAGATGCTCCAACCCGGGCTCGCCGAGGACGATCGATTCCTCCGCCGGTTCCGCACCGAGGCTCAGACGGTGGCCGCGATCAACCACCCGAACGTGGTCGTCGTCCACGACTGGGGCGAGGACGACGTCCCGTACCTGGTGACCGAGTACCTGGCCGGCGGCAGCCTCCGTGCGATCCTGCACGCTGCAGCAGCGGGCGAGGGTGAGCTCCTCTCGCCGTCACAGGCGCTGGTGGTCGGCCTCGACGTGTGCCGCGGTCTCGCCCATGCCCACAACGCCGGGCTGGTGCACCGCGATCTCAAGCCGGCCAACCTGCTCTTCGACACCGAGGGGCGGCTCCGCATCGCCGACTTCGGCCTGGCTCGGGCCATCGCCGAGGCGTCGGTGACCGAACCCGAGGGAGCGGTCATGGGCACGGCTCGCTATGCGGCGCCCGAGCAGGCCCGTGGCGAGCGACTCGACGGCAAGGCCGACGTGTACGCGCTCGCCGTCCTGCTGGTCGAGGCCGTGACGGGGGTGGCGCCGTTCGCGAGCGACACCACGCTGGGCACGCTCATGGCCCGCGTCGACAAGGACCTCGTGGTCCCGGCCGAGCTCGGACCGCTGCGTCCGGCGCTCGAACGGGCTGGCCGGCTGCACGCCGAGGACCGGCCCGATGCCGAGGAGCTGGGCATCCTCCTGCTGGCCGCATCGGAGCGCATGCCGGCGCCCGACCCGTTGCCGTTGGTCGGCGCTCTGGCCGAGGCCGACCAGGTGGTCGGGACCCCGAACGAAGCCGACCAGACGATGACGCTCCTCCCACTCGCCGGCGACGCCACGGTCGTCGACGAGGCGCCGGCGACGTCGTCGGGGTCGGGTTCGGGGTCGGACGTCTCCGGTGGCGACGACCCCGCTCCTGCCCGCAGTCGTCGGTGGCCGTGGGCGCTGGCCGCCGTCCTCCTCGTCGCGCTCGGCGCCGGCGGTTTCTTCCTGGCCCAACAGCTCCAGACGCCGACCCACGAGATCCCCGACCTCGCGGGACGCCAGATCGACGACATCGAGCTCATCGCCGAGGACAACGAGTGGGTGCTCGACGAGAAGAAGACCCGACGAGACGACACCGAACCGGGCGAGATCGTGTCGACCGAACCGGGAGCGGGTGAACGCCTCGCCGAAGGCGGGACCCTCGTCGTGGTCGTCTCCGAGGGCAACACGCTCACCGACGTCCCCACCGACGTCGCCGATCGCCCGCTCGACGACGTGCGTGTCGACTTCGAGGCCGCAGGGCTCGAGATCTCGACCACGGACGTGTTCGACGAGGACATCGTTGCCGGCAACGTCATCGGCGTCGACGGCGAGGTGGCGGTCAGCCTCCCCAAGGGCGAGTCCGTCCCGCTGTTGGTGTCCAAGGGACCCGAGCCCCGCGTGGTGCCCGAGGTGCCCGACGGCGCGACGTTCGACGACGTGAAGAAGTTGCTCGACGAGGTGCAGTTGGTGGCGAAGAAGGCCGAGGAGTTCAGCGACGACGTCGACAAGGGCGTGGTGATCTCGTTGTCGGAGGAATCGGGCAGCGAGTTGGCCCGTGGCGCCACCGTGACGGTCGTCGTGAGCAAGGGCCCCGACGTCGTCGACGTGCCGCAGATGAAGGGGATGTCGCTCGCCGAGGCCGAGGATGCGCTCGAGAAGGCCGGGCTGGTCCTGGGCGAGTTCGTCGGCGGCGGCGCCAAGAGCGAGGTCGTCGCCTCGGACCCCGAAGCCGGCACCTCGGTGCCCCGAGGCAGCAAGGTGAACCTGCTGCTCAAGAAGTGACCGCAGGCTCCCAGACTTGACCAGCGAGTCGTGCGACCACCATGGTTCGCACCGGGACGCTTGAGAAGGGACCGACCCAGTGGGATCGCTCGACGGCAGGATCACGATCATCACCGGGGCAGGCCGGGGGCTCGGGCGTGCGCATGCGCGCCTGTTCGCGGCCGAGGGCGCATCGGTCGTCGTGAACGATCTGGGAGAGGACGGCCACGACGCCGCCGCCGAGGTCGTGAGCGAGATCGAGGCTGCCGGCGGCACGGCCGTGGCCAACCATGACGACGTGACCGACTGGGAAGGCGGGCAACGTCTCGTCGCTGCCGCGGTCGACACCTTCGGTGGGCTGGACGTGCTGGTCAACAACGCCGGAATCCTGCGCGACCGAGCACTGGTCAACATGACCGAGGCCGAGTGGGACGACGTGACCAACGTCCACCTGAAGGGCCACTTCGTCCCGACGCGCTTCGCCGCCGCCTACTGGCGCGAGCAGTCGAAGGCCGGCACGCCCCGGGCTGCCAGCGTGATCCACACGTCGTCGACGTCCGGCCTCCTCGGCAACCCCGGCCAGACCAACTACGGGGCGGCCAAGGCCGGCATCGCGTCGTTCTCGTCGATCTGCGCCCAGGAACTGGGCCGATACGGCGTCCGCTCCAACTGCATCGTCCCCGCCGCCCGGACCCGCCTCACCGAGGCCACCCCCGGGCTGTCCGACATGGTGGCGGCACCCGGTGCCGGCGGCGGGTTCGACGTGTGGGATCCGGCCAACGTCTCGCCGGTGGTGGCGCACCTGGCCTCGGTGGACTCGACGGTCACCGGTCGCACCGTCTTCGTCCAGGGTGGGACCATCCGGCTGCTCGACGGATGGCGCTTCGGTGAGGGCATCGAACAGGAACAGCGCTGGTCGCTCGAGGACCTCGCGCGTGAATTCCCGACACTTGCCACAAATGCACAGTGATGCGAGCTCGTCTCGTCTGAGCGGCATGAGCTGCCGATAACATCGGCGACGAACCGGGTCGGTCCCGGTGGGACGGTCTGCCGGACGCGGTGATCCCCAGCCACCGCGACGAGGCGGCCGTCCCACCCGGATCGACCCCTTCGCACTTCGGTCGCAGCGGCTCCGCAGGGTTAGTTTCCGTCCGGTGTCAGGACCCCGGGACCACCTCGACGAGCTGAGCATCGACGCCCCGGGCGTCGACGAGGTCGCGGTCTTCGCCTGGCCGGTCCTGTTCCGCGAGCGGCTCCAGGGCCGGCTCCAGGAGTCGCCCAAGTACCCGTGGCTCGTCCTGTGCACCGTCCTCTTCGGGCTGTTCAGCGTCGGCTTCACGATCACGATCCTGTCGGTGTCGATCCCACGCATCGCAGGTGACCTCGGCAGCAACGAGTCGACCCTGACCTGGCTCGTGACCGGGCCGATCCTCGCCTTCGCCGTGTTCGGGCCCAGCGCCGGCAAGCTCGGCGATCTCCGTGGCCAGCGGCGGGTCTATGCCTGGTCCATGGGCTGCGTGATCGTGTTCGCCGCGCTCACGGCGTTGTCGTGGAACGCTGCCAGCCTGCTCGCGTTCCGGGTCCTGGGCGCGGCGACCGGTGCTGCCGTGGGTCCGACGTCGTTGGCGTTGATCAACCGACTGTTCCCTCGCAACCGTCGAGCACAGGCCATGGGGTACTGGTCGATGGTCGCGGCCGGCGGCCCGGTGATCGGTGTGGTCGCCGGCGGCCCGATCGTCGAGGCCTTCGGCTGGCGTTGGATCTTCGCCGGCCAGGTTCCCCTGACCATCGCCGGCCTGTTGCTCGCCCTCGCGGTGCTTCCCGAGACCGAGCGGATCGAGACGGTCGGCTTCGACCTCGCCGGTGCGGGTGCGCTCGCCGTGTCGGCGACGTCGTTCCTCTTCGCCGTGAACCGTGGCCCAGTGGTGGGTTGGGCGTCACCGATCGTGATCGGCGGATTCCTCCTCGCACCGCTCATGGCCTGGTTGTTCGTCCGGATCGAGGCGGCGACGAGCGACCCGCTGCTCCCGCTCGAGTACCTGCGACGCCGGAACTTCTCGATCCCGATCCTGACGCAGGTCTTCACCAACTTCGCCTACATGGGTGGCTTCGTGATCACGCCGCTGCTGCTCGAGGGCGTCTTCGGCTACGGCGAGACCAAGTCGGGCTCGTTGCTCATCTCTCGGCCCCTGGCGTTCGCGATCTCGGGACCGCTGTTCGGCTACCTCGCGGTGCGGACCGGCGAGCGGTTCGCTGCCGTCGGGGGTGCGCTCGCCGTGTTTGTCTCGATGATCGGGTTGTCGACGCTCGGCGTCGGATCGTCCGACCTCGTGGTCGTCGGGTCGCTCGCGCTCTCCGGTGTCGGCCTCGGCATGTCCGCACCGGCGCTCGTCGCCTCGATCGCGAACACCGTCGACGACTCCGACCTGGGTGTCGTCGGCGCGATGCAGCAGATGATGACCCAGTTCGGGGTCGTGGTCGGCATCCAGGTGATGCAGGCGACGCAGGCGGCTCGAGAATCCGTCGTGGGGGAGGAGGCGGCGTTCCGTGACGCCTACCTCGTCGGCGCCGGCGCAGCGTTCGTCGGGCTCGTCTTCGCGGTGTTCGTCCGCTCGAGCGCCCACGACCACACCGCGCCGGGAAACGACGACGGGGCTGAGGACTCGGTCCCCAGCCCCGCGTGATGTCGTTCAGTCGGTAGCGCTACTCGGTGATGGCAGCGATCTTCTCTGCGATCTCGAGCTGCGCCTCGTCCGGGGCGGCGGTCTGCATGGCCATCATCTTGGTCATGTCGCCCTGGACCTTGATCTTGCCGGACATGAACGCCTGCATCCCGGCCTGCGGGTTGCCCTCGACGAAGATCGCCTTCGCCGTCGCGTAGTCCACGGTCACGGTGAGGTCTTCGCCCTCGAGATGGCCGGTGTCCATGTCCAACTCACCGCTGGTGGTGTCCATGTGGGCGTTGATGTCGGAGTCGCCGAAGGGCACCTCGGTGACGATGAGATTCATCTTCATGACGTGAGGAACGGCAGCGCCGGGGCTCTCCTCGCGGATGGCCTTGGCGGCGGCGATCCACTCGTCGGACAGGAAGGGATAGGTGGCCACGAACAGCTCCTGGGTTTCGGTCGAACAGGTTGGAAACGGACGTTACCGTAATGCCGAGTCCGGACGCTCAGTCGAGCATCGCGGCAGCGACCTCACTGCTCGATGCCAGCGTCCGCACGACGCTCGCGGCGACATAGCGGGCCAGTTCGTCGACCTCGACGCCGAGACGCCCGGTCCGGTGGTAGTGGCTGTAGAACCCGACCGAGCCGACGACGCCCAATGCCAGCAGCGAGGCGTTCTCGTCGACGATCGAGCCGTCGGCCTGGCCGGCCTCGATCATGTTCTTCACGTCGCGGATGTGCTGGTTCGTCCCCTTCTGGCGGGATCGGTCCGACTCGCGACCGTTCTCGACTTCGAGGAGCGAGAAGAAGTGCGCATGCTCGGCCATGAACCAGACCGAAGCCTCCGCGCCCTGGCGGATCTGTCGCAGCGGCGGGGCCGACGGGTCGATCGCGGCGCCCTGATGCTTGCGCAACCGCAGCCGGATGTCGGTGGCGACCTCGCTGAAGAGCGCTTCCTTGTTCTCGAAGTACCAGTAGAAGAGGCCCTTGGCGACACCCGCCGCCTCGACGATGTCCTTGATGCGGGTCTCGGCGTAGCCGCGCTCGGCGAAGAGCGTGGCTGCGCAGTCGATGAGCTGCTGCTTCCGCTCTCGTCCCTGCGCCGTCAGCTGGCGATCAGGGTCCAGCGTGGGATCGGGCGCAGTGGACACAGGAGAAGTGAACCCGCCACTTGACCTCGCGGTCAAGCACGTCAACCGCATCTTGGCCGCTGCTACCCTCCGCTTGTGGCTGCCGGAACGCGTGCGGAACGCATGGAGACGCACGAGCGGAATCCCAAGTGGAAGAACCCCGCGCTCTACATCGACATGTCCATCTGCATCAACTGCGACACGTGCATCCGCCACTGTCCGCCGCAGTTCGGGGCGATCTTCAACCACGGCATGGACGTGATCATCATCCCGGAGCTCTGTTCGGGCTGCAACAAATGCATCGATCCGTGTCCGGTCGACTGCATCTACCCGATCGAAGAGACGGTCGAGACCCCACTCGACTGGTGGGAAGCTCCCCAGGACGACGACCCCTATCGCTGAGTTCGCCGGTCTCTCCCGGGCTGGAGGCTGATCTCCAGGTCGTGCCCAGTACCCGTGAACTGCCGGTCAGACGGCCAAATTCCTTCTTCAGATTCTCGTTTGTCTGCCGATGCAGTACTAGCGAATCGAACGATCCCAAAGGGGAATCTGGTGAAGAAGAAGCGTGTGAGCCTCATTGCTGCGGTCGCCCTCGTCCTGGTGGGAACCCTGGCGTTGGTGACCTACGTGAACAAGGCGGAGGACCGTGCACTGGCGGGCGAGGAGCTCGTCGACGTCCTGGTGCTCGACGCTGACGTCCCCGCGGGAACCGCAGCGAACGAGCTGCAGCAGTTCGTCCGCATCGAGTCGGTGCCGACGAAGGTGCAGGCCGCAGGCGCTCTGGCGGGCATCTCCGACGCCGACGGCATGGTCGTCGCCGTCGATCTGGTCCAGGGCGAGCAGCTGACGCAGAACCGTCTCGTCTCGGCCGAGGACTTCAATGCGCTCCAGGCCCGGGTGGGGCGCGGCGGCGGCTCGGTCGCGGTCCCCGAGGGACTTCTCGAGATCACGATCCCCCTCGACGGTGTCCGCACCGTCGGCGGCACGGTCCGCCCCGGCGACCTCGTCGGCGTCATCGCCTCGTTCTCCGGACTGCAGACCGAGGACGCCACGATCACCGGCAAGGACACCTCGGGCTTCCTGCTCCACAAGATCCTGGTCACCAACGTCCAGGGGGCCCCCGTCGCCGATCCGACCCGTACGGCCACGGCCGAGGAGCGGACCCCGACGGTCGCCGGCGCCTTGTTCGTGACGTTGGCCGTCGACGCAGCCTCGGCCGAGCGGATCGTCTTCGCCTCGAGCTACGGCGACGTGTGGCTCGCCATCGAACCGGCAGATGCTGGTGAGGCCGGGACCGCCATCCAGACCACCGATCGCATCTACGGCTGAGATGGACGCTGACACCTTGACCGCTTCTGGTGAGGAGACGAACCACGAGGCGACCCGAGGAGCAGCTGTGTCCGAAGGCGCAGGGCCTGCGCACCGCATCATCACCATCCTCTCGCCGAAGGGAGGAGCGGGGAAGACGACGGTGGGCACCAACCTCGCCGTCGCACTCGCTGCCCGGCACCCCCGCAAGGTGGTGCTGGTCGACCTCGACCTCCAGTTCGGCGACGTGGCGAGCGTGCTGCGTCAGCATCCGACGACGACCATCGGCGACATCGCTCGTCGCTGGCCGGTGGACAGCGCAAACCTCAAGCTCGCCCTGACGACGCACCCGAGCGGCATGTACACCCTGTGTGCGCCGCTCACGCCGGCCGAGGCCGACGATGTCACGTCGGTGCACGTCGCAGGCGTCCTGTCCGTTCTCCAGCGCTCCTTCGAGTACGTGGTCGTCGACACCGACCCCGGCCTCTCGGAGCGGGTGCTCTCGGCCCTCGACGTGTGTACCGACATCGTCATGGTCTGTGCCACCGAGCGCCCGTCGATCCAGGGTCTCGCCAAGGCGCTCCAGGCCCTCGACGTCATCGGGCTGACCGCGCCGACCCGACACTTCCTCCTCAATCGGGCCGACGCCAAAGTGGGCCTCGAGCTCGAGGAGATCGAGCGGACCGTCGGCGCCACGATCGACGTGCGGGTCCCCAGTTCGATCGACGTGGTCAAGGCCACCAACGGTGGGGTCCCCATCATGCAGTCGCGGTCGAACGACTCGATCGTCAAGGCCTTCGAGCAGCTGGCGGACAAGGTCGACAGCGACCGCGCCGGTGCCGCGGGCAGCGCGCCGACCGGTTCCCGACGACTCTTCAAACGGAAGGGCTGACCCGTGAAACTCGGCGAACGGGTGAAGCAGGCGTCGGAACCCCTCGACCTCTCGCTTCTCGAAGCACCACAGGCGAGCGAGGAATCGCACATCGCCGACGTCAAGATGACGGCCGCGCTCCTCGAGTCCGAGACGTTCTCGGAGTTGAAGGCGAAGGTCCAGGAAGCGCTCCTGCTGACCCTGGGCAACCGGGTCGGCGAGCCCGACATGGACGACGACGAGCTGAAGAAGCTCGCCGTCGCCGAGATGTCGAAGGTCCTCGAAGCCGAGGACATGCCGCTGTCGGTCGAGGAACGTGACCGCCTGGTCGACGTCATCAACGCCGACCTCCTCGGGTACGGGCCGATCCAGCCGCTGCTCGCAGATCCGAGCGTGTCGGAGATCATGGTCAACGGCACCAAGTCGATCTACGTCGAGAAGAACGGTCGCCTCACCCAGGCCGACATCCGCTTCAGCGACGAGACCAGCCTGCGCAAGGTCATCAACCGGATCGTCGCCCCCCTCGGCCGTCGCATCGACGAGTCGTCGCCCATGGTCGACGCCCGTCTCCCCGATGGATCTCGTGTCTGTGCGGTCATCCCCCCGCTCGCTGTCGACGGCTCCTCGCTCACCGTGCGGAAATTCGCGGTCAAGCAGTTCACCGCCGAGGACCTGATCGAGAACTCGAGCGCCTCGATCGAATCGCTCTACATGATCGCCGCCTGTGTCCACGCCAAGCTCAACATCCTGGTGAGCGGCGGCACCGGCTCCGGCAAGACGACGCTCCTCAACGTGCTGTCGTCGTTCATCCCTGAGGGCGACCGGATCGTCACCATCGAGGATGTCGTCGAGCTCCAACTCCGCCAGCACCACGTGATCCGCCTCGAGACCCGACCGGGCAACGCGGAGGGCAAGGGCGAGATCGCCATCCGCGACCTGGTCCGCACCTCGCTGCGCATGCGCCCCGACCGCATCGTCGTCGGCGAGTGTCGTGGCGGCGAGGCGCTCGACATGTTGCAGGCGATGAACACCGGCCACGCCGGCTCGCTCTCGACGCTGCACGCCAACACCCCGCGTGACGCCATGACCCGTCTCGAGACCATGGTGCTCATGGCCGGCATCGACTTCCCGATGGCCGCCATCCGTCAGCAGATCGCCGGCGCTGTCGACGTCGTCGTCCAGATCGGGCGGCTCCGTGACGGCTCTCGTCGCGTGACCTCGATCTGTGAGGTCGGTCGCGTGCGTGGTGACGAGATCGAGGTCACGCCGGTCTTCGACTTCGACCACTCGCCCGGTTTCGACGCCGACGGCAAGGTGCTCGGCAGCCTCAAGCCCACCGGCTATCGGCCGGTGTTCGTGGACCACATCCATGACATGGGCATCGAGTTCGAGGAACGCATCTTCGGAGGAGACAAATGATCCGATTCCGTGGAACGCACCGACCGGGACGTGCTGCAGCACGCCTGCTGGCCGCAGCCACACTGCTCTCGCTGTCCGTCGCCGCGCCGTTCGCCGGCGTCGCTACGGCGCAGACCGACGAGCAGCTCGTGCTCGAGAACGTCGACGCAACCGGCTTCCCGCTCGTCCGCGCCGTGGTCTCCGGACCGTCGGTCGACGGCGAGCTCGACGACGCATTCCTCGTCACCGAGGACGGCGAGGAGGTCTCGCCCGACGTCGTGCGACTGCGCGGCGACGAGCTCAACGTGGTCCTGGCCCTCGACGTGTCGGGATCGATGGAGGGTGAACCCCTCGAACGAGCCAAGGCCGCCGTCGGTGCGATGCTCGACACGCTTCCCGAGACGGTCCCCGTCGCCGTCGTGAGCTTCGGCGACGGCGCGGTGTTGCAGAGCACCTTCACGACCGACCGTCCGGCGACGCTCGGCTCGGTCGACGCGCTCATCGCCGCCGGCGGGACAGCGCTCTACGACGGCATCGAGCTGAGCCTCGCCCAACTCGATGCACAGGGAGGGACCGGTGCCCTCGTCGTCCTCGCCGACGGCGCGGACTCGACCAGTGGCCGGACGCTCAACGACACCGTCAGTCGGTTCTCGTCGACCGAGGTCGCGGCGTCGTTCGTGGCGCTCGAGACCGAGGACTTCAACGGTGAGACCTTCACGGCGATGAGCGATGCCTCGGCCGGCCGGGTGCTCACCGTCGACGACGCCTCGGGGTTCACCGAGGCGCTCCGCGACGTGGCCGCCGGGCTCGGCAATCTCTACGAGGTCCGGTGGCGGTCGGCGTCGACGGGTGAGACCGCTGGTGTCGAGATCGCACTCGCCTCCGATCCCAGCCAGACGGTCGGTACCGAGTTCGAGCACGAGGCGGTGCGCCAGTTCGTTCCCGAGATCGCGACCGACTCCCGGACTGTCGGCGACGCGGGGATCTTCGCCTCGAGCCTCGTGCCCGTCGCCGCGGCGCTCTTCGTCAGCCTCGGCGCATTCATCCTGATCGCGGGCATGCGCAACTCCGAGGGCGCGGTCGAGCGCCGCGAGGAGCGGAACCAGGACCGAGTCGCCCGCAAGGAAGAACGCAAGCGCCGGGTCAGCGGCATGCAGGAGCGCCTCGAAGGGCTGTCCGCCCAGATGCTCGAGGCCAACGACCGCGGTCGTTCGCTCGACGACACCCTGGACCGTGCCGGCCTGGCACTGCGGTCGAACGAGTTCGTGGTCGCCTGCGCCGCGATCACCCTTGCGTCACTCCTGGTCGGCGTGTTGCTCTTCGGCGTCCCGTTCTTCCTGCTGGCGTTGGTGGTCCCGGGCTTCGGCATCCCCTTCACGCTGAAGTTCCTCACGAAGCGGCGCACGAAGACCTTCGTCCGCCAACTCGCCGACACGCTCCAGTTGATGGTCGGCTCCCTGACCGCCGGCTACGGCCTCGGCCAGACGGTCGACTCGGTCGCCCGTGAGACCGACTCGCCGACATCCGACGAGTTCGCCCGAGTGGTCATGGAGACCCGCCTCGGCCGGAGCCTCGAGGACGCGCTCGATGCCATGTCGCTGCGGATCAACTCTCCGGACTTCGACTGGGTCGTCGACGCCATCAAGATCCAGGCGAGCGTTGGTGGCGACCTGGCCGAGATCCTCGAACAGGTCGGCGAGACCATCCGGGCACGGGTGCGGATCAAGCGCCAGGTCGACGCGCTGACGGCGGAGGGCAAGATCTCGGCCCTGGTGTTGTTCGTCCTCCCCTTCGGTCTGGCCGGGTTCATCTTCATGTCGAACCCCGACTACATCGAACCGCTCACCTCGTCGGGCATCGGCTACGTCATGGTCGGTACGGCGCTCACCATGCTCACCATCGGCGGCCTCTGGCTGCGCAAGCTCGTGAACCCGGAGTTCTGATGCGCACCTCGATGCCCACGCCCGCCCCGCTCGGATTCCGGAGGACGTCATGATCGTCTGGCTCGCTGCCCTCATCGTCTCGCTCGGCGTCGCACTCGCAGTCTGGGCGCTCAAGCCCGATCCGCAGATGGTGGCCGTCGGCGTCGACCCGGAGGACGTCGTCCCGACGTCCCGCGCCATGGAGTTGGAACGGTCGGCCGCAGAGCGGATCTTCGAACCGACAGCCGCAGCGATCTCCAAGGTGGTCAACCGGTTCATGCCTTCCGGCGTGCTCGACGCCACCGCTCACACACTCCGCGTCGCCGACCTCGACAAGCGCTGGCGTCCCGAGATCATCGTCGGCATGCAGGTCGCCGGGTTCGTGTTCGGTGTGGCGTTCTCGGCGTATTACCTGAGCAGTTCGGGATCGACACGGACCAACCTGATGGTCTGTGGCCTGGTCGTCGCGCTCTTCACCATGGGCCCCAACGCCAAGATCAAGCGCATGGCCGACGATCGTCGCAAGGCGATCACCAACGAACTGCCCGACGTCCTGGATCAGCTGAAGGTGACGGTCGAGGCGGGCATGAGCTTCGACGGCGCCCTCCTCCGGGCCGGCCAGGAGGGCCGTGGCGTCCTCACGACCGAACTCCTCAAGGCCGTGAACGACATGCAGCTCGGTCTCTCCCGAGGCGAGGCCCTCCAAGCCGTCGCCGACCGGACCGATGTTCCCGATCTCCGGCAGTTCGTGACCGCGGTCCGCCAGGCCGAGAAGCACGGCTTCCCACTCGCCAACATCTTGAAGCTGCAGGCGCTCGAGCTCCGTGACCGCCGTCGGGCCCGGGCGGAGGAGCGGGCGATGCAGGTGCCCGTGAAGATCACGTTCCCGCTGGTCTTCTGCATCCTGCCCGCGTTGTTCATCGTGATCCTCGGCCCGGCCGCCGTCTCGGTCTCCCAAGGCTTCTGACCACGGCGGGGTGATCTCGTAGGCTCGCCCGACGTGCCCGAGACTCCTGCCTCCGTCCCACCGACGCCGATCACGACCGACGACGTCGCCAAGGTCGCGTCGCTGGCTCGGCTCACGTTGACCGACGCCGAACTCGAGGCGTTCACCGGTCAGCTCCGGTCGATCCTCGAGCACGCTCGCGACGTCGAGGCCCTCGACCTCGCCGACGTGCCGCCGACCAACCATCCGTATCCACTCCGCAACGTCTTCCGCCCCGACGAGGTGACACCGGGGGTCGACCGTGAGGAGGTGCTGGCCCAGGCCCCCTCGGCCGAGGCCGGCATGTTCCGGGTCCCGCCGGTGCTCGGAGAGGCACCGTGAGCGCCAACGAGATCGCCGCGGCCGTCCGTGCCGGAGACCGTTCCGCCGTCAGCGTCCTCGAGGAGCACCTCGGTCGCATCGAGGCCCGCGACGGCGAGATCCACGCGTTCAACCACGTGATGGTCGACGAGGCGCATCGCGCCGCCGAGGCCGTCGACGCGACCGTTGCGGCCGGGGGCGACCCGGGCCCCTTGGCCGGCGTCCCGATCGCGGTCAAGGACAACATGTGCACCCGAGGGGTGCCGACCACCTGCTCGTCCGAGATCCTGGGCCAGTGGCGTCCGCCGTACGACGCGACCGCGATCCAGCGTCTCGGAGACGCGGGCGGCGTCATCGTGGGCAAGACCAACCTCGACGAGTTCGCGATGGGCTCGTCGACGGAGAACTCGGCGTTCGGCCCGACGCGCAACCCGGTCGACACGACCCGTGTGCCCGGCGGCTCCTCCGGCGGCTCCGCTGCTGCGGTCGCCGCCGACTTCGCGGCGGTGTCGTACGGATCCGACACCGGCGGATCGATCCGTCAGCCGGCAGCGCTGTGTGGCGTGGTCGGCGTGAAGCCCACGTTCGGTCGTGTGTCCCGCTACGGCTTGATCGCGTTCGCGTCGAGCCTCGACCAGATCGGACCGTTCGCGGCCGACGTCGCCGACGCAGCACTGTGCACCGAGGTCGTGGCCGGGCATGACCCCCGGGACGCGACGTCGATCCCCGAGGCCTTCCCCTCGCTGCAAGCCGAACTGGGACGTGGCGTCGACGGGCTGCGGATCGGTGTCGTCTCCGAGTTGCTCGGCGAGGGCGTCGAACCCGAGGTCGCGGCGCGCACACGGGAGGCCGCTGACGCGCTCGCCGCCGCCGGTGCCACCGTCGAGGAGGTGTCGGTCCCGGCGACCGTGTTCGGGCTCTCGGCGTACTACCTGATCGCTCCGGCGGAGGCCTCGTCGAACCTGGCGCGCTTCGACGGCGTCCGCTTCGGCATCCGCGACGAGCGGGCATCGATGCCCGAGACCTACGACGCCACCCGCACCGCAGGCTTCGGTGCCGAGGTGAAGCGTCGGATCATGCTCGGCACCTACGCACTCTCGGCGGGGTACTACGACGCGTACTACGGCAAGGCCCAGCGGGTGCGGACGACGATCATCCGTGACTTCGAGTCGGCGTACGAACGCTTCGATGCGCTCATCAGCCCGAGCTCGCCCTGCGTGGCGTTCCGCCTCGGCGACAAGACCGCCGATCCGATGTCGATGTACCGCAACGACGTGTGCACGGTCCCGTCGAGCCTCGCCGGTCATCCGGCGATGTCGGTGCCGTTCGGGACCGGCGCCGACGGTCTGCCGGTCGGCATCCAGGTGATGGCCCCGGCGCTCGGGGAACCGATGATGTTCCGGGTCGCGGCAGCGATCGAGGGGGCGGCGTCATGACCGAGTCCACCCTTCCCCACGGTTACGAGATGGTCATCGGACTGGAGGTCCACACCGAACTCGCGACGGCGACGAAGCTGTTCTGCGGCTGTCCGAACCAGTTCGGCGACGAGCCGAACACCAACGTCTGCCCGGTGTGCCTCGGCCTCCCGGGTTCGATGCCGGTGCTCAACGCCCGGGCCATCGAGTTCGCGATGATCCTCGGACGGGCGCTGAACTGCACCGTCCGCCCGTCGGTGTTCGCCCGGAAGAACTACTTCTATCCGGACATGCCGAAGGACTATCAGATCTCCCAGTACGACCAACCGCTCAACATCGACGGACATCTCGACCTTCCGGACGGGACCCGCATCGGCATCGAGCGGGCCCATGTCGAGGAGGACACCGGCAAGTCGACCCACGTCGGCGGTGGCGGACGCATCCACGACGCGGGGTACTCCCTCGTCGACTACAACCGTTCCGGCGTGCCGCTGGTCGAGATCGTCTCGCGACCCGACCTCAAGAACGCCGACGAGGCGAAGGCGTACGCCTCCGAACTGCGAGCCGTGTTGGTCGCCACCGGCGTGTCCGACGCGAAGATGGAGGAGGGCTCGATGCGGGTCGACGCCAACGTGTCGGTCCGCCAACCGGGTGAGCCGCTCGGGACTCGCTGCGAGATCAAGAACCTGAACTCGATCCGGTCGCTGGGTCGGGCCATCGACTACGAGGCGCGACGCCAGATCGACCTCCTCGAGTCGGGTGAACGGGTCGTCCAGCAGACCCGTCACTGGAACGAGGACGACGGGCGCACGCACACGCTCCGGAGCAAGGAAGAGGCCGAGGACTACCGGTACTTCCCCGAACCCGACCTCGTGCCCATCGCTCCGGACGACCAGACCGTCGCCGACATCGACGCCGCGCTCCCACGGCTGCCGGCCGCTCGTCGGGCGAGCCTCGCCTCGACGGCTGGGGTGCCTGTCGCCGACGACCGAGTGGCGATCCTGGTCGAGCGCGGTCTCGACGACCTCGTCACCGAGGCGATCGGAGCCGGAGCCGAGGCCGACCGCACGCTGACCCGAGCGGTGAACGACCTGGCGCTCGACGGAGCCGACGGCATCGATCCCGCCGACCTGGCTGCGTTGATCACGATGGAGGCCGCTGGCGATCTGTCCGCGAGCCAGGCGAAGCAGGTCCTCGGTGACATGGCGGCGACGCATCGACCCCCGGCCGAGATCGCCGCCGAGCACGGCTTCGAGGCCGTCGACGTCTCCGAACTCGAAGCGCTCGTCGACGGACTGATCGAGGCCAACCCCGACCAGTGGCAGCGGTTCTGCGACGGCGACGGGAAGATGCAGGGCTTCTTCGTCGGCCAGGTGATGCGCGAGACCAAGGGTCAAGCCGACGGCAAGGTCGTCAACCAACTGCTCCAGCAACGACGCGGATGATCCGGGCAGCGGCGCTGGCCACGCTCGCGTTCGCGGTGTCGGCCTCGGCCGGTTGCAGCAGTGGTGGCGGCGAGGCTGCTGCACCCTCCTCGACGACGAGGGCCGCGTTGGTCGAGACGACACCCGCGACTGCGCCTCCGACCTACAGCGGCGAAGGCGGTGAGGCCTTCTGCGCGGCTCTGCGCGACGCCGACGACCGACCCGTCCTCGACCCGTTCCAGGCCGGGCTGGATGCACGTGAGGTGGAGCTGCGGCTCCGGGCACTGGTCGTGCGGTCCGAACAACTCGCCGCCGCAGCGCCGCCGGAACTCGCCGACGACGTCCAGGCCTTGGCCTCGGGTCTCGGTGCGCTCGACGAGACGCTGGCCGACCACGGCTACGACTTCGGTGCGGCCGGCGAGGCCGGTGCCGACCTCTCTGCGGTCGACGCGCCCGAGTTCGTCGACATCGGTGTCCGTGTCGCCGCGTATCGCGACCAGGTCTGCACCAGTCCCTGACTTCTGAACAAGCGGTGAAGCGAGTGGGTCGCCGCCCCCGCCGTGCGTGCACAGTCCGTAGGTTCCGGGGTCATGGCAGCGTCGATCGAGTGGCCGGATCTCGTGCGGGGGAGCGGTGAGGGCCAACGACCCGCCTCGCCGCTGCGCGACGAGCGGACGGCCGCGATCCTCGGCATCGCACTCGGCGTCAGTTTCACGGTGTGCTTCGCCACCGGCCTCTTCTCGCACTGGGCGCAGAGCCTGGACCCGATCGTCGCCTTCCCCGCTCGACCAGCGGGCCTCTACCGCGTCACCCAGGGACTCCACGTCTTCACCGGTGTCCTGTCGATCCCCCTGCTCCTCGCCAAGTTGTGGACCGTCCTGCCGAAGTTCTTCCGCCTTCCCCCGGTCGCTTCCCTTCCGCACCTGATCGAGCGGATCGCACTCCTGCCGTTGGTCGGCGGAGCGATCTTCCTCCTCTTCACGGGCTTCAACAACATCGTCGCCTGGTACCCGTGGGAGTTCGGTTTCGTCGCGGCTCACTACTGGGCGGCATGGATCACCATCGGCGGCCTCGTGGCGCACGTGGGCGCCAAGGTCGCCACGACGCGACGGGTCCTGCGGCGTGACGGTGACCCGGCGGAACCGCGAGCGGACGGCGGGCTCGGGCGTCGTGGGTTCCTGGCGGTCGTCGGCGGCCTGTCCGTGTTCCTCGCCTCATCGGTGGGAGCACAGACCATCGCGCCGTTCCGACGTCTCGGGCTGTTCTCCCCACGTGACCTGTCGAAGGGCCCACAAGGATTCCCGGTGAACTCGTCAGCCCGTCGGCGTGGAGTGACCGACGCCGCGCAGTCGCCCGACTACCGCCTCCGCGTCACCGGTGCCGTGGCACGCGAGCTGGCGTTCACGCTCGACGACCTCCGATCGCTGGAGCTGCACGAGGCCGAGTTGCCCATCGCGTGTGTCGAAGGGTGGAGCAAGTCGGCGAGATGGCGGGGCGTGCGTCTCCGTGACCTGCTCGCCATGGCAGGGGCGGCCGATGGCAGCAGTTGCACCGTGGTGTCGTTGCAGGAACGCGGCGGTTTCCGCTCCTCGTTCGTGAACGCGAACCATGCCGGCGACGGCGACACGTTGCTGGCGCTCGAGATCAACGGCGAGGAGTTGCACATCGACCATGGGTATCCGGTGCGGTTGATCGGCCCCAACCGTCCCGGCGTCAACCAGACCAAGTGGGTCACCGAGGTGCGCGTCTCGTGAAGCAGTTCCTGACCAGCGACGAGCCGAAGCCCTCGTACGGCGTGGGCTTCTGGGTCGGCCTCGTCCTCGGTGTTCCCGTCGTGGCCTACGGCCTGTGGGGGCTCGTCGACACCTTCCCTGGAGATCGTCTCGTCAACATCGCGACCTACTTCGTCGGCGGCGCCGTCGTCCACGACCTGATCGTCGCTCCGGCCGTGTGTGTGCTCGGCTGGTTGTTGCTGCGGTTCGTCCCCCGCGCCGCCGTCGGGCCGGTGCAGGCCGCAGCGGCGGTGTCGGCCGTCGTCGCACTCGTCGCCTGGCCGTTGGTCCGCGGCTACGGGGTCACCGCAGGAGAGCCGTCGTTCCTGTCGCGCGACTACACCGCGTCGGTGCTGGTCGTGTGGGGCGTCGTGTGGTCGGTGGCGGCGCTGGTGGTCGCCTTCCGACTGGTCAGCGCTCGGCGCCGGTGACGGCCCACGCATCCGACCGCCACCGCGCGGTGAGCGCGAGGCAGCGCGACGCCATCAGCACGCCGACCGTGGCCCAGACCCAGCCGATGCCGAGGTCGAGCCACAGGACGGCGCCGGCGACCGGAACGGTGCAGCACAGGGCACCGACCATCGCGATGGCCAGGAACCGCATGTCGCCGGCGCCGATGAGCAGGCCGTCGAGCACGAAGGCGAGCGCGTTGAGCGGCTGGAGCGCGGCGACCCAGAGCAGCAGGAATCCTGCGAGGGCGACGACGTGGTCGTCGTTGCTGAACAGCGACGGCAGCACCGGCCGGACGGCGAGGACGATCAACCCGGACACCACGCCGGCACCGATGCCCAGTTCGAGCATGCGCCGACCGACGGCCCGTGCGGTGGCGGAGTCGGCGGCACCGAGGTGACGGCCGATCAACGCCTGCCCTGCGATGGCGATGGCGTCCAGTGCGAGCGCGAGCAGGCTCATCACCGCGAACGCGATCTCGTGCGCTGCGACCTCGGTCGCGCCGATCCGCGCCGCCACGGCTGTGGTCAGGGTGAGCGCTCCTCGGAGCGCCATGGTCCGCACCAACAGGTCCCCGCCGGTCCGGCCGAGCGCCCGGATCGACGCCAGGTCGGGCATCCACGAGAGTCCACGCTCGACGACGGCACGACGGACCATCGCGACGTACACGGCGGCGGTGAGGACCTGGGCGACCACGGTGGCGAGCGCCGACGCTCCGATCCCGAACCCGAACCCGAAGATGAGGACGACCTCGAGCACCAGGTTGCCGATGGCTGCGGCGACGGCGACGAGGAGGGGTGTCCGTGTGTCCTGGAGACCGCGCAGGTAGCCGGTTCCCGCGAACGTCAGGAGCTGCGCCGGGATCCCCAGCGCCGAGATGCGCAGGTAGATCTCGGCGTTGGTCCGGACCGGTCCGGTGGCTCCGAGCACGCCGACGATCGGACCGGGGAACGCGACCGCCACGGTTCCGACGACGACGCCGATGCCGACGGCCAGCCAGAGCCCCTGGATGGCCTGCGCTGCGGCGTCGTCCTCGCGGCCGGCGCCGAGCAGTCGGGACACGGCGGCAGTGGTCCCGTAGGCGAGGAAGATGAAGATCGCGTAGCCGGACAGGAGGGCAGACGACGCCACGGCGAGGCCTGCGAGTTCGGTGGTCCCGATGTTGCCCACCACCGCGGTGTCGGCGAGCACGTAGAGCGGTTCGGCGACGAGCGCGCCGAGCGCGGGGATCGCCAGTCGAGCGATCTCCCGGTCATGGACGCGCACGTGTCACCGGATCGTCTGTCGGACCCAGTCGAGCACCAGGTGGAGCGAACCGTCGGCGGCGACGTCGAGCATGACGTCGTGACCGCCGGGGACCAGCTGGAGCTTGGTGCCGTAGGCCTTGGCGAGGCGGCGCTGTGACCGCACAGAGAAGATGCCGTCGTCCTGCGCGGCGAGGACCATGACCGGCACGTCGGCGACCCCTGGGCGGGTGAAGCGAGCGAGCATCGGCGGAAAGACGAGATAGGACTCGTTCTGGATGCGCGCGTGGGCTGCCCGCACGACCCCGTCATCGGTGTCGGCGCAGAAGAACGCTCGGCGAGCGAGCGTCTCGGTGTGGCACACACGGAAGAGGTCGGCCGTGAGCAACGCCCGGATGGTCGGGCCGGGCGAGTGGCGGAGCAGACGTGACGTAGCCCCGGCCACACCGCGCCGAGGCACCGAGGCCACGAGGACCACGCCGACCAGGTTGGACGGACGGTCCTCGAGGATCCGTTGGGTCACGTATCCGCCCATGGAGTGCCCGACGACGACGACGGGACCGTCGATCGAGTCGACCACGGTGCGAACGTGGGCGAGATAGCTCCCCATCCGGGGCCAGATCCGCTTGCGACTGCCGGGGCGGTCGTGCGCCGGCAGCGTGATCGAGGCCGTGGGGTAGCCCGAGCGCCGCGCCTCGGCGCTCCACTGCTCCCAGCACCACGGCCCGTGCCACGCCCCGTGCACGAACACGATCGTGGCCGGGGTCTCGGGCTCGTCCGACGTGCCGCCGCGCCCGGTTCGGGTCCCCAGAGTGGTGCCAGTGGTGCTCACCGGGCGATGTTGACACGCCGTCGCATCGATCGCGTGGTGTCTCGATGTGGGGTGGGTGTCTACCCTTGCGCCGTGCCGAACTCCCCAGAGAACGCAGACGAGACCTCCACCACCCCGGTCGACATCAAGCACCGATCGCGCGACGTCACCGACGGAATGGAGCGGGCACCGGCCCGCGCCATGCTCCGCGCCATCGGGATGACCGACGACGACTGGGGCAAGGCACAGATCGGCGTTGCGTCGTCGTGGAACGAGGTCACCCCCTGCAACATGCCGCTCGACCGTCTGGCCAAGCGGTCCAAGGTCGGGGTCCGCGACAGCGGTGGCTATCCGATCGAGTTCGTGACCGTGGCGGTCAGCGACGGCATCTCGATGGGCCACGAGGGCATGCGTGCGTCGTTGGTCTCCCGTGAGGTCATCGCCGACTCGGTCGAGACGGTCATGCACGCCGAGCGCCTCGACGGCCTGCTGACCTTCGCCGGCTGCGACAAGTCGCTGCCCGGCATGTTGATGGCTGCTGCCCGGATCAACGTTCCCGCAGTGTTCCTCTACGGCGGTTCGATCCTCCCCGGGCACCACAACGGCCAGGCTCTCGACATCGTGTCGGTGTTCGAGGCTGTCGGCGCCCGCGCCGCCGGCACCATCGACCAGTCCGAGCTCGACGCCATCGAACGCAACGCCTGTCCGGGCGAGGGTTCGTGCGCCGGCATGTTCACCGCCAACACCATGGCGGCGGTGTCCGAGGCCATCGGCATGTCGTTGCCGGGATCTGCGTCCGCACCCTCCGTCGACCGCCGACGTGACGATCTCGCCTACGCCTCCGGCCAGGCCGTGATGAACCTGATCGAGAAGGGCATCCGCCCGCGCCAGATCATGACCCGGGAGGCGTTCGAGAACGCCATCGCCGTCGTCATGGCACTCGGTGGTTCGACCAACGCCGTGCTCCACCTCCTCGCCATCGCCTACGAGGCCGAGGTGGAACTCGACCTGTCGGTGTTCAACGAGATCGCCGCCAAGGTGCCCCACATCGCCGACACCAAGCCCCACGGCAAGTACCACATGGTCGACATCGACCGGATCGGCGGCGTGCCCGTCGTCATGAAGCACCTGCTCGACGCCGGCCTGATCCACGGCGACTGCATGACGGTGACCGGCAAGACCGTGGCGGAGAACCTCGCCGAGATCGACCCGCCCGCCCCCGACGGTGAGGTCATCCACCCGTTGTCCGACCCGATCCACGAGATCGGCGGCCTCGCCATCCTCACGGGAACGCTCGCACCGAAGGGCTCGGTGGTGAAGGTCGCCGGGATCGACTTCGATCACTTCGAGGGTCCCGCACGTGTGTTCAACGGCGAACAGGACGCGATGGACGCGGTCCTCGACGGCCAGATCAACGCCGGCGACGTCCTGGTGATCCGGTACGAGGGACCCAAGGGCGGACCGGGCATGCGCGAGATGCTGGCCATCACCGGCGCCATGAAGGGTGCAGGACGCGGGGAGACTCCGCGCTCATCACCGACGGCCGCTTCTCCGGTGGCACCCACGGCTTCTGCATCGGTCACGTGGCGCCCGAAGCCGTCGACGGTGGCCCGATCGGCCTGGTCGAGGAGGGCGATCGCATCCGGATCGACGTCCGCGACCACACCATCGACCTCCTGGTCGACGAGGCCGACCTCGAGCAGCGGCGACTGTCGCTCAAGCATCCCGAACCGCGCTACACCAAGGGCGTTCTGGCCAAGTACGCCCGCCTCGCCGCCGGCGCCGAGAAGGGCGCCGTCACCGAAGCCTGAGCCGCTGCGCCCGGCGGACTCCGTCCGCCACTTCGTCCGTGGTGTGGCGTTGTTCACGTTCTGGTCTTTGTGTTCCGGGGTAGAGACCGGTATCAATGGAGACGACGTGCCACCCCTGACGGCCAACGCCAATGGATCTGCTTTGCGCTTCCGACGACCTCGGATGGCGGACGGGTCGGCGCTCTGGTCCCTGGCACGAGCCAACGGTCTCGACGAGAACTCGCCGTACGCCTACCTCCTGTGGGCCGAGTACTTCGCTGACACGACGGTCGTGGCGACGACCGAGGACGACGACGACACGCCCATCGGTTTCGTCACCGCGTTCGCCCGTCCCGACGAACCCGGGACCGTCTTCGTCTGGCAGATCGGCGTCGACGACGGGCATCGTCGACGTGGCATCGCTGGCTCGCTGCTCGACCAACTGGCCGAGCGGACGGGTCTCGACCATCTCGAGGCGACGGTCACACCGACCAACGTCGCGTCGGAGACGCTGTTCCGCCGGTTCGGCGAACGACACTCGGCTGCAGTGGTGACCGACGACCTCTTCCCCGAGGACGTCTTTCCGCCCGGCCACGAGCGAGAGGTCCGATTCCGTATCGGCCCGGTGAACGCCCCCTAGTCGTCGTCGGGTCGCCGCGGGTTCCCGCGCGCACCCGGACGAGAACGAACGCCCCCCCCAGATCCGCAACCCAGGAAGCAGAGACATCCATGGAGATCTTCGAGAGCCTCGAGTCCGAGGTACGCGGCTACTGCCGCTCATGGCCGACCGTGTTCGAGTCGGCACAAGGCCACATCATGAAGGCAGAGGACGGCAAGGAGTACCTCGACTTCTTCGCCGGCGCCGGAGCCCTGAACTACGGACACAACCACCCAGTGCTCATCAAGGCGCTCCAGGAGCACCTGTCGAACAACGGCTTCATCCACGCGCTCGACATGTCGACGACCACGAAGCGTTCGTTCATGGAGCGCTTCGACGACGTGATCCTGAAGCCGAGGAACCTCGAGTACAAGCTCCAGTTCCCCGGACCCACCGGCACGAACGCGGTGGAGGCGGCGCTCAAGTTGGCGCGCAAGGTCACCGGACGCGACCGGGTCGTCGGGTTCACCAACGGCTTCCACGGCATGACGCTGGGCTCGCTGTCGGTCACCGGCAACGCCATGAAGCGCGGCGGGGCCGGTGTCGCACTCGGCAACGCCACGTCGATGCCGTTCGCCAACTTCCTGGGCGACGACGTCGACAGCCTGCACGTCCTCGAGACCATGGTCATGGGTGACTCCAGCGGACTCGACGAGCCCGCCGCGGTCATCGTCGAGACCACCCAGGGCGAAGGTGGCATCAACCCCGCCTCCGCCACGTGGATGCGCGGTCTCGACGAGATCTGCAAGCGCCACGGGATCCTGTTGATCATCGACGACATCCAGGTCGGCTGCGGCCGGACCGGCCCGTTCTTCTCCTGGGAGGAGATGGGCATCGACCCCGACATCGTCACGCTGTCGAAGTCGCTCGCCGGATCCGGGCTCCCCATGGCCCTGGTCCTGATGAAGCCGGAGCACGACGTCTGGGATCCGGGCGAACACAACGGCACGTTCCGCGGCAACAACGCGGCGTTCGTCACCGCGACGGCGGCGCTCGAGCACTTCTGGACCGACGACCGCCTCACGAGCTCGGTCGACGCCAAGTCGGCACGAGTCCGTGCCGGCCTCGAGACGCTCATGGCCGATCATCCCGGTCTCTTCTCCGACGTCCGCGGTCGCGGGCTCATCATGGGTCTGGAGGCCTCGGTCCCCGAGATCTCGCAGATGATGGCGCAGGGTGCGTTCGAGCGTGGCCTGATCATCGAGACCGCCGGTGCCGAGGACGAGGTCATCAAGCTCCTCCCGCCCCTCGTCGTCACCAACGAGGCGATCGACCGGGCCATCGAGATCCTGGCCGAGATCGCTGCCGACTTCGACGAGAAGATGGTGGAAGATCTGCGGACAGAACGAGCCGCCCAGAAGGACACGGAGAACCAGTCATGATCGTCCGCAACCTCGACGACATCGTCGGCACCGACCGCGACGTGAAGGCCGAGACCTGGGAGTCGCGCCGGCTCTCGCTGGCCGACGACCGCATGGGATTCTCCATGCACGACACGATCCTGTACGCCGGCACCGAAACGCACATGTGGTACAAGAACCACCTCGAAGCGGTGTACTGCATCGCCGGCAAGGGGACCATCGAGGACAAGGCCACCGGCGAGGTCCACGAGATCGGTCCCGGGACCATCTACCTGCTCGATCAGCACGATCAACACATCGTGCGAGCCGAGGAGGACCTCCGGATGGTCTGCACGTTCAACCCGCCCGTCACCGGTCAGGAGACCCACGACGAGGACGGCGCCTACCCCCTGCTCACCCTGGAAGACACGGAGGACCCCGCCACAGCATGAAGACGCTGCGTGCCCCATCGATCGACACCGAACGCGACCTGTACCCCTCGAGGCTCGGTCGTCCGCCCGAACTGCTGCCCCGCCGCCATCCGGTGGTGTACCCCGGCGGCGAGGGACCGCTCGATGCGGTGCAGGTGCGCCGCTTCGACGAGCGAGGATTCCTCACCGTCGAGGACGTGTTCGGAACCTCGGAGGTCGAATGGTTCGACGAGGCACTCCACGCGTTGATGGACTCGATGACCGCGGACGACGCCCACCGGGTGATCCGGGAGCCTCAGTCCGATGCCGTCCGGTCCGTCTTCGCGTTCCACGCCGATGACGGTCCGCTGGCCTCGGTGTGCGGCGACGATCGTCTCGCCGGGGTGGCGCGTCAACTGCTCGCCTCGGACGTGTACGTGCACCAGAGCCGGGTCAACCGCAAGCCCAGCCTGCGCGGCCGCGACTTCCAGTGGCACTCGGACTTCGAGACCTGGCACACCGAGGACGGCATGCCCGCTCCCCGCTGCCTCAGCGCCAGCGTGGCGCTCACCGACAACCACGAGTTCAACGGCCCGCTGATGGTGATGCCGGGTTCGCACCACTGGTTCGTCTCGTGCGTCGAGCCGACCCCGGACGCGAACCACGAGACGTCGCTGAAGCGCCAGGAGGTCGGTGTCCCCGAGGAGGAGAGTCTCTTCGAGGTCTACGAACACTGCGGGATCGAACAGTGCACCGGCCCGGCGGGATCGGTCACCTTCTTCGACTCGAACCTCCTGCATGCGTCTTCGAGCAACGTGTCGCCGCTGTCGCGACGGAATCTGTTCATCGTCTTCAACAGCGTCGAGAACGCATTGCGTGACCCCTACTCGGCTCCCCAGCGCCGTCCGGAACACATCGCCTCGCGGCAGATCCGGCCGCTCGCCGGCGCCGCCGTCGGGAGCTGACGCCGGTCTGAACCCTCGGCAGTGGCGGATGTCACGTGCATCGGCCACGATGTGCGTGACATCCGCAACGAGGGGTACCGAGATGCAGCAACTCACCGGGGTCGACGCCTCCTTCCTCTACATGGAATCGTCGACGACGTTCGGTCATGTGTCGTCGCTGATCGTCTTCGACCCGAAGGACACCGACGGTGGCGGGTACGAGGCGACGAAGGAGCTCTTCCGCGAGCGGCTCTCCCTCCTCGATCCCATGCGGCGCAAGCTCGTCGAGGTCCCCTTCAACCTCGACCATCCGTACTGGATCGAGGATCCTGACCTCGATCTCGACTTCCACATCCGGGAGACGGCAGTCGCTCCGCCGGGCAACCCGGAGCAGGTGGCCGAGCTCGTCGCTCGGCTGATCGCTCGTCCCCTCGACCGCAGCCGGCCGCTGTGGGAGCTCTACGTCATCAACGGTCTCGAGGGCGGCAAGATCGCGCAGCTGACCAAGGTCCACCATGCAGCGATCGACGGCGTGGGCGGGGCGCAGTTGCTCGGCAACATCCTCGACCTCGAGCCGGAGGCCGGTCCACGTGATCTCCCGCCGATGCCCGAGCGCGAGGCGACCCCCAGCCAGGAAGAGATGCTCGTGCGAGGACTGACCTCGCTCGCGACACGGCCCTACAAGCAGGGCCGCATCGTGGTCCGGGCTCTCCAGGAGCTCCCGGCGATCGGTCGGGCGATCGACGTGGCGAGCATGGCCAAGCGCCTCCCGCAACCGGTGGCACAGTTGCTCGGACAGGGAGCCCGGCGGCTGGAGGACGAGCCGCCGGCGATCTCCAAGACCGGTGGATTCACCGTGCCCTCGACACGGTTCAACAACAAGATCGGCCCGCACCGTCGCTTCGCCTACACCGCGGTGTCGCTGGAGGAGATCAAGGCGGTCAAGACGGCGCTCGGCGTGACGGTCAACGACGTGGTGCTCGGCATGTGCTCCGGCGCGCTCCGTGCCTACCTCGACAAGCACGGCGAACTCCCCGAGGAGTCGCTGCGGTGCATGATCCCCGTCTCGGTCCGTACCGAGGACCAGGCCAACACGTACGGCAACCAGGTGTCGGGCATGCTCGCCGCCTTGGCAACCGACGTCGCCGACCCGGTCCAGCGGCTCCAGGTCATCCACGGCGAGACGACGCGTGCCAAGGAGAGTCTCGGTGCCCTCCCGGCCGACCTCCTCACCGAGGTCGCCGACTTCGCCCCGCCGGCGATCGCCGCCCGTGCGTCACGCGTGATGGCCCGCACGGCGTTGGCCAACCGCGTCGACCCGCCCTTCAATGTCATCATCTCCAACGTGCCCGGACCGCAGTTCCCGCTGTACTCCGGTGGTGCGGAGATGTTGACCTACATTCCGGTGTCGGCGATCGCCGACACGCAAGGGCTCAACATCACGATCATGTCGTACAACGGCCGATGCGACTTCGGCCTCGTCGCCTGTCGTGACGCCGTGCCCGACCTGTGGGATCTGTGCCACATGCTCGAGGATGCGCTCGAGGAGCTCAAGGACGTCGCCGGCGTCTGAGGCCGTCGTCTGAGGTCTAGGCCAGCAGACCAGCCACGAGCACGAGGACGAACCCGAGCGACACGAGCGTCGCGCCGGTCACGTTGTCGATGGTCGCGGCGCGTGCGCCGTCGCGGTCGGGGTCTCGACGAGCGCCGACGAGAACGGTGGTGGCGCCGGCAGCGGCCACGAGGACGCCGGCCCACGCAGCGACGAGCCACCGCTCGTCTGCCTGCTCGGGGAAGGGCCCGAACCCGATGCCCACGACCTGTCCGTCGTCGAACGGCACGCCGTTCACGGTCCAGGGGACCGGTCGCACACGGGCCGACGGGAGCACCCGCATGCCGGGGATGGAGCGGGGGAGGAGATAGGTCGTGGTCACGACCCTCGACTCGCCTCTCGGGAGCGTGAACCGGGTGCCGATCACCTTCGACTCGCCGTCGAAGCCGATCTCGGAGACCTGGGCGCCGGGCATGGCGAGTTCGGTGGCGGCCGCCGGGACCTGGGTGGTGACGAGCATGCGATGCGTCCCGTCGTCGAAGTAGGGCCCCTCGATGTACTTCACGGTCAACTCGCGGTCGGGGTGGACGACGGTGGTCTCGAGCGTGACCAGCCAGTGATCGTCGTCGGCTCGGACCGCGGTGACGTCCACGGCGGCGTCGAGGTACCAGTCGAGCTTGTTGGCTGCGGTGTTCTGCACCGAGACGAGGGTCTCGTCCCCGGTCACGTCGCCGTCGATCTCCAGCGACGCGAAGAGGTCCTGAAGCACGGGGTCGCGCGACCACGCCATCAGGTGTCGTCCCTCGGCCGACCGTTGGAGTGCCGCCACGACATCGAGGAGGTCGACGTCGCGTTCCTCGATGGCCTCGAACAGCTTCTGCGCGAGGTCACTCTGCGCGTCTCGTCGGAGTGCACGGGGCACGCCGTCGAAGTCGATGTAGGTCTGGTTGAGGACGAGTTGCGGCGCGGTCTCGCTGTTGTACTCGGTCCCGTCCACGACGATCGGTCCGACGACGTCCAGCAGTTCGGCGAGCGCGAGGGCATCGATGTGGATGGCGCCGCCCGTGACCCACCCCTGGGTGTCCTCGGCGATGTCGGCGAACATCGGTGCCGTACGCGGGAAGTCGGGGATCACGGCGGTCTCGGGGAAGTCCATCCCGAGCAACCAGTTCGGGTAGGTGGCCGCCAGCGCCGGGTCGATGTCGGCGTTGAACTCGCCGGTCGGCGTGGTGGTGAACAGTTCCTTGGTCGCGGCCTTGAACTCGCTCAGCTCGATGTCGCCACGGCCGAGCGTCGCGACGCCGACCTGGAGTGGCATGGCGGCGCCCGCTCGCATCTCTGCGTTGTTCCCGACCATGACGAGGTACTCGGTCGGTCCGGCCAGCAGGTCGCGCAGGGCCGCGACCTGCGCTCGAAGGGGTGCGAGACGGTCGGGGATCTCGTCGAGCGACTCGACGAGCGAGGCACGGGCGTCTGCGACCGGGCCGAGCAGGTTCCCGTCCGCTCCCACCTCGAGATCGCGCGCCACTCGTTCGACTCGGATCAGCTCCTCGCCGACGACCTCGAGCAGTTCGACACGTGCCGCCGGGTCGTCGCCCGCGCGATCGAGGGCGTCGGCGACCCGTCCGCCGGTGACGGCCGCCTCATCGCCCAGCGTCTCGGCGGCTCGTGCCAGGTCGCGGAACGCCTCGATCTGGTCGCCGACGACCGGCAGGGGAGCGAGGACAGCGAAGAACGGGCTGCCGTCCGCCACCGAGGACGCGTGGGACAGGTCACGAGCGGCGTCGTCGAGGATCGCCTCGATCCCGACCTCGCGGATCTGATCGAGGTCCAGGGCGTCGAGGCGATCCTTGCCCGACTCGAGGTCAGCTCGGATGCGCAGGAGATCGACGATCGTGCCCGCCAGGAGCACGCCGAGGATCAGCAGGGCAGCAACAGTGATGGATCGGCGCGGTCCCCAGCGCCTCGCCGCCCCAGGGGCGGTCGCGGGCAAGCCC
Organism: Actinospongiicola halichondriae; assembly: GCF_049103745.1. Taxonomy (NCBI): domain Bacteria; kingdom Bacillati; phylum Actinomycetota; class Acidimicrobiia; order Acidimicrobiales; family Iamiaceae; genus Actinospongiicola; species Actinospongiicola halichondriae. The sequence continues at coordinate 2,652,171 of NZ_CP171622.1, read as the reverse complement.
GTGTCAGATGCGGGACTGTGCGATGCGGCGGGCCGCGAGTGCGACCGTGACCATGCCACCGGCGATGCCGAGGGTGAGGAGTGCGTTGCCGCCGGTCACGGGCAGCGAGCCGCCGCCGGTGTCGTCGCAGCCGACCTGGAAGGGAACGGCGACCGAGCCGGCGGCGAGGCCGGAGACACTGGCGTCGCTGGCCGAGCCGTTGGACCCGTTGGAGCCGTTCGAACCGTTGGACCCGTTCGAGCCGTTGGACCCGTTGTCCGGCTCGGTGGTCGTGGTGGTGTCGGCCGTCGTGCTCGTCGTGGTGGTGCAGTCGGTCTGGGCCGATGCGCTGGACGAGTAGCCGAGGAGGAGCGCTGCGGAGAGACCCACGAGCGCGGTGAGCATGAGGGCGTAGCGGCGAATCTGCACGGGTGACTCCTGAGAGGACGAAGACGTGACGAACATCACGTCAGGCGGGGACAACATAGTCGAAACCTTGTCCGACAAGGGTTCTTCGTCCCTTTCGTACTCTCCTTCTCCTGCCGCCCGATGGTTGTCGGTTGTCTCTCGTGGCCCCGGCTGCGATACTCGTTCCCGTGCAGACCATCCGTCGACTCTCGGTAGTACTCCACTAGCGCACGTCGTCGAACACCGTCCGCGTGCGCCCTCCGACCTCCCGAATGGGAGGTCGTCGTCGTTTTCGGGAACACTCTCACCACGCAACCACAGGAGCTGATCGTGCAACTCAACGGGGGACAAGCCCTCATCAAGGCTCTCGAGATGGAGGGGGTCGACATCATCTTCGGTCTGCCGGGCGGCGCGATCCTCCCGGTGTACGACCCGATCATCGACTCCTCGATCCGGCACGTCCTGGTGCGACACGAACAAGGCGCCGGCCACATGGCCGAGGGCTACGCCCACGTCACGGGCAAGCCGGGCGTCTGCATGGTGACCTCCGGACCGGCGGCGACCAACGTGGTCACCCCGCTGGCCGACGCCTACCTCGACTCGGTCCCGATGATCTGCATCACCGGTCAGGTGGCCTATGCGGCCATCGGCTCCGATGCATTCCAGGAGTGCGACACGACCGGCATCACGATGTCGGTGACGAAGCACAACTACCTGATCTCCGACGCCGCGGACATCCCACGCGTCGTGCGCGAGGCCTTCCACATCGCCACCACGGGCCGCCCGGGTCCGGTCCTCATCGACGTCCCCAAGGACATCGTCGACCCGACCAATCCTCGCTCGATGATGGAGTGGTACTGGCCGACGGACGAGGAGGTCGTCGCCGGCCTCCCCGGCTACCGGCCCACGACCAAGGGTCACCCCCGCAAGATCAAGGAGGCGGCCGAGCTGATCCTCGCCGCCGAGCGCCCGGTCATCTACGCGGGTGGAGGCATCCTCAAGGCGCGAGCCGCTGAGGCGCTGAAGGAGTTGGCCGAGCTGACCGACATCCGGGTCGTGACGACCCTGATGGCACGTGGCGCGTTCCCCGACGACCACGAGCTGTGCCTCGGCATGCCGGGCATGCATGGCAACTACACCGCGGTCATGTCGTTCCAGGAGACCGATCTCCTCATCACCCTCGGCGCCCGGTTCGACGATCGTGTCACCGGCAAGCTCGACGAGTTCGCGCCGCACGCGAAGGTGATCCACGCCGACATCGACCCGGCTGAACTCGGCAAGAACCGTCAACCCGACGTCCCCATCGTCGGCGACGCACGCCTCGTCATCGAGGAGCTCGTGACGACCATCAAAGGCCTGCTCGACAGTGGTCGCACCATGGCCGACTCGAGCGAGTGGAAGTCGACGCTGAGCGGGTGGCAGGAGCGTCATCCCCTTCACTACGACGCGCCGGAGCCGGGCGGAAAGCTCAAGCCGCAGTTCGTGCTCGAGACCCTCCGTGACAACACGCCAGACGACACGATCGTGTGTTCCGGTGTCGGTCAGCACCAGATGTGGACCAGCCAGTACTGGCACTTCAACCACCCCTACACCTGGGTCAACTCCGGCGGCCTCGGCACCATGGGCTTCTCGGTGCCCGCCGCCGTCGGCGCCAAGGCGGCCATGCCCGACCGGATGGTCTGGGCCATCGACGGCGACGGTTGCTTCCAGATGACCGCCCAGGAGTTGGTCACGGCCACGGTCGAGAAGATCCCCGTGAAGATCGCCATCCTGAACAACAGCTACCTCGGCATGGTCCGACAGTGGCAGGAGATGTTCTACGACGAGCGGTACTCCGAGGTGTTCCTCAGCAAGGACGTGCCCGACTACAAGATGTGGGCCGAGTCCATGGGCTGCGCCGGGTTCCGGGTCGACTCGCCGGAGGAGGTCCTGCCGACCATCCTCAAGGCCAACGAGATCAACGACCGTCCGGTGGTCATCGACTTCCGCACCGATGCATCCGAGAAGGTCTTCCCCATGGTCGCCTCGGGGCTGTCCAACTCGACGGTCATGGTCCACCCCACCCAAGCCGCCGAGACGGGGGAGGGACTCTGATGGCTGTCACCAAGCCGATCCGCCACCACACGCTCGTCGTCCTCGTCGAGAACAAGGCCGGCGTGCTCACCCGCGTGGCGGCGCTGTTCGCCCGACGGGGGTTCAACATCTACTCGCTGGCGGTCGCCCCGACCGACGACGACGAGCGCTTCAGTCGCATCACCATCGTTGTCGACGTCGAGTCCTCGCCGCTCGAACAGATCACCAAGCAGCTCTTCAAGCTGGTCAACGTGGTCAAGATCTCCGAGCTCGACCCCGCCGACTCGGTCGAGCGCGAGCTGATGATCGCCACCGTGAAGGCCGATCCGTCGGTCAGAGGACAGGTCATCGAGCTGATCGACGTGTTCGACGGTCAGGTCATCGACGTCGGGTTCGACGAGCTGTCGATGGCCGTCCACGGACATCCCGACCAACTCGACGACGTCGAGGAGCTCCTGCGCCCCTACGGGATCGTCGAGCTCCAGCGGACCGGCCGCGTCGCGCTCCCCAAACTCGAACGCACACCACCCCGACTCAAATCGGTCCCCACCAGGGCCACCTGACACACTCCCAAACCGAAAATTTCGTCGATCGCTCAGGACTGTCCTGAGGAAGTGACGACAGATTCCCAGAGAAGGAACCTCGAATGCCTGCAACCGTGTACTACGAAGCTGACGCCGACCAGAGCCTGATCCGTGGCCGCAAGGTGGCCGTGCTCGGCTACGGCTCGCAGGGTCATGCCCACGCCCAGAACCTCGCCGACTCCGGCGTCGACGTGCGTGTCGGCATCCGCGAGGGCTCGTCCTCCAAGGCCAAGGCCGAGGCCGCGGGTCTCAAGGTCCTGTCCGTCGCCGATGCGTGCGCCGAGGCCGACCTCATCGTGATGACCCTGCCCGACACGAAGCAGAAGGAGATCTACGACGCCGAGATCGCGCCGAACCTCTCCTCGGGCGACGCCCTGTGCTTCACGCACGGCTTCAACGTCCGCTACGACCTGATCAAGGCGCCCGAGGGCGTCGACGTGATCATGATCGCCCCCAAGGGCCCGGGCCACCTCGTGCGCCGGACCTACACCGAGGGCGGCGGCGTGCCGTGCCTCATCGCCGTCGACCAGGACGCATCGGGCAAGGCCAAGGCGCTGGCCCTCAGCTACGCCGACGCCATCGGTGGCGGCCGCGCCGGCATCCTCGAGACCACCTTCACCGAGGAGACCGAGACCGACCTCTTCGGTGAGCAGGTCGTCCTCTGCGGCGGCCTCACCGAACTCGTCCGTGCCGGCTTCGAGACGCTCACCGAGGCGGGCTACCAGCCCGAGTCGGCGTACTTCGAGTGCCTCCACGAGCTCAAGCTGATCGTCGACCTCATGTACGAAGAGGGCATCGCCGGGATGCGCTACTCGATCTCCGACACCGCGGAGTACGGCGACCTCACCCGCGGGCCGCGGATCATCACGCCGGCCGTCAAGGCCGAGATGCGCAAGGTCCTCGACGAGATCCAGGACGGCCGCTTCGCCCAGGAGTGGGTCGACGAGGCCAACGGCGACCGCGCCAACTACGACCGCCTCCGCAAGGCCGGCGAGGACCACCCGATCGAGAAGGTCGGCAAGGAACTGCGCGGGATGATGCCCTTCATCTCCGCCGGCAAGACCTCGGTCCAAGACGCCGCAGGCGGCGCTCAGGAATAGGCGTTCAGGAGTAGGGGGTCACCGGGTGGCGTTCGAGCCACCCGGTCGCCTCCTCCAACTGGGCAGCGACGCGGATGAGGACGTCCTCGCGTCCGTGCGCTGCCACCAGCTGTACGCCGATCGGGAGACCCCCGTGCAGTGACGCGGGCACGGCCATGGCCGGCTGGCCCGAGACGTTGAACGGAGCGCACCAGGCGATGAGTCGAGCGTCGTCGTGGTCGTCGCCCGTACGTGGCGGAGGCGTCGGCACGACCGGGCAGAGAAGCACGTCGTGGTCGGTCCACCAGCCGAGCATCCGGCGCGTCCACGCCTGCGCCAGCTCGCGCGCCTCGAGGAGGCCGGCGCCCGTGACCGAACGCCCGATCTCCCGGAGCAGGAGGTTCATCGGCTCGAGCTGTTCGTCCGGGATCGGGTGTCCGATGACGCGGGGCCAGTGGTGGTCGATGGCCCATGCGGTACCCGAGGCGTAGTGCGGCATCGCGAAGGCGCCGATGTCCTCGTCGAGCGCCTCGGGGTGTTCCTCGGTCACGATGTGCCCGAGACGTTGGAGTTCGGCCGCCGTGGCGCGGATCGCGGCTTGTACGGGCTCGTCCACGACGGCTGAGGCCGTTGCCGTGACGAACCCGATCCGCATCTGACCCGGCGGTGTCGCCGCGTCCTCGACGTACGAGGCGCTGGACGGCCAGGTGGGGTGCCAATCGCCCGTCGCGGGTCGGGAGCAGACCGCGTCGAGGACTGCTGCGGTGTCGCGGACCGACCGCGAGACGACGAGTTCCTCGGCGAGTCCGCCCATGGCGTCGAAGAAGTCCGGCGCCATGCACGAGCGCCCCCGGCTGGGCTTGAGGCCGACCAGTCCACAGTGCGAGGCCGGTGCTCGGATCGACCCACCGACGTCGTTCGCGTGGGCGACGGGGACGATCCCGGCCGCCACGGCGGCAGCAGATCCGCCACTCGATCCGCCAGGGTTGTGCTCGAGGTTCCACGGGTTGTTGGTCGGTCCGTACGCCACCGGTTCGCACACGGGCCTCATGCCGAACTCCGGGACGTTGGTCCGTCCGAGCGAGATGAGGCCGGCCTCGCGGAAGCGGACCGCGAGCACCTGGTCCTCGTCGGCGGTCCAGCCGATCTCCTTCAGGTGCGCGTTGCCCTCGTGGAACGGAAGCCCGGCCTCGTGGGACACCAGGTCCTTGCTGAGGAAGGGCACCCCGGCGAACGGGCCGTCCGAGGCCGGTGACTCGGCCGCGTCGAGTGCCCGTTCGAGCGTGGGATGGATCACGGCGTTGAGTACCGGGTTCCGCGACTCGAGACGGCCGATCGCCGCCACGACGATCTCGCGTGACGTGGCTGCGCCGGATCGGATCAGGGCGGACTGTGCGGTGGCGTCGAGACGCTCGAAATCGTCGGGCATGCGGTGACCGTAGGCCGGTCGGGGCCCACTGGTTTCGCGTTCGACGAGATCCGAGCGCGAGCGATGGGCGTCAGGTCGACCGTCGTCGCCGCATCCGATCGCGGCGGTCGGTGACCAGGACGTGTCCGAGCAACACCAGGCCCCCGATCGCGGCGAGGACGAAGAACACGACGGCGATGGCCGGCGCACCCAGGAGGGTGACGTCGGTCTCGACGCGCATCGCCAGCGCGGCGCCGACGAGCATGGCGGCCAGGACGATGCCCGTCGTGACCCGGGTGGCGATCTTCTCCATGCTTCGCATGAGCTCGTCCTGGTCGATGGCGTCGACGTTCACGCGGAGGTTGCCGTCGGCGAGGTCGGTGAGGATCCGATCGGCGCGACGGGGGAGGTTCTCGACCAGGCGCGCCGTGTCGAGGGCGGCGCGTGCGGCTCGTACCCGGCTGGCGCCGGACTCGACCTTGTGGCGCAGGAGCGCCCCGGTGTGGTCGACGACGGTGTCGTTGGGCACGAAGTCGGGGTCGAGCGACCGGGTGACCTCGTCGAGGTGCAGGAGCGCCTTGCCGACCATCGCGAGTTCTGCGGGGGGACGCAGGTCGGCCGCCGCGCATGCACGCGAGAGCTGGAGGAGCACCGATCCGGTGTCGAGTCGGGAGATCGCTGCGCCGGCGTGGCGCCCGAGCAGTTCGGCCAGGTGGACCTCGAGGCTGGCGCGGTCGTAGTCGGCGAGCGGCGTCCCGGCGTCCTCCAGTACCCGCACGGCGTCGTCGGCCCGCTGCTCGGCGATCGCCAGCGTGAGGTCGAGCATGTGGTCACGCATGCGGTGGCCGAGCCGGGCCACCATGCCGAGATCGATGAGCACGAGCGCGTCGTCGGTCAGCAGCACGTTGCCCGGATGTGGATCGGCGTGGACGATCCCGTGCACGAGGATCTGGTCGATGTAGGCCCGCACGAGCTCGTCGGCCAGGACCGAGCCGTCGATGTCCTGGCGAGCGAGGGGCGACAGGTCGCGAACGCTGCGCCCGTCGACGAAGTCCATCGTCAGGACCCGGCGGGTCACCAGTCGGTCGACCGGCGCCGGCACGCTCAGGTGCTCACGGTCCTCGAGCAGGGCGGCGAACGTGTGCAGGTTGTCGGCCTCGGTCCGGAAGTCGAGTTCGGCGACGAAGCTGGTGCGGAACATGTCGAGGAAGTCGACGAACGCGAACCGCCGGCCGAGTTCGGTGGTGGCGTCGACGATGCCGGCCAGGTCGGCGAGCACGTCGAGGTCGCGTCGGACGGTCTCGGCGATCTCGGGTCGCTGGACCTTCACGACCACCTCGCGGCCGTCGGCCAACGTCGCCCGATGGACCTGGGCGATGGAAGCAGCCGCGAGAGGTTCGGGATCGAACCGGGCGAAGACGTCCTGTGTCCGGACGCCCAGTTCGCGTTCGATGACCTGGCGGACCTGCTCGACGGGGATCGGCTCGACCTCGTCCTGGAGTCGTTGCAGCGCATCCAGGTACACGGCAGGGAGCAGGTCGGCCCGAGTCGAGAGCATCTGCCCGAGCTTCACGAACGTGGGGCCCATGCCCTCGAGGTCGGATGCGAACCGTTCGGCGGCCTCGACTTCGCCGGCGCCATCGCCCTCGGACGCGGTCTCGAGGTCCTGGAGTTCGGCCTCGAGCCCCGCCTGGTCCATCAGGTCGGGCCGAGCATGGCGCACGAGGAGTCGCAGGACGTCGGCGTGCCGCGACAGGCGATCGGGTTTCAGAGTCGGAACGAGGCCCACGGGGGACTCTCTTCCCCCTGGTCGAGGCCCTCAGTCAGACGACCTGAGAACTCATTATCTGGACAATGAATATCCGGGATGTCTAGTGTCCGGGTAATGCGGATGAGTGAGGGTGTCGAATGGGCGATCCACAGCTGCACGATGCTGGCGTTCGTCCCGGACGATCAGGCGTTGCCCGCGGGCAAGCTCGCCGAGTTCCACGGTGTGCCGCCGGCGTACCTGGCCAAACATCTCCAGGCCTTGGTGCGCGCGGGGATCTGTTCATCGGTGCCAGGACCTCGCGGTGGTTTCCGCCTGGCCCGTCCGGCCGAGGAGATCACGCTGCTCGACATCACGTTGGCAGTCGATGGTGAGGGCACCGCCTTCCGCTGCAGCGAGATCCGTCAACGGGGACCTGCATCCCAGGACGACCCCTCCTGCTACCGGGACACGTGCTCCATCGCGCTGGCGATGTGGCGTGCCGAAGATGCGTGGCGAGCCGAGCTCCGCCGCGTGACGCTCGCCGAGATCGGCGGGAACCTCGCGTCGGTCGTCGACCCGAGGCAGTTGACCGAGAGTGCGGTCTGGCTCGACCAGACCCTGAACAGAGGAGCGAGCACATGAAGGTCTTCGTCGCAGGAGGAACCGGCGTGATCGGCCGGCGAGCGGTACCCGCTCTCGTCGAAGCCGGACACGACCTCACCGTGGTGGCCCGGACCGAGGAGCGCGATGGCCTGGTCGAGCGGATGGGAGGAACCCCCGTCCGCGTCGACCTGTTCGACGCAGCGGGCCTCCGGTCGGCGGTGGCCGGTCACGACGCCGTCGTGAACCTCGCCACGCACATCCCCCCGCTCAGCAAGGCGGCCAGGGCGGCGAGTTGGTCCGAGAACGACCGCATCCGGACCGAGGGATCGGTCAACCTCGCCGATGCTGCTCGGATGAACGACGTCGGGCGTCTGGTCCAGGAGTCGATCACGTTCCCGTACGTCGACGGTGGCGATGCCTGGGTCGACGAGGACACGCCTCGGCCGGCGTCGGAGTTCAGTGCGTCGGTCGACGTCGCCGAGGGTGCGGCGCTCGGGTACGCAGACGGTGCCGGAGTCGTGCTCCGTTTCGCGCAGTTCCACGCACCGGATGCTTCCCACATCTCGACATACGCACGAGCGTTCGCCATGCGGTCCAACCCGCTCGTCGGGGATCCGGACGCCTACATGTCGTTCATCGGGATGGATGCTGCGGCGCGCGCCGTCGTCGCTGCGCTGACGGTGGCGCCGGGGGTCTACAACATCGCCGACGACGATCCGCCCACGCGCCGCCAGGCGGGAGCGGCCGTGGCCGAGGAGCTGGGGAAGGGGCGACCGTTCCACCTGCCGACCGGTGTGGTCCGCCGGCTCATGCCGTCGTCCGAGGTGCTCGCTCGCTCGCACCGGATCTCGAACGCGCGTTTCAAGGACGCGACCGGCTGGAAGCCCGACTTCGCGGGCGGTGAGGGACTGGCCCGATCCATCGCCGATCACGTGGCGGCACGCTGACGTTCAGTCGGCGACGTTCTTCATGGCGATGGTCTTCGTCGGCGTGACCCGCACGAGGAGTTCCCCCTCGACGCCGTTGCGGGCGCCGTACTCGTCGGCTCGATCGGGTCCCATGTAGCGGGCGCCGATCCGAGTGGCCCACTCGGCGACCTGATCGAGGTCGTCGATGAGGGTCGCGGTGCCCTCGACGATGACGAAGTTGAACGGCGGGACGTCGTCGTGGAAGGCGAGGGAGATGCGCTGGTCGCGTGCGAGAGAGCGTCCCTTCACCGTGCCGGAGCCGGTGTTGAACACGATGTCTTCACCGTCGAACTCGACCCACACCGGGGCGACGTGGGGCCGTCCGTCCTTGCGGGTGGTGCTCGCGGCGACGGTCCGTGCGGGCGTGGCGCGGACGAATGCTCGGATCTCGTCGTCGTTCATCGGGTCGTAGGCCATACGCGTCTGAACCGGTCCGAGCCGCTGGTATTCCGCCGCTCAGGTACAGGCGTCGATCGCCTCGGCGAATGCACCCTCGGCCGACGCCTCGTTGCCGGCGAAGGTGTCGACGAACAGCAGCTCGATCGCCTCGTCGGAGATCTGGTCGTCGAGGCACGCGACGACCTCGGCGTCCGCCCCGCTGTCACGGACCTGGTCGAGCAGGATCGTGCGGACGTCGACGCAGGCCGAGAACGCGGTGCCGAACGAGATGGCCTCGTCGTCGGACAGCTCGCCGAGGTCCTGGGCACCGTCGCCCTCGAGACCGATGGCCAGCAGCCGTCCGAACGGAATGCTCTCGGCCACCGACGTGCCGACGCACTGTGCCTCGGCGTCGGTGACCGGGAAGTCGTCGTCGGGTGACTCGAGGATGCCGGTGGCGATCAGATCGACGACGATCGCATCGAGCCCTTCGACACACGTCTCCATCGCTTGGCCGATCGCGGTCACGTCGCCGGCGGTGAGCGACTCGAAGGCGAAGGCCGGCGGTTCGTCGTCGTCGCTCGTCGCGTCGCCGTCGCGCCCGAGGGTCCGCGCGTCGTCGACGCCCAGGTCGGCGACGATGCCGTCGCCGACGCAGCGTGCCTCCTCGTCCGAGATGTCGGCGGCGAACGCCTCCTCGGATCGCAGGTCGGCGGCGATGGCACGAGCGACGGACTCCTCGGCCGACTCCCCGCCACAGGCCGCGGCAGCGAGGACGAGCGCCCCCACCACCAGCAGCCTGCCGACGTTCACATCGTCTCCTCGAAGCTCACGACGCCCTCGCCGCGGAGGACGTTCTTGAGCAGTTTGCCCGATGCGTTGCGCGGCAGCTTGTCGCTCGTGAGGTCGAGGTAGGCCGGGACCTTGAAGTTGGCGAGACCGTCGGCGACCCACTGCTTCACCTCGGCTTCGCTGAGGGACGATCCGGCCTCGAGTTGCACCGTGGCCTTCACCTCCTCGCCGAGCTCCGGGTGGGGCACGCCGTACACGGCGGCGTCGGCGATCTCGGGATGGCCGACCAGCCGCTCCTCGATCTCGACGCAGTAGATGTTCTCGCCGCCGCGGATGATCATGTCCTTCTTGCGGTCGGTGATGAAGACGAACCCCTCGTCGTCGACGTAGCCGATGTCACCGGTGCGGAGCCATCCGTCGACCAGCGTCTCGGCCGTGGCCTCGGGCTTGTTCCAGTAGCCCTTCATGATGATCGGGCCCTTGATGCAGATCTCGCCGACGTCGCCGACCGGGAGCGTGTCGCCGGCAGCGTCGACGACCTGGATCTCGACGGTGGGGACCGGCGGTCCGACCGAGGTGGGCTTCGCGATGGCACCTTCGCCGGTGTTGACCGTCGCCACGGAGGACGACTCGGTGAGCCCGTAGGCGTTGGAGGTGGTCTTCACGTTGGGGAACGTCTCGCGGATCTTGCGCTGCAGTTCCTCGGCCGACGGTGATCCGCCGAACGCGACCGACGTCACCGACGAGGTGTCGAAGTCGTGGCGGTCGGGGTACTCACAGACCCGCCAGATCATCGTCGGGACGGTGGCCCAGACGTTGACCTTCTCCTCCTCGATGATCCGCAGTGCGTCCTGGGGCTCGAACTTCCCGACCGGCATCACGAGCTTGAGTCCGGCGACCATGCCGACGACCAGCGTCGAATGGCAGCCCGAGACGTGGAACAGGGGTGAGGTGAACAGCGAGACCGTCTGCCCGTCGCTGCCGTCGGGGATGGCGCCGCCGCCGAGCATCGAGCCGGCCACGGAGTTGAAGATCGTGTTCTGCAGGTTGGCGACCATGTTCCTGTGGGTCGACATGATGCCCTTGGGCTTCCCGGTGGTGCCCGACGAGTAGAAGATGACCGCCGTGTCGTCCTCGTCGATGGGAGTGTCGAGGAACTCGCCGGTGGGGGAGCCGGTCAACTCGTCGTAGCGGTGGAGCTTGTCGACGTGTGCGGCACCGACAGCATCGGCGAAGTCGGACGGTTCGCAGCCGACGAGGTACACGCGCTCGAGATCGGGGCAGGCGTCGAGCTGGTCGGCGATCCGCTCGAACCGCTTCTGGTCGGCGACGAGCACCTTGGCGCCGGAGTCCTGCAGGCCGTAGACGACCTCCTCGGCCTTCCACCAGCCGTTGAGGCCGACGAGGATCGCGCCGCCGGTGACGGTTCCCCAGAAGGTGAGGCACCATTCCGGGTTGTTCTGGCTGAGGACCGCGACCCGATCACCGTGAGCGACGCCCGCCCCTCCCTCGGACACCGGCTCACGGAGCGCCCGGCCGACGCCGTTGGCGGTCTCGATGAAGCGGGTGAAGCTCCACACGTCGTCGCCGTGCTGGAGGTAGGTCTGCTCGCCACGCAGGAGCGAGAGCTCCGGGATCGAGCGGAGGCTCGGCATGCGCTCCTTGTAGACCTGGAGATCGATGCCGTCCACCGTCTCGGTGACGATCTCGAACATCCCCTCGGGACCGGTGAGCTGGGCGCGGACTTCTGCAGCGGTGGGCATGGAAACGGACGTTACCTGGATTGACCGGCCCGGAATCCCGTCAGGGAAGGAAGCGCGAGCGTCGCTCGGGGCTCGGGATCTCGCACTGGTCGTGCTTGCCCCAGATCCGGTAACGGATCGCGGCGACGAAGCGGTAGACGACGTCGGCCAGCGGTCGAGGCGTCGCTCGGATCAGCAGGCGTGCCACCGGCCACGATCCCGCGGCCTCGAGGGCAGCGGCGACAGCCCGCGACCGGTGTTCGATCCGAGGCTCGGGACCCGTCGAGTCGAGGAAGATCACGCTGGCCTCGCTCGGCGGAGCGTCGTCGTCCCATTCGATGCCCAGTGACGCAGCTGTCTCGCCCTGGATGGGAGCGAACTGCAGGCGGCCATGGGGATCGTGATCGAGCAGCCAGCGCACGGCCCATGCGCACAGACCACACACGCCGTCGTAGAACACGAGGTGGTCGGGGAGGCCCGGGACATCGGTCCCGGACGCCGCCTCTGGCTCGGTGGTCGCCACGCCCACAGCCTACGGCCGGGTCAGGCGAGGGCGGTGAGGACGTGGTCGATGCAGCGGGTGAGCGCCGTGACGTCGTCGGGGTCGATCGCCGGGAACATGGCGATGCGGAGCTGGTTGCGGCCGAGCTTGCGGTACGGCTCGGTGTCGACGATGCCGTTGGCTCGCAGGACCGCAGCGACGACAGCCGCATCGACGGTGTCGTCGAAGTCGATGGTCGCGACGACGTTGGAGCGGATGGCGGGATCGGTGACGAACGGGGTGGCGACGGCATGCGCGTCGGCCCAGCCGTAGAGGTTCGCGGCCGACTGCTCGGACCGGCCGGCCGAGAAGTCGAGCCCGCCCTGGTGACAGAACCACTGCACCTGGGCATCGGCCATGATCAGCGTGGCCAGCGCCGGGGTGTTCAGCGTCTGGTCCTTGCGCGAGTTGTCGAGCGCAGCCTTCAGGTCCACGAACGGTGGGATCCACCGGTCGGCCGCGGCGGCACGTGCCTCGATCCGTTCGATCGCCGCGGGCGACACGGCAGCGATCCAGAGACCGCCGTCGGAAGCGAGCGACTTCTGCGGCGAGAAGTAGTAGACGTCGCACTGCGAGACGTCGACGCGGAGCCCGCCGGCAGCCGACGTGGCGTCGACGACCACGAGTCCGTCGTCCGACGGCCGGGTCACCGGCATCATCACGCCGGTCGAGGTCTCGTTGTGGGTGAGTGCGTAGGTGTCGATGCCCTCGACGGCGCTGATCGTCGGGTGGGTACCGACCTCGGACTCGACGAGCACGGGGTCGTCGAGGAACGGCGCAGCAGCCACACCCTTGGCGAACTTCGACGAGAACTCGCCGAAACAGGCGTGCAGCGATCGCTGCTCGATGAACCCGGCGACGAGGCCGTCCCAACAGGCGTGGGTGCCGCCGTTGCCGAGGATGATCTCGTAGCCGTCGGGCAGCTGCAGCAGTTCGGCGAGACCGTTGCGCAGCGATGCGACCACGAACTTCACCGGACCCTGGCGGTGCGACGTGCCCATGATCTCGGGGGAGGCGTCGACGACGGCTTGGAGCTGTTCGGGCCGCACCTTGGAGGGGCCGGCGCCGAAGCGTCCGTCGGCAGGCTTGAGGTCGGCAGGGATCTGGATGTCGGGCGTGTTCGTGGCCATCGACGTGCAACTATCGCGGAGTACCCCATCAGGAGCGAAACCCCTTGTCTGAATCCCCGCACGCGGCCTCGCGCATCTCCAGCCGGATCGCCGCCATCGCACCGTCCGCGACCCTGGCCGTGACGGCCAAGGCCAAGGAACTGAAGGCTGCCGGCGAGTCGGTCATCGGCTTCGGTGCCGGCGAACCCGACTTCCCGACACCGGCCCACATCGTCGAGGCCGCGGTCGAGGCCTGCCGCGACCCCAAGAACCACAAGTACACGCCTGCCGGCGGCCTCCCCGAGCTCAAGGAGGCGATCGCCGCCAAGACGCTGCGCGACTCCGGCCTCGAGGTCGATCCGTCCCGGGTCCTGGTCACCAACGGCGGGAAGCACGCGGTCTACGCGACGCTGCTCACCCTCGTCGACGACGGTGACGAGGTCATCGTGCCCGCCCCGTACTGGACGACGTATCCCGAGCCCATCGGCCTCGCCGGCGGCACGATGGTGCCGGTTGTGTGCGACGAGACGACCGGCTTCAAGGCGACGGTCGACATGCTCGAAGCCGCCCGTACGCCCCGTACGAAGGCGCTGATCTTCGTCTCGCCGTCGAACCCGACCGGCGCGGTCTACACCCGCGACGAGGTCGAGGCCATCGGTCAGTGGGCCGTCGAGCACGGTGTCTGGGTCATCACCGACGAGATCTACGAGCACCTGACCTACGGCGACCACGAGTTCACGTCGATGCCCGTCGTCGTGCCCGAACTGGCCGACCAGTGCGTGGTGCTCAACGGTGTGGCCAAGACCTACGCCATGACCGGTTGGCGGGTGGGCTGGATGATCGGCCCCGGCGACGTCATCAAGGCGGCGACCAACCTCCAGAGCCATTCGACCTCCAATGTGGCCAACGTCAGCCAGCGCGCAGCGCTCGCTGCGGTCTCCGGGCCGCTCGACGACGTCGTGGAGATGCGCAAGGCGTTCGACCGGCGTCGGCTCGCGATCTGGAAGCTGCTCGACGGGATCGACGGCGTCGACTGCCTCGAGCCCGAGGGGGCCTTCTACGCCTACCCGAAGCTCACCGGCCTCCTCGGCCGGCCGCTCGCGGGTCGCACCGCGTCGACCACCCTGGAACTCGCCGAGCTGATCCTCGAGGAGGTCAAGGTGGCCATCGTGCCGGGCGAGGCGTTCGGTACGCCGGGCTACGCCCGACTGTCGTTCGCGCTCGGCGACGACGACCTCGGAGAGGGCGTGGGACGGATCGCCGATCTGGTGGCCAACTCTTGACGGACTCCCCGGCAGCGGGGCCCGTGCCCTACGGCGAGTGGCCGTCGCCGATCAGCGCCGACGACGTCGTGGCGGCTGCCGCGTCGCCGGGCGATGTCCGTGCCGTCGGCGACGACGTCTTCTGGAACGAGTCCCGCCCCGCCGAGGGCGGCCGCATCCAGGTCGTCCGCCAGCGAGCGGACGGGACGACGACCGACCTCCTCCCCGAGGGCTGGTCGGCCCGCACCCGGGTCCACGAGTACGGCGGCGGCGCGTGGCTGGCGACCGCCGACTGGCTCTACTTCTCGAGCTGGGACGACCAGCGGCTCCATCGGCTCCGGCTGGGCCCGGACGGTGCGGTGGGCGACCCCGAACCGATCACCCCCGAACCGGGCGAGCATCATGGTCTGCGGTACGCCGATGCCGAGGCGACGGTCGATGGCCGCCACCTCGTCTGTGTCCGCGAGCGCCATGGCGCCGGCGAGGTCACCAACGAGATCGTGTCGCTCGCGACCGACGGCTCGGCCGAACCCGTCGTCCTGTTCACCGGCACGGACTTCGTGGCCGCGCCCCGCCTCTCGCCCGCGGGCGACACGCTGGCCTGGATCTCGTGGAACCACCCCGACATGCCATGGGACGCAACGCGACTCCACGTGGCATCCCTCGCCCCCGAGGCCTCGTCGCTGACCGACGTCACGACGGTGGCAGGAGGGCCCGGCGAATCGGTGATCCAACCGCTGTGGAGCGACGACGGCGTGCTCCACTTCGTGAGCGACCGCACGGGCTGGTGGAACATCCACGCGCTCGAGAACGGCGACGTCGTCGCCGTCACCGACATGGCGCTCGACATCGGCACGCCGGCATGGGTGTTCGCGATGTCGCGGTATGCCTTCCTCGACGACGGTCGACTGGTGTTCGCCGCCACCGACGCGGGCCTCGATCGGCTCTTCGTCGGCGGCCCGTCCGGTCCCACAGCCCTCGACTTGCCCTACACCGAGTTGTCGTCGGTGGTGGCTCGGGGCGATCGCGTGTTGTTCGTCGCTGCCGGGTTCGATTCCGAGGCCGTGGTGGTCACGTTGCCGTTCGCTGGCACGCCCGGCCCGCACCAGGTGCTGCGTCCTGCCCGCCCGATGCCGGTGGGCGAGGAGTGGTTCTCGAAGGGTGAGCCGGTGTCGTTCCCGTCGGGCCCCGACGGCGAACGGACCGCGCACGCGTTGTACTACGCGCCGACGAATCCCGACGTCGAAGCTCCGGAGGGCACCGCGCCCCCGTTGCTCGTCGTCATCCACGGTGGACCGACGGCCATGGCTCGCGCCCGACTCGACCTCGCCAAGCAGTTCTGGACCACGCGTGGGTTCGCCGTCGTCGACGTCAACTACGGCGGCTCGACCGGATTCGGTCGGCCCTACCGCGAACTGCTGCAGGGTGCCTGGGGGATCGTCGATGTCGAGGACTGCGTCGCCGCCGCCGAGCACCTGGCGTCCGACGGCCTGGCCGACCCCACGCGGCTCTGCATCCGCGGTGGCTCGGCCGGCGGGTTCACGGTCCTCGCGGCCATGGTCCAGACCGACACGTTCGCCGCGGGTGCGTCGTCGTACGGCGTCGCCGACCTCACCGCACTCGCCGAGGAGACGCACAAGTTCGAGTCGCGGTACCTCGACGGTCTGATCGGCCCGTACCCCGAGACCAAGGCGATCTACGACGAGCGGTCACCGATCGAGCACGTGGACAGCCTCGACCACCCGCTGATCGTGTTCCAGGGCCTCGAGGACGAGATCGTCCCACCGAACCAGTCGGAGATGATCGTCGACGCCCTCCGGGCCAAGGGCGTGCCGGTGGCGTATCTGGCCTTCGAGGGCGAGCAACACGGCTTCCGGCGGTCGGAGACGGTCGTCCGGGTCCTCGGCTCCGAGCTGGCCTTCTACGGCCGTGTCCTCGGCTTCCGTCCGGCCGGTGACCTCCCCGAGGTCGAGATCCACGGCATGTGACGAGATTGTCGATCCGGTGACGAATCGTGACGGTCACGTTCCAGAGCCGTGATGGTGACCACAAGTGGCCTCCTCCGAGCGTCAGAGTGCAGGACACGGAGGTCCCCGATGGTCATCACCGACACCACAACTGCACTCGACGACATCCGCTCGAGGGTCGCGCTCGAGCCGAGAGGTGAGATCGACGCCGGCACCGTCGACACGCTCGCGGACCTGATCCACGACGCGCTCCTCGCCGGCGCACACGAGATCGACCTCGACCTCCGGCACGTGACGTTCATGGACACGGCGGCCGTCGAGGTGTTGCAGGTGGCACGCGAGACGCTCGATGCCGTCGACGGCTTCCTGTGCATCCGCAACGCCACCGCGTCGGTCCGCCGCCTGCTCTCGCTCACGGCGTTCACCCCCGGGCAGCCGGTGGTGAACGCCAACGGGTGAAGGGCGCCCCCGACCCGCCTTTTCCCTGCTGACCCGACCAGCCGCGAGACTCCAGGGTGATGGCACGCATCCTCGTCACCGAAGAGATCGCCGACAACGGGCTCCAGAAGCTGCGAGACGCTGGGCACGACGTCGACATCCAGCTCAAGCTCTCGGAAGAGGAGCTGCTCGCGACGGTCCCCGGGGCCCACGCGATCATCATCCGGTCGGCCACCACCGTGACCCGTGCGGTGCTCGAGGCGGGCACCGATCTCGTGGTCGTCGGCCGCGCGGGGATCGGCCTCGACAACGTCGACACCGAGGCCGCCACCGAGCGTGGCGTCATGGTCGTGAACGCGCCGCAGTCCAACACCCTGTCGACCGCCGAGCACACGATGGCGATGCTGCTCTCGCAGGCTCGCAACATCCCGGTCGCCAACGCCGCGCTCAAGGCCGGCCGTTGGGAGCGCAAGCAGTGGACCGGCGTCGAGCTCGCCGACAAGACGCTCGGCATCATCGGGTTCGGTCGCATCGGCACCCTGGTGGCACAGCGAGCCAGCGCCTTCGGCATGAAGGTCGTGGCGTACGACCCGTTCGTCTCCGAGGAGCGCGCCCGTTCGTGTCGGTGTCGAGGTCCTCGACCTCGACACGCTGGCCGCCCGGTCCGACTTCGTCACGCTCCACCTCATCAAGACCCCCGAGACCGTCGGGCTCCTGAACAAGGAGTTCTTCGCGAAGGCGAAGCGCGGGATCCGGATCGTCAACGTCGCCCGTGGTGGCGTGATCGACGAGGCCGCGCTGGCCGAGGCGATCCGTGAGGGCCAGGTCGGTGGTGCGGCGATCGACGTGTTCGAGACCGAGCCCACCACCGAGTCGCCGCTGTTCGAACTCGACGAGGTCGTGGTCACCCCGCATCTCGGCGCCTCGACCCACGAGGCCCAGGACAAGGCCGGCGTCACCATCGCCGAGATGGTCGGGCTGGCCATGGCGGGCGAGTTCGTGCCCTACGCCGTCAACGTCGCCGCCGCCGAGGCATCCGAGACCATCAAGCCGTTCCTCGGCCTGGCCGAGCGGATGGGTGCGCTCTTCGTGTCGATGAACGAGGGCATCCCCGACGTGGTCGACATCACGTACTCGGGTGAGATCGCCGACTACGACACTCGCATCCTCACGCTGTCGGTGCTCAAGGGCGCCTTCGGTGGTGTGAGCGACGAACCGGTCAGCTACGTGAACGCACCGATGTTGGCGAAGGAGCGGGGTATCGAGGTGCGCGACACGTCGTCGTCGACCTCGCACGACTTCGTCAACCTCGTCACGATCAGCGGTGGCACACACTCCATCGGCGGGTCGGTCGTGGGCGCTCGCGGCGAGGCCTCGATCGTGAAGATCGACGACCACACGGTCGACGTCCCCCCGGCCGACCACATGCTCGTCGTCCGCAACGACGACCGTCCCGGCATGATCGCCGTCGTCGCCCAGACCCTCGCCGACGCCGGGGTCAACATCGACGACATGCACCTCGGTCGGTCGACCACGAGCGGCGACGCGTCGCTGATGGTGCTCGCCACCTCACCGGCCGTCCCCCGCAACGTCGCCGATGCCCTCCGGGCGACCGACGGCATCGAATCCGTTCACGTCCTGGGCTGAACACTCGGGTCGGGATCCGCTTCCGACAGGAAGTCGATCATGGCCGGATACGAGGAGCGGTCTTCGACGAAGAACGCGTGGCCACCGTCGAACCACTCGATGCGGCTGTCGGGAAGGCGTTCGTGCATTGCCTCCTGGTTGGCGGGTGGCGCGATGCCGTCGTGACGGCCGGCGGCGATGAGCACGGGCATCGTCATGGTCGGGAGACGGTCCCAGCAGTCGTGGTCACGTCGCGCCAGCAGTTGAGCGACCTCGCCGGGTGCCTGTTCGAGCGACGCCTTCCGGGCATCCATCGCCTCGATCACCGACAGCACGAGCGCGTGTCGCTCGGGGTCGGTGTTGCGGGTGTCCAGTGCGTCGACCCATCGATCCCGGCGCCTTGCCGGATCGAGACCGACGAGATCGTGGAGTGGATAGGACGATCCGCCGGCACCACCGGGTGAGGTGCAGGCCAGGACCGCACGGTCGAACCGAGACGGCTCGGTGACCGCGGCCTCCTGGAGCACCATGCCCCCGAAGCTGACGCCGACAGCGGAGCAGACCGTCCATCCGACATGATCGAGCAACGCTCGGAGATCGCGGCCGAAGTCGGCCATCGTCGGGGGCCGGTCGGCGGTCGTCGAACGCCCGAGCCCACGATGGTCGTAGGCGAGGACGTGGAAGTGCTCGACCAGCGGTGACTGCAGCGCGTTGGGCTGCTGGCGGAGATCGGACCCCGACCCGCTGACGTAGATGACCGGCGGGGCCGTGGGATCGCCGGCCAGTGCGTAGGTGATGGTGACGTCGCCAAGATCCGCATGTCGGACCTCGGCGGTCATGGGGTCACCGCTTGGCAGCGCGGAGTCCGTCGGCCTCGGCGGCCGCGGCGTCGGCGTAGCACCGGTCGGGCGTGGTGCGGTCGTAGTTCAGCTGGCCCGGCGCATGGAAGATCTTCGACCGGAGTTTGGCCTTGATGGGGAAGCCGTCGGGGCACTCGCCATCGGTCGTCGGATCGGCCGAGCTCTCGTCACTGGTCGAGTCACCGATCGGGACGCCGTCGGGTTCGGGCGCGGTGGTCACCGGCTGCGTCTCGACCGGCGAGACGGTGGCCGGCTCGGTGGTCAGCGGCGGCCACGGTTCGGCGCTGGGCGCGGCAGGTGCGGGCAGCGGGTCCTTCCGCGACGTGAGCGCTCGCACCGTCGCCACGATTCCGGCGACGACGCCGGCGAGAACCACGAGACGGAACAGGCGCCTGATCACGAGGCAGACCCTAGCGGTGTGGCTCTTCCGCGTTCGACGATCTCGCGTGCGAGGCGGGCGAAGATGAGGCGGTGGAACGGCGCCATGACGTACCAGTACACCCGGCCGAACAATCCACGCGGAGCGAAGACCGCCCGTTGGGTGAGGGCTGCGCCGGACCCGTGCGGCTCGATCCGCCACTCGAGCCAGGCTTCGCCGGGGAGACGCATCTCGGCGCGGAGGCGGAGGAGCGACGGGGGATCGGTCGCCTCGACCCGCCACGAATCCAGTGCGTCGCCGACCCGGAGACGGTCGGGGTCACGGCGGCCGCGCCGCATCCCGGGGCCGCCCACGAGTTGATCGGCCACGCCACGGATCGTCCACAGGATGTCGGCGACGAACCAGCCGCGGGCGCCGCCGATGCCGGCCAACGCGGTGAAGACCTGGGCCGGGCTGACGTCGTCGGCGGCCGCCGTCTGCTCATCGGTGAGGATCGTCCCGCCGGACCAGTCGGGATCGGAGGGGAGGGGATCGGCGGCGGTCGCGCCCGGCAGGGCGGCATCGGACCAGCGGGTGTTGACCGCCAGGTCCTCGACCCGACGCAGTGCGAGCTCGACGGACGCGCGGAACGAAACCCGCGGCGAGCCCTCGAACAGGTCGAGGGTCTCGTCCTGCACGATGACCTCGTTGACCAGGCTCTCGACCAGCGGGGCGGCGAGGTCCTGGGGCAAGGGTGTGACGAAACCGACCCAGTGGCTCGACAGCGACGGGCTCAGCACCGGCACGGGCACGATGAGACGCCGGCGGAGGCCAGCGACCTCGGCGTAGGTGTGCATCATCTCGCGATAGGTCAACACGTCGGGACCCCCGACCTCGATGACGCGGTCGCGAGCGTCGTCGCGGTCGAGGACCACGGTGAGGGCGTGGAGGATGTCGCGGATGCCGATCGGCTGCACCCGGGTGTCGACCCAGCGAGGGGTGACCATGACGGGGAGGACCTCGACCAGGTTCCGGAGCATCTCGAAGCTCGCCGAACCCGACCCGATGATCACGGCGGCTCGCAGTTCGGTGACCGGAACCCGCCCGGACGCGAGGATGCGACCGACTTCGTGGCGGCTCGACAGGTGCGGTGACAGGTCGTCCTCGTCGTCGCCGAGACCGCCGAGATACACGATCTGTTCCATCGTCGGGGTGTCCCCGGCTGCGGCGGCGAACACCGCAGCGTGGTCACGGTCCTGGGCTGCGAAGTCGTCGTCACCCCCCATCGAGTGGACGAGGAAGTAGGCAGCGTCGCAGCCGTCCATGGCTTCGCGGACGGAGTGCGCGTCGCCGATGTCGCCCTCGATCACGGTGACGTCGGTGGCCCAGGGGATGCCTTCCAGCTTCGACGGGGTCCGGACGAGACAGCGGACCTGATGTCCGGCTTCGAGGAGGGCGGGGACCAGACGTCCGCCGATGTAGCCGGTCGCGCCCGTGACGAGGATGGTGTGCACCCGTCGTTCCTACCCACTCCGGGGCCCGTTCAGGCGCGCGCCGCCCGGAGATCGTCCAGGTGGAAGGCTGTGGCGATGCGATCGACGTGGCGGCGGACGTGGTGGGCACCGGCGCTGGTGGGGCTGCTCGCCGCCTCGTGCTCCGCCTCGGACCTCGAGGTCGGCCGGAGCGGGTCGACGACGAAACCGCCGTCACCCACGACGACGTCGTCCACCACCACCACCACGACGGCGTCGGCGCCTTCCACCGGCACCGCCGGGGCCGACGGCGTCGGCGATCCGTACTACCCGCAGTTGGGCAACGGCGGCTACGACGTCGTGACCTACGACATCGCGATCGACTGGTCCGCCGACCAGGGCACGGTCGACGCGACCACCACCATCACCCTGGTTCCGACGGTCGACCTCGACACGTTCAACCTCGACCTCGAAGGCCTCACGGTCGAGCGCGTGACGGTCGACGGCGCCGAGGCCCCGACGACGCGATCCGGGCGCGAGATGACCGTCGACCCCGCCGAGGTGCTCGTCGAGGGCGAGCCCGTCACCGTGGTCGTCGACTACGGCGGCGCTCCCGAGCCGATCCAGGTCGGCACCGACGTCTTCCGGGTCGGTTGGCACTCCGACGGCCGCGGGGCCTACGTGGTCTCCGAACCCGCGGGTGCGGCCTCGTGGTTCCCGTCGAACGACCATCCCACCGACAAGGCCACGTTCCGCTTCGCCGTCACCGTGCCCTCCGATCTGGGGGCGATCGCCAACGGGCGTCAGGTGTCGGTCGATCCGGGAGCGGACGGACGGACCACCTACGTGTACGAGACCGCAGATCCGATGGCGACGTACCTCGCGTCGGTGGTGATCGGCGATCTGGTCTTCGTCGAGGAGCAGACGCCGGGCGGCCTGCTGCTGCGCAGTGCCTATCCGCCGCGGCTCGCCGAGGCTGCCGCGACCGACTTCGCCGACACCGCCAGGATGGTCGAGGTCTTCGAGCAGCAGTTCGGGCCGTACCCGTTCGAGGTCTACGGCCACGTCGTGGTCGACGAGGTGCTCGGTTTCGCGCTCGAGAACCAGACGTTGTCGCTCTTCGGTTCCGACCTGGTGACAGGGCGGGGAACGATCGACGCCATCGTCGCTCACGAGCTCGCCCATCAGTGGTTCGGCGACTCGGTGAGCCCGGCGACGTGGAAGGACATCTGGCTCAACGAGGGTTTCGCCACCTACGCAGAGTGGGTGTGGGCCGCCGAGTCGGGAGGTCGATCGATCGAGGCATCGGCGGCGGCCACGCACGCTCGCGCCGACTTCGGCGTGCCGCCCGGCGACCCGGGTCCGGACGAACTCTTCCAGGGAACCGTCTACCTGCGTGGGGGACTGGCGCTCTACGCCCTCTCGCAGGAGATCGGCGACGAGGCGTTCGGCCGGGTGCTGCGGACGTGGGTCGAACGCCACGGTGGTGCGACCGCATCGACCTCCGACCTGCAGTCGCTGGCCGAGGAGATCTCCGGCCAGGACCTGGCGGGGCTCTTCGACGCCTGGGTCTACGGGGCTTCGCTGCCGCCGCTTCCCTGAGTCGGGGCGCCGTTCCCGCTGGCGTCGGGGCCGGTCAGGTACACGCGGATCACGCCGTCGGCCGGCGCCTTCTCGGGGCGAGTGGTGAGCACCGTGGGTCCGTCGTCGTCGATCGAGAGCAGGGGTATGGCGCCTTCGAGCGCGGGGCGGTCGAAGGTGTCGGCCGACACGGCGGTCACGTGCCAGTCGAACGCTGCGAGGCGTTCGATCTCGACCTGGGTGGCGTCGCGTCCGAAGGGGCGGCGAGCCATCACCGCGGCGTGGTTGGGCTCTCCTCCCTCGGCGTCGTCGTAGCGGGGGAGGAAGTAGACGTTGGCCCGACCCACGGCCTCGGTCGCCCGATCGATGACCAGGGTGTTGACCTCCTGGAAGCGCGAGACGCCGACGACCTGGCGGATGCCGACGCTCTCCATCGCCATGAGAAGGTCTTCGGAGTCGAGCGTCCCCTGGTAGCTCAGGACCCCGCGGCTGGTGGCGGCGTCGACCTCGAACGGGTCAGTGGTGATCACCAGTGTCGGGATCTCGTGATCGGAGAGCCAAGCAGCCAGGTCGAGGGCCCAGTCGGGGCCACCGATGAACGCCACGCCGCGAGGCGCAGGACGGGCGACACGGAACCGACGGGCGCCGACCCGTGACGCGATGGCGGAGAAGAGCACCGTGGTCACGATGACGATGAACGTCACCGGAGCGAGCGCCTCGACCGGTTGCCCCGCTTCCTCGAGTTCGATCGCGAAGAGGGCGGACACCGCGGCGGCGACGATGCCACGGGGCGACATGCACGCCAGGTACGCCCGCTCGACGAACGTGAGCCCCGATCCCACCGTGCTCAGGTACACGGCGGCCGGACGGGCGATGACGATCAGGATCGCAGAGAGCGCGATGGACTCGGGGAGATAGTCGAGGAGGAGGTCGAGGTCGACACGAGCGCCGAGCACGATGAACAGGCCGGCGAGGATGAGCGACCCGAGGTTCTCCTCGAACTCGCGGATGTGCGCGATCGGCGCCCATCGCTGGTTGGCGAGGGCGACGCCCATCACCGTGGTGGCGAACAGCCCGGCCTCGGGCTGGATCAGGTCGGCGGCGGCGAAGGCTCCCACCACCATTGCGAGCGTGAACGGGTTGTGCAGGTTGTCCGGTACCCAGTGGCGGTTGAAGAGGAGCGTGAGGATCGCCGCCCCGAGGAGGCCGCCGACCGTGCCCGCTGCCGCGGTGGTGAGGACTCGTTCGAAGCTGGCCTGGGTGCCCTCGTTCTCGATGACGGCATCGAGGACGACGATCGCCAGGGTGGCGCCGACCGGGTCGATGAAGATCCCTTCCCACCGCAGGATGCCGTTGACCGGCTCGCGCACCCGAGCGAAGCGGATCAGCGGGAGCACGACCGTGGGTCCGGAGACCACCAGGATCGCCCCGAGCAGGATCGCCCCGTTGCGGTCGACGTCGATCAGGACGAACGCCGCGACGCCGCCGATGATCCAGGTGACGAGCACGCCGAGGGTGATGAGCCGGATGATCGGTCCGCGACCGTGGTGTTCGAGCTCGGCCCATCGCAGACCCAACCCGCCCTCGAACAACAGGATCCCCACGGCCAGCGAGACCGCCGGGAAAAGCAGATCGCCGAGGAGTTCGTCGGGGTCGACGATCTCGAGCACCGGTCCGGCGAGCACGCCGCCGAGCAGCAGGAGGAGGATCGCCGGCACCTGGATCCGACTCGCCAGGAGCTGAGCGCCCACACCGAAGACCACGATGGCCGCCAGCCCGACGCCGAGATCGGAGTCGGCGGAGGCGAGGATCAGGCCGGGATCGATGATCATGAGGACGAGGAGGCTAGGCAACGCCCGGCGGGCCGGCGGTGCGCATCACGCGATCTCTTCGTCTCCGAGTACGGCGGCGAGGGCGTCCTCGATGGTGGCGTGGCGGAACGAGAAGCCAGAGCGTTCGAGGACCGACGGCTTCACGCGCTGCGATTCGTAGAGCAGCGCCTGGGCCAGTTCCTTGCCGAGCAGGAGGCGGGGACCGATGCGCGGGATCGGCAGGATCGTCGGTCGTCCGAGCTCGCGGCCGAGGGCCTTCGTGAACTCGATGTTGCGCGCGGGCTCCGGGGCGGTGAGGTCGACTGGTCCGTGCACCTCGGCCGTCAGCAGATGGGTCATCGCCCGGACGTGGTCGTCGATCGAGATCCAGCTCATCCACTGCTGCCCCGATCCCAGTCGGCCGCCGATGCCGAGCTTGAAGGGCAACAGCATCTTGGCGAGCGCGCCGCCGTCGGCGGACAGCACGATCCCGGTCCGCAGGTGGGCCGTACGGATGCCTGCCGCTTCGGCCGGGCCCGTCGCGGCCTCCCAGGCCACGCACAGTTCCGAGAGGAACCCGTCGCCGGGGGTCGAGTCCTCGGTGAGCTCTTCGTCGCCGCGGTCGCCGTAGAAGCCGATGGCCGAACCCGAGAGCAGGACCTTCGGGGGGCGTGCACACGCCGCGAGCGTCCGTGCGAGGAGGTCGGTCGACTCGGTCCGCGACGTCACCAGCACGCGTTTGCGCTCGTCCGACCACCGTTCGTCACCGATGCCTGCGCCCGCCAGGTTCACCACGCCGTCGAGGCCCTCGAGGCCGGCAGCGTCGATCGAACCGGCGGATGGATCCCACCGGACCTCGCTCGCGCCGGCTTCGCGGCGCACGATTCGGACCACTTCGTGACCGTCCGCGGTCAGTCGACCGCGGAGCGCAGTTCCGAGTAGTCCGGATGACCCGGTGATCGCGATCCTCATGGCACATCCAAGCCTTCGTCGTTCAGGTCTCGGTACGGTACCGACGCACCGTTCGGATCAACACAGGGAGCATTTTCATGGTCAAGGATCTCAAGGCATTCCTCATGAAGGGCAACGTCGTCGACCTGGCGGTCGCCGTCATCATCGGCGTGGCGTTCGGCGCCGTCGTCACCGCGATGGTCGACCATCTCATCACCCCGATCATCGCCGCGGTGTTCGGTCAGCCCGACATCTCCGAGGTCCTCGCGATCGACATCGGCGACTCCACGATCCGCATCGGAGCGTTCCTCCAGGCCGTGCTCGACTTCGTCATCATCGGCACCGTCCTGTTCTTCATCGTCCGGGCCTACGAGTCGTTCCAGAAGAAGGAAGAGGCCGCACCCGACGCACCCTCCGACGAGGTCGTCCTCCTCACCGAGATCCGCGACAGCCTCCGCGCCCGGGGCTGATCCCGTACCGGGATCCAGATCATGACGAGCGACGAGTCCGCCGAGCCGCAAGCACGGCACGGCGGGCTCTCGCCCCGTCTCGTCGGCGGTGGCCTGGTGGTCGCCGCCGTCGTCGCGTTCGTGGTCCAGAACACCGACGACACCGAGGTGACGTGGCTGTTCTTCGACGCCACCCAACCGCTCTGGGTCGTCCTCCTGGTCACCGCGGCCGCCGCGCTCCTCGGTGGCGAACTGCTCTCCGGGGCGTTTCGGCGCCACAGGCGCAAAGACCGTGACTAGCCGCCGATAGAGTCCGCCACATGGCCGACATCGAGATGCCACAACTCGGCGAGACCGTCACCGAGGGCACGATCACCCGCTGGTTCAAGGCGGTGGGTGACACCGTCGCGGAAGACGAGCCCCTGTTCGAGGTCTCGACCGACAAGGTCGACTCCGAGGTCCCGTCGCCGCTGTCCGGGACGTTGAGCGAGATCCTGGTGGCCGAGGGCGACACCGTCGACGTCGGCACGGTTCTGGCTCGCATCGGCGACGCCGGCGACGCGCCAGCGCCCGCCCAAGAGGCCACGGAGGCCGAGTCCGCGCCTGCGGCGGAAGCCGCCCCGGCGCCGTCCGCGGCTCCGGCCGAGACCGCCCCTGCGTCCGCCGCCTCGAGCGGCAGCCATGGCGCCTCCTCGGTCGACACCCAGGACCAGCACTTCGACATCGTCGTGATCGGTGGCGGCCCTGGTGGCTACGCCACCGCCCTCTACGGAGCGTCGGCCGGGCTGAACATCGCCCTCATCGAGAAGAACAAGATCGGCGGCACCTGCCTCAACGTCGGTTGCATCCCGGCCAAGGAACTCCTCGAGACGGCTGCCGTGCGCCGCACGCTGGAACACGCCGCCGACTTCGGGTTCACGATCGGCGACGTGGGCATCGACTGGTCCAAGACGCTCGAGCGCAAGCAGTCGGTCGTCGACAAGCTCGTCGGTGGCCTGGGCCAGTTGCTCAAGAGCCGCAAGGTCACCGTCTTCGACGGTCACGGACGCCTCCACGCCGGCCACAAGGTCAGCATCGAGGGTGGCGAGTCGGGCGATCTGACGATCTCGGGCGACTCGGTGGTCATCGCGCCGGGCTCGCTCCCTCGCACGATCCCCGGCTTCGACGTCGACGGCGAGATCGTCATGACCTCCGACGAGTTCCTCTCGATGGACCCGCTCCCGTCGTCGGCCGTGGTCATCGGTGGCGGAGCGATCGGCTGCGAGTTCGCATCGACGCTCTCCGACATGGGTGCCGACGTCACCATCCTCGAGGCGCTCCCGAAGATCCTGCCGGGCTGTGACACCGACGTGACCCGAGCGGTCCAGCAGTCGTTCAAGAAGCGGGACATCGACGTCAAGACCGGCGTCGCCGTCACCGGCCACGAGCCGAAGGACGGCGGTGGCACCACCGTCTCCTACGGCGAGGGCGAGACCATCGACGTCGACGTCGTGGTGGTCTCGGTGGGCCGTCGGCCCAACACCAACGACCTCGGTCTCGACGGCACGAGCGTCACGCTCTCCGATCGTGGTTTCGTCGAGGTCGACGAACGGTGCCGCACCGCCGAACCCGGCGTGTGGTCGGTCGGCGACTGCATCGCCACACCGGCGCTGGCGCACGTCGCGTTCGCCGAAGGCATCGTCGTGGTCAAGGACATCCTGGGCGAGGACCCGGTCCCGATCGACTACGCCAACGTGCCCTGGGCGATCTACTGCCACCCCGAGGTCGCCTTCGCCGGCCATTCCGAGGAGTCGGCCAAGGAGGCCGGCTTCGACGTCATCACCTCCAAGCATCGCTGGATGGGCAACGGCCGAGCGCTGATCCTCGGCCAGACCGAGGGTGTCGTGAAGATCATCGCCGAGAAGCAAGAGGACGGCACCGGTGGGCGGATCCTCGGCGTGCACCTCTGCGGCCCGTGGGCGACCGAACAGCTCGGCCAGGGCTACCTCGCCGTCAACTGGGAGGCCACGGTCGACGAGGTCGCGCACTTCATCCAGCCGCACCCCACGCTCTCGGAGCTCTTCGGCGAGTCCGTCCTCGCCATGACCGGCCGCTCTCTCCACGGATAAGGAATCGCACATGGCTGATGTCGAGATGCCACAACTCGGTGAGACCGTCACCGAGGGCACGATCACCCGCTGGTTCAAGGCGGTGGGGGACTCCGTCGCGGAGGACGAGCCGCTGTTCGAGGTCTCGACCGACAAGGTCGACTCCGAGGTCCCGTCGCCGCTGTCCGGGACGTTGAGCGAGATCCTGGTGGCCGAGGGCGACACCGTCGACGTCGGCACGGTCCTGGCTCGCATCGGAGACGCCGGCGACGCTCCCGCGCCCGCTGCTCCGGCGGCCGAAGCGCCGGCTGCTGCTCCGGAGCCCGCTGCGCCGGCAGCACCGCCACCCCCCGCACCGGCACCGTCCGCAGCGCCCAGTCCCGCCCCTGCTCCCGCTCCCGCGTCGTCGGGTTCCGGCTCGAAGAAGCTGCTGTCGCCGGTCGTGCGCAAGCTGGTCAACGAGAACGGCCTCGACGTCGACGCCATCGTCGGAACCGGCCCCGGTGGGCGCATCACCCGGGACAACGTCCTCGACGCCATCGACGCCGGCACCGCACGTCAGGCCCCGGCGGCCGCAGAGGCACCACGGCCCGCTGCTGCCGCCGCCCAGCGGCCCGCCGCGCCGGCGCCACGAGCCGGCGAGCGCGACACTGCGGTCCCCAACACGCGCATCCGCAAGGCCACGGCCGAGCACATGCGTCGTTCGATCGACACCTCGGCCCACGCCTACGCGTCGATCGAGGTCGACTTCGAGGCCATCGATCGGGTCCGGCGGAGCCACAAGGCGGCGTTCAAGGCCGACGAGGGCTTCAGCCTCACCTACCTCCCGTTCGTGTCCCGCGCAGTCGTCGACGGCATCCGCGAATACCCCGAGGTCAACGCCAGCTTTGGTCCGGACGAGTTGATCATCCACAACTACGTGAACCTCGGCGTCGCCGTCGACCTCGACTTCAAGGGACTCCTCGTCCCGGTGATCGCCGATGCCGACGGCATGCGGCTCCGTTCCATCGCTCGCTCGGTCAGCGACCTGGCGTCACGGGCCCGGAGCAAGAAGCTCAGCCCGGACGAGCTCTCGGGTGGCACGTTCACGATCACCAACCCGGGGCCGTTCGGGACGACGATCACGCTCCCGGTCATCAACCAGCCCCAGGTCGCGATCCTGTCGACCGATGGGGTCAAGCGGCGTCCGGTCGTGATCACCGCCGCCGACGGATCCGAGTCGATCGGGATCCATTCGGTGGGCAACATCACGCTGACCTGGGATCACCGGGCCTTCGACGGTGCCTACGCCGCCGCGTTCCTGAAGCGGGTCAAGGACCTGCTCGAGACGATGGACTGGGAGCAGGAGCTCAACTAGACGCCGGTCAGGGGCAGAGCGCTCGACGACCAGCCGTCTGGCGCCGCACACGGCCCCAGGACCACCAGCGCACCTCCCGAGCCGGCGAAGTTCACCGCGGCGCCCGACATCCGCAGTTCGTCGACGCCGTCGAGGGCCGCGGCGGGGACCGAGCCGAGCTGGCATCGGGTCTCGAGGCTGCCGTCGAGTGCGGCGGCGAGTTCACTCGTGTCGCCCCGCTCGATTGCGTCGGCGGCGCGGTCGGCGAGCGCTGCCAGATGTCCGACACCGGCGACGGTCGCAGCGTCACCGACGCTGAACGCTCTCCGGAGGTCGGCGTGGTAGTCGCCCGACGGTGCGGCGGCGTCCTCGTTCCACAGCAGCGTCAGCCCGGGATCGTGAGCGACGTCGACCGGCGTGGCAGTCGGGCCGGAGCGGCAGTCGGTGAGCACCACGCCGCCGATCACCTGGACGGCTCGATCGGCGAGGCCGGCGGCGATCGCGAGTTCGTGGGTCTCGGCCGCCAACGCGAGTTCGGCCAGGCCGATCGCCGTGGTCGGCGCCTCGGCCTCCCAGAGGGCGAGCGCGGCCCGCATCGTCGCGACGACCAGCGCTGACGATCCACCGAGACCGACCGAACGCGGGATCGTGGTCGACCACTCGAATCGGCCGGGACGGCGCTCCACGCCTGGCCCGAGGTGGCGGTCGAGGGTCACCAGCGCGGCGCGCACGAGGCGGTCGCCACCGTCGTAGCCGAGCCGTCGGGTCGTCGACGCGAGGTCGTCCATGCTCGACCACGACTCGCCCGGGCCCGAGATGGCGAACACGTCATCCGGTGTCGCGGTCACGGTGGCGGCGAGCCCTGGCACCGTGGTCGACACGACGGCACCGCCGTAGCCGTCGGACGGGTTCCCCGCGAGGTGCGCCCGGGCGGGGACCTCGACGATGTTCGCGGTCACGCCCGCTCGACGACCGTGATCTCGCCGGTGCTGCCGTCGACTCGCACGAGATCGCCGTCGCGGAGCGTGGTCGTTGCGACCTTGGTGTTCACCACGGCCGGGATGCCGAGGTCTCTGGCCACGATGGTGGCGTGGCTGAGCACGCCTCCGACGTCGGTGATCACGGCACCGGCCACGAGGAAGAGCGGCGTCCACGCGGTGTCGGTCATCGACGCGACGAGGACCTCGCCTTCGTCGAAGTCCTGGTACGGGTCGGTGACGATCCGGGCTCGTCCCTCGGTGACGCCGGGAGAACCGGCGATGCCCTCGATACGGCCGTCGGCGTCGCAGGGAGCCGGTGCGTCCGTCGCGTCGACCGTGCGCAGTCCGCCGTCGGACCACTCGCCGACGACGATCGAGGCTGCGGCGTCGAACTCACGTGCCCGGCGGTCGAGCTCGTCGACCAGCGGGAGCCCAGCCCCGTTGGCCCGGGCCTCGAGTTCGCCGAGCGTGCACATGTGGAACTGCCCGACGGTGAGTTGGGAGCCGAGGCGATCGCCGAGATCGAACAGGAGGCGGCGCAGCAGGTTGGTCGACCGCATGCAGGTGTCCTTGGTCCGTTCCGCTCGTGCCATGGCCGACCGAGCAGCGGCGACGAGTGGGCGGGCCACGCGACCAGGATCGACGTCCGGAGCCTCGACCGTGGGCGGCGGGGTGGCCCGGAGGTGTCCGAGCAGGATCACGACGTCGTCCGGCCGCTGCCCCCAGGCAGCGTTGGTGGGGTCGAACTCGCCGATGCCTCGATGTCCGAACTCGTCGACGAAGCCCACCAACCGTCGGTGCAGGTCGGCGGCGCCGTCGATGTCGGAAGCGCCGATGGTGTCCAGAGACCCCTGCCCGACGAGGCGGGCGAGGTCGGAGTCGGCGGGGATCGTCCGGGCGATCTCGGCCAGGGCGCGCGACGGGCGTGCGGACTCGAGGTCGGGGATGCTCGCCACGTACCGCAGCGCGTCCTCGGAGGCGATGCCGGCGCGACCGAGCGCGTTGACGGCCTGCTCCAGGATGGGTGACGTGAGCGCTCGGGCCGTCACGTGTGTGCCGAGCGCCACCCCGAACGCGGCGGCCACCCGGCGGAGCATCCGGACCAGTTCGTCGTCGCCGGCCGACGGGTCCATGGCGTCGAGATCGTGGGTGAGTTCGTCGATCATGGCGCGGTCGCGGTCGACGCGGCGACCGATCCCGGCGAGCGTCCGACCCATCGACGGCGGAGCCTTCAGGCGGAAGCGGCGGTCGTCGGCGTGCGACTGGTGCTCGGGGAGTCCGGTGGCGGCAGCATCGCCGAAGTACTGCAGGTCGACGACGTGGGCAGAGGTCCCGGGGAGGCGGTCGCCGGCGAGGCGCATGGCGGTGAGGTTGAGGTGGAACCGCCCGGCCATCCGCCCCACGAGTTTGAACGGCGTCTCGTGGCCGGGGCGCGGCAACAGGCTGAAGTCGTCGCAGAACGAGATGCGGAAGCCTTCCTCGAACCCTGGACCGATCACCGACCACGCCAACGGCGTGACGGGGTCCGGCAGGATCTCGCCGGCGTTCGCACGGGTGTAGACGGGATAGTCACGGTCGAACGGCGTGTCGAGGAACGCGAACATGAGGACGGATCCTGGCACGGCCGTCCGTAGGCTCGTCGTGATGCGACGCCGTGTCCTGTTCCCCGTCGCCGCTGTGGTGCTGTTCCCGACCGTGGTGCTCGGTGTCCAAGTGCAACTGGCTCGCACAGCACCACGACTCGACGACGAGGTCGGCTTCCGGCCGGTCGACCTCGCGGTCGGCTCCGAGGACCCCTCGGTCGACGTGGTCTGGCTCGGCGACTCGACCAGCACCGGCGTGGGCACGGCGCAGGTCGAGGACACGATGGCGTTCCGCGTGGTCTCCACTCGGAACCCGTCGGCGCGGCTGACGATCCTGGGCGTGTCCGGGGACCAGGTGCACGAGGTCATCGACGACCAACTCCCGCTCCTCCGCGACCGCGTCGCTGACGGTGACGTGCCCGACGCGGTCTACGTGTCGATCGGTGCGAACGACGTCACGGCCCTCACCCGCCGAGCCACGTTCGAGGGTCGGTACCGGTCCATGGTCGACGAGATCGTCGACGTCGTGCCCGACGCCGAGATCGTGCTGATCGGCATCCCCGACATGGGCACAGCGCCACGGATCCCGGTCCCGCTGCGCCAGATCGCGGGTCGTCGAGCAGCCCAGCTCGACGACGTGATCGTCGCGATCGCCGAGGACGAGGGCCTCCATCACGTCGACCTGGCGGAGCGGACCAGCGCGACGTTCTCGAGCGACCCGGACCGGTATTTCTCGCTCGACGGGTTCCATCCCAGCGCAGACGGTCACGAACTGTGGGCTGACGCCGTCGTCGCATCGATCGACGAGTCGTCTCGGTAGCCTCGGCCAGGTGACACTCCGTACCCGCTGGCTCGGCCGTGTGGCCTACACCGAGGCCCTCGAGCTGCAGCGCGCGCTCCATCGCGAACGGGCCGACGACCACCTCCTGCTCCTGGAGCATCCGCACGTCTACACGCTCGGCGTCCGCGCGGACATGGAGCACGTGCTGGTGCCGCCGGAGTCGGTGGGCGCCGAACTGGTGCGGGCGGATCGCGGCGGCGACGTCACCTATCACGGCCCCGGCCAGCTGGTCGGCTATCCGATCCTCACGGTGCCCGGAAAACGCGGTGGCGGGATGGCCGACACGGTCGCCTACGTGCGATCGGTCGAGCAGTTGGTCATCGACACCCTGGTCGAGCTCGGCCTGCCCGACGTCGGCCGTCTCGACGACTACCCGGGGGTCTGGGTGACTCCGGGTTCCGACGACCCGCGAAAGATCTGCGCCATCGGGGTGAAGCTCACCCGCGGTCGATCGATGCACGGGTTCGCCCTCAACGTCGATCCCGACATGGACTACTGGGGACACATCGTCCCCTGCGGCATCCCCGACAAGGCGGTCACGTCGATCGTCGGCGAGGGCATCGAGACCTCGATGAAGCAGGTCGTCGACGTGGTGTCCCGTCTCGCAGCCGAGCGGTGGGGGACCGGGGGTCACGAGCGAGCCGACGTGGTCTGGCGCGAGCGTCCGACCGACCTGGCGCCGTTCAGCCGCGGCGCCGGGCCCGGCGAGACCGTGGGCCGTGACGGTCACGCAGCGCCGTCGCCGTCAGAGCCCTCGGCGCAACCGGTGCGGCTGCTCGGCCGTCTGGCCGAGGCCGGTGTGAGCGAGGGGCTCGACATCGCCGATCGCAAACCCGACCACGCCAAGGCGCGTTTCCGGATCACCGACGACTACCTCCGTCTCCGCAAGACCATGCGCGACCTCGATCTCGTCACGGTGTGCGAGGAGGCCGGCTGCCCCAACATCTTCGAGTGTTGGGCCGACGGCACCGCGACGTTCATGGTCGCCGGCGAGCGATGCACCCGGGCCTGTGGTTTCTGCCTCGTCGACACCCGCAAGCCCGAGACGCTCGACGCGGGGGAGCCCGACCGGGTCGCCGAGGCCGTCGAGCGCATGGGCCTCACGTTCGCCGTGGTCACCATGGTCGCTCGCGACGACCTCACCGACGGCGGAGCCGCCCACGTCGCGGCGACCGTCGAAGCGATCCGTGCACGGACTCCCGGCGTGGGCATCGAGACGCTGATCTCCGACTGTCGCGGAGACGCCGCATCACTCGACGTGATCTTCGATTCCCGTCCGGACGTCCTCAACCACAACATCGAGTCGGTGATCCGGCTGCAACGCGCCGTACGTCCCAGCGCCGGCTACGCCCGCTCGTTGGCCGTGCTCGCCCGGGCCAAGGCCGCCGGGCTCACGACGAAGTCTTCGATCATCGTCGGGATGGGCGAGCGAGACGACGAGGTGGTCCAGACGCTCGCCGACCTCCGCGGCGTCGGCGTCGACATCGTGACGATCGGCCAGTACCTGCGGCCGACGACGAACCATCTCCCCGTCGCCCGCTGGGTCGAGCCGTCGACGTTCGAGCACTGGAAGGCGGTGGGTGAGTCGATGGGCATCAGCCACGTCGAGGCATCGCCGCTCACCCGATCGAGTTATCACGCACGTCAGGCCGCCGACGCGGCCGGCGGCGACGTCGCCGTACAGATCAGCGGCTGACCCGTCCGGTCGACCGACGAGCGGCTCAGTTCGCCTGGAGGGCGTCGATCTCGCGGTTGAGGCCGTCCTCGCCGAGGGGGCCGACGAGGGTCTTCGACGTGCCGTCGTCGTTCACGAAGATCCATGCAGGCTGCGTGACGATCCCGAAGCGAGCCCAGATCGAGGCGTCGCTGCCTTCGGGGTCGACGACGTGATCGAACGAGCCGACGCCGTGGCGTTCGATGAACGCCGACATCTCGTCGACGCTGTCTCGCCCGGCGATGCCGAGGAACTCGACGTCAGGACGTGCTGCTGTGACCGCTGCGACCGCAGGGGCTTCCCGGTTGCACGACGTTCACCAGGGCGCCCAGAACCAGATGACGAGGTCGGTCCCTGCGTAGTCGCCGACGTCGACGGTCTCGCCGGTGACGGTCTGGGCTTCGAACGCCAGATCGGCTGACGGGGCCGCGCCCTCGGTGGAGCCGTCGTCGCTGCCGCACGCCACGAGGGCGACGGACACGGCGACGAGGCCAGCGAGGAGACGGATACGCACGGAACGCAGCGTAGGAGTCGCGAGCGCGGTCCGAGAGGTCGCGGCGGATAGTTTCGACAATCGTGAGCACTCGACGCCTGATCATCGCGGCACTGCTGTGCGGCCTCGCGATCCTGGTCGCGTTCTCGGTCCAGATCCTGCTCGTGCTCTGACGAGCGAGTGCCTAGGCGATGCGGCCGTGTGCTCGTCGGCCGTAGTGCACGTACGCGGGGCGATCTTCGTCCTCGTCGGCGACCATGGCCACGATCGCCTCGACTCCGGTGTCGGGATCGGTGGTCACGAAGCGATGGTCGTCCACGGGAGCGAGCGTCAGGGTCCGCTCCCGCATGCCGGCGAGGGAGAACAACTCGTCGGGGATGATCGTCATCCGGAGCGTGTCGTCCTCGCCGCCTGCGATGGCGAGGCGTTGGTGCATCCGCTCGTAGATGCCGGTGCACGCGCTCGAGTCGGGGCGTTCGCCCACGGGCAGAGGCTCGGGAAGTGCAGGTGGGGTGGCACCCAGCAACTCGGCACCGACCTTGTCGAAGACGGCGTCGGCCACGTGATCGCCACGCCCCGAGTTGGTCAACACGACCACGGCGGAGTCGGTCGACGGGATCACCCGGAGGAACGCTCGCTGGCCGACGGTGTCGCCGTCGTGAGCCAGGACGTCGACGTCACCCCAGTGCTTCACGTTCCAGCCGAGGCCCCATTCGTCGGTGGAACCCGGGACGTCGACCTGCGGCTCGGTCATCTGCGCCAGCGCCCGTCCCGGGAGCACCTGCTTGCCGCCGGCAGCCTTGCCGCCGCGTAGGTGGAGCCGGGCGAACTCGAGGACGTCGCCGGCGTCGGCGATGATGCCGCCGATCGGCACGTTGAAACGGGCCAGGGTCCACGGATTGACCTGCACCCCGTCGTCGGTGTGGTGATGACCCGCGGCGACACGGTGCACGATCGCCTGTTCGGCCAGGGTCACGGTGCGTCGCAGCGCTGCCGGGCGGAGCAGCCGTCGTTGCAGCGCTCGGGTGTAGTGGTCGCCGGTGGCCTCCTCGACCAGGCGGCCCAGCACGCCGTAACCGGCGTTGCAGTAGCTGAAGAGGTCGTCGGGCGGATGCACCTGACCGACGTCCTCGAGGGTCGAGACGTAGCGCCACAGGGCGTCGGGGTTGCGGCCGCAGTCGAGGAAGTGATCGCCCTCGATCCCGCCGGTGTGGCTGAGCAGGTTGCGCGGCGTGATCGACAGCGTCGCGGCGTCGTCGAGCACACGGAACTCCTGGAGGGCACCGCGCACCGGTTCGTCGAGTTCGACGACGCCGGCGTGCACGAGCTGCATCACGAGCGTGGCGGTGTACACCTTCGAGATCGAGCCGAGCTGGAACAGGGTGTCCGGCGTGCAGTCGATCCCGGTCGACGCATTGGCGATGCCCGAGGCGACGATCGTCTCCTCGTCGCCGCGGATGACGCCGACGACGACCCCAGGGACGTCGTGAGCGGCGCGGCGATCGTCGACGAGCGCTTGGAGCGTCGGTTCGAACGCATCGAGTGCAGGCATGACGGGAGCAGAGTAGTGGCTGACAAGAGCAGTGTCCGACGCCGAGCGATGTCGGAGCGGCCCCGGCCGCGTCGTAGCCTGCAGCCATGTTCGCCGACCGCGTCGACAGGGTCCGGGCACGCATGAAGGCGCTCGGCGTCGACGCCGCGCTGCTGTCCGTGGGTCCCGAGCTCCCGTACCTGACGGGCTACGAGGCCATGCCGCTCGAGCGGCTGACGATGCTCGTGCTCCCGATCGACGGACCGGTGACGCTTGTCGTGCCACAACTCGAGGCGCCTCGTGTGGTCGAGCGCCCCGACGTGTTCTCCATCCGACCGTGGGGCGAGACCGAGGACCCGATCCGACTGGTCGCCGACCTGGTCGGAACGGCGCAGTCGTTGGCGGTCGGCGACCGCACGTGGGCCCGTTTCCTGGTCGATCTCCAGCGCTCGCTCGAGGGTCGGTCCTGGTCACGCTCCGCCGATGTCGTGGGCCCCGTGCGGGCGATCAAGGACGACGCCGAGATCGAGGCGCTTCGAGCCGCAGGTGCCGCCGCCGACCGGGTCGCCGCCCAGCTGCAGGGCGGCGACATCCCGCTCGTGGGTCGGACCGAGGCCGAGGTCTCCGCCGACATCGGCCGACGGCTGATCGACGAGGGCCACCATCGCGTGAACTTCGCGATCGTCGCTGCCGGTGCCAACGCTGCGTCGCCGCATCACGAACCCGGACCGCACGTCATCGAGCGTGGCGAGGCCGTGCTGTGCGACTTCGGTGGGACCATGCACGGTCCCGGTGGCGTGGGCTACTGCTCGGACATGACCAGGGTCGTCGGCGTCGGTTCCGTGCCGGCAGAACTCGAGCGCGCGTACGGCTCGCTCCAGACGGCGCAGCAGGCCGCAGTGGCCGGCGCCACGGTCGGCGTCACGTGTGCGTCGATCGACGCGATCGCCCGCGACGCGTTGACGGCCGACGGCTGGGGTGAGTGGTTCATCCACCGCACCGGTCACGGCATCGGGATCGAGGAGCACGAGGACCCGTACATCGTGGTCGGCAACGACGAGGTCCTCACCTCGGGCCATGCCTTCTCGGTCGAGCCCGGCGTATACCTCCCTGGAGAGTGGGGGATCCGGCTCGAGGACATCGTGATCGCATCCGAGGGCGGACCGGTCGCCTGCAACCAGGCCGACCACGGCCTCGTCCTCGTCGACGCGTGATCGAGCTCTCCGCAGCGACGTTCTGTCTCCAGTGGGCGACGGGCGGCCTCGCCTTCCTGTGGGTGACCACTCGCCGGCGTGAGGTCGGCATCGGCTACGGCTGGTTGATGCGGGCCAGCTACGGCTCGATCGCGGCGATCGGCGTGTTCGTCGGTCTCCGGTACGACGACGCTCCGGTCCGGGAGGCCTTCGGGGTCGCCGTCGTGGCCGCCACGGCCGTGGCGCTCGCGGTGAGCGTGGTGCGTCGTCGCGCCGGCGTCGCCGGCGAGCGCGAGCGGGTCGCCGTGAAGTCGGCCCGGATCTCGGAGATGACCGGCATCGACCGCGACATCGACGGACCGCTCGACGGCGTACCCGAGTTCCCGCCGGTCCTCGACCTGATCGCACCGGCGATCGGCGTGGTCGGTCTGATGGTCGCCGCCAGCGCGGACGGCGGGCCGTATGCGTTGTCGTTGTTCCGCCTGCTGGCAGGAGCAGCGTTCCTCGGCACGGTCACCGACGCCATGCTCCTGGGCCACTGGTACCTGGTCCAGCCCGGCCTGCGCCGTGAGCCGCTGCTGGAGTTGGTGCGGTGGACCGCGGCGACGTGGCCGATCGAGGTCGTCGCCATGTTGATCCCCACCGGGATGGTCTCGGTCATCAACGGGTCCATCGACGACGGCTACGGCGGGATCCTCGGCTGGTTCTGGATCGCCTGCGCGATCGCGACGATCGTGCTCGTCTACGTGACCCGAGCAGCCCTCCGCGAGCGCTACTACTCCGCAGTGATGGCGGCGACCGGGTTGTTGTACCTCGCGATCCTGACCGCCTTCGGCACCGACCTCGTCGCCCGCGCCGTCCTGTCCTGATCCCCACCCCGGCACCCCACGATCGTTCTGGGTGCGCGATCGGGATCTGTGGAGTACCGATCGCGCACCCAGAACGGGCCGGGTGGCGGTTTTGTGGAGGGTGCGGTTCACTGAGGGCATGCCGCGCGCCATCTGGAGTGGGTCGATCAGTTTCGGCCTGGTCAACATCCCCGTGAAGCTCTACAGCGCAGTCAGCCGCAAGAGCGTCCGTTTCAATCAGATCGACCGGAACACCGGGTCGCGCATCAAGTACAAGAAGGTCTCGGCCGAGAGCGGCGACGAGGTCGACAACGACGACATCATCAAGGGCTACGAGTTGTCCTCTGGTGAGTACGTCACGGTGTCGGACGACGAGTTGGCCCAACTCGATCCGCGGGCGAGCCGCACGATCGAGATCGAGGAGTTCGTCGACCTCGTCGACATCGACCCGCTCTTCTACGACTCCGCCTACTACCTGGCGCCCGACAAGGCGACGGTGAAGCCCTACGCCCTGCTGTCGCGTGCGATGGAGCAGTCGGGCAAGGTCGGCATCGCCCGAGTCGTCATGCGGACCAAGCAGTACCTGTGCGCAGTACGCCCCCAGGACGGGGCGCTCGTGATGTCGACGATGGTCTACGCCGACGAGATCAACGCGCCGGAGCAGATCGCAGAACTGGCCGAGGTGTCCGAGGTCGAGGTCTCCGACAAGGAACTCACGATGGCGAACCAACTCATCGAGTCGCTGAGTGAGGACTTCGACCCGACCAAGTACGAGGACACCTACCGCGAACGTGTCCTCGAGGTGATCGAGCGCAAGGCCGCCGGCGAAGAGGACATCATCGCGACGCCCGAACCCCAGGAGGACAAGGTCGTCGATCTCATGGCGGCCCTCGAGGCCTCGGTGGCTGCGGCCAAGGAAGCCCGCACACGTCACCCGTCGGGCGCCGAGCCGGGGAGCGACGAGAAGCCCAAGGCGAAGAAGTCGACGGCGAAGGCGAAGAAGTCGGCCTGATCGGTCGATCGACATGGTCGACACGGTCGTCGAGTTCGAGGGGGAGCGGCTGCGCGTCCGGAACCTCGACAAGGTCCTGTACCCGGCGGTCGGGTTCACCAAGGCCGAGGTCATCGACTACTACGTCCGCATCGCCCCGGCGATGCTTCCCCACGTGACTGGTCGTGGTGTGACGCTGCGCCGCTATCCCGACGGCGTCGACGGCGACTCCTTCTTCGAGAAGCGGTGCCCGACGCACCGGCCGGACTTCGTGCACACCGTGCTCGGACCCGGCGACCGCAACGGCGGGATCGACTACTGCTGCATCGACTCGATCCCCGCACTCGCCTGGGTGGCGAACATGGCCGGTCTCGAGATCCACGCGCCGATGGCGACCGGCGACGACATCGAGTCGCCCCGAGCGTGTGTCTTCGATCTCGACCCCGGCGCGCCTGCCGACATCACCGACTGCGCGCAGATCGGGCTCGCGATCCGCGACGTCCTCGCCGGCATCGGACTCGAGTGCTTCCCGAAGACCTCGGGCTCCAAGGGCATGCAGCTGTACGTGCCCCTGAACCGGCCACACACCCACGATCACGCCAGCAACTTCGCCCACGCGGTCGCCCAGGTCCTCCAGAAGCACCGTCCCGACCACGTCACGTCGGTGATGGCCAAGAAGGTGCGGGGCGGCAAGGTCTTCATCGACTGGAGTCAGAACAGCCGGCACAAGACGACCGTCGCCGCGTACTCGTTGCGGGCTCGTCCGGAGCCGACGGTGTCGACCCCGGTCACCTGGGACGAGGTGAGCGACACCGCCGACGGGGAACCGCTCAGCTTCCTCGCTCCCGACGTGCTGCAGCGCGTCACCGACCACGGCGATCTGTTCGCTCCGGTCGCGTCGCTCGAACAGGAGTTGCCACCAGCCTGACGGCGCCGTGGGTGCTCGTTGTACGGTTCGTCACGTGCGAGGGCGGCGGTGATCCGGATCGGGCTGCGCGCGGTCGCGCTCGTGTCGATGCTCGCCCTGGTGCTGACGGTCGACGGAGCTCGCGCCGCAGCCGAACACGGTGGCGAACTCGACCCGTCGGAGGACAACGGCGCTGCGGGGCGGGACAACGGGTTCAACGGACCGCAGGTCACGCCGGCCGAAGCCTGCGACGGTCAGCCTGCGCCCTCGGGGTCGCGGGTCGAGCGTCGGCTGCCCGACGGACCGCGTCTGGCCGATGGAAGCCTGGCCTTCGTGTCCGGCGTCTGCGTGTACCTCCCGCCGGGATACGACGGCGACCTCCGGTACCCGGTCGTCTACCTGCTCCACGGCGGGGGAGGGGACCACTCCGACTGGATGCAGAACGGCGGGCTGCGCGAGATCGTCGACGATGCAGTCGCTGCCGACCCGGCCGCAGCAGCGATCGTCGTGATGCCGGACGGCGACGAACCAGCGGCCTGGTACGACCGGATCGACGGAGCGTTCCTCGGTGAGACCTACGTCAACGACCATCTCGTCCCCTTCATCGACGAGGAGTACCGCACGATCGCCGACCGTTCAGGTCGCGCCGTGGTCGGACTGTCGAACGGCGGATACGGCGCACTCCACCTGGCGGCCAAGCGCCCGGACCTCTACTCGGTCGCCGGATCGATGTCGGGCAACGTGGCCTACCGGGCGACCGAGAACGGTGGCTTCGGCGACCCGTTGGCCGATGCACCGTTCGGCGACGGCCAACGACCGGTCTCGCTGATCCCGAACCTCGACCACGTCGACCTGATCCTCGACCTCGGTACCGAGTGCATCGACGACGTCGTGGTCGATGCGTGTGTGACCCACACGTTCGACCAGTTGTTCCTCCCCGACAACACCGATCTGGTCACCCGACTGCGTGCCCGCGAGGGCCGCGGCGTGGTCGACGTCGGATGGCCGGAACAGGGTGGCCACGCATGGCGATGGTGGAGCCGCTGGTTCCGAGAGCGTCAGTTCCCGTTCGTCCTCGCTCGCCTCGACGACCCGGTCGCCGTGCCGGACCCCGCACCGTCGACACCGCCGACGTTCGATCACCGGTCGGTCTGGCCGACGTTCGAGGTCTGGGGTCTCCGGGTCGAGGTCGAGCGGGACGCTCGGTGGGAGTGGCTCGACCTCGTCGACGTCTCGGCGAACCGGATGCAGATCGCCGGGTCCGGGATCGCGACGATCACGACACCCCCGGACCATCGCGCCGGTGCGACCTACGCGGTCGACGGCGCCGTCGAGCCCTCGGTGACGGCCGATGACGCCGGACGGCTCACCTTCGACGTCGACCTCGGGTCGGACGAACTCGCGACGGTGACGATCGAAGCCGTCGATGCCGGCGGGGCGGTGTCCGGCCGGGCTGTCCCGGACGGGCCCGACACCGGCGGGAAGCTCCCGGCGACGGGAACGTCGACCGACTGGCTCCTCGTGATGGCCGTCGGGCTCGCAGGGGTGCTCTGCGTGGTCCTGGTGACTCGGCGACGTCGCTCACGCTGACGACGGGCCATCCGCCGGACGGTCACGTTGCGTGCTCGGATCGGTGAACTCTGCACGCAACGTGTGAGGCGATTCGCCCGACATCGGAGTGTCGAGGTGTTCGGGGGGAATGTGCCAGCGCGTTCGTCCGGTATGCGCCGTCGATCTCCGTGACGATCGCGCCGGCGACGTGCTCGAAGCGGAACGATGGGAGCACCGCAGGACCGAGGTGGACGAGTGCTCGACATCATCCCCATCGCGATGCCGGCGATCCTGGTCGTCGTCGCCGCCGCACTGCTGATCCGACGCGAGCGTGCGGACGAGGTCATCGACCTCACGACCGCATGGGACGACGTGCCCGTCGTCTCGCTCGACGGGTTCGAGCCCTCGTCCGAACACGTGTCGGCGAGCGGTGGCGCGTTGGTGGAGCCGGACGGGACCTCACTCGGAGCACGGCTCCGCGAGACGGCACCGCCTCCGACGAACGCCCGACCGAGGGTCCGGGTTCGTCGGCGGGATCAGCCTCTGGTGGCGGCGCGCCTGGAGCGCTGACCGTCGGCGGTCGTCCTAGCGGGCGACGAAGTACTTGGCTCGCGGGTGGTGACAGATCAGCGCGGACGTGGACTGCTCCGGCTGGTACTGGTAGCCGGTGTCCTCGCTCACCTCGATGCCGATCCGATCGGCACCGAGCAACTCTGCGACCAACTCGTTGTCCTCGAGGTCAGGACACGCCGGGTAGCCCCACGAGTAGCGGCCACCGTGGTACTGCTGACGGAACATGCCGGCGAGGTCGATCTCGTTGGAGTCCTCGATGCCGAGTTCCTCGCGGATGCGCTTGTGCCACAGCTCGGCGAGGGCCTCGGCCATCTCGACGCCGATGCCGTGCAGCTTCAGGTAGTCCTGGTACTTGTCAGCGGCGAAGAGCTCGGCCGTCCGCTCGCTGATGGCATGGCCCATCGTGACGATGTGGAAGGCCGCAACGTCGACCTCACCGCTGCTCACGGGTCGGAACATGTCGGCGATGCACAGGAACGGCGCCTTGCGCTGGCGGGGATACGAGAAGCGGCAACGCT
This sequence comes from Actinospongiicola halichondriae, assembly GCF_049103745.1. Taxonomy (NCBI): domain Bacteria; kingdom Bacillati; phylum Actinomycetota; class Acidimicrobiia; order Acidimicrobiales; family Iamiaceae; genus Actinospongiicola; species Actinospongiicola halichondriae. Next base: position 2,608,836 of record NZ_CP171622.1, on the reverse strand, counting down.
CGGTGGTCGCCGTCTCGTCGGTCCAGATCACGAGGTCGTCGCCGTCGGCGTTGGCCGGGAAGTAGCCGTAGACGAGCGCGGGCTGGAGGAGCCCGTCGGCCTTCGCCTGGGCCAGCTCCGCACGGAGCTGGGGGCGGATCCGTTCCTTGAACTCCGCGTCGCTCTCCTTGGAGCCGTCGGCGAGCTTCTCGGGACGGAACTGCCACTGGTTGCGGAAGAGCGCGGTCTCGTTGATGAAGCTGGCGATCTCGTCGAGTGAGATGCCCTTGACCACCTGGCTTCCCCAGAACGGGGGAGTCGGCACCGGATTGTCGACGGCGACCTCGGGCGAACGGTCGGGGAGCACGAGGTCCGGATCGTCGACGACCTCGTCGAGACCGGCGCGGGCTCGCACGGTCGACTCCGACGGCACGACGCCCCAGTCGCTGTCGTCGGCCTCGTCGCCGTCTCGGATGGCCTTCAGCCGGTCCATGGTGTGCAGACCCTCGAAGGCGTCCTTGCCGTAGAAGAGGCGGCCTTCGTAGACCTCACGCAGGTCGCGCTCCACGTAGCTACGGGTGAGCGCAGCACCGCCGAGCAGCACGGGGACCTCGGCGAGACCGCGAGCGTTGAGCTCCTCGAGGTTCTCGCGGATGATGAGCGTCGACTTCACGAGCAGACCCGACATGCCGATGGCGTGGGCCTTGGTCTCCTCGGCCGCCTTGAGCATGTCGCTGATCGGGACCTTGATGCCGAGGTTGTGCACCTCGTAGCCGTTGTTGGTGAGGATGATGTCGACCAGGTTCTTGCCGATGTCGTGGACGTCGCCCTTCACGGTGGCGAGCACGATGCGGCCCTTCGAGGTGTCTTCGCCCTCGACCCGCTCCATGTACTGCTCGAGGTGGGCGACGGCAGCCTTCATCGTCTCGGCCGACTGGAGCACGAACGGCAACTGCATCTCGCCGGCGCCGAAGAGCTCGCCGACGACCTTCATGCCGCCGAGGAGGAACTCGTTGATGATGTGCAGCGGTGCGTGACCCTCGGCCCGCGCCTCCTCGAGGTCGGCGACGAGACCGTCGCGCTCGCCGTCGATGATGCGGTGGTGGAGCCGCTCGCCGACCGGCCATCCCGACCGGTCTTCCTTCTCGACCTCCGTCGTCTCGATGTCGGCGAAGATCTCGATGATCTTCGACAACGGGTCGTACTCCGGGTCGCCGTCGGACAGCGCGCCTTCGAGGCCGCGCCGGTCGTAGATCAGGTCGAGGCAGGCGTCGCGTTGTTCGTCGGGGATCCGGGCGAGCGGCGTGATGCGGCTGGCGTGGACGATGGCGGAGTCGAGCCCGGCCTGCGCGCACTCGTGGAGGTACACCGAGTTGATGACGTGGCGGGCCGCCGCCTTGAGACCGAAGCTGATGTTCGAGAGTCCGAGCGTGGTGTGGACGCCGGGGAGGTTCTCCTTGATGAGCCGGATGCCCTCGATGGTGGCCGCGCCGTCGCCGCGTGACTCCTCCATGCCCGTGCCCAGGGTGAGGGCGAGCGGGTCGAAGATGAGGTCGCTCGGTTCGAGCCCGTAGCGCTCGATCGCGAGGTCGTGGATCGACTTGGCGGCGCGGAGCTTCCACTCAGGCGTACGTGCCTGGCCCTCTTCGTCGATGCAGGTGCACACGACCGCCGCGCCGTGTTCCTTGGCGAGGGAGAGGAACCGGTCGAACCGGGTGCCGGGTGCGTCGCCGTCCTCGAGGTTGACCGAGTTGAGGATCGCTCGTCCTCCGAGGAGTTCGAGTGCGGTCTCGATGACCGGGGGCTCGGTGGAGTCGATCATCAGCGGTGCCGTCGACTGCGTCGCGAAACGCGACGCGATCTCGGTCATGTCGGCGGTGCCGTCGCGCCCGACGTAGTCGACGCAGACGTCGATGACGTGGGCGCCACCGGCGATCTGGTCCTTGAGCATCTTCACCGTGGCGTCCCAGTCGCCCTCGATCATCGCCTCGCGGAACGCCTTCGAGCCGTTGGCGTTGGTGCGCTCGCCGATGAGCAGCACAGACGAGTCCTGTTCGATCGGCGTGAAGCTGTAGATCGACGCTGCGCCCGGCTGGTGCTCGGGCGTGCGGGTCGCCGGCGTGAGGTCCTTGCAGTTCTCGGCCAGCAGGCGGATGTGCTCGCTGTCGGTTCCGCAGCAGCCGCCGATGACCTGGACGCCGAACTCGGTGATGAAGCGGGTCTGGGCCTCGAGCAGCTGTTCGGGGGTGAGGTCGTAGTGCATCTTGCCCTCGACGACCGACGGGAGTCCGGCGTTCGGCAGGGCCGAGATCGGCATGCGCGAGTGCTGCGAGAGGTGGCGGAGGTGCTCGCTCATCTCGCCGGGGCCGGTGGCGCAGTTGAGGCCGACGATGTCGATCCCCATCGGGTCGAGCGTCGCGAGCGCCGCGCCGATCTCGGTTCCGGGGAGCATGGTGCCGGTGAGCTCGATGGTGACCTGGACCTGGAACGGGATCTCACGGCCAGCGGTCTTCATCGCCGCCCGGCAGCCGTTGATGGCCGCCTTGGTCGTGAGCAGGTCGTTCTGGGTCTCGATGAGGAAGAGGTCGACGCCACCGTCGAGGAGGCCGCGTGCCTGTTCGCGGTAGGCGTCGAGCAGCTCGCGGTAGGTGATGTGGCCGAGGGTCGGCATCTTGGTGCCGGGGCCGATCGAGCCGGCCACGAAGCGAGGTGAACCGTCGGCGGCGAAGTCGCCGGCCACGTCCTTGGCGATGCGGGCGGCGGCGAGGTTGAGCTCGTAGGTGCGATCGGCGATGCCGTACTCGGCGAGGGGGATGGCGAACGCGCCGAAGGTCGCGGTCTCGGTCACGTCGCATCCGACACCGAAGTACGTCTCGTGGAGGCCGGCGATGACGTCGGGTCGGGTGACCGCGAGCATCTCGTTGCAGCCCTCGAACTCCTCGCCACCGAAGTCGTCGGCGGTGAGGCCGTCGAGCGTCTGTACGTACGTTCCGAAAGCGCCGTCGTAGACGACGACGCGCTCGTTCACCAGGTCGAGAAAGGGGGAGCCCATGGGCAAGCGAGCCTACCGAGGACCCGGATTTCGGCCCGTATCGGATACCTCGGGAGTACGGGCATGTAGCGTCCGAACGAGATGAGCAAGCTCTACACCGGGAAGGGCGACGACGGCACGACCGGACTGCTGTTCGGTGGTCGGGTGCCCAAGGACGACGACCGGCCCGAGGCCTACGGGACCGTCGACGAGGCCCAGGCGGCGATCGGTCTGGCCCGCGCGGCCGCACCGCGTGGCGGCGAGGTCGACGAGATGCTCGTCGACGTCGAACGCGACCTGTACGTGTTGATGGCCGAGTTGGCGACGTTGCCGGAGAACCAGCACAAGCTCACCCCCGGCCAGTCGTCGGTGACCGCCGATCAGGTCGCGGCGCTGGGTACCCGGACCGACGACCTCGGCGAGCGGTTCGAGTTCCCGACCGAGTTCGTGGTGCCCGGCCAGAACGAGCTCTCGGCTCGCCTCGACGTCGCCCGCACGGTGGTCCGGCGGGCCGAGCGGGCCGCCGTCGTCGTCGACGTCGACGGCTCCCATGTCGTGCCCTACCTCAACCGGCTGTCGTCCCTGCTCTGGACCATGGCCCGCTGGACCGAGTCCGGCGACACCCTGCGCTCTCGTACCGCCACCACGGAGGAACCATGACCATCATCATCGAGCTCGTCAAGGACCCGTCGGAGACGGCGATGGCGGTGAGCGGCGTGTCGGCCGAGGCGTTCGCCGACCACCCGCTGCACGACGTGTTGACCCATGCGGGGTTCAAGGCAGAGGTCGGCGATTCCCTCGTCGTCCCCGGTGACGACGGTGGCGCCGCCATCGTCGTGGGTCTCGGTTCGACCGAGGACCGGACCGTGGACTCGTTCCGCGTGATCGGCGGGGCCATCGCCCGGGCCGGAGCGAAGCAGGAGGCCCTGTCGGTGCGCGGCGTGGTCGAAGACCTCGGCGAGTTGCCTCCCGCCCCGGTCGCGCAGGCGTTGGCCGAAGGCCTGGTCCTGGGCGCCTACCGGTACACCGTGCTCAAGAGCGACCCGAAGCCGTCCCAGATCCGCACGGTCGAGATCGTCGGCAAGGGGGGCAAGCGCGTCCAGACGGCGCTCGATCTCGGACGCGCCATCGCCGAGGCGGTGTGCATCACCCGGGATCTCGTCAACGAACCCGGCGGCACGCTCACCCCGCCGGCGCTGGCCAAGAAGACCGAACAACTCGGAGCGGCCCACGGTTTCGAGGTCACCGTGCTCGGGCCCAAGGAGATCAAGGCCGCCAAGATGGGCGGACTCCTCGGCGTGAACAGGGGGTCGGAGATCCCGCCGCGCTTCCTCGAGCTGTCGTGGAAGCCCGAGGGCAAGCCACGTGGCGTGGTGGCGCTCGTCGGCAAGGGCGTCACGTTCGACTCCGGCGGGCTGAGCCTCAAGCCGTCCGACGGCATGATCGGCATGAAGGGCGACATGGGAGGCGGCGCCGCGGTGATCGGAGCGTTCTGCGCGCTCCAGGCTGCGAGCCCGCGGGTCGAGGTCCGTGGCTACGTGCCGCTCACCGACAACATGACCGGCGGCGACGCGACCCGCCTCGGCGACGTGTTGACCATCAGCAACGGCAAGACCGTGGAGATCCACAACACCGATGCCGAGGGTCGACTCATCCTGGCCGACGCCCTCTCGAAGGCGACCACGGACGAGCCCGACGCGATCGTCGACCTGGCCACGCTGACCGGGGCGTGCATGGTCGCCCTCGGTGACAACCACGCCGGCGTCATGGGGAACAGCGCGGCGTGGATCGAGCAGGTCCAGGAGGCGGCCACCTCGGCGGGGGAGAAGACGTGGCATCTGCCGCTGCCCCCGGAGTGGCGGGCCAACCTCGACAGCGACATCGCCGACATGAAGAACATCGGCGGTCGCTACGGCGGCGCCTCGATCGCCGGACTCTTCCTGAAGGAGTTCGTCGGCGAGGACATCCCCTGGGTGCACATCGACATCGCCGGTCCGGCGTTCGTCGACAAGGAGTCCACGACCGAGACCAAGGGTGGCACGGGCTACGGCGTCCGCACGCTGATCTCGCTCCTCAAGTCCTACAAGCGGCCCCGCCTCTAGCGCTCCGCCACCCCCGCCTCGGCGGTGGCGAGTGCTCGTCGCGCAGCGTCGGCGTCGAAGTTCCACCGTCGGAGCTGATCCTCGACGTCGACAGGCGAGGCGCCGACGTCGAGGAGGCTGCGCGCCAGACGGGCGGCGTGTGCGTCGTTGGCCGGATGGGTGGTGCGCCGGACCTGGTCCTGTTGCCACCGGCGGTGCTCGGCCTCGAGATGCCGGGGGAGGCGTGTGGCCTGGATCCGTGTCAGCGGGGGGACACGGGCGCGGACCGCGATGATGTCGTGGTCCTCCTTGCGGGCGACGCCGAAGCGGATGCATCGCTCGATCGACCGGTGGAACGGGCCGTTGCGCCCGCCACGGTTGCCGATGCCGATCGATCGTGCGCAGTCGGCGGCGTCGAGGCTGAAGCCGTCGGGCTGGCGGTCGAACTCGGTGGCCATGCGTCGCAGGAGCCACGTCGACGTCGGGCCGAGCAGCGGAAGCCAGAACCGTTCGACGTAGGTGGACCGGGGGTCGAAGCCCAACGCGTCGACGACGGGATCTCGCCAGGCGACCACCAGCAGCGGTGGGAGGCGGTGGTCGGGGGTGAGTGCGGTGTCCACGGGAGTTCTCCTCGAGGTGCAGCGTCGGGGGAAGACCGTCGACATGAGAACTCTCACGTCATTTCGATGTTTTCGATCACATCATCGGAGGAGGTAGTCTGTCAAGGGTGCGGAGCGACCCCACCGACCCCGACCAGATGATCGAGGCAACCGAGATCGAACGGGCCCGGGCGGTGCTGGCGGGAGCATCGGCCGTCGTGGTGCTCACGGGCGCGGGCATCAGCACCGACAGCGGGATCCAGGACTTCCGTGGGCCCAACGGGTTGTGGACCAAGAACCCCGAGGCCGAGAAGCTGGCCACACTGCAGCACTACGTGGCCGACCCCGAGGTGCGCAAGCGCTCGTGGCAGTGGCGCCTCGGCAGTGTCTCCGAGGCGTTCGAGCCCAACGCCGGTCATCTCGCGCTCGTCGATCTCGAGGCGAGGGGCAACCTCGAACTGCTCATCACCCAGAACGTCGACGGACTGCACCTCACCGCGGGGACCTCGCGCGATGCGTTGGTCGAGATCCACGGGACGACGCGCGACGTGGTCTGTCTCGACTGCGAGGACCGCGCGCCGATGTCGGCGGCTCTCGATCGCGTGCGGGCGGGAGAGGCCGATCCGCCGTGCCGGTCGTGTGGTGGGATCCTGAAGTCGGCGACGATCTCGTTCGGGCAGGGTCTGGTGGCTGCCGACCTGCAACGGGCCGACGCCGCAGCGAGGAAGGCCGATGTCCTGCTCGCGGTCGGTTCGACCCTCGGCGTCTATCCCATCGCCAACGTGGTCCCGCTGGCCAAGGCCCATGGCGCGACCGTCGTCATCGTCAACGGCGGACCCACCGAGATGGACGACCTGGCCGACATCCGCATCGAGGGTTCGATCTCCGAGATCCTGCCGGCGATCGTGGCCTCCGGTGACGATCAGCAGGGAGCGAGTGACGAGTCGGCGTAGGCCGTTTGGATCTGGGCCAGCGGATCGAGGTCGTCGAGGAAGAGGTCGAGCAGGTGGGGGTCGAAGTGGCTTCCCTGCTCGGCTCGCATCAACGTCGCGGCCTCGTGGATCGTCATCGCGGCCTTGTAGCGACGCTGCGAGGTCAGCGCGTCGAAGACGTCGGCGATGGCGACGATCCGGCCTTCGAGCGGGATGTCCTCGTGGCGGAGACCGAGTGGGTGCCCCGAGCCGTCCCACCATTCGTGGTGTGAGCGTGCGATGACGGCTGCGGTCTCGATCAGCGGTGAGGTCGATCCGTGCAGGATCTCCCAACCGATCTCGGTGTGCCGGTTCATGATGCGACGCTGTTCTTCGTCGAAGGGGCCGGTGTGGGTGAGCACCTCGTCGGGGATCCCGAGCTTCCCGATGTCGTGCATGGGGCTCGCGAGGCGGATGATCTCGCACTGTTCGTCGTCCAGGCCGCTCCGGCGGGCGAGCAGCGCGCTGTAGGTGCTCATGCGGTGCAGGTGGTTGGCCGTCTCTGGATCCCGGGACTCGGCGGCCATCGACAGGCGCATGATCGTCTCCTGCCGGCTCGCGTCGACCTCGGCGGTCCGTTCTGCCACCAGCCTCGTGAGGTCGATGCGGTGCGCTCGGCTGTCGTGCTCCATGGCTCGCCAACGAGCAGCGTTGGCGATGTTGACGTCGAGTTCGGTCTGCTCGAAGGGCTTGAGCAGGTAGCCCTGCACCGCAGCGTCGACGACTCGCTCGGCCAAGCGGGGATCATCGACGCCGGTCACGACCACGGCGCCGATGCAGGGGTCGATGCTGCGGCACCACTCGACGAGGTCGATGCCGTCGCCGTCGGGGAGATCGATGTCGGTGACGATCACCTCGACCTCGTTGCCGGCGACGATGTGGGCACGGGCCGAGGAGATGTCGCGGGCGGAGTGGACGTCGTGGCCCCGGGAGAGCCGGCGTTCCGTCGCCCGGCGGAGCATGTCGTGGTCTTCGACCAGCAGGACGCGGCTCATCGGGCGGGCTCCATCCTGGATGCGCCATCGACGGCAACGAGCAGCGCTTCGCTCGAGAACGGCTTGGCGAGGAAGGTGGCGCCTTCCTCCAGCAGGTCCCGACGGCTGATGATCTCGCTCGGGTACCCCGAGGCGAACACGATCCGAGCGGTCGGGGTCATCTGACGGACGCAGTTGGCCACGTCGCGACCGTTGAAGCTCCCCGGCAGGACGAGGTCGGTGAGCACCACGGTCGGGTCGAAGCCGTCCTCGAGCGCCGTGATGGCCTGCGCTCCGTCGGCGACGTCGAGCACGTGGTGCCCAGCGCGTTCGAGGAGCCTGCGGGTGGCCCGCCGGACAGTCGGCTCGTCCTCGACCAGGAGGACGACCTGTCGGTGCCCGTCGGGGGCCGCGATCGTCGATGCGTCGTCCGGAGAGAACGCGGGTTCCAGCGGCTCGTTCGACACCGGGAGACGGACCGAGATCGTCGTCCCCTCGCCGATGGCGGACGCGATGTCGACCGATCCGTCCATGCGGTTGGCGATGCCGTACACGATGGCGAGGCCGAGACCGGTTCCGTCGGTCTTGGACTTGGTCGAGAAGAACGGTTCGACGGCATGGTCGATCACGTCTTGACGCATGCCCATGCCGTTGTCCCGGACTGCGAGGACAGCGGTGTCGCCGTCCGTCGCCGTCGAGATCTCGATGACGTGATCCGGGCCGCTGGCGGCGTCGCGAGCGTTGACGACGAGGTTGAGCAGTACCTGCTCGAGTTCGCCGGCGTCGCCCATGACGGGGATCGGCTGGTCGTGTGTGCGGATGCGCAACGTCATGTCCGCGGTGATGCTGCGCGAGAGCAGGGTGCGCACGTCGTCGACGACGGCGTTGAGGTCGAGGAGTTCGTGGGCCTCGACGTCGCGGCGGCTGAAGGTCAGGAGGCGTCGTGTGAGGGCCGCGCCGCGGCGGGCGGCGTGCCGGATCTCGTCGAGGTCGTCGCGGGTCCGTTCGTCGTGCACGTCCTCGGCGACGAGCTCGACCGTCGAGCTGATCGCCGCCAACAGGTTGTTGAAGTCGTGGGCGATGCCGCCGGCCAGCTGGCCGACAGCCTCCATCCGTTGCGCACGTTGGAGTTCCGACTCCATCGACATCCTGGCGTGCTCGGACGAGCGCGCAGCCTCGAGGGAGGCGATCGCCGCGTCGCGTCGGCGCTGCGACACCAGGAGGAGGCCACCGAGGAGCATCGACAGTGCCGAGCCGGCGCCGATGACCACCCACGAGGCGAACACCTGCTGGGTTGCGCCGCGGACCTCGATGAGGAGCGTTCGGCCGCCGAGGTCGGTCGTGGTCGTCGCGATCTTGCCGGTCAGCGGGAGATCGTCGGTCGAGGCGATCACGGCCGAGGCCGGGTCGGGCTGCTCCGAGACGTACACGGCGAAGTGTTCGATGCCGTCGAGGATGTCGACGATGGCGGGACCGGCGGGTCCGAGGTCGAAGCTCCGCATCTCCACCAGCGAGGTCTCGCCGTCGGTTGCTCCGGCAGCGATCACGAGCCGGCGCGTTCCGTCGGCGTCGTCGTCGAGTCGCACGAGCCCGAAGTCGCCGCCCTCCGCGATCGAGGTCAGTTGCGCGTTGACCGACGGGTTCTCGGCGATGCGCTCGAAGGCCCGAGCCACTGCGGTGTCGTCGCCGTCACCGGCGATCGCGACGAGGACTTTCGGGTCGGGGGCGAGTCGGAGCAATGCCCGGTCGCCACCCGAGCCGTCGTCGGCCCTGGTGCGGTAGATGTCCTCGTCGCCGCCCGTGACGAGGGCGATCCCGACCGTCGATGTGAGGTCGGTCTCGATCCCGTTGGCCATCGACTGCAGCAGGAGCCCCAACTGCGCCGCATCGGCGTCGAGGTCGGCGGCGAGCGCGTCCTCGTCGGCGTTCTGGATCCGAGACGAGGTCGAGAAGGTGGCGACGACCCCGATGATCACGACCGCCAGCGGTGCGAGCACGGCGCGCCAGAGTGGACGGATGGGATGGGTCTGGCGGCTGGACATGACGCCATCGTCCGTGGTCCAGATCACCCCCAGACCGACAGAACATCAACAGATCATCAAATGGTACGATTCGCCCCCGGGAACCCAGGGGGCGTGGTCGATGCAGATGCAGAACGGGCACCGTGTGCTGGTGGTCGAGGACGACCCATCAGTGCGTCGTCTGCTCGTCGAGCTGTTGAACCGTGACGGTTTCGGCGTCGACGCGGTCGGGTCCGGCGGCGAAGTCTCGGCAGCGATGCACTCGTTCCGGCCCGACCTGGTGGTCCTCGACCTCGGCCTTCCCGACATGGGTGGCATCGACGTGCTCCGCGAACTCCGCTCCACGGTCGACCTGCCCATCATCGTGTTGTCCGGCCGCACCGACGAAGCCGACCGGGTGCTGGCGCTCGAGGTCGGGGCGGATGACTACGTGGTGAAGCCCTTCCTCAACGGGGAGTTCGTCGCCCGGGTCCGAGCCAGGCTCCGCCGCACCGCCGTGACCGCCGGTCCGCCCGTGATCGGCGACGGCGACCTCCAGGTCGATCTGTCGGCCCGCGAAGTACGTCTGGCCGGCGAAGCGGTGTCGCTCACGGCGAAGGAGTTCGATCTCCTCGGCCACCTGGTGTCGTCGCCCCGTCAGGTGTTCAGCCGAGCCCAGCTCCTCGAGAGCGTGTGGCAGTCGTCGAGCGAGTGGCAGGGCGAGAGCACCGTCACCGAACACATCCATCGTCTCCGACAGAAGCTCGGCGACGACCGGATCGCCACCGTGCGCGGCGTCGGGTATCGCTTCGACCCAGCCCGCGACGCCGTGTCATAGGGTTCGCGCCATGCGCGCAGTCGTTCTCAATGGAGCCCACGACCTGTCGGTCGAGACCGTCGACGACCCGGTCCTGACGGGGTCGGACGCCATCATCGTCGAGGTGGAGCGGACGGCGATCTGCGGATCGGACCTGCACCTCTACCACGGGGACATGGCGATGCCGGGCGTCCACCTCGGGCACGAGTTCGTCGGATCCGTCGTCGAGGTCGGCAATGACGTGCGGACCGTCTCGGTCGGGGATCGTGTGCTGGTCAGTGGCGTGGTCGGCTGCGGCCGTTGCAGCGAGTGCCGGACCGGATGGCCGATGCGATGCCTCGAGGCCGCATCGCAGGTCTTCGGCACGTCGCTCGAACTGCCCGGAGGCCAGGCCGAGTTCGTCACGGTCCCCGCCGCCGATGCGTCGGTCCGCGTGATCCCGGAGCACGTCGGGGTCGAGCAGGCCGTGCTCCTCACCGACATCTTGCCCACCGGGTTCATCGGTGCGCGCCGAGCAGACATCGCACCGGGTTCGACCGTCGCCGTGATCGGGCTCGGTCCGGTCGGGATCTGCGCGCTCCGGTCGGCGATGTTGTACTCGCCCGCCCGGGTGCTCGCCGTCGATCCCGTGGCGCACCGTCGTGCCCACGCCGAGCGGCTGGGCGCCGAGGTCATCGACCCCGCCGACGGCGGAGCGATGGCCCAGATCCTCGAGGCGACGGGGGGTCGCGGTGCCGACGCGGTGATCGAGGCCGTCGGTCACGACCAGACGATCAACGACGCGATCATGTCGGTGAAGCCGGGCGGAACCGTCTCGGTCGTCGGCGTGTCGATGAACCTGGCGCACCCGTTCCCGATGGCGATCGCGATGTTCAAGGGCATCACGTTCCGGATCTGCGTGGCCGACATCCCGTCGACGTGGGACAACCTCATCCCGCTGGTCGCCAACGGGCGGCTGCATCCCGAGGACGTCTTCACGCACCACATGGGGCTCTCCGAGGCCGCCGAGGCGTATCGCATCTTCGACGGTCGCGACGACGGTGTCATGAAGATCCTCCTCGACCCCCGCTCCTGACCGTCCACCCCCAACGGGTTGGGTGGGGTGGAATACGCGGTGGGTACGATTGTTGACCTCCTGAGTAGGGATTCACGCCGTCAACCGGAGTACGACAAACCATGGCCAATTTCCGAGAGCTCCTCGCCGCCACCAAGGCGGAGATCAGCGAGGTCGACACCGCCACGGCGGCGGACCTGCGCGACAACGACCCCGACGTCGTCATCCTCGACGTCCGCGAGCCCGATGAGAACGCCCAGGGTTCGATCCCGGGGGCGGTCTTCATCCCGCGCGGTCAGCTCGAGTCGAACATCGAGAACAAGATCCCGAACAAGGACGCCAAGGTCCTCATCCACTGCGCCTCGGGCGTGCGCTCGGCCTTCGCGGCCAAGACGCTGACCGAGCTCGGCTACTCCGACGTCGCGTCCGTCGCCGGCGGCTTCAACAAGTGGAAGGACGAGGATCGGGACTGGAGCGTCCCCAAGAACCTCACCGCGGAGCAGCGCAACCGCTACCAGCGTCATCTGCTGTTGCCCGAGGTCGACATCGAGGGGCAGATCAAGCTGCTCGAGGCCAAGGTCCTGATGCTCGGTGCCGGTGGCCTCGGCTCGCCCGCGGCCCTCTACCTCGCCGCCGCCGGCGTCGGCACCATCGGGATCATCGACATGGACGTCGTCGACGAGTCGAACCTCCAGCGACAGATCCTCCACAACATGGACCGGATCGGCGACCGCAAGGTCGACTCGGCGAAGAAGACGCTCACGGCCCTGAACCCCGACGTCAACGTGGTCACCCACGACTTCCGTCTCGACGCCTCGAACGTCCTCGACGTGATCAAGGACTACGACATCATCGTCGACGGGACCGACAACTTCCCGACCCGGTTCATGGTCAACGACGCCTCGGTCAAGCTGGGCATCCCCGTGGTCCACGGTTCGATCTTCCGCTTCGAGGGCATGGTCACCGTCTTCGACCCGAAGAACGGGCCGACCTACCGCGACATGGTGCCCGAGCCGCCGCCCGCCGAACTGGCCCCGAGCTGCGCAGAGGCCGGCGTGCTCGGTGTCCTGCCCGGCATCATCGGGTCGCTGCAGGCGATCGAGGCCATCAAGCTCATCCTCGACCTGGGCGACTCGCTCAGCGGTCGCCTGCTGGCCTACGACTCGATGGAGCAGAGCTTCCGTGAGTACAAGGTCCGCAAGGACCCGGCCAACGAGATCACGTGGGAGAACCGCGACAAGATCCAGGTGGTCGAGCTCGACGGTCTGTGCATGCCCGCACCGCTCGGCTGAGCACGGGTGCCACCGGCGCCGTGCACGGCGTCGGTACGATCGATCAGTCCAGCGCGCGGCCGGTCCCCATCAGGTCGCCTCCGTCTGCCCCCGGGAGCATGGATGATCGCCAAACGACTCGTCGTCATTGCCGCGGTCGCCGCGTCGTGGCTGACGTTCGCCGCCACGCCGCCAGCGAGCGCAGAGGGCTCCGGCAGTGCAGAGCCCGACCCGGTCATGGAGTCGGAGGACCCCGAGGTCACCGGCATCGCGACACCCCCGCCGGCGTCGGCCCAGGCGTCCAGTGCCGAGGCCAGGGCGGCGGCAACCGGCTACTCGTTCAGCGCGCAGGGTCTCGCCGACGTGCAGAGCGCGGCCACCGCATTCCCTCGACCCACCGGCTGCTCGCTGTCGAGCAACGGCCTGGCGGCGCTGATGCTGAGCCCGACCTTTCCCGAGACGGGCGCAGGTTCGGCAGCGACGCCGTCGCCGATGACGCTCTCGCGATGGGATCGCGACATCGGCCTCTACTCGATGTCCGACAAGTCGACCTACGTCCGAGCGTTCTGGCATCCGGGAATCGGGATGTGGCAATTCGACGGCGCGGGGTTCTGGGGCCTCACCGCCTACGAGCGCATGAACACCACCACCGCGGCCCCCCTGGCAGCGACGGTGATGGGCGGCCGCTACTGCAATGCGAAGAAGGCCGGCCTCTCCGATGCCTCGGCCCGCGCGTCAGCGTGGGGTCCGTGGGTCGCGTGCCGGAGCGGTGCATGCCAACAGATCTTCGACTCGATCTACCAGGGCACCTCGTCGGCGCTGGACGTCCAGTCCGACTCGTCGGTCGGACGCGCCGGCGGTGTGAGCACCTCGACCTGCGCGCCCCCGGGACTCTCGAGTCGATCGTGCAACCACGTCGATCCGGGCGATGCCCAGGGCTACCTCGGGTGGACCGGCACCCCGAGCGGGTCGACGTCCGTGGCTCCGCTCTCGTATCCCTTCGACGTGGTCAAGGTCGGCTCCGACGAGTGGCGGCTGTGGGACCGCGCGGACACGGGCTACGGCGTCGACATCGCCGCCAAGAAGCCGCTCACCGCGAATCCCCGGTCGAAGACGAACCCCGACCGTCCGTGTGAGCGCATCAGCCCGGTCACCTGGTACGTCAACGGTTCGGTGGTCGACTCCGTCGATCGCAGTGCGTGCGCGGACCTGTACCCGCCGTCGGGCCTCTCGCAGACGAGCACCAAGGTGTCCGGCACCTACCAGGTCGTGGCCGGTGACTTCTCCGGCGACGGCCTCGACGACATCGTCTGGTACGCGCCGGGCGGCGCGGCCGACTTCCTCTGGCGGTCGCCGGTGACGTCATACACCGATGTGTCCATCAGCATCTCCGGCACCTACGAGCCGCTCGTCGGTGATTTCGACGGCGACGGTCGTGACGACATCTTCTGGTACAAACCGGGCAGCGGCGCCGACTACGTGTGGACCGGCAAGACCAACAGCCCAGCGTCTGCACCGTTCACGAACCACAGTGTCACCGTCAACGGCTCGTACGACCCCGTGGTGGGGGACTTCGACCGTGACGGCACCGACGACATCTTCTGGCTGAGCCCGTCGTCCACCCGGCATTACCTGTGGACGGGCGCCACCGGACTCGCGTTCGACTCGACGCCGGTCACGCTCGCGATCGACGGCATCGACGGCGTGGGTGACTTCGACGGCGACGGGCGTACCGATCTCGTCGATCACCGTCCGGGTGCGGCCGAGGACGCGTTCTTCTTCGCCACCGGCTCGGGCTTCGTCCGTCGGGCGGCCTCGGTCGGCGGCACCTACGACCTCGAGGTGGGCGACTTCGACGACAACGGCGTCGACGACATCTACTGGTACTCGGTCGGGGCGGGGAGCGACTACGTGTGGTTCAACGATCCGGGGATCCCGTCGCCGGGAACACAGCCCGCGGGCGCACCGGCGAACCTGGCGTCCGGGAAGACCGCCGCCGTCCTCGACAGTGCGAACGGCAGCGACGTCGTGTGGGCCCGTCCGGGCACCGGCGGCGACGAGTTCTGGACCTTCAGCGGACGCTCGCTCACTCGGTCGACGAATCTGTCGGTGCTCGAGGACTACCGGATGATCGTGGGCCGGTGGACCGCCGGCGGTGACGGCGTGCTGTTCTACGCCCCGGGATCCACACCCGACGCGTTCTGGACTCGCTGAGCCAGGACTCCTCGACCAGCGCGACTCCGGGCTCCCGGGGTCGGCTGTCGGGGCCAGTACGATCGCCCGTCTTGTCCGATCACGTCGACCCCCGACCGGAGCCCGCAGCGACGCCGCGACGTCGCGGCGTCGCCGTCACCACGGTGCTCGGCGTGGTCTTCGCCGTCGGCGGACTCGCGTTCGTGGTCCAGCGCATCGGGTCGACCTGGGACGAGACCGGCCCGGTGCTCCGCGACGCCGACCCCGGGTGGCTCCTGGCCGCCTTGGTGCTGGCCGCTGCGGGCATGACGGCGATCGCCCTGCCGTGGGTCTCGGTCGTGCGGGCGCTCGGTGGCTCGCTCACGGTGTCGACCGCGGTCCTCACCTACTACGTCGGAGAGATCGGCAAGTACCTGCCCGGTGGTGTCTGGCCGGTCGTCGGTCGCGGTGAACTCGCCGTGCGATCCGGCATGCGCCGGACGATCGCCTACACCAGCGTGCTGTTCTCGCTCGCGGTGCTCTACCTGGCTGCGCTGCTGACGGCGGCGGGGCTGTTCCCGATCGTGCTCGCCACCGGCGGCACGTCGTCGAAGCCGGTGCTGCTGGTCCTCCTGGTGCCGCTCGGTCTCGCGCTCCTCCATCCTTCTGTCCTGGGTCCGTTCATCGGCCTCGTCGGTCGGCTGGCCAAGCGCGAGATCGCCGTCGATCTGCCCAGCTGGGGCGTCATGGTCGGCCTGGTGTTGCGCTACGTGCCGGCCTGGCTCCTGATCGGATCGGCGACCTGGGCGGTGACCCGAGCGCTGTCGGCCGACGTGTCATGGCTCGAGATCTGCCTCGCCACGGTGCTGAGCTGGTCGGCGGGGTTCCTGGTGGCACCGGCCCCCGGAGGCGTGGGCATCCGCGAGGCAGCGTTCGTGGCCGTCGCTGCGTCGATGTCGGGCGGGATCGCCGCCGCTGCTGCGCTCTGTGCCCGGCTGATCTTCATGCTCGTCGACGCCGCAGGCGCAGCCCTGTGCGGTGTGGTGCTCGGCGCTCGACGACGTGCCGACGGTGTCGACGGTGTCGACGGCCCGGTGGTCGACTCAGTCTGAGACGGTCGCCTGGACCATCGTCCACGGCAGGGGCGCACGCACGGCCTCGACCTGGAACTGCCGGCCGATCTCCGCGGCGAAGGATCGCTTGGACCAGTGCTGGATGTGGCCGGGGGTGTTGCCCAGGTCACGCAGGTACTTGCCCCGACCCATGTTCAGGACACGCCAGATGGGCTCGCGGGGGACCGAGAACACGGCCTTGCCCCGGCAGACACGACGCAGTTCCTGCAGCGCCAACGCCGGGTCGGGCACGTGCTCGAGCATCTCGATGCCGAGCACCAGATCGAACGAGGCGTCCGGGAACGGAAGGGTCTCGACGCTGCCGAAGGTCCCGGAGAGTCCCAGACCGCGCCAGTGCGATCCGAGTTCGTCGTCGGGGAGATCGAGGATGCTGAGCGCCGCCGTCGGGAACTTCTCGCGGATGCGGACCGCGACCTCGCCCTCGCCGGCGCCCACCTCGAGCACGGTGGCGGGAGCGGTGGTCGGGAGCGACGCGTCGAGGGCTGCGAAGAACCCTTCCATCATCCGACGTTCGATCGGGTTGGCCGACGCGTACTTGTCGTAGGTGTTGCCGGTGGGCGTCGAGGCGGGGGACGTCTGCATACGGCGTGCAGGCTACCGACCGGACGTGGTCGGGCTTGGAGCCGAGAAGGTGAAGGGCACGCGGACCGGGCCGAGCGTGTCGGGGATCGCGTCGCTCTCGAGGAGATAGACGGGGCGCTCGTCGCGGTCGAGTTCGTCGCCGTTCCCGTCGAAGACCGACACCCGGCAGGTGTACTGGCCGGCGGCGATGGGGAGTCCGTCGGCCCGACACTCGACGTCGAATGCGTCGTGTCCGCCGATGCGGTGCCGAGCACCGGCGACGGTCACGCCGAGGTTGGGGGCGACCAGTTCGATGACGATCGAGCCGTCGGCGGGGACGGCCTGCATGGACACCCGCGCCACCATCTCGGCGTCGTGGCTCCCGGGCGTCCGTTCGAGCGAGCAGTCGATGTCCAGCAACACGTCGTGGTCCCGGGTCTGCACGCCGGTGACCGACTCGAGGTAGAGGCGGCCCACCTCGTCGGCCGGTCCGATCGCCTGCGGGATCCCGTGGTCGAGCCAGAGGGCCCGATCGCACAGGGTCTGCACCGTGGCGAGCGAGTGGGTGACGACGACGACGGTCCGGCCTTCGTTGCGGAACTGTCGGATCTTGGAGAGACAACGCCGCTGGAACTCCTCGTCGCCGACCGCCAGCACCTCGTCGACCAGGAGGATCTCCGGTTCGACGTTGATGGCGACCGAGAATCCGAGGCGTACGAACATGCCGGACGAGTAGTTCTTGACCGGATGGTCGATGAACCGTTCGAGACCGGCGAAGGCCACGATGTCGTCGAAGCGGAGATCGATCTCCTTCTTCGGGAGCCCGAGGATCGCGGCGTTGAGGTAGACGTTCTCGCGGCCCGAGAGCTCCGGGTGGAAACCGGCGCCCAGCTCGAGGAGCGCCGACATCGAACCGTTGAGCGTGATGTCGCCGGCATCGGGGCGGTAGATCCCCGCCAGACACTTGAGCGCGGTGGACTTCCCGGAACCGTTGTGGCCCACGAGGGCGAACGTCTCGCCCTGGTCCACCTCGAACGAGACGTCCTTGAGGGCCCACAGCTCGTCGTAGACGACGCGCTTCATCCCGCTCATCACGATCGCCTTGATCGAGCTGTTGCGCTCGTGGACGAGGCGGAACCGTTTCGAGATGTCGTCGACGATGACGGCGGCGGCCATGTCAGAGCTCCTCGGCGAGGCGGGGCTCGAGCCGACGGAACGTGAACCGGCCGATGACCATCGACGCCACGGCGATCAGAAGCATCGCTGCCCAGTCCCGTAGTTCGGGGAAGCGGAGGTCGTACATCGTGCTCCGGTACGCGTCGATGAAGTGGAACATGGGGTTGAGTCGTTGGAGTTGCTGCGCCCAGTCCGGGATCGCGTCGAGCGGGTAGAGGATCGGGGTGGCGTAGAACCAGGCGTTCAGGAAGATCGCGACGAAGTGGTTGACGTCGCGCAGGTAGGCGTTGCAGATCGAGGCGGTCAGGGTCAGCCCGAGGATGAACGCCGCCTGCAGGGCCATGATGGCCATCACGACCGGGAGCCAGGGGAGGACCATGCTCCCGGCGATCAGCAGGGCCACGGACAGGACGGCCAGCTCGACCGTGAGGCTGGAGAGGCTCGCGAGGACCACCGACGCCGGAAGCGTCCAGCGGGCGAAGTACACCTTGGTGATGAGCCCCTCGTTGGCGACGAGGACGCCGGAACCGCCGCCCATGCTGTTGGTGAGGAACAGCCACGGCAGCAGACCGCTCATCAAGAAGAGCGAGTAGTTGTGGAGCCCGGAGGGGTCGCCGACCGGAGGCTCGACGCGTAGGAACAGCGAGAAGACGACGGTGTAGATGATGAGATTGAAGACCGGGTTGATGATCGACCAACCCCAGCCCAGCACCGAGCGCTTGTAGCGGCCTCGCAGCTCTCGCAGCGTGAGATTCACGAGAAGCTCGGTTGGGATGGCCGCGCGCGGCCGACCTGCGAGACGCTTCATCGGGACGACGGTACTTGCGCGCTCCGCCGAGGAGCCAGACACGAGGTGCCGGGTCGGGGCCGTGTCGTGGTAGAACCGCAGCGTGCTGCCGTCCGTCCGCGCCGTGGTGCTGAACTACAACGGCGGCGATCTGGTCGTTCGTTGCGTCGAGAGCCTCCGCAAGACCGACTGGCCCGCAGACCGTCTCGACATCGTCGTGGTCGACAACGCGTCGGCCGACGGGTCGGCCGAGTACCTGAACCGGACCTACGACGACATCACGGTCATGTTCAACGCCCACAACGACGGGTTCCCGGCCAACAACCTGGCGATGCGCTCCATCGACGACCACGCGTACGTGGCGCTGATCAACCCCGACACGACCGTCGACCCCGGTTGGCTGCGGCCGTTGGTCGAGGCGATGGAGGAGGACGACGGGCTGGGCGCAGTGTCTCCGCGGATGCTCCTCGAACCCCGCTTCGTCGATGTCGCCGTCGACGCCCCGACGCATCAGGTGCGTGGCGACGATCGCGATCTCGGTGTCCGTGTGACCGGGGTGCGCGTCGACGGCGTCGATCGACTCCGTCAGCTGCACATCACCCGCAACGGGTGGGGCGCCGAGTCCACCGACCAGGGTCGTCACCACTGGTTGTCGGGCGACGCCGTGGTGGCGGTCCCGTTCGACCCGGACGCTCCGACCCCCGAGCACGTGTCGTTGCAGCTCGTCGTCGAGCCCGCCAAGGACGTCCGTCTCGGCAACGAGGTCGTCCACGTCGGTCCCGACGCCAGGTGGTTCGACGTCGCCGTCGACAGCGAGCCGTACGACCTGGTCAACAACGCCGGTTCGTTGCTCGTCGAGGGTGGTTGGGGCGCCGACCGGGGCCTGGGCACACGCGACAGCGACGTGTTCGACGAGTCGTGCGAGGTGTTCGCCTGGTGTGGCGGTGCGGTCCTGCTCCGCTCGACCTATCTGCGCGAGGTCGGCCTCTTCGACGAGCGGTTCTTCCTCTACTACGAGGACACCGACCTCAGTTGGCGGGGCCGGGCCCAGGGGTGGCGCTACCGCTACGTGCCGGACTCGCGGATCCGCCACGTCCACGCTGCGTCGACCGTCGAGGGTTCGTCGATGTTCGTCCACTTCGTCGAGCGGAACCGACTGCTGATGTTGGCGAAGAACGCCCCGCTGGCGTTCGCGTTGCGGGCGTATCTCCGGTTCGTGTTGTCGACGCTGGGCATCGCCCGCGAGCAGGTGTTCCGGCCGATGATGCGTGGATCGCGCCCCGACCCGACCACGGTGCTGCGCCGCATTCGTGCCTTCGTCGCGGCCGTCGGGCTGCTCCCGTACGCAGCCCGCCAACGTCGTGGCCTGCGGCGGGCGCAGGTCGTCGACGACGCAGCGCTGCTGGCATGGCAGGTGCGGCAGCCGTGACCTCGATCGCGGTCTACAACGAGTACTGGGAGACCGGCGGCGGTGGCGAGATGTTCTGCGGCGGCATCGCCCAGGCGCTGGCCGAGGCCGGCCATCAGGTCACCGTCCTGGCGCATCAGGCGTTCGACATCGAGGCGTTGTCGGAGCGGCTGTCGCTCGATCTGACGCGCTGCACGCTCTCGATCGTCGAGCGCGGACCGGCGGCGGTCTCCGCGGCGTCTGCCGAGCACGACCTCTTCGTCAACGGCTCGTACCTCTCCCCGGTCGTCAACCGGGCTGCGCACGGGCTCTACGTCGTCCACTTCCCGTCGCGACCATGGGGTCGCACCCCGGGCCGCACCGCGAACCTCTACCGGTCGGTCGTGGGCTCGACCGATCTGCGATTCGAGTGGGGTGAGGGCTTCCACGAGCCAGACGGCGGTGGCGGCACGGTGTGGACGTCGGGTGAGGCGTCGATCACCGTGATCTCCGGCGCAGACGAGCCCCGACGGGTCAACGTGCTGCTCGGACGGTCTCGCCCCGCAGCGGCGGGTCCGGCAGACGTCGAGGTGGTCGTCGACGGCGAGGTCCAGGCTCGGACGACGATCGGCGGCGGGTCATCGACGCTCACCGGACGGATCCGGAATCGCATCCCGGAAGCAGTGCAGTTGACCGTGCCGCCGCAGTCGTCGACCGTGGTGACGATCCGCTGCAACGTCTTCGTCCCCGACGAGCTCGGGCTCGGCCCCGACCACCGGACCCTCGGCGTCCGCTTCCATGGCATCGAGGTCGACTCACGTCTCCACTCGGTCGCGTCTCGCCTCGTGCCTTCGCTCAACCACCGGTTGACCAACCAGGACGCCACGTCGGTCTTCCTGCGCAGCTACGACCGTGTGGCATCGAACTCCGAGTTCACTCGCGGCTACGTCGAGTCGTGGTGGGGCATCGAGGACTCGCCGGTGCTGTATCCACCGGTGCAGCTACGACCTGCGGACGGCGACAAGAAGCGGTCGATCGCCGCGGTGGGACGGTTCTTCGGCAAGGACGCGGGTCACTCGAAGAAGCAGCTCGAGCTCGTGACGGCGTTCCGCCGACTCCGCGGTTCGGGAATCGAGGACTGGACGCTCGACCTGGTCGGCGGCGTCGACCAGAACGCCCGGGGGTACTTCGACGAGGTCCGGCGGGCGGCCGAGGGTCTGCCCATCCGGTTCCACGCCAACGCAGAAGGTTCCGTGCGCGATCGGGTGCTCTCCGAGGCATCGATCTTCTGGCATGCCACCGGCTTCGGTGAGGATCCGGAGCGGTCGCCCGAGCTGATGGAGCACTTCGGGATCTCGACCGTCGAGGCGATGTCGAGCGGATCGGTACCCGTGGTCTTCGCCGGCGGTGGTCAGAACGAGATCGTGACCGATGGGGCCGGCTTCCGGTGGCGCACGCTCGACGAGCTGGTCGCGACCACCAGGAGGCTGACCGAGTCACCGGAGTTGTTGGCCACGACGTCCGCTGGCGCCGTGGCGCGCGCTCAGACGTTCGGCTTCGCCGCGTTCGCCGACCGGCTCGAAGCGATCGTCGGCGAGATCCTCGACGCGAACGAGGGCTGATTCAGGAGGTCTCGTCGTCGCTGCTCAGGTAGTGCGACGGCGGGACGCCCACCTCGAGTTCGATGCGGCGGACGCGTTCGAGCGTGCGTTGGGTGACGACGCGGTGTGAGTAGATGAGGTCGGCGATGACCCCCAGCGCGAAGACCTGGACTGCTGCGAGCAGCATGACCCCGCCGAGCAGGAGCGACTGGAGATGCCCGGACCGGTCTCCGTTCGCGACCCAGTCCCAGAGGAACGGGCAGAACGCCGCGATCCCACCAGCGAACAGGAGTGTGGCCAGCACGGTGAACACCTGCAGCGGTTCGTACGCGGCGTAGATGCGCACGATCGCGACCATGTTGCGACGGATGTACGCGCCCATCGAGGGGAAGAGGCGGGACTCCCGCGTCTTGTCGTTGGTCCCGATGGTGACGTGGTCGACCGCGACGAGGCCCTTGCCGGCCTGGATCAGCGACTCGAGCGTGTAGGTGAACTTCGACACCACGACGAGTTGGAGGGCGGCCTCGCGGTTGTAGGCCCGGAATCCCGAGGTGGCGTCGGGGATGGTGGTGTCCGACGCTCGACGCAAGACCCACGACCCGACCCGCTGGAGGCGCTTCTTCGCGAACGAGAAGTGCTCGATCGACATCACGTTGCGATCGCCCACGACCATGTCGGCGCGACCGTTGACGATGGGCTCGACCAGGGCGGGGATGTCGGACGCGGAGTACTGGTTGTCGGCGTCGGTGTTGACGACGACGTCGGCACCCAGCTTCAGGCTGGCGTCGAGCCCGGCCTGGAAGGCGGCGGCCAACCCCTTGTTGTTCGTCAGCTTGACGACGTGGTCGACACCGAGTGATCGGGCGACTTCGATGGTCCCGTCGGTGGATCCGTCATCGATCACCAGCCACTCGACGACGTCGAACCCGGCGACTTCGCGGGGCAGGTCGCCGATCGTGGCGGGCAGCTGCTCCTCTTCGTTCAAGCAGGGGATCTGGATGATCAGCTTCGACACGATCGGTCAGCGTACCGATGGGCCCGCTCCGCGTAGGAACATCGGGGTGCGAGCAGGCCGACACTACGATGCCCGGCGTGATCCGCCCGCGCCTGCTGACGTCGGACCACGATGGACCCGAAGAGGTCACGACGGCCGAGGTCGGGATACTCGGAGCGACCCTCGCCCTCGCCGTGGTGGGTGTCGCCGCGCTGGCGACCGCCCAGCTCGGCGTGTTCTCGATCGCGTCGGTCGCCCTGAGTTCCGGGGTCACGCTGGCGGCGCTCGCGCTCGCCATCCGCCGCCTCGGGCTCCCGGTGCGGTTCGACCCGCTCGAACTGGTCATGGTCGGGATCGTCTTCCTGGTCGCCGTGTTCATGTTCTTCCCGGGGTTCCCGTACAACTACGCCGACAAGGACCCCGGCGCCTACGTCGTGCATGCCCACGGCATCGCCCGCGAAGGGTCGGTGATCATCGACGACGAGATCATCGAGCAAGCGGGGGACGTGCCGGGTGCCCTGTTCAGCCCCGGTCAGCGATTCCCGGGGATCCGCGTCACCGAGGACGGCACCGGTGGACAGTCGCAGTTCTTCCACTACTACCCAGCGCTGCTGGCCGTCGCGTCGGCGGCCATCGGTCAGTCCGCGGTCTTCCACGTCAACCCACTGATCGGCGTCCTGAGCGTGCTCGTGGTCGCACTCGTCGCCCGTCGTCTGGGCGGGCTGGTGGCCGGGACCGTCGCCGGCGTGGTCCTGAGCGTGTCGATGAGCCAGGTGTGGCAGGCCAAGTCCCCGAGCAGCGAGGTCCTCGCCCAACTCTTCTTCCACGGCGTCCTGTTGGCGGTGATCCTGTCGATACGTACGCGCTCGCGTGGCGTCGCGCTCGTCGGCGGGTTGCTGGTCTCGGTCGGCTTCCTCAACCGGCCCGACGGCATCCTCGGAATCCTCCTCGTCGCCGGTCTGGGGGCTCTCGTCATCGCCGCCGATCGTGTCGACGGACGGTTCTGGGCGTTCGCGGCCGGAGCGGGGCTGTTGTTGCCCTACGGGCTGTTGAACGCCTACGACCTCCGGGTCGGATACTCCCTCGGTAACGACATGCCCAGCATGCCGGTGGTGCTCGGTCTGATGACCGCGTGCGTCCTCGGCGGTGTGGTCCTGCGCGCGGCGCGGTTGCGGTGGTGGGATGCGATCTGGTCGCGGATCCAGGCCCTGTCGTGGCCCGAGACGCGGATCACGACCACGATCGGTCTCGTCTTCACCGCAGTGACGACCCTGGTGATGGTCGGCTTCTGGTACCGCGAAGACCTGTTGGGTCTGGCCTACACCCATCTCCTCGGCCCGGAACCGACCCGGTCGTACGACGAGCGCAACCTGCAGCGTCTCGCGTTCTACACGACCATCCGCGCCCTGCCGCTCTCGGTTCTCGGCCTTGCGATCCTGACCACCGGCAAGTGGCGGATCACCCGGTGGGTCTTCGCCCTGCCCGGTGTCGCGCTCCTGGCGGTGTATCTGTGGGAAGCCCAGATCTCGCCTCGGATGATGTGGTGGGTGCGCCGTTACGTACCGACGAGCATCCCGTTCATCGTCATCACCGGCGCCGTCGCCGTCGGGTGGATCGCGAGCAGGCGGAATCGACTCGTCGCGTCGCTGTCGATCCCCGTCGTGGCGCTCCTCCTCGTTGCGCACCTCGACCTCTCGCTGCCGTTGCGGTCACATCGCGAGTTCGCGAACTCGTACGACTTCAGCAGGGACATCGCCGACGTGAGCGGCGACGAGCAGGGCCTGTTCCTGTGGGAGCGTCCGACGCAGGGTATCTACGACCCGAGTCGGAACTTCGGGTCCGTCCTGTGGCTGACCTGGGACGAGTTGTCGGTGTTGCTCCCGGAAGACCCGACGGACGCGATCGTCGCCGAGTACGCCAGCCGCTTTCCCGAGCATCCCGTGTTCATCGTGTCCCACGGCGCGACACCCCCACCGACCTTGAGCGGATCGAACTTGACGCTGGCACGTGAGCTGAAGACATCGCTTCCCCTGTGGGGCGAGGCGCTCACCGTGTTGCCGACCGAACCACAGCAACTCGGGGTGCACGTGAGCGTCTGGGAGTACCGGCGCTGACGACGAACCGCCTCAAGGGTTCGCCCTGCAGCGCCGAAGGAGTACGTATGAATCAGGGATACACGCCCGTTGTCCGCCGACGCCTGCTCCCGGCCGGCCTGGTCGCTGCGCTCGTGCTGTCGGTGCTGACGATCGCACACGTTGTGTCGCCGCCCCCTGCGGGCGCAGCATGCGCGTCGTCGTCGGGCGCCGCCGTGGGCGGGACGGTCGAGGGCGAGGACGGACGGTTCATCTCGGCACAGGTGTCCATCGAGATCTTCACCTCGAGCGGCCAGAAGATCGGCATGGACGGCTGCCCCATGGGCGGCGGGTATGCCGCGCTCGACCTCGTCAACGAGAAGAGCTCGTGTTGCCTGATCCTTCCCGCATCCGGGAGCACGAGCACGCCGTACCACGACGGAACCCGCAGCTGGGACCTCGAGAAGTCGTGGCGGATCGACGGCCTGCCGACGAATGCGCACACGGTGTGGATCGAGACGTACACGAAGAAGGTGGGCGGACAGCCGAACTCGGACACGAGTCGGTACGGGCACACGATCCGCCGACCGGTGCCGGTCGGCAGCGTTGCGGTCGACATCGTCCAACCCCTGCGGTGCGGTGCCACGGGCAACGGGATCACCGGTTCGACCGGAGAGATCTCCGGGTCCGTGTACGACAACGGTCGTCGCGTCACCGCGAGCCGTGTGAGCGTGTTCGCCACCGGGTCCGACGACGGCAACGGCGGTTCCATCCTCAGCTTCAACGTCTCCGGCTCGCATCCGTCCGGCGGCTACGACATCGACGCCCTTGCACCGGGCACGTACTCGATCTTCGTCACCGCGAGCGGGATCACCCGCCGCTTCGACAACGTCAACGTCAGCGATTGTGGGACCACGGTGCACCCGGTCGCCGTTCGTGGCTCCGTTCCTCGCGTGATCGGCGACCCGGTGAGCGGCGACTGGGACGGCGACGGTGATGATGAACCGGGCGTCTGGGACGATGGCACCTGGTACCTGCGGTCGGATGCCGGATCGGTGGCGAGCACGCTCCCGACGTTCTCCTACGGCGTCTCGGCCGGCGACATCCCGGTCGTGGGTGACTGGGATGGCGATGGGGACGACGAGCCCGCGATCTTCCGGCGTGGGACGTGGCATTTCCGGTCGGATGCCGGGCCGAGTGGGCGCACGGTTGCGCAGGTCCGTTATGGCGTCTCGCCCGGCGACATCCCGGTCGTGGGTGACTGGGATGGCGATGGGGACGACGAGCCCGCGATCTTCCGGCGTGGGACGTGGCATTTCCGGTCGGATGCCGGGCCGAGCGGGCGCACGGTTGCGCAGGTCCGTTATGGCGTCTCCGCCGGCGACATCCCCGTCGCAGGAGACTGGGATGGCGACGGTGCGGATGAGCCGGCGATCTACCGGAAGGGGACCTGGCACTACCGATCGACGGCGTCGACGTCCGGCCGCACCATGGCCACGGTTCGCTATGGCGTGAGCGCCGGCGACCGACCGCTCGGTGGGCAGTGGGACCGCGACCTCGCGGACGAACCGGCCATCTACCGGGCAGGCGAGTTCCACCTCCGTGGATCGGCGTTCGGGACCCAGTCCACGATCTTCCGGTACCGGTTCCCCGACGCCTGACGCTGTCACGGCAGCGCCTCACGCCTCGACGGTCGCTCCGGTGCGTCGGGTGGGGTGAGGTAGGTTCCGACGGCACTCGAAACACGACAGCGTGACCTCTCCGGAGCCGCTGGACATCGGAGGAACGTGGGCCATGGCCGCTGCTGAACCTCGGCCGGAGTGGCCGTCGACGACGTTGCCGACACCGGGCGACACCCCCAACGTGCTCGTGGTGCTCTTCGACGACGTCGGCTTCTCGGACTTCGGTTGCTACGGCAGCGAGATCGCCACGCCGGCCATCGACGCCATCGCCGCCCGTGGACTCCGCTACTCGGGATTCCACACCACCGCGATGTGTTCGACCACCCGCGCGGCGCTGCTCACTGGCCGGAACCACCACAACGTCGGTGTCGGATGCCTCGCCAACTTCGACAGCGGCTATCCCGGGTACCGGGGCAAGATCGCCCGATCCGCCGGTACCGTCGCCGAGCTGGTGAAGCCCTACGGCTATCGCTCGTACTTGACGGGGAAATGGCACGTCACGCCGCTCACCGAGACCGGCCCCACCGGCCCCTACGACGGGTGGCCGCTCCAGCGTGGGTTCGACCGCTTCTACGGCTTCCTCGACGCCGAGACCGACCAGTACGCGCCCGAGTTGGTCTACGACAACCATCACGTCGATCCTCCGGGAACCTTCGAGGACGGCTATCACCTCTCGATCGACGTCGTCGACAAGGCCATCGAGTTCCTCAAGGACCACCGTGCCGGCGCACCTGATGCCCCGTGGCTCACCTGGGTCGCGTTCGGCGCCTGCCACGCTCCCCACCAGGCGCCCCGGGAGATCATCGATCACTACGAGCCGATCTTCGCCAAGGGGTGGGACGTCACCCGGCAGGAGCGACTCGATCGCCAGATCGAGATGGGCGTGGTCCCGGCCGGGACGCGACTTCCCCCTCGCAACGACAACGTCAAGGCCTGGGACGAACACCGCGCCGACGAGCAGCGTGTCTTCACCCGCCTGCAGGCGGCCTACGCAGCGATGCTCGACCATGCCGACCGTCAGATCGCTCGCCTCATGGCATTTCTCGAGGACTCGGGCATGGCCGACGACACGTTGGTCCTCGTGCTCTCCGACAACGGAGCGAGCCAGGAAGGTGGTCCGGCGGGATTCGTGAACGCCATGGGCCCGTTCAACGCCCAGCCCGAGTCGATGGACGACAAGCTCGCTCGCCTCGACGACATCGGGGGGCCGGGCACGCACTCGAACTTCCCGTGGGGCTGGTCGATGGCCGCCAACACGCCGCTCAAGCGCTACAAGCAGAACACTCACGGTGGCGGGATCCGCGACCCGCTCGTGGTCTCGTGGCCGGCGGGCATCGCCGCCAGGGGAGAGGTGCGCGACCAGTTCTGCCATGCCAACGACGTGGTCCCCACCTTGCTCGACGTGTTCGGTCTCGACCTGCCGGCGTCGATCGCCGGCGTCGAGCAACAACCGCTCGACGGCGCCTCGTTCCGTGCGACCTTCGCGTCGCCGGATGCCCCGCCGCCCAAGTCGACCCAGTACTTCGAGATGTTCGGTCACCGCGGCGTGTGGCACGACGGGTGGAAGGCCGTGGCGTATCACCCGCCGTACAAGGCGTTCGAGGACGACCGGTGGGAGCTCTACCACCTCGACGCGGACTTCTCCGAGGTCCACGACCTGGCGGCCGACGAACCCGAGCGGCTCGCCGCACTCCAGGAGCTCTGGTGGGAGCAGGCGCGGGCCAACAAGGTGCTCCCGCTCGACGACCGGTTCGCCGAGCGGTTCGCCGAGAACGCCGAGCGTCACCGTGGCGGCCGGACCCACTACGAGTTCTGGGCCGGCATGGGACACGTGCCCAGCGACGCTGCCCCGGACCTGCGGAGCCGCTCGTACCGGATCACGGCCGAGGTCCTGGAGGCCGGCGAAGGGGTCCTCCTCGCCCACGGCGACGAGACCTCCGGCTACTCGCTCTACGTGAAGGACGGTCGCCTGGTTCACGACCTCTCGGTCGGCGGGCACCACCAGGTGGTGACGTCGGACCGTCCGGTGCCGGAAGGGCCGTCGACCCTCGGCTTCTCGCTCGATCGTGAGGCCGCCTACGGCGGTGCGGCCAAGGGGATCGGCACGTTGTGGATCGACGGGGACGCGTGTGGGACCTTCGAGACCGACCGCATTTTCGTGGTCACCATCTCGTGGAGCGGACTCGACATCGGCCGTGACCGGGTCTCACCCGTCTCGGACTATGCGGCCCCGTTCGCATTCACCGGCAGTCTCCGCCGGGTGACCGTCGACCTCGTCGACGACCAGGAACTCGATCACGAGGCCGTCGGGCGCGCCGAGACCGCCCGGGAGTGACCCGGACGGTCTCGGACGGTTGGGGGACGAGTCGCCGTCGAATCGGTGTCAGTACCAGTGGGCCCGACCGCCGACCGCACGACCGGTGGATCCGACGACGGCCAGCACTGCGCCGACGATGACGAGGATCACGCCGATGGTGGTCAGGATCGGGATCCCGATCAGGACGCCGACGATGGCGAGGATGATTCCGGTGATGATCATGGTCCCGTACGTACCCAGGGGTTCCGACGGTCAGACCAGATCTGTCGCTCCGTTCGGCAGATTGCGTGGAATCGCCGGATCGCCCTGCGATCTGCTGGGCTTCGGGCCATGACGCATCTCGCGATCGACGACTCGCTGGTCGCCGACGTGCTCCGAGCGATCGGGGTCGAACGGAACGCCGACGTCGAGCAGGTCGTGGACGCATTCCGCGGGTGGCTTCCGGCAGGCAGCACCGCCAAGTGGGACGCGATCGACCGGGCCGAGACGCCACCCGGCGCCGTCCCGGAGCAGGCCCTGGTCGACCGGCTCGACGGCTCGCTCGCGTCGTGGTCGTGTTGGCCGTACTGCACCGGGCTCGGAGCGGTGCTCGCGGCGCAGGGACACGACGTGCGGATGGCGGTGGAACACCTTCGGGCCGGCGCGCAGGTGCCACTCGTCGACTACCACTCGGTGCTCGTCGTCGACGGCGAACTGGTCGATGCGTACCTCGGACCGTCGGCACCGGTCGCCCCCGGCGCGGACGTGACCCGACCCGACGCGTGGGCGGCCTGGGTCCCGGGTGCTCGTCCCGACCATCTCGGGACCCGAGGAGGGAGTTCGATCTTCCGGTATCGACAGCTGGCGGATCATCTCGACGAGCGGGACATCCGAGCGTTCTGCTCGATCTCGGTGACCCACAGCGGCGTCGGTCGTCGACGTACTGCGCACTGGCTCCGCGGCGGACGGCTGTGGTTCGTGCGAGAGGACGACGACGGATCGGCCGCGCTCCGGGTGACCTCGGGCGACGGGGGGCCGTTCACCCAGACCCGTCCTGTCGTGGCCACTGGTCGGTATGACGATCTCGTCCGCGCGATCGACGACCCGGAGGCGGACGCTTGAGCACGTCGACCACGGTTCCGTTCTCCGACCTCGAGCAGGTGCGCGGCCGAGAGATCACTGCGGCCAAGCGTCGGGCGACCGCACTGTTGGCGCTCGTCGCGATCGCGTTCGTCGTCGCGGTGCTGACCACCGACGACGAGGGGAGCGCTGCGTACCTACGCGCCGGTCTCGAAGCGGCGATGGTCGGTGGTCTGGCCGACTGGTTCGCCGTCGTCGCCATCTTCCGGCATCCGCTGGGGATCCCGATCCCGCACACCGCGGTCATCGTGCAGCGCAAGGACGCGTTCGGCGAGACGCTCGGCGAGTTCGTGCAGCAGAACTTCCTCAACGCCGAGACCGTCGGCGAGCGGGTCAGGGCGATCGGTGTGTCGGACCGGGCGTCAGCCTGGGTGATCGATCCGGAGCACGCGCAGAAGGTCGCAGGCTACGGAGCTGAGCTCGCGGTCCGTCTGGCCGACGTCGTCAAGGACGACGACCTGCTGCACATGGCCGAGCACGAGGTACGTGCCCGCATCGAGCGACTCGACGTTGCGCCGTTGGCCGGCCGCCTGCTCGAGATCGTGACCGAGGAGGGTCGTCATCGCGAGCTGGTCGACTCGGTCCTCCGTGGGCTCGACCGTTTCCTTGAGGAGAACGAGGCCCTCCTCCGAGAACGGTTCACGCACGAGTCGCCGTGGTGGGTCCCCGACGTGATCGACGATCGGATCTTCAACCGCTTGCTGGTCGGCGTGCGGGCGATCATCCAGGGCGACACCATCGGCGGCTCCGACGAGCTCCGCGAACGGATCGACGTCGTGGTCGCGCGCATCATCGACCGCCTCGAGCACGACGATGTGTGGCGAGCACGAGCGGAGGTGCTCCGCGACGAGCTGCTCGACCATCCGGCGTTGCGGACGTTCATCGAGTCGCTGTGGGCCGACCTCAAGGAGACGCTGCGCGAGCAGGCCGCAGATGACGGCTCGGTCCTCCGCGGTCGCTTGACCGATCTGGTGGTGTCCGCCGCCACGAGGTTCCGGGAGGACGAGGCGTTGATGCGTCGGGCCGACGAGGTCGTCGAGTCTGCCGTGGGAGCCGTCATCGAGACCTTCGGCGGCGAGATCACCAACTTGATCTCGTCGACGATCGGGCAGTGGGACGGCGAGGAGACCGCCGGCCGTCTGGAACTCCTCCTCGGGAGGGACCTGCAGTTCATCCGCATCAACGGGACGATCGTGGGCGGACTCGCCGGTCTGGCCATCCACGGTGTCGCCGACGTGCTGGGCTGACGCCTCGGCAGCCCGGTCGTCAGACTGCTGCGGACTCCGTGGTGGGCCGACCCAGGGTCACGATGTCACGAAGCAGCAGAACGGAGCAGGCGACCACTGCCGAGCCGCAGGCCAGCACGATGACCAGCGATCCGAGTCCGAGATGGTCGTACGCCGTCTGCCACCGGTCGATGACGGTCACGTCCGTCTCCTCACGCCAGGACCTCGTCACGATCCGGTCGAGTCGGATCAGAAGGTGGAGGAATGACGCCGTGGCCAGGAGAGCGCAGACTGCGCCGGTCACCCGATTGCCGAGCGCCCGCAGCGCGATCGCGACGGTCAGGCCGATGACCCAATACGTCGGGAACAGATAGCGGGCATGGGGGAGACCTCCACCGAGCACGTGACGCCCGAATCCTGCGATCGTGATGAGCACGCACGCGACGGCCAGCAGCGCCAGTTCCACGCGTCGTCGGCGCTCGGTTCGAGCGACGCGGGCGAAGAACAGTCGGAAGAGCACGTAGGCCGCAGCACAGAGGACGACGATGCAGAGGGGGATCACGGCGTTGCGTGCCAGTTGGGTGCTGGTGCTGGTCATGTAGCTGTCACCGCGAATGGTGGTGAGCGTCGCTGCCAGCACGAGACGCCAGTTGTCGA
Source organism: Actinospongiicola halichondriae (assembly GCF_049103745.1). NCBI lineage: Bacteria > Bacillati > Actinomycetota > Acidimicrobiia > Acidimicrobiales > Iamiaceae > Actinospongiicola > Actinospongiicola halichondriae. The sequence goes on along the minus strand of NZ_CP171622.1, from coordinate 2,577,175 downwards.
ACTGGAAGAGCCAGTCGGTCGGCACGGCCTTCCGACCCAGCATCTCGAAGAGCGCGTCGCTGGCTGTGGCATCGCCGTAGAGACGCTGGTTCCGCAGGTAGAACGGGCCGGCGATCGTCGCCATCGGCAGCCCGGTGACGAGCAGGAGCCGCGCCGAGGAGCGAAGTCGCTCCGGCCCTCTCGTCGAGTGGAGGATGCCCAACAGCGCCGTTCCCACGGCCAGGAGCGCGATGGGCAGCGCGCTGGCGCGCGTGAGGGCGGCACCGGTCGCGCAGATCGCGAGGTAGATCATCGGTCGAGCGGTGAGGCCGCGGCGGTGGATCCTGGCCCCAGCCCACAGCGCGCTCGTCGAGAGGAACAGCGCGAGTGAGTCGTTGTAGAGATTTGCGGTCTGGTACGCCAGTTCGGGGACGAGCGCCACCATGAAGGCGCCGAGGATCCACACCTGCGGTCGGTTCGGCACGAACTCGCTGATCAGCCCGACGGTCGCCAGGGCCGTGAGCGCGGCGAACCCGACGCTGAGCCACCTCGCGAGTCGGATCGCCGAGTCGGCTTCGGTGACGAGGTTCAGTCCGGAGACGAGCGGGCCCTCCAATGTGTAGAAGAGCGGAGGGTGGTTCGCCGTGTAGATGGATCGATTCGACTGGTAGGTGTACGGCCCACCCTGCTGGTCGTCGTAGATGGTCGGGAGGTCGCCGTCGACGAGTGAGTAGCCGTAGGCGATGTTCGACAGTTCGTCCGGCGTGAGCAACGACGTCACCGGGACGATCGTGGCGTACATGCCTGCGGTGGCTGCCAGGAGCCCCACGAGGAGCAGCGCGGCTCGTCGGACGACTCGACTCGTGTCCGGGTCGATCACGTCACGGGGTGTCGAGCAGGTCGTCGGCGGCCACGGCCGGCAGCACCCGTCCGGCGATTACGTCGCGCTCGGCTGCCGCCAGGCGCTCGCCGGCATCGGCCACGAAGCGCTCGACGAGGCCCTCGCGCAGCTCGGACCACAACCATCGGCGCAGCTGCTCTGCCCGCATCGGGGCGAGCGCCCCCGCCTCCTGCAGCGTCGTGCGGTGCTCCTGCACGGCATCCCAGACCTCGGTCAGGCCCGTGCCGTCGTACGACGAGGTGGAGAGGACGCGGGCCGTCCACGCCTCGTGCAGCGGTCGCATCAGATGGAGTGCGTGGCGGAGATCGCCCGCCGCCCGGTTGGCTGCGGGGAGCAGGTCGCCGTCGGCCTTGGTGACCACGACGAGTTCGGCGAGTTCCATGACCCCGCGCTTGATGCCCTGGAGGTCGTCACCGCCACCGGGGGAGGCCAGGAGGCAGAAGAGGTCGACCATGTCGGCGACGGCGGTCTCGGACTGGCCGACGCCGACGGTCTCGACGATCACGACGTCGAACCCCGCGGCCTCGCACAGCAGCATCGCTTCACGGGTCCTTCGAGCGACACCACCCAGCGTCCGTCCGGCGGGTGACGGTCGGATGAACGCCTCGGACCGCCGTGCGAGGTCTTCCATCCGCGTCTTGTCGCCGAGGATCGAACCACCCGACCGGCTCGACGACGGGTCGACGGCCAGGACCGCGAGACGGTGGCCGTCATCGATCACGTGGTTGCCGAAGGCGTCGATGAACGTCGACTTCCCGACCCCGGGCGCACCCGAGATGCCGAGTCGGATCGCCTTGCCGGTGTGCGGCAGCACGGCATGGATCAGTTCGACAGCCTCGCGACGGTGATCCTCACGCGACGACTCGACGAGCGTGATCGCCTTGCCGAGCGCCCGGCGGTCACCCTCGAGGAGCGCCTCGACCTGCACGCTCATCGGCCCGAGAACGGGGCGCGCACGACACGGCGCACCTTCCGCAGGACTGGTCGGACCGGGCCGAGCGACTGCTTGAACTTCTCGTACACCGGGACGAACGCCGCTCCCCACGTCATGCTGGGCTCGACGCTGTCGGCGATGTCGACCGAGACGTCGAGGGGATGACCGTTGAGCCTGGTGATGAGGTCACGACGACGGCGTCGGCGGCGCAGCGTCTGCAGTTCCGCGAGCGAGGGCGCACAGCGAGGTGTGGCGATGCCGGGGACCTTCGCGGTCCAGGTGACCAGCCCGTACCCCGCTTCGAATCCCATCGTCGACTCGTGCTCACGGGGGACGATCGTCTTGACGCTCACGTCGCGTCCGGCCTCGATGATCGGGCCGAGGTCGACCTCGGGCGTGGTCGGACCGGACCACGTGCCGGTCTCGAGCGTGTGCGCCCACGACTCGGTCACGTTGACGTCGACCTCGAAGCCGACGCTGGCGAGCAGGTCGCCCAGGTCCCAACCGAACCGCCAGAAGACCGGGGTGTCGTCACCGTGGAACTCGGGGGTCGACGGCGGGATCGTGCGGGGCTCCACGAGCGGGACCTGGATGACTGCGACCCCACCGGGTGCGAGGACCCGATGGATCTCGGACAGGGCGGTGCAGGTGTCGGGCACGTGCTCCAGGACATGGGAGGTCAACAGGACGTCGAGCGAGTTGTCCGGGAGGTCGATGGCCTGCAGGTCGATGCGAACGTCCGCCTGGTGGGCGCGGCGGTCGTAGTCCGAGCCCCGGTATCGGAGGCGTCGGACCATCAGGTCGCGGTAGCGGGTGCCGAGGCGGGGGCTGGTCTCGATGACCTCGGCCCACTCCATCGGGGCCCAGTTCTCGACCCAGGCGCGATGGAGGAAGCGCTCGCGGGCGATCGACCCGCACCCGGGACAGTGGTTGCCTTCCGGATGGGGGCCGGATCCGTATCCGGGACCGGTCCACCGGCAGATGGTGCAGTACGCCCCGACGGTGGGGACGGCGTGCGGCGTCCACGGGACCACGTCGTGGTCGCTGAATGGTGGCGTCATCGACGGTGGCGCCGGCTCACAGCAGGTCGAGGACCTTGCCGGCCGCGTCGAGGATGTTGGTCCCCGGACCGAAGATGGCGGCCACGCCTGCCTCGGTCAAGAAGTCGTAGTCCTGGGGCGGGATGACACCACCGCACACGACGATGACATCGTCGGCGCCTGCAGCCCGGAGCTCGTCGATGAGCGTGGGGACCAGCGTCTTGTGGCCCGCGGCCTGCGACGACACGCCGACCACGTGGACGTCGTGCTCCACGGCGTCTCGGGCGACCTCTTCCGGCGTCTGGAACAGCGGGCCGACGTCGACGTCGAAGCCGAAGTCGGCGAACGCCGTGGCGATGACCTTGCCCCCACGGTCGTGACCGTCCTGGCCCATCTTGGCGACGAGCATGCGGGGACGGCGGCCGTTGGCCTCGGCGAACGCGTCGACCCGGGCGAGGAACGCCGCGTAGGCCTCGTCGTTCTCGTAGGCCGCGCCGTACACGCCGTGGATGCTACGGACCTCGGCCTTGTGGCGACCGAACACGGCCTCCATGGCGTCGCTCATCTCGCCGACGGTCGCTCGCGCTCGAGCGGCGTTCACGCAGAGTTCGAGCAGGTTGGCGTCTCCGGCGGCGCCGTCCTTCAGCGCCAGCAGGGCAGCGTCGCAGGCCGCCTGGTCGCGCGAGGCTCGGACCTCCTCGAGCCGCTTGACCTGCGACTCACGCACGGCGGTGTTGTCGATGTCGAGCACGTCGACCATCTCGACGTTCTCCGGCACGTACTTGTTGACGCCGACGATGACGTCTTCGCCACGGTCGACACGGGCCTGCCGCTTCGCTGCCGACTCCTCGATGCGCAGCTTGGGCATGCCGGCCTCGATCGCCTTGGTCATGCCGCCCATCGACTCGACCTCCTCGATGAGTTCCCACGCCTTGTCGGCCAGGGCAGCCGTCAGCGATTCGACGTAGTACGAGCCGGCCAGCGGGTCGATCACCTGGGTCACGTCGGTCTCGTCGCCGAGGATCAGCTGCGTGTTGCGTGCGATGCGGGCGCTGAATTCGGTGGGGAGCCCGAGGGCCTCGTCGAAGGCGTTGGTGTGCAGCGACTGGGTGCCGCCGAGCACGGCCGACATGGCTTCGTAGGCAGTCCGGATCACGTTGTTGTACGGATCCTGCTCGGTGAGCGACACCCCGGAGGTCTGGCAGTGCGTCCGCAGCATCATCGACTTGTCGGTCTTTGCGCCGAGGTCCTTCATGACCTTGGCCCACAGGAGACGGGCGGCGCGGAGCTTGGCGACCTCACCGAAGAAGTTCTGACCGATGCAGAAGAAGAAGCTCAGCCGCGGAGCGAAGGCGTCGATGTCGAGGCCCGCGGCCTGGGCGGCCCGCACGTACTCCATGCCGTCGGCGATGGTGAACGCCAGCTCCTGCTCGAGCGTCGCTCCGGCTTCCTGCATGTGATAGCCGGAGATCGAGATCGAGTTGAACTTGGGCATGTTCGTCGCCGTGTACCCGATGATGTCGGCCACGATCCGCATGGAGGGCGCCGGCGGGTAGATGTAGGTGTTCCGGACCATGAACTCCTTGAGGATGTCGTTCTGGATGGTCCCGGCGAGTTGGTCCTGGCTGACCCCCTGCTCCTCGGCGGCGACGATGTAGTTGGCGAGCGTGGGCAGCACGGCGCCGTTCATGGTCATCGAGACCGACATCTGGTCGAGCGGGATGCCGTCGAAGAGGATCTTGGCGTCCTCGACCGAGTCGATCGCGACACCGGCCTTGCCGACGTCGCCGACGACGCGGGGATGGTCGGAGTCATAGCCACGGTGGGTGGCGAGGTCGAACGCCACCGACAAGCCACGCTGACCGGCGGCGAGGTTCTTGCGGTAGAACGCGTTGGACTCCTCGGCGGTCGAGAAGCCGGCGTACTGGCGCAGCGTCCATGCCCGGTTGGTGTACATCGTGGCGTAGGGGCCACGGAGGTAGGGGGCCTGGCCGGGGAGCCCGCCGAGGTGCGTGAGCCCCTCGAGGTCGTCCTCGGTGTAGATCGGCTTGACCTCGATGCCCTCCGGCGTGGTGCGGGTCAGGTCCTCGAGCGGCTTGCCGCGGAGCTCCTTGGTGGCCGCATCGGCCCACGCAGAGACGTCGGCGAGCGGGAATCCGGCAGAGTGATCGACCATGCGGGCAGGCTACGGCTCGTCGGTGACCGCGAACCAACGACGGTCCGGTCGACCTCCGTCCGGAGTCCGACGCGTAGGTTGCCTCGGCGGACAGGTGGTGCCGAACGGAGGACACGATGGGGAAAGACTGGGCGCGACCAGTGAAGGCGATCTACTCGAGGATCGGCCGATCGCGTCGCGAACTCGATCGGCTGCGGGGCCGCCTGGCCGAGCTGGGCATCCTCGAAGCGATCCACGACCCCGGGTTCCCGGATCTCCTCGCGGCCAATCACCGGCTGAGCCTCCTGGAGTCGGGCGAGCTCCCGGATCTGCTGGCGGCGAACCACGAGCTGGAGTTCCTGAAGACCCGTCTGGAATCACTCGGGCTGGAACAGATGGTGCACTTCGCGACGCTGCCGGAGTCCGCAGTCGCCGCCATCCGTTGGCGACCGCCAGGGCACTTCTACTCTCCGATCCCTGACCTCGATCAGGTCGACCTCGACGCGCTCGGCGTGCCCTCGGACGGGGGTCCGGGGCTCGATCTGCGTCCAGAGGGGCAACGCGAATGGTTCGAGACGCTCGCACCCGCGATCGCCGACTGGCCCTTCCCGACATCGGAGACCGAGGGCTGGCGCTACTTCGCGCCCAACGGCCATTTCGACCTGGTGGACGGCGCATTCCTCCACGCGGTCCTACGGCAACTCCGCCCTCGACGGATGATCGAGATCGGGTCCGGGTTCTCCACGGCCTTGATCCTCGACACCATCGACCGGTACCTGCCCGGCGAGGTCGACTTCACGGCCATCGAGCCGTTCCCCGAGGTCCTCGGCGAGCGCCTGCGGCCGGAGGACACCGATTCGCTCCGGTTGCTGCAGACGCCCGTGCAGGATGTCGACCTCGCCGAGTTCGAGCGGCTCGAGGCCGGCGACGTCTTGTTCATCGACTCCACGCACGTCGTGAAGTCGGGGAGCGACGTCGTGCACCTCTTCCGTCACGTCGTCCCGTCGCTGGCCCCGGGGGTGATCGTCCACGTGCACGACATGCTGTGGCCGTTCGAGTACCCGCGGGCATGGCAGGAGGAGGGGCGCGTCTGGACCGAACTGCAGTTGGTCGAGGCGTTCCTGCGATTCAACGATCGGTTCAGGATCCTGGGCATGGCCGACTGGTTCCACCGGCATGAGCTCGCAGGCATCGATGGCCCTGCTGCCGACGTCCTGCGACGCGGATCCGGTGGAGGTTCGTTGTGGTTGGAGGTCGTGCCCTAGCCGTCAGGCCCCGCGCGCCCCACGGACGAATCGGATGCTGACCGCGATGCCGGTGAGGACCGTCATCAGGAGGAGCAGGACCGCACCGTTCGAACCGGTCGCCGGGAGTGTGGGCGTCGGAGGCGTCGGGGCTTCGGCCGGCGGCGCAGCCGGATCGCCGGGTGTCGCCGGGGCCGCATCGACCTCGGGCAGGAACACGGCGACGGCGTTCGCCAGCGCGCCGTTCTCGGCCGCTCTGGGCACGTAGGTCGACGCCGCTCCGGCCTTGAGGTGGTAGTCGATGCCGTCCGGGGTGACGTCGGCACCGGGGATGACGGTGCGGTAGCCGCCGCGGGTCCCGGCCGGGGCCATGTCGAGGGGCACGAGTTCGCCCAACCCGTGGTGACGCTGGAAGACCTGCACCGGCTGCCCGGCAGTGCCGCCCAGCACGATCGCCCGGATCGGGAGGTCGACGCCGGAGACCGACTGGCGAGGCTGGGCGTGGTAGACGATCGGGTCCGCCCCGGTCACCGTGTACTGGCCGTCCGTGACGCCGAAGTGATCCATCACCGCGGCGACGAAACCGATCGCGTCGTCCGGGTCGCCCACCTGCATCAGGTTGAACGCGCTGGCGACGGACTTGAATCCGTCGCCGTCGAGGCGGGCGCCGAGGACTGCGGTGCCGTCGTCCGCGGTTCCGGAGCCCTGGAGGACGCCGAGGCTGACGCTTGTTCCGTGGGGGCTGTCGGCGAGCGCGTACTTGTCGACGAACGGGCGGCCGGGCAGAGCCTCGATCGAGAGTCCGTCGGTCCCGAGGATGTCGGTCGTCTCCATGGTCACCGGAACGTAGAACGAGTCGATGTCGATGGACTCGACGCCGAACCAGGTGCGGGCGAAGTCGGGATCGGGGCCCGCGGTCAACGCCTGGATCGCTCGGTTGGACGACATCCAGAGGTTGCCGCCGTCGCCCAGGTACTCGGCGATCGCCTTGCGGTCGGCCTCGTCGACCGGACCCTCGTTGCGGTCGAGCGTGCTCTGCCAGATCACGGCGTCGTAGCCCGCCATCTCGCCGGCGGTCACGTGCTTGTCGGCGATGGCATACGGGATGCCGAGTGCGGCGAGCGCACCCGCATAGACCTGCTCGGCGTCGCCGGGGCCGTCATCGTCGACGATCAGGACGGTGGGGTCGGCCGGGCCGGCCCACAGCGTCGCCTTCTGGACGTTGTTGTCCTCCACCGACTCGGAGACGGTGCCGGCTGCGTCGACGACCGTGTAGAGGTCGACGGGACCTTCCGCACCCGGATCCCAGGTGAAGGTGAACTCGTCGTTGTCGTAGCCGCCGAGTTCGACGGTTCCCGATGCGATCTCGGTGCCGTCGGGCGAGCCGACTCGGACCGAGACCGGGACGGCGCCGCCGCCGTCACCGTTCGAGAAGATCCGGACGGCCATGGGGTTGTCGGTCCCGGCGTTCAGGGGCAGGCGCCCGTCGAGCGCTGCTCCTGCTCCGGTGGTGACGAAGCCGGGGGAGAAGTCGGTGCTCCCGGCGAGGTTGAGGATGTCGACCGTCAGGGTGTCGGCACCGCCGGCATCGCTGCCGTGGGAGAGTCCCTCGACCTCGCCGGTGCGCACGTCGGTGAACGCCCAACCGGTCGGCTCCTGTGTCGCGTTCGACCACGTGTCGGCGGTGCCGGTGGCGTCGAAGCCGCTCGGCGACTCGAACGAGATGGAGCCGCTCGCCGATCCGCAGGCTGCGAAGTCGCCGATGCGGGCGACCCAGCGGCCCGGCTTCGGGCGGGTGACGATGGCCGTCTCGGGAGCGAGCGCGAAGCCGGCGTCGACGACCTCGGTCTCGGGCGACTCCGATCCCTCCGGGCCGCGGAGCAGTTGGAGCGTGCAGTCACCGATGAGATCGGTGTTGATCTCGACCCGCATCGTGCGGTTGGCCGGGTTGTCGTCGACCTCGAACACGAAGTCGTAGGGGGTCAGGGGGGTCACCGGACCCGACGGGATCGCGAGGTCTCCCTGGGGGTCACCGACGGGTCCGAGGTCGGCGCTCGGCGAGTTGCGGTGGGTTCCCGAGGTGATCCCGGTCGCTGCACCCCAGACGACGTCGCTGGCTTCGGCGCGGTTGCGGTTGAGGCCGATCTCCTGGGTGTTGTCGTTGAAGTCCCACTCCTCGACGTCCATCTGCATGCGGTTGGCGTCGTTGTTCGCGCCGTTCTGGCCGAAGAGGACGTTGGAGCGGCGCCAGTAGTCGAAGTGCCACGTGAGCAGACCCGAGCCGTAGAGCCAGCGGTCGAAGTACGACTCGCGGGTCATGTCGGCATGGATGCCGGGGGATCGGACGGGCATGCGCGACCCGAACTCGAGGTACCAGCCCTCGATGACGTAGCCGTTGTCGCCGTCTCGGGGCAGGCCGTAGACGTCGTTCTCGGTCCAGGTGTGGCCGTCTTCCTCGGTCGTCTCACCGACGTCGATCCACCGGGTCGGCACCAGGACCAGGTTGGGGTTCGGCTGGTCGACCGTGTAGCCGGCCGGCATCGACGAGCGTCGTTGGAACGTGTAGTCGGGGCGGTCGTCATCGACGATTGTGGGGGTCACCCAGCCCTGGAAGACCCGGGATGCGGGATTGAACCAGGTCGGGTTGGATCCCGAGGGCGTGCCGCCGTACGAGCCGCCGGACATGATGTCCCAGTCGCCCGACCCGGAGGTCGAGCCGTCGGTGCCGTAGTAGTCCGGTTCGCCGAGGGCGTGGGCCATCTCGTGTGCGGCGACGCCGATGGTCAGGGTCCCGTCACGGGTCTCGAACTCGGGCATCGTGAAGAGACGGTCGTACGTGACGGCCTGGCCGGGGACGGGGAGGCCGGCCTTGAAGCCGGTGTCGGGCACCGGCAGACCGAAGTCCTGGAGCAGGGTCCCGGCCAGTGCGGTGAAGGTCGAGACCGAGATGGCGTGCGACCAGGTGTTGCACGGATCGCCGGTGACGGCCATCTCGGCGCCGGTGTGGATGATGCCCATGAAGTCGATCGAGAGATCGCCGTCGTTGTCGTACTTCGAGAAGTCGTGGTCGAGCGGCAGCGTCGTCGTGTTCATCAGCTCGATGCCCATGCCGAGCGCGCCGCCGCCGCCGGCACCGATCACGTAGTCGAGCGGGTCCAGATCGTCGAGTGGGTCCTCGGGCGGGTCGATGCCGCCGTAGTAGCAGCGCCCTTCGTCGCCCGGCACCGACGAACGGTTGGACACGTACGGGGTGCCGTCGGGCTGTGCGAGGACGTCGACCTCGACGAGGAACTGGCCGTAGCTGTTCTCGAAGTAGAACTCGGTGAGCGTGCCGGTCGGGTTCCCGCCGAAGCCGTCGAGGATGTCGGTGTAGTGCTCGACCGTGTTGCCCTCCTGGAACTGGGGAGCGGTCTGCCCGAGGTCGGGGTCGTACCAGGTGGCGAAGAGGACGACGGGGAAGCGGAACACCCGTGGCCCGCCGGCCGCAGCCGCCTCGAGGGACGCTCGACGGCTCGCCGTCTGGATCTGGCGGTAGAGCTCGGTGCGGACGTCGCCACCGTTGCCGTCGTCGTAGACCGACGCGGTCCTTCCGATGCCCTGGCCCACGCCTGCGGGTCGGGGGTCGAGGCCGACCCGTGCGTCGCTGGCGACGAGGCCGTCGAGCGCCCGCTTCGCGGCGTAGCGCCACCATCCGTCGCTGCTCTTGACGATCGAGAAGCCGTCGACCTCGAGTGCGCCGCCGATCTCGGCCGGCGTCATCTGTGCTCGGATCTCGGTGCCGTCTGGTTGTCGGACCACCAGGGCGGTGTCGATCGGGGCCACGAAGTCGACGAAGCGAGCGTCGGCCGGAGCCGCCGAGGCGGCAGTCGGCACGATCGTCGCCGCCGCAGACGGTGCGGCGGCGGAGTCGATGGCACTCCATCCGATGGCACCGGCGAGCACGGTGAGGGCGAGGCTGACGGCGGCGAATTGCATCCGACCCGGACGCGATGAAGCGATCATGTCCAGGATCGTTGCACGAACCCCCCATTCGGGGCATTTCGGACAGATGAACGCGCATGAACACCGGCGGCGCGGGCGATACTCGTGCGATGTCGCTGTTCCACTTCGATCGGGTCACGGTGCGCTTCGGCGACACGGTGGTGCTCGACGAGGTCAGTGCGGTGATCGCCGACGGAGGGTCGATCACCTGCCTGCTCGGACCGTCCGGATCGGGCAAGTCGACGATGCTCCGGCTCTGCAACCGGCTCGAGGTCCCGACCGAGGGGTGCATCCGATTCCGAGGCGCGGACATCGCCTCGGAGGACCCCCTCACCTTGCGTCGTCGCGTCGGCATGGTGTTCCAGCGCCCGACGGTCTTCCCGGGCACCGTGCGCGACAACCTCCTCGTCGCACAGCCGGAGGCCTCGGCCGATGCGTGTGCGGCCGCTCTCGACCGGGCCCACGTCGAATCCCGCTTCCTCGACCGCGACGCCGACGCGCTGTCCGGCGGCGAGGCCCAACGCGTGTGTCTCGCCCGGACGCTGATCACCGACCCGGAGGTGCTGTTGATGGACGAGCCGACCTCCGCCCTCGACCCGGCGGCCACGAGGGGCCTCGAGACGTTGGGTGTCGCCCTCGCTGCCGACGGGATGCCCGTCGTCTGGGTGACGCACGATCTCGACCAAGCCGACCGCATCGCCGACGAGCGCATCGTGCTCACCGGCGGGCGGATCGCGGACGACCACGAGTCGGCGCACTACTTCGCCGGCGAGGAGGCGGACCACCGCCACGAGGCAGCCGAGGGGGACGACGATGGCCAACGGTGATGTCGGGTGGTGGGGTCTCGCTGCCTCGCTCGTGCTGGTCGCGGTCACCATCGCGATCTCGCTGTGGCGCAAGCTCGGACTCGAGCGCGACGTGGTCGTCGCGGTGGTGCGTGCCGGCGTGCAACTCCTGGCCGTGGGATATGCGCTCGCGTTGGTCATCGATCCCGACCATCCCGACGAGAACGTGCCGTTGGCGTGGGGGTGGCTGGTGTTCATGGTCGGCTTCGCCGCGTGGACCGTCTCGCGACGTGCCCCCGAGGTCCCCGGCGTGCTGCGGCTCGCGCTCCAGGCCCTGAGCGCCTCGACCCTGGCCACCGTCGCCGTCATCTTCGGTCTGGGGATCTTCCCGGTCGAGCCCCGAGCCATCATCCCGATCGGCGGGATGATGGTGGGGAACGCGATGTCGTCGACGGTCGTCGCCGGTCGGCGGATCCTGGCCGAGTTCTCGGAGAAGCGTCCCGACGTCGAGGCCCGCCTCGCGCTCGGGCAGAGCTGGCAGGAGGCCTCGAGACCATCGCTGCGATCCGCGCTGCGCACCGGCATGACCAGCCAGATCGAGACCACCAAGGCCGTGGGCCTGGTCTTCCTTCCCGGTGCCATGACCGGTCTCATCCTCGCCGGTGTCGATCCGGTCGACGCCGTTCTGGTGCAGGCAGCGATCATGTTCCTGATCCTGGGTGCGGTGGCCATCAACGTCGTCGTGATCGGTACCGGCGTGACGAAGCGGCTCTTCACCGACGACCATCGCCTCGTGCGCATCGCCCGCGCTCCGAACTGATCACTGGCAGTTCATCTCGCAGGAAGGTCGTGGCAGTCGACGTGTCACTTGGCCTTCCTACGGTCAGCGTCATGACTCTTTCACGACGCGAACTCCTCCGATACAGCGCCCTCACTGGCGCCGGACTCGCCGTTGGTGGTGCCTTCTCCGGGCTCGCCCTCGGCGGCACCGCTGGGGCCGGCGCTGCCGGTTACGGCGCGTTGCGCAGCGACCCTGCCGGCATCCTCGAGCTCCCCAAGGGCTTCAAGTACGAGATCCTCCAGAAGGGCGGGAACGGGTACTCGAACGGCTTCAGCACGTACGACGACGGACAGAAGCTCGCCGGCGACGCCGATGGCGCGGCGTCGTTCGCGATCGGCGGCAACCGGACGGTCATCGTCACCAACCACGAACTCAGTGGTTCCGGTGAGCTCTCCGAACGAGTGCCGACCACGCACGCCGGCCGCCCCGTGCCGACGTACAACCCGGCGGCCCCGGGTGGGACGTCGAACATCGTCCTCGACCGCAAGAACCGCGTGGCGAGCATCTACCCGAGCATCGCCGGCACCTACAACAACTGCGCCGGCGGGCTCACCCCGTGGGGAACGTGGCTGACCTGCGAGGAGACCACCAGCACCGTCGCGGGGATCCCGCACGGCTACATCTTCGAGGTCGACCCCGAAGGTGTGAAGACGACCGCCACCCCGTACAAGGCGATGGGGCGTTTCGCCCACGAAGCGGTGGCCATCGACCCCCGCGACTCCACCGCCTACATGACCGAGGACAACAACAGCGGGCTGATCTATCGGTTCGCCCCGAACGACACCTCGATGACCTACGGATCGCTGGGCAACGGCGGCACGGTCGCGGCCATGAAGGTCGCCGGTCTCGCCCGTCTGGGTGAGGTGAAGACCGTCGGCACGACCCTGGCGGTGTCGTGGACGGCGGTGCCCGGCGGCAACCCCGACGTGAGTGGTCTCAACGGGCTCTTCGCCGATGGCGACGTCACGCGGTCCCGCAAGCTCGAGGGCTGTTGGTGGGGCGACGACGATCGCTTCTACTTCTCGTCGGCCGACGAGAACGCCTCCGGCATCGAGCACCACGGCCAGATCTGGGCGCTCGATCCCGAGGCCGCCACCGTGACCCTGGTCGCGTACATCCCCGCCGACGACCCGGTCTTCGACGCGCCGGACAACATCACCGTCGCTCCGTGGGGGCAGCTGTTCCTGTGCGAAGACGGCGACGACGAGCAGTACATCATCGGCTGTGACCCTGCCACCGGTGCCCTGTGGCCCTTCGCCCGCAACGCGATGGGTACCAACGAGTTCGCCGGCGCCAACTTCTCGCCCGACGGCAAGACGCTCTACGTGAACATCCAGAACCCGTCGACGACGTTCGCCATCACCGGCCCGTGGGGAGCGCAGCGCAACGGCCAGCGATGACCCCCTCCCGCTCTCGTACCTGGATCGGTCGAGACATCGAGCGGTCGGGTACGAGAACGGGAGGTCGGTAGCCTCCGGGTCATGGCTCTGCGGTTCGTGATCATCGGTGGTGGCCCGGGTGGGCACGCAGCGGCGTCGCACGCCGCGAAGCTCGGGGCCGAGGTCACCATCATCGAGCGCGACATCATCGGTGGTGCCGCCCACCTGTGGGACTGCATCCCGTCGAAGGCGATGATCGCCACGGGGTCGGCACTGAACTTCATCAACCAGAGCGAGCAGATGGGTCTGACCGACGTCAAGGCCCAGCTCGACTTCGCTGCGCTCCGCGACCGGATCCAGTCGATCGAGGATCGCCTCGAGAGCTCGGCGTCGACGCTCCTGCACAGCCAGGGGGTCCGAGTCGTCGAGGGCACGGGTCGCCTCGTCGGACCACACGAGGTCGTCGCCGACACCGCCGAGGGCGAGCTCCACTTCGAGGCTGACGCGATCCTCCTGTCGACCGGGTCACGGCCGCGCATCCCGGAATGGGCGGAACCCGACGGTGATCGCGTGCTCACCACGCGCGACGCCTACCCGCCACGCGAACTCCCCAGCCACATGATCGTGATCGGGTCGGGCGTCACAGGCGTCGAGTTCGTGTCGATGTTCTCGAGCTTCGGTTGCGACGTCACGCTGATCGTGTCGCGGCAACAGGTGCTGCCGTCGAAGGACCCCGAGGTGGCGGCGGCGCTCGAGGACGAGTTCCTCGCCCGCGGTGTCCGTCTGTTCAAGGGTGCTCGGGCGCAGGGGATCGAGCGTCTCGACGACGGCTCGGTGAAGGTCGTGTGCGACGACGGTCGGAGCGCGGTCGGGAGTCACGCGCTGCTCGCGATCGGTTCGATCCCCAACAGCGAGGGTCTCGGCTGCGATGCCGCCGGAGTCGAGGTCAACGAGTGGGGCTACATCGACAACAACCACCACTGCATCACCAACCTCCCGCACGTGTACGTGGCCGGCGATCTGTCGGGCAAGCTCCCGCTGTCGTCCGTGGCGACGATGCAGGGTCGCAAGATCGCCGAGCACGTCATGGGTCTCCACACCAGAGACCATCGTCACCTCGACTACGACAAGGCGGCATCGGCGATCTTCACCGAGCCGGAGATCGCCGACGTCGGCCTGGCCGAGGCCGACGCCTTCGCCGAGGGTCGCAAGATCCGGGTGACCAAGGTGCCGTTCTCGGCGAGTGCGAAGGCGCTGATCAACAACGCGCCCCGCGGCTTCGTGAAGATCCTGTCCGATCCGGCGACCGGTGTCGTGCTCGGCGGATCGATCGTTGGCCGCCACGCAGCTGAGCTCATCTCGGTCATCGCGTTGGCGGTGACGGCCGGGCTCAAGGTCGACGACATCGTCGACAGCCTCCTCGTGCATCCGAGCCTCGCCGAGGCGCTCGCGGAGGCCGCGGACTGATCTCCACGCCTGCGATCACCGAGTCGCGGGTGAGTGTTCAAGGATCCCGCCATCCGTGCCGATGACACCGGATGGAGTCGAAAGTCCGGACGGGGTCCTGGCGGTGAGGGAGATCGGTGAGTCGCACGTGCGACAGTGACGAAGACCAGAGCCCGCGACTCTTCGTCGTGTTCGTGCCCGACACCGAGCGTCGAGCCGTCACGGAACGTCTGCCGTCGCCGGTCCAGGTCGTGACCCGCGCGGACATCCGCGCGGCCGTCGCCGCCGAGACCGACGCCCGTTCCGACGCGGACGCCGTCGTGATCGCCGGCCTCGAGGACGAACTCCGGTCGCTGCTGCAGCACGGCGCGGCCGCGGAAGCCGTCCATGCCGAACTCGCGATGGAGCAGCGGCGGACCCTGGAGGCGGCGGACTGGTGCGAGGCGCAGCCGTCCCGGGACCTCCAGGACGCGGAGGCGATCGCGAGTGCTGCCGCAACGCTCGACGTCCATGGCCGCGCCGTGCGCGAGGCCAACCGTCAGCTCGAACGGGTCCTCGAACAACGTGCCGCAGCCGAGGCAGCCCTCGAGGAGGCGCGCTCCGAGATCGACTCGATGGGGGCCGCTGGGCACGACGAGACCGACGTCCGACGTCAGATGGAGGACGCATCCCGGGCGGTCCAGGCGATCTCCGCCGAGTACCAGGCCCAGATGACCGAGGTGGCGCGGCTCAAGGCCCAGCTCTGGGGGTTGGAGGACGCGATGGCCGCGTCGTCGGTCTCGGGAGCGCCGCACGACGCCGCCGGTCACGACTCGCTGCAGGCGATGCGGGCGGCGGTCAACGCGAAGTTCTCCCAGGGCGAGCCGGTGATCGCCGTGGTCGACCCGGGGGCACTGGAGCGTGCGCGCGACGACGTTGCAGAAGCCGAGAGCCGGGCCGACGCATTCGCACAAGAGCTCAACCGAGCGCGTCTGACCCTGGCGTCGCTCGAACGAGAGATGACCGTGCGAACGCACGAGTCGGACTCCCACGAAGCCCGACACGCTGCGGCGCTCGAACTCGAGTCGCAGGTCGCCGCGGTCGAGCGTCGGCTCGCCGACGCCGAGGTCGCAGCCCGTGGCGAGGTCGAACAGGCGACGCGAGCGATGTCCCGCGCCGAGCTCGCCCTCGAACGCGTGCGCCAGGACACCAGAGACCGGCGCAGTCAGCTACGGGCCTACGCGGCCTTGGTCCCCGACGAGCATCGGCCGCCTGCCGAGGACGATCCGGTCGTACACGCGGCGATCATCGGTCGGGCGCTGCGGTCGCACGCCGACACGATGCAGGCCGACCTCGACAAGGCGGGCGAGAACCTGGGCCGTGATCGGGCGCACACCGCAGGAAAGCAGTCAGCGCTCGACGATCGCCGAGCTCGCCTCGGGGTCGCCGTGCCTGCGGACGCCGTCGCGGCGCTGGAGCGAATGGCGCAGGGCCGGTTGGCCATCGCGCTCGACGATGCCGTCGCGATCGACGACGACGGGCTCGTCGACGGGTTCATCCCTGCCCCATGTCTGCTCGACCTCACCTCGTCGACCCCCGTCATCGTCCTGACCGCCGACACGGCCATCGTCAGCTGGGCGATCGAACTGCCGCGCGAACGAGCGGTCGTGACGAGCGTCGCCAACCTCCTCGACATCGGCGATCTCCTCGCCGAAGACCAGACCACACCATGACCACAGTGATGGAGCAGAGAACGTGTTGAAGATCCGGATTCGAACCAAGCTCGCCGCGGCGCTGGCCGTACCCCTGGTCGCGCTCGTGGCCGTGTCGGGATTCGAGGCCGTCCAGGCTTCCGACGACGCGGACGCGGTGCGCTCCGAGGCCGAACTGGCCACGGTGGCGATCGGCCCGAGCAGCCTGACGACCGAGCTCCAGAACGAGCGGAACTTCACCGCCATCGACCTCATCGGGTTGTCGGGTTCGGCCACGCTCGAGGTGTCGTCGGTCGAGGAGGGACGCGAACGCGTCGACACCGCGATCGCTGATCTCGAGACCTACCTGCAGGGTCGGCGCGACGTCGTGGGCGATGCGTTCGCTCCGGCGTTCGAGGTCCTGGAGTCCGAGTTGGACGCCACGCGTGCGCTCTACGACGACTTCGACGGCGAGAAGGGGCTGGCCAACCAGGAGTTGGCCGACGAGTTGTTCGAGCAGTTCACCGTCATGACGACGGCGTTCTTCGACGCCACCCAGTCGATCGCGACCGGCATCGACGACAACGCCCTCCGCAACGGCAGCGAGCTCGTCGACCAGGGCAATCGGCGCGGCGAACTGCTGGCGTCGATCACCCGGATCATCGTCCTCGACACCCTGACCGAGGGCAACGAGGACGGCTACCGAGCACAGGCCGCCGGACAGATCGAGCGGGTCCGCGCCACCGAGGAGCGGATCGAGCAGCTCTCGGTCGGACCGTACGCAGATGTTCGCGGCGACCACACTCGGCCGCGAGTGGGACGTCGAGACGCTCGGCTACTTCTCCGACTACCTCGACGGCGAACCCGTCGACCTCACGGCGCTCCTCGCGGCCGTGAGCGCTGGTGGCGCCGACGGTGTGACGTCGAGTGGCGAGATGGCGACCGAGATCCTCGATTCCGAGGCCGCGCGGCTCACGGCCGACGCCGACGAGCGCAAGAACCAGTTCCTGATGCTGGCGGCTGCCGTGGTCACGCTCGCGGTCCTCTTCAGCTGGCTCGCGAGCCGCTCGATCACCCGCCCGCTGCGCCGGCTCCGGGCCGAGGCGCACGAGATGGCATCGACTCGTCTGCCGGGTGCCCTGCGGCAGATCCTCGAGACCCCACTCGGTGACGACGTGGTGGTGCCCGAGCTCCCCCCGATCGAGGTCAAGACCCGAGACGAGGTGCGCGAGGTCGTGCAGGTACTGAATGACGTGCAGGATCGCACCCTCGCCCTCGCTGCCGACCAGGCCGTGTTGCGACGCAACATCGCCGACTCGTTCGTGAACCTCGGGCGTCGGAACCAGAACCTTCTCGATCGCCAGCTCGCATTCATCACCGAACTCGAGCAGTCGGAGACCGAGCCCGAGGAGCTCGAGTCGCTCTTCCGGCTCGATCACCTCGCGACCCGAATGCGCCGCAACGCCGAGTCGCTGCTCGTCCTCGCCGGCGTCGAGAGCCCGCGGCAGTGGGCCGATCCGGTCGCCTGCGACGACGTGATCCGCGCATCACTCGGCGAGGTCGAGGACTACCAACGGGTGACCGTCCGGCACCTCGACGACGTCCGGTTCGCCGGTGAAGCAGCGTCGGGGCTGTCGCACGTGCTCGCCGAACTGATCGAGAACGCACTGAACTTCTCGCCCCCGACCGAGCAGGTGGAGCTCAAGGGGCGTCGCACCGACGACGGCTACCTGCTCGCCATCGACGACGACGGTATCGGCATGTCGCCGGAGGAGATCGAACAGGCCAACCGGCGGCTCTCCGGTGAGGAGTCGTACACGGTCGCTCCGTCCCGCTACCTGGGTCACTACGTGGCGGGCAACCTCGCTCAGCGCTTCGGCATCGGGCTCCGGCTCCAGGACCGTCCGGCCGGCGGCGTGACCGCCACCGTCAGCATCCCATCGGCCCTGCTGGTCGATGTCGCACCGGAACTCCCCGACGAGCTGACCCTCGACCCGATCGAGACGAGCGTGAACGACGCCTCGGCACCGGTCCCGGTGGCACGTGCGGCGGAGGGGCCATCGTCGTTGGCCGAGGCCCTCGGACGACCCCAGATGGACTCGATCGAGTCGAGCGCCGACCTGACCGCAGCGATCGACGGCAGGACGGCCGGGATCACCCTGCCACCGGCCGCCGCGGACGGTGCGCTGCCCAAGCGGGTACCGGGCGCGCAGCGTCCGGACCTGGAGCCCACGATCGCCCGGCGTCCCTCGGCACCCGATCCCGAGCCGGCGTCCGCGCCATCGACCGACGCCTTCGGGTTCCTGGCCGGATTCGCTGCCGTCGACGACGACGCAGCAGACGGCCCCGTCGCCGACGGCACCGAGACCGACGCCCCCGCGACGTTCCCGACCGAGGAGGACCGATGAGCGCCATCAACACGACCACACCCCGAGACTTCTCCTGGATGCTCGACAACTTCGTCGAGCAGACCGCCGGCGTGACCGACGCCATCGCGGTCTCGAGCGACGGGTTGCTCATGGCGATGTCCGACTCGCTCGACCGCGACGGCGCAGAGCAGTTGGCGGCCATCGTCTCCGGGATGGTGAGCCTCGGACAGGGGGCGTCGACCTGCTTCGGGTTCGGCGGGCTGCAACAGGTCATCATCGCCATGGTCGGTGGCTACGCGTTCGTCTCGTCGATCTCCGACGGCAGTTGCCTCGGCGTGGTCGCGACGAGCAACTGCGACATCGGCCAGATCGGCTATCAGTGCGGCCTCCTGGTCGAGCGGGCGGGCGCGGTCCTGACCCCGGAGTTGGTCGACGCGCTGCAACAGGAGTTGCTGGCGCGATGACGGGATCTCACGACGAATCCGTCCGCAGCCACGAAGTGGTCCGTCCCTTCGTCATGACGGGCGGCCGGACGAGGGCGCAGCGACGCGACCTCCGCCTCGAGACCATGCTGTCGGCGGTACCGGGCGCCGAAGTCGAGGGGCTCGGTCGCGAAGAACGACGCCTCCTCGAGGCGTGTGCCACGCCGCAGTCGGTGGCCGAGGCCTCGGCCGAGCTGGGTCTGGTGGTCGGGGTGACGATCATCCTGGCCGCAGACCTCGTGGTCGGGGGACAGATGGAACTCCACCAGACCGATCCGGTGGAGATCGAGTTGGACGTGTTGTCGAGGATGATCGAACGGGTGCGTGCACTGTGAGAAGGCGAACGGAACGCAGGACGGCCGGTGCGCCGACTCGGATCACCTCGGTCAAGTTCGTGGTGTCCGGGGGCTTCGGCGCCGGCAAGACGACGTTCGTCAGCGCGATCTCCGAGGTCCCACCCCTGCGGACCGAGGCCGCGATGACCTCGGTGGCTGCCGATGTCGACCGACGCAAGGGGAGCGAGGCGAAGACGACCACCACGGTCGCGATGGACTTCGGTCGCCTCACCGTCGACGAGACGCTGGTCATGTACCTGTTCGGGACGCCCGGCCAGGAGCGTTTCGGGTTCATGTGGGACAACATCACCAACGGCGCCCTCGGCGCGGTGATCCTCGTCGACACCGGTCGGCTCGATCAGAGCTTCCCGGCCGTCGACCACTTCGAGGCGAAGGCCATCCCGTTCGTCGTCGCGGTCAACCGGTTCGCCGGCGGTCCGACGCACTCGCTCGAGGAGGTGCGCGCCGCGCTGGGCGTCGCCGCCGAGGTGCCGATGGTCGAATGCGACGCGCGACGGACCGAGTCGGCCCGAGACGTCCTGTTGGTGCTGCTGGAGCACCTGGCACGGGCAGCGGTGCCCGTCGCGCCCTGACGGCGACTACTCGATGGTGAGGATGAGCTCGCCGGACCCGACCGACGCGCCCTCGGTGATGTGGATCTCCGAGATCGTCCCGTCCTTGTCGGCGTTGATGTTGTTCTCCATCTTCATCGCCTCGAGGATGCAGACCAGCTGACCTTCGGTGACCGTGTCGCCGACGGCGACCGGGAGCTTGAAGACCGTTCCCTGCATGGGAGCGGTGATCTTGCCCGAACCCGCGACCGGGGCGGACGATCCGCCGCCCGTGCGCTTGCGCGCCTTGGGAGCGGAGGGACCAGCGGTGCCGGCTGCGGCGACCTGGTCGGCGGGGATCCACATCTTCACGGCGAACTTCTTGCCGTTGACCTCGAGGTCGACGTTGCGTTCGACCTTGGGATCGTCGCCGGCGTCGCCGCCGGTCCGGGTGCCGACGACCCCGGTCAGGTCGAGACGGTCCTCGACCCACTTGGTCGAGTGTTCGCCGGCCACGAAGTCGGGATGTTCGAGGATCTTGATGTCGGCGGGGATGGTCGTCGCCGGGCCCTCGATCACGAACTCGTCGAGCGCCCGCAGCATGCGGGCGATGGCCTTCTCGCGATCCGATGCCCAGACGCAGAGCTTGCCCACGAGGTTGTCGTAGTACTGGCTGACCTCGTCACCGGAGTCGTAGCCACCGTCCCAGCGGATGCCGATGCCCTGCGGCGGGACCAGCTTGGCGATGGGGCCCGGAGCGGGGAGGAACTTGCCCTCGGCCGGATCCTCGGCGTTGACCCGGACCTCGATGGCATGGCCCCGCAGCGAGACGTCTTCCTGGGTGAAGCTGAGCTCCTCGCCGGAGGCGACCCGCAGCATCTCGGCGACGAGGTCGATGCCCGAGACCAGCTCGGTGACCGGGTGTTCGACCTGGAGGCGGGTGTTCATCTCGAGGAAGAAGAACTCGCCGTCCTGGTACAGGAACTCGACGGTGCCGGCGTTGACGTAGTTGCAGGCCTTGGCGACCTTGACCGACGCCTCGCCCATGGCCTGGCGGACCTCCTCGGGGAAGTTGGGCGCCGGCGACTCCTCGACCAGCTTCTGGTGGCGACGCTGTGCCGAGCAGTCACGCTCGCCGATCCACACGCAGTTGCCGTGCGTGTCGGCGATGATCTGCATCTCGACGTGGCGGGGCCACGTGAGGTAGCGCTCGACGTAGCACTCGTCGCGGCCGAAGCCCTTCAAGGCCTCCGACTGGGCGGATTCGAGCGCTGCATGGGCTTCGTCGGCCGAGTGGACGACGCGCATGCCTCGGCCACCGCCGCCGTAGGCGGCCTTGATGGCGACCGGCCAGCCGTACTCCTCGCCGAAGGCGACGACCTCGTCACCCGACTCGAGGTACTGGGTGGTCCCGGGCACGCCCTGGACACCGGCCTCCTGGGCCGCGATGCGGCTCGAGACCTTCTCGCCCATGACCACCATGGCCTCGGGCGGCGGGCCGATGAACACGACACCGCGATCGGTGATCTCCCGGGCGAAGTCCGGGTTCTCGGAGAAGAACCCGTACCCGGGGTGCACGGCCTCGGCGCCGGAGCGCTCGATCACGTCGAGGATCGCCTCGGTGTTGAGATAGGACTCCGCCGCGGTCGTACCGCCGAGGGCATAGGCCTCGTCGGCGAGACGCACATGGAGCGCGTCGCGGTCCAGGTCGGAGTAGACGGCCACGGATGTCACGCCGAGTTCCTTGCACGCCCGGATGACCCGGACGGCGATCTCGCCGCGGTTTGCGATCAGCACCTTGGAAAACACGCCCTATGGTTACCGCGGTGGAGGGTCTCGACGCCATTGCACGAACACGTTTCCTCGACATTCGTCGCGTGGCGGAGACCGGATCGACCAATGCCGACGTGATGACCCTTGCTCGCGAGGGGGCTCCCGAGGGTGTCGTGGTGGTCGCCGATCACCAGACCGCGGGCCGGGGGAGGGCAGGGCGTACCTGGACTGCGCCGCCGAGAGCGTCGCTGTTGTGCACCGTCCTGCTGCGGCCGCCGGCACCGGTCGCCCCGCTCGTGACGTTCGCCCTGTCGGTCGCAGCGGCCGAAGCCGTCGCCGAGGTCGCGGGTTTCTGGCCGGGGCTCAAGTGGCCGAACGACCTCGTGGTCGAGGCCGCGGACGGGACCACGAAGAAACTGGCCGGCATCCTCGCCGAGGCCGAGTGGCCCGCCGGTTCGTCGATCGCCGCCGGCTATCGGCAACCCCCGGCGCACGAGCGAGCGACGGTGGCCGCCGGCATCGGCCTCAACGTCGACTGGCCGGACGATGTGCCGGACGAACTCGCCGACATCGCCGTGGCCATCAACCACGTGACCGGGCGGCGTCTGTCCACCGACGTCGTGCTCGAGGCGCTCCTCGACCGCCTCGACGTCCACTACGGCCGACTCGTGTCCGGCGGAGCCGCCGACGTGCTGACGTCGTGGCGCGAGCGCTCGTCCACCCTCGGACAACGCGTGCGCGTCGATCTCGGCGCCGACGACGTCGTCGGGACCGCGGTCGACGTGACTGCCGAGGGGCATCTGGTCGTGGAGACCCTGGAAGGCGAGCGTCGGACGATCGCCGTCGGCGACGTCGTCCATCTCCGGAGCGCCGGATAGGGCCCGACCGTCAGAGGTTCGTGGCGATCAGCACGACGCCGAACGCTGCGAACAACGCCGCGGATCCGAGGCGTGTCACCCGTTCGGGGAGTCGGGTCCCCATCGACCGTCCGACGAACACCCCGACCGCCCCGCTGGCCGTGATGCCCAGGGTTGCGCCGATCCAGACCAGGAGCGGATTGCCCTGGGCTGCGAGGGTGGCGGTGGCCAGCATCGTCTTGTCGCCGAGTTCGGCGACGAACATCGTCCCCGCGACCGACGCCACGACCCGCAACCACGACACCGAGGTGGCGGTCGATGCGTCGTCGTCGTCCTCCTCGTCGTCGGCGCGGAGCGTCCAGGCAGCGAACGCGAGGAACAGGAGGCCGCCCCCGATGCCGAGGGGTCGCGTCGGCAGCGCGGCGCCGAGGAGGCCCCCAACGACCACCGACAACAGGTTGGTCGCGGCATAGCCGAGCGTCATGCCGACGAGGACCGGTCCGAGACGGTGGCGGGCGCCGAGTCCCAGCGCCACGAGTTGGGTCTTGTCGCCCAACTCCGCCAGGAAGACGATGCCCATGGCCGCGATCAGCGTGCCCACGGCGCGCTCCCCTGCGAAGTCGGCAGTACCGGCAGATCGCCGGTCAGGGGCAGGGAGATCGGCGTCCGGGGGCGAACACAACAGCAGGGTCGGTACATCTCATCCGCAGTCTGTGCTGGAGGTCGACCATGCGTCGAACCGAGTCCCTCGTCGCCCTCGTGGTGGCCGCGCTCCTCATCGCCGTCGCCGGCGCTCCCGTGGCGCGTGCGTCGCAGGATCCCGCGCCCGCCACCTACATCGTCACCCTCGACGGCGTCGGCGGCGACGTGGCATCGGTGGCCCTGTCGTTGCTCGACCAGGTCGGGTCCGGCCAGGTCGTCCGCACCTACGAACACGCGCTCGACGGCTTCGCGGTCGAGTTGGCGCCCGCACTCGCTCCCGTTCTCGGAGCGCTCCCCGGTGTCGTCTCGATCGAGCGCGACACCGTGGTGACCTTGTCGGGCACGCAACCCGGAGCGCCGTACGGACTCGACCGCATCGACCAGCGATCGTTGCCCCTGTCGGGCAGCTACGAGTACCAGGCGACGGGTGCCGGTGTGACCGCCTACATCATCGACACCGGCATCCGGGGCTCGCACAGCCAGTTCGCCGGCCGGGTCCGGCCCGGGACGAACACGGTCGACGGCTCGTCGCCCGCGCAGGACTGCAACGGGCACGGCACCCACGTCGCAGGAACCGTCGGTGGATCGACCTACGGCGTGGCCAAGTCCGTGTCACTCGTCGCCGTTCGCGTCTTCGGCTGCGGCGACTCGACCACCACGGCGGCGATCATCGACGGCGTCGACTGGGTCGTGGGCGACCACCAGAGCGGACAGCCGGCAGTGGCGAACATGAGCCTCGGTGGGGGCTCGAGCGCTGCGCTCGATGCTGCGGTCCGAGCCATGATCGCCGACGGGGTGACCACCGCGGTCGCATCCGGCAACGAGAGCACCAACGGGTGCAGTGGCTCGCCGGCAGGCGTGGCGCAGGCCATCACCACCGGAGCCACCGACAGCAGCGACCGTCGAGCGTCGTTCTCGAACTTCGGCACCTGCGTCGACGTCCATGCGCCCGGCGTGGGCATCGTCTCGGCCTCGCCGACGTCCGACACGGCCACGGCATCGCTCTCGGGCACCTCGATGGCCACGCCGCACGTGGCCGGAGCAGCCGCCGTGTATCTCGCCGATCACCCCAGCGCCTCGCCCGCCGCCGTCCACGCCGCGATCGTCGACAACGCCACGCCCGGCGTGGTCAGCGGCATCAAGACCAGCTGTTCGTTCCTCGACAACCTGACCGGATCGTGCATGGCCGGCACCCCGAACCGGTTGCTCTACACCGGCACGGCTCCCGTCCCGCCGACCCCGCCGCCACCCGCGTCGTGCTCAGGTCTCGCCGCGCTGCTCGGCCAGTGCTGAGCCTGCGGCGTCGCCGCTAACCCAGGACGTCGACGCCGGCGTCGTCGCTCCACAGCCCGAGGGTCAGCTCGGCGCCGCTCGCCCATGCCGCGAGCGCGTCGAGGACCTGGCCCTCGTCGCGACGCGTGGCCCCGTCGAGCAGGTCGTCGGCGGAGCCGAGCCACTCGGGCACCGTCCCGGGCAGGTGGTCGAAGCGTGCCGACCCCGAACTGCGCGGGGTGGCCCACCGCACGAGGAGATGATCGCCGTGTCGGTCGACGGTGAGGTCGACGCTCATGGGTCGACGTCGTCGGCGGCCATCGCGGCGAACGCGTCGCGCAACGTCCGGGTCAGGGGACCGGGTGCGTCGAACGCTCGGTCGTCGACACGGTGCTGGGGGTGCACGTCGCGTGTGGACGAGGTGAGGAACACCTCGTCGGCGGTCGTGAGCGCGTCCATCGAGATCGGCTCCTCCCGGAGGTCGATGCCATGGCGTCCCGCCAGTTCGACGACGAGAGCGCGGGTGACGCCCGCGAGACAGCCCGACGTCAACGGGGGCGTGCGCACCGTGGCGCCGTGGACGACGAACACGTTCGACCCGGTGCCCTCGCACAGTTCGCCGGCCGTGTTCGCCAGGATCGCCTCCGAGGCGCCGGCGTCTCGCGCGCTGGCGAGTGCGACCACGTTCTCGGCGTACGACGTCGTCTTGAGTCCGGCGACGGCCGAGTGCTCGTTGCGACGCCACGGCACGGTCACCGCCGTGCCGGTCGGCGGCCAGGCGTCGAGGGCGGCGCCGGCGACGATGACCGTGTGTCCGTCGTCGTCCCGCCCGGACCCGAGAGGACCCGGCCCGGCCGTGACCGTCAGGCGGATCTTGGCCGGCCCGCCCGTCGCCGAGACCACGGCATCGGCGACGGCCTGGAGGCCGCCACGCAACTCGTCGTCCGACCGGTCGAGGGCCAGACCGAGTCCTCCGAGGCTGTGACGGAGTCGGCGCAGGTGACGGGTGGCGGCGAAGGGCACGCCCCGTTCCGTCCGCATCGTCTCGAAGACGCCGTCGCCGACGGTGAGCCCGTGGTCCGAGACCAGGACCGACGCGTCGGCCGCATCGACCAGGGAACCGTTGAGCCAGACGGGGTGCACGCCGTTGACGCTAGGGCGTCGACGTCAAGTCGTCCGGACTCCGGTCGGGAGATTCGCGTGATTCATGCAGCAACGGGGTAGCATGCGTCTACCGCGTCGGGTCGAGCTTGCTCCCCGGTCAGTTCGCGGGAGGGCCGAACCGGTCCGACGCCTCTCGGACACCGTTGCTTCGCACGTGGATCGAGCGCCGCCACCAGCAACGAAGCCAGATCGAGAGCAAGAACAATGTCATCCACCTTCACCCAACTGGGCGTGCCCGCGCGCCTGGCCGATGCCCTCGCCGACAACGGCATGACCGAGGCGTTCGAGGTCCAGGAAGCGACCATCCCCGATGCCCTCGCCGGCCGCGACATCTGCGGACGTGCACCCACCGGCTCCGGCAAGACCATCGCCTTCGGCGTCCCCGTGCTCGCACGGGTCTCCAAGGCCAAGGCCGGTCGTCCGACCGCCCTGATCCTGTCGCCCACCCGTGAGCTCGCAGATCAGATCTGCGACGAACTGCTCCCGGCTGCCATCGCCTCCGACCGCCACGTCACCGCCGTGTACGGCGGCGTGGGCTACGGCGCACAGATCAACGCGCTCCGCAAGGGCGTCGACGTCCTCGTCGCCTGCCCGGGTCGTCTCCTCGACCTGATCGACCGTGGCAACGTCACGTTGTCGGACGTCGAGATCGTCGTCGTCGACGAGGCGGACCGCATGGCCGACATGGGCTTCCTGCCCGTCGTCCGCAAGCTGCTCGACCAGACGAAGTCCAACCGTCAGACCCTGCTGTTCTCGGCCACGCTCGACGGCGACATCGCCGAGCTCACCCGCCGCTACCAGAAGGATCCCGCCCGTCACGAGATCGGCGCCGCCGAGCCGGACATCACGGCGATGACCCACCATTTCTGGAAGATCGACCACGAGCAGCGGGTCGACCACACCCGCGACGCCATCATGGCGGCCGGTCCCACGATCGTCTTCACCCGCACGCGCCATGGCGCCGACCGTCTGGCTCGCCAGCTCGGCAAGGCCGGCGTCGTCGCCGACGCCATCCACGGCGGCCGCAGCCAGAACCAGCGGACCCGCGCCCTCGACTCGTTCTCCCGTGGCCGTTCCCTGGCCCTGATCGCGACCGACGTGGCCGCCCGGGGCATCCACGTCGACGGCGTCGAGTGCGTCGTGCACTTCGATCCGCCGGAGGACGACAAGACCTACCTGCACCGTTCGGGCCGCACCGCTCGCGCCGGTGCCAACGGCGTGGTCGTGTCGTTCGTCCGACCGAACAACAAGAAGGAAGTCGCCGTCCTGCAGCGTGCCCTCGGCCTCCCGGTCGAGACCTCGCAGCCCGAGCCGTCCGCCCTCGGCGACGGATCGGCACACCGGACGCCTCGCGCCGAGGCCGCCCGTGCCAAGGGTGCGACGCAGGACCGGGGCCACCAGTCCCGCAAGCCGCGGTCGAAGGGCCCCCGTGAGCATTCGGGTGGCGAACGCCGTTCGAAGCCGTCGGGCGGCGCCAAGAAGCGCAACGCCAACCTCTACGACCCCAACGATCCGCGGATCGATCATTGGGAGAACGAGAACGGCCATCACCTGAACGACGGCAAGACCTCTCAGCGTTCGACGAAGTCGAAGTCGAGTGCTGGGCGTCCCGGCGGCAAGCCCGCCGGTCGGTCCGCTGGCAAGCCCGGTGGTCGCTCGTCGGCCAAGCCGGCCGGCAAGTCGTCGGGCAAGTCGTCCGGCGGTGGCCGCAACCACCGCAAGGGCGGCCGTCCCGCCGGCAACCGCGACTAGCGGTTACCCGGCCTGGGCCGACGCCACGGCGAGCAGCGTCCGAGCCTTGAGCTCGGTCTCGGCCCATTCACCGGCCGGGTCGCTGTCGTGGGTGATGCCGCCACCGGTGCCGAAGCAGAGTCGGGCAGCGCCGTCGATCCGTTCGATCCAGAACGTCCGGATCGCCACGTTGAGTTCACCGATCCCGCGGTCGGCGTCCACCCATCCCACGGCGCCGCAGTAGACGCCGCGTTCCACCGGTTCGAGTTCCTCGATCAGGTCGATCGCGGCGATCTTCGGCGCGCCGGTGATCGACCCCGGCGGGAAGGTCGCCCCGATGAGTTCGGGCCAGCCCACGCCGTCTCGCAACTCGCCGGCGACGGTCGACACGAGGTGGACGAGTCCCGGGTGGTGTTCGACCGCGAGCAGCGCCGGCACGCAGACCGACCCGTGGTCGCACACGCGTCCCAGGTCGTTGCGGACCAGGTCCACGATCATCACGTTCTCGGCCTGGTCCTTGGCGAGGAATGCGTCCGGTGTCGCGGCCGTGCCCTTGATCGGTGACGACCACACCAAGCGGCCCTCGCGTCGTAGATAGCGCTCGGGGGAGGCGGACGCCACGTGGACGCCGGCTGTGGGAACCCGCACCACCGCCGAGTACGGCGCAGGATTCCCGATGGCCAGCGCCGCGCCCAGCGCGGCGATGTCGCTGTCGTCGGCCACCGGCGCGTCGAGTCGACGGGTGAGGTTCACCTGGTACACGTCTCCGGCGACGATCGACGCCCGGATGTGTTCGACGCCGGCGACGAACCCGTCGCGGTCGAGCGATGACCGCCAACTCGCACGGTCCGGGCCCTGCCACGGTGGACCTCGCCATGGACGAGCGGGGCGGATGGTCGCGAACCGGGCGAAGGTCGGGCGGCCCGAGTAGGGGAGCACCGCAGCCCAGAAACCGGAGCCCTCGAGGCAGGCGGGATCGTCGGTCACGTCGACGAGGTCGGTGCACAGACGCTCACCCACGACCGCGAGGGCGGCGTGGTCGTCGAGGAGGGGCACGGTGCGAGAGGGTAGGGCGTCTCCGATGGGCAGCGGACAGCCCGATAACCTCGTCGGGATGTCTGCCACGACCCCGAGCCGGGCGCGGCGGTCCGTGTTCCAGCGGTTCGTGCTCGTCGGCAACATCGTGGCCATGGCGGCGTTCCTGCTCGCAGCGGCCCTGCTCGCCTACGGCTACACCAAGTACGCCAAGATCCCGCGCGTCGAGATCGCCGAGTTCCTGACCGACGCGTCTCCCTCGGCCGACGGTGTCGTCGCCGAGAACTACCTCCTGGTCGGCGTCGACTCTGCCGACGGTCTCGATCCCGACGACCCGGTCCGGTCCAGTCGTTCGAGCATCGGGGGCATCCGCTCCGACACGATGATGATCCTCCGCGTCGACCCGGCTTCGAGCCGAGCGGCGCTCCTCTCGATCCCGCGCGATCTCTACGTGCCGATCGCCCGGACGTCGCGCAGCGCCAAGATCAACTCGGCGATCCAGATCGGGGGTCCGGAGCGTCTGATCGAGACGATCCAGGACTACCTCGGCATCCCGGTCAATCACTACGTCCAGGTCGACTTCGAGGGGTTCTCGAGTGTCGTCGATGCGCTCGACGGTGTGCCGCTCTACTTCCCGAACCCGGTCAGGGACCTCAAGAGCGGGCTCGACATCTCGGAAGCGGGGTGTGTGAACCTCGACGCTCGGAACGCCCTGGGCTTCGTCCGGTCGCGGGCCTACCAGGAGTTCATCGACGGTCGGTGGCGTACCGACGGGACCGGCGACCTCGGCCGTGTGCGACGTCAGCAGGAGTTCATCGTCCAGGCGCTCGACCGGGCGTTCACCCGGGGCGTGCGCAACCCGGTGACACTCAACGCCCTCATCGACGGAGCGCTCGACGCGGTGACCATCGACGACACACTCGACGGTGACGACATCGTCGACCTGGCGGGGGAGTTCCGGAACTTCCATCCGTCCGAACTCGACCTCTACGACCTCCCGGTGGTCGGTGGGTCCGCCGGCGGTGCGTCGATCCTCCGGCTCCAGTCCCAGGCGGCCGAGCCGGTGCTCGACATCTTCCGCAACATCGACCCGTCGTCGGTGTCGGAGTCGTCGGTGCGGGTGCGTGTCCTCAACGGGACCGGCGAACCCGGGCAGGCCTCGACGGTGGCGACCGACCTCCGCTCGCGCGGTTTCTCGATCGGGGGCACCGGCGACGCCCGCGTGCTGGGGTCGCCCCGGTCCGAGATCCGGTACCCGCCCGGCGACGTGGCGGCCGCCGACCTGGTCGCCCGGTGGCTGGTCAGCGGTGGCACCCTCGTCGAGGATCCGGACGTCGCCGACGTGACGCTGGTGACCGGCAATGACTTCCGCGGTGTCCGGGACGAGCCGGAGGAGTCGAGCGATGCCACCACCACGACCACGTTGCCCCGAGCGACGAGCACGACGTCCCCAGGGTCCTCCGCCCCCTCGACCACGGTGCTGGGCACCATCCCGACCGAGGATCCCGTGGGCGTCGACTGTGGCTAGTCCTTCCGTGCCACTGGTAGACACCCACCCGTGAAGGGACTCATTCTCGCCGGCGGACGCGCGACACGGCTCGGCCCGGCGAGTCGGGCCACGTCGAAGCAGCTCATGCACGTCTACGACAAGCCGCTGATCTACTACCCCATCAGCACGCTGCTCCACGCCCGCATCAACGAGATCCTGATCATCTCGACGCCCGAGCAGATCCCGGCCTTCGAGGCGCTGCTCGGCACGGGCGAGGAGTGGGGCTGCTCGTTCGAGTACGCCGTCCAGACCGAACCGCGTGGACTGGCCGACGCCTTCGTCGTCGGCGCCGACTTCATCGGTGACGACGACGTCGCGCTGATCCTCGGCGACAACGTGTTCTACGGCGCCGGACTGGGCGAGCAGTTGCAGCGCTACACCCGACCGGACGGCGCCGTCGTGTTCGGGCTGTGGGTCCCGGATCCCGAACGGTACGGCGTGCTGGAGTTCGGCGACGACGGGACGACCGTCGTGGCGGTCCACGAGAAGCCGGCGGTCCCGCCATCCAACTTCATGGTCCCGGGTCTGTACTTCTACGACAACAGCGTGGTCGAGGTCGCCCGCAACATCGAGCCCAGCGCTCGTGGCGAGATCGAGATCACCGACGTGAACAACGTGTACCTCGGACGGGGCGCGCTCGAGGTCTCGAAGCTCCCGTTCGCCACCGACTGGTTCGACGTCGGCACGTTCGATGCGCTGCTCGACGCCCAGACCTGGGTGGCGGGGCAGCAACGCCGCAAGGGGCTGCTGATCGGCTCGCCCGAGGCCGCGGCCCATCGCGAGGGCTACATCGACGACGAGCAGCTCCACGCGCTCGCCGCCGCCGAGGCCCATGGCGGCGACCTGACCAAGAGCGGCTACGCAGCGTCGTTGCTGCGGATCCTCGAGTTCGTGGAGACGCACTGATGGAGGTGACGAGCTGATGGTCGAGATCGTCGACTTCGCCGTCCGCGCCACCGGGATCGACGGACTCGTGGTGCTCACGATGAAGCAGGTCACCGACGACCGGGGCACCGTGCGCGAGTTCTACCGGGAGTCGGCCTTCGTCGACGCCGGACTGCCGTCGCTGGGCCCGTGGGTGCAGGTCAACGTGACCGAGACCCGCCGTGGCGCGATCCGCGGCATGCACGGCGAGCAGATGCACAAGCTCGTGGCCGTGGCCGCCGGACGCGGCTTCGGCGCTTACGTCGACAGCCGTCCCGATTCGCCCTCGGCGGGCGAGGTCGAGGTCGTGGAGCTCACGCCGGGCACGCAGGTACTGGTCCCACCCGGGGTGTGCAACGGCTTCCAGTCGTGCTCCGAGTCCATGCAGTACGTCTACTGCTTCGACCAGGAGTGGCAGCCGGGCATGGCCGGCGTCGCGGTGAACCCGCTCGACCCGGAGTTGGCGATCGTGTGGCCGGAACCCTTCGACGCCGACGACCCGACGATGGTGTCGGCGAAGGACCGGGGTGCCCCGTCGCTCGCCGAGGTCCTCCGAGCGGACGACAGTCGCTGAGCGCTCGTTCGCTACCGTCGCGACCGTGAAGATCCTCGTCACCGGTGCCGCCGGGTTCATCGGCTCGAACTACGTCCGGTACGTGCTGTCGCACACCGACGACGAAGTCGTCGGGTACGACGCGCTCACCTACGCCGGGAACCTCTCGACGCTCCGGGATGTCGACGACGACCCGCGCTACTCGTTCGTGCACGCCAACATCTGCGACCCGGGAGCGATCCGCGAGGCCATGCGGGGGTGCGACGCCGTCGTGCACTTCGCAGCCGAGAGCCACGTCGATCGTTCGATCGAGGGCTCGGACGACTTCGTCCACACCAACTGCTTCGGCACCAACGTGGTCATGGACGCCGCCCGCGAACTCGGGATCGGACGGGTCGTCCACATCGGTACCGACGAGGTCTACGGCTCCGTCGAGGTCGGCTCGTCGCTCGAGACCGACCCCCTCGAGCCACGGTCCCCGTACTCCGCGTCGAAGGCGGGCTCGGACCTCATCGCGCTCAGCTATCACGCGACCCACGGGCTGCCGGTCTCGGTCACGCGTTGTACCAACAACTTCGGACCGTTCCAGTACCCCGAGAAGGCCATCCCGCTGTTCACGACCAACCTGATCGACGGTCGTCCCATCCCGCTCTACGGCGATGGACTGAACGAGCGCGACTGGCTCTACGTCGACGACCACTGCTCCGGCGTGCACCTGGTGCTCACCGACGGCGAGCCGGGCGAGATCTACAACATCGGCGCCGGGAACGAGACCCCGAACCGAGAGCTCGTCGACCGGCTGCTCGCGGCGTTCGAGGTGGGCGAGGAGATGGTCACCTACGTCGAGGACCGCAAGGGCCACGACCGGCGCTACTCCGTCGACATCGCGAAGATCACCGCCCTGGGCTGGCGCAAGGAACGCACGCTCGAGGAAGCGCTGGCGGCGACGGTGCAGTGGTATCGGGACAACGACTGGTGGTGGCGGCCCCTCAGGGGCTGAGCCGTGCGTGTCCTGATCACCGGAGCCGGCGGCCAGCTGGGGACCGATCTCGCCGACCACTGCCGTGCGTCCGGCGATGACGTGTCCGCGCTCACGCCGCGCTCGACTCGACGTCACCCGACGCGATGTCGTGCTCGACGTCATCGCCTCAGCGGCACCGGAGGTCGTGTTCCACGCAGCGGCGTGGACTGCCGTCGACGACTGCGAATCCGACCCGGAGCGGGCGTTCCGTGACAACGCCCTCGCCGCACGGTGGGTGGCCGAGGCGTCGACGAGAGCGGGTGCCCACCTGGTGCACGTCTCCACCGACTACGTGTTCGACGGCACCAAGGACGGTGCCTACACCGAGTGGGACGAGCCCAACCCGACATCGGTCTACGGCGCCTCGAAGCTCGCCGGCGAGCGCGAGGTCCGCTCGATCGCTCCGGACAGCGCCGTCGTCCGGACGTCCTGGGTCATGGGCGTCCACGGCAGGAACATGCTCAAGACGGTCTTGGCGCTCCGCGACCGCGAACATCTCGCGTTCGTCGACGACCAGCGGGGGAGCCCGAGCTTCACGGCCGACCTCGCCGTCGGGCTGCGCCACCTCGCCGAGCGCCGTATGGCCGGGACGTTCCACCTGACGAATGCCGGGGAGACCACCTGGTACGGCCTGGTGCGCGAGATCCTCGAACTGGCGGGCGAGGACCCCGACAAGGTCACGCCGATCTCGACGGCGGAGCTCGACCCGCCCCGGCCGGCACCACGCCCTGCGAACTCCGTGCTCGACGGCGTCGCATGGCGAAGCTCACAGTTGCCGGCCATGCCCTTGTACCGTGACTCGCTCCGAGCGGCGGTCACCGAGTTGATGGATCGCATCGAAACCGAGGAGTCGTCTTGAGCAAGATCGCAGTGATCGGCACGGGTTATGTGGGCCTGACCACAGGCGCGTGCTTCAGCGCACTCGGCCACGACGTCGTGTGCGCCGACATCGACGAGGAGAAGGTCGCCTCGTTGACCCGGGGCGAGATCCCGATCCTCGAGGCGGGACTCGAACAGATCGTCCACGAGGGCATCGAGGCCGGACGGCTGAGCTTCGTCCTGGGCGCGGCAACGGCTGCGGCCGACTGTGAGTTCGCCTACCTGTGTGTTCCGACGCCGCAGGGCGCCGACGGGTCTGCGGACCTGAGCTACATCCAGACCGCCGCACGCGAGATCGCGCCGGTGCTCCCGGCCGAGGCCGTGGTGGTCAACAAGTCGACCGTTCCGGTCGGCTCGACCCGTGTCGTCGAGCGGGCCCTTGGCCGCGATGACGTGTCCGTCGTCTCCAACCCGGAGTTCCTCCGCGAGGGATCCGCCGTCCACGACTTCATGAACCCCGACCGGATCGTGATCGGTGCCGACAGCCAGTCGGCCGCCATCAAGGTCGCATCGCTCTACCTGGGGGTCACCGCGCCGCTGGTCGTCACCGACCCGGCCTCGGCGGAGACGATCAAGTACGCCGCCAACTCGTTCCTGGCCACGAAGATCAGCTTCATCAACGCCGTCGCCGCCATCTGCGAGGCCGTCGGCGCCGACATCAACGACGTCGTCCTCGGCATCGGGTACGACAAGCGCATCGGCCACGAGTTCCTCCGCCCCGGCCCGGGCTACGGCGGCAGCTGCTTCCCCAAGGACACGCGGGCGATGGTGAAGATCGCCGAAGAGGGCGGGTACGAGTTCGACCTCCTCAAGGGCGTGATCGAGGTCAACGACGAACAGTTCGACCGGACGGCGCAGAAGGCCATCGACCTGGTCGGCGGCGACGTCGACGGCAAGCAGGTCGCCGCTTGGGGCCTGACCTTCAAGGCCCGCACGGACGACCTGCGCGAGTCGCCGTCGCTCGAGGTGCTGAACCGACTCATCTCGCGTGGCGCCAAGGTCCGTGCCTACGACCCCGCGGTGTCCAAGAGCCCGCAGGACGGCATCGAGGTCGTCAGCGATCCCTACGACGCATGTGACGGGGCCGACGTGCTCCTCGTGCTCACCGAGTGGGACGAGTTCAAGTGGCTCGACCTCGACGTGGTGAAGGAGCGGATGGCGAATCCCTCGGTCGTCGACGCCCGGAACCTCCTCGACCGGTCGGCGCTGCGCCGTCGCGGCTTCGAGTTCCGCGGCGTCGGTCGCAACTGATGGCGCGCATCGTCGTCACCGGCGGGGCCGGGTTCCTCGGCTCGCACATCTGCGAGCGGCTGCTCGCCCGGGGCGACGAGGTCGTCGTCCTCGACAACCTCGTCACGGGGAACATCGCCAACATCGAGCACCTCTTCGGCACGAGCGGCTTCACCTTCGTGCATCACGACGTGTCGACGTTCATCTGGGTCCCTGGCGACGTCGACGCGGTCCTCCACTTCGCGTCACCGGCGTCGCCGAAGGACTACCTCGAGATGCCGATCCAGACCCTCAAGGTCGGGAGCCTCGGTACGCACAACGGCCTCGGTCTCGCCCGCGCCAAGTCGGCTCGGTTCTTCCTGGCGTCGACGAGCGAGGTCTACGGCGACCCGCAGGTCCACCCGCAGACCGAGGACTACTGGGGTCACGTCAACCCGGTGGGGCCGCGCGGCGTCTACGACGAGGCCAAGCGGTTCGCCGAGGCCATGACGATGGCGTACCACTCGCACCACGGGATCGACGTCCGGATCGTGCGGATCTTCAACACCTACGGCCCTCGGATGCGCCCCAAGGACGGCCGGGTCGTCTCCAACTTCTTGGTCCAGGCGCTCCGTGGCGATCCGATCACCATCTACGGCGACGGGTCGCAGTCGCGATCCTTCTGCTACGTCGACGACGAGGTCGAGGGATTCCTCGCGCTGCTCGAGGGGCCGATCACGGGCCCGTGCAACATCGGCAACCCGTCGGAGTTCACCATCGCCGAGCTCGCGCATCTCGTGATCGAGGTGACCAACTCGTCCAGCGAGATCGTCCACGAGGACCTGCCGGTCGACGACCCGACGCAACGGCGACCCGACATCTCGCTCGCCCGGGAAGCCCTGGGATGGAAGCCGTCGATCGAGCTCCGCGAGGGGTTGGAGAAGACCGCCGCGTACTTCGCGTCGATCCTCTGACCGCCCAGACGATGGATCAGTCGGCGCGGAAGCGGACCGACTCGACCCGCCAGCGGGTGTCCGGCCCCACCTGCATCTCGAAGAACGCCGCACCGCCCTCGTAGCGGAAGGCGCACTCGATCAACGTCTCGCCGAGGCCGTTGTCCTCGCACGACTGGAAGTCCCAGTCGGCACCCGAGCCGTTGGCTCGGAACAAGGTGGCGATCGCGTCGTCGGTGGCGACGTTCTCGGCACAGTCGGTGTCGTCGACCGTCCAGGCGTCGTAGAACACGATCGCGGTGTCGTCCGGGTCGTCGGTCGCCCTGTCGCCGACGCACCGCGACGGCGCGATCGTCGGTGGCGGTGCGGTCGTGGTCGTCGTGGCCTCGGTGGTCGTCGTGGACTCACTCGTCGTGGTGGTCTCGGCCACGGTCGTCGTGGTCGTCTCGCTCGTGGTGGTGGTGTCGGCCACGGTCGTGGTCGTCGCCTCGGTCGTGGTGGAGCCGGTGGTCGAGGTGGTGGCGGTGGTGTCGCCGTCGTCGCCGCTCGACACCACGACGAGGAGGATCACCAGCAGGACGACGATCGCGCCGAGCAGGCCGAGGATCGCCAGCAAGCGGCGATCCATGCCGCCACCGTCGCCGTCGTCGTCGCCCGGTCCACCGACCGGGGGTTCTCCGGGCGGGGGTGTTGCGGGCGGGCCGCCGACCGTCGGTCCGCCGACGGTCGGGATCATCTGGGTCGGGTCGGTCATCGTCCGTCCTCGTTCTGGTGGTCCAGCAGTTCATCCCACAGCGGAAGCGTCGCGTCGTCGCAGTACCGCTCGAGGAACGCGATCCGAGCCTGCGCTGATGCCTGCGCCAGCGAGTCCGGATCATCCTTCCAGGCGCGGACGGCAGCGACCAGGGAATCGACGTCGCCGGTGCGGACCGAGACACCACACGCGAAGCGATCGATCGCCTCGGTGATGTTCGACCCGTGGGGTCCGACGTAGACGACGGGGGTCGCCATGCCGAGGCTCCCGTGGAGTTTCGACGGGCTCATGACCCCGAGGGCCTGGTCGTCGAGGCAGATCAGCGTCGCGTGGGCGCCGGCGAGGACCCCGGGGGTCTGGTCCTTGTCGACGTAGTCGTGCAGGACAACGTTGTCGACGTCGGCGGCGCGGGCCCGGAGGTCCTCCCAGCGAGGACCCCCACCCACGAACAGGATGGTGACGCCGTCGTCGGCGAGCTGCGGAGCGGCGGCCACGACGGTCTCGAACTGGTGCCCGAGTCCGATGTTGCCGAGGTAGAGGAGGACGAACCGGTCGGTGAGGCCGAGCTGCTCGTAGCCCGGCCACCGCGCCACGTCGGTCCCCGTGTAGAGCGACGCCCGCTCCCAGTTCGGGATGACGTGCACCCGGTCGGCCGGAGCACCGGCATCGCGCAGGAGGTCGGCCATGGCGCCGTCGAGCACGATCACCGAGTCGAGCTTGGGGAGCGCCCACGCGTTGAGACGCCGGAGCAGTCGCGAGATGAAGCTGCGCTCGCTCACCGCCCGGAGACGCTCGGCGACCTCGGGATAGACGTCCATGCTCCACAACACCACGCGGGTGTCGCGGTGGCGCAGCTTGTGTGCGAGGGCGATGAGGTAGACGAACGGCGGAGTCGTCATGACCACGATCACGTCCTGTCGCGGCATGCGGAGCATGGTCCACAGCGCAGCGAGGAAGTACGCGGTGTACGTCGTGGCCCGCGACACGATGCGGCTGCGTCCCAGACTCGGCGACCAGGCACGACGGATCCGGACGGCGTCGGCGAGTGGTCGGGAGTCGCGGGCGTCGGCGTAGCCGCCGGAGCCGCACACCACGGTGCACTCGTCGCCGAGTGCCGCCCGGTGTTCGATCAGTGAGGTGGCCAGTTGCGCGGTGGGGGAGACGTCCGGCGCGTAGAACTGGTTCAGCAGGCAGATGTTCACGAGGGTCGGCCGTTCAACCGGTCCGCTGTCCGACCAGTTCCACCATCTGGTCGACGATGTCGTCGAGCGAGTACCGGAGCGACCAGTCGGGGAAGTGTGACCGGAACTTCGCCATGTCGGTGTAGTAGCAGATGTGGTCGCCGACCCGGTTGGTCTCGTCGTAGGTGAGGTCCGGACGCTTGCCGGTCCGCTCGGCGATCATCTCGACGCATTCGAGCAGGCTCGCGGCGTTCTCCTTGCCTCCGCCGAGGTTGTACACCTCGCCCGGGCGGGGGTCCTGGGCGAAGGCCCAGAACGCGTTGATCACGTCCTCGCTGTGGATCTGGTCGCGGACCTGCTTCCCCTTGTAGCCGAAGATCGTGTACGGCCCCTCGCGGAGCGACGTCGTGACCAGGTAGGAGAGGAAGCCGTGGAGTTCGACGCCGCTGTGGTGCGGCCCGGTCAGGCATCCGCCGCGGAAGATCCCGGTCTTCATGCCGAAGTACCGGCCGTACTCCTGGCAGGCGAGGTCGGCCGACAGCTTCGACACGCCGAACAGCGAGTGCAGGCATCCCTCGACCGACATGGTCTCGTCGATGCCCTGGGAGAAGGCGGGATCGGCGTAGTCCCAGCGGGTGTCCTTCTCGACGAGTTCGAGACGGTTGGGGTTGTCGCCGTAGACCTTGTTGGTCGACACGTACACGAAGACCGCATCGGGGCTGTGCCGACGGCACGCCTCGAGCAGGTGGAGCGTGCCGTTCGCGTTCGTCTCGAAGTCGTCGAGCGGGCGCGAGGCGGCGAGGTCGTGGCTCGGCTGCGCCGCCGTGTGGATCACGAGGTCGTAGCCACGGTCGCGGAAGACCGCTTCGACGGCGTCGAACTTCCGGATGTCGATGTCGTGATGGGTGTAGTCGCGACTCTGGGCCTCGAGGCGCTGACGATTCCAGGTCGTGTCGCCCTGGGGTCCGAAGAAGTCGGCGCGTCCGTTGTTGTCGATCCCGTCGACCCGGAAGCCCATGGCGTCGAAGAACGAGACCGCTTCGGACCCGATGAGTCCGGCGCTGCCGGTCACGAGGACCTTCATCGGAGGACCTTCGAGACCGAGACCTTCGAGCGTCGGTGTCCCAGGAGTCGCACGATGGGCGAGTGTACCGACGTCGCTCGGGGCCTCCGTGATGGCGTGCGTCCGCCGGAAGCCGTCGGATCCCGTGCCAGACTCCGCTCCGATGCGCGTCGCGGTCCCGTTGGAACAGTGCTGGCACGAGGTGCCCGGGGGAACCGCCAGCACCTCGATCGACCTGACCACGGCCCTCGCCGCCGTACCGGGGATCGAGATCGTGGGGGTCGCCGCCCGACACGCTGCTCCGCCGCCAGAGCCATGGCGTCCGACCGTCGAGGTCGAGCATCTGCCGCTCCCTCGCACCCTGCTCTACGAGACCTGGCATGGACTCGGCCGGCCCCGAGTTCGAGTCGGCGACCGGTCCCGTCGACCTGTGTCACGTGGTCGGTGGGGCGATCGCTCCGAGCGAGGCACCGCTCGTCGTCACGATCCACGACCTCGCATTCCTCCACCACCCCGGGATGTTCACCCGCCACGGGCTGCGGTTCTTCCGGCGGGCGTTGCAGCTCACCATCGAACGGGCCCGACTGGTGTTCGTCCCTTCGATGGCGACGCTCGAGGACTGCGTGGCGGCCGGGATCGACCGTGCTCGGCTGCGCCACGTGCCCTGGGGCGTCACCGTGTCGGACCCCGATGCCGACGACGTTGCCGCCGCCCGTGCCCGGTTCGGACTCACCGGCGACTACGTCGTCATGGTGGGCACGTTGGAGCCGAGGAAGAACCTGCTGGGGATGCTCGAGGCCTGGCGACTGCTGGGCCGCGATGCCGATCTCGTGGTCGTGGGTCCCGAGGGATGGGGCGACGCGATCGACCCTGCGCTCGTCCCCGACCGACTGGTGAAGACCGGGTTCGTGTCCGCAGCGGTGCGCGACGCGCTCTACCGGGGTGCCGCAGTGTCGGTGTACCCGAGTTTGTTCGAGG
Source organism: Actinospongiicola halichondriae (assembly GCF_049103745.1). Classification (NCBI taxonomy): domain Bacteria; kingdom Bacillati; phylum Actinomycetota; class Acidimicrobiia; order Acidimicrobiales; family Iamiaceae; genus Actinospongiicola; species Actinospongiicola halichondriae. The sequence goes on along the minus strand of NZ_CP171622.1, from coordinate 2,537,485 downwards.
GATTCGGGTTGCCGGTGCTCGAGTCGATGGCGCTCGGTTGCCCCGTGGTGACGTCGTCGGGGACGTCGACCGCGGAACTCGTGGTCGACGGAGCGGGCATCGCGGTCGATCCCACCGATCCGTCGGCCATCGCGGATGCGATCGCCGGGCTGCTCGACGATCCGTCCGCGCGACAGCGCACAGCCGACGAGGCGCGACGGCGCGCCTCGACCTACACCTGGGAGCGGGCCGCATCGGCCGTCGTCGACGGCTACCAGGCGGTGCTCGCATGACGGTTCGCAGACGACGGGTCGGGATCAACCTGTGCTGGCTCGTCCCCGGGGGAGTCGGGGGCTCCGAGCAGGCCACGGTGCGGGCGCTCGCCGCACTGCATCGGCGCGCTCCCCGCAACTTCGAGATCGTCCTCCTGGCGTCGACAGGATTCGTCGACGCGTATCCCGAGCTCGCTTCGTCGTTCGAGACCCACACCATCCCGCTCCCGGCCGGCCGCAGGGCCGTCCGCGTGCTGGCCGAGCACACATGGCTTCCCGCCATGGTCCGTCGGCTGGGCATCGACCTGCTCCACGACGCCGGTGGCACCTCGCCCGGGAGCGTCGAGGTGCCACGCGTGCTCACGATCCACGACATCCAGCCGCTGCTGTACCCGCAGCGGTTCCCCCGGACCCGGGTGGCATTCCTCCGTCGAGCGATCCCGTCCGCCGTCGCCGGCGCTCGGCGGATCACGGTGCCGTCGGCGTTCGTCCGCTCGTCGCTGGTCGAGCATCTCGACGCGGACCCGGATCGCATCGACGTCGTTCCCTGGTCGACTCCCGACGTCGGCGGCCGCGCCGACGTCGACCTGGTGCGAGGGCGCTGGGGACTCCAGGGACCCACGCTCGTGTTGCCGGCGATCACCTATGCCCACAAGGACCACATCACGGCGATCCGCGCCGTGGGCCACCTCGTCGACCGGCACCCGGACCTCAAGCTCGTCCTGCCCGGAGGCGTGGGTCCTGCCGAACCCGACGTCCTGGCCGAGATCAAACGGCTGGGGCTCGGCGGCAGGGTCATCCGTACCGGCCGACTCCCCAATGCCTCGGTGCTGGCGTTGATCGAAGGGGCGACGGCGGTGGTGTTCCCGTCGCGCTACGAGGGGTTCGGGATCCCCGTGCTCGAGGCCATGTCGCTGGGAGCGCCCGTGGTGGCTGCCGACGCCGGCGCCCTGGTCGAGGTGATCGGCGATGCAGGCGTCGTCTTCCCCGCCGGTGACGACCATCAACTGGCGATCGAGGTACACCGCGTGCTCAGCGACGAGGTGCACCGAGCATCGCTCGTCGACGCCGGGCGTCTGCGGGCGGCGACGTTCGGCCCCGAGCGGACGGCGGAACGCCTCCTGGCCGCTTACCGCTCGGCCTCGATCGGGCAGTAGCCTCGCTCGGCTATGGGTAAGGCTTCGTCCAACAAGAAGGTCGCACGCGCTGCGAAGGCGGGTGGCGGGCGCGCACGTGCCGCTGGCGAGCGGAACTTCCTGTTCCCGGCTGCGCTGTCGCTCGTGATGGTGCTCGGCCTCGTCCTCGTCGTCTACGCCCGGGACACCCGCTCGGCCGAGGCACTCGAGGCGCCGCTGGCCAACGAGGACCACTGGCACTCCGCCTACGGCGTCTTCATCTGCGACCAGATGGAGCCGCAGCTCCCCGAGTTCATCGCCCCGCAGAACGGTGGCAACCACACCCACGGCGACGGACTGCTCCACATCCACCCGTTCGCGACCTCGCGCTCGGGCAAGAACGCCACGCTGGTCAACTGGTTCGCCGACGCCGGTGTGGCGCTCGGTGGCGGCGGCGTGCTCGAGGACGACCGCCTCGAGCTCCCCGCGGGCAAGACCTACGAAGAGGGCACCGACACCTGCGAGGGCCTCGACGGCGATCCGATCGTCCAGGTCGCGGTGTGGGAGTCGGCCCAGGCCGGACTCGACGGCGCCGATCCCGTCATCGTGACCGAGAACTTCGACGAGATCCGCTTCGACGCCGACGGGCAGGCGTTCACCATCGCCTTCGCTCCCGAGGGCACCGAGATCCCTCTACCCGACAGCACCGGCGAACTCTCGAGCGTTGGCGCAGACCTCGGCGTCCCCGAGGACCAGGTCCCCGACGACGCGCAGTTCGACGGCGCCACCGACGACACCACGGTCGACGACACGACGACCGACGACACGACTCCGGACGACACGACGACCGACGACACGACGACCGACGACACGACGGTCGACGCGACCGAGGGTGACGCCGGCTCGTGAAGGCCGTCATCCTGGTCGGAGGCTTCGGTACGAGGCTCCGGCCCCTGACCCTCACCACGCCGAAGAACCTGCTTCCGGTCGTCCATGTCCCGATGGTCGAGCGGGTGGTCGCCCACCTCGCCGAGCACGGCGTGACCGAGGCGGTGCTGGCGCTCGGCTACAAGCCCGACACGTTCCTCGCCGCCTATCCCGACGGCCTCTGCGCCGGCGTGCGTCTGGCCTACGCGGTCGAGGACGAACCGCTCGACACGGCGGGTGCGATCCGCTTCGCCGCTGGTGAAGCGGGCATCGACGAGCGCTTCATCGTCGTCAACGGCGACGTGCTCACCGATCTCGACGTCACCCGACTCGTGCGGTTCCACGATGCGTCGGGTGCCGAAGCGACGATCGACCTGCACGAGGTCGAGGACCCGTCGCGCTACGGCGTGGTGGTCACCGATGTCGCCGGCCAAGTCGAGGCGTTCATCGAGAAGCCCGACCGCGAGGACGCTCCGAGCAACAAGATCAACGCCGGGACCTATGTCTTCGAGCCGAGCGTGCTCGGTCGCATCGACGTCGGACGACCGGTGTCGGTCGAGCGGGAGACCTTCCCGGCCCTGGTCGAGGCGGGCACGCTGTTCGCCCTCGACGGGGGGGCCTACTGGCTCGACGCTGGCACACCCGAGACCTATCTCCAAGCCAACCTCGACCTGTTGCCCTCCGACGGTCCCGGCGCGGTGCACGAGAGCGCCACCATCTCCGAGTCGGCTCATGTCGAGCGATCGGTCATCGGAGCGGACGCCACGATCGGCAACGACGCGACGCTGACCGACGCCGTGGTGCTGTCGGGTGCCGTGGTCGAGTCCGGTGCGCGTATCCATCGCTCCATCGTGGGGCCGGGCGCGGTGATCCGGTCCGGCGCCGAACTCCTCGATCTCACCGTGATCGGTGACGCCGTCGACATCGAGCCCGATGCGCGTCTGAAGGGCGAGCGGGTCCCCGCAGAAGACCCGGGCGCCGGGTGAAGATCCTGGTGACCGGCGGCGCCGGATTCATCGGCTCGTCATTGGTCGATCGAATCCTCGCCGGTGGACACCACGTCGACATCGTCGACGACCTGCGATCCGGCACGCTCGGGAACCTCGCGGGCGCTCGTGCCGAGGCGTCCGGGCGGCTCAAGATCCATCAGCTCGACGTCCGCGACGACTCGCTCTGTGACCTGCTGGTCCATCGGCGACCCGAGATCGTCTACCACCTCGCGACGAACACCGATCGCTCCGGCTCCCTGAGCAACAGCGCATCGGCGTCGATCGACGTCGCCGGCACCGTGCAGGTGCTCGAAGCTGCCCTCGCCGCCGGGACCGACAAGGTCGTCCTCGCCGGCAGTGCCCGCGCTCGCAGCGGACGATCGGCTCGACACACGACCCGGGCGATGGTCGACGACCTCGCCGTGCGCTACCGGGAACTCCACGGACTGGAGCACACGATCGTCGTGTTGCCGACGGTCTTCGGGCCCCGCCAGCGACCGGGGCGCGAGAGCGCCGTGGTCGCGACGTTCGCCGAGCGACTCGTCCGTGGCCAGCCCTGCGTCGTGCACGGCTCCGGGGAGCAGAGCCGTGACCTGCTCTACGTGGACGACGCCGTCGACGCGCTGGTGAAGGCCGCCACGGCGGCCGACGGTCTGTCGGTCGACGTGGGAACCGGTCGGCAGACGTCGATCGCCAGCCTCCACGGAGCGATGGCGGCGATGGTCGGCCGCGACGACGAGTTGGTTCCCGGCGCCGAACGAGCCGACGAGCCCGGTGTCGTGCCGGTCGACCCGGCGCGGGCCGAGCTCTACCTGGGCTGGAAGGCGTTCACACCGCTCGCCGAGGGACTCACCGACGCAGTGGTTGCGTTGGATCGGTGAAGCGTCGCACGACGCCGTAGCGGGCGATGCAGACGAACGCCCAGACGCCGTCGCGCCAACCGATCTTCTTGCCCTCGTCGTAGGTCCGGCCGTCGTAGGAGATCCCGACCTCGTAGAAGCGCACGTCGAGTCGAGCGAGCTTCGCGGTGATCTCGGGTTCGAACCCGAACCGGTCCTCCTCGATCTCGACCTGTTGGAGCACGTCGGTGCGGAAGGCCTTGTAACAGGTCTCCATGTCGGTCAGGTTCAGGTTGGTGACCATGTTCGAGGCCAGGGTGAGCAGCTTGTTCCCGACCGAGTGCCAGAAGAAGAGGACACGGTGCGACTCGCCGCCGGCGAAGCGTGAGCCGTAGACGACGTCGGCTCGCCCGCCGACCAGGGGTTCGAGCAGCGTGCCGTACTCGCCGGCGTCGTACTCGAGGTCGGCGTCCTGGATGATCACGAACTCGGCCGTGACCGACGCGAATCCGGTGCGGAGCGCGGCGCCCTTGCCCTGGTTGCGGTCGTGGTGGAGGACCCGGACCCGCGGGTCGGTCACCGTCGCCAGCAACGAAGCGGTGTCGTCGGTCGAGCAGTCGTCGACCACGATGACCTCGATGACCCACGGCGACGCCAGCACCTCGTCGATGGCCTCGAGGATCGTCGCCTCCTCGTTGAAGGCGGGCATCACGACGGACAGACACGCGGTGGTCATCGGAACAGATCCTCGCTCGGGTGACGGGGGAGATCGCGCTCGGCGGCGCCCTCACCCAACCACGACGGGTCGACCCCGCGGCAGATGGCGACCGGGATGCCGGCGGCCTTCCCGCACACGAGGTCGGCTGCCGCAGCGAGTTCGTCGACGATGCAGACCTCGGTGACCTGGAGTTCGCGGCCGAGCGAGTCGGTCGAGCCTCGGAGGTCGGCGATCGGCAGGATGCCGGCACACCCGATGGCGACGTCGGTCAGGCCTCGTCGCCACGGGCGTCCGAACGTGTCCGAGACGATGACGGCCACGTCGACGCCGAAGCGATGCCGGAGCGCGTCACGGATGCGGCGGGCCGATCGATCGGAGTCGACCGGGAGCAGGGCGGCGAAGCCCTCCTCGATGTTCGACAGATCGACGCCGGCATTGGCGCAGATCCATCCGTGGCTGGTCTCGGAGATGATGAGGTCGCCGCGGCGCCGGACGATGCGCGCCGACTCGCGCTCCACGATGGCCTTGTGGAGCTTCGGGTCGTCGAAGTCGATGGCCTCGATCCGGCCCTCGGCCTTCGAGACGACCTTCTGGGTGACGACGAGGACGTCGCCGTCGACGAGCGTCGTGGCCGGGTCGGCCCCGCATGCTTCGGCGATGATCCCGGCCAGGTCGCTCCCGTCCGCGATCTCGCCGATCCCGGCGACCGGGATGATGCGCAGTTCGCCGGGCACCGGGCTCATGCCAGCACTGTCCGGGCGAGGGCCGTCGCCCGGTCGACATCGCGCATGATGGTGTCGGTGACGACGCACCGCATGCCCTCGGCCTCGACGTCGCCGGCGCGATCGGCGTCGGCCTCGTCGATGACCAGGGTCGCGGCGAGGGGTGCGTAGAGCCGGGCGATGCCGACGACCGAGGCCTCGTGGCCGAGTTCGTCGAGCATGTTCGCCGCAGGTCCCTTGATGGCCAGGCCTCCGACGATCGGCGACACGGCCACGGTGTCGCCTCGTCGGTTCTCGACCGCTTGTCGGACACCGGGCACGGCGAGGAGGGGATCGATCGAGACGATCGGGTTCGACGGGGCGATCACGACGTGCTGGGCCTCGCGGAGCGCGTCGAGCACACCAGGGGCCGGGACGGTCTCCTCGGCACCGTCGAACCGGACCTGGGAGACGGCGACGTCGTGTTGACGGCCGACGAAGTACTCCTGGAAGGAGATCTCGCCGTCGGCGACGGTGACCATCGTCCGCAGGCGATCGTCGGTGATCGGGAGGATCCCGCATCGCAGCTCCCACGACCTGGCCAGGTGATCGGTGATCTCGGACAACGCATCGCCGCGTGCCAGTCGCTCGGACCGGACGATGTGTGTCGCCAGGTCGCGATCGCCGAGGTTGAACCAGGTCGGATTGCCGAGCCGCCCGAACTGCGCCATGGCATTCCAGGTCTCGTCGACGAGGCCCCACCCGCGCTCGGGATCGATCGCGCCGGCGAGGGTGTAGATGATCGTGTCGATGTCGGGGCTGATGTGGAGGCCGTGCAGGACGGTGTCGTCGCCGACGTTGACGAGCGCGGTGATGTCGCCGGGATCGACGACGTGGACGAGGCCGCTGAGGAGTCGCGCCGCACCCACCCCGCCGCAGAGGACGGCGACGCTCAACGGGCGATGTCCCGCAGGTCGCCCTTGAGCAGCGCCAGGTCGGCGTCGACCATCATCTGCACGAGCTCGGTGAACGACGTCCGCGGCTTCCAGCCCAGCTTGGTGCGGGCCTTCTCGCAGTCGCCGATGAGGAGGTCGACCTCGGCCGGCCGGTAGAAGGCCTCGTCGATCACGACGTGGTCCTCCCAGTCGAGGCCGGCGTGGGCGAAGGCGAGCTGCACGAGCTCGCGCACCTCGTGTGTCTCACCGGTCGAGATCACGTAGTCGTCGGGCTCGTCCTGCTGGAGCATCAGCCACATGGCCTCGACGTAGTCGCCGGCGAAGCCCCAGTCGCGACGGGCGTCGAGGTTCCCGAGGCGCAACTCGTCCTGCATGCCGAGGGCGATCTTGGCGACGTTGTAGGAGACCTTGCGGGGGAGGAACTCGTGTCCGCGTCGCGGTGATTCGTGGTTGAAGAGGATGCCGGACGATGCGTGGAGGCCGTAGCTCTCGCGGTAGTTGACCGTCATCCAGTGGCCGTAGACCTTGGCGGCGCCGTAGGGGGAGCGCGGCCAGAACGGGGTCTCCTCGGTCTGGGGGACCTCGCGGACCTTGCCGAACATCTCCGACGACGACGCCTGGTAGAAGCGGATCGACGGGTCGACGACGCGGATGGCGTCGAGCACGCGGGTCACGCCGAGGCCGGTGATCTCCCCGGTGAGCACGGGCTGGTCGAAGCTCGTCGGGACGAACGACTGGGCGGCGAGGTTGTACACCTCGGCCGGTTGGTGCCGGTCGAAGAGGGTGATCATCGAGACCTGGTCGAGGATGTCGCCGAAGACGATCTCGATGTCCGCCTGGAGGTGGGCGATCCGCTCGAAGGTGACGGTGCTGGACCGGCGGGCGACGCCGACCACGTCGTAGCCCTTCGAGAGGAGGAACTCGGCCAGGTAGGAGCCGTCCTGACCGGTGATGCCGGTCACGAGTGCCTTGGGATTGCTCATGGTGTCGTCCTCGGGTTCTGCGTGGCGATGTCGGAGCGGACACGGAGTCGGCTCTCGGCCATCAGATCGGCGAGTGTCTCGTCGATCGAGTAGGCGGGTGTCCATCCGGTGGTGTCCTGGAGCTTCTGGTTCGAGCCCCGCAGCACCGGGATGTCGACCGGTCGGAGCCGGTCCGGGTCGGTGCGGAGATGCATCGGCGCTTCGGCCATCGCGACCAGGGTGTCGGCGAGGTCCTGGATCGCGATGGCTCGTCCGGAGCAGACGCAGTAGACGTCGCCGGGGGAGCCGTGGGCCATCAGGAGTCGATAGGCACGGACGACGTCGCGGACATCGGTGAAGTCGCGACGAGGGGAGAGGTCGCCGATCGCGATCTCCGACGATCCGGAGAGCTCGTTCTGGGCGATGGCGGTGGCGATCGCCGGGGCGACGAAGTCGGGCCGCTGCCCCGGTCCGATGTGGTTGAACGCCCGCACGCGGATGGTCTCGAGTCCGTGTCCGAGCCATGCCTGGCGGGCGACCTGCTCGGCCGCGACCTTCGAGGCGGCATACGGGCTCGTGGGTCGCAGGGGCGACGACTCGTCGAGGGGGAGGTCCTCCTCCTGCACGGCGCCGTACACGTCGGCGCTCGACACCAGCAGCACGCGGCGCACCCCGAGCGTGCGTGCGGCCTCGAGCAGATACAGGCTGGCCGTCGCGTTGGCCTCCCACGTGCCGACCGGGTCCCGCCACGACGCGCCGACGTCGGCCGCGCCGGCGAGGTGGTAGACGACCTCGGGCTGGTGGGACGACAGCAGTCGCTCGGCGGCGCTGGGGTCGGTGAGGTCGGCATCGTCGCGATCGACACCGATGACGACGTCACCCTGCTCGCGGAGATGGGCGCACAGATGGGTTCCGGCGAATCCGAGCGATCCGGTGACGAGGGCGCGCATCGGAGGGGAATGTACCGCCCCGTCTCAGGCGGACCCTCCATCGGCGACCGCCGCGTGGAACACGTCGACCAGTCCGTCGGTGCACCGGTCCCACGAGAACTCGTCGGCGCGCCGACGACCCTCCGCGACGAGCCGGGTGCGCAAGGCCTCGTCGTCCCATGCTCGAGCGATGCCGGCGGCGAGCGCCGCCACGTCGCCCACCGGCGTGTGCACGGCGGCGCCGCCGGCGACCTCGACGACTGCGGGGTCGTCCGAGGTGACGACCGGGAGCCCGGCCGACATGGCCTCCACCACCGGGAGACCGAAGCCCTCGTAGACCGACGGGTACACGAACACCCGGGCCCCGGCGAACAGATCGTCGAGTTCGTCGTCGGAACGCCGCCCGAGTCGGACGAACAGGTCCGGCCGACGCATCGCGGCGAGGGTGGCGTCGAGGGCCGCTGAACCCCAGCCGTCGGGGCCGACGTGGACCAGGGGGATCTCCTGCCCGTCGGCCGCCAACAGGTCGATTGCCTCGAGCAGCCCCGGGAGTCCCTTGCGGGGCTCGACGGTGCCCACGGCGAGCGCGTACGTGTCGCGTCCGGCCAGGCGGCGTCCGACCCCGGCATCGCCACCATCGGCGGAGCGGTGGCCGTTGGGGACGGCGACCACGCGGTCCGCGTCCGCACCGAGGTCGGCGATGACCTCTCGTCGCACGGCGTCGGAGACGGTGTGGATCCATGCCCCGTCGCCGATCGCTCGCTCGAGGAGTCGGGGGTACTGGAGCGTGTCGGCCGTGCAGAGTTCGGGGAAGCGGATCGCCGTCAGGTCGTGCACGGTGACGACCCGTGCGGATCTCGACGGCGGGACGACGAAGTTCGGTCCGTAGACGAGGTCGTGCGGGCCGATGAAGCGGTCGATCCGCGGTCGTCCGGTCGCGAGCCACGAACGGCGGAGGAGACGAGCGGGGAGCGGTGGGGTGACGACGTCGACGCCCGGTGGCGCCGTGTCACGGAGCCTGTGGTGCCCCCGGAGGCTGATGGGGAAGATCGTGGTGTCGATGTCGGGCCGCTGTCCGAGCCGGCGCACGACGGCGTCGGTGAAGTTCCCGACACCAGTGCGCACGTCGAGGAGCGAGGTGGCGTCGACGGCGATACGCATCCTCGACAGCTTGCCTCGCCCGTGAGCGGGAGAAAACGAGAGCAGCGGCAGGGACCCGGGGGAAGGTACCTGCCGCTGCAGCTGGGATCGACCGGCCGACGTTTCGTCGGGGGGCCGCCCAGGTCATCGTCCGAGGGGGATCGGACGAAGATCGTTGTCAGGCGTCGGCGGTCTCCACCGAACGCTCGACGAGGTCGACGAGCTGGGTCCGGGTGTCCTTGGCCACGTCGCGGGCCTGGCGCATGACGCTCCGGGCCTGCTCGGGGAGCTGCTGTTCGACGTCGTCGAGAACGGTGTCGATGCGTCCCTCGACCGCCTCGAGACGCTCCTGGACGGTCTTGATCGAGTCGCTGACGAGCGAGCGGGTGCCGGCGAGGTTGCCCTCGACCTGCTTCCGGAGCTCCTGGCGCTGGACCTGGGCCTTCTGGAAGGCGATCACGCCGAGGCCGATCGTCACGTACAGGCTGTCCTTGAGGGTCTTGCTGATGTCGTCGATCGTGAACTCGGTCATGCTTGAAAGACTAAGCGGGGTTGCATGGAGTTGCAAGCACGTGTGACGGGTGTCTCGCTCCGGAGTCGTGGCGTGTCACGGTCGGGCTCGCCCTGACCGGTACCCTTCCGCATTCGTGGAAACGCCCGCCCCGAGCCGCCCCGCGGCCCCTGCGGTCGTCGCCGTCATGGTCACCCGGAACCCCGGACCCTGGTTCGACGACTCCCTCTCGTCCCTCGCGGCGCAGGACTACTCCAATCTCGCGGTCCTGGTGGTCGATGCGGCGAGCGACACCGACCCGACGGCACGGGTCGCGTCGGTGCTTCCCGACGCCTACGTCCTCCGTCTGGAAGAGAACGCCGGCTTCGGCGCTGCGGCGAACCGCGTGCGCGAGGTCGTCGACGGCGCAGCGTTCTACTGCTTCCTGCATGACGACGCCGCCCCGACACCCGGTGCGATCACCACCATGGTCGGCGAGGCGCTCCGATCGAACGCCGGCGTCGTCGGCTCGAAGCTGGTGCAGTGGGACGACGAGCGTCGCCTGCTCCAGGTCGGCGAGTCGGCCGACAAGACCGGCGAACGGGCCTCGACGGTCGAACCGGGCGAACTCGACCAGGAACAACACGATGCCGTTCGCGACGTGTTCGTGGTCCCGGGCGCATGCACCCTCGTCCGCTCGGACCTCTTCGAGGCGATCGGGGGCTACGACGAAGGCATCGACCTCCTCAACGACGACCTGAGCCTCTGCTGGCGTGCCCATGTGGCCGGGGGTCGGGTCGTGGTCGCTCCCGACGCGGTGGTGCGCCACCTCGAAGCGCTCGGCGACCGTTCGCCGGTCGAGGAGCGACGCTCCCGCGTCATGCGCCACCGGATCCGCACGATGCTGATCTGTTACGGGCGCTGGCACCGGATCCGTGTGGTTCCGCAGGCGTTGCTGGTCAGCGTCCTCGAGGTCCTCTATTCGGTGGTGGTCGGCCGGCGTGGCCAGGCCGTCGACGTGATCCGTGCGTGGCGATGGAACCTCCAGCGTCGTGACGACATCAAGAAGCGTCACCAAGAGGTCCAGGCGTTCCGTACCGTCCCCGACAACGAGATCCGTCGACTCCAGCTCCGGGGATCGGCCCGTGTCGTGCGGTTCGTCCGCGGGCAGAACCGCGGCGGGTCACGCAGCGACCGGATCCAGCAGTCACTGCGCCGCGGCATCGACGGCGTGCGGAACGGGTCCCTGCGCTGGCCCATCGCGGCGTGGACGGTCACGGTCGCGATCGTCGTGTTCGGCAGCCGTCACCTGATCTTCCAACCGGTCGCCGCAGTCGGCGGGTTCGCCCCGTTCGACGCCTCGCCGGCCGACCTGTTCCGGGTGTACCTGTCGGGATGGCGCGATGTCGGCCTGGGGAGCGAATCGCCGGCGCCGACGGCGTTCGGCCTGCTCGGGCTCCTCGGGGTCCTCTTCGTCGGCGCGATGGGAACGCTCCGCCAGGTCCTGATCATCGGCTCGCTCGCGGCTGGCCTCATCGGTGCCTATCGGCTCCTCCGCCCCGCTCGGTCGGTGCATGCACAGGCGGTGGCCCTGGTGGTCTACGGCGCCACGCCCCTGGCCTACGACGCCATCGCCTCCGCCGACTGGGGAGCACTGACGATCTACGGCGCGACGCCGTGGATCCTGAGCCTCCTCGCCCGCATCGGCGGCTTCGCTCCCTTCGTCGACCACGAAGTCGACGAGGTCGACGTCACGGCGCCGCGGGTCGCATCCACGGCCCGGATCCGGGGTGGTCGCGGGCGCATCGTCGCCCTCGGTCTGCTGCTCGCACTCGTTGCCGCGATCGACCCTGCGATCGTCCCGATCGTGGTCGCCGTCGTCGTCGGACTCGCTGTCGGCTCGCTGCTGGTCGGCGCGACGGTGCGGGCCACCCGTCTCGTCGTCGGGTCGGCTGCCGGCCTCGCGCTGGCGATCGTGCTGCACGTCCCCTGGGCGTTCGAGTTCATCCTTCCCGGCGCCACGTGGGACATGGTCGTCGGTCCCCGGAGCCCGGTGCCGCTGTCACTCGCCGAACTGCTGCGCTTCGACGTCGGTCCGGTCGGTGGGTCGCGCCTCCTGGTGGGGATCCCGATCGCTGCACTGCTCCCGTTGTTCATCGCCCGCGACTGGCGCTTCGACTGGGCCGTCCGCGCCTGGTGTGTGGCCCTGTCGCTCTTCGGTCTCGTGTGGGCCGATGCCCAGGGCTGGCTGCCCGTGGCCACGCCTTCTCCTGTGGCGATGCTCGCACCGGCGGCGATGGCCTTCGGTGTCGCCGTCGCCATGGGCGTCATCGCGTTCGAGTCGGACCTGCGTGAGCACGGTTTCGGCTGGCGGCAGGTGGCCGCCGTCGCGGCCGGCGTCGCGCTGATCGTCGGCGCGCTGCCCACCGTGTTCGACGCGGGGAACGGTCGTTGGTACCTGCCCTCGAGTGGTCTCGAGCGAGCGTTCGCGTTCTTCGAGGACGACGACCCCGGTTTCCGTGTGCTGTGGCTCGGCGACCCCGATGTGCTCCCGATCAGCGGGTATCGCCTGAGCGACGAGGTCTCCTACGCCACCTCGGACGACGGACTCCCGTCACTCACCGACCAGTGGCCGGGCTCGCCACAGGGCTCGACGCAACTCGTCGAGGACTCGATCCGGGCTGCTGCCGACGGACAGACGACCCGCCTGGGACGGATGCTCGCCCCGATGGCCGTCCGCTACATCGTCCTCCCCAGCGCGGCAGCCCCCCGACCCCTCGGTGGGGTGCAGCGTCCGGTGGACCCGGAGTTGGTCGACACGCTCGCCGGGCAACTCAACCTGGTCGAGATCGCCGTGAACTCGGCCTACATCGTCTACCGCAACGAGGCGGTCCTCCCGGCTCGTTCGACGATCGCACCGGACGGTGGCGGCGGCACCGTGTTCGACGTGTCGGCTGCCGACCTCGAGGGAGCGGCGGCCGTGCTCGACGAACGCACCGGCGACACGACGTTCGAGGGACCCCTCGACGGTGGGAGCACCGTCCTGCACTCCGCGGCCGCCGCCGGTGGCTGGCGACTCGAGGTGGACGGCCGTGCAGTTCCCCGCACGAAGCTGTTCGGCTGGGCCGACGGGTACGAGGTCGCCGACTCCGGGCAGGGCGTCCTGCGCTACGACACGAGTCCGCTTCGCTACGGCATGGTGCTGGTGCAGATCGCCTTCTGGGCTCTGGCCCTCGTGGCGCTCCAACGGTCCACACGAGTGCGTGGGACCCCGCTCCTCCCGACAGCCGAGGTCGAGTCATGAACCGTCGACTCCCCGTGGTCGTGCTGATCCTCGGCAGCCTCGTCGCCGCGCTCCTGATCGACCGGTCGGTGGACGACACCCCCACGGTCGGCACCGAAGCGGCGGCGATCGACTCGTCGGTGTTCCCGATCGCCTCGCCCGGTGCGCTGTCGTCGACCTGGTACTGCGCAGGCGGAACCGCCGACGAGGAGGCGTTCGCCGATCACGTGGTGCTCGTCCTGAACCCGACGGACACCGAGGCCACGGTCACGTTGACGACCTATGCCGGCGTCGTGGCACCGCCGTCCACCGTCGTCGACCCGGACGACCTGGACTCGTCGGACGAGACGACCACCACGACCGAGGCGCCAGACGAGACGACCACGACCGAGGCACCGGACCCCGAAGGCTCGGAGACCGAACGCTCCGCACCCGAGGTCAGCGAGCTCATCGTCGAGCCGCAGTCACGGCTGCGGGTCGTGCTCTCCGAGATCATGGACGCCCCGATCGCCTCGGCACTGGTCGAGTCGACCGTCGGTGGGATCGTCGTCGAACACGAGGTGCGCAGCGTCCACGGCCGCGACTCGAAGCCGTGTGCGACGGCCGCAGCACCCGAATGGCACTTCGCCTGGGGCGACACCACGGTGGACTCCCGCGAGCTCCTGGTGCTCTTCAACCCGTTCCCCCAGGACGCGATCGTCGACGGCCGGTTCTCGACCGAGAACGGCGTCCGTGAGCCGGTCCGGTTCGACGGCCTGGTCGTGCCCGGCCGCGGCACGATCGGCGTCGACCTCGGTGACGACGTGACCCGTCGTGAGGAGGTCGCGGCCACGATCACCACCCGCAGCGGGCGGATCGTGGTCGATCGCATCGTGCGGCAGAACTCCGACACCGAACGCGGATTGACCGTACAGCTCGGTGTCCCGAGCGCCCAGAACGCGTGGGTCTACCCCGACGGCTACCGGTCCGACGAGGTCCGGGAGGAGTTCGTCGTCTACAACCCGAGCGACGAGGTCGCCGAGGCCGAGATCGCATTCGTGCTCGACGACCCCGAGACCAACGGCATCCCCGACCCCATCGACATCAGCCTGGCGCCCGGAGCCCACCAGGTCGTCGACGTCGGTGCCGAGGACCGCGTCCCCGCCGAGGTCGGGCACTCGGCGATCGTCCGATCGGTGAACGACGTGCCCGTGGTGGCCGAGCGTGTCGTCTACTCGGACCGGACCAACCGACGGGGTGTGACCGTCACGACCGGGTCGCCCGTCGAGTCCGAGACCTGGACGTTCGCCGCAGGCGCCGCCAACGACGACAACGACGAGTTCCTGGTCCTCGTCAACCTCGACAACCAGGTGCTCAGCGAGATCGACATCGAGGTGGTCGCCGGCGGACAACGGCTCCCCGTGGCCGGCCTGACCGGCATCGAGTTGGGACCGGGGGAGCGGCGCGTGGTGTCGCTGGACGAGAACACCGACTCGGGGACCCTGCCGCTCGAGGTGCGATCCACGGAGCCGATCGTCGTCGAGCGCGGGCTCTATCGCGTCGGCGACGACGACCGAGGGATGTCCAACGCGGTCGGCGTACCCGGCCCGGAAGGACTGCGCGCCCCCATCGACCCGCTCGACGCTGCGGCCCCCGAGGTCGACGTCGGCGAACTCAACGACCCGGAACCCGACGACGGCGACGTCCCGGTGGCGCCGGGCGACGTCGAGTTGCCCGAGCCGGACGAGACGATCGTCATCGACGACCCCGACGCCGAGGCCACCGACCCCGACGCGACCACCACGTCGACGACGGAGGGCGAGATCCCACCCGACGAGGTCCCCGAGACCACGCCCTGAGGTCGGCGCTCGCTGTCGCGAGCGGACCGGGGACGGTTAGCGTCGACGGTGATGGAACGAGTCGTGATCGTCGTGGTCGTCGGCCTGGTGGCGGTCGTGGTCGCCGCCGTCGTGCAACGACGGAAGCCTCCGGTGGAACCGGCCGACACCGGCTATCACGTGCCGACGCAACTGCACCGCGAGGACTTCGACCGCCCCGATGCCCCCTGGCTGGTGGTCCTGTTCACCTCGTCCACCTGCCGCTCGTGCCAGGGGATGTGGGACAAGGCCAAGCACCTGGAGTCCGATGCCGTGGCCGTGCAGCAGATCGAGGTGACGGCGGCGAAGGAGATCCACGACCGCTACCGCATCGACGCCATCCCGACGACCCTGGTCGCCGACGCCGAGGGCGTCGTCCGGTCGTCGTTCCTCGGGCCGGCGACGGCCACGGATCTGTGGGCCGCGGTCGCCGAGCTACGCGAACCGGGTTCGGTCCCCGCCGACTGCGACACCCACATCAGCGACTGACCGGCGTCAGCGACTGACGGCGTCAGCTGACGGTCAGTCGGCAGGCGTCGACTCGCGGCGAGCACCGGCGGGTTCCTGGCCGAGTTCGATGAGCCGGGTGACCTCGGCGCCGTCGATCGTCTCGCGCTCGAGCAGGGCCCGGGCCACGAGGTCGAGTCCGTTGCGGTGGAGGTGCAGCGTCTCGCGGCACCGCTGTTCCTGCTCGCGGAGGATGCGCTCGACCTCTTCGTCGATGACGCGTGCGGTGTCGTCGGAGTACTCGCGTGAACTCATGAGGCTGTCGCCCAGGAACACCTGTCCCTGGCTGCCCCAGGCCTGCGGTCCGATCTTCGACGACATGCCCCACTCCCGGACCATCTTCGTGGCCAACTCGGTCGAGCCGACGAGGTCGTTGTTCGCTCCCGTCGAGTAGACGCCGTAGATCGTCTCCTCGGCGATGCGGCCACCCATCCGGACCACGAGGCTGTCCTCGATGTAGTCCTGCCGGTGGATGTGGCGTTCCTCGGCGGGGAGCTGCTGCGTCACGCCGAGCGCCATGCCCGTGGGCAGGATCGTGACCTTGTGCACGGGGTCGGCGTGCTCGAGCACGGCGGCGCAGACGGCGTGTCCGGCCTCGTGGTAGGCGATGACCTCCTTCTCCTCGTCGGAGAGGGCCATCGAGTCCCGCCGCTGTCCCATGAGGACCCGATCGCGGGCCATCTCGAAGTGCTGCATGTGGATGCGGTCGCTGCCGCCACGGACCGCGTAGAGCGCGGCCTCGTTGACCAGGTTGGCGAGGTCGGCGCCGCTCATGCCCGGTGTTCCCCGGGAGACCGTCGTGAGGTCGACGTCGTTGCCGAGCATCTTGTTCTTGGTGTGCACCTTCAAGATGGCGAGGCGCTCGTCGAGCTCGGGCAGCGGGACCACGACCTGGCGGTCGAAACGGCCGGGCCGCAGCAGTGCCGGGTCGAGGATGTCGGGACGGTTCGTCGCCGCCAACATCACGATGCCCTCGGTCGCCTCGAAGCCGTCCATCTCGGAGAGCATCTGGTTGAGCGTCTGCTCGCGCTCGTCGTGGCCACCACCGAGGCCCGCCCCGCGCTTGCGACCGATCGAGTCGATCTCGTCGACGAAGATGATCGCCTTGCCCATCTTCTTCGCGGTCTGGAACAGGTCGCGGACCCGGCTGGCGCCGACACCCACGAACATCTCCATGAAGTCGGAGCCCGTGACCGACAGGAACGGCACGCCGGCCTCGCCGGCCACCGCTCGGGCGATCAGCGTCTTGCCGGTTCCCGGGGGGCCGACCAACAGCACGCCCTTGGGGATGCGGGCGCCGATCTCCGCGAACTTCTCGGGGTGGCGCAGGAAGTCGACCACCTCGGTGATCTCCTGCTTGACGCCCTCGTAGCCGGCGACGTCCTCGAAGGTCGTGCCGGGACGTTCGGTGTCGTAGGTCTTGGCCTTCGAGCGGCCGATGTTCATCACGCCGCCCATCTGGCCCTGGGCACGACGCTGCATCCAGATGAAGAAGCCGATGAACAGGCCGAAGAGGATGACGTAGGGCAGGATCGCCGACAACAGACTGGGCGTCGACGTGTTGTAGCTGACGTCGACACCGTTCTCCTGGAGCAGCGAGATGTCGGCCTCGGGGATGCCGCCGTCGACCGGACCGGTCGTCGAGAACTTGGTTCCGTCCTCGAGTTCGCCGTCGATGTTGCCGTCGTTGTTCTCGACCGTGACTTCCTTGACGTCGCCGGCGACGACTTTCTGGCGGAACTCCGAGTACGTGAGGTCCTCGCCCGAGTCGCTGGGGAAGAGCCCGGCGACGGTGAAGCCGAGGACCAGTACCCCCAGCAGGACCCAGATCGACCAGCGGGGCAGGCCGGACAGGAACCCGTCACGACTGCCGGGCTTGCTGCCCGGCTTGCCGCTCGGCTCGCGCCCGGGCGGGGGCGGAGGGGGCGGGGGCGACTGCGGTTGCATGGGTCCCAGGATACGGGGGCGACGGGTCGTCCCGGCACCGCGTGGTCCACGATCGTCTGTCCGTGC
This sequence comes from Actinospongiicola halichondriae, assembly GCF_049103745.1. Lineage (NCBI taxonomy): Bacteria > Bacillati > Actinomycetota > Acidimicrobiia > Acidimicrobiales > Iamiaceae > Actinospongiicola > Actinospongiicola halichondriae. The sequence continues at coordinate 2,519,809 of NZ_CP171622.1, read as the reverse complement.
CTGGATACCATCGTGGCCGTGAGCGCGAGCTGCAGTCGACCGGGGTGCCAACGGGCGCCGTCCGCCACCCTCACCTACGACTACGCGTCGGGTACGGCGACCATCGGGGCCCTCGCCGCGCCGCATCCGATGCAGTACGACCTGTGCGAGCTCCACGCCGAGCGGCTGTCGGTGCCGAACGGGTGGTCGTTGGTCGACGAGCGGGTGTCGGCTCCCGTGCTCGACATCCGCGACCGGTTCGCGTCCTGACCGCTCGGGCCGATGTCGACGGGGATGGTCCCGTCGATAACCTGGCGCAGTGACTGCGACCGGGACCGACGTCGACCTCGACGTCGACGAGCCGGCATCACGGTGGGGGGTCGTCGACGTCCTCGGCGCCTTCGTGGTCGCCCAGATCGCCTCGTTCTTCGGTCTCCTGGTCTTCGCCGCGGCCAAGGGCATCCCGGTCGAGGACTTCACCACCGACGCGCTCACGATCGGCGAGGTCGCACTGCTGCAGGTGCCGCTGTGGATCGGGTTCCTCGGGGTGCCGCTGCTGTCGACCTGGCGTCGAGGTCGGGGCCCGGTTCGCGAACTGGGGCTGTGGACCACCCTTCGCGACGCGCCGATCGGGTTGGCCATCGGGATCGCCTGCCAGTTCGTGCTCGTCCCGCTGGTCACGCTGCCGGTCTTCCTGCTGACCGACGTCGACCAGGAAGAACTCGAGGCGCCGGCGCGCGAGATCACCGAGAAGGCGCACGGCATGGGTGTGCTCGTGCTCGTGCTGGTGGTCGTCGTGGGCGCGCCACTGGCGGAAGAGGTCTTCTACCGCGGGTTCCTCCAGCGGGCCATGGCCCGGAAGCTGCCGATCTGGCCGACGATGGTCATCACCGCGTTGCTCTTCGGTGCGAGCCATCTCCAGGCACTGCAGTTCCCCGCGTTGGCGGCGTTCGGGCTGGTCTTGTCGATCATCGCCCACCGGACCGGACGTCTGGGCATGAACATCTGGGCCCATGTCGGCTTCAACGCCACGACCGTGGTCCTGCTCCTCGCCCGGGGTTGAACGGGTGTCGACGATGGTCCATGGGAAGATGAGCGCGCGATGAGCGTGATCGACACGAGCGGGCGGGCCGGTGGGGCCCCGGACGACGACGCACCCGAGTTCGCGCCCGAGGTACCGGCCGAGGAGTCGCCGCTGCCCCCACGGGCCGACGACCACCGGATCCGACGCACCATCGACGTCCTCGTCGTCGCGGCGTGTTCGCTCTTCGTCTTCTGGCAGCTCCACCCTGATCTGATCCTCGCCGAGACCACGCCCGCGGGCGGCGACATGGGCGCCCATGTCTGGGCGTTCGGCTACCTGCGCGACGTCCTGCTCTCGGACTTCCGCCTGTCCGGATGGACCCCCGACTGGTACGCCGGCTTCCCCGTCTTCCAGTTCTACATGGTGGTCCCGTTCCTGGCGATGGTGGTCCTCAACGCCGGCTTGGGCGGCGCCGCGTCGCTGGTGAGCGCAGCGGTATCGCTCGGCATCAGCACGAAGGCGTCCGGCACGACGCGGGCTGCCGCCGCGGTGTCGGCCGTGGCGTTGGTGGGACTCGGTCTCGCCGGGATCTGGTACTCGTTCGACACCGGTGTGGGCTTCGTCGCCATGGTGCTCGCCGTGCTCGCCGGCGTGCTCGCCATCCGGGTCGGTCGCCATCGCCGGGCCCGCCTGCTCGGTGCGCTCGCCGTGGTCGTGGCCGTCGCGGGCATCGCCATGCCCTACGGGCCGTCGTTCAAGCTGGTGACCGTCGCCGGCGTCGTCGCCATGCCGATCTCGGCGTTCGTCTTCGGTCGACTCGCCCGTCTCCCGTACCCGACGCCGGCGCTGCTGTCGGTCGCGACGCTCGCGTTCCTCTTCGACAAGAACTTCACCATCTACGGCGGCAACATCGCGTCGACGATGGCCGGCGAGTTCGCGTTCTCGATCAGCCTCGCCCTGGCCATCGCCTATCTCGGCGTGCTGGTCCACGGCCTCCGGACGGGCACCCACCGGGCCACCGCCGCCGTGATGCTGGCGCTCGTCGGTCTCTGCCACCTGATCCCGGCGTTCTTCGCGCTGGGTGCGACCGCCGTCCTGTTGATCGTCCACATCACCAACGAGGTCTCCACGACGACCCGCTCGGGACGCACACGTGCGGCCGTCGCCGCCCTCGTCGCCCTGGCCGTCGTCGATGGGGCGGCGCTGGCCGCCTGGGCCACCGGTTTCGCCTCGACCGGCCCGATCCTCGTCGTGGCGACCGTGGTGACGATCATGATCGCGGTGCTGTGGTGGGCGCGGCTCGGACCGGTCGACGGCCCGGAGTCGGACGAAGACGCCGACAGCCCTCACGCCTCCGGCCCGGTCGGTGCCGCCCGCACCTGGTGGCTCCTCTCGACCGGCCTGGTCACCGCACTGCTCGCGTCGTGGTGGGTCCTGCCCTTCTTCTGGCGACGCATCTATCTCAACGACATGGGCTGGGCGAAGATCGCCGTCCACACCGAGGGCACGTCGATCTGGACGTGGTTCACCGAGTCGGTGTGGCCCGAACTGGTCCCGGGCGACCTCAAGATCGTGGCCGCTCTGGCGCTCGTCGGCGCCGTGCTGTCGCTGGCGTTCAAGAGTCGGATCGGCTCGGCGCTCGTCGTGTTGGGCCTGGGCTTGTCTCTGGCCTTCGTCTACGCCCCGCAGGGGCGTCTGTGGAACGCACGTCTGCTGCCGTTCTGGTACCTCGTCCTGTACTTCCTCGCCGCGATCGGCGTCGGCGAGGTCGCTCGCGCCATGGCTCACGTCTTCGCCAGCCGACCCGAGCGGCCGGTGCGGAGCATCAACTGGATCGCCGCGCCGGTCGTCCTCCTCCTGCTCACCCTCTTCCTCGGTGGGCAGCTGCGGAACCTGCCAGGCGGCCGTGAGAACGCCGACGGTACGTACCGACTCAACGCCACGGTCGGCGTGCCGGGCGTCTTCAGCATCGACGTCCCCGATGCCCTGGCGGTCGACGTCACGGGCCGCAACTTCGTGACCGGCTGGGCCGAGTGGAACTACCTCGGCTACGAGCGCAAGCCCGCCTACCCCGAGTACCGCGGCATCGTCTCGACGATGGCCGAGGTGGGCGAGGAGCGCGGCTGCGGCATGGCGCTGTGGGAGTACAGCCCCGATCTCAACGACTACGGCACGCCGATGGCCCTGATGCTCCTCCCGCACTGGACCGACGGCTGCATCGGGTCGATGGAGGGTCTCTACTTCGAGGCCTCGTCGACGACCCCGTTCCACTTCCTGATGCAGTCCGAGCTGTCGGCGACACCGTCACGAGCGCAGCGCGACCTGCCCTACCGGGATCTCGACCTCGAGGCCGGGGTCGATCACCTCCAGTTGATGGGCGTGAAGTACTACATGGCCAAGAGTGCCGAGGCGAACGCTGCGGCGCAGGCACATCCGGACCTGACCGAGGTCGCAGCGTCGGGCCCCTGGGTCGTCTACGAGGTCGCCGACGCACCGGTGGTCGAAGCGCTCGCGTTCGAACCTGCCGTGACGACCAACGGCGAAGGTCAGCACGACTGGCTGTGCAGCGGCGAGGACACCACCGGCCGGTGCACCGGGCCGGCGCTCGACTGGTTCCAGGACTCGTCGACGTGGGACGTCGCGCTCGCCGCGACCGGGCCAGACGCATGGCAGCGTGTCGGCGAGGGCGAGACGCCCGAGCGGCGTCCCGTACCGACCGCGGTCGTCGACGACGTCGAGATCGGTCGCGACGGCATCTCCTTCACCGTCGACGAGCCCGGCGTGCCCGTGCTGGTCAAGCAGTCGTACTTCCCGAACTGGGAGGTCTCCGGCGCCGATGGCCCCTACCGGGTGGCACCCAACCTCATGGTCGTCGTGCCCACCGACACGCAGGTGTCGATGACCTACGGGCGGACGGGCATCGACTACCTCGGCTACCTGCTGGGTCTCCTGGGCATCGCGCTGGTCGTGGCCCTGTGGCGGGCCGGTCCTGTCGCCGTCCGTCGTCTTCGCGACGGCGACCTCTTCTTCGAACCGGTCGAGTCGACCTCGTCAGTGATCCCGACGGACGGCCTCGCCGGTCTGGACGGCCCACAGGGCGGCGTAGGGCCCCTCGCGGGCGACGAGTTCGTCGTGCGTCCCGCGCTCGACGATGCGCCCTCGGTCGAGGACGTGGATCACGTCGGCGTTGCGGACGGTCGAGAGCCGATGGGCGATGACGAGGGTGGTCCGGTCGGCGGAGATCCGATCGAGTGACCGCTGGATGGCGGCCTCGGTCTCGTTGTCGACGGCCGAGGTGGCTTCGTCCAAGAGCAGGATGACCGGGTCCTTCAGGATCGCCCGGGCGATCGAGATGCGCTGGCGCTGACCACCGGAGAGCTTCTGGCCCCGCTCGCCGACGATCGTGTCGTAGCCCGCCGGCAGGGTCATCACGAACTCGTGGACCTCGGCCACCGTTGCCGCGGCGACGACGTCCTCGAGGCTGGCATCGGGTCGGCCGTAGGCGATGTTCTCCCGTACCGAGCCGTGGAACAGGTACACGTCCTGGCTCACCAGGCCGGTGAGCCGGCGGAGGTCGCCGAGGTCGAGATCGCGGACATCGTGGCCGTCGATCGTCACCCGGCCCTCGTCCGGGTCGTAGAAGCGCAGGAGGAGTCGGACGAGGGTGCTCTTGCCCGATCCGGTCGGTCCGACGACCGCGGTCGTGGTCCCCGCGGCGAGGTCGATCCGCACGGCGTCGAGGGCATTGCCGGCGTCGTCGTAGGCGAAGGTGACGTCCTCGAACACGACGTGTCCATCGCCCTTCGCCAAGGAGAGCCGTGTCGATCCGCCGACGATGGTGGGCTCGGTGTCGACGACGTCGAGGATGCGGTTCGTCGAGGCCATCGCCCGCTGGTACTGATCGAACGTCTCGCCGAGGCGGGTGAGGGGCCACAGCAGCCGCTGGCTCAGGAACAGCAGCACGCTGTACTGGCCGACCGTCAACGTCCCGCCCCGGATCGCCTCGAAGCCACCCCAGATCATGGTGCCGGTGAACCCGACGAGGATCGCCATGCGGATCAGCGGGGTGAAGGCCGACGAGAGCGAGATCGCGCTGCGGTTGGTGTCGCGGTACCGGTTGGACTCGTCGGCGATCCGGGCGGTCTCGCGATCCTCTGCCGTGAAGCTCTTCACGGTCGAGATGCCGAGGATGTTGTTGGCGAGCTGCCCGTTGAGGAATCCCGCCTGGTTGCGCACCGCCTCGTAGCGGGGCTCGAGCTTGCGCTGGAACCAGAACGATCCGTAGAGGATGAGGGGCATGGGGGCGATCGCGAGGAGCGCCACGATCGGGTCGAGAATCACGAAGACCGCACCCACGGCGAGCACGGTGGTGAGGACCTGGATGATCTCGTTGGCGCCGATGTCGAGGAAGCGTTCGAGTTGGTTGACGTCGTCGTTGAGCACGGCCATCAGGTCCCCGGTCGCGCGTTCCTGGAACCACGCGTGCTCGAGTTCCTGCACGTGGCCGTATGCCTCGATGCGAAGGTCGTGCTGGAGGTCCTGGGCGAGGTTCCGCCAGGCCACCCGATGGAAGAACTCGAACAGCGACTCGAAGGCCCACACCACGAAGGTGAGGACGGCGATGCCGACGATCTGCGAGCGCTGCGTCGTGAGCCCCAGGTTGTCGAGAACCGCGTCGCCGTCGTTGGCGACCACGTCGACGGCGAGGCCGATGAGCAGGGGCGGCGCGAGGTCGAAGATCTTGTTGAGGACCGAGTGCAGCGTCGCCCAACCCACGCGTCGGCGGTAGGGCCGAGCGTGTTGCCACAGTCGCCGAAGCGCGCTGGCCGTGGGTGCGTCGATCACATCGGTCGGCGTGCTCATGGCGACGAGTCTGCCCGGGACTTCGCCCGAGTCATGTTCCGGTTCCGCGTGAGCGGAGTCAGCAGTCGGGGTCCTGGATGAACCGATCGGGGTCGCAGACGCCGTCCGGCGGGTCGCTGTTGATCTCGTCGAAGTCGATCTCGTCGACGGCGATGACGATCAGCGCGATGAACGCGAGACCGGCGAGCACACCGAGGACGCCGGTCACGATGCCAGCCGTGGCCTGGCCGGCCCGGGAGTCGACCGCCATCTGCTTCGCCCGGCTCCGGCCGACGATGCCGAACACGATGGCGAGGATGCCGGCGATCACGCCGAACCCGAAGGTCCAGAACAGGAGGATGCTGAGGATGCCGAGGACCAGCGCCGCGGTGGCGAAGCCGTTCGACGCTCGTGGCGCGCCGTAGACCTGTGGCTGTCCCGGGACTCCTCCGCCCTGGGCGTACATCGCCGGTGGCGGTGGTGCGGGCGGCGGCGGAGGCGAAGCCTGTTCCGGCGGGTACCAGTTGCCGTCGGAGGCCTTCCAGTGTCCAGGGCTCGGCGGCTGATCCGTCATCGTGTCGGATCGTACCGTCCGTCCCGTTTGCAGATCGGCCCTGGTGCCGACCACGCTTCCCCTGTGGCCGACATCGACGCTGTCTTCAAGGCATACGACATCCGGGGGACGACGCCCGACCAACTCGATGCCGGGCTGGTCCGCAGCATCGGGGTCGCGTTCGCACGGTTCGTGAAGACCCAGCCGTACCCCCACGAGCGTGTGCTCGTCGCCCGGGACATGCGCGAATCCGGCGTCGAGCTCGTCGACGCGTTCTGCGACGGCGTGACGGCCGAGGGTCTCGACGTCACCCGCCTGGGGTTGGCCTCGACCGACCTCCTGTACTTCGCTTCGGGTTCGCTCGACGCTCCGGGTGCGATGTTCACCGCGAGCCACAACCCCGCGCAGTACAACGGCATCAAGATGACGCTCGCCGGCGCCCGTCCGATCGGTTCCGACTCCGGGCTCGACGAGATGAAGAAGACGGTGCTGTCTGGCGATCTCGACTCGTCCGGGCCCCGTGGCGTCGTCACCGACGACGATCTGCGCGAGGCGTTCGCCGACCACGTCCGGTCGTTCATCGACACGAGCGCCTTGTCGCCGATGACGATCATCGCCGACACGGCGAACGGCATGGGCGGCCTCGTCGTCCCGCTGGTGTTCGATCCGCTGCCCGTCGACGTCGAGGTCATGTACGGCGAACTCGACGGGAACTTCCCCAACCACCCGGCCGATCCGCTCAACACCGACAACCTCGTCGACCTGCAGGCGCGGGTCCTCGAGGCCGGCGCCGACCTCGGGCTCGCCTTCGACGGCGACGCCGACCGGGTCTTCCTCGTCGACGATCTCGGTCAGCCGGTGTCGGGGTCGACGACCACGGCCATCGTCGCCAAGGGTGTGCTCGACAAGGATCCCGGCGCCACGATCCTCCACAACCTGATCTGTTCGAAGTCGGTCCCGGAGGTCGTCCGCGAGAACGGCGGCACGCCGGTCCGCACACGTGTCGGGCACAGCTTCATCAAGGCCGTGATGGCCGAGACCGGTGCGGCGTTCGGTGGCGAACACTCGGCGCACTACTACTTCCGTGACAACTGGCGGGCCGACAGCGGGGCGATCGCCGCGCTGATGGTGCTCGAGCAGCTGAGCCTGAGCGGCCAGAAGTTGTCGGAGTTGCGCAAGCCCTTCGAGCGGTACGCCGCGTCGGGCGAGATCAACACCGAGGTCGACGACACCGCCGCCGTGATCGAGCGTGTGGCGGCCGCCTACGCGGACCTCGATCAGGACCGGATCGACGGCCTCACCGTCGACGGTGGCGATTGGTGGTTCAATCTCCGTCCGAGCAACACCGAACCGCTGCTGCGTCTGAATCTCGAAGCAGCCACCCCGGAAGCGTGCGACGCCAAGGTCGCCGAAGTCCGGTCCCACTTCCACTGAACCGAATCCCCGTGAAAGGGTGAGCGCCATGGCACTCGACCAACTGCTCCTCGACATCCTCGCCTGCCCGGAGGACAAGGGCCCGCTGTACTACTTCGCGGACGAGGACATCCTCCTCAACCCGCGTCTCCAGCGGACGTACGAGATCCGGGACGACATCCCGATCATGCTGATCGACGAGTCGACCTCGATCGATCAGGCCGAGGTCGACCGTCTCCTCGCCAAGGCCGAGGCCGACGGGATCTCGCCCACCTTCGACGCAAGCTGATCCCTCGATGACGGCACCGCTGCCCGACGGTCCGATCGACACCCTCGGGTTCCTCGACGCGGTCCTGGCCATGCCCGAACAGGTCGAGCAGGCGGGCATGGATCCCGTCGCCGGCCTGCCCGCAATCACCGACATCGACCACGTGATCGTCTCGGCCGGCGCCGGTCTGGCACCGCTCGGCGACCTCGTGACGACGCTCGTGTCCTCGGTGGCCACCATCCCGGTGATCGCCGTGCGGGGAGCGTTCCCGGCCTTCGTCGGACCCCGATCGTTGGTCCTGTCGGTCGGCGACGTCGCCGATGCCTCGGTCGACGACCGGTCCTCGACGGCCGCCGGCGCCACGTTCGTGTCGCTGCCGGTCGCCCACGTCGAGTCACTCGAACGCACCGGGCTCGCCGGTGCGCTGGTGTCGGTGCTCCGAGCACTCGAGCAGTTGGGCCAGTACGCAGAGGTCGAGTCGTCGGTCGCTGCGGCGGCCGCACAACTGCGCCGCCGCCGAGACGAGCTGACCGGCCCCGACAGCCCGGCACGCCGACTGGCTCGACGCGTCGGCCGCACGCTGCCACTCGTCTACGGCCCCGATCCGCTGGGTGGCGCAGTCGCCGCCCGCTGGAAGCAGCAGGTCAACCTCGGCGCCAAGGCTGCCTCGTTCGCCAATGCCCTGCCCGACCTCGGCGACGACGAGCTCGCCGGCTGGGGGCAGCACGGCGACATGACCCGCCAGGTGTTCTCGCTGGTCGAGCTGCGCCACGACCACGAGCCCGCCGGTACCGACGGGCCGATGGCCCGAGTGGCCGACCTCCTCGACGAGGTCGTGCACGAGCGCCACGTGGTCGCCGCCGAAGGCGAGGGTGTGTTGGCGCAAGTCCTCGACCTGGTGTTCTACGGCGACGTGTTCAGCCACCACCTGGCCCAGGAGCTCGAGATCGATCCGGGACCGGTGGCGGTATGGTCGGAGGCATGAGCCTCCTCGACCCGCGCCACCGCATCTCGATCGAGTTCTGCGTCCCCTGAAACTATGTTCCGAGAGCCGTCGGTCTGACGGACGAACTGTTGAATGGTTGGGCGCCGATCATCGAGAACATCGATCTGATCCCCGCCGACAAGGGCCGCTTCGAGGTCACCCTCGACGGTGAGCTGATCTTCTCCAAGGCCGCCCTCGGCCGCCACGCCGAACCAGGCGAGGTCAAGGCCCTCGCCGAAGAACGCATGGGCCCCGAGATCCCCCGAGACTGACCCTCCCTCCCACATCGTTCTGGTGAACGACGACGACATCTCGTGGTGTCGATTGACCACCAGAATCAGAGGGTCCAGGGAGCAGCTGTCGGGCGGTGCAGCGTCGGGACGAGGTCCGGGCTGCGGACGAGGTCGGCCATCACCCGGCCGACGGTCTGACGGTCATGCCAGATGTCGTGCGCCCACCAGACGACGACCGAGTAGCCCATCTCGAGAAGTCGGGCGTAGCGCTCGTCGTCATCGTCTCGCTCGCTCAGCGATGTGTGGCCGAATCCGTTGATCTCCACGATCAAGGGCCATGTGGCCAGTCGGTAGTCGACGATGCGGGTCTTCCGCTCGCCGTCGACGCACACCTGTCGTTCGAGAGCAGAGCGCACGGTCCACGGCACGATCTCTTCGAACCGGTCCTCGAGGCCACTCCCAGACGGCTGGTAGTCGGGCGGCCGATCCTCGAGGAGCGAGCGGAGCACGACGATGCCCGACCGGCCACGTCCGCCGGACCGGTCCGCGAGTGCATGGATGGCGGTGCCATCGATGAGGTCGTCGCGCCACGCCTGGTCGAGGGTGCGGGCCATTCTCGCGAGTGCTCGCTCGTGGCCGACCCGATGCGTCCACATCCCCGAGAGCCACAGGATCGTCTCCTCGGGCCGGCAGACGGGGAGGTCCGAGAGCCACGTGCGGGCTCCGTCGTCGAAGCATCGCAACATGTGGATCTGGGCGAGGCGGTCGCCCTTGCCGCCGCTCCCGCGCCCGATCGCAACGTGCGGCGGCGTGAGGCGGAACGGCCCGAAGCCCCACAGCGCGGCGCTGGTCTTGCCCCACAGGAGTGCAGCCGAGCCAGCGTCGAGGAGCGCGTGCATGAGTCCCTGTTCGATCGTGACGCCCGCCGCCCGATGCCGCCGAACCCGCGGGCTGAGACGTTCGAGTTCGGGGTGGCGGTAGACGCGCCGCCGGGCGGCGGGACTCGCCACCGTCGCGCTGATCTGTCGGTCAGCGATGAGACCGTGTTGACGTCGGATGAGGTGGAGGATCTCGTCGGGCAGCATGGGACCTCGCAGGACTGGGAGCGTCGGCACCGAGCGTGCGAGTGGTCCGTCCTCGACTCGTCGAGCGACCTGGAGCCGACGGTATCGACCCCCACCGACAGGAATCCCAACCTGTTCTGGTGAACGGGTGCGTCATCTGGTGGTGTCGATGGTTCACCAGAACGATGGGGGTGGGTTCTGGTGAACGGGTGCGTCATCTGGTGGTGTCGGTCGTTCACCAGAACGATGGGGGTGGGTGGGGTGGGTGGAGAGGTCGGGGTGAGGTGGTCCGACGATCTAGGGTGGTGGGTCGGTCGGCTGTGATGATCGGCGCTGGTTGCGCCCAGCCACCTCCCGAATCCCGACGATGTCGCCCCGACGTGGCGACGCGCACGTGAGGTGCCTTCCAACCATGAGTTTCACTGATTTCAAAGTTGCCGATCTGAGCCTGGCCCCCTGGGGTCGCAAGGAGATCGAGCTGGCCGAGGTCGAGATGCCCGGCCTGATGTCGCTCCGCGCCGAGTACGCCGACGAGCAGCCCCTGGCCGGCGCCCGCATCATGGGCAGCCTCCACATGACCATCCAGACCGCCGTCCTCATCGAGACGCTCACCGCGCTCGGTGCCGACGTCCGTTGGGTCAGCTGCAACATCTTCTCGACCCAGGACCACGCCGCAGCGGCGATCGCCGTCGGCCCCGAGGGCACGATCGAGCAGCCCAAGGGCGTCCCCGTCTTCGCATGGAAGGGCGAGACGCTGGAGGAGTACTGGTGGTGCACCGAGCAGGCGCTCCAGTGGCCGGACCCGACCGGTGCCGGTTTCCACGGCCCGAACATGATCCTCGACGACGGCGGCGACGCCACGCTGTTGGTCCACAAGGGCCTGCAGTTCGAGAAGGACGGCGTCGTTCCCGAGGCCACCGAGGACGACCCTGAGGAGTACGGCGTCATCCTCGACCTGCTCCGCAAGCTCCAGGCTCAGGACAACAAGCTCTGGCACAAGATCGCTCCGGACATCCAGGGCGTCACCGAGGAGACCACCACCGGCGTCCACCGCCTCTACCAGATGTTCGAGTCGGGCCAGCTCCTGTTCCCGGCCATCAACGTCAACGACTCGGTCACGAAGTCGAAGTTCGACAACCTCTACGGCTGCCGGCACTCGCTGATCGACGGCATCAACCGCGCCACCGACGTGATGATGGGCGGCAAGGTCGCCGTCGTCCTCGGCTACGGCGACGTCGGCAAGGGCTGCGCCGAGTCACTGCGTGGCCAGGGCGCCCGGGTCATCGTCACCGAGGCCGACCCGATCTGTGCGCTGCAGGCGGCCATGGACGGCTACGAGGTCACCACCCTCGAGGACGTCCTCGAGCGGGCTGACATCTTCATCACCGCCACCGGCAACAAGGACATCATCCTCGCCGGCCACATGGCGAAGATGAAGCACAACGCCATCGTCGGCAACATCGGTCACTTCGACAACGAGATCGACATCGCCGGCCTCGCTCGCATGAGCGACGTCCAGAAGATCGAGATCAAGCCGCAGGTCCACGAGTTCGTCTTCCCTGACGGCCACAGCATCATCATGCTGGCCGAAGGTCGTCTCCTGAACCTCGGTTGCGCCACCGGCCACCCGAGCTTCGTGATGAGCTGCTCGTTCTCCAACCAGGTCGTCGCGCAGATCGAGCTCTTCAACCGGGCCGAGAACTACCCGCTCGGCGTCCACGTCCTCCCCAAGGTGCTCGACGAGAAGGTCGCACGCGCCCACCTCGACGCCCTCGGAGTGAAGCTCACGCAGCTGACCACCGAGCAGGCCGACTACCTCGGCGTGCCGCAGGACGGTCCCTACAAGCCGGACCACTACCGCTACTAGCAGTCCCGGCAGCCGACGGCTGATCGGATGAGAAGGGCGGGGTTATGGTGCGGCGATGTCGCACCGACCCCGCCCTTCCGCGCCCCGGCTCGAGCCACTGGACCCGTCGAGCCTCGACGACGAGACCAAGGGGATCGTCCCCCCGGGCTCGTTCAACATCTTCCGCACGCTGGCCCATCACCCGAAGCTGCTCAAGCGCTGGATGGTGTTCGGCAACCACGTGTTGGCCAAGTCGACCCTCCCGGAGCGCGAACGCGAGATCGTCATCCTGCGCATCGGGTGGCGTTGCGGCGCCGAGTACGAGTTCGGCCAGCACACCGTCATCGGTGAGCGAGTCGGGCTGACGGCCGAGGAGATCCGAGCGCTGACGGGTGACGTGTCGGCTCACGACTGGAGCGACGCCGATCGAGCGCTGGTGGTGGCCGCGGACGAACTCCACGACGACCAGTGCATCAGCGACGAGACTTGGTCGGCGTTGCGGGAGACGTGGAACACCGAGCAACTGCTCGACATCGTGTTCACGGCCGGGCAGTACACCCTCGTCTCGATGGCGCTCAACAGCCTCGGCGTCGAACTCGACGAGGGGCTGCCGGGGTTCCCGGCATGAGTGGACGTCTGGACGGCATGGTCGCCCTCGTCGTGGGCGGCGGGCAGACGCCGGGCGAGACGATCGGGAACGGCCGGGCGATCTGCGTTCGCTTCGCCCAGGAGGGTGCCTCGGTGGTCGTGGTGGACCGGGTCGTCGAACGGGCGGAGGAGACCGTCGCCCAGCTCGCCGCCGACGGCCACGTGGCGGTGGCGCTCGGCGGCGACGTCACGAGCGGCGACGACTGCAAGGCGATGGTCGACGCGGCGGTCGAGACCTTCGGTCGCCTCGACGTGCTCGTGAACAACGTCGGCATCGGTGGCCGCGACGGCGGTCCGGTGAGCCTCGACGAGGAGGTGTGGGATCGGATCCAGGACGTGAACCTCAAGGGCATGTACCTCACCTGCAAGCACGCGCTTCCGGTGATGCGAGCGCAGGGTTCCGGTGCGATCGTCAACATCTCGTCGCTGGCGGCCGTGGCGTCGACCAACATGCTCGCCTACAAGACGTCCAAGGCGGGGGTCAACGCCCTCACGCAGTCGGTCGCCAACGGCAACGCCAAGCACGGCATCCGTGCGAACGCGATCATGCCTGGACTGATGGACACGCCGATGGCCGTCGACGTCCTCGCTGGCGCACTGGGCGTCGACCGGGCCGAGGTCGCGGACCGACGCGCCGAGCAGGTCCCGTTGCGCCAGCGCCAGGGCACCGCCTGGGACGTCGCCAACGCAGCGCTCTTCCTGGCCTCGGACGAGGCGCAGTTCATCACCGGTGTGGTGCTGCCGGTCGACGGCGGGCAGGCCGCCCGCATCGGATAGTCGGAGCAGATCAGGTGTAGGGCGGCGGCGCGGCGCTGAGGCCGTCCGTGGGGCCCTCGGCCAGGACGGAGCGGGCGGCGGCGATGGCGGCGTCGACGTCGTCGGAGGTCACGTCGAGGTGGGTGCAGAGACGGTTGCGCGCACCGATCGTGCTGATCTCGATGTTACGTGCGGCCATCGCCGACGCGAACGTCTCGGCCGTCAGCCCCAGGGGAGTGGGATCGACGAAGACGAGGTTGGTGTCGGGTGGTGTCACCGCGAACCCGATCGCCGTCAGTTCGTCGGCGAGGCGTCGAGCGTGGGCGTGGTCGTCGGCGAGTCGTTCGACGTGATGGTCGAGAGCATGGAGGCATCCGGCTGCGACGATGCCGGCCTGGCGCATGGCGCCCCCGAAGCGATGCTTGAGGAGCCAGGCCTTCTCCATCACGTCGTCGGGGCCGGCCAGGACCGCGCCGGTCGGAGCACCGAGGCCCTTGGTGAAGTCGACCCAGATGGTGTCGACGGGAGCGGCCCACTCGGCGGCGGAGACGCCGGAGGCGACGACGGCGTTCATCAGTCGGGCGCCGTCGGTGTGCACGGCCACGCCGGCCGCGTGAGCAGCGTCGGCCACGGCGGTGTACTGGTCGAGCGGCCAGACCGTGCCACCGGCGAAGTTGTGGGTCTGTTCGAGGCACACCAATCGTGTGGGGGGTACGTACTGATTCCCCGGAGTCATCACCTCGGTGAGCTGCTCGACGGTGAAGGTGCCGCGCTCGCCCCGGATGGTCTCGATGACGCACCCGCTCACCGCGGCGGCGCCCGAGGTCTCGGAGCGGAGGACGTGGCCGGAGTGTTCGAGGACGATCGAGTCGCCGGGCGAGGTGTGCGCGGCGATGGCGACCAGGTTGCACATGGTGCCGGTGGGGAAGAAGATCGCGCGTTCCTTGCCCAGCAGGTCGGCCATCCGGTGCTGGAGTTCGTTGACCGTGGGGTCGGCCTTGCGCTGCTCGTCGCCGACCTCGGCTGCGGCCATCGCCGCTCGCATCGCGTCGGTGGGACGGGTCTGGGTGTCCGAGAAGAGGTTGATGCTCACGAGTGCAGGTTGGCACGCGTCGGCCGGGGCTCGGGCTCGTCCATGGTGAGTCGGGGGAGCCACCAGGCGACGTTGGGTCCCACGCCGAGCGCGAAGACGATCGTGCCGACGCCGACCGTGCCGCCGAGCACGAATCCGAGGGCGAGAGCCGACAGTTCGATCCCCGAACGAACCGGCCCCACCCGGAGTCCGCGTCGGGCGAGGCCCGTCATCAGGCCGTCGCGCGGGCCGGGCCCGAGACCCGATCCGATGTAGAGACCCGAGCCCGGTCCCCAGAGCCACACGCCGAAGAGGAGGTACGCGACTCTGGCCCAGAGCGCATCGGGTGTGTCGACGACGAGCAGGGTGAGGTCGAGGGCGATGCCGATGACGAAGACGTTCATCACCGTCCCCAGGCCGGGTCGTTCGCGCAACGGGACCCAGCCCAGGAGGACGACGACCCCGACGCCGATGCTGGCGGTGCCGATGCTGATGTCGAAGCGCTCGGAGAGTCCCTGGTGGAGCACGTCCCAGGGCGACAGGCCGATGTCGCCGGCCACGGTGAGGCCGAGGCCGACCCCGAGCATCACGAGGCCGACGAAGCAGCGGGTCAGTCGCGCCAGGCGCGGGCGGGGGAGCACGCGACGACGCTACCGACGGGTCAGCTCCCGAGCAGGTGGATTGGGAACGACGTCGCCTGGGTGACGTGACCGTCCTCTGCCGACAGGATCCGGTAGACGACGATGCCGGGCGTGTCCTCGGTCGGCGCGGTGAACTCGATCTCGCCGGTGAACGGACCGGCCGGTGGCGTGCCGCTCCCGGTCACGAAGCCCTCGCCGATCGGCTCGGGGTCGTCCTGGGTTCGCACGATGACGTCCACCGTGCCTTCGAACGCGAGCGCCGAACCCGTGGTGTCGAACGGGGACGAGAGCTCGTCGCCCGCGGTCGGCGTGTCGACGGCGATGTCGTCGGTCTGCGAGCCGAGCACGTACCAGGTGTCGTCCTCCATCAGCCGGACGAGCACGATGGTCTCGGGCCCGTTCGCCCGATCGCTGATGACCACCTCTCCTGATCGGCTGTCGCCCTCGCGGTACTCCACGACCACGAGCTCGGTGAAGCCGAGGACCTCGGTGGCGTACGACGCTCCCGCGGTCTCCGGCGAGTCGAACCGTTGGCTGTGCAACGGGCTGGGGTAGGCGACGCCGTAGGGATCGACGTCGCTGACGAAGGGTGCTTCGGTCGTCGACGTCGTCGTCTCGGCCGTCGTCGACGAGGTCGTGGTGGCCTCCTCGGTCGTGGTCGTCGTGCTGGTGTCGGTCGCGACGCCGGTGTCGTCGTCGTCGGTGGCGACGAACACGACGACTGCGGCGAGGAGTGCGGCAGCGACGGAGCCGCCGGCGATCAGCCAACGGCGGCTGTTGGTCTGCGTGGGAGTGGTCATGAGTCGTCTCTCGATTCGGTCCAGGCCGTCGGACGACGGCTCGATGGTCTCGGCATGTGCGGCGAGCGCCTCGCGCAGGCGAGACGCGGTGTCCGGGTTGTTGGTGGTGTGGTCGTCGGTCATGGCTGCGTCATCTGCTCCTCGAGCGCTGCGAGCCCGCGATGCGCGTGGGTCTTGACGGTGCCCGCGCTGATGCCGAGCGCCGAGGCGATCTCCGCCTCGGACAGGTCGCCGTAGTAGCGCAGCACGAGCACTTGTCGCTGTCGTTCGGGGAGGCGCTCGAGCGCCTGCAACATCCGCTGCGAGTCGTCGGCCGCGAGCACCGGTCCGTCGGCTGCCGGGGCACTCGGGGGCGATTCGACACTGCGGAGGTGGCGGCGACGCACGCGGCGCTTGCGCAACTGGGAGCGGGCGCGATTGGCGACGGCCGTGCGCAGGTAGGCCGCCGCCGCCGACGGATCGCGCAATGCCTGGCGTTCGCGTGCGCCGGCCACGGCGACGAAGGCGTCCTGCACGAGTTCCTCGGCCAGCCCGACCTCGTCGACCAACATCGTGGCGAGGCGGACCAGTCGGCGGTACTCGGTCCGGTACAGGTCGACGAGCCACGGGTCGAGCCCGGGTCCGTCCGTACCGTCCGATCGAATCGCCATCGTGGCCATCATCATGCCGTCAGACGCTCGTCGGTGGGGATCGGTTGACACGCTCGTTCCTGTCGGAGGTGGTCCGTACGGTCGACCCATGCCCCTGTTCCGGCGTTGTTGTCTGGTCTGCGGACGGCCGGGTGAGCCGCTCTGCTCGTCGTGTCGTCGTCGGTTGTCGCCACCGCCGTCCACCCGCGTGCGCGGCGTGGGACGGGTCCCAGCGTTGTTCTCGTACGAGGGCGTGGGAGCGACCGTCGTCCAGGCACTCAAGTTCCGGGACGGGCGACGACTGGTCACCCCGCTCGCCGACGCGCTGGCCGACCTCGTCGAGCACGACGAACCCGTGGTGTGCACCTGGTTGCCCACCAGCGGATCGCGACGCAGGACACGGGGATTCGACCAGTCCGAACTCCTCGCGCGTGCGGTGGCGCGGCGTCTGGGTGCCCCGGCGGTGTCCGTTCTGCGGCGTTCGCCGGGCGCGGCCCAGACCGGCAGAACGCGCGCGGAGCGTGACCGGAACGTCGAGTTCCGGGTGACCACCAAGGCCGTCCGAACCGTGGATCGTCCGCTCCTGGTGCTCGACGACGTGTGCACCACGGGCGCCACGATCCGAGCGGCTGCGACCGCGCTCCGCGAGATCGGCGCGTCCTCCGTCGCCTTCATGACCGTGGCCCGGACCCCCTGATCGGGCGGGTGGATCACGCCCGATGAGGTGGCAACCGGTAGCCTCGGTTGACGGTGTCATCGGAGGGCAACAGGGTGAGCGAGAACGCTACGGAGTCGGAACAAGAGCGCATCAGGGTGATGATCTGTGACGATCACGCCCTTTTTCGGCGTGGCCTGATCATGGTCCTCGAGGCCGAGGACGACATCGAGGTGGTCGGTGAGGCCGAGGACGGACGCGATGCCGTGGCCCGTGTGGCCGACATCGTCCCCGACGTGGTGCTCATGGACGTCCGTATGCCCGAAATCGACGGGATCGAGGCCACGCGCCTGATCGCCGAACAGGCGCCGTCGGCCAAGATCCTGATGCTCACGGTGAGTGACGAGGAGAGCGACCTCTACGAGGCCATCAAGGCCGGTGCGACCGGGTACCTCCTGAAGGAGATCTCGATCGAGGAGGTGGCCTCGGCCGTCCGAGCCGTCGTCTCCGGCCAGAGCCTCATCAGCCCGTCGATGGCGTCGAAGCTCCTGACCGAGTTCACCAACCTCGCCAAGCGCGCCGACGAGCGGACGTCGGTGCCGACGCCTCGACTCACCGAGCGCGAGCTCGAGGTCCTGCGGCTCGTCGCCCAGGGCATGTCGAACCGTGAGATCGCCGGCGAGTTGTACATCTCGGAGAACACGGTCAAGAACCACGTCCGGAACATCCTCGAGAAGCTGCACCTGCACACGCGCATGGAGGCCGTCATGTACGCCGTGCGCGAGAAGCTCCTCGACATCCCCGGCACCTGACACCCGCCCCGTCAGGGGTAGATGGCAGCCAACATCTCGGTGTAGCGGTCGATGCCGGCGCTGCTGAGATGCACGCCGTCGTCGGTGAGCAGGCCGGGCTCGGTGTTCGCGATGTGGTTCCAGTCGGCGACGATCACGTTGTCGTGTTCGGCCGCGAGTCGGTCGATCTCCCCGTTGACCTGTTCCTCCCAACGCCGGGGCACCCGGATCCGGACGAGGACGAGGTTTCGGTCGGGCCCGACGGCGTCGTAGGCCGCGTTGAACGAGTCCGAGCTGATCGCACCGTTGTTCCCGATGTGGAGCACGACCGTCGGTCGGAGTCGGTCGTCGGCGGCGAGTTGCTGGAGGAACGCGATGCTCTCGCTCGCCCGTCGACCCTTCACGGCATCGATGTGCAGTCGGTCGCCGTAGTGACCGAGGAGGCGGTCGACGGCGCCGAGCGTGACCGATTCACCGATGATCGTCAGCGGTCCGCCGTCGGCGGGCAACGTCGCGGACGAGGTCTCGGCCTCGGTGGTCGGGGGCGCGGTCACCTCGGGCTCCTCGGTGGTCGACGGCGCGAGGGTGGTCGTCGTCGTGGTGGTGGTGGCCAGCGGGGCGCGCGAGGTGGCGATCTCCCGCGACGGCGTCGGCGCGGCCAGGAGCGCGACGACGGCGACGGAGGCGAGCGCTGCGCCGGCCAGGCCCACGCGTCGCGCGGGAGCGACACCGATGCGCGCCTGCAGACGACGGGCCAGATCCTGGACCCGTCCGTCGCGGAAGGGCTGCTCGATGCAGCGGTACGAGAGCTCCGACAGGGCGACGATGAGCCCCAGACGGACGACGAGCGCCGAAGCCCCCGTGAGGCCCCAGTCGACATCCGGCCGGGTGAACACGATGACCGGCCAGTGCCACAGGTACAGCGAGTACGAGCGCCGCCCGATCGCGGTGAGCGCGCGCGACCCGAGGAGTCTGCGGGTCGTCGACGCCGGGTGGGTCGCAGACAGCAGGAGTGCGATGGTGCAGACGTCGACCCACAGGAATCCCCACGGGTAGGTCCATGGGTCGAACTCGCTGCGACCCGAGAACTGCCACACCAGCGCTGCCAACGCCGCGAGGCCCACGGCGTCGACCATCCGCCGAGCGGGCACGGAGATGCCGGCACGGAGCCGTTCTGGCGTCCACGCGAACGCGAGCACGCCACCGAGCAGGATCCCGAACGCTCGGGTGTCGGTGCCGAAGTATGCGCGCTCGGGAGCGGCGATGTCGGCCGTGATCTGCATCGCCCACAGCGAGGCGACGACGGCGACCCCGATGAGCGCCGCGGTCGGCCGACGCCCGAACCGCTTCAACGACACCGGCAGCACCAGGGGCCAGAGCAGGTAGAACTGCTCCTCGATCGCCAATGACCACAGATGGCGCAGCGGCGACGGCCTCCCGAACGCCTCGAAGTACGGCTGGTCGGCGAGGATCGCATGCCAGTTCTGGACGTAGAGCAGGCTGGCGAACGCGTCGCCGCGGAAACGTGCCGCCTCGGTGGCCGAGAGCACGACCACGGTCCACACCCACACCCCGATGACGAGTGCGACCACGGCGGGAAGGAGTCGGCGGGCTCGCCGCAGCCAGAACGCGGGGCGGCTGACGGTACCGGTCCGCCATTCCTCGTCGAGCAGGAGTCGGGTGATGAGGAAGCCGGACAGGACGAAGAACACCTCGACGCCCAGGTAGCCGCCGGTCGCCCAGCTGTAGTCGAGGTGGTAGGCGACGACGGCTGCCACCGAGACGGCACGGATCCCGTCGAGTCCGGGCAGATACCGCAGCGGGCGACGCGTCGACCAACGCGGCGTCAGGTCGTCGAGGACGGAGGTGAATCCGGTGGTCTCCTCGGTCGTGGTCACGGGATGCAGTCGCACGCGACGTGATAGGCGATCAGTCGGCCGAGCGCTCGCTGGCCGGCGTCGTTCGGGTGGACGTTGTCGGCGAGCCAGTCCTGGCCCTCGCTGGCCAGGAACCAGTCGATGACACGGGCACGGGCGTCCCGTCGTGCGAGCGCCTCGAGTTCTCGGTTGTTGGGGTCCTGGCGCCCGAACCCGACGATGCGGGTGGTCACCCACCACACGCGGTCGATCCCCGGGATCGCTGCCATGGCGTCGTCGAGGTCTGCTGCCGACACCGAGGAGTTGTTGGCCAGGATCACGACGGCGACCTCGGGGAAGATGCCCTCCGCGGCAAGGCTCGCTGCCTGGTCGGCGAGCGCCTCGACGCCGTCGGCGACGACCGTGCCCGCGGGGACCCCTCCGCAGGGCCCTTCGATGGCCTGGTCGATCCGTCGGCAGTCGGCGGCGTCGATGTGGAGTTCGGACGACAGGTGGGTGGCGATGTCGTCGGTGACCAGGACCATCACCGAGTCGCCGACGAGCAGCACGTCGTCGGGAGAGGGGTCGGTGCCGATGCCACGGACCCGCGCCCGCAACTCGCCAGCCGTCGGTGGGGGAGCGATGGGGGCGGTCGTCGATGTCGACGTCGTCGACTCGCGCTCCACGGCGACCGGGGTCGCGGAGCAGCCAGCGACGAGGAGTCCGCCCGCGACCAGACAACGCGCGAATCGGTGCACGATGGACACCGGCTCAGGCTAGCGACGGTCTCGGAGATGCCCCGGGCAGCTCGCGTCGGGGCTGGATGGGGAGCGATCGGGGCCACCGATACACTCCGGAGCCGCATGGGCATCCTCGATCGCGTCCTCAAAACCGGCGAAGGCAAGCGTCTCCGGGCGCTGCAAGGCCTCGTCCCCGAAATCAACGCACTCGAGGCCGTGTACGCGCCCATGAGTGACGACGAGCTGAAGGCGCAGACCCCTGCGTTCCGGCAGCGACTCGACAACGGCGAGGAACTCGACGACATCATGCTCGAGGCATTCGCGGTCACCCGCGAAGCAGCGAAGCGGGTGCTCGGCCAGCGTCACTTCGACGTCCAGATGATGGGCGGAGCGGCACTGCACTTCGGGTGGGTCGCCGAGATGAAGACCGGTGAGGGCAAGACCCTGACCTCGACCCTGCCGTTGTACCTCAACGGGCTCGGGGGCAAGGGCACCCACATCATCACGGTCAACGAGTACTTGGCGACGTTCCAGTCCGAGTGGATGGGGCGTCTGTTCGAGTGGCTCGGCCTCACCGTCGGGCTCATCGTGCCCGGCAACCGCGACGCCGACTTCAAGCGAGCGCAGTACGCCGCCGACATCACGTACGGCATCAACAACGAGTTCGGCTTCGACTACCTCCGCGACAACATGGCCCTGAGCCGTGAGCGGCAGGTGCAGCGTGGCTTCAACTTCGCCATCGTCGACGAGGTCGACTCGATCCTCATCGACGAGGCCCGCACGCCGCTGATCATCTCCGGCCGCGCTGCCGACGCCGCCAAGCTCTACTACCGCTTCTCGTCGATCGTCCGGGGGCTCCGACGTGACGAGCACTACGAGGTCGACGAGGAGAAGAAGATCGTCGTCCCGACCGAGGAGGGCATCGAGAAGGTCGAGGCCGACCTCGGTGTCGAGAACCTCTACGACGGCGTCGCGCAGAACCTCGTCCACCAGTTCCAGGTGGCGCTCCGTGCCAAGGAGCTCTTCCACCGTGACAAGGACTACATCGTCGTCGACGGCGAGGTGAAGATCGTCGACGAGTTCACGGGCCGCGTGCTCGACGGGCGTCGTTGGTCCGAGGGTCTGCACCAGGCGGTGGAGGCCAAGGAAGGCGTGAACATCAAGGAGGAGAACCAGACCCTCGCGACGGTCACCCTCCAGAACTACTTCCGGATGTACGACAAGTTGGCGGGCATGACCGGCACGGCCACGTCGGAGGCCGCCGAACTCGCGGGCACCTACGACCTGCAGGTCGTCCCGATCCCGACGAACCTCCCGTTGGTCCGTGTCGACCAGGGCGACCTCATCTACAAGACGCTCGACGGCAAGTTCGAGTCCGTGGCCGACGATGTCGAGGCCCGCTACGAGACCGGTCAGCCGGTCCTCGTCGGTACGGCATCGGTCGCGACCTCCGAGGTCGTGTCCCGCGTGCTCGACAAGCGCGGCATCAAGCACCAGGTGCTCAACGCCAAGCCCGACCGGCAGTTCCGTGAGGCCGACATCGTCGCCCAGGCCGGCCGGCTCCACACCGTGACCGTGGCCACCAACATGGCCGGCCGAGGTGTCGACATCCTCCTCGGCGGCAACCCGGAGCTCCTCGCCAAGCAGGACCTCCGCAACGAGGGTCTCGACCCCGATGCGCTCGAGCCCGAGGACCAGTCCCGCTACGAGAAGCTCCTCGCCCGGTACGAGACCGAGACCAAGGCCGAGGGCAAGAAGGTCCTCGAGCTCGGTGGCCTCTACGTGCTCGGCACCGAGCGGCACGACTCGCGTCGTATCGACGACCAGCTCCGTGGCCGTTCGGGCCGTCAGGGTGATCCCGGCGAGAGCCGCTTCTACCTGTCGCTCGAGGACGACCTCATGCGTCTGTTCGCGACGGGGGCGGTCAACTGGGTGATGGGCAAGGCCCTGCCCGACGATGTCCCACTCGAGGCCAAGATGGTCACCAAGGCCATCGAGCGTGCGCAGCAGACGGTCGAGCAGAAGAACGCCGAGATCCGCAAGAACGTCCTGAAGTACGACGAGGTCCTCAACGAGCAGCGCAAGGTCATCTACGAACTGCGCGACCAGATCCTCGACAAGACCGACCTCCGGGCCAAGATCGTCGAGAAGTACCTCCCCGAGGCGGTCGAGTCGCTCGTCGCCACCTATTGCGTGGCCGACTTCAGCGAGGAGTGGGACCTCGAAGGTCTCGTCGCCGCCGTCGGCGAGTACTGGCCGAGCGAGATCACCGAGGAACAGCTCGGTGGGGCGGACACGTCGGACCAGGTGTACGAGATCCTGGTCGACGAGGCGCTGACCCGCTACGAGAATCGCGAGGTCGAGCTCGGCGAAGACGTCATGCGTCAGGTCGAGCGTCAGGTGATGCTGCGCATCATCGACACCGCCTGGCGCGAGCACCTCCAGGAGATGGACTACCTGCGCGAGGGAATCAACCTCCGCGCGATGGGCCAGCGCGATCCGCTCGTCGAGTGGCAGCGCGAGGGCTACGAGATGTTCGAGGGCATGGTCGCCCGCATCGAGCGCGACCTCGTCCGCTACGTCATGCACGTGCAGGTCAAGGAACCCGAGGAGCAGCAGACCGCCGCTCCCGCGGTCGGCACCGCCTTCAAGCTGTCCGGGGACGAGGAGCCGGCCGTCGCCGACATGAAGACGTCGGGGCCGTCCGACCCGTCGGGCGGAGGCCGGGACCTCGGGTCGCTGGCATCGGCCGAGGGTGCGCCGCCCAAGCCGGTCGAGGAGTCGGCGCCGGCGTCCAACACGCCGGTCGTGAAGTCGGACTGGGACAAGACCCCTCGCAACGCTCCCTGCCCCTGCGGCAGCGGCAAGAAGTTCAAGCTCTGCCACGGAAAGAGCTGAGATCTCGTTCCTGACTCACACCAGGTGTGAGCGAGCAACGGAATTTTCTGGGGTGGGCCTAGGCTGCCTGCTTCCATGCGCGACTTCTCCGACGACCTCCGCGAGCTCCGCCGCCGCCTCGACGAGGCGCAGACCTACCTGCGCATCGACGAGCTCCGCGCGCGCCGACCCCAGCTCGAGACCGAGGCCGGTCGGCCGGACCTCTGGGACGACCAGGAGCGGGCCAAGCAGGTCAATGCCGAGCTCTCGGCGGTCACCGAGGACCTCGGCGCCTACGACAGCCTGATCGCCCAGGTCGAGGACGCCGAGACGCTGGCCGAGATGGGTCGCGAGGAGGGCGACGACTCGCTCGAGCCCGAGGTGGCGGAGTCGATCGTCTCCATCGGGACGGCGCTCGACCGCATCGAACTCCGGTCGCTGTTCTCGGGGGAGTACGACGAGCGCGACGCGATCTGCGAGCTGCACTCCGGTGAGGGCGGCGCCGATGCGTCCGACTGGGCGAACATGCTGCTGCGGATGTACCTGCGGTGGGCCGAGGGTCACGGCTTCGACACCGAGATCGAGGCGGTCACCGAGGGAACCGAGGCCGGGATCTCGTCGGCGACGTTCATCGTGAAGGGCCGCTACGCGTACGGCTGGTTGCGCTCGGAGCATGGGGTGCACCGTCTGGTGCGGATCAGCCCGTTCAACTCGCAGGGCAAGCGTCAGACGGCGTTCGCGGCCCTCGAGGTCGTGCCGCTGCTCGACGACGCCGAGACCGACGTCGAGATCGACGAGAAGGATCTGCGCGTCGACGTCTACCGGTCGTCCGGTGCCGGCGGCCAGCACGTCAACGTCACCGACTCCGCCGTCCGGATCACCCATCTCCCCACCGGCATCGTCGTGTCGTGCCAGAACGAGCGGTCGCAGCACCAGAACAAGGACCGCTGCATGACCATGCTCAAGGCCAAGCTCGCCGACCTCGAGCGCCAGAAGCGCCAGGACGAACTCGACTCGATCCGGGGCGAGCAGCGATCGGTCGGCTTCGGTTCGCAGATCCGTTCCTACGTTCTCCAGCCGTACCAGATGGTCAAGGACCTGCGGTCCGAGTTCGAGGTCGGTCAGGTCGACACCGTCCTCGACGGCGACCTCGACCCGTTCATGGAGGCGTACCTCGGCTGGCAGCGGACCCAGGAGCTCGGCGACGAGTCGTAGGGCTCGACGCGTCTGTTCGGCGTCGGTCAGGGGAAGGGGACGGTGCTGGCCTCGTCGAGGACCGACTGGCGGTCGCCCTCGAGCGCGAATCCGGCAGCGACGGCCTCGTCGTATGCGGCATCGACTGCGGCGGCGTAGCCGGCCGACGACCCGTACCGAGCGGCCATCTCGTCGGGGCCGAAGGGCGTCGTCGTCCCGAACAGCGAGCAGATGAGCGTCGCTCCGTCGGCCGGGTCGCCGGAGAGGGAGCCTGACGGGACGGTGACCGCCGGCAGCCGGATCCCGCCGACCGCCAGGCCGTCGGCGTCGCGCACGATGGCGCCGTCGTCGTCCACCTCGATCCGGTCGCCCGTCGGCGGCGCCGTGCCGTCGACGACCCAGTCGACGAGCGCCGCGACCGCCGCCTTCAGGGCGATGTTCTGGGGCCCGTCGTTGACCGGTTGGGGACAACCCAGGGCGTCCGCAGCCGCTTGGGGGTCGCCGCCGATCAGGAATGCATCGGCGTGGGCGGTGCCGGCCACCTCCCAGTCGACGACGGCGTCGCTGTCGGGTTGGCGAGCGCGGGCATAGCCCAGCACGGTCAGGTCGGTCTCGGTCGTGAAGACCAGGATCGGAGCGTCGAGGTCGTCGCGCAGGCGTACCTGGCCGACCACTCCCGACGTCAGGCCGTCGGCATCGTCGAACGGTGCCGCGCCGCCACCGCGCGAGTGGACGAGGAAGCCGTCGAAGACGGGATCGAGGGGTTGGACACCGTTGACGTAGGACGTCAGTCGGAATGCCGACTGCGACTCGCCCACGGCGATCACGTGTTCACGGGGGAAGCCCTCCAGCGGGTCGGGCCCGACGCTGGCGCCGCCTCGGGCGAGACGGCCGACCAGTCGGAAGAGGTCGTAGCTGTAGGGGTCGCCCGGGTGGGCGAGATCGGCATAGCGCTCGGGGTCCGAGGTGGTCAGTGGCGCCCCGAAGCCACCGATGTCGCCTCCGGCGTCGCCGTCGACTCCGGCCTTCTGCGCCGACACGCCGATGTGGACATGTCCGGCGCGCAGCATCTCGGCCGAGGTGTACGACCAGTCGGGCGTGCCGTCGGAGCCGGCCGAGACGTTGTTCCACTCCACGACGACGACCCCGCTCGCATCGGCGCGGTCGGCGGGGCGCTTCACGAGGATGCGGGTGGTGAACGGGGCCGTGTCGTCCTCGGAGAGGATCCACCGACCGTCGTCGGTGAGGTCTCCGTCCGGTTCGAACGCCGCGGCATCGCCGGAGACGAAGAACTCCTCCTCGACGTAGCCGGCGGCGTCGAGGCCGTTGGCTCCCGATGTCTGGGGCGCCCCGGCGATCGGGCCGACGACCTCGAGATCGGCCGACTCGATCGTCGTCGTGGTGGTCGTGTCCAGTGCGATCGTGGTGACGGGGGTCGACCGGTCGACGTCGTCGCTCGAGGAGCACGCCCCGATCACGAGGGCGAACGGCACGCCGACCAGCAGGAGACGACGAGTGATCACGCAGCGAGGCTGCCACCTTCGTCCCCCACCCCGCGACCATGTAACATTCGTAACCTGTTCGCAATGTTCCCGGAGGCCTCTGGCACGCCGGGTGTCACCCAGATCGCCCGGACCCGTTGGTAGCGTTTCCCGGGTTCGTCCCGTCCCTCGTCTCGTGAGAGCACGCTGCACCACCGATGATCAAGCTCGAGAACGTCACCAAGACGTACAAAGGCGATGTTCCCGCGCTGCGTAATGCAGACGTCAACATCGACAAGGGGGAGTTCGTCTTCCTCGTCGGCGCGTCCGGTTCGGGGAAGTCCACGTTCCTGCGCCTCGTCAACCGTGAGGAGCGGCCCGAAGAGGGCCGGATCTTCGTGGCCGGCAAGGAGATCCTCGACCTGAGCTCGTGGAAGGTGCCCTACCTGCGGCGCAACATCGGCTCGGTGTTCCAGGACTTCAAGCTCCTGTCCAACAAGACGGTGTACGAGAACGTGGCCTTCGCGCTCGAGGTGATCGGCCGGCCCAAGCACGTCATCAAGTCGCAGGTCCCGGCGATCCTCGAGCTCGTCGGCCTGTCGAAGAAGGTCAAGAGCTTCCCGCACGAACTGTCCGGTGGCGAGCAGCAGCGTGTCTCGGTGGCGCGGGCCTTCGTGAACCGGCCACTGATCCTCCTCGCCGACGAGCCGACCGGCAACCTCGACCCCGCGACCTCGGTGGGCATCATGCGCCTGCTCGACCGGATCAACCGCACCGGCACCACCGTCGTCATGGCCACGCACGATCGATCGATCGTCGACACGATGCGCCGCCGCGTCATCGAGTTGGACCGCGGCACGATCGTCCGCGACCAACATCGCGGCGTCTACGAATAGGCACTCATGGCTCTCAAGCTCGACTACATCGTGCGGGAGACGGGGACCAACCTCGTCCGCAACTTCTCGCTCACCTTCGCGTCGATCCTCACCGTCGCGGTCTCGCTCTCGCTCGTCGGAGCGTCGCTGCTGGTGCGCGACGCCGTCGACAACGCCACCGCTCGATGGGAGGGTGGCATCGAGTTCATCGTGTTCATCCAACCCGAGGCAGCGGAAGGGCAGACCGACGCGGTCGAGCGGGCGCTCGAGGAGTCGCCCCAGGTCGAGGACTACACGTTCGTGAACCAGGACGAGACGTTCGAGGAGTTCAAGGACCTCTTCGCCGACTCGCCCCAGATCATCGACACGGTGAGCCCCGAGATCCTGCCGCCGAGTTTTCGTGTGGTCCCCACCGACAAGTCGCCCGACACGATCGACAGCCTTCGGACGATCTTCGAGGCCCAGCCCGGCGTGAAGGAGGTCGTGGCGGCCACCGACACCATCCGCACGATCCAGAACCTGTCGCGGCTCTTCCAGAACGTCACCTTCGGTGTGGCCGCAGCCCTCGTGGTCGCCGCCGGCCTCCTCGTCCTCAACTCGATCCGCATGGCGATGTTCGCCCGGCGCCGCGAGATCGAGGTCATGAAGCTCGTGGGTGCCAGCAACTGGTTCATCCGGGTCCCGTTCATGCTCGAGGGTGTGGTGCAGGGGATGCTCGGATCACTCGTGGCCCTGGGCGCAGCCTTCGGTGTGCGCGCCGGCCTGGCGTCGATCGCCGATGACCGCCGCTTCGAGCTCTTCTCCGGCTTCGCGGTCGACAGCGGTCAGTTCCGGGTCACCGCCATGGTGATCCTGTTCACCGGCGTGGCGATCGGTGCCCTCGGGTCGGCCTTCGCCGTCTCCCGCTTCCTCGACGTCTGACGTCGCGACCGCCGGGACGTGACGAGTGTCACGTCCCTCCGTGGTGTCGGCCCGAGAGCAATTCGATTGACTAACCATTCGTGAAGACGAATGAATCGACGGTCGCCGTGACGGCCGAACACGTCCGGGCGATCGCTCGGCTCGCCCGAGTCTTCGAGACGAGGCTCACCGGCGAGTCGATGACGCTGCCGCAGTTCCGCGTGCTCGCCTTCTTGTCCGAGGGGGAGTGGGCGGCCTCCGCGCTGGCCGAATGGCTCGACGTGAGCCGTCCGTCGGTCACCGCCCTCGTCGACGGCCTGGTCGAACGTGGCTGGGTCGGACGGCGCGAGAGTCCGGACGACCGCCGACGTGTTCTCCACCAGATCACCGACGAGGGCAAGGCCGCCTTGGTGTCGTCGACGTCGTGCCTGGCCGACGGGCTCGACGGTCTCCTCGACCACCTCGGCGTCGACGAACGAACCGACGTGCTCCGGGGGCTCGACGGCGTGGTCGTCGCCCTCCGACGTCACCGGGCGGAGAAGCACGCATGAGCCTCACCGCAGACCGCTCCGGACCCGACCAGGCGGACACCGCTCCGCTCGACGTCGATGCCCCGCCGACGCAGTACGAGCCCGCTCCACCGACCGCGTACTACGCCCCCCCGAGCGGGCGGATCCACCCCGACTCGTCACTCGGTTGGATCCGACGCATGCAGCCGGTGGTCATGGGCCACAAGCGGTCGTTCCTCATCGCGATGTCGATGGCGGCTGTCGCGCTGTTCAGCAACGTGGCGATCCCGGCGGTGGTCGGATCCGGCATCGACGAGATCCGGTCCGACGGCGACCGGGTGTCGACCTGGGTGATCGCGCTGTTGGTCCTGGCGGTGCTCCGTGCCGTCTTCACGTTCGGGTACCGGAGCCGCCTCTACAAGTTCGCCTATGCGATCGAGTTCGACCTGCGATCGCTGATGTTCCGGCACTTGGCCACGATGTCGCACGGCTTCTACGACAAGGTCCAGACCGGGCAGCTCGTGTCGCGCGCCAACAGCGACATCCGTGCGGTGCAGATGCTCCTCGCGTTCGCCCCGTTCATGTCGATGATGATGATGACGTTCGTCCTGGCGTTCGCCTTCATGCTCACCAAGCACGTCCTGTTGACGCTGGTCGCGGTGTCGACCCTCCCGCTGGTCTACGTCTTCGGGGTGAAGCTCCGGAACCAGATGTTCCCGCTCTCCTGGATCGTCCAGGGTCGCCTGGCCGAGGTCGCGACGACCGTCGAGGAGAACGTCACCGGCGTCCGGGTGGTCAAGGCGTTCGCCGGCGAGGAGCACCAGATCGATCAGCTGGCAGAACAGGCACGGCGGCTCCGTTGGTCGGCCGTGAAGGTGAACGACGCGCGGGCGAAGTACGCACCCCTGATGGAGAACCTGCCGCGGCTCGGCATGGCGCTCACGCTCCTCTACGGCGGATACCTGGCCATCGACGGACAGGTGACGGTCGGAACGATCATCACCTTCTCGTCGTACGTCCTGCTGCTCCAGGCGCCGTTCCGGATGCTCGGGTTCTTCATGATCATGAGCCAGCGGGCGGCGGCCTCGGCCGGGCGGATCTTCGAGATCCTCGACACCGACGCCGAGATCGTCGACCGCCCCGGTGCCGTCGACCTCGTCGACCCCGAAGGTCGGGTCGACTTCGACCTGGTCCGGTTCCGCTACGACGACGAGGACGACGAGGGCAGCGACGACGGCCGAGATGTCCTCGATCGGTTCGACCTGCACGTCGAGGCCGGCGAGACCGTGGCGATCGTCGGCGGAACCGGGTCGGGCAAGAGCACCGTCGCCCGTCTCCTCCTGCGCTTCTACGACGTGAACGACGGTGCGGTCCGCATCGATGGTCGCGACGTGCGCGATCTGACCATGACGTCGATACGCCACCACGTGGGCATGGTCACCGACGAGCCATTCCTCTTCTCGGCGTCGATCGCCGACAACATCGCCTACGCGAGGCCGGGCGCGACCCGCGACGAGGTCGTGGCCGCTGCTCGAGCCGCCAACGCCCACGGCTTCATCAGCGACCTGGACGACGGGTACGACGCCGTGGTCGGTGAGCGTGGCTACACGCTCTCCGGCGGCCAGCGACAGCGTGTCGCAATCGCCCGGACGCTCCTGGCCGATCCGGCGATCCTGATCCTCGACGATGCGACGAGTGCCGTCGACGTCCGGGTCGAGGCCGAGATCCACGAAGCCATCGAGCGGCTCGCCGAACACCGGACCACGATCGTGATCGCGCATCGTCTGTCGACCATCGCGTTGGCCGATCGCGTCGCGCTCGTCGAGGGCGGACGGGTGCTGGCGTTCGACACCCACGAGCGGCTCCTGGCCGACGAACCGCACTACCGGGAGGTCCTGGCCACCGCGGTCGACGAGCCGGCAGCCGAAGATGCAGCGGCTACAGATCCGGCATCCGGCGACACGGAAGGAGCGCTCTGATGGGTGGCTTCGGACCCCCGGCCGGCTCACCGTTCGCCAACCCGGGCGCCACCGGGCTGCCCTTCGCGGGAGTACCGCAAGAACTGCAGGAGCGCGTCGACGCCATCCTCGAGACCGAGCCGGTCCACGATGTCCCGCCGACCGAGTTCTCCCAGTCGGACTGGGACCGACGGCCGTTCACGTTGTGGCGGTTCGTCGGGCAGAAGCGCGGCGCCGTCGCTCTGGCGTTCGTGCTCGTCGTCCTCGAGACCTTCATGGTCACCGCCGGCCCGTTCCTGACGGGTGAGGCCATCGACCGCGGCGTGATCCCCGGCGACAAGGGAGCGCTGGTCACGATCGCCGGCATCTACGTGGCGACCGTCGTGCTCGGCACGATCCTGTCGGCCGCCCGTGTGGCGTGGACCGGCCGTGTGGGCGAGGTCCTGATGGAGGCGCTGCGCGTCCGGATCTTCTCGCACTTCCAACGGCTGTCATTGAGCTTCTTCACCGCCGAGAAGGGCGGCGTGTTGATGACCCGCATGACGAGCGACATCGACTCGCTGACTGCGCTCTTCCAGGAGGGGCTGGTCAACATGTTCGTCCAGTTCCTCACGCTGGCGATCGTGACCGTCGTCCTCTTCGTGGTGAGCCCCACGCTGGCGTTGGTGCTCTTCCTCGGCGTCGTCCCCGTGATGCTCGCCCTGACGCTCTGGTTCCGCAAGGCGTCCGACGTCGCGTTCCTCGCCGTGCGCGACCGCATCGCCGACGTCATGTCGGACCTCCAGGAGAACCTGGCCGGTATCCGCATCGTCACGGCGACCAACCGGGCCAAGCGCAACGTGGTGGGTCATGACAACGTGCTCGGTGCGCACCGTGATGCCAATGACAAGACCGCGGTCATCGGTGCCGTCTACGGGCCCTCGACCGAGCTCCTCGGCTACCTCGCACAGGCACTGCTCCTGGGCCTCGGCGGCTGGCTGGTGAGCAGGGGGAGTCTGAGTGTCGGGGAGTTGGCGGCGTTCTTCCTCTACCTGACGATGTTCTTCGCCCCGATCCAACAGTTGGTGCAGCTGTACAACACGTACCAGCAGGGCCGATCGGCCGTCCGGAAGCTGGCGGAGCTGTTCGCGACCGAGCCCGAAGTCCTCGAGGCGCCCGACGCTCCGGACCTGCCGAAGATGGAAGGGGCGATCGACCTCGACCACGTGACGTTCGGCTACGGCCCCGAGGTGACGGTCCTCCACGACCTGACGATCGCCATCGCCGCCGGGGAGACCGTGGCGTTCGTCGGCGAGACAGGGGCGGGCAAGTCGACCGTGGCCAAGCTGGTGAACCGCTACTACGACCCGACCGGGGGATCGGTCCGCATCGACGGTCATGACCTGCGCGACGTGTCACTCGCGTCGGTGCGAAGCCAGATCGGCGTCGTGCCGCAGGAACCGTTCCTGTTCGCCGGTTCGATCCGCGACAACCTCGCCTTCGCTGCCGAGCACGCCACCGACGAGGAGTTGTGGGCTGCGGTCGACGCCGTCGGGTTGCGCGACCTCGTCGAGCGGCAACCCGCAGGCCTCGACCAGGTCATCCACGAACGGGGGTCGTCGCTCAGCTCCGGCGAGCGGCAGCTCCTGGCGCTGGCACGGGCGTTCCTGAGCCAACCCCGGGTCCTGGTGCTCGACGAGGCGACGTCGAACCTCGACCTCGCCAGCGAGACCCGGATCGAGGCGGCGCTCGACGTCGTGCTCGAGGGACGGACGGCGATCATCATCGCCCACCGCCTCGCCACGGCCATGCGGGCTGATCGCATCGCGGTCATCCACGACGGCGACCTGGTCGAACTGGGCAGCCACGAGGAGCTGGTGGCAGCGAACGGGCGGTACCGGGCCCTGTACGACACCTGGACCTCGCAGGCCGGCGGCGCCGTCGTCGACGCGAGCTCTGCGCCGACCGCTCCGTGAGCGGCTGGGGCATCGCGCTCGTCATCGCTGCGACGATGCTCGGGGCGTTCGTCCAGGGTTCCGTCGGATTCGGGCACAACCTCATCGCGGCCCCGGCGATGGCGTTCGTCGACGATCGCTTCGTGCCGGGCCCGGCGATCCTCGGAGCGATGTTGCTGACCGCGCTCATGCTGTTCCGCGACCGCCACGGGGTGCACCTCGGCGAGGTCCGCACCGCGTTGCTGGGACGGATCCCGGCCACCGTGGTCGCAGCGTTGACGGTTGCGTTCCTGCCCGCCCGGGGTCTCGCCGTGCTCTTCGCGGTGCTGGTCCTGGTGGCGGTGGCGATCTCGGCGTCGGGCGTGCATCTGCGCCCCACTCCTGGGCGGCTGTTGGGTGCCGGAGCGTTGTCGGGGTTCATGGCGACGACCACGTCGATCGGCGGACCGCCCATGGCGATGCTCTACGCCAGCGAGGAGGGCCGACGCATGCGAGGGACCCTGGCCGGGTTCTTCCTGGTGGGGTCGTTCATGAGCGTGGGCGCCCTGTTGGCCACCGGGAGCTTCGGTGCAGACTCGCTGCGTCTGAGCCTCCTGCAGGCACCAGGCATCGCCGTGGGGTTCGCAGCATCGGCGCTCGGTGTCCGGCACCTCGACGCCGGCCACACGAGGCCGGCGGTGTTGGCCGTCTCGGTCCTGGGCGCGGTGTCGGTCCTCGTGAAGTCCGTGCTCTGACATCCGGCCCGGGACGCGAATTCGCCGGTGGGACGGTCGGACGAGCGGGAGAGGGAGGGCTGCCGACCGCCACACCGGCGGTCGAGAGCGCTGGCGAGTCGCAGCATTGGGAGTAGGGAGGGAGCCACGAGCCGCCAGAGCTCTCCCCTGTGTGATCGCCCTCGGAACAAGAGAACTTGAGGAGATTTTCGGGAATCCCGGACGATTCTCCGACTTCTGTGGAGCAAGCAGAGCAGATCCAGCAGCGGCAGAACTCTCGGAGGTCACGAGGTGCCGCATGTGGTGCCGATGTGGTGCCACCATGCCTCCATGACCAGCTACGACACGATCGACTACGACGTCGCCGACCGCATCGCCACCATCACGCTCGACCGGCCGGATCGCCTCAACGCCTTCACGGTGACCATGCAACGCGAGCTGTGCGACGTCTTCGACCGCATCGACGCCGACGACGACGTGCGAGTGGTGATCGTCACCGGGCGGGGTCGCGGGTTCTGCGCCGGGGCGGACCTCGGTGGAGGCGGGGACACCTTCAACACCGATGCTGCCGGCGACTCGGGCGCGGTCACGGGAGCCGCACCCGATCCGATGGATCATCGCGACGAGGGTGGGCTCGTGACCCTGCGGATCTTCCGGTGCACCAAGCCGGTGATCGGCGCGATCAACGGGCCTTCCGTGGGCATCGGCGTGACGATGACCCTGCCGATGGACATCCGTCTCGCGTCGACCAACGCGAAGTTCGGCTTCGTCTTCGCTCGTCGAGGCATCGTCCCCGAGGCGTGCTCGTCCTGGTTCCTGCCTCGGCTCGTCGGCATCAGCCAGGCGGCCGAGTGGTGCTATCGCGGCGCCGTCTTCGGCGCCGACGAGGCGCTCGCCGGCGGCCTCGTCCGCTCGGTCCACGAGCCGGACGATCTCCTTCCCGCGGCCACCGCGATCGCTCGCGACATCGCCGACAACACCTCGGCCGTGTCGGTGGCCCTGACCCGGGCGATGCTCTGGCGGATGCTGGGGGAGTCCCACCCGATGGCGGCGCACGAGATCGACTCGCCGGGAATCGCCTATCTGGGCAAGAGCGCCGACGCCCGTGAGGGCGTGTTGTCGTTCCTCGAGAAGCGTCCTGCGGCGTTCACCGACACGGTGTCGGCCGACATGCCGCCGTACCACCCCTGGTGGGAGGAGCCGAGCTTCCGGGGCTGAGTCCCGCAGCGGCCACGACACGGTACGACGGGTCGCTGGTCAGCCCCTCAGCGGGAGTTCATCGAGCCCGCGGAGCACCACGCGGCCGTTGTGGACCGGCTCGCCGTCGAGCGAGAGTCCGGGATGGCGCTGGACCAGCGTGCCGATGGCGACCTGCGCCTCCATGCGCGCCAGGGCGGCGCCCAAGCAGTGGTGGATGCCCGAGCCGAAGCTGAGGTGGTGGCTGGCGCCCTTACGGGTGATGTCGAACTCGTCGGCGTTGTCGCCCCAGCGTGCAGGGTCGCGGTTGGCTGCGGCCGTCATGGCCATGACGAAGGTGCCTGGCTCGATGGTGTGGCCCGAGGCCTCGAAGGGCGCCATCGTGATGCGTCGGGTCATCTGCACGGGCGGATCGAAGCGGAGGCATTCCTCGACGGCGTCGCCGATGAGTTCGGCGTCGTCGCGGAGGCGGCCGAGCTGCTCGGGATGGCGCAGGAGCTGCAACATGCCGTTCCCGATGAGGTTCACCGTGGTCTCGTGACCGGCGATGAAGAGCAGGCTCAACTGGTGGAGGAGTTCCTCGTCGGTGAGGGCGTCGCCGTCGTCGCTCTGCTCGATCATGGCGCTCAGGAGGTCGTCGGCCGGATTCGCCCGCTTCCAGGCGATCACCTCCTGGAGATGCGTACGCATCGACTGACCAGCCTGCAGCGTGGCGAGCATCTGGTCGTCGGAGAGGATCGGATCGAGCGATCCGGCGAGGGTGTGTGACCACCCGCGTAGCTCCTCGGTCTTGCCCTCCGGCATCCCCAGCATCAACGAGATCACCTGGAAGGGGAGTGGGAACGCGAGCGTGGCGATGAGGTCGAACCGATCACCCGGGCCGATGTCGCGCATGGCTTCGTCGACGAGCCGTTGCACCTCCGGGCGGAGGCGCTCGATGGCGCGGGGCGTGAAGACCCGAGCGACGAGCTTGCGCAGACGGGTGTGATCGGGCGGGTCGATGTTGAGGATCGAGCGATTCGAGAACGGCTCGAAGCCGTGGTCCCGCGCGAACTGGGCCGTCGCCGCGGTGTCGAAGATCGGCTCGGCGATGTTCTCCTCCTCGACGCTGGTGCCGGGCTCGCGCAGCAGTTGGAAACAGTCGTCGTACGAGAAGAGCTGCCATCCGCCGAGCGGGCTGGGCAGGACCGGTCCGGCCTCACGCAACCGGGCGAACTGGTCGTAGGGCCATTGTGCGTACCCGTCCTCGAACGGGTTGAACAATGGAGTCTCGGTCCCCGGGATGTCTGTCGTGTCGCTCATGGCGCCCCCTCGGCTGCTGGGCCGGACGCTACCGCGCATCTCGTTGGGTCGGTCCGGGAACGTGTGCGATCCTCTGCCCGATGACCTCGACTGCCGCTGCTGACACGCCGACCGCGGCGTCGGCTGACTACGTGCTCCTCGGCATCGCCGTCTTCGCGGTGTCGACCTCGGCGCCCCTGATCCGGTACGCCGCCGCCCCGGCCCTCGCCATCGCGATGTGGCGCACGGTGCTGGCCGTACCGGTGGTGGGGCTCCTCGCCCTCGGTCGTCGTCGCCCCGACCGGCGCGAGCGTCGGCTCATCGCCGTCGCCGGGGCCCTCCTCGCCCTCCACTTCGCCGTCTGGATCCCGTCGATCTCCTACACCTCGGTGGCCTCGTCGGTCGCACTGGTGGCCACCCAGCCGATCTGGGCGGCGATGATCGCACGGGCGCGCGGCGAGCACGTCGAACGCGCGGTCTGGATCGGCATCGGCATCGCCCTCGTCGGCGTCGTGATCCTGACGGGCGTCGACCTCCAGCTCTCGTCCCGTGCGCTCTTCGGCGACCTCCTCGCCCTCGCCGGGGGCCTCTGTGCGGCCTCGTACGTGACCGTCGGTGCCGAGGTCCGCAAGACGGTCGACACCGCGGTCTACACCGCCGGTTGCTACGCCGTCGGCGGGGCCGTGCTCCTCGTCCTGTGTGTCGTGACCCGCCGCGAACTGACCGGCTTCGACTCCGGGACCTGGCTGGCGATCCTCGGACTGGTGCTCGGTGCCCAACTGCTGGGGCACACGCTGCTCAACCAGGTGCTGCGCACGATCTCGGCGACGAGCGTGTCGGTGGCGATCCTGTTCGAGGTGATCGGCGCCTCCGTGATCGCCGCCATCGCCTTCAGCGAGACCCCGCCGTTGGCGGCGGCACCCGCCGCTCTGCTCATCTTGGTCGGCACCGTCGTCGTCATCCGGTCCGGACGACGACGCCCCATCGAAGGAGTCCCCCTTGCCTGACAACTTGCCGTTCATCCCGATGCTCGATCCGCCGAGCGACGACACGGCTGCGTCGACGCTGGTGTTCTCGGTGCGCGGCGATGCGGTCCACATCGCGCCCTCGGAGGTCGATGGTCACGGTGCGGACCTCTACCTGGGCCGCATGGGTGACGTCGACTGCTGGGCGATCGACATCGACGGCGACCAGGAGGCCGACCTCGTCGTCACGCCCCTGATGGCGCTGCACGCGCAGGTCTCGGAGCCCGAGTGGATGGTGGCCGGCCGAGCGGTGCAGTTGCTCGAGTGGCGCAAGACCCACAAGTTCTGCGGGCGCTGCGGCGTCGAGACCGAGCAGGTCCCCGGCGACCGGGCGATGCGTTGCCCGCAGTGTCGACTCCTCGCCTTCCCCCGCCTCGCTCCCGCGGTGATCACGTTGATCACCCGTGACGACGGCCGCGCACTCCTGGCGCGCAACGCCAACTTCCCGATCCCGATGTTCTCCTGCCTGGCCGGGTTCGTGGAGCCGGGCGAGACGCTCGAACAAGCGGTCGTCCGCGAGGTGCGGGAGGAGGTCGGCCTCACGGTCGGCCGGGCTCGCTACCACAGCTCACAGCCCTGGCCGTTCCCGCACTCGCTGATGATCGGATTCGAGGCCCAGTGGATCGAGGGCGAGATCGAGGTCGACGGCGTCGAGATCGCCGAAGCCGCCTGGTTCGACACCGACGACCTTCCCCCCATCCCGCCGCGCCTGTCGATCGCTCGTCGGCTGATCGACGACTGGATCGCGAAGAACTGAGCCGGACGATGGCTCGGGAATCGATGCACGGTCGACGAGGTTGGTCACGAGGATGAAGACCGCCTCGGAACCGCGTCTGGTGACCCCGCTCTTCGCCCTGATCACGGCGTCGGGCCTCTGCTACTTCCTCGCCATCGGGTCGCTCCTGCCGACACTTCCTCGCTACGTCGAGGACGAGCTCTCCGGGAGTGGCTTCGAGGTCGGGCTGGTGGTCGGCGCGTTCGCCGTGTCGGCGGCGCTCGTCCGGCCGCTGGTCGGGCGGATGGGCGATGTGGTCGGGCGGCGGTTCATGGCCGCCACGGGCGCCGCGATCGCGGCCGTGTCGATCGCACCACTCGGGTTGGTGCACGCTGTCTGGTTCCTGATCCTGGTCCGCCTCGTGACCGGGCTCGGTGAGGCCGCGTTCTTCGTCGGAGCGGCGACGGCAGCGCAGGACCTGGCCCCGGACCACCGCCGCGGCGAGGCCGCGTCGTTCTTCTCCATCGCGATCTACGGGGGGCTGGCCTTCGGTCCGGCCGCCGGTGAGTGGATCTACCGCAATCACGGGGCGAGCAGCGAGTGGGCCTTCGCCACGATCGCGTGCACCGTGTCGCTGGTCCTCGCCTCGTTCATCCCCAAGGAACTCGGTCGGGTCGAGAACCCCGCCCCGCGCCGTGGCCTCCTCCACCCGGCTGCCGTTCTCCCGGGATCGGTGCTCCTGCTCGGCCTGATCGGGTTCACGGGCTTTGCCGCGTTCGTGCCGCTCTACGTCGACGAGATCGGTGTGGCCGACGCCGGCCCGTTCTTCTTCGCCTACGGAGCGATCGTGCTGATCGTCCGGATCTTCGGCGCCAGGATCCCCGACCGCCTGGGTGCCGTCCGGACGTCGACGATCGCCCTCGTGTGCATCGCCTCGGGGATCGGGACCGTGGCGGCCGTGGGCACCGTGGCCGGTCTGTGGATCGGGACGGTGCTGCTCTCGCTCGGCATGTCGTTGCTCTTCCCGGCGCTGTTCATCCTCGCGGTGAACGGAGCGCCTGCGGAAGAACGCAGCCACGCGGTGGGCACGTTCTCGCTGTTCTTCGACCTGAGCCAGGGCCTCGGTGCGCCGCTCCTCGGCATCCTGGTCACCGTGTTCGGTGTCGAGCAGGCGGCGTTCGTCGGCGGCGCCGTGATGGCCATCGCCGGCCTGGTGCTGGCCAACACCAAGCTGCGAGCGTCGATCCCCGACGTCGTGCCCGCCACCGTCTGAACGTCAGCCTGGATCGTGGGAGAACGCGATCGCTGCGGCCGTCGCCACGTTGAGCGAGTCGACGTTCGGAGCGATCGGGATCCGTGCCCGCACGTCTGCGGCGGCCATCGTGGCCTCGTCGAGTCCCGGCCCCTCGGCGCCGACGATCCATGCCAGCCGGTCGGTGGGTGCCAGATCGGTGATCGAGGCGTCACCGCCGGGGGTCAGCGCCACCGTCGTGAACCCCGCCTCGCGTAGCGGCGCCAGGCCGTGGGGGAGTGGTTCGGTTCGGGTCCAGGGGACGTGCAACAGATGTCCCATCGACACCCGCACCGAGCGGCGGTAGAGGGGATCGGCGGCGGTGGGGTCGAGCAGGATGCCCTCGACGCCGAACGCCGCAGCGTTGCGGAACATCGCACCCATGTTCTCGTGGTCGTTCAGTCCCTCGACCACCACGACCCGTCGAGCGTTGCCGACGATCTCGCTGACCGAGGGGAGCGGGATACGGGCGGCCGAGGCGATGATCCCACGATGGATGGGGAATCCGGTCACGGACTCGAGCAGTGCCGGGGTGCCCACGTAGACGTCGACATCGGTGTCGCCGAGGACGTCGAGGACGCGTCGGAGCTTCGATTCGCTCACCAGGACGCTGCGCAGCCGGTACGGCGAGTCGAGCACCACCGCTTCGAGCACGATGAGGCCCTCGACGACGAAGCATCCGTGCTCGGCCTCGGTGAGCGCTCGAGCCTGCGCGTCGTTCAGGCCCGACACCTCGACCAGTCTGGGGTCGTCTCGATCGTTGACGGGGATGACGCGGACCATCGATCCAACCTAGGTGGCCCGTCCCGTGGGCCCGTCCCCCTAGCCCAGGGGGATGACCGCCTGGGTCTGTGTGGTCCGCGACACGTGCTTGCCGTCGTCGCGGGTGATGTCGGTCTGGACGACGATGGTCGTACGTCCGGTGTGGATCGGGGTCGAGGTGATGGTGACGGCGCCGCTGGCGACGCCGCGGAAGAAGTTGCTCTTCGACTCGATCGTCGACGTGACGGAGCCGGGCGGGAGGTGCTGGAACGCGCACATCGCGCCTACGGCGTCGGCCAGGGCCATCAGGTACCCGCCGTGGAGGATGCCACCGGCCGTGCAGCGGTCTGCCTGCCAGTCGGCCGAGGCCACGACCTCCTCCGGGGTGCCGCGATCGATGCGGAGGCCGAGGCCGGCCGTGAACGGCATCTGGTCGTGGGCGAGAGAGGTGAGCGCGTCGTCAGCCATGGAGGCAGCATCGCGTCACCAGATCATGGCGTCCATGACCTCTGGGGTCATGGCGGCGCTACGAGGTCTTGCGCACGTCCGGGTTGTAGCAGACGCCCTTCATCCCCAACATCTGTGCCGGGACACACCGGTTGGAGTTCTGGCAGCGTCGTGGTCCCGGATCGTCGCCGAGGATCTTCGCGGCCAGGTCGGGCTCGGCGTAGAAGGGGCGGCCGATGCCCACCATGTCGGCTTCGCCGTCGTCGAGGGTCTCGTTGACCTCGTCGGCGGTTCGGATCCCGCCCACCGCGAAGACGGGGATCTCGAGGAGCGCCGTCGCCCGGGCGTAGAGGAAGCGGTTCCATCGCGGCTCGAACGGCGCGGTCTTCCCGCCCCACCAACTCCCGGCCTTGAGCACCGCGTGGCGTCCTCGTCCGGGTGCGGCGGCTCGGAGGCGTTTCGCCATCCCGGCGTTGGTCCACAACGAGTCGGGAACGCCACCCCGCGACAGCGTGGTGTCCGGGAAGACCGAGACCTCCACCGGTGTGACGGCGTCGAAGCCCCACTCCTGGACCAGTCGGCAGAGCTCGAGGGCCTCCACGGCGCTGGACCGGGGGAATCCCGGGGGAGCGACCTCGGCCGGCGCCTTGACCGTGCAGGCGAAGTCGTCGCCAGCGCGTTCGGCCACGGCCTCGCGGATCTCGCGGAGGATGCGAGCCCGGTTCTCGAGGCTCCCGCCGAACTCGTCGTCGCGGCGGTTGTAGAAGGGCGACAGGAACTGGTCGAGCAGCTTCGCGTTGGCCGACCCGAGTTGGATGCCGTCGTAGCCAGCTTCGCGAGCCCATGCGGCGATCTCGCCGTACCGCTCGGCCATGGCACGGACCTCGTCGGTGGTGAGCACGTGGAGGTCGGTGCCCGCGAACACCGGCTTGAGGTACCAGGGCAGGGGCGAGGCGGAGAGCACCGGACCGCGGCGAGCGGTGGCGTACGGCTCATGCCAGGTCTCCATGGAGAACACGCCGCCATGTCCCAACTGGAGGAAGATGGCGGCACCCTCGGCGTGGACCGCGTCGACCATGGGCGCCATGCGCAGCGTCTTCTCGCGGGTGTCGACGCAGGTCATCCCGGGCGATGTCCGGCCCTCGGGGTGGATGCACGACGAACCCTGGATGATCAACCCGATGCCGTGACGAGCATTCTCGACGAAGTGCCGGGCATACCGGTCGGCGGCGTCGTCGCCGTCACCGGCCCCCTCGAGGACGGGTGCCCGGTAGAGACGGTTCCGTACGGTCGCTCCGCCGATCGTGAGCGGTGTGTGCAGTGTCACCGCTTCGCATCATGCCAGGATGCTCGCCATGGGTGAAGCAGCCACGGGACGGACCTACGAGATCCAGGGGACCACCATCGGGTTTCCGATCGAGGTGCGACTCGCTCGGATGGCCAATGCCGTCTACACCGTCCCGGCCGAGGTCGCAGCGACGATGATCGACGACTCGGCCTTCGAGGTCGACGCCGACGTCCACGGTGCCGCATCGGTCGTGGTGGGCTTCGTCGACTATGTCGACAACGACCTCGGTGACTACGACGAGGTGATGCTCGCCGTGATGGCCAAGACGACGGTCGGAGGTGAACAGGGCACGTTCATCTGGCGCCTCCCGGTCAACCAGGAGTTCACCCGTGAGGCCGGTGTGCGGATGCTGGGTCTGCCCAAGACGGTCGAGGACATCGTGATCGAACGAGACGAGACCTCGGTGACGTGCACGCTTCGCAGCAACGGGGCGCTCGTGCTCCGTCAACGCTTTCCGCTCCTGGCCGAGGTCGAGCCGGTGCCGATGCCGTCGCCGACGGTGTGTCTGAGCACGATCGACGGCGCGCCGTGTCTGTCCGAGTCCGAGCCGACCGGCTCGCTCCGGATGGCCTTCGGTGGCGACGGCTATTCGCTGGAGCTGGGCGACCACCCGTGGGCCGAAGAGCTGCGCACCCTGGGCATCACGGACGCTGAACCGACGGTCGTGACCATGTGCGACGACTGGCGCTCGATCTTCCGCACGCCCGTGCCGATCACGACCCAGTGAGCCATCGATGACCGCGGTCGTGTTGGGAGTCGCCGGGGGGTCCGGTTCGGGGAAGACGAGCGTGGTCGACAAGATCGTGGCCGACGTCGGCGCCGCTCGCGTGTCGGTCCTCCGTCACGACCGCTACTACCACGATCTCGGTCACCTGCCGCTGGACGAGCGCCGCGGCGTCAACGTCGACCATCCGTCGGCGTTCGACGACGACCTCTTCGTCGACCACGTCCAGACCCTGGTCCGAGGCGCATCGGTGGACACCCCGCGGTACGACTATGCGACGTTCACGCGCGTCGACGGCCGGGACCGCGTCGAACCCAGTCCGGTGGTCCTGATCGAGGGCATCTTGTTGTTCGCTTCGCCCCGGATCCGAGACCTCGTGGACGTCAAGGTCTACGTCGACGCCGATGCCGATCTGCGGCTGCTCCGTCGCCTCCGACGCGACGTGCTCCACCGGGGGCGGTCGGTCGAGGACGTCATCACCCAGTACGAGCGCACGGTGCGCCCGATGCATCTCGAGTTCGTCGAGCCGTCGAAGCGATGGGCCGACGTGATCGTTCCGCGCGGCGTCGAGAACGTCGTCGGCGTCGACCTGGTGACGACCCGAGTCGAGTCGCTGCTCCGTTAGACGGTGGTGGTGCCCAGCTCGGGGTCGAGCGCGCTCTCGAGCGTGGGCTCGCTGACGTCGACGCCACGCAGTGCGAGGTCGATGGTCAGATCGGTGAAGACCTCGGCCATCTCGCCGCGGTAGCGGAGCTGGATCTCGTTCGAGTCGCGGTAGCGGCCGAACACACTGTTCTCCTCGAGGACCTCGAGGCCGGCGGAACGGGCATTGCGGACCCGGTCGGACGCGAGGATGAAGAGGTCGGCGTGGTCGGGCAGCGCGGACGAGAGTTCCTCGAGCGCGGCGAGGATCATGCCCTCTTCGATGGTGCCCGAGATCTCGCCGGACTCATCGGCCTCGAGACCGAGCATCTTGGCGGTGGTGAGCACATGCATCGGGGGTTCCTCCCTCGGAATATCCCGTCGAGAACTTCGGGTGTCACGATGCCGCCGTTCTGGCCGAACGACAACCTGCTGCACAGCGATTGTGCACCCTGTGAGACTTCTTCGCGCGCATCCATCTTCCTTCCGATGCTGCGTGGCCTCTTGGATGACGATCGCGGCGTGTCCGTTGCCACGTGCTCAGCGGCCAGACGCATCGGTCGTGGCCCGCCGTTTGTCGGCGTACATCGCTCGGTCGGCCCGACTGATGACTGCACGGACGTCGTCGTCGGCCTGGAGTGCCGTGAAGCCGACGCTCGCTCCTCCGGCACCACAGGTGGCCATCGACGCATCGACGCGCCGACGGAGATCCGATTGCGCATCCGGGGGGAGGTCGCCCATGAGCAGGACGAACTCGTCACCGCCCCAGCGTCCGGCGATGTCGCCGTCGCGGATCATGCCGCGGAGCGCCTCGCTGACCCGGACGAGGACCCGGTCGCCTTCGTCGTGGCCGTGGAGGTCGTTGACCCGCTTGAACGAGTCGAGGTCGATGAACGCAACCAACGAGTGCTCGCCCACG
This sequence comes from Actinospongiicola halichondriae, assembly GCF_049103745.1. Classification (NCBI taxonomy): domain Bacteria; kingdom Bacillati; phylum Actinomycetota; class Acidimicrobiia; order Acidimicrobiales; family Iamiaceae; genus Actinospongiicola; species Actinospongiicola halichondriae. Next base: position 2,476,222 of record NZ_CP171622.1, on the reverse strand, counting down.
GTGATCCGCCGGGTGATCTCCCGTGAGAGCGAGGACCGATTGGTCAACCCCGTGAGGGCGTCTCGCGACGCTTCCTCGCGCCAGCGCGTCGACGAGGTGACGTCCTCGATGACCCCGGAGACCGTGCCGTCGGGGAGCGGGGCCTGGCAGCGGATGCGCAGCAGGCGGCCGTCCTCGGTCGGGCAGTCGATCGACACCTCGCCGTGTTCGGCAGCGTCGCGGACGACGGCGGTCCACTTGGTCCTCGCCGGGTCGAGGAACTCGTCGAAGCAGTTGGCGCCGCCGAGGAGCTCGCGGCAGGCCTCGTTGGTGAACTCGAACCAGCCATCGGGGTCGCAGACGAACACGCCGACCGGCAGCTCGCTCGCGAGATTGCGGAATCGCTCCTCGCTCGTGCGCAGTGCTTCCTCTGCTGCCAGCTGGGCCGAGATGTCGAGATCGTGGATCGTGACCGACCCGTCGGGCTCGGGCCGGCCGATCGATGCGAGCACCCAGGTCACCGCGCCTCCATCGGACACCACGCGTTGGCGCAGGGCTCTACCGGGTGACCCGCCCTCCACGACGTCGGCCCATGCGTCGAGGAGGCGTTCGTGGTCATCGGGGTGCACGAGGTCGAGACCGTTCATCCCCACGAGTTCGTCGGCGGTGCGGCCGTAGAGGTCGACGACCGTTCCCTCCGCCCGTTGGATCCGTCCGAGAGGTCCGATCCGGAGGATGCTCCAGCGAGCCGGCTCGTGCTCCATGGCCGTCGACTGAGGTGGGGGTGAGGCGACCGCGGGCTCGAGGGCGGTGACACCGACCAGGACCACGCCGATGCGAGGTTGGTCGATCAGGTTGCAGTAGTCGAACCGGCGATACGCCCAGCCATCGCCGACCCGGACCCAGGCGTCGACCGAGTAGACCCCGCCGGGATCGTTGATTGCGTTGACCCACGCCCGAGCGTTCTGTGGCCGGTCCCGGGTGTGGAGTCGGGACATGTGGTCCACGTCCTCCGGGCGACGATCACGATCGCCGCCGAGTGCCCCGGGCAGTGCCACGGCCCGTCCGTCGAGATCGCGCGCGATCAGCCGGTCGGCGAATGCGATCGCCGCCGGCAGATCTTCGCGGCCCACGGGGCGGACCCCGTCCTCTCCCGCCATCAGGGCACAGCATAGGAATTCTTCGCTGCCGGTGTCCCGAAGTGGACATTTCCGGCGGGGCCGGTCGACCTCAGTGATCGAACGTCACCGTCGGAAGTCGTCGGTCGAGCCACTCGGGGAGGTGCCAGGCACGTTCGCCGAGCAACCCGAGCAGGGACGGAACCAGCATCATCCGGATGACGGTGGCGTCGAGGAACACCGCCAGCGCGAGCGTGACACCGAGCTCGGTCGGCGGGATCGGGCCGGTCACGCCGAAGGCGATGAAGACCACGATCATGATGAGCGCGGCATTGGTGATGGGTCGACCGGTTCGGGCGATGCCTTCACGGACGGCGAGACGGGCGTCGCCGGTGGCGTCGCGCCGTTCCTTGATCGCGGCCAGCAGGAACAGTTGGTAGTCCATCGACAGGCCGAACAACAGGGCGAAGAAGAACAGTGGCGCCCAGGCGTCCACGAAGCCTTGGTGCTCGATCCCGAGCAGTGAGGCTCCGTAGCCGTGTTGGAAGACGAGCGTGGCGAAGCCGAAGCTCGCGGCGACCCCGATGAGGTTGAAGATGATGGACGAGACGGCGATCAGCGTGCTGCGGAAGACGACGAGGAGCAGCCCGAACGCCACGGCCATGATCAGCGCGATCGCCACGGGGGCCGTGCCGGTCAGCGCGCTGGTCAGGTCGGTGTTCTGGCTGCCGGGCCCGCCGAGTCGGGCATCGGGCAGTTCTTCCGCCAGGTCTGCGCGGAGCCGATGCACGAGGCTCGAGGTGGCTTCGTCGTCGACGGCGGTCGACGGGGAGACCCGGACCACGGTGCGGCCGGATTCCGCAGGCTCGGTGACGACACCGGCAGCGAGCACGCCGGGATCGGCGGCGGCGATCTCGACGACGCGGCCGGCGTCGTCGGCGGCGACGGTCACGAAGAGCGGTGCGGGTGCACCCGGTCCGAACGACTCGACGACGGCGTCGTAGCCGTCCCGGCTCTGTTCGCCGCGTTCGACGACACCGGCGGCGGGCATCCCGAGGCGCATCCCGAGCGCGGGAGCAGCCAGCACGAGCAGCAGGGTCACGCCGGCGACCAGGGTCACGACGGGGCGTCGCATCGCCGCCGCGGTCCAGCGTGCCCAACGGCCCTCGGCCGCCCGGTCGGGGTCCTCCTGTCCCCGGGTGACGAGCACCCGGTCGCCCATGGCGACGAGGATCGCCGGGAGAAGCGTGAGGGATGCGGCGGCGGTGGCGACGACCGAGAGGATCATGCCGAGCGCCATCGACCGGAAGACCATGACCGGGACGAGGAAGATGGCCGAGAGCGACAGGACCACGGTCAGCGCCGAGAGGAAGACGGCCTTGCCGGCGGTGGCCAGCGTGCCGGCAACGGCGTCGAGTGCGTCGTGTCCGTCCTCGCGCTCCTCTCGATAGCGCGAGACGATGAAGAGGCTGTAGTCGATGCCGACGGCAAGGCCGATCATCATCGAGAAGTTCATCGACCAGACCGACAGCGGCGTGAAGAGGGTCGCGAGGTGCAGGACGGCGAAACCGACGGCGATTCCGGCCAGTGCGAGCACGAGCGGGATCCCGGCGGCGATGGCCGATCCGAACGCCACGAAGAGGAGGAGGATGGTCGGGAGACCCGAGAGGAGTTCCGCTTTGTGGAGGGCCTCCTCGTTGCTCTCGTTGAAGTCGTGCCAGACGGCCCACTCGCCGGTGGTGTCGGCCTCTGCGCCGGCGGGCAACGGTGTGTCGGCGACGGTCGCCATCACCTCGCCGGCAGCATCGGGCAGGTCGGCGTCGTCGTCGGACTCGAGCCCCACCGGGATCAGCGCCGCCAGACCATCGGGACTGACGAGCCCGGCCTCGGCCGGTTGGGAGAGCGGATCGACGACCGACCTCGCGCCGGGCGAGGTCGCCAGCGCGTCGATCAGGGTCTGGATTCCTGACGGGTCGTCGGCGATCGGGACGTCCTGCCGGTAGGCCACGACGGCGGCCTCGGCCCCGAGTTGGGGGAAGTCGCTCCGGAGTTCGTCGCGCACCTCGAGTGCGGTGGAGCCCTGGGCCTCCCAGCCGGCGCCGGAGAGCGAGCGGGTCAGTGTCGCGGCCAGCGGCGCGGCGACGAGCACGACGAGCGCCCAGGCGATGATCGTGCGGCGACGGTGGCGGCCGGCGGCCCGTCCGAGACGGGCGAGGAGTCCGTCGGCCGAGGAGCGCGAGGAAGTCGTCGCATCCTCCATCGGGTCGGACGCGAGGGTTTCGAGAACTGGCATGTTGGCTCGTTTCGGGTCGAGGCTCGACGGGCGCAGAGGCGGGTCGGCCGGGAGGCGAACGGTTCGGGTTCTGGAAGGGACGAGGTGTCCCCGTTGGGCTCAGGCGAGCTTGGTGAACATCCGCTGGACGTCGGCGAGTTCGTAACCCTCGGCGGCGGAGCGCTCAGGATCTTCGAGGCACCAGGTGAGCCCGGCAGCCACGACGACGAACCCGGCCTGCTCGAGCGCCTTGTTGGCGGCCGACAGTTGGGTGACCACCTCTCGGCAGTCACGGCCCTCGGTCAGCATCTGTTGCAGTCCGCGGACCTGGCCTTCGATGCGGCGCAGTCGGCGGACCACGTCGGCAACGGTCTCCTCCGGAAGTTCCATGCGACGACTCTACCGATACCCCTAGGGGTATACAACCCTCATGTCGGTTCGCGCAGGAGGCGGGCGACCTCGGCCATCGATTCGCTCGAGGCCTCCGTGGTCTCGCCCCACGACTCGGCCATGCGCTCGCCGTACTCGCGGTCGCCCCCGGCGGCGTGGGCGAACCAGATGGCCAGCCGAGACTCCGCCCCCAGCGTACCGGTGGGATCGGCGACGTCGATCTGGCGCAGTTCGGAGGCGAGCCCTCGGTCTCGTCGCTTTCCGTCGCCCCCCGTCATCCGGCCGAGGATCTCGCGGCGCAGGTCGTCAGCTTCTCGGTTCGTGGCCCCGACCGCTCTGGTCAGATGACGGAAGATCGACCGCGACGTCGGATTGGATGCGCCGATGGCAGCGGCCGGAATCGGGGTGGGGGTCATGCAACGAGTATCTCGCTCCGACGGCGCAGCGCGAGAAGCCAGACGAGGAGTGTCCCGACGAGGCCGGCGACGAGCACTGGTGGCTGCGGGCTCGACCAGGCCTTCACGCTGGCCGACAGGAGGGCGGCGACCACGAGCATCGACCGGTGTCCCCACCGCCAGTGGACGGCGCCACCGAGCAGGGCGCGAGCTTCGATCGGCGCCACTCGTCGGACGATGGGAACCAGCAGCGCCAGGTTCGCTGCGAGGAACGGGATCTTGATCCACCACCATGCGGTCGTGCCGGCCTCGACCGAGGGGAGCACGCCCAATGCGTAGGCGATGCCGGCGACGGCCACTGCCGCGGTCATGTGCCAGAGGTAGACGGTCATGGCGACGACGTTGGCCGCCACCGTGAGACGCCAGGCTCGCTCCGAGCGCTCGAGCCATCGGGTCACCGCCGGAGCGAAGGCGGCGGCGGTGAACGAGTACGCGAATCCGTAGAGGAGCAGCGCAGTCGACGGGGGATGCGTCGGGCTCACGTCGAGCCCCCCGTGGTGGAGCATGACGGCGGGCCAGGGGCCGAGATGTACCGCGGCGATCGCGAGGGCCCAGCACGTCGAGGCGAGCACGGCCAGACGTCGACCGGTGGGGAGATGACCCGACTGCCAGGCGAAGCCCGCGACCTGGAATCCCAGCCAGCCGATCACCCAGTTGACCTGTGGGAGGACGGGCACGCCGGCGAGGTTGGCGGCTTCGGCGACCGCGAAGGTCGTGGCGAGAGCGGCCACCAGCCGCCGTGGATGGCTGCGGAACCATCGGAAGGTCAGGGGTGCCAGGGCGGTGTCGATGGTGTAGTTCGCCAGGAACCACAGCGGGATCGCTGCACCGACCGCTGCCATCGAGACGACGCCGTAGCCACCGAGGGCTGCTCCGACGGCGATCGCGCCCGCCCAGAACCCGGCCAGGGCGACTGCGGGCGTGACCATCCGGTGGAGGCGCGTCGCCACCCAGTCGGCGGGTCGGGTCCCCTTGCGCTCGGCCGAGCGGAGCGATGTCGCCGAGGCGAACCCGCCGACGAAGAAGAACAGGGGCATGACCTGCCCGATCCAGGTGATCCAGCCGTACTCCGGCGAGTAGTCGAGGAGGTTGCCACCCGAGAGTTCGCCGTGGTCGAGCACCGCCACCATCCCGAGCCAGTGCCCGACTGCCACGACGCCCATGGCGACGGCGCGGTAGAAGTCGACCGCTCGGTTCCGATCTGGTGGCGTCGCCGCCGCCACGTCGTGGGCGGGTGTGCCCGAGGGGGCGGACGAGGACCGAGCCGTGTCGTGCATGGACCCAGTGGGCCACGACGCTGTCCCTGCGACGATCCGGGGAACCCCCCAGCGGTCGCTGGGTCATCCGCACGGATGGCGTGGAGTGGGGTCGACAGCTCGTGAGCCATCGCGTGGACGAAGGTCGATCTCATCTGGTTGGCGGCCTCTGCCCGTGCGAGAGCGGTATGGCGTCTCGCCGCGCTCGACGTTCGAGCTGGTGTCACCGCAGACCGCGGGCGAGGTCAACCATCGGCTGGATCGTCGGCGCCGGGTGTGCTCGCTTCGAGCCATCGGGAGAGCCCACCCCGAGCGTCGGTGGCCGCGACGGAGAACCGCTCCATCAGCGGATCGAGATCGGTCTCGGGGTTGGCCACCTCCATCTCGCGACACACCAGGACGAGGGCGTCGGCGCCCAGCATCTGGCTCGTCGAGCGCAGCGTGTGACCGACGCGGTGGAGGACCTCGATGTCGGCATCGCGCCTGGCATCGACCAACGCGGCATGGCGCTTGTCGAGCTCGGCGAGATAGCTGGTGACCAACGAGGCGACGATGTCCCGGTCGCCGAGCTCGTCGACGAGCCGTTCGAGCTTCTCGCCGTCGACGCCGTCGCTGGACGACGTCGGTGTCCGGTGCCCTGTCGGCGCCCAGCGGTCGATCATCGTCGAGAGGTCGGCCAGCGCGACGGGCTTGGGGAGGAAGTCGTCCATGCCGGCGGCTCGGCACGCCGCTCGGTCTTCCGGCATGGCGCTGGCGGTCACGGCGACGACCGGCACGTGCGGTCGGTCGCCCTCGATGACCCGGAGGCGGCGGGTTGCCTCCAGTCCGTCGATGTCCGGGAGTTGCCAGTCCATGAGGACCACGTCGTAGCCGTGGTCGCTCGGCTCGAGCCGAGCGAGTGCGTCGGTGGCATCGGGAGCGATGTCGCAGTGGTGGCCGAGTCGAGCCAGTTGCTGGCGAACGAGGAACTGATTGGTCTCGTTGTCCTCGACCACCAGGATGGAGATCCCGGTGCTCGGGGGCGGCGCGACCACATCGGTGGGATCGACGTCCACCGTGAGTCCGGACGGTTCGAACGGGATCTCGAGATGGACGATCGTGCCGCCCCCTCGTCGGTCTTCGAGCCGGACGGATCCGCCCATCAGGTCGACGAGACCTCGGACCAGGGCGAGGCCGAGTCCGCTTCCGCCGACCGTGGAGCGGCTGCCTGGGAGCTGCGTGAAGGGCTCGAAGACCGCGGCGCGGGCCTCGGTCGGGATTCCAGGGCCCGTGTCCTCGACCCGGACGGCGAGCGTGCCGTGATCGGCGGTCACATGGACGAGGACCGAGCCCGCCGCGGTGAACTTCACGGCGTTGCCGACGACGTTGGTGAGGACCTGGTCGACACGGTGTCCGTCGAGACGGACCTCGCGTGGCGCAGACGGGTCGACGGTTGCCTCGATGCGGAGGTCCTGACCGTGGTCGGTCGCGGTGTGCCGTCGGACGACGGCGTCGACGAGGTCGCGGACGTCGACATCGTGGGGCTCGAGTGTCAGACCGTCGGCCTCGACCCGGGCGTGGTCGAGGAGATCGTCCACGGTCTCGCGGAGATGGCTGGCTTCGGCGGTTATGGCGTCCACGAACGATCGCTGCTCGGGGCTCAACTCCGACTGCTCGAGCAACTCCGCGAGCCCGAGGACAGCGTGCAGTGGGGTGCGGAGTTCGTGCGAGACGTTGGCGACGAACGCCGACCGTTGCTCGGCGAGTCGCAGCGCACGATCGCGCATCAGGACGAGTTCGCGCTCCTGGGCCTTGCGTTCGGTGACGTTTCTCGAGGTGAGGATGATGGCGCCGACGGCGGGGTCCTCCAGCAGGTTGACCACGGCGAGCTCGACGTCTTCGTAGTGACCCAACTGGTGACGGATCCGGAACTCCCCGTGCAGCTCGGCTCCAGGCTGGGCGAGCACCTCTGCGGAGAGGCGCGCGGCCTGGTCGATCTGATCGGGGTGCACGATGTCGAAGATCGACGTCCCGGTCCAGAAGTCGGCGGGGTAGCCGAGGATCTCGGTGTGGAATCCCGTGGTTCCACGGATGTCGCCGTCGGCGCTGATCAGCGTCACGGTCTCGGAGATGTTGGTCAACATCTTCGAGAGGCGCTCCTCGCTCTGCGAGACCTGCAACGCCAGCGCTCGCTCGGCGGTGACGTCGGTGATGACCGCGACGAGGGCGTGTGGTTGTCCAGAGCTGTCCCGCATGAGCGATGCGATGAGGTGCCCCGTGAACTCGGTCCCGTCCTTGCGTAGGTACCGCTTGTCGGTCTCGTACCGATCGAGTGAGCCCGACACGAGATCGGCGAGATGGTCGTCGGTCTCTCCACGGTCGTCGGGGCGCGTGAGATCGGCGATCCGCAGCCCGGACATCTCCTCCACGTCGTAGCCGAACAGGGCGGCGTAGAACGCGTTTCCGACGACCTGGGTGCCCTCGAGATCGATGACCGACCACGCAACCGGCGCCTGTCCAGCGACCGCCTGGAAGTCGAGATCGTCGGGCGAGAGCACGTGGCGAGGGTAGGTGTCGAAGGTCAAGGTCGGGGCTGGTGAACCTCAAGAACGGGTCAAGCGGAGACGGGTGTCAACTCTCCATCCGATAGCCGACGCCGCGCACCGTACGGACATGACTCGGGCCGTCACCGCGGTCGATCTTCTTGCGAAGGTTGGCGATGTGGACGTCGACCACGTGGTCGTCGCCGAACCAGTCCTCGCCCCACACGCGCTCGCGCAACACGGCCCGGCTGTGCACCATCCGCGGCCGTTCGGAGAGGACGTCGAGGATGTCGAACTCGATGCGTGTGAGCGCGACCGGTGCGCCGTCCACCTCGACCTCTCGCGCCAGGGGATGGACGGTGACGGCGCCGAACTCGCGCCTGTCGTCGCCGTCGTCGTGCTGCTGTTCGGTCGACACCCGTGGTCGTCGGAGCAGGGCCTCGACGCGCGCCGCAACTTCGCGTGGGGAGAAGGGCTTGGTGACGTAGTCGTCCGCACCGGTCTTGAGCCCCAGGACCCGGTCGAGCTCGTCGTCGCGCGCCGTGAGCATCAGGACGTACGCATCGGTGAACTCACGGAGCTGGCGACAGACCTCCATGCCGTCGATGTCGGGCAACGTGAGGTCGAGCACCACCAGGTCGGGTTCGTGTCGGTGCGCCTCGGCGACGGCGGACGTCCCGTCGACGGCCTCGTGAACCTCGTAGCCCTCCTTGCGGAGGAGTCCGCCGATCAGTTCGAGGAACTCGGGGGCATCGTCGACGACGAGCACCCGCCCCTTGGATCCCGTCGCTTCGTCACTCATGCGCTGCAGAGACTGTCACTTCCAGCGGATCGGCGGCGCGAAATGGTCACGGGTTCGCCAGTGGATCTCGTGACCGCAGCCGGTGGGGTCAGCGCGACATCATGCGGCCGACGGCGCCCATGAGTTCGTCGACCTGTTCTTCCGGGTCGGTCGGTCCGCCGCCGTCACCCATCAGGCAGTGGCGGGCGTGGCCGTCGAGCAGGCCGAGCGCGACCTTGTCGACGGCCGCACGGATCGCGTTGATCTGACTGAGGACGTCCATGCAGTAGCGGTCGTCCTCGACCATCTTGGAGACGCCTCGGACCTGCCCCTCGATCCGGGCGAGTCGCTTGGTGAGTTGGTCCTTGCTGGCGGTGTAGCCGCGAGCCATGGCTGCCTCCTGGCGCAGTCGGTGGATCGGTGGATCGGTGGGAGATGATACGAGGGCGGGGTATCAGCCGGCAGCGTCGAAGCGACGGAGTCGGAGACTGTTGGACACCACGAAGACGCTGGAGAGGGCCATGGCGCCGCCGGCCAGCATCGGGTTGAGCAGTCCGGCCGCGGCCAACGGGAGGGCAGCGACGTTGTAGGCGAACGCCCAGAACAGATTGCCCTTGATGGTGCCGAGGGTGCGCCGGGACAGCCGGATGGCGTCGGCCGCCGATCGGAGGTCACCGCGCACCAGCGTGATGTCGCTGGCCTCGATGGCAACGTCGGTGCCCGTGCCCATGGCGAGCCCGAGATCTGCGTGGGCGAGGGCCGCCGCATCGTTCACTCCGTCGCCCACCATCGCGACCACAGCGCCGCCTTCCTGGAGTCTGCGCACGACATCGACCTTGTCCTCGGGGAGCACTTCGGCGATGACCTCGTCGATGCCGACCTGCGACGCGACGGATCGCGCTGCCCGCTCGTTGTCACCGGTCACCAGGACCGGCCGCAGTCCGAGGGCGACCAGCTGGGCGACGGCGTCGACCGACGTGTCCTTGATCGTGTCGGACACCACGACGACACCGCGAGCCGTTCCGTCCCACCCGACCAGGACCGGGGTGCGCCCGGCGGCCTCGGCCGCGTCCTTGGCCTCTCGGAGCGTGGAGTCGAGATGCATGGCCCAGTCGTCGAGGAAACGCTCGCGGCCTGCGATGACGGCGTGGCCCTCGACCACGCCCTGTACGCCCAGCCCCTGGGTGTTGGCGAAGGACTCGACCGGGGCGAGTGCGATGCCTCGTTCGACGGCGCCGGCAGCGATGGCCCGGGCGATCGGGTGCTCGCTGGCGTCTTCGAGCGATCCGGCGAGACGGAGGACCTCGTCGATCGAGGTGCCGTCGGTCGCGATCACGTCGGCCAAGCCCATGTGCCCCGTGGTGACGGTCCCGGTCTTGTCGAGGACGATCGTGTCGACTCGACGGGTGGATTCGAGCACTTCGGGGCCCTTGATCAGGATGCCGAGCTGCGCTCCTCGGCCCGTGCCGACCATCAACGCCGTCGGCGTCGCCAGCCCGAGGGCGCAGGGGCACGCGATGATCAGGACGGCGACGCCGGCGGTGAAGGCAACGGTCGCGCTGTCGCCCTCCGCGGCGGCGAGCCAGAAGCCGAGCGTTGCGACGGCCAGCGTGATGACCACCGGCACGAAGACCGCGGAGACCCGATCGGCGAGACGTTGGACCGGCGCCTTGCCCGATTGGGCGTCCTCGACCAGCCTGGCGATCTGCGCCAATGCGGTGTCCGAGCCGACTCGAGTCGCTCGAACGACCAGTCGACCACCGGCGTTGACCGTGGCGCCGGCGACATCGTCGCCCGGTCCGGCCTCGACGGGGACGCTCTCGCCGGTGAGGAGCGATGCGTCGATGGCGGATGCCCCTTCGATGATCGTGCCGTCGGTGGCGATCTTCTCGCCCGGTCGGACGATGAACTCGTCGCCGACGGCGAGGCTGTCGATCGGGACCCTGACCTCGACGCCGTCGCGGATGACCGCGACATCCTTGGCCCCGAGTTCGAGCAGCGCCCGGAGTGCCGCGCCCGAGCGTCGCTTTGCGCGGCTCTCGAAGTACCGCCCGGCGAGGATGAACACCGTCACGCCGGCGGCGACCTCGAGGTAGACCTGACCGCTGCCGGCGCTGCGCTCTGCCGTCCAGGAGAAACCGTGGGTCATGCCGATCTCGCCCGCGGTCCCCAGGAACAGCGCATACAGCGACCATCCGGTCGCGGCCATCACGCCCACCGAGATGAGCGTGTCCATGGTGGCGGCGGCGTGCTTCGCGTTCGCCCACGCGGCACGGTGGAAGGGCATCGCGCCCCAGGTGACGACCGGAGCGGCGAGTGTCAGCGACAGCCATTGCCAGCCGTCGAACTGCAGCACGGGGAACATCGCGAGGACGATCACCGGAACGGCGAGCGCGAGCGAGACCCGCAGTCGGTTTCGCAGCGGAGCGGTCTCGTCGATGTCGCCGTCCGTTGCACCGTCCGCCACGGGCGCGGCAGGGGGGCGTGCGGTGTAGCCGGCGGCCTCCACCTGCTCGACGAGGTCGTCGATGGTGACGTCGGCGGGCATCGTGACCGTCGCCTTCTCGGTGGCGTAGTTGACGGTCGCGCTGACGCCCTCGAGTTTGTTGAGGCGCTTCTCGACACGAGCGGCGCACGATGCGCACGTCATGCCACCGATCGCCAGGTCGATGGAATCCGCGGAGTGGGTCGGTGTCGCCATGGTCGTCATCCGTGTCCGTGGTCGGTGTTCGCGACGAAGCGTGCAGTGCGGACCGTGTCGTCGTGCAGGAAGTCGAAGTAGAGCGTGTAGCTGCCCGGGGACGGGACGTCGATGACGAAGCGGACCGAGCCGCCGTCGGAGTCGACGGGGTCGGCGCGGAGGCGTCCGAGGTCGCCGTCCGGCAGTACGACGAGGTGCCCGGCAGCGCCGAGGTGGAGGTCGGTCTCGATGGGCGCATCGTCGCGAGTCACGCGCACCACGACCTCGGACTCCTCGCCGGGCACGAGGTCGCCTTCGAGGGTCAGGTCGTACCCGTCCACCGACGCAGCCGAGGTCGGGGTCGGGGCGCCGTCCTCGTGGATCTCGCGGTCTGCGGTGTGGTCAGCGCCGTGTTCGTCGGCCCCGACGTCGATCGGCCCGACGGCAGCGCCGATGGCAGCGCCCCCGCCCAGTGCCGCTCCGAGCAGGAGTGCGAAGGCGCCGAGCTTGGCGCCAGCGTTCACGTGCCGACCTCGTAGCCCGCTTCGTCGATCGCCGCAGCGAACTGCTCGTCGGTGATCGGTGCTTCGGACTCGACGGTGACCCGGCCGGTGGCGAGGTCGACGTCGACCGTGCCGACGCCTTCGATCGACGCGACCTCGGATCGAACGGCGGCGACGCAGTGGTCGCACGTCATCCCGACGACGGTGTGCGTGGTGGTGACGGTCATGGGTGGTTCCTTCCGGATGTGATGACGCTCCTACACCTATACCTACTAGGGGTATCAGTCAATTCCTCCCTCACGGCATGATTCGTTGTCGTGAGGGGAGCCCACTAGACCTCGGAGATGCCTTCGCGACCAGAACTCCACGCTTCGAAGAAGGGTGTGCTCCTCTCCGTCAGGGTGGAGCCTGGCGCAGGCTCGACCACCATCGTGGGTCGGCACGGCGATGCCGTGAAGGTCCGTGTGGGGGCGCCGCCGACCGATGGGCGGGCGAACGAGGCCGTTCTCGCCCTGATCGCGAAGGAGTTCGGACTCTCCGTGGGGGACGTCGCGATCACGTCCGGGCACACGAGTCGGACCAAGCGGGTGTCGCTCGGCGATCTCGACCTGGCGACGGCGGCGCGTCACCTCGATCGCATCCTCGGCGAGGACGCCCGACGCTGACGGCGTGAGCCTCAGATGGCGACGGCGACGCAGCGGACGAGGGCCAGGCGATCCTCCTCCACGTTCCGTTTGAGGTTCGCGCCCTTGGTCGGCATGTCCGTGATGAGGAGGTGCAACCCGAGGTGTCTGTCGGGTGAGGGACCGGCGGCGAGCGATGCGTAGAAGCCGACGGCCTCGGCGGTGAGGTCCTCCCACAGTCGGATCTCGAAGCCGGCGCCGGTGACGAGATCGCGGGTCTCGTCGGCCGTCGCCAGTGCACTCGCCGACGGGTCTTCGGCCCAGGGAACGGGGAAGTGGATCGGCTGGTTCGGTCCGCTGAGCAGGTCGAAGAAGGCGAGTCGTCCGCCGGGGCGCACGACACGGCGCATCTCCTGGAAGAGCCGGGCTTTGTCCGCGATGTTCATGGAGACGTGCTGTGTCCAGACGACGTCGAAGGAGGCGTCGGGCACCGGGAGTGCGAGCGCATCGCCCTGACGGATCTCCACCTGATCGCTGAGCCCGACGCGACGTGTGAGGTCGGTTGCGACGTCACACAGTTCCTGGGTGAGGTCGACGCCCAGGACGTGGCACCCGTGCGCACGCGCCAGGTGGCGTGCCGGTCCGCCGAGCCCACTTCCCACGTCGATCACCCGGTCGGTCGCGGTGATCGCCGCTGCCTCGGCGAGGGCGATCGTGGCGACCCGGCCGAAGGTGTGGAACTCCTCGGCCGGCGTCAGCGCGTCGGGGTCGAGGTCGTCGGGGTCGAAACCGTCGGCGACCAGCGCGTCGAGCACGGCTTGCTGGAGACCGCCGCGGGAGTAGTTGGCCTGGACGTTCTCGGTCATGCCGTCTCCCGCTCGTTGGTGCTTCGCGGAGCATCGCACATCCACGGCGGGATGTCATCGGTTTCAACGCCCGGCCACCCGATACATATTCCCTGCTCAGGGGTTGTTTCTCGGCCGTCGATGGCGCAGGATCGAACGCTCCTGATCTCGAGCGGTGAGAGTGGACATGTCCGGCGCGTCGAACGAACTGCAGACCGAGCGCGCGTACCTCCGCGCCGCGCACGCCCGGGTCCTGCAGCTGCGTGATCGAGCGGTGCTCGTGGCCGAGCACGCAGGCTCGCGAGCGGAGGTCGCCGATCTCGAACCCGACGCCCTCTTCGCTCGCGACGTGGCCATCAGCCACGCCGTGCACCGAGCGGGGATGTTCGACATCGCCCCCGACCGGCTGTGCGTCGGTCGCATCGACGGCGACCTCGTCGGTGAGGCCGACACCACCCTGTACATCGGGCGCGTGTCGGTGACCGACGAGGCGGGTGACCCGATGGTGGTCGACTGGCGTGCGCCGGTCGCCGCTGCCTTCTACCGGGCGCGTCCAGGCGATCCGATGGGTGTGGTCCGGCGTCGTCACTTCCGGTGGCGGGACGGGTCGCTCGTGGGGCTCGACGACGAGATCGTCGACAGCAGCGCGATCGACGGTGCGTCACTCCACCTCGTGGGTGAAGGCGCTCTGCTCGCGGCACTGAGCGCGCCGAGAACCGGTCGGATGGACGACATCGTCGGGACCATCCAGGCCGACCAGGACCGGATCATCCGACGGCCGGCTCGTGGGATCACCATCGTCCAAGGCGGTCCGGGCACGGGGAAGACGGCCGTCGCGCTCCATCGGGCGGCCTACCTGCTGTACGAACTCGCGGGACGGGGCGATCAGTCGGCGGTGCTCTTCATCGGCCCCAACCGCACGTTCCTGCGCTACGTCGGCGACGTCGTTCCGTCGCTGGGCGAGGACCAGGTCGTCCTCGCGACCGCGGCCGACATCGGCCCCGCCGTCGACGTGTCGATCGTCGATGAGGACGATGTCGCCCGGATCAAGGGCGATCCTCGGATGGCCGAGGTCCTCGGGAGAGCGGTGCGCGGATTCCAGCAGGCGGGACGCGAAGTCATCGAGGTCCCGTGTGGTCGCTATCTGTTGAAGCTCGAGCCCGACGACGTCCGCAAGATCGTGCGGCGAGCTCGCCGTCGCCCCGGCACCCACAACGAGCGCGCCGCAGAGGTCCATGCCGAGTTACGCGACCTGGTGTTGAGTGCGCTCCGACGGCGGGTGCGGGGTGAGCTCGAGCGGCGTGGTTCGGGTGAGGAGATCGGGCGCGTCGGTGCGACCGTCGACCGTGACGCATTCCGCGCGCTGTGCGATCGGGTGTGGCCTCGTCTGCGGCCCACCGAACTGCTCGCGAGGCTGCTGCGCTCGCCCGTGCGGCTTCGTCATGCGGGACGGGGCGTCCTGGACGACGACGAGATCGCCCTGCTCCATCGGCCGAGGTCCTCCGGCTGGAGCGAAGGCGACGTCGCGCTGCTCGACGAGTTGGACGAGCTGCTCGGTCGGAAGGAGTCCATGGCCGGCGGCGCGAGCGGCGACCGGGCCGAGGATCTCGCCGGAGCATCGTTCCAGCTCGTCGAACATGCGTTGTCGGAGGAGATGCAGGCGGCGCTCGACGATCGCAGTGCCGACTGCCCACGTTGCGAGCTGGAGATGACCTACGGGCGGGCTGACGACGGGACGCTCACGCTCACCTGCACCAACTTCCGCTGCGGCGGCACGTACCCGGCGTACGAGATCATCGGCGATCCCGACGCGCAGTTGCTGAACGCGATCATGGAAGAGCTGTCGGACCGGTACGCCGACGTCGACGACAGCCAACCACGGATCGCCGACCGCTACTACGCCCACGTCGTGGTCGACGAGGCGCAGGACGTCTCGGCCATGCAGTGGCGGGCGATCCTGCGACGGAGCCCGACCCGCTCGCTGACCGTGGTCGGCGACCTCGACCAGGCGAGCCAGCCGTGGTCGATCCGCGACTGGGGGGTGGTGGACACGTCGGCCGGTTCGTCGGATGCCGAACGCATCGACCTGACGGTCAACTACCGCACCCCGTCCGAGGTGATGGAGTACGCCGCCGACCGGATCTCGGCGTTGGGCGGATCGGTCTCACGGTCGTCGTCCGTGCGGTCGTCGGGTGTCGCCCCGGTGGAGCGAACGGGTTCTGCCCGCGAGATCGAGGCGATCCTGGCCGAGGCCAGGGCCGAACTCGGCGGCGAGGGCACCGTGGTCGCGGTCGTTCCCGACGCGCTCGCCGACCCCGGCCGCGACGACATCCTCACGGCCACGGAGACCAAGGGACTCGAGTTCGACGGTGTCGTGCTCTTCGCTCCGGATCAGATCGCGGCGGAGTCGGCCCGCGGGATGCAGCGGCTCTACGTCGCGCTGACCCGCACCACCCGTCTCCTGTGGGTCATCGACCGCGCCTGACGGCATCCAGCGGGGATTCGAAGGATCGTGTGGTCCCACTAGCGTCGTAATCGCTGTGCCAGGCCCCGTCCAACCGGCGGGATTCGACGAGTCCAGACGAGGACCGATGAGCGACACTCTCCCGCGCCCACCACTGCGTCGCCAGCCGGGACTGCTCCGACGTCTCTTCGAGGATCCGTCGCCGGTTCTCGATGAGCTGTGCGAGGAGCTCGGACCCGTCTACGGGTTCGGCGTCGGCCCGGTTCGCATGGCCGTCGTCGGCGACCCGACCGCCCTCCGTGAGCTGTTCGCCATGCCCACCGAGTCGTTCCGTTGGAACCACAAGTTCAACGTCCTCGGGTTCGTCGTCGGACCGGGGTCGATGATCGTGTCCGACGGCCCCGACCACACGCGTCGTCGCAAGTCGGTGCAGACGGCCTTCAGCCGACGCCGACTGAACGGGTGGATACCAACGATCGTCGAACGCACCGATGCAGCGATCGACCAGTTGCTCGCCGACACCAGTGCAGGCGGCACCGAGACCGACATGTATCCGGTCGGCCGAGCGCTCGTGCTCGACATCGTGGTCCGCGCCCTCTTCGGGCCGCGAATGGCGCCGCACACCACCACCATCGGCCAACTCTTCGAACGACCGCAGGCGTATCTCGAGTCGTCGTTCGTCAGCCAGTTGCCCCACCCGTTCCCGTACACCAAGCGGGCGCGGGTGGCGGCTGACCGTCGGGCACTCGACGAGATCATCGACGGCGAGATCGCCGAACGTCGTCGCAACCCATCCGGCGACCCGAACGACGTCCTCGAGGCCCTTGTGGTCGACGGCTCGCTGGACGACTCCGAGATCCGCGACCAGGTCGTGACGCTGATCGGTGCGGGGTACGACACGACCAGTGCCTCGCTGGCATGGATGCTCACCCTCTGTGCTCGTGCCCCCGAGGTCTGGAAACGGCTGGGGGAGGAGGCGGATGCCGTGTTCGGAACGCCCGAGGACGGAACGACGAGCGGACCGGACCACATGACACTGGCACGGCTCGAGTTCGCCGACCGCACGATGCACGAGACGTTGCGACTCCACCCCGCCGGTGTGATCAGCCCGCGGGAGGCGGCGACGGACATTGTCGTCGGTGGCCACCGCATCCCCGAGGGAACGCTGATCCTGTGGTCGGCGCACCTCGCGGGGCGTGACGCCACGGCGTGGACCGATCCGCTCGAGTTCCGCCCCGACCGGTTCGTCGAGGCGACCGGCGAGCAGAAGGCGCTCGCCGACATCTCGTGGGTGCCGTTCGGACGAGGCGCTCGCAACTGCATCGGCTTCGCCCTCGCACAGATGGAACTGACGCTCATCGTCGCTCGGATGGCGCAACGACTGTCGATCACCGCGTCGGGACCGGTACCGGCGCCCTCGGGCATGGTCGTGAACCGTCCGTCGGGTGGGGCACCGATGCAGGTCTCGCCCAGGAGCGCGAGCTGACATGGCGACCCCGAGATCGTGGAGTTGATCGACGTCGACGAGCTCGAGCCCACGCGCTACTGGCCGGCCGACCTTCATCAGTAGACACCGAGCGGACGATGCCGACGGGACGTCCTAGGCCGGCAGGTGGGGTGGGAAGCCGAACCGGGCGAAGGCCTCGATGTCGAGGAACGAGTGGACGGCCGACACCCGGTCGTCACGGAGTTCGAGGACCTGGATGGCCCACGGTGCGTGGCCGCCGTTCGGGTCGACGCGGTACTGGGCGAACGCCGGACAGCCGTTGGCATGGGCGACGAGCATCCGCGACCCGGCGCACTCCGCGCCAGGACCGGTCCACCAGGCGAGCACGTCGTCGCGGCCCTGGAGCCACATGGCGTAGGGCGGCATGCTCTGGATCACGTCGTGGTGCATGAGTTGCGCCAACGCGTCGACGTCGTACCGCTCGAACGCATCCAGGTAGCGGACCAGCAGTTGCTCCTGGTCGGCGGTGAGCGGGCCGGTCGGGGCTTCGCTGGTCTCGGCCATCGTGGCGCGTGCTCGTTGGAGCGCGCTGTTGACCGAGGGCACGGTCGCGTCGAGGAGTTCTGCGACCTCGGTTGCCGGCCAGCGGAGCACGTCACAGAGCACGAGCGCCGCCCGTTGACGCGCAGGAAGGCGTTGCAGGGTCGCGACGAACGCCAGGCGGATCGTCTCGCGGGTCGCAGCGACCTCGGCCGGGTCGCCGTCGAGATCGAGGACGTCTTCATCCGGGATCGGCGTGATCCACGCGTGCTCGGGGAGGACGTCGGAGAGATGGACCGGGTCCGGGGTGCGGACCGGCCCGAGGTCCATGGGGCGTGCCCGGCGTTGCGGGCTGCGGCCCATGTCGATGCACACGTTGGTGGCGATCCGGAACAGCCACGAGCGGACGCTGGAGCGACCCTCGAACCGGTCGGCCGCTCTCCAGGCGTTGACCATGGTCTCCTGCACGGCATCCTCGGCCTCGGCCCCGGAACCGAGCATCCGATAGCAGTAGCCGGTGAGTGCCCGCCGGTGGATCTCGAGGTGCTCCGGTGCGAGCTCGTCGAACGCTGCGGTCATCTGGCTCATCGTAGGTCTGCTCCGGTCCGGTGGGTCGCGGGTGGTTCGTCGGTGAGAAGGGAGCCGACGCCGGCGAGCACCAGGAGGTCGCGGAGGTCGTCGGAGGCGCCTTCGATCCGCACCCGACAGCCGAGGCGTCGAGCGGCGAGCGCGAGCCGACACAGGTCGCCGACGTCGTCGAGGTCTGGTGTCGACACGGTCGGGTCAGCCGTCGGCGGCGGCCTGGATGGCGGCGATGTCGATCTTGGACATGCTCAGCATCGCCTCGAACGCTCGACGTGCCCGTTCAGGGTCCGGGTCGGCCATCAACGCGGCCAGGTCGTCGGGAACCACCTGCCACGAGAACCCGAAACGGTCCTTGAGCCAGCCGCACTGGCTGGTCTGACCGCCGGCGGACAACGCCTCCCAGTAGTGGTCGACCTCCTCCTGGTCTTTGCAGTCGATGAGCAACGAGACCGCCTCGGAGAACGTGAACATCGGTCCTCCGTTGATCGCGGTGAACGGCTTCCCGTCGAGGGAGAAGTCGACCGTCACCACGGTGCCCGGTTCGCCGGGGCCGGCCTCGCTGTAGTGAGCCACCCGGGTGATCTCGGAGTTCGGGAAGATCGAGCAGTAGTACTCGGCGGCCTCCATCGCCTCGGTGTCGAACCAGAGGTTCGTGATGAAACGCGGCATCAGGCCTCCTCGAACGACGGCATCGGCGGGACCTCGCCGGGCCGGTAGGTGCAGACGAGCACGCCGCTCCCGGCCTGCTCGACCGAGACGAGTTCGAGCGCTCGCATCTCGCCGTCGTCGGGGAAGATCGACTTGCCGCCACCGAGGAGGACAGGCTCGACCATCAACAGGAGCTCGTCGACGAGGCCAGCCTGGAGCAGCGGGGTGGTGAGTCGGCTCGAACCCATGACTGACAGCGTCCCGCCGGGCTTCGCCTTGAGGTCGGCAACTGCCGTCATCGGGTCGCCGGTGAGGAGGTGGGAGTTCTCCCACGTGAGATCGTCCTCGCCGAGGGTGGACGACACCACGTACTTGGGGAACGCGTTCATGCGGTCGGCGAAGGGATCGCTTCCGGCCCGCTCGGGCCACGCCGCAGCCATCGTCTGCCAGGTCCGGCGCCCGAAGAGCAGGGCTTCGGTGTCGGTCATGGCCGCATCGATCGCGCCGCCCATGATCTCGGGGTCGAACCAGGGCATGGACCACCCGCCGTGGGCGAAGTCGCCGTCGGTGTCCTCGTCGCGACCACCGGGAGCCTGGATGACGCCATCGAGGCTCATGAACTGTGAGACGACGAGTCGCATCAGGCGTTCTCCTCGGCTTCGACGTTGATCATCCAGTTCACACCGAATCGGTCGCGGCAGGTCCCGAACAGCGGCGACCAGAACGAGGTGTCGAGGGGCATGCCGATCTCGCCGCCGTCGGCGAGCGCGTCGAACATGCGACGTGCGTCGTCGGCATCGGTCGTCGTGATGTTGATGGAGATGCCCGTGACGCCCTTGCCGTCGCCGGTCGGGTCATCGGACGCCAACAGCACCTCACCGTCCGGGAGAACGAGTGCGGCGTGCATGACGTAGCCCTCGGGGGCCTCGAACGGCATCTGCTCGCGGTCCTCGGCCGGGACGCTGTCGAGCCCGAGGATGTCGAGCTTGCCACCGAAGATCTCCTGGTAGCGGGTCATCGCCTCGCGGGCGGTGTCGGTGAAGAACAGATAGGGCTGCAGGGACACGGGATCCTCCGTCGTTCGGGGTGGGTACGAGAACAGAGACGGAGCGCGTCCCCCGAACTCATCGGTACCCCACGAGAATGTCGGAGATCGCGGCGCTTCAGCGTGTCGCCCGGCCCGAGTCCGCTCCGGGTTCGAGCAGTGCGTCGTCTGACGCGTAGCCCGGTCCTGCGGTGGCGCGGACCGCACGGAGTTCGAGTCGCTCGTCGCACGCACTGCAGGTCAGCGCAGCATGGGTTCTGCTTCCGCAGGTGGTGTGGACCAGTTCGATCGGCTCGTTGCCCTCGCCGAGCACCCACTCATCGCCCCACTGGCGCAGTGTCGTCATCACCGGCCAGATCGCTCGACCCTTGTCCGTGAGCCGGTAGTCGAAGCGGCCACGGGCCTCGTCGTAGGGCTCGCGTCGCAACATGCCGTGGTCGACCAGTGTGTCGAGGCGAGTGGCGAGCACGTTGCGGGCGATGCCGAGGCGTTGCTGGAAGTCCTCGAATCGTGTGACCCCGAAGAAGCAGTCCCGCAGGATCAGCATCGTCCACCACTCGCCGATGATCTCCAACGAGCGGGCGATCGAGCAGTTCATGTCTTCGAAGGAGGCGCGGCGCACGAAGACGAGGGTACGGCTCTGGGTTGCATGATGCAATGCTCTGTGTCATTGTCAGTTGCATGAAACAACTCAAGAACTCGACGGAGTCGCCGACGGCGGGAGTCTCGTGGCCGATCTTCGCTGTCACGGTCGCGGCGGCATTCATGGTCGCTCTCGATCTCTCGATCGTGAACGTGGCGTTCCCGTCCATCCGCACGTCGTTCGTCGACGTGTCGAACGCAACGCTCTCGTGGGTACTCGCTGCGTACAGCGTGGTGTTCGGCGCGTTGTTGCTGGGTGCCGGGCGGATCGCCGACCGGTCCGGACGGCGCCGGATCTTCCTCACCGGCCTCGCGGTCTTCGCGCTGGGATCCCTCGTGTGTGGTGCAGCGCCGACAGTGCTGGTGTTGATCGGCGGAAGGGCGGTCCAGGCTGTTGGCGCGGCATTGCTCATGCCGGCGTCGTTGGCGCTCCTGCTCGCTGCGACCGCGCCGCGAGCCCGCGCGCAGGTGGTGGCCATGTGGGGCGGCATCTCCGCATTGGCGGTGGCGACGGGGCCGTCGCTCGGCTCGCTACTCATCGATGCGGGTGGATGGCGGTGGGCGTTCCTCGTCAACCTCCCCATCGTCATGATGGTGGGCGCGCTCACCCGCCGGATCGTTCCCGAATCGCAGACGGGCGGTCCGCTCCCCGACCTGGTCGGCATCGGCATCGTGACCGCCGCCGTCGGCGCGCTCGCGTTGGCGATCACCCAGGGCTCCGACTGGGGTTGGTCGAGCGTCTCGGTCGTCACGCTCTTCGGTCTCAGCGTCGGACTGCTGCCGGTGGTGATCGCCCGATCTCGACGCCACGACGCTCCAGCCATCGACCTCGACCTGTTCCGGATTCGAACTGTGGCGATCGCCAATGCGGCGACGCTGCTCTATGCGATCGGGTTCTTCGGCATGTTGTTGGCGAACGTGTTGTTCCTCACCTCGGTGTGGGGGTACTCGACGCTCGCCGCTGGATTGGCGATCACTCCTGGCCCGCTCGTCGTGGCCGTCCTCAGTGGTCCCGCCGGCAGGCTCGCTGGTCGGCACGGCTACGCGTCGGTCCTCGTGGCCGGCGGTGTCATCTTCGCCGCAGGTCTCGCCTGGTACGTCGTGCTGGTGGGGGAGGAGGCGCAGTTCCTCACGCATTGGCTTCCGGGATCGCTGCTGGTCGGCGTCGGTGTGGCGCTGTCGTTCCCCGTCCTCAGCGCTGCGGCTGTGGCGGATGTCCCGCCGGAGCGCTTCGCCGTCGGTGGAGCGATGAACCAGACCGCTCGCCAACTCGGAGCGGTGGTGGGAGTGGCGGTCCTCATCGCAGTGCTCGGTACGCCCACATCGACCGCGCAGGCCCTCGACCGGTTCCGCTCGGCGTGGGTGGTCGCCATCGTCGCCGTGCTCGCTTCGGCGGGAGTGTCGTCGCTCCATCGACGAGCGGCGGCCGTGGTCGAGCCGATGGTCACTGCGGGGGGAGTGACATGACCGGACTCCTGGACTCCAGTCCCGCTGCCTCGACCGGACGAGTGCTGCTCGACGCGATCCGCACCGGCGAGCTTCCACCACCGCCGGCCGCCGAACTGCTGCGGCTCGACCTCGAGGTGGTCGGCGACGGTCTGACGGTCTTCGGGTTCGACGCCGACCCGGCGTACGGAAATCCGGGCAACGTGCACGGCGGCATCCTCTCGGCCGTCGCCGACTTCGCCGTCACCACCGCGGTCTGGACGCAGGTGGACGCAGGCGCCGACATCGTCACCGCAGATCTGCATGTGAGCTTCCTGCGAGGCATCTCGCTCGACGGCGCTCGCTACCAGTGCACGGGATCGGTGCTCCACCTCGGGCGGACCCAGGCGAACGCGACGGCGGCGATCACGTCGGCTGACGGGGTACTCCACGTCCACGCGCTGGCGACGTGCCGGATCCGAGGCTGATGGCGTGCTCGCGCTGGCACGGGCGATCGTGCACAATGCTGGGATGACTTCGACGGCTGGTGCTCCCTGTGTCCGGTGACGCGTCCATGCGCGCCTACGCCGCCACCCTGCCGATGCCGGAGTTCGAGAGCACGGCGTTCACGCCCCTCGACAAGCCGCTCTCGGAGGCCCGGGTCGCCATCGTGACCTCGGCGGCGCTCCATCGGCCGGATCAGGAGCGGTACTCGCAGGGCGACACGGGATTCCGTGCGCTCGATCGTGGCGACCGCGACCTGGTGCTCGGTCACTGGAGCCCGAACTTCGACCACACCGGTTTCCAACTCGATCTGAACGTGGTCTATCCGATCGACCGACTCGAGGAACTCGCCGCCGACGGCGTCATCGGTTCCGTCGCTCCTCGGCACTTCGCCTTCGCCGGGAACCAACCCGACACGGTCAGTGAAATCCGCCTCGACACCGGCCCCGCCTGTGCCGCCGAGCTCTCCGCCGACGCCGTCGACGTGGTGCTGCTCACCCCGGTCTGACCGCTCTGTACGCGTACCGTGAGTACGCTCGCCCATGTCTTCGAAGCCGCCGGTCTGACGACGATCGTCCTCGCGTCGATGCGCGAGGTGGCCGAGAAGATGCACCCGCCGAGGACGCTCTACTGCGAGTTCCCACTCGGTCGTCCTCTCGGGAAGCCCGGCGATGCCGAGTTCCAACGCGAGGTCATCGAACGAGGTCTCGCACTCCTCGACGCCACCGAACCGGTGCTCGAGACGCATCCCGCGGTCATCGAGTCCGACGAGACGCCGATGGCCTGCGCCATCCCACCGCGCTTCGATCCCGACCTCCCTCCTGCCGTCGACGAGGCACAGGGGCTGCGCGCCGCGTACGACCGGGCGCTGGCCTCGCACGGTGCGACCTCGGTCGGTCGCGCCATCGACGCGGACACGATCCCCGCTGCTCTCGATGCGCTCCACAAGTGGGGGAGCGGCGCAGCGTGGAAGGACGTGCCCCTCCCCGGCAAGAACACGGTCGCGGTCGTGCACGACATCCGCGCCTACTACGAGGAGGCGGGCCTCGAGTTGGTCGACGGTCCTGCGCCCGGTGGCAGAGCGGCCGAAGCGTGGTTCTACGAGGCGACCGAAGCCGGGAAGACGGTCATGGCGGCTCGGGCAGAACTGAAGAACCAGGAGGCGCCGTTCCCGTTCTGGTTCTACATGGCGCCAGCGCACCGCTGACGGCCGGTCCGGAACGGGCCGGAGCCTCAGGCGGCCGAGGTGGGTGACGTGTCGATCTTGTACTTGGAGGCGTCGGTCACGAAGTCGGCATGGCCGTACATGTCCAGCAGGTGGGCGAGTCTGGCGTTGAGTCGCCGGTCGACGTGCTCCGAGAGCCCGGGAATCCGGAGACCCACGCGGTAGAACGCGATCGTGGCGGCGACGACGCCCCCGGCCGCAGCGGCGGCGATCTTCTGGTCGATCCCGAAGGTGATGCCCATCGACTCGGCACGTTCGACATCGCCGCCGAGGAAGCTCTTGATCAGCACGAACCGCGAGAAGCCGCCCTCGAGCCAGCCGTGGACGCGACCCTTGAGGGACGACTGGTCGAACAGGACGGCGTCCATCGTGCCTCGCACCAGGGTTCCGCAGGTCTCGTCGTCGTAGCCGTCACGCAGCGAGATGTGTCGCGCCGTGAGCAGGTCGACGATCTCCTGCGGGGTCTCGCCGAGGAGGTCCTCGGGCAGACCGAGCAGGAAGCAGCGATAGCGCGACAGTTCGACGGACGCGCGCTCGTCCGGCGTGAACTCGGTCTGGCCCTTGGCGAGCTTCTGCGCCGCCATGAGGAACACGCCGATGAGGCCGGCGGGCATCTGGTCGACCTGCGGGATCGGGATGCCGTAGGTCGCGACGTCCCAGCGGCCGGAGTCCAGGATGTGGAAGCGCACCATCGAGTGCATGAAGCGCACCTTGGCTGCGGCTTGGAAGCCCTTGCCGTGGCGGTCGAGTGCGCCCGGCATGGTCGTGGCGGTGAAGAAGCTTGCTGTCTCGAACACCCGCTTCGCCGCTGCGGCGTCGGACAGCGTTCCCGTCATGGTCATCGGGAGCGCCGCGTACTTGTTCAAGAACGTGGCCAGGAACGCGCCCCGGATGGCGAAGGGCGTCGCGGCTGCCATCGGGATCCGCTCGGCTCGAGCTCCCTTCTCGACCATGTCCATGTCGACCCAGTCGGGCGTGTCCTCCATGGCTGCGAGGAAGGCGACGAGTTCCGGTGGCGCGTCTTCGACCGACTCGACGCCGTGCTCGCAGGCCTGGTCGAGCATGTCGATCAGCGCACGCGCACCGAGATCGGGGATGAGCGCTGCGTAGGCGTCGACGACTCGATCGCCGGTCATCGTGGCGTTGTGGATCGTCTCCAGGAGCGCAGGCTGGTCGAAGACCCTCGCAACCGCTGAGCCCATCTTCGCGAATCGTTCGTCGTCGATGGTCGCGTCGTGGTGCAGGCGCTCGGGCACGATCGTGAAGTCGACGTCGCCATAGATGGCAGGGATGTCGACGCGTTGCTGCGTCACGCTGTCCGCGTAGACGCTTGCCTGCATGCTCATGCGGTTCCTCTTCTCGCCCAGTGCTCGTGCGGAGGCTAGGCCACCCCCGCCGGGATCAACGTCTGGTGGTTCAGCGGCCCGTGGTCCTGACCCGCACCGGCAGCTCGTCGAACCCACGCAGGGTGAAGCCGGTCCGCCGTGGCGGGTCGTCATCGAGGAGTTCGATGTCGGAGAACCGGTCGAGCAGGCCACGGAGCACCAGCCGGCCTTCGGCTCGGGCGAGGCTGGCGCCCAGGCAGTAGTGCGGTCCGACGGCGAAGCTCAGGATGGGCGAATCGGTGCGTCCCAGGTCCATCCGACCCGGATCGGTGAACACGGCCGGGTCGTGGTTCGCAGCGCCGAGGAAGGTCACGACCCGCGAGCCGGCCTCGAGCACCTCGCCGCCGGGGAGTTCGACGTCCTCGAAGGTGACCCGCAGATCGAGTTGCACCGGTGAGTCCCATCGAAGCAGCTCGTCGATGGCGGTGTCGTCGAGCGCTGCATCGCTCCGCAGACGACCGATGCCGTCCGGCTCGGTGAGGAGGGCGTGGAGGCCGTTGCCGATGAGGTTCGTCGTGGTCTCGAACCCGGCGAGGAAGATGATGATGGCCGTCGACTGCAGCTCCAGCTCGCTGAGACGATCGTCGCCGTCCCGGGCCGCGATGAGGGCGGAGAGGAGGTCGTCCTGCGGTTGCTTGCGACGCTCGGCGATCAGATCCTCGAAGTACTCGAGCATCGTGCCCGCAGCGACCTGTGCTTCCGCCACGACCTCCGGAGTCGCAACCGGCTCCACGAGCGCCGACGCGGTACGCACCAGGCCCCGGAACTGGTCGCGATCGGATTCCGGCACCCCGACGAGCTCGCCGATGACCGCGACCGGGAGTCGGAACGCCAGGTCGCCCATGATCTCGGCTTCGCCGCGCTCGGCGATGGGGTCGAGCAACTCGTCCAGCATGCGGACGATGGCGGGTTCGAGGCCGGCGACCCGCTTCGGGGTGAAGGCGCGCGAGACCAGGCCGCGCACCCGCGTGTGGTCCGGTGGATTGAGCGTCAGCATCGATCGTCCCAGTGCGGGGACCTCTTCGCCGTCGTCGCCGATCTCCATCGACGGCCGAGCGGTGAAGATGCCGGCCGGCGGCGGGAACCTCGCTTCCCAGGCAGCGTCGGGTTTGCCGCAACGAGGGTCCCGGAGCACGAGCTGACAGTCGGCGTGCCGGGTCAGGAAGGTCGCTCCGAGCGAGCTGTGGTGGACCGGCGCGACGTTCCGCAGCTCCTCGTAGAGGGGATACGGGTTCTTCCGATGGTCAGGGTCCAGGAGGATCCGGAGGACGAGGTTGTCGGCTTCGGACATCGGCGCGGTTCCTGTTCATAGGGAGATCAGATTGGGACGAAATCTCCAGATCGTCCCATTGAGTGTCCGCCACCGCAGTTGGGACGTCAAGCGACATTCGTCTCAGTTGGCCGTAGGATCTGTCGCCGTGGGACGCCGGTCAGCCGACGAGGTACGTGCGTGTGCGATCGCAGGCGCCGCGGAGTGTTTCCGCGAGCTCGGCATCGCCTCGACGAGCGTGGACGACATCGTCGCGGTGTCGGGTGTCGCTCGGTCGACGTTGTACCGCCACATCGGCGACCGCAACGATCTCCTGCTCGCCGTCACCCTGGCGGAGATCGACGACCTCCAGGCCGAACTCGTCAAGCGTGCGGATGCCGGTGGGTCGGTCGTCGACCTCCTCGTCGAGGGGGTGCTCGATGCCGTCGACCTGGTGCAGAGTGCGACCGTGCTCCACGAACTCGTCACCAGCCCCGCGTTGATCACAAGCGAGGTGTCGGATCACGCCATGCAATCGCTCGTCGCCCGGCTGCACGACTTCGTGGGCCCACTCCTCGAGGATCCCGCCATCCGACCCGACCTCGATCCGGACGTCGCCGTCGAGTTCCTCGTTCGGACCATCACCTCGTTGGTGACACTGGGTGTCCGGGGCGAACCCTCGCCCGCCACACGACGGAACTACCTGCGTCAGACCCTCGGCCCGGTGTTCGTGGCGGACGAGGTGCTCGCCGATGTCTGAGCATCCGTCGCTGTCCGTACAGGACTGGGATCCACGAGACCCGGCGTTCCGACGCGATCCGTTTCCCTGGTACCGGGCGCTCCGTGAACAGGCGCCGGCCCTCGAACATCCTGATGTCGGGGTGGTGCTCTCCCGCTACGAGGACATCGATCGCGTCCTGCGCGACGACCTCTTCGGGGTGGCGACCCCGAATCCCTGGCGCGAGGTGTTCGCCACGATGGCGCCCGCCTCCATGCGGCTCATCTCCGAGAACGCGCTGTTGTTCATCGACTCGCCGCAACACGGGCGGGTGCGACGTCTGGTGTCGAAGGCGTTCTCGCCACGACGAGTGGAGGCGCTGCGTCCCCGTCTCGAAGCCATGATCGACGAGGTGCTCGACGAGGTCGACGGCGCGTCGTCGTTCGATCTGATGGATGCGGTCGCCGGTCCGTTCCCGATCATGGCGATCACGGAACTGCTCAACGTCCCCGACGGCGACCGCGAGCGGCTGCACGAGTGGACGGTGGCGATCACGGCCTTCGACGAACTCCCGATCGACTTCGAGGTCCTCGAGGCCGCGGGCCGTGCCGCCGACGAGTTCCTGGCGTGGGCGGGCGACCTCGTGGAGCTTCGACGAGGCGCCCCGGGTGACGACCTGGTCTCCGCCCTCATCGCAGCGGAGGAGGACGGCGAGCAGCTCACACGCGACGAACTGCTCGCGATGATCGTCCTCCTGCTCGTCGCCGGTCACGACACCACGATGAGCCTCATCTCCACCGGCATCCTCCTGCTCCTGCAGCACCCGGAGGCCGCTGACGAGGTGCGAGAAGACCCGGCGGCCGTGCCGCTGGCGATCGAGGAGATCTTGCGCTATCTCGGTCCGCTCCAGGTCGCGTCCGGCGGCGGTCGTTGGCCGGCCGAACCGGTCGAGGTCGCGGGCACGATGATCCAGCCGGGGACGTCGGTCCGGTTGCTCCTGGGATCCGCCAACCGCGATCCCGCGGTCTTCGCCGACCCCGACACCTTCGACATCCACCGCAGCGACCTGGGTCACCTCGCGTTCGGCAAGGGCGTGCACTTCTGCATCGGAGCGGCACTCGGCCGCCTCGAAGGCCAGATCGTCATCCCGACCGTCCTGCGCCGCTTCCCGGAGCTCGCGCTCGAACAGCCGCAGCCGACGTGGCGCGAGACGTTCGTGACCCGCCAACTCGCGACCCTGCCGGTCCGGACTCGCTGAGGGTGGCACGCTGAGAGGCGTGTCTCGTGTGCACCGGAGCCGATGTCGACCGGGTGAGGTCTCGCGTGGCTGACCCTCGGGACCCGATGAAGAACCTGGTGGCGTTGGCGAACATCGCTCCGTCGCTGGCCAAGCTCGGTGAGTTGGCCCCGGACATCGCCAGGATCGCGTCGTTCGACGAGACGCTCGCCGAGATCGCCGCCGTCGTCCCCGCGCTGGAACGGCTCGCCGACCTCGGTGAGACCCTCGATCGCCTCGCCACGCTCGGCGACACGCTGGAGACGCTGACCGAGGTGCTCGCCCCGGTTCGGAACCTGGAATCTCTGGCTCCGACGCTCGCGTCGCTCGACGCCACGATCAAGAAGCTCGAGGTCTCGATCGGTCAGGTCTCGACGACGCTGACACCGCTCCAGGGTCTCGCCGACTCGGTCGGCCGGGCGTCGGCGTCGGTGGGCGAACGGAGCCGGAGACTCCGGAGTCGCCGAAGTGAAGGCGGAAGCGGTTCAGACGAACCCGCGTAGTGGTCGGTTCACGGCGACTTCCCAGGGACCTCCCAGGTGCGCTTCGTACGGTCGGCGACGATCCACTCCGTATCCGTCCCGATCCACGAAGGACTCCATGATGAAATCGACCCGCAGCCCTCGAGTGCGCAGTGCCCTCGCCTCGACGTTCGTGGCGCTGGCGTTGCTCGCCGCCGCATGCGGCAGCGACGACGCGGAGTCCGCAGCAGACACGTCGACGACCTCATCGAGCGTCGACGACTCGTCGACCGACGACACCACCGGCGACACCGTCGCCGCTGGATCGAGCTGTGGCGAGACGGCCGCGTTGTTCGTGACGAGCGGCTCGGCGAACGCCGACCTCGCCGACCCGGAGGTCAGCGCGACCTGCGAAGGCGACGACGTCGTGATCACCAGCAACGGGATCCCGGACTACACCTACATCGAGACGTCGCCCGGGTCGCCGGCAGCCGGTGACTACACGTTCACGATCCCCGCGACGCCGACCATGGCCGACGAGGTGACCGATGTGCCGGCACTCGGCACCGCAGCGGTGGCGCTGAACGGCGTCCCCATCTACGGGCCCACCGAGGGCACGGGTGGTGACGTCCTCTCGCTGGTCGGCGCCCTCTCCGAATGTGGAAGCCACAACGGCCCGACCGGCTTCCACATCCACCAGATCCTGACGTCGGAGAACACCGACTGCCTGATCACGCCGGCGGACGCAGCGGCCGCTCCGCAGCTCGTCGGGTACGCCCTCGACGGCTACCCGATCTACACCGGGATCGACCAGTACACCTCGTCGTGGGAGCTGACCGACGAGTCGCTCTTCGCCACTGACACCTGGGCAGCTCACACCTACGTCGAAGGCCTCGGCGACCTCGACCAGTGCAACGGTCGGACCGACGACGACGGCAACTACGCGTACTACACGACCGCGACGTTCCCCTACGTCCTCGGTTGCTACTCCGGCGTCGTCGACGTCACGGCTGCCGGTGGTGGCGGCGGTGGCGGTCGCCCGTGACGGCGACCACCTCGCGCCGCGGGTTCCTGGTCGCAGTCGGGGCAGGTGTTGCCGGGCTGGCCGGCGGTGCTGCGCTGGGCGCGGCGATCGCTGACGTCGACGAGTCGGCCGAGCCCACCGCTGCCGACGTCGGCTTCTGCACCGACATGAGCACGCATCATGTGCAGGCGCTCACGATGTGCCAGCGCGTGCTCGGACGGGACACCGGTGATCCGGTCCAGGCCGCCGCGGCGGAGGTGCTGCAGACGCAGGCGATCGAGGTCGGGATGATGCGAGCCTGGCTCGCTGACTGGGGAGAGTCGACCAGTTCGCCGACGACGGTCATGGCGTGGATGGGCATGAACGACGGTGCCGGGATGTCGGCGGCGATGATGCCCGGTCTGGCGACCGACGACGAGATGCGAGCGCTGTCCTCGGCCGAGGGGATGGAGCAGGGTCGGATGTGGATCGAGCTCATGCGGGCGCATCACGTCGGCGGTGTCGACATGGCCGAGGCGGCCGTCGAACTCGTCCGCGCAGACAAGGTCCGCCGTCTCGCCCGCACCCAGGCCGAGGTCCAGACCTTCGAGATCGGGCAGTACGACCTGTTGCTCTCGACGGTCTACGCCTGATTCGCCGAGGTCATCGCACGTCGAGGCCCTCGAGGTCGCCGGCGTCGCGCCAGCGCTTCATGAGGTCGAAGAACGCGAGCGCACCCCCGGGATAGCCCATGCCGACGAAGTTCTCGTCGAAGCCCTTGCCCTCGTTGTTGTAGTAGCCGGGTGTGCAGTCGGTGGACCCGAGGATCGAGCCGCCGGTGGCGGCACCGCTGCGGAGCAGGTCGAGCCATGCCTCTTCTGCCTCGGCCGTGGCCTCCACCTGCTCGATGCCCTCGTCCAACACGTGGCGGATGAGGTGCGCGACGTGCGCGCCGGCCTCCGTGAGGTTGTGCGGGTAGTTGGCGATGAGCCCCGCACCCTGGGCGGCACCCACCTGGAACAGGTTCGGGAACCCGTGGACGTGCATGCCGTGCAGCGTGCGCATGGCTGGATCCCAGTGCTCGGACAGCGTGACGCCGTCCCGGCCGATGGCGTCGAAGCCCGCCCGCCGGGTGAACTCGGTGCCGACCTCGAAGCCGCTGGCATAGATGATGCAGTCGACTTCGTGGTGCTCGCCGCCGACCCAGAGGCCGGTCTCGTCGATCCGCTCGACCCCCTTGCCATCGGTGTCGACCAGCGTGACGTTGGGGTTGTTGAACGACTGCAGATATTCGTCGTGGAAGCAGGGGCGCTTGCACAACTGGCGGAACCACGGCTTGAGCGCCTCGGCCGTTCCGCCGTCGCCGACGACGGCGTCGACCCGGGAGCGGATCTCGGTCATCTTCTCGTCGTCGGCATCGAAGAACGCCTCCATCAGTGCGTCCGGCCCGAGATCTGCTGCGTCGGGGGACGCGAACATCTCGAAGATGCGGTCGCGGATGCGGCGGGTCAGGTCGGTCCATCCGTCGCCGACGAGGTCCTCCTCGGGAATGGTGCCCGGGGTGAAGTGGGCGGTGAAGTTCCGCAGCCACCGGTCCTGCCAACCCGGTTCGAGCACCTCGTTCTCGAACCACCCCATGTCGGTCGGCGCGTTGTTGCGCACGTCGATCGAGCTGGGGGTGCGCTGGAACACGATCAGCTCGCCGGCCGACCGGGCCAGGTGGGGGATGCACTGCACCGACGTGGCGCCCGTGCCGATGATCGCGACGCGCTTGTCGGCCAGGCCGGTCATGGGCGCACCTTCGGGGTCGCCGCCGGTGTAGTCGTAGTCCCAGCGGCTGGTGTGGAAGGCGTGACCGCCGAAGGACTCGATGCCGGGGATCCCCGGGAGCTTGGGACGATGCAGCGGGCCGGTGCACATGAGCACGAACTGGGCACGCATCTCGTCGCCCCGGTTGGTGTGCACGATCCAGCGGCTGGCGTCGTCGTCCCAGCGCAGTTCGGTCACCTCGGTCTGGAAGACGGCATCGTCGTACAGGCCGAACTGCGTGCCGATACGACGGGAGTGCTCGAGGATCTCCGGACCGTGCGCGTACTTCTCGGTCGGGACGTGACCGGTCTCCTCGAGCAACGGCATGTAGACGAAGCTGTGGGTGTCGCACTGGGCGCCGGGGTAGCGGTTCCAGTACCAGGTACCCCCGAAGTCGCCGCCCTTCTCGATGATGCGGACCGGGATGCCCGCCTCGGCCAACCGGGCGCCGGTCACCAGCCCGCCGAAGCCGCCGCCGATGAAGATCGCCGTGACCTCGTCGGTGATCGGCTCGCGCTCCATCGGTTCTGCATACGGATCGTCGACGAAACGGGCGAAGTCACCCGTCACCTCGATGTACTGCTCGTTGCCGTCGGCCCGGAGGCGCTTGTCACGCTCCAGGCGGTAGCGCTCGCGCAGTCGTTCCCCGTCGAGTTCGTCGCTCGGCTTCGGTTCGGTCGTGGTCATTGCGTCCCCCGTGTCGTTGTGCCGCTGCATTGTCGTGCATCGGAGGAGGCGTTGTCCCGCTGAGCAGTTCGGTCCGGGGTCTGCACTGCAATCTCGACGTCACAGCCGTCGGCCCCCGACGCGTGGAGCGTCGAGTTCGTCTCCTCGGCTGCGACCGACCTCAGTTGGTGGGGACGGTCGCGTGGCGGCGAGCGTGGGCGATCGCCGCGTCGAGGTCGTCGAAGAGATGGTTCTCGTGGGCGAGCCTGCCGATCGAGCCCACCTCGTTCAGGATGCGGAGGTGTTCCGGGCTCGGGCCCTTCAGGAGGACGGTGATGTCCTTGGCCTCGAGATCGTCGATCAGTTCGCCGATGGCCTGTGCGCCGGTCGCGTCGAGGAGTTTCAGATCCGGGAGTCGCAGGATGAGGACGCGCACATCGTGGTCTTCCGTGAGCGCGGCGAGGAACCGCTGGACTGCACCGAAGAACAGGTTGCCGTCGAGGCGATAGGTGGCGATGTGGAGTCGGCGGAGTTCGTCGACGGTGTCCCGGTCGAGCAGCGGGAGCGGGTCTTCCACCGGTGTCGAAGCACGAGCGACCTGTCGTAGCGCCAGGACGGCGGCGGTGGCCATGCCCACCTCGACCGCGAGGATGAGGTCGAATCCGATGGTCACCAGTGCCGTGATGACGAGGACGGTCGCGTCGGACCGGGTCGTCCGACTGATCGCTCGGACCGCGTGTGCGTCGACCATGCGGACGGCGGTGACCATGAGCACGCCGGCGAGCGCCGGGAGCGGCACCCGTCCGACGGCCTGCCCGCCGATGTAGACGACGAAGATGAGGACGAGGGCGTGCACGATGGACGAGACGCGAGTCCGCGCTCCGGCTCGCACGTTGACCGCCGTCCGGGCGATCGCCCCGGTTGCCGGCATGCCGCCGAACATCGGCGAGACCATGTTGGCGAGTCCCTGACCGACCAGTTCGCGGTTGGGGTCGTGACGTCCGACTCCTGCCATGCCGTCGGCGACCTTGGCGGACAGGAGGCTCTCGAGTGCGCCCAGCACCGCCACGGCAAGGATCGCTCCGGACAGCTGGGAGACGAGACCGAAGTCGAACGCGCTCATCGACGGCGACGGCAGCGAGTCGGGGAGCGATCCGATGAGCGCCACGGGGGCATCGGCGAGAGCAACGGCCACGGTGGCTGCCACGACCGCGACGAGGGAGGCGGGGAGCGCGGTGTGGATGCGGGGAAGAACTCCCATCAGGACCGCGACCCCGACGACGAGGCCGAGTGCCCACCAGGTGGACGGCTCGGCGGCGACCTCACCGAACGAGCGCCACGCGACGAGCGCAGTGTTCTCCCCGTCGGGCTTCTCGACGCCGAGTCCGGCGGGGACCTGCTGCAGGAAGATGATGACCGCGATGCCGACGGTGAAACCCTCGATGACCGGCCAGGGAACGAAGGCCAGGAAGCGACCGAAGCCTGCGAGACCGGCAGCGACGATCACGACGCCGGCCATGAAGGCAACGATCAACACCGCGTCCGCGCCGTGGCGCGCCACCACGGGCACGAGCACGACGGTCATCGCACCGGTGGGGCCCGAGACCTGTACGTGCGACCCGCCGAACACGCCGGCGACGACGCCGGCGACGATCGCCGTGATCAATCCGGCGGATGCGCCGAGTCCGGATGTGATGCCGAACGCCAAGGCGAGCGGCAGCGCGACGATCCCCACCGTCACGCCGGCGACGACGTCGGAGCGCCAGCTCTCCCGGATACCGCCGTAGTCGGCGGTGGAGGGAAGGCGGCTGCGCAACGCACCCAGGAGTGCCGGCGCTCCGCTTGTCGATGGAGTGCTCACCCCGCGAGTCGCTTCTCGAACGCTCGGAGTTGGTGGAGGAGTTCCTGGGGGAGGCTCATGCCGATGGCCTCGTAGTGGCTCTCGATCTGCGGGATCTCCGCTCGCCAGAGTTCTGCGTCGACGCTGGTCAAGGTCCGGAGCTGGTCCTCGGTCACGTCGATGTCGTCGATCTCCACCGTCCCCGGTGCGGGCACTCGAACCGATCGGCGTCTCGGTGTAGTTCTCGGCGCCGGCGGCTCGATCGAGGATCCAGTCGAGTACGCGGCTGTTGTCACCGAACCCCGGCCAGAGGAACGAACCGTCCTCGTCGCGTCGGAACCAGTTGACCAGGAACAGCTTCGGGAGCACCGCACCGTCGCGCCGCCCGATGTCGAGCCAGTGCTGGAAGTAGTCGCCCATGTTGTAGCCGCAGAACGGCAGCATCGCGAACGGGTCGAAGCGCAGCTTCCCGACCGCTCCAGCCTGCGCGGCCGTGGTCTCCGAACTCATGACCGAGCCGAGGAACACGCCGTGGTCCCAGTCGAAGCTCTCGGTCACCAAGGGGACGTTCGTCGCCCGTCGCCCACCGAAGAGGATGGCCGAGATCGGAACACCCGCGGGGTCCTCCCACTCGGGTGCGATGGACGGGCACTGCGAAGCCGGGGCGGTGAACCGGGCGTTCGGGTGCGCGGCCGGACGGTCGCTCTCCGGCGTCCACTCCTGCCCCTGCCAGTCGATGGCGGACGCTGGCGGAGCGCTCAGACCTTCCCACCACACGTCGCCGTCATCGGTGAGGGCCACGTTGGTGAAGATCGAGTTGGCGTGCAGCGACTCGATCGCGTTGGGGTTGGTGTCGAGACCCGTTCCGGGGGCGACGCCGAAGAAGCCGGCCTCCGGGTTGATCGCATAGAGGCGTCCGTCTTCGCCGAACTTCATCCAGGCGATGTCGTCGCCGATCGTCTCGACCTTCCACCCCGGAAGCGTCGGGATCATCATCGCCATGTTCGTCTTGCCGCATGCCGACGGGAACGCCGCGGCGACGTACGACTTCTCGCCGGCGGGGTTCGTGATCCCCAGGATCAGCATGTGTTCGGCCAGCCAGCCGTCGGCACGGGCCATGGTCGATGCGATCCGGAGGGCGAAGCACTTCTTGCCGAGCAGCGCATTGCCGCCGTAGCCCGAGCCGTAGCTCCAGATCTCCCGGGTCTCGGGGAAGTGGCTGATGTACTTGTTCTCTGCGTCGCACGGCCAGGCCACGTCGGGCCGCTGCGTGCCGTCGTCGAGGACCAGGGGGTATCCCACGGAGTGGATGCACGGGACGAACTCGCCGTCACTGCCGAGGACGTCGAGGACTGGCTGTCCCATGCGGGTCATGATCCGCATGTTCGTGACCACGTAGGCCGAGTCGGTCAGCTGCACGCCGATGTGGGCGATGGGGGAGCCCAGGGGGCCCATCGAGAAGGGGACCACGTAGAGCGTGCGGCCCCGCATAGCGCCCCGGTACAGGGCCAGCAGCTCTTCCTTCATCGTGGCCGGATCGCGCCAGTTGTTCGTCGGCCCGGCATCCGACGCCTGCTCGCTGCAGATGAACGTGCGGTCCTCGACGCGAGCGACATCGCCGGGCTCCGATCGCGCGAGGAAGGAGTTCGGTCGCTTGCTTTCGTCCAGGCGGGTGAACGACCCCGACTCGACGAGAAGCGACGTCAGCCGGTCCCATTCCTCGGCGGACCCGTCGGCCCATTCGACAGAGTCCGGCTGGAGGATCTCGGTCCACTCCGCCACCCACTGCTCCAGCTTTTCGTTCGTCGACATCGTCGGGACTCCCTTTCGCGCCTGTCTAGTGACATGATGAATTGCGAAAACCATCATGTCATCGGAACACAGTGACGACGAAGTGAGTCCGAGCGGAGTGCTGACGGATCAGTACGCTCGAAACCCGACCGGCGAAGGGAGTCTGTGGTGAACCGCCCGATCTACGAGGTGAAGGCGGAGTTCTTCAAGACGCTCGGCCATCCCGCGCGTATCCGGATCCTCGAGGTCCTGCGCGACGGCGAGATGCCCGTGCACGAGATGATCCCGCTCGTCGGATTGGAGCCGTCGCACCTCTCCCAACAACTCGCCGTCCTCCGGCGGGCGAACGTGCTGCGGTCGAGACGAGACGGGTCCACGGTCCTCTACGAGGTCGTCGATCCCGAGATCCACCAGTTGCTCGAGGTCGCGAAGACGATCATCGGTGCGAGCCTGAACCAGACACGCGAACTCCTCGAGGAACTCGCCACCGGCGAGCGCAGCTGAATCATCACGCCATGGCAACCACCGCACCTCTCCAGGTCGGCGACCCCGCCCCCGACATCCGGCTCCCGACCGCCGACGATCGGCGGTGGGATCTCCGCGAGCATCGCGGTCGCCCGGTGGTGTTGATCTTCCATCGACACCTGCACTGACTGCCTTGTCAAGAGCATGCGACTGCCGTGCGCAGTCGTCTCGAGGAGTTCGACGACGCCGTGGTCGTCGTCATCTGCTTCAGCGCGCCGGACTACGTCGCGGCCTATCAACGCGAGCGTCTCGCTCCGTTGACCGTGCTCGTGGACGAGGACCGCGGGTCCTACCGTGCCTACGGGTTCGGCCGGGGCTCGGTGCGCTCGGTCTGGGGCCCGAAGGTCTGGCTCGCCTACGCCAAGCTCCTCCTCGCCGGCCACCGCTTCCGCCGGCCGGTCGAGGACACGCTGCAGCTGGGCGGCGACGTGGTCGTCGGCCGCGACGGCCGCGTCGCCTACGTGTTCCGATCGACCGACCCCGATGACCGGCCCGGCGTCGACGAGTTGCTCGCCGCCGTTCACGGTGAGTCGCCCGACGAATGACCCGCTGTCGCCTCCTGCGCGACACGCCCCGCCCGTAGATTGGGGGCATGTTGTTGTTCGGCGCGGCGTACCTCGGTGCTCGGCGGGCGATGGCCAAGGACCAGCGACGACCGGTGCCGTGCGACGTCCCGCTGTGGCGGCTCCTGCTGGAGGAGGTGGGACTGCTCGCACGACGAGTCGGTCGCTGGAGGCTCTGGTCGGTGCTCGGGGTGGCGTTCGTCTGCTATCTCACGGTGGAGGTGGCGCTCTCGACCGAGACGCCGGGCCCGGCGCTCGCCGAACTCTGGCGTTGGGTCGTGGCGATGGTGCTCACCGCCGTGACGCTCGGTGTCTGGGCCATCGGTCTCGCGATCTGGACGACCCGGACCGTGCCGTCGTCGACGACATGAGCTCGACCCTCCTCCACTGAGGCGATTGCCTACGGGCATTGGACTCGAGCCATCGCGGTGCTGATAGGTGAGAGACGACGATGAGCGATCTCGAGGTCCGTCGGATCCCGTTCGTCGGGTTCGAGAAGTACATCGTCGACGCGGTGCGCGCTGCCGACCTGGCCGGGACAGACGTGGCCGGATGACCGGATCGAATCGTGATGGGGTGTCGGGCCGGCGACTGGATCACACTGGGACCGTGACTTCCGAGCTGCGCACCATCGATCTCCACGGGCATCCGATGGCATACCGCTACCTCGAGGGTCCGTCGGTCGACTCACCGGTGCTCGTCTTGGTCCATGGCATGGCCGGCAGCTCCGCCATGTGGCTCGACGTGATGGAGGACCTGGGTGAGAAGTACACCGTCATCGCCCCGGACCTGATCGGTCACGGCGACTCGGCTCGGTTCCGCGGCGACTACTCGCTCGGGAACCAGGCGTCGTTCCTGCGCGACCTCATGGTCGTGCTCGGCCACGAGCGCGCCACCTTCGTCGGGCAGTCGCTCGGTGGCGGCGTCGTGATGCAGGTCGCCTACCAGTTCCCCCAGCGGGTCGAGCGCATGGTGCTCGTCGACAGCGGTGGGCTCGGCCGACAGGTGTCGTCGCTCCTCAAGCTGCTGGCACTCCCTGGCTCGGGCTACGTCCTGGCGACGGCCACCGCGGATCCGATCCGGGCGATCATCGGCGGCGTGCGCGGCCTGATGAAGATGGCCGGCTTCCACCTCGGCCCCGAAGAGACCCAGATGCTCGCGTCGTACGAGTCGCTCGCCGACCCGAAGACCCGTAAGGCATTCCTGTCGACGCTTCGCTCGGTGGTCGACCACACCGGACAGAAGGTCTCGGCTGCCGATCGCCTCTACCTCACCGCTGAACAGTTGCCGTTGCTCGTGGTGTGGGGTGACCGCGACCCGATCATCCCGCTGCATCATGCGCACGCGACGGCCGACCTCCTGCCGAATGCGCAGGTCGAGATCTTCGAAGGCGCAGGCCACTTCCCGCACAACCACGCGCCGCGGAAGTTCGCACGACTGGTGTCGGCGTTCGTCGACTCGACGGTGCCCGCGGAACTGAGCGCCGCGACCTTCGCCGAATCCCTTCGGAGCTGAGACCCAGGGCAGAGCTCAGTCGTCGAGCGACTGCTCTCGCTCGAACACCACGCCGCCGTCGAATCCGACGAAGGTCTGCAGATCGGTCTGGGTGACGCTTGCGAGCGACACGCAGATCTCCTCGTCGCTCAGTCCGGTGATCTCGACCGTGACGTCGCCGGGCAGCAGGCGGTCGGACCCGAGGTATGCGGCGTAGAAGTTGATCTTGCCGTCGGCGAGCGTCGGATCGTCGTCGAAGTCGATCTGATCGACGAACGTCTGGCCGACGGCGATCGGCCCGTCGGGATTGAACAGGGAGATCTGCACGAACAGTTCGCCCTCGGGAGCGCCCGGAGGCCCGACCGGGATACGCGGCCCGAACTGCTCGTCGGCGGGGATGTCGTAGGTCGCGAACGCGAGGTTGGCCTTCTGGTCGTCGTCGACGGTGTTGGCGGGGTGCGGTCCAGCCTCCGACAGCGTCCAGGCGACGTCGATGGCGCCGTCGTCCAGCCCCGTGACCTCGGTCTCGGCCTCGGCATTGACGACCTCGACCGAGTTGGAGCAGGACGTGTCGACGTCCTCGACCGGGGTGGAGGTCTCGTCGCCGGCACCGTCCGCTGGTCCGCTCTCTGCTGGGTCGACGGCGTCGTCGGTCGCGTCGTCCACCGGGACGTCGTCAGACGCGACCGGGTCGCTGTCGTCGTCGCCGCATGCAGCGACGAAGAGCGACAGGGCCGCGAAGATGAACAGGATCCGCCGGAATCGCATGCGGGAACGGTAGCGGTCACCGCTCATGGCGATGGCCATGCGCGCTGCGGTCAGGCGACTGCGGGGCGTGCGGCGTCGTCGTCCAGCCAGGCTCGCCACTGCGCCTCGATGAGGGTGGAGTCGTGCTGGAGCGGGTGGAAGTCGGCCCGGTCGTAGTCGGCCAGCCGTTCGCGGAGCCGCTTGCCGAACAGGGGGTTGTTCCGGTTGCGCCAGAGGCTGCGGACCAGGTTGAAGTTGCGGTAGCTCCTGCGGTCCTTCAGCGCGCCGACGATCGTGTGGTAGCCGGTGATGAAGGCGAGGGCGTAGGTGGCCAGCTTCATGGCCTTGCGTCGGGTCTCCTCGTCACCGCCGACGGCCTTGTACACGTCGAACGCGACTGCCTTGTGCTCGCACTCCTCGATCGCGTGCCACGCCCACATGCGGAAGAAGTCCTGATCGGCGAACCGCTCCTGGAGTTCGCGCTCGGTGAGCAACGTCTCGGCCATCGTGGCGGTGTAGTGCTCGAGGGCCGCGGTCATGGCGAGCATGAAGATCGGCTCGGGTTCGATCGTCTCCTCCCGCTCCAACTGCTCGTTGATCTCGCGCAGCGGGCCGAAGCGGGAGATCAACTTGATGACCCGGCGCATGCCCGGGGTGATGACCTCGTCGCGATGGAGCAGGTCCTCGACCATCTTCGAGCGGTAGCCGAGCTCGGCGAGGCGCTCGTTCAGCCGGCGGTGTTCACGTCCGTGCGTGACCTCCTGGCCGATGAACGCGTTGACCTGACGCTTCAGGTCCTGGTCGGTGATCTCGTCTCGGTAGTGCTTCACCGAGTCGATGAACATCTCCTCGCCGTCGGGGAACAGCCCGGACAGCGCGGCGACCATGTGGCACATCAACACGTCGTCGTCGGCGGCGAAGTCGGCGGTGAGGCCGTCGATGACCTCCTCGAACGTGATGCGGCGCACCGGGAAGGTGCGGTCGGGGTCACTGGTCTGGCGTGCGACGGAGGCGTTGGTCATGGGGTTCCTCGGAGCGATCGGGGCGGAGACGCTGGATCTCATGAACTGAGTGAATCACTGAATCGCTCATATCCTGACACGCGGCGAGTATGCTGGCAAGGTGCCACCGGTCATGGAGGACTCGATCGCATCTCGCGCGACGAAGGGCGAGCGGACGAAGGCGTCGATCCTCGCTGCGGCCAGTGCCCGCTTCGCCCGCGATGGGTTCCGCAACACCTCGGTCGCCGACGTCTCCCGCGACGCCGGCGTGGGCGGCACCACGGCCTACGTGCACTACGCCAACAAGGAGACCCTGTTCTTCGCCGCCGTGGACGACGACCTGACGTCGCTGTTCGACGAGCTCGGGCTGGCGCTGGTCTCGCTCGGTCCAGACGACGAACTCGCCGACCGGCTGCTCGACCTCGTCCTGGACATCGTGGACTCCCATCCGCTGGCCCGTCGGCTGTTGGCCGGCCTCGAACCGGACTTCACGGCCCGCGTCCTCGAGACCAAGGCGTTCGCCGAACTGCGAGCCGGCGTGGCCGCGCTGTTGGCGGAAGGTCAGTCCGAGGGTGGCATCCGTCCCGATCTCCCTGCCGACGAGCTCGCTGACGGGCTCGTCGCCATCGTCGTCGCTGCGGCGATGGTGTCGGTGCAGGTGGGTCCGGTCGTGGGGGAGACGTTCGGGCCCGGTTTCGCCACCGTGGTGCGTGGCGTGTTGACCGTGGATCCGCGGATCGGCTGACCCCGGTCCGCGTAGGATCGTTCGCCCGGGAGGATGATGATGGAACACTTCGTCGACGTCGACGCCTACATCGATGCGTCTGAGCAGTGGCCGGACGAGATCCGCGCGATTCGCCCGATCCTGCTCGGGTGCGGGCTCGACGAGGTGGTCAAGTGGGGCAAGCCCTGCTACTCCATCGACGACGACTGCAACGTCGTGTTGCTCCAGGAGTTCTCCGACCACCTGGCGCTCATGTTCTTCAAGGGCGTGCTGCTCGATGACGCCAGCGGCGTCCTCCACGAGCAGGGCCCGAACACGCACGGCCCTCGGCGGATGAAGTTCACCTCGGTCGCCGACGTCGAGGCGCTGGCGGACGAGATCGCCGCCTACGTGCAGGAGGCGGTCGACCACGAGCGCGCCGGTACCGAGCTCCCGCCGCGTCCCGAGGAGTCGTTGGCCGAGGAGCTCGAGGCTCGGCTCGGGGAGAGCGACGCGTTCGCCGAGGCGTTCAACGAACTGACGCCCGGTCGTCAGCGTGAGTACAACCTGTACGTCTCGGGGGCGAAGCAGTCCGCGACCCGGGTCAGCCGCGTCGACAAGATCGCGCCTCGCGTGCTCGCAGGTAAGGGGCTCCGCGACCGATAGCCGAGCTGGCCTCGGAGCCAGCGCCGTGGAACGCCCCGACTCGAAGGACACATGAACACCTACTCCACCGTCACCGATGACGCCCTGGGAACCGACGACGTGGTCGGCCTGTTGCGTCGCATCGCCGACCGCGAGGTCACCGCAGGTGAACTGACCGCGGCCGCCGTCGCCCGCGCTGAGGACGCAGACGAGCACCTCGGAGCGATCGCCTCGGAGCGCTTCGCCGACGCGCAGCGTGACGCCGACGTCCACGCCGGGGGACCGTTCGCCGGTGTCCCCACCATGGTCAAGGACATGGTCGACTTCGCTGGCCTGCCCACGCGGTTCGGCTCGGATGCGTTCTCGAACGCTGCGCCGGCATCGAAGCATGATCCGCTGGTCCAGCAGATCGACGACCTCGGCATGACGGTCATCGCCAAGACAACGATGCCCGAGTTCGGCTTCACCCCGTCGACCGAGTTCGCCGATGGTCCGCCGACACGGAACCCCTGGAACCTCGATCGATCTGCAGGAGGGTCGTCCGGCGGCTCCGCGTCGATGGTCGCCGCCGGTGTGGTGCCGATCGCCCACGCCGCAGACGGTGGCGGGTCCACCCGGATCCCCGCGGCATGCTGCGGCCTCGTCGGTCTCAAACCCAGCGTCGGTCGGCTGGTCGCCTCGAAGAACACGGCGCACCAGGTCGTGGCGGTGGTGGCCGACGGCGTCGTGACCCGCTCGGTCCGCGACACCGCCCACTACTACGCCCATGCCGAGCAGCAGTACCTCAACCCGAAGCTGCCGCCCATGGGGCTGGTGGATCGCCCGATCGAACGGCCGCTGCGGATCGCCGCGCTCGACCGCTCGCCGGCCCCCGGCCCGATCGACGACGCGGTGCAGGCGGCCTTCGACGACACCCTGCAGTTGTTGGAAGGACTCGGGCATCGGGTGACGCCCATCGACCCGCCGGTCGCGCCCACGTTCGTCGACGACTTCCTCACCATGTGGCAGCTCTTCGGCGTGGCGACGGCCCGCGCCGGCAAGTTCGTGTGGGGCCCGGCGTTCGAGCGCTCGCAGCTGACCGACTTCACCGAGGGCCTTGCCGCCGCGTTCGGGTCGCAGTGGCATCGCGTCCCTGGTGTGGTGTGGCGTCTGCGTCGCACACGGAAGGAACTGGCGAAGCGTACGGCCGGCTACGACCTCGTCGTGTCGCCGACCGTTGCGCAGCTCCCCCCGGCCCTCGGGCACCTCGGGATGGATCTTCCCTACGACGTGCTGATGACCCGAGTCATGGAATGGGCGAAC
The DNA here is from genome assembly GCF_049103745.1 of Actinospongiicola halichondriae. Classification (NCBI taxonomy): domain Bacteria; kingdom Bacillati; phylum Actinomycetota; class Acidimicrobiia; order Acidimicrobiales; family Iamiaceae; genus Actinospongiicola; species Actinospongiicola halichondriae. The sequence continues at coordinate 2,433,095 of NZ_CP171622.1, read as the reverse complement.
TTCACGGCGCTGGCGAACGCAGCCGGCACGCCCTCGATCAGCCTGCCGCTGGGTCATGACGCAGACACCAACCTGCCGATCGGGATCATGTTCGGCGCCGACTTCGGCCAGGAACGGATGCTGCTCGAACTGGCCCTTCAGCTCGAACTGGCGCAACCGTGGGAGCAGTCGCCATGTCGCTGACCAGAACTGTCGTCGAGACCGTCACCCGGATGCCCGAGGAGCTGCGGTCGCGGAACCGGACACCGCCGCAGTGGTGGTCCGACGCAAAGCTCGGGATCTTCATCCACTGGGGCATCTACTCGGTGCCGGGCTACGCGCCCGTGGGTCGTTCCATCGACGAGACGATCTCGGAAGGTGAGGGCGCGGGGGAGGCCGAGACCCCCTATGCGGAGTGGTACGCAAACTCGCTGCGTTTCCCCGACAGCAGCGTCTCCCGCCATCACCGTGAGACCTACGGCGACCAGCCCTACGAGGACTTCGTCGAGCCGTTCGAGCGAGGCCTCGAGTCCTGGGACCCCGAGGCGTGGGCTCATGCCTTCGCCGCGACCGGGGCGGGGTACGTCGTGATGGTGACCAAGCACCACGACGGCTACTGCATGTGGCCGACCGACGTGCCGAATCCGCATGCGCCCGGCTTCCACTCGAAGCGCGACCTGGTCGGCGAACTGGCCACTGCGGTGCGAGCCGAGGGAATGCGGTTCGGTACGTACTACTCCGGTGGCTACGACTGGACCTTCAACTCGCATCCGATCGGGAGCGGTTCGGACGGGCTGCTGGCCGTGCCCCACGACGGCTATCACGAGTACGCCGCTCGACACGTCGCCGAGTTGGCCGAGCGCTACGAGCCGTCGGTGATGTGGAACGACATCTGCTGGCCGTCGCGGCCCAAAGCGCTCTACCGCGTGCTCCGCGACTACTTCGCGACCGTGCCCGACGGCGTGGTCAACGATCGCTTCATGCCCGTCCCCGATCTCTCGCGCCTGGTGCGGATCCCGCGGGTGGCGAGTGCGATCGACCGGGGGTTCGAGCAGGCCATGTCGAAGGGGGGCATCATCCCGCCAAAGCCGCCCTTCGCGCAGTTCCGCACGCCGGAGTATGCCGACCTGCCCGACGGGCTCGACGGCGCGTGGGAGATGACCCGCGGTCTCGACCACAGCTTCGCCTACAACCGGCTCTCCACCGACGACGATCTGTTGTCGCGAGACGAACTGCTGGACTCGCTCACCGACGCGATCTCGAAGGGCGGCAACTTCCTGCTGAACGTGGGTCCCAAGGGCGTCGACGCATCGATCCCGGACGAGCAGCTCCGTCGTCTCGAGTGGATGGCCGAGCGAAACGCGGAGACCCCCTGGACGAGCCTGGGCTGACGCTCGACCACCCGCCTGGGTCACATCGGTCGGCGCCAGTACCCAAGCCGTGGTGGGTACCGCGGCCATCAGGGTTTGGGATGGCTCTCGGCCGCACTACGCGCCGTGTGGTTCGGGTGCCTCTCGAAGTGCGTCGAGCTGGATCGCGACGGAGCTGCGAAGGGCGGGGAGAACATCGGTCTCGAACCAGGGGTTCGCTCGGAGCCAGCGTTGGTTGCGCGGAGAGGGGTGGGGCAGGACGAAGACGGGTAGGTGCTGTTGCCAGTTCCTCACGGTCTCGGTGAGGGTCGACGATCGATCTGGGAGGTAGCGGGCTTGGGCGTAGGCGCCGATGAGCACGGTGAGTCGGTTCTCGGGAAGGAGATCGAGAATTCTCGGGTGCCATGTCGGGGCGCACTCGGGGCGAGGTGGGTTGTCCCCGGAGCTGCCGGTGCCGGGATAGCAGAACCCCATGGGCAGCAGAGCGACATGGTCCTGGTTGTAGAAGGTCTGGGTGTCCATGCCGAGCCAGGTGCGGAGCCGGTCACCGCTGGGGTCTGCCCAAGGGATCCCTGATTCGTGGACTCGGCGACCGGGTGCCTGGCCGATGATCACGATGCGCGCGTTGGCGCCGACCTGGAACACGGGTCTTGTTCCGTGTTCCAGGTGTTCGGCGCACAGGGTGCAGGCGCGGGCCTCGGCGGTCACGAGCTGGAGACGTTCAACGGTCACCGTGGCAGCTTGGCTCATCGGTGTGCGTAGGCCGTGCCCGTCGCCATGAGCCGTAGGCGACGAGGAGCATGACAGCTCCTGGTCCGACGATGGTGAGTGCGAGGCCGAGTCCGTGGCTGCTGTGGCCAAGGATCATGTCCGTGCGTAGGCCGGGTCATCTGCGGGCTCTGTGAGTCGGGCGACTGCGATCGCGGCAATGCCGTAGACGAGGTGGAGGTAGTTGTCTGGTTCGGACACGCCGTCGATGTTCAGGAACGTGGCCCCTCCGGCGACGCCGAGCGCGAACGCGGCGAGAAGGCCGGCACCCAGGGCGAGGTTCACGATCGGCGCGGCTCGGCGGTTGGTCGCGGCTGCGGCCCAGACGAGCCCGAGGGTGAGGTGAACGAGGTTGTGGAGTGGATTCAGGCCGAGGATGATCAGCGTTTCGTCGGTGTCAGCTGCGAAGTCGTCGAAGCCGGTGACGAGGAACCCGAGCACACACGCGGACAGGTAGATGGCTGCCGAGAGCACAGCGAACTGCTGGTTGCGGGACAATGACTGCATCAGGGTCTCCTTGAGCCGCGGGACGAGCCGCGGTCTGTCAGGGGTAGGGACCCTGCAATGACAAGCGAGCTGCTGGGGCGTTACACCGAATCGTGATCGTCGTCGGGTGCGCCCCGGCGTTCGACTTCGGCGAGCAGTTCGGCGAAGTTCTCCGGTTGCGCCGTGACGTCGGCGCGTGACTTCGAGGTGATGCGGACCGTCTGGGTGATCTGGTCCAGGTAGACGCGACACCCTTCACAGGATTCGAGGTGCGCGAGGAACTCGCGCCGGTCTCGTTCGTTGAGTGCGTCGTCGAGGTGGTCGGTCACCAGTTCGACGGCGTCGGCGCAGCTGAGGCGGAGTTCGTTGTCGATGAAGAACTGGTCCTCAGGCATCGAAATACTCCTCCAGCGCTCGGCGGATCTGGGTGCGGGCCCGGTGGAGCAAGACCCGCTGGTTGACCGATGAGATTCCCAGCGCCTCGCAGACCTCTTCGCTGTTCCAGCCTTCGACATCGCGGAGCGAAACGACTTCACGCTGGGCCGGGGGCAGCTTGGCCATGGCGTCGTCGATCACGGCCAGTGTCTCGTCGGAGAGGAGCCGATCGTCGGGGATGTCATCCCAACGGTTCGGTGCGGCGGGCCAGTAGCTCGGCCCGAGGTCGGGGTGCTCGAGCCGGTGAGGGTCGACCGCGGGACGGGGGTCGTCGGCGGGCCCAGTCGATGAGAACGGAACCACACGTGCCTCGCGGACAGCGAGGGTCCTGACCTTGTTCAACATGATCCGATAGATCCAGCTCTTCAGACTGGAACGTCCCTCGAACCCGTCGATTGAACGGATCACAGCGATCCAGGTGTCCTGGACGACCTCCTCGGCCAGCGCTGCCGGAACGTAGATCGTCGCCATCCGAACGAGCGGGCCATGCAGACCGCGGACGAGCACGCCGAACGCCTCCCCATCCCCCCGACGTACTGCAGCGACGAGCGCGGCGTCCGTGGGCCAACGAGCATCAGGAACCGATGAGTTCACCAGAGCCCGATCATGCCGCCGAACATCTCGGCTGGACAACCCTCCTTCGTAGGATCGCGATGATCGAGAATTCATCGACGACCGCGTGTTCGAGGACTCGAGGGGACTCGCCAGGATGTGCTCGATCGACACTTGCGGGCGATGCCCCAGGCGCTCTACTCGGTGACGAGTCGCTCCACCGGTTGGCCGGTCACCTCGGCGTGATCCGCCGCGGAACGCGCGGAGCAGCCGATCTCGAGAAGTGTCACCGACGAGATGCGCACGAGTTCTCGGTCGATGCGCGCCGCCCACTCGTCGGCGTCTACCGCGGCATGAAGGCGGGTGATCGCCGACTTGTCGATGAGCCAGTCGCTCACGTCCACGCGCCGGCCATCACATCCGGGTCGTCAAGGTCGGCGGCGAGGGCGCTGAACCGGCGAAGGTGCTCTGACGTCACGGGCCCAGGGCCCGGTGTGCGTTCCCGCTCGAGGGCTCGGCGCAGGTACTCGGCACGGGACAGGCCCATGCGAGCCGCCTTGGTGTCAATGGCGGCGACCACGTCGTCGGGGACGTCTCGGATCAGGATGTCGGCCATCGGCACCTCCGTGCTATCTGCGATATCACACGATCCCGAGACATCCCCTTCGTCGATCGGCGGAGACCTTTCCGACCGCCGGGTCGTGGGGCGCCGCCGACCGCGTGGTTGAAGACGACATTGTGGGGCACCTCCCCGCCCTCGCACGCTACGGCACCTTCGTGGCACTGCCTCCTGGAGATGTGAGCGCGTGCCGGGTGATGGTTCGACTGCGCGCGATCGGTACTCGGGGGGTCTCTGCTGAGCGTCGTGAGCGTGGCGAGGTGCTCAGTGCAGAGTGGCGAGCTTGGAAGGGTTGCGGACCCAGCGGATCGTTGCGACGTTCCCGTCATCGTCAGGTTCGACGAACACTGCTCCGATGATCTCGCCTGTTCCGCTTGTGAAGAGCGCGGCGGGGCCGCCGTTCAAGGTCACTCGTGCGATGCGCCCACCGTCGGCGTGGACTCGTCCGGTCACGAAGGAGAGGAATCGGGCGACTCGAGCGGCTGTGCGGATCGGGTGGCGCGCTGCGGTCCGGACCTCGGCGCCGCCGTCGACGACCAGCTGGGCATCGTCGGTGAGCAACGACAGGAACCCGTCCATGTCGCCGCCTTGGCAGGTGTCGAGGAACCGGTGTAGGACCTCGTCGCGTTGGTGCGGGTCGGCGCGGGCGCGGGGTCGTTCGGCTTCGAGGCGCTGGCGGGCCCGCCGAAGGAGCTGCCGGCACGAGGCATCGGTGCGGCCCAGCATCTCGGCGATGTCGGGGTGTGGGTAGGCGAACACGTCGTGGAGGAGGAGCACGGCGCGTTCGTCGGGGCTGAGGGTCTCGAGCACGACGAGGAAGGCCATGGAGAGGGTGTCGGCCAGCTCTGCGGACGCGACGGCGTCGGGGGCGGGGTCAGTGGTGATCGGCTCGGGCAGCCATGGACCCACGTAGGACTCGCGGCGGACCCGTGCTGATCGCTGGTGGTCGATCGCCAGACGGGTCGTGATCGTGGTGAGGTACGCAGCGGGCGACTCGATGTCGCCGACATGGGCTCGGTGGGCGCGGAGCAGCGCCTCCTGGACGATGTCTTCGGCGTCGTTGAGGGACCCGGTCATCCGATAGGCGAGACCGATGAGGCGCGGCCGCTCCCGTTGGGCGATCCGGCCGAGCTCTGCTGCATTCACGACGGCCTCTAGTCCGAGTGCGTCAGCGCGCTGGGCGGGGTGAGCTGGAACGTGACGCCGAAGCGGTTCCACATGTTGATGAGGCCGATGCCGGCGACGAGGTAGGTGAGCTCACGCTCGTCGAACTGGGCGCGTGCGGCGTCGTACACGTTGTCGGGGACCCCGTGTTCGCCGAAGCGTGTGGCGGCGTCGGTGAGGCCCAACGCTGCCCGCTCCTTCGCCGTGTAGAGCGGGTGTTCCCACCAGGCGGACAGGCCGAAGAGTCGGGCGGTGGACTCTCCCGCGTTCAGGGCGTCGCTCGAGTGGATGTCGATGCAGTGGCCGCAACCGTTGATCATGGAGGCCCGCAGCTTCACCAGCTCGAAGAGCACCGGGTCGATGTTCTCGGAGATGTGCTTCGTGAGGGCGAACATCGGCTTCTGCAGCTCGGGGGCGGTCTTGTGGGGGTTCATGCGTTCGAACATCGAGAGTCCTTTCGTGGAGCATCGCAGTTGATGCACCCCTCATGACGGAACAGCTCGACGATCCGTGACGCTCTCGGCCACTTTGCCGACGAGCGGGAGAGCGAACTCAGCGGGCGGATATCACTCCGGTCGGGATGAAGTTCTGTGACGATTTGAGGCGCTCGCCGCCACCGGCACTTGGTGGGCAACGCCCCTGCCGGTATGTCGCTCGATAGGTGGCGCTCAGCGTTGCTGCCTGCGGCGCCTGGTCTGCCGGCGTGTCACGAGCGTGGCGCGACAGGTGCGTGAAGGTTCCAGTCCGGCAGCGAGCGAGCGAGGTGTCTGGACCCGGTGACGGTGATGGCATCGTCTCGTCGGGCCTGTGACCAGGAGATTGCGCCGCGGTGCCAGTCGACGAATGCGACGGAGTTGGCTTCGATGTGGAGGTCGGGTTCGTCGCCGGGGTTGCTGTAGCAGACCTCGGCGTCGCCGTGCTCGATGAGCAGCCAGTAGTAGCGGTTGTTGGGTGATTCGTCCGGGAACGTGAAGGCGACGACGACGCGCTCATGGGGGAGCTTCGAGCGATCGAGTTGGGCCTGGCACCATGCCCACAGTGCGAACCCTGGGTCGGCGTGCTCGCTGGTCACTTCGAGCCATCGTTCGCCCCATGTTCCGAGCGCCGCGATCACCTCGGCGAGATCTGCGCCTGCTTCGGTGAGCTCGTAGATCTGGCCTCGGCCATCGGGTTTTGGCTGGGACTGAAGCACGCCTGTGCGTTCGAGTTCGGTGAGCCGCTTCGCGAGCATCGATCGCGACATGGCAGGGACGCCGCGGGCGAGATCGTTGAAGGTGTTGGCGCCCAGCATCACGTTTCGCACGAGGAGCGGGGTCCATCGCTCGGCGAGGATCTCCGAGGCTCGAGCGATCGGGCAGTACTGCTTGTAGGAGCCCACGAACTCATCTTCGCAGAGTGCGCTGGCCTGGGGAGTTCGAAATCAGAACTTCACGCTGCGCCTGGGTCGTCGGATGGTGGAGCCATGACCGAGAACAGTGACGCGATGACCGATGCGGAAAGGGGCCAGGTGAACGCGGAAGCGGCGGAGATCTACGACGCCTTCTTCGTTCCGGCGTTGTTCGGCCAGTTCAGCGAGCCCGTACTCGATCGGGCTGGGGTGGAGGTGGGTGACCGAGTGCTCGACGTCGGCTGTGGCACCGGGATCCTGGCACGAGCGGCGCGATGTCGCGTCGGCCCGACGGGACAGGTGGCAGGCGTGGACCCCAACGACGGCATGTTGACCGTCGCACGTCGAGCCGATGACTCCGTCGACTGGCGTCAAGGTGTGGCCGAGCGCCTCCCGTTCGGCGACACGACGTTCACCCGGACGGTCAGCCAGTTCGCCGCCATGTTCTTCGTCGACCGGGCCCAGGCGTTGAAGGAGATGGCCCGCGTGACGGCGAGCGGCGGGACTGTCACGACTGCGACCTGGTCACGGCTCGAGCACACACCCGGCTACGAGGCCATGGTTTCGCTCATCAACGACGAACTCGGAGACGCCGCTGCTGACGCATTGCGGGCGCCCTTTATCCTGGGGGAACCAGGACAGGTCCGAGACCTCTTGTCGCCGTTCGGACCCAAAATCTCGATCAGCGAGGTCGACGGCACTGCACGCTTCTCATCGATCGCCGACTGGGTCCACACCGACGTACGCGGCTGGACCCTCGCCGATCTGGTCGATGACGAGGCCGAAGCCACACTGATCAACCGAGCCGAGCGAGAACTCGCCCGCTTCGTCGCATCCGATGGCACCGTCACCTTCCCAGCACCAGCGATCGTGGCCTCCGTCACCATCGACCACTGAGGTCGCCGCCGATCCGAACCCTTGCTGGGCCTTGCCTGCCCAACCCGGTCGGGTCAGACTTCAGTGGCGGGAGGGAGATCTCGATGCGCACGCCGGAGCGATGACTTCCACGTGGGCTCCCAGACTGCGATGGCTTCTTGTGGTCGGTCTGTTGAGCGCAAACGTCGCTTTCCTGGTCATGGGCACAGTCGCTGCCGTATTCGGCGGACGACTCACAACCTGGGGCAGCGTCGGCTGCGACATACAAGGAAGGCAGGCCGATGGCGTTGTCGGTCGCAGTCCTGGCCACAGGGATCCTGATCGGGGCTGGCTATCTGATCGTCGCCCACCTCTTTGACCCCTGCAGTCGCGGGTGGTGGGACTTCTCGACGACAGTCGGCGACACAGAGCTGTGTTCGGTTCAGGGCGAGATCGCACAGAGGTTCCACCTACTCCTTCATGCCTTCCTCGGTGTCATGAGCGCATCAGTTGCGGCCATCGTCTACAGACGAGCGCGACTGTTTGGGTGGTGGCCACCAGGGAAGATCTGAGTCCCCCGAATCGCCGGGCGGACTCGAGCCAGCGTCTCGACGTCGGTGGACCGCAGCGGACGTCGGTGAAATTCCCGAGGGAGTAACGCTGGGAGTGACGCATTTCTTTGCCGCGAGCAACAAACCCTCGCGAAAGTCCTGGTCACAGCGTTTTCGAGCGCCCGATCTTTGTCGGTGGGAGCTACCACGGGAGTAGCGGCCGCGAAGTTGGGTCCGGTCATCGAGCACGCGGAGTGGTGACGCTTGCAGGGCGAAAGTGCTACTATGTAGAACATGCCCGAAGTCGGGATCCGCGCCCTGAAACAGAACGCCTCGGCGGTGGTCTCTGACGCCGCCGCAGGACAGACCGTGACGATCACCGATCGCGGGCGTCCGGTTGCGCAGATGACTGCGATTCCCAGATCGAGACTCGAGGCGCTGATCGATGCTGGCCGGGCGCGGACACCGCGTCGTCGACTTGCGGATCTCGAGCCGCCGGCGGCCGGTCCAAGCCTGACGGGGGAGTTGCGATCGATGCGCGACGAGGGGCGGTACTGACGTTGGCGGCTTACCTCGACACGTCCGCGCTCGTGAAGCTCGTCGTCGAAGAGGAGGAAACCGCGGCGCTGATCGCGTGGATCGATGCCGCGGAAGTGGAGATGGTTTCGAGCGACCTCGCTCGGACCGAGCTGTTGCGGGCGGTCCGCCGGGCTGCTCCGGACCGGGTCGTCCGGGCCCGGGACGTGCTCGACGCGGTCACGATGCTCGAACTCACGACGCAGATCTACGAGGAAGCCGCGCGCGTCGATCCGCCACTGCTGCGGACACTCGACGCGCTGCACCTCGCCGCAGCGCTCGATCTCGGTGACGACCTGAACACGATCGTGACCTACGACGATCGGCTCGCCGACGCAGCTGCGTCCAACGGCGTTCGCGTCATCGCCCCATCCTGATGGCTGAGCGGCGCTATGGACGCGCCGGTCTCGGATCGGCGCTCCTCGCATCGCTCGACGCCGCCTACGGCGCTGACCTCGACCCGAGAAGACTTCGAAGCGTCGATCAGTTCCATCTGGGCGGCTTTCCTGCAACCGAGGCGCTGCTGGATGGGGTCACGCTTCCGCCGGACGCGGAGGTGCTCGACATAGGTTTTCCGGATCGGTGGAGTCGCGCGAGCGATCTCTGCTCGGTTCGGTCGCCCCGGACGCCCCACCCGATGCCTGGCCGGCCGACAGCGAAGCGTTCGACAGGTACTGGACCGAGAACCTGCAACGCCTCGAGGTCGACGACGTCACCCGCGACTACCTCATCGACTTCCTCCGGCTCCGTTGGCTCGGCCGCGTCCCCTCGTTCTTGTTGGGCGGGCTCCACACCTGGATCTCCGCCGGCTACCTCTCCGACGAGTTCCGGCGCCCCCTCGGACTGCGCTGGACCGACACCGACCAACGCCGGTTCGACCGTCTCTTCGCCACCCTCGTGCGCATCGATCCCATCTTCCCCGACTGGTTCGTGCGCATCGGACCACGGCTCTACCTGTGGGACTTCCGACGCCGCCACCGCGGCGGCAAGGCATTCACGTAGTGCCCCCGGCCACCGAAAATTGTGACCGGGAACGAAAGAACGCCGCCGGCGGCTCGGACGGAGTCCAGCGCAAGAGCACGAGCCTCGAAGCCGACCGTCGTCGAGCACGGCGTCCGTGGGCACTCGCCAAGAGGGAACCGTCTCCGATCCTCGTGACCGAGCGTCCCGGACCCGAGGCGCTGGAGCCGATGGGAGTAACCGCGGGAGCAACGCAGCGGCCCGATTTCATGAAGCGGTGGACGTCTGCGCACGTCAGGAGACGTCCACACACGCTTCCGTGGAGCTGGGGGGGAATCGAACCCTGGCCTCGATTGGGTCGCGTTTGCGCTGGTCACAGCGTTTTCCGGGCGCTCAATCTGGCCGGTGGGAGTTACCGCGGGAGCAACCGCGCTCGACGTGTACCGACCCGACCTCGCGATGTAGACCACGCACCGCAGTGGACTTCGGTGGACGTCGGTGGACGAGTCCGCGAACAGGCGCTCGAACGGGCGGTGTCCATGGACGTCCACAGACGTCCAATCGCCGAGGATCGGACTGCGCCTGCTGGTAGGGGGGTTGCCTTCCTGGCGATCTGCTTGCAGAATGAAAGCGTGCCGAACATTCTCGTGCGAGATCTCCCCGATGATGTCCACCGAGCGTTGGCGAACCGCGCCGAGCATCGAGGGCAGTCGTTGCAGCAGTACCTGAGCTCGGAGCTGACCCGACTCGCTGAGCGGCCGACTGCGGACGAGTTGTTCGATCGCGTCGCCAAGCGGCGAGGCGGGAAGGTCGGCCTCGGCCAGGCGGTCGCTGATCTCGATGCCGAACGCTCTGCGTCTTGATCGTCGTTGACGCGTCGGTGTTGGCGAACGCACTCGCTGATGACGGATCCGATGGGGGAGTGGCACGCGCTCGATTGACGGCGGGTGACGATCTGGTGGCGCCTGACCTCGTCGATGTCGAGACCGTGGCGGTGCTCCGCAAGCGCTGGATGGCTGGCGACCTCTCGAAGAATCGATTCTCCGCCGCGATCGATGACCTCGAGGATCTGGACCTCGCGAGGTATCCCGCTCTTCCGCTGATGCGCAGGGCGTTCGAACTCCGCGACAACGTGACCGCGTATGACGCCGTCTACGTCGCGCTCGCCGAGCGCCTCGACTGCCCGCTTGTCACCGCCGATCGACGGCTCGCCGCGGCGCCGGGCATCAGCTGCTCGGTCGAGGTGCTCCGGCCCTGAGCGAGCCGTTGTTCGGGGCACCTGCGATCGGCATCCTTCAACGGCACCTTGGCGGAACGGTCGCAGATGGACATGTCCGCGCGATAGGTGGCGGTTGGCGACTCAGAGGCGGGCCATGATCGGTTCAGGTCGCGGTGGCCTCGCGGGACGTGACGCCTGCGAGGGCCGCGAAGGCGTCGTCCAGTTCGTCGAGAACGCTGCCGTCCGGTCGCGGTCGCTGTTCGAGGTGAATGATGCGGAGTTCGTCCATGAAGCGCCCGCGGATGTCGTCGCCGCCGTCAGCGAGCAGGCGCGCGCGCACGGCCAGCTCGGGCGTGGTGGCTAGCCACGTGGCGCCCCAGGCTCCGAGTTCGACGATGATCGGGACGAGGGAGATGGCCGCTTCGGTGAGGCGGTAGTCGATCCGTTGACGGTGGGCCGGGTTCGGGTGGCGGGTGAGGAGGCCGGCGGTGACGAGCTTGGAGAGCCGGTCCGCGAGCACGTTGCTGGCGATGCCTTCGAGGGAGTGGCGCAGCAGGTCGCGGAACCCGGTCCGATCGCTGAACATGAGATCCCGCAGGACGACGAGGCTCCAGCGGTCGCCCAGCAACTCCATGGTCATGTTGATGGGGCAGCCGGACCGCCCGTCGGTGACGGGGAGGGGAGCGGCAGCAACCGGTTGCGACATGCAAGCAGTCTAGCTACCATCGAACCGATTGCAGATGACAATCGGTTTGGAGTGGAAGCCCATGGCGAAATCGAGACCAGCGACACCCCCCACCGTCGACCGCGGCGAGTTCGAGGTACAGCTCGCTCAACAGGTGGAGATCGAGAAGGAGCTCACCCGCTTCGGCGATCGCGTGTCGTCCCGCCGTCGACGGCTGCCGATGACGCCGATCGACGACTACGTCTTCACCGGTCCCGACGGTCCGGTCCCTCTTGCGAAATTGTTCGGTGATCGGTCACAGCTCGTGGTCCAGAGCTTCATGTTCCACCCGGACTGGAACGATGGTTGTCCGAGTTGCACCTGGGCGGTCGAGAACCTCCCACAGAAACTCGACGACCTCCTCGCCCCGAAGGATGTTGCCTTCGCCGTCGTCTCCCGCGCCCCGATCGACAAGCTCGAGCGCTGGCGCCACCAGCGTGGATGGGACCACATCATGTGGGTGTCGTCGGCCGGCAACACGTTCAACACTGACTGGGGCTGGACCGTGGACGGCCAGGACCAGCCCGGTTACTCCTATCTCCTCTGCACCGACGACGGCCTCTTTCTCACCTACCGAACCCAGCGACGCGGCACGGAGGCGATCCTGCCCGTTCCGGCCATCTGGGATCGCACCGTCTACGGCCGCCAGCAGGACTACGAGGACAGCCCCGACGGATGGCCCCAGAAGCCCACATACGGGTGAGCGAACTAGTCCATCCCTTCCCGTCATCGACACAGGAAGCCCCCGCCATGATCATCGTCGCCGGTCACCTCACCGTCGAGCCCGACAATCGCCACGCCATCCTGCGCCGCAACCGGGAAGTGATGGTGGCGGCGCGCTCAGCTCCGGGTTGTCTCGCGTTCCAACTCTCGGCCGACGTCATCGAGATCGATCGCATCAACATCTTCGAGCAATGGGAGAACGCCGACGCGGTCGAGCGCTTCCGAGGGACCGGGCCCGACGACGAGCAACGCGCGGGCATCGTCGACGCCGACGTGCACCAGTACGACGTGACGACCTCGACTTCGCTCTCATGACGGTTCCCACCGTCGAACAGGACGTCAGGTTCGGTGAACCCGGAGCCGGCCCGACACCTTGGCGGGAGACCGTTCGTGTCCTCGAGACCGCAGAGCTCTTCTGGATCTCGTCCGCACGGGCCGACGGCCGCCCGCACGTGACGCCTCTACCGGCCGTGTGGCACGAGAACCGACTCCACTTCTGCACCGGCCCGACCGAGCAGAAGGCGGTGAACGTCGATCAGAACCCGCGCATCGCGCTCACGACGGGATGCAACACGTGGAACGAAGGACTCGACGTGGTCGTCGAAGGCATCGCCGTACGCATCGAGTCCGACACGGAACTGAGCGCCCTCGCCGATCTCTGGCGATCGAAGTACGACGGCGCCTGGGACTTCGCCGTCGCCGACGGAATGTTCCACGACAGCGCCAGTTCGGCGATGGTCTTCGAGGTCGCCCCCGTAAAGGTGCTGGCGTTCGCCAAGGGGCCATTCGCCCAGACTCGATATCGCTTCTGACGCCCGAGGCCACCATGAGCCGAAGGGTCACGGGACCGGCGTGGGGTGGACCGGACTTAGGCTTGGTTCATGTCGTCGGTGAGCCGACCACCCAGATCCGGTGCCCTCGCCGGCGTGGTGGCGTCGTTCTGGGTGAGCGTTCGTCCTGAGGCGGACGGCGACGAGGTCGTCTTGCCCTCCGGGCGGGCGCAACTCGTGGTGGACGGCGGTCACGGCGTCGCTCTCCTCGTCGGCCCTCGCACGAGACCTGCGACGGTGTCGTCGTCGACGTTCGCGGCTGGGATGTCGCTGTCCGGTGCCGGTCTGCGGGCGCTGTCCAGGGTCCCGGTACCGGAGCTCGTCGACGTGGTGGTTGACGCCGACGTGGTCATCGAACGCGGACGCTGGGCGCAATGCCTCGAGGAATCAGACCCCTCGGCCATTCTCGATCGCCTCGAGCACGAAGCGCTCCGCCACCTCCGTGGCGATTGTGCATTGAGTCAGCAGGTGGCATCGGCCGAGCGAGCGATCCAGGGAGGGAGTCGAATCGATGAAGTCATGTCGGCGCTCGGTGCTGACCGTCGTCGACTCGTACCAGCCTTCCGCGACGCAGTCGGGCTCGCCCCGAAGCACTACCAGCGCATCCAGCGGTTCCAACGGGCGCTTCGTGCGATGCGGATGCCGACCCCGCCGTCTCTGGCGGAGATCGCCGCCACCTGCCGCTACGCCGACCAAGCCCACATGAGCCGCGACTTCAAGAGCTTCTCGGGTCTGACGCCGAGCCGTCTGCACGGAGCGACCTCATCCGCCCACAACCACATCCCTACCGGCCTTCACGCACCTGAGTGACCAGGCCTCTCAGGCATCGCCGTACGCATCCTCGAGACGCCGCCGGATCTCGTCATCGGTCAAGTTCTCCGTGACGTGGCTGACGATCCACAGGTGCCCGAACGGGTCGCGTACCCGACCTTCGCAACGACCGTAAGGCCGATCCTCCACGGGTACGACCTCTTCGGCACCGGCCTGCACCATCTGTTCACGTGTGTGCCGCGCATCCGCAACGGTCAGCTTCAACAGGACCGGGCTTCCACCCGCGGTCGCCGGTGCCAGCAGACCCCAATCCTCCACCGCCGAGGTCAGCGACAGTGGCGCGTCGCCGATCGCCAGATCGATGTTCGTCACTGTTCCGTCGGGCATCGTGAACCGAGCGAGCATCTCCGCGCCGAGTGCCACCCCGTAGAACTCAGCCGCAGCGTCGGGGTCGGGCACCACGAGGCGCGGCAGCAGCGTGATCAGCGTTGTGTCATTGGTTCGCATGAGGCATGGTCGGTCACGCCGGACCCCTTCGTCTTGAAGATTCCGCCAGAGTGCGCGCGTCGGGTCTTCGCGGTCCCCAGCCCACGTCGCGCAGCTTCACCGTTGACAACAGTTGATAACTCCGACGCACCCGCCGATTGTGTCGCAAAGCGACACCGACGACGAAAGCACGAGCGTATCCACCAACGCCGGGTCGGTGAGGCGCGTCGGGTGAGTGGAGCGTCCTCGAACCCCGGCTGAGGGCGTCCCAGTCCAGCAGGGTCATCCCGCGTGGGAGTAGCGGAAGAGCCTCGGCCGGGACCTCGACCTGATGGACGCCAGCGGACGTCGGTGGAATCGGCGCGGGAGTTACCGTGGGAGTTGCGCAGTTCTTTGCGGCGAGAAACTCCCGCGAAAGGCCTGGTCAGCGAGTTGCGACCGGCGGTCGAGTGCCTCGAATCGGGTGGGGTTCGATTCCCGATTGTGCTGGTCGATTCGCGCACGGAGTGGTCAACGTCGCGGACGCTTGACCAGGTCAGGCGGTGTTTCGCTACGCGGAGTGCTGGGTAGAGGGGTTCGATTCCCCTCGAAAAGTGGAGCTGGGGGGAATCGAACCCTGCCCTTGCGGGGGTCGCGTTTGCCCTGGTCACAGCGTTTTCTAGCCGCAGAATCTGGCCGGTGGGAGTTACCGCGGGAGTAACCGCACTCGACGTGTACCGACGCGATCGCGCGATGTAGGCCACGGACGGCGGTGGACTTGGGTGGATGTCGGTGGACGAGGCCGTGAATCGACCCTCGCAGGGGCGGCGTCCGTAGACGTCCACAGACGTCCAATGGACGACCATCTGCTTGCCGGGGTACGGGTTGCAGGCGTGACCGTGGCGGCCGGTGGCGGCGGCAACACGATCAGGACCTCGATTGGTCCGACGCGCTGGCCGTGGTGGTGCCGGCGGTTGTCGGCGAGTTCCACGTCACTGCGTTGCGTTCGCGGATCGCCGCCCAGTCGATCGGAACCCGCTGCAACTCGGCAAAGCGGGTCGGGAAGTCGGGCATCCGCCCGATGCCGAGCGCGTCGGGACACTCCCGATCGTGGGGCCGGAACCACGTGCCGAACACTTTGTCCCAGACCGACGTGATGGCTCCGAAGTTGGTGTCGCCTTCCTCGTAGACCGTCGAGTGGTGCCACCGGTGCAGGTCGGGCGTCGAGAACAGGTGGTCGAGCACGCCCGAGCGGAGGTCGATGTTGGCGTGCTGCAGTTGTCCATACATCAGTCGGACGGCTTGGTGCGCAACGAGTTGCTCGCGGCGCAGCCCGAGCCACTTGAGCAGCAGCTCTTCGAGCATTGCGTCGACCAGCACCTCGAGCATGTGGAACCGTGACGCGTTGAACCAGTAGAGGCGTCGCGGACTGTGGTGGACCGAGTGCACTCGCCATCCCGCACCCCATACGTGCAGCAGGTGGTGGAGCCGAGAGTGCACGAGGTCGTAGGCGACGATCGTGATGGCGGCCGACAGCGGGGTCGGCAGCCGACTCACGTCGACGAGCCGTCCACGGCGAGCCTGACGCGGGCCGATCACCTCGGCGATCGCCTGCCCGATTCCGCCCCCGACGAGGCTCGCCCCGAGGCTGGCGGCATCCGTCGCGACTTCGGCGCGTGAAGGCCGCCATGTCTCGTCGTGCGGGTGACGGGTCTCGGACCTCCAGATGATCGCGTGGTAGCCGAGCGCCACCGCGATCGGCGCGAGTGGCAGACGAGACGCACGTCCGGCGCGGACGAGACGGCGATCGAGCGCGACCGCGCCAGAAGCGCCCACTGCGACCAGACCGTGCAACACCCACGATCGCGCCGTGCGCCGACGCGCACGCCGGGAGGCCTCCGGGGTCGCCGAACGCGTCGTCACGTGAGCGCCAGCACGGCGGCGCTGTGAGGTGGCAGCGTGACCGAGGAGCCGGTGACCGCGATGTCCGTGTTCGATCGCGCCAGCGGTTCCGCGCGGTTGATCGGGTGGGCCACCGAGTCGTCACCCATGTTGGCGACGACCAGGATGCGCTCGTCGTCGGACGCTCGTTCGAAGCAGATGACGTCGAGGTGCGCGTCGAACAGCTCGAGGGTGCCGCCCGAGAGCGCGGGGCTGGACCGGCGCAGGGCGAGCAGCTCGCGGTACCAGTGGAGGAGCGAGTCGGGGTCGGCGTCCTGGGCTTCGACGTTGACTCGGTCGTGGTCGTCGTGGAACGGCAGCCACGGGGTGACTCCGGCTTCGGTGAAGCCGGCGCCTGGCTCGCCCGTCCACGACATGGGCACGCGCACCTCGTCGCGATTGAGCCGCTCGGGGATCCGACGGTTCAACCATTCCGGCAGCCACTTGGCGACCACGCCAGGGATGGGGTCGTCGGCTTCGCGCAGCGGGATGTACTGGTTGGTCATCCCGATCTCTTGTCCCTGGAAGAGCACGCTGGTGCCGCGCAGTGTGCACAGCAGCGTGGCCATGACGCGGGCCTTGCGCTGGTCGCCACCGAGGCGCGAGATCGATCGGGCGCGGTCGTGGTTCTCGATGACGTAGGTCGGCACGAGGGGCGGGGGGTAGAGGCGCTCGAACCGCTTGATCAGCGACCGCTGCGTGCGCGCCCGGTATGGCGCTGCGAGGAAGTCGAAGTCGAACACGAGGTGGAGCCCGAGGCGGCCGTCGTCGTCGACGTAGCGCTTCAGATCGGTGGGCGTGCCGAGGGCCTCTCCGAGCAGGGCCCGATCGCCGTCGAACTCTTCGCAAACGGCTCGCAAGCGCTGCGCGAGGGCGTAGTTCTCATCGGTGTTCAACGTGTGGATCGGATCGTCGATGCGTGGAATGCCTCCACGGAGCTGCGGGCGCAACGGGTTCGACCGCAGTTGGGCGTCGTGCATGATGGCGTGGAAGATGTCGAGGCGGAAGCCGTCGACTCCTCGGCCGAGCCACATGCGGATCATGTCGGTCTGTTCGGCCTCGACGTCGGGGTTGTGCCAGTTGAGGTCGGGCTGGAAGTCCAAGAATGTGGCCAGGTACCACTGCTGGCGTTCCTCACCCCAGTTCCACGCCCGCGGCAGGACGAGCTCGGATCGCCAGTTGTTCGGCGGCGTCGGCCGGCCTCGGCGGTCGGTGCCGCCGTCGGCCCACACGTACCAGTCGGCCTTGGGGTTGTCGCGCGACGACCGCGACTCGACGAACCACGGGTGTTCGTCCGACGTGTGGTTGAGGACGAGGTCGAACACGACCTTCATGCCGAGTTCGTGGCAGCGGTCGATCAGTCGCTGGGCGTCGTCGTTGGTGCCGTACTCGGGGGCCACCGTTCGGTAGTCCGAGACGTCGTAGCCGATGTCGCGCTGGGGGCTGGCGAAGAACGGCGAGATCCAGACGGCGTCGGCGCCGAGGTCGGCGATGTAGGGCAGTCGCTCGATGATGCCGGGCAGGTCGCCGATGCCGTCGCCGTTCGAGTCGGCAAACGACCGCGGGTACACCTGATAGATGACGGCCTGTTGCCACCACGTCTGCGCTGTCATGGGTTCGAGTCTTCCTTGCGTCGGTTCGTCTGCGCGGCTGCCGACCCCGAGGTCTGCGGCTCCTCGCCGTACCAAGTGGCCGTGTTGCGGTCGCGAATCGTGGACCAGTCGATCGGCACCCGTTGGAGCTCGACGAAGCGCGTCGGAAAGTCCGGCATCCGCCCGACCCCGATCTCGTCGGGGCACTCGCGGTCATCGGGTCGGTAGAACGTCCCGAACAGTCGGTCCCAGATCGATGTGAAGACGCCGAAGTTGGCGTCGCCCTCCTCGTAGACCGTGGAGTGGTGCCACCGGTGGAGGTCGGGGGTGGAGAAGACGTGGTCGAGCACGCCCGAACGCAGGTCGACGTTGGTGTGCTGGAGGTTCCCGTACATGAAGCGCACGGCCTGATTGGCGACCAGCTGGTCGCGGTTCATGCCGAGCTGCTTGGTCACCAGGCCTTCGACGAAGGCATCGACGACGATCTCGACCACCTGCGTGCGACCGGCGTTCAACCAGTACAGGCGCTTGGGACTGTGGTGCATGGCGTGGAATCGCCACCCCGGACCCCACACATGCAGCAGCTGATGGAACCTCGAATGAACCAGATCGAACGCGAGCAGCGAGATGCCGGTCCCCACCGGTACCGACAGGCTGCGGACACCACGCCGGCGCCGGACGCCGCCAATCGCGCC
Source organism: Actinospongiicola halichondriae (assembly GCF_049103745.1). Classification (NCBI taxonomy): domain Bacteria; kingdom Bacillati; phylum Actinomycetota; class Acidimicrobiia; order Acidimicrobiales; family Iamiaceae; genus Actinospongiicola; species Actinospongiicola halichondriae. Next base: position 2,414,433 of record NZ_CP171622.1, on the reverse strand, counting down.
CGCCGCTTCTCCCAGGGCTTGGCCCGCAGCGGCGGCGACGAGGGTTGCCGCCAAGCATGCAGCATCGGTCGCGACCTCTGCTCGGGAAGCCCGCCACTCCTCGTCGTGGGGGTGCCTGCGCGAAAGGGCGACCTGCACCCCTTGGAACGTGACTCCGACGACCAGGGGTCCCACCGGCATGAGGAGCGCACCGAGGCGTCGGTGTCGGAGACGCCGGTCGATCGCGACCGCACCGGCACCGCCGGCGGCTACCAAGGCGTGCAACGCCCATGAACGAAACGCTCGGCCGCGCTCGCGCTGCCGTTCTTGGCGTATGTCCTGCGTTGTCATGTCAACGATGGTTCGGCGTCGGAGTCGATGTACCAGGTCGCTGCGTTGCGCTCACGGATCGTCGGCCAGTCGATGGGCACGCGCTGCAACTCGAGGTAGCCCCTCGGAAAGTCGGGCATGCGTCCGATGCCCAACTCGTCCGGACTGTCCCGGTCGGTCGGGCGGAACCACGTGCCGAACACCTTGTCCCACACTGACACCACCGACCCGAAGTTGGTGTCACCTTCCTCGTACACGGTCGAGTGGTGCCACCGATGGAGGTCGGGCGTCGAGAACACGTGGTCGAGGACTCCGGAGCGGAGGTCGATGTTGCTGTGCTGCAGTTGCCCGTAGGTGTTGCGCACCGCTTGGTACGCGAGGTGCTGGTCTCGGCTCAGCCCGAGGCGATCGAGCAGCAGCCCCTCGATGAAGCTGTCGATGGCGATCTCGAGGAACTGGAAGCGGGCGCCGTTCGCCGAGTTGAGTCGCTTGGGGCTGTGATGCACCGAGTGGAAGCGCCACCCGGGGCCCCACTCGTGCATCAGGTGGTGCAACCGGGAGTGCATGAGGTCGTAGCTCAGGATGGCGATCGCGGTACCGGCAGTGGTCGACAACCGTGACACACCCACGCGCTTCTCCGCGAGTGCGCCGGAGCGGGTGAGCATCGCTCGGGCCGCGACCTGCACCGCGCTCGCGGTGACAACGGTGACCGCACTGCTCACCGCATCGACCGGGAGTTCGGATCGCGTGATCTCCCACGACTCGTCGTGGGGGCGACGAACCTCGAGCGTCCGGACGACCGCCTGGAATGCACCGGCAGCGACCAGCGGGGCGAGCGAGGAAGAGTGCTCGGGACGGCGCCGGCGGATGCGGCGGTCGAGGCTCACCGCGCCGATTGCGCTCGCCGCGACCAATCCGTGCAGGCCCCAGGCTCGCATGGACCGGGATCGGTCGACGTGCCCGCGACGCTCGTCAGGTCTCGCGTCGTCCTCGGCGATCGGATTCGCGCCAACCGCTCGACCGATCGCTGCGCGCAGGCGTCCGATGAAGTCGATCATCAACGGTGCATCCGGGCGCATGTCGTCCGCCCCGTGGTACATGCCGGGCACGATGTCGAGTGCGACTTCGACACCGGCCGCACGCAGTCGATCCGCGTAGGCGAGGTTCTCGTCGTGGAAGAGGTCGGCGTCGCCGACGCCGATCCATGCCGGCGGCAGGCCCGCGAGGTCTTCGCAGCGCGCCGCCGATGCGAACTCGGGGACGTCCTCTGCGCCGGGTTCGGTGCCGAGGTACGACTTCCAGCCGAACCGATTGCTGACGTTGGTCCACACCATGGCCGACCGGGCCGCGTGGTCGGTACGCGCCGCCGTTCGGTCGTCCAACATCGGATACAGGAGCGCCTGGAAACAGATCGGCGGCCCACCTTCGTCGAGCGTCCGCTGGGCCAGCGATGCCGCCAGCCCACCACCGGCACTTCCGCCGCCGATGGCGATCCGTTGCGGATCGACGCCGAGCGCGGCCGCGTTGTCGTGCAACCAAGCGAGCGCCGCGGCGCAGTCGTCCAGCGCGGCAGGGAAAGGGTGCTCGGGTGCCAGGCGGTAGTCGACGCCCACAACCACGATGCCGAGCGCGGATGCCACCCCGCTCAGGAACCGGTTGTCGGCCTCGGGTGCGCCGAGCACGAGCCCGCCACCGTGCACCCACAACAGCGCGCCGCTCGGGGCCCTTCGGCCGTCCGGCTCGAACACCAGCACTCTGACGTCGTGACCAGCGGCACCGCGTGCCCGCTCGTCCCGCACCGGAACCGTCGCCCGCGGAGAGGCGAGCGGCACCAACGCTCGCCCGACCCGCAGCGTCCGCTCGTCCCGCACATCCAGGGGGAGGTACAGGACTGGCGACCGAAGCGCCGGATCGATTGCTTCCGCCACGCGCCGGTGACGTCGACGCAGCGCCCGACCCAGCACTCCGCCGACGACAGCGGCAGACAACGCGGCAGGCCGGGCGATCTTCACCGTCGAGTCCCACCGGTCGTCATCACCTCATCTAAGATGTGAACGACTATTCACGTCCAGTCCAGAAATCGGCAGCGCTTCTCCTGTGGCAACCACAACTCCCAGAAAGCTGACGCCACCTGCGGTTTCGCGCCGCCGCACCCCGTCGCAAGACCGATCCCGTCAGATGGTCGCAGGACTGGTCGACGCCACTGCTCAGGTTCTGTCCGACGTGGGGGTCGAGGGCCTCAGCACGAACAAGGTGGCCAAGGCCGCCGGCGTGTCGCCCGGTGCGATCTACCAGTACTTCCCCAACAAGGAGGCACTTGTCGACGCGCTCGTGCTCGACCGGTTCGAGCGCCTCGAGAGCCTGATCGAGGGTCGGATGGCCGAGGTGAGCGTCGACAGCGTCCGCGCTGCCGTGGAGACCCTGGTCCGGGCCGTGGCCGACTTCTTCACCGCCGAGCCGGGACTCATCGAGATCCTCGCCCCGTTCCTCGCTGCTCCACCGGCGGCAGAGACCGAAGCGCTGATCCGCTGGGTCCATGGCCTCGCCCGCAGCCATCTTTCCGGTGCCTCCGTCGAGCTCGACGTCACCGACTTCGACGCCGCCGCGTTCATCGCCATCGGCGTCGTCAGTCACTTCGCACCCCGCCTCGCGACCATCGACGACCCTGACCGACGAGAACGGCTCACCGCCGAAGTCGTCGAACTCCTGCTCCGATACGCGGGAGCAGGCGAGTAGGTCCGCGGCAGGTTGTCGTCAGCCGTCGTAGAAGAACGGCGGGTGAAGACCGACCACGGTCCGGGCTCGAAAATCGCCTGCCTTGGCGCGTTTGATCGCGGCGTCGGAGAGGTGGTTCGCGTCACGAGTGGTCCGGATCCGCTGGGCGAGGTCTCGCCGGCCGTAGTGGATCTGAACGAAGAAGCGGCCGTGGTCACCGGGACTGGTCGGGTGACGGCGGTGCCAGATATCGCTGGCGAAGAGGACGAGGTCACCAGCGGCGGCGGGTAGCACCTGACCGGTCGTCCCGTCGTGGTCGAGGTCGTTGTCGAAAGCCCGATCGAGCGGGACCCCCCGTCCCGAGCGGTGGCTGCCGGGGATGACCTCGGTCGGACCGCACTCGATCGGGCAGTCCTTCAGGTAGACGTGGATGGCGATCGCGAAAATGGGGTACGGGATCCGGTCGTCCCACGGCACGCCCGCCGGGCGGGGGACATGGGGACCGGCGTCCATGTGCCAGTTGCCGCCGGCGTGCTCGTTCTCGATGCGAGGTGGGTTACGCCAGGCCGTGTTCGAGATGACGTGGCAGTCCTCGCCCAGCAGCGGCTCGACCACGTCCAGGATGCGGCGATCGCTCACGAGGTCTTGGACCGCCGCGCTGCGGTTCAGCATCTCGTACCGAAAGTCGTCCCGTTCTTCCTCAGACAGTTCACCGCGAACGTCTCCCTCGTAGGTCTCGAAGGCGGTGGTCACCGAGGCGTGCAGCGTCGCGACCTCGTCGGCGTTGAGAACGGCGGGGAGGTGGATGAAGCCTTTTCGTTCGAGCTGTCGAGCCTGTTCCGACGTCTCGTCGGTGACTTCGAGGTAGAAGTTCTGTCGCGTGATCACGGGTCAGCTCCATTCCTGGGTCGTCGGCGGACGGGCAAGCATTGCAGAGTCACGGCGTCGACGATCTCGCCATGGGTATCGTCACGGCCAGCGCACGAAGCACGGTGAACATCCGCGGCTGCCACCGAACTCCGAAAGGCGGTGTCGCCGTGAGCGGCTCGCTCAACACGATCGACGTACTCGCCGGGATGGTTCGCGCCGCCGGGATCCTCGAGCTCGAGGACACCCCAGGTGGAATCGTGCTCCACCGGATGCCGTCGTGGGCTCGTTCACAGCACAACGACATCGCCCTCGCGCTGGTGGAGACGATGCCGTCGGGGGCCCGGCTGGAGATGACGACCGACGCGACGTGCATCGAGCTAGACGTGCAGCTCACGCACGTGCAGTTGGGAGCCGAGCCGGGCATGCCGGCATGCTTCGATCTGGTCATCGACGGCCAACTCGCGGACGAGAACACGAGCCGCGATGGCACGCTGGTGATCGTCGACCCCATGACCGGTGCAGTCGACATCGAACCAGGTGGTCCCACCACCATCCGCTTCACGGGCCTCCCGGCTGGCGACAAACGAGTGGAGGTGTGGCTGCCTCAAGGTGCAGCCGTCCACCTGATCGAGATGCGGGCCGATGGTGCAGTCTCGGCGACAGCTGCGACTGCCCGAACATGGGTCCACTACGGGAGCTCCATCTCGCATTGCCTGGAAGCGACCCGCCCGACCGGAGCGTGGCCCGCCGTCGCGGCTCGACTCGCCGGTGTCGACCTGCAGAGCTTCGCTTTCGCCGGGCAGTGCCAACTCGATCCGTTCGTCGGCCGGATGATCGCCGCGCACCCGGCCGACTTGGTCAGCCTGAAGCTGGGCATCAACGTCGTCAACGGAGACACCATGCGCGAGCGGACCTTCGTGCCGGCCGTCCACGGCCTCCTCGACACCATCCGTGACGGCCACCCCACCGTCCCCGTCGTCGTGATCACGCCGATCACTTGTTCCGCCGCCGAAGACCACCCCGGACCGACCACCAGGGGCCCTGGCGGTGAGACCGCAGTCGTCGCCCGAAGCTCCGAGCTCGCGATCGGTGCGCTGACACTGCGCCGCATCCGCGAGCTCGAGACCCAGATCATCGAAGACCGACAGCGCGATGACCCGAACCTGCACCTGCTGCCGGGACCCGAACTCTTCGGCCCTGCCGACCTCGACGACCTTCCCGACGGGCTCCATCCCAACGCCGCGGGCTACCAACGCATGGGCGAGCGCTTCCACGCGTGGGCGTTCGAGAACGGTCCCTTCGGCTGAGCCGTGTGCAGGACCGCGAACCCGGTATCGGCTCGCAGCGCGCTCGGCGAAGGCTTCGGGTAGTCCGCCAGAGAGATCGTCTGCGGGGCATCTCCGCCGGAGATGTCTTCGCGACGATCCCGACGGGAGACACGTCCACGAACGTCAGCGGACGTCTGTGGGCCCAAGGGTGATCCCCCGGCTGACGAGTTGGAGTCCCACCTCCTCGATTTCCGCGCAGATCTGAGCCGAGCGGGACGATGCTGCCCCCGAACGGACCCGACTCGCTCAGAGCGAACGAAGTAAGGGCGCCTCGGACTCTGGTCAGCCGATGCGGGACGATTGGCCGCCATCGACGGGAAGGATGACGCCCGTGATGAATTCGGCCTCCGACGACGCGAGGAACAGCACGGCGTCGGTGTGAAGGACGACAACCGGATCGAGAATCTCGAGCTCTGGGTGCGTCCGCAGCCGAGCGGGATTCGTGCGGCCGACGCCCTGGAATGGGCGCTCGAGATCGTCGCTCGGTATGGCGAAGGGGCATCGGGCAGCTCCAACAATGCTCAAGCCGAGATGGATTGAGCACGCTTGGAGCTGGGGGGAATCGAACCCGGGCGTTCCGGTCGCCGCGTTTGCCCTGGTCACAGCGTTTTCGGGTAGTCGAATCTCGCCGGTGGGAGTTGCCGCGGGAGTTGCCGCACTCGACGTGTACCGGGGCGCGCTCGAGATGTAGGCCACGGACGGCAGCGGACGTCGACGGACGACTGTGGACGGAGCCGCGAAGGAGGGGTCGTCGGGGCTGTGTCCATGGACGTCCACAGACGTCCGATCGCGCGTGGAGCGTGGCTGCGTGACCGCCGATCTGGCCTCGACGAACTTCGTTGCGCTGCCTCCGAATTGGCCGTACAGTGGCCGGACAGGAGGTCGTCATGTCGACAACGCGGCTACGCAGTGAGCGTCTTGAGGTTCGGACTACAAAGGACGAACGGTCGTTGATCGACCGTGCCGTCGCGGAGCAGGGAACGGACCTGACCGAATTCGTCATCTCGAATCTGACGGTGGCGGCCCGGAAGGTGCTGGCCGACCGGACGGAGTTCCGACTCGATCAGGAAGCCGCTGATACGTGGGAAGCAGTGAATCGGCGCCGCGGCCGCGACCTCCCGGGTCTGCAGAGGCTGATGGCGCGACCATCGCCGTTCACCGACGAGTGAGCGTCCGGTATCGGGCACCCGTACTCCTCGACTCCGACCACGAACTGGACGGGTTCGCGAGTCGCTCGGAGGAGCAGACGGAGTGGCTCCGCCGCCACGCTCGCCAGTCGAGCAGCTCGGGGACAACTCGGGTGTTGGTGGTCACGTCGGTCGACTCGAAGTCGGTCGTCGCGTACTACGCCTGGTGCATGGCCAGCGTCGCATTGGCTGACGCACCGGACCGGCTGCGGAAGGGCGCAGGCCGCTACCCCCAGCCCGTGGCCCTGCTCGCCCGCTTGGGCGTCGACATCAGGCACGAACGCAGCGGTCTTGGCGCTGGGTTGCTGCAGGACGTGATTGCCAGGACGCACGCGTTGGGGTCTGAGATCGGCTGCCTAGGACTGCTCGTTCACGCCGAGACCGACGAGGCGCGGACGTTCTACGAGCACCTCGTGCCGGAGTTCGAGACCTCGCCCACCGACCCACTGCACTTGTTCCTGCTGATGAAGGACATTCGTCGCACGCTCACCTGACACTCGGCCAATCATTGATGTGCGCCACGTGGTTCGGGGATACGCCAGTGGCGCGTCCTCCAACGGCACATTCGTGACGCGTGCCGTGCGTGTGCTCGCGTGCGATAGGGATGATCTTCGCCTTCGTCATCGCCACTTCGGTGTGGTCACTGGCGCGCACCGATGACTTTCGTTCGCCAGTACCGTCGAAACAGACATGACTGAACCCCAATCCCCCATGTCGGTCTCTCGGAGCATTGCCGCTCCCGCTGCAGTGCTGTTTGCGCATCTCACCAGGCCGGAGGATCACCCCGCGATCGACGGGTCAGGGCTACTACTGGGCACGAACCATCAGGTCCTGTCGGGCGTCGGGGACGTGTACGAGATGAGGATGTGCAACGACTTCCTCGGCGACTACGTGATCGAGAACAACGTGGTCGAGTTCGAGCGTGATCGCCTCATCGCCTGGGAACCGGTCCTGAAGGAGACGAGCCATCCTGAAGCACAATCGAACATCGGAGTCAGAGCACACCTGCGCTGGCGCTGGGAGCTGACGCCGCAGTCCGACGGAGAGACCCTCGTGACCGAGTCCTACGATCTGTCTCGGTCTCCGAAGTGGTTGCACGAGGCCACGAAAGAGGGTGAGGACTGGCGCGAAGCGATGGAGACCAGCCTGGAGAACTTGGCGGGGATGGTCGAGAAGACCTGACTCCTCCCGCACGCTCGAGCGCCGACGGCGTCCTCCAGTGGCGATCTGGACGCCGATCGCACGCCTGATAGCGCTCCCGTCCGGGGCGGTGCTTTCGGGGCACGCCGTCGACCCGCCCACGTTCGCCACCGCAGGGCAAGCTCTCGCCAGGCGAACTCGACTCACCCGAGGCCGTGGGGCCCAAAGCCGTTGGTCGCTCGCAGCGGTCGAACCTACGGTCGGTTCACATGTTCGAGTCGGTCCATGAAGGTGACCTTCCACAAGAGGGGACGAGGATGCGGGTGGACGGCGCTGCGTCCGCCTCGCTCGATTGTCCAAGGTCCGACCATGGCCGCTGGCGGCGACCTCCCGCACGATCTCTACACGTTCGTGATCGAGGACGGCCTCGACATCGAGCGCGGTTTCTGGGGGTGCGTGGCGGCCGGCGCCACGTTCAAGACCCTGGGCCGCAAGCAGACCCCGCAGGGCAGAGCCGTGATCTCTCGGCAGCTCGACGAACTCGATGCAGCCGAGACTCGGGTCAACGAGATCTACTTCGCATGGCGTGCCGGGGAGGCGACGGCGCTCGCCAGCGAGCTGAACACGATGTTGGATCGATGGCGTGTGCTGCCCGACAGCGGTGACCTCGTCGTCGAGTGGCCAGCGAACCGACCACATCGTCGCGGGTAGCGCACTCGGTTGAGCCTCAAGTCGGCGAACGAGGTTGCACCATCCCCTACCGCCGGCTCGGGGACGCCCGACAGGGGAGAGGACTGTCCCCGAATCCCGGCTGCGAGCGCCTCAGTTCCGCGACCTCACGGCCGCGCGGGAGTAACCAGCGGTTCCGGGTCCTGAGCTCGAAGCTGATGGACGCCAGCGGACGTGGGTGGAATCGGCGCGGGAGTAACCGTGGGAGTAACGCACTTCTTTGCGCCGAGAAACTCCCGCGAATGTCCTGGTCAGCGAGTTGCTGCCCGTTGTCAAGGGCCCCGAATCGGGTGGGGCTCGATTCCCAATCTTCCTAGTCGATTCGCGCACTCAGTGGTCAAACCCGTTGGAGTCTGACCAGGTCAGGTCATGTTTCGCTACGCATAGTGCGCGGTGGAGGGGTTCGATTCCCCTCGAAAAGTGGAGCTGGGGGAATCGAACCCTGACGCCGTCGGAGCCGCGAAAGTCCTGGTCACAACGTTTTCGAGTCGCAGAATCCGGCTGCTTGGAGTTACCGCGGGAGTTACCGCACTCGCCGTGTACTGAGGCGAGCGAGCGATGTAGGCCGCAAACTGCGGTGGATCTCGACGGACGTCGGATGGACCTGCCTACGAGAGCTCGAATGGGTGGTGTCCACGGACGTCCACAGGCGCGCGTCGTTCAGAATTCGAGGACCAAGAGATCCAGTCCGACCGCGACCCGTGCTGTGACCACTTCGGCCGGCGCTAGTGCTGGCCTACGCCCAAGTGGTCCGCCACCGACGGCAGGCCGGGGCATCAGGTCGACGGGCGCTTCGCCACAGCTGACGGTCATGCGTCGTCAGGCGTCGGCGGCGTGAGGAGTGTCCGCTCGTCGACGCGGTGCTGTAGGACGTTCAGGATGTAGGAGTCGACGACCAGGTCGAGAGGGACGTCCCGCCCGGCGTCCTCGGCGAGTTTCCAACCATGCTCGAGGACCTCGTGGTAGAGCTCGGCGTCTTCGAGGCGTCCTCGGAGTTCGTCGGGGACCTGCGCCATGGTCGGCTCCCACCGCTCGCGCAGCCACCTCGACGCAACGACAGCCTCGGGGAGAGGGTCCGGACCCTCCTGGACCCAGACGCCGTAGGCGCGCATGGCGCCGAGCAGCCGTCGCGCTTGGTTCTCGTGGGCGGTGATACCCGTGAGTCCTGCCAGCTTGCGTTTGTGGTGGCCCTCCTCGACGATCGTCGGTCGGAAGTGGACGAGCCCGTCGCGAGCGTCGAGTTCGACCTCCTCGGTGTCGAACCCGAGTTCGTTGAGCCGGTCGAGACGTTGGCCGATCGAGGCGAGCTCGGCCTCGCCGACGTTCTGCGTCATCGTCAGGTCATCCCACAGCGCGCAGTATCTGTCGTCGAGACTTTCGCCGGTGCTGAACGCGTCGATCCCTGGCTGGAGGGTCCCCGCGGCCTCCAGGTCGAGCAGGCCGCCGATCACGTTCTCCACCGCGATCTGCAGGTCGAAGGCCCGCTGACCACGACTCAGTTGGCTGTGGATTTCGGCGGTCTCTGTGTCCACGGCGTACGCCCGCAACGCTCCGGCGTCTCGCCGGAAGAGCGCATTGTTCAGGGAGCAGTCGCCCCAGAAGACCCCGCCGAGGTGGAGCCGGACGAGCAGGACGGCGAGCGCATCGACCAGCTGGTCGGCGACCGACGGGACATTCGGGGTCGCGAAGAGGTGGGAGTAGGGGACCGAGTACCGGAGATGTTTGGTGATCAGCACTGTGGGAAGTGGCTCACCCGATCGGTCATGCCGCTCGAACGCGATACCGACCAACGTGACCGCAGGGATGCCCAGCTGCCGAAGCGCAGAGAGCACATCGAACTCGCGGACCGCAAGGTGGTGCGGGAGCTCCTTGAGGGCAGCAAAGTCGTTCGACGTCGGCACGAACCGCACCACGTGGCGGTGGTTTCCTGCGGGGAGGATGACCGTGGTCTCGTCGGGCCAGTCCTCGAGCGGTAGATGCCAGGGCAGTCGCAGGAGGTCGTCCTGGGGGAGCGTTGTCTTCAGCCTGAAGGAGACCATCGGGCAGGCCCTACGCGGTCCACGTGCTGCCGTGGCCGGTCGCCGGACTCGTACGGACGCGGGCGCGTACCTGATCGAGGTCGACCTGGATGTGGCACGAGTTCCCTTCGTGTTCCCACCGGATGTCGAAGCCGGCGGCCGATGTCTGTTCGATGTGCGGTGCCCGAGCATCGAACGCGGGGTGTGTGGACCGGAGCTCGAGCAGTCGACCCTGTCGTGTTGCGGCTTCGGACCGCAGGAGGTGGTCCACCTCGTCGGGCGAGAAGTCGGAGCGGTTGATCGAACGTCCCTCGCCGGTACGGGCGACGGCATCGACGTCGTTTCCGCTGCCGAGGAGCCCCTGGTAGTACACCTGGGGTCGCCCGGGGCTGAAGAGCTGGATGGCTCTGGCCACGACGAGATGGTCGATTCCTCCGGCGGCGTCCAGGTAGGAGATGTTGACCTGGTGCGCGTCGAACTCGATGCCGCGTTCCTTGGCGCCGAGTATCCGGTTCACATTGGCACCACGCCTCTCGAGCGCCGCCACGAGCTCGATCAGATCGTCGATCCCGAGAATTCCTCGCAGGTCGGGCTGGACCGGTATGCCGTCGTGCGAGTCCAGCGTCGTCACCGTCGTTGCGGGGAGACTCGAGAGGTGCTTCACGAGGAGGTCCGCTCGTCCGGTGCGCAGCGCGTGGATGACGAGTCCGGGAAGGATGAAGTCGTACGAACGATGATTACGTGAGGTGAGCTCCTCGATGACCTCCGGGTCGGCGTGGATCTCCGGGAGTGTGGTCATACCGTGCCGCGCGGCCATGGCCTCGAACGACTCGAGGATCTCCCAGATCTGAGGTTCGACCATGAAGCAGGACGTCCCTCGCTCCTTGGTGAGGTAGCCGACTGCGTCCAGCCGGACCTCAGTCGCGCCAGCGCTGGCGAGCGAGGCGAACCAGCTCTCGTACCGTTCGATGGTCAGGGGCGACCGGTAGTCGAGGTCGATCTGGTCGCTGTGGTCCTCGTCGGAGCCGAACGTGGCCCAGACCCGTTCGGTGGCGCCAGTGTCTGCGATGACCACGTCGAGGAACGGATGCTTCGGCTTTCGGAGGAAGATCGTCTCGAGGTCGGCTTCCGGGACCTCGCCGCTGGTCCAGACCTTGTCCGGCCGCATGAACATGTCTGCATGGCGGGACGATCGTCCGTGTCGTTCGAAGTCCTGGAACTCGGGGGACAGGCGTGAGAGGTGGTTCACGGTGACGTCGAGGGTCAGCGGGCCGGCGCTGGCGATCGCTTGGAGGTCGCGCCAGGTCCCGAATCGCGGCTCGACCATGTCGTAGCGAGTCGGAGCGAAGCCGCGATCGGCCGATGACGGGAACGGCGGCAACACATGGACGCCGCCGGCGAACTGCTCGCCCAGCCCATCTCGCATCAAGGCAGCCAGGGCCCTGAGTGAGCCTCCGAGCGAGTCGGGGTAGGTGATCAGTTGGGGTCGGCGCTCGAACGGCGTCACCCGACAATGAAAGCGCTTTCATCTCATGTGGTCAAGAAGCAATCCACGCACGGTCGCCATCGAGTTCGATTCGTACCGGAGGAGCGAGGGTCCCGCCGAAGTGCTCTCGCCTCGAGGTGATGGACTCGACGTCGAGGTGATCGGTCCACGGTCCGACGAGCGAGTGGGCGTCGATGAAGCTGTGTACGGTCAGGTCGTCCAGCACCATCCAGGAGTAGGCCTGAAGCGGTTGCTCGGGCGGATTGGTGAAGACCGCTCCGTGGCCGTTGATCGGCACGTAGTCACCGAGGAGTTCGTTCGAGACGAAACCGTAGAGGCCGGTCGGTGCGGGAACGTCGGGGTGGAACGTTCGACTCTGGGTTGAGAAGAACAGGTAGTAGTGCGAGTCGTGCACGAGCACGTGGGGTCGCTCGAGTTCATTGTTCACGCCGTCGGCGGTGACCAGTGGATCGAGTACCTCCCATCCGGCGCCGGTGCGGCGGGCGACGCCGATCGCACCGTTGAAGTCGGTGCGCGACTGCTCACTCGGCAACGACGCGGTGAACAAGACATGCTGGACCGTCGTCGCTGGATCGCGGAAGGGGAATGGGTCGCGAAACGCCTTGATGAATCCTGGTCGACCGTCGTTCTCGTCCGCTCGGTCGTAGCGCGTGGGATCCGGTGGAAACAGCTCTGAATGGAGGGACCAGCGCACGAGCCTGGGTTCCCCCGAGCTGCGGTCCACTTCGGCCTCCGCTCCGAAGAGGCGCTGCCGGAAGTGTGCGACGCGGGGGTCGGAGCTACCCACGGCGGTGTACGTGACCCAGATGCGGTCACCGTCGAGCACGGCCGAGCCCGCCCACTGCCGGTTCCCGTGTGCTGCGCCCGCAGGGAACACCGGCCCGAGATCGAGCCACCGCAGGTCGGGGCCACGTGCCAGGAGTCGGAGAACTGCGCGCTCGTGGCGTTGTGCCGGGTCGCCCTCGGCGAGACAGGACAGGCCGATCCACAGCCAAGTTCCGTCGACCTGTGCCTGCGCGCCGGCGGGCGTCCGCACGGGGCCGAGGTCCCAGAGGTCGAGGCCCTCGACCATCTTGGCTGTCTGCGCACTCGTGATGACCGGTGTGTTCCCGACAGTGTCTGCTCGGAGTCGCGCCAACTGGGCCGGAGCCCATCTCGAAGTCATGGCGTCCACACGCGGCTGATCTCGAGCGATCCGTCAGGATGCACGGTGAGTGGACGCGCAGGGCCGAGGCGGCCGACGAAGGTTCCGTCCGCATTGGCACGCTCCCATGCCAGGAAGCACGGCTCGCCGCTCGCGTCGTTGTGGACTCGCCCGGCGTAGGTCGACCCCACCGGATCGGCCTCGAGTGCCCCGTCGCCGATCATCTCGAACGGGCCGTCTGCGGACTCGGCGATCAGGTAGTACGTGCCGGTGCCCGGCCCGGTCCGCCGCCGTTCCTCGCTCTGAGTCCCGATGTCACTCGAGAAGAGGAGATACCAGTGGTCGCCGAGTTCGAGGAGCTGGGGTACCTCGAGCTGTCCGAAGCCCTGCGGGGTCACGATCGGATCGAGCGTCTCCCAGCTTCGGAGATCGTGGCTGCGGGCTCGCCCTACGACGCCGCGATCGTGGCGCGCCCCAGTGTTGGAGCGAGCGGTGAACAACGCCAACGCGCTGCCGTCGGGGAGACGGGTGAGCCATGGATCACGCCAGGCCTCGTCGGGCCACATGTCGAGGTCGAGGGTTTCGTATCGCTCGGAGTCGGCCTCGAGCACGGCATCGCCGTGGCGGTGCCAGGTGTGGAGGTCCGGCGACGTCGCGAGCCCGATGCGCTGCACGAGACCTTCCTCGGCGTGTGAGGTCCCGGTGTAGAGCATCGCCCATTCGTCGTGCCATCGCAGGACGCTGCCGGTCCACGTCGCCAGGTCGTCGAACGCGCCTGGAGGCCCGACGGAGAGCGCGTCGTCCACGACTCGCCAGGCTTGAAGGTCGCGGGACATCGCGTGGCCGATCGACGCGTTCCAATGACGGCGCTCAGGATCACCGAGCGACCGGGGCGCTTGGAGATAGAAGAGGTGATGGTCGGCGCCGTCGGTCGCCAGCCAGAAGTCCCAGAGCCAGTGCTCACGGAGTTCAAGCGTCATCTGCATCCTCCCGGAGATCGTGTCGGGTGGGCATCGACCCGTGGACCCACAGTATCTGCAAGCGCTTTCATCCAGGAAGTACGATGATCCGGGCCAACGAGCTGGAGCTGTCCATGAGTCGCAAGCAGGCGTCGATCAATGATGTTGCGGCGGAGGCAGGCGTCTCCGCGGCCACAGTGAGTCGAGCGCTCCGGGGCTTCACCAACGTCGCTCCGTCGACACGAGCACGCGTCGAAACCGCAGCGAAGCGACTTCACTACCGAGTGAATCCGGCGGCGTCACAACTGGCTCGCGGACGGAGTTCGACGGTCGCGATGGTCGTCCCCGACCTCGACACCTGGTACTTCTCCTCGGTCATGGCCGGCGCCGAGGCAGTGCTGACCGCCAACGGCTACGAACTCGCGGCGTTCGTCGTCGGCGACGATGTCGCCCGTGAACGCCTGACGACGAGCCCGATGCTCCGCGGCGCCGAAGGTGTGATCCTGGTCGACGTCGACCTCGACCCTGCGCAGGTGTCGACACTGGTGGCGACCAGTGGCCCGACAGCGACCGTCGGCCTGGAGCTCGATGGCGTCCCGAGCGTCGTGGTCGACGATGTTCTCGCCGGGCATCTGGCGACGACCCACCTGCTGGCGTTGGGTCACTCGTCGATCGCCCTGGTGGGAGGCGGAGCAAGCGGCCATCTCGGATTCTCCGTTCCCGCTGCGCGGCGGGAGGGCTACCTCCAGGCCTTGCGCGACGTCTCGCTCGCAGCTCGCCCGGAGTTCGACGTTGATGGCAACTTCTCGATCCGCGGTGGCTACGAGGCGATGTCGCAACTGCTCACTCTCGATGACGTTCCGACGGCAGTCTTTGCCATGTCCGACGAGATGGCCTTCGGCGCGCTCAAGGCGATGCGCGACCACGGTCTGAGCGTTCCGGGCGACGTGTCGATCGTGGGCGTGGACGACCACCCGATGGCATGGGTCGAGGATCTCACGACCATCGCGCAGCAGGTCGGCGATCATGGTGCGTTGGTCGCTCAGGTGGTGCTCGACCTCATCGAGGGTCGCCCCATCAGCGATCGGGTCGAGTTGCGCCCATCCCTGGTCGTACGCGGTTCGACGGCTCGGCTGGCGTGATCATCTGGATGTAAGCGCTTGCATGATCGCGGATGACGTGACATCGTTCACGTGGGGGATAGGCGCGTTTCGAGGTCAGCCCCGGCAATCACCACGATCGATCGAGGAGCCACATGAAAACGCATTCACGCACTCGAAGTCTCGGCGGACTGGTAGCGGTGGGCGCGCTCGCTCTCGCCGCGTGCGGCGGGGGAAGTGGCGGCTCGGCCGAGGAAGGGTCCGGCACCGGATCCATCTCCGTCTGGGCGCACGAGGGCCAGGAGGGTGAGGTCGACGCACTCAAGAACGCAGTCGAAGCGTTCAACTCCTCGCAGAGCGACATCGAAGTAGAGCTCCGGCTGATCCCCGAGGCGGACTACACCAAGACAGTCCAGGCCACGTCGGTCGGCGACCTTCCCGACGTGCTCGAGTACGACGGCCCGCTTCTCGCGTCGTTCGCGTACGACGGCAAGCTCTCGCCCATCTCCGACTTCGTCAGCGCCGACACGCTCGAGAACCAGACCGCCTCCGTGCTCGCACAGAACACCTACGTCGGCGACGGCGAGTTGTACGGGCTCTCGATGTTCGACTCCGGTCTCGGCATCTACGGCAACAAGGCGCTGCTCGATGCTGCGGGTGTCGAGTATCCCACGACCTGGCAGGACGCGTGGACCGACGAGGAGTTCACGGCTGCGCTCGAGGCGCTGGCCGCAGAGGACGACGACGGCAAGGTTCTCGACATCAAGGAGAACTACGGCGGCGAATGGCCTGCGTACGGCTTCTTGCCGATCGTGGCTTCTGCCGGCGCGGAGGTCATCGTGGACAACAGTGCCGACAGCCTGACCAGCGATCCCGTGGTCAGCGCAGTCGACACGTTCGCCTCGTGGCGAGACTACGTCGACCCCAACAGTGACGACACCTCATTCGTCGACGGCAACGTCGCACTCAGCTGGGTTGGTCACTGGATGTACCCGGCATACGACGACGCCATCGGCGAGGACCTCGTCGTGATGCCACTGCCGGACTTCGGCAACGGGACCAAGTCAGGCCAGGGCTCCTGGGCCTGGGGGATCTCGTCCGCCACCGACAACGCCTCGGCGGCAGGCAAGTTCCTGGACGCGCTGATGGCAGACACCGCCGTCGGCGAGATGACCGACGTCAACGGAGCGCCACCAGCGACCGCCAGTGCCCTCGCCGCAAGCGAGCTGTACAAGGAAGGCGGACCGCTTCAGCTCTTCGCTGACCAGCTGGCAGCGACCTGTGGCACTGACGCTCCGACCCCGGACTGCGTCACCGTGCCCCGGCCGATCACACCGGGCTACGCGGTCATCTCGGCCGAGTTCAGCGAGGCCTTCTTCTCCGCCTACCAGGGTGGCGACACCGCCGACCTGCTCGGCAAGGCCGCCGCGTCGATCGACGTCGAGTTCAAGGACAACGACAACTTCGAATGAACCGCAATCACGAGTGACTCACACTGACGTGGGGTCTGCAGGGGGCCTCACGTCAGTCACTCGCCACGTCGGCATCGCCCACCACTGCCCGGACGTCCAACCGGACAGCAGACTCGAGGAAGGATCGAGCCGTGGCAACCACGCCCACAGACGCTCCGCTCGCCACCGATGACACACCGGATGCCGAGCCGCCGCCCACTGCGAGTTCCGACATCAAGACCGCGCTGGGTATGGCGACGCCCGCGACGATCGGACTGGTTCTCTTCGTCATCGTCCCGTTCGGACTGGCGATCTGGCTCTCCTTCCAGAACCTGAAGCTCAACTCGGCCAGGCCGGCCGAGTTCTTCGGATTCGAGCAGTACCGCCGGGTCCTGCTCGACCCGGACTTCCGGGGCGACTTCTACGCAGGGCTGCGGAACAACCTCCTCTTCGCCGCCGTGGTCGTGCCGTTGCAGACATCGTTGGCGGTCCTGCTGGCGCTCGTCCTCAACCGCAAGCTGCGCGGCATGGCCTTCTACCGAACGTTCATCTTCATGCCCATCGTGTTCCCGATGGCCTTGGTTGCGGTCATGTGGAGGCTCATCTACTCGCGGTCCGAAACCGGGATGCTCAATGCAGCGCTCGACTTCGTCACGTTCGGGCAGGTTGGTCCGATCGACTGGCTCGGGAGCTCGAGCTGGGCATTGATCTCGATCATCATCCTGTCCATGTGGCAGGGCGTCGGCTTCCAGACGATCATCGTCCTCGCAGGACTGCAGGGCATCTCGCCGACGCTCTACGAAGCAGCCTCGATCGACAAGGCATCGACCGTTCGACAGTTCCGCCACGTCACGCTCCCGGGCCTGCGCAACACCTTGATCTTCGTGGTGATGGTCACCACGATCTTCTCGTTCCGCCTCTTCGACCAGGTCTACATCTTGACCAAGGGCGGTCCGGACAACTCCACGACGACCCTCATGTACCAGGCGGTCGACAACGCGTTCGTCAAGAACAACGTCGGCCGCGGCGCAGCCATCACGGTGCTGCTGTTCTTGATGGTGGTGCTCATCACCATCGTCCAACGACGGTTCCTCAAGGAAGAGCGGGCGATCTCATGACCATTGTCGACGCCAGGCCCTCGACGGACGATGCCGCCGGCACGGGCCGTGGGATGCGAACGGTCAAACTGATCCGCGATCACTTCCTGATGATCCTGCTCACGGTCGTGTACTCGGCGCCCATCGCATACATGTTCATCGGCTCGCTGAAACCGAACCGCGAGGTGCTGGACGGACTCAACGGCTTCAAACCCACCAATCTGTCGTTCGACAACTACACCGGGGTCGTCAGTCGTTTCGACGACGACGCCAGCGGCTACTTCTGGCAGTTCTATCTGACGTCGGCGATCGTCTCGTTGGTCGTGGTGATCGGTGGCCTGCTCATCAACTCGATGCTCGGCTACGCCCTCGCTCGCCTGCGCTGGAAGGGTCGGAACTTCGCTTTGTTGATGGTGGTGCTGCTCGTGATCGTGCCATTCGAGGCAATCGCAGTGCCGCTGTACTACATGCTGCAGGGGTATCGGAACACCTACTTCGTCCAGTTCATCCCGTTCGTCGCCAGCGCGTTCTCGGTGTACCTCTTCTATTCGTTCTTCGCCGGCATGCCGAAGCAGCTCGAGGAGTCGGCGCGCATCGACGGGGCGTCGGCATTCAAGACGTTCATCCTCATCATCGTCCCGATGTCCAAGCCGGTGTTCGCGACGGTCACGATCCTGACCTTCCTCTCGTCCTGGGGTTCGTTCCTGTGGCCGGTCATGACCATCGACGACCCGTCAGTACGGCCACTTCCACTCGAGATCTCCGTGTTCCAGGGCCAGCCACCGCTCGACTGGGGACAGATCTTCGCCTTCGGCGTGCTGCTCGTCCTGCCGGTTCTCTTCGTGTTCCTGCTCTTCCAGCGATGGTTCGTCGAGAGCGTCGCATCCTCCGGATTGAAAGGCTGACTGCTCATGGCAACGATCACCTACGAGAAGGTGCGCAAGGTCTACGACGACGGCACGGTCGCCATCCCCGCCTTCGACCTGGAGGTCAAAGACGGCGAGTTCATGGTCTTCGTCGGCCCGTCCGGCTGCGGCAAGTCGACGGCACTGCGGATGACTGCGGGGCTCGAGGACATCTCCGGTGGCACGCTGCGAATCGGCGACGACGTCGTCAACGGGAAGTCTCCGCAGGATCGTGACGTCGCCATGGTGTTCCAGGATTACGCGCTGTACCCGCACATGACGGTGCGCGACAACATGGGGTTCGCCCTTCGAATGATGAAGGTGCCGAAGAAGGAACTGATCGAGCGCGTCGAGGAAGCAGCCGATCGCCTCGGACTCACGGCGCTTCTCGACCGTAAGCCGACGAACCTGTCGGGCGGCCAGCGCCAGCGCGTTGCCATGGGCCGGGCCATCGTGCGACAGCCATCGGCATTCCTCATGGACGAGCCGCTGTCGAACCTCGACGCCAAACTGCGCGTCCAGATGCGAGCCGAGATCTCCGCGCTACAGCGCCAGCTCGGCGTGACCACCCTCTATGTCACGCACGACCAGGTCGAGGCGATGACCATGGGCGATCGGGTCGCAGTTCTCAAGAGCGGGCGGCTTCAGCAGTGCGCGGAGCCACAGACGCTCTACGACAACCCGGCAAACGTCTTCGTTGCTGGCTTCATCGGCAGCCCGAAGATGAACCTCTTCAAGTCGCAACTCGTCAGACAGGCCGACGGCGCGCTCGATCTGGCCTTCGGCCCACAGAAGCTCCGACTCACCGCAGCACAGGCCGCCGAGTGGCCGAGCATCGCCGACGTCCCCGAGGGCGACATCACCGTTGGCATTCGCCCTGAGGCGCTCGTGCATGCGCCGAACGCAATGCCCGAGGAGTCCATCGACATCACCGCTGACGTGGTCGAGATGCTCGGCCCGGAAACGTTGGTGCACTTCGCTGCACCGGTCGAGCAGGCATCTGACGCCGACGTCCGCGACCGCGCGCAGGCCGACGACGCCATGGACGAAGACGCCTCGATCCTCGTCGACAAGGGATCGATGGTCATGTGCGCTCGGCTCGTTCCGCCGGTGCGACTGGCGGCCGGTTCTCCGATCCGTCTCAAGGTGGACACGCAACACCTCTACCTGTTCGACGCGAACGGCGACGTAGTGCAGCGCAGTCATCCAGTCCATTCCGAGGTCTGACCAGGCCGGCCTGATCCGCTCGGTCGAGGTCTTCTGCAGCCGTCAGCCCTTCGGATTCCTCGCGAACGGTGGGGTGTTGGCCCGGAATCACGCGCCGGCTGGCACGACGAGCTCGCGGATGCTGACGCGAGGAGTGAATCGGTGAGTCGTCGACGGCGTTGGCCGTAGGCGGCAGACGTTCGACGCGGAACCTGCTGACGAATGGGCCCTGCGGAGTCTTTGCCACACAGTCATGCCACGCTCCCGCGCTGAGAACTCGATGTCGGAGACGGGTTCATCGGGCCGATGGAGTGCGCTGCGATGACTGGATGTGCCGCGCGGCCGGGAGCCACCGTCTGAGCACGGCTCGTCCTCTCACCGCGCACCACCGCGTTTTCGTTTCACAGGGGCATCGGGCAGCTCCAATAATGCTCAAGCCGAGGTGGATTGAGCACTCTTGGAGCTGGGGGGAATCGAATGTCCAAAGCGCCGATTCCGTCGTTCCTGGTCAGAGGGTGTTTGCCCAGGTCAGCGGGGGCTTTCGGGTCACGCCCGATCACGCCGTTTCACAGCGATTCTCGGCTTCTTGTGTCGCCCTCGTGTCATGACGAAGACGGCCGAGGTCTTAACGCGCCATGGTGGTCGATGGACTCAAGAATCTCGCGCACAAATTCCTTCGCGGCGGTCGCAGATCCGATCAGGTCGCCCTCGATGACGTTGACCACCCACGCCGTACTCGACCCACCGGCAGACTTGACCCACGACTCCACCGCTCCGGTCGGCACGACGTAGATCCCACACGACTTGAGCTCCTCGAGCAACTGGTTCGCCGCCACCGTTGCCTCACCACGAGGTACCTCCGCCAAGCCCTTCTTCTTGGCGGCTGCCCAACCGGCTGGCGGTTGGAGCGCAGCCTCGATCTCGCTCACTGTCTGGCGATCGATCAAGTCGTCGTTGGATCGCGACAGCAAGTCCTCAGCGATCCCACGGATGGATCCGATCTTCGGTAGCGCCTCTCGACCGCGAATCCCTGCATCGACCATCGTACGGAGGCGTTCGAGATCCTCGCCGTAGTCGAAACCGAGAGATCGCACCAGCGTCTCGAGGTTCATCCGATCGTTCAGGATGTCGAAGTCGACAACGCACCTCACGGGCACGCTCACGGCGCTCAACGCTTGAGCGATCATCTTTATCCGTTGCTTCCCGCCGGCGTAGGCGAACATCAAGTCGAAGGGATTTGCGGCGAACTCGGGGAGAGCCGGACCTGGCCCTGGTGATCCTGTCGGGTCCTTCTCGGCAGCGAGGTGATAGGACACCGCGCTGTAAAACTGCGAGTCCGTGTCTCCTTCGCAGATTACGACGCCTTCATGAAACAGGCCGTCTAGCGCGCGAGAGAAGCGAAGGAGAGGGTCGCGCCAGAGCGATCGCACTGCGTCGGCGTCCACGGTGAGAGCAGTTGTCTGCTCGTCCTTGCGAGACAGCCTCACGACCATGACTCGCGCGGTCGCCTGCTGAAGCAGACCCAGCAAGATGTCGAGGCTATGGGTAGCGATGAACAGCTGGCCCTCGCCGCGCAGACGTCCGAGGTACTCACCGAGCAGCCGCGCTTGGGGTGGATGAAGAAACGTCTCAGGCTCGTCGAGCATCAGCACTGGGTGCTTGACCGTGATCAGCGTGAGCAGCAATCCGGAGAATGCTCGGATGCCGTCGCTCTGCGTCTCAAGAAGCGGTAGTGCGGCGAGGCGGTCAGCGAGCTCCGCACTTGGAAGCCCGTCGGCAGATCGGTGGGCGAAGTCCTCTTGCCGTTCGGACCTGCTCAGTCGCAGACGCGTGTTGGCCCCCCAGGAGTCAACGATCAAGTTCTGGTGGAATGCCCCCCTAAAGGCGTTCTCGAACGCGCGACGCGTCGGTTCATTCCGAATGAGTGTCTGAATGGCGTGGTCGGGGAGTTGCCGAGGCTCGAGCCGGCCCGGTGAACCGAGCAGCCCGCGACCGTCTCCCGGTCCAACCATGCGTACAAGCTGTTGGGCAAGGGTCCCAAGATGCGTCTCATCGTTCCAGTAGTGCTCCGTCTCATCCAGAAAGAAGTCGCCGGAGCCGATGGCCCGTACTGCGCGTCGTTGGGACGATTCCTCCTTGTGTTCCAGACGGTTGTCGCTAAGCCACTCAACGAGGCCGTTCGCATCTACCAGCTTGGCCAGCTGGTAGTTCTCCAAGACCACGAGCTGTTGCGGATTGAATGCCGGACCACGCCGATGATTCGCCAGGGTGTGGATCTCCTGGAGCGTGCGCGACTTCCCGGAGTTGTTAGGGCCAACGAGGACGACCACGTCGGCGCTGCTGGTATCCACGACGCTTCCACCATTGAACTGCAGGGAATCGATTCGCATCGGCGCGGCCACAGCACGACCTTACGTTGGAGGCCTGACAGTTCCGCCGAACGTGTGCCTCCGACTCGGTCGACTCAACTCGCCGCGAGATACCTTCGCAGTGCCTCGCGCACGATCTCTGATGCGGGTCGGCCGACGCTCGCGGCGCGCTCGTCGAGCGCAGTCCGCAGGTCGGGATCGAGGCGGACCGGGAACGACTTCGCCGGCGCCGCCCCCATCCGCGGTCTCCCGCGTTGGCGGAGCTTGTCGAGGTCGAGGCCTTCCTCAGCCTCGGCGACGTACTGCTCGATGAGCTCGTCGGTGATCTCGACTCCGCTCTTGGTCCGGCCGTAGCTCTTGTTCTCAGGCATCAGATTCTCCGTGTCCTCGGAGCAGGGATCGATACTTCGGGAGCATGGGCATCGCGTGGATCACGATCTCAACCTCCTCGTCGATGGCGAGGGTGATGACCTCGAGCAGGTTCGCCGCTCGGTCCGGCCCGAGGTAGAGGACTCGGTCGTCGTCTTCGTATTCGTCGACGGCCAGGGCGTTCTCGATTGCGTGGAGGATGTCGTCATCGGCGATCCCGTGTTTCCGGGCCGTGTGGTGGATCTCGTACCGCATTATCGTATCGCGAAATTCACTCGTCGTCCTCCACGGGATCCGACTGCCCGGCTCCTCGGCCCAGGTCGTCGAGGGCGTCGGTCAGTTGCTCCTCGAGCGAGGGAAACAGGTGGCCGTAGAGGTTGAGGGTGACGCTGATGTCGCTGTGGCCGAGCCGCTCCTGGATCGCCTTCGGGTGGGCGCCGAGGCTGATGAGCAGCGATGCGCACGTGTGGCGAAGATCGTGTGTGCGGACCTTTGGTGAGAGACCGGCGGCTTCGAGGGCGGGAACCATGACCCACTTGCGGAAGCTGTCGCGGTTGAGCCCTTCGGCCGGGTCCTTCTGGTTGCCGAACACCCAGTCGTCGGGCTCGAGCGGCCGGCCGAGCTGCTCGGCCCGCATCGACAGATGCGTGTCGCCCTCGTCCATCACGAACTGTGGGATGGGAACGGTGCGGATCTCGTACGACTTCGGTGGTCCGCTGATCAGCTCGCCCGAGATCGGCTGGAGCGTCTCGGCCACGTGGACCCGCCGGCGGCCGCGGTCGAGCCGACGGACCCGGAGGCCGCACATCTCGCCGGGGCGCAGGCCGCAGTAGGCGGCGAGCAAGACGAAGAACCGGTAGTCGTCCCGGATCGAATCGGCGACTCGGGCGACCTGGTCGGCGTCGAGGAAGGCGGGCTCGACCCGATTCGATCGCGGCAGCCGTACTCCGCGGACGGGGTTGTCGCGCATCGCCCGTGCGTCGCGGGCGAGGTCGAGGACCTGAGCGAAGATCGACACGACGTTGCGGATGCGGGCGGGGGAGAGGCCCTCGTCGGTGAGCTCGGCCACCCACTCCCGGACCTCGGCCCGATCGATCGAGCCGAGCGGCCGCTCACCCCAGCGGGGGAGCACCCGCCGGTTCAGCGCCTTGCGGTACCCGTGGCGGGTCGACGGCTTGAGAGGCGCGGTCGTGGCGTACCAGGACTCGGCCCAGGTGGCGACGATCGACTTCTGCAGGTGCGGGTCGGCCCACTCGCCCCGCTGCATGTCGGCGCCGATGCGCTCGAGGTACTGGCTGGCGTCGACCTTGCGGTCGAAGGTCCGGCTGCGTGACCGGCCCGCGAGGTCGCGGTAGCGGGCCCGCCACCGGTCGTTGGGTGTGCGTTCGATCGACGACACGTCGTCCTCCACACGAGGCCCGACCTCGAGGTCGGGCGGGTGGTTGGAGGGCGACCTTCACTCCGACGCAGTCGCCGAGCGCCGATGAACCGAGACTACCGGCGCCCTCCGACGACGTGACGCTCCACCCAGCCGTCGACGTCCCGCCGGCGGTAGCGGACGTGGCGGCCGACCTTCACGAACGCCGGCCCCCGCCGCTGGTACCGCCAGTTCGCCAACGTCCCGACCGGCACCCCGAGCACCTCCGCCACCTCCTCCGGCCAGAGCAATCGATCCCCGACATCGACCTCACTCATCACCCCACTAGGCCATCTCAGACCCCGAAACCTCACGCGCCTCATCCAAGAAATCCCGACCACCCCGACCCTCCGATCCCATCCCAGAACGCCCTCCACCCACTTACCCCCTCCAAGTACACAGGTGCACTGGGAGTGCTCCGCCGGCCGTCGCCGCCGAGAAATCGGCCAGGCTCGCGTGAGGTTCGGGAGGTCAAAAAGGCCTAGTCGGGTGATGCTGAAGATCACCCGCCTCCGCTCCGTCAATCCGCAGGACTACTACCTCGAGGTCATCGCCCGCGGCGCCGAGGAGTACTACCTCCGTGGCCCCGACCAGGCAGGTACCTGGATCGGCACCGGCTCCGCCCGTCTGGGCCTCGACGGTGCGGTCGCCGCGGACGACCTTCGCGCCATCCTCGACCAGCGCCACCCGATCACCGGCGAGAAGCTCCCCGCCCGCCAGATCCGCCGGGTCGGGTTCGACCTCACCCTGTCAGCTCCGAAGTCCGTGTCCCTGCTGTGGGCAGTGGGCGACGCCGACCAGGCGACCGCAGCGCTCGAGGCCCACCACACCGCTGTGCGAGCGACGGTCGACTACCTCGAAGCGAACGCCTGCCAGGTCCGCCGCGGAGGTCGAGACGGCTACGGCCTCACGGTCGAGCGCGGTCGAGGGCTCATCGGTGCAGCCTTCACCCACTTCACCTCGCGGGCCGCCGACCCCCAGGTCCACACCCATCTGGTCATCGCCAACCTGGCCGAGGGCACCGACGGCCGATTCACCGCCCGGCTCGATGTGCCGGGGGAGGAGCTGGTCGAGCAACCGGGGATCGACGGCGAAGTTCGCCAGGAGGCAGTGGCGGAAGACCGTCTGAACCGGGAACGGGTGCTTGGGAAGCCTCACGGTTGATCGAGCGAGTGAGGCCAACCAATGCGGACCTTCACCGACTCGGAGTAGTGGACGAGTGGCTCGACAGTGGGCTGTGGCAACCCCGAGGCTGCGACGAGCTCGTCGTTGACGTGGAGCACACGCGCGCGATGGAGCGGCCACGGATCGTGAGAGGCCTCAGCCCTACGGAGACCGAATCGGGGTGCGCTGTGGAGCGCCCACCTCGCGGTGAGGAAGTGGTCGAGCTCGGTCAGTTCGTCAGCGGCAAACGGGTCGCCGGTTTCGACGACGACCGATGATCGGGCGCCTCGGGGGCCGGGCCAACGGCGCCGGCACGTGTACTCGAGTCGGTTGTCATCGTGCTCGAGTCGCATACGGGACCAGAAGTAGGGGAGTCGGTATGTCGACCGGGCGACGACGACGGCCCCGAGCCGTGCGGCGTCGAGCGAGAAGAACCAGATGCCGCGCTGGCCCGCTGCGTCTCGGACGTACGTGCGGACGTTGGTCTCAGCGAACTCCGACAGCCATGGCACCGGGTGGATACCCGGGAGGCCGACGCGGAGATAGAACGGCACGAGCCCGACCCAAGCGCTCCCGTCGCACTCCTCGACCTCGAGACCTTCGGGCAGCAGACGCTGAACCTGATCCCGCTCGTAGCGCCAGTGAAGGAAAGTGAGCTGGTCCCACCAGTGCACCATCGCTGCTCGACCGACCGGCGAAGGGCACGTTCCGAGAGCTTGTGAATCCATGCACATGCCACCGTACGCCCTTCATCACCGCGCGGCAATGGCTGGCAATCGGGGCCAGGCGTGCCAGGCTCGGCGTGTGCGCGGAAGAAGGACCACGTCGACGGCGGTTGTCCTGGTGCTCCTTCTCTCGATCGCTGGCTGCGGTAGCGACGACGGGTCCACCGAAGCAGCGAGTTCGACCAACGACCTCGACGCAGCAGTCGACGACGCAGCGTGCGAGCTGCTGAGTTCGGAATCCCGGTTGCCCGCACCACCACCTGCGACGGCGACCAACCTGATGAGCCTGCTCGCCGTCATCTCCGGCTTGTTCAGCGGGTCTCTGGAGGGTGAGACCGCGCAGGTACAGATCTTCGTCGAGCCCGAGTCCGCCTCGAGCCTGGAAGAGGTGGCCGACGCCGCTGCCGACGTACCGGGAGCTGATGTGACATCCACGATGGATCAAGAAGCTGCGCACGCCGAAGTCCTCGAGCTCCTCGGACCCGACAATCCTTCCGTTGCGAACATCGAGCCGGGTGACTTACCTCCATCAGTAAGCCTCACGGTGGAGTCGACCTCTGCGATCGAGGATCTCCGGGCGGCGTTTGCCGATGACCCACGAGTGCGGGAGGTCGTGGACGACCGACTGACGCCTTCCGGCGCGGGTGTCAGAGCGAAGCTCATCGCGGTCGGGTTCGAGGAGGAGCTTCGTCAGCTCTCGGAAGCCGACATCGCAGGTGCGTCCGTCGGGACCTCGATCCTCTCGCTGGCAGACGCAGGGGAGGATGCGACCCTCGACGAGGTGCGATCCGCGAAGGCCGAGATGGAAGCGCTGGTCGAGGCGGCAAACGGCGGATGCGGACTCGAGGTCCCCGGCGCGAGCTGAGAATCGCGTGTCGCGCGCGTGTCGTGGCCGCTTCGTCCCCGACTTCGACGGGACTACCGGGGCCACGTCGCAACGAGGGCGTATCAGCAGGTCACAGGGGGTATCGGGCAGCTCCAACAATGCTCAAGCCGAGGTGGATTGAGCACTCTTGGAGCTGGGGGGAATCGAACCCCGGCCTCAAGGGGGTCGCGTATGCCCTGGTCACAGCGTTTTCGAGCCGCTGAATCTGGCCGGTGGGAGTTACCGCGGGAGTTACCGCACTCGACGTGTACCGAGGCGAGTCCGAGATGTAGACCACGGACGGCAGTGGACATCGACGGACGTCGGTGGACGGACGCTCGAATGGCTCGTTTGCGTGGCCCTGTCCATGGAGGTCCGTGGACGTCCAATTGATGTCGTGAGCGATCGGCCTGGATCGGCGTTGGCTGCAGCCCGTTGGGTGGCGCGGGCGGCGCTGCCTCGTCCGGTCCGGTTCGGTCCAGCCAAGGAGCCCTTCGATTGTTGCCGGGTTCGCTGGCCCAGGCGTCCGATGGCACGTGGCGACGTGCCTGTCGTGCTGCGTAGCGGAAGGCGAGTGTGATGACGGCGGCGTCATCGAGTGGCCGATGATGGGCAGGAACTCGGGATGAGGTCGATGGGGAGGACCCGGTGCCCGGCGAAGTCGATCGCGAGTTTGGGTCGTCGCGGTACTCGTAGATCGTTGTGGAGTGTTCGTGCGGTGGTGACGCAGGCTTGGGAGGAAGCCGGCGAGCTCGTTTGAGGGTGCCGCCGGGAAGGCGGGATGCGAGCAGGATCAGCAGCGCCCTGGAGAGCGCGAGTGCCTAGATCGTGGTCACGGGGTAGCTGGTGAAGCCGCGGAGAATGATGCTGTCGACGCGGGAGGGGGTGCCGGCCGGTCTCAGGTTCGGTGCTCTGCTGCGGAGCGTCTCGGCGAGAATCTTGGTTTCGAGTCGGGCGAGTGATGCGCCGAGGCAGTAGTGGATGCCGTGGCCGAAGGCGAGGTGGTCGGTCGGGCGGCGGGTGATGTCGAATTGGTCGGGGTCGGGGAAGTGTCGTGGGTCGCGGTTGGCGGCGGCGAAGCTGGCGAGGATCACGGCCCCCTGGGGGAGGTCGACGCCGGCGAGGGTGGTCGGGTGGGTGGTGGCACGGAAGAGGCCTTGGACGGGGGCGTCCCATCGGAGGATCTCTTCGGTGGCGGCGGGGAGGAGTTCGGGTTCGTCGGCGAGTCGCTGCGCTTGGTCAGGGTGGGCGGCGAAGGCGGCGGCGCCGTTGCCGATGAGGTTCGTGGTGGTTTCGTTGCCGGCGACGAGCAGGAGGATGGCGAAGAGCGTGATCTCCGGTGCGGTGAGTGCGTCGGGATCGTCGGGTTGGTTACCGGCGACGAGTCGGCTGATGAGGTCATCGGCGGGGTCGGCGCGACGCCGCTCGACGATGTCGGCGAGGTAGGTGAACATCTCGATCAGCGTCTGCTGGGCCTCGACTGGGTTCCAGCTTCCAGAGAGTGCGCCGACGAGGGCGTCGGACCATCGTTTGAAGTCGTCGCGGCGTTCGGGCGGGATGCCGAGTAGCTCGGCGATCACGATGACGGGGAACGGGAAGGCGACGTGGGTGACGAGGTCGCCGTGGCCGCCCTCGGCAGCGGCGATGAGGTCGTCGACGAGCTGGTCGCAGACGTCTCGGAGGTGCGGTTCGAGGTCGGCAATGGCTCGCGGGGTGAAGGCTTTGGACAGGAGCCGTCGGAGGCGGGTGTGGTCGGGTGGATCGGTGGCGATGAGGATGCGCATGGTTCGCAGGTCGATGCCAAAGGCGTCTCGGGCGTCGATGCGGTTGCGTCCCATGCCGCCGGACATGAGTGCGCCCATGCCGTCGGCGGAGGAGAAGGTGTCGGGGTCGTGGAGTATCCGTGACACATCGTCGTAGCGGGTGACCATCCACAGGTCGAGCTCGGGAATGAAGCTGACGGGGTCGTCGTCGCGCAGTCGGGCGTAGTGGGGGTAGGGGTCGGCCAGGACTTCGGCGGCGAAGGGGTCGAAGCGTTCGATGGTGCTCATGCTGCGACAGTGACGGGAAGGGTGGTGAGACCTCGGAGGGTGAGTGTGGTTCGCCATTCGGGTTGGTCGAACCAGGGTTCGATGGTGCGGCAACGGTTGAGGAGCGTGTTGAACACTTCTTCGCCTTCCATGCGGGCCAGGGAGGCGCCGAGACAGTGGTGGATGCCCCACCCGAAGCTGAGCGGGTGGTTGTCGGTTCGGCCGACGTCGAGGGTGTCGGCGTGGTCGAAGCGGTCGGGGTCGCGGTTGGCGGCGCCTTGGAGGATGATCACGGTGTCGCCGCGCTCGAGTGGTTCGCCGGCGATGTCGGCGGGTTGGAGCGCGGTGCGCATGTTGAGTTGCACGGGGCTGTCCCAACGGAGCAGTTCCTCCACGGCGGTGTGGGCCAAGTCGGGCTGGTTGCGCCATCGCTCGAGCTCGTCGGGGTGTTGGAGCAGGGCGAGGAGTCCGTTACCGATCAGGTTGGTGGTGGTCTCGAAACCGGCGGAGAACAGCAGTACGGCGGTGGCGATCACCTCGTCGTCGCTGAGTGCGTCGCCGGCGTCCCTGCTGGCGATGAGCCCGGACAGCAGATCGTCCTGGGGTGATCGGCGCCGCTCGACGACGAGATCGGCGAAGTAGGAGCGTGCTTGGTCCATGGCCCGAGTGGCGGCACGGATTGAGTCGGCATCGACGCTGGGGTCGAGCGCCACGACCGCGGTGCGGATCAGGGGCTGGAACGATGCCCGGTCGGCGGGTGGGACGCCGACGAGTTCGCCGATGACGGTGACCGGCAGAGGGAACGCGAGGTGCTCCATGACGTCGACGTCTCGGTGGTCGAGCATCGTGTCGATGCGTTCGGTCACCATGGCCTGCACGGCAGGGCGGAGTGACTCGATGCGCTTGGGGGTGAATGCTCGGCTGACGAGCCGGCGGAGTCGGGTGTGGTCCGGCGGGTCAGCGAAGAGCATGTTGTTCCCGGCTCGGTCGAAGAACTGGCGCCGCGCTTCGGGGTCGGTGTCGAGGCCTGCGAACCCGAGCGCCGGCGTCTCGCCATCTGTTCCGAGCGCGGTGCCCCGTCCGAGCCGTGGGTCGCGCAGCGCGGTGAGGCAGTCCTCGTAGCGGGACACGACGATTGGGCCGAGGCTGCTACGTAGGACGGGCGCGGACTCGCGCAGGTTCCGGTAGTGGGGGTAGGGGTCGGCGCGCCCGTCGGGGGTCAGGAGAAGGCGGAGGAGGACGTTGTCGGCGTCTACGTCGGTGGTGGCGGGCATGCGGGTGTCCTCACAGGTCGTCGGGGGCCATGGCGCCGATGCCCACCAGTCGTTCGGTGAGTGCGGCGTCGAGAAGGCCGATCTTGCGGAGGTTGGGGGTGATCTTGGCGAAGAGCACGCGTTGGAACAGCTGGAGCATGGGCGAGTTGGCCGAGTCGCGCAGGCCGTCGTCGACGGGGATCCCGAGGGTCTCCCAGACTTCGGTGGCGAGGAAGCGGTCGCGCATGAGCCAGGCCGCTTCGACGACGAAATCGGCCCGTTCGGCTCGTTCGGCTGCGGTCATCTCGTCGTAGATCCCGGTCAGCGACAGTGCACCGAACGCGACGTGGCGTGCCTCGTCGGCCATGACGTATCGGGTGATCTGTTTGATGAGCGGCTCGGTGGAGAACTGGTGGATGAGACCGAACGCGGCGAGCGCGATGCCTTCGACGACGATCTGCATACCCAGATAGGTGATGTCCCAGCGGGGGTCGGCGACGACCAGTTCGAGGAGTTGGCGGAGGTTGTCGTTGACCGGGTAGGTGAGTTCGAGCTTCTCGTCGAGGTATCGGGCGTAGGCCTCGACGTGGCGGGCCTCGTCGAAGACCTGGGTGGCGCCGTAGTACTTGGCTTCGGTCCACGGCACCTCTTTGACGAGCTTGGCTGTGGCCAGGAGTGCGCCTTGTTCGCCGTGGAGGAACTGGCTGGTGATCCAGGCGTTGAACTGCCGTCCGGCTTCGGCCCGTTCCCGTTCGTTGAACCGCTCGAACGACTCAGCGGCGATCATCGGCAGATAGGAGGCGAGACCGCCGGTGTCGAGGGGGTCGACGTCGATCGACCAGTCGAGGTCGGTGGTGACGTTCCACTGCGATCGCTTGGCCTTGTCGTAGAGCCGGGTCAGATCGGCCCGGCCACCGGTGTAGTCCCAGCTGAACCGGGCCTGCCCGTCGCGCTCGACGAGCAGCGTTGTGCCGTCGTCAGACGTGCTGGTCCGGGGGCGGGTACGCAGCGTCGGGCGCGTCACCTCGCGTGGTGGGCCGACGATGTGGGCCAGGATGCTGGGGTCGGCCAGCATCTTGTAGTCGGGTGCGAGGAGTTTGGCGTAGCGCTCGAAGTAGAGGAGCTGTTTGACGACGAGGACCAGTTCTCTGGGCAGGACCACCCGGTACCGCATGGCGACCTGGACGATGTGCCCGAGTAGTTCGGCGTAGCTGATCTCGGCCAGTGGCTTGGTCACCATCGGCGCGAGAAGCGCTTCCACATCGTCGATGGCTGCGTCCAGGTCGACAGGACGTGTGGCGGCACCGAGATCGAAGACGGCTTGGACGACGCTGGCGTAGTCGCCGTCGACGAGAACAGCTGGCAGCGCCCGTCGCAGGATCAGTCGGGTGCGTTCGTCGAGCCGGCCGGCGATCCCGAAGTCGAGGAACGCGAGGTCACCATCAGGGGTGACGAAGAGATTGCCGGCGTGGACGTCGCCGTGGAAGAGACCGTGTTCGAGCGCGGCTCCCACCCAGGTACGGACGCCGGTTCGAAGGAGCTGCTCAGCGTCGTGCCCCGAGGCGTGGAGCGCGGCGGCGTCGTCGATAGGGACGCCTTCGACATAGGTCATGACCAGGACGCGTTCGGTGACCATCCCGTCGATCGGCTCGGGGACCACGCAAGCCGCGTCGGGGTCGAGCTTGGACAGCACCTCGGCGTACTCCGTCATCGTGGCGGCTTCGCGACGGAAATCGAGCTCGCCGACGATGGTGGAGGCCAGGTCATCCACGATCGCGACGGGGTTCAACGACTCGCCGAGGCTGCCCGCTCGGGCGAGGACCGCCGCCACCGTGTGGAGCATGCGGAGGTCCTGGTCGATGCGGTCTCGCAGACGTGGCCGACGCACCTTGACCGCGACGTCGCGACCATCGTGAAGGCGGGCGCGGTGGACCTGGGCGATGGACGCCGAGGCGATCGGCTCGTCGTCGAAGTCGGCGAACAGCTCAGTCAGGGACTGGCCGAGTGACCGTTCGATCACCCGACGGATCCGTGTCGCTGGCTCAGCGGGAACGGCATCGAGGAGCCGTCGCATCTCGGTGGCGAGCGTCTCGGGGAACAGCCCGGGGCTCGAAGCGATGAGCTGACCGAACTTCACCGCCGTCGGGCCGAGGTCGGTGAACGATCGGCGCAGCGCGACCGACGCGCCTCTCGGCACCTGGCGTCGGGGGTGACGGACCAGCGCTGCCGGTCGTCGACCAACGACAGCCAGGCCGTTGCGTGACACGGTCAACGCGATCTCCGCAACCCGTGCCACATCGCGGGGTCTCAGATTGCCGACGCTCGAGGACCGCGGGGCGCGAGCGTCTGTGATGGTGGCAGTCATGGGTGCGCCTCGGGAGTCAGGACAGGGATGAGGAGTTCGCGGAGATGGACCTGCAAATCGGTGGTGGGCGGAGCGAGGATCAGCGTGACCGTCTGGCGAACCAGCCACTCGGCGACGATCCGCGGGTCGCGCTGAGCCAGCTGCCCTTGGGCCATGAGCACCTGGAGCAGCGGAGCGACGACGTCGGCGACGCGCGAAGCGACATCGCCCAGGTCGCGGACCAGGACCGGGCCGAGCAGATGGGGTTCGTCCTCGATCACCTTGATCAGCACCGGATGCGACCGCGCGTGGTCGATGATGGTCTCGACGAGCCGAACCACGGCCTCGGGGCCAGGGTCCGCGTCGAGCGCGGCGGGCAGAGACGCGAGAAGGCGGTGCATGTCGCGAGCGAGGAGCAGGCGGGCCATGTCCTCGACCGTGCCGACCTGGCGATACACCGTCACCCGGGACACGCCGGCCTCGACCGCGACGTCGGGCACACGGGTGCGGGTGATCCCGAAGCGGGCGAAACAACGAGCGGCGGCATCGAGGTACGGATCGAGGCGGGCCGGCGGCACCGCCGGGATGCCCTCCAAGCCGAGATGGCCCAGCTGGATGATGGTTGCGTCCTCAGACGCCTCGGCAGCACGTTTCGACACCATGTCGCAACAACTGTACGATTTTGTTTCATCGTTGTCGAGCCTTGAAGGTCAGCGTGAAACAGACAGACGACCTGCGCCAGTTGCCACCGAGACCGCGGCGCAGCGCCGTCGCAGTGAGGGCGGGCCGAACGGGCCTCGTGTTCGCTCGACACGGCGCGCAGCTGGCCAAGCGGGTCCTCTCCGAGAATCGCGGCGCAGCCACGGCGTCGGAGCTACGGCTGGCGTTCGAAGCGCTCGGCCCGACCTACGTCAAGCTCGCCCAGTTGATCGCGTCCAGCCCGGGACTGTTCCCCGACGCCCTGGCCGACGAATTCCGTTCCTGTCTGGATGAGGTCCCTCCGGTCCCAGTGGACCAGGTGATGGCGGTCATCGAGGCCGACCTCGGCGCGCACCCGGACCGGCTCTTCGGGAGCTTCGATCGCTCACCGCTGGCCTCGGCCTCGATCGCCCAGGTCCACGCAGCCACGCTCCTCGACGGCACCGAGGTGGTCGTGAAGGTCCAGCGGCCAGGCATCGGACCACGGATCTCCGCTGACCTCGCCATTCTCGAACGAATCGCCTCAGTGGTGCACCGGGTCTCGGCGACGGGACGTATGGCAAACCCGATCGCTGTGGTCGAGGACTTCGAGACCACGCTCGGCGAGGAACTCAACTTCGTCATCGAAGCCCGATCGATGGAGCGATTCGCCACCAACATGCGGAGCTTCGGCACGAACGAAGCGGTCCGTGTGCCCGCGGTCCACTGGCCGCTCACCACGCCGCGCGTGCTGACCATGGAGCGGATCCACGGTTACAAGATCGACGACCTCGAACGACTCGACGCAACCGGGTGGGACCTCGCCGCAACCCTCAAGCGGGGCGTCCGCGCCTGGCTCGAGGGAGCGCTGCAACACGGCTTCTTTCACGGCGACGTCCACGCCGGCAACCTGATGGTCGACACCGACGGCAACATCGTGTTCCTCGACTTCGGGATCTGCGGCACGCTCGACAACACCACCCGCGACATCATCCGCTCCGGGCTGCCCGCACTGCTGGTCCAACGTGACTTCCACGCCGTCGCCGAGGCCATCTACCAGATGGGTGCGGTGCTCGGACCGGCCGATCTCGACCAGTCCGCCCGCGACATCGCCGAGATCGTCGAACCTGTCCTCGACCGGCCGCTGTCAGAGATCTCCTACGGCGAAGTTCTGGTCGACATCGTCCGCATCGGGACCCGCTACGAGGTCCGCCTGCCTCGCGAGCTGGTCCTGGTCGCCAAGCAACTCCTCTACTTCGAGCGGTACGCCAAGCTCATCGCCCCGGACTGGACCATCCTCGACGACCCGGAGCTCTTCGGCTTCCTCTTTCAGGCCGTGGTCGGCGAAGCAGCGCCCAGCGATGCGGCACCGGACGAGGCTTGACGACGCCGAAGGCGGATCAGCGACCTCGTCGAGGAGGTCACTCAACGTCTCCTCGCCAGCGCGCTCACGACTGCCGGCGGAGGGTCAGGTCGTGGGTGGCAGGGTGTCGAGGAAGTCGACGATGGCGGTGGTGAAGTGGTCGTTCTGGTCGCCGGCGACCATGTGGCCGGCGTCGGCGACGTCGATGTAACGGGCTCCGGGGACGATGTCGACGAACTCCTTGACGCCTTCGGGTGAGACGAGGTCGCTGTTGGCACCGCGGACGACGAGGGTGGGGACGCGAATGTTTCGGGCGCCGTCGTGGAGGAGGTCTCGGACCGAGTTCTGGCGGAGCGCCGCGAGGTCACCGCCGAGGACCTGGTCGGCACGTCCGTCGAGGAATCGGATGTCCCAGTGCCATTGCCACCGGCCAGCGCTGTCTTGGCGGAGGACTTGGCGGAGCCCGTCGGGGTTCTCGGGTTTGGGGCGTCCGGTGTAGGTGGCGATCACGTCAGATGCGTGGTCGAGGGAGTCGAAGCCGTCGGGGTTGGAGGCCATGAACCCGACGATGCGTTTGACGCCGTCGAGTTCCATGCGAGGGGTGACGTCGACGAGGACGACGGCTCGGAAGAGTTGGGTGTCGGTGCGGGCTTGGGCGAGGAGCGCGGACATGCCGCCGAGCGATGCGCCGACGACGACGGGCGGTGTGCCGAGGTGGTCGACGATGCCGGTGATGTCGTCGGCGAAGTGGTCCCAGTCGTAGTCGGCGGCGTCGGGCCAGTCGCTGTCGCCGTGACCGCGGTGGTCGACGGTGATGGCATGCCAGCCGTGTTCGGCGATGACGCGTGCGCTTGCGTCCCATGCCCGTCGGCTCTGGCCGGCGCCGTGGAGGAACACCACTGGCGGGGCGCCGGGGTCGCCCCAGCGGTCGGCGGCGAGTTGGAGTCCGGCGCCGGGCAGGTCGACACGTTCGGGGGTGATGGTCATGGGCGTCGGGTGAGTACGAAGTTGAGGTCGATGGCGAAGTCGATGCCGCCGTAGGTCCCGTTCATCTGTTGGTGGGAGACGACGGGGAGGCCGAGTTCGGGGACCCAGCAGGACGTGTCGTGTTGTTCGCCTTTGATGTCACCAGAGATGGTCGCATCGATCTGGATCTCCCAGCAGTGGAACGCCCCGGCTGGGGTGGTGACGTCGCGTTCTCGGATGACCGATGCGGTGGCGTCGATGCTCATGCCTTTCGTGGTGGACCGCCCTGACCAGGTGGCGCCTACCCGCAGCGGTGTTTGGGCGAGGAGTTGAGGCGGGTCGAGCGGCCCGCCGAACGTGGCGCCTTGCGCGGTGAAGGTGGTGGCGAGGAGTTCGACACCGCCGGGTCCGTGTCGACGGGTGTCATCGCGTGAGTAGCTGCTGGTCTCGATCTGGACACGGATCTCAGGGTTGGTGTCGGTGCCGCCGGTTCGGGTCACGGTGGTGGGGGATTGTTCGTCGACGTTCGAGGTCGACAGGCCGATCTTCTGGGTGCCGGTGGCGTGGTACGTCCAGGTACCGGCCGCCGGCGCGGCGATGGTCGGCCCCGTCTGCGCGGCGCCTCCCGGTTGGGTGACCGGCGGAGGCGGTGGCGGCGGCGCGGCCGTTGCGGGCGGTGCTGTCGTCGATGCGGTGGTGCTCGAGTCCGGACCAGCGTCGGACGGTGTGGCCGGCGAGCTCGCCGGGTCCGCAGCCGGGTCAGGCGTGGCACCGGTCGGGTCCAACTCTGTAGTGACGTCTGCCTCGGTTGCTGCCGCGAGGCTTGCGGAAGCGGGCGCCGCGGCGACCACGTCCACGGGCTGTTCGATGCCGCCGGTGAACACGACGGCAAGGAGCACGGCAGCGAGCGTGACGACACCGCCGACCGCGATACCGATGTGGCGCGGTTGTCGGACCTGGGCGAGCGCGGCCCGGTCGGCGCCGGGGATCATGGGCCAGAACGCCCAGCGTCCGAGGATCATGGTGGCGGCGGGAACCATGACGCTGCGCACCAAGAAGGTGTCGATCAGGATGCCGACGGTGACCCCGAACCCGATCTGTTGCAGGTTGGGGAGCGGTGCGAGCAACAGGGCGGCGAACGTGCCGGCGAGGATCAGCCCGGCGGAGGTGATCACTCTGCCGGTGAGGACGAGACCTCGGCTCACGGCTTCGTGGATCTCGTATCCGGCTTCCGCTTCCTCACGGATGCGGCTCATGATGAAGATGTTGTAGTCCGCGCCGAGCGCGACGAGGATCACGAAAAGGAACGGTGCGAGCCAGAACGTGATGCCTTCGGCGCCCAGGATTCCTTGGTACACGAAGACGGTGATGCCCATGGTCGCGGCGTATGAGAGCACGACGGTGGCGAGCAGGTAGAACGGCGCCACGATCGACTTCAACAGCAGGGCGAGTACGACGAAGATGGCGGCGAGGATCACGGCGACGATGATGCGGAAGTCGTTGTTGGAGATCTGGCGCATGTCGGCGTAGAAGCTCGACGGTCCGCCGACGTCGATACTGGCCCCGGTGAGCGCGGTGCCGGCGAGGGCGTCGGCGGTGATGTCGTCGATGCGTTCGAACGTGTCGAGCGCGGTGTTGTCGTAGGGGTTGCCCTCGAGGGCGATGATCAGCCGAGTCGAGTTCCCGCCAGCACCGAGCAACAGGTCGAGCCGATCGACGAGCGCCGGATACTGGCGCAGGAACGGGCCGGTCAACCGAAGCCCGTCAGGCGAGTTCAGTCCCTCGAAGAGCGGGCCGAGGTCGGTGGTCTCGTCGAAGCCGAGGGCGGCGGGGTCGGTGATGCCACCGGTGAGTTCTCCGAGGTTGTCGGGGGTCAGTGGTGCCCCGGCGGGTTGGGTGACCGAGCGAACCTGGCCGAGGCCGGGCTCAGCTCGGAGGACGTCGGTGAGCTGGTCGACCGCGGCGATGCGGGCATCGTCGAGGATCGGGCCGTCTGCGGAGAGCACGAGGTAGACCGGCGAAATGACCCCGCCCGGGTAGTGGTCTTCGACGACGTCGAACCCGGCGCGTGAGTCGTCGCCGGCGGGGAGGTCGGTGACGAGGTTGAACGACTGGGCATACCAGCCGAGCCCGGCGGCGGGAATCTGGAGCAGGATGATCGACCCGAGCAGCGCGTGCTTGGGCCACGTTCTGATGCCGGCGGCCAGGCGATGCCACCGGTCGGGAATCTCTTCGGGCGTGGTGCGGAGTTCGTCGATGGTGCGAGGCCAGAACGCCTTCGTCCCGGCCAGGCTGAGCAGGGCGGGAGTGAGGGTGAGGCCGGCGACGAGGGTGACGGCGATGGCGATCCCGATGGCGGGTCCCATGGTCTTGAAGATCCCGAAGTCGGCACTGAACATCGACGAGAACCCGACGATGACCGTGGCAGCGGACGCCGCGATGACTGCGCCGATCACGACGGTGGTGCGCCGCACTGTTGTGGCGATGGGGTCGCCGGCTTGGAGTTCCTCGCGATACCGGCTGGTGAGGAACAGGCAGTAGTCGGTTCCGGCGCCGAACACCATGACGACCATGAAGGTGCCCACCATTGTGTTGACCTTCAACCCGGCCTGCGCGGCGTAGGACACGAGACCGTTCGACACACCGAACGCGAGCCCGATGGTCAACAGCGGGATGAGCGGCGCCACCGCGGACCGGTAGATCAGGAACAAAATGGCCAGCACCAACACGACGGTGACGATCGCGGTCCGGTCGAACGATTCGATGACGCCGTTGGCCTGGTCGGCGGCCAGTCCAGCGATACCGGTGACATGGTGGGTCAACCCGTCTGGAGCGGTGTCGTCGATGTGGTCTCGGAGCCGTTCGACCGCAGCGGTGCCACTGGTCGAGAACGGGGCGTCGGTCATGCTGGCGATGAGGAGTTCGGCTTCGCCGTCCGGGGCGCGGAGGAACGCGGCGAGGTCAGGGCTCGTCGACGTGCTTTGCACCGCACTGATGTCGCCGGCGAGGGCGCCGGCGGTCATCGACTCGGTCAGCTCACCCAGGTAGGCCCGGTCGGCGTCGGTCAAACCGCCGTCGCGGGCAACCACGATGATCGACGATTCGCGGGACGGGTCGTCGGGGAACAGACGAGCGAGCACCTTGTCGGCTTGTTGCGACGGCGCGTCGGCAGGCAAGAAGTCGGCGGTGTCCGACGAGCCGACCTCGCTGAGCGATGGGGCCACGAGCGTCATGACGATCGCGGCGAGAATCCACGCGCCGAGCACCCAACCGGCCCGGGCCTCGATCTGATCGACGATCCGTGAGAATCGGGTGGGCTTCATGGTGTGCGCTCTCTCGACTGGCAATGGTCTGGTTGGTTCTCCGCGACGGTCGGCAGCAGGAGCGCCCCGAGATCGAACGTCGCCAAATCATGGACACAGCCGATCGAGGGCGAACTCGGCCGGACCGGCGACAGAAGCCACTCCAAGTCATCGGGGTCGAGTCGCGTGCGCTCATCGGCGCGAGGCGAGGGAGATCCCGCGGTCCCCGTGGCGTGGCCTGTACTGCAGGCACCAACGACGAAAACCGTCGCCGTTGCCGTCATCGCCAACCTGGACGCACGCGCCGCACCCTTTCTGAATCGGTCGTTCCCGACATTGGTCGACATCATCAGCGGCGCACCGTACAGTGCCTTCGACACAGTGTCGAACACGCTGTCGAACAGGGTGTTGAAATCGTGCGCCAAGGGAGTGACCAACGATGCCAACCATCACACCGCGCCAACGGTCGACCACACTTGGTGCAATGCGTGAAGTCCCCACCGAGATGGCCGCCAACCTCGACGCCGCCGCCGACGCGCTCCTCGCCGATTTCGACGACATCCAGATGCACGACATCGCCGTTGCCGCTGGGGTCGCACGCTCGTCGCTCTACTACTACTTCACCAACAAGGACGACGTTCTCGAATACCTGCTGCGGTCCATGCTCGACGAGCTGGCCGAGGCCACCGCGGCGGCGGTCGCCGGTCCCGGGGACCCGTCCATCCGACTCGCTGAGGTGATCCGAGCCCAACTCGGCCACCTCAACGCCCACCCCGCCGCGAGTCAGCTCCTCATCGCCAACCTCGGACGTGCCGGCAAACTCCCCGACATCGCCGCCCGCATCAACGCAGGATTCCAAGAACCCGTCCGCCGCCTCCTCGCCGAAGGTGCCGCCGACGGAACGCTCCGCCCCCTCGCCGACGACCACCTCGGCGCCACCGCGTTGTTCGGAGCCGTCCTCGTGATCGGTCTACGCGCCATCGTCGTCGACGGCTACATCGACGTCGACGACACCATGAAGATGATCGGGCCGATGTTCTGGCATGGCATCGCTCCCGCCCCCCACGAACCATCGAGTTGACGCTCCCGAGCGCCGTGCTGCTCCGACGCGCGGCCTTCACTCTCGTCGCGGTTGTGGTCGGTCTGGCCGCCACTTGGCTCACCCTCACGCTCACCCGACCCAGTGACGACGAGCTCCAGCGGGCTGCACTCGACGAACTCGGTCTCCCCGTCGGTATGGAATCGTCCCCGATCATCGGCCCGGTTCTCGACGACATCACCGAACAGATCACGCGACGCATGATCAACGAGTCGAGAGCCAGCGCCACCGTCGCAGCACTCCTCGGAATCGTCGTCGCGGTCGGCGTCGGCTCAGGAATGGACCTGCTCGAATCTCATCGCAGGGCTCGCCAGCCCGACAACCGTGCCGGGTCCACGAGCGCCGAGCTGCACGATGGCGACCGCTGAACATCTTCTCTGTCCGACATTGGGAAAGCCGGCGCAGAGCGTCCTGCGTCGGTGACCGCAGTCCGGTGGGCGCAACCGGCGTCTCCGATTCGTCTCCTCGACGCTGATGGACGTCAGCGGACGTGGATGGACTTCCCGCGGGAGTAACGGTGGGAGTAACGCACTTCTTTGCGCTGAGAAACCCTCGCGAAAGTCCTGGTCAGAGGGTTGTCGACTGTCGTCATCCGCCCCCAATCGGGCGGGGTTCGATTCCCGATTCCGCTGTCCGATTCGCGCCCTCGGTGGCCGAGCCCGAGCGCGTACGAGCAGGTCACAACGTGTTTCGCTACGCGGAGTGCCGAACCGAGGGGTTCGATTCCCCTCGAAAAGTGGAGCTGGGGGGAATCGAACCCCCGTCCGTCTGGCGGTCACGGCTCGAGCTACGACCATTCCCGTGTCTGTGGCTCACGGTTGCCACGCCCCCGGGTGGGCGCACCGCTGAGTCTTTCCTCAGTTGTCAGGGGTCTTTCCCTCCGGTCAGTGGTCTCTCCCACCGTCCACCACTACTTCTGTTGCCAGGCTGTAGTGGTCAGGCCCCGCGTGGCCTTACGGCTCGCGATGTGTCGCTTTGCTTTCGTTACCTGATGATCAGGCGGCGAGAGCGAACGACTGCTGCTTTTCGGCAGTTGTTGTGTTGCCCCGATTAACGAGTCTGAGCAACTCGGGTCGCACGATGTCGCTTCCGGTCCCGACGTCGAAACCGATCAGCCCCTTGTCAATGAACAACCCGACACGCCAGGGGAGTGCCGGACAGACCATGGTACCGCCGGCGTGTGACCGTGCGGCAGGCGTTTCACCGACGGCCGAGCAGACCGGTCACGATATCAATGGTCGTCTCGACGAGAGCCAGGTCGATCGCGTCGACTGCGGAGTGCACGAAGGGGAGGGCTCCATCGCCGAGTTCGACCGTTTGGTGGGAGGCCTCAGGATGGGCGACATCCAGCGCTGCGGCGAGGGACGACGCCTGCTCGATGGGGATCAATGGATCGTGGACGGCGGCGACGAGGATCACGTCGGCCTGCACGTCGTCCACCCGAGCGATCGGATTCATCGAGGTCGTCGCCG
This sequence comes from Actinospongiicola halichondriae, assembly GCF_049103745.1. NCBI lineage: Bacteria > Bacillati > Actinomycetota > Acidimicrobiia > Acidimicrobiales > Iamiaceae > Actinospongiicola > Actinospongiicola halichondriae. The sequence goes on along the minus strand of NZ_CP171622.1, from coordinate 2,373,352 downwards.
CGGTCAGTCCGAATGCGGCGACTGCTGCATGATGGACGAAGAACGGCCCGGTGCTCTGCAGGCCGCCGGTTGCGTGGTCGTAGGCCGACGCCTCCGCCAACGCAGGGAGATCGGTCGGCGATGCCTCGGCCACCACGCAGCCCACACTTGGCCGTTCCGCCGCGACGATGAGAGCGACGTGCCCGCCGGACGAGCTTCCCGCCATGCAGAGCGGCAGATCGGGTACCAGCGATCGGATGGCGTCGTGGAACCAGAGGGCGTCGTCGACCCAGTTCGAACACCCGCGGGAGCTGATCGACAAGGTCAGCCATCCTCTCGCTCGCCAGGCATCGGCGGTCGGCCGTTCTGCGGCGGTGGCGGCCGCGCCGACGGTCCGCCACGCTCCTCCGTGGACGATGAGCACGACGCCGAGCGGTGGCTGGCCGGCGTGTGCTCCGGTCGGGCCCGCCAACTCGTGATACCCGGGAGCGCCCGGGAGGAAGTTGACGAAGCGGTCCCGCGGAGGGTTGCCGGCGCGTGCACCGTTGTCCGTGGCTTCGCAGGTGCTCCCCGGTGTGGCGCTGTTGGTCGGCGTCGTCGCTCGCAGGACGATCTGATCCACGTCGAGGACCCGTCGGCAGCCGGCATCAGGTCTGCTGCCGTTGGTCAGCGCGACCCCGACGGTGTGCACGCCGGCGCCGACCTCGACGTCGAACGGGACCTCGACCCAGTCGGCTCGATCGACTGCGAACTCCGCCACGATCGCTCCGTCGATGATCACGCGGGCGACCGGGGGGCCGTCACACGCCGTCGCCCGGACGCGGACGATGAGGCGTTGCGCCGCCGGCGTGATGACCCAACGCCAGATCGCGCCGCTTCGGCCCATCTCGGCCGACAGCGCACCCCTCGCGGTCGAGTCCACGCGCACTGTGGCCACCTGGGCGAGCGTGAAGGTCTCTGCCTGGACCTTGTAGACGTTGTGGATCGCGCTCGAACTCTGCGCTGAGGCCGGTGTGTCCAGGGTTGCGGACAGGGTCACGGCGCACAGGCACGCCGCCATGAGGGAACGGGGTCGGGTCAGCACGGCAGCGATTGTGAGGGCCGTCTGCGATCACCGGAATCACTGGATTGGGCGGTTTTCTGTCAACCCCTGTCGTAGTCATTTGCTGGTCATTGCGTCGCCGTTGACGCGTCGAGATGTTCAGCGGCGGAGGACCGAGTGAGTGTCGGATTCGATGCGGAAGAGCCCGCCGCCCACGACGACATCGCTGGTTGCGTCGACCTCGATCGGGAGTTGGTCCGGTCGGCGGGCGACGATCGCGCTCTGCATGGTGCCCTCGACGTCGAATCCGCGGATCTTGCCCCGCAGGTCGACGTCGAGCATGGCCGTCGTGGTGGCGCTGTCGATGGCAGTGATCGCGAAGGTGACGTCGGCGGTGATGTCGTCACCGCGGAGGGTGCCGGTCGTCTTCGTGCCGACGGTGGCGTCGGCGGGGACGAGGAGGAACGGGCTCGTCGCCTCCAGCGTGAACGACCCCTCGTCCGACTCGACCGCGAGCGACTCGAGGAACGTTCCCTCGTCGGCGTGTCGGTAGATCGTGGTCGTCGTGCCGTCCGGGGCCGACTGCACGTGGGTCTGGCGACCGTCGTCGCCGACCGGGCTCACCTCGAGTGTCGACGTGCCGGAGACGTCCTCGCCGTTGGCCGTACCCGTGGTGTCATAGACGTAGGAGCCCGGCGCCGTTCCCCGGGCATCCTCCTCGGCGACGGGCGTCGTCGTCGACGATGTCGGGGGAGATGACGGCGGCGATGACGTCGCCGGGGCCGCGGTGGTCAGAGGAGCCGTGTCGGTCGTCTCCGACACGTCCCCGGCGCCATCTGGGGTCGACGTCGAGCTCTGGTCGAGGTCTCGCGTGGTCGTCGTGCCCGACGCATCGTCCGACGCGGTGGTTGCGGTCGTCGTCTCCGCATCGTGGATGGCGGCGCTGTACACGCCGGCGAGGAGAGCGCACACGCACCAGAGGGCGACGAGGCGATGGGCGAGGCGGGGCATCAACCACTCTTCGACCCATGCCCGCGCAGATCCTCCACGAATCACACGCCTGTAATTGTCAGACCCCCTCCGGACAATGGAGGCATGACTGATCAACGAGCACTTCCCCCCTCACGACCCGCCGCCGAGATCACCGTCGAGGCGATCATGGCCCGTCTCGTCGCTGGTGACACGGCCGCGGTCTTCACCCTCTTCGAGCACCACGGTCACCGGGTGGCCGGTGTCATCCGCCGCCAGCTCCGTCGCTGCGGTGTCGACGACATCGCCGCCGAGGATCTGCAGTCGCTGGTCCTCGATGCCTGCATGGAGCTCCTCCAGGTCGCCTCGGCGTGGCGTCCCGGTGGGGCGCTGCCGTGGTGGTGGGCCGAGGGGCGCATCCGGGCCGTGGTCATCGGCTGGGTCGGCGTGCACGCCGACGACATCGACGACCATCTCCAGAAGATCGAGGACCACGAGGTGTTCCATGCGGCCACCGAGGAGCAGGAGATCGCCGACACCTTCGCCCGCCTGGTCGACGAGGTCCCGCTCGTCGGGCTGGTGGCCGAGGCCGCCCGGGTGGCGAAGATCGACGACCTGATCCTCTTCTGTCTCCTGGACTACCGGGTGCAACAGGACCAGGGCGACCCGTCGCCGGCGCACACCTTGGCGGCGCGCTACGGCGTCTCACCCGACGCACTCCGCCAGCGGGTCAGTCGAGGTCGCAAGCGGCTCCGCGCCGTGGTCGACGACGACCCTCGGTTCGCCCCGCTCGTCGACTTCGTCCTGGTCGCATGAGCTCCGGCCTGGCCCACGCCCGACGACGCCACCCCAGCGCTCGCTGGCCGGCGCCGGTCGATGCCCTTCGTCAGCGGGTCGCGCAGCTCCTCGACCTCCATGGCGCTCGCCATCCGGACGTCGCCGCTTCGCTGCTCGAAGCCCGCGGACGACGGGGGTGCGAACAGGTGGAGTTCGCCCGTCGACTCGACGTCGACGTCGACCTGCTCAGACGCGCCGAGGCCGGCGAGGTGAGCGCCGCCGCACTTCCCGAGCGACTCCGACGAATGGTGTCGTCGGACTGACGTTCACTCGCGTCGACGCTGGCCGAGTGCTCGGTCGACCTCACGCTTGGCATCGCGCTCCGCGACCGCCTGCCGCTTGTCGTGCAGCTTGCGGCCCTTGCCGATCCCGAGTTCGACCTTCACCCGGCCGTCCTTGAAGTAGAGCGACAGCGGCACGATCGACACCCGCTCCAGATCGACGAGCATCTTGAGACGGTCGAGTTCTCGACGGTGCATCAGGAGCTTCCGTGGCCGATCCGGGTCGTGCCCGCTGTGTTCCTGGGCATGCAGGTACGGAGCGACGTGCATGCCGAGAAGGAACGCCTCGCCGCCGTCGAAGCGGACGAATCCCTCGGCGATCTGGACCTGCGCCTCCCGCATCGACTTCACCTCGGAGCCCGCGAGCATGATCCCGGCCTCGATGGTCTCGGTCAGTTCGTAGTCGCGGCGAGCGCGCCGATTGGCGGCGATGAGCTTCGTCTTCTTGTCGTCACCGCTGGCCATCGGCCGAAACCTATCGGCAGCCTCCCGGGGACGAGCGAACGCATTGCCTACGATCAGCCCGGATGTATCAGTCACCTCGGCCGCTGGGGCCGCCTCCCAACTACACCGCCCGCCGAGCCGTCGCCGCCACCGGCGTCGTCCTCGTGCTGTATCTGGTCTTCCGGCTGTTCTCGGCCTTCACTGGCGGCGACGGGGGAGAAGAACGGTTGTCGACGGCCACGACGACGTCGTCCACGGTCGCCGTGGTCGCGCTCGAGGCGCCGAAGGCGTGCGAGTACCTCGAGGAGCAGTCGATCTTCGCCAACGTCGACGACTGGGCACGCACGATCGTCGACACTGCCTACGCGCTCCCCGATGCTTACGAACCCCCGGACCTCGTGTCCGCCTCGCAGGCGGGCTACAGCGCCGAGTTCCGGGTGCGGTCGCTCATGGTCGAGGACCTGAACAACCTGCGAAACGCCATCATCGAGGCCGGTGTGCCCGAGGTGGCGCTGCTCGCGGCCTACCGGACCATCGAGGACCAGGCGACCCTGTTCGCGCAGCGGGAGGACGAACTCGGTTTCACCGATGCGGCCAAGGGAACGGCCCGCCCCGGGCACTCCGAGCACCACCTCGGAACGACGGTGGACTTCCGGCCGATCGGTCAGACCGACGTCGACCAGGAGTTCGGCGCCACGCCCACGGGCCAGTGGCTCGAAGAACACTCGTGGGAGCACGGATTCCTCCTCAGCTATCCCGAGGGTGAGGAGGCCGTCACCTGTTACAAGTACGAGCCCTGGCACTTCCGCTACGTCGGCAAGGACCTCGCCCGTGCGGTCCACGACTCGGACCTCACGCTGCGGGAGTACCTCTGGCACTGGGAGGTCACCGGGACACCCCCCGGCGCCTCGACGTCGGCCGTGACGTCGTCGACCCTCCCCGCCGACTCCGGCGAGACCGACGCGGAGGGTTAGGTTCCGCTCCGTGCTGCGACTCGGTGCCCACGCCTACGCCTCGATCATCGGCCACGCCTACGACGGACTGCCCGACGAGGCCTGCGGCCTCCTCGGCGGTACCGGCGACCGGATCGACGTGTTCGTGCCGACCCGGAACGAGGACGAGTCGAGCCGCACCTTCACGATCGGCAAGGACGGCTGGGACCGTGCCGACGAGGTGCTCGGCCCGCTCGACCTCGAGGTCGTCGGCGTGATGCACAGCCACACCCACACCGACGCATATCCGTCCCCGACCGACGTCGAGAAGGCCGGCAACCCGCTCCTGGCCCACTGGCACTGGATCATCGTCTCGCTCCGCGACGACGCACCGGTCCTGCGCAGCTACCGGATCGTCGACGGCGTCATCAACGAGGAACCGGTCGCGATCATCCGCTGATGGCGGAATGCGGACGCCCCGGTAGATTGTTGACCCTTGCGGTCACCTTTCACGTGGACCGCGAAGACCCGAGACACCCGCCATGCGTCGACCGAGGAGCCAGTCCGTCCCCATGACCGTCCACGATTCAGTCCTGGACATGATCGGCAACACGCCGATGGTCGACTGCAGCGCGCTCAGCCCCAATCCCGACGTCCGCATCCTCGGCAAGATGGAGGGGCAGAACCCGGCGGGTTCGGTCAAGGACCGCATCGCGCTGGCGATGATCGAGGACGCCGAAGCCGACGGCACGCTGCGCCCGGGCAAGACGATCATCGAGTCGTCGTCGGGCAACACCGGCATCGCGCTGGCGATGATCGCTCGGATCAAGGGCTACAAGGTCAAGATCGTCCTGCCCGAGAACGTGACCATCGAACGTCGTCAACTGCTCGAGATCATGGGTGCGGAGCTCATCATGAGCCCCGGCGCCGAAGGTTCGAACGGCGCCGTCAAGCGTGCCGAGCAGTTGGCCAACGAGCACCCCGACTGGGTGTGGCTCTACCAGTACGCCAACGAAGCCAACCCACGGGCGCACTACGAGGGCACGGGTCCGGAGATCCTCCGCGACGTTCCCGAGATCACGCACTTCGTCGCCGGTCTGGGCACCAGCGGGACCCTGATGGGGGTCGGTCGCTACCTCAAGGAGCAGGACTCGTCGATCAAGGTCATCGCGATCGAGCCGCCCCTCGGCGAACGCGTCGAAGGTCTTCGCAACATGGATGAGGGCTACATCCCGCCGGTGTTCGAGAAGTGGGGCGGCCTCGAGTTGCTCGACCGCAAGCGCATCGTGCGGCCCCGGGAGTCCATCGAGTGGACCCGCAAACTGTGTGACATCGGGATCTTCTCCGGCATCTCGGCCGGGGCCGCGATGGCCGGCGCAGCCAAGGTCGCCGGCGAGATCGAGTCGGGCACCATCGTGTTCGTCGTCTGCGACGGGGGCTGGAAGTACATCTCGACCGGCGCCTGGACCGACGATCTCGACGACGTCGTCGAACGAGCCGAGAAGATCATCTACTTCTAGGGACCAGGGCCGTAGGTTCCACGGCCATGGATCAGCTGGCAGCCCACGCCGAAGCGACGCCCCACAAGGTCGCCGTCATCGACGACCGTCCCGGGCAGTCGCCGCGGTCGATGACCTTCGCCGAGCTCAACTCGTACGCCAACCGGATCGCGTCGGGACTCGTCGCCCGCGGCACGGAGCCGGGGGCGAAGCTGATGTGGTGCGGCAAGAACAGCCTGGAGCTGGTGGCGTTCACCCATGCCGCTCGCAAGCTCGGAGCGCTCGCGGTGCCGCTCAACTACCGGCTCAGCGACGAGGAGACCACGTACGTGGTCACCAACTCCGACACCGAGTTCGTGTGGGTCGATGTCGAGTTCGCGCCGCTGTTCGAACGCATCCGGGGCCAGATCGGCAATGTGCGCGAACCGGTGGTGTTCGGCGGCGCTGCCGGCGACGACCAGGTCGCAGAAGCGGACTTCCTCGGCGACGACGTCGAACCGCCCGAGCCGGCGATCGCCGCCGGAACGATGATCTACACGTCGGGCACCACCGGGCACCCCAAGGGGGCGGTCAAGACCGGCGGCGCCAGCCTCGAGCAGTCGAAGGGTCTCCTCGACCTGCTGGGCTACGAGCCCGACGACGTCCACCTCACCTGCGGACCCCTCTATCACTCGGGTCCCGGCGGCTTCGCTCGCATCGCCCACTCGCTCGGACACACCCTCGTCGTGCAGCACAAGTTCGACGCCGAGGACTGGCTTCGGCTGCTCACGACCCACCGGGCGACGTCGTCGTTCTCGGCCCCGACGCCGATCCGCATGATCTGCGACCTCGACGACGAGGTGAAAGCCCGGTACGACACCTCGTCGATGCGGGTGATGGTCGCCAACGCTGCGCCTTGGAGCTTCGCCCTCAAGGAGGCATACCTCGACGACTTCCCCGAGGAGTCGCTGTGGGAGGTCTACGGCTCGACCGAACTCGGTGTGAACTGCGTGCTGGCGCCGCCCGACCAGCGCCGTAAGCCAGGCTCGTGCGGCAAGCCGGCACCGGACGTCGACGTGGCGCTCTTCAGCGCCGATGGCGACGAGATCACCGAGCCCGACGTGCCGGGCGAGTTGTACGTGCGGGCGTCGTCGGTGCTGGACACGTACTACAAGGCCGAGGAGAAGTATGCGGCCGATCACCGCGAGGGCGGATGGCACACCGTAGGCGACATCGCCTACGTGGACGACGAGGGTTACTACTTCATCTGCGACCGCAAGACCGACATGATCATCTCCGGTGGCGTGAACATCTACCCGGCCGAGATCGAGGACGCGCTCGAGCGCCATCCAGGCATCTTCGAGGCCGCGGTGGTCGGCGTCCCGGACGACAAGTGGGGCGAGTCGGTCCTGGCGTGCATCGTGCGTCGCGACGACTCGCTCACGGTCTCGGACATCGAGGCCCATGCCCGCGAACACCTGGCGGGCTACAAGGTCCCTCGCCGGGTCGAGTTCGTCGACGAGATCCCCAAGACCGGGTCGAACAAGATCCTGAAGCGGTCGCTCCGTGAGCGGTTCGTCGACGCCTGACGTGGCATTCTCGGGCTGGTAGCCATGCATCTCCTCCTCGTCCCGTCGCTCGCCTCGCTCGCTCAGACCGAGGAGGTCCCCGACCTCGGCGAGGCGTTGCCCGACGGACTCACCGCCGACCACTGGATCCGCGCCGGCGTCACGCTCGTCGCGTTCATCGTCGTCGGCCGCATCGTCCGGCTGATCGTCGAACGCATCGTGCGCAAGACCGACAGCGAGGGCCAGATCGCTCGTTTCGTCGGCCGGATCGTCCAGAACCTCCTGGTCGTCGTCGGCCTCGTCTACGCCCTCGGCATCCTCGAGGTGAAGGTCGGGCCGCTGCTCGGGGCCCTCGGGGTGTCGGGCATCGCCATCGCGTTCGCACTCACCGCGATCCTCGAGAACGTGTTCGCCTCCGTGGTCCTCAAGACCCGGCGGCCGATCAAGATCGGCGACGAGATCACGACGCATGACCACAGCGGAACGGTCGAGGAGATCAACTTCCGGACGGTCGTGCTCCGGGACTTCGACGGCGAGAAGGTCGTCCTGCCGTCGGCGATGGTCAACAACGAGGTGATGGTCAACCACACCGAATTGCCGACTCGGCGGACGGTGTTGCCGGTCGGGGTCGCCTACGGCACCGACCTCGCGGCACGCGCAATCGGTGATCCTCGGCGCGACACAGCGCGTCCAGGGTGTGCTCGCCTCCCCGGCGCCGCAGGCGTGGGTCACGACCTTCAACGACTCCAGCATCGACTTCGACGTCCGCTACTGGCACGCTTCCGACATCGCCACCCTGTTCCGCGTGCGCTCCGGAGTCGCCATGGCGATCAAGTCGGCGTTCGATGCCGAAGGGATCGAGATCCCGTTCCCGCAGCGCGTCGTCACGATGCCGTCGGCCGATCATCCCGACCGATCCGATCGGCTCGACGACACCGAAGCCGGCTGACGACGGTGGACGATCGTCCCATCGGGATGTTCGACTCCGGTTTCGGTGGGCTCACCGTGGCCCGCGCGCTCATCGACCTCCTTCCGGCCGAGAATCTCGTCTACCTGGGCGACACCGGTCGCTACCCCTACGGGTCGAGGCCTCTGGCCGAGGTTCGGGGCTTCGCCCACGAGATCTGCCGGTGGCTCCGTGAGCATCACGACGTGAAGATGGTGATCGTGGCCTGCAACACCGCCGCGGCTGCCGCTCTGTCGGAGTTGCAGGAGGAACTGCCCGTGCCGGTGGTGGGCGTCGTCGAGCCCGGCGTCCGCTCGCTCGTGAAGGCGACGTCGTCGAAGCGCGTCGGCGTGATCGGGACGGTGGGCACCGTTGCCTCGGGTGCGTACCAACGCGCCGTGGCCGATGCCGCGCCCGACGTGACGCTCACGTGCGCGGCGTGTCCCGGCTTCGTCGAGTTCGTCGAGCGGGGCGAGACCCGTTCGGAGCAGGTCCACGTGCTGGCCGAGCGTCTGCTCGATCCGGTGCGCTGTGCGGGGGTCGACGCACTGCTGCTCGGGTGCACGCACTATCCGTTCCTGGCCCGGACCATCGGCGACGTCATGGGTCGCGACGTCGTCCTGGTCTCGTCGGCCGACGAGACCGCGTTCGAGGTCCGGGCGATGCTCGAGGGGTCCGACCTGGCGCGGGCGCTCGACGCGGGCCCCGGTCGACGCCAGTGGTTCAGCTCCGGCGACGTCGACGTGTTCCGGGATCTCGGGCGACGACTCCTCGGCCCCGAGCTCGACTCGGCATCGGCCGTACGGTGGACGTCATGAGTCTGGCGGTGACGATCCTGGGTTGCTCGGGCACCTACGCGGGTGCCGGAGGGGCGTGCAGCGGATATCTGCTCCAGACCGACACAACCAACATCTGGCTCGACTGTGGTTCGGGTTCGTTCGCGAACCTGCAGCGTCACATCGACCTCACCGACCTCCATGGCATCGTGTGCTCGCACTCGCACCCCGACCACTGGTTGGAGCTCCCCGTCGCCGTGAACGCATTCCGCTATGGCCTCGATCGTCGGACGGCCGGGATCCCGCTGTTCTGGACGGCGGAGACCGCAGCGATGTTCACCGCCGTCAGCGGACGACCGCCGGAACCGACCTTCGTCAGCGAGATCGTGGACGAGGCGTCCCGGGTCCACATCGGCGAGGTCGCGGTCACGTTCTCGCGCACCGACCACCCGGTCGAGACCCTTGCGGTCCGGGCCGACGGCGACGGCGGATCGATCGTCTACACGGCCGACACCGGCAACGCCTGGTCGCTGGCATCACTCGGTCCGGGCATCGACATCGCCGTGGTCGAAGCGACGCTCGACCACCCCGAAACCGGGATCCAGCATCTGACGGCTGCCCAGGCGGGTGCGCAGGCGAGGGAGGCCGGTGTGGCAGCGTTGGTGCTCACGCACCTCGCGCCGGGCTCCGATCCCGAGGCGAGGAGACGTGAGGCGGCAACCGCCTTCGACGGCCCGATCGCCGTCGCCGAGATCGACGAGAGGTACAGCACATGAGACCCGATGGACGTACGCCCGAGGCCATGCGGCCGCTCACCATCGAACGCGACCCGACGGTCATGGCCGCCGGTTCGTGCATGATCAGCTTCGGCCAGACCCGGGTCCTGTGCACTGCGTCGATCGACGAGGACGTTCCCCGCTGGATGAAGGGTCGGGGCACCGGTTGGGTGACCGCAGAGTACTCGATGCTCCCGGGCTCGAGCCCCGAGCGGATCGGTCGTGAGGCCGCCAAGGGCAAGCAGAGCGGGCGCACCCAGGAGATCCAGCGCCTCATCGCCCGTGCACTTCGGTCGGTGTGTGACATGTCGATCCTCGGTGAGCGTCAGGTCATCGTCGACTGCGACGTGCTCCAGGCCGACGGCGGTACGCGTACCGCATCGATCACCGGCGGCTACCTGGCGCTACACGATGCGTTCTCCCGTCTCGTGGCGACCGGCGAACTGGCGGAGAACCCGCTGACGGCGTTCTGCGCTGCCGTCAGCGTCGGCATCGTCGACGGCGAGCCGGTCTGCGACCTCCCGTATGTCGAGGACTCCACAGCCGACGTCGACATGAACGTCGTCATGACCTCGACCGGCGACTTCGTCGAAGTCCAGGGCACCGCCGAGGGGGCAGCATTCGGCCGTCCCGCACTCGACCGTCTCCTCGATCTCGCCACCGGCGGCATCGCCGAGCTGATCGAAGCGCAGAAGGCCTACGTGGCCGAGCCGCCTCCGGCGCGTTGAGCGAGCCGCGCCCGATCCTCTTCGCCACCGGCAACGCCCACAAGGTCGAGGAGGTCGCCGAGATCCTCGGGAATGCCTGGTGGATCGAGGCGCAGGACCCCGATGTCGAGGAGACCGGGACGACGTTCGAGGAGAACGCGCTCATCAAGGCGCGGGCACTCGTTGCCGCCAGGGGAGTGGTCGCCATCGCCGACGACTCGGGCATCGAGATCGACGCCCTCGACGGTCGTCCGGGCATCCACTCCGCCCGGTGGACCGAGGAATCCGATTGGATCCCGAGAGTGCTCCGCGAGCTCGACGGTGTCGAGGGCCCGGCACGCTCCGGTCGCTATGTCGCCGCAGCGGCGGTCGTCTGGCCCGATGGACGCGAAGACGTCGTGCGGGGCACGGTCGAGGGTCGCATCGCCGACGCACCGCGGGGAGACAACGGATTCGGATACGACCCGATCTTCGTCCCCGACGAGGGAGGCGGCCGGACCTTCGGCGAGCTCACCCCCGAGGCCAAGCACGCGATGTCGCATCGGGGCCGGGCGTTCCGCTCCCTCGTGCGAGCCCTCGACGACTGACCCGAACGGGAACCCGGGTCGGCGTCGTCAGCGGAGTGGCTGGCAGCGAGGACAGGCGAACATGTTGCGTCCGCCGATGTCGGAGTGCTCGACGGGCGTGCCGCAGGTCCGGCACTCGCTCTGCTTGTACACGTGGACCGAGTTCTCCCTGGTCATCGAGGTCATCCGGCGTCCCTGCATCGGCACGGTGATGATCCGGTCCCGCTTCACGCCGAGCCGGAGCTGGTCCACGGTCTCGTCCCAGATCTCGCGGACCTGAGATTCGGAGAGCACTCGCCCCTCCGTCGCCGGGTGGATGCCGGTGAGATGGAGGATCTCCGCTCGGTAGACGTTGCCGATGCCGGCGACGACCGCCTGGTCGAGGAGCAACGCCCCGATGGGCTTCTTCGACTTCCGCACTCGTCGGACGAACTCGTCGACGTCGGCGTTGCGGCGCAGCGGGTCCGGACCGAGGGTCTGCGCGACCTCGTCGAGGATGCCGGGGTCGCGGAGTTCGCAGGTGATGGCGCCGGTGAGGTCCCAGGCGGCCTCCCGTCCGCACAGTCGTAGCCGGAGTGCCTCGGACGGTGCCGGGACGTCGGCGGCGTGGCGTCGGAACTTCCCGAAGAGGCCGAGGTGGATGTGGAGGACCTCGGCCCCGTCCCAGTGGAGGAAGAGGTGCTTGCCGTTGGCCGAGGTGCGTTCGAGCGTCCGACCGTCGAGCCGACGAGCCCCCTCGGCGAAGCGGTCCTGGCGATACGCAGTCTCGACCGGACGTCCGCGGAGGTCTCTACTCAGGTCTCTCGCGAGTCGGTGGATCGTGTGCCCCTCTGGCATCGGTCAATCCTGCCCCGAGTAGCGTTGGCCGGAAGCATCAGTGGTGGAACTGGCAGACACGCAGGGTTTAGGTCCCTGTGCGCGAAAGCGTGTGTGGGTTCGAGTCCCACCTGATGCACGGGCCAGCAAGGTGATCCCGTCCGTCGCCGCTAGATTCGCCGCTGTGACCGAACAGCTTCCGTCTCCACTCGCCGCCGACCTCCCCGGGTTCGGTGATCCTGGCTTCCAGATCTACAACCAGTTGCTGCAGAACCGCATCGTGTTCCTCGGAACCGACGTGAACGACAGCATCGCCAATCAGATCTGTGCGCAGTTGCTCTACCTCGAGGGCCAGGACGACGAGAAGGACATCTGGCTCTACATCAACTCGCCCGGCGGTTCGGTCACCGCTGGCATGGCGATCTTCGACACGATGAACTTCATCGGTCCCGACGTGGCCACCATCTGCATGGGGCTCGCCGCGTCGATGGGCCAGTTCCTCCTCGGCGCCGGCGCACGCGGCAAGCGGTACTCGCTGCCCCACGCCCGGATCATGATGCACCAGCCCTCGGGCGGCTTCCAGGGTCAGGCAGCCGACATCGCCATCCAGGCCGAGCAGCTCTCGTTCATCAAGAAGCTGATGGCCGAGCGCATCGCCGAGCACACCGGTCAGACGGTCGAGCAGATCCGCGAGGACTCCGAGCGCGACCGTTGGTTCACGGCCGACCAGGCCAAGGACTACGGCATCGTCGACAAGGTCATCACCTCGCGCGGCGACGCCTAGCTCAGCCGGTCGTCTGCGACGTCAGGTCGCAGTTGGCCTTCACATAGGTCTCGATGCGGCCGCTCGCCGCCTCGATCTGGTCGAACTCCGTGCTGATCTCGTCGTAGATCGCGGGGCGTCCCGTCGACGACGTGTCGAGGTCCTCGAGCCCCTCGACCAGGTCGTCGAGGAACTGCACCAGCAGGTCGATGTCGGCGCGCACGGCCTCGGGGGCGTCGCGACGCAGGTCGATCTCGGTGTCCCGAGCTGTGCGGAACGCCTCGAGCGCGGCGTCGGTGTCGGCGGGATCGAAGTCGGCGAAGATCGCCTCGAACGAGTCGGTGTCGCTCGCCGCGTCGCAGAACGCCATCTGGGGGTCGTCGTCGCCGCCACACGCCGCCACGGAGGCGAGTGTGCAGGTGAGCGCGAGAGCCGTTGCCCGTAGGGGTTTCACCGCTCGATCGATCCTGGTTAGGCGTCCGAGCGGGTCGCTTCGGCGAGTCGGCGTAGTTCGTCCACGGCGTGGCCGAGTCCTTCAGGGTCCTTGAACATCGACGATCCCGAGATCAGGACGTTGGCTCCGGCCGCCGCCGCTCCCTGGATCGTCGCCGGACTGATGCCGCCGTCGACCTCGAGGTCGCAGTCGTGGCCGCCGTCGATGATCCAGCGTCGGATGGTCGCGACCTTCGGTTCCATGGTGCCGATGTACTTCTGGCCGCCGAAGCCGGGATTCACGGTCATCACCAGGACCATGTCGCAGAGGTCGAGCACGTGCTCGATGGTCTCGGGCGGCGTCGACGGGTTGAGCGCGACGGCAGCCTTCGCTCCCAGGTCGCGGATCCGGCCGAGCGTGCGGTGGAGGTGGCGGCAGGCTTCGGCGTGGACGATGAGGAGCCCGCACCCGGCCTCGACCCAGAGGGGGAGCAGGTCGTCGGGTTCCTCCACCATCAGGTGGGCCTCGAAGAGGATGTCGGTGCGGTCACGGCACGCGGCGATCACGTCCGGACCGAAGGTGATGTTCGGGACGAATCGGCCGTCCATGACGTCCCACTGGATGCGGTCGACGCCGGCATCGGCGAGCGATGTGACGGCGTCGCCGAGGCGGGAGAAGTCGGCCGGAAGGACCGACGGTGCGATCTCGAACGGGCGGTCGGTGCCGGGGCGGTCCGTCATGGCACCCATCCTTGTCGTCACGGCTCGGCGGATGCGAACCCCTACGGTGACCGCGGTGGACCCTCTCGAACTGGCGATCACCGATGTTGCGGCCGGAGGCGACGGGATCGGGCACGCGTCCGACGGTCGAGTGGTGTTGGTGCGGGGAGCGATCCCCGGCGACATTGTGCAGGTGGAGATCACCGAGGATCGTCCGCGCATGCTCCGAGGGGTCGCGGCCGCAGTGCTCGAACCGAGCGACGACCGGATCACCCCACCCTGCCCGCACGTCGCGGCCGGATGCGGTGGATGTGGGTGGCAACACGTCGACCCGGCAGCGCAGCGGCGACTCAAGATCCGCATCGCCGAGGAGAGCCTCCGCAGGATCGGGCGCATCGACGGCACGATCCTCGACGGTCCACCGCTTCCGGACCGGGGCTTCCGGACCACGGTCCGATGCCTGGTGGTCGACGGCCGGGCGGCCTTCCGCACGCCGCGTGGCCATGATGGCGTCGTCGTCGACAGTTGCATGGTCGCCCACCCGTTGCTGCAGGAATTGATCGCCGACGGCCGGTTCGGTTCTGCACACGAGGTGACACTCCGTGTCGGAGCCGAGACCGGCGAGCGCCTCGTACGGTTCGACCCTGCGGTGCCCGCCGACATCTCGCTGCCGCCAGACGTGCGGGTCGTCGGCGCCGACGAACTCGGGCGTGGTCGGCGTTCGTGGTTCACCGACCGGGTCGAAGGCATCACCTTCCGGATCTCGGCCGAATCGTTCTTCCAGACCCGCACCGACGGCGCCGCCGCGCTCGTCGATGCCGTGCGCCGGGCGGGCGACGGCATGTGGGGGAGCGGCACCATGATCGATCTCTACGGAGGCGTTGGTCTATTCGCTGCGTGCCTCGGGGATGGAATGTCCGTGACGGACGTCGAGTCGAACCGAGCGGCGGCTGCCGATGCCCGTCACAACCTGTCTCACCTGGACGCGCAGATCATTCGTGCGGCCGCCCAGAAGTGGACTCCGTCGGCTGCGCACGTCGTGGTCGCCGACCCACCAAGAGCCGGACTCGGTGCCGACGTCGTTCGTTCCGTCGCCGCCACCGAAGCCTGCCGTCTCGTCCTCGTGAGCTGTGACCCAGCCTCGTTCGGGCGGGACACCAGACTCCTGTCCGAGGCCGGATACGAACGCACATCGACCACCGCAATCGACCTCTTTCCACAGACCCCCCACGTGGAACTCGTGAGCCGCTTCGAGCGCTCGTAGGGAGTCCTACCGAAAATGTCCGGATCAACTCATCCGCGGCGCGCCGCTGCGCCGAAGAACTCCTCGATGACGGTCGAGCAACTGGAACAGGCGAGTGACGCCACCTTGGTGGTGTCGATCGGGCGCTACCACGAGGACGCGCTCGCCGAGGTCTACCGACGTCACGCCGGTGCCGTGTTCGCCCTCTCTCGCCGTCTCCTGGCTGATCGAACGCTTGCCGAGGAGATCGTCCAGGAGGTGTTCCTCCGGCTCTGGAACGATCCCGATCGCTTCGACCCCCAGCGCGGCTCGCTCCGCTCGTACCTGTTGGCCCAGTGCCACGGCCGCAGCGTCGACCTGATCCGCTCCGAGTCGTCACGTCGACGGCGAGAAGAGAAGGAACTGACGCTCGCCGCAGAGGCGGGCTACGACCTCGAGCGTGAGGTGTGGGACCTCGCGGTCAGCGACCGGGTCAAGAATGCGCTCCGCAAACTGCCCGACGGCGAGCGTGAAGCAGTTCTCCTCGCCTATTTCGGCGGTCACACGTATCGAGAGGTCGCAGATCTGCTGGACACGCCGGAGGGTACGGTCAAGAGCCGGATCCGGTCCGGTCTCAAACGCATGCGCGGCGACTTGGTCGCCGTCGGAATCGGTGGTGGGTGATGGACGACAACCATGACGAGATCGCCGAGCTGCTCGGCGCCTACGCCCTCGATGCCGTCGACGACGACGAGCGCGTCGCAGTCGAGGCGCATCTCGCCGAGTGCCCCCGGTGTGCCGCCGAGGTCGCAGACCACCGCGAGGTCGCAGCCATGCTGGCCTACTCCGGTGCTCCGGCGCCGGAGGGTGTGTGGTCGAAGATCGTCGACTCGTTGGAGGAGCAACCACCCGCGCTCGACCTCCCCGGCATCACGACCCCCTCGCCGCCGACCAGCGGCGTCGACGAACTCGCCGCTCGACGCGAGCGTCGCGAGCGCCGACCGCTGCTGCTCGGCGCTGTCGCTGCTGCGCTGCTCGTCATCGGTCTGGTGGCGGGTGTGGCAATCGGCGCCAACGACGACCCCGCATCGCCGGACTCGGAGTTCGCGCTCGACAGCATCGATGCTGTCGCTCGCAGGGTGTTCAACGACCCGGATGCCGCCAAGGTGACCTTGTCGTCGCCCGACGGCGAGGATCTCTCCGCGACCGCAGCGGTCGAGTCGGATGGCTCCGGCTATCTGCTGGGGACCTCGCTCCCGGCGCTGGGCGCCGACGAGACCTACCAGCTCTGGGGCGTTCTCGACGGCACCGTCGTGTCGTTGGGCGTGCTCGGTCATTCCCCCGACGTCGTGGCCTTCCACCTCGACCCGGCGACGGAGACCCTGGCGGTCACCATCGAGACAGCTGGCGGAGTGCCGGTCTCCTCCAACCCCGCGGTGCTCGTGGGCTCGGTCGCCTGATCAGGCGTCGACGGCAGGATTGAGGCGCACGACGAAGGTCGTCCCGACCCCGTCCGGCCCGTCTTCGAGGGTGACGCCGCCGCCCACCAACTGCACACTCCGCCGGACGGTTGCGAGGCCGAGGCCGGTACCGTGCACGTCGTCGTCGAGGCGGAACCCCGCGTTGAAGACCGAGGTGCGGTGCTCGGGAGCGATGCCGCGACCGTTGTCGCTGACGATCACCAGGGTCCCGTCGTCGCTGTCCTTTCGCGCGACGACGATGGACGGTCGGCGATCGGGGTGGGCGTACTTGATCGAGTTGGTGATGAGGTTGAGGAAGACATGCCGGAGTCCGACCTCGTTGGCATGGACGGTGCCGAGCGGCTGCTGGATCTCGAGGTCGACGTCGTCGAGCGACGTGTCGAGCGTCTGCACGACCCACTCGAGAACCTCGTCGAGGTCGACGGTGGCGAGCATCTGATCCGAGCCGGCGGTGTCGGCGTACTCGAGCAGACGGTCGACCATCTCGACCAGCCGATGGCCCGATCGGGCGAGCATCTCGTGGATTCCGGCGTCCTCGCCGTCGGGGCGGGAGCGTTGGAGGAGGTCGATCGAGCCGAGGACCACGGCCATGGGCGACTTGAGGTCGTGCGCGACCCGATGGGCGAAGTCGCGCAGCTCCCGTCGCGACGCTCGCAGCGCCCGCACCTGCGATGCCCGGTCGATGGCGTAGCGGATGGCGCGACGGGCGATCTCCTCGTCCAGACCTGCGCCCTTGACCAGGTAGTCCTGGGCTCCGGCTCGGATCGCCTCGCCCGCCAGCTCGGGGTCGTTCGACCCGGTGAGCACGACGATCGGCAACTCGGGCGCCGCGGAAGTCAGCGCTGCGATCGCTTCGGTGCCGACGGCGTCGGGGAGCCCGAGGTCGAGCAACGCGCAGTCTGGCTCGAGTCCGCCGGCGAGGACTGCGTGGACGTCCGCGATCGAGGCGGCGCGCTCGATGTGCACCGGGCCGCCGGCGTCGTCGGCGGAGAACAGTTCCTCGATGATCAGCGCGTCGCCGTCGTTGTCCTCGACGACCAGGACCGTGGTGGTCATCGATCGGACGGCAGCCGGACCACGGTCAGCCAGTAGGACTCCAGCGACTTCACCGCGTCCAGGAACTCCTGGGGCCGGACCGGCTTGCTGATGAAGCTGTTGGCATGGCCCCGGTAGGCGGCGCGGACGTCTTCCGGCGCGGTCGACGACGTCATCACGATCACGGGGATGTGCAGCAGGTCGTCGTGGTGTCGGATGTTCTCGAGCACCTGGAGGCCGCTCATGCCCGGCAGGTTGAGGTCGAGCAGGATGAGGTCCGGCAGCATGGGGCCGCCGACACCGATGGCCGACTCGAGGTGGGCGAGCGCCGTGGGCCCGTCCTCGCACACGATGAGGTTGATGGCCACCTTGGCCTGTTCGAACGCCTCTTCGGTGATGAGCGCGTCGCCCGGATTGTCCTCGACGAGGAGCACCTCGACGGGTCGCGTCGGTGCAGGAGTCGTCATGCGGTCGCCTCTCGGAGATGGTCTTCGGACGTGGCGGACGGGCGGGTGGCGGGAACGGTGAACACGAACCGGGTGCCATGCGGTCCGTGGTCCTCGTCGATCCACACTCTGCCACCCTGCGACTCGACCAGGCGTTGGACGAGCGCCAGGCCGATACCCGTGCCCGAGTAGCTGGTGCGAGCGTGGAGACGCCGGAACATCAGGAAGACCTGTTCACGGAACTCCTCCGGGATGCCCACCCCGTTGTCGGCCACCCCGATCTCGACCATGTGGCCCGTCCGCTCGGCATCGACGCGGATCCGCGCGCGCCGCTCCGGGGCGACGAACTTCAAGGCGTTGCCGATCAGGTTCTGGAGTACGTGGTGGAGCAACAGGTCGTCGGCCCAAACCGCCGGGAGGTCTGGTGCGACCTCGATGGTGGCCTCCTGGTCGTGGGTCTGCTCCGAGAGCGCTTGGAGCACATCGCGGACGACGTCATCGAGCGCGATGGTGGTCGGCGAACCCTGGTCCCTGCCTGCACGGGAGTACTGGAGGAGACCGTCGATCAGATCCGACATGCGCTGGGCACCGTCCACGGCGAATCCGACGTACTGCTGCGAGCGATCGTCGAGATCGTCGCCGAGGCGGACGGCCAGCTTGTCGACGAACGTCGAGACCATGCGCAGTGGTTCCTGGAGATCGTGCGAGGCGAGGTACGCGAACTGCTCGAGGTCGGAGTTCGACCGTTGCAGCTCTCGGTTCGCGACCTGGAGTTCGACCGTGCGCGCTCGGACCTCGTCCTCCAGTGACGCCGTGAGTTCGGCAAGGGCGTCGCGAGCAGCAGCGAGTTCGGAGATGTCGCGGATCGAGACCGCCACCTCGCCCGAGGGGAGCGGCGCGACCCGCAGTTCGCGTCGGCCGTCTTCGTCGTCGGGAGCGAAGGTCAGCTCCAGGATCCGATCTTCGGTGCGGCTGGCTGCGAGTGCGTTCTCGAGTCGATCCTGCAGCGAGGTGGGCACGAGATCGCTGACCGAGGTCTGGAGCGTTGTCCTGGTTCCGGTGACCGCCGTGGCCCGCCCCGCCCGATCGACCCGGTAGTGCCGGTCGGGAAACGCCGCCATGACCGTCGTCAGGTCGCGTCGTGATCGGTCGGCGCGGAGGTCCAGCAGGTTGTTCTGGCGGCTCACGGCGACCACGAGGGCGAACAACGAGCCCGTGACGGCGAGCGCGAAGAACGCCAGCTCGATGTCGGGGTCGGTGAGGACGTCGCGCCGGGCCAGGGCCTTGGCGATGAGCCCCGACGCGATCACCATGCCCACGCCCAGGGGCATGATCCGGCGAGCGAAGCGCCCGCCGGCGAGTGGAGCGCCCAGCGGTTCGAGCAGGCCACGGTCGAGCTGCGTGCTCAGCACGGCCAACGTGGCCGTGATCATCGCGATGCTCGTGTGGAGGGCCATCTCGGTCGAGCTCGCGAGCCCCCGGGATCCGGTGGCGCCGTAGACGTATGCGAGGAGCGCCAGGAAGCCGAGGCCACCGGCGGTGATGACGAGGGCCTGGCCGACCGCCGTGGCCCGGAGCCCTCGGCCTCGGCGCGAGAGCAGCGCCCCGATGCCGATGGCGACGAATCCCAGCGCCGTGTTGAGTCCCATGCGTCCGGGTGAGCTCGTCCCGGCGAGATTGGAGTCATCAGCGGCGAGGAGTTGATCGATGCCGAAGTCGACGCCGAACGCGTACTCGAGGATGGTCAGCCCGCCGACGACGACGAGCACTCCGTAGAGCGCAGTCCGGGTCTCGTCCCGGTGCTCGGGCAGGAGCAGCGCGGTACCGATGAGCAGGAAGCCCAGGGCCGTGTTCGCCTTCATCGACGCGAGATCGGGAGCGATGTGTGTGACGGCTTCGACGCCCATCCACCAACCGACCGCCAAGACGACGGCGGCGATGCCGGCGAGCGCTGCGCCGCAGATCACCTGGAACAGGCGACGCCGTTCGGGGTCCACGATAGCGAGGTGCTCGTGATCGTCCGAGTGGATTCGTCGGAAGGGAGCACGCCGAGGCCGGTCCCGCACGGCCGGGACGACGTGGAGCACGGCGACGGGGGTGTCGAGCAGGCCGACGGCGGTGATCTCGACGGCGAGAAGACCATCGGCAGCGTGCATCCCGGTGATCAGGGTGTGGTGTCCACCGGTCTCGTCGTGGTCGACGGCGGTGAGCAGCGCCTCGAGATCGTCGGGTTGGGCGCACAAGTCGGTGACGCGGCGGCGGACTGTCTGCTGTGACGAGGTGCCGAGCAGCCCCGCAGCGCTCGGGTTGATGCGCGTGATGGCACGGGTCGCGAGGTCGACGACGACCGTGGCCACCGGCGACGCGTCGAGCACTCGGCGGGGGTCGACGCTCGCGCGTCGGAGCACGTCGGTCGGGGACTC
This sequence comes from Actinospongiicola halichondriae, assembly GCF_049103745.1. NCBI lineage: Bacteria > Bacillati > Actinomycetota > Acidimicrobiia > Acidimicrobiales > Iamiaceae > Actinospongiicola > Actinospongiicola halichondriae. The sequence goes on along the minus strand of NZ_CP171622.1, from coordinate 2,352,713 downwards.
TCCGAGGATGTCGGTCAGATCGAAGACCTGGACGAACACCACGCCGTCCTCGCTGGTCGGTGTGAGGGTGACCTCGGCGGTCCGCAGACCGGCCCCACCGCGGATGACCCGGACGCTGCGCGTCGGGACACCTCGGAGCCCACGTTCACGCAAGGTCTGTGCCTCGAGCTCCTCGGCGATGAAGTCGGAGCCGGGACGGCCGATTAACTCCTCCCGCGGGAGGCCGAGGAGATCCTCGGCTGCGCTGTTGGCGGCCCGGATCGACTGGACGTTGAGGTCGAGGACGATCGTGGGGACCCGCGACTGCTCGAACAGCTCGTGCACGTGCATGTCCGTGAGCTGGTCGTCCGGATCAGCCATCGACCACACCATATGGGCGTGAGCCGCAGGGGGCTGACCGATGCCGGACGCGAGAGACCGCAGGCCGTGGGCCTGCGGTCCCGGTGGTACCCCCCCTGGGACTCGAACCCAGAACCTGCGGATTAAGAGTCCGACGCTCTAACCAGTTGAGCTAGAGGGGCATGACGAGCGGACGAATGTAGTGATCGTCCGGACTAGCTGGTATTTCGAATGGGGTGACCGAGGGGACTTGAACCCCCGACCTCCAGGATCACAACCTGGCGCTACCACCAGCTGAGCTACGGCCACCAAGGGTGAGCGATCTTAGGCAGTGGAGGCCTGCGGGGCGAAACCGGTTCGGTTGACGCCGGCGAGCGATCTGTTACTGTTGGTAACATGTCTGAGTCCACCGAGACGACATCCATTCCTGACGAGGTCACCGACGTCGACGGTCGCTTCCATGCGCTCGTGCGTCGGCTGTCCGAGCAATCGGTCCGGAAGAACTTCGACGCCTACCTCGACGTGCCCTGGGACGACCACGAGATCCACTCGGCGGATCCTCGCTGGGAGCTCGACGGCGACGATCCACTGGCGCGGACCGCGTGGTACCAGGCGCTTCCCCAGCCCGAACGAGCCCGCCTCGGCCTCTTCGCGGTGGTCTCGAAGATGAAGACCGGCCTCGAGTTCGAGAACGTCCTGTGCCGGGGGATCCTGGAGTACGTCAACACGCTCCCCAACGGCGCGCCGGAGTACCGCTACGCGATGCACGAACTGATCGAGGAAGGTCAGCACCAGCTGATGTTCCAGGAATTCGTGAACCGGTCGGGGATCGACGTGGACGGGATGCCGTGGGATGCCCGTCTCGGGTCCCGGATCGTGGTCTCGATGGGATCGTGGTTCCCCGAGCTCTTCTTCATGTTCGTCCTCGGTGGCGAGGACCCGATCGACCACGTGCAGCGCGAGTCGCTGCGGCGTGGCGGGGCGCACCCCCTCCTCGAGCGGATCATGAAGAACCACGTCACCGAGGAGGCTCGGCACCTGTCCTTCGCTCGTCACTACCTGAAGAACCGGATCGAGTCGATGCCTCGCCGTGGCCGGTTCGCACTGTCGATCGGGACTCCGCTCATCCTCGGGGAGATGGGCCGGCTGATGCTCATGCCGTCCAAGCAGCTCGTCGCGGAGTTCGCCATCCCGGATCACGTGATCCGCGAGGCCTACACCGAGAACCCAGAGTTCCTGGAGGGCGCGGCCACCGCCTTGCAGAAGGTCCGTCGCCTCGCCGGCGAACTCGGGCTCCTCACGCCGCTGGCCCGCCGGATCTGGAAGCGCAAGAACATCTGGGCCGACCCGGAGGACTGACGGCACCGGCTCGGTCGGTACGCTGCCTCGCCTGCCTCCGTAGCTCAACTGGATAGAGCAGACGGTTTCTACCCGTCAGGTTGTGGGTTCGAGTCCTACCGGAGGCGCTCGGCCTCCCGGAGTCGTCCGGGCGCAGTGGTCAGGTGACCCGGCTCGCCGGCGGTCCGAGGTCTTCGTATTTCCGCTCGGCGACCACGTCGCGTAGACGCAGCAGGCCGCTGGTGAGCTCGGTGTACGAGGTGGCGAGCGGACCGGGTCCGAGACGGACCAGGTCGGGGGCCCGGAAGTCGGCCACGACCTTGTCCAGACGTGCGGCGCGCACGATCGTGGCGGCCTCGGGGTGGCGGAGCGCGACGTGCCCGCCTCGGTCGTCGTTCGACCGCGGCGACGCGAGTTCGATGCCGAGGTCGGCGAACCAGGCGTCGTGGGCGCGGATGATGACCTCGCACAGCGCCACCGACTTGGCCCGCAGGGCGTCGATGCCGGCGTCGGCGACGGTCGAGAACCCGGCGGCTGCGACCTCGAGGCCGAGGATGCCGGGAGTCCCGGCCCTCCACCCGGCGGGTCCCGGGAGCGGATCGTGGACCGGACCCATGGCGAACTGGTCGCGCTGGCCGAACCAGCCCTGGATCGTGGGGCGGATCGTCTCGTGGTGTCGGTCGGCCACATAGGTCCAGGCCGGCGACCCGGGGCCGCCGTGGAGGTACTTGTAGCCACAGCCGACGGCGAGGTCGACGCCGCGGTCGTCGAGGTCGAGCGGGATCGCGCCGGCGGCATGCGAGCAGTCCCACACCACCAACGCCCCCACTCGGTGAGCTGCCTCGGTGATTGCGGCGACGTCGGCGACCGCCGCGGTCTCGAACTGCACGGCCGACGCGACGACGACGGCCACGTCGTCGTCGATCAGGCCGACAACCCGGGCGGTGTCCGCCGAGTCGGCCCATCGGATCTCGATGCTCTCCTGGTCGGCGAGCCCCGTCACCACATAACGGTCGGTGGGGAAGTCGTCGCGCAAGGCGACCATGACCCGACGTGAGGGAGACGCCTGCAGGGCCCCTGCGACCGCCTGGTGCAGCGAGACCGTGGTCGACTCGCCGACGATCACCTGGCCGCTGGCGGCTCCCAGGAGCGGCGCCAGGAGGTCGCCCACGGCGAGCGGGCGGTCGATCCACGACTCCCACGCCTCGACCAGGTCGTGTGACCAGTCGTGGAGGACCGTCTCGGCCGCGACGGAAGCGGCCACGGGCGGTCGGCCGAGACTGTTGCCGTCGAGGTAACAGACGTCGGGGTCCGGGATCGCGAAGGCTGCCCGGTGCGAGCGCAGCGGGTCGTCGGCGTCGGCAGCAGCAGCCCACGTGAGCGTGGGCTCACCGGGTGCGGTCGTCATGTCAGACGGACGGCAGGCTCCGTCGGCGGAGCTCCAGGCCGACGGCCCCGAGCAACAGCCCGGCGACGATCAGCGATTCTCCACCGGTGTCGGCGAGATCGTCGGACGTGTCGTTGCCCGACTCGGACCCATCGGAGCCGACGCCCGAACCCGTGCCGGTCCCGTCATCGGGTGCCGTGGTCGAGGTCGTCGCCTGCGGGATCGCCGTGGTCGTCGGCGCCGTGGTGGACGTGCTGTCCGCCTGGTCGCCGTCGCCGTCGGCAGCCCTCGTGGTCGTGGTCTCGTCGGTCGGTGCGCCCGCGGACTCGGCATCGTCTCCACCGAGCGATCCGGGCTGCGCGACCGCGAGTCCGATGCCGGTGAACATGATGGCGAGCGACGCGATCAGGAGCAGCTTCGAGAGACGGTTCACGGGGCCGGGACCTTTGGCATGGGGGAGATTCGGGGCGGATTGGAGCGGGTGACGGGAATCGAACCCGCATGACCAGCTTGGAAGGCTGGGGCTCTACCATTGAGCTACACCCGCGGGTCGACCACCAGACGGTAGCAATCCCGACCGTCCGTGACGCGGATCGTCCGGGGTCCGGTGACGGGTGCCACATCGTGGCCGAGGCGGTTCGTCAGCGTCGGGTGAGGCCGGGGATTCCGGTCAGGCGCGGACGCAGCGAACGCCATGAACCAACCTGGGCGCAGCCCCGCCAGACGCCGACGCAATACGCCAGGTCGTCGGCAACCCTGGCAGCGGTCCACGCGACCGGCCCGAGGTCGGGGTGGCGGTCCCTCCACTCGAACAGTGCCGGTGCGACGGCTGCGACTGCGAGCGCCCTGCGAGCGCGTGTCGACCTCGACGCAGCCACCAGAGCGACGGGGAACCACGCCCGAACGGTGGCCGAGGCCAGCCAGCGTCCCGCCCACAGGTTCCCGACACCGGCGAGGCGAGCGGTCTCGGTGATCGGGTCGTCGACTCGGTCGCGTAGGTCGGGCACCAACAGCGCTGCGCTGGCCGTCGCCGTGAGTGCTCCCGCTGCGACGCCGCGGCGCCCGCCGAGTGCCGCCATCGTCCACGCTGCGAGGCTCCACGCGTTGACCTCGACCGGCGCGACCTGGCCGGGATGTCGCTGGTCGAGATGCGCGGCCGACGAGCCGTACTGCATCCGCTGGCGCAACAGTGCCGGCCAGGTGGGTCGGTTGTCGTGCTCCACCTCGACCGCAGGTTCGTAGCGGACCGTGCAGTCCTCGGCGACGCGCCAGATCAGGTCGACGTCCTCGCCGAACCGGAGTGCCTCGTCGAAGCCGTCTTCGGTCTCGAGCACCGACCGGCGGAAGACCACGGTGGCGGTGGGCAGGTAGCTGACCCGTCCCCGGGGGACGACGCGTGCCGGCTCGGGGCCGAGGTCGAGAGGGGAGCGATGCCGCTCGTAGCGGTCGATGGCCGAGTGCCCGGTCGCCCGACCACGGACGCGCGGAGCCACCGCGCCGACGGCGGGATCGGAGAAGTGGGCGACGAGGGGTTCGAGCCATCCGGTGGACATGGTGATGTCGGCATCCACGAACGCGACGAGGTCGGTCGAGGTCGCCCGCCACCCGGAGTTCCGGGCTGCTGCGGGCCCGCGAGACCGCTCGTGGCGGATCACCGTGGCCTCGCCGGCGGCCCGGACGACGGCCGCAGGGTCGCTCGAGCCGTCGTCGACGACCACGACGGGAACCGACCCGAGGCTGGCCACCAGCGACGCCAACTCCGCAGCGTGGTCTCGCACCGGCACGACCACGGTCACGGACATCGCGGGGACCTCGTGACACACCGGATGGGCGAGCCCGGCGTCGAGCAGCCGACGAGCGACGGTCTGGCTCGCGGCGTCTGGTCCGATGGCCTCGCCGGCCGCGAGTCGGTCGGCGACGCGGGCGCCGGCATCGGTGAGACGGAGCACCCGGAGCGGTGAGCCGCCGATGAAGGTGCGTCCGGCGTCGCTGCGGCGTGTGCCGTGGTCGAGACGCAGTGAGATAGATTCGGGGAGCCCCTCGGGCACGTCACTCCTCGTGGGTGGCAGGCGTGAGAGGGTAACCAGGCTCGCCTGGACCGACTTCCCGCCACCGATTCCGAGGTGCCCCATGACTGTCACCGAGACCGCCCCAGAGAGCATCGACGAGCGCGACGACGTCGTCGCCGAGACCTCCGACACCACTGCGGTCGTCGAAGAGGTCCTGGTCGAGGAGATCTCGATCGACGGGATGTGCGGCGTCTACTAGGCGTCACACCATCGACGTGTTCGATCCCTCCGGGGCCTACCGGCTGAGCCCGCGCGTCGGTCTCCGCCCCGAGCCCTTCGGCGCCCTGGCGTACCACTTCGACACCCGGCGCCTCGTCTTCCTCAAGTCGACCGACCTGGTGGATCTGGTCGAGTCGCTCGACGATCACCCGAGCGCGACGTCGGCGATCGACGCGTTCGCCCCCGACCGACGTCAGTCGTTCGAGACCGCACTCGCTTCCCTGTTCGATTCCGGCGTCGTGGAGACCGCATGACTGCACCAACCCTTGGCACCCCGCCGCTCGTCGAGCAGCTCAAGCAGGGGCTCGACGCCCCCATCTGTCTGACGTGGGAGTTGACCTACGCCTGCAACCTGGCGTGCGTGCACTGCCTGTCGAGCTCGGGCCGGCGCGACCCGAAGGAACTGACGACTGCCGAGGCGAAGTCCGTGGTCGACCAGTTGGCCGCGCTCCAGGTGTTCTACGTGAACATGGGCGGCGGCGAACCGATGCTCCGCAAGGACTTCTTCGAGATCGTCGAGTACTCGGTCGCCAACAACGTCGGCGTGAAGTTCTCGACCAACGGCACCTACCTCGATGCCGACGCCGCTCGTCGGCTCGCATCGATGAACTACCTCGACGTCCAGATCAGCCTCGACGGCATGGACGCCGCGACCAACGACGCCGTCCGTGGTGACGGCTCGTGGGCCGCCGCTCGCCGGGCGATGGACCATCTCGCCGCCGCCGACTTCGGTGAGTTCAAGATCTCGATCGTCTGCACCCGCCACAACGTCGACCAACTCGACGAGTACAAAGCCATGGCCGACGACTACGGCGCACAGCTGCGCATCACGCGCCTGCGTCCGTCGGGCCGCGGTGTCGACACCTACCACGACCTCCGGCTGACCAACCCGCAGCAGCGTCAGGTGTACGACTGGATCCTCGGTCACCCCGACGTCCTCACGGGCGACTCGTTCTTCCATCTCAACGCGCTGAACTCCGGCCCTGACGCGACCGGCGAGAGCCTGCCCGGGATGAACATGTGCGGCGCTGGACGCATCGTCTGCCTGATCGACCCGATCGGCGACGTCTACGCCTGCCCGTTCGTCATCCACGACGAGTTCCTGGCCGGCAACATCCGCGACGAGGGCGGCTTCGCCAAGGTCTGGAAGGAGTCGACGCTGTTCACCGAGTTGCGCCAGCCGCAGTCGGCCGGCGCCTGCGCCTCGTGCGGCAGCTTCGATGCATGCCAGGGCGGCTGCATGGCCACCAAGTTCTTCACCGGGCTCCCGCTCGACGGCCCCGACCCCGACTGCGTCTTCGGCCACGCCGACGAGGCGCTCGCTCAGATCGATCTCGGATCCGGCCCGCGGCCCAGCCAGGACCACAGCCGTCCCGGCATCGCCCCGGGCACGACCGTCCCGGTCTCCCTCAGCCGCAAACCCTGAACCATCCATCGGTTCGGACGACCCGCCAAGACCCCCTTCTGGTGAACGGTTGAGACCACCCAGCGTCGTGGTTGTTCACCAGAACGGGGGAGGTCCGGTTCTGGTGAACGGTTGAGACCACCCAGCGTCGCGGCCGTTCACCAGAACGAGCGGGGGGAGGTGGTGGGTCAGCGGTCGCGGAAGGCGATGCTGAAGTCGTCGGGGATGACGATGTCGCTCGGGCTGAGTTCGGACAGCGACGCCTTCGACAGGCCGAGCATGGCCGAGTCGATCCCGCCGCGGAGGACGTCGAGCACGTTCTCCACGCCCGGCTGACCGCCGATGGCGAGCGCCCACAGCGAGGCGCGACCGATCATCACGGCCTTGGCGCCGAGGGCGACGGCCTTGACGACGTCGCTGCCGCGGCGGATGCCGCCGTCCATGACGACCTCGATGTGCTTGCCGACGGCCTCGGCGATGACGGGGAGTGCCCGGATCGACGCCGGCGTCGTGTCGAGGTTGTTGCCGCCGTGGTTCGAGACGCTGATGGCGCTGAAACCGGCGTCGACGGCCTTCTCGGCGTCGGAGACGGCCATGACGCCCTTGAGCATGAACGGCCCCTCCCACTGCTCGCGGAGCCACTTCAGGTCGTCCCACGTCGGCGGGGGCGTGCCCATCCACTGGCCGTAGGCCTCGAAGAAGCCGGGGGCCCGCTCGCCCTCGAGGACCATGTTGGGGACCGACAGGTCGGGGACGCGCATCTCCTTGGCGAAACGGAGCGAGTAGCGCGGGTGGCGGACGAAGCCGGGCACGAACGGGAGCGCGGTCTTGAGACCTTCGACGGTGGTGAGGTCGAGGTTCTCGGGGATCGACGGGCTTCCCCAGTCGCGCCCGTGGGAGAACGACCAGTCCAGGGTGACGATCAGCCCGACCACGCCGGCGCGCTTGGCCCGGTCGATCCGTGTGGCCATCGACTCGCGGGTCCCACACCAGTAGATCTGGAAGAACGTCTGCGGGTTGGCCTCGACGACGGCCTCGACCGGGGTCGATCCGAAGCTCGACAGGCCCATGGCCGTGCCGCGTGCCGCCGACGCACGACCGATGCCGATCTCGGCCTCGGGGTGCACCATCTGCACGCCGGTCGGCGAGATCATCACCGGCATCGAGATGTGCTGGCCCATGACCTCGACCGACTGGTCACGCTCGGTCGGCTTGTCGGCCACGGTGGGCACGAAGCCCAGTTCGGAGAACGCCCCGGTGTTGTCGGCCAGGGTCGTCCCGGCCTCGGAGCCGCCCTTGAGTGCGCCGAAAACGGCGTAGGGAAGGGCCTTCTCGGCCCGTTGCCGGGCCACCTCGACCGTCTCGAACCACTTGTGCGCCATACCTCGACCTCATCACCTGTTTGCGGAGTGGGCAATGGTAGAGCCACGTCGCCTCGTGGGAACATCTGCCGGTGGACCTCACCCGATCTGCGTGGACCGAGATCGCGGCAGCGGCGCCCGCGACCGTGCTCGTCCCGGTGGGGTCCTGCGAACAACACGGCCCTCACCTCCCGTTCGACACCGACACCCGCATCGCGGTCGCCGTGGCCTCCGCTGTCGCCAGGCGCCTCCCCGACGTCCACCTTGCCCCACCGCTGTCCTACGGGTCGTCGGGCGAGCACCAGGCATTCGACGGCACGCTGTCGATCGGCACCGGGGCGCTGACCGCGGTCCTCGTCGAGTTGGGCCGGTCGGCGCTGCCCGCAGACGGTGGCGGCGCGTTCGTCTCCCTCGTGTTCGTGAACGGCCACGGTGGCAACCACGACGCCGTCACTGCCGCCGTCCGCCGGCTGGCAGACGAGGGGCGAGCGGTCTCGTCGTGGTCGCCGGCCATCGAAGGTGGCGACGCCCACGCTGGTCGGTCCGAGACGGCGTTGCTGTTGGCCATCGACCCATCGGTCGTCGGCGACGAACGCCCGACGGGCAACGTCGCTCCGCTGCGCGACATCGTCGCCGAGCTCCGGACCGGGGGAGTGGCGGCCGTGTCACCGAACGGCGTGCTGGGCGACGCGACCGGCGCCGATGCGGAGACCGGACGGCAGATCCTCGACCACCTGGTCGACGACCTGGCCGCCCACGTCACGCGTTCCGGTCGTGCACCATCACGTCGTACGGCGGGAGGGTGAGCACGTCGCCGTCGATGCGAACGGTGAGGGTCTGCGGGCTCTTGTTGACGAGCAGCGTCACCGACCAGTTGGCCAACGCCTCGAGATTGGTCGACGTGGTCGTCGTCTCGTAGATCGAGCGACCGGGGCCGAAGTTGCGCTTGAACGCCTCGTAGACCTCGAACGCCGGCAACGGTTGGCCGCCCCCGGGCACCTGGGTGCTGGTCCAGAGGTTCTGCATGTCGTCGGCGGGATAGACACAGCCAGCTTCGTCGGCGCCGGGCTGGCGCTCTGGCGACCACCGCAGCGACACGGCGGATCCGGCGATGAGTTGGTGGCGCAGCATCGACGCCAGTCCCGCCGCCATGAACTGCGGGTTCGTGTCACAGCGGAAGTAGGTCTCGGTCCACCAGATGGGCAGCGACGTCACCTGCTGGAGGCGCCGGTTGACCTCGGCGAACCACGGCGTCAGCGCCATCAGCTCGTCGCGTGAGTAGGGGTACTCGTCCTTGCGCTGGGCGATCTTGCGGTCCACCGCCAGGAAGTCGGCGCCGCGAGCGTGGTCGAGCCAGTACTGCAGGAAGGTGAGGTTGCGTTCGAGCAGCGGTTCGCGGGTGAAGATCTTGTTGTCGGCGAGCGATCCCGTGCCTTCGATGACCAGGTACGGGCCACCGACGGCGATGCTCGAGTCCACCATCTTCAGGGCGTCGTAGATCTTGTTGTACATCCGCGTGTACTCGACGTAGTCGTAGTTCGCGAGGTCCCGATTCCAGAGACCCTTGGTCTCGTTCCAGACGATGTAGTGCCGGACCTGTGGGTAGCGGATCGCCACCCGACGGGCGAGCTCGGCGAAGTCGTCGTAGTACTCGGGCAGCGGTGCGACCTCCTGGAGACCCCACTCGGTCTCGCCCGGCTGGCCGCCCTTCATCCAGTCGGGTGCTCCCCACATGTTGATGACGGGGATGCCGCCGGTGCGCTCGATCTGGGCGATCTGGTCGTCGAGCGACTCCCAGTCGTAGACGCCGGGCGACGGGTTCGGGTTCCGGGCGCCGTTCCCCATCACGGGCTGGATCTGGAAGACCGCCGACTTCCGCTGCATGTCCTCGCCGCGAGCGATGGCGGCAGGGTCGCCGTCGGGGCGGAGCGTGAAGCGGTTGAGCGTCGTGCCGACGGCCATCGAGCTGGTCATCTGTCGACTCGACCGATCGACCGAGACGGTCACGTCGGTCGGCTCAGGTGCACCGTCGTCGAACTCGAGGACGAGCCGCGGAGGGTTCGTCTGCTCGGAGGATCGGAACCACACGTCGTCGGCCCCGTTGAGCACGAACGACTGAGTGGTCCCGACCACGACGTCGTCGGTGATGTCGATCTCGACCCACGTGTTGCGGAAGATCGGGGTCGACCGGCCCACCAGGCCGTTGGTCGAGCTGCGTCGCCGCCACGTGAGGGTGCTCTCGCTCCAGCTGTTGCCGGCGGCACGGACGTCAACGCCGCCGGGTTCGTTCGAGGTGGCGTACAGGCGGAGCTTCGCCGAGGCGAGCGTGCCCGACCCGGTGGGGACGTCGAAACGCAGGTACGAGACCTCGACCGGTGACGCTGCGGCGTGGAGGGCCGACGACGAGTAGTTGGCGTTCGGGTACCTCGACGACACGCGACCGTCGGCGGTCGCGTAGGCCGTGACCGTCTGCGTGGCGGCCCCGGAGGTCGTCGGTGCGAAGGCGAGCACCGAGGCGACGACGGCCAGCACGAGGGCGATGGAAGCTGCGTGACGACGATGGTTCTGCATGTGGGAAGCGATCTCTCGACGGCGGTGGTCGCCGGATCATTCGCCAGCCCGCACCTTCGTACATGGCCAGAATGCCCGTTCGACAAGCGATCGTCACAGTCGTGGGTCATTGATCCCTTGTGTCCCGATTCTCGTGTCGAACCTGCATAGGGCCATCGACCCATCGACGGGGAGATGACGGGTGTCACATCCGCGCATCGGAGCATGACACGGGTCCTCCGTCGGCCTAGGTTGGCGAAGAACGTTCGTTATCCGATGAAGTAGAAACCGGGGGAACCCAGATGAAGACCCGCGCCGCCATCCTGTGGGAAACGGGAGCCGACTGGAGCGTCGAGGAGATCGACCTCGATCCGCCGCAGAGTGGTGAGGTCCTGGTGAAGCTCGTGGGCTCCGGTCTGTGCCACTCCGACGAGCACATGCGCACCGGCGACATGGTCGTCCCGCAGGAGACCGCCGACCTTCTCGGCCTCAAGCAGTTCCCGATCATCGGTGGCCACGAAGGCGCCGGCGAGGTCGTGGAAGTCGGCCCCGGTGTCACGTCGATCGCCGTCGGCGACCACGTGGTCCTCGGCTTCATCCCGGCCTGTGGCAAGTGCCCGTCGTGTGCCAAGGGCAAGTCGAACCTGTGTGACTTCGGTGCGTTCCTTCTCGCCGGTCGCCAGATCTCCGACTTCACGGCTCGCCACCACAGCTCGAACGGTGAAGACCTGGGCACGATGTGCCTGCTCGGCACGTTCGGCGAGTACACGGTCGTCAACGAGGCATCGTGCATCAAGATCGAGAACGACATCCCGCTCGACAAGGCCGCCCTCGTCGGCTGTGGTGTCACCACCGGTTGGGGCTCGGCGACCTACGCCGCCGACGTCCAGCCCGGTGAGACCGTCGTCGTCGTCGGTGCCGGTGGCATCGGCGTCAACGCGATCCAGGGTGCGGCCATGGCCGGCGCCCGTCACGTGGTCGCGGTCGACCCGGTCGAGTTCAAGCGTGAGCAGGCAATGGTCTTCGGGGCGACGCACACCGCGGCGTCCATCGAGGAGGCCACGGCCCTCGTCGGCGAGATCACCTGGGGCGCCAACGCCGACAAGGCGATCATCACGGTCGGCGTGGGTGACGGCGACCTGATCGCTCCGGTCATGGGCCTCACCGCCAAGGGTGGCCGAGTGGTGCACACCTCGGTGGCACCGATGGAGCGCAACGACGTCCAGTTGAACCTGTTCGACCTGACGCTCCAGCAGAAGCAGCTCGTCGGATCGATCTTCGGTTCGGCCAACCCGCGCTACGACATTCCGCGGCTCCTGCGCATGTACCAGGAGGGCAAGCTCAAGCTCGACGAGCTCATCACCCGTGAGTACGACCTCGCCGACATCAACCAGGGCTACGCCGACATGAACGACGGACACAACGTCCGCGGCTTCGTTCGTTACTAGGAGCGAGCGTTGGCCGACATCGCACACAGCTTCGATCGCGCGCTCGTCGAGAGTGCCGCCATCGAGGTCGTCGGCCGTCGACGCGAACTCGAGCTGGTCACGGCGGCACTCGCCGCGGCCCGCCATGTACTGCTCGAAGGTCCGCCCGGGACCGGCAAATCCACGCTGCTGCGTGCGATCGCCGGCCGGGCGGGTCTCGAGTTGGTGTTCGTCGAGGGCAACGCCGAGCTGACGCCGGCTCGTCTCGCCGGCCACTTCGACCCGGCGAGGATCCTCACCGACGGCTACGCCGAGGACGTCTTCGTCGACGGTCCGCTGGTCCGAGCGTTGCGCGAGGGCGGGCTCCTCTACGTCGAGGAGATCAACCGGGTGCCCGAAGAGACGCTCAACCTGCTCATCACGGTCATGTCCGAGGGGGAGCTGACCGTTCCCCGTCTCGGGCGGATCGTCGCCGCCGACGGGTTCCGCATGGTGGCGGCGATGAACCCCTACGACGCCGTCGGCACCGCCCGCATCAGCGGAGCGGTCTACGACCGGGTCAGCCGCGTGGCGATGGACTACCAGTCCGCCGACGACGAGCTGGCCATCGTGCACGGTGAGACCACCGTCGACGCCCCCGACTTCGTCCGGCGCGCCGTCGACGTGGTCCGGGCGACCCGCGCACATCCCGACATCCGCATCGGGTCGTCGGTCCGAGGCGCGATCGACCTGGTCCTGATCGCCGGCGAGCTGGCTCGCCTGCGCGAGTCGGCCGTGACCGACGACGAGGTCGCGCTCGACGCAGCCCGCATGGCGTTGTCGGGCCGGATCCGCGTGCACGAGAGCTGCCAACGGACCCCCGAGGACATCATCGACGAGCTCTGGATCGCGTGGGCGACCTCGGTCGAGCTCACCGACGAGCAACCCGAGAGCGCGGGAAAAGCACCAGCCTCCTCGGAGGCGACGGCAACGACGACCGAGAGCGCACCCTCGACGAAGCCGCAACCCAGGAGCAGCTGACCGAGGAGTCGCGCAAGACCACCTCGCGTCGCGAGCTGGGGAAGCACGACGACTTCGACCAGGTGTCTCCGGACCTCGGGGTCCTGGACGAGTCGGCGGTGGAGGAGTCGTTGGCCGACCGGCCTGACGAGACGCTGAGCCTGCTCGCCGACATGACCGGCGCCACTGACGAGAAACTCCGCGCCCTCGCCCGGCGCCTGGCCGGTCGGATCGTGCTCGACATCGCCAGAGCCGATGCGGCGCGTCGGCGCGGGATCGGCCGGATGAAGACGATGCCGATGGACGAGACCGGTGGCGACCTCGACCTCGACTCGTCGATCGACGCGCTCCAGTTGGCCTCGGCCTCCGGTGTCGCTCCGTCGACCGACGAACTCTCGGTACGGACCTGGGCCCGACCCGACACGGCGCTCTGCCTGCTGATCGACCGGTCGGGATCCATGAGCGGCGAGCGACTCGCGGCCGCAGCCGTGGCGGCGGCCGCGACGGCCGAGCGAGCGCCCGACGACTACTCGATCCTGGCGTTCGGGGAGAAGGTCATGATCCTCAAGGGACAGGACCAGCGCCGCCCGGTCGACGACGTCGTGGAGGACGTGTTCCGCCTGCGCGGGTTCGGCCCCACCGATCTCGCACTGGCGCTCCGAGTCGCCGCCAGCCAGTTGGCGTCGTCGAACGCCAGCCATCGCCGGGTCATCCTGCTGTCGGACTGCCGCCCGACGCAGGGCACGGCACCCGAGGTCGAAGCCGGCGCGCTCGACGAGATCCACGTCGTCGCTCCAGCCGACGACAGCGTCGATGCCGAGACCTTCGCTCGTGCCGTCGGCGCGAAGTTCGCTCCGCTCGCGGGACCCAGCGGCGTGCCGGCCGCGTTCGCTCGACTCGCCGACTGACCGGCCGCGATCAGCCCGACGACTCCATCTGTCGGTCGTGTCGGCGGCCGGCGCGTTGTTCCGCTCGGAACCAGTCGACGAAGACCACGGCGGCGACGGCGAGGGTGAAGAGTTCCCCTGCTCCCCACAGCAGTCCGGCCGCCCGACGCTGGTCGTCGAGCGACGGATAGGCGTCGAACATGGTCGTCGTCGCCGAGAGCAGGGCGACGCCGACGAACGCATGGAACGGGACCGATGCGAACACGATGAGGAGACGGGCTCCGTGTCCTGGACGTTCGGGCATGGGGTCGACCCCGACCAGGGGCCAGACGAACAAGGCACCGACGAGGACGAGGTGGACGTGGACGAGCAGGTGCACGCCGTCGCTGCGGGCGGCCACGTCGAGCAGTGGCGAGAAGGTGAGGACGACGAGTGACGCGGCGAAGGCCACGAAACCGACGAGCGGATGGGAGATCACCGCGACCAGCGGGTGGCGGAGCCAGCGGCGGACGACGCGTCTCGTCGACGGATGAGCCGACTGCAGCACGAGGGTGACGGGAGCGGCCAGCGCGACCAGCAGCGGCAGCAGCATGCCCAGGAGCACGTGTTGGAGGACGTGTGCCGTCAGGGAGTCGGTGTCGTGGGTCGCAACCCCCGACTGCGTCGCGACCACCGCGGCCGCCAGTGCTCCGACGGCCGCGATCGTGCGCGTGCGAGCCCACCCCGGATGGCGTCGGACGAGCAACAGCCACGTCGCAGCGAGCACCACGATCACCAGCGCGGCGGCGGGGTCGAACGTCCAGTCGCGGACGAGATCGGGGTAGGAGATGTCGATGATCTCCCAGGCTCGCACAGGATCGCGCTAGAACCAGGGCTGTGAGCGATGCCGTCGCCGCCCGGACCACCGACGTTGCGAGCGACGGCGCGGCCGGGGTGCGGGGACCGACGGCGCTCTCCGTCGGCGTGGTGGTCTGGCTCGCGTCCGAGCTCATGTTCTTCGCGGGGTTGTTCGCCGGTTGGTTCTCGCTGCGGTCGGCCAACGACGTGTGGCCTCCGGAGGGCGTCGAGTTGGCCGTCGGACGCACAGCGGCGGCGACGGTCGTCCTGATCGTGTCGAGCCTGACGATGCACGGCGCCGTCGTTGCGGTCGAACATGGCGACCGGGTGCGATCGGTTCGTTGGCTGGCCGTGACGGCGTTGCTCGGCGCGGTGTTCCTCGCGAACCTCGGACTCGAGTACGCCGAACTCGACTTCTCCATCTCGAGCCATGCCTACGGTTCGATCTTCTTCCTGATGACCGGGTTCCACGGGCTGCATCTGCTCGGCGGGATCTTCCTCATGGCCGCCGTGGCCGGGTTGATCAGCGGCCGCACCGAGGCCCCCGCGGCGCCGGCCGTCGAGGTCTGCTCCTACTACTGGCACTTCGTCGACGTCGTCTGGGTCGCCATGTTCGCGACGATCTACCTCCTCGGATGAGTCGCCTGCGCCCCGTGCTCCTCGTGTTGGCACTGACCTGCATCGGCCTGGCGCTGACGGGCCAGGCCGGCGCCGCTGGTGCGGAGAGCGCTCCGTCGACGGGAATCGACGACCCGCTGGTCGCTGCCGGTGAAGACCTGTATCGCGCAGGCTGCGCCAGCTGTCACGGGACCGACGGCGCGGGTGTGCGGATCGTCGAGCCCGCGGACGGCATCGGCGACGAGGCGGTGACCAACGCCGCCGGGATCGGCGAGTTGCGCGGTCCGTCGCTGCGCGAGTCGGGCGCAGCGGGGGCGTATTACTACCTCTCGACCGGTCGGATGCCCCTGGCGAACTCCGACGACCAGCCCCGCCGGAAGGACCCGGCCTACGACGAAGCGGAGATCGATGCGCTGGTGGCGTACGTCGCGTCGCTCGGCGACGGTCCGGCGATCCCCGAGGTCGACATCGACGGGGCTGACGTCGCCGAGGGCGGCGTCCTGTTCCGCGCCAACTGCCAGGCGTGCCACTCCGCCTTCGGCAGCGGCGGCGCGCTCAGCTACGGGCGGGCCGCCCCGAGCCTGCACTCGTCGGACCCCACCGAGGTCGGTGCGGCGATCCGTGTCGGGCCCGGCCAGATGCCGGTGTTCGGCGACGACACCATCACCGACGAGGAACTCGACGACGTCGCCGCCTATGTCGAGGTCCTGCGGACGCCGGACAACCCCGGGGGTCTCCAGATCGGACGCAACGGCCCGGTCCCGGAGGGCTTCGTGATCTGGCTGTTCGGCATCGGCGGACTACTGCTCGTGGTCGTGTGGATCGGTGGTCGTTCGCCGATCTCGGCCCGCACATCCGACGAGGAGGTGTCGTGACCGACGACCACTCGAGCTCCGGCGCGCCTCGGCCCGGCGACGCCAACGAGGGATTCGACGCCGACCGCTCGGAGCGGATCGTGGCCGGTGCCTTCGGCCTCGCCGTCTTCGCTGCCATCGGACTCGGCGTCACGTACTGGCGTGGTGGTCAGACCCAGATCGAGGGCATCCTGCTGGCGACGGCGTTCGCGAGCATCGGGATCGGCATCGTCGTGTGGGCCAAGGCGTTCATGCCCGACGACGAGGTCACCGAGGAGCGGAAGTCGGTCGCGTCCGACGAGGCGGACGTCGCCGCCTTCACCGCGGACTTCGAGGCCGGGACGACCGGGCTCAAGCGGCGCCGGCTGCTCACGACGCTCGCCGGCGCAGCGTTCGCTGCGCTGGGTGGCGCACTGCTCTTCCCGATCCGATCGCTCGGACCGAAGCCGGGCCGCGACCTCAAGGTCACGCCGTATGCGGGGTCGCCCAAGCGGCTCGTGACCGAGCACGGGCAACCCATTCGGCCGGAGGACCTCCCGGTCGACGGAGTCCTCACCGTGTGGCCCGAGGGCCACACCGACGCAGCCGATGCCCCGACGCTGTTGATCCGTACCCGCCCGACCCAGGAGCTCCGCCTCCAGGGCGAGAAGGTCGGCTGGGTCGTCGGCGACGTGATCGCCTACTCGAAGCTCTGCACCCACGTGGGTTGCCCGGTCGGCCTCTACCAGGCCGAGGAGGGGCTGTTGTTGTGCCCGTGCCACCAGTCGACGTTCGACGTCCTGGACGGCGCCCGGCCCGTGTTCGGCCCGGCGGCGCGGCCGCTACCGCAACTTCCTCTCGCTGTCGACGACGACGGATTCCTCATCGCCACCGGCGACTTCGAGGCGCCGGTCGGCCCGGGGTTCTGGGACCGGGGTCGCTGACATGGCCGACACACGACTCGGGCATCGGACCGTCACCCATCGGGTGGCTCGCTGGGTCGATGACCGCCTCGGAACGGCACGGTTCGCTCGCACCGCGCTCAACAAGGTCTTCCCGGACCACTGGTCGTTCCTGCTCGGCGAGTTGGCGCTCTACAGCTTCGTGATCCTCCTGCTCACGGGCACCTACCTGACGTTCTTCTTCGACGCGAGCCAGAACCTGGTGACGTACCAGGGGAGCTACGGCCCACTTCGCGGCGTCGAGATGACCGACGCCTACCGGTCGGCGCTCGACATCAGCTTCGACGTCCGGGCTGGTCTCGTGATGCGTCAGATCCACCACTGGGCCGCGTTGCTCTTCGTGGCGTCGATGGTCGTCCATCTCGGCCGGGTGTTCTTCACCGGTGGGTTCCGTCGGCCTCGGGAGATCAACTGGATCATCGGTATCACGATGCTGATCCTCGGCATCTTCAACGGCTTCGCCGGGTACTCGCTGCTCGACGACCAGCTCTCCGGGACGGGACTGCGGATCGCCTACTCGATCACCCTGTCGATCCCGGTGGCCGGGACCTGGCTGGCGTCCCTGCTCTTCGGCGGCGAGTTCCCGGGCCCCGACATCATCAGCCGGCTCTACGTCATCCACATCCTCCTGCTCCCGGCGGCGATCGCCGTGCTGTTGAGCGCGCACCTGGCGCTCGTCATCCGGCACAAGCACACCCAGTTCCCCGGTCCGGGACGGACCAACGACAACGTGGTCGGCGAGCGGGCGTTCCCCACCTATGCGGCCAAGGCGCTCGGCGTCTTCTTCCTCACCGCGGCATTCCTGGCGTTGCTCGGCGGCGTCGTCGAGATCAACCCGATCTGGGTCTACGGGCCGTTCGAACCGGCGAACGTCAGCGCGGCGAGTCAACCCGACTGGTACATGGGCTGGCTCGACGGCGCTCTGCGCATCTTCCCCAACTGGGAGATCCGCGCGTTCGGTTTCGAGATCCCCAATCCGTTCTTCCCGGCGGTGCTGCTGGCCGGCATCACGTTCGGGCTCCTCTACGCGTGGCCGTTCCTCGAGGCTCGAGTCACCGGCGACCGTGCCGAACACCACCTGGCCGACCGTCCCCGGCAGCGCCCCGTCCGTACCGGTCTCGGGGTGGCCGCCCTCGGGTTCTACATCGTCATGTTCCTCGGCGGTGCGGCCGACATCATCGCCACCACGTTCGGACTGTCGGTCAACGCCGTGTTGTGGACGTTCCGGTTCGCGGCGCTCGGCGTGCCGCCCGTGTTCGGTTTCGTGACCTATCGCCTCTGCGTCGAGTTGAGCCTGCGCGACGGTCTCCCGATTCGCTCCCGCGTCGAGTTCCGCGAGATCACCGGGCGTCTTCGGCGGGGTTCGGGCTGACCTAGGGCGTTGCCCCAGCGGCGGCGACCGTCGGATCCCAGACGAGGGTGGTGATGCCGAAGCCCGCCATCGTGTGGTCGACCTCCGCAGCGAACGCTGCGTCGGCCTCGACGTTCGTCGCTCGGTGTGCCGCGAGCAGCGCGACATTGGAGACGAGACGCTCGTACGGGAGGTCCGCCTCCTCCGCGGCAGCCACGGCCGAGCGGAGCCCGGAGAGGCGATCGGCGATGGGGCCGGCCGTCGCTCGGATCCGGAGCAGGGCGGGGCGGAGCGCCGGGGCCACGGCGTCCTGCGCCAACAGTTCGTCGACCACGCGTTGTGTCTCGGACACGCTGCCCTCGGCGAGCAGCGCCTCGGCGAGGCGTGCTCGTGCCTCGAACACGAGGCTGTCGGCACCGAGTCGAGACAGTTCGGCCACAGCGGAGCGCAGCGTCTCGATCCCCTCAGCCGTCCGTCCGGCACGGAGCACCGCGCGCCCGAGGTTGCACAGCACGAATCCTGCAGCGGAGGGATAGCCGACGGCGAGCAGGGTGGTGCGCGACCGACGGAACAGTGCCTCGGCCGCGTCCGTGTCGCCTCGGTCCGAGAGGACTTCGCCGAGGTTGTTGTCGACGTACGCCCGATCGGTCGGGCTTCCCGCCTGGTCGAACGTCTCGGCAGCGTCTTCCCAGTGCGCCACGGCCTCGGTCCACGCTCCCGTGTAGTACGCGGCGATGCCGAGGTTGTTCATCGCCTTGGCGCGGACGAGGAGGTCGTCGATGGCCGTGAGCATCCGGACGACCCGGATGCGGTGTTGGGTGACGTCGTTGGATCGCAGGTAGCTGTGACCCGCCACCTGGATGTACGCGGCCCGTGCCCGCGAGTCGTCGTCCTGCGCGACGATCGCGTCTCGCTCGGCCTTCTCCGCCCACTCGATGGCCTGGACGAATCGACCCTGGCGGTGCCGGACTCCCGCGATCCCGAGCGTCGCGGTGATGCGGAGCAGCGCTGCAGCATCTCCTGCGCGCTTCTCGATCTCCCGGACGGCGCGCTGGTACCACCGGATCGCGTTCGTGTACTTCCCGAGACGTTCCTGCACGTCGCCGACCTTGCACAGCAGACGGACCTCGATCGGCAGGAGTCCTCCGGACAACTGGCGCGCTCGTCGATAGGCCGCGTCGGCCTCGTCGTAGCGGCCACCGATCTCGGCCGCGTCACCGAGCGCCTCGGCGATGCGCTCCAGTTCGAGCGGTTCGACCCCGTCCATCCGCCGGGCCGCATCCAAGGCCAGGTCGTACATGGCAATGGCCTCCTCCGTCGCCCATGCGGCGCGGGAGCGGTCGGCCGCGAGCGTCGCGAAGTCGAAGGTCTCGGCATGCCGCTCGGCATGTGCGTAGTGCTGGGCAACCACGGACGCGGGCGCTTCCTTGCGCTCGGCGAGGATGTCGGCGGTCAGCGAGTGGAGCTCGCGACGTCGGGCGAAGGCCAGCGCTCCGTACGCGGCTCGGCGCACCATGATGTGACGGAACGCGACGCCCGTTCCCTGTTGCGGATCGAGGAAGGATCGGAGCCGCGTCCAGGTGTTCTCGTCTGCGGATCGCGTCCGGCCCTCGAACACGACCTCGTCCACCAGACGGTGGTCGGCGGTGACGCCGAGTACGGACAGATCCGAGAGCAGCAACCGGTCGGTCGGGTCGAGTCGGTCGAGCTGTGCTGCGAGGAGTGCCTCGAGCGTCTCCGGGAGGTCGCCGTCGACACCGAGTGTGGCCAACTCGAGCGCGAACAGCGGGTTGCCGTCGGACGTGCGCACGAGATGATCCAGCTGGTTCGGGGTCATCGGAGCGGAGGCGACGTTCTCGATGAGCGCCCGGGCAGAACCGGCGTCGAGCGGATCGAGCTCCAGCACGATCGAATCGTCGTGGAGACCCTCGGTGCCGTCGTGGCGCGTGAGGCACCACAACCAAGGTCTGCCGGAGAGGTTCTTCGTGAGACCTCGGAGCATCTCGACCGAGGCCTGGTCGGCGTCGTGCACGTCCTCGACGAGGAACATCGCCGGCTCCGACAACGCGGCTTCGGTCAGACGGACGACGACGTCGATACCGCGGGCGCGTCGGTACGACTCGTGCACCTGCGTCGAAGCAGCGGTGGGCTCGAACACCGTGTCGAGGAACGGTGCGGCCAACGGCAGCAACGGCAACACATCGGGGCAGGCCGCCTGCGCGAACTCCTCGACGGTCCGGCCGACGAAGTCCGGATCGGCGTCATCGGACACCCCGATGATCTGGCGAACCAGGGGGCGGACCAACGCGAGCGGCTCGGACCGTAGGTAGGGGTCGGCGGCCAACGTGAAGATCCGCATCGTGCCGGAACGGACGGCCAGTTCCCTGATGAGTCGTGTCTTCCCCGACCCGGCTGGGCCGACGAGCTCGATCACCTGCCCATCGCCCTGCTCGGCGATCGTGCGGGCCGCGAGGAGTCGCCCGAGTTCGTCGTCTCGCCCCACCAGCGGAACGTCGACCTGAGCGTCACCGTCCTGGAAGCGCAGACGTGATCCTGCGCCGACGAGTGCGCCGACCCGGGCCGCGTGGATCGGCTCGGTCTTGCCTTTCACCAGGAACGGCTCGAGGGGGGCCTGCTCGAACTCCGCGTTGCACCGTTCGAGGACCGCCGCCGACGCGATGATCTCGTTGGGCCCACCCTGCCCGGTGAGGCGCGCAGCGAGGTTGACGGGGTCGCCCATGATCGTGAGGCAACGGCGACTCGGCGCCCCGAGATCGGTGACGAACACGGGCCCGCGATTGACCCCGATGTGGAGGTCGATTCCGGGTTGGGAGTCGATGATGTCGCGAACGGCTCGGAGCACCGCTGTCTCGTCGTTTCCGGTGGACACGGGCGCACCGGCGGTGAGGATGATCTTGCCGCCGTCCGGATTCACGTCGGATGACAACCAGTGCACTCCGTAGCGTCGACACGACGCCTCGATCTTGTCGGCCAGGTCTCCGAGCGCGGCAGCGAGCACGTGGGGTCCGTCGTCGGTCACGAGATGGTCGGTTCCGGCGAAGCGTAGGAACGCGACCGTGACGAGGCGATGTTCGCCGTGACGGGTGCCTGCGAGCACGCGTTGGCGAACGGCGAGCGAGAGCGCGTCGGTGGCGCGCTCCGGGCCCGGGGTCGCGCGGGGCGCTGCTCGGTCCTCTGCGGTCTCGGTGACGGCCCTGCCCGAGATCTCGAAGTGCTCGCCGACCGGTCCCTGGATCCACGCCGGGTCGATCATCGCGGCTGTCTCGGCCGTGACCAGGATCTGGTTCGCCTCGGCGGCCGACTCTGCGCGTACACATGCAGTCGGTCCGGGCCCCGTGATCATGAGTTCGCGATGGCCCGGGTCGGTGACGAAGAGCGTGTGGCTACCCGAGTGCATGCCGATCGACATGCGGAGTTGGACCTTGCCAGCGAGAGGGGAGACCACCGGGGTGTCGACCGCCGCGCGCATCGCCTTCGACGCGACGACGGCTCGTCGAGCGTGCCGATCGCCAGTGAACAGTACGAGGATCGCGTCGCCCCCGAACTTCACGACGTCGCCGCCACAGCGATGCGCAGCGTCGATCATCTCCGTGAACCGTTCGTTGAAGATTCCCGTGAGCTGCTCGGCACCCTCGCGACCGAGGGCCGCCAACTGCTCTGTCAGGGCCGTGAATCCGGAGATGTCGGCCGACACCATCGTGCCGTCGACGGCGATCCAGGTCCGGTCGGCCAGCAGTTCGAGCGCGTCGGGGACATACGGCGCGAGCGAGGGGAGTCCCGCGTCACCGGCCTGGCCGGGGGTCATCCCAGATCGACCTGCAATCGACCTCGAACGAGGTCGACCATTCGGCCGAGGAGCATTCCCCTCGTGTCGTCGTAGACGACGGTGCCGTCAGGTGCCGTGATCTTCAGCGCGACCCGGTCCTTGGTCGAGAGGATGAAGGTGCGCGTCCCCTCAGCGACCTCCGCTCGGAATGCGTAGTCGGGAAGACCGTTGAACGTGCCGACGCCCTCGACCGTGGCCGATCGCGCGGTGCCGGTGATCGACGTCACCGCCGACGACTCGAACCGTTGACCGGTGTGTTCGAACGTCAGTCGGCTCACGGCGTCGACGGTGCCGTCGTCGTAGAGAACGCCGAAGAGTCCGATCTCCGCGACGGCGTCGTCGAGATCCGTCCCGGGAACGACGACGAGGCCATCGAGGATGCCTCTCAAGGAGCCGAGGACTCCACCGAGGCCGCTGATGTCACCGTCGAAGCCGGTCTCCGATCGATATGCACCGCTCATGCCCATCTTGACCTTGGGCTTCTTGCCGTTCCCGTTCCCGTTCCCGTTGCCGTTCGGCTGCACGGTGAAGGACCGGTACTCGAGGACCTGATCGGTTCCGGGGAATCGAACTTCGACGGTGTAGGTCCCAGGGGTCTTGAAGGCATGGCTGCTCTCGACACCCTCCTCTGCGGTCCCGGGCCGATACGGCGTTCCGGTCGCCGTCACGTCCTTCGACGCGTGGACCGGATGCTTCTCCCACACGAAGACGGTGTCCGCCGCCAGCGTCGGGTCCGCTCCCGCAACGCGGAGGTGCACGGTCTCGCCCATCTTCACCACGCTCTGCTCGGTCACGAGGTCGATGATCCGGTACGTGGCGGAGGCGGTTCCGGTGTTTCCGGCGGTGTCGGTTGCGGTCGCGCTGACGAGACCCTTGCCGGTCGGCGTGTCGTCCTCGATCGTGATCACCGCAGGATCGATGGTCACTGTGGCGCCCTCGGTCGCCGTCGCCTCCGTCTGGATCGTCAGCACGCCATCGTCGGCGTTGGGGCGCTCGTAGTGCGTGCCGTCGGCCGGACGGAGGATCGTGACGACTGGTGCGGCGGTGTCGATCCGGAACGATGCGGTCGCTTCGGGTGCGCCCGCAGCTCGTGCGCGAACCGTGTGCGCCCCGTGACCCTGTACGGAGATGCTCGATCCCGGCTGGTAGTCGACGAACGGGGCGCCGTCGATCGCGATCTGAGGGTTCTGCGCATCGTTGACGGTGAGCGACACCTCGACGGCGGCGTTGTACGCCTCGCCCGCCGGAGCTGGCGTCGTGCCGTTCAGTCGGATGCCGACCTGACCGGGTTGGGGGTCGGGGACCGGGTCGGACACGACGGGTTCGGCTTCGAAGAGGAACCCCTTGTTGGACGAGACAGCGCCGTTACCGGCGGCGTCGACCACCTGCACGAAGTACTCGACGTCGCCGTCGGTCGGGGCGCTGACGCTGCCGCTCCATCGTTGCGTCGAGCCAGGGGTCCCGGCAGCGGTCGGTGCGAGGTCCAGCCCCGTCCACGCGCCGTCGGCGCCGTCGGTCGTGTACAGGACGTGCACCCGTCGGAGCTGGCTGGCCGCATCACGAGCGTCGACGGTGAACACCAGGTCGGTGCCGTCGAAGACCAGCCCGCTCGAACCCACGATGGTGGGTGCGGCTCGATCGAACGACCCGTCAGGCCGGTAGTAGACGGTGAGGTCGATGTCGTCGAAGAGACGCTGGAACCCGAGACCCGTGTCCCCACCCGCACGGAACTGGCCGGGAACGAGGACCACCTGCTGGGTCCTGCCGTCCGGCGTGACCGTGTCGGCCACGCGCTGGAGGGCTGAGGGGAAGATCTGTGAGGCAGTCCCGGGCTCGGCCGACTCGGCCGACTCGTCCACCGTGGGTCGCGCGATCACGGGATCGATCACCGTGGTCGTGTGATGCGCGGCCTCGACGAGTGCGAATCCGGCCTCGTCTGCGAGACCGCCGGCGTCGTCGCCCGAGGTGACCTCGAGTTCGGTGCGGGGCTGGATCGGGCGGTAGTGGGTGACCTGGATGTCGTCATCCACTGAGTAGTAGCTGCCGCGGTCGGTGTTGGTCCTGGTGAACTCGCCGGCGTCGCTGTCGTCGGTCACGTCGAAGTCGACGGTGGTGGTCCGGAGACCGGTGACCGGGTCGGTGGTGAGCTGTCGAGGTCCGGCGTGCTCCGGTGCGGCGGGTTCGCCCGCGCCGATCTTGTAGAAGGGCAGGCCGTAGGTGACGGCTTCCTGGAGGATCTTCTCGTCGTAGGTGCCGTTCACGAGGACGTCGCCGATGTATGCCTGCTTCGCGAACGCCATGGCGTCACCGATGCGCATGCTGCCGTCGAGGTTGTCGGAGAACAACGCCATCAGACGTTCGGACAACGCCACGACCGCGGTGTCGCCGTAGCCGAAGCCGGAGTTGGCGACGTACTGGCCGCCCGCCGCAGCGATGGTCTGGGCCCAGTCAGGATCACGAGATCCGGAGATCTGCACGTCGGAGACCGATGTGCCCGAGTGGCAGCCCATCGAGAAGATGATCGAGCCGTCGAACACGTCGGGGAGTGCCGCGAAGTCGGCGGTCGAGAACACGTCGCTCTCGGTTCCCTTGGCGTTCTGGTCGGCGGGCAGTGCCCGCGAGTCGTCGAAGTGGGCGTTGACCGATGCGACGGCGTTCCCTCGGCCGAGTGCGTTGGCGAGGTCGTCGGCCGTCCACTGGTCCTGCTCGGTGAGACGCTCGACGCTCCGACCAGCTGCTTCGAGGTTGTCCTGGATGACGTCGCCGCCATCGCTGAGGAAGTCGTAGTCGACCACCAGTGCGTCACCGTCGGTGTCCGGATCGAGACGACCCTCGAACGCCAGGAAGTTCTGGAGCGCCGAACGGATGTCGGAGGCGGATTCGACCAGACGCCCGACGCCGATGTCGGGTACGAAGAGCTTGCGGTCGCCGACGTTGTATCCGGCGGTCGAGTCGCCGTAGCGATCGTCGCTGAGCAGATAGCCGCCGAAGAGCGCGGACACCAGTTCGTTGTTCTGGTTGAAGAACGAGGTGGCGAACGACCGCTCGTTGGCTGCGGTGGTCAGGTCGACCTGGCGATGGAAGGGGACGATCTCGTCGCCACCGACGATGGTGATCGACGCGATCCCAGGGTGCTGTGCTCGCAGACCGTCGACGATCGCATCGATCTCGTCACTGATGAGGTTCGCGAACGTCGGGTCACAGCGGTACGCCGCCGTCGACCACGCGTCGTACATCGCGCCGATGGTGGAGAACTGCGGGTGCTGCGCGGGGAACTGCTCGAGCGGGAGGATGACGCCGTTCACGTCGGACCACGCGGTCTCGCTGCGAGTGCCGCTGGTGGCCACGGCGATGAGGTCGCTCATCACCTGGTCGGCAGCAGTGCCGCCGTGGACGGCAGCGAGTCGACTCTGGTTGACGAGGAAGACGGTGTTCGCCGACGCCAGGTCCGTCGCGGTCGGGAGCCCGACGGGGTTCGTGACGGTCTCGCCTGCAAACGGCAGATCGAGGTCCTGGCACGGGGGGAGCGGCACTTGACCGAATTCGCGGACGCGGATCGTGACCGGCTTGGCGGAGAAGGCGCCGTTGAACCCGTCGAGTTGGAGCACGTAGGTGCCGGTCCGGACCACGTGGCCGGTGTCGATCCGCTCGCTCGTCCCGGTGCGGTTGGCCGATGCGCCGAACACGAGGCGTCGTGGTTCGGCGCCGGGATCGGACTCGGGGACGAGATCGAGATCGCCGAGGATGTGCGGCTCGACGAATCCGTTGAGGCCGTCGTCCTCGATCGTCGGCAGGTCGTCTCCGCCGTGGCCGACGACAGGCGGGGAGTAGAGCACGGCATCGATGTCCGAGGTGAGCCCGCCGATGCTGAAGGAGTACCGCTTGCCGGCCTCGAGGTACACGGGGAACAGATCGGTGTCCGTGCCGTCGGCGATGTGTGTGACGTGGATCGTGTCGTCGGCGAGATAGGGCGTGCCATTGGGCGTGACGCCCTCCGGCAACGCTTCGGTCGGCTCGGGGGCCAGCGTGCCGTCGTCCGCAGCGACGCCGATCTCGTCGAGGGTGTCGTTGGGCTCGAACGCCTGGACGACCTCGACTGCGACGGTGTCGGTGCTCGTGTCGACGAGGTACGGGGCGGTGACCGCGGCGGACACGATGCCCTGGCCGACGTCGTAGGAGGACGACAGCGAGACGACGAGGGTGCTCGCACCCTCGGGTGCGTCGTCGACCTCGAACGTCGTCGTGCCGTCGGCGTTCGTGATGCCTTCCACCATGCGGTCGGCGGAAGCGGGCCGCACGTAGCGAGCGAACGAGACGACCGAGAAGCCATCGGGTGCAGCGATCTCGACCGTGATGTCGTCAGCACCCGTGGGGGGAGCGTCGACGACGGTGATCTCGGCGGTGACGTCGATCACGCCGGCGGAGGGATCCACCTTGCGGAGGTCGTCGGTGGAGACGTTCTCCCACTGGTACTCCTCGGGCGAGGTGAGCGCGAGGAGTACGTCGCTCAGCGTGAGGTCGGGAGCCGCTGCGGGCTGTCCATCGACGCCCTCCTGGAGGAGCAGCCACAAGATCGTGCCGTAGAACAGCTTGTCGATGGCCGCCTTGCAGCCGCCACCGTTGCCGGCGGCGATCTGGGCGTTGCAGGCGTCCTGGAGCTGGCCGAGGGTGAGACCGCCGTCGCCCGCAGCGATCAGGGGGATCGATCCGAGGAGGGTGCGGAACGGCACTGCCTCGTTGATGTCGTCGATGTGGAAGGACAGGGCGCCGAAGCTCTCCTCGGTCAATCCGAAGTCCCCGAGGTTCACATCGCCGATGGCGGCGAACATGGGCAGGAGGTCGCCGATCGTGACATCGGTGCGGAAGTACTCGACCGGCACGTCGGCGAACGTGACGCCGGCATCGTCGCAATCCCCGAACTGCTCGCAGTCGACGATGTCGTCGATGCTGCGAACGGATCCGTCGTCGATCGAGCTGAACGGGATGGAGCTGAAGGGGATCGAACCGAACGGGATCGACGAGAACGGGATCGACGAGAACGGGATGGAGCTGAAGGGAACGGCCCCGAAGTCGGTGCCGCCGAACTCGATCGAGGAGAACGGGATCGAGCTGAACGGGATCGAGGAGAACGGGATCGAGCTGAACGGGATGTCCGCGAGCGTGATGGAGCTGAACGGGATCGACGAGAACGGCACCGCCCGGAACGACGGGTAGGTGGTCCCGTCGAAGACGACCGGGGTGTCGGTCATGATCGACGAGTAGGGCGTTGCGCCGTAGGGGATCGACGAGAACGGCACGCCGTCGAACTCGATGGAGCTGAACGGGATCGACGAGAACGGCGTCCCCTCGAACTGGATCGAGCTGAACGGGATGGAGCTGAAGGGGATCGAGCTGAACGGTGTCTTGGCGATCGGGATCGAGCTGAACGGGATCGACGCGAACGGGATCGAGCTAAAGGGCGTGTCCTCGAACGGGATGGAGCTGAACGGGATCGACGAGAAGGGGATGGAGCTGAACGGGATGGAGCTGAAGGGGATCGAGCTGAACGGGATCGACGAGTAGGGGATCGAAGAGAACGGGATCCCGGCGAGGCCGAGCGCGAGGACGTTGGTGTCGGCCTCGACGCCGAGTTCGTCACAGTCGAATCCGAGCGGGTCGATGGCTGCACACCAGTCGGCCAGGTACTCGTCCGGCTCGCCGATGGACCCGTCGGCGCGGACGAACGGGAGGTCACCGATCGCCATCGCGCCGCCGGCGATGATCGGGAAGGTGAGCTTGCCGACCGGGTTGTTCGGGTCGATCTGGACGTCGCCGGCCTCGAGGGACTCGAAGCGGGAAGCCAGCGCCTGGTTGCCGTCGACGTAGGCCTCGGTGATCACGTCGAGGAGGGTCACGGCGTGGAGGGGCTCGCCGGCCAGCGGGCTCTCGGAATCGCCGAGGAGGCCCTTCCAGCCGGTCGTCTCACCGGTGAAACTCGTGTAGTTGATGATCACGTCGGACAACGGAACGGCGTCGAGCGCGGCCGACGCGGCGGCGCGGATCCCGTCGTCGCCGGTCCCGATCGACGAGAACGGGATCGAGCTGAAGGGGATGGACGAGAACGGGATCGAGCTGAACGGCGCGGCCTGGATCCGAGTCGCCCCGTAGGGGATCGAGGAGAACGGGATGGACGAGAACGGGGTGGCACCGATGCCACTCGCCTTGCTCGCCGCGAGGAGGCCCTCACCGTCGACCTCGGTCACGTGGATCGACGACGACGGTGTCCCGATGGTCGCCTCCGCGATGTCGAGGTCCACGGTGACGGCGGATGCGACCGCGCCAGAGGCGAACTCGATGGCGCCCACGTCGCACAGTCCGCCCTGGGGACGGGCGGTGCCGATCTGGTCGAGACCGCTCGCGGGGCACTCGTTCGCGGGACTCCGGTCGATCGCCTCCGGTGGTGCCTCGAAGTACGTCCGGTCCGCGCTCAGCGCGCCCCGCGTGAACGTGTCGTCGGCCGGGTCGCCGAGCGAGGGAGCACAACTGCCGTTGGCATCCTGGATGAGTACAGGGAAACCGAGGCCCCACTGCGTCCCCCCGAAGCAGCCGGGGGTGACGTCGTTGACGCCGATGACGCTCTGGCGGACCACGATCCTGTCGGTGCCGGGGGCGACGGAGAAGATCTGGAGCTCGCGGTTGTCGTTGGTGTTCCCGTCGACCGTCGAGTAGTTGATCAGCAGTTCGCCGCTGGCGTGGAAGACGCCGGCGGACGCATCCGCAGCGGCGATGTTGTTGATGATCGACGTGTTGTAGATGTCCGAGGTGCTCGGGGTCGCTCCCGCGAAGGATGCGCCGCCGGCCACCGACGCCTGGTTGTCGTGGATCGAGGTTCGCCGGATGGTGATGTCGGCGTCGCCGCCGGTGACGGCGAGGCCACCGCCGGACCCGGTCGCCTTGTTTCCGGTGATCTCGGAGTCGGAGAGCTCCACCGAGCCGTCGGCCGCGCCGGTGGCGACGCCGCCACCGTCGGTGGCCGAGACGTTGTCCGAGAACGTGGCCGAATCGATCAACGCCGTGCTTCCGGCCGTCGAGGCGACGAAGACGCCGCCGCCGAATGCCCCGGACTCGTTCGTCGTGAAGGTCGATCCCGTGATCGATCCGCCCACGAGGACGAGGCCGCCGCCGTTTCCGCCGGCGGTGTTCGTGTCGAACGTGCTGCGGACCGCTTCCGCCGGGCCTCGTACCGCGCCGCCGTCGCCAGCGGCCTGGTTGCGGACGAACTGCACGCGGTCGAGGGGGATCGGGTCGAGGCTGGCGATGGCGCCGCCTGCGCCCCTCGCGTTGTTGTTCTGCCAGAGCTCTTCGGTGATCGAAGTCAGGAAGTCGACCGCCAACGCGGAGACGGCGCCACCGTCCTGATCGCCCAGGGTCTTGTTCCCGTCGAAGCCGTTGCCCCACCACGAGGTGATCGCCGTCCGCTCCGTTGCATCGTCGAAGAAGATGGCGCCGCCGCCAGCGCCGCCCGGAACGTCGTTGACCACGTTGGCCTCGAAGTCGTTCTCGGCCAGCGCGAGGGAAGACGTACTGGCGTACATGGCGCCGCCGCCGCCCGCAGCAGCTTCGTTGTTCATCAAGCGGTTCCGGGTCAACGTGACGGCATGGGTTCCCTCGAACGCGAGGGCGCCGCCGGATCGTGCGGTGTTCGAGTCGAAGAGCGTGTCGGTGATCTCGACGGCCGAGCCGTCGCCGACGCGAATCGCGCCCCCCGCCGAGGAAGCGCCGTCGGGGATCGTCGCGTTCTCGACGAACTCGCTCGTCCGCCCGTAGCCGTCCGTGAACGTCGTGGGCTCGATGCGGAGCGCGCCGGACGAGTCGAGCGCGATCGCACCGCCGCGGGAGCTGAACGCGCTGCCGAAGCCGATCTGGCTCTCGAGGACGTGCGTACCGCGGAGTCGGAGGCTTCCCCCGCTCGCATTGATGGCGCCCCCGTCGGCGCCGACACCGGCCGACACGGGGGGTACGCCGGCGTCGCTGTCGTAGAACGTCGACTCGAAGATCGTGATGTCGGAGTCGAGCGCCCACAGGGATCCGCCTTCGCGCTCCGCAGCGTTGCCGCCGACCTCGCCGTCACCGAACTCGTGGTGCTGGAACGTCGCGGTGACGGTGTCGAGCGCGAAGGCGCCGCCCTCGTAGGCCTCGTTTCCTGCGCTGATGCCGCCGACGACGGTGAGGGTGCCGCCGACCATGTTCACCGCACCGCCCCGGGACGAGGCGTCGCCGCCGTTGACGTCCATGTTCCGGAGCGTGACGGTGCCGCCGTTGGCGTCGATGTAGCCACCGTCGCCGGGAGTCTCGCCCAGGCCGTTGAAGGTCATGCTCACGAGTTCGAGGGCGCCGGCGCTCGGCTCGAACATCGTGTGGCCACCGGTCGCCTGGCCCAGACGGAACTTGCCACTCGCGGACAGGATCGGAGCGCTGGGGTTCGGCACGATGATCACGTCGGTGTTGTCCGGGATCGTGATCGGCGAGGCGAGCACGTACAGCGTCTCGAGGCCCCCGTTCGTGAGTTCGATGGCGGTCGGAGTGCCGTCGGCGGGCGCGAGACCGACGGCCTCGCGCAATTTGCAGATGCCGCCGCCGCCGGGGCACTGCCCGTCATCGGGGGCGTCGTCCATCGTGTTGACCTGGATTCCCTGCTGGAGCGAGCCGGGGGTGCAGTTGGTGGCCGGACGGGCGATGCCGCGCGCGTCGAACGTGTCGGCGGGGCAGCTCCCGTCGCCGAGGACCGGGATCGCGAGCTCGGGATCGACGAGGAGTCCACGATGCCCGCGGCCGACCTCGACGGCGTAGTCGCCGAGGTCGGGGTTGAGGATCCGCCCGTTGACGCCCAGGTCGGACGGATCGGTCGGGCAGGGGTCGGGGGAGTCGGTGTTGACGAGGCTCTTGCCGAATCCGACCACGCCTGCGCACTGTCCGGCAGCGGAGTCGACATGGTCGATGATCGAGTTCACGATCTGGAAGCGTCCGGCAGTGGGCGCGTAGAGCTGCTGCCCGACGTTGGTCGGCGCACCGGCTGCGCCGGTCGGCCCGTCGGTGGAGTTGTTCGCCACCGTCGTGAACTGAAGCGTCATGAACCCGTAGCCCGGGCCGCCTCCCATCCAGATGCCGCCGCCGACCCCGGCCTGCGGGTCGGTGACTCGTCCTGAGATCGTGGCCTCGTTGCCGACGATCGACGTGTTGTAGAACTGGTACTCGAGCTCCGCGGCGCCGTCGGACTGGCTCGAGACTCCACCGCCACGGACCGCGAAGTTGTCGGTGATCGAGGAGTCGGCGACGCGGATTCGGCGCTCGCTGGCAGCGTTGCCGTCCTTGGCGATGGCGCCGCCCTCCAAGCTCTGGTTCTCGCTGAACGTGGAGGCGGTGATGTTCGCCGGCCCGGGGCTGTTGATCGCGCCCCCGAGACCGCCAACCAGCTGGTCAGCGGCATTGCGTCCCTCGGCCACGTTGCCGATGAACTCGCTGGCATCGACGATCAGGAGCTGGCCAGTGGCCGAGCGGACCGCGCCGCCCCGGCGCCCGGTCTCGTTGCCCTCGAAACGGCTGCCCCTGATGACGACCGGGTCGGCACCGGAGGTCGCGACGGCGCCACCCTCTTGTGAGGCGTGATTGCTCACGAACTCGGCATCGAGGATGCTGGTCGACGCGGTCCAGGCGAACAACGCGCCACCGACTCGAGGCCGGAACCGCGCGTCGGCGCTGGTACTGGTTCCCGGCGTCGGCTCGGCGCCGTTGCCGTCGAAGAGCGTGCGCTCGACGACGAGCGAGCCCGAGCCCTGCTGCCAGACGGCACCGCCGGCGACATCCGCGGCGTTGCCCCAGATCCGCGAATCACGGATCGTCAGCGCTCCGTTGCCGACGAACGCAACGGCACCACCTGCCTGGTCTGCGGCGTTGCCGTAGAGCTCGACACCATCGAGGGTCAGGTCGCCGACCTGGAAGGCGAGTGCGCCGCCGAGGCCGTTGGGCTCCGTGTAGCCACCCCGGATCGTGAGGTCCTCCAACACCGTGTTCGGCGAGCCGGCGATCCCCACGATGGCTCGATGACCAGATGCTGCGTCGACCGACCACCGAGGGTCGGCCGCCACGTCATACGTCGTCGACTGCGCGTCGAGAACGGTGACGCCCATGCCTGCGCCGCGGATGATGGTGTCGTCGGAGACGGCGACGTGGCTGTCGAGCGCGAACCGGCCACCAGGGAGCACGACCGTGTCGGCGCCCGCGGTCGCGTTCGCCTCCTCGACTGCGGCTCGGAATGTGCACGTCCCTCCGCCCGCATCACAGAAGCCGTCGCCAGGCGCGATGTCCGGCAGGTCGGCGGTGTCATCGACCGTGAACGTGACGTCAGCACCCGCCGACGGCATCGACGGTGCGAGCGCGAGGCCTGTCGTGACCGTCGCCAGGACGACGAGCGCCCGGGTCGCGGTGGAAAGGGGGAGGCGTAGATCACGCATGCGTTGCTCCAGGTGGGTTCGACGAACACCTGGCTCGTTGCGCGAATGCACGACAAATACCCCAGATCGCCCGTACCTGACACAACGGAAGCACGCCGTTACCCGGAGTTATGTGCGATATCGCACATTGACGGGACGTCAGCGCCAGATCTTCTGCCTCTTTGGCTGGCTTTTCCGGGGTCCGCCCAGGCCGACACACAGCGTGTCAGCGCTGCTACTCAGCGTGTCAGTGCTCGCTGCGGGCGCGGGACTGGCGGATGAAGCCCACGAGTCCGGCGATCATCACGAGCGCGCCGGGGACGAGGAACCAGATCCCGAGGACGAGCCCGTTCGTCATGAGGAACGCGGCGACGCCGATCCAGAACGGCCAGATGCTCGAGTGCGGCAGGTACATGGCGTCGGCGGTCACGGCGTGGCCAGCGTGCGCGCCCCGGTCCTGGAACCAGAGGAAGGTGCCGCACACGAGCGACAGGCACGCGGCCAGGGCCAACATGACCGACCCGGCCTCCTCGTATGCCGCGGCACCGTAGATCGCGGCCATCACAGCGACGGCTGCGCCGATGCCGAGGAAGATCCGGCTCTGGATCCGGACCTGGCCGGCGTCGGAGGACTCGTCGGCGTCCATCAGTGGCCTTCGATCACCAGGTCAGGATGGTGCTCGTCCCAGAGCGGACGGTTCGACCGGATCGACGGGAGCGGGCGGTCGAAGTTCTCGGTCGGTGGGGGAGACGACGTCGCCCACTCGAGCGTGTGGCCACCCCAGGGATCGTCGCCGGCGATCTCACCGTGTCGCCACGACCGCCACGCGTTCCACACGAACGGCAGCGTGGACGCGCCGAGCAGTCCGGCACCGATCGAGGAGACGAGGTTCATCCAGTCGAAGCCGTACGCATCGAGATAGTCCGGCACCCGGCGGGGCATGCCCTGCAGTCCGAGCACGTGTTGGATGGCGAAGGTCAGGTGGAAGCCGACGAACGTCATCCAGAAGTGGACCTTGCCGAGTCCGGTGCCGAGCATCCGGCCGGTGACCTTGGGGAACCAGTGGTACACGCCGGCGAAGAGCGCGAACACCGAGCCGCCGAAGAGCACGTAGTGCATGTGTGCCACGACGAAGTAGGTGTCGGTGACGGCGAAGTCGATGGGCGCGGTCGCGAGCAGGACCCCGGTCAGTCCGCCCAACAGGAACGTGAAGATGAAGCCGACCGCGAACAGCATCGGTGTGGGGAAGACGATCTGTCCGCCCCACAGGGTGCCGATCCAGTTGAAGATCTTCACGCCGGTCGGCACCGCGATGAGCATCGAGAAGGCGGTGAAGAACGGCAGGCTGACTGCGCCGGTCACGAACATGTGGTGGGCCCACACGCCCACCGACAAGGCGGCGATGGCGATGGTGGCGAAGACCAGCCCGGCGTAGCCGAACACCGGACGACGGGCGTGTACGGGGAGGACCTCGGTGATCACCCCGAAGTAGGGGAGGACCACGATGTAGACCTCGGGGTGGCCGAAGAACCAGAACAGGTGTTGCCACAGGATCGGTTGGCCGCCGTTGGCGATGTCGAAGACGTGGGCGCCGAGGTGCCGGTCGGCGAAGAGCATCGCCGCTGCGGCCGTCAGCATCGGGAACGCGATGAGGACGAGGATGCTCGTCACCAACATGTTCCAGGTGAAGATCGGCATGCGGAACATCGTCATCCCGGGTGCCCGCATCGTGAGCACGGTCGCCACGACGTTGACGGCCGTCAGCACGCCCGAGAGGCCGGTGAGGACCAGGGCGATGATCCAGAGGTCGCCGCCGACGCCGGGGGAGCGGACCACCGACGACAGCGGCGAGTACCCGGTCCAGCCGAAGTCGGCCGCACCGTCGGCGGTGAGGAATCCCGACAGCATCGTCAGACCGCCGAAGAGGAAGAACCAGTAGCTCAGTGCGTTGAGGCGTGGGAACGCCATGTCACGGGCGCCGATGTGGATGGGCACGAAGTAGTTGGCCAGCCCGAACGCGAACGGCCCGATGAACAAGAACAGCATGATGCTGCCGTGCATCGTGAACAGTTCGTTGTAGGTGGCGTTGCCGACGACCTGTTGCCCCGGCTCGGCGAGTTCGGTCCGGATCACCAGGGCGAGTGCGCCGCCGACGAGGTAGAAGGCGAACGCCGTGAGCATGTACGCCACGCCGATGCGCTTGTGGTCGGTCGTGGTCAGGAACGCCAGGAGCCCGGTCGCCTCGCGACGCGCGGGTGGCGACGGCGTGGGCTCGACCGGACGGTCGTCGAGCAGGCTCATGGAGCCGACTCCTCGAGCCACCGGTCGAAGTCGTCGGCGGCCAGGACCCGCACGCTGAACCGCATGCGCCCGTGGTCGAGGCCGCAGTATTCGGCGCACACGCCGTCGAACGTCCCGACCTCGGTCGGCGTGACGTCGATGGCGTTGTCGATGCCAGGGATCATGTCGCGCTTCACGAGGAAGTCGGGCACCCAGAACGAGTGGATCACGTCGGCGGTACGGAGTTCGAGCCGGGTCGTGCGATCGAGCGGGAGCACCAGTTCGGGCACGCCCGACTCCGGTGAACCGTTGACGACCACGCCGGATTCGACGTAGTCGAAGCGCCACTGCCACTGGAAGCCGGTGACGTCGATGACGAGGTCGGGGTCGTCGGTCTCGGCGCTCACACGATCCTCGGTGCGGACGCTGAAGACGAAGAGAACCGAGACGATGAGCAGCGGGATCGCGGTGTACGCGATCTCGATCGGGATGTTGTACGGCTTCTGGCTGGGGATCGCGTCGTCGGAACGTCGTCGATACCGCACGACGACGAAGACGAGCAGCACGGTGACGAAGACGCCGACGCCGGTCGCCAGCGCGGCGTACCACCGGTACAGGTCGAAGACCTCCCGGCCCTGTTCGCTGGCCGGTGTCGGCGCACCGAAGGACGGCAGCGCACACGACGAGAGGCCGAGAGCGGTTGCGGCGAGGAGTGCGATGCGACGGTGCATCAGGCGGCGAACCTACACCGGGTGGTCCGCCGCCCGGCGTCTAGCGGAGGTGAGCTCCCGTGGGTCGGGAGCGACGGTCGGTGAGCCAGAGTGCGGCACAGCCGACGAGGATGCTCGCGAGACCGAAGAGCACCATCGCCGCGGGCTCTGCACCCGTCTTCGGGAGAGCCCCGGTGGCCGGCGATTGGCCCTGTCCGCCCGATCCGACCGCACCCGCAGCCGTGGTCGGCGTGGTCGGCGTGGTGGCGGGGGACGTCGTCGGCGTGGTCGGAGCGGCCTCGACGCTGGTTGCCTCGGACGCTTCGTCGTTGGTGCCGTCGGCATCATCGGCGTCGGACGAGACGGTGGCCGCGATCTCGATCACGTCGGTTCCTGCAGCCGTGGTGTCGTCGACGGTCAGCGGCACCTCGAGAGTGGCGGTGGCGTCGGGAGCGAGGGCCCCCACGGTCCAGGTGGATCCGGCGTAGGTGCCGAGCGACGCGACGGCGGTTCCTTCGGTCACACCTGTCGGCAGGGTCAGGTCGATCTCCACGGTCGTGCCCGGTGCCGTCGACGGCCCACCGTTCGTGACCGTCACCGTGTAGGTGAGTCCCGCGGCATCGCCGGCGGTCACCGGATCGGCCGACTCGGTCACCGAGACGCCGAGGTCGGCCTCGGGTGCCGGGTCGCTCGAGTCGTCGGAGGCGTTGTTCGACGGGTCGGGGTCGGTCACGGACGCCGTGATGGTGGCGCTGTTGACCACTGCGGCGTCGGCGGCGTCGTCGACATCACAGGTGGCGGTGTAGGTGATCGATGCGCCGACCGGCAGGGAGACGGCCTCGTCGATGTCGCTGTCACCGGACGTCGTGCCCGAGGCGCCGTCGGCCAGGACCGCGGTCCAGGAGCAGTTGGTGAGGCTGGCGGGGAACGTGTCGGCCACTGTCGCCGCGGGATCGTCGGACGGGCCGGCGTTCGCAGCCACGATCGTGTAGACGACGGTGCCGCCGGGAACCACGGTGTCCGAGTCGTCGGTCTTGGTGATCGAGAGGTCGGCTTCAGGAGCGACCGCGGTGGTCTCGATGGCCGAGTTGTTGCCCGAGTTCGGGTCGGTCACCGACGCCGTCACGGTCGCGGTGTTCGACAGGCCGGTCGTGCGGTCACTGTCGATGGCGCAGGTGGCCGTGTAGGTGATCGATGCGCCGTCGGGCATGGCGACGAGGTCGTTGATGTTCCCTGAACCAGAGGCGGTGTTGCCGGTGGCTCCGCCAGCGGCAACGGAGGTGTACGTGCAGGTGAGGCCGGCCGGGAACGTGTCGGCGATCGTGGCGCCCGGATCGTCGGACGGGCCGTCGTTCGTCGCGGTGATGGTGTAGACGACGTCCTCGCCGGGGGTTGCGGGGTCGACGTCGTCGCCCTTGGTGATCGACAGGTCGGCTTCCGGGTCACCAGCGCTGTGGTGAACGGTGAGTTGGATGGAGTCGAGGTCGATCGGGTTCGGCGTGCCCTGGCTGAGGCGGACCTGGATGCCGTCGTTGATGATGGCGGGAGTCAGCGATGCGCCCCAGGTGTCGGTGGCGCCGCCGACCGCGACCGTGCTGGTGCTGTTGCAGTTCGATGGTCCGCCGGTGTTGATCGGCAGGGTCTTCGAGCCGAGGACGACACCCCCGTCGCGCAGTGACAGGGTGCCGTTGTTGGCGGCAGTGCGGTACTTCGGGGTCACGACGATGCCGTCGATCGTGTCGGTCGCAGGGATCGAGAACCCGGTGAAGGTGAACTCCGCCCAGGCGCCGGCGTTGCCTCCGGTGCAGTTCCCGGTGCCCGATCCGAGCGGGTTCGCGCCCGAGGCGTGTGAGGGATACGGGGTCCAGTTCGCGTCGTTGTCGACGATCCAGCTCGAGGCGTACTGCGCGGTCGTCGCGGCCGAGGCCGGCGACGCCGGAGAGAAGGCGACGAGGAGTGCGCCGAGAAGCGCGACGGCGAGGGCGCCGATGAACGCGCGCCGTTGGAACTGCAGCCGGGCTGGCATGTGGGGGGTCCGCCTTGTTCGAGATGTGTCAGATTCGGCGGCACATTACCGTGCGCCATGGCCGTGGTCGGGGAGACAGGATTCGAACCTGCGACCCCCTGCTCCCAAAGCAGGTGCGCTACCGGGCTGCGCCACTCCCCGTACGACCGGGGCGGGGACACTACAAGGCGTGCGGCGGATGGCCGTGATCGGAAAGCCCGTCGATACACTCGTCCGTTCCCGTGCACGCCCTGCCCAGCGGGCACAACCGCTGGCGAAACGAAATGGCCACCTCGTGAACTCCACCGTCGAAACCCTCGAAGACAACAAGGTCAAGGTCTCCGTGACCGTCGAAGAGACCGAGTTCGAGGGTGACCTCGACGCGGCCTTCAAGCGGATCGCCCAGGAGGTCAACCTCCCCGGTTTCCGGCGTGGCAAGGCTCCCCGCAAGCTGCTCGAGGCTCGCATCGGCCTCGGCCCGGCTCGCGAGGAAGCCCTCCGCGAGGCGCTGCCGAAGTACTACTCCGACGCCGTCATCGAGCACGACGTCGACGTGATCGCTCCTCCGGAGCTCGACATCACGGGTGGCCAGGACGAGGGTCCGGTCACCTTCGAGGCCATCGTCGAGGTCCGCCCCGTCATCTCCATCGCCGGTTACGACGGACTCAAGGTGACCATGCCGTCGCCCGAGCCCGACGCCGAGGAGATCGACGCCCAGATCGACCGCATGCGCAGCCTCGACGCGACCGTCGAGACCGTCGACCGAGCGGCCGACGAGGGCGACACCGTCGTCATCGACATCGTCGGCACCCTCGACGGCGAGGAGCAGGACGGCCTCACGACCGACGACTACAACTACGAGATCGGCTCGGGGGTCATCACCTCCGAGGTCGACGAGCAGCTCAACGGTGCGTCCGCCGGCGACGAACTCGACTTCGATGCGACCCACCCCGACGAGGACGAGGAGCGCCAGCTCCACTTCGTGATCTCCGTCAAGGAGGTCAAGGCCAAGGTCCTGCCCGAGCTCACCGACGAGTGGGCCCAGGAGAACTCCGAGTTCGAGACCGTCGACGAGATGAAGGCCGACCTGGTCGAGCGGATGACCACGGTGCGCAAGGCGCAGGGCGCCCAACAGCTCCAGGAGAAGGTGGCCGAGGCGCTGGCCGCCCTCGTGACCGACGATCTCCCCGAAGCGCTGATCAGCGGTGAACTCAACGGCCGCCTCCAGGACCTGGGCATGCGCCTGCAGGCCCAGGGCATGGGCCTCGAGCAGTACCTGATGATGACGGGCCGCTCGCAGGAGCAGTTGATCGACGAACTGCGTGAGAACGCCGAGACCAGCGCCCGTGTCGACCTCGCACTGCGCGCCATCGTGGTCGCCGAGGGCATCGAGTGCACCGACGACGAACTCGACGCCGAGATCGACGAGGTCGCCGAGCGTGTGGGCGAGAAGCCCAAGAAGGTTCGCGCCCAGTTGGAACAGAACGACCAACTGCCCGCGGTACGCTCTGACATCACGAAGCGCAAGGCGCTCGAATGGCTGCTCGACCACGTCGAGATCGTCGACGAGAACGGCAACAACGTCGACCGCAGCACGTACGAGCCTCCTGCAGACGACGCCACCGACACTGACACCGAAGAGGACGCAGCCGAATGACCCCAGAGCAGGCCGCACGCCACGATTCCACCGTGCGCAACTACCTCGTCCCGACGGTCGTCGAGTCGACCAATCGGGGCGAACGGGCCTACGACCTCTACTCCCGCCTGCTCAAGGAGAACATCATCTTCCTGGGCACGCCGATCGACGATCAGATCGCGAACCTGGTGTGCGCACAGTTGCTGCACCTCGAGTCGGAGAACTCCGACAAGGACATCAGCATCTACATCAACAGCCCCGGTGGCGACATCACCGCGCTGTTCGCGATCTACGACACGCTGAGCTTCATCAAGAACGAGATCAGCACGATCTGCTTCGGACAGGCCGCATCGGCCGCCGCCGTGCTGCTCGCTGCCGGGACCAAGGGCAAGCGCCTGGCGCTCACCCACTCCCGGGTCCTGCTCCACCAGCCGTGGGGACAGGGCGGTGGCCAGGCCACCGACATCGAGATCCAGGCCCGTGAGATCATGCGGATGAAGGACCTCCTCAACCAGATCCTCGCCGATCACACCGGTCAGACGGTCGAGCGGATCGAGGCCGACACCGATCGCGACTTCGTGATGACCGCTCCCGAGGCCCTCGAGTACGGCATCATCGACGAAGTGATCGAGCGACGAGACGTGGCCGACACGACTGGACCCATCCGGGCCAACTGAGCAAGAACGCAGAAGGGGGACACCGTGGCGAAGTTCGGAGACGGGGGCGAACTCCTCAAGTGCTCGTTCTGCGGGAAGTCGCAGAAGCAGGTCAAGAAGTTGATCGCCGGTCCCGGCGTCTACATCTGTGACGAGTGCATCGATCTGTGCAACGAGATCATCGAGGAGGAGTTGGCCGAGACGTCCGACTTCCACTTCGACGAGCTGCCCAGGCCGAAGGAGATCTTCGAGTTCCTCGAGGAGTACATCGTCGGTCAGACCGACGCGAAGAAGATCCTGTCGGTCGCGGTCTACAACCACTACAAGCGGATCCAGTTCGGCCACAACACCGTCCACGACGACGTCGAGGTCGCGAAGTCGAACATCTTGATGCTCGGCCCCACGGGTTCGGGCAAGACGTTCCTCGCACAGACGCTGGCCCGTCTGCTCAAGGTCCCGTTCGCCATCGCCGACGCCACCGCGCTCACCGAGGCGGGCTACGTCGGCGAGGACGTCGAGAACATCCTGCTCAAGCTGATCCAGGCGGCGGACTACGACGTCAAGAAGGCCGAGACCGGGATCATCTACATCGACGAGATCGACAAGGTCGCCCGCAAGTCGGAGAACCCGTCGATCACCCGCGACGTCTCGGGCGAGGGTGTCCAGCAGGCGTTGCTCAAGATCCTCGAGGGAACGACGGCCTCCGTGCCGCCCCAGGGTGGTCGCAAGCATCCCCACCAGGAGTTCATCCAGATCGACACGGGGAACATCCTGTTCATCTGCGGTGGCGCCTTCGCCGGGATCGAGCGGATCATCGAGTCGCGCAAGGGACACACCGGTGTCGGCTTCGCCGCCGAGATCCGCGCCAGCAACGATTCCGATGCCGCCGATCTGCTCCAGGACGTGCTCCCCGAGGATCTGGTGAAGTTCGGGCTGATCCCCGAGTTCATCGGGCGTCTCCCGGTCATCGGTGCGGTCGGCCACCTCGACCACGAGGCACTGATCGAGATCCTCACGGAACCGAAGAACGCCCTGGTCAAGCAGTACCAGAAGATCTTCAGCTACGAGGACGTCGAACTCGAGTTCACCGACGACGCGCTGACGGCGATCGCCGACCAGGCGCTGCATCGTGGCACCGGCGCCCGCGGGCTCCGGGCGATCCTCGAAGAGGTCCTGCTCGAGATCATGTACGACATCCCGGGTCGCACCGACGTCGGCAAGGTCGTCGTCGACGAGGCTGTGGTGCTCGAGAAGGTGCTGCCGACCATCG
This sequence comes from Actinospongiicola halichondriae, assembly GCF_049103745.1. Taxonomy (NCBI): domain Bacteria; kingdom Bacillati; phylum Actinomycetota; class Acidimicrobiia; order Acidimicrobiales; family Iamiaceae; genus Actinospongiicola; species Actinospongiicola halichondriae. The sequence continues at coordinate 2,311,258 of NZ_CP171622.1, read as the reverse complement.
TCCCCAAGGACGACAAGGCCACCCGCCCCAAACGGGCAGCTTCGTAACCAGTCCTGCATGGACTTTGCGGAAGCGGTCGCGTACCTCGACGACCACATCAACCTCGAGGCGACCGTCGGTGGCCCCACCGCCGGCGCCGTGCACGGCCTGTCGCTCGACCGCATGCGCGGTCTCGTCGACGTGCTCGGCGATCCGCAGGCCAGCGCCCCTGTCATCCACATCACCGGGACCAACGGCAAGGGTTCGGTCGCGAAGATGGTGTCGGCGCTGCTCGGTGCGCACGGACTCACCGTCGGCACTTATGGCAGCCCCCACCTCGAGTCGATCCGTGAACGGATCACCCGCAACGTCGACATCATCACCGAGGTGGAGTTCGCCGACGTGGTGTCGGAGATCGCCGCGCTCGAGTCGCTCTTCCCCGACCGACCCAGCTACTTCGACCTGCTGACCGCGACCGTGTTCGCATGGTTCGCACGCGAGGCGGTCGAGGTCATGGTCGTCGAGGTCGGTCTCCTCGGCCGCTACGACTCCACCAACGTGGTCGATGCCGACGTCGCCGTGATCACCAACGTCGGACGGGACCACACCGACGGCGTGGGGGAGTGGCGCCGATCCATCGCCCAGGAGAAGGCCGGCATCATCAGCGACCGCAGCGCGGTGATCATCGGCGAGACCGATCCCGAACTGGTCGACGTGTTCCGTGCCGAGGGTGGGGCCCTGCACTGGGTGCGCGACGAGGAGTTCGGCTCGTCGTCGTCGGCCATCGCCGTGGGCGGACGCCTCATGGGCGCCTACACCCCGACGTCGCGCTACCACGATCTCTTCCTCCCGCTGCACGGCTCGCATCAGGTCGACAACGCCGCGGCCGCCATCGCCGCGGTCGAGACGTTCTTCGGTCGCCCCCTCGACACCGAGGTCGTGCAGGAGGCGTTCTCCGCCGTGTCGGTGCCCGGACGGTTCGAGGTCGTGCACCGCTCACCGCTCATCGTCCTCGATTCCGCACACAACCCCGACGGGACCGCCGCGGCTGCCACCACGTTCCACGACGAGTTCGAGCCCGATGGCTCGCTGACGCTGCTCGTGGGTCTCCTCGGTGGTCGCGACATCGAGGAGACGTTGGCCCCGCTGGTCGGCCTCGGAGCGCGGCGGATCATCTGTGTCGAGGCCGAGTCGCCCCGGGCGATCTCCGCCGTCGACGTCGCTTCGGGCGTCTCTCGGATCGTGTCGGCCGGCGGTGCTCCGGCGATCCCCGAGGTCACCATCGTCGACGACGTCGAGACCGCGATCGGTCGGGCGACCGACCGCATGAACAGCGACGACGCGCTGCTCATCGCCGGCTCGACCTACGTCGTGGGTGCCGCCCGGACGGCGCTGCGCCGCTCTGACCTTGGATCCACGCTCACCGGTCCCTAGCCTCGGCGGCGTGAACCAGACCTTCGTCATGTGCAAGCCCGACGCCGTGGAACGCGGCCTCGTCGGCGAGATCATCAGCCGGATCGAACGCAAGGGCCTGACCCTCGTCGCCGCCGAGCTCCGGACGGCCGACCGTGCCCTCGCCGAGGCGCACTACGACGAGCACAAGGAGCGCCCCTTCTTCGGCGAGCTCGTCGACTTCCTCACCCGCGGCCCGGTCATGGCCATGATCGTCGAGGGTCCGAGCGACAACACCTTCTCGATCTGCCGCACGCTCATCGGCAAGACCAGCGTCGACGACGCCCAGCCCGGCTCGATCCGCGGCGACTTCGCGACCACGACCAACGAGAACCTCGTCCACGGCAGCGACGCCCACGAGTCCGCCGCCCGCGAGATCGGCCTCTGGTTCCCCAACCGCTGATCGTTCTGGGTGCGCGATCTGCCATCTGACATCCCGGTTCTGCACCCAGAACCGTCGGGGTGGGGTGGGGGCGCACCCCGATGTTGCGGTTTCGTGACGAACCGTTACGATGGTGCAACTTGCGAGCAGGCATGACGCCACGTCGCGCTGACCGGGCGACTTCTGGGCCCAACCGGTAACCTCTCGACGGAACCGGCATCCCGTTTCCCGCACCTGATCGGTGATTCCCCATGTCCGAGAACGTCTTCACCTCACTCATGGGCCGCGACATGGCGGTCGACCTCGGTACCGCCAACACGGTGGTCTACGTGCGCGGACGCGGCATCGTGCTGAACGAGCCCTCGGTCGTGGCGGTCAACGTCCGCGACGGCCGCCCCCTGGCAGTCGGCACCGAGGCCAAGCGGATGATCGGCCGCACGCCGAGCCACATCCAGGCCATCCGTCCGCTGAAGGACGGCGTGATCTCGGACTTCGAGATCTGCGAGAAGATGCTCCGGTACTTCATCCAGAAGGTGCACAACCGCCGCTGGGCCAAGCCGCGGATGGTCATCTGCGTCCCGTCGGGAATCACCGGTGTCGAACAGCGCGCCGTGCTCGAGGCCGCCGAGTTCGCCGGCGCCCGCAAGCCCGCGCACATCATCGAAGAGCCCATGGCCGCCGCGATCGGCGCCGGTCTCCCGGTCCAGGAACCGACCGGCAACATGATCGTCGACATCGGCGGTGGCACGACCGAGGTCGCCGTCATCTCCCTCGGCGGCATCGTGGCCAGCCAGTCGGTGCGTGTGGCCGGCGATGAACTCGACGACGCCATCATCCAGCACATCAAGAAGGAGTACTCCCTCGCCTTGGGCGAGCGGACCTCCGAAGAGATCAAGATGGCGTTGGGTTCGGCGTGGCCGCTCGAGGAGGAGATCTACGCCGAGGTGCGGGGTCGGGATCTGATCACCGGTCTCCCCAAGACCATCGTGGTCTCCACCGAGGAGATCCGCGAGGCGATCGAGGAACCGGTCTCGGCCATCATCGACGCCGTCAAGGTGACGCTCGACAAGACGCCGCCGGAGTTGGCTGCCGACATCATGGAGAAGGGCATCGTCCTCGCCGGCGGCGGCGCGCACCTCCACGGCCTCGACGCTCGACTCGAGCACGAGACCGGCATGCCGATCGTCATCGCTCACGACCCGCTCCACGCCGTGGCGCTCGGGTCGGGCATGGCGCTCGAGGAGTTCGACGCCCTCAAGGACGTCCTCTTCAACAACCCGCCCGAGCACTAGCCCTGTGCCGCTCCGCCTCGCAATGCTGGTCTCGCCGTGGCCATGAGTTCGCCTCGACGCGGTCGACCCCGCTTCACGATCGTGGTGTTGGTGCTCTTCTCGATCACCGTCCTCACGCTCGACTTCCGAGATGTCGGCATCGTCCAGGACGCCCGACACGCCGTCGGATCTGCGCTGAGCCCGGTGCAGGGCGCGGCCGACTTCGTCGCGACTCCATTCCAGAACGGCTGGAACGGCATCACCAACTACGACGACCTGGCGGACGAGAACGAGACGCTGCAGGCCAGGGTCGACGAACTCGAGGGACAGATCGCCCGCGACGAGGACGTGTCCGTCCAGTACGAGCAACTGCTCGACACCGTCGACATCCCGTGGGTCGGCTCACTGTCGACCGCGACCGCCCGGGTGATCCAACAACCGGCGAGCGCGTTCTCGCACATCGTGGTCATCGACAAGGGATCGTCGGTCGGCATCCGGGTCGGCATGCCCGTGGTGACCGGTGCCGGGCTCATCGGCCAGGTCGTCGACGTCTCGTCCGATCGCTCGTCCGTCCAACTGCTGACCGACCCCGAGTTCCGAGTCGGCGTCCGTCTGGCATCCAGCCAGCGGTTCGGCACGGCGAAGGGTCAGGGCGCGTCCCGAGATCTCCGCATCGACACCGGTATCGAGCCGGGCGAGGAAGACGCCGACGTGCCCGACGACGAGGTCCTCACGACCTCGGGCATCGACGATCGGTCGTCCTTTCCGGCGTCGATCCCCGTCGGGCGCGTCCGCCGCACGGCAGAAGCCAACGGCGGACTGACTCTCGAGATCTTCGCGAGGCCCCTCGCCGATCTCGACGAGTTGTCGTTCGTGAACGTGCTGCTGACGTCTCCGGTGGGCTGACGTGCTCCGCGCCGTCCGTCTCTCGCTCGTCCTCGTCCTGCTCCTCGTCGTGCAGACGACGTGGCTCGCCGACCTTCGGCCCTTCGGGGTGCCGGGCGACCTGATGCTCCTCGTGGCGATCGCCGGCGGCATGGCCGCCGGCCCGGTCCGCGGCGCGACGGTCGGGTTCATCGCCGGACTCGCCCTCGACTTCGTCCTCCTCTCGCCCTTCGGGCTGACCGCGCTCGCGTATCTGGCCGTCGGCTACGTCGTCGGCAGCGTGCACGACGGCGTGCTCCGGTCAGCGCCGTGGATCCCCGTGGTCGTGACGTTCGTCGCGTCGATCGCCGCCATCGTCTTCTACGTCGTCCTCGGGCAGATCATGGGGCAGCAGTTCCGGGGCCCTGACCTGCCCCGGATCGTGCTGGTCACCTCGGTGATGAACGCCCTGCTCGCGATTCCGGCGCTCCACGTGATGCGATGGGTGGAGGAAGCAGCCCCCGATCGCATGATGCGCCAACCCCTCCGAGGCCTCCGATGACGAACGCAGAGTCTCCACGTTTCCGTCTCGCGGTGCTCGCGGTCGTGGTGCTGGCGTTGTTCGCTGCCCTCTTCGCTCGGCTCTGGTACCTGCAGGTGCTGTCGTCGGAACCGCTGCTCGAGGCGGCCGAGGCAAATCGCATCCGGACGATCCAGGTCGAAGCACCTCGTGGTCGGATCCTCGATCGCAACGGCAAGGTGCTGGTCGACAACCGCGTCTCGACGGTCGTCACGGTCGATCGGGTCCTGTACAACGAGCTGGACGACGACGACGCGGCCGAGATGATCAACCGGCTCGCGGCCGAGATGTCCCGCTACGGGTCCCCGGCCACGGTCGAGGCCCTGGTCGAGCGGGTCAACGACCAGCGGTACTCGCAGTACGCGCCGGTACCGGTCGCCGAAGACGTGACCGAGGAACTCAAGATCTACGTCGAGGAACACCGCGAGCTGTTCCCGTCGGTCACCGTCGAACGGACGGCGGTGCGTCGCTACACCTACGGGACCAGGGCCGCGCACGTGATCGGCTACGTCGGGGAGATCGGCGACACCGATCTCGAGGACCGTGCGAACAAACCGAAGACGTACCAACGTGGCGACCAGATCGGCAAGACCGGCGTCGAACGGATCTACGAGGACGATCTGCGTGGCATGCCCGGCCAGACCGTCTACGAGGTCGATGCCCAGGGTCGTCCGGTGCGCGTGCTCGAGGACCTGTCGCGCCCGCCGATCCCCGGCGACGACGTCTGGCTGACGATCGACATCACCACACAGTCCGTCGCCGAAGACCTCCTGAAGGAGGCGCTCGATGGCGCTCGCAACCGGCGCCCGAGCGGCGACAACCTGAAGAACGAAGCTCCTGGCGGTTCGGTCGTCGTCACCGACCCTCGCGACGGCTCGGTGCTCGCCATGGCGAGCTACCCGACGTTCGACCCCGCCGACTTCGTCAACGGCATCTCGTCGTCGCGCTATGCCTTCCTGACCGACGAGGCCAACCACGACCCGCTCACCAATCGCGCCATCCAGGGCCAGTACGCACCGGGCTCGACCTTCAAGTTGATCTCCGGGTATGCGGCGTTGGCCAACGGGCTCCGTGAGGCGACCACGCCGTACTACGACACCGGGTCACACACCCTCGAGAACTGCGAAGGTCAGTGCACCTTCCGGAACGCGGGCTCGAAGGCCTACGGAACCGTCGATCTTCAGCGGTCGATCACCGTGTCGTCGGACGCGTACTTCTACTCGGTGGGCGAGGACTTCTGGAACGCTCGTGGCCGGTTGGGTGACGAGGCATTCCAGGAGTCGGCCAGGCTCTTCGGGTTCGACCAGGAGACCGGCGTCCCGCTGCCGTTCGAGCAGGACGGACGCATTCCGACCCCTGAGCAACGCAAGGCGCAGTACGACGCGAACCCCGGCGCGTTCCTCGAGCGCAACTGGTTCACGGGCGACAACGTCAACATGGCGATCGGTCAGGGCGACGTCGCCGTGACGCCGCTGCAACTGGCCAACGTGTACGCGACCTTCGCGAACGGCGGCACTCGGTACGCCCCGAACATCGCGACGAAGATCACGCGCGGGGGAAGCGAGAACACGGTCAAGCGGACCTTCGAACCCCGGATCAACGGAACGCTCGAACTGCCGCCGGAGTACCGTGACTCGCTGCTCCAGGGTCTGGTCGGGGTCACGTCGACCAACGGCGGCACCGCGTTCGGCACGTTCCAGGGCTTCCCGCTCACTGAGTTCCCCGTCGCCGGCAAGACCGGCACCGCCCAGGTCAACGGCAAGGCCGACACGGCGGTCTTCGCGGCCTTCGGGCCTGCCTACGCCCCCGAGTACCAGGTCGCCGTGATCCTCGAGGAGTCCGGTTTCGGTGGCACGGCGGCCGCACCCGTGGCTCGCAAGTTGTTCGACCAGTTCGCCGGCGTGACCCCGCCGCCCGAACTCCAGCCCGGTGGCGAGTTGGTCTACCCCGAGATCGTCGACGACCAGCCGACGCAGGAAGACCTCGCTCGCGTGGGGAGCTCCGACTGATGGACGCCTTCGCCGGACGCTGGCCGGGCACGACCCGGTCGGCGAGCTCGATGCGCCGCAACCCGTCGGCGGCGTGGCGTCACGTCGACCTGATCCTGCTCGGGACCGTGGCCGCGATCTCGCTCATCGGCACGCTGATGGTCTTCTCGGCGACGCGCGGCAGCGACCCCGACAACGTCAACACGGCCACCCTGCAGCGGCACGTGGTCTTCCTGCTCACCGGTGCCACCGCGATGGCCCTGGTCTCGATGGTCGACTATCGCCGGTTCCGCGAGTGGGCACTCATCGCCTACATCGGGGTCTGTGGCCTGCTGATGTTGGTCATCTCGCCGCTCGGCACCGAGGTCAACGGCGCGCAGGCGTGGTTCAACCTCGGTTCGTTCCAGCTCCAGCCGTCCGAGCTCACGAAGGTCGCCGTGATCCTGGTGCTGGCCTCGCTGGGTGCACAGTTCGGCGGCGACATCGACCTCCGCCGGCTCGCGCTCCTTCTGGCTGTGCCCGGCTTCCCGCTCGCGCTGATCATGCTCCAGCCCGACCCCGGTACGGCCATGGTCATCGTCGCCATCACCATGGGCGTCTTGTTGGTGTCGAACGTCCGGGCCAAGCACATCGCGGCGCTGACGTTGTTCGGTCTGACCGGACTCGTCCTGGTGCTCAACAGCGGCTTGCTCGAGGACTACCAGAAGAGCCGACTCACGGTCTTCCTCAACCCCAACGCCGCGCTCCGGGAAGAGGCCTACAACCTCAACCAGTCGAAGATCGCGATCGGGTCGGGCGGCGTCCTGGGCAAGGGCATCTTCGAGGGCACGCAGACACAGCTCGACATCGTCCCCGAGCAACACACCGACTTCATCTTCACCGCGGTGGGCGAGGAACTGGGCTTCGTCGGTGCCGCGACGCTCCTGGTCCTGTTCGGCATCCTCTGCTGGCGGATCTGGCGCATCGCACAGCTCTCGCGCGACCAGTTGGGACTGTTGTTGTGCGTCGGCGTGCTGTCGATGATCGTGTTCCAGATGTTCCAGAACGCGGGCATGACCATGGGCATCATGCCCATCACCGGCATCCCGCTGCCGCTGGTCAGCCACGGTGGTTCGTCGACCATCGCGCTCTTCGTCGGACTCGGTCTCGTGCAGAACGTGCACATGCGCCGCTTCAGCTGACGCGCGCCCTCAATCGACCGAGTCGAGGCGGAGGAGCAACACGCTCTCGGGGAACAGGCGCGGCATCTGGATCCCGATCGTTCCGAGGCTCTCACCGGTCGCGTCGACGCCGTCGCCGGTGATCCACGACGGATGCGCGACCGCCATCCCGAAGACGTCGCCTGGCATCGCGATCCGGCGGATCGAGTACGTACGACGGGGATCGAGCCCGCGGAGACGGAGCAGCGGGGGAGTGGGCGCCTGGCTCGTCGCCAGTTGGGCGAACGAGAACACGGCGGACGACCTGTCGGGAGCGACGACGCCGTGCGCCATCGATGCGTCGTCGGGCGGATCGAGGCGCACGACGTCGCCGGAGTGCAGCAGCGGTCGGAGTTCCTTGTGCAGTGCGACCCAGGCGCGCACTTTGTCGAGGTCCCGGTCCGATGCCTCGAGCAGGTTCCACTCGATGCCGAGGTGGCCGAACAGCGCCGTGCCGGCCCGGAACCCGAGCCGGTGGGTGCGGCCGGTCGTGTGCGCACGGGGCGGCCCGATGTGGGCGCCCATGACCGCCGGCGGGAGGAACGTCGAGAAGCCTCGCTGGATCGTCTGCCGTTCGAGTGGGTCGTTGCAGTCGGACGTCCAGATCCGCTGGGTCCGTTGCAGGATGCCGGCGTCGGCCCGTCCACCGCCGGATGCGCACGACTCGATCTCGATGTCGGGATGGCGGGTCCCGAGCGCATCGAGCAGGCGGTAGAGCGCGAGTGTCTGACCGTGGGTCGCTCTCGTCGCGACGTCGCGGTTCATGTCCCACTTCACGAATGCGATGTCGTGGTCGGTGAGCAGCCGGTCGAGGGCGTCGAAGAGATGACTCCAGCAGTCCTCGATCGTGAGATCGAGGACCAGTTGGTTGCGGCCGGTCACGGCCGGGTCGCCGAGGACCCAGTCGGGATGGGCGCGGAAGAGGTCGGAGTCGGGGTTCACCATCTCGGGCTCGACCCAGATGCCGAACTCCATCCCGAGGCCGGTCACGTGGTCGATGAGCGGTCCGAGGCCGTCGGGGTGGGCGTCGGGCGACACGAACCAGTCGCCCAGTCCGGCCGTGTCGTCGCGGCGGCCACCGAACCAGCCGTCGTCGAGCACGAACCGTTCGACGCCGACCGATGCGGCCCGGTCGGCCAGCGCCGTGAGTCGATCGAAGTCGTGGTCGAAGTACACGGCCTCCCAGGTGTTGAGGAGCACCGGGCGGGGTCGGTCCGGGAGCGACCGGCGCACGTGGCGATGGAGACGTTGGCTGCACGCCGTCAGGCCCTGTCCCGTCGTGGCGAGGAGCGTCGGTGCGTCGTGGCGTTCGCCGGGTCCGAGCGCCACCTCGCCGGGCGCGAGCGCCTCGCCTGCCTGGACGTGGCGTCGGCCGTCGGGCAGCCGCTCGATGCGAATGGCGTGGTTCCCGCTCCAGGCCAGGTGGACCCCGCGCACCTCGCCGTCGTGCTCGCCGAATCCGGTCGGACCGAAGAACGCCACCGGCACCGAGTCGTGCGACGTGCGTCCTCGGGTGGTCTCGATCAGGTGGGTTCCGAGCGGCCACGGGATCCGGAGGGGTTGGAACTCCGCACACCACTGACCGGTGAGACGGAGGATCTCGTCGGCGTGATCGGGCAAGGGGAGCGATGCCGCCAGATGGTCGACGAAGAGGACGTGTTCGGCGGTGTTGACGACCGAGAGATCGACGGTGATGACGTCGTCGACCCGAACGGTGCCGACGATGGTGACACCGGCCCCCTCGTCGACCGCCTCGAACCGGAGGCCGGCCGAGTCGACCGACCACCGGGTCTCGCAGTGCCGGAGTTCGACCGGGCCGTCTGCTCGGTGGCACTCGAGCCCGAGTCGTCCCGCGAAACCGGCGTCGAGGGGCACCAGGGAGAGGTGAGGTTCCCGATCGAGCGTGGCCGGAGCCCGTGGTCGGTCGATCCGGTCGGGCAAGGTGTCGAGCGGACCGGGATCCGGGCCCCAGTGCACGACGGCGGGGATCTCGCCCGCGGTGTCGATCACCAGGCACGAGTCGGCGTCTCCGAGCAGATGCAGGTCCACCCCGGCACCCTTCCACGTCCGCAGGCCCCCACGGTGACGGTTCGGGGATCGGTGGGGGTCGTCCGGTAGCGTGTGGCCACCGTGCCCATGACTTCTCCGTCATCGTCGGGCGCGACCACCGATGTGTGGCCGGCGCTCGAACGACATCTCGCCTCCGTGGCGAAGCCGGCGCGCTACATCGGACTCGAGGATGGAGCGCCCGCATCCGAGCGCGCCCCGGGAAAGGTCGGGTGGCTGCTCTGCTATCCGGACACGTACGAGATCGGTCTGCCCAATCAGGGCCTCCAGATCCTGCGCGAGATCATCAACGAGCGTGACGATGCGTTCGCCGAGCGTGGCTACGCCGTGTGGAGCGATCTCGAGGCGGTGATGCGGCGCGAGAAGATCCCGTTCTTCTCCATCGAGACCCATGCCGCGGCGTCGACCTTCGACGTGATCGCCTTCAACCTCGCTGCCGAGCTCACCTACACCAACGTCCTCAACTGCGTCGACCTCGCCGGCGTCCCGGTGCGATCCGCGGATCGCTCGGACGACGACCCGTTGGTCATGGTCGGCGGACACTGCACCTACAACCCCGAGCCCATCGCCGACTTCGTCGACGTCGTGGTGCTGGGCGACGGTGAGGAGGTCGTCGGCGAGATCACGACCGTGCTCGCCGAATGGAAGGCCGAGGGCAAGTCGTCGGGATCGCGTGCGAACGTCCTCCGGGCGCTGTCGCACGTCGAGGGCGTCTACATCCCGTCGCTCTACGACGTCGAGTACGACGGTGAACACCTGGCTTCCGTCACTCCCCGCTACCCCGACGTGCCCGAGCGGGTCGAGAAGCGCACGATCGCCGACCTCGCCGAGTGGCCGTACCCGAAGCAGCAGCTGGTCCCGCTGACCGAGGTGGTCCACGATCGGCTCAACGTCGAGGTGTTCCGCGGCTGCACGCGAGGCTGTCGCTTCTGCCAGGCCGGGATGATCACCCGTCCCGTCCGCGAGCGTCCGGCCGATCAGGTCCGGACCATGATCGACGAGGGCCTCAAGCGCACCGGCTACGACGAGGTCACGCTCACGAGCCTGTCGACCGCCGACTTCTCCGGCATCGAGCAGACGGTCTCCGACGTCATGGACCTCGACACCGGATGCGGTCAACCCATCGCGCTCGGCCTGCCGTCGTTGCGGGTCGACGCCTTCACCGTCGGACTCGCCAACCAGATCCAGAACGCACGACGGACCGGGCTGACCTTCGCCCCGGAAGCCGGCACCTGGCGGATGCGCCAGATCATCAACAAGCTCATCCGCGAGGAAGACCTCTACGGCGCCGTCGGTTCGGCCTACTCGCAGGGGTGGCGCCGGATGAAGCTCTACTTCCTCACCGGCCTCCCGTCGGAGACCGACGAGGACACGCTCGGCATCGCCGAGTTGGCCAAGAACTGCGTCGAGCTCGGCAAGGAACACCACAAGAACCCGAGCGTGACCGTCAGCCTCGGTGGATTCGTCCCGAAGCCGTTCACGCCGTTCCAGTGGTTCGGCCAGAACACCGAGGACGAGTTGCGCCGCAAGATCAACCTGGTGCGCGACGCCACCCGCAAGACCCACGGCGTGAACCTCAAGTGGCACGACTCGCGTGCCTCGGTGGTCGAGGGGCTGCTCTCGCGCGGTGATCGTCGTCTGGGGCGGGTCATCGAGCTGGTCTGGCAGCGCGGCGGCGTCTTCCAGGAGTGGTCCGAGCACTTCGACATCGAGTTGTGGATGAACGCGATGGCCGAGTGCGGCCTCGATCCCGACTGGTTCATCCATCGTCATCGCACCGAGGACGAGGTCCTGCCATGGGACCACCTCTCCGCCGGGCTCCACAAGGACTTCCTGTGGATGGACTGGCAGGACGCCCTGGCCGAGGTCGGCCTGCCGGACTGCCGCTGGACGCCCTGCTACGACTGCGGCGCCTGCACCGGGTACTCCATCGAGCACATCGTCGCCTCGGCCACGCCTCCGGCCGGCGGCTCGCAGGGGACGGGCGTCGACCTCTCCGCCGGCCACACCGTGCCGGTCCAGCTCACACCGCGCGCCGTGGGGGTGGCGAAGTGACGCCCCCACACAAAGAACGCATCCGGATCCGATTCAGCAAGTTCGGTCGCATCCGGTTCACGTCACACCGGGATCTCGCACGGGTCTGGGAACGCAGCCTGCGCCGGACCCGCCTCCCGGTCTCCTACAGCGAGGGCTTCTCGCCACGCCCGCGGCTCCGCTTCGGTCTCGCCCTCGCCACGGCACACGAGTCGTGTGGCGAATATCTCGACGTCGATCTGGTGCCGGGCACCGAAGTCGACATCGATTCCCTCGGGAGCCTCGTCCAACCGACGTTGCCTCCCGGCATGCACATCCAGGGTGCGGCCCATGTCGCTCCTGGATCCCCCAGTTTGCAGGAAAGCGTCAGCTCGTGCACCTGGCTCGTCGAGGTCCCGGACCTCGCCGCGTCCCGAGCCGCTGAGCTCATCGAGTACGTGCTGACATCAACAGAACTCCCGGTCACCCGGACACGGAAGGGCAAGGAAGTCACCGATGACATCCGCCCCGCCGTGTGCTCCCTCCGCATCGCCGAACCCGACGAGTGCCCGCCTGCTGCGCTTCTGCAGCCGGCCGGCGTCCTGCTCCGGGCCGAACTGACGACACAGCCTCGTGCGTGTCGCCCGGCCGAGCTGCTCGCCGCGTTCGACGGTGCACCCCAGGAGGGCCGAGTGGTCCGGCTCCACCAATGGACGACGGTCGACGGCGACCGGCGCGAGCCCCTCGAGGTCACCCGAACGGGTGCGATCCTCGACGAGACGCTCGCCCCGCCGACGGCCACGCACGCCACGGCGCGTGCGTCATGAGAAGGGAATTCCACCATGACCGACACCCACACCGGGTCGGCCACACCGAACGAGCGCCCGGAAGGCGCTGCAGCTGAAGGATCGGGCGCATCGCCCGACCGACCGCCTGCTCCGGCAGAGAACCAGAACAAGCCCAAGATCGGCGACACCCGCGCCGCCCCGCCGTCATCGGACAGCGGTGAGACCAGCGACGGTCCCGGCCGGCAACGCAACCGCTCGCGGGGGCGTGGAGGCCAGGGCAAGCAGAAGGCCCAGGGCGGCGAGCAGAAGCCGCGTTCCGAGTCGCCGGACGAGTCGACCGCTCCTGCCAAGTCCCGTTCGCGCCGTCGCCGGCGTGGCAAGGGACGTGGCCAGGGCAACGCCAAGCCGGTGGAGTTGGCGACCGACATCGACGCCGTCGAGCTCGATGCCGATCAGCTCGAGGCCCGTAAGGGCAAGCACCGCGACGGGAAGCCGGTCGGGCGCTACACGATGGCCGTCCACAAGACGCCGAAGGCGACGCAGATCGCAGTCCTCGAGGGACGCACGCTGATCGAGCACTACGTCTCCCGTCCTGCCGACGACATCAGCCAGATCCACGGCAACATCTATCTCGCCAAGGTCGCCAACGTGCTGCCGGGCATGGAGGCAGCGTTCGTCGACATCGGGACACCCAAGAACGCGGTGCTCTACCGCAGCGACGTGTCGTACGACCCCGACGACGTCGAGGGCGGCGGCAAGCCCCGGATCGAGGACGTGCTGAAGGCCAAGCAGACGATCATCTGCCAGGTCACCAAGAACCCGATCGGCGTCAAGGGCGCTCGTCTCACCCAGGAGGTCAGCCTCCCCGGACGATTCGTGGTCCTGGTCCCGAACTCGGGCACCTACGGCATCTCGAAGCGTCTCCCCGACAACGAACGCAAGCGGCTGCGCAAGATCCTCGACGGCGCCAAGCCCAAGCAGCACGGTGTGATCGTCCGAACCGCAGCCGAGAACGTCACCAGTGAGGAGATCGCCAACGACGTCAAGCGGCTCGTCTCCCTCTGGGACCAGATCGAGGCGCTGGCGAAGAAGTCGCAGGCTCCCACGCTGCTCTACCGCGAGCCCGACGTCGCCGTCCGGGTGATCCGTGAGGAGTTCTCGAAGGACTACCGCTCGGTCGTCATCGACGACAAGGAGCTCTACGACGACGCCCTCGACTACGTGTCGGGGATCACCCCGGCCCTGGCCGATCGCGTCCAGTACTACGACCTGGCCAACGAGAAGCTGCCGCTGTTCGAACGGCACCACGTCCACGAGCAGCTCCACAAGGCGCTCGACCGGAAGGTCTGGTTGCCGTCGGGCGGTTCGCTCATCATCGAGCACACCGAGGCACTCACGGTCATCGACGTGAACACCGGCAAGAACGTCGGCAAGTCGAACCTCGAAGACACCGTGTACAAGAACAACCTCGAGGCCGCGGAGGCGATCGCTCACCAGCTCCGGTTGCGCGACATCGGCGGCATCATCGTGATCGACTTCATCGACATGGAGATCAAGAAGAACCGGGAAGACGTCGCTCGGTCCCTCCGCGAGGCCCTGGCACGCGACAAGACCCGCACCCAGGTGTTCGACATCTCCGAACTCGGCCTGGTCGAGATGACCCGCAAGCGCATCGGCGAGGGACTGCTCGACAGCTTCACCGACACCTGCGAGATCTGCGACGGGCGCGGAACGGTGATCGACCAGTCGCTGCTCTCCGAGTAGCGGCCGGTCGGGATGCGCCGGGTCAGAACGGCGAGCGCGGGCCGATCAGGCCGCGCTGCGTCGCTGCGCTGATCGCGGCGATCCGAGAATGCACCCCGAGCTTGAGCAACGTCTTCGAGATGTGGTTCCGCACGGTGTTCGCGCTGATGCAGAGACGGTCGGCGACATCGGCGGTGGCGAGTCCGTCGGCCAGGTGTTCGAGGATCTGCATCTCGCGCAGGGTCAGCGTCGGCCGGCGATCTCGTGAGCAACCGAGGTGCTTCATCAGCGCGGGCATGAGGGCGGGGGACACCACGACCTGTCCGCGCGCGACCTGACGGATCGCCGACACCAGATCGGTCAGTGGCTGTGACTTGTCGAGGAACCCCTCGGCGCCGGAGTTCATCGAGTCGATCAGCGCTCGTTCGGACGGCGCTCCGGTGATGACCAGGACGCGGCAGTCGTCGGACGACGCGAGAAGATCCCCGATGTGCTCGGTGACGTCGCCGTCGGGCAGGCGGAGATCGGTCACGACGATGTCGGGTCGGAGGCGATGCGCGGCGGCGACACCGTCGGCGATGGTCGTCGCCGTCCCGGCGATCTCGAGACCGACCTGGCTCCGGAGGGTGCCGCCGATCGCCGTCGCGACCATCTCGTGATCCTCGATCAGGAGGATCCGGAGCGCGTCCGCGCACCGACGTTCCGTAGCAGCCCTCCCCGTCGAAATCGACATGACACCCGTATCGGCATAAAACAGGGGATACTTGACCCCAAGCAGCTGACAACAGTGCGTCGGGGCCGCACCATGGTTGACAGATCACCTCGACTCGGAGTGAACGGATCGACGGGCAGGGAGGGGGCGCTACGACCGAGACATCCCGCGACGAGACCCGCCGCACCTGGGCGCATCGAGCCCTCGACCTCTTGCCCTCGGCGGTGCTGGTGGCGACGAGGCAGTCACGAACGACACTGCACGTCGTCGGTGGCAACACTGCAGCGCGACGCGCTGGGCTGCTCGGGGCGCAGGACGATGGGCTGATCCTCGAGATCGCGGGGTCTCGGCCGCTGTACCCATCGGGCGGCCGTCCGGGGGATCCGGCGGATGCCCAGATCGTCACCGTCCGGTCCGACGGCAGGGACCCGGCCACGTACCTGGTGGTCGATGGCGTCGATGGTCACGTGGTCCTCGTCGACGCCGCGGTGCTCGACGGTGTTGCCGGCGAGCGGGAGGCCGGGCATCCGGACTGGGACGACCTCGGGTTC
This sequence comes from Actinospongiicola halichondriae, assembly GCF_049103745.1. Taxonomy (NCBI): domain Bacteria; kingdom Bacillati; phylum Actinomycetota; class Acidimicrobiia; order Acidimicrobiales; family Iamiaceae; genus Actinospongiicola; species Actinospongiicola halichondriae. Next base: position 2,295,669 of record NZ_CP171622.1, on the reverse strand, counting down.
TGGGCCATCGACCTGGTGACCAGCGAGCGGTACGTGTCCACACAGGTGTTCCGGATGCTCGGCGATGACGAACTCGGATGGCGCGACCTGATCGAGCGTGTCCACGACGACGACCGTGTCATGGTCGAGCATGTCGCCGAACGGGCCCGGTCGGTGGTGGGTCCGTACCGACTGGAGCATCGGTTCCTGGTCGACGGTCGGTGGCACCACTTCCGCCATCGGTTGCAGTCCATCGCCGGACCCGACGGACGCCCTGCGAGGCTCATCGGGGTGACCTCGGAGCTCTCCGGGGCGTCGGACCGCGACGTCGCGGTCGACCTCAGCGAGGGCGACCGGCGCGTGAGCCTGCTCGCCAGGGGGATGATCCACGACTTCAAGAACTCGCTGGCGGTGATCGCCGGGCACGCCGACCTCGCGCAACAGAGCGCCGAGGCGGGCGAGGCGGTGCCGCCCGAGCACCTCGCGGTCATCGGCCGGGTGGCGAGCGAGGCCGCCGAGATCACGACTCGTCTCCTCCACGCCGGCCGGCCCGGACTGGGCGTCACGCGCTACATCGACGTACGAGCGGTGATGGGACGGATCACGCCGCTGGCGCAGGCGACGCTGGGTCGCACGGCGGAGGTGTCGGTCACGATCGAGCCGACGACACGCCGGATCATCGCTGATCCCGACCGTCTCGACGGCGCGTTGATCGATGTCCTGATCAATGCACGTGACGCGATGTCGACAGCAGACCGTCGTCTTCACCTGCACTACGAGGAACGCGACCTCGTTCCGGACACCGGTGTCGCCGCCGACCACGACCTGGTCGGCGGTCGTTACGGATTCCTGTCGATGACGGACAACGGGGCAGGCATGGACGTCGCGACGCTCGCCCATGCCCGTGAACCGCTGTACACGACCAAGGATGCCGACAAGGGATCGGGCCTCGGGCTCTCGATGGCGGCCGAGTTCGCTCGATCCTGTGGAGGTGCACTCCTGCTCGAGAGCGTGCCGGGAGAGGGCACCACCGTCACGTTCGTCGTGCCGACGGTCTCGCGCCACCGCCGGCGGGCGGCGTTGCGGGCCCGGCGGCTCAGCGTCGTGCTCGTCGGAGACGACACCGAGCGCTGCGAGGAGATCCGCCAGCACCTCGACCGAGGCTTCCAGACCGTGTTCGCCCGGTCCGACCGAGAGCTCGACCATCTCCTCCGCACCGAGCCGGTCGACGCCGTCCTCGAGGTGCGCCGGTCCGACCGACCGGCGATCCAGGTGTGGCTCGGCGCTCCCTGGGAGTTCTCGGCGCCGGCGTCGACCTGGAGCGCGTCGGCGGTCGGAGGCCTCGGCGACCACATCAGCGAGATCATCGCCGAGCGGGACCGTCCGTCAGTGTGATCCGGCCAACCAGTTGGCCGACCACGAGCGCTGCTCGCCTGCGCAGGCCGCCAAGCCGTGTGACGGGTTGATCCGGCCGGTGAACGCCGTCTGGACGCAGTCCGCCCACGCCTCCTCCGGCCGGTTCGGCGGTTCGGGCCAGCCTTCCGGCGCGGCGCCGGCGTAGGCCTGGGATCCGTACCGGTAGGCGATCTGGTGGCCGAACTCGTGGGCCACGACGTCCGTGAGGTGGTCGAAGTTCCCGTTCGCGTGCGTCGACCCGATGGCGATCACACCGTTGCCGTGTGCCCACGAGGTCGACCCCTCGATCATCTCGAACCGGACATTGATCCGTGAACGCCACGCTGCGGGAACGCCGGCCTGGTACGCCCGGAGCACCCGGTCGTACGCCGACTCCTTGGGCTGCGGCGGCGGCGGGGGTTGCGTCGGCGGGGGCGCGACGGTCGGAGGCGGCGGCGGAGGCGCGGTCGTGGACGGCGGCGGCGGGGGCGGGGGCTGCGTCGTCGTGGTCGGAGTGACCGTCGTCGTCGGAGCCTCGGTCGTCGTCGTGGTCGCCCGGAGTTGGAACGGCACGCGCTCGTCGGGGTCGCTGGCAGCGACGATGGTGTCCTGGTCGGTGGCGGCCTCCGCATAGACCGACGCGGCGTCGAGCGCGAGGACGCTGACGGCGCAAAGGGTGAGGAGTCGAAGAACTCGCTGTCTGGTGCAAATGGTCATGCATCGGAGATCGACGCAGGCCAGGGGTGCCGAGACGCGCAGACGCACCTGAGGATGTGGTGTGGCCTCGCTCTCTCGAGGAGGCGTTCGCGCTAGGTCCGACGACCCAGGAGCTCGCAGAAGTGTGGCTCCGGGGTTGGAGGCTTCGGCCTCCGCGTAATACAGTGGGAAACCTTATGTACGCAGTCATCGCCAGTGGCGGGAAGCAGCATCGTGTCGCCGAGGGCGACGTCATCGAGGTCGAGCGCCTCGGCGTCGACGACGGCGAGGCGATCGAGCTCCGGCCCGTTCTCCTCGTCGACGGCGACACCGTCCTCGCGACCCCGAACGACCTCGGCGGGGCATCCGTGTCCGCCCGTGTCGTCGGTGATGCCACCGGTCCCAAGATCAACGGCTTCACCTACAAGAACAAGACCAACATCCGGAAGCGGTGGGGTCATCGTCAGCGCTACCAGCGCATCGAGATCACCGGCATCAGCCGCTGATCATCCGATCGATCTCGCAGAGGTAATCACCCATGTCCAAGACAAAGGGCGGCGGTTCCACCCGGAACGGCCGTGACTCCGAATCCAAGCGCCTCGGCGTGAAGGCCTACGACGGCACCGTCGTGACCGCAGGTTCGATCCTGGTCCGCCAGCGCGGCACCAAGTTCCACCCCGGCCTCAACGTCGGCAAGGGCGGCGACGACACGCTGTTCGCCACCATCGAGGGTCAGGTCAAGTTCGGGTCCCGTCACGGGCGCAAACTCGTGGACATCCTCCCGGTCGACTGACCGATCGACAGACGAACTCCGCAGACGCCGTGGCCGATGGTCACGGCGTTTGCGCGTCCGGACACCGGTTGCGTTACACTGTAACTTCGGCGGATCTCGACAGTTTCCGCGTTGGCGGTGGGCGACCATCGTCAACGCGGAGGTCTGAGCGCCGAAACGGGGGAGGAACCGGGTCATGAGTCCGAACAGTTCGGAACTCGACGGTCGGATCCTCGACGCAGCCCGAGCGCTGGTCGACGAACGTGGCCATGACGCGGTGACGATCAGCGCAGTCGCCGACCGCGCCGGGGTGAGCCGGCCGACCGTGTACCGGCGATGGCCGAATCGAGCGGCGCTGCTCTTCGACCTCGAACTCCGCAGCAGCGTTCCGAATGCGTTGCCCGATCTCGGCTCGTTCGCCGCCGATCTCCGTGCGGTCATGGGGTTCCTGCACCACCAGATGGCATCGTTCGACCGGGAGATGCATGCGGAGCGACTCGCGCTGATGCTCGCCGATCGCGAGTTCGCCGGCGAGGTGCACCGCAGACGGTGGATCCCGGATCGAGGCGACGTCCTCCCGCTGTGGGAGCGAGGTGTCGCCCGAGGCGAACTCGACCCGGAGATGGACGGCGCGGCGTTCCTCGACGACGTGGTGTCCGCCGCGATGTTCCGGGTGTTCTTCTGGCATGTGTCCGACGACTCGTGGATCGACCCGTATGTCGATCGGGTGTGTCGGGGTGTCGTCCGCCAGGGTGGGTCGTCTGCTACGCCGTGAGGCCGATCGGCAGGTCGACGGTCGACCAGCCGAGGTGCTCGACTGCACGGTCCTGGGCGAACCGGTCGGTCATCCCGCCGACGAACGCGACGGCCTCGTGGGCCGGGTCCATGTCGTCGGTGAACGTCCGGCCCGCGGCGATCAACCGTGCCGGGTCGGATCGGTACCACTCGACCAACTGGGAGAGGAGACGGTCGACGACGACGGCTTGGGCACGCGACGCCGGGCGCAGGTAGATCTCCTCATAGTTGTACGCCCGGAACGCACCGAGCGCGTCGGCCGTCTGGGGGTCCATCCCGACCACACCGGACTCGGTGGTCGTCCGGACCATCGCCTCGATGAACGCATGGAGTTGCTCACGCCGGCTGCGACCGCAGCGCTCGGCCACCACGGCCGGGAGGTCGTCGGGCGTCGCCACGCCGGCCAGGACCGCGTCCTCGAAGTCATGACACAGGTAGGCGATCCGATCGGCCCAACTCACGACCTCGCCCTCCGGCGTCATCGGGGCGGGTCGTGACCACGAGTGATTGCGGATCCCGTCGAGGGTCTCGGTGCACAGGTTGAGTGGTTCGAGAACCACGTCGGCACCCCAGGTCGCATGGTCGTAGCCACCGGGTACGAACGGATCGAGGGCATCCTCGGACGCGTGGCCGAACGGGCCGTGGCCGCAGTCGTGGCCGAGCGCGATGGCTTCGGCGAGCGCGACGTTGAGGCGACAGGCCCGAGCGATCGACGTCGCCACCTGCGCCACCTCGAGGGCATGGGTCAGCCGTGTTCGTTGGTGGTCGTCGGGGTGCACGAACACCTGGGTCTTGCCGGCCAGACGACGGAACGCGGTGCCGTGCACGATCCGGTCGCGGTCACGCTCGAAGCACGTGCGCCAACGGTCGGGCGCTTCTTCCACGGCGCGGTTCCCCGCTCCGGCTGCCCGGGTGGCTCCCGGCGCCAGCAACGTGTCGAGCCGTTCCTCGCGCTCGGACCGGCCGGCCACGTCGACCGGCCCGATGTGGGCGCTCGAGTCGGCGTGGGCCTGGCGGATCGTGTCGTCGCCGTGCCCCGACATCGTCGCGGCCCAGCGGCGTCCACGTTCGGAAATGGCGGCGTTCGCGTCGTCGGGGGAGACCACGAGGCGATTCTCGCATGTGTATCGGCAGTGGCCCGACCACCTCGTCGCCGTAGTCTCGGACTCCCATGAGCCAATTCGTCGACGAGTGCAACCTCCATGTCAAGGGAGGCGATGGTGGAGCGGGATCGGTCTCGTTCCGTCGCGAGGCGCATGTCGCCATGGGTGGGCCCGACGGCGGCGACGGCGGCGACGGCGGCGACGTGTGGTTGGTCGCCGACCACAACGTGGCCTCGCTGCTGGGATTCCGCGATCACCCGTTCCGCCGAGGCGAGGACGGCACCCACGGCTCGGGCAAGAAGCGTCACGGCAAGAGCGGTGCCGACATGGTGGTCCCGGTTCCCGAGGGGACGGTCATCAAGGACCGCGATGGCACGGTGCTCGCCGACATGGTGCACACGGGCGATCGCTTCCTCGCGGCCGAGGGTGGCCAGCGAGGACGGGGCAATGCCCGGTTCCTGTCCAACAAGCGCCGCGCCCCCGGGTTCGCCGAGCAGGGCGAGGTGGGAGAGGAACGCTGGCTGCACATGGAGCTGAAGCTCCTCGCCGACGTGGCCCTCGTCGGCTTCCCCAGCGTCGGCAAGTCGACCCTCATCTCGGTGATCTCCGCCGCGAAGCCGAAGATCGCCGACTACCCCTTCACCACCCTCGAACCGAACCTGGGCGTCGTCAAGATGGACGACGAGGTCGAGTTCGTGGTCGCCGACCTGCCGGGTCTCATCGAGGGGGCGAGCGACGGGAAGGGTCTCGGCGACCGCTTCCTGCGCCATGTCGAGCGGGCACGGGTCCTCGTCGTGATGCTCGATCTCGCCCCGATGGCGATGCACTCGCCGGCCGAACAGGAGAAGATCCTCCTGAGCGAGCTCGCCGACTACGACGCGCGGCTGCTGACCCGACCGCGCATCGTCGTGGGCTCACGCGCCGACCTCGACGACGGGACCTGGGAGTTCGACGGCCCCCGCGTCGCCGCCGTCACGGGCAACGGGGTGCCGCAGTTGGTCGGCCGCATGGCCCAGGCGGTCACGGACGTCCGCGCCGAGGCGCCGCCCCGTGAAGCGTTCGTGGTCCACAAGCTCGCCGGCGAAGGCTTCCAGGTCGTCCGCGACGAGACGGGCGACTGGGTGGTCGAGGGGCGTCAGGCCATCCGCGCCGTGGCGTTCTCCGATCTCACGAACCCCGAGGCGATGGACGAGGCGCAGCGACGGCTCAAGTCGCTCGGCATCGACAAGGCACTGGCTCGCGCCGGCGCCCAACCCGGTGACACCGTGCACATCGGCAAGCTCGTGTTCGACTACGAGACGGACTGAGATCGTGATCATCGTCGCCAAGATCGGGACGTCGTCCATCACCGACGACGCGGGCACGATCGACGAGCCTGCGATCGCGAAGTTCTGCGGCGAGGTCGCGGCACTCCGGGCAGAGGGGCACCAGGTCGTCATGGTGACGTCCGGCGCCATCGCCGCCGGTCTGCCCACGCTGGACTTCGACGAGCGCCCTCGGGACGCAGTAACGCTCCAAGCGGTCTCGGCGGTGGGTCAGAGCCGTCTGATGGCCGTCTACGACCGGGAGTTGGCCGGCCACGAGCTCATCGGTGGCCAGGTCCTGCTGGCACCGCTCGACTTCATGGTGCGGGAGCAGTACCTCCATGCGCGGGGGACGCTCACCCGCCTCCTCGACCTCGGCGTCGTGCCGGTCGTCAACGAGAACGACGCCATCGCCGACGACGAGATCCGCTTCGGCGACAACGATCGTCTGGCGGCGCTCGTCGCGCACCTCATCCGGGCCGACCTCCTGGTGTTGCTCACCGACATGCCCGGCCTGCTCTCGGCCGATCCGCGGCTCGACGACGGTGCGTCGCTCATCGAGGAGATCCTCGAGGTCGACCACAGCCTCGAGGCGCTGGCCGGCGGTGCCGGCTCGGCTCGGGGGAGTGGTGGCATGGCGTCGAAGCTCGCCGCGGCCAAGATCGCTGCGTGGTCGGGTGTGCGGGCGATCATCGCCGCCGCTCATCGCGAGCACGTGCTCCGAGATGCCGTCGCCGGCGTCGCCGGCGTCGGCACGCTCGTGCACCCACGGGCCGACCGACTCCCGGCTCGCAAGCTCTGGATTGCGTTCGCCGTTGGATCGTCGGGAACGATCGTCGTCGACGACGGAGCAAAGCGGGCGCTGATCGAACGAGGCGTGTCGCTGCTGCCTCCGGGTGTCGTCGACGCCAAGGGCGGCTTCGACGTCAACGCCGCTGTCGAGATCGCCGGCCCGGACGGGCAGGTCTTCGCGAAGGGTCTCGTGCGCTTCGACGCCGCCGGCCTGCGAGCCGTCGCCGGGCGACGCACCGACGCCCTCCCCGAGGGCGCCCCGCATGAGGTCGTCCATCGCGACGACCTCGTCGTCCTCCCTTAGCCGGCCACGGACCCCGTTTCGCCCGACCAACACCGGTTCTGGTGTCACTTCGCGTCACCTGGGTGACGTGAGCGTTCACCAGAACGGTGTGTTCAGGGTCAGGGGGTGGATTCGCCGGTGGCGGTCTGCGTCTCGCCCTCGGGCATCGACGGTGCTTCCGAGCCGGTCGACTCGCCCGCGATGGCGCCCTGTTCGGCGGCGGGGGCCTCGTCGGCCGTGATGCCCAACTGCGCCTTGATCTCGGCCAGGCGGCCCTGGGCCTCGACGTTCATCGCGGCCTGTTCGACCTCGAGCATGCGACCCTCGACCGACGAGCCCTGGAGCTCGGACATGCCCTTTGCCTTGGCGTAGCGGGCCTCGACCTTCGACCGGACCTCTTCGAGCGTCGGGACGTCCTCGCCCACGGTGGCCGAGAGCTGCGCCATGGCGCTGTTCATCTCTTCCTGCATGTTGGCCTGGTCGATCTTGCCGAGGAGGGCCTGACGCTCGGAGAGCTTCTTCTGGAGTGCAGTCGAGTTCTGCTGGACGGCGAGCTTGGCCGAATCGGCGGCCTCGGCGGCCTGGTAGTGGAGGGCCTTGAGGTCCTCGACCTCGGACTCGAGCTGGATCATCCGGTTGGCGAACGACTCGGCGGCGCTGGTGTACTCGGCGGCCTTGGCGGCGTCGCCGGTCTTGGTGGCCTGGTCGGCCATCATCACGGCCTGGCGGGCGTTGCCCGAGACCTTCTCCAGGTCTTCCATGACCCGGTTCAGACGCATCTCGGTCTGCTTCTGGTTGGCGATCACGTTGGCGGCCTGCTGCGTCAGCCGCTTGTGCTGCTCGTGGGCTTCGGTGATCGCCTGTTCCAACTGGACCTTCGGATCAGCTCGCTCGTTGAACGAGCCGCTCAACTTGGCCACGGAGTACTTCCACCAGCGCTTCAAGACCTTGATCATGCGGGGGATCGTAGACGCGCCCGAGGGTCGGTGGTCTCGGTGGTGTCGGGCGTCACCCGGTGGAGCGGCCCGAGAGTTCCTCGCGCAGGTTCATCCCCATCGCCCGGGTGCCTGCGAGGTACACCAGCGCGGCCACCCCGAAGACCGGGACGAACTCGATGATCGGTGAGGGGTCGCCGATGGCCAGGGCCACGAGTCGGGCGGCGGCCGCTGCCGCGATGGCGCACGTCACGACCATGCCGAGTCGATCGCCACCGAGGCTCACCGGCCCGATCCGCCAGCGCAACGCCATGCGCAGGAGGAAGAACTCGACCCACGCCGCGCACATCGATCCGGTGGCGATGCCGACGGCGCCGAGATGGGTGTTCAGTTCGGCGGTCGCTGCGGTGTCGACCTGGAACGAGGTGCCCACGATCACGAAGCCGTCGAGCCAGAACATCAGGGTCAGCGCCACGACCGTTCCGACGACGACGCGAACCAGGGCGATGCGGGCAGGTGTCCGTGGATCGTCGAGGGCGTACAGCGTGTTCTGGAGCAGCCGCGATGCCGTGGTGGCCAGGAGGCCGAGCGAATACGCAGCGAGGATGAGCCACACCAACCGGGTGTCGCTCTGCGTCCACTTGCCCCGTTCGAAGAGGGCGCCGATCAGTGTCTCCCCGAGGGCGAAGTAGAGGACGGCGGTCGGAGCGACGAAGTACGCGACGCGGGCGAGGCCTCGCTCGACGCGATCGAGCATCTGGCGGGGCGACTGCGGACCGAGGCGAGACAGCTCCGGGAGTTCTGCGGCGGCGATGCTCATCCCGAACAACGAGACCGGCAGGAGGTAGAGGAACTGTGCCGACGTGTCGGCAGCCAGCGCTCCGGTCAGCAGCAGGCTGGCGAGCATGAGGTCGACATAGCCCGAGATCTGGACGATGCCCCGGCCGAAGATGACGGGACCCAGGCGCCCCAACGCATCGCGGACGGCTGGCCGACGCCGGTCGAGCGACAGGCGGAGGCGGGGTACCAACAGGCGCACCGACGGGAGTTGGACCAGCAGTTGGGCGAAGCCGCCGAGGACGACGCCCCACGCGAGCGCATTGGCGAGCGACTGTTCGGTGCTGCCGCCGATCGCCACCACCGCCACCACGACGACCTGGGCCACGTTCCACAACACCGGGGCGACATAGGAGAGGAAGAACCGTCGATGGGAGTTGAGGATGGCGAGGCACCAGGCCGACAGGACGAGCAGCCCGATGCCGGGGAACATGATCCGTACCAGCGAGACGGTGAGGTCCAGCTTCTCGGGCTCGTCGCCGAAGCCGGGCGTGAGCAGGAGCGTCAGCGGTCGAGCGGCGACCATCCCGACCACCACGAGCACCGAGGTGAACGCCGCCAGCAACCCGGCGATGGCGCCTGCGGTGCGGCCCGCTTCCTCGTCGTCGGTGTCGGCGAGCCTCGAGTACACGGGGATCATCGATGCCGACAGGACCCCCTCGCCCAGGAGGTTCTGCATCAGGTTGGGGATGCGCAACGCCGCGCGGAACGCCTCGGCCGAGACACCGAGCCCGAGTGCGCCGGCGGTGACGATCTCTCGGACGAGCCCGGAGAGACGCGAGAGGAGGATCCCGGCGCCGACCGAGGACGCCCCGCTCTTCGGCTCGCTCGCGGCGGCGTAGTCGTCGACGGTGGTCCTGGTCCCGGTCCTGGTCCTGGTTCGGGCCGGGGGAGTGGGCGTGGTCATGCGCCCGCCGCTTGCGCGCCCGGATCGCCGGTCTCCTCGAGGGCCTGTCGCAGCGCCTCCATCTCGGTGACCAGGTCGTCGACGTCGTCGTCGACCGAGCGGAGGCCCTCGGCATCGTCGAGTTGGACCGACAGCTCGATCGCTCGGGCCACCGACTCGTCGAGGCGTGCGTCGATGACGCGGAGTTGGGCACGCGCGTCGGCGATCAGCCCGTTCGAGTCGGGCAGCGGTGTCGATCTGGGCCTGGAGTGCATCGGCGGTCCGTTCGAGCTTCGAACCCGCGGCCCAGCCCTGACCGGCATCGTGTTCGACCAACGCCAGTTCGGCTGCGGCGGCTTCGGCATCGACGGCCTTGCGAGCGGCGGTCAGCTGCGTGCCGCGTTGGGCGATGCGCTGGACCTCGCGGATGCCGTCGTCGATCCGCTGGCCGATCGACTCGAGACGGGCGCGGATCGGCCCCGCCTCGGTCGCGGCCACGGCCTGGTCGAAGCGGACCTGCGCCTTCAGGGCCTCGACGACCGAGCTGCGCCAGGGCTCCGGGACCTCGAAGGGGTCGACCCGCTCCCGCTTGGCGTTCTTCGGGACCGACGTGAGGACCCGTGCGGCCCACGCCGCGACACCGACCGCGGGAGCCACCAGGAGGGGGAGTCCCGTGACGATCGCCAGGCTCGCTCCGGCGCCGGCCAGCAGGATGCTGCTCGGTGCGGTCATCGCACGGGCGACGGGCGGCGTGAGGAACCGGTCCCGGAAGGACAGTTGGGACATCGGGGCGAGGCTACGCGACCACCCTCTAGAAGTTGCTCACCACCGCGGTGAAGACCTTGGTGATCGACCGTGGGTCGCTGGCGTCGTACACCGCGCCGTTCGACGCCTCGGCGATGCGGCGCAGCGTGCCGAGGTCGGCGTCGCCGCCGTAGGCGATCGGGAAGACGCGCACCGGCTTGCTGGTGGCGCCCTCCGAGCCCTTCGTCAGCGTGTCGAGCAGGGCGTCGAGTTGGCGGGCGTCGTCGCTGCCGTTGCCGTCGTCGTTCCGTCCATCGGTCAACAGCACGAGCGCATTGATCCGAGCGGGGTCGTAGGTGGCGTTGAGTTCGTCGTAGGTCGCCTGGGTCACGTCGTAGAGCGGCGTGCCGTTCAGCGGGACCAGGTCTCGGATCCGGTTCGCCAGGTTCTCGCGGACGTCGCCCACGCGGCTCGGTGGCACCAGGTCGAGGAACGTCGCCCCGGCGGCGTCGAGGTCGCTGGTGAAGATGCGCAGGCCGACGTCGTCGTCGTCCTTGAACTCGTCGAGCGCTTCGATCGCCGCCCGCTTGGCGAGGTCGAGCTTCGTCTCACCCGTGTCGCTGTCCGCGACGTCGCCCATCGAGCCTGACACGTCGATCACCAGGGTCACCCGAGCGCTCTTGCGCTGCGTGTCCCAGGCGTCGAGGATCGAGACCGTGACGGCCGGCGGGGGCACGTCGAGCAACGTCTGGGGCTGCGTGGCGTCGAGACCGTTGGAGGCGTCGATCGGGGCGCCGACGGCGACGTCCGGGTTGCCGGGCCGGAAGCCGAACTCGAGCACCTTCTCCTGGTTCTGCGGGAGTTGCACGTACTCGACGAACTTCGCGGCGGCGGCCTTCTCCTCGTCCGACACCCATTCGGCGTCGAGGATGATCATCGGGTTGTCGGAGTAGAGCGTGCCCTCCTCGGGGTAGATCGCGACGAGGGGCACCCGAGGCTCACGCGGCTCCTCGCCCTGCGACAGCACGCCGTCGGGGTTGCCGGTGTTGTAGTCGACGACCGACTTCTCCTCGACTGCGGCGGCCGAGACGTACGCGTACGGGTTGCCGCGCTGGTCGGCCCGGTACCAGTTGTTCATGAACGTGAGCGTGGTGTCGCCGTAGTGGACGACCGCCGACTCGACGTCGGAGCCGTACTGCACCACCTCGGGTTTGGCCAGGTCCTCGGCCGACAGCGAGTCGGTGGTGCCCGCGGCGGCGTAGGTCTGGGCGATGAGCGCCGAGAGACCCGACGTCGAGAAGTTCGGGTTGGTCTTGCCGAGCCGGAACGCACCCCACTCCGGGTGCCCGAAGTCCGCCCACCCCTGCGCCGATCGCGCCAGTTCCAGGACGTCGCCCCATCCGAGCGCCTCGTCGGGCCACCCGAGGGCCTCGGCCATCGGACGTGGCATGGCGATCACCAGCGGGGTGAGCATGAACGGTGTCGCGTCGATGGCGATGGGCTCTCGTCCGCTGGTCTCGTAACGCTGGTTGAGGACGGTGCCCCAGGCGCTCGACGCCGGCGACCAGATGACCGGCCGTGGTCCTTCGGTCGCCTCGTCCCAGCCCTGGTCGAGCAGCTGAGCGGCACCGCCCGACGCCTTCGACTGGACGATGGGGGCGATGCACTCGCCGTCGTCGGTCTCGGCCAGGTCGGAGTCGACGAAGTCGGCGGCCAACTGCGAGAGCAGCTCGATCTTCTCCGAGGAGACGGCGACGTCGATCACGAGGCAGTCACCCGGATCGATGATCGGGTTGCCGTTCTCGTCGAGCGACAGCCCGCTGTCGCCGCTGGTGCACGCCGCAGCGGCCAGGGCGATCGCAAGGATGATGCTGATGCGTCGGAACACAGTGGTTCTCCTCATCGGTTCTCGTTCCAGAAGGTTCGCAGTGCAGCGAGGACGCCGCCTGCAGGGAGGCCGTCGGGGCCGCTCTCCGGAAGGGCCCATCCGGCCTCGGTGAGCGCGGTCTGCAGCGCAGCCCGGGCGTCGTCGCCGAGGGACGTTCCCGAACGCACCAGCGCCACGACATCCACCCGGACGGCCGGGTCGATGTCGATGGTCGGCGTGATCGTCCCGAAGTTGGTGGACAGGTTCGTCGTGTCGGCGGCGACGGCGCCGGTGGCGGTGATCCGCCCGGGCCCCTGCGTGCGCATGGTGGTGATCGGGTCGTCCTGCTGCCCGCCCGCCAGGCGGCTCGCCAGCGAGTTGAACGTCCCGTCGAAGTCGTTGGCCGCGAAGTCGCCTCGACCCAGCAGGTTGGCGGCCTGGGCCGCGGCCACCGAGAGCCCGGTGGCCGAGTCGACAGGGGGTGCTGCGCTCCGGACCCGGTCGCCCTCGGCGAGGGTGGTGCCGTCCTGCGAGGCGATGCACGTCCAGTCGACCGATCGACCACACGCGTCGGTGAGTTGCTCGGACCGGGACGTCCAGATCGCGAGCACGACGCGTGAGCTGGCGAGCGGCGAACCGTCGATCTCGAAGACCGGGTCGAGTCCGAGCCTTGCTCGCTCGTCGATCACGAGCCGCGCCCACGCCGCCGGCACGATCCACACCTCGTCTTCGAGTGTCACCTCGTCGGCAACCAGGGCATCGGCCGTGATGCCGGCACGTTCGACGCGGCCGCCGCCACCGGCCTGGCAGATGGGGCGGAACTCCGTCGGGCAGACGAGACCGCCGGCATCATCTGCGGCAGCGGACCCGCCGTCGTCGCTGAAGGTCCCGCGTGCCGCCAGGGCCGCCACGACCATCACCACTGCCCCGAGCAGGGCGCCCACGCGCTTCATCGTGGTGACGACGCTAGTGGTCAGGTGGGGGTGGTCCGGTCGCCGGTGTCGTCGCCAGCGTCATCGTCGGGTGACTCGAACGGCGGGATGTCGTCCCGTTCGAGGGTCGTGAGCTCGACGTCGGAGGGGTCGGTGATCTCGACGATGCGCGACGCCTGTCGGGCGACGGCGGCCTCGAAGATGTTGCGGGCGACGCGCCCGTTGCCGAATCCCTTGTCCCGCGCGACCGCGTCGAGGTGGGCGCGGACCGCCTCGAGTGCCTCGTCGTCGGGCCGGTAGCCACCCTTGTCGCAGCGCATCTGGAAGATCTCGATGAGTTCCTCGCTGGAGTAGTCGGGGAAGTGGATCGTCTTCGGGAAACGTGAGCGCAGGCCGGGGTTGGCCGACACGAGTTGTTCCATCTCGTCGGGGTAGCCGGCCATGATCACGACGATCCGGTCGCGACGGTCCTCGACGAGCTTCACGATCGTGTCGATGGCTTCCCGGCCGAAGTCGGACTCGCTGCCGCGCACGAGGGAATAGGCCTCGTCGATCAGCAGGACGCCCTCGTCGGCCTCGTCGAACGCCGCGACCACCTTCGGCGCCGTCTGCCCGACGAAACCCGCGACCAGGCCCGACCGGTCGACCTCCACCAGGTGGCCCTCGGCGACGACGCCGAGCGACCGGTAGATCTCTGCGAGGAGTCGAGCGACCGTGGTCTTGCCGGTGCCGGGGTTGCCGGAGAACACCAGATGGCGGGACTGGTCGAGGACCGGGAGGCCGCGTTCGGCACGCAACAACTGGACCCGAGTGAGATCGGCCACCAACTTGACCTCGGCCTTGACGCCGTCGAGGCCGATGAGCGAGTCGAGTTCGGCCAGCACCTCGTCGACGGGTCGCGCCGGCGGACGCTCGTCCTCCTCTGCGGCCTCGGTCGCAGCGTCGGCCCGGGACGCTCCGGCGTCGTGAGCGACCTGTTGGCGGTCGACGCCCTTGGCCTTGCTGATCCGATCGAGGATGCGGCCACGGAACGACTCGATCGCTGCCAACTCGACCGGCGCCGCCATCTGGTCGATGCTCGCGACGGCGAACGCGATGGCCAGCGCCCGGTCGTAGTAGAGGCTGGCCAGATCGGATCCGTCGCGGGCGTCCGCACTCAGCAGGACCTCGAGGAGATCCGACGGTTCGGTGAGGAAGCTCTTGCGGCCGGTGACCAACCGTGCACTGCGGACGTCGGCGGGCACCGCCTTCGCGAGCGAGCCCCCGAAGCGTGGACCGAACGTCGCGATGAACGCCCACAGTTCCTGGTCGGTGTGCAGCCCATCGCAGTCGATGAACGCCGCCGCCAGGTTGTAGGCCTCGACCTGGACGTCGGACTCGACCTGCTCGCCGTCGATCCCGGCGACCGAGCCAGCGAGGTCACGGACGCGTGGTCCGAGCGCGTCGCAGAACGCGTCGACGGCGAGTCCGAGTACCGGGTCGGGTTGCACGTCGCCGAGTCTGCCCGATCCGCAGGGGCGCGGAACCCGATGCGGGAGGGGGCGGGGGACCCCGCTCGAAATACACTGCTCGGATGGCTGGAACTCCGGTGGCAACCCTCGGCGCACGAGCGAAGGCAGCGTCTCGCCCGCTCGCTGCGGCATCGACCGAGGCCAAGGACGCTGCACTCCTCGCGGCTGCCGACCTGCTCGAGCGGCGCGCCGACGAGATCCTGCGTGCCAACGCGGTCGACCTCGAGCGTGAGGAGGCCGGCGGGATGGCAGCAGGACTCCTCGACCGTCTCCGCCTCACCGACGATCGCATCGGTGCCATGGCCGGCGGCCTCCGACAGGTCGCATCGCTCCCGGATCCCGTCGGCGAGATCACCGACGGTTGGGTGCGACCCAACGGGCTCCGTATCCGCAAGGTCCGGGTCCCGCTCGGCGTCGTCGCCATCATCTACGAATCGCGTCCCAACGTCACCAGCGACGCCTTCGGCCTGTGTCTCAAGTCGGGCAACGTCGCATTCCTCCGCGGATCGTCGGCTGCCATCGAGTCGAACACCGCGATCGCGTCGGCCCTTCGCGAGGGGCTCGACAAGGCCGGGCTGCCGGCCGATGCCCTCGTGCTCGTCGACGACGTCAGTCGTGCCGCCGCGTCCGAGTTCATGCAACTCCGCGACCACATCGACTGCCTGATCCCGCGCGGGGGGCCGTCGCTGATCCAGTCGATCCTCGACGACGCGACCGTGCCGTTCGTGATCGACGGGTCCGGCAACTGTCACGTCTACGTCGACGCCGCCGCCGACCTCGACATGGCGCTCGACATCATCGTCAACGCCAAGACCCAGCGACCGAGCGTGTGCAACGCCGCCGAGAAGCTGGTCGTGCACGCTGCGGTCGCATCCGACTTCCTCCCGCGTGCGGTCGCCGCGCTCGAGGGTGTGGACCTCATCGGCAACGACGCAGCGCGTGCGCTGGCGCCGTCGATCGGCGAGGCCCGTCCCGAGGAGTGGGACGAGGAGTTCCTCGACCTGAAGCTCGCGGTGGCGGTCGTCGACTCGCTCGACGACGCCATCGATCACGTCACCGCACACGGGTCCGGGCACACCGAGGCGATCGTCACCACCGATCTCCTCGCTGCCGACCGCTTCACCCGTGAGGTCGACGCCGCCGCCGTGGTCGTGAACGCCTCCACTCGCTTCGTCGACGGTGAGGAGTTCGGGTTCGGCGCCGAGATCGGGATCTCGACGCAGAAGCTCCACGCCCGGGGCCCGATGGGGCTCCGCCAGCTGACGACGGAGAAGTTCGTGGTCCACGGCGACGGTCAGGTGCGCGGCTGATCTCCGGTGAGAAGTCCAGATCGCTCGTTCTGACACGGCCCGCGACCGGGTACGACCGTTCCTGGGCCGGGCGACGGGCGTCGCGGCTGCTGGAAGGAGCACATCATGGGCAAGGCCGACACGCGTGTCGTCTTCTTGGAGACCGAGGTCGCCGAGGAACTGCTCGAGCTGGTCGACGACGAGCCGGGTGAGGCCGACGAAGCGCTGCTGGACGACGCAGCGGAGGCGCTCGTCCGAGCCAACGGCGAGCTCGAACCCCGGGCGCAACAAGCCGTTGCTCGTGGCGAGGCCGTCGCCGTGGGACTCGGCGACGACGAGGTCGAGTCGCTGAAGACCCTCATCGAGACCAACACCGAGTCGGACAAGCGGACGCTCAAGTCGGTGGCGCGGTCGCTCCAGTCGAAGCTGAAGGCCGCCAGGAAGAAGTCGCCGGCCTGATCCGCGTCAACCGCTGGTCGTCGTCAGCGAGGATCTCGAGCCGCTCGGGCTGCCTCGGCCTCGGCGAAGAGCTGTGCGACCGGACGATCGTCCTGCGTCGGCGCTCCGGTGGTCTCGTCCCAGGTCCGTCGCTCGCGGTCGAAGAAGTCGCCGGCGTAGACGTGGATCGCGCCGGTGTAGCGGTCGGGGTCCGCCCGGACCCGGTGGATGATCTCCGGCCCGAGCACCGCGACGTCGCCTCCACGCAGGGTCCGTCCACCCGCCGGTTCGATCGAGGCGTCGTCGAGCGTCCGGAAGAACGCGTTGTCCTCGCCGCCCTCGTAGACCGCGATGCTGGCCAGCATCGAGTGGTCGTGCGGCTCGATCACCATCCCCGGCGTCCAGACCACGTTGAGGACCGTGAGGTCGGGGGCGTGGTGCAGAACCGTGAGCGACCCCGTCGTCGGGGGTCCGAGGGCGTCTCGCACCGATCCCGGTCGGGATGCGGCGGCCTCGAGGACCGATCGCACGGCGCCGACTCGGTCGCCCTCGTGCACGGCGTCGTCGCACTCGGCGAGGAACTGATCGAGGTCGAAACGGTCCACGGGCCGATCGTACGTCGGTCACCGGCGGACCGGTATCGACTTGACCGACCGGTCAAGCACCCCGGTAACGTCGGAGCATGACAGAGCCCCGCTTCGAGTCCGTTCCCGCCGTCCGGGAGGGCTTGGCCAAGGTCGACTACCTCTCCGACGAGGGCATCGCCGGGATCGTGTACCTGGCCGATCGCCTCCAGAAGCCGATCCTCGTCGAGGGTCCGGCCGGTACCGGCAAGACCCAGCTCGCCAAGTCGGTTGCCGAGATGTCCGGCGCTCGGCTCATCCGCCTCCAGTGCTACGAGGGTCTCGACGAGTCCAAGGCGCTGTACGAGTGGAACTACAAGAAGCAGCTCCTGCGCATCCAGGCCGCCGGCAAGCAGGACGACTCGGGCTCCGACGAGTGGGACGAGCTCTCGGGCGACATCTTCTCCGACGACTTCCTCCTCACCCGTCCGCTCCTCGAGGCCATCACCGCCGACGATCCGGTCGTGCTCCTGATCGACGAGGTCGACCGGGTCGAGGTCGAGACCGAGGCACTGCTGCTCGAGATCCTCTCCGACTACACGGTCTCGATCCCCGAGCTCGGCACGATCGAGGCCAAGCAGATCCCGATGGTGTTCCTGACCTCGAACAACACCCGCGAGCTCTCCGAGGCGCTCAAGCGGCGCTGCCTCTACCTCCACGTCGACTACCCCGACCTGGAGCGTGAGAAGGAGATCGTGCTCACGAAGGTGCCGGACATCACCGACTCGCTGGCCGATCAGGTCGCCCGCATCGTCCGCTCGATCCGCAACCTCGAGCTCAAGAAGAGCCCGTCGGTCTCCGAGACGCTGGACTGGGCCCGCACCCTGCTGTTGCTCGGCGTCAACCAGATCGACGCCGAGACCGCCCGGAGCACGATCAACATCCTGCTCAAGTACCAGTCGGACATCACGAAGGCGCTGCGCGAGCTCGAGGACACCAAGTCCGAGATGCACGCCGACGCCAACGCCTGATGTCGACCGACGCCGACGCCACCGAGTTGAACGAGGCGGAGAAGGGCGCGGGCGTCGCCCTGAGCGAGCTGCTGGCGGGCTTCATCCAGGAGCTCCGATCGGCAGGTCTGCCCGTGTCGCTGACCGAGAACCTCGACGCCATGGAGGCGGTCAAGCACATCCCGCTCGAGGACCGCGAGGCGTTCAAGTACGCACTCGCGGCGACGCTGGTGAAGAACAACTCGCACTGGCGAGCGTTCGAGACCGTCTTCGAGGTCTACTTCTCGTACCGCGGGCCCGAGTACGAGATCGACCCCGATTCCGACCTCTCGGACGCGCTCGACGAGCTCATGGAGCAGCTCAAGGGCGACCAGGGTGACGAGGGCGAGGGGTCCGGTGGCGGTGGCGCCATGGACGCCATGACGCCCGAAGAGATCGCCCAGATGCTGATGAAGGCGCTCCAGCAGGGCGATCAGGGCATGATGCGCGCGGTCGCGCAACAGTCGGTCAAGCGGTTCGCCGGCATGGAGCCGGGTCGTCCGGTCGGTGGCACCTACTACCTGTACCGCACGCTGCGGCACCTCGATCTCGACGGCGTGCTCGAACAGCTCATGGAGCAGTCGCGGCAGGACTCGCCCGACCCGCTGAGTGCGCTCGAGGAGCGGCTCGAACAGGACGAGTACCAGACCCGCATCGATCACCTGAAGCAGGAGATCGAGTCGGAGATCCGGCGGCGCCTCGTGGCCGACCGTGGTGTCGAGGCCATGGCCAAGACGCTGCGCAAGCCGTTGCCCGAGGACATCGACTTCATGCACGCCTCCCGCGAAGAGATGGTGATGCTGCGGAAAGCGATCTACCCGCTGACCCGCAAGCTCGCCGTCCGCCTGGCTCGGAAGCGTCGTCACGGCCGGAAGGGCCCGCTCGACTTCCGCAACACGATCCGCCATTCGTTGAGCTACGGCGGCGTCCCGGCCGAACCGAAGTTCCGCTACCCACGTCCGGCGAAGCCCGAGATCTTCGTCGTCGCCGACATCTCCGGCTCGGTCGCGAGCTTCGCCCGGTTCACCCTGCACCTCGTGTACGCCATCCAGGGGCAGTTCTCCAAGGTCCGGGCCTTCGTGTTCATCGACGGGATCGACGAGGTCACCCGGCTCTTCGAGGGTGTCGAGGACATCGCCGAGGCCGTGCACCGTGTCAACACCGAGGCCGATGTCGTCTGGGTCGACGGTCACTCCGACTACGGCCACGCCTTCGAGGTCTTCTGGAGCAAGTACGGCAAGGACGTCGGCCCGAAGACCACGGTGCTGCTCCTGGGGGACGCCCGGAACAACTACCACGCGTCCCAGTCGTGGGTCGTCAAGGAGATGCAGCACCGGGCTCGCCACGTCTACTGGCTGAACCCGGAGCCGAAGTCGTACTGGGACACGGGCGACTCGATCATCGGCGAGTACGCCGGGTACACCGACGGCGTGTACGAGTGCCGCAACCTGCGTCAACTCGAACGCTTCGTCGACGTCCTGGAGTAGGTCGCCGAGGTCGGACCGGTGCGGGCGGGGTGTCCGCACACGGTGCCATGACGACGGCTACCTTGTGGCGGCGTGTGACAAACACCTACATGTTTGTTACGGTACTGCAACATTGCATGACCGATTCGTCCGGTCATGTCTGCTCCAGGCCATGGACGGGGTCGGACCCGGTTCGAGCGCCAGACCCACCCCCTGACCCCCCGGTTCTCCTGTCTCATGACTCTCCTCACGAAGCATCCGCTGCGGGCCCTCGTCGCCACCGCCCTGATCCTGGGCATGGTGATCGTCCCGGCCACAGCACAGGCCGACACCAAGTCCGATCGCGAAGCGGTGCAACGCAAGCGAGCGGCCGTCGCCGCGCAGGTCGACACGCTCAAGGCCACGGATGCACAGGTCGAGGCCGCACTGGCCACCCTGAACGCCAACGTCGCATCCCAGTCCGCAGCGCTCGCCGACGCCGAACGCAAGTCCGCCGAGGCCGACGCCGCACTGGCCGCAGCAACCGCAGAGGTCGAGGCCAAGCAGGCGGAGATCGTCGAACTCGACGCCGCCGTGAAGGACGTCGCGATCGCCGCGTTCATCCGGCCGCCGAGCTCGTCCGGCGTGATCGACTCGCTCTCGTCGTCGACCATCGGTGAGGCCGAGCTGAAGAAGTCCCTGCTCGAGGCGAAGTCGTCGAGCCAGCTCGACGTCCTCGACCAGCTCGAACGGGCTCGCGAGGACCTCGAGACCGCTCGATCGAACGCCGAGGCCGCAGCCGCCGCCGCCGAGCAGAACCGCAATGCGGTCGACGCCAAGCTGGCCGAGGTCTCCCAGGCCCGCGACCAGCAGCAGAAGGTCGCCGCCGACGTCCAGGCCCGTCTCGACCAGCGCCTCGGCGAGGCCGCGAGCCTCGCGGCGCTCGACAAGGAACTCGGCGCCAAGTACGCATCCGAGCAGAAGGCCATCGCAGCGCAGTTGGCCAAGGCCGCCGCCTCGGCGCCCAAGTCCGCTCCGAGCAGCGGTGGTTCGACCGTCTCGATCACCGGCTCGGGCAGCATCGTGTCCGTCCGTGGGATCCAGGTCCACAAGAGCATCGCCGGCCAACTCGCCAGCATGCTCTCGGCCGCAGACGGCTCGGGCATCAGCCTCTCCGGCGGCGGGTACCGCTCGTCGGCCGGTCAGATCCAGACCCGCCGGAACAACTGCGGTACCAGCAACTACGCCGTCTACCAGATGCCGCCGAGCCAGTGCTCGCCCCCGACCGCCCGTCCCGGAACGTCGATGCACGAGCGTGGTCTCGCCATCGACTTCACCTACAACGGGCGCATCATCAACTCGCGGTCGTCCCCGGCATACCAGTGGCTCGCCGCCAACGCCTCGAGCTACGGGTTCTACAACCTGCCCAGCGAGCCCTGGCACTGGTCGGTCAACGGCAACTAGTCCGGCTCCGGCGGTCCCGGGGCCAGTTCCCGGCGCCCCATCCCGCCCAGCCCATCGCGTACAGCCCAGGCCCGTTCGGCCCGCTCCGAGCGGCCCTGGCTGGTCGCCCTCTCGCTCCTTCTGGGTGCGCGATCGGGACTCCAGGTGGTGCATTCGCGCACCCAGAACCGGGATGGGACGTGAGGTTCGTGGCCGGTGGCGTCGGGTGCGCGGCCCTCAGCTGAGGTGGATGCCGCACTCCGTCTTGTCCTTGCCGCTCCAACGGCCCGACCGTGGGTCTTCGCCCTCGGCGACCGGCTTGGTGCACGGCATGCAGCCGATGGACGGGTAGCCGCGGTCGATCAGCGGGTTCACCGGCACGTCGTGGTCATGGATGTACGACTCGACGTCGGCGTCGGTCCACGCCGCGATGGGGTTGATCTTGACGAGTCCGCGGAGGTCGCGGCCGACGACGAGCGCACTCGACCGGGTGTCGGCCTCGTCACGTCGTAATCCGCTCATCCACGCGGCCTTGCCGGCCAGCGCCCGCTCGAGCTGTTGGACCTTCAGCGCCGAGCAGCAGTTGTCGGGATCGATCTTCCACAGCTCGTCGGTGTTGTCCGGGGCCGTCATGATCTTCATGTTGAGCCCGTAGCGCCGGCGGACGGCCTCGACCGTGTCGAGTGTCTCGGGGAAGTGGTAGCCGGTGTCGATGAACACGACCTCGATGGCCGGGTCGGCCTTCACTGCGAGATCGATGAGCACGGCATCGGTCATCGACGCAGTGAGGCACAGATGTGGACCGAAGGCGTCGACGGCCCACTGGATGATCTTCGACGCGGGGGCGTGTTCGAACTCGGCGTTGAGTTCGAACAGTTCGTCGTCGGTGTAGGTGTGGCGCAGGCTGGGCAGCGGCACGGTGACGGGCATGGGGAGGGCAACTTCTGTTCGGGAGACCGGATGGGGCGGCGGACGTCAGAGGCGTCAGCGAGTGACTGCAGATCGAGTACGGCTCACGTGGCGCACTCGGACTCGCCGATCTCCTTCACGTAGGGCCCGGTCTCGCCGTAGTCGACGTAGAAGTCGGGGTTCTCGTCGTGGTCGGGGAAGGCGTCGAGCTCCTTGAGCGTCGCGCCCACGCCGGCGGCGCCGCCGCTGCGGTCGAGCCAGCTCCGGAAGTCCTCACCGGCGCGGCGTTCGTCGGTGAAACGACGCACCACCCGGACCGCGGCCTCGGGCGCGTTCTTGGCCGGGAGTCGCAGGGCCTTCTCGCCGAAGTGGATCTTCTCCTGGCCGACGTAGCCGCCGAGCAGCATCTGGTAGCCCGGTGCGGCCCGACCGTTGGCTCGGCGCTCGGCACCGAAGAAGCCGATGTCGGAGATGTGGTGCTGCCCGCAGCTGTTGGTGCAGCCGGAGATGTTGGTGCGGATGCCGCCGACCTCGGCCAGTCCCTCGGCGTCGAGCGCCTCGCCGATGGCGTCGGCCAGGCCACGCGACTGGGTGACGGCGAGGTTGCACGTGTCGGCGCCCGGGCAGGCCACCACGTCACGCGACAGCTCGGCGCCGGGTTCGGCCATCCCGATGACCGACAGGCGGTCGAAGAGCGTGCGCAGCTGGTCCTCGGTCAGGTCGCGGTACACGAGATTCTGGCGATTCGTGATGCGCACGTCGGCGTTCAGCTCCCGCTGGATGCTGGCGAGCGCCCGGAACTGGTCGGCGGTGATGTCGCCGAGGCGGGACCACGCGTAGGCGGACACCGTCCCCTTGGCGTTGCCACGCACGACGTTGGCGTCTTCCCAGCGCTCGTACTCGCCAGTGCGGCGGAGCATCACGGGCACACCCTGGCCGACCTCGGTCGGAGCGACACCGCTGGCGATCCCGGCGGGGGAGTCGCCCCACTTGTCGACGACGGCAGGCACGCCACCGGGCCAGCTCGACGATGCGAGCAGCAGCTTGCGTTCCTTGAGGATCCGGTCCTTGAGGCCCAGAGCCGGCTGGTTCTTGCCGCGGGCGTTCTCGTCGACCTCGGGCGTCTCCCAGCCCATGGTGTCGACGAGCCACTTCATCCGAGCCCGGAGCTTGTTGTCGCGGAACCCGTGGTTCGAGAACACCCGCAGGACGGATTCGAGGGTCGCCAGCAGCTCGTCGTGTGGCGTGAACTCCTCGAGCGCCAGCGCGGGGTGCGGGTTGGCACCGAGCCCTCCGGCGACGAACACGCGGAAGCCATGCTCCAGCGTGCCGTCCTCACGAGGGCGGCTGACGGCGATCACGCCACAGTCGTTGAACATCGCCTGGCCGCAGTCGGTGGCGCAGCCGGAGAAGTTGATCTTGAACTTGCGGGGCAGGCGCTGCACGAGGGGGTTGCGCAGAAAGTGCCGGTTGGCGGCCTCGGCCCATGCCGTGATGTCGAGGACCTCGTGGGGGCAGGCGCCGGCGAGGTGGCAGCCCTGGACGTTGCGGTTGGTGTCGCCGCAGGCCTCACGGGTCGTCATGCCGACGGCGGCGAGCTCGCGGATCACGTCGGGGATCTGCTCGAGTTGGATGAAGTGGAACTGGATGTTCTGGCGCGTCGTGATGTGGCCCCAGCCGCGGCTGTACGTCTCGGCGATGTGGCCCATCATCTCGAGTTGCTCGGGATCGACCTGGCCGTAGGGGATGCGCACACGGACCATCTGGTTGGTGCCGCCCTGGCGCTGGCCGTAGATGCCGTTGGTGAGGCGGAACACGCGGAACGCGTCCTCCTCGATGTCGCCGGCCAGGTAGCCGGCCAGTACCGACTCGAACTTGGCGATGTCGGCGGCCTGCTCGGGATCGAGCACGATCTCGCGGCTCTGCATGATGGAGAAGTCCCTCGTCGGTCGAATACCTGACCAACCTGGTCAGCTTTCAGTGGGTCAGTGTGGCAAACCCGACCGGCTTGGTCAACATTCCCATCCGCCGCACAAATCCCGTTGGTGTGTCACGGCTCGTGTGAGCCACCAACGGGATTCTCCGTGCGGGCGGGTCAGCCCCGGAGCAGCTCGCTGACGCGGAATGCGAGGTCGAGCGACTGCCGACCGTTCAGGCGCGGATCGCACATGGTCTCGTAGCGCGTGCCGAGATCTTCGTCTGCCAGGTCCTCGGAGCCGCCCAGGCACTCGGTGACGTCGTCGCCGGTGAGTTCGACATGGATGCCGCCGGGCCAGGTCCCTGCTGCCTTGTGGGCGGCGAAGAAGCCGGCGACCTCACGAACCACGTCCTCGAAGTGTCGGGTCTTGCGACCGGACGGGGCCGTGAAGGTGTTGCCGTGCATGGGGTCGCACGCCCAGACGACGGGGTGCTCGGCATCGCGGACCGCCTCGAGGAGCGGGGGCAGGCCCTCGGCGACCTTGTCGGCGCCCTGGCGGACGACGAGCGTCAGCCGTCCGGGGATGCGGTCGGGGTTGAGCGCTTCGCACAGACCGAGCACATCCTCGGCGGTGGCGGTCGGCCCGACCTTGCATCCGACGGGGTTCTTGACGCCGCGGAAGAACTCCACGTGGGCGCCGTCGAGCTGGCGGGTGCGCTCGCCGATCCAGATCATGTGGGCCGAGCAGTCGTACCAGTCGCCGGTGAGCGAGTCCTGCCGGGTGAGCGCCTCTTCGTAGCCGAGCAGGAGGGCCTCGTGCGACGTGAAGAAGTCGACCTCGTGGAGGCTCGGCGTGTCGGGGGTGTCGATGCCGACGGCCCGCATGAAGGTGAGGGTGCGTTCGATGTCGGAGGCGAGCTGCTCGTAGCGCTGGCCCTCCTTCGACGAGGCAACGAACTCCTGGTTCCACGCATGGACCTGTCGGAGATCGGCGAAGCCGCCCTTGGTGAAAGCGCGGAGCAGGTTGAGGGTCGACGCCGACTGGTTGTACGCCTGGAGCAGGCGAGCCGGGTCGGCGGTGCGTGAGGCGTCAGTGAAGCCGATGTCGTTGACGATGTGGCCGCGGAAGGACGGCAGTTCGACGCCGTCGACGGTCTCGGTGTCGGACGATCGCGGCTTGGCGAACTGTCCGGCGATCCGGCCGACCTTCACCGTGGGCACGCCCGACGAGTAGGTGAGCACGACCGCCATCTGGAGGATGACCTTGAGCTTGTCGCGGATGGCGGTGGCCGAGAACGAGTCGAACGACTCGGCACAGTCGCCCGCCTGGAGCAGGAATGCCTTGCCGTCGGCCACCTGGCCGAGTTGCTCGGTCAGCGCCCGGGCCTCGCCGGCGAACACCAGCGGGGGATAGGAGCCGAGCTCCTTCAGCACGCCGTCGAGTGCTCCGGCGTCGGGCCACGCAGGTTGCTGGGCGGCGGGGTGTTCCCGCCAGGTGCTGGGGTTCCAGTTGCTCACGGTCATCAGCCTCGCACGGTGGGGTCGTCGGAGGGAAAGTGGTTCTGCGACAAAACGATCAATGACCGCCCCAGGGAGAGGGCGGCCATTGACCAGATCGCGAGGCGAAGGTGCTTACGCTGCGCCGCGGGTCCCGGCTTCTTCGCGGACCGTGCCGACGGCACGCTTGACGAGCCGTCGGGCGGCTTCGGCGGTGACGCCGAGTTCCTCGCCGACCTCGCGGTAGCTGCGGGTGCGGCCGTCGTTGAGACCGAAACGCTGTTCGACCGCGAAGCGGGCACGGGGCTCGAGCACGTCGAGCAGTCCCGTGACCATCTCGTCTTCGGCGCGAGCCAGAGTGATCGCCTCTGGCCCGGCCTTGGAATCGGCCAGGAGATCGACGAGTTCCGATCCGTCCGGATCGTCGCCGACCTGGCGGTCGAGGGAGGTGGGGGTGGTCAACCGGTGCAGGCGGGCGTGCTCGTCGTCGAGTTCGCCGCCCTCGCCGGAGGCGTGGCGCAGGGCCGCACGGAGGCTGGCCGAACGATCGCCGGGAAGGCGGACCAGGCTGGCCTTCTGGTCGAGTGCCCGGCCGATGGCCTGGCGGATCCAGAAGGTGGCGTAGGTCGAGAACTTGAAGCCCTTGCGCCAGTCGAACTTGTCGACGGCGTGCTCGAGGCCGAGGTTCCCTTCCTGGATGAGATCGAGGAGCTCCATCGACGGCGGCAACGGGTACCGGCGTGCGATCGAGACGACCAAGCGGAGGTTGGCCCGGATGAACCGGTCCTTGGCCGCTGCGGCGGCGCCGATGGCCTTGCGAGCCTCTCGGGAGGGACGTTCGTCCTCGCCCAAGGCTTCGCGAGCCTCTCGACCCTTCTCGATGACTTGCGACAGTTGGCGCTCTTCCTCAGCAGTGAGGAGGGGCACCATGCCGATTTCGTTGAGGTATTGACCTACTGAATCGCTCATGACATGTCTTCCAACGAAGGTTGCAGCCGTGTGATTCCCACCGTCGTTGTGACTGTGGTCACAAGCCCCGCTGAAATGGGCCTGAAGTTGCTCGTACCTACCCATCGCTGCGGTGGAGCAGACCTGCAGTCGATCTGGACGTGGGGGAGGGGGAGGGGGACTCCGAGTGTCCCATACGTGTCAAGGCGCCGGAGAGCGGGTTTCGCGGCCGGTACGGTGACCGTCGATGGGCGAACGGATCGGGGTCTTCGGTGGGACGTTCGACCCGCCCCACGTGGGCCATCTCGTCACGGCCGTCGACGTCCGGCACACCCTCGGCCTCGATCGCGTGCTCCTCGTGGTCGCCAACCGCCCGTGGCAGAAGGTCGGCACCCGACGGATCACCGCCGCCGGCGACCGGTTGGCGCTCGTCGAGGCGGCCGTCGCCGGCGTCGACGGGCTGGAGGCCTCGTCGATCGAGATCGACCGTGGCGGCGACAGCTACACCGCCGACACGTTGGCCGCGCTGGCCGAGGTGCACGCCGGCGCCGAACTGTTCCTGATCCTCGGTGCGGACGCCGCCGCCGGCCTCGAGACCTGGGAGCGAGCCGGCGAAGTACGCGACCTGGCGTCGTTGGTGGTGGTGGACCGTCCCGGCTCGCGTCCGGCGAGCGTCCCCGACGGCTGGCGTTGGCGTCACGTCGAGGTCCCGCGGCTGGAGGTCTCGTCGACCGACCTGCGTGCACGGGTACGCGACGAGCGACCGCTCGACTACCTGTTGCCGCGAGATGTGATCGCCTGCGTCCGTGAACGCCACCTCTATCGTGACGAGCCGTGACCGACGACGGCTCCGGAACGCCCGGGACCCCTGGAGACGACCGGACCGCTCGCCTCGCAGCTCTCCTGTCGGTGGACATCAGCGTTCCGTCCGCTGGTGACGGAGGCCGTCGCGCCGAGACCGTCGAGCCCGCCGAGTCCGCAGACTCGGACGAGACGGTGTCCGACGGCGGGCGGCACCGCACGGGAGGTCTGGCGTGGGCCGTGTTGGTCGTGCTCCTGCTCGCCGGTTCCGGCCTGGTCTACGGCGGCACGCGCCTGATCCGTTCGAGCACCGAGGGCGAGGTGCTCGCCCCGATCGTCGATCCGGCTGAGCCGGGATTCGAGGCACTGGTCGACCCGTCACCGACGCTGGCGCTGTTGCACGACGTCGACGGGACGCTCGACGCCATCACCGTGTTGTCGTTGGCGACGCCAGACGGTGGCGGTGGCGGCGTCCTGTTGGTGCCGCGGCGGACGGTCACCGAGCTCCCGCTGGTGGGCGACGCCCCGGTCGAAGCCGCGTACGACCCCGAGGTCCCCATCGTCCAGGCGGACGCCGTCGGCATCCTCCTCGGCTCGGCCATGCGCGAGGTCGCGATCGTCGACGACGCCCGTTGGGCAGACCTGGTGGCACCGGTCGTCCCGATCGAGATCGACAACCCCAACGAGCTGCTGGTCGACGGGGAGGTGCAGTTCCCTGCCGGATCCGTCGAGCTCGGTGCGGCCGACGTCGGGCCGTACCTGCGAGCGACGGTGGAGGGCGAGTCGGACCTGGCCCGTCTCTTCCGTCATCAGGTGTTCTGGGATGCATGGCTCGACGCGGTCGCCGACGACGGTTCCGACGCGGCAGTGCCCGGTGAGCTGGACTCGGGTGTGGGCCGATTCGTCCGAGCGCTCGCCCGCGACGGGAACGAGATCGAGACCCTGCCGGTGCAGCCGTCGTCGGGCGACGACCCTGATGACGATCCGGACGACCTGCCGACGTTCGTGCCCCGTTTCGACCAGTTGCGTGCGTTGGTCGACCGCTTCATCCCGCTCCCCGTGTCTCCGGGGCCCGGGCTGCGAGCCCGGGTGCGCGTCCTCAACGGCACGACGGACACCACCGCAGCGTCCGCGGTCGCTGGTTCGCTGCCGCCCGCTGGTGTCGAGGTGACGGCGATCGGGAACGCTGCGACGCTCGACATCGCGGTCACGACGATCGAGTTCACCGGCGAGGAATTCCGCGACGAGGCCGAGGCGTTGGCCGAGATCCTCGGCGTGGGTGTGGTCGTCGAGGACACGCGACCCAGTGACGCGGTGGACATCACCGTTACGCTCGGTGCCGACCATGTCTGATCCCCGCACGTCCATCACCCCCAGCACGCCCGCCGAAGTCCCCGACGACGTCGACCACATGGACCCCACCCATGCGATCACCGCAGCGCGGGCGGCTCACGCCAAGGGCGGCACCGACATCGTGGTGCTCCGGGTCGGCGACGTCCTCGCCATCACCGACTACTTCGTCATCGTGTCGGCCTCGAACCCACGTCTGGTCCGGACGATCGTCCAGGACGTCGAGGACGTGGTCGCAGCATCGGGCGGCCCTCGTCCCATCCGCATCGAAGGCACGGCCGAAGCCGAGTGGGTGCTGTCGGACTACGGGACCTTCGTCGTCCACGTGTTCCACGACGACATCCGCAAGTACTACGAGCTCGAACGGCTCTGGTCCGACGTCGCCTCGATCGACTGGCCCGATCCCGACGGTCCGCCCGTCGGGGCCTGAATCACGCCTGGCCGAGCCCGCTGACGATCTCTGCCCAGCGGGTGATGGCGAGCAGATGCCCGTCGTCGTGGAGGCGGAGTTCGGCGCCGAGGCGTCGAGCGATCCAATCCGCCATCGCCGGCGGTGTCACGACGTCGTGCGTCCCACCGTGCACGGTGACAGGGGAGCTGATCTGGTCGAGCAGTGAGCCGAGGGGTGTTG
This sequence comes from Actinospongiicola halichondriae, assembly GCF_049103745.1. Lineage (NCBI taxonomy): Bacteria > Bacillati > Actinomycetota > Acidimicrobiia > Acidimicrobiales > Iamiaceae > Actinospongiicola > Actinospongiicola halichondriae. The sequence goes on along the minus strand of NZ_CP171622.1, from coordinate 2,266,557 downwards.
CCTGGGCGGCGATCTCCCGCTCGAGGCCGGTCATGCCGGCAGCGACGCTCCCGCGCAGCGCAGCGACCATCGTGTCGCCCGCTCCGGGGATCCCGTCGAGTCGGCCGATGCTGTCGGCGAGGATCTCCCGGGCCAGCGCGCCGTCGATCTCCGGGGGGACCAGCCACATCGCCAGTTCTCGGCCGACCTCGTCCGGGGTCATCGAGCCGTGCACGTCGGCGAACAGTCGCCGACTGTCGTCGGCTCCGTCGAGCACGTCGGCGCTCCCGTAGGCGTCGGCGGGGATGAGCGGGGCGACCAGCGTCAGCGATTGCGTGCGATCGGGGTGGCGTCCGGCCAATGCGAGTGCGGGGATCGATCCTGCCGACCACGCGACCACGTGGACCCGTTCCGCTCCGAGGTGGTCGAGGACGGCCAGGTGGTCGTCCGCAACGCTGGTCGGCGACGCGACGGGGTCGATGTCGCTTCCGCCCAGGCCAGGGCGGTCGACTGCGATCAGTCGCAGCCCCGAGGCGGCGACGATCGAATCGTCGGGGTGACGTGCGAGGCGGGTGTCCGGCGTGCCGTGGAAGAACAGCACGATGGCGCCGTCGGGGTCGCCCCGGTCGTCGTACCCGAGTGCTCTCCCGTCCGCCAGCGTCAGGCGATGATCAGGAGGAGGTGGTTCGGTCATGGGGCCGACGAAGTTCGAGGGATCCGGCAGGCCGACGTGGCCGACGAATGCGAAGCATTCGTGTCTTTCTCGCCCGCAAGGGCGAGAAAGCGTGGAGCTAAGGGGAATCGAACCCCTGACCTCTTCCATGCCATGGAAGCGCTCTACCAACTGAGCTATAGCCCCGTGTCTGACGAGGTGTGCGGTCGACCACGATAGAACACGGGGCCCCGTGATCACGCAATCGGAACCGGGGCGGGTGCCGACCTACGATTCGATGCCGTGGAACCCGGGAGCACAGCTGACGAATCGATGACCGACGAGGGGTCGGAGGGGCGCCTGCCGCTGTACGACCCGCAGGCGGTCGAGGCCAAGTGGCAGCAGCGGTGGCTCGACGAGGGCACCTACGAGGTCGACAACGACGACGAGCGCCCGCCGTACTACGTGCTGTGCATGTACCCGTACCCGTCGGGCGCAGCGCACATGGGTCACGTGCGCAACTACACGTTCGGCGATCTGATCGTCCGCTACCGCACGATGCAGGGGTTCGGCGTCCTGTCGCCCATCGGGTTCGACAGTTTCGGTCTGCCCGCCGAGAACGCCGCCATCCAGACCGGTCGGCATCCTCGTGAGTTCACCGAGGAGAAGATGGTCGAGCTGCGGTCGTCGCTCCAGCGCATCGGCGCGGGCTACGACTGGCGTCGGCTGATCACGAGCCACTCGCCCAGCTACACCCAGTTCACCCAGTGGATCTTCCTGAAGTTCCTGGAGAACGGCCTGGCCTACAAGCAGAAGGCGGCGGTGAACTGGTGCCCTGGCTGCCAGACGGTGCTGGCGAACGAGCAGGTCCTGGCCGACGGCACGTGCGAGCGCTCCGGCGACCTCGTCGAGGCCAAGGACCTGGAGCAGTGGTTCTTCAAGATCACCGACTACGCGCAGCAGCTCCTCGACGACCTCGACCTGGTCGACTGGCCCGAGCGGGTCGTCACCATGCAGAAGAACTGGATCGGTCGATCCGAGGGCGCCGAGTTCTCGATGTCGGTGGTCGACGCTGACGGGAACGCGCACGAGACCGGCGCCGAGATCGCGGTCTACACGACCCGGCCGGACACGGCCTTCGGCATGACCTACGCGGTGCTCGCTCCCGAGCACCCGCTGGCGCTGTCGGTGACGACCGGCGATCAGCGAGCCGAGGTCGAGGACTTCATCGCCAAGGCCCGCAACACGTCGGAGATGGATCGTCTGAGCTCGGAGGGTGCGCTCGACAAGCGTGGCGTCTTCACGGGCTCGTACCTGCTGAACCCGTTCACGCAGCGGCCGGTGCCGCTCTACCTCGCCGACTACGTGCTGGTCACCTACGGCACCGGGGCGATCATGGCCGTGCCCGGCCAGGACCAGCGCGACTGGGACTTCGCCAAGGCCTACGACCTCCCGATCGTGCGCACCGTGCAGCCGCCCGCCGACTTCGACGGTGAGGCGTACACGGGCGACGGACCGGCCATCAACAGCTCCGGCGAGTCGCTGGATCTCGACGGCATGGCGGTCGACGAGGCCAAGGCCCGGGCCATCGAGTGGCTCGAGACGTGGGGTCTGGGCGAGGCCAAGGTCAACTTCCGTCTGCGCGACTGGTTGTTGTCGCGCCAGCGCTTCTGGGGTTGCCCGATCCCCGTGGTGTACTGCCCCGACGACGGCACCGTCCCGGTACCCGCCGAGGACCTGCCGGTCCTCGCTCCAGACGACGTCGAGTTCCTGCCCACCGGCGAGTCGCCGTTGAAGCACCACGAGGGCTTCCTGAACACCACGTGCCCGAAGTGTGGCGGTCCGGCGGTCCGCGAGACCGACACCATGGACACCTTCGTCGACTCGTCGTGGTACTTCCTGCGCTTCGCCGACCCGACGAACGAGGACCTGCCCTTCGACAAGGCCGCGGTCGAGCACTGGCTGCCGGTCGACCAGTACATCGGTGGCGTGGAGCACGCCATCCTCCACCTGATGTATGCCCGGTTCTTCACGAAGGCACTGTCCGACCTCGAGGTCGCGCCGTCGACACTGCGTGAGCCGTTCCAGCGGCTCTTCACCCAGGGCATGATCCGCCTCGACGGCGCCAAGATGTCGAAGTCGAAGGGCAACCTGGTCGCACCCGAGGCCATCCTCGACCGCGAGGGTGCCGACGCACTGCGCCTCGGTCAGTTGTTCGTGGGCCCGCCGGCGGACGACGTCGACTGGGAGGGCGTCGGCATCGAGGGGACCTACCGGTTCATCGGGCGTCTGTGGCGCCTCGCGTACCCGGGCTCCGACGTGGTCCCCGACGCCACCGGCGACGACGCGGTCGAGGTCGACAAGGCCGCGCATCGCCTCATCGCCCGGGTGACCGACGAGATGGAGCGGTGGAGCTACAACACCTCGGTCGCGGCGTTCATGGAGTTCACGAACCTGCTGTACAAGGCGGGCAAGACCGACTTCGCGATCGACGCGCTCCTGAAGCTGCTGGCGCCGATGGCCCCCCACGTGACCGCCGAGCTGTGGGAACTCCGCCACGGAACGCATGTCCACGAGGAGCCCTGGCCCGAACACGACCCTGCGATGCTCACGGTCGACTCGGTCACCATGGTCGTCCAGGTCAAGGGCAAGGTGCGTGACCGCATCGACGTGTCACCCGACATCTCCGAGGACGAGGCTGCGGCCTTGGCATTGGCGAGCGAGAAGGTCCAGGCGCACCTCGACGGCGAACCCCGGAAGGTCATCTCCCGACCGCCGAACCTCGTCAACATCGTCCCCTGACCTGAACTCGACGTCATCAGCGTCGGCCCCCGACGGTGAGAACGTCGAGTTCGAGGTGGTCAGAGGGTTGTGGCGGCGAAGGTGTCGCAGTCGTTGGGGTCGCCGGACTCGTAGCCGGTGAGGAACCAGCGCTGACGTTGTTCAGCCGAGCCGTGGGTCCAGGACTCCGGATCGACCTGGCCGGTGGCCGACTCCTGGATCCGGTCGTCGCCGACGGCGGCCGCCGCGGAGAGCGCCTCGTCGATGTCGGCCCGCGTGAGTTCGAGGATCAGGATCTCGCCGGTGGTGGGGTCGGGCGTGGTCGTCGCCGAATTGGCCCACGTCCCGGCGAAGCAGTCGGCCTGGAGTTCCTGGCGGACGGCGTCGCTGTCGGCGCCCTCGTCGCGGTCACCGCGGATCCCCAGCAGGTTCTGGACGTGGTGCCCGTACTCGTGGGCCAGTACGTAGGCCTCGGCGAAGTCGCCACCGGAGGCGCCGAACCGGGTCTCGAGGGTCTCGAAGAACCCGAGGTCGATGTACACCTGGCTGTCGGCGGGGCAGTAGAAGGGCCCGACGGCCGAGCTCGCGCTGCCGCAGCCGCCGGTGGTCACGGAACCGGAGAAGAAGTTGGTGACGGCGGGCTGGTAGCCCTCGAGCCTCGTCGTCCAGTGGTCCTGGATGCTGTTCACGAACGCCACGATCCGGCAGTCCTGCCGCTCGGCGGCGTCGGCACCGGTCTCGCAGCCCTCGATCTCGGCCGTCGGTCCACCGCCGGCCTGCTGGCCGTCGAGACCGCTCAACACCTCGGTCAGGTCCCCGCCACCGCCGCCGAGGAACTGCATGGCCAGGATCACGACGACACCGATGATCCCGACGCCGCCGCCGACCGCAGCCCCGCCGCGTCCCTTGGTGCGGACCTCGGAGGAATCGAGGCGAGCATTGCGGTTGAACTTCATGGCGGCAGTCTTGCCGGTGCGGAGGAGTGGCGTGCCGTCGAAGCGTCAGATACCGGGGGCGAGCGTCTCGGCCCAGCGGAGGGCCACATCGCCCTGCGCTCGTTGGAACGCCCGCAGGGTGGGGAGCCCGGGCGGAGGCGGATCCATCGACGATCGGAGGAAGAACCCCGACAGGGCCGCGACGACGGCGGCGAGCGCGTCGGGTTCGACGTCGGAGAACAGGTGGTGCTGGGCGGTCACCGTTGCCGGGTCGGGCCCGCCGCCCAGACCGATCGACGGCAGCAGGAACACCAGGTCGACGAACGCCGCGCCCTGACAGGCCCATGGCCAGTCGACGATCCATACCCGCCCGTCGGCGAGGAGCAGGTTGTCGGCTCGGAGATCGGCATGGAGCAACGTCGACCCGGCGGCCGCGTCCTCCCAGCCCGACTCCAGTTCGGCGAGGTGGTCGACGTGCGTTCGAGCCCACGAAGGCAGTTCGCCGGGGTCTCCGTCGCCACCCGCGAGGCGACGCCAACCCGAGAACACCGGGCGGTGTCGGTCGCCGACGCTCTGGAGCGTCGCCACGGGACTCGGTGTCACCGAGGCCGAGAACTCCTGCAGGGCCGGGATCACGAGATCGAGATCGTCGGCGGTCCAGGGTTCCGATGGTTGGCGGCCGTCGACGTCGTCGAACACGAGCGCGACCCAGCGGCCGTCGTCGTGGACGCCGATCAGGCGGGGCGCGGGGACCGACGGCGGCAGGACCATCGCGATCTCGGCCTCACGTCGGTGGATGCGGCACGCCTGCGGGTTCTGGTCGGGCGACACCGCCTTGACGAAGACCCGTCGACCGTCGGCGAGCCGGCAACGGGCGGCCAGGCCGGGGGAGAACCCGCCCGCCTGGTTGTCCGCCGTCTCGATCCGGCTGCCGCTCAGCCCGCCGATGGCTGCGCGGACGTCGGACGGGATCTCGTCCCACTCGATCCTCGTGCCTCCACTCGCACGCATCACACGATGGTGGCAGGCGGTCGGGTCAGCGCTCGACGTGATTCGCGAGGCCCTCGAGGCCGGCGTCGATCTGCTTGGCCGCGCCGCGGCGCAGGAGCGGGGCGACGAGCCTGGATGCCTTGGGATCGAATGCCTGTGTGTAGCTCACCGTGGTGGCGTCGCCGTCGGGGCTCAGGCGTACGTCCTCGACCAGCGAGCGGATGGCACGAACGGACATGTGCGTCACACAGAAGGCGAAGCGACTGCCCTCGTCCCAGGCGAGGAACTCCTCCTCGATCTTCATCGCCTGGATGTGCACCCGCCGGTGTCCGCCGACACCCGTCGGCGGCTCGAGCGGCTCGACCTTCGTGATCGGACCGAACCACTCCGCCCATCCGGCATGGTCCGCGATCGCGGCCCAGACCACGTCCTGCGGCGCCTCGATCCGGCGACTCCTGGTGACGTTCACCGGTGCCTGGTCGATCCAGTCGAGCGTTCGGGGCGTGATCGGCTTCATGCGCGCAGCCTCCCACGTCGTCCGGAGGAATTGCGACACGTGCGTAACGCGTTCGACACATGCCGGGTCACATCACCGTGCAGACGCTCCAAGAACGCATCGCCGCCGGTGCCGCCCTCGGCCACGAGGTCACCTTCGTGTCCGGTGACGTCCATGTGACCGTCCCCTGGCAGGAGGTCCACGACGACGCCAGGACGATGGCCGCCGGACTCCAGGAGCTCGGCATCGTGCCGGGCGCGCACGTCGCGATCCTCGGACCGACGTCGCGTGCCCTGGTCACCGCGATCCAGTCCGTGTGGTTGGCAGGAGCGACGGTCGTCGTCCTCCCGTTGCCGATGCGCATGGGCTCGCTGGACGAGTTCGTCGCCCAGACCCGCCAGCGCATCCATCACGGCGACATCGACCTGGTGCTCGCCGACGCAGAGCTCGCAGCGTTCATCACGCCGGAGCCCGGTGACCCCGAGCTGGTGGTGTTCGACGATGTCCCCTCGGGGTCGGTCTTCGTCGAGCCCGCTGCCGACCCGCAGACGTCGGCCATCCTGCAGTTCACCAGCGGATCGACGTCGGACCCGAAGGGCGTCGTCCTGCCGCACCGGGCGGTGTGCGCCAACCTCGACGCCATCGCGACGGCGGCCGAGTTGGACGTCGAGCGCGACGTGTTGGTGTCGTGGCTGCCGCTCTATCACGACATGGGTCTGGTCGGGCTCCTCACCCTCGCGATGACGACGGGGAGCCGTTTCGTGCTCGGAGCGCCGCAGGACTTCCTCGCCTCGCCCGCCCGCTGGATGCAGTGGATGTCGCGCTACGGCGGCACCGCCACGGCCGGCCCCAACTTCTCGTACGTCCTCGCGTCCCGCGCGCTCCGTCGGGCAGCGAAGGAGGGCGAGGACCTCGACCTCTCGAGCCTGCGCGTCGTGCTCAACGGCGCCGAGCCCATCGATCCCGCCACCGTCGCCGACTTCGTCGATGCCGCTGGCCGCTTCGGCATGGAGCCTGGCGCGGTGTTCCCGGCCTTCGGCATGGCCGAGGTGGCGATCGCCGGGACGTTCCCCCCGCCGGGACGAGGGATCGTCGTCGACACCGTCGACCGGCGGGTGCTGGAGACCGAGCGCTACGCCGCTCCGGTCGAGACCGGCACCGACGGCTCGCGTGGGTTCGCCCGCCTCGGCCGAGCGGTCCCGGGTCTGGAGATCCGCATCGTCGACCCCGCCACGGGGCGTCCGCGTCTCGAGCGGGAGGTCGGCGAGGTCGAGATCCGTGGGACCTCGGTCTGCTCCGGCTACTACGGCCGTGACGAACTCAACGCCGACCTGTTCCACGACGGCTGGCTCCGGACCGGCGACCTCGGCTACCTGGTGGACGAGGAACTGGTGCTGTGCGGCCGCATCAAGGACGTGATCATCGTGGGCGGACGCAACGTCTTCCCCGAGGACATCGAGCGGGCCTGCAACCTCGTCGAGGGCGTCCGTGCCGGCAACGTGATCGCCTTCGGCATCGAGACCACCAAGGGCAAGGAGGGCCTCGTCGTCGTCGCCGAGTCGAAGGCCGCAGATCTCGAGCCGGTGCGTCGTTCGGTGACCGAACGGGTCCGAGAGACCGTGGGCGTGCCCGCAAAGGACGTCGTCCTCGTGGCGCCCGGCACGCTCCCCAAGACGAGCAGCGGCAAGCTTCAGCGCACGCTCTGTCGAGATCAGTACCTCGGGCGGGCACTGCAGTTCGTGTAGCGGCTGCGCCGGTCGACCCGTCCGGCTCTAGCCTGAGGGTGATGAGCCCGCGTCGTGTCGCCTTCTGGATGCTGGCCACCGCCGGCGTCGCGGTGGGTCACATCGCGGGCTATGCCCTGGCACATCCCGACGTCGCCGCCCGAGAGGCCGCGCTCGGGGGGCACGCCTATCTGCCCGCCGCAGCGGCCACCGCGATCCCTGTCGGGGTCCTGGCGGCGCTCTGGTGGGCCGTGCGCACGGCTCGCACGCTCGGCCTCGCCGGCAGCCTCGACTGGCGCCGCCTCGCTGCGGCTCAGGTCGCAGTGTTCGCTGTCCAGGAGGTCGGCGAGCGATTGGTCGGCGGCGAGGGACTGAGCGCGGTCCTCGACGAACCCGGCGTGTGGCTCGGTCTCGTCGCGCAAGTCGCTGTCGCCTTCCTGACCATCCGCGGGATCGACCTCGTCCGGCGGGCCGTCCGTCTCGTCATCGCCGGGCGTCCGGTCACGACCCAGTTGCCGCGGCTCGCATCGGTCGTGCACCCGGTCATCGCGCCGCGCCCGGTCACGGCGACGGTCGCGGTCGGACTGCGTGCCCCTCCATCGTTCGGTTCAGCCCGCTGAACCCGTCGGCCCGTCCGGGTCGACGTCACGAACGACAAGGAGAACGAACCATGGAACGATCCACGTTCCGGCGCGCGAGCGCCACCCTGTTCGCTGCCGCGGTGCTCTTCGCCGCATGCGGTGACGATGACACCACCACCGATGCCACCAGCGAGACCACGATGGCGATGGACCACGACAGCGATCACTCGCACGACGAAGGCGTCGAGGTCGGCGACCTCGATGACGTCCCCACGCTGGCGATCACCGCCGAGCCCGACTCGATCAAGGGCGTCAACGTCCAGCTCGAGACGAGTGGATTCACGTTCGCTCCCGAGCACGCATCGACCGAACACGTCGACGGTGAGGGTCACGCCCACATCTACGTCGATGGCGAGAAGGTCGGGCGGGTCTACGAGCACGCGTACTACCTCGGCGACGTCGAAGCCGGCGAGCACGAGATCACGGTCGAACTGAACGCCAACTCGCACTCGCCCCTGCTCGTGGACGGCGAGAAGATCGCACAGACGGTGACCGTCGACGTCCCCGAACCGGCCGAAGGCCACTCGCACGGCGACGACGGCTTCGAGGCAGCCGATCCGGTCCCCACCGTCATGATCGAGGCCACCGCGGATCCGATGGCGGGCCAGAACATCCACGTCGTGACCACCGACTTCACCTTCACCCCCGAGCTGATCGGTCAGATGGAGACCGAGTCGGGTCAGGGCCACGCCCACCTCTACGTCGACGGCCAGAAGGTCACTCGTCTGTACGGCGAGTGGTTCCACCTGGCCCAGGAGCTCGACCCGGGTGAGCACGAGGTCCGCGTGGTCCTCAGCGCCAACGACCACCGGGACTACGTCTCCGGAGGCGACACGATCGAGGCCAGCACCACCATCACCATCGAAGGTGACGAGGTCGTGCCCGACGACGCATCGGTGATCGAGGTGACGGTCGACGGCGGAGAGGTCGCCGGCGGCGGTCGCACCAAGGTCGCGCTCGGGGACCCGGTCACGATCCGCGTGACCAGCGACGTGGCCGACCACATCCACCTCCATGGGTACGACGTCATGGTCGACGTCGCGGCTGGCGAGACGGTCGACCTGACGTTCGACGCCACCATCCCCGGCGTCTTCGAGGTCGAACTCGAGGAATCGGGTCTGCAGCTCCTGGAGTTGGAGATCTCGTGAAGCCCCTCCGCCGTGCGATGACGGTCGGTGCGCTCGTCGCGTCGACCGTCATCGCCGGCGCGGCTCCGGCAGGCGCCCACGGCGTCGGCAGCCGCGCAGATCTCCCGTTGCCGGTGTGGCTCTTCGCCTATTCCGCGGCGTTCGCCCTGCTCATCTCGTTCGTCGCACTCCGGATCCTGTGGCCACGGCCGCGTCTGGCCGCCGCAGCATCGGGACGAGAAGTTCCCTCGTGGTTCGACGGGGTCGGCCGCGGACTGGTGCTGGTGGCCCAGGTGTTGATGCTCGCGTTGTTCGTGACGACGCTCGTCGCCGCCTGGTTCGGTGTCGACTCGGTCGCGGCCAACCTCGCACCGACGGCGTTCTACGTCGTCTTCTGGGTCGGCATGCAGATCGTCAGCGCCGTCTTCGGCGATGTCTGGCGGCGGATCAACCCGCTGTGGACCATCGCTGCGCTGCTCGACCGTGTGGCCGGACGCGACCCCGAGAAGTCGACGGCCACCGGGCTGTGGGCGACGCACTGGCCCGCTGCGGCCGGTGTGGGCGTGTTCCTGTGGCTCGAGCTCGCCTACCACGAGCCGGGATCGACTGCGGCCGTGGGGCTGTTCCTGGGCGTGTACACGCTCGCCATGGTGGGTGGGGCCACCCGCTTCGGTGCAGGGTGGATCCGCACGGCCGACGGCTTCGCGGTGTTGTTCACGCTCCTCGCCGCGCTGGCACCGTTCCACCGCGATGCCGCGGGACGTCTCCGCCTGCGGTGGCCAGGATCGGGTCTCTCGCAGGTCGCGCCCATGCCCGGCACGCTCGCCGTGATCCTGGTGTTGCTCGGCGGGACCACGTTCGACGGGTTCTCCCGCACGCAGCTGTGGGGCGACATCGTCGGAACCCGGCGCGATTGGGACCTGACGATGGTCAACACCGTCGGCCTCCTGCTCGTCATCGGCACCGTCGCCGTCCTCTTCATCGGCGCGACCCGACTGGTCGGGATCCTTGCGGGCGACGGCGATGGTTCGATCGAACAAGCGTGGCGGTGGGTGCCCTCGCTGGTCCCCATCGTGCTGGCGTACTCGATCGCCCACTACTTCTCGTTGCTGGTCTTCGAGGGGCAGGCGTTCGTCGCGCTCCTGTCTGACCCGCTCGGCGAGGGGTGGGACCTCTTCGGCACCGCCGACGACCTCATCGACTTCACCGTGGTGTCACCGAACACGATCGCCTACGTGCAGGTCGCAGCGATCGTCGTCGGCCATGTGTGTGGTGTGATCGCCGCGCACGATCGATCCGTTGAGTTGTACCCCGAGAAGGTGGCGGTTCGGAGTCAGTACCCGATGCTGGGCGTGATGGTCGCCTACACCGTGGGCGGGTTGCTTCTCCTCCTCAACGCCTGACCCGCCCCACAGACCGGATTCGTCGTCAGTTGCTCAGGACGCTCCTGAGCAACTGACGAAATTTTCTATGACTTGAGGTCGGCGAAGATCTTCTGCCACCGATCACGGTCGCCGGCGTAAGGCGCATAGAAGCTGATGCGCGAGATGACGTCGCCGTATCGCCGCCGGAGCTCGGGGCCGATGGCCTCGGGCTCGCCGACCACGGCGAAGGTGTTGAGCACCTCGTCGTCGATGAGCGTGCCCATCTCCGCCCACTTGCCCTCCTTGGAGAGCCGGTTGAGATCGGTCTGGAGCTCGCCCCATCCGTGCAGATCGAGCACCGACTTGTACGCGGGCGTCGAGCCGTAGAAGGCGATCTGCTGCCGCGTGCCGGCCTTCGCCTTCTCGAGCTCCTCCTCGTTGTTGCCGGTGACGACGAAGCTCGGGCCGCAGATCTCGAACCCCTCCATCGTCTTGCCCGACTTCTTCCGTCCCGCCTCGAGCGCAGGGATGGTGACCTCACGCAGGTACTTCTCGGTGGTGAAGCCGTGGCAGAAGAACCCGTCGCACACCTCGCCCGCGACCTCGGTCATGAGCGGGCCGACGCCGGCGACGAACACCCGAGGGACCCCGAAGTCGTGAGGCCCGGGGTCGAAGAACGGGGTCATCAGGGTGTGGGTGTAGAAGTCGCCGCGGAAGTCGAGCTTGGTGCCGTTCATCCAGCAGTCCCAGATGGCGTGCATGGCCTGGACCATCTCGCGCATGCGCGCGGCGGGCTTCGACCACTCCATCGAGAAGCGCTTGGTGATGTGCGGCTTGATCTGGCTGCCGAGGCCGAGGATGAAGCGGCCCTTGGAGTACTGGTTGAGGTCGTACGCCGTGTTCGCCAGCGTCATGGGGGAGCGAGCGAACGCCACGGCGATCGAGGTGCCGATCTCGAGGGTCTCGGTGTGCTCGGCGGCGAGCGCCATCGGGAGGAACGGGTCGCGGGAGGTCTCGGGGACCCAGACACCGTCGTAGCCCATGGCTTCGGCTTCCTTGGCCTCGGCTGCGGTCTTGTTGAGGTCGAGGCCGATGCCTCCGTCGATCTTCACGGTGTTCCTAGTCTCCTTGTTCGCGCAGGAACTGCTGGAGCTCCTCGGCGAGGTCGTCACCCGACGGGAGGTCGGTGATCTGGGCCTGGGTCGTCTCGTCTGCTTGTTCCTCGAGCTGACGCAGCATCGCGACGTGCTCGGGATTGTCGGCGATCAAGGTGTCGATCCTCGTACGGATCTCCACGATCTCGTCCGGGAGGTCACCGATGCCGAAGTCGGTGGCGGCGAGTTGGTTGAGCGTCTCGATCAGCCGGGCGGATGCCGCCGGATAGCGCATGGTGGCGGCGTAGTGCGGCACCTGCGCCCACACGCCGACCGCCGGGAGTCCGGCTTCGGTGAAGCGCTGTTCGATGACGGCCTCGACACCGGCGGGCACGTCGATGGTGCCGCGCACGAAGCCGAGTGACGATGCGAGGTCGTCGGACGACGCCGTGGCCGAGATGGCGACGGGCCGGGTGTGGGGGACTCCCGAAGGGAACGCTCCGAACCCGATCTGCATCCGAGCGCCGAGGTCGACGGCGAGGTCGCGCACGGCATCGGCGAACGCATGCCAGGCATGGTCCGGCTCGACACCCGTGAGCAGCAGGATGTCGGCGCCGTTGTCGGACTGCAGGGCGTGGAGCTCGGTGGTCGACCACGTCAGCCCGGTGTTGACGCCGTCGACGAGGTGCATGATCGGCCGGCGTGCCCGGAAGTCGAGCAGCGAGTCGGCGTCGAACGTCGCAACGTGGACGCTGTCGGTCTGCTCCATGAGGGTCTCGACGGCTCGACCGGCCCCGAAGCCCGCGTCGATCCAGCCCTCGAGCGCGACGACGAGGACGGGCTCGTCGAGTTCGGGTCGGTTGTGCAGCTCGTACAGGTCCGGCATTCAGTCCATCCTGCCGAGCGCGGCCGTCGCCTGCGCGGCCATGGCCTCGACCTGGCGGGCGAAGTGGTCGAAGTCGTTGCCCTCGCGGGCGCCCATCGAGCCGCCGACGTACCGGGCGTAGACGCCCTCGACGATGCAGGCGAGCTTCCAGTAGCCGAACGCGGTGTAGAAGTCGATGTTGCTCACGTCGCGGCCGGACGACGCGGCGTACCGCTCCACGGCCTCGGCGCGGCTGATCATGCCCTCCGAGAGGGTGGGTGCGCCGAGCGTGGGCGTCACGTCGCCGGGCTCGCTCCAATAGACCATCAACAGGCCGAGGTCGGCCATCGGGTCGCCGAGGGTGCACAGCTCCCAGTCGAGGACGGCGATGACGTCGCCGTTGTCGTCGACCATGCAGTTGTCGAGGCGGTAGTCGCCGTGGACGATGGCGGCGGGACCCTGCTCGGGGATGTTGGCGAGGAGGGCGTCGTGCACGGCGTCGACCTCGGGCAACTCGCGGGTCTTGGACTTGTTCCACTGCCCGTACCAGCGCTTGAGCTGACGCTCGATGTAGCCCTCCTTGCGGCCGAGGTCGCCGAGGCCGACGGCGTCGGGATCGACGGAGTGGATCGCCGCCATCACGTCGACCAACGAGTGGCCGGCGTGGGTTCGCGCCTCCACGGACAGCTTCTCGGCGGCGGCTCGGTCGCGGAGGACGTGACCGTCGACGTGGTCCATGACGTAGAAGGGCGCGCCGTTCACGGCGTCGTCGGGCTCGTAGCCGAAGGTCGCGGCGACCGGGATCTGGGTGTCGGCCAGGGCGGCGATGATCTTGTGCTCGCGACCCATGTCGTGGGCGCTGGCCAGGACCTGGCCGAGTGGTGGGCGGCGGAGGACGGTCTTGCGGCCGCTGGCGTCGGTGACGGCGAACGTCAGGTTCGAGTGCCCTCCGGCGATCAGGTCGAACGACAGCGGTGTCTCGGTGCCCTCGACATTGGCGAGGTACCACGCCTCCACTGCGTCCTGGTCGATTCCCTGAACGTCACCCACGTTGCCCCACATCTCCTGGTTCGCTGTCCTCTGAGCGGGCCAACCTACCGGTCGTCGTGGCCGTGATCGCCAGTACGCCGATAGCGTCATTCGACATGGCCTACATCGACGTGACCGACGCGACGTTCCAGACCGATGTCATCGACCGAAGCGCCCAGGTGACCGTGGTCGTGGACCTCTGGGCCGAATGGTGCGGACCGTGCAAGACCCTGGGTCCGATCATCGAGAAGGTGATCGACGACACGCAGGGCAAGGTCGTGTTGGCCAAGGTCGACGTCGACGCGAACCCCCAGATCTCCCAGGCGTTCCAGGTGCAGTCGATCCCCGCCGTCTACGCACTGAAGGACGGCAAGGTCGTCGAGGGCTTCGTCGGTGCCCAGCCAGAAGCGACGGTGAAGGCCTGGGTCGACGCACTCCAGCCGACCGAGGAGGAGTCCGAGGTCCAGCAGCTCATCGCTGCCGGCGACGATGCTTCGCTGCGCAAGGCCCTCGAACTCGAGCCCGACAACGCTGCCGCCATCACTGCGCTCGCCGCACTGCTCGCGACCTCCGAGGACGGACAGGCCCGCCTCGAGGCGCTGGCGCTGCTCGCCAAGATCCCCGAGACCGACGAGACCCGGCTCATCGCCGCCCAGGCGCGTGCGGCGAATCCCGACGTCCCCGCCGACGTCGACGCCAAGCTCGAAGACCTGCTCCAGCGGGTCAAGGCCGACGAGGACGCACGTCAGGAGTTCCTCGACCTGCTCGAACTGATGGGTCCGACCGACCCCCGCACGGCCGACTACCGCAAGCGGCTCACGGCGCAACTGTTCTAGCGAGGGCGTGGCGAGCCGACTCATGGCCAGGCGTCGCCGCCCCCCGCCGCAGATCGACGAGATCCGGGTCGTGTCCGGCATCGCGGCGCCAGGCGCGTCGGCCACCACACTGGGCTCGACCGTCTTCGTCCGACGTGGCGTGACGATGAGTGCCCGGTTGCGGCGCCACGAGTACGAGCACATCCTCCAGTTCCACCGGTTCGGGTGGACGGGGTTCTTCCGCCGATACCTCTGGGCGTACCTGCGTTGGCGGCTCCGCGGCTACGGACACTGGGGTGCCTATCGCCGCCTCCCCTTCGAGATCGAGGCCGAGTGGCGTCCGCGACGCGAGTTGGGCATCGGCGGGAGCGCCGTCGACGCCCGCCGCAGCTGACCTGGGCTACTCGCCGGGCAGGCTCGATCCGGTCGTGGCGTCGCCGTCTGCGTCGTCGAGGTCCTGGTCGTCCTCGTCCTGATCGTCATCGTCCTGGTCGTCGAGCAGGTCGTCGTCGGTGCCGCACGTCGCCCTGCGCTCGGACTTGAGGGCGTCCTTCTGCTCGGACGTCAGGTCCTTGCGGCCGGCCCACGGCGGCTTCCCGCGGCACGGGTCGTCGGCGTGCGGGGTCGTGGCCGATCCACCCGGTGTCTCCGCTCCGTCGGCAGCGCCCTTGCCGCCCTTGGGGCATGCGTCCTTGGCCGCCTTCTTCTCGTCCTTCGGGAGACTGCTCTTGGCGATCGCGCTGACGCACGCGCCTCGGTTGCCTTCGGGGACGTTCACCTGCACGACGGCCAGGACGTCGTGCGCGACGTCCTGCGCCGAGTCGGGGAGTGCGCCCGCCGCTGCCAGGCCGGTCGAGCCGGCCAGGAAGCCGACGATCGCAGCGGCTGCGACCCAGGCGCGGCCGAAGCTGCGCCGCTGGTTGGTCGGTACGGCGGCCATGCGGTGCAGGTGTTGGTTCCGGACCGCATCCGGCACGGCTTCGTCGCCGAGCGCTCGCAGTCGGGTGGTCACGTCGTTCTCGTCCATCGGGTGGGTGATCGACGGCAGCGCCGGAAAAGTCACGCGGATTCGGGAGAAGTTCCTCCGAGGTCGTCGGCCAGCGCCGTCAGCGCACGCGCTTGGAGCATCTTCACGGCGCCGGCGCGCTTGCCGAGGACCTTGGCGACATCGGCAACGGCGAGGTCCACGACGTAGCGCAGCACGACGACGTCGCGTTGGTCCGGGGTGAGGCGATCGAGGGCACGGACGAGCGCAGGGTCGACGGGGGTCGGGTCCATCGTCGGGGGCACGGTCGGGTGCTCGACGACGGTCTCGGGACGTCTCGCGACCCGTCGGATCTCGTCGACGCGTCGGTGGTGGGCGATGGTGAAGACCCAGCGTCGCAACGCGTGGTCGTCACCCCGGAATCCGGCGAGCTTCTCCGTGACCGCGACGAACACGTCGCCCGTCAGTCCCTCGGGGTCACGCATGCGTTGGGCCCGGAAATAGCCGAGTACCGCGGGCGCGAGATCCTCGTACACCGCAGCCGGGGAACGCTGCTGGTCGCGGGCCACGACGCGATGTTCGCAGGTCGGCGAGCCCGTGCTCGCCATGCCGTCGGGGCGGTACGATCGACGTCGACTTCCCCCGTCGTGCTCTTCAGCTGCCCGGGAGGGAGTCACGTGTTCGACCACGTGTCATCAACCGACTCGTCCGACGCGTCCGATCCACCGTCGAGCGGTCCAGTGTCGCAACGGATCCGCATCGCGGTCGACGAGGTGCTGGACGCGACCGGTTCGGGTTGGCGTGCCGTCCTCGGCGGTTGTCTCCTGGTCGGGCTGGCCGTCGGAGCAATGGTGTGGTTGACGCGGCAGTCCCCGGAGCCGATCGACTCCACGCTGCCGCTGGTCGAGCCGGCGTCGGTGACGACGACCACCGTTCCGCCCGGCCCGGTGGTGGTGCATGTCGCCGGGGCCGTCGTGGCGCCGGGGGTGCAACGCCTCCCGGCCGGGTCACGGGTCATCGATGCGGTCGACGCCGCCGGGGGACTCCTGCCCGATGCCGACGCCGGTCGGGTGAATCTCGCGGCTGAGCTCGCGGACGGGACCCAGGTGTACGTGCCGGCGGTCGGGGAGGCGGCACCGCCGATCGGTGCGGGCGGAACCGACTCGAGCGGTCCGATCGATCTGAACATCGCCGACGCCACCGCACTGGAGACCCTGCCCGGCGTGGGGCCGGCAACGGCGGCCGCGATCCTCGATCATCGTGAGCGCAACGGTCCGTTCGTGTCGGTCGACGGGCTGTTGGAGGTGCGTGGCATCGGGGAGGCGAAGCTCGCCCAACTCCGCGACCTCGTGCGCGTGTGATGGGGGACTGGCGGGAAAGCACACCCTGGCCACTCGTGGCGGCCGTCGCCTCGGCGCTCGGAGCGGCGGCAGCGACGCCGGTACCGGTGCCGCTGCTGATCGCCGTCGCGGTCGCAGTGGGCGTCGTCCGGAAGCCGTGGACCTGGTGTCTGTTGTTGTTCGTCGCCACCGACGTGTTGGCGGTGCGGTCGCTCGCAGGGCTCGACCCGCCGCCGGACGCGCCCTTCGTCGGCGTCGTCACGGCGGTCACCGATCCCGAGCCGATCACCGGGGGGCGGCTCCGTCTCGAGGTCGACTCGCTCCACGGTCATCTGCTGGCTGAGGTCCGGTCGCCGCATGCGATCGCCGCCCTGTCCACGACGCTGGCGGGCGATCGCGTGAGTGTCTCCGGCGTCACCGGTCCGCTGCGTCGGAGCACCGAGTGGACGCGGTCGCGGCACCTGGCCGGCACCCTCCGGGTCGAATCGGTGGCAACGGTGACTCAGGGTGGCGGTCACCACGCGGCGGCCAACGCGTTCCGACGCACGCTCGAGCGGGGTGCCGGCAGCCTCTCGCCGACCCAACGGTCGCTGCTCGCCGGGTTGGTCCTGGGTGACGACCGGGCGCAACCGCCGCAGCTCACCGCCGACTTCCGTGCCGCAGGTCTGACCCACCTGCTGGCCGTTTCCGGACAGAACGTGGTCTTCGTCCTGGTCGTCGTCGGTCCCTTCCTCCGGATGCTGAGGCTCTGGCCGCGGTTCCTGGTCACCGTCGCGGTCATCGCCGCCTTCGCGCTGGTCACCCGCTTCGAGCCGTCGGTGCTCCGGGCATCGTTCGTGGCCGTGGTCGCGGTCTACGCGCACACGACGGGTCGGCCGAGTGGCGGCGTCCGCCATCTGTCGATCGCGATCTGCATTCTCCTGGTGGTCGACCCCCTCCTCGTCCACTCGCTCGGATTCCGGCTGTCGGTCGCAGCGTCCTGTGGGGTGTTGGTGCTCGCTCCACGAATCGCGGCCGGGGTCCGTGGTCCGAACTGGTTCCGTGACGGGCTGGCCGTGACCATCGGTGCACAGTGCGCCGTCGCTCCCGTGCTGATCCCGACGCTCGGTCCGATGCCGCTGGCAGCGATCCCGGCGAACCTGGTGGCCGGTCCGATCGCCGGGTTGCTGATGGTCTGGGGCCTCACCGCCGGGACCGTCGCCGGGGTCGTCGGCGGCCGCGCGGCGTGGCTCCTCCACCGTCCGAGCGTGCTCGGCCTCGGTGCACTCGATCAGGTGTCGGGACTCGGCGCGTCGCTCCCCATGGGCACGGTCGATCTCCGGCACGTGGGTGTGGCGCTCCTCGGGGTCGGGATGGCCGTCTGCCGTCCCCGAGCGATTCGTGTCCTCGGGTCCGCCTTGGCCGCCGTGGCGTTGGTGGCTCCGATCCTCGTTGCGCCGCCACGCGGGTCGGTCCCGGCGGGTTGGGCCGCAACCATCTGGGTCGACGGGCCGGTCGCGGTGGTCGACCTGTCGGCGGGTGCGGATCCGGTGGCTGTCGTCGAGACGCTGCGCCAAGCTCGAGTCCGCGCCGTCGGCTTGGTCGTCGTCCGGTCGTCGAAGGCGACGATGTCGTCGGTCGTGGATGCGATCGACTCGCGCTTTCCCGTCGGTGCCGTCGTCGGTCCACCAGGCCTCGACCACCCGGACGCGGTGGTGGCGCCCGCCGGGTTCCGGGTCCGGGTCGGTCGCTTCGCGATCGTTGTCGACCGGCCCGGGCCCCCGATGCGTGTCCGCGTCGGATGGCGAGCATCGGGGGAGGTCGCGGCACCGACGGCGGCGGTAGGTTCGCCGGGTGCTCCTGGTGCTCGACGACCGAGAAATCGACGTGACCCACCGAGCGGTGGTCGTCGACGCCGGCGGGCCATCGCCCCGCCTGACCTCCGACGGCGCCGCGGTCCGACCGGTCGGTCCGTTCGACGTCGACCCGCCGTCCCGCATCGCCATGGTGGTGGGAGCCATCGTCGGCGGTGAGCGGGTGATCGTCTCGAACGACGTCTCGAGCGATCGTCGTGTCGCCGAGGTCGTGGCGCGGATCCTGGAAGCGAGGTCGATGTCGTGACCGCTTGCATCATGTTGACGGGCGGCGACCCGATCCTGCTGTCGAACGCACGCACCGAGCTCGTGGCCCAACTGGTCGGCGACGGGGATGCCTCACTGATGGTCGCCGAACTCGCCGGCGACGACTACGAGATGCGCGAGCTGGTCGACGCGGCCCAGACCGCGCCGTTCCTGACCGACCGACGGGTGGTCGTGGGTTGTGGGATGGGCCGGTTCAAGGCCGGCGACCTGGCGCCGCTGCTCGACTACCTGGCCGATCCGCTGGAGACCAACGTCCTGGTGCTCGAATGGGGATCGGCAAGCGGGGGCGGCCCGAAGTCCATCCGCGATGCGGTGAAGGCATGCGGGGGAGAGATCCGCCCCACCGGCCCGGGACGCAAGCTCGACGACTGGGCCGCGCAGCAGATGGCCGACGCGGGCATCCGCCCCGACCGGGCCGGCCAGCGCCTGATCGTCGACTGGCTCGGCGACGACGGCGGCAAGCTGCCCGGACTGCTCTCGATCCTCGTGTCGACCTACGGCGAGGGGTCGAAGCCCTCCGCAGCCGACATCGAGCCGTTCCTCGGCGATGCGGGCGGTGTCCCGCCGTGGGACCTCACCGATGCCATCGACAACGGCGACATCCCCGGATCGCTCACCGCGCTGAGCCGCATGCTCGGCTCCGGCCGCCACCCGCTCCAGATCATGTCGACGCTCCACGCCCACTTCCAGAAGATGTTGCGCCTCGACGGCGCGGGAGTGGCGACAGAGAAGGAGGCGGCGACGCTCCTCGGCATGAAGGGCAAGTCGACGTTCCCCGCGAAGAAGGCGCTCAACCAGGCGCGACGACTCGGATCAGCGAACGTGGTCCAGTCGGTCCAGCTGCTCGCGGCAACCGACCTCGAGTTGCGCGGGACGATCGATTGGCCCGAGCCGCTCAAGCTCGAGGTCCTCGTGGCGAGACTCGCCCGGATCGCCCGCACCGCTCGCTGAGCGCGAAAAGGCCCCGCCGGAGGCGGGGCCCTTCAGATCAGTCGTCGGACGACGAGATCAGGCGTCGGCGTTCTCTTCGATGCGACGAACGCGCTTGATGAGACGCGACTTCTGGCGAGCGGCCGTGTTCTTGTGGAGCACGCCCTTCGAGACCGCGGTGTCGATGCGCCGGATTGCCGCCTGGAGCTTCTCGGCGGAGTCCTCGCCCGACTCGGCTGCGGCGACCGCGGCCTTCGTGCGGGTGTGGAGTTCGGAACGGACCGTCTTGTTGCGCACACGGCGCTTCTCGTTCTGACGGTTTCGCTTGATCTGGCTCTTGATGTTGGCCACGTCGACCTCTGTCGCTGCCTTCGGAGATTGGGACTTGGAGACTTTGACGCGTCCGGGAATGCGGACACGGGAACAGGAGACGATAACGCCTCGGGGCCCGGTTGCGGCAATCGGAACGGTCCGAAGTGGCCAGACTGGGGTCGTGGACGTGCAGTGGGGCGAGCGGAGCATGGTGGATGTCGACGGCCTCGGCGTGCACGTCGAGAGGGCTGGGCCGACTCCGGCGGACGGTCCGGCGGTCGTCGGGCTCCACGGATTCGCGTCGGGCACGTTCACCTGGGCGGGCGTTGCACCGGCGTGGGCGAGCCGCTGGCCGGTGGTGGCGTGGGACCGTCCGCCGTTCGGTCGCAGCGAACGGCCGGTGGTCCACCGCGGCCTCGACGACCCCTATGGCGAGTCCGCCGTGCTCCGGCAGGCCGAAGTCGTGATCCAGAGCACCGTGCCGACACACCGAGTCGTGCTCGTCGGCCACTCTGCGGGCACGGTCGTCGCAACGGCCCTGACCGCCGCACGGTCGGTCGACGTCGCCGGCGTCGTCCTGATCGCACCGGCCCTCGACGGCGCCCCACCCGATCTGGTGCGCCGCCTCGCTGCGCTCCCCGGGGCGTCGGTGATCGGGAGCTCGGCGCTGCGGCTCGCGGTCCGGGGCGCGGCTCCCGCGCTGCGTCGGATGGGACGTCACCGGACCCCGCTGCTCGACGCCACGGCGGCAGAGACGGCCCGGACACTGCGACGCCCGGGGACCGCCGAGGGCCTGTGGCACCTCACCGCCACCTGGACCCCGCCGCCACCTCTGGAGTCGTTGGAGCCGCTCGGCGTGCCGACGATGGTGATCGGGGGGAGTGACGACCGGATCTCCTCGCCGGCGTCGACCCGCGTGGTCGCCGAGCAGTTGGATGCCGAACTCCACGTCCTCGACGGCGTGGGGCACGCCGCACACGAGCAGGACCCGGCGGCAGTCGGTGAGCTCGTGAGTGCCTTCGTCGCGCGCCTCGATCGGTAGCGTTGTCGGTTCCCATGTCCGCGCCCCGCATCCCGCTCGATCGCATCCGCAACATAGCGATCATCGCCCACATCGACCATGGCAAGACGACGCTGTCGGATCGCCTGCTCGAGATCACGGGCGCGGTCGAGCAGCGCGACATGAAGGAGCAGTTCCTCGACTCGATGGACATCGAGCGTGAGCGCGGCATCACGATCAAGCTCCAGTCGGTCCGCCTCGAGTGGAAGGGCCACGTGATCAACCTGATCGACACGCCCGGCCACGTGGACTTCGGCTACGAGGTCTCTCGCTCGCTGGCGGCGTGTGAAGGCGTCGTGTTGTTGGTCGATGCCTCGCAGGGGATCGAGGCCCAGACGCTGGCCAACTGTTATCAGGCGTTGGAGCACGACCTCGAGATCATCGGCGTGCTCAACAAGATCGATCTGCCCGCGGCCGAGCCCGAGCGGGTCGCCGAGGAGATCGAGTCGGTCCTCGGCCTCGACGCTGCCGATCTGTTGACCGTGTCGGGCAAGACCGGTGCCGGCGTCCCCGAGTTGCTGGATGCGATCGTCGAGAAGATCCCGCCGCCCGTCGGCGACCCCGATGCGCCGCTCCGTGCCCTCATCTTCGACTCGCACTACGACGTCTACCGCGGCGTCGTGTCGTCCGTCCGGGTCATGGACGGGACCATGCGATCGGGTGAGAAGCTCCGCTTCATCCAGGCCAAGGCCACGCACGACGCCGACGAGATCGGCGTGCGGGCGCCGGTGCCGACGCCGGTCGACACGCTCGGTCCCGGCGAGACCGGGTACCTGATCGCCGGCATCAAGGACGTCGCAGAAGCACGTTCCGGCGAGACCGTCACCACCGTGTCCAACGGGGCCGAGGAAGCGCTCTCGGGCTACCAAGACCCCAAGCCGATGGTGTTCGCCGGTCTCTATCCCGTCGACGGGGACGAGTACTCCGACCTCCGCGACAGTCTCGAGAAGCTCCGCCTCAACGACGGCTCGTTCACCTACGAGCCCGAGACGTCGATGGCGCTCGGCTTCGGGTTCCGTTGCGGGTTCCTCGGGATGCTCCACATGGAGATCATCCGTGAGCGACTGTCGCGTGAGTTCGACCTGAACCTCATCATCACCGCGCCGTCGGTGGCCTACGAGGTGGTCACGACCAAGGGCGAGCGCATCGAGGTCGACAACCCGTCGGCGTTGCCCGATCCGGCCGAGATCGACTGGATCGAGGAGCCGATCTTCCAGATCACGATCCTCACGCCCTCGGACTACGTGGGCCCGATCATCGAGCTCTGCGAGCGTCGGCGTGGCATCCAGACCCACATGGAGTACCTGTCGCCCGAGCGGCTCGAGATCACGTACAAGATCCCCCTCGCCGAGGTCGTGCGCGACTTCTTCGACCAGCTCAAGTCGCGCACGCAGGGGTACGCCAGCCTCGACTACGAGCTCATCGGCTACGAGCGGGCCAATCTCGTCCGGGTCGACGTGCTGCTCAACAGTGTCGCTGCCGACGCGTTCTCGTCGATCGTCCATCGTGACAGCGCCTACGAGTACGGCTCCAAGATGGCCGAGAAGCTCAAGGAACTGATTCCCCGACAGATGTTCGACGTGCCGATCCAGGCCGCCATCGGTGGGAAGATCATCGCCCGCGAGACGGTGAAGGCGAAGCGCAAGGACGTCCTCGCCAAGTGCTACGGCGGCGACATCACGCGGAAGCGCAAGCTGCTCGAGAAGCAGAAGGAAGGCAAGAAGAAGGCCAAGAACATCGGCCGGGTCGAGGTTCCGCAGGAGGCGTTCGTCTCCGCACTCCGCCTCGACGATTGAACTCGGTCGACGGCCACGCCGCCGACGGTCAGGCTGGGGCGGTGGACGACCAACGGCAGCAGCGAATCGGCATGGTCGCCGGATTCTGTGCCTATGGCCTGTGGGGCGTCTTCCCCCTGGTCTTCAACCTCATCGACGAGGTCGCACCACTCGAGATCCTCTTCCATCGGATCGCCTGGTCGCTGGTGGTGGTGCTCGCAGTCCTCGGACTCCAGCGGCGATTCCCCGAGTTGCGAGCGGTCCTCCGATCGCCCCGGTTGCTGCGGATCCTCGCTGCCGCAGCGGTGTTCATTTCCGTCAACTGGCTGACCTACATCTGGGCCGTCAACAACGAGCACGTGGTCGACGCTGCCCTCGGGTACTACGTGAACCCGCTGATCACCGTGGCGCTCGGCGTGGTGGTCCTCGGCGAGCACCTGCGGCGGGCGCAGAAGATCGCACTCGGGTTCGGCGCCGCGGCGGTGATCGTGTTGACCGTCGCCAACGGCCGTGTCCCGTGGATCGCGCTCGTGCTGGCGTGCTCGTTCGCGACCTACGGCTACCTGAAGAAGTCGGCCGACGTCGCGGCGCTGCCCTCACTGGCGGTCGAGACCGCGGTGCTCAGCCCCATCGCCGTCATCGGCCTGGCGGTCTTCCAGGCGAGGGGCGATCTCTCGTTTGCACACGGCACCGTCGGCCGCGACGCGATCCTCGTCGGCCTGGGCGTGGTCACCGCGGTGCCCCTGCTCCTGTTCGCCACCGCAGCGACCCGCATCCCGCTGTCGATGCTCGGGCTGCTCCAGTACGTCACGCCGACGCTGCAGTTGCTCTGTGGGGTGTTGATCCTCGACGAGGACCTGCCGCCCGAGCGGCTGGCCGGGTTCGTGCTCGTCTGGCTGGCGCTGACGATCCTCGGGACGGACGCCATCGGCAATGAACGCCGGATCCGTCGCGAGGCCGCCCTCGCCGCCACCGCCACCTGAGTCCGACCACCGACCGAGATCCGTTCTGGTGAACGATCGACACCATCAGGTGTCGTGTCCGTTCACCAGAACGGTTGTCCGGGGTGGGTGCGGACGCTCCGGGTCAGGCGGTGGCTGCTGCCAGGGCCTGGTCGAGGTCGGCGATGATGTCCGCCGGGTCCTCGATGCCGATCGACAGGCGCACCACGTCGGGGCCGGCTCCGGCAGCCTCGAGCTGGTCGGCCTCGAGCTGGCGGTGGGTGGTCGACGCCGGGTGGATGACGAGCGAGCGGGTGTCGCCGAGGTTGGCGACGTGCTTGAACATCTGCAGCGACGAGACGAGCTTCACGCAGGCGTCGTAGCCACCCTTGACCGAGATGGTGAACAGGGCGCCGGCGCCGTTGGGGAGCAAGCGCTCGGCACGCTCCGCGTAGGGCGACGAGGGGAGACCGGCGTAGTTGACGGCGCTGACCCGGTCGTCGTTCTCGAGCCAGGTGGCGACCTCGACGGCGTTGTCGACGTGCTTGCGCATGCGCAGGCTGAGTGTCTCGATGCCGAGCAGGGTGTAGTGCGCGCCCTGCGGGTTCATGGTCATCCCGAGGTCACGGAGGCCGATGGCGATGCCGTGGAAGG
The DNA here is from genome assembly GCF_049103745.1 of Actinospongiicola halichondriae. Classification (NCBI taxonomy): domain Bacteria; kingdom Bacillati; phylum Actinomycetota; class Acidimicrobiia; order Acidimicrobiales; family Iamiaceae; genus Actinospongiicola; species Actinospongiicola halichondriae. Next base: position 2,241,948 of record NZ_CP171622.1, on the reverse strand, counting down.
TGAAGGCCATGGCGCCGAGCGCCTCGTGGAACACGAGACCGTGGTAGGCGGGCTCGGGCTGGGAGAGCGACGGGAACTTGTCGGAGGCCGACCAGTCGAACTGGCCGGAGTCGACGATCACGCCACCGGTCACGGTGCCGTTGCCGGTGAGGTACTTGGTGGTCGAGTTCACGACCAGCGTTGCGCCGTGCTCGATGGGCCGGCACAGATAGGCAGTGGCCGAGGTGTTGTCGACGATGAGCGGGATGCCCGCGTCGTTGGCGATGCCGGCGATGACGGGCAGGTCGGTGATGTAGCCGCCCGGGTTGGCGATCGACTCGCAGAAGATCGCACGGGTGTCGTCGTCGATGGCAGCGGCGACGGCGTCGGTGTCGTCGAAGTCGACGAAGGTGGCCGACCAGCCGAAGCGCTTGATGCTGAGCGAGAACTGGGTGATCGATCCGCCGTAGAGGCGCGTCGACACGACCACGTTCTTCCCCGGGCCCATCAGGGGGAACAGGGTGAGGATCTGGGCAGCGTGTCCTGACGAGCAGGCCACGGCGCCGGCGCCTCCCTCGATGGCGGCGACGCGGTTCTGCAGCGCCCACACCGTGGGGTTCGTCAGCCGCGAGTAGATCATCCCGACCTCTTCGAGGTTGAAGAGGCGGGCGGCGTGATCGGCATCCTCGAACTCGAACGAGGTCGACTGGAAGATGGGGACCTGGACGGCGCCGAACGGGTTCTTCTCGGCGCCACCGTGCAGGAGGGTGGTGTCGAAGCCGGGCTGGGGTGCGTCGCTCATTGATGTTCCTCGGGAGATCGAAGTCGTATGGACGTGAGCGGTCGATCGTAGGTGGCGCCGCATGTCACAGGTGAGCGTCGTCACTTCCGGGTAAGGGCGATTCGTGCACAGATTCGAAGCCCGCAACATCTCGACCGCCGAGGTCCCCGCTCCACGGAGTGCGATCTGGGAGGTGCTGCGCTCGCCCGAGTCGCTCGCCGAACTGACACCGCTGCTCGACGGCATCACCGTCGATGGTGACCACTGGTGCTGGCGGCTCGGTGGCTTCTCCGCCCTCGGGATCGAGGTCTCGCCCTCGTTCACCGAGTGCATGCAGTTCGTCCCCGAGGAGTCGATCGACTTCCGCCACGATCCTCCCGCTGGGTCGCGTGAGCGGGCGGGAGCAGACGGCGTCTACACGTTGGAGGCGCTCGGCGATGCCCGCACGAAGCTGGACATCGACATCACCCTGCACGTCGAACTTCCCCTTCCGCGAGCGTCGCGCCGTGCGGTCGAGCGGATCATGTCGTCGACGATGGTCCGCACCGGGAACGTCTTCGCCGAGCGCCTCTACGAGCGTCTCGGTGTGGACCCTGCCGCGGCAAGCCAGTCGACGGTGCGAGCGTGACCGCCGTACTCGCCCGAGCGGAGAACCACGAAGGAGCATCGGCCTCGACCGGTCGGTTCCACGCGTACGCGGTCCGTAGCCGTACCGGCCCTCACGTGACCATGCAGGCCGGGGTCATCCACGCGAACCGGTTCTGGACCACCACTGCAGCCGACTCCCTGAAGGCCAGGAGCGTCGGCGCACACGGCGTGGCGACGGCCGTCGTCCCTGACGGCGCGGGTCACCGGGTCGTGTCGGGCAAGACGATGGTCCTGCGGCCCTTCCGGCCGTGGGACGCGCTCGACGACGTCTGCGCGCCCGTGTTCGCCGGAACGGCGCTCGCTCGCCTGAGCCTTGCCCATCTCGAGCAGTTGGTCGGCTATGTCGAGGCCTCCGGTTCGATTCCATCGCGTTGGTTCCCGACTCGCCGGGTGCTGCTCGTCACGCGTATCGAGCGGTCGCTCGTCCTGCGCGGCGATGAGGTCGTCGACGCCACGGGATCGTGGTCCGGTGCTCTGGAGTCCGAGAACCTGACGGTCCCGACGAGGTCGCAGTCCGAGTCCGGGTGGCTTCCGTATGAGCAGGTCGCGCCGTCGCACCGTTCCGTGGTGCGCCTCGGGGCGCGGGTCCATCTCGGAGTCGATTCGCCGACCGGGCCGGTCTCGCTGCCCGCCCGATGGCTCGGCGAGGACCGCTTCGCGACCTCGGCGTCGGCGCTCCGGGCCATCTCGGCCGAGGTCGACGGCCGGATGTCCGCGGTGTTCGACCAGAGCGCACGACGCCGGCCCGACGAGAAGCTCGGGGTGTTGTTCCGTGGGTCGGGTCGACTCCTCGCGGTCGAAGGAGACCAAGCGGTCCTCGGGCTCTCGAGCGAACGCATCACCACCTGGGACGGTTTCGACGCCGACACCGTCGACGTCCACCGATGAACGCCGTCGTGCTCGTCGCCGCCATCGTCCTCGCCACCGGCGCATGGATCGCCCTCTTCCGCGGCGACCGCCGCGACATCTGGCCTCGGACCTGGGTCATCGCAGGCGTCCTGATCGGCTTCTCGATCGCTTCGTTGGCGCTGGTCGGACGACTCAACGTCGTCGTCGGCCCGGTCGACGGGGCGACGATGGGCGTGGGCCTGTTGGTCGGAGCGGCCTGGCTGGTTGCGACGCACATCGGTCATGCGGTGTTGTGCCGCCTGTTCCCGTCGTTCATCGAACAGGTCCGCGACCTCTACGGCCTCGGCGTGGGCGATCCTCCCGCACGCGTCCTCGGCCCGATCCTCGCCATGGCGCTGGCCGAGGAACTCCTCTTCCGTGGCGTGGTGCAGGGCTCGGCGGGGTTCGTCGCCGGTGTCCTCGTCTACACCGCGGTGCAGGTGGCCGAGCGCAAGTGGGCGCTCGTCCTGGCGGCGTTCCTCGGAGGCGTCGTGTGGGGTGGGCTCTTCGAGGTGACCGGAGGGCTGGTGGCGCCATTCCTCGCGCACGCCCTGTGGACGGTCTCGCTCACCTTGGTGTGGCCGCTCGGAGGATGCGGGAACGATCGGATCGCCGCGCCCGCAGACGTCGGGTCGCCCTGATCCTCAGGCCGAGAGGCGCTCGTGCATACGGGTCAGGATCTTCTGGATGGTGTCGACGTCCTGCGCTCCGGGGATCAGGGCTGAGTCCTCGATGACGAACGCAGGGACGCCGGTGATGTCCTTGTCCGCGGCGGCCTCGAGGTCGCGGACGATCGCGTCACGACCCGCATTGGTCGCGACGGCCTCACCGGCCAACTCCCGGTCGACGCCGACCTCGACGGCCCAGTCGACGAGGTTCTCGGGATCGGCGATGTTGGCGCCGTCGGTGAAGTAGGCGCGGAAGAGACGGTCGTGCATCTTGTCGGCCGTCTCCATGCCCTCGTTCGCCTCGATCCAGGCGACGAGCATCAGCGCGGGGACGCTGGTGACTCGCTGGGCCAGGTCGAACCGGTAGTCGATGCCCAGTTCCTCGCCCAGCGCCCCGAGCCGCTTCGACATCCCGTCGAACGAGCCCGGGCCGTACTTGCGGTCGATGGCCGTCCGCAGGTCCTTCGGCTCGGTTCCCGCCGTCGGGTCGAGTTGGAACGCTCGCCAGTGGACCTCGACCTCGTCGGCGAAGTCGAGCCCCTCGAGGGCCTTCTCCAACCGCTTCTTGCCGAGGTAGCACCAGGGACAGACGACGTCGGACCACACATCGATACGCATGTCCCCACCCAACCACGTGGGTGGCGATCCTGTTCCACTGACGGGGCTGGTTCGGTACCGTCTCTCTCGTCGGAGGAGGGCAGATCGTGGTGAGGGGACCCCGGCCGGCGGCGCCGGCGTACCTCGGCGAGGGGCCGCACGCGCTGTGGCATGTCAGTGAGGACCCGACGATCGGACGGTTCGAGCCGCACGTCCCGAGGACGAACCCGTCGGCGACACCGGCCGTCTGGGCGATCGACACTCGCCACCTCCCGATGTTCTGGTTCCCGCGAGACTGCCCCCGTGGCTGCGTGTGGATGTCGGACCGAACCAGCGATGCCGACCGCACGCGGTTCCTCGGTCACTCCGATGCGAGCCGCATCCACGTGATCGAGACCGCGTGGCTCGGGCAGATGTGCACGACAACCCTGTTCGCGTACCGGCTTCCAGAGGAATCCTTCGTTCCGCACGAGCACGTCGGCGGCTACTGGGTCGCCGACGCCCCGGTCGAACCGGTCGAGCGCCGGGAGGTCGACGACCTGGTCGGTCGGCACGGGGCCGCAGGCATCGAACTCCGGATCACGCCATCGATCTGGCCCTGGTGGAAGGCGGTTGCTGGCTCGTCACTCGAGTTCAGTGGCTCCCGTCTCCGAAACGCGTCAGATCATCCGGACCGGTTCCTCGACTGACGGCTGACTTCTTCGTGACCAGTCCAGCGGCGCGCCGAAGCACCGCCGTCTCTCCGGAGGGCGGTTCCTCGGCGTGTTCGTTCAGTCGGACCGCGGGAACCGCGGGGTTCGCCCCGCCAGTCGATGCCCTGTGGGTCGGTCGCGATCCACCGGTCGCTCGACGTGTCGAATCGCAGCCTCCACCCGCGGTGGAGCAGTCGGTGGTGATGGCGGCAGTTGAGGGCGGCGTCGTCGACGCGGTCGGTCCCACCCTCGGATCGTGGATGCAGGTGGTGGGCGTCGGTGTGTTTCGCCGGACGGTCGCAGGACGGGAACACGCAGCCGCGATCGCGGACGGCGAGCGCACGACGCTGCGCCGCGGTGAACTGCTCGCTGCGATCCGATGCGTCGAGGACGGTGCGATGGCCGTCCATGAGCGTGGCCACGAGTCCGGAGTCGCAGATCAGCTGTTCGGCCACCGATCGCCCGACCCGCCACCGGTCGGATCGCAGCTCGAAGTCGTCGAGATCGTCGTACCGGCGATCGCCGGCGAAGGTCCGCAGGTCGATCACGACGTTGGTCGTCGCCGCCGATCGCGGACGCGTGACGGGCGGGTCGTCGTCGTGTGTGACGTCCGGTGCCGGTCCGTCGTCGTCGGGCACCTCGCCGCGAAGTCCCCACGCCGCCATGTCGGTCAATGCGTCGGCGCGCCGTTGGCCGGCTGTCCGTGGTGGAACGGGACCGTCGACGGGGTCGGGGGAGGGCATGAACGCATCGAGCCCAGCGGTGATCGTGACCAAGGCTTCGGGGTCGAGCCATCCATGGATCTCGCCGCCACCGAAGAGCGTCTGGCTCACGTGCACTTCGTGACGGTGCGACCTCGGAGGCGCGGAGAGTTCTTGGTCGACCAGCTCACACCAGTGGTGCAGCAGCCGTGCCCAGTCGTCGTGGCGATGAAGTCGACGGTGCTGGTCGAGGAGACTGCCGAGTGAGTCGTCGAGGAGTTCCTCCCGTGTGCCGGCTGCGTGGGCCGCCAGGAGCTCGGCTCGACCGAAGCTCAGATCACCGTCGAGAACCGCGTCGGCGAGCGCTGGGTGTCGATGTGCGAGTTCCGCGAGACGAGCGAACCGTCTCGCTTCGGGGGACTCCATCCCGGTGTAGGTCGCCAGCCACGTCGCCAACGTCCTTGCCCCAGACCGATGCCACGTCGCACGCTCGCACATGCCGATCGCCCTCGCGAGGAGTTCCAGGCGCGCTGCGTCGAAGGTCGATCCGAGCCATTCGGCGTGGTCGAGCTCCTCGATCGGGTCGTACATCGTCACCCCCTGATCGTCGCATGGAGGGGGTGACAAGAACTCCGACCGACAGCCGGTTCGGCTATGGCTGTTCGAGTGCTGCCTCGAACGCCGTCCGGGCCGTCGACCACCATCGTCGGCGACGGTCGAATCGCTCCATCCCGCCGATCTCCGACCACATCTGCACGAATCCCGGCTCGCCGGCCTCGGCCCGTCGTCGGACGAACTCGCCGCCGCGCTCGATGGACCGGTCGAGACTGCGGAGGACCTCCGACCGACCCTCGGCATCGAGTCCGTAGGTGTCGCACACGAGCCGCACACGGCCGGGGCGATCGGACGGGTGCCAACCCGACCGGGCCGAGTTGACGTCGTCGTCGACGGGAACGCACATCCGTACGAAGGCTGCGAGATCGAACGTGCGTCGCCCCGGCGCTGCGAAGTCGAAGTCGAGGAGCGCAACGGCGCGTCCGTCGCGGAAGACCACGTTCTCGAGACAGACGTCGTTGTGGCAGATCACGGGGCCGCCGTCGGAATCGGCCATCTCCGGGCTCCAGGTCCTGCCCTCGCGGACGGCGTGGACCGATGCGTCGTGGAGCGCTCGGATCAGGCGTGTCACCGATGTCAGGGCGTCGTCGGTCTGCGCCCAGTCCGGATAGGGCGGGATCGCGACATCGCCGGGGACGAACTGCAGGCGCTCACGTCCGTCGGCCTCCAGCCCGATCGGCTCGGGTGCGCCGCGGAAGCCGCTCGTTCGCAGGTCGGACAGGAACCCGAGGACCGAGACGGAGTGCTCGTTCGCGGGTCGCAGCACGTGCGACCCGACACGGACCACGGCGCCAGCGTTGGCGACGCCGCCCTGGAGCACTTCCTCGTCGGGTTCCACCACGTGAGCCTGACACGCGCTACTGCGGAACCCCGGTGGCGATCAGTCCGCTTCGGAGTCCGGACTGGCGCGCAGTCCGAGGAGCCAGATCGAGATCGCCGCCCACAGCGCAACGAGCGCAACGGGGACGATCAAGAACTCCGGAGGCCGCCTCGTCGTCGCGTACCAGTACGTGTCGGTCTGTTGATCGGGGGCGTATGCGAACCAGCCGTCGTTCACGGGGGCGACCTCGCCGAAGTACCACCACGCCCAGCCGCTGACGACAAGGAGGCCGAGTGCAACCACGAGAACGACCCGTTGGGGCATCGTCATCCGGCGCAGGATCCTCACGGTCAGGATTCTGCCCGACGTGGGGGGTCGAGGACGCCGGCGACGAACGAGCGGATGTTCTCGTCCTCGGAGTGCGGCAGCCACCAAGCCGCTCCCCACCGCTCGTGGAAGCGAGCACGATCGGCGAGACCACGGTCTCGCAACCACGACCACGAGAACGAGATGTCGTCGGCGGCCGCGGTCGGCGTGACGGCGAAGTAGGCGACGGCGAGCGCGACGTCCAGATCGGGATCGCCGACGATCGACAGCACGCTCCAGTCGATGACCGCGGTGATGCGGGTGTCGTCACACAGCACGTTGCCGGGGAAGTAGTCGAAGTGGAGGAGCGACGGGACCGGCTCGTCGGCGGCGGCGATCTCCTCTCGCAGCGAATCCGCCAGAGCCTCGATGTCCACACTCGGATACGCGTCAGCATCGGCCGCGGCGACCTGCCGATCGAGCGCAGCCTCGAGGTAGCCACGCCAGGTCTCGCTGCGGAGCGGTGGCTCGGCGATGACCTCACCGAACCACGGGCGGTCGAAGGCGATCTCCCGGAGGGCGCACGCCGTCTCGAGGTAGGAGGTCAACAAGGCTGTCCGCTGCGCGCCCGTCACCGAGTCGAGCGCCTCGGTCATCGACCGGCCCGGCAGTCGCCGTTCGACGAAACACGGCCGACCCTCCTCGTCGACGTGATGATCGAGGATCTTCGGCACCGCGAAGTCGAGATCGGACGCGCCAGCGGCGACTTCCTGGGTGAATCCGATGCGGGCCCCGATCGACGGATGGTCACGCCGCCAACGCCGCAGGACGCGGTCGGCATCGAGCGCGAACACCTCAGCCTCTCCGCCCTCGCCGATCTTCTCCATTCGGACGCCCTCTCCATAGGATCGCCCGCCATGGAAGCAGACCTGCGCCACGACTGGACGACCGACGAGGCGCTCGCCGTGCTCGAGCGACCGTTCCACGACCTCCTGCACGAAGCCCAGCAGATCCACCGTGCGGGCTTCCGGCCCGACGTCGTCGAGGGGGCGATCCTCCTGTCGATCAAGACCGGCGGCTGCCCCGAGGACTGCGCCTACTGCCCGCAGTCGTCGAGCTACGACACTGGCCTCGACGCCGAGAAGTTGATGGCGACCGACGAGATCGTGGAGGCGGCGAAGAACGCCAAGGCCAACGGCGCGAGTCGGTTCTGCATGGGCGCGGCATGGCGCGAACCGAACGACCGGCAGGTCGGTCGCGTCGCAGAGGCCATCGCTGCCGTCGGCGACCTGGGCATGGAGACGTGCGTGACGCTGGGCATGCTCACCGACGCCCAGGCCAAGACGCTGTCGGAGGCCGGGCTCGACTACTACAACCACAACCTCGACACCTCGCCGGACTTCTACGGCGAGATCATCACCACCCGCACCTACCAGGACCGCCTCGACACCATCGGCCACGTGCGCGATGCGGGCGTCCGTCTGTGCTGCGGAGGCATCGTGGGAATGGGGGAGAGCCGTCGTCAGCGTGCGGGGCTGCTCGCCCAGCTCGCGCAGCTCGACCCGCATCCGGAGAGCGTGCCGATCAACCTCTTGGTCCAGGTCCCGGGAACGCCCCTCGCCGGCACCGAGGAGCTCGACGGACTCGAGTTGGTGCGGACGATCGCGGCCGCGCGGATCATGATGCCCGGCTCGGTGGTTCGGCTCTCCGCCGGGCGCAACCAGATGACCGACGAGCTCCAGGCGCTGTGCATGCACGCCGGCGCGGCGAGCATCTTCCTGGGCGACACGCTCCTCACGACCGACAACCCCGGTGACGACCACGACACCGAGTTGCTCGGCAAGCTCGACACCACACTCGCCGAGGGCTCGCTCCTCGCCTGACGCGGTCGCCGGGGTAGGTTGCCCCCTCTTGGCAGAGCATCAGCCGGACCGCGAGACGGGCCCGGAGAAGAGCGAACTGGTCGGGCTCGACCGTGTCTTCGCGGCTGCTGGGGCCATGGCCCCGCTGATCGCGGAGTTCGACTGGCAGACGAGTTCGTTGGGTCACCCGGACACGTGGCCGCAGAGCCTCCGGTCGGCGGCGAGCATCTGCATGGGCGCGAAGTATCCGATCGCCATCTACTGGGGCCCCGATCTCTCGCTGATCTACAACGAGGCCTGGAGCGAGATCCCCGGCGACAAGCATCCGTGGGCGTTCGGGCGGCCGGCGAGGACGGTGTGGCCCGACATCTGGCACATCGTGGGGCCGGAGTTCGACAAGGCGTTGAGCGGCGAAGGCACGTTCGTCGTCGACCGGCTGCTCCCCATGCAGCGACACGGCTTCGTCGAGGAGACGTACTTCAACTACAACCTCAGCCCGATCGCCGCGGAGAACCGGCAGATCACCGGGGTGTTCAACGCCGGCCTCGAGACGACGGACCGGGTCGTGGCCGAGCGGCGACAGCGCCTCCACCTGGATCTGGCGTCCACGTCGGGCCGGGCCTCGAGCGTCGACCAGCTCTGCCACGAGGTCGCCGCGACACTGTGTGACCACCGCCAGGAGGTCCCGTTCGCGCTGCTCTATCTGTTCGAGGAGGGGGTGGCGTCCCTCGCCGCAACAACCGTCGAATGCCTGGCGACGCCGACCTCGCTGCGGTTCGACGAGGACGGTCCCGACCCTTGGCAACTCCGGCACGTCGAGGCGTCGAGGGCACCGGTCGTCATCGACGGGATCGGTGACCTGGTGGCGGTCGAGCCGGTGGGCGACTGGCCCGATCCAGCGACGACAGCCGTCGTGGTCCCCATCAGACGGCGGAGCCGTCGCAGCAGACATCGGGCGAAGGGCGTGCTGATCGTCGGCGTACCACCGGGCCGTCCGCTCGACGAGCCGATGCAACGTTTCCACGAGACGCTCTGCGAAGACCTCGCCGCGGCGCTGCGCGACACGCGCCAGGACGAACGAGAGCGCCGGCAGTTCGAGGCCGAACGGAAGATCGCCGCCACACTGCAGCAGAGCCTCATCCCCGCGCTCCCGCGCCTCGAGTCCGTCGGCCTCGACGGGCGCTACCTCCCCGGCGCCGACGGCGTCGAGGTCGGTGGTGACTGGTACGACGCACTCGAACTCGCCGATGGGCGGGTCGGTCTCGTCATCGGCGACGTGGTCGGCAAGGGCGTCGCCGCCGCGGCGCACATGGGTCGGCTGAGCAACGCCGTACGCGCCTACTGGCTCGAGGGTTTCTCGCCGGGAACGGTCCTCGAACGACTCGATCGCCTGACCCGATCCGTCGTCGGCTCGACGTTCGCCACGGTTCTCGCCCTGGACTTCGACCCGCGCACGCGAGTGCTGCGGTGGTCACGGGCCGGGCACATGCCGCCGATGGTGCGTGGGATCGACGGCGCGGTCCGCCTGCTCGACGACCCTGGTTCGGCGCCCATCGGCGTCTTCGCCGACATCGAGACGGTCGAGTGGTCGACGTCGCTCGCCCCGGGCGAAGTGCTCCTGCTCTACACCGACGGTCTGATCGAGCGGCGGGACGAGGACATCGACGTCGGCATGCAGCGACTGTCCGACGTGTTCTCGGCGACCACTCCCGATGACGGCATGCTCGACGCCATCGTCGCCGGGGTGGCGAGCGACGAACTCCGCGACGACGTCGCAATCCTCGTGCTCCACGCCTGACCATCGGCCACGATGGCGTGATGCCCGACGACACCTACACCCATGGTCACCAGCCCTCGGTGTTGCGATCCCACACCTGGCGGACGATCGAGAATTCGGCGGCCTACCTCTCGCCACGCCTCGAAGCGGGTCTCGACGTCCTCGACGTCGGCTGCGGTCCCGGCACCATCACCGCGGAGATCGCGGCACGGGTGACGCCTGGCCGGGTCGTCGGGCTCGACCGGAGTGAGGAGGTCATCGGCACGGCCGCCGCGCTCGATGCCGACAACCTGTCGTTCCGGGTCGGTGACGTCTATGCCCTGGACTTCCCGGACGACTCGTTCGACGTCGTGCACGCACATCAGGTGGTCCAGCACCTGTCGGATCCGGTCGCAGCGCTCCGTGAGATGCGACGGGTGTGCCGCCCGGACGGCATGGTCGCGGTGCGCGACGCCGACTACTCGTCGTTCGCCTGGGCGCCGGAGGACGATCGACTCCGTCGCTGGCTCGACGTCTACCTGGCGGTGGCGCGGTCCAACGACGCAGAGCCTGACGCCGGCCGCCACCTCAAGGGGTGGGCACTCGACGCCGGGTTCTCCTCGATCGAATCCTCGGCGTCGGTGTGGTGCTTCACGGACGACGACGATCGGGCCTGGTGGGGCGGGTTGTGGGCCGACCGGGTCGTGGACTCCGACCTCGCGGCGCAGGCCGTCGAGCGCGGCCTGAGCACCGACCATGAGTTGGCGGACATGGCCGACGCATTCCGAGCGTGGGCCGAGCGGAGCGACGGGTGGTTCGCCGTCCTCCACGGTGAGGTGCTCGCACGACCGTGACGTGGACGACCGACCAGGCGGTGCGTCAGCCGATGTGGATGACCCGCTGCACGTAGCGGAACTGCCCGCCGGTGTCGCGAACGGCAGCGGAGATCTGCACGGACACGCCGGCGGGGAGCAAGAAGTCGGCGCTCCAGCCCTCGGTGCCCTCCGGTGACGTGGGCACGGTGGTGGCCGCGAAGGTGTATTTGGCGCTCTGCCATGCGGTGCCGTTCCACCACTCGCTCGCACCCACTCTTTTCAACTGGAGCGTGACCGACGCGACGCCGCGGTCGTCGTGGGCGAGGCCTTCGATGGTGACCGACGGCGTCACGGTCTCGCCGGCGGCAGGTCCGGTGATCTCGATGGTCGGTGGCTCGTCGACCCCTGGCTCGACCACATGGACGACACGTTGGACGTACACCGACTGCCCGATCGAGTCGCGGGCCAGCGCCGAGAGTTGCACGCTCACGCCGGCGGGGATGGCGAACTGGTTCGACCACTGGACGTCGGCTGCGGCGGTGAAGTCGGAGATGAACGACGTCTTGAACGGCTGCCACGTCGAGCCGTCCCACCACTGGTCCGCTCCGACGCGCTTGGCCTGGACGGAGACCCGGGTGACCGAGTGGTCGTCGGCCGCGGTGCCCGAGACCACGAACGGGGTGGCGACCGCCTCACCGGCACCGGGGCTCCCGATCGCCACGACGGGAGGTTGGTCGGTGGCGTCGGGGATCGAGAAGACCCGTTGGACCCAGTGCCGTTTGCCGACGAGGTCCTTGGCGTTCGCCGTCAGCTGGAACGAGCCCGGCGGGAGGTCGCCGATGGTGTACGTCCACGGCACCGTGCCGTCCGACTGCGGCGTGCCGAGCGTGGCGAAGAACGACGTCGGGGTGGGCTGCCACTGCGACCCGTTCCAGTACTCGGCGGCGCCCAGGCGCTTGATCTGGATCGAGACCAGTTCGATGCCGATCTGGTCGTAGGCCTCTCCGCTGATCACGGTTCCCGTGGCGACCTCGGCGCCGGCGCTGGGACTGACGAAGGTGGTGATGGGTCGCTCGTCGACGACGTAGTCGGCGGTGAGCGTGGTCGCCTCACCGGGAGTCACCCAGGCGTGCTCCTCGGCGCCGCCGTCACTCCACGAGTCGAAGGCGTAGGCGGTCGGTCCGATCCAACGGGGTTCCGGAGCGTCGACCACCCGCTCGATCCCGGCAACGCCGTCGAACGTGTGGGGCGTGGTGATCGGCTCGGCGTCGATCGTGAGCGAGAGGCCGGCTGGCTGGGTCTCGATCCGCATCTGATTGACCACGGGGTGGACGTCGACATGCGTCGACGTCTGTGCGCCGCCGGAGTCGGTGACGGTGAGATGGATCCGATACCAGATGTCGGCCGCGGTCTCGCCCGTCGTCGGGATCTCGAAGCTGCCGCTGTCGGTGCCGTCGACGTCGTCGAGGAACGGGTGGGTGTGGGTGTTGTGGTGGAAGACGACCTGCCACTGCATGGCCGATCCGTCGAGCGCACCGTCCTCGTCGTCGGATGCGGTCCCCGCGAAGTCGATGGTGTCGCCGGCGGTCCAGAGGTCTTCGCCGGTCGGGAGCGTGATCGTGGCCGTCGGCGCGGTGTTGTCGCTGATCGTCAGGGTCGCGGGGTCACTGGTCACCGAAGCACCGTTCCCGGCGGTGATGACGACGTCGAAGGTGGCGCCGTCGTCGTCGGCGGTGAGGTCACTGATCGTGAGCGAAGCAGCCGTCGCTCCGTCGATGGCCGATCCGTCGCGTCGCCACTGATAGGTCAGTGGCGGGGGTCCGTCGGCCTCGACGCCGAACGTGACGCTCCCGCCGATGGCGGCGTTGCGGTCGACGGGCTGGGTCAGGATCGAGAGCGGCGCGTCGGCGTCGTGGTCGATACGTCCGATCCCGCCGGACTGGTTGTCGGCGTCGCCTTCGTAGGTGCGGTCGAGGTAGTAGAGCGAGCCGGTGACGGGGTCGACGACCACGTCGATCAGGGCGACGAGGCCTTCGAGGAATCGCTCGCTGGTGCCGGTCTCGACGTCGACGGCGTCGATCCAGCCCTTGCAGTGGTCACCGACGAAGAACGTTCCGTCGTGGACCGGTGGGAAGTTGCCGAGGCCCGGGGGCATGAAGGCGCCGCCGGTGATGGCGCATCCGGCGAACGTCTCGCCGACGAAGTGCGGGAACACCCAGACCGGGTCGGTGTACGAGGGGTTGCCGGCCTGGCCGGTCACCACCGGCCATCCGAAGTTGGCGCCGGCGGCGAGGTGGTTGACCTCTTCCCACTGGGTTGCGCCGACGTCGGAGATGTAGATCTCACCGTCGGCCCTGGCCTCGATCCGCCAGGGATTGCGGAGGCCACTCGCATAGATCGCACGGAGGCCTCCCGTGAGTGTGTCGAAGTACGGGTTGTCGGTCGGGATCGAGCCGTCCGGATCGAGGCGCAGGACCTTCCCGGCGAACGAACCCATGTCCTGCGCGAGCGACGGCTTCACCCGTTCGCCCAGGGCCCAGTAGAGCTTCCCGTCGGCGCCGAACGCGAGATCGCCGCCCTGGTGGAGCTGGGTCTGGGTGTTCCAGTCGGGGATCGAGAAGAGCACCTGCTTGGTCGAGGTGTCCGGGGTCCTGCCGACGACCAGGTACCGCACCAGCTCGAATCGTTGTGGACCGTTGGCGTCCGCTGCGGTGATGTAGCTGACGTAGACGTAGGGATTCGCGGCGAAGTCGGGGTGCCAGGTGATGCCGTGGAGACCCATCTCGAGGTTGAGCACTTCGGGGATCACCAGATAGGGCGTCGGATCGAGGACGTCGTCCTCGATCACGCGGACGACTCGCTCCTGGCGGCCGGTCAACACGTAGATCCGCCCGTCCGGACCAATCTCCATGCCGACGGGGTTGACGAGGTTGGTCGCGACGGTCGTGCGCACGTATCCCTCGGGCAGGGTGGGCCCGGCGGCGCTGGCGGTCGATGCCAGGGGTGCGGCGACGCCGAGGAGCGCGAGGACGAGTCCGATCGCGGTCATGGCGATGGTGCGTTGCTTCATCGGGCGTCCCAGGTCGATCGAGCGGAGCGGGCCTCGCCGGACAAGCTTCCCAAAGCGTCGGATCGACGTGGAGGGTCGATCGGCCCACCGACGGGGTCAGCGCTGGTTGATCATCGACCGTGTGGAGCTCCCGGGGGCGATTCCACACCCACCGTGACGAGAGCACACGATTCGGAGGCAGCGTGTCGCTGCGACCTGGGTACAGTCCGAGCCTCGTGGAGGCCCGGCGATGACCACCGACTGGAACCCGCTGCTGCGCGATCAGTTCGACGAGGACTACTGGCGCGAGCTCCAGACCTTCGTCCGGGCCGAGCGTGAGCGCCACACGGTCTATCCGCCCCACGACGACGTGTTCGCCGCCCTCCACCTCACCCCGCACGCTGCGGTGAAGGTGCTGATCCTCGGCCAGGACCCGTACCACGGGCAGGGCCAGGCGCACGGCCTGTGCTTCTCGGTGCAGGAGGGCGTCGACAAGCCGCCGTCGCTGACCAATGTCCTCGCCGAACTGGAATCGGACCTCGGATGTGCTCCTCCGGCTCACGGCAACCTCGAGCACTGGGCGCGGCAGGGGGTGCTCCTGCTCAATGCGACCTTGACCGTCCGGGCGCGTGAAGCGGCGTCGCATCAGCGCAAGGGCTGGGAGACCTTCACCGACCGGGTGATCGAGGTGGTGAACGACAAGCCGGAGCGGGTCGTGTTCGTGCTCTGGGGTGCTTCGGCACGGAGGAAGAAGGCGTTGGTCGACTCCTCGCGCCACACGATCATCGAGTCGCCGCACCCCTCGCCGTTGTCGGCCCATCGGGGGTTCTTCGGCTCCAAGCCGTTCAGCCGGGCGAACGAGGCGCTGCTCGCCGCCGGTCGCGAACCGGTGGACTGGTGCATCCCGTGACGTTGCTCGCCGACGTCGTCGCGGCGTCGGATGCCGTTGCCGCGACCCGGAAGCGCAACGAGAAGAAGGCTGCCCTGGCCGACCTGTTCGCACGACTCGCGGCCGACGAGATCGAGGTCGTCGTCGGGTTCCTGACCGGCGAGGTCCGACAGGGTCGCATCGGGATCGGCTGGCGGACGATCGCCGGCCTCGGCGTCGACCCGGCGATCGACCGTCCTCCGGCGTTGACCGTACGCGAGGTCGACGAGACCATCGACCGACTGGCAGGAACGACGGGTCCGGGATCCCAGGGTCGGCGGAACGAGATCCTGTCCGAACTCTTCGGCCGGGCGAGCGCTGCCGAGGTCGACTTCCTGGGTCGGTTGTTCGTCGGCGAGATGCGGACCGGGGCGCTGGCCGGGGTGGTGACGGATGCGATCGCGGTCGCGTCGGGGGTGAAGCTGGCGACGGTCCGCCGCGCGGCGATGCTCGCCGGCGCTCTCGGAGTCGTCGCTCGTCTGGCCCTGACCGAGGGCACGGACGCCGTTGCTGCCGTGGGTCTCGAACCGCTCCGCGTGGTGCAGCCGATGTTGGCGTCGACGAGTGAGTCGGTGGCGGCGGCGCTCGACGAGGTGGGCGAGGCGAGTGTCGAGTGGAAGCTCGACGGCGCCCGGATCCAGGTGCATCGCTCGGGCGACGAGGTACGGATCTACACGCGGAACCTGAACGACGTCACCGACCGACTGCCCGAGATCGTCGCCGCCGTCCGAGCGTTCGACGCCCACGCCTTCGTCCTCGACGGCGAGGTCCTCGGGTTCCTGGGGCCCGAGGAGAGCCCACAGGCGTTCCAGGACACGATGAGCCGGTTCGGTCGTGACGACGCGACGACCAACCCGACACGTCTGGTGCCGCATTTCTTCGACGTCCTGCACCTCGACGGCGTCGACCAGATCGACGAGCCGTTGCGCGTCCGCCGCGAGCGTCTCGAGGCGTTGGTCGGGCCGCACCTGATCCCGGGGACGATCACCGCCGACGCCGACGCGGGCCGGTCGGTGCTCGACGAGGCGCTCACCCGGGGTCACGAGGGAGTCATGGTCAAGGCCGCCGACGGTCTCTACGAGGCCGGCCGTCGTGGGAAGTCGTGGCGCAAGGTCAAGCCGGTCCACACGCTCGACCTCGTGGTCCTCGGCGTCGAGTGGGGGAGCGGCCGCCGGCGCGGGCGGCTCTCGAACATCCACATGGGGGCCCGGGACGTCGAGACCGGCGAACTGGTCATGGTCGGCAAGACCTTCAAGGGCATGACCGACGAGATGCTCGAGTGGCAGACGGAGCGGTTCCAGCAACTCCGAACCGGCGAAGACGGCCACGTCGTGTGGGTGCGGCCCGAGCAGGTGGTGGAGGTGGCGGTCGACGGTGCCCAGTCGTCGACCCGGTATCCCGGAGGTGTCGCGCTGCGGTTCGCCCGGGTGCGTCGATATCGCGACGACAAGGACGCGGCCGATGCCGACACCCTCGCGGCCGTACGTGCCCTTCTCCCCGGCGAGAGGATCTGACACCCTGTCAGACATGACCCTCATGGGAGATGCGCCCACCATCGTCGACACGCTGGGCTACCGACCCTTCGACGCCGACAATCACTACTACGAGGCTGTCGACTGCATCACCCGTCACCTCGATCCGCGGCATGCGACACGCGTGTTCCAGTGGTCACAGATCGACGGGCGCAGCTATCCGGTGCTCGGAGGCAAGGTCTTCCGTGGTGTCAAGAACGCCACCTTCGATCCCGTCGCCTTCCCCGGCGTGTTGGCCGACTACTTCCGTGGCAACCCGAACGGCGACGACCCGCTCGAGTTGCTGAGCCGCCACGAACCGATCCGTGCCGAGTACCGCGAACGCGATGCCCGGCTCGCCGCCATGGATGCGCACGGCCTCGACGCGGTGTGGCTCTTCCCGACGCTGGGGATGATCTACGAGGACCCGCTCAAGCACGATCCGGAGGCGGTCACGCTCCTGTTCACCGCGTTCAACCGCTGGTTGGAGGAGGACTGGGGATTCTCGTACCAGGATCGCATCTTCGCCGGGCCCTACATCCCGCTGGTCGACGTCGAGTGGGCCTGCGCCGAACTCGAGTGGGCGCTCGACCACGACGCTCGGACGATCGTGATGCGTCCTGCAGCACCGACGACGGTCGACGGCGTGAAGAGCCCCACCGACCCCTGCTTCGATCCGTTCTGGGCGCGGGTGAACGAGTCGGGCGTCACCGTCGTCGTCCACGCCGGCGACTCGGGGTACACCAGCCACGGCTACGCCCGCGATGGCTTCACCACCGACTTCTCGGGCATCCCGCAGCCCATGCGGATGCTCCAACTCGAACGGCCGATCGAGGACTTCCTGTCGGCCCTCGTCGCCGACAACCTCTTCCACCGCTTCCCGAACCTCCGGGTGGCCAGCGTCGAGAACGGCAGCAAGTACCTGCCGGGGCTGTTCGAGCGGCTGAAGGTGCTGAACGGGAAGATGGCCGGCTGGTTCCCCGAGGACCCGGTGGAGACCTTCCGCCGCCACATCTGGATCAATCCGTTCTGGGAGGACCACGTCGACGACGTGCTCGCCTGCATGGGGCCCGACCGCGTGATCTTCGGGAGCGACTGGCCCCACATCGAGGCGCTGCCCGAGCCGCTGCAGTACGTCGCCGAGGTCGAGCATCTGGCCCCGGTCGATCAGGTGAAGATCCTCCGCGACAACGTGCTCGAGCTGAACGAGCGGCGCCCGATCTGACCGGAGGAGCTGACCGGTGACCGGACGGGGCATGGAGACACCATGACCACGGCCATCCTCTGGTTCCGGCGCGACCTCCGTCTCTCGGACAACCCTGCGCTCGTCGAGGCGATCGCGTCCGCCGACGACGTGGTCGGCGTGTTCTGCCTCGACCAGCGGCTCCTCGCGTCGGCCGGTGCCACCCGTCGGGCCTTCCTCCACGACTCGCTCCGCTCCCTGCACGAGTCGATGGACGGCGCCCTCGTCGTGCGCTCCGGGGACCCCGTCGAGGTGATCCCGTCGCTGGCGGTCGAGGTCGACGCCGCCTCGGTGCACGTCGCGGCCGACTTCGGCCCGTACGGACGACGTCGGGACGACGTCGTCGCCGACGCAGTGGCGTCGGCCGACATCGAGTTCGTTCGGACCGGGAGCCCCTATGCCGTGGATCCTGGATCGATCTTCACCAAGGCGGGGACGCCCTATCGCGTGTTCACCCCGTTCTCACGCGTGTGGCGCGACCACGGATGGGACGATCCGGTCCGGCGTCCGTCAGCGATCCCGTGGCGGCGGGCCGAGTCGGAGTCGATTCCGACATCGCCCGACACCGGCGACGTCGAGTTGCCCGCGGCGGGGGAGGACGAGGCCCACCGTCGGCTCGATCGGTTCCTCCGCTCGTGGGTCGACCGATACGACGACGACCGCGACCGACCCGATCGCGATGCGACTTCACGGCTGTCGCCCGACCTCAAGTGGGGAGCCGTCCACCCTCGTCAGATCCTGGCGAGGCTGGGCTCGAGCGCCGGCGAACGGACCTTCGCCACCGAGTTGTGCTGGCGCGACTTCTACGCCGATGTCCTCTTCCACGACCCGGACTCGGCTCGCACCTCGATGAACGAGCGGGTCGGGTCGATGCCGTGGGACACCGGCGAGGGCGCCGACGAGTCGTTCGAGGCCTGGGCCACTGGCCAGACCGGGTACCCGATCGTCGACGCCGGCATGCGACAGCTCCTCGCCGAGGGTTGGATGCACAACCGGGTCCGGATGCTGGTGGCCAGCTTCCTGGTCAAGGACCTGCACCTCGACTGGCGTCGGGGCGCCCGCTGGTTCATGCAGCACCTGGTCGACGGCGATCTTGCGTCGAACCAGCACGGCTGGCAGTGGACCGCAGGCACGGGGACCGATGCCGCTCCGTACTTCCGGATCTTCAACCCCACCGTGCAGGCCGAGCGTTTCGACCCCGACGGCGACTACGTGCGGCGGTACGTCGCAGAACTCGCCGATGTCGCCGGCGGCGCCGTGCACCGACCGTGGGAACTCGACGGCGGTCCTCCGGCCGGATACCCGCTGCCGATCGTGGATCACGCCGAAGAACGCGACGAGTCACTCCGGCGCTACCAGGCCACCGGTTCCTGAGGTCCATTGGCACTCGGTAACATCGACTGCCAACGAAAGCGACGTCCTCTGGGAGGTGACTCGATGCTCGACGACCGCAAAGCCGCCATCCTCCGCGCCGTGGTGCAGGAGTACATCGAGACCGCGCAGCCCGTCGGCTCCGGTCGCATCGCCGATGCCGACGGCGTCGACGTGAGTTCCGCCACCATCCGCAACGAGATGGCGACGCTCGAGACCGAGGGCTACCTCGTGCAGCCCCACACCAGCGCCGGTCGCATCCCCACCGAGAAGGGCTATCGCTACTTCGTCGACACGATCGGCTCGCCCGGGGCGCTGCGCGGCGACCACGCTCGGCAGGTCAGCTCGTTCTTCCGTGCGGCCCACGGCGAGATCGAGGAGATGCTCGAAGCGACCTCACGCCTGTTGTCGGGCATCACCGACTGGACTGGTGTGGTCGTCCCGCCGCCGTCGACCGAGACGCCGCTCCGCTCGATCCACCTGGTCCAACTCGCTCCGCAGCACGTCCTGGCCGTCTCCGTCTACGGCGACGGCTCGATCGACAAGCACACACTCGACGTCGACGTGGAGGTCACCGAGGAGCAGGTCGCTGCCGCGTCGGCCCACCTGTCGGCCCAGATGATCGGCAGCATCCGCGGATCGGAACCGTCGTCCGTCTCGTCGTCGGGTGACGCGGTGATCGACCGCGTCGCAGCGTCGGTGCTCGGCGCGCTCGGCGCGTCGAACGAACCTGCGGCGCCGACCGACGTCTTCGTCGGCGGGGCATCGCGCGTCGCTTCGGCGTTCGACGCGGTCGAGACCGTCCAGGCGGTGCTCCACGTGCTCGAACAGCAGCTCGTCGTGGTGACCCTCCTGCGCGATGTCGTCGACCGGGGCCTCCAGGTCGCCATCGGTTCGGAGACCGGCATGGAGACCCTGGCCAATGCGGCGCTCGTCGTCGCCCCCTACACCGTCGACGGTGAGCGGGCCGGCTCGATCGGGGTGCTCGGCCCGGCACGCATGGACTACCGCGAGGCCATGGCGGCCGTCGCCGCGGTGAGCAACCGGCTCGAGACCCGACTGATCGAAGGCTGAGATGGCGGACTTCTACGAACTGTTGCAGGTGTCGCGCGATGCGTCGGCCGACGAGATCAAGAAGGCGTACCGCCGCCGCGCTCGCGAACTCCACCCCGACGCCAATCCTGGCGACGACGCGGCCGAGCAGGAGTTCAAGGAACTCGCGCGTGCCTACGAGACGCTCCGGGATCCGGAACGTCGGGCGCGCTACGACCGCTTCGGCGACACCGGCAACGGGAACGGAAACGGAGGGGGTGGCGACCCGTTCGGGTTCGGCGGTGGCGTGGGCGACATCTTCGACGCCTTCTTCGGCGACCAGAGTCCCTTCGGAGGCGGCCGGCGCCGCCCGAGCGGGCCTCCCCGTGGCCCCGACCTCGAGACGACAGCCGATCTCGACTTCATCGAGGCCGTCTTCGGTGCACAGCACAAGGTCGAGGTCCGGACCGCGGTCCCGTGCGAGACCTGCGACGCGACCGGCGCCAAGTCGGACTCCGGTCCGACGACGTGTGGTGACTGTGGCGGTGCCGGCCAGGTTCGGCAGGTGCGACAGTCGCTCCTCGGCCAGATGGTCACGACCGGGGCGTGTCCCCGCTGCAACGGCGCTGGTGTGGTCATCGAGGACCCGTGCGACGACTGCGAGGGAGACGGACGTCGTCTCGAGGACAAGACCTACACCGTCGACATCCCGCCCGGGGTCGACGCCGGTTCCACCCTCCGGCTCCAGGGCCGGGGCGCGGTCGGGCCTCGCGGCGGCGCGGCCGGCGACCTCTACGTCAACTTCCGGGTCCGGACCCACGAGCGTTTCACCCGCGACGGCGTCGATCTCCACGCCGACCTCCACATCCCGGTCACGCAGGCGATGCTCGGCGCCGACCTCGAGTTCGAGACCCTCGACGGGATCGAGACGATCACGGTGCCGCCGGCGACGCCGACGGGTCACACCTTCCGCTTCCGTGGGAAGGGCGTGCCGGTCGTCAACCGGTCCGGCCGTGGCGACCTCCATGTCCACGTGGTGATCGACCTGCCCCACGACCTCGACGAAGAGCAGGAACAGCTCGTCCGTCGTCTGGCCGAGCTGCGCGAGGAGCCGGTCGGCACCGAGGCACGAGGGTTCTTCTCCAAGCTGCGTACCGCCTTCCAGTGAGGGCGTCTCGGGCGTGAGCACCCGACCGCCGGCCAAGGCTGCGGCGCACGTGGTCGTCGCCGACGTGGAGCGCCCGGAGCTCGACGACGACGCGGCACACCACCTCTTCCGCGTCCGTCGGTTGACGGCGGGGACCGAGTGCACGGTGACCGACGGCAAGGGTCGCTGGCGTCCGTGCCGGTTGACGGCGGACGGCCTGGACGTCGACGGCGAGGTGGTGGCGGTCGAGCGGCCGAGTCCACCGATCACCATCGCCTTCGCGCTCACGAAGTCCGACAAGCCCGAGGTCGTGGTCCAGAAGCTGACCGAGCTCGGCGTCGACCGGATCGTGCCCTTCCGTGCCGATCACAGCGTCGTGCGGTGGGACGACCGCAAGGCGGCGACCCAGCGTGCACGGTGGCAGGCGATCGCGCGTGGCGCGGTCGAACAGTCACGTGGCGTGTGGCTGCCCGAGGTCGACGCCGTCACCGACGTCGTGGCCGTCGCTGCGCTGGGCGCATCTCGACTGGATCGGGGCGGATCGGGCCCGTCGCTCGCGCGGAGCGTGCTGGCCGTGGGCCCGGAAGGAGGGTGGAGCGACGCAGAGCGGGATCAACTGCCCTCCGTGGTCGAAATCGCCGCCAACGTGCTGCGAGCGGAAACCGCAGCCCTCACCGCTGGTGGAATTTTGTGCGCTCTCCGTAGTGGTTTGGTCCAAGAATGGGGGAAAACCTCCACGGAGCGTGGAAAATAGGCCGAATCGGCCACCACGGGGCGTGTTCTGTCACCGGAAGTGCACGTACGTTTGCCACAGGCGGACGACGCAGAAGGACCCCTGATGGCCGACGTGGCAGCACCCGAAGACACCCTCGATGACGAGGAACGTGACTACAGCCGCCGTGTCGGCGAGCGTTTGCGTGCCATCCGTCGTCAGAAGCGGCAGAGCCTCCACGACGTCGAGGCCCGCTCCGAGCAGGAGTTCAAGGCGTCGGTCCTCGGTGCGTACGAGCGGGGCGAGCGGTCGATCTCCGTGCCCCGACTGCAGCGTCTGGCCGGGTACTACGACGTCCCCGTCGACCAGCTCCTCCCTGCGGAGGACAATGCCGAGATCATCGACCTGACCGACCGTGCGCTCGCCCGCCAGGCCGAGACGCAGCTCGTGCTCGACCTCCAGACGCTGGGCGACATGGGCGGCGCCGAGGGCGCGATGCTCAACCGCTACGTCCGGACGATCCAGATCCAGCGGCAGGACTTCAACGGCCGGATGCTGACGATCCGTCGCGACGACGTGCGGGCCATCGCCTGCATCCTCGGCGTGTCGACCGATCGCACGCTCGACCGCCTCGACCAACTGGGACTCTGCAGCGTCCCTGCGTGATCCGGGTCCCGGCCTGCGAGGCTGGTCCCGATGTCCGACTCCACCGCAGCCTCCGGCGTCTACGTCCACATCCCGTTCTGTTCGTCGCGGTGTGACTACTGCGCCTTCGCGACCTGGACCGACCGCCACCACCTGACCGGTGACTACCTCGACGCGGTGGCCACCGAGATCGACCGGGCCGTGGCCGACGGCATGCCGGCCGCCACGTCGATCTTCGTCGGTGGGGGGACGCCAAGCCTCGTACCCGCCGACGCCCTCGTCGCCGTCCTCGACCACATCCCTCGCACCGCCGACGTCGAGGTCACGGTCGAGGCCAACCCCGATGCCGTCACCGCCGAGTCGCTCCGGACCTACCGCGCCGGCGGGGTCACCCGGATGTCGTTCGGTGTGCAGTCGATGGCGCCGGAGGTGCTGCTCTCGTTGGGGCGGACCCACGATCCCGACAACGTCCGCCGTGCGGTGGCGTGGACGAAGGACGCAGGTTTCGAGACCTTCAACCTCGACCTGATCATGGGCGCGGCCGCCGAGTCGGACGAGGCGTGGGCGCGGACGCTGTCCGAGGTGGTGGCGCTGGAGCCGACGCACATCTCGGCCTACTCGCTCACGATCGAGCCAGGGACCCCGCTGGCTGACGACGAGTCACGGCATCCCGACGACGACGACCAGGCGACCAAGTACCTGCACACGGTCGAGGCGCTGGGGTCGGCCGGCTACGACTGGTACGAGGTGTCGAACTGGGCGCTGCCGGGACACGAGTGCCGACACAACCGTCTGTACTGGGACGCCGGCGACTACCTGGGATTCGGCTGTGCGGCGCACAGTCATCGCGACGGCCGCCGCTGGTGGAACCTCCGGACGCCCGAGCGCTACATCGAGGCGGTGCGCTCCGGTGACACGACCGAAGCCACGGGCGAGACGCTCGACCCCGAGACCCGCCGCATCGAGGCGCTGCAACTCGCACTGCGGACCCGTGGCGGCGTGCCCGTCGCCGCCCTCGACCTCGACGATCCGGTGCTCGAGGGTCTGGTCGCGGTGGTGGCCGACCGGGCGGTCCTGACCCCCGAGGGTCGGCTGCTGGCCAACGAGGTCGCCATCCGCCTGCGCTGAGGGCTACGGGGTTGGGGTCTCGAAGACCTGACCCGGGTGGATGAGGTCGGCGTCGTCGGGATCGACGAGACGGTGACGGTTGGCGTCGATCAGTGCTCGCCAGTACGGGTCGATCTCGGCATCGTCGGGCGTGCGGCCGAGCGCCGCAGCGAGGACGTCGGTCGCGATCGACCACAGCGACTCGCCCTCGCTCACCGTCCACGTGTCGCTCGCGCCGGAGACGATCGTCGGCGCTGCTGGTGGGCTGGCGACGACGGTGACGGGAACCATCCGGGCCGTGCCGTCAGCCGTGTTGTCGTGCGGGGCGTCCTCCCCGCGTAGTGGCTGCATCACCGCACCGGCCGTGGCTGCATGCTCGGGTTCGCTCGTCGCCGCGCCGACGGCGGTCGCGGCGACGAGACCGAGCCCGAGGCCTCCTCGGACGAGTCGTGTCGCGCCGGGGACGGCGAGCGCATCGGCCAATGACGCGACGCCGCCGGAACGGAGGGCCGTCGCGAGTGCGACGAGCGTGGAGAGTCCGAGCAGGTACCAGGCGGTCAGTTCGGCGACGAAGCGGACCAGCGCGATGGCCGCTGCCGCCGGTTCGCGGCCGTCGGTCCATGTGCCCAGCGCGTCGAGCGACGTGAGCGGTGGGGGAGCGAGGTCGCCCGTAGCGGCGAGACGGAGGGCGACGATCGCTGCGACCAGCAGTGCGATCCAGGCGAGGGTCCGCCCGACCCGCTGGTCCGCACCGGCCACGTCAGGGAGCGACGACGATCTCGTCGCCGGTGGCCGTGGTGACCACGACGTCCGGGCAGGCGCTGTCGTCGCCGGTGCCGATCGACACGGCGTCTTCGACGACGGCCGTGGCCGCCACCTCGATCGCCTCGTCGAGACTCCATCCGGGGAAGGCGAAGACCTCGCCGCTCTCGGGTCGCAGCACGACCGGAGTGGCGATCCCGTCGCAGTCACTGTCAGCGATGACCACGAGGTCGCCGACCCGCCCGAGTTCCACGTCGACGTCGCCGACCGTGGCGACACGACCGGTCAGCTGCACGTCGTCGGGGCAGCCGTCGCCGTCGCCGTCGGGACCGGCGAGCGCGACGTCAGTGCATCCCGCAGGGAGCGGGGGCGGCGTCGTGGGGCGGCCGTCCGTCCCGTCAGGGGTCTCGGTGATGGTCGTGGTCGTCGCCGGGTCGGGCGCTGCCGAGGCGGACTCGGCGCCGAAGGGGTCCACGGCCCGAGCGATGACCGAGCCGGCGATCGCACCGAGGACGAGGAGCACGGTGGCGACCGCGATCAGCAGCCGTCGACTGGGCCCGCTGCCGACGTCGGTCGGGTCGGCGTCGCCCGGGCGGATCTGGATCGACGGCGGGCGCAGGCGGATCGGTTCGGGACCATCCGACACGGCGGTGGCGGGCACGATGTCGGCGGCCTCTGGTTCCGGGAGATCGGGGTCGAGCGAGCAGTCGGGTGCGGCATCGGGGCGCACTTCGGGCTCGAGGCCCAACGCCATCGCGAGCTCGCGGTCGAAGTCTGTGACCGTCTGGTGGTCGGGTTCCGTCGGGTCGTCTGGTTCGGTCTGGTCGGGTTCCGTGTCGGTCGGTGCTGTCGCGTCGAACTCGGGTCCCTCGTCCTCATCGTCGGCGGAGTCGTTCCCGAGTGCGATCTCGGCTTCGACTTCGGGCGCCTCCTCCTCGGCGGCCATCGCGGCACGAAGGGCGGCGATGATGGGGTCGGCGTCCTCGCCATCGACAGGGGTGGCGGCGTCGGGGTCCGGCGATGCCAACGACTCGAGCACGGCGTACGGGTCGCGGGGTGCAGCCGGGTTCCGTTCGATGTCGTCGTCGGGAGCGACTTCGTCGTCGACGGCGAGGAACGACAGGTCGAAGTCCGTCCAGCCCAAGTCGTCGGTGGGGTCGATGTCGTGGGGGATCTCGGCGAAGCCGCCGGGGCCGGGAGCGCCGGCGTCGTCGCCGGGAGGGACCGGGAGGGTGAGTCCCGGGAGCGCGTCACCGATGGCCGTCGCCAACTGGTGGGCCGAGGGCCGCTGGGCGGCTTCGGTGCGCTGCGCGCTTGCTGCCGCGGTCCGGAACGCGGCCATGGCACGCCGACGACGCGTGCCGGCGCGCACGCCCCGGTGGGCCGGGCTCCACAGCGCGTCGGCGCCGTCGTCGAGCAGCCGGTTGAGCATCGCTCCGAGTGCGGCGACGTCGGCACTCATCTCCGAGGCGTCGCCGTCGCCGGCCTCGCCGAAGCCGATCAGGTGCGGGCGGCCACGCTCGCTCACGGCGACGTGGTCGGCGTCGAGACGACGGTGGACGATTCCCTGGCGATGCAACGCATCGACGATCTCGGCCACGGCGCGCACCGAGCGCGGCGGCATGGTCCGGGGCGATGGCGCCGAGGCGGGCGAGGGGACTTCCGCAGTGGCGGAGCCGCAGGACCGAGTCGGTCGCGTCGATGACCTCGACCACGCCGGGATGGGCCGCCCGCCGGAGCACGGCGGCCTCGTCGGCGAGTCGCAGGCGGTCCGCGTCGGTGTCTGCTTCCTTGACGACCTCGAGGCCGTCGGGCCCACGTTCGGTGCGAACGGCGATCACCATCGGGTCCACCATACTGAAATCGATCGAAATGCATCAAGACGACGCGTGGATGTGGATCGGCGGTTCACGGTCTCCGAGTCTGGCCCCCCGCCCGCGCCGTCATGCGGATGGCTTCGTCGGCGTCGCGGCCGAATGCTTGGACCAAGAGGTGGTCGATCTCGATCTCGACCGTCACGGAGACGACGCCGTCGTCGATCGACGTCGCCACCAGGCGGAGGTCGTGGATGCCGGCGGCGTCGATCGCGTCGGCAGCGATGGCCTCGACCCGGGTGGGGTCGTAGACGATGTCGCCGGTGCGTCGTGCGACGTCGGGGTCGAAGCCGGCTCCGGCAGCGTCGTTGGCCGCGTCGAACGCGACGTTGTAGGCCTGGCGTTGCCCCAGGTAGACGATCGCCGAGTCGATGGCGATGGCCCCCAACAAGAGGACGATCAGCACTGCTGCGGGCATGAGCATGAGCACCGACCCTCGGGTGGAACGACGCGTCGTCATCGGATGCAGTCCGCTCGTCCGTCGACGCCCGAGCGTGTCGGGTCGATCAGCTCGGAGTGTGTGGCGACGATGGCGAACGGTCGACCGAATCCGCCGATGAACGGGATCCGGACCGCGGGGACCTCGGTCGACACGGTGACCTCGATCCGCTGGCATCGGGTCAGCACGGCGGCGTCGGGCCGGAGCACCACGTCGGCAGGACCGGGCCGGCCGTGGTCGTCGAGGGTCTGGAGTGCGACATCGGTGGCGCCGGCACGGATGGTCGCGACGTCGACGTCGGACCGCGCCGACTCGACGACGTAGCGGGTCGCCTCCCGGGCCGCGGCGTCGGCCGCGAACTTCGCGTCGACGACACCCCAGATGTTGGTGAGCAGCAGCGCGCCGGTGATGAACACCAGCAAGCCGAAGGGGAGCACCTCGATCCCGGCGACCTGACCACGGTCGCCACGGCGCCGGGCGTCGGCGATCACGGAGCGTCCGCCGGGTCGATCTGCAACTCCTCGAGGCGGGCGCGCATCGTGCGCTCGAACGACGTCGGGCTCCCGGGGATCCATCGGGCGGGCAGCAGCGTCGGGAGGGATGCTTCGACGTGCACGGCCACGGTGTCGTCCTGTCCGTCGGCGTCGACGTCGACGAGCAGGAAGTCGAACGTCGCGTCGTCGGCGTAGTCGCCGAGTCGTCGGTGCGCCTCGTCCTCGTAGTACGCCCGTCGCTCGGGAGACAGGGCGCCAGGGCCCTCGTTGGCCGCCTGCTGCGCGAGATCGGTGGCCACCGCGGTCACCGTCGTGCGTACGTAGAGGCCGAACAGCAGTTGCACCGTGAAGAGCAGGAAGATCAGGAACACGGTGAAGCCGAACGTCGTCCCGAAGACGCCGGTGGCACGGTCGCCTCGTCGGGCGACCGACATCGGTCAGCCGCCGGGCTGGGTGTCGGTGTCGCTGCCGATGATCTCCACCTGGTCCTGGGTGTTGGCCGACGTGTCCTTCCAGATGGCGTTGAAGCTGATCCACATCGCAGCGCCGAGGAATGCCATCACCAGGACGGCGATGGCCGTCGAGATCACCCCCTCGCCTCGATCGGATCGAGCCAGGTGCGACCTGGGTCGGGTGCGGATGGTGGAGGTGGACATGGTTGCTCCTTCTCGTTGAACGGTTGGCGTGGTCACGACGACACGCCGAATGCCTGGAGTGCCTGGATGAAGGGGATGGCGATGAAGATCGCTCCGGGGACGAGAGCGGCGACGGTCACGGGGATCCAGACCTGCTGGCTGCGTCGCTCGATCTGTTCGATGAGCTCGCGCTGGACCTCGCGGCGGATCGACCGGGCTTCCTCGGCGATGAGCCGGCCGAGGTCGCCGGCCTCGCGGTTGAGGGCCAGGACCGCCACGAGACGGGTGAGCGCGTCGAGGTCCGCTGTCGCCGCCCATTCGCGCAACGCCTCCCGCTCGCCGACGCCTTGGCGGATCCGGGCCACGACCCGGCGCAGGTCCTGGCCGCTCACGCCCTGTCCACGACCCGCGAGTCGTTGCAGGGCAGAGCCGAGCGAGAAGCCGGCGGACAGCAGCATTCCGAGCTGTTCGGAGACGACGGGGAGCTCGAGGAAGAGCCGTCGCTTGCGCCGATCGGACTCGGTCGCCAGCTGCTGCTCGATCAGGAGGAACGAGAGGAGCGGACCGCCGACGAGGAACAGCAGGGCAGCGAGCGGAGGGGGCCGGATCGCGGCGATGGCGAGCACGCCCCCGACGAGCCCGACCGCCGACCACCCCAACTGGCGAACTCGGAACCCGGTGGGGTCGAGGGGCGAGTGGATGCGGTCGAGTCGGACGGCGAGTTCCTCGTCGACGCCGAGCAGTCGGGAGATGCGTTCGCCGACCGTTCGCGCGAGCGGGGCGACGACCTCGGCGAAGGACTCGACCGACAGCACGCCCGGCCCGGAACCGGTCGATGCGAGGCCGCCGGGCTCGTAGGGCCGGAGGCGATCAGCGAGCGAACGTCGGGCGAACCACCGCCCCTGACTCAACGCAAGGGTGGCGCCGACCCAGAAGACCATCCCGCTGAGGGCCACGATACGGATCATTCGAAGAACACCCGCTCCTCCTCCGGGACGCGCAGGATCCGTCCGGCCCACGCCCAGCAGGCGATGACCATCAGGACGGCGACGAGCGTGAGGAACTGGCCGGTGGCCGAACGGAAGGCGCTACGGCCGTCGCCCACGGACATCCCGGCCACGGCCATCCCGAAGGGCACGAACAACACGAACCGGCGGGCGAATCGTGCGCCAGCCTGTTTGGCGCGTGCGTCCTTGCGACCTTGGGTGTCCTGGATGCGGTCTTCGGCGAGCGCCTCCAACCGGCGGTCGAGGTCGCTGCCGCCGACGGTGTGCGCCACGAGCAGCGTCTCGCATGTGGCATCTGCGGTCGGATCGGCGAGGCCGCCCTTGAGGACCGTGAGCGTGCGTTCGAAGTCGGTCGAGATCAGCCATTCCCGATGGGCTGCATCGAACGCACCCCGCATCTCGTCGGGCGCTCGCGTCCCGACCTCGAAGAGCGCCTGCGGGATCGACCGTCCGAGCGACGCCGTGAGGATCCGGATCTCCTCGATGAGTCGGGGCCACGCGTCCTGTGCGGCGGCGCGCCGGTTCGCTCGCCGGACCCGGAACGAAGCCAGCGGGAAGGTCGCGGCGAACACGCCCACGGCCAGTGCCGGCACGATCGCTCCGAAGACCGCATAGGTCATCGCGGTGCCGGCGACGAACAGGGACGCCATCACGGCGACGAAGTCGCGGAGACGGATCTCGCTGAGTCCGGCCTGCACCAACCACTCGTCGACACCAGCGCTCCGGCGCACGCCACGCCGGACCGACGGCGCCAGTCGCACTCCCCGCCACTCGAACACCAGCGCCGTGTAGGCGTAGTAGACGCCGATGGCAGCCAGGGCGGGGAGCGCGAGTGCGGGCATCAGCGCAACCGTCGCTCGACCAGGTCTCGGACGTCGGAGAGGTCAGGGTCGTCGGATGGCGAGGTGGGGGGTCTGGCATCGCGGCCGTCGGACGAGGAGGCTCGGGTGGACTGTTCGGGCACCCCGAGGAGGTCGCGTAGATCGAAGCCGACGCCCTCGAGGGCCGATGCCGCTCGGCCCGGGAGCAGGCCGGTCCACTCCAGCGGCTGGCCGACCCGTGGCCGGCGGAACAGGTCGGTCACCGTGAACTGGGTGGAGTCGAACCCGGCGGCCTGGTCCTCGACCGCGAGGATCTCGGTGACCCGCGGCCCGTGAGCGTCGCGCTCGCAGTGGACGACGATGTCGATCGACTCCGACACCAGGCTGTTCAGTGCGGACATGGGGATCTCGCTCGAGGTGTCTGCCAACTGGCAGATGAACCGGAGACGCGAGAGCGCCTGCCGACACGATCCCGCGTGGATCGTCGTGAATCCCTTGACCCCGGACGACAGCGTCAGCAGGAGCGGCAGCGCTTCGCGGTCGCGCACCTCGCCGACGATGGCGACGTCGGGCGCCATGCGAAGGAAGCCGGCCACGAGGCGTCGGAGGTCGACGGCGGGCCGGTCGGCGCGAGCGGCACGCGTCTGCATCGACGCGACGTTGGGCAGGGGCACGTCGGCCTCGAAGACCTCCTCGGCGACGACGATCCGCAACGACGGATCGAGCTCCGCGGCGGTGCACGACATGATCGTGGTCTTGCCGGAGCCCGGCGCTCCGGCGAACACCACGGTGAGCTTGGCTCGGGCGCAGGCGCGGAGGAACTCGGCCGCACGCGTGGTGAGCATGTCGCGATCGACGAGTTGCTCGAGCTCGCGGAAGGCGACGCCGGTCACCTTGCGTCTTAGTACCATTGCCGTCATGCGGATCACCAAGTCACCACGGGCTGCCATCTACTGCCGGATCTCCCAGGAGGATGCTGACGATCCTTCCCAGAGTCCTGAGCGTCAGCTTGAAGATTGCCAGGAACGCGCAGAACGTGACGGATACACCGTTGTAGCCACCTACACCGATCGTGACCTGAGCGCCTATCAGAACAAGGTGAAGCGTCCTGAGTGGCAAGCCCTGCTGTCAGAGATTGAGGCAGGCAAGGTGGATGTCCTCATCGTCTGGAAGTCGGATCGTGCCATGAGGTCTGTCTTGGACTTCGCTGCCTTGCTGAAGTTCCTGCTGGATCACGATTGCCAACTAGTCAGCTGCACCGAGCAGATCGACACGTCAACGCCTATGGGTAAGGGCTTCGCTCTCATGCTGGCGACGATGGCCGAACAGGAGTCAGCGAACATCTCGGTACGGGTGAAGCGCGCTCTGAAGGGTCGTGCCGAACGTGGCCAGCATCGTGGCAAGCGGACCTTTGGCTACACGGCTGACATGGAGGTCGTGCCAGAGGAAGCCGATGTCCTGCGGCAGATGGCAGAGCGCGTCTCGCTGGGTCACTCCTATCGCTCCATTGCCAAGTGGCTCAACGATGAGCTTGGCCTCTCTGGAGCGCGTGGAGCGGCATGGACTGCACAGGCCATCAAGTCAACCCTCCGTCGTCCTGCCTTGGCCGGCTGGCTGGAATACAACGGCACCAAGACCAAGGGTGATTGGGAGTCGATCCTCGATCAAGACACTTGGGCGCAACTTCAAGACATCGTGTCCGTGAAGCGAGACAAGGTGTCTCCCCATCGTGGCGACTACCTCCTGACGGGCTTCGCTCGCTGTGGTGACTGCGGGAGGAAGATGTACGCCAAGACCCATGCCAAGAACGGACTCAAGTACGTCTGCATCGGCAACCAGGCCACCAACGCCGATGAGCGTTGCTCTCGATCAGTGGTCGCCAAAGGCCTGGAGGGTCACGTAGAGAAGGAGCTTGTAGCTCATTGGGCTTCCAAGAACGCTGAATCGCGCTCTACGGCTCCAGAGTCGTCTGCTGATACCGAGAGGTTGAAAGCTGAGATTGACGCTCTCCAGGTCAAGCTGGACGACATGGTGCGCGCCTACTACGGCATGGATACCGACAAGGACGCCAGCCTCTCTGACGAGATGTACGCCGAACTGTCTGACGGCATGAGAAATAAACTAAATGATCTTCAGAATGAGTTGTTGGCAGCGACAGAGCCGGCCTTGGCAGCTGGCTTGGCATCGAACATCACCGACCCTGAGAAGCTGGCAGAGGTCTGGGAAGGTCTGACTGTCGCCAGCCAGCGTCAGATCCTGGCTGAGTACGTAGAGCGGGTTGACATAGCGCCATCGGCCAAACGTGGTCCGATCTTCGATACCGGAAGGGTCAAGATCAGCTTTCACTGAGCAGATGGCTCACGACAGCATCTATCTCTGTCGTTGTCAGAGCGTCGTTGGTGAAGATGGCTGCACCATAGAAGTCTGCGTGGAACTGATAGCAGATCCTCATAGTGGCGTTGTCGGTGATGTCAACCTCTCCCGTAAGTGTTGTGTCACTGTTGTAGAGAACTCCATCTCTGTAGTGCCTGATCGTCGTAGGGTCGTATCTGACGCCTGCAAGAGCGATTGGGTCTGAGCCTCCTGCTCTGAGTTGTGACGTTGCGAATACTGTGCCAACGTCGGTGCCATCACCGAGGTACGAATAGCTGCGGTAGGCCAAGGCTCCTGTCGTTGTGTTGCGCCAGAGGCCATAGCCATTGGGATAGGCGTTGCTAGTTCCCATGATCTGTCGGTACGTGGATTGGTCAGACAAGGGATTGATGACAGCAATGATGGTGTATGGGCCTGTCGTGATATTCGCTACGGCAGTGGCAGTGGTGAGGCTTGTTGATGAGCCGCCATCTAGACGGATTCTTGCCGGATCTGACTGAACTGTCGTAGTGCCGTTTCGTGTGAGGTTGTATCCGTTTCCTGTTTCATCGGAAATGACGCCTGAGCCGCCGTATTGCGTGACACGCCAGAGCGCTGTGGCCTTGGCCAAGAGGCTTGGTAGCTCCACTCCACCGATGACTCCAACCTCACTGGCTCCTATGCCGTCTAGAAGCGTCATGACGATAGGACGATGTAGAGGTCGCCGTCGTTGCCGTTGGTGACGTTGACTCCTGCCTCACCTGGATTGGTCCCATTGTCAAAGACCCAGATATGCACGTCATCGGTATGGCCAGTGACCCTCGATGCTGAGAGGTTCGTACCTGCCATCACGTATCGGACGCCTGCTACGTCGGCATGTACGTGGTCTGCTCTGGCAGCGTCTGTGGCTTCTCCAGGGTCTGCCGTTGCTCCTACTGGCTCTGGGTCACTGTCCGATAGCTCTGCATCTGCTCCCGGCAATCCCTGGATGCCTTGGTCACCCTGGATGCCCTGCGGACCTTGGATGCCCTGTTCACCTTGGATGCCCTGCGGACCTGCGAAGGTGACTGCCACTGACCCTGAGCCTGTCGTGATGGTGAGAGACGTAGAGCTTGCCTGCTGTCTTGCTGCCGTCGTAGAGACAACCTCTCCGTAGATGACGGTAGAGCCACCTGTCTGACCGATGGCCAGGAGGTAGACGCCTTCTGTGGTTGGGATCGTCAGGTCAATCGTGAGGTCGTCATCGTCAACAGAGATGTCGTCCACTGCGGTACCACCGATGGTGGCGAACCATGAACCTGATAGCTCACCCTCTGGGAAGGTGAGAGTGAGAGTGTGCTCATTGCCGGGATAGCCAGCGATGGTTAGGTCTGTAGCTCTTAGGTCTAGGGTCGTGTCGCTCATTTCTGTCGGTGTCTCCTAATGGTTTAGAAATAGAATAGAAAGCGTTGCTAGTAGAGAACGTTGGTCTGAAGGAATCCGGCGGCATATTGGATGCCTGCTGAGAAGTCACAGATTGACGCCTTGACCACGATGTCTCCGGTAGGCGTCCCGCTGTGGGCGAAGTTCGATGCCAAGACCGCGAGATCAATCGCTGTGTCCACGTAGGCGAACACAGGCGTAGAGTCGGTCCAAGTACTCCCGCCATCCAGGGAGACGTTGATGGTGACGTAGCCTCCCGCAGTGGCACCAGGATCTTCGATGTATCCAGAGACCCATGCCTGAACTGTCACGTCTACGCCAGGGTTGGAGATGGTGACTTCCTCTGTTCCCCATTGGACAGCAGAAGCGTTCGATGGCGTTGTGTCGGAGAGAGTCGTTGAATCGGTAAGAACGTTCGTCATTGGGTATTCCTTTAGGTTCGTTAGTTCATAAGTGGTCAACCAATCGTTTGCGGTTGCTGTGATGTCGTGAGAGATGCCGGTGATGATGAGGTCTCTTGAGATTGGGTCTTGTCCTGGCAGGGGAGACATGAACAGTCGGACCTGACTGCCAACGTCAAGGTTGAGGCAGGCGTTGGTGGCGTCGTCTGAGGCTCTGGCGTTCACCGTCAGCTGTCGGACGTTCACGTCGTTCAGGGACGGCTCACGTAGGAACCTCCTGCCGAGAGTCTTGGCCCTGTCGATGTCCGCTATCTCTGTCTCGATGGTGAACGTCTTGTCACCGTTGCTGCCGTCAGTGACTACGAACGTCTCTGGCAGGAAGGTTCGTTTGACAACAACTCGATTGATGAGCTTGTCGGCACCTACCTCCAGGCGTAGGTCTTGGTATCCGATCCCAGGCTCAGAGTCAGTGTCAGAGAAGGTGGCCTCGATGGTTGCGCCATCGTGAATCAGCGTGATCTGTCCCTCTGCCGTCGTACCAAGCCTGCCGCCATCGGAGTTGGCAACCAGTTCCAGGTAGTCAGAGACGATGGTGTCGAAGCCGAACGCTCCACCTAAGAGGGTGACGTTGGATCTGACGCCGTAGTCATCGAGCCACCAACCATCACTGACGTTGTGATCGTCGTCCAACAGGTCTTGGACGAACTCCATACGCTCAGACACGCTCTGGTTCTCCAGACCCTCAAACGCTGCCGTAGCTGTGTTGGATGAGATGGAGACGTAGGAAGGGATCTGGAAGATTGCTGCTCCCGCATAGGACCAAGGTGGCGATTCGTGAACGTTGGTGCCTGTGTAGGAGCCAATGCTGATCTCGTTGATGTCCGTCATGGAGTTGACGAACGGACGGCTGACGAACGCGCCGTTGAAGGTTGAACCGAGGTCTACCCTGCAAGACACGGTGTTGAAGTCGCCATGCATCCCGATGTAGACGATGTGCGGTTGGTTGTCGTTTGGGATGTAGCGATTGATCGTGGTCAGAGACCCTGTGTTGTGCTGTGCCCGGATCTCTCCTGTCTGCATGGCGTAGAAGGTGACGAAGTTGGAGCCGTCAGAGACCTGGAGAAGTTGGAAGTTGCGCGCCGTGCCTCCCGGTAGTCCTGGCATCTTCACCAGGACGAAGAACGCCAATCTGTCGGTGTCGCTCGTCAGGGTGAAGTCCTCAACCTGCATCCCGCCGAAGGAAACGGTCTGTTGCCCCGTGTGACCTACGTAGGGCTGGAACTCTCCGCTGCCGGTACTGACCAACCTTGGAGCGTTGGAGCTGGCCTCCAGTTCAGCTGTCAGGCCTCCGTAGATGTCCTCTGCCGTGTCTGAATAGCGTTCGTTCAGTGGCCAGTAGTGGCTGTCGGTGGCAGCGGCATGGGAGAAGTGTTCTTGGATCTGGAGGTAGTACGGAGAGGTACCGAACTCCATCTCTCCCAATGCAGAAACGATGTCAACACACTCGATGGTGACGGTGGAGTGATTCAGGGTTGATGTCCAGGCAGGGATGACACGATCGACCAAGCCACAGAAGATGGTTGGTTCGTTGGCATCGGCATCTGTTGCCGTCAGGCGTATCGGAGTGTTGGTTCGTAGCTGACCGACGTAGGGGGACTCTCCGTTGAGAGGATTCAGTTCTCCGTCTGGGTCGTTCAGGACGATGGTTGCCGTGGCTGGAGAGCGCTTCAGTGAGCGTGAGTCGTAGCCACGATCCACCTTGGCCGAGACCACTTGGCCAGAGAAGTCCTCCCATGAGGTACCTGTCTCGATGTCGTAGGAGAGACCTTCGCCCAGGGCGATCTCGAGCGTGAGAGGTATGGCGGCAGTCATGGCTACCTACCGCCCAGGCGTGCATAGTCACGATCGTTGGCACGAACCACCTGGGCCAACGTCTTGCCGTCTACCTCCAAGCGGATGATCTGGGTACCGCCACTCATGCCGTTGCTGGCCTGAGAGTTTCTGACGATCCGTTCTCCAGCGTGAGCCATCACCAGCTGTGGTGATCCAGGCATCCCTTGGACGATCCCGCCGATGGCGAAGGTCGGTATCTGCGGCATGGAGAAGCCCTTGCCACCAAGCCCAGGTACCCAGCCAGGGATCGTGAACGAGAGCCTGCCAACGGTGTTGTTCCAGATTCCGGCAACAGCGTTGAAGGCTGTCTTGAATGGCCAGAGCAGAGCGTCTCTCAGTGGCTCTGCAACGTGTGTGTTGACCCAGTTGGCGACACCACCAAGCCAATCGAAAATCTTGGACATGAAGTCCCATGCCGTCTTGCCGGCCTTGACGATCCCGTCCCAGGCGGCAGAGGCAACGCGCTTCACGTCATCGAAGCCGACACCAAGAGCCGCCAGGATGCCGATGACGGCAACGACTCCAGCGATGGCCCAGGCCACTGGACCGAGACCGACGATCCAGGCAGCGGCCATCTTCGCTCCGTTGACCGTGGAGGTCCATCCCATCTTCGCCCAGCCAGCGACTGTCGAGCCTGCGGACTTGGCAAAGTCAACGCCGAAGTTGGCGACACCTGACGCGAGGTCTCCAACTCCCATGCCAAGGGTGAGTAGGCGATCTTCCAGAGAAAGGCTGTCGTCTGTAAGGCCTCTGAAGCTGTCTGAGACGCCAGTGATGGTGTCCCTGAAGCCCATTGCTCTCGTGTCAACGGTGTCTGCGGCATCACCGACTCTGGCGAAGCCGTCGTCAGCTTCCTTGCCCATGGCCTTGGCTGACTTGCCAACCTTGTCGAAGGAGCGCTCTAGGTCTTGGCTGTCGCCAGCGAAGGTCAGTGTGACTTGGTTCTTATTGGCCATTGTCCACCGCCACTCCAGCGGACTGAGCGACCTTGACTAGCTCCCGCTGCATGATCTGGGTGAACTCGTCACGGTTGGCGAAGAAGGCCTTGTAGATGTACCTGCCGTCCTTCAGATACGAACGCTTGATCCCTCTGGACTGACCGACTCTCCCGCCGAAGTCCAGCCATGGGTAGTAGGGAGCGCGCTTACCGCCACCTCTGATCCGGGCCTTGGTCTGTGTGGAGGCTGACTTCACTGACGCTCTGGCCTTGCCTGAGCGCTTAGGGATCTTGGCCCTGGCCTCATCTGTCACGATGTCAGCGGCAGCGTTGAAGGACAGTCGGACAGCCTTGGCTAAGTCCCTGTCCATCTCTTTGAGGTTCTTGGTGAAGGCCTTTAGGCCTTCGATCTTCACTTCTGCTGCCACTTCTGCTCCTGTAGCTCCTGTCGTTGTGCCTTCCTGCCGTAGAACACCGTCCAGCTGAGAAACTCAGCGTTGGACATTGCTCCGATCTCACTGACTGTCTTGCCGAGCTTCTCTGCCAGGACGAAAGGAGAACTCCAGGTCAGGGTCGTCGTCCATGGCGTCGTAGACCTGTCTGTCGCTCCCTTCCTTCATGCCGGATAGCTCTGCTATCGCATCGGTGACAGGTTCAATCTCTGTGGCTGGCGATGCCTCCTGCCACTGCCTTGCCTCTCCCTCTGTCAGCACAGGGTCAATGAGAGCCATCGAGAGCATCTTCCTCTCGATGAGGGACGCGTCAGAGGCTCCGATCTTCTGTATCTGCATGACTTCTGCCCTGGAGAGACCACGAACGGTGAAGTCACCGAGGCCAGGGATCGTGACAACCTTCTCTGGCAGTCTCGATTGAAAAAGAACGCTCTTATCCATCGTTCTAGGCAGACTGAGCGCTTGTGGTGACGGTGCCAGACAGCTGGAAGTCAGCTGACCAAGTGATGACGCCTGCTACCGGCATGGACTCTGAGTAGGTGGTGACGAGAGCGCTGCCTGACTTCTCTGGCAGTCCCTCTCCTGTCCCTGCCTCACGAATGATGAAGTCGTGAAGTTCGGCGTCCAGGCCATTGGCCTCGATCACGTCCTGTGGACCTGACGTACCGGCATCGAACTTGCCACCAACGGTGAACGTGCCGTCTGTGTGGCCAGCTACGTAGGTCTTGGCTGTCTGTCCGTAACAGGTCGTCTCTGACGTGTCCTGACTCCTGTTCCAATCCACGTTGTCTGAGTATTGGGATAGGTCGTATTCGGTTGGCGTTGCATCACTTGAGTAGAGGATGAACACCACGTTCTTTCCATGTGTTGGCATATTGGTTGCTCCTAGCTGTAAGCC
This sequence comes from Actinospongiicola halichondriae, assembly GCF_049103745.1. Classification (NCBI taxonomy): domain Bacteria; kingdom Bacillati; phylum Actinomycetota; class Acidimicrobiia; order Acidimicrobiales; family Iamiaceae; genus Actinospongiicola; species Actinospongiicola halichondriae. The sequence goes on along the minus strand of NZ_CP171622.1, from coordinate 2,203,688 downwards.
GTAACTCTGAATAGTGCGGATAAGAGGTCTTGTCCTCCAACGGATATGACATCAAATTCAATTGTTTGAGAACATGCCGTTGAGTAGGCGTCTGGTGCAGCGCCAGGGACGGAATCAAGGGTTTCCTTCACTGGACCGATGAGCGTTGCCAGCTGATCCCTGGCGCTGCGGCTGTAGGCGTTGGATACGACGATCCAGACAGGGAGAACAGCCATGTCTGAGCCACGTTGGTAGGTCGTATCGAACTCCCAGGACTCTGGATAGCCAACGATGGCGGCAGGAGGGTTGACGTGATCTGCTGGATACGCAGTGACCCTTAAGCCGTTGATGGCTTCCAGTTGTGTTGCTAGTTGATCCATTACGTCGGACAAGACCATCTGACCCATTGCTACGCCACCGCCCAGACGCGCCGGTAGGGAGCGACGATGACTGCTACGTCAGGGTCGATCTTGTTCAGCAGACGTAGCTCGTTGCCCATCTCTGGAGAGCCAGCGATGCCGTAGGGAGACTGTCTCCTGGCGAAGAACCTCGATGCCTGGAGCAAGGTGGCGCTCTTGATGGCCTCTGGTACCGCTGTCCATCCCCAGGTGGCTGTTATCTGGACGATTGCTGGATAGTGAGAGCCTGAGATGGCTACGCCTTGGTATGGCCTGTTGTTGCCAACAGAGTTGTAGGGATACCAAGTCAGGTCGGAGTCAGGGTCAACTGTCGTCCCGTCTACCGTGATCGTTAGATCCGTCAGGTCAGCGATGTCGTCTGTGTTGACATGAGTTGTGCAATCCCAGGCTGAACGATGGCCCTTGTAGGTCCGTTGTTCCAGGTCGTCTGTCTTGCCGAATTGACGATTGCAGGCGTAGTCAATGGCACGGGACGCGGCATCTATCACTGTCGATAGTTCACCGTCGTCCTGAACGTCAGGAATCCTGAGATACTTCTTCAGGTCTGTGTTGGTGCAATATTGCGGGTTCCATGCCATTGACTACTTCCCTCCTTCTAGAAAAATAGAAACTCGTCTATGTGTCTCTAGATGCCCAGGACGGTGTAGGCGCTGGCGTTCTGGACGTTGGAGTCGGCACGATCCCAGATCGTGTACCTGACCTGACCAACGCTGGCTCCTGTGTAGGGATCAGCAATGATCGAAGGTGAGCCGATACGCCTGACTACGAAGCCTTCCTTGATGTCACCGAATACGCCCCAGTTGTCCACTGGAGTTGCCGTATTGGGTCCGTCAGAGAACGCTTGGTCAATCACGACAGGGAAGCCCAGCAACATGCCGCCAGGCAGTGTGCCGATGCCTGACGTGGCTTCTGGTTGCCACAAGGGACGGTTGTTGTCGTCAACCAACTTCCGAATCTCAGCGAGAGTGGCATCGTTGAACGCCCATACAGCGTTCTCCCGGTAGTCAGGGTCAACACTGTGGATGGCGTCAATCAGGTCTGAGTGAGTCAGATCGAAGGCCACTGACGTTGGGTCAGTGATGCCGACAGGCTCAGTGGTGCCAGCACCGTTGACGAAGTGTTCCGCTTGCTGTCTGGCGACCCTCTGACCGAGCTTGTTGGCGACAAGGCCGGCAATGTCGAACTCAGAGTCCTGTAGGAGCTCTACCGAGACCGCCAGGGGAGCGGCACCAGCACCAGGAGCCATGTACTTGAAGCTGCCTAGGGTGACTTCACCGAACACCATGTCAGCGCCACCAGAGGCAGAGCCGTTCTCAGCGACGATCTGACCTGCGTTGGCAGTGTCGTTGATCGTTGGGTAGGTGACGGGCCTGCCGTCTGCTGTATTGAAGGTGTCAACGTGGTTGGCGATGCCAGCGAACCGTGAGCGAACGTCCACCAGCTTTGAGCGGAACGTAGACGGGACGGTGTAGCCACCAGCGGAACCAGTTGTTGACTGAGCGCGCAACTCCATGAGGTCCGCGTTCTCTTTGCCGGTACGTAGGTAGTCATCGAAGGCGCGCTCCAGGTCGTCACCGTCGTTGGCCTTGCCGATGTTGAACGTCGGGAGACCGAGGCTCTCAGGCGTTGGATGCGAATACGCTGCCTGACGTGAGCGGATTTCCTCGCTCTTTCTGACGCTCTCTAGCTCTGTCTCTAGAGCTTCGTAGTCGGCAACTTCCTCGTCTGTCATTGAACGCTCGTCTGCACCATCAACGATGGCCTGCATTGAACTATGTATTTCTTCAAGTGTACGCATCGTCTAAATACGTCCTTTCATGTGTGATTGTCTTATTCGTATTGCCATAGTGGTGGCATTGATGGTGTGTTGCTCTCTGGTGAGAGAGACATCTGTTTGCGGATAGGCAGGGAAGGTCACTGGAGACACGTCTCTCAGTCCTGCTACCGCTGTGTGAACCCTTACGGAGTTGCCAGAACGGGATTCCATGTCCCATTGGCCTGGACGGAAGCCGAAGCTGGCTCCTGTCACGTCTCCACGTTCGATCAGTTCACGTAGGTCGTTGGCATAGCCTGTGTTGGGTAGGTCAACCTCAAAGACAAGACCCTTCTCATCTGTCGAGAGTCTCAGTGTCCCTGTCGATTGCCTGCCAAGTAGGAGCGATGAGTTGTGATCTATCAACGCTCTTACGTCTGTCTCTGTGTCCGCTAGAGCGCCGTCAAAGGCTCCAGGCGCTATGGCCTCATAGGTGCCGTTGCCAAGGCGTACAACGGTGTCGTAGACCGCTGCATGGCCAATGAGAGTGTTGTTGTCTAGCTCTGTTCGGCATTCGTAGATGGCGGTATCAGGCATCGTCATTGTCATTGGTGTCCTCCACAGCTGAGTAGGTCGGAAGTCGTAGAGCGTCTCCACCTTCAACGGGAGGAAGGTTGCGAACAGCTCTGGCTTCATTGAGGGTCAGGAATCCGTTGTTCACCTGATCCATCAAGAGCGTCAGTTCGTCTTGGAGGTTTGGTCTCTCCAGGCCTGCAAAGTCGTATTCAACGAATTGGCCTCTAGGCACCAATCGTGAGAGACGTTGTTCAATCCTGTTGGCCCAGGGTGAGAGCGTGTGGCGGCCTAGCGCTCTGTGCTGTTCCTCGATGCCTGTTCCCCAGGAGGTCTGTTTCTCCGTCTGCATCAGCAGATGTGGTGGCGTGCCGAACCAGCGCGCTACTTCCTCCACCTGGAAGGACCGAGACTGGAGGAACTGAGCGTCCTCTGCCGACAGGGAGAAGGACGAGAACTTGAGCCGTCTATTGACGACACGAATGGTGTTGGCGTTCTGGACGCCATGCATCTTGAGGTTGATGTCCTCTTGGATCTGACGGGCTTCCTCTGCCGGTAGATCATCTTCTGGAGTGACCATTCCTGAGACGAGAGCGCCAGAGTTGAACAGCGTCTCTGCCAGCTTCTCTCCTGCCAGCGAGGTCGTGAGGCTCTCCCTGGCCACCTTGATGGGGGACAGGCCACGTATGCCGTCTGTGGAGAGCGCCGGTATGTGTGTCAGCTCATGGGTCGTGAGACGGACTGTCTTGCCGTCATCGAGAGCAACGACAAAGACCTTGCGTTCAGGAGCTGCGGAATCTTCCTCGATGGAGACACCGAGCGGATGAAGCGGCAGTAGGCCGATGATGACGCCAGCCTGATTCCGTAGGTGCAGGAGGTAGGCGTTGCCATGTAGGAGCAGGTGCAGCAGGACTGTCTCTGACCACTCATACGAGGTCTGACCGTTGCCGACACCAACGCCAGATGGATTGTCCAGAAGGCTTGGCACAGGCGTCTTGATGCCGTTGGAGTCCTTCCGGTACGTCTTGACCGGCAAGGCAGCGACAGTCCCTGAGATGAGCGCTACAGCGCGCCATACGGCAGACAGGCCTAGGGCTGACCGTTCATTGACAATCAAACCGCCATTAGGCGGCATCGTCGTAAACAGATCGTCAATCGTTAGCGCTGACCTGTTGCTAGTGGTAGGTGTCTCGTCAGTTGTTGTTAAGAGTGTCTCGTCATCTTTCGATAAACGAGGAAATAGAATATTTCGCAAGTTAGAACATCCTCTAGCGCTAGATAATGCTGCGTCTAGAAGATGTAGTAAGGGTCCAAGACCTATAACTCACAAAATAAAAACAAAAAGACTGTATCTATCTAAGCAACGACCAATTCGTACGATGGCTTCACAGGCCTGGACGCTCTGAGGTAGGCCAGGACTGCCGCCACCGCTAGGTCGATCTTGGCTGGACTCATCCTGTCTGGCTTGGTGATGTAGTCACCGACAGGAGATGACTTGGTGATGGCGTTCGCCAGATGCCTGGAGAGTCGTTCGTCTCCGTCGTGAGTGATGCGTCCCTCCATGACAGCGGCATAGAAGGTCGTACAGGCAGGAGCCATCCTCTGACGAGAGTTGGTGGCGAACTCGATCACCCGTCCAGGCCATTGGATCTGCCACTCCTGAATCTCTCGCTCCCAGTACGGAGGGTCACAGATCAGTTCACGAACGTCGAAGTGATCGAAGGCGTCTGAGACAGCTTCCTCAACCTCGTCCCGCGGGACTCTCCATCCCTTCACGCCTGGGTTCTCCCAGCATCCCAGGACCGATATGAAGCCATCTGCTGTGGCTGCCACCAGAGCCGTTGAGTCACCAGAGTAAGAGCCATCGAAGCCAATCCAGATGGCATCTCCTGGCTTCAGGTGCCGTGTCTCGTCTGTCCGGTCTGACCAAGCGCCATAGGGGAGCCATGCCTCATCTGTCGCTGTCCACTGACCCAGACGGAACCTGCGGAACTCATGCTCAGGTAGGCGTTCGTGATCCAGCTTCATGGCCTCCCCGAAGCTGTCTGAGTAGGCAGGGTTGGCGATCTCCCAGGTGGAGCAGTCATCAACGTCTGAGCCAGGTGGAGCCTCATGGATGACGGAGTACGTATCGCTCGTCTCAGGGTCTGCCGTCTGTGCCTGTAGGTAGAGGTCGTGAGCTACAGAGGTCAGGTCGTAGCCAGGGGTCGTGATGCCGAACAGGAGCGCGTCGTCTCTGGCGGCACCTGCCATTGCCATGCCGTACCAGACCTGCTCTTTCAGCAGGTGCAACTCATCGGCAATGACGAGATGAGGGTTGATGCCTTGTGTGGCTTCGTAGCGTCCAGGTCGAACCTCGAAGAACGATCCGTTGGCGGGATTCTCGATGCCGGCCTTGGAGACGTAGAGAGCATTCCTGGCTAGCTCTGAGCCAGTGATGAGGCTCCGTAGCTCTCTGACGAGAACAGAGTTGAGGTTTCGCTCAGAGTCGGAGATCCCGTAGATGTGGCGTCCTGGCAGCAGGATCAACTCAGTCAGGACCAAGGCTGCCGCTAGGAGCGTCTTGCCGTTCTTGCGTGGCACCTGGACATAGGCAGTCCTAGGTCTTTCCTGGCCTCCCAGGTCTGCAATTACCTGTTTCTGCCAGTCATACAGCTCAATTCCAAAGACATCTGACATGACTTGGCATCGAGCGACAGCAAGATCATCGTCATAGTCATCCCTGTCAAGAACGACAGAAGCCTTCGTCTTAGGTCCAGCCTTCAGTGCCACTAGTCATCTTCCTCATCTTGTGAGAGGAAAAAATTGAGTGACGGCGGGTTGTCAGGCTCAGGGTCACGAACTTTTGCGGGAGCTTTCTTGCGGATTCCGAACACATCGAGAGTCCCGGCTCTGTAGTGACGCGCATAACAGGTTTTGCAGAAGCCACGTCCACCGTTCTGCGGATTCTCACAGTCCTTGGTGATGCAGGTTGGTTTCCTTGGACCCTTTCTGGAGTTGCAGGAGCGACAGAGAAACTGGATGTTGGTGTAGGCGTTGGTGCCGAAGCCGCCAGCCAGAGGGATGATGTGGTCTTTGGTGTCGGCATCGTTGGGACAGCCAGGGGTCTGGCATGGGCCTACGGGTCTTATCCGTCTGTACTTGCGTTGGTTGTACTTACGTCTGTTTGGGTTGTTGGTGACTCGTCGTGACTCATGGAGTTGTTGACAGTTGCGGCACCTGGGACCATCACTGGCATAGAGGTTTGTGCAGTCAAGGCAGACCTTCATCGGAGCATTGCTCCATTGGTCCGTCCCTCTGGACTGTTGATGCGTCTTAGGTTGTCCTCAATCCCTGTCAGTCGTAGCTGAATGGACAGCAGGATTGCTCCTACGTCGTCTAAGCGGGAGAGAACTTCCTCTAGGTCATTTGTGTTGTCTGATTCGTTTGGTTCGATGCTCATAGTTAGTTGCTCTAGTAAGAGCCAGTGAGCCGAAGTCCACGAAATAAACTAAAAAACCCCTACCCAGGTCTGGATACCTGAATAGGGGAGATTCTGTTTTGTGTGCAAGAGGTTGGGAGGGTTGAGACGGACTCAACCTCACGCCTGAACCCTCCCGATTATGCGGCTCTACCTACTGAGAGCCAGCGAATGTCTATGAACCACTCTCCGTCATCGTCCCGTAGCAACTTGCCTCTCAGGTGAACGTCTCTGCCTACCCTCCTGGCCTCCAACATTTCTAAGGTATGAGATGGCGTTCTTGCGTAGGACGCAAACGCTTTGATGGTTCGATCTTGTGGCATTGGTATGGCGCGAGGTACATCGGCATTGGGTTGCAGGCCTGTCTTGATGTTGGTGCCGTCTGGATGCCATTCGTGATCTAGAGCTACGGAGAAGGTGACGCCATCGTCTTGATGTTCGTGATTCGTTACGACGGTGCCTGAGTAGGTCTGTAGACGGTTCAGGATGTCAAAGACCTTCTCCATGTCGTATCCGGCAGTAGTGGATTTGCGGCTCTTGGCAATGTCTGCCTTGGTTTTAATTTTGTTGATGATGAGTTGCGGCTCACCCTTCCTACCTGTCTCTACGTATCCGGCAACCTCGATCGTTTCGCCAGACTTGGCATCTGCCAGCTTCTCTACGACGGTGTGCGTATGGCTACCTGTAAAGAGCACTATCTCTAGGTTTCCTTCGGTGTCGGCAATGGTGCCGAAGATCACTTTTTCTCTGACGACGGGATTACGGGTCAGTTCTCCCTTGACGGTTCTGTAGGTCTTGGTCGGCATTGGAAGCCTCCTATTTAGGTTGAGTCAGGATTGAGGGATTTACTGCCTCCCTCAGAAGATGTAGTAAGACCATTGGCACCTAATCCACGAAATAGATGGTGTGACATTTGTCACATGGACAACAGGTCAGACCTGTGGGTTTCGATCGGTGGAGAACCGTATTGAGTCTGTGTCCATCATTCGGGACGTTCGGTTTTTGTTTAAGAGAGCGTTTGTGCCAGGAGGCAAAACGCAGAGATGGTTAGGTCAGGAGCCTGGAACGCCAAACCTTCTCTTTAGGCGCGTAGCTTTGCGTAGCGCCCAAACCATCAACCACCATCACCTATGCCGATGTCACCAATGCCAACGGGTCTGGCCTCGAATCGGCAGGTCCAACCAGGGTCGCTCCCATAAGGGTCGCTAGGCGGTAGGTCGCTGCCGCTCCAACTACCGCTATAGGTACTAGTAGGCGGATTTCGAGCTACTCCACATTATTTCTTCCTGTGACATGTGACACATCACGACCTTTCCGATGCCAAGAACGAAATTGGCGTAGCGTCCAGGCCATGACTACAGATGCAGATGCCAAGGCCGTTCAGAACTATCTGACCTACCTGCGTGACCCTTCAGCCCTGATTGATGAGGTAGCGATCAAGGCTGCTGAGGAAGCTGTCACCAAGGCTCAGGACTCTGGAGACGTTCTGGCAGAAGCCAAGGCCAGAGCAGAACGTGAAGCTGCCTCCAAGGTCGATGCATCTGACTTCCGGTCAGCCTTCATCAAGTCCGTCAAGGCCTGGTCCGATGCGAACAAGGTCAGCGCTCAGGTCTTGTCTGACATGGGTGTAGATGCCGCTGTGTTGCGCGATGCCGGATTCGATGACGTGCCATCGAGCAAGGGTCGCCAGAAGCGCTCCAGTGGCTCCAGAACGCGCGTTAGCTCCGATGACGTGAAGGCTCACGTTCTAGGCCTCTCGGATGCGTTCACCCTGAAGGCCGTTGCCGATCAGACAGGCGCGTCAGCGCAGACCGTTCGTAAGGTCGTTGAGGATCTTGTAGACGACGGCAAGGCCACCAAGGGAGACGATCCCGACCATCAAGGCCGAGGTCGTGCGCCCAAGCTCTACAAGGTGACCAAGTAGAAGCCGTCAGTCACGATGCTCAGCTGACCTGCCACTCGTCCTAAGTGGCGGTGATGTACCAGCCGTATGCATCGGCAGTGACCTTGTAGCGCCACTCATTGGCGTAGAGCCCGACCATCCTGACCTTCCCAGATTGCAAGAGGTCTTTGAACTGCTCTGCGTGAACTCGATCAGCGAACTCAAGAACCTTGAGGGGGATACGTGAATTCTTCATTGTGAGGATCTCCTGGTGTTTGTCTCCCCCACGGAACCAAACGGATCGGATGAAACTGCTTATGTACTGACACTCCAGCGGCACCTGCTCAACTGTGGGACATCATCCTTTCTTCAGCAGTTGCGTTGCCATCGGGTGGTCGCTGTGGTGACGAGAAACAGTCTTACACATGCCCTCAGACAGGAACTCCGACTTCCGTCCGTGAACGGCGGCACAGGCGCTAGCTACAGCTAGCGGTACGCCCATCACCAGTTCCGGTCAGGGCCGTCCTGCCGCTGCGTAGGCCATGGCCGTAGAAGTACCAAAAGAAGATCGACCCCGGTGAACTTCCGGATGTTGACCATGACGTGACCGCCGCGTGCCACGTCGCCGTGGACGATGTGGAGACGGGCGCCGTTGTCGAGTTGGGCGTCCTGGAGCCCCTCGGTGGGGTCGAGCTTGCGGTGGGCGCCGGTCGCGTCGTCGAGGATCTTGGTCAGCGTCCGCACCACGTGTTCGTCGTCGTGGAAGACCTCGTCGTGATACCCGGAGGCGCCTTCGTGGCGCTTCACGAAGATCGCGTCCGGCGCGTTGACCATGATCTCCCAGACGTCGTCGTCGGCGAGCAGCGACTCGAGCGGTCCGTAGCCGACGAGGTTCCGGTAGGCGCGCTCGACGATGAGGTCGGGGTCGGCCAGGTCGTGCGACCGGAGCCCACGCCGGAAGTCACCGGCCCACCGACCGACCTCCTCGTCCACGAGCGTGCGCATCCGGGCCTTGGCATCGGCGTCGTCGAGATCGAGACGGATCTGCTTGGCGCGGTCGAGTACCGCCTGCTCGACGACCTGGAGCGGCGTGACGTCGGGGGTCTCGGTCTCGCTCATCCGGCCGCCTCCTCGTCCCACTCGCCCAACGACCCGACCGGGATCGGTTGTGGCGTGCCCGCGGTAGGCACCGCCGACGGACGTGTGTCGAGCGCCGCGAGGCGGGAGCGGACCGCGTCGGTGACCGGTTCGACGACAGCGGACGGGAGCAGGGTCACGTCGCGTACGACCTCGTCGAGGTGCCTGCGCTCGGGGACGAAGACCGGACTGAGCAGCGTCACTCCTGGGTGCGACGCGAGCAGGAGTTCGGTGATGGTGCGCGCCGTCTCGGCTCGGCCCGCCCCCCGCCTCGACGAGCGGTTCACGACCATCACGATGCGGTCGGCCTCGACCCCTGTCGACAGACAGTCGCGGACCACCCGCAGCATCGAATGGACCCCTTTGGGGCCACCGACCCCCACGACGACGACCACGTCGGCGAGGGCCACGGTCGTCCGTGCGAGCAGGTTGCGGTCCTCGACGTCGGCCGATCCCGTCGCGTCCTCGCCCTCGAGATCGTCGTCGACATCGGCGACCACGACGGTGAAGGCGCGTCGGAGACCGTCGAGTGCTGCCTGCAACGCCCGCGGGCGGAGCGCCGTCCAGTCACGGTGCCGACGCAGGCCGAGCAGCAGTCGGTACCGACGGTCGACGATGTCGAACGTGAGCGACCGGACCTCGTCGGCCGCCGGAGCACCGGCCCGGTGGCTCTCCACCAGTTCGAGCACGCCCGGGATCACGTCGCGCGCGTCGTGCAGCATCGCCTGGTCTGCGTGGAGTGCCAGGTCGGCGAGCAGCACGGTGTCGCTGTGGGCGACGTCGGCGGCGAACCCCTGAGCGATCGCCGACGCGATGACCGAGCGCCCGGTTCCACCCGGACCGGTCACGGCGATGGTGGATGCACGGAACCCGGCGGCAGGCTCGTCGACCGTCGGTTGGCCGGGCAGGTCGTCGACGAGACCGATCGGCACCGCGTGTTCGGCCAAGGCTGCTTCGAGGGCGGTGCGGTCGAAGTTCGGGGGAAGCGTCGTCGCCGCCCCGACGGAACTCCAGTCGCGGCCGGTGTCGGCGGCGATGACGATCACCGCGCTCCCACGCTCGCGGGCGTGCTCGAGAAGGTCGCGGTCGACGCCGGGGAGCCCACCGTCGACGAGGAGGGCGGAGAAGGGTCGCCCGGAGTCGAGTCGACTGCGGACCTCGTCGGCGGAGACCGTCTTGACGAAGTCCATCGCCAGCGACCCCGAGGTCGCCCACCGTGCGACCTCGCTGAACCATGGCGCACGCGCCCGGGCGAGGCCGAGGGCGACGTAGCGCTCGCCGGCCATCAGCCCTCGTCCTCCCCGACGGTGCGGGCGCTCGAGCCCTCCAGCGGCCGGTACTCGCGGCCGACGTCCTCGCGTTCGGTCCCGATCGCCGACCGGATCATGGTGATGTCGCCGGCAGCCTGCGCGTGCACGATGGCCTCGACCTGCGAGAAGTCCGCGAGGGCCAGTCGGACGACGACCTGGTCGCTCCCGGTCGAGAGGACACCCGAGTCGCCGCTGAAGTCGAGGACGCGGGCGTCGACGGCGATCAGTTCGGTGACGTCGCCGCTCCAGGTCGAGAAGATGTCGACGCGTTCACCGGCCCGGAGGCCGCTCACCGCGCGGTTGCCCGGGAGCGAGACCGCGATCTCGAGGGCCTCGTCGCCGTCGACGGGCACCACCGTCGCGGATGCCTGGAGGAACTCGCCTTCGTCGACCGCTGCGACCATCTGTCGACCGGTGGCGGCCTGCGGGTCGCCGAAGAGCCCGCGCACTCCGTCGGGGAGTTCCACCGCCACGAGTTCGATGTCGGCGGCGGTGATGGTGTCGCCGACCCGCAGTGCTCGCGAAGCGATCAGGACGTCGATCGTGTCGTCGGCGGTGGCGTTGGCGTAGGCGACGAAGGTGCCGACGGCCGCGAGCGCCATGAGCAGTCCGCCCAGGACGGCCCGCCCAGAGGGGAGCCCGACGCGCCGTTCGACCCGCCGGTCCCGCCTCGCGCTGTTCTCCGTCGATTCCTGCCGCCATGCAGAACTCACAGTTCCTTCTTTCGCATCGACGGGACGGATTCCTGCGTGGACGGGTCCTGCCCCTGTCCCCGGTGTACCACGTGTCATGAGAAACATGGAAACACATCGAACAGCGTGAGAGTATGGCAGAAGTGTGGTCAGTCACGTAGGGTGAAGTTGCCACCACGGGCAGGAGGACCCCATGACCGGAACCGTCGATTGGCTCTCGACCGCAGATGCGGCGAAGTCGTTGGGCATCACGACCAGAACCCTGTATCGATTCATCAACCAGGGTGATCTGGCGGGCTATCGCTTCGGCCGGGTCATCCGCGTGAAGCGGGTCGACGTCGAGGCGTTCATCGAGCGGTCGCGCATCGAGCCCGGCACCCTCGACCACCTCTCGCCCGACACGAGCAGCGCTCCGGACGAGCCGGCCGACGCGTCGTGACCACGGGTCAGCGACCGCTCAGGGGTCGATGACCAGGATCGCGATCGCCGCCGTCGGCACCCAGACCGGTGTCGGGGGGTCGCCGTCGACGCGGACCCGGATCACGTCGGTGCCCGCGCTGCGGAGTTCGCCCCGGGCGGTCACGCCCGTGATCGTCCGCACCAGCACGTCGGGCCGCTCGGCCGCCACCGGCCCGAGCACCCCGTCGAGTTCGAGGTCGAGCAACGGCGGGCGATCGCCGCGCACGTCGACGCCGCCCGGTTCCGAGCGGACGACGTCGATCGACGCGGTCCGCACCAGCACCTGCTGGCCACGGACGGTCCGCATGGCCACGAAGTCGCCACCGATGCCGGCGAGGACCCCGCGCAATCGGTGTTCGCCGACGTCGACGACCACCGGACGGCCGTGCTCGGCCAGGTCGAGCAGGGTCCCGGCCAGGCTCGCCGACTCCTCCGACTGGATGCGCAGCCAACGGGAGCGGACACGGGCCTGCACCGCCTCGTCGACCGTCGCCTCGGCCGCCCAACGCGCCAGTGATCGGCCGAATGCGTCGTCCGCGCCGAGCACGCCGTCGCCGTCGGCGACCGGCCCGGTGCCCGAATGAGCTCCATCTCCGAAGCGATCCATCAGGCCCGACGGTAGGCTCCGAGCGATCGTGTCGGATACCCAAGTGCCAGATTCCCCGGTGCCCATCCAGGTCACCGTCAACGTCCCCGGGAACCACCTGATGGTCGGCTTGCTCGGCCACCGCGACCAGATCCTGCGACTGGTCGAGGAAGCGTTCCCGCGCACCGCCATCCACGTCCGGGGCACCGAGATCGCCATCAGCGGACCGAGTGCCGAAGCCGCGGCCCGCGTGTTCAGCGAACTCGTGCTCCTGGTCGCCGACGGGCAGGTGCTCGACACGCCGACGGTGCAGCGCTCCATCGACATGGTGCGCCACGACGAGAAGCCGTCGGAGTTGCTGGCGAGCGAGATCCTCCGCTCGGCGAAGGGCAACTCGGTCCGTCCCAAGACGCAGGGCCAGCGCCGGTACATCGAGGCCATCCGCGACAACGTCATCACCTTCGGCGTCGGCCCGGCCGGCACCGGCAAGTCGTGGCTCGCCGTCGCCATGGCCGTGCAGGCGCTCCAGCGAGACGAGGTCGAGCGGATCATCCTCACCCGTCCCGCGGTCGAGGCCGGCGAACGTCTCGGCTTCCTGCCCGGCGACCTCATGGCCAAGATCGACCCGTATCTGCGGCCGCTCTACGACGCTCTCTACGACATGGTCGATCCCGACGGGGCGCAACGCCTCCTCGAGCGCAACCTGGTCGAGGTCGCGCCCCTCGCCTTCATGCGGGGACGCACGCTGAACGCGAGCTTCATCATCCTGGACGAGGCGCAGAACGCCACGCCCGAGCAGATGAAGATGTTCCTGACCCGCATCGGTTTCGGGTCGAAGGTCGTCGTCACCGGCGACACGTCGCAGGTCGACGTGGCCGGCAACAAGTCCGGTCTGGCCGATCTCGAACAGATCCTCACCGGCATCGACAAGCTGTCGTGGGTCCATCTCAGTTCGCGCGACGTCGTGCGTCACCGGATCGTGCAGGACATCGTCAACGCCTACGACCGGGCGCCGTCGAAATGAGCAGTCCAGCGGGCGCGAAGCGAGCCAGTGTCTTCGGGGTCGACGAGCAGGACCAGGTCGCCATCGACGTCGGCCGGTGGGTCACGCTCGCCGAGCAGGTCCTCGACGACGCCAAGGTCCGGCCCGGCGCCGAGTTGAGCCTGCTGTTCGTCGACGAGGCCACCATGACCGACCTCAACGAGCGGCACATGGGGGCCAGCGGACCGACCGACGTCCTGGCGTTCCCGATCGACGACGACCCGATCGAGCAGGGTCGCTGGCCCGACAACGGCACCACCGGGCCCGACCGCCCGGCGCCGATGCCCGACGACTACCCGGTCCTGCTCGGCGACGTGGTCGTGTGCCCGACGCGGGCAGCGGCCCAGGCGCCCGAACACGCCGGGAGCCCGCACCACACCGGAACCGTCGACGACGAGATTGCACTCCTGGTGGTGCACGGGATCCTCCACGTCCTCGGCATGGATCACGCAGAGCCAGACGAGACCGAGGCGATGCAGGCGCGCGAGCGCGACCTGCTCGGCCGGTTCCACGTCACCTGACGACGATGACCATCGCTCTCACCGCCGGCGCGGTCCTGGTCCTCCTCGGTGTCATCGGGGTGTTCTCCGTGTGCGAGACGGTGCTCGTGCACCTCTCCGTCGCCCGTGCGACCACCATGGTCGACGAGGGCCAGACCCGGGCCGACACGCTGGTCGAGCTGCTGCACCGCCGCGAGGCCAACCTCGGCTCGGTGCTGGTCGCACGCCTGGCCGCGCAGGTCGGCGTCGTCGGCCTGGTCGTGGCGTTGGGTAGTGGACAGGAGCTGTCGCCCTCGGTGTGGCTGGCGGTCGCCGCCGCACTCGTGGTCATCCTCGGCGTGATCGAGGCACTGGCCAAGACGGTGGCGCTGGTCCGCACCGACGAGGTCGCGCTCCGCGTGTCGACCCTGCTCGGTGCGGTGGGTCGGATCCCGCTGCTCGGGCTGCTCGGCGCGGCGATGTCGTCGTTCGTCCGTCACCGCTCCGAGGGCATCGACGACACCGAGCGCCCACGGGTGTCGGAGGAGGAGTTGCTCGCCCTGGCCGAGGTCGCCGTCGAAGCCGAGGTCCTCGAGACCTCGGAGCACGCCCTCATCGAGTCGATCATCGAGTTCGGCGACACCATCGTGCGCGAGGTCATGGTCCCGCGACCCGACATGGTCACGGTCGAGTCGCCATGGGAGATCAGCGACGTGATGGAGGTCGTGATCCTCAACGGCTACAGCCGGATCCCCGTCATCGGCGAGAGCATCGACGACATCGTCGGCATCGCCTACGCCAAGGACCTCATGCGGGCCGAGCGCGATGGCAACGGCGACCACGCCGTCGGCGATCATCTTCGTCAGGCCCGGTTCGTCCCCGAGCAGCAACGGGTCTCGTCGCTGCTCCCCGAGATGCAGAGTGAGCAGTTCCACATGGCGATCGTGATCGACGAGTACGGCGGTGTCGCCGGACTGGTGACGCTCGAGGACCTGATCGAGGAACTGGTGGGCGAGATCGTCGACGAGTTCGACGTCGAGGACCCCATGGCCGAACCGCTGCCCGGGGGCGCCTACCGCGTCAACGCCCGCATGCCGCTCGACGAGGTCAACGACCTGCTCGGTGCCGACCTGCCCGAGGGCGACTGGGACACCGTCGGAGGTCTGGTGTTCGGCACGCTCGGTCACGTCCCGTTCGAGGGCGAGACCGTCGAACTCGGCACCCATCGGCTCACCGCAGCGCGGGTCCAGGGCCGTCGCATCGGCATGGTGCGCATCGACCGCGTGCTCGATCGGGAGAACGTATGAGATCTGGTTTCGTCACCTTCGTGGGGCGACCCAACGTGGGCAAGTCCACGCTGCTGAACAACATCCTGGGCGAGAAGGTCTCGATCGTCTCCGACAAGGTCCAGACCACGCGCAATCAGATCCGTGGCGTGCTCAACCGTCCCGACGCCCAGATCGTCTTCGTCGACACTCCGGGCATCCACAAGCCGGTGACCGCGCTCGGCGACCGGCTCAACGCCACCGCCAACGAGGCGATCGGCGGCGTCGACGTGGTCTGCTTCCTGATCGACGCCACCCAGCCCATCGGCCGCGGTGACCGCTTCGTGGCCGGACGGGTCCCCAAGGACGGGATCGTCGTCGTGAACAAGACCGACATCGCCAAGCCGGAGCAGGTGCTCGCGCAGTTGGGGACGGCGGGGGAGTTCGACGTGTCGGCCTACTTCGGCGTGTCCGCCAAGACCGGCGAGGGGGTCGACGAGTTGGTCGAGCACCTCGTGTCACGCCTGCCCGAGGGCCCGCAGTTCTATCCCGACGACATGATCACCGATCAGCCCGACGCGTTCTGGGTGGCCGAGCTCGTCCGCGAGCAGCTCCTGGCCGTCGCCAGGGACGAGCTGCCGCACTCGATCGCCACGCGAGTGACCGAACTCGAGTGGCCCTACATCCGGGTCGAGATCCTGGTCGAGCGCAACTCGCAGAAGGGGATCGTGATCGGCAAGAAGGGTGCGATCCTCAAGGAGGTCGGGACCCGGGTGCGGCGCCAGCTCAAGCCGGGCGCGTTCCTCGAGCTCCAGGTGAACGTGAAGAAGGACTGGCAGCGCCGCCCGTCCGATCTCGACGACCTGGGCTTCTAACCCTCGTCGGACCGCCGGCGGGTCAGCACCCCGTAGGCGAGCAGGCAGACCGTCAGCCCGATGGCCAGGTTCCGGCTCTGGCGTGCCCAGACGCTGGGGGAGAACGACTCGATCGTGCCGTTCTCGAACGCCAGGACGCACGATCCGCCATCGCTCGTCGAACCGATTGCGCTTCGGTCGTACATCAGGTTCGTGCAGTACTCGGTGTCGAAGGACGACCGCGCCAGCCCGAGCAGGACGATGACGGCCATCGCGCCGAAGACGAGGATGGCGATGCGCACCATCCGGTCGTCATCGGTGAGTCTCTGTTCGAGACGTGTCTGTTCTCGATGCCCCACGATCGGCTCCCCAGCAGAGCCGTCAGGTTACTGCGAGCGGACGAGTCGCCCCGGTCGGGCGTCGGTGAACGCGTCGTGGTCCCGGGTGATCTGTCCCGCCACGATCGTGTAGTCGTAGCCCGTCGCCTCCTGGATGAAGCGGGTGCCACCGGCGGGGAGGTCGGCGACCATGTGTGGCTCGCGCAGCGTCAGGTTGTCGTGGTCGATGACGTTGATGTCGGCGCGGAGCCCGACCTCGAGACGGCCCCGGTCGGGGAAGTCGAAGAGCGCTGCGGTGTCGGCGGTGAGCTTCTTGATGACCGTGGGGAGCGGGATCTGTGGACCCTGTGTCCGGTCGCGCGCCCAGTGGGTGAGCATCCACGTGGGTGTCGACGCGTCGCAGATCATGTTGCAGTGCGCCCCGCCGTCGGCCAGGCCGAGCACGGCAGACGGGTTGTTCAGCATCTCGTAGAGCGCTTCGCCGTTGCCGTAGCTGTAGTTGAGCAACATCATCATCACGATGGCCTGGCCGTCTCGCTCGAGCAGGCAGTCGTAGTACACCTCGAGTGGGTCGAGGCCGTTCGCCTCGGCGATGCCGGCGATCGAGTCCTCGTAGGCCGGCTCGTAGTCGACGGGGTCGCCGAGCGGGAAGCTCCGGTCCCAGGTGTCGAGCGCCTTGGCGATCTCGGGCATGTCCTTGCGGAGCGACTCGATCTGCGCCCGTGACTCGGCGATGAGCGCCGCTCGGAGCTCGGGGTCGCGCATGCGCTCGACCTGTTCGCTCACCGGCAGGTCGACGAGCGGCGCGAACGCCTGCGTGTCGAGGAACCGGTGGCGGGCGGTGAGGCCCATGAGCAGACCGAACGGTCGGCCGGCGACCTGGGCGGTGATGTCGTGCCCGGCGTCGCGGGCCTGGGTGATGAGCTCGAGGTGCTTGCGCCAGTCGTCGGGGACATCGTCGGTCTGGAGCATGAGGAAGGTGACGGGGACGCCGGCCTCGGCGGCGAGGCGACACATCCAGTCGACCTCGGTGTCGGGGGAGACGTGGTCGGGACCGGCGACGCCTGCGGGGGCGACCTCGAAGATGCCCTTGCCCGCCGCCTTCACCGCCCGGCCGAGCGCGAACAGTTCGTCCTCCGGCGCGTAGGTGCCGGGAACGGGCTCGCCGTCGAGGGCGCGGTGGGCGATCGTGCGGCTGGTCGAGAACCCCTTGGCCCCGGCCTCGATGGCTCGGGTGACGATCGTGGCCATCGACGCGATGTCGTCCTCGCTGGCGAGTTCGTTCTTCGCTCCCCGGTCGCCCATGACGTAGGCGCGGACGGGACCGTGCGCGATCATCGCCGCGATGTCGGCCGTGTAGCGGCCCTCGGCGAGCACGTCGAGGTACTCCTCGAAGCTCTCCCAGTTCCACGACATGCCCTCGGACAGTGCGGTGCCGGGGATGTCCTCGACGCCCTCCATCAACTCGATGAGGAACTGGTGGCGGTCGGGCTTGACGGGGGCGAAACCCACGCCGCAGTTGCCCATGACGATGGTGGTGACGCCGTGCGGTGTCGAGGGCGCCAGTTCGTCGTCCCACGTGGCCTGGCCGTCGTAGTGGGTGTGGACGTCGACGAACCCGGGCGTGACGATGCGGCCGGTGGCGTCGATCTCCTTCGTGCCCTCGCCGAGGCCGGGGCCGATCGCGGTGATGCGGTCGCCCTCCACGCCGACGTCGGCGACGTACGGCTCGCCGCCCGTCCCGTCGACCACCAGGCCGTTGCGGATCACCAGATCGAACACGTCAATACCCCCGAAGTGCTGTTGTTCAGGGTGAGAGTACGCCCTCAGATCCTCGGTCGCTCCACCACCGCACGCCGAGGACCATCGTGAGAACCATGGCCCACACCGTGGCCTCCGGTCCCGGCGCCAACCCCCACGCGGGCTGCCACTCGAGCACCCAGCCGAGCCACGCCACGGGCAACAGGGCACCGATGGCGACGACGTGGGCAACTCGCGCCGAGCGGGCCACGGCGAAGCCGGCGAGGGCGGCTCCGGCGCAACCGAACACGAACCACGGGAGGTGGATGCTCAAGATCGCCGCCGACGCTGCGAGTCCGGTCCCGCCCCGGAACCGGCGGAAGACCGGAGCACAGATCCCGGCGACGACGGCGAGCCCGGTCCACAGCGACACCGACTGCCAGGCGGACAGCACCTGGTTCGAGAAGTAGCCGATCCTCGAGAAGCTGCTGCCGGGCGAGAGTTCCTGGATGGTCCACCATGCCGCGGTCGACGAGGCCAGGGCGACGAACGCTTCCACGAGCCCGTCGGCGGGGCGGGCGTCGTCGTCCCGGTGGATCCAGGTCGCCGTGAGCGATCCGACGATGTAGCCGGTGAGGACGATGGGGCCGGCGAAGACCGCGACGGCCGAGACGCTGCGCACGCCGTCAGTCGGTCCGGAGCGACTGCAGGTATTCGACCACCTCGGCCTGGTCCTTGGTGCGCCGCATCGGGGGGAGTCCGCGCACCAGGTCCCACCGGTAGCTGGCCGTCGCCAGGCGGGGGTCGAGGACCGCGACGACGCCCTTGTCGGTCGAGGTGCGGATCAGACGTCCGGCGCCCTGCGCGAGGAGCGTGATGGCGCGTGGGAGGTCGATGAGCCCGAAGGCGTTGCGGCCGACCTGTTCGCGGCGGGCTTCGAGCAGGGGATCGTCGGGTCGAGCGAAGGGGAGCTTGTCGAGGATGACGCACGTGAGCGAGTCGCCGGGGATGTCGACCCCCTCCCAGAACGACAGGGTGGCGAATACGCTCGTCTCCGGTTCGGCGGCGAACTGGTCGAGCAGCGCCGGCTTGGGCAGCTCGCCCTGGGCGATGATCTCGGTGTCGAGTCGGGGTCGCAGCGCCTCGACCGCCTCCTGCATGGCCCGCCACGAGGTGAACAACGCCATCGTCCGTCCGCCGGCCGCCTCGATGAGCGTCGCGATCTCGTCGTGCACCGCGGCGGCGCGTCGATCGTTGCGGGGGTCGGGGAGGTGCGAGGCGCAGTAGAGGACGGCGTTGTGCTCGTAGTCGAACGGCGACCCGACGTCGAGAACGCGTGGTCGACTTCGGCATCCCGAGTCGCTCCGGGAGCTTGGGCGGGATCGTGGCCGAGCAGAGGACCGCCGTGGTCTCGTCCCACAGAATCTCGCGGAGCAGGCTGGCGACGTCGATCGGCGCGATCCGGAGCCTGGCGGCGCCCGCACGCCCTTCCACCCAGGCCACGCTGCCGGTGGGCACGACCGTGGCCGTGGTCAGGTCCTGCACCAGGCCGGTCAGTTGCTGCATGGCGCGGTTGCGGCGAGCGACCACGTCGGGCTGCGAGTCCGGGACCTTCCGCAGTGCCGCCGCCGCCTCGTCGAGCTTGGGGCGGAGGCGGGTGAGCTGGGTGACGAGTGCCTTGGGCGGGGGATCGAGCCGTTCGCCGACCAGCCCGTCGAGCACCTCGCCGAGCTTGGTCGCGATGGCGAGGATGTCCGACATCAGGGCGTCGTCGGCGATGACCCGGCCGATGGCGTAGGTCGCGGCGTTCACGCGCCCGACCGTCAGCTCGGACCCGGCGGTCGACGACACGACCTCCTCGAACCGGTGTGCCTCGTCGAGCACCACCAGGTCGTGGGGCGGGAGGATGACGCCGCCGGCGGCGAGGTGCGTGCCGTAGAGGTAGGTGTTGACCACGACCACGTCGGCCTCGGCGGCCTTGCGGCGGGCGCCCTCGGCGAAACATGTCTCGCCCTTGGGGCACTTGGATGCGCCCGGGCACTCGTCGGAACCGACGCTCACCGCGTCCCACACCGGACCGCGTGGTTCGACGGCGAGCTCGGCGCGGTCGCCGATCTCGGTGGTCTCGGCCCACTGGAGCACCGAGACGAGACCGGGATCGTCGGTCGTGATGTCGAGCTTGCCTTCGCGATCGTCGAGCAGTTCCTGGACGCGCTGACGGCACACGTAGTTCGAGCGCCCCTTCAGGACCGCCCAGGTGAACCCGCCGACGTGTTCCTCGAGGAACGGGAGGTCCTTGGCCGCGACCTGGTCCTGGAGCGCCTTCGTGGCGGTGGCCACGACCGTGCGGCCGTGGCTCCGGACTGCGGGGAGGAGGTAGGCGAGGGTCTTGCCGGTCCCGGTGCCGGCTCCGACCACGAGATGCTGGCCCGAGCTGATCGAGGCCTCGACCGCTTCGGCCATCTGCAGCTGTCCGTCGCGGACCTCGCCGCCGCCGGGGAGCTCGGCCACCACCGACGCCAGCGCATCGGCCAGGACCGGAGATGACGGTGTCGGCATCGTGCCGACGGTAGCGGTCGGGTCAGACGGTTCGGCCCATGCAGACCCGCAGATCTGCGGGCAGCCCTTCGGCTTCTTCGACCCGCACCCGGGCGGCGAGCTCGGGCCCGGGCTCTGCGGGGTCGAGCACGTGGAATCCCTGCCGCTCGTACCAGGGTCGGTTCCAGGGCACGTCGGCGAAGGTCGTGAGCGTCACCGCCGGGTAGGCGTGGTCGGCGGCCCACGCCGCGACGGCATCGAGCAGGCCCTGACCGTGCCCGGAGCGACCGTGCCGGGGATCGACCGCGATCTCCTCGATGTGGGCATTGCCGTCCACCACGTCGACGACCACGAAACCGACGGGGACGGTGTCGACCACGGCCACCCACGCCCGGTCCCGGGCGATCCACGCCGCCAACTCGTGTTCCTCGAAGGGCTCGTCGTCGGCGCAGGCCGCGATCCGTGGGTCGTCGACCGTGGCGAAACGCCGACCGGCGTCGGCTCCGATCTGGCGCATGGCGGCCACGTCGCCGGGCTGCGCCGGCCGGACCACCCGGGCTGACGTCGTCATCGGTCGAGGGTGTCGATCACGGCCCCGGTCCGGTTCGTCTCCAGGGCGAGTGCCCCGTCGACCCGTGGCGCGTCGATCTGGACACGAACCGTGCCGTGGGTGTCCTCCCAGCGGATGACGTTGACCACCGAGCCGTACACGAGGAGCCGACCGAAGATCGCCAGCCAGGCGAGCACGGCGAAGACGACCCCGAGTGAGCCGTAGAGCGCCGACGAGTCGGCGACGAGCTTCGGCACGTACACCGAGCCGAGCACCTTCATGATCTCGAAGCCGAAGGCACACAGGAGTGCGCCGGGGAGGCGAGCCCGCCACCCCACGGGTACACGGCCCAGCGCCGTGAACGTCCACAGGAACAGCAACACGTTGACGCCGAAGCCGGCCAGCAGCGAGATGGGCGCGAGGAACGCAGGGAGGACGTTGAGGGCAATGGCCAACCCGAACGAGCCGATGAAGATGAGGGTCGCGCCGCCCAGCCAGGCGAGCGCCTTCAGCTTCTCGACCAGGCCCTTGCCGTGGGTCTGCCAGGCGGCGTCGATGGACCGTTGGATCGCGGTCACGAGGTTGAGGCCCGAGAAGAGGAGGCCGGCGAGGCCGATCGCCGATGCGGCCTGCCGTGAGTCCTGTGCGGTGGCGATGGCCTCGTTGAACGACTCGGCGCTGTCGCCGTCGAGTTCGAGGTTGTCGATGACCGATTGGGCGAAGTCGGGATCGTCGACGGCGAGGAAGCCGATGACGGCGACGCCGACGATCACGAGCGGGAAGATCGACAGGAAGGTCTGGAGCGCGATGCCGTTGGCGAGGGCGGTGCCACGGATCTCGCCGAAGCGTTCCTGGACCCGGAGCAGCCAACCGATCACGGGGACGGATGCGAGGCGCTCTTTCACGAGCCCCCTTCTACCGCACCGATTCGCAGATTCCGTGCCCGGGGAGCGCGAGACGTGCCTCGGCCACCACTAGCGTCGGCCCGGATGGACGTCCCCGGCATCGACCCGAAGCGCGTCCCGGCACACATCGCTGCGGTCATGGACGGCAACGGTCGCTGGGCTCAACAGCGCGGCCGCAAGCGGACCGAGGGTCACGCAGCGGGCGAGGAAGCCCTGCTCGACGCGACCTACGGCTGTCTCGACCTGGGCGTCGAGTGGTTCACCGTGTATGCCTTCTCGACCGAGAACTGGCGGCGCCCCGCCGACGAGGTGCGCTATCTCATGAACTTCAACGAGTCGCTCTTGCTGCGTCGTCGTGACGAGCTCCACGAGAACAACGTGCGGATGCGATTCGTGGGCCGCCGCGATCGCCGGGTGCCCAAGCGTGTGCTGCGGCGCATGGACGAGGCGCTCGAACTCACGCAGGACAACACCCGCATGACGTTGACCATCGCGTTCAACTACGGCGGGCGTGCCGAGATCGTCGATGCCGTGCGCCAGATCGCGGCCTCGGGCATCGATCCGTCGAAGATCACCGAGAAGACGATCGCCAAGCACCTCTACGACCCCGAGATGCCGGATCCCGACCTGATGATCCGCACGTCGGGCGAGCACCGCATCTCCAACTACCTGCTGTGGCAGTTGGCCTACAGCGAGCTGGTCTTCCCGGAGGTCCTGTGGCCGGACTTCCGTCGCGAGCACCTCTTCGATGCCGTGCGCGAGTTCCAGGAGCGGACACGTCGCTTCGGCGGTCTCGACGACGATGGCTGAGTCGCCAGGCGATCACCGGCGATGAGCGGTCTCTACCGCGACGAGGGCGTGGTCCTGCGGACCTACAAGCTGGGTGAGGCCGATCGGATCGTGGTGTTGGCGACCGCAGCGCACGGGAAGGTGCGGGCCGTCGCCAAGGGCGTCCGCAAGACCAAGAGCAAGTTCGGGTCGCGGCTCGAACCGCTGTCGCACGTCGACGTCCAGCTCTACGAGGGTCGCAACCTCGACACCATCACCCAGGTCGAGTCGATCGACACGTTCCGGGCGATCCGCGACGACCTCGATCGCTACGGCTCGGCGGTCGGAGTCCTCGAGGTCATCGACCAGATCGCGATGGAGGGCGAAGTCGACCAGCGGCGTTACGCGATGCTCGTCGGCGTCCTGCGCACCATCTCGACCAACGACAATCCGCTCGTCGTCCCGGCCTTCTATCTGAAGGTCCTGGCCCACGAGGGGTTCCAGCCCGAGGTCGACGCCTGCGTATCGTGTGGCAACGGCGATCCGCTCGTGTCCATCGACCTCCTCGCCGGCGGGATGCTGTGCCAGGACTGCCGGCAGGGTCGCAAGGTGTCGCCCGAGGCGCTGCGACTGCTCCGCGCGGTGCTCGGCGGAGGACTTGCCTCGGTGCTGGCCGAGGAGCCGTCACCCGCCGTGGCCGAGGTCGGTGCCATCGCCACCGAGGCGGTCGAGCACCACCTCGAGCGACGACTGCGCACGCCAGGGATGCTCGACCAACACCGGCTGTGAGGGGCGACACGGCGGTGCCGACTCGCTGCCGCGCTCAGGCGCGTCGGTCACACCGTTCGTACAAGGAGAGGGGGCCCGACACCGGTATCTCGCAGAACAACTCGTCGACGACGTGGATCGCCTCGTCCGGCCCCGGGTCCTGGCGCTCGTCTGCGGCCGCGTCGTAGTCGGCGTTCAGGATCAGCCAGTCGGCGGCGCGCACGTCGTCGGCGTAGCCGCTGTCCTGTCCGTTCACCACGCCGGGGTTGAACTCCATGTAGTAGGTGCCGGGCTGCAGGTGCGGGAACAGGAAGTAGATGTAAGTGTCGACCAGGAACACCCGGCGGGGGTCCTTCGTACCCACGACGAGGCGCTCGCCCGGCGCCGAGCGCTGGCTCAGCGTGTCGCTGATCTCCTGGAGGCTCTGACGAGTCCGTTCGGGAACGTGCACCCATCGACCCTCCGTGCCGACGACGACCGGCGACGTCTCGATGGTGGTGGGAATTCGAAGGGTGCGCAGGATGCCGTTGTCGATCGACGTGGGGAGCACCACCAGCGCGGCGATCGCCACCGCGGCCGACGTACCGGCCACCGGCCGTCCCCACCGTCGAGCCCCGACCGTGGCGCCGATGGCGACGACGATCAGGAGGAGCATGCGCAGGCTCGCGCTGCTGTGCCCGCCGTCGAGTCGTTGGACTGCGTACGGCAGTGTCGGCAGGGCGAGCGCGGCCAGGGCGACGCTCCGGACCCGCTCGTCGCCGCGGAGTCTCACGGCAGCGTGGACGCCCCATGCGACGACGACCGTGAAGAGCACGGCGATCGCCACGAGTCGAAGCTGCAGTTCCGGCGACGCGTCGCCCAGCGGAACTCGCCGGTACGGGCCCCAGACGAATGCGGGCTCGAGCACGAGCTTGGTGACCGTCACCGACGGTCCAGCCGCGAGGAGTTGGTAGAGGAGGGGTGCTGACCCGAACAGCGCGCCGACCAGCATCGGGCGACGGTCGGTCGGGGCGGTCAGCGCGACGACCCCCAACGTCGCCGCGATCGCGAGCCCGAAGTCGAACCTCGTGGCGCCCGCCAGTCCCAGCAACCCGCCGGCGACGGCGAAGGCGACCGTGCGAGCTCGACCCTGTCGGGTCGTGGCCTCGACGGTGACCGCGGCGCCGGCGAAGAGGACCGCGACCCCGAGCGACATCGGGAAGACGGCAACGCCGCCCGTGACCTTGAGCAGGGCGGTGAAGCCCATCCCCAACAGGGCCGCGGCGCGACCCCACCGTCGAAGCATCAGACCGATCGACGCCAACAGGAGCAGGCGGCCGCCGAGGCCGACGGCGCGTGCCGCGGTCAGACGTTCGCCGAACACGAGGTAGCTGGCCGAGATCATCATGCTCGAACCCGGTGGGAACGTGGTGTCGAACGACTCGCCGGGGATGGCCCCGTCGAGCAGTTGTTCGCCGTAGACCAGGGTCATGCCCTCGTCCAAGGGGCTCACCGGTGTTCGCCAACCGTTGGTGAAAGGGATGAACGCCAGGAGCGCGATGAGGCCGACGGCGAGAAGGGTCGCGATGGTCTCGATGGTGGGGTTGGCCCGTTGACGGAGGCCGGTGGCCTCACTGCTGATCACTGTCGATGTCAGCTGTCGATGTCCTTCCAGCGCTGCGCTGGTTCATCCCACTGCAGCCACTGCTGCGTCGCGGGCTCCCACTGGATGTAGGTGTTGCGGGCCTGGTCCCACTGCGGCGGGGGTCGCGGCGACGGTTCGGGTGTCGCCGGTGCCTGGGTCGGAGGCGCCTCGGTCGGAGGTGCCTGGGTCGGAGGAGCCGACGGGATGGCCTCGGCGCCCGGTGCCGTGAACGGTGCGGGCTCGGCGGCAGGGCTGGGATCCTCTTGCTCCACGACGTCGTCGCCGGGGCTCGTCGGTGGCGTCCACGAGTCGCCGGTCGTGTCCGGTGCCGGGGTGGGGTCCTCCCACGCCGGCATCTCCGGAGCGACGTCGGCGGCGGGGGTGGAATCGCTCGGTTCGGCCTCGGGGCCCGCCCACCAGTCGGCGTCGGGTTCGACGTGGGGTGTCCCGATGTCGACCCGACCGTCGATCTCGGGGATGGTCTGCTCGGCCTCCGGCTGCACGGTCGACGAGAGACCCTGGTCCGGGGCGGCGATGTCGGGGATTTCGGTGTCTGCGTCGGAAGGTGGTGCCCAGGTCGGCGACGGGTCGTTGGGTAGCGGCGGCGGCGTCGACGACGCAGGGGTGGTGGCGCCCATCGGCGGGGGCGGCGCCGTCGTCGGGGCGGGGGTGGTGGCCGGGGGAGCCGTGGGCGGCGCCCACGTGGGCGGGGGAGCACCCCACGCCCCCTGGGCCGGCGGCATCACGGGTGCGCCGGTCGAGACCGGTGTCCCCAGGTCTCGTCGGGAGACGACGTAGGTCTTCGCAGCCATGTCGCCCACGCGACGGTGCCCGGTGGTGGTGAGGCCGGTGACGAAGCCGACGATCGGTGCGAACCAGGGTGCGCCGTCGACGACCCAGAGGATCGTGCGGAGGAGGCTGCGACCGACACCGGCACGTCGGCCCTGGTCGTTCACGACCCGCAACCCCGTGAGCAGCTTGCCCGGCGAGCCGCCGACCAATCCCTGGAGCAGGACGAAGAACACGAAGTAGCCGAGCGCAGCGAGCGACTGCAGGCCGTTGTCGGCGTTCGAGGTGATGTAGGCGCGATCGCCCACGGAGACGCAGCCCGCGGCGGCGTCGCTGTCCTGGAATCGGAGGCGCTCGCACACGTCGAGGACGTTCGCCCCGCTCGGGATGTCGACGTAGTCGGCGAGCAGGGCGAACATGGCGACGGCGAACGCGAGGTACAGCACGAGATCGAGCACCCAGGCGAGCGTTCGACGTCCCATCACCGCCGTGACGTCGCGGGCCGGACCCGGCGTGGCGAGCGTGTACTGGAGATCGGTCACCGCGTCGGTTTACCAAACCAGGGCTGAAGAGAGCCGCACCTCGGGGATTCGCCTTCCGGGACTGGCGAGCCCCGTCGATAGGCTCCCCGCCCTATGAGCGACTCCAGCCCCGATCTCTTCGACACGGTCGTCAACCTGTGCAAGCGCCGGGGGTTCGTGTTCCCGTCGGCCGAGATCTATGGCGGCTTCCGGTCGACCTACGACTACGGGCCCGTCGGTGTACTCCTGCTCCGCAACGTCAAGGATGCCTGGTGGCGCTCGATGGTGCAGTTGCGCCACGACGTGGTCGGCCTCGATGCGTCGATCCTGAGCCCGCCCCCGGTGTGGGAGGCCTCCGGCCACCTGTCGAACTTCACCGACCCGCTCGTCGACTGCACCGAGTGCAAGACCCGCCATCGCCTCGACAAGCTCGAAGATCCCAACACCTGCCCCTCGTGCGGCAAATCGGGCACGTTCACCGAGGCCCGCAACTTCAACCTCATGTTCAAGACCCATGCCGGCCCGGTCGAGGGTGCGGGCCACGAGGTCTTCCTGCGGCCCGAGACGGCACAGGGCATGTTCCTCAACTTCAAGAACGTCCTCGAGACCTCGCGCAAGAAGCCGCCGTTCGGCATCGCCCAGATCGGCAAGTCGTTCCGCAACGAGATCACGCCTGGCAACTTCGTGTTCCGGACCCGTGAGTTCGAGCAGATGGAGATGGAGTTCTTCGTCCCGCCGGCCGAGGCCGACGAGTGGTACGAGTACTGGTGCAAGGCGCGTTTCGACTGGTACCTCGATCTCGGTATGCCAGAGGAGAAGTTGCGACTCCGCGCCCACGACGACGACGAGCTCTCGCACTACAGCTCGGGCACCTCGGACGTCGAGTTCCTGTTCCCCTGGGGCTGGGACGAGCTCGAGGGCATCGCCAACCGCGGTGACTTCGACCTCACCGCGCACGCCACGGCCTCGAACACCAAGCTCGAGTACTTCGACCAGCAGGCCAACGAGCGTTACGTCCCGCACGTGATCGAACCCGCCGCCGGCGCGACCCGCACGGCGATGGCGTTTCTCATGGCCGCCTACGACGAAGAGACCGTCAACGACGAGACCCGGACCGTGTTGCGCTTCCATCCGCGCATCGCGCCGTACAAGGTCGCGATCCTGCCGCTGTCGAAGAAGGACGAACTGGTCGGCGTGTCGGACGAGGTGCTGTCGATCCTCCAGCCGCACTACATGTGCGACTTCGACGTGACGCAGGCCATCGGCCGTCGCTACCGACGCCAGGACGAGATCGGCACGCCGTACTGCATCACCGTCGACTTCGACACCCTCGAGGACCGTTCGGTGACCATCCGCGACCGCGACACGATGGAGCAGGAGCGCATCCCGATCGACGAGCTCCACGCCCGTCTCCAGGAGCGCCTCGGCTTCTGACCCCACTCGTCCTGACCCCCCCCGTTCTGGTGGTCAGTCGGCACCATGAGGCGGCACGAGCGTTCACCAGAACACGCAACGCTCCGTTCTGGTGGTCGATCGGCACCATCAGGTGGCGCGAACGTTCACCAGAACGGTGGGTGGGGGCGATGTCTGATCGGTCGGTGGCAGGGGAAGGGAGGGCGCATGATCTGGTTCTTCTTCGTTCTCTTCGTGTTCGGCATCGTCTTCGGCGCGCTGGCCAGGCTGATCGTCCCGGGCCGTGACCCGATGGGGATCATGGCGACGTGGGCGCTCGGCGTGGGTGGCTCGCTGCTCGGCGGGTTCCTCGGATACGCACTGCTGGGCGCCGACATCGACGACGGTGCGGTCCAGGCCGGCGGCGTCTTCGGCTCGATCATCGGCTCGATCCTGTTGCTCCTGATCGTCCGCCTCATGCGGAGAAACCGCACGGCCTGACCGAGCCCGCTAGTCGAACATCGCCGTCGACATCCGAAGCGGCCGCACACGGCCGGCGACACTGCTCACCACGAGCGTGACCACGGCGGCGATGACCGGTGCCAGGACGACGAGTCCGACGACCGTGGCGACCGGGAACGGAGCGGAAGTCGCGTACTGGGTCGACGAGCGCACCACCTGCACCGGCAGGAAGCCGATGGGGATGGCCAGCAGGAACCCGAGTGTCGCCATGACCCAGGCCTTCGTCGCTGTCGTCATCGAACGCACTCGGGGACTGGCGCCGACGACGGACAACGTCGTGGCCTCCTCACGGTCGTCGGCCGACGCCAGGGCGAGGCCGATGCCCAACACGATGAGGGCGAGCAGCGTCGCGGTCGCGGCAAGGAGGGTCTCGACGACACGGCGGGAGATCGAGTTCGTTTCGGGCGTGTAGCTGACATCCCACGTGTCGACCGGGTCCGGGCTCACCGCGCCCTGCGCCTCCCACGACTTCCACGCGTCCTGTCGGACGGCGTCGAGGTCGAACCTTTCGACCTCGGTCATCGGGTCCGGGAGCGAGAACAACATCGGCCCCAACTGGGTCTCGAGGCCGTGCTCCTCGGCGAACGCCGGCGAGATGTAGAGCCCGGTGCCGGTGCCGACCGAGTATCTGCTGAAGGCGAGCCGAGTGGGGATCGGGGTCGAGCCGTCGAGGGTGACCGCGACATCACTCGTGAGATCGTCGTCGACGAAACGCACCAGCACGATGCCGTCGTCGCGGAGGGCGTCGGCGACTGCATCGTCGAGGCGGAGTGCCTCGGCCGCACCCTCGTCGATGACGAAGGCGGTCGACTGGCCGAACCCGTACTCGGGCACGGTGGGACTGGAGACGTCGAACGCCGGGGCGGTCACCGCGAGTTGATGCCGCTCGGCATCGGGGAGCGCGCTGCCGACCTGCGCAACCGCACGGCGTGGCGGGGCCTGATCGCCACCACCAGTCGCGCTGTAACCCTTGAGCGTGACCACGCTCGGGGCGGTCGTGGTGTAGGCGGCTTCTTCCGCGATCGTCGATCGGGCGATCGTGGTTCCGCCGACGGCGAGCGCTCCAGCGGCAGCGACGGCGGCGACCACGGCCCCCGTCCTCGTCCGATGCCGGGTCAGGTTGCGGACGGCGATGCGAGTCACGCCCCGGGTCCTCGATGCGAGCGGAGCGACGGCGGCCACGAGTGCCGGGGTGGTGGCGGTGGCGCCGAACAACACGCCGAGTCCGCCGACGATGGCGACGGCGGCCCAGAGATTGCCGTCGCCGCCCGTGCTCGCCCCGACCGAGGCAACGGCCAGCACCGCGAGGCCCGCGGCGAAGGCGGTGACACCGGTGGTGGTGACCCGGCGGGAGACCCGTTCTTCAGGTCGTCGACCAGCCAGCGCACGCAGCGTCGGGATGCGAGCGGCGCTCCGAGCCGGGATGAGGGCGGCGATGGATGCGCCGACCACGCCGACGGCCACGATGGCGAGCACGTCGGAGGGGCGGGTCTGGAAGGTCGCGATCCGGTGGTCGGCGAGTTGCTCCATGGAGCCGCGTGCCAGCCGGACGCCGACCGATGCGAGGACGACGCCGGCGCAGGCGCCGACGATGCCGGTCACGGTTCCCTGCAGCACGAGAACTCGTCGCAGGAGCTTCTCGGGTGCCCCGTTGGCGCTGAGTTGCCCGAGGGTCGTGAGCTGTTGTCGAGCGCCGACCGTGAAGGCGGCGGCGATGATGATCCCGACTGCGGCGAGGACGAGTGCGCCGGCCACGATGCTCCATCGGACTGCGGCATCGGCCTCTTCTCTGAGCCAAGGCGCCCGGGCGAGGATCGCATCGACGATCTCGTACGTCGGTCGGATCTCGAAGTACGGGAGGTCGCCCGTGCCGGAATCGCGTCGTTCGAGGAGCGCGAGGGCGCCTGGCACATCGAGTTCGCCGGGGATGTCGAGCAGGACTCGGACCTGGGCTCCTCCGTCCACCAGGAGCGCGGCCGGCGGTTCACCCACGAAGTGGAGGGCCGTGCCGTCGAGGTGTCGGGAGTCCTCGATGATCCCGACCACGTCGAGTTCGACAGCTGGGCGTTGGAGGACGAGGCGGTCGCCGACACCGACGCCGAAACGTGAGGCCAGGGCCGGACTGACAGCGACCTCGCCGCCAGCGCGGGTGACGCGTCCGGACAGGAGTTGGTACCGGCCACCGAAGATCGGAGCGGTCGCGTCACCGGAGAAGACGTTGACGTACGCGGTGTCGGTGGCGCTGCGGACGCCCTGGTACCAGTCGCTCAGCGTCGTGGCCTCGGTGCCGGCCGGGGTGAGGTCGAGGGCCTCGGCGACCTCGGCGACCTCTCCGTCGTCGTCCGGGGAGACGAAGGTGTTGAAGCCGAGGTCGGCCTTCCCGAAGTCGTCCTCGAAGACGCGCATCGGTGTCCGCGCCTCGGACCGGAGAATCGTGGTCGCTGCGGTCATCCCGGCGACCGGCAATGCGACCAGGATGATCACGAGGAGCGAGCGCATCGGTCGACGACGCGCCTCGCGGGCGGCGATCCTGGTCGCCAGACGGTTCGCGCTCATCGTGCACCGGCGGTGAGATCGGTGCCCTCGAGGGCGTCGGCGCCGCACACGTCGAGCGGATCGGCGACGGCTTCGTCGATGACCCGCCCGTCGCGGAGGAAGACGACTCGGTCGGCCCAGCCGGCGAAGCGTGGCTCGTGGGTCACGAGGACGACGGTGGCCCCCGTCGCCGCCGGGAGGCCGGCGAGGATCTCGATGACGAGGTCGGAGGTGGTGGAGTCGAGTGCCCCCGTCGGCTCGTCGGCCAGGATCAGGCGGCGCTCGCCGACGATCGCTCGGGCGATGGCGATGCGCTGTTGCTGGCCGCCGGAGAAGTCGTCCGGGTATCGGTCGAGTTGGTCGGTGACGCCGACGGAAGCGAGGGCGTCCTTCGCAGCGCTGCGAGCGTTCCGCAGGCGCTGGCCCTGCAGTTCGAGCGGGAGCATCACGTTCTCGAGTGCGGTCAGCGATGGCAGGAGGTTGAGGCGCTGGAACACGAAGCCGACGTCGCTGCAGCGCAACGCTGCTCGACCCTTCGCGTCGAGCGTCGAGAGATCGGTGCCGAACACTGTCACCGCACCGGCGTCGACAGGTTCGAGCGCGCCGGCGACGTGGAGCAGCGTCGACTTGCCACAGCCCGACGGGCCCATGACGGCGACGAGTTGGCCGGGATCGATCGTGAGGTTCACGTCGGTGAGGGCACGCACTTCGGTGGTACCCGAGCCGTAGCGCTTGACGACGGTTCGCAGTTCGAGTGCGGGGGTTGCGGTGGACACGGGGCTCCTGGATGGTCAGCGGCCGTCGGCCGGGGAGGGGGATCGGCCGTTGGCCGGGGTGGCGGAGAGGAGGCGCTGCTCGCAGCGGTCGAGCCAGCGGAGGTTCGACTCGATGCGTACGAGCGCCGCATCGACCGCGAGCGCCTCGGCGAGCGGTTGGTCGGTGGAGGGGCCGGTGGCGCGCCGCAACGTCTGGAGTTGGCGCGTCATCGCGGTCCGATGGCGGGTGATGACGTCGAGCGCGAGCGCACGGTCGGCGTGGACAGCGAGCAGGACATGGGCCACCAGGCCGTCGCGCGACAGCGCAGCAGCGGGGATCGGTTCGTCCCAGAACGCCGTCACCGCCTCGCGCCCCTCGGCGGTGAGCGCGTAGCGCTTCTGGTCGCCGTCGTCGTCCACGGAGACGAGACCGTCACGGACCAGACGGTCGAGGGTGGTGTACACCTGCCCGACGTTGACCGTCCAAGTGCCGCCGGTCGCGGCCTCCCACTCGGTCTTCAGTTGATAGCCGTGCCGCTCGCCCTCGGCGAGCAGGACGAGGAGTCCCTCACGAACGGCCATGGCGATGCCTCATACATACTGAGTATGCATACTCGGTATGTAAGAGGCAAGCGGTTTGTTCAGACGGCTTGTGGCGTGGGCACCTTCGGCTCCGAACGCTCGACCGCGACGTCGCCGCCACCGATGCGACGGACGCCGATGGCGAACGCCGCGAGCCAGGCGAGCACGGTGAGTGCGAGGTAGGTGTGGACGACGGGGGAGAGCCAGCCGTTCCCCTCGTTCGTCTCTCGCAGCAGGTACTGCGACTCGGATCCCATGGCGATCGTGCGGTCGACGGCGGGGATCTCAGGCTCGCCGATGAACGGGTCGTCGGGGAACCAGATCGGCGCGGCCATCAGTTGATTGCCGTTGCGGTGGAGGCGAACGAGGGTCTTCCACAGGCCTTCGGTCGGCACCGGCGATTCCGACACCCAGACGCCGGGTGACTGTTCGACCATGTCGGCGAGCACGAGGCCGCCGCCCTGCCATGCGGTGGCCTGGAACCAGTGCGCGTCGTCGGCTGCATCAGCCGGGGTGAGCTCCACGGTGACGATGGCGCCGGCCTCCTCGAAGTCGTCGCTGGCAGCGGGCTCGAGCGTGATGGATGCGGTCACGTCCGCGGTGTGGCGGGGGAGGAACGCGAGGACCGGGCCGATGGCGAGGATGGCGGCGACGACGAGTCCCAACGTTCCGACCTGGCGCCCCGGCTCGGCGAAACGGAAGGCGCGGGCGAAGGCGGTGCCGAGCACGGCGCAGCCGACGCCGGCGATCAGCGAGGTGACCACGGCAGGGGCGATGAGCGACGAGTTCCACGCCTGCGGGGCACCAGCCGTGAGGCCGTCGCTGTTCCAGAGCCATTCGCCCGCCAGTCCGATGGTGGCGACGCCGACGCCGGACACGACGGCGAAGCGGCTGCGGCGGTCGACGCCGACCATGCGTGCGGCGCTCTCGACGACGATCGCCGACAGCAGGAAGGTGGCACCGTGGCGGGTCTCGACCGGACCGTCGCCGCCGATCTGTGCGAACTGGGTGATGAAGAAGATGGCGCCCAGGAGGACGGCGCGCCCGGGGCCGAGCACGAGGCGGATGGCGACGAAGGCGAGCGCCGCGGCCATCGAGATCAGCATCGGCTGGAAGACCTGCGAGAACTGCGGCACGCCGAAGCTGAACTCGCCCTGGCTGGCGACGAGTCCCTGGAGGGTCAGCCACGCGGCGAACCCGTGGAGGAAGCTCGCCCAGCGGTTGTCGCGGGGCTTCACGCCGGTTTCGGCCATGACCAACCAGGCGGCGATGCCGGTGAAGCTGGCGCCGAGGATCATCAGCATGTGGGTCGGGCTCCACATCGTGACGTCGACGCCGTAGGCCGAGTGCCAGATCTCGTCCATGGGGAAACCCGAGACCGCGCCGACGCCGAGTGCGCCGAGCGGGACCATCGACCACGGCACGGTGAAGCCGAGCACCTTGCGGCCGCCGTCCCATCGGTCGAGGGTGGCGACGAGGATGCCGAAGACCGACGCGGCGAGGATGCCGATGAGGCCGAGGAGGATGGCCGTGTGGGGAGCGGTGAAGAGCTCGTCGTCCCGCCCGAGTGCGATGTGCCATTGGACATCGGAGTAGAAGCCGACGCCGGCGAGGAGCAGCGAGAACAGCGACTGGCCGATGGCGATCGCTGCCCAGCCGGGTATCCCGGTGAGTCGCGTGAGCCCGCGGCCGATGCGCTGGAGGGCTCCGAGCGGGTTCCAGTCGCCGTCGCCGGATGACCCGTAGGCGAACAGCGCGATGTCCGCTGCGACATACGCGCAGATCAGGACCGTCACCGGCGTCCACGACGCGAGCGCGCTCCCTCCCAGCGTCCCTTCGTCCGCGGCGATGATTGTTCCGAGCCCCAACATGTTACCGAGAGTAACTGCAATCGTCGGCCGGGGCAACGACTGATTCGCCGCGCTGGACGACGAGTAGATTCTCGCCGATGCTCCAGATCGTCGCCGCCGAATCCGGCTCGAAGGCGAACTTCGTCGACTTCGACGTTCCACTGTGGGTGTGGGCCGCCTTCACCGCCCTCGTCGCGGTGCTGTTGCTGGTCGACCTGCTGCTCGTGCACCGGACCGCGCACGTGATCACCACGCGTGAGGCCGCCATCGAGTCGGCCGTGTGGATCGCGATCAGTCTGCTCTTCGGTCTCGTGATCCTCGCCTGGCAGGGCGGTGATGCTGCCGGCGAGTACTACGCCGGCTATCTCATCGAGAAGTCACTCAGCATCGACAACGTCTTCGTGTGGGCGTTGATCATGAGCTACTTCGCCGTGCCGCAGGCGTATCAGTTCCGGGTGCTGTTCTGGGGCATCTTCGGTGCGCTGGTCCTGCGAGCCCTGTTCATCTTCGGCGGCGTCGCCCTCATCGAACAGTTCGAGTGGATCATCTACGTCTTCGGTGCGTTCCTGCTCTACACCGCCGTGAAGTTGCTACGACCGAGCCACGAGGAACTCCACCCCGAGGACAACCCGCTGCTCAAGTTGGTGAACCGACTCGTCCCGTCGACGACCGAGTACGACGGGCAGAACCTGTTCACGGTGAAGAACGGCAAGCGGTTGGCCACGCCGCTGCTCGCAGTCCTGATCGTGATCGAGTCATCCGACGTGGTCTTCGCCGTCGACTCGATCCCGGCGATCATCGCTGTGAGCCACGAGCAGTTCATCGTGTTCTCGTCGAACGCGTTCGCGATCCTCGGCCTCCGAGCCCTGTACTTCCTTCTCGCCGACATGCGGAACCGGTTCGCCTACCTGCAGCAGGGCCTCGCCGTCGTGCTGGCGTTCGTCGGCATCAAGATGCTGATCAGCAACCTGTACCACGTGCCCACGTTCGCCTCGCTCCTGGTCATCGCCCTCGTGTTGACGCTGGCGATCGTGGCGTCGATCAAGAAGACACCCGACCCCGAGACCGAGCCGGACAGCAGCCCGGGCCTGCACGACTAGTTTCCGGCGATGCCCGCAGAGCGGATCGTCGTCGACGGCCTCGGTCGTCTCCCACAGTTCTCCCACGCCGGCCAGGCCGGCGACACCCTCTTCGTCTCGGGAACGCTCGGCACGACGACCGGCCTCGAACTGGCCGACGGCATCGCCGCCCAGACCACCCAGACGCTCGAGAACATGGGGCAGATCCTCGAAGCCGCCGGCGTGTCGTGGGCCGACGTCGCGAAGGTGAGTGTCTTCCTCGTCGACATGGCCGAGTTCGGCGAGATGAACGACGCCTACTCGGCGTTCTTCGGCGACGGCACCCCGCCGGCCCGCATCACCGTGGGCGGCTGCGACCTGGCGCTCGGCGGCCGTGTGGAGATGGAGTGCATCGCCGATCGACCTCGCTCCCGTCCTCCTGCAGCGGTCGCGAATCCGGTGCTGTCCCGTCGGACCCTCGTCGTCGACCACGACGATGAGGCGTTGTTCGTCGAGGTCGTCGGTGAGGAGCACCGAGACACTCGGCCCCCGCTGGTGCTCTCGCACGGACTGGGCGGGAATCACGCCATCTGGTTCCAGCAGGTCTCCCACTTCGCCACCGACCGGATGGTCGTCAGCTGGGACCATCGCGGTTTCGGCAACTCGACCGATCGCGCCGACAGGAGCGGGCCCGCTGTCGCGGCAGGCGACCTGCTCGCGATCTGCGACCACCTCGGGATCGAACATCCCGATCTCGTCGGGCAGTCGATGGGCGGATGGACCGTGCTCGGCGCCGAGCTCACACGTCCGGGGTTCGCCCACTCGATCGTCCTGGCCGACTCCCACGGCGGCCTGACCTCCGATGCTGTCGATGCAGGGTTCGCCGCCCCCCGACGAGCCGAGGCCACGGGCACCGACTTCACCGAACTCGGCCTGCACCCCGCCATCGACGCTTCGCTCCGCGACCGCGATCCGGCGCGAGCGCATCTGTACCAACTGATCGGTGACTTCGGGACGATCGATGCCCCGACACTCATGGGGCGGTTGTTCGAGACGACCCACGACGCCGCCGAGGCAGAGAAGGTGACGTGCCCGGTGCTGTGCCTCGTGGGCGAACGCGATCCGCTGTTGCCCCCCGCCGTGATCCGAGCTGCGGCCGACCTGTTGCCGGACGCCCGGTTCGTCGAGGTCCCGGGCTCGGGGCACTCGCCCTACTTCGAGGACCCGGAACTCTGGAACCTCCTGGTCGGCCGGTTCCTCGACGCCGTCCATCCCTGATCCGACGACGAAGCACGCTCCGAGACGGCACACTGGCGGCGTGGACCAACTCGTCGCCGTCGGAGACATCGAGATCCCAGCCCGCCTGCGGGCCCGAGTCCGCCGCGTCGTCACCCATGAACCCGGCGCGCCCTCGGAGCCGTTGATCGCCGACCTCCGCCCGCACCTGCCGCCGCGCGTGCACGTCCTCGGCGCCGACCAGGCGGCGGCCGACCTCGCGGGCGACCTCCACGCCCACGGTCTGCCGGTCGTGCTCCACACCGATGCCGACGTCACCGTCGACGCCGGTGTCGGTCGACGCTGGGTCACCGACCCGGGACCGGCCATGGACGTGGCCGAAGACCTGATCGAGCTCATCGGCGACACGCCGATGATGCGCCTGGACCGGACGGCCAAGAACCTCGACTGCACGCTGCTCGCCAAGCTCGAGCTCTTCAACCCGGGCTTCTCGAGCAAGGACCGTCCGGCGTTGGCGATGATCAACGCCGCCGAGCGCGAGGGCGTCTTGAAGCCGGGCGGGACGATCGTCGAGCCGACCAGCGGGAACACCGGCGTCGGTCTGGCCATCGTCGCCGCACGTCGTGGCTACGACTGCGTCTTCGTGTGCCCCGACAAGGTGGCGCCCGACAAGATCGCGCAGCTGCGTGCCTATGGCGCCGAGGTCGTCGTCTGCCCGACGAGCGTCGAGCCCGAACACCCGGACTCGTACTACTCGGTCTCGGATCGTCTGGCGCGCGAGCGTCCCAACGCCTGGAAGGCCGACCAGTACCACAACCCCCAGAATCCGCAGGCCCAGTACGACACCACCGGCCCCGAGATCTGGGCCCAGACGGCGGGGCGCATCACCCACTTCGTGTGCGGCGTGGGGACGGGCGGGACGATCACCGGGATCGGTCGCTACCTCAAGGAACAGAACCCCGACATCAAGATCATCGGCGCCGACCCCGAGGGCTCGGTGTACAGCGGAGGCACCGGCCGGCCGTATCTGGTCGAGGGCATCGGCGAGGACTTCTGGCCCAGCACCTACGACCCGGACATCGCCGACGAGATCGTGCCCATCAGCGACGCCGAGTCGTTCGCCACCGCCCGTCGCGTGACCCGCTCCGAAGGGTTGCTCATCGGAGGTTCGGGTGGGACGGCGATCGCCGCTGCCCTCCACATCGCCCACGACCTGCCTCAAGACGCCGTCGTGGTGGTGCACATCCCGGACTCGGGACGTGGCTACCTGTCCAAGCTCTACGACGACCGGTGGATGTCGGATCACGGCTTCCTCCGTTCGAGCGGACCGCTCATCGAGGACCTGCTGAAGGGCCGCGATCGCGAACTGCCGCTGCTGGTGCACACCCATCCGGAGGAGACGGTGCGGACCGCGATCGAGATCATGCGGGAGTTCGGTGTGAGCCAACTGCCCGTCGTGAAGGCCGAGCCGCCCGTGGTCCTGGGCGAGGTCATGGGTTCGGTCAACGAGGTCGACCTCCTCGATGCGGTGATGTCGGATCCCACGGTGCTCGACCGGCCGGTTGCCGACGTCGTCGGTCCGCTGCTTCCCACGCTCGGCCTCGGCGAGCCCATCGGCGAGGCGGTGAAGACGCTGGAGACGGCGTCGGCCGCACTCGTCCTCGACGCCGGCCATCCGGTGGCAGTCATCACACGATCCGATGTACTCCGTTCGGTCGGGAGGCAGTCCGATGAGTGAGTTCGAGACCGATTGCGTGCACGGGGCCGGAGGTCCCGACCCACAGACCGGGGCCGTCGTCCCCAACGTCTCGCTCTCGTCGACGTTTGCCCAGGACGCCGTCGGCAAGCACAGTGGCTTCGAGTACAGCCGGTCGGGCAACCCGACCCGCGCTGCGCTCGAGCGCCATGTCGCGCTGCTCGAGGGAGCATCGCAGGGCTTCGCGTTCTCGTCCGGGCTCGCCGCCGAGGACGCCGTGTTGCGCATGCTGGCACCGGGCGACGCGCTGCTCCTCTCTGACGACGCCTACGGCGGCACGTTCCGGCTCGCGCGTCAGGTCCACGCGCCGACTGGTCTCGTCGTCGCCACCACCGACCTCACCGACATCGATGCCGTCCGTGCTGCATGGACCGACACCACGAAGCTGGTCTGGATCGAGACGCCGACCAACCCACTGCTGCGCATCGTCGACATCGAGGCCGTGGCGGCCTACGCCCACGAGCGTGGCGCCCTGGTCGCGGTCGACAACACCTTCGCCACGCCGGCGCTCCAGCAGCCGCTGGCGCTCGGCGCCGACCTCGTCCTCCACTCGAGCACCAAGTACCTCGGCGGCCACTCCGACGTCGTCGGTGGCTTCGTGGCGACCAACGACGCCGCGATCGGCGAGCGCATCGGTTTCATCCAGAACGCTGCCGGAGCGGTCCCCGGACCGTTCGACTCGTACCTGGTCCATCGGGGGTGCCGGACGCTCCACCTGCGCATGGAACGGCACTGCGAGAACGCTGCCGTCGTGGCCGAGATGTTGTCCTCGCACCCTGCGGTCGCCTCGGTGCTCTGGCCCGGCGACCCCGACCATCCCGGCCACGAGGTCGCAGCCCGCCAGATGCGCGGGTTCGGCGGCATGGTGAGCCTGCGGATGCGCGGCGGTGTGGCGGCAGCGCGCGCCCTGTGCGAGTCGACCGAGGTGTTCACGCTGGCGGAGTCGCTCGGTGCGGTCGAGAGCCTGATCGAGCATCCCGGTCTGATGACGCACTCGTCGGTCTCGGGGACCGCGAACGAGGTCCCGGACGACCTGGTGCGCCTGTCGGTCGGCATCGAGTCCGCGTCCGATCTCGTCGCCGACCTCGAGGCTGCCCTCGCCTCGATCCCGACCGACTAGACCCTTCCTGTGGGCATCCGCGACGAGGACATCGCCCGAGTCCGGGCGACCACGGACATCGTCGGTCTCATCGGCGAGTACGTCCAGCTGAAACAGGTCGGGCAGCGGTATCGGGGCCTGTGCCCGTTCCACGCGGAGAAGACCGGCTCGTTCTACGTCAACGCGGTCGACGGGCTCTATCACTGCTTCGGTTGCCAGGCCTCCGGCGACGCCATCACCTTCGTGCGCGAGCAGGAGCACCTCGGCTTCGTCGAGGCCGTCGAGCGGCTGGCGTCGAAGGTCGGGATCAGCCTGACGTACGACAACGAGGGCGAGAACCGGACCAGAGCCGAACGCAAACGGCTCATCGACATCGTCCAGAAGGCCGAGGACTTCTACCACCGGCGCCTGCTCGAGGCCCCCGACGCCGCAGCGACCCGCAAGTACCTCCGCAGCCGCGGGTTCGACGCCGAGGAGGTCAAGGCGTGGAAGCTCGGCTGGGCGCCCGACTCCTGGGACCAGTTGACGAGCGCGCTGAAGATGTCGAAGAAGGACCTCGAGGGCACCGGACTCGGCGGGATCAACAGCCGGGGCCGGCCATACGACTTCTTCCGCGGTCGGCTCCTGTTCCCGATCCACGACAGCGACGGGCACGCGCTCGGCTTCGGTGGCCGGATCATGCCGGGCGCCGAGGGCGCGAAGTACATGAACACCCGCCAGACGCCGCTGTACGACAAGTCGCGGGTCCTCTTCGGGCTGGATCGAGCCAAGGCCGGGATCGTCGAGGCCGACGAGGTCGTGGTGTGCGAGGGGTACACCGACGTCACGGCGTTCTTCCGCGTCGGCCTGCCTCGGGCCGTCGCCACCTGTGGGACCGCCCTCACCGACGAGCACGTGCAGATGCTGCGGAAGTTCGCTCGCAGGATCGTGCTCGCCTTCGACGCCGACACCGCCGGGCAGGCGGCAGCCGATCGCTTCTACCAGTGGGAGGCTCGCTTCGACCTCGACGTGGTGGTCGCAGCGCTGCCGCCGGGGGTCGATCCCGGCGACATGGCGGGCGACGACCCGGAGGGTCTCGTGAAGGCGGTCGCCGATGCGCGCCCCTTCCTCGAGTTCCGACTGAATCGCATCCTCGACGCCGCCGACCTCTCGACCGCCGAGCATCGGGCTCGTGCTGCCGAAGACGCCCTGTCGGTGATCGTCGAACACCCCAACGACCTGGTACGCGACCAGTACCTGATGCAGGTGGCCGACCGCTGTCGAGTGGACGTCGAGCGACTGCGTGACCGACTCCGGTCGGGCAAGGTCAAACGCCGCGCCCCGGCCGAGGAGCCGCGCCGCAAGCCACGGAACGAAGACGGAGGCGACGGCGACCCCGGTCCGCGGGAGCCCGGCATGGGCGACGAGGAGCCCGGGGACGACCCGCGTCGGCAGGTCTCGACCCCTGGCCGCAACGGCTCGATCGGGTCGCCGGCGCTCGAGGTGCTCCGCCTCGCTGTGAACCGGCCCGAAGACGTGATCGACTGGCTCGACGAGGCGCTCTTCGACGAACCGATCCATCTCGATGCGTATCGGATGCTGGTCGAGTCGGCCACGATCCACGAGGCGATCGACTCGTCGCCCCCCGACGTCGCTGCGCTCCTGTCGAAGCTGGCGGTCGAGGAGCCGGTCGACGACGCGCTCGATCCGGTGATGCTGCTGATCCGCTCGATCGGTCTGAAGCACCTCTCGGTCGAGCGGTCGCGAGCCGAGCCCGACCTCGAGATCCTGACCACGCTGGCCCGTCTCGTCGACCAGGTCGCTGGCGGCAAGGACGGCCGGGATGCAGCGGCCAGGGAATTGCTAACCTTCGTGTCCCGACAGGGGGACGTATGAGCCAGATCGCCGAGGACACGGGGGTTCCGACAGAGCTGATCGATCAGCTCGTCGAAGACGCGCGGCAGTACGGCTCGATCCACCTCGACATGGCGATGATGAAGCTGCGGGTCGAACTGACCGCCGACGTCCTCACCGCGTTGAAGGCCGCGTGCGATCGCGCCGGCGTCGTGCTCGACGAGGGGGTCGAGGAAGGCGCAGGACCCGACGAGGACCTGACCCCGGCCGACGAGGTCGCCCGTGCGCGCAAGCGGCGGGCAGCGGCGCGCACCATCAAGACGGTGAAGACCGGTGCGGGTGGCAGCAGCGATTCGGTCCGCATGTACCTGCGAGAGATCGGCCGGGTGCCGCTGCTCACCGGGGCCGAAGAGGTGTCGATCGCCAAGCGCATCGAGAAGGGCGAGATGGCCAAGGAGCGCCTGGCCGATCTCGCTGCCGGCGACGAACTCAACACGCTCCCGTTCCAGGAACGTCGCAAGATGCAGCGGTGGGTGCGCGACGGCGACCTCGCCACCAGCGAGCTGATCCAGGCCAACCTCCGTCTCGTCGTCTCCATCGCCAAGCGCTACGTCGGCCGAGGCATGCAGCTGCTCGACCTCATCCAGGAGGGCAACCTCGGCCTGATGCGGGCGGTCCAGAAGTTCGACTACACCAAGGGCTTCAAGTTCTCGACCTATGCCACGTGGTGGATCCGTCAGGCCATCACCCGGGCGATCGCCGACCAGGCCCGCACCATCCGCATCCCGGTGCACATGGTCGAGTCGATCAACAAGGTCCATCGCATCCAGCGCACGATGTTGATGGAGCTCGAACGAGAGCCGACCGTCGAGGAACTGGCCGAGCGGGCCGACCTCACCGTCGACCGAGTCCGCGAGATCCAGCAGATCTCGATGGACCCA
This sequence comes from Actinospongiicola halichondriae, assembly GCF_049103745.1. Lineage (NCBI taxonomy): Bacteria > Bacillati > Actinomycetota > Acidimicrobiia > Acidimicrobiales > Iamiaceae > Actinospongiicola > Actinospongiicola halichondriae. The sequence continues at coordinate 2,161,698 of NZ_CP171622.1, read as the reverse complement.
CTGTCGCTCGACTCGCCGGTGGGGGAGGAGGACGACTCCAACCTCGCCGACTTCATCAAGGACAACAACGTCGACATGCCTGCCGACGCCGCGGCCCGCATGCTCCTCAACCAAGCCGTGCTCGAAGCGCTCGACGAGCTCAACGACCGTGAGCGCGAGGTCATGCGTCTTCGCTTCGGTCTCGTCGACGGCCAGGCCCGCACGCTCGAACAGGTCGGACAGGAGTTCGGGGTCACCCGCGAGCGGATCCGCCAGATCGAGTCGAAGACCCTGGCCAAGCTCCGCCACCCCCATCGGTCCCAGAAGCTGCGCGACTACCTCGACGGGTGAGACAACCCGGTTCGGGGGCGAACCGGAGAGATTGCTATCGTCGGCGATTCCTTCCGGGGTAGCTCAGCTGGCAGAGCAACTGACTGTTAATCAGTTTGTCGTGGGTTCGAGCCCCACCCCCGGAGCCAGCAAACAGCAGAGAGCCGGTCCCTGGGGCCGGCTCCTCCGCGTCGGGGGCGTGTGTTGCTCGCTGGTGGTGCAGTGTCGGAGCGACATCGGCGTGCGCGATTTCCTGAGGTGGCCGATCAGGTCGTCTCTGGGCTGTGAATACGCGCGTCACTGAGCGGAATCGCAACCCAGAACAGTGTCCCGGTCGTTCTGAGCTGCGAAGGAGCGCGTGGGCGCGCGAAATCGCAACCCAGAACGGAGAAGCCGGTTCCAGCACCACCCGGGTCGACGTGCCATCGAAGTCGATGTCGGCCGGGCCGAGCGAGGGTCCGTAGCATGCGCCCCAGGGCCTGTAGCTCAGTTGGTCAGAGCACGCGACTCATAAGCCCTACGGGATTAGCGCTGTGCTAGCCAACGAAAGCGCAGGTGACGGTTCACCGTCTCGGTCGAATCTCTTGCTCTACGTCAGAGCAAAGGGAGACAGAACCATGACCACCACCGAGCCCCAGGCGACGAACTGGACCGAGGCGCTCACCCCGCTCGAGTTGCGGAGGGAGGCAGATGAGATCCGAACGGGACTCAGCGAGCTCGAGAACAAGCTGATCGAGTATGTGACCCGGGCACAGCGGTTCGCCGCGGGAGCGTCCGACTTCAGGCGGAAGGCGGAAGGTGACTACCACCGGATGATGGAGGAGCACGACGAGCTCGCTGAGTCCGATATCTCCGACGGGATCAACGCGCTGGTGTTCTCGCTCAGCGGCTACAACGCGCTGTACGGGACGCTGCTCCGGATCAACGACATCAGCCACCCTGACGTGGCACTCGTTGCGACTACGGGCACCGAGGAGGGCGAGCGATGAGCGCCTCTGTGGCAGACGACCCAAGGGACGATGCGTGGGGGCAACTCCTAGCGGCGCTGTCGGCTCTCCAGGCGGAGTTGCGCGGACTGAGGGACGATCTCGCTGAGCGGGGCCTGGTGGAGTCTCAGTAGACGCCGACTAGCCACGCAATAGAGCGCCCCGGTCGTGATGGCCGGGGCGCTTCAAGACTTTGACCACACCGTTGAGGTTCGGGTCACGGCCTGTCGATACGGTTCGCCGTGAGTCGACACACAGAGCTGGGAGAACGCTTGATGCGCATGCTGGGAAGAGGCCGGGCGGTCTTGGTTGTGGCACTGGTAGCAGTGGGCGCATGCGGCGGCGATGACAGCGCCGAACCGCCGAGTACTGAACCGACCTCCACGACAGCCGAGTCGACGACCACGACCGAGTCGACGACCACCACCGTGGCGGAGATGACGAGAGAGCAGGCGGCAGCGAAGTATCTCGAGTTGGTGGCTCCGCCGAATTGCGCGAAGGAACGGTACGTCGCCGCGACGGCACGATTCCCAGACGGCATCAGTGCGGCCAACTGGGACTCGTACAAGTCCGAGGTTCTGTCCATTAGCCAGGAGATCGCCGACGCTCTCGTGACGTGGATTGAAGAGCTGGTGGCTACACCGTGGCCGGCCGACATGCAGCAGGACTTCGATCTCCTCGTTGCAGAAGTGTCGGATGAGGCGCTGTTTGCCCAGGACGGCGCCGACATTGAGACGTTCGAGGACTTCTTGAGCTCGGGAAACCCGACACCACCGTCGGGCTCGGCGGCGACCGTCATTCGGGCCAAGCTCGGGCTTGAATCGAACGTCGGCTCGGATGCGTCGAGCGGCCATTGCTAGGTGCGCTGCCCTGAATGGACGGCGCGAGCCCGGCACATCTGGTGCGCGACTATCTGCCCATGGCGTCAGAGGATCACTGGCAGCTGATGGACGAGGTGTGGCTTCGTCGGCACTACGTCGACATGAAGCTGCGGATGGTCGACCTCGAGGAGATGATCGGCTGCACGAACGGCGAGCTACGCACCCAGCTGCACCGATTCGGGATCAGGAAGCAGGCCGACGTCTCAGTACTCACTCGAGAGTTGCTGCAGCGCGAGCACGTAGAGAGTCGACGCAGCCCACGCTCGATTGGGCAGGAGCTTGGGTGTAGTGAGGGGGCGGTCCGTCGAGCGATCGATCGTCACGGTCTGCCGTTCACAAGGTCAGCACCACAGTTTCCGCAGTTGCGCGATGTTGCGTGGCTGATGGATCAACGGGCCCGAGGTCGGACGGCACGGGACGTTGCAGCGGAGATCGGTTGCTCGCCGTCCGCGGTCACGATGGCGCTCGCTCGCCGCGGCTGACTGTCGGACCTGGCGGTGATGATCTACCGATGCCGGTCTGGTCGACTCAACGTCAGGGGGAGCCCTCGAGCATCGGACATCGAATGGAGGCCGACGAGCACGGCCGGCCGGGACCAACGGTGTGCGGATGCACTACGGACGGGCTCTGGTTCCGTCTCGACGTGACCTGGGAGCGGGTGCCGATTAATCAGCGTTGCTGGAGGTGCGCCGGAGATCGCTGCTAGCAGTTCTGACTGGCGAGCATGTTGCGGAGCGCGTCGACCTCTGCGGGGTCTGCGCTCAGATCCCACTTGAGCTTGACCGTGATCCACGCGTCTGCATACTCACACCAAGCCTGTGAGCTCGGCGGCTGCCAGGTCGCTGGGTCGTGATCGCTCTTCGACCGATTCGTTGCTGCGGTGACAGCCACGAGCGCTTGGGACAGGTCGATGTCGTTTGCGAACTCGATTCGTGTACTTGTCGACCAAGCGTGTGCGCCCGAGCGCCACGCCTCGGCCAGGGCGACGACGTGGTCGATCTCGAGCTCGGTCTCATCTGGGGTGGAGTAGCCGTCGTAGATCGAGTACCAACCTGTTGTCATCCCAGGAAGGTCGGTTCGTTGTTCCGCCTCGAGAACCTCGCACCGTGTGTCGCATCCGTCGTGGTCGACGTCTGCCCAGCCTGCTCCGAACAGGCCACGGTCGTAGGTGTCGCTGTGTTCTTCGGGAGCGATGCGAAGCGTGTCGACGGACGGTGGGGGGGAAGCGGGAGCGGTTACCGTCGTCGTGGTTGTGGTCGCTGTCGTTGATTGGGGAGGGACAGGACCATCGTCGGCCCGAGTGGTGGTCGTAGTCGGGGCGAAAGTGGGTGGCGGAGCGAAGAGGGGTTCGAAAGTCGCTGCCGTAGATTCCGCCGACTGTTCGGGGCCGCTCGATGCCGAGCATGCAGCGATCAGGATGGCAGCGACGATCGTCGCCGCTAGTTCTCGCAAGCGACTCCGTCATCGTCTCGGTCGAGGTGCGGCCCGTATCCAGGTTGACCTCGGTACACGGGTGCACCGCCTCGGTCTCGGGCCTCTGTGCAGTTCTTGTAGCTGCCGTCAGCGTTGCTCCCGGGGCCGCTGGGAGGGGGAGGAGGCGGAGGTGAGGTCTCCGGCGGAGCGGTAGGTGGGGGCGGTGGAGGGGGCGTCGTCGGGGGAGCAGTCGTGGTCGTGGTCGTCGACGTTGTTGTCGTCGTTGTCGTTGTCGTCGTTGTCGTCGTTGTCTCCGGGGCCTCGGCGGTGAGTGCGTTGAGAAAGTCGGGGTGGTCGCTGACGGCGTCTGAGCATGTGTCGGGAAGTGACTTCTCGAGGTGACGAGCGAGCGTGATCGTGTCGGACTTCTTCATGGCGCTCATCGACGCTGCCTCGTCGTAGACCAGCTTTCCGACATGACCGGTGTCGGAGTCTGACTCCAGGTGGTCGCAGCTGAACTCGACGAGATCCGCGTACTCGCGATCAGTCAGAAACGAAGGCCCGTCGAGGGGGACGTCGACCAGGCCCCGAATTCCTTCGGTTGTCGTCGTCTCCTCGCTGGCAATCGGAGTGGCGTCGTTCTTCTCGGTGTCGTCCGCGCCGAACGACGCTGCGAGCACGATCACCACGCCGATGGCACCCGCGATCTTGCCAGCTTTCGGCCAACTGTTGACCCAGCCGCCGAACTCCTTCGCGAGTCCCCACCACGTCAGCTTGTCTGGCGACGGTGGAGGGGGAGGAGGGGGGAATTGCGCGTCCGACATGACTTCCGCCTTTTCATCAAGCGTCCCAGCACGGCGAACTCACCACGCAGGCCCGCTCCGAAACGTTACCTAGTCGTCGACTGGTACGCGCTGGATGTGACAGAGAGCAGGGCGCGTCCTTGGTTCGGCTGGCGGTATTGTTTGCCATCGCCGATGTGCCGGGGGGCAATGCAATGGCTGAGAAGCTGACTATTGGGGCTTGGCGGAGCCGCCTGGAGATACTGAGCATCCTCGTGTCGACGGCGATTCTCTTCACAACGATTGCGAGATACCTGCTAGCGATCGAGGAGGAACGAGATTTCGTTGACGCTGTGCGCTTTCAGTCAGCGGTCCTCGAGGGCGTGACCCTGCCGATCGCCCTTGTAGTCGCCCTGAGTCTTGTTGTTCTCCCGCGAATCTTCTTCCGGTGGCCCGCCGAAACGCCGAATGGCACAGCGACAATCGCCTTGTTCCTGATCGGACTGACGGGCGTAGCCATCCTTGTGTTCTTCGTGGTTGCGTTGGTGCCACCTATCAGTGAACTTCCGGTCGATCAGTTTGACCGAGAGTCAGAGGCGACCCGGCTGGGGCTCTGGTGGGAGATCTGCCAGAAGACCGGTGTGATCATCGCCGCAATTGCCGTGGTTGCGTTCGCAGGTATGGCTCGGACGGGACTGCAGCGGGAACGTGTGGTGGTCCATGTGGAACCTGAGATGGGACCGCCGCCGTCGGCATCGTCGTGAGGCGGCAATCGCAGTTCTTCCGGCTAGTCGAGGGCTTCGGTGTCGCCCGGATCGCTCCACCTGGGATGCGACATTGCGTGCTGGAAGTTAGGCCGAAACCTTCGGCCGTTCGCCACTAACGATCGCGCGTCCCTGTCCGGGGGTGATCTTGATTCGCTTCCCATCGTTCAAGGCGGCCACCATCGCTCGTGTGCGCTCCTCGCGGGGGATCTTCGTTGCTGGGTAGGACTTGTGCTTAGTCGCCATGAGTCTCGCCATCACCTTCGCCGTACTGATCGGGGAACCACTTCAATAGGTCTACAAGTGCCCGGGAAATCGCCAGCGTTCGAGCTGTGAGGTCATCGTACGCAGCCGGGGTGACAAGCGGACCGCCACCCTCGAGCTTGGTCGTGGCCGTCACTACTCCGATGACGTCGTCGGCCGCGTTCAGGACAGGCATTGACGCCACGGCCGTCAGGGCTCGGTACCGATCGGCCTGCTCGTCGGTGAGCCCGTAGGTGGTGTCCCACACCTCCGGCCCCGTGACTAGGACGAAGCCTCCTGTCTCGTAGGCCCGTCCGGTGGCGCCCTTGCCGATCTCCCACTCACTCCTGGACCCTGTTGCAGCCGAGTCTTCCTGTTCAGTGAACGAAACCGGACGGAGACGGTCTACGTCAGCGTCGTACAGAAAGAGGGTCAACTCAGCGCCTGAGAGGTCATCGTCGTTGGTCGGCGTCAACAGGTGTCCCATTGCGAAACCTGCAAGCGCGTTCCTTGCTGCGTCGACATACCACGGCAGCTCGCCCGGAATCTCCTGAGGAGGTTCGTTCTCCGCAGCATTGGCGAGGGCGATCTCAACGCTCTGCTTGCGGGGCGGGTGAAGCTTGACCTCGGCCCCCGCTCTTGAGAGCTTCCAGTGATCGATCCGGCCGATTGCGGCACCGGAGAAGACCAGGACGCCGCCCAGGGCTGAGAAGCCCGCATCCGTCAGGTCTGCATCGATCGCGTACATGACCATGCCGAAAATAAGACAGACAACACCGCTCCCCAACAGAACGTGGCCGCCTCGCTCCTCCAAGTCCACCAACCAGGCACCATACGCCGTTCGAGGAAAGCGGGGGGCTTGGAAGAAGATTGAGGCCCGCCGCAATGGTCCACAGATCTTCGGACCGCTGCTGGGCCAACCTTGCTGGACCAGGCGGAGTCGCCGGCGACCAAGTCGCGCAGTCACGTCATCCGGCAACATTCGGCCGACCCTCTCCTGCGGGCTTTCGTTCATGGGCGCCCGTTCGGTGGACGCCACTCTTCCTTGGCCCCATCCGCAGTGACGGGTACGCAACTTCGTGGACCCCGTGCAGCGCCACGACGGCTGCGTGCAGTTCGGCTCCGGACGCAGCGCTCTCGATGATCTGGTGCCGGTCGATCGACACGCCCGGCATGAATCCCAGCCGGTTCAACGCTGATCGGGCGTGTAGGAAAAGGTTCTCGTCGTCGACGTCCGGGCGCTCTGGGGCGCGGCGCCGCATGGCTCAGCCGACCTTCCGCATGGGGGCGACCTTCTGGCGGGGTCCGGTGCGCGTGCCGGTGTCGTCGACGAGGCGCACGCCGAGTTGGCGCATGATCGACGCGAACAGCGTCCGGTTGCGGGCTTCGATGTCGCACGCGGGGTGGCCCTTGGGGCTGCCGTAGCGGTCGGTGACGGTGACGCCTTCGGATTCCACGACTGCGGCGGCCTGGGATGCGCGGTCGAGGGCGACGAGGCCCTCGTGGAGCAGGGCCTGCTCTACGGCGGCGCCTTCGAACTCGGTGAGCACGTCGGTCCAGAGCTTCGCAGCACGCGCTGAGAGGCCTTCGGGGGGCTTGGGGACGGTCTCAGGAGCCATTCTCAAACCCCTCCGAGGTGTTGTCGGACCACGGAGACGCCGCCCCGCCCGGTCATTTGGGGCATGGCCCTACCTTCCATACCCCACCCCTCGGGCGAGTGCCGGCGGTCCATGGTCACGCGGCCTCCTCGCCGGCCGTGGTGGGGGGCTGGGTGGCCCATGCGGCGAGCGCGTTGAGCACGACGTTGACGGGCGTCGAGTGGAGGCGTCCGCCTTCGATGATGGCTTCGCGGATGGGCATGCCGGAGGGGAAGCCTCGGGTCTTGTGCACGGTGTGCGCCGCGACGGAGCGGGACCACTCGAGGCGTGACGTGATCTTGTCGATGGCGAGGACATGATCGGGAAGCGTGGCGAGGGCGGCGAGGATCTGTTCCTTCGCCTGGTCTGCTTCGGCACGGAGTTGGTCCTGCCACTCGGCCAAGCGGTCAGCGGTCATGGCTGACATGAGGTCGTCCCATGCCCGAGCGGCGTTGCGGTGAAGGGCGAGGGCGACCCGGTGGGCGTCGGCGATCTCGGCCTCGAGGGCGGGGACGTGGCTCGCGCCAGGGTCCTTCTTGCCAGCGGCGAGGGCGTCGGCCAGGGCGTCGGCGTCGGCGCTCTCAGCTTCTCGGCGTCGCTTGGTCAGAGCGTCGAGCGCGCGTCGTGCTCCCTGGGCCCGCTCGCGGCAGGTGTCGAAGTTCTCGACTTCGGCGGTGAACGGCGAGTTGAGGAGCTCGCGGGGAAGGCGTGCGCCGGGGATCGGTCCGAGCTTGGTCTCAGCCATGGGGGTGGTCCTTTGCGTATTGGGCGAGCTTGATGAGGTTGAGTCGGCTGTGTTCGTCCCAGTCGCCGTCTCGTTCGGCCTGGGCGAGGGCTTGCTCGAGCGGCGGGACTGCCGGGGGAGGTGTGCGGGAACCCTGGTCGGCAGTCGACAGCGAAGCTGCCGGACCAGAGTTCCCTTCGCCGAGCACTCCCGGGTCGGCGAGAGCTTGCGCGAACACCGACGCGCCGAGGGCGTCGCCATTCGCGAGGGCTTGCTCGAGTTGCCGGCGCAACGAGTCGCCGCGGGTCTCGGCCTCGTCGGGAAGCGACATGATTCCGTCGCTGCCGGTGCGGTTCTGGTTGTCGTGGTGGAGTTGGCTCTTGAGCCGCATCGCGGTGACGTAGTCGCCGACGGCCTCGGCCTGGGTGATGAGGTCCATTACCTGTGAACGGTTCATGTCAGCACCTCGATCGACTTCGGATGGAGCACCCAGGAACGGCCGACCTTCCAGGCGAGACCGGCTTCGGCGAGCTCGGTCCGGCAACGGCGGGTGACGGACTGTTCTGTGCAGTGGACGTGCTGGGCGACTTCTTGTGCGGTCATTGGTTCCCACGATGACGCCACGCCGGTCTCCTCGGCGCGTTTCTGTTCGTCGGCGAACATGACAGCGAGTTCACGGAGCTCCGCTACTCGACGTAGCACCGAGTTCGCCAAGCGCTGGCTGTTGGTGCACACGTACTGGTCCGCGGTCAGGGCGTACATGCGCCAGTCCTCGGCGGTCAGGTCGTCCTGGCTTGGGTGGACGGCGCTCATCGGCGTCGCCCCTTCCGCTCGCGCTCGCTTTCGGGCCCGCTTCCTGAGTTCGTGCCGGCGTCGCTGCTGGCGTTGCTTCCTCGCCGTCCTGGTGTGCGAGCGGGCCGTCATCGGTCCGCCCCTAGGTCGATTGCGGTCACGCGCTTGAGCGCGAGCACGTGCGAGCAGTCGGTACGCGCCTGGTGCGGACAATCGCACGACCAGGCGCCGTTGGCCCACCCTGTGGAGTAGATCGCTCCATCGCCGCGCACTCGGGCGACGACCATGCGGGCGTCGACACGGTTGAGGATGACTCGGCCCTCGAGGAGGTACCGGCCTGCCTTGTCTCTCACGGTCTCGCGAGCCATCAGCCGACCTCCTCGGTCGGCCTGCGGTATCGGGACCCCAAGTTCTCACGGGCGCGGTCAGCGCCGTTCTTCGCCCCTGCTCTAGCCGCGTCGAAGTCGAACGGGCCTCTATCGCGCGTTACGTCATCGTGAGGAGAGGTCTTCTTAGAAGCTTCAAACCCTTTCGCGGCAACATCGTGCGTACTGGGAGGCGCGTTCGTGCCGGTTGGGTCGCACGGATCTGCATGCTGGGAACTTCCATCAGGCACATCCGTGCCGGTTGGACTTTCCTCCGAACCGGCAAACTCCTGCCGACTGGGAATGACGCACGCGTACTCCGAAGTGCTCCCGAAGGCGCCCTCGCCGCGTCCGACCTTGTGGCCCTTGCGGGTGCGGATGATCCATCCACTGGCGAGAGCGGCAGCGATGTGGTTCGAGGTCGCTCGCTCTCGGAGGTTGCAGCGGTCGGCGATTGTCGACACCCGCATGTAGGAGCCGGTGCCGTCGCCGCTGCACGCCATCCCGATCACGAAGAGCACGCCCTTGGTCGCGACGTTCACCTCGGTGGCGTCGCGTAGCTCGAGGAGCCAGTCGTAGCGGTAGCGGTCGGTCCGCTTGGCGAGCACGTCACGAACGAACTCGAGGGTGAGTTCACCAACGCCTGGCACCTTCACCGTTGGACGTTGTTCAGCCATCGCCCATCACCGCCCCGCGCAGCTCCTCGAGCTCGGCCTCGAGCACATGGAGCTCCGAGCCGTTGACGGTCAGGCGGCGGCTACGATTGGGGGTGATCCGTTCGTCCTGGTCGGTGGACTGATCTGCGAGGCGTCTCCCGAGGGAGGCGCCTTCGCCGTTGGGGACACTCATGCGACCTCCCCGGGACCGGACCGGCGAGCCTTGGCGGACTTGAACGCGAGACGCTTGAAGTGAGCCTTGCGGGCGTGGGCCGCTCGGCGTGCACGCTCGCCAGGCTCAAGGTCGCCGTCGGGATCGACTTCGCGCTCGAACTTGTCGAGGAAGGCGGCTCGAGCCTTCTCTGTTCCGGCCACCGGGTCGTCGTTGGCCCATCGAGTGTGGGCGGCGATTTGAGCCCGCAGCGTTCGCTGGGTAGGCGTCAAAGGCATGGGTGCTCCCTTTCGGGTCGCCCCATGCCAAGGGGAGTGGGCGCCGCGCCCGGCCTGATTTGACTAACCGCGAGGATACAGGAGCGGTGTGCTACTCCGGAGTGACCACCGGGCGCGAAACGAGCTTCCCCGAATGAACGGCCCGGTGGGCGTCCTCAACGAGGATGACGGATAGGTGCGCTCCGCAGTCCGTGTACACGTGCGTTTCCCATCGCGGGTTCTCGACCGTCGCGAGCCAATCCGCCCATTCCTCGTGGAACTCGGCTGGGACGGCGGCCCGGATCAGGGGTGTAGCAACCACCGGACGGCCGGCGACGCCCTCAAGCACGATCCGGACACGAGCTAAGCCGTGGTCGAAGCGTTGCCCAGCGTTCTTGGCGTGGGTCCGCTTGCGGTCGAGGTAGCGGCGGTCGAGCTCATTGGTGATGTTGTTGGGATGGCCGCGACGAATACCGACGAGCATGTGGAGGTCGGAGTAGGCCTCGACCGTGAAGCCCAGCTTCTTCCCACAGCCCGACACTCCGCAGTAGGCAGTCGCCAACGTGCGCGACGGGGAACTCGATGCCTCATCGAGCCCTGGCATCCACTCGATCCCCCCTAGGTCGTCGAACCCCTCGCTCACAAGCGATCACCGACCGAGAGCCGGCGGGCGGATTGTTGTGCCCGCTCGTTGGCGGCGCTCTTGCCGTAGCGGTGGGCCATGGCGGTGGACGACCATCCGGCGAGGTACATGAGGTCGCCCTCGGAGCCTCCTTCGGCTCGGAAGGTGTGCGCCCATGTGTGGCGGAGGCGGTGCGGGTTGATGTGGTCGACGCCAGCGAGGTCGCAGCGCCGGTTGAGGATCTGAGCGATGCCGGACTTGCCGACCGCGCCGCGTCGGCCGAGCCAGAGCGCGTCGTCCTTGGCTCGAGCGTGTGCCTTGCGTACGCGCCGGTAGCGGGAGAGGGCTTCACCGGTCGACGGGGAGACGGGCACAATGCGGGTGCCGGTCTTGCCGCGCAGGGTCAGGAAGTCGTTTCGTCGGTCCCAGTCATCGACCTGGAGGGCGACGAGCTCACCGAGGCGGGCACCGGTGTCGAACAGGATGCGGATGATGGCGGCGTCGCGCAGGTCGTCGTGGTCCTTGCTCGCGCAGGTCGCGAGGATGCGCCGAACGTCGTCGACCTCCACGACGGGTATCGGTTCGTCGGCCTTGCCGCCCGGTGCGTCCGCGCGGTCGAAGGGCGATGGCCGGTCGTGCTCCTTGGCCCACCAGTTGAAGAACGGCCGGACGGAGCGGTAGCGGATCGACCGCGTGTTGACCGACAACGGCTTCGGGGTCTTGTCGCCGGTCTCGGGGTCGGTGGCGTAGACCGTTCGCCCGTTGCGCGTCGTCGGTTCCTCGAGCATGGCGTCGACCCAGCGGTTGACCACGGTGTGGTCGACGTCGCCCGGTTCGTTGACGCCTTGATCCAATGCCCAGCGCCAGAACGCGAGGAACGAGCGCCGGTAGACGTCGATCGTGGCGGGGGAGCGGTCGCGTCGCTGGAGGGACCGACGGAAGTCGTGCCACTCGTCCTCGAGGACTTCGGGGAGTTCGTCGTCGTAGTGTGCGGCCACCGTCATCCTCCGATTCCTCGCACAATCTCTTGGTATACAAGCCTAGTGCTAGCGGAGTATGATGTCGCTCATGGTCCGAAAACCGGGCCTGAGCAGGAGTTTCTCCGGGCCTGTAGCTCAGTTGGTCAGAGCACGCGACTCATAATCGCTTGGTCGTGGGTTCGATCCCCACCGGGCCCACGCGAACCCTCGGCCGCTGGGCGGCCTCGGGTTCGTTCGGATGCTTCGCATCCGCCGCGCTCGACGCCCAGTTCCGAACGGTCGATCAGTCGGGGAGTTGGTGGTCGAGGCGGTGGCGGAGGGCGACCAGGCCAGCGGCTGCGGCGCCGGCCCCGACGGCGAGGGGACCCAGGTTGGCGCCGCCGGTCGCGGGCAGTGATGCGCCGCCGAGCGTGGGGAGGGGTGCGGCCGTCGTGGGAGGCGTCGCGGTGGTCGGCGGGGTCGTGGTCGGCGTCTCCTGGAGTGCCTCGAGCCACGGACCGGTGACTTCGTAGGTGATGCCGCCCAGTGCGCGTTGCGAGTTGAAGTACAGCCGATCGCCGGCAGGGTTGAACGCCAGGCCGCTGACCTCGGACACGATCGGCGCACCGATCAGTTCGAAGTGCTGGGGACCGGTCATCTGCAGGATCGGGAACACGGCGAAGTCCTCGCGCCGGATCATCACGGCCTGCAGGTCGCCACCGTCCTCGGCGACGACGAGGTTGCCGGTGCCGGGCTGGACGATGATGTGGTCGACGCCGGTGAGCACCGGGTCGGTGAAGTCGGACGCGTCGTAGAGGATCGTCATGGACCCCGCGACGGCGTCGTACATCCAGACGCGGTCGTCGCCCTTGGTGGTCAGGAACACCTTGCCGTCGTCGTAGACGCAGCCCTCGCCACCGTCGAACGCCGTGGCCGCCGCCTGCTGGCGGCAGGGCGTGCCGAGCCCGCACTCGGGGTCGTCGATCGCCAGCCACGTGACCGACCCGTCGTCGGCGACGAGGGCCGCTTCGAGCACGCCGTCGGTGAGGTCGGGATAGGTGGTCGGCGTGAAGCGGTAGAAGAGGCCGTCGGGCAGATCCTCGCTCAGGTACACCTGCTCCCGCACAGGGTCGACGGTGGCGTTCTCGTGCTTGAAACGTCCCAACTTCGGGAGGTCGACGGCATCCGCGGCCGTGCCCTCGGGGAAGCACTCGAAGACCTTGCCGGAGTTCGAAGGGTCGCTGCCGTCGTCGACCTCCTCGCACGAGAGCCAGGTGCCCCACGGCGTCGCGCCACCGGCGCAGTTCGAGCGGCTGCCGGTGAGGATCGGGTAGGCGTCGGTGATGCTGCCGTCGGTAGCGAAGCGGATGGCCTGCGCGCCGCCGAGTTGGTCGAGGCCGATCGGCGTGGGGTCGGTGATGTCCCTCGGCGGGGGGTTCTCGGAGTTCGACACCAGGATCCAACCGCCGTCGTCGGTGGCGAAGGTGCCGGCGCCGTCGGGAAAGGGCACGCCCAACTCGAGCGTCCCCTCGACCGGGACCCCGAACTGCTTGATCTGGCGGGAGGTGAAACCATCGGGCAGTCGGAGGCCGAGGGCGTCCGGATCACCGAGCGGGCCGTAGGGGCTGTCGCCCGGCTCTGCCGGTGCGGCGAACGCGGGGGCGAGGAAGCCTCGACCGATGGACAGAGCGCCGCCGGAGGCGAGGCTGAGCAGGAGGAACTTTCGACGATCCACGGGCGCACCCTAGGAGGCACTGCACAAAACGGCCGATCGCAGCGTGTGCTCGGCCGGAAGAGTTCACCTCGGTGTCGTGTCGGCGACACCGGACGCTCACGTACGGAGGCGTGCCGCCTCGAGCTTGCCGGCCCGCTCGCCGACGGCGAGGAACAGCTCGGTCGTGTCGTCGATGACCTCTTCCGACGTCATCTCGATCCGACCGTCGAGCCACGCCGACAGGATCTCGGACATGCCGCCGACGAGCATCGCGGCAGCCAGACGCGCCAGCTGCTCGGCGCCGGGCTGTCCCCGACGTCGAGCGACGTCGCGTTGGAGGAGGTCGACCAGTGCGAAGCCGGTCTGCATGCGCCGGACGTTGAGTGCCTCGTTCCCGAGGGCCTCGACGTAGAGCACTCGGCCCATGCGCCGGTCCTCGTCGACGAACGTGACGATCGCCGTGATGGTCGCTCGCACGGTCTAGACCGGGTGGTCGCCGACATCGACGAGGGCATCGGCGACACGGTCGCGCAACAGTCCGATCACATGGTCGTAGACCGCCACGACGAGCGAGTCGAGCTCGTCGAAGCTCTCGTAGAAATAGCGGGGATTCAGCCGCGCCTCGGCGCACACCGCACGCACCGTGGTGCCCGACGAACCCTCGGACGCGAGGAGTTCGAGCGCGGCCTGCACGAGGAGGTTCCGACGTTCACGCTGGCGTTCTTCGGTCGAGAGACCGTTCCAGCGCGACGGAGTGCGGGTGGGGGTCGGCTTTGGCAACGGTCGTTACCTTACCGACCCTCGTCGGCGCCGTGTCCGTTGTGTCCGCCCCGTGCTCGACGTCGCCTTCGGGGTCAGTCGATGGCTTCTCGCGGGAAGCCCTCCACGGTGTGGAGCACGATGCGGGTGGAGGTCTCGCGCACGCCCATCGACTCCTTCAACCAGCGCAGCAGGTTGTCGAGCTCCTCGATCGATCTCGACCGGATCCGGATCTGGTAGTCGAAGCCGCCGGTGAGGTGGACGGCGTCGACGACGTCCTCCTGCTCACGCAAGGCGTGGTCGATGCCTTCCCACGGTGCGCCGGGGGAGAGCTGGAGGTCGACCAGGGCTTCGACCGGGCGGCCGGTCGCTGGACCGCCGAGCCGGACCGTGAACCGTTCGATGGCTCCCGACTCCTGCAGTCGTCGGAGCCGCTGCGACGCCGCCGACAGCGACAGGTGGACGGCATCGGCGAGGTCGGTGACCGAGGTGCGGCCGTCGGCGACCAACAGTTTGATGATCTTGCGGTCGATGTCGTCCATGACCGTAGATCCTACGGAACAAAGTGCGCTGCACCTGGATGTTCCGCAGGTTCTCCAGCGAAAACACCGCCATCCTTGTCGTCATGGTCTTGTTCCTCGGATTCCTCACCGGCCTCGCCCTCGTCGCCCCCATCGGCCCGGTCTCGCTCACCCTCGTCGGCCTCGGTGCAGAACAAGGACGACGTGCGGCGCTCGCCGGCGCCGGTGGCGTGGTCATGGCCGACGGGCTCACGGTTCCCATCGCTCTCGGTGGCGCCGGACTCCTCGCCGGACTCGACGCCGGCATCGTCCGCGACGTCGAGATCGTCCTCGGTCTCCTGCTGGTCGCGATCGCTGTCATGACCGTGGTCCGTGCCGAGCGAGCCCGCGAGGCCATCGCGTCGCTGCGCCGCCCCACCCGGACCCTCGCAGCGATGACGGCGTTCAACCCGCTGAGCCTCGTCGCCTGGTCCGGTCTCGCACTTGCCCTCCCGTCGAGCATCAGCACCCCGGCCGCTCTGATCCTCTTCGGGGTCGGCCTCGTCCTGGCATCGGCCGTCTGGCACAGCAGCCTGGCGGCGGCGTCGGCGACGTTCGCCAGCCGTCTCGGCGACCGGTCCCGCACGACCCTCACGCGAGCGAGCGGCCTGATGATGCTGGGCATCGGCGGCATTCTCGTCCTCTGAGCCGTCTTCTGACGGCCTCGATCAGCGGCGGACGAGGTTCCCGAAGCGATGGGTGGTCTCGCTGACCGCCTGTTCGCGCAGGTAGTGGCGGAGTTCCACACGTCCGCTCGCGGTGACGGGATCGTCGGCGAGATGGATGCCGTTGCGAGCTGCCGCGATTCGGAGTTCGTCCGACACCGTCCCGAGGACGCGGACCCGGGTGACGTCGAGCCACTCGAGACGATCGGCGAAGTCGGCGTCGCTCTCCTGTTGCGCCCACGACTCGATCACCGGCACGCCACACCGCCTCGAGGCGGACCGCACCCGTTCCACGTGCTCGGTCGGCGTGCCGACGTCGACCCGCATCGCGATCGCCGGGAGCGGTCGGTAGCGGAAGACGTTCGACTCACAGAACAACCCGGTCGGGTCGTGTTCGCGTCCGAAGTGATCGGACCACCACAGCCGATCGTCGGCCTCGGCCGCGGCAAGCCACGCGCCCGGAGTGGTGGTCGACGGCGCCGACGTCGGGTGCCAGATGCCGAGTTGCATCACATAGTTCGGCCCGCCGGCCTTGGCACCGGGGCCGACCGACGACGCCTTCCAGCCACCGAAGGGCTGCCGTTGGACGATGGCGCCGGTGATCCCACGATTGACGTAGGCATTGCCGACCTGGACCTGGTCGGTCCATCGCTCGATCTCCTCGGGATCGAGCGACTGGATCCCGCCGGTGAGGCCGAACGCGCTCGAGTTCTGGAGTCGGATCGCTTCGTCGAGGTCGTGGGCGTGCATGACGCCGAGCACCGGTCCGAAGCACTCGGTCCGGTGGAACCACGAGTCGGCGACCACGCCGAGGCGCACGCCGGGTGGCCAGAGGCGGTCGTCGAGGCGTCGGGGGCGGACCAGCCACTCCTCGCCGGGCTCGAGTCGCGTGAGCCCTCGCTCCAGCGCCTCACCCGGTTCGGTGATGAGCCCGTTCATCGTCGTGCGGAGATCGGTCGACGCTCCGACCACGAGGCTCTCGACGGCGTCGCGCAACTGACGCCGGAACCGTTCGGATCGGTAGACGTCGCCGACGCAGATCGCCAGGCTCGCGGCCGAACACTTCTGGCCGGCGTGCCCGAACGCCGAGGCGACGAGGTCCTTCACCGCGAGGTCGAGGTCGGCGTTCGGAGTGATGACCATCGCGTTCTTGCCCGAGGTCTCGGCGAAGAGGCGCAGGTCGGGTCGCCACGAGCGGAACAGTTCCGCCGTGGCCGACGCTCCGGTGAGGACCACGCCGTCGGCGTGCGTGATCAGGTGCCGGCCGACCTCGTTCTCCGGCGCTCGGACGAACTGGAGGACCTCGCCCGGCACGCCCGCAGCCCAGCAACACTCGGCGACGATCTCGGCGCAGCGTGGGGTCTCCGGCGCCGGCTTGAGGATCACGCTGTTCCCGGCGGCCAGCGCTGCGAGGACGCCGCCGGCGGGGATCGCCACCGGGAAGTTCCACGGAGGGATGACCGCCACGACACCGAGCGGGTCGAAGCGCGCACCCGTCGCGTCGAGGTCGATCGCCTGCTCGGCGTAGTAGCGGGCGAAGTCGACGGCCTCGCAGACCTCGGGGTCGCCCTGGGCCACGGTCTTGCCGGCCTCGTGGACCATTGCCGCGAGCAGATCGGCTCGGCGGCGGTCGAACTCGTCGGCGACCCGGCGCAACGTCGCTCGGATCTGGTCCCGGGGACGGGCAGACCATCCCGCCTGCGCCGCTCGGGCCGTGCCCATCCGCGTCTCCATGTCGAGGAGCGAGTCGTCGACGGGCGTGACCGGTTCGGTCGGTGGGGACTCGACGATCGCGCGCGCCCAGGTACGGTTCTCCGGGTCGGTCGGATCGGTCTCGGGGTCGTTGACGAAGTGATCGGGAGGAGCCGGACGCCGGGTGCGGCGGTCCAGCGTTCGTCGACGTCCCGTCGCGACCTGCCAGCGGTGCGCGACCGCAGCGCGGAAGGCGTGCTCCTGTTCGGCGAACGCCAGTGATCCGGGTTCGAGGTCACCGAGTGAACGGACGAAGTTGCCGGGGGCAGCGTTCTCCTCCAACCGTCGGAACAGGTAGCTGATGGCGACGTCGAAGTCGGTCTTGGCGACGATCGGTGTGTAGAGCAGGAGTCCGTCGCGCTCGGCCTTGATCGTGCGGGCGTGGGTCGGCGCCATGCCCTCGAGCATCTCGACCTCGACGCGGTGGACCACCGCCCGTTCGTCGGCGACGAGCAGGGCGAACGCGAGGTCGAAGAGGTTGTGGCTCCCGATCCCGAGGCGTACCGCTTCGGTCCGTTCCGGTGTCAGGACCCAGTCGACGCACCGCTTGTAGTTGGCGTCGGTTTCGGCCTTCGTCGGATACGGCGCCAGTTCCCAGTCGTGGAGGGCGGCGTCGACTCGCTCCATGGCCAGGTTGGCGCCCTTGACGATGCGGATCTTGATGTCGGCCCCGCCCTTCGTCCGCCGCTCGGCCGCCCACGCCACCAGGTGCTGGAGTGCGGGGAACGAGTCCGGGAGGTACGCCTGCAACACGATGCCGGCCTCGGTCCCGAGGAACTCCGGTTCGGCCAGCACCTGGCAGAACGCCTCCACGGTGAGCTCGAGGTCGTGGTACTCCTCCATGTCGAGGTTCACGAAGGTGTCGGTGCCGTCGGCGGCACGCCAGATCGTGCGGAGACGATCGGTGATGCGGTCGATGCAGTCGTCCCAGGCCCAGTGGTTGAGCTGTGACGCGACGGCGGAGATCTTGACCGACACGTAGTCGATGTTGGGGTCATCGAGCAGCGCCAGCGTCGCGGCCAGCCGGCGTTCGGCCTCGCGCTCGCCGAGCACGGCTTCGCCCAACAGGTTGACGTTGAGCGAGAAGCCGTCGGCCCGTCGGGCACCCAGGTGCGTCTCGAGTGCCTTCGCTTCGGCGTCGACCACCAGGTGTCCCACCATCTGGCGCATCCGCCGACGGGCGAGCGGCATCACCACGCGGGGGAGCAGGGGGGCGAGTCGGGCCCCCGCCGTCAGCAGCAGACGATCGACGCGGCCGAGGAACGTCGGGAGTGGTGCCTCGTCGAGCACGAGCGACGCGAGTTGGTCGGCGGCGACCCGGTGGTCGTCGGGCCGGATGACCCGGTCGACGAACTGCATCGTGAACGCGACGCCGTCGGGGTCGTCGATCAGGTCGTGGAGTCGCTCGGTCGCCTCGCGTTCGTCGGGCGCCACCTCGATGTCGGAGCCGACGAGCCAGTGCTGGACGAGCGCCACCGCCCGATCGGCGATGTCGTCACCCAGCGGGGCCCCGCCCGCATCGGTGGTCGTGTCGGTCGCGATCGTCGTACCTCCGGATGGTGGCCGCCCGTGGCGTCTTCGTCGTCACGATCTTGGCGCACCGGATGGCACGCCGCTCGTCATCGCGCGATCGGTGCGACCGTGGCGCCGCAGGCTGACACCAGCGCGTCGGGCGCAACGGTGACCTCGAGGCCACGGCGGCCGCCGCTGACGTGCATCTTCTCGACGTCGAGGAACGAAGCGTCGATGAACACGGCGAGCCTCGTCCGGTGACCGAGCGGCGCGATGCCACCCACGACCGACCCGCTCAGACGCTCGGCGTCGGCATGGTCGGCCATGGTCGCTCGTTTCGCTCCCGCAGCGCGCGCCAGCGCCTTGAGGTCGAGCGATCCGGCCACCGGGACCACGGCGACCACCGCCCGCTCGTCGACCATCGCCACGAGGGTCTTGCCCACCGTGGCCGGATCGAGACCGAGGACCTCGACGACCCCGTCGCCGTAGCCGTCGGCGTCGGTCGGCAGTTCGTACTCGGTGGTGGTGAAGTCGACGCCTGCGGCTTCGAGCGCAGCCGTCGCCGGCGTCGCCGCCATGTCGCTACAGCGGCTTCGGGTTGTGCGGGTCGGTGTCCTCGACGATGACCTCGCCCTCGCTGCGGTCCTTCTCGACGACGCGGCCCGGGTGGTCGCTGTCGAGGTGGGCCACGAGCTCCCACTTCGCTTGGAAGCGGAGTTCGCAGAACGGGCACTGGGAGACGTCAGCCATGGCGATCAGAACTCGTCGAGCCAGACCGGAGCACGGTCGAGGAGGAAGGACGACACGTCGAGGCAGCGGTCGAGGGTGTCGCACAGCTGCTCCTGCCCGAGGAAGACCCGTGCCAAGGAGACCTCGACCCGGGCCACGATCGCCAGCGAGCGTTCGGGAGCGTCGGTCACCGCGCCGAAGCTGTCGATGGCCGACACCTCGAGGGGCAGGTCGGGCCCGCCGAGGCCGGCGAGTTCTGTGGCGAGCACCAACAGGTCGGGTCCGCTCGGGAGCGGGGGCAACGCCCAGGTGAAGATCAGCGGGAAGTGGAACTCGTCCGGCGGATCGTCGTCCTCGCCGATGGAGAGCAGGACGTCCTCGAAGGCCAGCAGGACACGGGGGTCGACATCGAGCGCGAGATGCAGGTCGAGCGGGCCGCCGCACGCCTCGTCGGGGTGGAGGTCGACCTCCCAGGCCTGGCGGAGCGAGTAGGTCTCGACGAAGTGACGCTCGTCGTGCACGTGGAATCCGTGGTCGACAGCGTGGTCCTTGAGGTCAGCGATGAAGCCGGGAACGTCGATGGAAGCCATCGGGACCAGCCTGCCACGCGATCCCCGGTCGGAGAACACCGGCACCGTCGGAACTACGGTCGACGTCGATGGGCGACGACGACGTGCTGGTGACCCTGCGTGCTGCGGCCGAGGCCGTGCGCACTGCGCTCGACGAGTTGGGTGATTGGGGCCTCGCCGGCACCCGTGCCGGCCAGTACCGATCGGACCTCGCAGCCGACGACGCGTGCCTCGCCGTGCTCGACGCTGCCGGCATGGGCTGGCTGAGCGAGGAGAGCGGTGTCGCCCACGGAGATCGGGACATCGTGGTCATCGTCGACCCAGTCGACGGGTCGACGAACGCCAGTCGGGGCATCCCGTGGTTCGCGACGAGTCTCTGCGCCGTCGACGACGAGGGACCGCTCGCCGCGCTCGTGGTGAACCAGGCGAGCGGGCGTCGCTTCGAGGCGACCCGCGGCGGCGGTGCGACCGTCGACGGGAGGTCGCTACAGCATTCGGGCGCGACCGCGCTGTCCGAGTCGGTCGTCGGGATGTCCGGCTATCCCAACCGCTATCTGGGGTGGAAGCAGTTCCGAGCCCTCGGCGCGGCCGCGCTCGACCTGTGCGCGGTGGCCGAAGGGGTCCTCGACGGCTACATCGACTGCTCGCCGAGCGCGCACGGTTCCTGGGACTACGCCGGTGGGCTGCTCATCTGCCAGGAGGCGGGCGTCCCCGTGGTCGATGCCTTCGACCGCGAGCTCGTGGTGCTCGGCCACACCGACCGGCGAACACCCATCGCGGGTGCGACACCGGCACTCCTCGACGAGCTCGTGGCGGCCCGACGATCGTTGCAATGGCCTGACGATCCGTCGATTCCCGGGGGGTCCTGACCGGGGCCCTCGGTAGGATCCGTCGGTGGCCGGCTTCCTCCATCGCAGCGCATTGAACGTGTTCGGTCGCCTGCCGATCCCCGTCCGCCGGCGTGTCGTCCGCACCATCTCCCCGTCGTTCACCGTCGGGGCCATGTGCTTCATCGAGCGGGACGACGGTGCGCTTCTCCTGGTCCGTCACTCCTACCGCGAACGGTGGGGCGTGCCCGGCGGTCTCCTCGAGCGTGGCGAGCGGGCGCGCGACGGTGCGATGCGCGAGGTGATGGAAGAGGTCGGCGTCGCCGTCGAACTGCTCGGCGAACCCGCCGTCGTGGTCGACGCTCGACCGCAGCGAGTCGACGTCATCTTCCGGGCCCGACCGATCGGGACCGACGAAGAACTCGACGCCGTGCGTCCCGGGTCACCCGAGATCGTCGAGGCCCGCTGGTTCCCGGCCGACGGGTTGCCCGAGCTGCAGTTCGAGACCGCAGACGCGCTGGTGACGTTGGCCCGGGCCGCGACGTCCCCCGTCGACCGTCGCCTTCCCGATCCTGTCTGGCCCCGACTCGACTGATGCCGAGCGAGGCGGAGTCTCAGACGGCGAGCGCTCGCCCGCGTGTGTTGGGGGAGCACGGATGGCGGAGCTTCGTGAGCGCCTTGGCCTCGATCTGCCGGATCCGCTCGCGGGTGAGTTCGAAGTGTCGACCGACTTCGTCGAGCGTCAGTGGGCGTTCGCCGACCAGGCCGAAGCGGAGCTCGAGGACCTCGCGCTCGCGGTCGGAGAGCGTGTAGAGCAGGTTGCGCAGGGCGATCTTCTCGAGACTGCGTGCGGCGACGTCGAAGGGGACCTCGGCGTTCTCGTCCGGGAGCAGGTCGCCGAACTCCGTCGCGTCCTCACCCACGCCGGCCGACAGCGAGATCACATCGGCGGTCGCGCCCAGGGCGGTGATCACTCGATCGACCGTCATGCCCGTCAGCTCGGACAACTCCTCGGGAGTCGGCTCGCGACCGAGTTCCTTGAGCAGCGTCCCCGAGGCCTTCGACAACGTGGTGAGCGTGTCGACGACATGTGATGGCAGGCGGATGGTGCGGCCCTTGTCGGCGACGCCGCGGCCGATGGCCTGGCGGATCCACCACGTGGCGTAGGTCGAGAACTTGAAGCCCTTGCGGTGATCGAACTTCTCGACCGCCCGGATGAGCCCGAGGTTGCCTTCCTGGATGAGGTCGAGGAGTGGGAGCCCCGTCGACTGGTAGCGCTTGGCGATGGACACGACGAGGCGCAGGTTCGACTGGATGAACCGCTGCTTCGCCTTGCCGGCGGTGCGGACCGAGCGTCGCAGCGCGGCACGCTCGGCCGGGGTGAGGTCGGTCTCGGCCTCGAGTCGAGCGGCGGCTTCCTTCCCGCACTCGATCTGCTGTGCGAGTTCGACCTCTTCGGACGCGATCAACAATGGGTACTGCCCGATCTCGGTGAGATAGCGGCCGACGAGGTCGTCAGGTCCGCGCGCCCCCCGATGACCGTTGCGCTTCGGACCGGCCATCTGCACCTCCCTGTCGTCGGACGAATGCCACAATTTCTTGAGCAATCGCAGCCCTGGACTGGCTGAAAATGACGGTAGTCACATGGATCGCGCTGATCGTGGATGCTGGTGGGACGGCGGGGGAGCGGCGACTACCGTTGTCCGATCCAGGGCGCATAGCTCAGTTGGCTAGAGCGCTTCCCTTACAAGGAAGATGTCGGGGGTTCGAGTCCCTCTGCGCCCACTCCCGTGACCGACGCAGCGGTCACCAGCGGCGACGGGCGGTCATGGATGGGTCCTGGACGGCGAAGAAGAGCAGAAGGGTGGATCGACCGCCGCCGAACGACCCGCGACTGGCACACGTCCTGCGGTCGACCCGATTCTTCGGCGTCTGAGTTGCGCTGGTGCAACTCAGACGCCGAAGAACGAGATGCGCTCGCCGATCCGTGCTGTGGTCATTCGTTGCCGAGGACCGCGTCGCGGTCGAGTTGCATGTACTCGGCGACGACCTCCTGAAGTGCAGCGATGTCCTCCCAGGCTTCTGCTGTCGAAACATCGGGCTCGAGTTCTCGACATCGTTGTGCGGTCGACGGATCGGACGAATCGCCGCATGCTCCGATGGCGACCACCAGTACCAGCGCCACGAGCAGACGAGTCAGTCCCATGTGTCGAAGCGTGCCGGGATTAGCACGTCGCATGCCACGGCGGTGCCAACTGTTGCCGGGTCGAGCGGGTCGCTCGTAACGAGGAACAGATCGTTGGGGCGATTGGCGGTCAGGAGGAGGTCGCCCCGCCAAGACCAACTGGCGGCGGCACGTATTCGTGCCGTCGTCTCGCGAAGTTCGCGCTTCGGGGGTGGCGTCCTAGACATCTCCAGAGCTGGGCCCCGCCAACTGCGCGGTGATGGCACTGACCCAGTCAGTGAGGACCTGGCGATGGTCGGCGGTCTCGATGCACACGCACAGGGTGAAGATCATCTCGACATTGCCGACAGCAATGGCGGCGTGCGTGTAGGACTGAGGACCGACTTCGGTGATGAAAGTGACGCCGGATGCTGTGTCCCCGAGTCGGTCCATGTCGCGGCCCCGATCGGAGCAGACGCTCTGGAGGTAGACCCGGTGGTAGGCGCTCGACGCTTCTGGCGACGGAAATGACAATGCGAACAGCGAGTACGAGTCGACCCCGAATGCGTAGGTCGCGTTGTAGCCCTCGTCGAAGCGATTGACACGAAGTGACTCGAGCTGACGTTCTGGCGCCGCAGTACTCGGGAAGATCAGCTGTTCGGGTGCGTCGAAGTAGTCGAGTCCGATCAGTTCGCGTTGCTCGTGGCCAGGCAGGAGAAGGCCGACCAGACGATCCTCGGCGATCAGGTCGAGCGCATCGACGCTTGCGTCCAGAGCATCGGCGGGTCCGAGAGTTTGGATTGCGTCGTCGCACGACGCAGCAGATGGCGCAGTCGGAGTCGGCTCGGTCTCTTCGGGTGCCCCATCAGTTGGAGGAGATGCACCGGGCGGCTGCGATGTCGAGGACTGAACAGCGGCGTCCACGGACGCCTCACCCGCGTCGGTTCCGCAGGCCGCGCCCAGGAGCGCAAGCGCGAGGGCCACACCCAGCACAGACCGAAACATGCACCGAATCTATTGGGTTCCATGACCCTCTCGGCTCGAGGAACTCGCCGAGGATCGGTACCTCGGTTCTGCCTCCTGAACATGCCACATCCATGGCATACGCATGCCATGGCACGAGAGCGCGTGAGCACAACGGTGGACGGCGATCTTCTCGCCGAAGCGCGAACGCTTCGAGCCGGGGTGAACGACGGTGCGTCGCTCGATGCCGCACTCGCAGCGCTGGTCAGGAGCAGTCGTTCCGCCGAGATCGACGCGGCGTATGCCGCCGATGAGGAGTCGCCGATGGACCAGGCTGACGAGTGGGGCGACCTCGCCTCGTCCCGAGTCGTCGTGCTGTCGAGAGACGCCGCGATCCCTCTTCTACGACGTGCGCTGATCGGACCGTGCACGACGACGATTCGGGGATTGCCGAGCGAAGTGGTGCTCGAAACCTGGAGGTGACCCGGTGCCGCTGCGGTCTGCGGTGAACCTCGATTCGGTCGAGAGTGTTTCCATCAGTGTTCTCGTCGATCGTCTCGGAAGGCTGAGCGACGGTCGGATGGACCAGGTCTGCGAGGCCTTGGCCATCGCGGTGGACTGCCAACGCTGAGCCGCCCGACTGCCGACCCGTACCCAGCACAGCGCGACAGAGGATCGGGTATTCGCAGCGGTCCGCCTACCCTGCGGCTCGATGGACGACGACATGCCGATCTCGGATCATCCGGCCACATGGAAGTTCGACAACCCGGTCTTCCACGCCGAGACCCGCGAACAGTGGCGGTCCTGGCTCGAGCGTCATCACGCCAGCGAACGTGGGGTGTGGCTGTGCTCGTGGCGTGGTGCTGCGGACCGTCCGCGATGTCCGTACCCGGAGGCGGTGGAGGAGGCGATCTGCTTCGGGTGGATCGACTCGACCATGGCCATCTTGGACGACGACCGGGGCCTGCAGATGTACACGCCCCGGCGCCCCAAGAGCAGTTGGACCCGCCTCAACCGCCGGCGTGCCGCCGAGATGGAGGCGCAAGGGCTCATGACCGACGCCGGTCGCACCGCCATCGCCGTCGCGAAGGACAACGGCTGGTGGACCATCAACGACAGCGTCGAGGACCTCATCGAGTCCGACGACCTGGCGGCGGCGCTCGACGCCGACCTGGAAGCTCGCTCGAACTGGGACGCCTTCCCGCCCAGTGCTCGCAAGCAGATGCTCTGGTGGGTCGTGAGCGCGAGCAAGGCCGAGACCAAGGCGGGCCGGATCGCTCGGATCGTTGCCGAGGCGAGCGAGGGCCGTCGCGCGCAGGGGTGAACGGCCGGCTCACTCCACGTCACGACTCCGTCCACGTCACGGCGGTGGCGGGGTGATGCCCTCCCGCTCGAGGGCCTGGGCCATCTCCTCTGGGACGGCGATGGCGCCGCCCTCGATGTCGGTGCGCTCGACCTCCATGGTCCCGGCCTCGATGCCGGCGAAGCGGAAGGTGATCGACCACGCCGATCCCTGGTCGATCACGGAGGTGATGGACCGTGTCGATGCTGGGCTGAGGGTGCCGAGTTCCAGCGCTTGGTCGCTCCCGGTGGCGCGTACCGACACGTCGTACACGTAGGGGGTCGGATTCTCGAACGCGACGTCGACGCGCGGCGAGTCGGCGAGGGCCCCCGAGAGCACGAGGAGAACGGGGAGGACCGCGGCGAGCGCGATCGCGAGGAGATCGATGGGTTCTTGACGTACGCGGGCCGTTGGGGGCCGCTGCGACACGGTTGATGCGGACGGCATGATGCCTTCCTCTCGTCGGTGAACGTGCAGGACGTCCGGTCGGTCGACCGGTATCGGGCAGCTCAGACGAGAGGAGGACCGCGTGGAGCGGCCGGCGACCAGGGGGCGTCGAATGGGCGTGGTCCTGACCGACCGGAGATCCGTTCGGTGATCGACCGCGTGGGATGCAGCGTCGTCGCCGACGCCGGGAGGTCCAGCGCGCTCGGCGTGTGGTCGGAACGATCGCGGCTGGGCCGGTTCGCCACGACGGCGCCGTCGCCGGTGGTCGGGGCGATCACGGCCGCGGCGAGCTCGCCGGCGACCTCGGTCGCCGGGGCGTGCTCTGCGTCGGCGGCGTCGAACGACCCGGGAGCGAAGACGACGGCCCAGATGGCGACGACGAGCGCGAGGTCTCGTGTGCGTCGCCGGGCCATGGGCATCGACGCTATCGGGAAGCGGTCAGCGCAGCCCCCCGCGCAGGCGGCGGAGTCCCTGGGCGGCAGCATCGATGGGGTCGATGCCGTCGGGGTCGTCGAGCCACGACCGCATGACAGCGAGGAGCGTGCCCATCACCACCGTCGCCGTCTGTGCAGCGACGGGATCGTCGGACGTGGTTCCGAGGCGTCGAGCGAAGTCGACCGACAGTTGCTCGGTGGCCTCGTCGAAGACGGCGAGCACGCCGGCCACGGGGCTCGAGCTGTTGCGCAGGTCGCGGAGGTCCTGGAGCGTCGTGGGCGGGATCTCGAAGTCCATGGTCGTGAGGGCATCGGCGACGCCGAGACAGGCATCGACCGGGGGCTCGTCGTCGGGTCGAGCGAGAACTGCGGCGACCAGCCCGGTGACGACCTCCTCGAGCGGTGCGAGTGCCACGGCGACCTTCGAGGGGAAGTAGCGGA
Organism: Actinospongiicola halichondriae; assembly: GCF_049103745.1. Taxonomy (NCBI): domain Bacteria; kingdom Bacillati; phylum Actinomycetota; class Acidimicrobiia; order Acidimicrobiales; family Iamiaceae; genus Actinospongiicola; species Actinospongiicola halichondriae. The sequence goes on along the minus strand of NZ_CP171622.1, from coordinate 2,135,258 downwards.
AGAACGTCGGCTCGCTGACGTCGGCGGCAGCGGCGATCTCGGCGACCGTCGTGGCGTCGAACCCCTGCTCGCGGAACAGTCGCTGTGCGTGCTCGCGGAGTTGCTCGCGGGTGCGGGCCTTCTTGCGCTCGCGAAGGCCGGGCAAGGTGTCCACGAGCGAGAGGGTACCCGGGTCGACCGTGAGTCACTGAAACTTGTAAGTGACTATCACCATCTCTAGCGTGGGGCCATGACGACCACGAGCACGGGTGTCGAGGAGTTGCAGGTCCGTTCCGGTGCGGCGGTGCTGCACGTGGAGTGTCGAGGACCGGCGGACGGACCCGTGGTGGTCCTCGTGCACGGGTACCCCGACGATCTGCGGACATGGGACCTCGTCGCCGAGCATCTGGCCACCGACCACCGAGTCGTGACGTTCGATCTGCGCGGCATGGGCCGCAGCACGGTCCCGACGACCGAAGACAGCCACGCCATGGCCCGCCTGTGCGAGGACATCGACGCCGTCGCCACCGCGGTCACCGGCAGTCCGGAGGGGGCGTTCCATCTGGTCGGCCACGACTGGGGCTCGATCATCGGATGGTCGTACGTGGCCGACTCCGGCCCGCGTGCGCGTGTCCTGTCGTGGACCTCGATCTCGGCGCCCCATGCCGGTGTGGGTGGCCCTTTCCTGCGCAGCCGGAGCCGTGCCGCGCTCCGGCAGTCGCTGGCGTCGACCTACATCCTCGTGTTCCAGAAGCGCGGCCTGGCCGAGGCGGCATGGAAGCGCCGAGCGGTACCGATGCTGCGCAAGATCCTCACCGGGAGCGGCGTCCCCGACGACGACCCGATCCTCGACCGCACGTCGGAGGAGATCCTCGCCTTCGCGCTTCCCGGGCTCGAGCTGTACCGGCAGAACCTGAACCCGCTCCGCCTCCCGGAGCCGCCGGCGCCCCGCTCGGTCACCACGCCGACCCTCCTGGTCGTCGCGCAGGACGATCAGCACGTGACCCCGCCGCTTGCCCTCGCATCGGCGCCCCTGTGCACCGACATCTCGGTGCTCGAACTCGCGGCCGGTCACTGGGTCGTCCGCAGCCACCCGGAGCTACTCGCCGATGCCATCGCTCGCCACGTCGCCGGAGAGAAGGTCGGCGGACCCGTGCCGCCGACGGCAAAGCGCCGCCCCCGTGGGTCGAAGCCGGGGATGGACGGGGCCGGTACCCCGGGCGGACGTCGAGGCAAGGTCGTGCTGGTCACCGGTGCCGGCAGCGGGATCGGTCGGGCGACCGCGCTCGATGCTGCGACGGAGGGCGCTCATCTCGTCCTGCTCGAGCGCGAGGCTGGTGCTGCAGCCGACACGGCGGAACGGTGTCAGCAGATGGGCGGCACTGCTGAGGTCCACGTCGTCGACGTCACCGATCGCGACGCGATGGCGGCCGTCGCCGAGAAGGTCCTGGCGATGCACGGCGCGCCCGACGTCCTGGTCAACAACGCCGGCGTCGGGATGGGCGGACCGTTCACGGCGATGGGGATGGACGACTGGGACTGGATCCGCTCGGTGAACCTCGACGGTGTCGTCCTCGGCTGCCATCTCTACGTGCCGGCCATGGTCGAGCGCGGGTCAGGTCATGTCGTCAACCTCGCGTCGATGGCGGGTCTCGTCCCGGTGCGGAACATGACGGCCTACAACGCCACCAAGTTCGCGGTCGTCGGGTTCTCCGATGCGCTCGCCGCCGATCTGTGGTCGTCGGGCGTCGCGGTGACCGCGGTCTGTCCCGGCATCGTCCACACCGGGATCATCTCGGGCACCCGACTGCTCGGAGATCCCGACGCCGAGAAGAACCGTGCCCGGGCAGAGAAGGCCTACAAGCGGCGCGGCTTCGGGCCCGAGCGAGTTGCGGACGCGATCTGGGCGGCGGTCGCAGACCGGAAGGGTGGCGTGCTGCCCGTGTCGTTCGAAGCGCGGCTCGGCCACCGGATCCGACGGTTCGCACCTCGCCTCGCGACCCGGCTGTCCCGCACGAACGCGCTCGGAGGGAAGTGACGATGAGCATCGACCCGCCGCAGATCCGCGACGTGACCGGTGACCCGAGTGGGGGGACCGGTGAGGTCCCTGCCGATCACGTGCCCGTCGTGCGGCGGGTGAAGTTCGACTACGCCGACGTGCCCGTGCACTGGGTCGACGGTGCGCCGATGGTCACCCACGTGGCGAATGCGTTCAACGTGTTGCTGCCGCCGGGGGAGCGGATGTTCTGTCGCACCTTCCGCGAGGCGCTGCCGCGGGTCGAGGACGGCCTGCTGCGTGACCAGGTGAAGGCGTTCATCGCCCAGGAGGCGATCCACGGCCGCAGCCATCACGGCTACATCGAGCACCTCGCCGAGGAGGGCTGGCCGGTCGACCGACTGATGGCCTCCTTCGATCGTCGGGCCGAGTTCCTCGACACGCGTGTCCCGTTGAAGCTCCGTCTCTGGCTCATCGCGAGCATCGAGATCTACACCGCGATGCTCGCGGGCTACGCGTTCGACACCGGCTTGTTCGACGATGCCCACCCGGAGATGCGGGACCTGTTCCTCTGGCACCTCGCCGAGGAGGCCGAACACAAGTCCGTCGCTCATGACCTCGCGAGCGCGATCGACCCCAGTCGTGTCCGCCAGATGGTGGCGGGAGTCATCGTCTTCGTCGGGATCGTCCTGCAGCCGGCGCTCGTCATGGTCCGCCTGCTGCGGTGGGACCCGGAGATGAACGTCCGGCGCTCGGTCCGTGAGCTGTGGCGCGAGCGTGGCCAACTCATCGAGCTCGCTCGACGCGGGGTCCGTTCGTTCCGCGCCTCACTGCGTCGGGACTTCCACCCGAGCCAGATCCCCGACCCGCCGGCAGCGTTGGCCTACTTCGCCGACTCGCCGGCGGTTGCGTCCCTCGCCGCACGCTGAGATCCCGGCGCGCCGCTTGCCAGGCGACCTCCCTTATGTGAGAGTGCAACTCTCATATTGTTTCGAGTCCCGGGGGATCGCGTGACCAGACCGTCGAAGTTCGAAGGGAGCATCGGGCGCACCGTCGCAGACTCCGAAGCCTGGTTCGACGACCCGCCGCATCCGGCGGACGGCGCGCCCAACGTCGTGGTGGTGCTGCTCGACGACACCGGGTTCGCGCAGTTCGGTTGCTACGGCTCCGACATCGAAACCCCCAACGTCGATGCCCTCGCGGCCGATGGACTGCAGTTCACGAACTTCCACGTGACCCCGCTGTGCTCGCCGACCCGCGCCTCGTTGCTGACCGGTCGGTCGCAGCACGCCGTCGGGATGCGGGCGGTCTCGAACTTCCGCACCGGCTTCCCCAACCAGTTGGGTCACATCTCGAACCACGCAGCCACCGTCGCCGAGGTGCTGCGTGAGGAGGGCTACGCCACGTTCTGCGCGGGGAAGTGGCACCTGGCGCCGATGGAGCAGTGCTCGGCCGCCGGTCCGTTCGACCAGTGGCCGCTGGCCCGGGGGTTCGACCGCTTCTACGGCTTCCTCGAGGGCGAGACCGACCAGTTCAATCCGCAACTCGTGGCCGACAACCATCCGATCGATCCGCCGGCCGGACCCGAGGACGGGTACCACGTCAGCGAAGACCTCGTCGATCAGTTGCTGCGCATGATCTCCGACAGCAAGGGCGTGCGGCCCGACAAGCCGTTCTTCGGCTACCTCCCCTTCGGTGCGACACATGCGCCGCACCAGGCCCCGCCGGAATACCTGGCCAAGTACCGCGGTCGGTACGACGAGGGTTGGGACGTCGTGCGCGAGCGCTGGTTCCGACGCCAGATCGAGCTCGGCGTGATCCCCGACCACACCGAGTTGGCACCCCGGAACCCGGGTGTCGACGCGTGGGACGACCTGCCGGAGAACCAGCAGCGACTCAACGCCCGCCTGCAGGAAGCGTTCGCCGCGTTCCTCGACCACACCGACGTCCAGATCGGTCGTCTGGTCGACGGTCTGCGGCACCTCGGTCAGCTCGACAACACGATCCTGGTCGTCATGGCCGACAACGGTGCGTCGCAGGAGGGCGGGCCCTTCGGTGTCATGCACGAGATGAAGTTCTTCAACGGGATCTTCGAGACCGCCGACACCGCCATCGAACGGATCGACGACATCGGTGGTCCGCACAGCCACACCAACTACCCGTGGGGTTGGGCGCAGGCCGGCAACTCGCCGTTCAAGTGGTACAAGCAGAACACGCACGAGGGTGGCGTTCACGTGCCGATGATCGTGCACTGGCCGGCCGGCATCGCCGAGGAGCACCGCGGCACGAAGCGCGATCAGTTCACCTACGTCGCCGACATCGTCCCGACGATCTACGACCTGCTCGGTGTGACGCCGCCGTCGACCTACCGCGGCATCGACCAGTTGCCCGTCACCGGGCACTCGTTCCGATCGATCCTCGACGACGCCGCGGCCCCGGCCACGAACACGCTCCAGTACTTCGAGATGGGCGGTAGCCGGGCGTTGGTGTCGGGGTCGTTGAAGGCAGTGCAGAAGCACACGCCCGGCGCCGACTACGACACCGAGACCTGGGAGCTCTACGACCTGGTCGCCGACCCGTCCGAGTGCAACGACCTCGCCGACGACCAGCCCGATCGACTGGCCGAGCTGATCGAGTTGTGGTGGGCCGAGGCCGACCGTCACGGCGTCCTGCCGCTCGACGACCGGACGATCGAACTCTTCGGCGCTCGCTTCCGCGACCACTCGCCCCACCCGGCCGACAAGCGCTACGTCTACCGTCCGCCGATGTCGGCCATCGCGGCCCAGGCGGCGGCGGCGATCGGCGGGCGCAGCTTCGATCTCACCGCGCGGGTCACCCGTGAGGCCGGCGACGAGGGTGTGCTCTTCGCCACCGGTACCGAGAACTCGGGCATCACCGTCTTCGTGCAGGACGATCGCCTCGTCGTCGACTACAACGCGTTCGACGACCACACGGTCGTCGAGTCGGAGGTCCCCGTGCCGGAGGGCGAGTCGGTCCTGACGGCCACATTCCGTCGTGGGGAGGGCCGCACCGGCTCGATCGAGGTCTTCGTCGACGGCGTCTCGTGCGGCACCGGGGAGACCGAGCTCTACATGCGGATGATCTCGTCGGTCGGCGCCAGCGTCGGCTACGACCACGGATCGGCGGTGTCGAGTCGCTACGACAGTCCCTTCACCTTCTCGGGCGATCTCCACGAACTCGTGATCGACCTCGTCTCGCGTCCCGCACCGGGGGCCGCCGAGGCCGAGGCCCGGGCCGAGATGTCCCGCCAGTAGCCCCGACCCCCGACCCCCGACCCCCGACCCCCGACCCCCGACCCCCCGACCCCCCACCCCACAACTCTCGTTCTGGTGAACGGGTACGACATCTGATGGTCTCGATCGTTCACCAGAACGGATGGGGTGGGGTGGGGTGGGGTGGGGTGGGGTGCGACCGGGACTCTCGGAATCACGATCAAATCAACCAACCACGTACGACCGGACCTCGGAGGTCTCCATGCTCACGATCACACTGCTCGGGACCGGAAGTCCCCTGCCCGACCCCGATCGGGCCGGACCGGCGACGCTCGTCACGGGCGGGGCCGATCAGTTCCTGGTCGACACCGGGCGAGGTGTCCTGATGCGCCTCGCCGGGGCGATGTCGGGCGCGGGACAGCTGCGAGCGGTGCTGCTCACGCATCTGCACAGCGACCACATCACCGACCTCAACGACGTGATCACGAGCCGATGGGTCATGACGTTCGAGCCCACGCCGCTGACGATCGTCGGCCCGGTCGGGACCAAGGCGGTGGTCGACCACATCGTCGCGTCGCTCGGGCCCGACATCAGCTACCGGATCGCGCATCACGACGACCTCGACTACCCACCGCCGGTCGAGGTCATCGAGGTGACCGAGGGTGTGGTCGACCTCGGCGGCTCGGTGCGCGTCACGTGCGGGCCCACCGACCACAAGCCGGTCGAGCCGAGCATCGCCTACCGGTTCGACCACGACGGCGCATCGGTCGTCGTCGCCGGCGACACGGTTCCGTGCGCCGGCCTCGACGAGCTCTGCACCGGTGCGCAGGCCCTGGTCCACACCGTCATCCGCAAGGACGTGATCGAGAACATCCCCGTCCAGCGCATGATCGACACACTCGACTACCACTCGTCTCCGCAGGAAGCAGCGCAGACCGCGGCGCGGTCCGGGATGGAGACGCTCGTGATGACCCACTACGTGCCGAGCTTCCCCTCGGGCGGTGGCGACGACTGGCGTGCCCTCGCAGCCGAACACTTCGAGGGAGTGATCGAACTGGGCGACGATCTGCACCGGGTCGAGGTCCACGCCCCGGAAGAGGTTCGTGGCTAGGAGGTCATCCCCCCGAGACCGACGAGGCCACGGGCGAGCTCGATCTCACCCATGTGGCGCAGACCGTGCTGGTAGTGCCAGCACTCGAAAGCGTCGAGAACCGTGATTCCCTGGGGTCCGGCGACGCGGGCGCTGTAGGTGCTGGCCACCTGGTCGGGGAACGGGGGAGCGATGACCACCCGCGTGAAGTCGGCCGGGTCCATGGCCTCGATGTACGCCTCGGTGCGTGAGAAGACGGTGCGCTGGTACTCCTTGAACGCCTCGTAGTCGCCGATGCGCTGGTCCTCCATCGTCGCCACGGTCTCCTCCTTGCCGTGGTCGTCGATGGTCATCTGCACCCGCGACTGCCACTCCTCGTTCCAGGTCGGCAGCTCGCCGCTCAGCACCATGAACGTGGAGTCCTCCATGTTCGTGTAGTGGAACAGCGAGAACGCGATGGGCAGGACCCCGGGACGCTCGAAGTGATTGACGTGCTCCAGGTCCATCGTGTCGACGGCCTGGTGGTAGAGCGAGTGCATCGCTCGCATCCGTCGCAGCAGCGAGTCCTGCACGAGGTTCAGGGTCTCGGTGTCGGGCATCGGGTTCCTCCGGTCGTTCGCAAGGGTCAGAGCAGGGCGGCGATGCCGTCGATCCACGCTCGGCGGATCTGGCGTCCGGTCCGGTCGTGTGTCGTCGACAGCAGGTCCCAGGTCTCGAACGAGGTCGACGCATCGACGAGGTGCGCCGTGTCTTCGGCCCGCGCCGGCGACAAGGCCTCGAGTTCGGCGGCGAAGTGGTCGCGGATCTGGCGTACGAAGCTCTTGCGCACCTCGGTGAGGCGTTCGGCGATCAGCGGTTGGTCGTAGGCCCGCGCTCGTGCGAGACGCGCCACGGGGGCGACGGCTTCGTAGAGCGCCAGGCGGGCGTCGACGAAGCGCTGGATCCGCTCGGCGGTGTCGCCCTCGCCGGGAGACGGGACGTCGAACAGCGGGCCGAAGCGGTCGAAGTGGGCGTCGATCGTCTGGCGTTGGAGGTCGTCGAGGCTCTCGAAGTAGCGGAACACCGACGACACCGAGACGCCGGCCCGCTCGGCGATGGCCTCGGTGGTCGGGAACGAACCGTCGACGAGGAGGTCGAACAGGGCGTCGATGACCGACGCGCGGTTGCGGTCTCGTCGGGCCCGTCGACCGTCTGCTGCGTCCAGTGCCTGAGTCGCCACGAGTGCATCGTACCGATCGCGCATGTTGTGGGAGTGCTCGACGCAGAAGATATTGACAATACGACTCGCAATAGAGTCTCATGGAAGGGTGGCTGACTGGACCGATCTGACACGCAGCGCGGCCCTGGCGTCGCACCGACTCGTCGGCTGGATCTTCTGGGACCCCGTCGGTGTCGAGCGGTACGCGGCCCTCGGTGTCCCGGATGGTCTCGGCTACTACATCGCGAGCCGCGGCGCCTCGCTCGGCGACAGCGGGGATGCGGCGGTCGCCGCCGCGTTCGGCTCGATCCACCCGGACTTCGTCGCGATGTCGCTCGGGCTCTGCCGCGAGCACACCACCTTCGAGGCGGCGGCGACGGCACGGGACGAGGCGGTGGCCGAAGGTCTGGTTCGTCACGCGCCCGGCGTCTGCGACGGCCTCGCTGCACTGGCGGCGCCCCTCTGGGACGTGGTCGATGCGCTGCCGATGGGTGGGCGGGTCCTCGCCGCGAGCCTCTCGGAGCGCCGCCGAGCGGATGCCCCGCTGATCTCGGCATGGCTCGCCGTGAACTGCATCCGTGAGTGGCGCGGCGACACCCACTGGGCGATCCAGATCGCCGAGGGTCTCGACGGCACGGCGGCGGGCATTCTCGACGGGGCGTGGCGGAACTATGCGAGCGACTGGCTGCCGCGCAGTCGCGGTGCAGACGACGCCGCTCTGGCATCGGCGATGGACCTCTTGGCGGAGCGCGGATTCGTCACCGACGACACCGTGAACGCGCGGGGCATCGAGTACCGACAGTCGCTCGAGGACCGACTCGATCGGATCTGCGAGGTCGCGTGGCGACACCTCGGTGAGGAGCGGACCAACGAGTTCCTCGCCCTGGTCGAACCGGTCGGCGCGGCGCTCGTCCGCAGGATCGACGAGACCGCCGGTCCCAGCTGGATGCCGGCGGCACGAGACCGGGAGCCACGCCCATGACCGACATCACCCGCACCGGGGTCATCCCCGCCGAGCTCGACGCGGTCTGGGCCGTGCTGACGGACTTCGGCGCGATCAGCACGTGGGCGGCCAACGTCGATCACTCGTGCATCCTCTCCCGTCCCGAGCGTGCCGACGACGACGGTTCGTCCTTGGTCGTCGGTCTCTCCCGTCGTGTGCAGGTCGGGCGCAACGTCATCGTCGAGAAGATCTGTGCGGTCGAGGCGCCGACGTCACTGGCCTATGACCTCCATGGGCTCCCGCCTCGCCTGCGCACCGTCCGGAACCGCTGGGAGTTGGTGGCGGACGGTCGAGCGTCGACCCGTGCGTCGTTGACGACCACCGTCGAGATCGGCCCGCGGCCCCCGCAACGAGTGGCCGAGCGTGTGGTCTGTCGTGTCCTGTCCAAGCAGTCCGACGTGATGCTCGCCGGCCTCGCCACCCACCTGGAGGCACTCCGTGTCTGACCGCCCCGACATCGTCATCGTCATGACCGACGAGGAACGTGCTGCACCGCCCTACGAGTCGGACGAACTGCAGGCCTGGCGCACCGAGGCCCTGGCCGGACGTCGCTGGTTCGACGAACACGGCGTCAGCTTCCAGAGGCACTACACCGGCTCACTGGCCTGCGTGCCCAGCCGACCCACCCTCTTCACCGGGCAGTACCCCGACGTGCACGGTGTGACCCAGACCGACGGTCTCGGCAAGGTCGCGGACGACGCTCGGATGCGCTGGCTCCGCGAGGGCGAGGTCCCCACGCTGGGGCACTGGTTCCGGGCAGCGGGCTACGACACGCACTACGACGGCAAGTGGCACATCTCCCACGCCGACCTGCACGACCCGGCCACCGGCGAACGAGTGAGCACCAACGACGGCGCCGGCAACGTCGACCGAGCGGCGGTGCAGGCCTACCTCGACGCCGATCCGCTCGACCCGTTCGGGTTCTCGGGATGGGTCGGCCCCGAACCGCACGGCGGGAGCCTCTCCGACAGCGGGTTGCGACGTGACCCGCTGCTGGCCGACCGCGTCGTCGCCTGGCTCGAGAACCGGTATGCGCGTCGCGCTGCGGGCGACGAGGCCGCGCAGCGGCCTTTCCTGCTGGTTGCGAGCTTCACCAACCCGCACGACATCGTGTTGTTCCCCGCGTGGCTGCGAAGAAACCCGCTGGAACCGTCGCCGCTCGATCCACCGGCCGTCGCCGAATCGCCCACCGACCACGAAGACCTGGCGTCCAAGCCCGCGGCACAGATCGCCTTCCGCGAGGCGTACTACTCGGGCTACGGCCCGGTCCCTGTCGTCCGTCGTTCGTACGCGAACAACGGTCAGCGCTACCGCGACCTCTACCACCGCCTCCACGCCGAGGTCGATGGTCCGCTCGATCGAGTGCGGCGTGCCGTCACCGACGGCGGCTCCGACAACGCGGTGCTGGTGCGGACCTCCGATCACGGTGAGTTGCTCGGAGCCCACGGTGGGCTGCACCAGAAGTGGTTCAACCTCTACGACGAGGCGACCCGCGTGCCGTTCGTGGTCGCACGGGTCGGTGCGACCCCGACCGAGTCGCGGACCGTCGAGGCGCCGACCTCACACGTCGACCTGGTGCCGACGCTCCTCGGCGCAGCCGGAATCGACACCGCCGCCGTGGCTGCCGAGCTGCGCTCGTCGTTCTCCGAGGTCCACGACCTGCCGGGCCGCGACCTGATGACCGTGGTCGACGGCGGCGACGCCGATGTCGATCGAGCGGTGTACCTGATGACGCGCGACAACATGCTCGAAGGTGACAGTGGAGCATCGGCAGTCGCTCGGCGGCTGGGCCGTGTCGCAGGACCACCCACCCCGTTGCGGATCCAGGTGCCCGCACACGTGGCCGCCAACTTCGAGGGCATCGTCGTCCGGGTCGCCGAGGCCGACGCCGTCGGGGGAGCGGACCATCTGTGGAAGCTGGTCCGGACGTTCGACGACCCGTCAACGTGGACCGAGCCCGGTGTGCGCCACCTCGCAGCCGACGGTCCCGGCGGCGACGAGTATCGGACGACCCCCCTCGACGACCAGTGGGAGCTCTACGACCTCACCGCCGATCCGATCGAGGCCGTCAACCGTTGGACCGACGACGACGTCGACGAGGTCCGGGCACACCTGCGCGGTGTCCTGAAGACCCAGCGGGCCGAGTCGGTGCCCGAGCGCAACGCCCCGTGGCCCTACGAGGAGCGCCGCCCGACCGCTGGTCCGCCGGCGAGGCGCCCACCGCGGCCTGCGCTCGCCATCCGCAGGCTCGTGCAGCGACTCGGGATGCATCCCGACGATGTCGAGGCCGACGCCGTTCCGGCGCTGCCGGGCCGGCGCGCGCTCGTCGTGGCGACGAACCACGCGGTGCTCGACGTGGGCAAGCCCACCGGCGTGTTCGCGAGTGAGATGACGGCGCCGTACTACGTGTTCCTCGACGCCGGCATGGACGTCGACGTCGCCAGCCCGAAGGGTGGGGTGATCCCGGTCGACCCGCAGTCGTTGAAGCCCGTCCTACGCTCGACGCATGACGACCGTTTCCTCGCCGACGACGAGTTCCGGGCCAAGGTGAACGACTCGCTCGCCATCGGGGATCTCGACATGGCCGACTACGACATCGTCTTCCTGGCCGGTGGCTGGGGTGCGGCGTTCGACTTCGGCACCAGCGACGATCTGGCTGCCAAGATGACGGAGGCCAATGCGCTCGGTCGTGCGATCGGCGGCGTCTGTCACGGCCCGCTCGGGCTGCGCAACGCCACCACCCCGGACGGACGACCGCTGGTCGAGGGACGGGCCATCAGCGCGGTGACCGACAAGCAGATCCGCGAGTTGGGCATCGGCGACACGACGCCGCAGCACCCCGAGACCGAACTGCGGGCCAAGGGCGCGGCGTTCGAGTCGCAGACCCGATTCCGTGACCCCTTCGCCAACCACTGGGTGGTCGACGGCAACCTCGTCACCGGTCAGAACCAGAACGCCGGACCCATGGTCGCTCGCGAGCTGGCCCGCCTGGTGGCCGACGGCCTGACCACGGCAGAGGGCCGGCGAGCCGAGCCGTGAGCTCGTGCTGCTCGCCGAGCCGCGAGCCGGGAGTGTCTTCGCCGCCGCCGACGGACCGGGCGACGGAGCGGGCGACCAGCGGCGGCGCGGACACCAGCGGGATGGTTGCCGTCCCCGGCGGCACCTACGTGATGGGCGAACGGTCGACGCTGGCCTACCCCGGCGACGGTGACGAGCCGCACGAGGTCACGGTCGCACCGTTCCTGCTCGATGCCCGCGCGGTGTCGAACGCCGAGTTCGCCGCATTCGTCGAGGCGACGGGGCACGTCACCGATGCCGAGTCGATCGGCTGGTCGTTCGTCTTCGGTGGGCTGTTGCCCGACGACTTCCCCGACACCCGCGGTGTGGTCGGCGCCGAGTGGTGGCGTCAGGTGTTCGGGGCCGACTGGGGTCACCCTGAGGGACCGCACAGCGACATCGACGATCGAGCCGACCACCCCGCACTCCACGTGTCGTGGCGAGATGCGCAGGCGTACGCGACGTGGCGAGGCGTCCGGCTGCCCACCGAGGCGGAGTGGGAGCGCGCCGCCCGCGCCGGCACCGAGACCATCTGGTCGTGGGGTGACGAGCGGGAACCCGACGGCGAGCACCGGATGAACGTCTGGCAGGGATCGTTCCCCGACCACGACACCGGCGACGACGGGTGGCGTGGAACGTGTCCGGTCGACGCGTACGAGCCCAACGCCTGGGGCTTCCACAACATGGTCGGCAACGTGTGGGAATGGACGACCAGCCGCCTCGACGCCGACCGGTGGGTCACCAAGGGCGGCTCCTACCTCTGCCACGAGTCCTACTGTCGCCGCTATCGCCCCTCGGGACGCATCGGGTCGACCGTCGACTCCTCGGCGGGCAACCTCGGCTTCCGCTGCGCTGCCGACGCGCCGCAGCCGTACTGACCATCCTTCTCCCAACGATCCAGGAGCCCTCATGCAGACCGTCCGCACCCCTGACGAGCGATTCGCCGGCCTGTCCGGCTACCCCTTCGCCCCGCACTACGCAGACATCGACGACGGCGACGGCGGAACGCTCCGGGTCCACCATCTCGACGAGGGGCCCGCCGACGCGGCGCCGATCCTGCTCATGCACGGCGAGCCCTCGTGGTCCTACCTGTACCGCCACATGATCCCCATCCTCGTCGAGGCCGGCCATCGTGTGATCGCACCCGACCTGGTCGGGTTCGGCCGGAGTGACAAGCCGACCGAGCAGTCCGACTACACCTACGCCCGCCACGTCAAGTGGATGCGCCAACTGCTCTTCGACCATCTCGACCTACGCGACATCACCTTCTTCGGTCAGGACTGGGGCGGCCTCGTCGGGCTCCGCCTCGTCGCCGCCGACCCGGACCGCTACGCACGCGTCGCGATCGGGAACACGGGCCTCCCGACCGGGCACGGTCCGGCGAGCGAAGCGTTTCTCGCCTGGCAGAAGTTCTCGCAGGAGACGGAGCACTTCCCGGTGGGCGCGATCATCGGTGGCGGTTGTGCGACCGACCTCGCCGACGACGTCATCGCCGGCTACGACGCGCCATTCCCCGACGACACGTTCAAGGCCGGTGCCCGGATCTTCCCCGCGCTGGTGCCGACGAGCCCGGACGACCCGGCGAGCGCCGTCAACGTCGCGGCGTGGACCGTGCTCGAGCAGTTCACCAAGCCGTTCCTGCTCACCTTCAGCGACCAGGACGCGGTGACCAAGGGCGGCGACGCGCCGTTCCTGGCCAAGGTCCCCGGCGCGCAGGGCCAGGCTCACACCACCATCGAAGGCGGCGGTCACTTCCTCCAGGAGGACCGGGGTCCGGAACTCGCGGCCGTGTTGATCGACTTCGTCGCGGCGACGTCCTGACTCAGGGGCCCATCAGACGCATGAGCGCGCCGAGTGCCTTGTCGGGCAGCAGGCGGGTGAGCGGTCCGGCGAGCTTCGCCGGCGTGCCGACGAGATAGCGGTGCTTGGGCCGCGACGCGAACAAGGCGTGCTCGATGGCGTCGGAGGTCTTCGACGTGGACGCGCCGATGCGTTCGTTGTTGTCGATGCCCTTCACCGCGCCCTCGATCTGGTCGCGGTACTGGTCCATGGCCTCCGGTCCGAGGCGCGCCTCCATCTCCGATGCGTAGGCGTGGCCCTTGGCCCAGATCGCGGTCTTGATCGGACCGGGCTCGACGACCGACACCTCGATGTCCCACGGCCGGAGTTCCTCGCGGAGCGACTGTGCGATGCCCTCGATCGCGAACTTCGAGCCCGAGTAGGGGCCCATCAACGGGCTGCCCATGCGACCGGACACCGAGCCCACGAAACAGATCCGTCCGTTGCCTCGCCGGATCATCGGAATCGCCCCACGGGTGACGGCGACCTGGCCGAACACGTTGACCTCGAACTGGGACCGCCACTCGTCGACCGGGAGGTGCTCGAGCGGTCCGGCACGCGCCACGCCGGCGTTGTTGACGATGCCTTGGAGACCTTCGGAGCCGACCGCAGCATCGATGATCTCGAGCGCAGCGGCGATCGAGGTTTCGTCGGCGACGTCACAGACGACGGGCGTGAGTCCCGAACTCGCACGTGCGGCCAGGGCCTCGCCGTCCTCGATCCGGCGCACGCCGGCGAACACCGTGTGTCCGAGTCGGTCGAGTCGGAGCGCGGCGTCCTCGCCGATGCCCGACGAGGTTCCCGTGATGAAGACGTTGGCCATGGCGCGGGAGGGTACCGAGCCGTGGGATCGGGACGCCGATCCGCCGGTCAGGTCTGGTCGACGTGGTCGACGTCCTCGGTCGCCTCGGCGTTCTCGGTCGCCGGACGCCGCAGGATCAAGGCGCCGACGACGGCGGCGAGGAAGCTGGCGACGAGGATGCCGAGCTTGGCTTCCTCGATGACGGCTTCGTCGGTGTAGGCGAGTCCGGCGATGAAGATGGCGACGGTGAAGCCGATGCCGGCGAGCGCGCCGACGCCGACGACGTCGCGCCAGCGGACACCGTCGGGCAGGTCGCCGATGCCGATGGCCGTCGCGATCCAGGTCGCGACGGCAACGCCGACGGTCTTTCCGACGACGAGACCGAGGATGACACCGATGGTCACCGGCGACGTCGACGCATCGCGGACGCCGTCGCTGCTGATCTCGATGCCGGCGTTGGCCAGGGCGAACAACGGGAGGATCAGGAACGACGAGAACGGGTGGAGCACGGCCTGGAGTCGATCGGTGACCGAGACCGTCTCGCGCACGTCGAAGATCACCGATCGGACCTCGTCGACGGAGGTCTCGGGGTCGACCTGCGTCTCGGTGGTGCCGGGTCGCAGCGCCACGGCCGGCGTGATGACGCCGAGGGCGACGCCTGCGATGGTGGCGTGGATGCCCGACTCGAGCGTCGCGAGCCAGACGCCACTGCCGACGGCGACGTAGAGCGGGATGTACCAGACCCGCCCGATGCGCATGAAGATGATGACGCCGATGAGCCCGACGGCGATGGCCAACCATCCCAGGGAGAGGTCGCTGGTGTAGAAGATCGCGATCACTGCGATGGCGCCGATGTCGTCGGCGATGGCGAGGGTGAGCAGGAACACCTTGAGCGACGAGGGGATCTTCGGGCCGAGCAGTGCGAGGACACCGAGGGCGAAGGCGATGTCGGTCGCCATCGGGATGCCCCAGCCGTCGAAGCCGTCGCCGCCGAGGTTGACGACCATGAACAACCCTGCGGGCACGATCATCCCGCCGAGGGCGGCGATGACCGGCACGGCGGCTTTCCGTGGGTCCCGGAGCTCGCCGGCGACGAGTTCCGACTTGATCTCGAGGCCGACCACGAAGAAGAAGATGGCCATCAGACCGTCGTTCACCCAGTGTCCGAGGTCCTCGGTCAGGGCGAAGTCGTTGAACGAGATCAGCGTCAGCTTCGTGTGCCAGAAGGTGTCGTAGCTGTCGGCGAAGGGGCTGTTGGCCCAGATCAGGGCCGCCGCCGTGGCGAGGAGCAGGACGATGCCGCCGGCGGTCTCGATGTGGAGGAAGGTCCGGACACGACGGCCCAGCGTCTTCGCCATCGGGAGATCGGAGTCGATCCAGGTCCCACCGGCCGTGAAACGGCTGCGGAGACCTCCGACGGTTCCGGGTGTCTCCTGATCGGGTTGTGCTGGTGTCACGGTTTCCGTTTCGTGGCTCTCGGTCGTGGGCGGCCGACGACCTTCCGGACGACCATCGTAGGGGTGGGCATCATCCGCCACGACCTCGGGAAGGGAGTCGGCATGAGCAACGAATCCGAAGATCCACGTCTCGAGGACCTCGACGAGGAGATCGACGCCATCCGACGTCGACTTCCCGACAACCCCGGTCTCGACATCCCCGACCCTGACGTCCACCCGCTGTTCCCCGCGGACGACGACGAGGGGGAGACCAGGACCTGACCGAAGGCTTGACCCACGGGTCAAGTCTTCGCCGGTGTTGGGTCTAGGTTCTCGGTCATGACTGGAATCCTGGATCGACTGTTCGGCGCCGAGGGCAAGCAGGTCGTCGTGACCGGTGGCTCCCGAGGCATCGGCCGCATGATCGCCACCGCCTTCGTCGAGGCCGGCGCCACCGTCTACATCTCCGCTCGCAAGGCCGAGGCGTGCGACGAGGCCGCAGCCGAGATGAGCGCCATCGAGGGCGCCGGCAGCTGTGTGTCGATTCCCGCCGACCTGTCGACACCCGCAGGTGTCGGGGCGCTCGTCGCCGCGGTGACCGAGCACACCGACGTGCTACACGTCCTGGTCAACAACGCCGGCGCGACCTGGGGGGCCCCGCTCGACGAGTACCCCGAGGACGCCTTCGACAAGCTCTTCAACATCAACGTGAAGGGGGCCTTCCTCCTGACGCAGGCGTTCCTTCCTGCGCTGCGTGCCGCCGCGACCGATGACGATCCCGCCCGCGTCATCAACATCGGCTCGATCGACGGGATCCGCACGCCGGCGATGGAGACGTACGCCTACAGCACGACCAAGGCCGGGATCCTCGCCCTCACCCGCCACCTGGCCAAGAACCTGGTGCGCGACAAGGTGCTCGTCAACGCGATCGCGCCCGGTCCCTTCGAGTCGAAGATGATGGCGTTCGCGCTGGGGACCGAGGAGGGCCGCGACATGGTCGCCGCCGGCGTCCCCGCCCGACGTATCGGCCAGCCCGACGACATGGCCGCAGCGGCGCTCTTCCTCGCCGGCAAGGGTTCGACCTACCTCGTGGGCGAGACGATCGTCGTCGACGGCGGCATCGCCAACGTCGGCTAGTCCGTCACCCCGTCACCCCGTCACCCCGTCACGACTGTGCATGTTCGGTACGTACCGATCGGCACGTTGCGGTACGAATTCGACATGGTACGTACCGATCGGCACGTTGCGAACGACCACGGTGTGACGGGGCGCCGGCGCCGGAGACCGGTTCAGGCGTCGGGGAGGCGGACGTCCGACGGCGTCTGACCGTGCTCGTCGGCCGGGTAGCCGACCTGGCAGTACCCGTGATTGCAGTAGCCGCCGGGGTGCTTGTGCAGATACCCCTGGTGGTAGTCCTCGGCGTAGTAGAAGACGCCGTCGCCGGCATCTTCCGCCAACGCGATCTGGGTCGTGATCTGGCCGAAGCCGGCGTCGTCGAGGGCGCGTTGGTAGCGATCCCGTGAGGCCTCGACGGCCGTGAGCTGCGCCTCGGTCGTCGGGAAGATCGCCGAGCGGTACTGGGTGCCGACGTCGTTGCCCTGCCGGTTCTCCGTCGTCGGGTCGTGGTTCTCCCAGAACGCCTTCATGAGCGTGTCGATGTCGACCAGCGACGGGTCGTAGACGACCTGGACGGCCTCGGTGTGCCCGGTCCGCGCGGTGCACGTCTCCTCGTAGGTCGGATTCTTCGTCCAACCGCCCATGTAGCCGACGGCGGTGGAGTGGACGCCGGGGATCTCCCAGAAGATGCGCTCTGCACCCCAGAAGCAGCCCATGCCCACCACGAGCACCTCGTGGCCGTCGGGCCACGGACCCTGGAGCGGCGTCCCGAGCACGACGTGCGCGGGTGCCACGGGCATCTCGCCTGCGCGGCCCGGAAGCGCGTCCTCGGGGGAGATCATGGAGGTCTTGTCACGGCCGAAGAAGGACATGTGACCAGGCTACGACCGTCCCCGCCGGCTGGCTCGCGACCAGGGTCGACGTCATCGTTCGTTCAGGAACGGTCCAGCGGCCGCGCCGCGCCGCCGACCGCGGAGCGTACGAACACGCCGCCGACGACGAGGGCGGCGACCACGATCCATGGTGTCGGGGCGCCACCGGTCGCCGGAAGTCGAGCGTCGCCCACATCACCGTCGGCCGGGGGAGCGGGCACCACCGGCGTGACGACGCCGCCGGGTTGGGCGGACGACGAGCGGACCCAGATCGGAGCGGTCACGATGCTGTAGTCCTCGCCGACGCCGCAATCGGTCACCTCGGCTGCGCAGGTGACCACGACCCACCAACGCTCGGCCTGGGTCGACGCCGCGACGTCCTGTCCGACACGCAGCCGGCCGTCGGAGCCGGCGGTACCGAGCGCAAGCGGTGCATCGAGGGCATTGCCCAGCAGGACGGCCTGGTGGCCCTCGGGCAGTCCGGCGAGGTCCAGTTCGAGTCGATGGGTGCCGTCGCCGACGACGGTTCCGCCGAGAACCGTCGCGTCGGGGTCGTCGATCGAATCGCCGTCGGCCCAGAACAGCACCGACGGGACCTTCGCCGGGGTGCCGGGTTCGCCGGTGACGAGGGCACTGTCGATCGACACCGTCCGGTGGTTCTGCAGAGCGAAGTAGTAGTCGCGGGGGCTGCGACCTCGGGTGAGCATCACGGTCTTGTCGTCGTCCGACGACGCCCATTCGGTCTCGTGCTCGTCCTCGGCGGCGACGGGTCCGAGGTGCCATCCGTTCGAGAGCGCCCGCAGGTACCAACTCAGGTCGTCGCCGCCCCGGATCTCGATGCCGGCGACCCGGTCGTCGACGTCGGCCACGAGGGCGATGTTGTTCCAGTTGCCGTTGCCGGCCACGTCGGCGAGGAGTTGGTTGATCGGGAGGTCGCCGTCGAAGGGGGAGAGCGAGGGGTTGCCGCCGGGATGGTTGAACACGACGAGCGCGTCGTCGCCGCCACCTTCGGTCGAGGGCGTACGCAGCCAGTCCCAGAAGAAGTCCATCGACACGTAGCTGCCATCGATCTTGGCGTTGCGCACGTTGCGCGAAAAGTAGACCCCGAGATGGTTGAAGTAGTCGTTCGTCCACTCGTAGCCGCGCATGGCCGTGAACCCGGTGTAGGGGTCGGTCCCCTCGGCGGCGGTGTCGTCGAAGTCGGTGGCGGTGACGGCTTGGGCGAGTGTCTCGGCCCACTTCCGGTAGTGGTCCTCGGCGAGCACGTTCTCGCACAGCAGCGGGGGAATGATCGCCTTCGGGTCGAGCGCCGCGATCCCGTCGGGGATGGTGGACGGATCGATGCACGCACGCGCCGTCGTGATCGGGAGCTTCTCGTTCTCGGAGTGCTCGCTCGACAGGAGGAAGTCGAGGATCACGCCCGTGTCGCCGCCGCCGTCGGCCGTGTTGTGGCCCGTCTTCGCCGCAGCGAAGTAGTCGGCGGGCTTCTTCGTGGGGTCGCCGTCCGAGTAGCCGCTGTGCTCGTGGAACACGCCGACTCGCTGGACCAGGGGCAGGTCCGGGTTCGGGTCCTCTCCCGAGACGTACTGCGGATCGTCGTACGCGAACTGGCTGCAGACCTCGTCGATCCACTGGAGGTCGCAGATCTGGCGGACCACGCCGGTGGCGGCGTCGGTGGGGTCGGGCTGGGCCGGTCGAGCATCCGCCGGCGACGCGAACGCCACGATCCACACCGTCAGCCCCAGTACGGCGATTCTCCGCATGTCGGACTTCCTAGCGCCTCCCGCCCGCCCGCGTACCGATCGTCGACCCGATCCCGTGCGGGGAGACGGCCGATAGCGTGGGGCGATGCTCGCAGATGATGAGGTGGAACGGGTCCTGGTCGTCACGGCGCACCCCGATGACGTCGACTTCGGCGTCGCCGGTTCGATCGCCCGTTGGACCGATGCCGGAGCGTCGGTGTCGTACTGCATCGTCACCGACGGCGACGCCGGTGGGTTCGATCCCGACGTCCCGCGCTCCGACATCCCGGGCATCCGGCGCGGTGAGCAGACGGCCGCGGCCGAGGCCGTGGGTGTCGACGAACTCCACTTCCTCGGCTATCCCGACGGACGCCTCGAGGTCTCGCTCGACCTCCGTCGCGACATCTCACGCATCATCCGGATGCTCCGTCCGCGCCGGGTGGTCACGCAGTCGCCGCTGCGCACGCTCGACAGCATGTATCGGAACCACCCCGACCACATCGCGACCGGCGAGGCCGCCTGCTGCGCCGTGTACCCCGATGCCCGCAACCCGTTCACGTTCCCCGAACTCGTCGACGACGGCCACGAGGCATGGTCGGTCGAGGAACTCTGGATCATGGGGAACGGGGACGAGGCCGACACCTACGTCGACATCACCGACACCTTCGACCGCAAGATGAAGGCGCTCCGATGTCACGTCAGCCAGAACACCGGAGGCGAGGAGATGGAAGCGCGTCTGCGGACCTGGAACGGAGCGAACGCCGAAGCGGGCGGCCTGGGCGCAGGACGCCTCGCCGAGTGCTTCCGCGTGATGGACACCCGCTGAGCGATTGACCCGAGGGGTCAGAGGCCGGCCGCTCGAAGCATCGACGGCGGGATGGCGTCGTCGCCCCGGGCGAGCATCGCGGCGCGTTCGACGTTGACCTCGTCGAACTCCCGCTGGGTCCACGCATCCCACGGTCCGGGCGGGATGGCGGTCACGTCGCCGCGAGCGTCCACACACGCCCTGAGGTAGCCCTGCAGATCGCGGACCTCCTCCTCGCCGCCGATGGGTCCGTGTCCGGGGATGATGATCGGTGCGAGGTCGAGCAGCACGTCGAGCTCGTCGGCCCAGCGGCCAGGATCTCCCTGGTAGCAGCGAGGCGTCACCCCGAAGCTGGCCATCGCGCCGGCGAAGCAGATGCCCGCACCTCCGACGACGGCGACGAGGTTCTCGGCCTGCGAACCCGAACACGGGTGGAGCGAGATCGCCGGGGTGAGGCGGGCCGTCTCGGCGACGATGTGGCTCACGGGACGGGTGCGGAGCTCGTCGTCGAACTCGTGGGCCACGGCGGGGTGCAGCCGTCGGTAGATGTCGGGCGTCGGTTCCTGGTCGAGGTGGACGCTGGTCTGCTGACGGCCGTACATCCCCGACATGGTGAACAGCGCCGAGCCCCCGACCGACTCGATCGTCGAACCCGTGAGGACGGTCCGCCGCACGCGGAGGCCGAGCTCTTCGATCGCAGCGATGAAAGCCTCGGTCTGCGACGGCACGCACAAGGTGTCGACGGCGGTGGCCGCGTCCTCGTCGACCACCAGTCCGGCGTTCGGTCGACCGTCTCCGGGGTCGTCGGCGAGCCAGGCGAAGATCCCGGTGTCGAGTGGTACGAGGCTCACGAGCTGCTCTCGAGCGTGGTGTGACGGGTCATCGGGACGTGCGGGATGCCGTCCTCGTCGTAGCCGGGTCCGCTGATCTCGAAGCCGAAGCGTCCGTACCAGTCGGCCAGGTGCGCCTGGGCGCCGAGGTGGATCGTCGGAGCGCCGCCGCGTTCCAGGTCGTCGACCGCCGCACGCATGAGCGTCGAGGCCGCGCCGCTGGAGCGAGCGTCGGCCCGTGTGACCACCCGTCCGATCGACGAGCGGTCGGTTCCGGGGTCGAGGATGCGGACCGCAGCCACCACGCCGAGGTCGTCCCGGATCCAGAGGTGGAGCGCGTCGGGCTCGTGGTCGCGACCGTCGAGATCGAGGAAGACGCAGTCCTGTTCGACCACGAAGATCTCGCTGCGCAGACGGAGGATGTCGTAGAGGTCACGCGGACGCAGGTCGTCGAAGCGTGAGCGGTGGATGACGGGATCGGCCACCCGTGCATCGTGACACGGGCCCGCCGTGGATCGGTCAGTCGCGCTGGAGCGTGGCGAACCAGCGCTCGCCCGATCGACGGATCGAGAGGAGGGTCATGTCGGCCAGCACCGCAGCCGCCCCGATGCCGTCGGCACCGACCACGGCCCAGGGGAACCATCCGGTGCGCGAGTCGCCCATCGAGATCCTCGCCTCGATGACGCGTGTCTCGGACCCTGGCTCGCCGACCTCGGCGACGACTCGGCCGCCCGGACGCAACAGTTCGTGGAGACGGACGAGCAATGCGGCCGGGTCGCCACCGATGCCGATGTTCCCGTCGAGGAGAACCGCAGCGCCCCAACGTCCGGTGCCGGGCAGCGGTTCGAAGATCGAGCGGTGCAGGACCGGAGCGCCCAACTCGCGGGCGTGGAGGATCGCCTCGGTGCTCACGTCGACGCCGAGGGTCGTGACCCCCTGCGCGGCCAGGTGGGCGACGATGCGCCCGGGTCCGCAGCCGACGTCGAGGATCGGGTGGTCGAGGCCGTCGAGCGCGAACAGGTCGTCCTCGTCGGGAGCGGCGAACCAGCGGTCGGCGTCGGGCGCGAGATCGAGTCCACACGAGGAGACGAGTCGAGCGGCGGGTGCGGTGGTGGACATCAGGCGACTCCGTCGGTGGGCCTCTGGTGGACCCGCCGGACTGCCTCCGCGAAGCGGGTGTCGGGTGCCGACTCGGCAACCGTCGATGCCTCGGCGAAGTGGTCGACGTCGGTCATGCGGGGGAGGTCGCCCACCCGGAGCCCGAGCGACTCGAGGCGTGCTCGCTGCGCTGCCCCGGTGTGGTCGGTGCTCATGGGCACGCCGTGGAAGACACGTTCGTCGGCCTCGTGGAGTCCGATCGCCCACCAGCCACCATCGGTGGCCTCACCGAGGACGGCGTCGTGATCCGTGAGCAGCGCCATCGCATCGTCCAGGACCGCTCCGGTGATCTGGGGCGTGTCCATCCCGATCTGGATGCCGGCGCCCGATGTCTGAGCCCACGCTGCAGCGAGGCGCCGGTCGAACGACTCGTCGACCTGTGGCACGACCCGCACCCCGGCGGGGAGCCACGGTCCGGGGGAGCCGTCGAGCGCAGCGACGACCTCGTCGGCACCGGATGCCGTCGCGGCATCGAACGTGTCGGCGAGTGCCGCCGCCGCGATGTCGCTGGCCTGGGACGGCGTACACGGAGGACACAGGCGCGTCTTCACGCGGCCCGGCACCGGCTCTTTGGCCATCACGAGAACGAACACCTGCGGGAACGTACCCAGCCGCCTCCCGGAACAGACCCGCTCTGGCGCTTACGAAGTGCTGAACATCTGCCGTCGCCGCACTGCGTCGCGGTGCCGTCCCTACGATGCAGCACCATGGTCGACGCCCAACACATCGTCGTCGTCGAGGACGATCTGGCGATCGCCGAGGTGGTCGTGCGATACCTCGAGAAGGACGGCTTCCGTGTCGACTCGTACGGTCACGGTGGCGAGGCGCTCGACGCCTTGCTGGCCGATCCCCCCGACCTGGTCGTCCTCGATCTCATGCTCCCGGGCATCGACGGCGCCGAACTGTTCCGCCGCCTCCGCGCCCTTGCGCCGGTCCCGGTCGTGATGCTGACCGCTCGCGGCGACGAGACCGACCGGATCATCGGCCTCGAGATGGGTGCGGACGACTACATCACGAAACCGTTCTCTCCCCGTGAACTCGTCGCCCGGGTGAAGGCCGTGCTGCGGCGGGTGCAGGGTCAGCTCGAGACCGTCGAGGCGGGGTCCTCTCCCGTCCTCACCGCCGGCGACCTGGAGGTCGACGTCGCCGCCCGCGAGGTCCGGCGGGCCGGCACGGTGGTGTCGCTCACGGCACGCGAGTTCGAGTTGCTCGCGTTCCTGATGCGCAATCCGAACACGGCGTTCCGTCGCGAGGAGCTGCTCGAGAAGGTGTGGGGCTACACGTTCGGTGACACCTCGACCGTCACGGTCCACGTGCGACGGCTCCGCGAGAAGGTCGAGGCCGACCCCAGCGATCCCCAGCATCTGGCCACGGTCTGGGGCGTCGGCTATCGGTTCGTGGCATGACCGGCGCGATGGGTCTCCGGGCGCAGGCGGTCATCGTCGCGGTCGGCGTCTCGCTCACGGTCTCCACGGCATGGCTGCTCGACCTTCCACGCGGTGACACTGCGTCGCTGCTCGGCCTCGCCGGTGGCGGTGCTCTCGCCGCTGCGGTGTTCGGCTCGCTCGTCCTGCGGTCGATGCGAACGGCAACGCTGCGGGCCCAGGGCGTCGCCGTTGCGCTGGTGTCGGTCCTCGGCACTGGGGTCGGCGTGGTCCTGGCGGCCTACGCGATGTTCGTCTCGTCCCACGACCTCGGCGCCCTCCTGGTCGTGCTGTTGGCATCGTCGACGGCGGCGGTGCTGATGGCGATCCGGTTCGGCTCGCGTATCAGCACGGCGAGCCGCGACCTCGAGGACCTCACACGGCGACTCGGCGACGGCGATCTGATCATGGTCGGCGACGTCCCTGTTGCCCACGAACTGCACCGTCTCGCCGAGGAGCTGCACCTCGCGTCCGAGCGGCTGGACGACGCCCGCCGCAAGGAACGGGCCATGGAGTCGGCCCGGCGCGAACTCATCGCGTGGGTCAGCCACGACCTGCGGACGCCGCTGGCAGGGATCCGGGCGATGGTCGAGGCGCTCGAGGACGGCGTCGTCGACGACGCGGCAGACGTCGCCCGCTATCACGCGACCATGCGTCGCGAGACCGATCGACTGGCGATGCTCGTCGACGACCTGTTCGAGCTCAGCCGGATCGAGGCCGGCGCCCTCGACCTGCGTCTCGAGGAGGTCACGTTGGGCGACATCGTCGCCGAGGCCGTGGCGGGGGCGATGCCCGTCGCCACCGCGAAGGGCGTTCGCCTCCGGGGAGAGAACGGTGGCGACGACCCGGCGCTGCGCGTGGCGCCGGCGGAGCTGACCCGGGTCGTGCGCAATCTGCTCGACAACGCCATCCGCCACACACCGGCCGGATCGGACGTCGAGGTCTGCTGCGGCGTCCTCGACGGCAACGCCACGGTGTCGGTGGCCGACGCCTGTGGCGGCATCCCCGACGACGACCTGGGGCGGGTCTTCGACCTCGCCTTCCGGGGCGACGACGCACGGGGGAGCGGCGGGGGCGGTGGTGGCCTCGGCCTGGCCATCGCCCACGGTCTGGTCGGTGCGCACAACGGGACCATCCGGGTCGAGAACCGCGGGCTGGGCTGTCGCTTCACCGTCGAGCTCCCACTCGAGGGTCCGGACTCCGTCTCGACCTTCGGGTCAATGCCTACCCGCCGGTAACCTCGGGGGATGGCCGACTACCTCGCCCCCTTCGACGACATCCGCTTCGTGCTGAGCCGCATCGCCGGCCTCGGCGACCTGTCCTCCTACGAGGGCTACGAGCACGCCGAGGCCGACATGGTCTTCGGTGTCCTCGAGGAGTGCGCCCGGTTCATGCAGGACAAGGTGGCGCCGCTCAACCGCATCGGTGACGAGCAGACCACGGTCTGGAATCAAGACAACTCGGTCACCACACCGGAGGGCTTCATCGCCGCCTACCAGGACTACGTGGCGGCCGGCTGGGGTGGCGTGGCGCTGCCCGAGGCCTACGGCGGCGGCGGGTTCCCGTGGCTCGTCGGCATCGCCATGCAGGAGATGCTCACCGCGTCGAACGAGGCGTTCTCGATGGCGCCGCTGCTGACGCAGGGGGCGATCGACGCCATCCTCACGCACAGCGACGAGATCCAGAAGGAGATCTATCTCCCCAAGATGGTGACCGGCGAGTGGACCGGCACCATGAACCTCTCCGAGCCCCAGGCCGGGTCCGACGTCGGAGCGGTCCGCACGCGCGCCGAGAAGCAGGACGACGGCAGCTACAAGATCACCGGCACGAAGATCTGGATCTCGTGGGGTGAGCACGACATGGCCGACAACATCATCCACCTCGTGTTGGCCCGTACGCCCGAAGCCCCTCCCGGGACCAAGGGCATCTCGATGTTCATCGTGCCGAAGTTCCTCGTGAACGACGACGGCAGCCTCGGCGAGAAGAACGGCGTCGTCTGCCAGTCGATCGAGCACAAGCTCGGCATCAAGGCCAGCCCGACCTGCGTCCTCGATTACGACGAGGCCACCGGCTACATCGTCGGCGAAGAGAACCGTGGCATGTCGTACATGTTCACGATGATGAACAACGCCCGTCTCTCCGTCGGGCTCCAGGGCCTGGCCGTCGGCGACCGCGCCTACCAGGACGCCCGCCAGTACGCGAGCGAGCGGCTCCAGGGCCGTGCGATCGGCGCCGAGCCCGGCGTCCAGTCGCCGATCATCGAACACCCCGACGTCCGTCGGATGATGCTGACGATGAAGTCGCAGCTCGAAGCGCTCCGTGCCGTCGTGTACCGCACGGCGCAGGGCATCGACGTCGCCCACAAGGACTCCGACGAGCAGACCCGCACCGCAGCGCAGGAGCGCGTCGACCTCCTGATCCCGATCTGCAAGGGCTGGGGCACCGACCTCGGCGTCGAGATCACGTCGACCGCGATCCAGATCTTCGGCGGCATGGGCTACGTCGAGGAGACCGGCGTCGCGCAGCACTTCCGCGACGCTCGCATCGCCCCGATCTACGAGGGCACCAACGGTATCCAGGCCATGGATCTCGTCGGGCGCAAACTGCCGATGCGCGGTGGCGGAGTGGTCGCCGACTTCCTCGAAGACGTCGGTGCGACCATCACCCGTGTTCGTGCCGCGGGCGACGACTACGCCGTCATCGCCGACGAACTCGAGACGGCGCTCGGTGCGTTGCGGGAGTCGACCGACTGGATCATGGCCAACGGGCTCGAAGACGTGCGCAACGCCCTCGCCGGCGCCACGCCGTACCTGCGCCAGTTCGGGATCGTGACCGGCGGCTGGATGCTCGCCGAGTCCGCGCTCGAGGCCAAGGAACTCCTGGCGGGCGACGGTGGCGGGTTCTCCGACGAGTTCCTCACCGCCAAGTACACGACTGCCCGCTTCTACGCCACGCAGATCCTCCCGCAGGCCGCCGGCATGGTCGGCGCGGTCACCGCCGGCTTCGAAGACCTCATGGAGCTGTCGCCGACGCAGTTCTGAGGGTCCGCCCTACGGTGCGCTCCATGAGCGACGAGCAGGTCCAGTCCATCAGCACCCATCCGATCCACCTCGGACTCGGCGGCACGGCGTTCGTGCTGCCGGAGATGGACGGTTCGATGGAGTGGTACGGCCGCTACGGCGATCTGTACCCGAACGATGGCGCGGATGGTCGGCTGGTGTCGATGTACACCTTCACCGAGTCATGGGACTCGTGGGAGGTGCACCCGACCGGCCATGAGGTCGTGTTGTGCGTCGCCGGCTCCACGACGCTGCATCAGGAACTGCCGTCGGGTGAGGAACGAGCGGTGACGTTGACGGCAGGGGAGTACGCCATCAACGAGCCGGGGACGTGGCACACCGCCGACATCGACTCGTCCGCCACCGTGGTGTTCATCACGTCCGGCGAGGGAACCCAGCACCGTCCCCGCTGACGTCACCCGGCTGACCCCTCCCGACAACCCACCAAGATCCGTTCTGGTGAACGCTCGTGACACCTGATGGTGCCATTCGTTCACCAGAACCGGGCTTGGGGTGGGGTGGAGGACGTCTTCGGGGGTTGGTGGCGGTGGTCAGCGCAGGGAGCGGAAGCACGTCCGGACTTCGTCGACGAAGGTGTCCGGCACCTCGAAGGCGGCGAAGTGTCCGCCGTGATCGAGGGTGTTGAAGTGGACGAGCTTGTCGCCGAACTGGGCTTCGGCCCAGCGACGTGATGTCCGGAAGATCTCCTTGGGGAAGATGCTGCAGCCGATCGGCACCTTCGGGATGTCGAAGGGCGGGTTGCGGAAGCTCTCCCAGTAGAGGCGGGCGCTCGACGCCGCGTTCCGGGGCAGCCAGTAGAGCATCACGTTGTCGAGGAGGTGATCGCGGTCGACGGCGTCCTCGGGATGTCCGTCGTTGTCGGTCCAGGCATGGAACTTCTCGACGATCCACGCAGCCTGCCCGGTGGGGGAGTCGGTGAGCCCGTAGCCCAGGGTCTGGGGTCGGGTGCTCTGGATCTTCGAGTACCCGGTCCCGTTGTTGCGGTGCTCTTCCATGTCGGCGAGCGACTGCTGCTCGAACTCGGTGAGATCGTCCATCGTCGACGGGATGACGATCGGCATGTTGAGGTGGATGCCGGCGCAGTGGTCGGGGTTCCGGACGCCGACGAGCGTGGTGATCATCGACCCCCAGTCGCCGCCCTGCGCGAAGAACTGGTCGTAGCCGAGTCGGTCCATGAGGGCGCCCCACAGGTCGGCGATGGTTCCCACGCCCATGCCGGGCGACGTCGGCTTGGACGAGAACCCGTAGCCGGGGATCGACGGACAGACGACGTGGAACGCGTCGCTCGCCGAACCGCCGTGTTCGGTGGGGTCGGTGAGGGGGCCGATGACGTCTTGGAACTCGGCGATCGAACCCGGCCATCCGTGGGTCATCAGCAGCGGCCGTGCGTCGTCGTGGGGCGAGCGGACGTGGATGAAGTGGACGTCGATCGGTTCGACGTCGTCGATCTCGATCGTCGTCATGAACTGCGGGAACTCGTTGAGCTTTGCCTCGCGTGCACGCCAGTCGTACTCGTCAGCCCAGTACCGGCAGAGCTCCTGGACGTAGGAGAGCGGGATGCCCTGCGACCAGTCGCCGACGGTCTCGGCCTCGGGCCAACGCGTCGCGTGGAGGCGACGACGGAGGTCGTCGAGGTCCTCGTCGGAGGCGGCGATGGTGAACGGGCGGATGTCGGTCATGGTTCCTTCAGCGGTGTTCGGAGAGGACGTCGGAGGAGAGTGTCGGCCAGGCCTCGATGGCCCAAGGGCCGAAGTCGCGGTCGGTGAGGACCACGAGGCCGAGGTCGACGTCGGGATCGAACCACACGAAGGTCCCGGCTCGCCCGAAGTGGCCCCACGTCCGTGGCGAGTTGTCGGCCGAGGTCCAGTGCGGGTCCTTGTCGCCCCGCACCTCGACGCCGAGGCCCCAGGGGTTCGGGTCCTGGCCGCCGTACCCGGGCAACACACCGGCGAGTTCGGGGAACGCCGGCGTGGTCATGGCGGCGACGGTGGAGGGAGCGAGGAGGTTGCCACCGACGACCGATCGAAGGAGCGTGCAGAGGTCGTCGACGCTGGATCGGTGTGCGTGTGCGGGCGATCCGGAGACGTCGGTCTGAGCCAGACCGAGCGTGTCGACGAGCGCGAGCCGTGCGTACTCCTCATACGTCATGCCGGTGCGCTCCTCGAGGTGGCCGGCCAGGACCTCGAAGCCGAGGTTCGAGTAGATGCGCTTGCGTTCGGGCGGTCCGAGCACTTGGTACTCGCCGTCGGGTGCGAGACCGCTGGCGTGGGCGAGCAGGTGGCGAACGGTCGACCCTTCGGGGCCGGCGGCGTCGTCGAGGCCGACACTGCCCTCCTCGACGGCGACGTGGGTGGTCACGGCCGCCAGTACCTTCGACACCGAAGCCAGCGCAGAGGTCCGCTCGGTGTCGCCGTGCTGGTCTCGGATGTCGTCGGTGTCGAACACTGCCGCCGCGACGGTCGGGACGTCCCAGTCGGCAAGTTGGTCGAGGGCCCCCACGTCAGGCGCCGTCCCAGAGCATGGCGTGCTCGGCGTCCGGGTCGAGGAGGGTCAGCGGGTCCTGCTTGTCGATGTGGCCGATCAGACCGTTGTAGGTGCCGTAGCCGCAGAGTCGCTGCAGTCGCTTGTCGAATCCCGCCGCGGTGGCGCGGGGAATGCCGAGTTGCTGGTTCTCCTGCTGGCGGATCATGCCGCCGCAGTAGTTGTCGGCGATGCCGACGCGCCGTTCGTCGGTCGTGTTCGCTCCGCCGCCGTGCCAGAGGCTGCCGTGCCAGATGAGGATGCTGCCGGCCGGCATCTCCGCCGGGATCGAGTCGTAGTGCTCGCCGTAGACCGGATAGTCGGGATTGCGATGCGAACCCGGGATGATCCGGGTGGCACCGTTCGCCTCGGTGAAGTCGGTGATCGCCCACATCGAGTTGCAGACCACGGCGTGGCCGGTGCGGGGGAGTCCGATCACCTGGTCATCGGAGTGGATCGGCTGGGCCGACTCGCCGCCGCGGATGTCGATCGACGAGAGCGTCGACAGCAGGCATTGGGGATCGAGGACGCGCTCGATGACCGGGAGGACGCAGGCGGCGGCCGGGATCTGCTCGAACACCTTGCCGTGCACCAGCAGGTTGTAGACCCGATAGGTGTCGCGTCCTTCGAAGCCGTTGTCGGCCGGGGAGACGCCGCGTTCGTCGATGATCCGGTCGAGTTCGTCGAGCACCGACTGCGCGAACGCCGGGTCGAACGCGTCCTTCACGATGGTGAAGCCCGCCTCGGCGATCGCGTCGGCATGGCGGTCGGCATCGGCATCGGTGAGCGTGCGCATCGGCGTCGATGCTAGGAGAGGGCCGTGCAGATCGATGACGACTTCGTGCAAGCGGTGCGCGCCGTCGTGCGATCGGTGCCGTCGGGCGAAGTGATCACCTACGGAGAGATCGCGCTCGAGGCGGGCTTCGCCGGTCAGGCGCGTGCCGTGGGACGGGTGCTCGCGATGGGCGACGTCGACCTCCCGTGGTGGCGGGTCGTCAACGCCGCCGGCCGACTCGTCCCCGGCCACGAAGAAGAGCACCGGCGCCGCCTCGTGGCCGAAGGTGTCGCCCTCACCGACTCCGGCCACGTCCGCAATCTCCGCCGCTGACCGCCCCCGCCCGCTCCAGCGCCAGCGCCAGCGCCAGCGCCCGGGCCCGGGCGCACAGGAACCAAATCGTTCTGGGTGCGCGATCGGTACTCGTGGCGTCCCGATCGAGCACCCAGAACCCGACTCGGATCGTTCTGGGTGGGTGTTCGGTACTCGTGGCGTCCGGATCGCGCACCCAGAACCCGAGCTGACGGCGGTTGGTGTCGGTGGTGATCCGTACGGTGGAGACAAGGCCTGCGGGCTGCTCGCACCTCCGGGTGCCCACGGCACCACCGAGGAGAAGCCCATGCTTCCCGACCCGCTCCTTCATCTGCTGCGTGTTCAACGCGGCGTGGCCGCTCGCCGCCAGATCCGCACCATCGAACCGGATCCGCACCGTCGCCGAGCGATCTATCGCGATCCGATGCTGGAGTCGGTGAGCAGCCGAGTGGTCCGGCACCGCGCGGTTCCTTGGTCGATCGAGCAGGAGTTGATGTTCGGCGTGCTCGATGCCGGGCCAGACGCCCGGTTGTGGGGCAAGGCTGCAGCTTGCCACTGGGGGTTCGGACGGTTCCCCCGGCTGCCAGCACATGTTGCCGTTCCGCGTCGTCGCGTCGGGTCGGGTCACGTCGCTCAGGTGCATCGTGTGCGAGATCTCGACCCGAGGGATCTCACGTGCCACGACGACATCCCGATCGCACGACCAGAGCGAGTGATTCTCTGGCTGGCGGGCATGTGGACGCACCGGTTCGGCCACGAGATCGCTGCCGAACGAACCGCGGTCGCACTCGACCAGGCATGGCGACAACGCCTGATCGACGGCGAGTTCATCCACGACCTCCGTGACCGCTCTGGAGGGTCGGGGCATTCGGGGATCGTCGTCCTGCGCCAGGTCCTGGAGGACCGGCCACCGGACTATCAGCCGGCAGGGAGTCGGCTCGAGGAGCGATTCGAGTCGATCGTGCCGTGGGTCGTGCGGAACGATCTGCGCCGACAGGTCACCGTGGACGTCGAGGAGGCGATCCGGACGGTGGACTTCCGTCTCGGCTCCTGGCCGCTCATCTTGGAGATCAACGGCGAGGCCTTCCACACATCGTTGACGGACCGCGCCGCAGACGATCGGCGGTACGCCCGGTTCCTCGAGCTGGGATTCTCGGTCGCTGTCTTCTGGGAACACGACATCTGGAACGACGCCGGCGCGGTGAGCGATGCCGCGCTTCACCTGTACCGCCACCCCGATCCCGATCCGACGCTGCATCGACCGACCAAGGCGCCGTGGGAATGGTGAGCCCACGTCGATTCTGGGCGCGCGATCGGTACCTCAGGAGGCAGATCCTGCACCCAGAACAGACCCGGTCGGATTCTGGGTGCGCGATCGGGATCTGTCGCGTCCCGATCGCGCACCCAGAAGCTTCTTGGGTTGTGTCGCTGCGCGGGGAGGGTGGGCGGAGCGGGGAGGGTGGGTGGGTGGGTGGGTGGAGCGGGGTGGAATCGCGAGTTGGACGGGGGGCGCCGGTAGCGTTGGCGGGAACATGACAACTTTTGCAGAACTGGGCCTCGACCCCGACTTGGTGGACGCCCTCGCATCGCAGGGCATCGAAAAGCCCTTCCCCATCCAGGAACTGACCATCCCCGACGCCGTCGCCGGCCGCGACGTGTGCGGCAAGGCGAAGACCGGCTCGGGCAAGACCCTCGCCTTCGGCCTTCCCATGGTGATGGCGCTTCCTGACCCAGACGACATCCAGCACGGTCCGGCCGGCCTCGCGCTCTGCCCGACCCG
Organism: Actinospongiicola halichondriae; assembly: GCF_049103745.1. Taxonomy (NCBI): domain Bacteria; kingdom Bacillati; phylum Actinomycetota; class Acidimicrobiia; order Acidimicrobiales; family Iamiaceae; genus Actinospongiicola; species Actinospongiicola halichondriae. Next base: position 2,103,211 of record NZ_CP171622.1, on the reverse strand, counting down.
TGAGCTCGCCATCCAGGTGGCCGAGGTCCTCGAGATGCTGGCCAAGGTCAAGGGCCACACGGTCACCGCGGTCTACGGCGGCGAGAAGATCGAGAAGCAGATCAAGTCGATCGAGGACGGCACCGGCATCATCGTCGCGACGCCCGGCCGGCTGATCGACCTGCTCCAGCGCGGCGACGTGAAGCTCGACGAGGTCAAGATGGTCGCCGTCGACGAGGCCGACCGCATGGCCGACATGGGCTTCCTCCCCCAGGTCGAGTGGGTCCTCCGGCACGTGCCCGGTGGCCATCAGACGCTGCTCTTCAGCGCCACCCTCGACGGTTCGGTCGGCGCACTCGTCGACCGCTACCAGACCGATCCGGTCACCAAAGAGGTCGTCTCCGAGTCCGTCACGGTCGAGCAGATGCACCACCGCTTCCTCCGTGTCCACGAGATGGACAAGGCCAAGGTCGCCGGCGCCATCGTCGCCAACGGCAACCGCACCCTCATCTTCTCGAACACCAAGCGCGCCGCTGACCGCCTCGCTGCCGACCTCGAGAAGCTCGACGTGCGGGCGGAGCCGATCCACGGCGACCTGCCCCAGCGTGCCCGCGAGAAGGCTCTCAAGCGGTTCGCCGACGGCACCATCCAGGCGCTCGTCGCATCCGATGTCGCCGCCCGCGGACTCGACATCGACGAGATCGACACCGTCGTCCACTGGGACCCGGCGCCCGATCACAAGACCTACCTGCACCGCTCCGGCCGCACCGCCCGTGCCGGCACCGACGGCGTCGCCGTCACCCTGCTCGAGTGGAACGAGGAGATGGCCGTCAAGCTGCTCCAGCGCCGGCTCGGCCTCGAGGATCACCCGATCGTCGACATGTTCTCGAACGACGAGCGTCTCCACGACCTCGCCGGCTGGGATCCGCTCGCGAGCGACTGATCGTCGCGTCGGGGCGTGGCCCCGTCGGAAATCGTTCCCGCCGATCGGGAACCAGTCGACCTGCCGTCGTCGTCGGATGCGCTGACGACGAACGGGAGCGACGAATCATGCGCAGGATCATCTTCGGGCTGACAGCAGCGATGTTGGTGTTGGCGGCGTGCGGGTCGGACGCCGACGAAGCGACCTCCGCAGTGGCGGAGGACGACGGCGGCGATGCCGGCGGCGGCGAATCGACTGCTGACGGCGCGCTCCGCTCGGACGCGGCACCGGTGCCGTCGACGACCAGTTCCCACGCCGAACTCGACGCCGCTGCCCCCGCCGGCGACGAGGCCGGCTCGACGCAGCGTGAGGTCGGCCTGCGGGCCGGCAGCGTCGACGACAACGAGAGCTGGGAGGCCTACCTCCGCTACCGCGAGGCGTTCGCCCTCCTCGGCATCCCCTTCGACGACCTCCCCGTCGACGGTCGTCGGATCATCACCGTCACCGACGACGCCGGGCTGCCGGTCCTCGACGCGGTCGTCCGGATCCGCGGCGGCGGTGCCGACACCACCTTGCGCACCGGCTCCGACGGCCGAGCGGTCTTCCTCGCCCCGGTCGGCGAACTCGACGACCAGCAGTCGTCGCCGACCTTCGAGGCGACCGTCACCCACGGTGCAGCGACGGCGACGCAGGAGCTCGGCAGTGAGGCGAACCAGACGATCGTCCTGGACGGGGTCGAGCACGATCGGGCGGTGCGTCTCGACGTGCTGTTCCTCGTCGACGCGACCGGTTCGATGGGCGACGAGATCGAGCGGCTCAAGGCCAACATGGTGGGTGTCGCCGAGAAGATCGCGGAGTCGGACGCCGACCCCGACGTCCGGTTCGGCCTCACCAGCTACCGCGACACCACCGACGACTACGTCGCCCGCACCGTCGACTTCACCTCCGACGTCGGATCGTTCGTCGAGTCGCTCCGCGGCCTCGTCGCCGACGGCGGCGGTGACACGCCGGAGGCGCTCAACGAGGCGTTCGCGCAGGCTGTGAGCGAGCCACGGTGGCGCACCGACGAAGACGTCATCCGGCTCGTGTTCCTCATCGCCGACGCACCACCCCACATCGGTCGGGGCACGAGCTACGTCGACAGCATCGCTGCGGCGGCAGGGTCGGGCATCCGGGTCTTCCCCATCGCATCGAGCGGCACCGACGACCAGGCCGAGTACGTGCTGCGCCAGATCGCCCAGGCGACGCTCGGCCGGTTCGTCTTCCTCAGCTACGGCGCCGACGGTGCGGCCCTCGGGTCCGAGTCGAACATCGACGACGAGGCCTACGACGTGCTCGCCCTCGACGACCTGATCGTCCGTCTGGTCGAGGAACAGCTCGCACCGTTGACAGGCCGCTGAACGAGCGGTCCGCCGAGACGACGGCGGGGTCTGTGAGCATGGTTCGGTGGACGACGTCGGAGCACAACTGGCCGGTGCCTTCGTCGCCCGCTGTTCTGCTCGTTCGCTGACACCCGACACCCGCCTGCGGATCCTCGCCGACGGTCTCGTCTCGAGCCCGAGCACCGACGACGACGAGAGCCTGGGCCGGCTGCACGAACGGCTCGTGTCGTCGGTGGAGCAGCGGGCCAGGGGAGCCTGGTACACGCCGGCGTGGCTCGCCGACGACATCGTGGCCCGTTCGGTGTCAACGCCGGGTCAGGTCGCCGATCCGAGCTGCGGCGGCGGGGTGTTCCTCCTCGCGGCGGCCGAGCGATTGCGCGTCCTCGGCGCCAAACCGGAGGTCATCGTCAACGAGCTCCTCTGGGGCGCCGACGTCGATCCGCTGGCCGTGGCGGTCACCGAGGCCGAGCTGTGGCTGTGGTCGGCAGCGCATGGCGCCCCGACCGTCGCCGGACCCAGGCTCGTCGTGGGCGATGTCCTCGTCGACCTCAGCATCCCGTCGGTCGATGTCGTGGTCGGCAACCCGCCCTTCCTCGGCCAACTGAAGTCGGCAACGAGCGTCGACGCGGACCGTCGTCGGGCGCTCACCGCCCGGTGGGGCGACGCCGTGCGTCCCTACACCGACGCGAGTTGGATCTTCCTGCTCGCCGCCGTCGAGGCGGCCTGCGACGGCGGGACCGTCTCGCTGGTCCTCCCGCAATCGGTCCTGGGCGCACGTGACGCTGCAGTCGTACGAGCGCGCGTCGACCGTCGTGCGGAGCTCGTCGACTGTTGGGTGGACGATGGCAAGACGTTCGCTGCCGCGGTCGACGTGTGCGTGCCGACGTTGCGGCTCGACCCGACCGGCACCGGTGCAGCCAACGACTGGCTCGGCCCGCTGGGACGTGCGTCGGGAACGCCCATGGTGGCCATCGGCGGCTCGACCCAGGTGCTCGGCGACGTGGCCACGGTGTACGCCGGCTTCCGGGACGAGTACTACGGACTGGTCGACGCGGTGTCCGAGGGTGGCGAGGGACCGTCGCTGATCACGTCGGGGTCCATCGACCCGTTCCGACTGCGCAACGAACCGGTCCGCTTCGCGAAGCAGCGATGGCACAGCCCCGTCGTCGACATCACCAAGGCGTCGGGTCGGGCTGCTCGGTGGGTCGAGGTGCAGGCCGGGCCGAAGCTCGTCGTGGCCAGCCAGACCCGGGTCCTCGAAGGCGTCGTCGACGCCGACGGCGCCACCGTCGCCGGCGTCCCAGCGCTGGTGATCCGTCCCGACGAGGTCGACGACCTCTGGCTCCTCGCCGCCGCCGTCCACGCTCCGGTCGTGTCGGCGTGGATGATGCAGCGGACGATCGGCACCGCCCTGTCGTCCGACGCCTGTCGACCGACAAGTGATCTCGTCAGCCGGATCCCGCTACCGACGCACCGCGTCGAGTGGGAACGAGCAGCATCGCTCGGGCGCGACCTCGCGTCGGGACACGAGTGCTGGGGCGAGTTCGCTACCGTCGCCGATGCGGCGTACGGCGTCGATGACTCTGAACTGCGGAACTGGTGGCTGGGCCGGATCCCACTACGCTGACCGGCCGCTCGAAACACCCGATGGGGGAACTGATGGATTGGCATTACGGGAACATGCTCGAGGTCGTCGCGGAGACGATTCCTGACGAGCCGGCGCTGATCCACGGCGACGACATCCGTTCCTGGAGCGAGTTCGACGCAACGGCGGATGCGCTCGCTGCCGACATGCTCGATGCCGGTCTGACCGAACAGTCGAAGGTCGGCATCTACCTCTACAACGACCCCGCCTACATGACGACGATGTTCGCCGCGTTCAAGGCCGGGCTCGTTCCGTTCAACGTGAACTACCGCTACTCGGGCAACGAGGTCCACTACCTCTTCGACAACGCCGATGCCGAGGCCGTGGTCTTCCACTCGAGCTTCGCTCCGGTCATCGAGGAGATCCGTGACCGGCTGCCGGGCGTCAAGCGTTGGTACGTCGTCGCCGACGGCGCACCGATCCCGCACTGGGCGGTTCCGTTCGAGCCGATCCTCGAGCGCGACGTCGAGCGATGCGATCCGCCCTGGGGCCGCAAGCCCGACCACATCCTGATGATGTACACCGGCGGGACCACCGGCATGCCCAAGGGTGTGATGTGGACCCACGACGACCTCTTCGCCAGCCTCGGCCGCGGCGGCCAGGCCGGCTTCGGCGTCCCCGAGCTGACCAACCACGAAGAGCTCGCCGAGCGCGTCGCCCCGGGCCAGGTCCTCCTCCCGGCGTGCCCGCTGATGCACGGCACCGGGCAGTTCACCGCCTTCGTCGGCCTCGTCGGCGGTGCGGCGATCTGCACCATGCCCAACCGTTCGTTCGATCCGGCCGAACTCCTCGCCACCGTCGACCGCCACAAGGTGACGTCGCTGATCATCGTCGGTGACGCCTTCGGTCGCCCGATCCTCGCCGAGCTCCGCGAGAACCGCGACGCGTACGACCTGTCGACCCTCTTCCTGATGGTCTCGTCCGGTGTCATGTGGAGCCACGACGTGAAGCAGGGGATCCTCGAGCAGATTCCCGGCGTCATCCTCTACGACAGCTACGGCTCCTCGGAAGCGGTCGGCCTCGGGCAGAGCGTCTCGACCGCCGAAGACACCGGCGAGACCGCCAAGTTCCAGTTGGGTGAGCGCGTCAAGGTGTTCACCGAGGACGGCCGGGCGGTCGAACCGGGCTCGGACGAGAGCGGGTTCGTGGCCATCGGTGGCCCACAACCGCTGGGTTACTACAAGGACCCGGAGAAGACTGCCGCGACGTTCCGCACCATCGACGGGGTTCGCTACTCGGTCCCCGGCGACTACGCGAAGGTCAACGCCGACGGCAGCCTGCAGCTGCTCGGCCGTGGTTCGGTGTGCATCAACACCGGCGGCGAGAAGGTCTTTCCCGAGGAGGTCGAGGAGGTGCTCAAGGAGCACGACTCGGTCACCGACGCCGTGTGCGTCGGCCTGCCCCACGAGCGGTTCGGCGAGACGATCTGCGCCGTGGTCGAGCCCGCAGCCGGGACGGTGGACGCCGACGAACTCATCGCCCACGTCCAGGGCCTGTTGGCGAAGTACAAGGCTCCGCGCGACGTGGTCACCGTCGACACCATCGGCCGTGCCCCGAACGGCAAGGTCGACTACAAGCGCCTCAAGGCGCACGCCGCCGCGACGCTCGGTCGTTGACGCACCGATGAACGATCTCCGCGCCCGCCTCGCCGGCGGCGAGTCCATCCTCATGCCCGGCGCATGGGACGCGCTCTCGTCGCGGCTCGCCGGTGATGTCGGGTTCTCGACCGTGTTCCTGTCGGGCTACTGCGTCTCCGGTACCCAGCTCGGCCTGCCCGACTACGGCTTCCTCACCCAGACCGAGATGGCCGACCAGGCCCGCCGGGTCACGGCTGCCAATCCCGGCCTGAACGTCGTCGTCGACGGCGACACCGGATACGGCAATCCGCTCAACGTGATCCGCACGGTCGAGCTGTGGGAGCAGGCCGGCGCCGCCGGCGTGTTCATCGAGGACCAGATCTGGCCCAAGCGCTGCGGACACATGGCCGGCAAACAGGTCGTCCCGCAGGACGAGTGGCTGAACAAACTCCGTGCCGCCGTCGACCACCGGGACGAACTCCTCGTCTGCGCCCGGACCGACGCCCGAGCGGCGCTCGACCTGGACGCCGCGATCGAGCGAGCGAAGGCTGCCGTCGACACCGGCGTCGACGCGGTCTTCGTCGAGGCGCCGGAGACGATCGCCGAGATGGAGCGCATCGCCGCCGAGGTGCCGGCGCCGGTCCTCGTCGCCAACATGGTCGAGGCCGGCCGTACGCCGCTACTCACCCCGACGGAGCTCACCGACCTCGGGTTCCGCCTGGTGGTCTCACCGCTCACGTCGTTGTTCTCGATGGTCTCGGCGGTCCGGACATCGCTCGAGATCCTGGCGAGCGAGGGGTCGCTCCGCGATCACCTCGACCGTGTGGTGTCCTTCGACGACTTCACCGAGATCGTGGGCTTGCCCGGCATCGCGTCGACCGAGGAGCGCTACGGCGGCTGAGGTCGCCGTGAGCGAGCGCTAGATCGCCGCCAGCCAGTCGATCAGTGCGGCGGCGACGTCTTCGCCGCGGTCGTCCTGGAGGAAGTGGCCTCCGGGCTGGAACGTCTGGTGGGGTTGGCCGTCGGCACCGGGGATCGCCTCGGTGAAGGTCGGCTGGAGTTGGCCGAGGACGAAGTCGTCGGGGCACCACAGGGTCAGGAACGGCTTGGTCCACGCACGGAGGACGTCCCACGCGGCCTTGTTCTCGGCGACACCGCCGTGCTCCGGGGTGATCGGCACGAGCCGCGGGAAGACGATGGCGCCGGCGGTGTGGGCGGGCGTCGGGAACGGTGCGTCGTACGCCGCCAGCTCGGACTCCGTGAGCTCGCGCGCCTGCGCGGCCTGAGCCATCAGCTGGCCGGTCTGTGTGAAGTCGAAGTCCTGCGACATCCCCAACCACATCGAGAACCCGTCGCCGATCGGCTCCCCGACGGGTAGGCCGGTGTTCCCCACGCACACCGCCCGGAACCGGTCCGGCGACCCGGCCACGACCCGCAGCCCGATCAGTCCGCCCCAGTCCTGTGCGAACAGCACGGTGTCGTCCAGGCCCACGGCCTGGACGAACGACTCGACCCAGCCGACGTGGCGGGCGTACGAATAGGCGTCCTGACTCGTGGGCTTGTCCGACCGGCCGAAGCCGATCAGGTCCGGCGCCACGCAGCGGTAGCCGGCGTCGACGAGCAGGGGGATCATCCGTCGATACAGGTAGCTGCAGGTCGGCTCGCCGTGCAGGAGCAGCAGCGTCGGTGCGTCGCGTTCACCCACGTCGACGTACGCCATCCGGAGGCCGTCGACGTCGACGTACTGCGGTTCGTAGGGGAAGTCGTCGCATCCCTGGAATCGTTCGTCGGGCGTGCGGACGAACTCGATCCCGTCCGGGGTCGTGAAGCGTTCGTCGGGCTGCGCCGTGGTCATGGTCGCAACCTACAACTGGAGGTCACCACGGAGATCCGAGGTCCTGGGGAGCGGGGCTCGTCGGTGTCGCGCGGTGCAGTGTCAGCGCCTCAGGTTCGAGTGAAGAACAGTTGGAACTCCATCGTTCCCTCGTCGGCGAGGGACACGACGATCGCCGACGATGGCTTGTCGACGCCGTAGTCCTCGAACACGACCGGCGCAGAACCGACGACGACGAGGATGCCGTCCACGAGTCGGGCGTCGAGGGCGACGTCGACGCTGCGGGTGACGTCCTTGATGGTGAGATCGCCGGTCGCAGTGACCGAGATGGTCTCGCCTTCGTCCGGCAGCGTGCCCAGTTCGATCGGCTGGGTGAGGACGAACGTCGACGTCGGGAACTCGTCGGTGACGAGCGCCGATCGCATGCGTCCGTCACGCCGTGAGTCGTCGGTCTCGAGCGAGTCCATGTCGACGGTCACCTCGACAGCGGTGACGGTGGTGCCCTCGATGGTGAGCGATCCCTCGACCTGCTCCGTGCGTCCGACGGCGGTCGTCGAGCCGATGCTGGCGAGTTCCTCGTCGACCCGGAAGCCGGCGGAGGTTCCGTTCTCCCCGCCGGTCGCATCGACGACCCAGGTGCCTTCCACCCCGTCGTCGGCGGCATCGGGTTCGGTACCAGCGCCGGTGCCGTCGGTGGTCTCCGACACCGAACCGCTCGCGGTGTCGATGTCGAACGCGTCGGGCGCGTCGTCACGGAGGAAGAAGTACCAGCCGCCGACGCCCACGATCAGGGCGGCGACGACGATGACTGCGATGAGGGGTTTCTTGGATCGTGCGGTGGATTCGGGTGCGCTCATGTCGTCGGTGCTCCTGGAGGTGTGTCGGGGGACGGTGGCTGGTGCGTGGGGAATCGCAGGGAGAAGTGGGCGCCGCCGGCGGGGGAGTCGTCGAGGGTGACGGAGCCGCCGTGGGCCTCGACGATCGAGTGCACGATCGAGAGGCCGAGCCCCGAGCCGTCGAGCGGGTTCTCGTCGGAGCGGGTGGCGCGCCAGAACCGGTCGAAGGCCCGCGTTCGGTCCTCGGGTCGGAATCCGGGTCCGTCGTCGACGACGTCGACGACGACGGCGTCGTCGGTCGACCGGACGGCGGTGGCGATCGTGGTGCCCTCCGGTGTGTGCCGGCGACCGTTGGCGAGCAGGTTGTCGAGGACCTGTCGCAGTTGGTCGGCATCGCCGGCGACGACCGCCGTGGACTCGGTGGGGAGGTCGAGGTCGTAGGTGCGGTCGGTGTCGACGACGCGCGCTGCGTCGACCGCTTCGCCGACCACGCGCCCGATGTCGACCGGGGTCTCGGCTCGCGCCGGGCGCTGGTCGAGGCGGGCGAGGACCATGAGGTCGTCGACCAGGCGGCTCATCCGGGTGGCCTCGGCCTCGATGCGGTCCATGCCCCGGGCGACCGACTCGGGATCGGTGGCGCCCTGGCGGTACAGGTCGGCGTAGCCGCGCACCGAGGTGAGGGGGGTCCGGAGGTCGTGTGATGCGTCGGCGACGAAGCGGCGCATCCGCTCCTCGGACTGGGTCTTCTCGTCGACGGCCGACTCGATGCGGTCGAGCATGCGGTTCAGGGCGGTGGCGAGCCGGCCGACCTCGGAATCGGGTTCGTCGACGGTGGTGCGCTCGGTGAGGTCGCCGTCGGCGATGCGCCCGGCGGATGCGATCATCCCGTCGATGGGGGAGAACGCCCGCCGGATCTGGAGCAGGCACAGCACGCCGACGACGCCGATGGCCGCCAACCCGACGAGGAGCTGGATGCGACGTGCCTCGGCGACGGTCTCGTCGACCTCGGCCAGCGACACCCCGACCAGGGTCTGGCCCCCGTCCCGGTTCGGGATCGTGACGGCGCGGTACCGGGGGCCGTCGCCGGACGAGGCGATGGTGAAGATCGCTCGGGTGGGTTCGGCCGGCCCGTCGGGCAGGGGGTCCGGGTCGTCGACCGAGCCCGAGGGCACGGAGGCGACGACGTCGCCGTCCGCGTCGTAGCGGACCAGCGCGGTCCGGCGTCGGTCGAGCCGATCGATCGCGGGTCCTCGGTCGAGCAGTTGGTCGCGCAGGTCGAGGTTCACCGCGCCATTGGTGAAGCTGTCGTCGACGTTGGCGACGAGACGCGACTGGAGCGACGTGACCATGAGCCACGACCCGAGGAGGATCGCGACGGCGACAGTGCACGTCACCCCGATGACGAGGCGGCGACGGATCATCGACGGCTCGTCACGGCTCGGTGCGCAGGACGTAGCCGAAGCCGCGCACGGTGTGGATCAGCTTGGGGTCGCGATCGTCGATCTTCTTGCGGAGGTACGAGATGTAGTTCTCGACGACGCTGGCGTTGCCGTCGAAGTCGTACTCCCACACGTGGTCGAGGATCTGCGCCTTCGACACCACCTGCTCGCGGTGGGCGAGGAGGAAACGCAGGAGCTTGAACTCGGTGGGCGACAGGCTCACGGTCTCGCCGGCGCGTGCGACGCGCATGGTGCTCTCGTCGAGGGTGAGGTCGGCGCAGGTCAGCGTCGAGGTCGTCGGCGCCTGACTCTGTGTCCGCCGCAGGACCGCACGCACCCGAGCCACGAGTTCGTCGATGCTGAACGGCTTGGTGATGTAGTCGTCGCCGCCCTTGGTGAACCCCTGGAGCATGTCCTCCTTGGCGTCGCGGGCGGTGAGGAACACCACCGGGACCTGGCTCCCGGACTCACGGAGACTCCGGCAGACCTCGAACCCGTCCATCCCCGGCAGGCCGACGTCGAGCACCAGGAGATCGGGCTCCTCCTTCACGGCGATGCGGAGCGCGTCGTCGCCGTTCGCCGCCGTCAGCGGCTCGAGACCGGCGATGCGCAAGGCGCTCGAGACCAGGTCGCGGATGTAGACCTCGTCGTCGACCACCAGCACCCGTGCGTCACCCATGCGGTCAGTCAACCCGGTCGACCTGGGAGTTTCCTCACAATCCGCTGGGAGCCCGTCATCAACCGTTGGTCCGAGAAGAACTGCGTGGCCGTCGAATCGCTCGCGTAGGATGCACCGCCGAGTACGAAACAGCATCAAGAGCGGCCCGAGCGATCGGGTCCGGCAACCTGGGATCGGACACCCAAGGTGCCTCCCTCCTCCGGGATGGGGATGTGGCCCTCCGGGGCAACCAAGCGTCCGGGGTCTCCCCGGCATCCGGGTGTCCGCCCCTCCGGAGGAGGTGGACACATGTCGACGGGCGAGGAACACGAACTGCGCACCGGCGCGCGTGGTGGGCCGACCTCCGGCACGCCGGACAACGGTCGCCCCCTGGCCGAACTGGGTCGGCGCGCCCATCCGAGCGCGCTCCCGGCGTCGGGTGCATGGCGGGTCGGCGATGATCCCGGGAACCGGCAGTTCGTCGACGTCGCAGGCGGCAGACCGTTCGCGCTCGAGGGTGGCGCCGTGCTCGAGGACGTCGTGGTGGCCTACGAGACGTACGGGACCCTGAACGACGACGCCTCCAACGCGATCCTCGTGTGCCACGCCCTCACCGGCGACAGCCATGCCTACGGCCCGCCCACCGGCGCCCATCTCTCGCCCGGTTGGTGGAACGGCGCGATCGGACCGGGCAAGTCGATCGACACCGACCGGTACTTCGTGGTCTGCCCCAACGTGATCGGTGGTTGTCAGGGATCGACGGGGCCGGCGTCGGCACACCCCGATGACGGCCGTCCGTACGGCGCCCGCTTCCCCGTGGTGTCGATCCGCGACATGGTCCGCAGTCAGGCGTCGGTGGCCGACGCGCTGGGGATCGCCCGCTGGCACAGTGTCATCGGCGGGTCGATGGGCGGGATGCAGGCGCTGGAGTGGGGGATCATGTACCCCGAGCGCGTCGGATCCGTGGTCGTCATCGCCAGCTGCGAGGCGGCGTCGGCCCAGCAGATCGGCTGGTGGTCGGTCGGGCGACGAGTCATCCGCATGGACCCACAGTGGCGAGACGGCGACTACTACGACGCCGCCCCCGGTGAGGGTCCGCACGAAGGACTCTCGGTCGCCCGCATGGTGAGCCAGATCACGTTCCGGAGCGACAGCGTCTTCACCGATCGCTTCGGCCGGGAGCTGGTCGAGTCGCTCGACGGTTTCCAGCTCTGGCAGCGGTTCCAGGTCGAGCGCTACCTCGAATACCACGGCGACAAGCTCGTTCGACGTTTCGACGCCAACAGCTACCTGGTGTTGACCAAGGCCATGGACCTCCACGACATCGGCCGCAACCGCGGCGGACCGGACGCAGCGATGGCTCGCCTGCGCTCACCGCTGCTGACGATCGGCGTGTCGAGCGACATCCTCTATCCCGCCCCGCAGAGCCGCCAGATCGCCGAACGGGCGGCTGCGGCGGGCGTCGCGGCGCAGTATCGAGAGCTCGACAGCCCGCACGGGCACGACGCCTTCCTGATCGAGAACGAGGCGGTCGGTGCCATGCTGGCGCCGTTCCTGGACGACCCGCACGCGTCGGTGCAGGCGAAGGAGAGCAATGTCTGACGAATCCGTCCTCCGAGCGGAGACCCGGGCGATCCGGGCCGGCCGGGGCGCCAACCACGGCTCGATCGCCACGCCGATCTGGCCCTCGTCGGCGTACGAACTGCGCGACCTCGACGCCAGCGCATCCATGGCCTCGCAGTCGCTGTCGACCGAGTTCTACGCCCGCAACGGCACGCCGACCGCGCAGGCGTTCGCCGACGCCGTCGCCGACCTCGAGGGTGCCGAGGCGGGCATCGCGTTCGGTTCGGGCATGGGCGCAGCGGCGTCGGTGATCCTCGGCATGTGCTCGAACGGGGATCGCGTCGTCGCGCAGGCGTCGATGTTCTCGGTCACGACCCAACTCCTCTCGCGCATGTGTCCCCGGTTCGGGATCGACGTCGAGTTCGTCGACGCCTTCGACGCCGACGCGGTCGCCGCAGCGGTCGCGGCGAAGCCGACACAGCTGGTGTGGGTCGAGACGCCGGCCAATCCGATGATGTCGATCGTCGACCTCGAGGCCATCGGCGCCATCAAGGGTCCCTTCACCGCCGTCGACTCGACCATGGCGACGCCGGCGGTCCAGAACCCGCACGACTTCGGCATCGACTTCGTCGTCCACTCCGCCACCAAGGGCATCGCGGGTCACAACGACGCGCTCCTCGGGGCCGTCACCGGCGAGCGTGAGCTGATCGACGTGATCTGGGGACATCACGTCATGCACGGTGCGGTCGCATCGCCTTTCGACGCCTTCCTCGGCCTCCGGGGCATCCGGACGTTGCACGCGTGGATGCGTCAGCAGACCGAGACCGCCCAGGCGCTGGCCGAGCGGCTCGAGGCGCTCGACGGCGTCACCACCGTGCGGTACCCGGGCCTGCCGAGCAACGACGGCCACGAACTGGCGATGCGGCAGATGCGAAATGGCGGCGCCGTCGTGGTCGCCGACCTCGCCGGTGGCTACGACGCCGGCGTGGCCATGGTCGAGAAGCTCGAGTTGGCGATCCCGGCCGTGTCGTTCGGCGGCACCGAGACGCTGGTCACCCACGCGGCATCGATGTCGGCCGCGACGCTCGCCCCGCAGGAGCGCGAGGCCATGGGCATCTCCGACGGGCTGATCCGGATCTCGGTGGGGCTCGAACACGTCGACGACGTGATCGGCGACCTCGTCCGCGCCATCGGCTGATCGCGGCACGCTCCGCCCGCTCGTGCCCGAGATCATCGAGATCGAGACCTATCGACGCCAGGCCGACCTGGCCGTCGGCCGACAGATCGTCGCGGTGCCCACGCTCGATCCGCTGGGACTGCGGGGCGAGGACCCCGAAGCCGTTCGCTCGGCGCTGGTCGGTGTACGGATCACGGCGACGGACCGGATCGGCAAGCTGCTGTTGCTCGAGACCGACGGCCCGACCATCGGGCTCCGCTTCGGGATGACCGGGCGGCTCCTGGTCGACGGCTCGGCCGACATCGAACGTCTCGAGTACGGCGGCCAACGAGACGAACCGGCATGGGACCGCACGGTGATCGACTTCGACCGAGGCAGCCTCCGCGTCCGCGACCCGCGCCGGCTCGGCGGACTCGAACTCGACCCGGACCGCTCCCGACTCGGGCCCGATGCCGCGACGGTGTCGGGTGACGAACTCCGACGGGCGCTCGACAGCTCCCGTGCGGCACTCAAGAGCCGTCTGCTCGACCAGCGGCGTCTGGCCGGACTGGGGAACCTCCTGGTCGACGAGACCCTCTGGCGTGCCGGACTGGACCCGGCACGACCGGCCGGCGAGTTGCCGGACGCCGTGGTCGACGACCTCGCGGCGGCGATCGTGGCCACGGTGGCCGACCTCTCTGCCCGTGGCGGGAGCCACACCGGCGACCTCCAACCGGCGCGGGAACGCGGTGCGAGTTGCCCGCGCGACGGCACGCCGCTCGACCGCCGCACGATCGGTGGTCGGACCACCTACAGCTGCCCGCTGCACCAGCGTTGAGCGCCCTGGTGGTGTCTGGGTCTGTCAACGGGGCACCGGTACGATCGTCGCTTCATGTCCCCGGTCCACACCAGCGCGAGGCTCCGTCTCCGCATCGCGCTCACGCTGCTGGCCACGATGCTGGGGCTGCTGTTCCTCGTCGGTGGGGGCGCTGGCGCAGCGGCATCGTCCGGTGGGCCGCCCGGTTCGTCGCCGAGCTCGAGCGCGGCCACGACGTCGACGAGCGAGCCGGTGGTGACCATCACGGTGGACTCGACGACGTCGACGACCACCAGCACGACCGTGTTCGTGCCGACGACGACGTTCACGCCGACCACGACTCGGTCGGTCCAGACCACGTCGGCGGTCACGGCGGCTCCGACGACGGCGACCTCGGCCGTGCCGGACACCACGACGACGACCGGACGCAACCTGCTGGTGGCGGGCGACGGGACCGACGGCGCCGAGTCGACGACGACGACATCGACGCCGAAGGCCTCGGCGACGGATGATGGTGGTGTGAGCGAGTCGACGACGTTGTGGGTGATCGTGGCCGGACTGGTCGGGATCGCCCTGCTGATCGGGTTGTGGACCTACCGGTTCTGGGCCTCGACCCGGCCGGGGGTGGACGATCCGCCGGTGACGGTCGAGCCCGGCTCGAAACGGGCCGGTGGCGACGACCCGACCACGGTGTTCTAGTTTCTGGCCATGGCTGACCCCTTCGACGTCGACGCGATGATCCAGCGATTCAAGGAACGGTCGCTGGCGGTGAAGAAGCGCAACCTCCCGCCGGTGGCGGGCGAGGAGCGCGCCCGGTTCATCGAGCAGGCCCAGACCGACTTCCGCGACTACGCCATCATCGGCGACGCCGAGGGATCGATCGAGGACGGGATCCTCCATCTGCGGGTCGACCTCCGTCCCGACCCGTCGTGACCCGATTCCGTACGGTCGGGATCGCGCGCTACATTGACCGACTCCTGCGGGCGTAGCTCAGCTGGCTAGAGCGCAACCTTGCCAAGGTTGAGGTCGCCGGTTCGAACCCGGTCGCCCGCTCCAGAAGGAACGAAACCGGGGCCCACACGGGCCCCGGTTTCGCGTCCGGTCGGATTCAGTGTCCGCGAGCGATCCAGTCGTCGAGTGCCGGAGCCTCGTCGCCGATGGTCGTGGTGTCGCCGTGGCCGGTGTGGACGACCGTCTCGGCCGGCAGTGTCAGCAACTTGGTCCGGATCGACTCGATGATCGTGTCGAAGCTCGAGAACGACCGGCCGGTCGCCCCGGGCCCGCCGCGGAAGAGGGTGTCGCCGCCGAAGACCCACCCGTTGACCGGCTCGTGCAGGCAGATGCCACCGGGGGAGTGTCCTGGGGTGTGGAGCACCGTGAGGTCGAGGCCGGCCACGGTGATCGTGTCGCCCTCGGCCAGCGTGCCGTCCGGTGCACGATCGGGGTACACGTCGTCCCACAGCATGGCGTCGGCCTGGTGGATGAGGATCGGCGCTCCCGTGGCACCGGCCAGGTCGACGGCGGCGTTGATGTGGTCGTTGTGCCCGTGGGTGCACACGATGGCGGTGACCGAGCGATCGCCGACCGCCTCGACGATGGGCGCTGCCTCGTGGGCGGCGTCGACGACGATGACCTCGTGGTCGTCGCCGACGAGCCAGATGTTGTTGTCGACCTCGAAGTCGTCGCTGTCGATCGAGAAGATCCCCGACGTGACGACGTGTTCGACGCGAGCGCCGCTCACAGGACCACCACGCTGCGCAGGACCTCGCCCCGTTCCATCTTGTGGAACGCAGCCTCGACCTCGTCGAGCGCGATGCGCTCGGACACGAACTTGTCGAGGGCGAACCGGCCCTGGAGGTACAACTCGACGAGGGCCGGGAAGTCGCGGGACGGCAGACAGTCGCCGTACCAGGACGGCTTCAGTGCCCCGCCCCGACCGAAGAACTCGATCATCGGGATGTCGGGCATCTTCATGTCGGGTGTGGGCACGCCGACCTGCACGACCCGTCCGGCGAGGTCTCGGGCGTAGAACGCCTGCTCGAGCACCGCCGGGTTGCCGACGGCCTCGACACAGACGTCGACGCCGAAGCCGTCGGTGAGGTCGCGGATCGCCTCGACGGGGTCGGTGGCTGAAGCGTCGACGGTGTGGGTGGCGCCGAACTCCTTCGCCAGCTCCAACTTCTTGGGATCGAGGTCGACGGCGATGATCGTGCGGGCGTTGCGGAGCTTGGCCGCGGCCAGGGCCGCCATGCCGACGCCACCGCAACCGAACACGGCGATGGTCTCGCCCTCGGCGATCTCGCCGGTGTGCGCTGCTGCTCCGTAGCCGGCCATCACGCCGCAGCCCAGGAGGCCGGCGGCAGCGGGGTCGGCCGCAGGGTTGACCTTGGTGCACTGGCCTCCGGCGACGAGGGTCTTCTCGGCGAACGCGCCGATTCCCAGCGCCGGCGAGAGCTCGGTGCCGTCCTCCAACGTCATCTTCTGGGTGGCGTTGTGGGTGTCGAAGCACAGATGGGGCTTGCCCTTGGCGCACGCCCGGCACTCGCCGCAGACGGCCCGCCAGTTCAGGACCACGAAGTCGCCCGGAGCGACGTTGGTGACGCCGTCGCCGACCGTCTCGACGACCCCGGCGGCCTCGTGTCCGAGCAGGAACGGGAACTCGTCGTTGATGCCGCCCTCCCGGTAGTGGAGGTCGGTGTGGCAGACGCCGCAGGCCTGGATCGCGACGACGGCTTCCCCGGGTCCGGGATCGGGGACGATGATCGTCTCGACGCTGACCGGTTCGCCCTGTGCTCGGGCGACGACGGCCTTGACCTTCTGTGACATCTGGGTGCTCCTCGTGTCGGGTGGGACGTGCGGAACCTAGCCAGCGGGGTCAGGCGTCGGGGATCACGAACCGGTCGACGAACTCGACGGCCTCGTCGAGGTCGGCGGTCCAGCAGACCATTGCCCGGTCCTCCTCGCGGAACAGCGCCTCGAGCACCGGGCGGATCGGGAACGTCCGGCTCCAGTGTCCGTCGAGGTCGAGGAACACCATCGGCGAGAACGTGCGTCGCACCGACCGGTAGTGGTTCTGGGCTGCGTCCTGGAAGATCTCCTGCAACGTCCCGGCGCTCCCCGGGAGGAACACGATGCCGTTGACCGCCAGCGCCAGCAGTCCGTCCTCGCGGATCGAGTTCTCGAAGTACTTGGCGTGGTGGGTGGCCAGCGGTGTGGGCGGCTCGTGGCCGTAGTGCCACGTGGGGATCCCGACCGTGTCGTTGGCGACGGCTGCCGTCTGGTCGGCCAGTCGGAACGCCGGGATCTGCCATCGATGCAGCTGCGCCAGGGCCTCGGGTTCGAACCCGCCGCCGACCACGAGCTCGTTCACGCCGAGGGGGAAGGTGCGGGCGTCGACGTCGGCACTGATGTCGTCGATGGCCTCGCCGATGTCGACGGTCGACAACGCGAGTCGGGCTCCCAGGTGGCCGGCCTCCATGGCGCCGGGACCACCGCCGGTGAGGACGGTCAGACCCCGCCGAGAGAGCCCGGCGGCGATGTCGGCCGCGGCTCGGTAGGTCGGCGAACCACGTTCGGCAGCGTGACCGCCCATCAGGGCCGTCGGGCGGCAGCCCTGCGCCCACAGCCGGTCGTGCAGGAACCGCGTCATGGCGGTGTCGTGCAGCGATCGCCCGGTGGCGACCTCGGCCGAATCCGGCGCTCGGAGGCCGTGGAGCGTCGCTTCGAGATACGTGGCACCGTCGAGCGTGTCGGCCCACGACCCCACGATCTCGGGCTCCCACCCGTCGAAGAGGTCGTGACGGGTGTACATCCGTTCCGGGACGGGGATCATGACGCCGACGTGACGACTCCGGTGAGCGGATGGGCCGCCGTCACCCGCTGCCCCACGTGGTGATGGGCGACGAGTGCTCCCAGTCGGCGAGGAGCGTGCGGAGCGCCGTCAGCAGCAGGAGCGGCTGGTCGAGCATGAGGTGGTGGCCGGCTTCGGGGATCTCGACCACCGGGGCGATGCGTCCGAGCAGGTCGTACATGTAGTCGCCGATCTCCGGCGTGACGAGGCCGTGCTCCGCACGGAAGAGCGCGACACGACAGCTGACCTGGGGGAGGAGGACCCGGGGCTCCGATCGGGCGGGCACGAAGATGTCCGGGTCGTACTTCCACGAGTATCCGCCGTCGACCTCGCGGAGCGAGTGTCGTCCTACGTGGTCCATCACGTACGGCAGGTAGTGCTTCTGCTCCGGGACCGTCCGGAACCGGCTGAGCGCGGTCTCCACGTCGGGGTAGACGCGCAGTGGACCGAAGATGTTGCCGCGTCGTGCCGCCTCCAACTCCGGGTCGGGTGCGCTCACCGGCGAGTCGAGTATGACGATGCCGCGGAGTCGGTCGCCGTGGCGGGCAGCGGTCCCGATGCTGACGAAGCCGCCCATCGAGTGCCCGATGACGACCGGTCGGTCGCCCATGTCGGCGTCGCCGGCGACGGCGAGGACCTCGTCGGCCCAGTCGTGGAGCAGGTACTCGTCCCGACGGCCGGAGTCGCCGTGCCCCGACAGGTCCATGGCCGCGACGCGGTAGTGGTCGGCCAACAGGGGCACGAGGAAGCTCCACCAGTGCGCGTGTGCCGCGCCCCCGTGGATGAACACCAGACCGGGCGCGCCGGGCGGGCCCCAGGTCAGGTAGTTGATCTCGCAGCCGTTGCAGTCGACCCGGTTGACCTCGGGCTCGGCCGCGACCGCCCGTTCGAACCAGGCCGGGCGTGGTGCGTCGTCGGCCACCCGGAGATCAGGCGTCGGCGGACGACTTGACGGCGCCGAGCACGCCGTCGACGAACCCGTCGATGCCCGCCGGGAGCGACGAGCGCTTCCACGCGTAGCCGGCGACGACGTCGGCGCCGACCGCGGTCAGCTGCTTCTCGAACTTGGCGAGGGCAGGGCCGGGGTTGATGGCGTAGGTCATGAAGATGGCGACCTGCTTGCCCGTGAGCTTGGGGACGTTGGCGAGGCGGCGGGCGTCACCCGGCTTCTGGCCGATGACGAAATGCCCGGCGACCCAGGTACCGAGGACGACGAGGTCGGCGTCGGCGAGCTCCTTGTAATGGAGGTCGTCGACCGACTGGACCGACACGTCGTGGCCCCGGTCCTCGAAGTCGGTGCCGATGAGCTCGGCGGCTCGACGGGTGTTCCCGGTCTTGCTGGCGTAGACGACGGCGATCTTCATGGCCGGAGATCGTAACCGCCCCACCACCCGTTCTCGACGCTCTGGGCGTCGGGGGCCGACGCTGAGAGCGTCGAGTTCGGGGAGTCAGGGGAGGACGAGGCCGGCGAGCTCGGTCGCACGCTGCTGGACGAGCACGTCGCGGTCGAGGTCGGGCGAGACCAGGACCTCGATCATCATGGAGAACAACTGGCCACGCAGGAGTCGAGCGAGTGCGGCGACGTTGCCGTCGAACTCGGGGATGAGGTCGGGGATCCACCGTTCGAGCGCGATCTCGAGCTCGCTGCTGAGCTGGCGGGCCATGGCCATGGCGTCGTCGTCGGAGTGGACGGCCTCGCCGAGGAAGAGCCGCCAGACGGCGTCGGTGGCCAGCGCCTCGGTGGCGATGAACGTGAGCAGGTTGCTCAGCCGGGTGGCGGGAGCGCCTCGGCGGCCAACCGGCGGATCGACCATCGACGCCAGTTCGTCGCCGTAGGCGCGCTCCTCGATCACCGCTCGCAGCAGGTCCGACTTCGACGGGAAGTAGTGGTAGAGCGTGGCGACGTTGATGTCGCAGGCGCCGGCGAGTTGGCGCATGCTCGTGGTCGAGGCGCCTTGCTCGCCCATGAGCGCGAGCGCGGCGTCGAGGATGCGGGTCCGTTGATCGGTGGTCGTGGCCACCGGGTCAGATGGCGTGCTCGGGCGTGAACACGGCCGGGAGGTGGGCGATCGAGATCACCAGCGACGAGTCGCCACGGTCGAGCGGCGCGTCGTCGGCCACGCGGATGTCGGGGAGTCGCTTGAACAGCTCCTCGAACACGACCCGTAGTTCGGCCTTCGCCAGGTTGGCGCCCATGCAGTAGTGCGTGCCGATGCCGAACCCGAGGTGCGGATTGGGGTTCCGGTCGATGCGGAACTCGTCGGGGTCGTCGAACACCGTCTCGTCGCGGTTGGCCGACTGGTAGAGCATGAGGATGCGGTCGCCGGGCACGAAGTCGACGCCCTTGTACGTGTGGGCTTCGGTGACCGTGCGATGGAACGAGAGCACCGGCGCCACGTAGCGCACGATCTCGTCGATCGCGAGGTCGATCAGGTCGGGGTCGTCGAGCAGCTTCTGCTTCTGGTCGGGGAAGCGACTGAACGCCTGCAGTCCGCCGGAGATGGCATTGCGAGTCGTCTCGTTGCCGGCGACGACGATGAGGACGAGGAACATCAACAGTTCGTCGTCGGAGAGGCCGGCTGCTGCCTGCGCGTCGGCCTTCATCGCCTCGTCCCATTCGAGGTCGCCGGCGTCGTACGCGCCGGTGAGGATGCTGATGATGTCGTCGGTCGGTGCGGTGCGCCGGTCCTCGATGATCTTGGTGCACTCGGCCACGTATTCGCCGAACGCGATGCCGGCGTTGATCGACACGGGATCGTCGGGGTCGGTGTGGCCGTCGCCCGCCATCATGTCGTCGGACCAGCGGTAGAGCTTCAGTCGCTGCTCGGGGTCGAGGCCCATGAGCTCGGCGATGATGATCAGCGGCAGGTGGATGGCGAAGTCCTCCACGAAGTCGACCTCACCGCGGTCGGCGATCTCGTCGATGACCTGGTTGCACACCTCGCGCATGTGGTCGCTGAGTTCGCGGACCTTGCGAGGCGTGAACCCCTTCGAGATGATGCGCCGCTGTCGGGTGTGCTCGGGGTCGTCCATCGAGATGATCGACATCACGGCGGGCACGTTTGGACGCACGCCCTGTGCCGCCGAGTAGCGCTCCTGGTCGCGCGAGATCGCGCTCACGTCCTCGTGCCGGCTGACGACGTAGAGGTCGTTCTTCGCGTCGTAGTAGACGGGAGCGTTCTCGCGGAGCCACCGGTAGGTCTCCCACGGGTCGTCGTAGAGGCGCGGGTCGAGGATGTCGATGGTCTTCTCGGAGGGGGGCCGTTCGGAGACGTCGGTCATGGGCGAGACGCTACCAAACGATCGTTTGATGGGGAAGGGTCTCGTCAGTCGGGGAGGGCGAAGTACACCGGCCCGTCGAACCCTTCGGTCCCCAGCATCAGGCTGTCGACCACGTCGACCGGGACGGTGAAGCACGCGTTCCCGATCGCTTCGTCGCCTTGCTCGATCAGCCCAGAGCCCAGGATCGACCGGGGCACTGCGCCGCAGCTCGCGTCGTAGTCGTTCCAGGTCCCGGTTCCGTCGGACACGAAGAGCGGGATCGAGGCAGGGTTGCCCACGCCGGACGCATCGGTGAACCGCACCGCCACTTCGACGATCAGGTGCTGGCGACCGAACGGCGGGTCGATCGCGGCACCGTTGAACTCGGCCAGGGTCGCGGCGGCGTCACGCTCGACGCTGATGACCTCGATCTCGTACAGGCCGAGAACGTAGGCCTGGCCGAAGGGGATGGGGTCGCCGGCAGAACCGATGGTGGTCGGATCGAGATCCGTCGAGGGCGGCGCACCGGGGTCGCCCGAGGGCGTCTGGGGGATCGTGTCACCCGGAGGACGCGTCGTCGCCGACGTCGACGGGCTGGTCAGCGGCGGGGCGATGGCCGCCGGATCGTCGGACTCGGAAGCCCGTCCTGCGAAGAAGCCGATCACGATGCCGATGAGCAATGTGACCACGGCGATGATCGTGGCGGCGCCGGGGCCGAGACCTCCCTCGGGTGGTGTGGGGGGCGAGGCGGACACCCCGAGCGGGCTGTTGCCGGGGAGCGTGCCCCACGAGCCGGGACCGGACGATGCGGGGACGCCCGGTGGCCGGAAGTGCGGCGGCGGTGGGCCGGGTGCAGGGGAAGAACGGGCCATCAGCCCGTCGACGCTACCGTCGCCGGCGGCGTCGGAACGGGCGGCCCGAGAGGTGCGGTCTGGACGGGCGCCTCAGGTAGGGTGGCCCGCTCCAGGCGGCGTGGCCGAGTGGCTTAGGCAAGGGACTGCAAATCCCTGTACGCGGGTTCGATTCCCGCCGCCGCCTCCAATTTCTCAGACCTGCGGATGTACGCAGCGTGCCGATCGGCACGTACCGCGTCGAAAACGTCGTGGAACGTACGGATCGGTACGTTCCGTGCACGCTCGACGCTCGGTCCCTCGACGCTCGGTCCCTCGACGCTCGGCCGGCCTTCGCCGCCGGCTGAACGCGAAGAGGGCCCGGCCTCGCGGCCGGACCCTCGTCGGTGCAGGCGAGCTGGCGGTCAGTCTTCGGTGCGGACCATCCGGCGGATGCCGAGGGCGCCACCGGCAGCGATCGCTGCGAAGACCATCATCAGGGCGTCGTTGCTACCCGTCCGGGGCAGGTCAGGCGCCGCCGGGGTGGCGGGCGTGGCGGTGTTCGACAGGACCTCGGTGAAGGTCGAGGTCTGGCCGAGCGAGGCGACCTTCAGCGACAGGCCGTCGCTGAGAGCCGACAGGCCGCCGGTGTCGCCGAGCAATTCGGTGACCGGGGCCAGCAAGCTGTCGCCGCCGAGGATCCCGCCGACCGAGTCGATGGGCAGCGGGAGTCCGGCGAGAACGCCGCCGAGTGCCTCGTCGGTGAGGCCGGTGACGTCGAGTCGCAGCCCGGTGAACGTCGCTTCGGACACGATCGCTTCGCCGGCCTCGCTCACGCCGCTGGTCTCCTCGAGGATGCCGAGGTCGATGAGGTCGAGGCCGCCGAGGGCGGGATCGATCTGCGCCAGGAGGCCGTCGACGGCGCTGGTGACCTGTTCGACGGCGGCGAGCACGTCGACCTCGGGAAGCGGGAGGCCGAGGACCGAGATCCCGCCGAGCGTCGCCGTCACGTCGGCGAGCGACGAGTCGAGCGAGTCGGTGGCCTTGGTGACCATCCCGACGTCGAGCGCCTGGAGCTCCAGGAGCGCCGTGCCGTCGAGCAGCCCGAGCACGGTGTCGAGCACCGGGGTCAGCAGGTCGAGCAGAAGATCGGTGTCGACGGGAAGTCCGTCGAGCACGTCGCAGAGCGGGTTGCCGATCGGCAGGGGGAGCTCGACGCACACTGCTCCGTCGTCGACCGCCAGCAGGCCGTCGACGACATCGGTGAGGCCCTCGACCGTGAGGCTTTCGAGGTCGAGCAGGTCGACCGGGAGGTCGAGGGCGTCCAGGAGCGGGGCGAGCTGATCGAGGAGCCCGAGCGTCCCGACGAGGCCGAGGAGCGTGTCGGGCGACAGCGCGTCGAGCGGGATGCCGAGGCCGGCGAGCAGATCACCGAGTTCGAGGATGGCGAGGTTGTCGATCACGAGGCGACGGCTGCCGTCGGCCTGCTGCGTGAGTGCGCTGGCGTCCATGCCGAGCTGGGTGTTGTCGAGGCCGGCGATGCCGCCGAGCACGTCGAGGTCGGCCACGCCGGCGGTGATACCGGCGACGGCGCCGTCAGCGTCGAGCAGTGCCGAGAGCGCAGCCGGGAGGAGCGCTCCGCCGAGTACGGGGTTCGAGACGGGGACGTCACCGCTCGAGGCGGTGTCCTCGTCGCCGGTGCTCCGGACGTCGAGCAGCCCGATGCTGTCCTCGACGCCGAGGGCGGGGGCTGCGACGGTCAGCGCATCGAGCGCTGCGGCGGCGGCGGCCTCGGACACGTCGGTGTCGGTGTTTGCGCCGGCGAAGTCCTGCAGCACGTCGAGTGCCAGCAGATCGCCGACGTCGAGGTCGACGACGGACAGGCTGCCGACCGTCGATCCGACGCCCGGCGTCTCCGCCGAGGCCGGCGCAGCGGCAGCCGTGAACACGGCCCCCGCAACGAGGATTGGAACGAACCGAGACACGCGGCATGTAGATGCTCCCCAACTGTGGTGACGGACAGATCGAGAATGTCCTGATTCGGGGAGATTGGGAATGACCTGGACGGGCCATTTGGTGTGTGCGTGCGGACTAGTCCTCCCGCTGAGCGGCGTCGTCAGCCCATGACGGCACGGGCGTTGCTCCGGAGGAAGTCGACGATGTCGGCCGGTGCCTTGTCGGGCGATCCGGCGTCGAAGGGCGGTTGCGGGTCGTACTCGATCCCGAGTTGGATCGCCTGGGCGATCTCGTCTCCGGCGATGTGGGCCGCGAGGCGGAGCGCCATGTCGATTCCCGACGAGACCCCGGCGGCGGTCACGATGCGGCCCTGCTCGACGACCCGCTCCGACGTCGGCGTCACCCCGAAGTCGCGGAGCTGATCGAGGTACAGCCAGTGGCAGGTCGCGGCGAGGCCGTCGAGGATGCCGGCGGAGGCGAGGATCAGGGAACCGGTGCACACCGAGGTCGTGAACGTCGATGTCGCGTGTGCGGCGCGCAGCCACTCGTGGAGCACGCCCGGTGCCATCTGGTCGGCTTGGCCGGGACCGCCCGGGACGACGACGACATCGGGCGAGGGCAGTTCGTGGAGTGCGGCATCGGCGACGAGGCCGAGACCGCCGACGTCGTTGCGGACTTCGCCCGGCGACTCGGCCACGAGGGTGACGGTGGTGCCGGGCAGGTTGCGCAGCACCTCGTACGGGCCGATGGCGTCGAGGGCAGTGAAGCGGGGGTAGAGGACGATGGCGACATCCATGAGGAACTCCTGTGGTGGAAGGCGTGGGGTCAGGGGAGTGCGGTGAAGCGCGCCCGGTACTGCGCCGGGGCGACGCCCACCTCACGGAGGAAGGCGCGTCGGAGGGTCTCGGTCGATCCGAACCCCGCGGCCGTGGCGATGGCGTCGATGCCGTCGCCGGACTCCTCGAGGCGGCGACGGGCCACGTCGACGCGGATGCGCTGGACGTAGCGGGCGGGTGTCTCGCCGACCTCGTCGAGGAAGAGTCGGGTGAGGTGACGCTCGCTGTAGCCGACCCGCTCGGCGAGTCGGGCCACCGAGAGGTCGCTGGCGGCGTTGTCCTCGATCCACGTCTGCAGCTCGCGGATTCGTTCGAGGTCGGCGATCTGTGCCGCTCGGTGCGCACTGAACTGCGACTGCGATCCGGGTCGACGCAGGAACAGCACGAGACGTTGGGCGACGGCGAGCGCGACGTCGGCACCGAGGTCCTCTTCGACCAGGGCCAAGGCGAGGTCCATGCCGGTGGTGACGCCGGCGGAGGTCGAGACGTTTCCGTCGCGGACGAAGATCGGGTCGGGGTCGACGTCGACGTCGGGATGCATGTCGGCGAGCAGGTCGGCGACGGACCAGTGGGTGGTGGCCTTGCGGCCGTCGAGGAGACCGGCGGCGGCGAGGACGAACGCACCGGAACAGACCGAGACCACGCGCCGCGAGCGTCCGGCCAGGACGTCGACGGCAGCCACGAAGGCCGGGTTGCCGACCGCCTGCACGGTGCCGTCGCCGCCGGGTACGACGACCGTGTCGATCTCGGCCGGCGCATCGGTCATGGTCCCGTCGACCCCGATTCGCAGGCCACTTCCTGCTCGGACGTCGTTGCCGTCGAGGCTCAGGACCGTGATGTCGTAGGCGCCCCCGCCGACGGTGTCGTCTGCGGCAGCGAACACCTCGAGCGGGCCGTTGACGTCGAGGCTCTGGATGCCGTCGAAGGCCGTGAAGAGGATGGGGCGGGGCCGCATGTCGCCATCATCACCCGTTCCCACGATGTCGGCAACGACACCGACCCCTCAGATCCAGACATGCACGTAACGTGCCGATCGGTACGTTGCAGGCGCTTTTCGACGCGGTACGTGCCGATCGGTACGTACCGAACCGGGGGGGGCGTGGGTCGTTGGGGCGTGGTCAGTCGAGCAGGTCGCGCAGTGAGGCGATGTGGTCGTGACCGTCGTCCTCGCAGAGCCGGCGGGGGTCGAAGTGGACCGACCGGAGGCCCGCGGCCTGCGCGCCGAGCACGTCGTAGTGGACGCTGTCGCCGACGTGGAGCGTGCGACCCGCCTCGGTCCCGAGGGCCTCGAGTGCCGGCGTGAAGATGGCCGGGTCCGGCTTGGCGACCCCGATCGCACCCGAGTCGACGATGACGGCCACGGGGACGAGCGGGCCGTCGCCGGCCTGGCACACGCCGGCGTCGGCGAGGATCGAGTCGACGGTGCCGTCGGCGTTGCTGACCACGGCCATGGCGATGCCGGCGTCGTGGAGGGCTCGGATCGACTCCACCGAGTCGACGATCGGTTCGCACCACAGACCCGACGGTCCGAACAGCGACTGGATCGCCTCGACGCCGTCGCGATGCTGTCCGTCGGCGAGTCCCACGTGGTGGCAGAAGGCCGGGACGTACTCGCCGAAGGTCTCCGGCGCCGAGCGGGCGCGGTCGACGGCGTGCATTGCTCGGTAGTGGCCGTCCCAGAACGACTCGCGATCGACCTCGAGTCCGGCCGCGGCGAACGCATCGGCGAGGCGCTGGTGGCTCGGCACCGTGAAGACGCCGCCGACGTCGAGGGTCAGGGCGTCGATGCCATCGAGGCGGCTCACGGACCCTTGGGCCGCTGTTCTTCGTCGGCTTCCATCCGATCGACGCGTCGGCGGGCGACCACGAGGAGCACGGCGAAGAGCACGAGCGGTGCGAGCACGAACAGGATCTCGTCCCATCCACCCTGGTGGGCGAGGACGGTCACTCGTCGATGACCTGGTCGACCAGCGGGAGCACGCGGAAGCGGAGCTGCTCGGTGAGGGCGACCTGCGTCGTGGTCCGTTCGATGCCACCCGTGGCGAGCATGCGGCCGATGAGCGACTGGAGGTCGGCGTTGGTCGGCGCGACGACGCGGCACAGCAGATCGCCACCGCCGGTCGTGGTGTGGACCTCGAGCACCTCGGGGATCGTGGTCAGGTGCGCGACGACGGTCTCGAGTGCGCCCTGGGAGATCTCGAGGGTGATGAACGCCAACACCTCGTAGCCCAGTCGATGCAGGTCGAGGTCGGGGCCGAAGCCCGTGACCACGCCACGCTCGCGGAGCTTGTCGAGTCGCGCCTGGACCGTGCCCCGCGCGACCTCGAGCTGGCGTGCCAGCTCCATCACCCCCGCCCGAGGATTCTCCGCGATCGCTCGCAGGAGTCGAGCGTCCAACACATCGATCTCGGACGTCACCCGATTCGGTCTATCACAGTGCAGATCGCGAGCCATGAGCGGAAACGGGCCGTCGATTCGGGTGATTGCGTCGGATCTCGCTCCCGGAGGGCGTGCCGCCGCTGGTGCTCAGAGCAGCGGCGTGGTCTCCTCCTCGTCGCTGGAGAACGGCGACAGCCCAGGAAGGATGCCGCCGACGCTGCCGGTCGTGCCCTCGACGATCTCGGTGACGGTGTCGATCGTCTCGGAGAGGATCTCGCCCAGGGTCTTGCCCGGTGTTCCGCCGGGCGACGTGGTCGTCGTCGGGGGAGCGGTGGTCGGAGGACTGGTGGTCGGCGGCGTTGATGTCGTTGGGATCGTCGTCGGGCCGGGTCCTGGCGGGACCGACGGAGCGGATGTCGTGGGCGGACTTCCCGGCACCGTCGTCGTCGAGCCCGTCGTCGGCGCCTGGTGACCGGGGTCGTCGTCGGCGAGATCGGTTCCCGGGCTCGACTCGTCGTCGGGTTCGGGGTCGGTTCCGGGGCCGCCCGGTTCCGTCGCCGTCGACTCGTCCGCGGGGTCGCTCTTGGCGCTCGTGCGATGGTGCCCGGGCTCGTCGATCGATGTCGGATCGGCGTCGTCGAGGACATCGCCGACGTCGGCCACCGCGACCTCGCCGGCCGTTCGGGTCCCTGCCGTGACGGCGGCACCCGGCGTCGCCAACAAGGTGAGCGCCATGGCCCCGACGAGCGCCGGCGGAACCGACCCTCCCGTGATCGCTCCGCCGAGCTGCATCGTCCGGCCGACCTGTCGTGAGAACGGCAACGACAGCAGCCAGGAGGTGGGCCCGAGTGCTCGGTGCAGGTCGGAGACCGACACGCGCATGAACGATCGGACGACGGTGGGGTCGAAGTGCGTGCCCGAGCACGACACGAGTTCCTCG
This sequence comes from Actinospongiicola halichondriae, assembly GCF_049103745.1. NCBI lineage: Bacteria > Bacillati > Actinomycetota > Acidimicrobiia > Acidimicrobiales > Iamiaceae > Actinospongiicola > Actinospongiicola halichondriae. The sequence goes on along the minus strand of NZ_CP171622.1, from coordinate 2,075,351 downwards.
CGGGCGGCCTCTGTCGACATCGGTTGCTTGTAGGACCGAGCCGCGGTCATCACCTCGAAGGCATCGGCGACCGCGACGATCCGGCCGCTGGTAGCGATCTCGTCGCCGGCCAGACCGGCGGGATAGCCCGTCCCGTCGAACCGCTCGTGGTGTTGGTCCATCGCATGGATCCAGTCCCCGAGCCAGGGACGGAGGCTCCCGGCGAGCGCCGGCCCTGCGGCGGGGTGCGCCTTGAGGATGTTCCACTCGTCGGCACTGGGCCGACCGGCCTTGTTCAGGATCTCGGCCGGCACCTCGATCTTGCCGAGATCGTGCAGGAGCGACGCCCACTCGAGGCGGTCGCGTTCCGCACCGGCGAGGTCGAGTTCGTCGGCGAGCAGCATCGTGACAGCGCGCACCCGCTCGCTGTGTCCACGGGTACGGCGGTCGTGCGCGTTGAGCGTCGCAGCGAGCGTGAGCACCTTCGCCGCGACGGACGATTCGCCGGGGTCATCCGACTGCGCCCTTCGGGCCAACCGCTTGGGGCTGGCCGAGCGCAGTGCGAGGCCGAGGCGGTTGGGCACCTGGTCGGGGAACAGCAGCGACAGCTTGAGCAACATGCTGAGTGGCAACAGGCGACGCATCAGCCGTTGGACCACGATGAGCACGACGACGGAGATCGGCAGCGACAGGAGCGTCGGGCCATACCAGGGCATCGACGGGAACGAGTGTTGGATCCACCGACCCGCGTAGACCGAGGACGTTCCACAGGCGATTGCCGGGACCAGATACACAGCGGCCTTGACGGCCAGAGCACGGCGCGGGTGCGCCGCCCAGCGGTTCTCTTGCTTGAGTGGCATCGGCCACCCCCAGGTTCAGATCCCGGTCGCTGCGGACCGAGATTCTCCAAGGGAACATCGGCAGAAACCACGCAAAGCTTGAATCCGAGCCACCGGATCCGCTGCTCTTCAGGTTTCTCTCGGAGCTGGTGCTACATTGCCCTGCTCCCGGGGCCATTAGCTCAGTTGGCTAGAGCACCTGCATGACGCGCAGGGGGTCGGGGGTTCGAATCCCTCATGGCCCACCCGGAAGTGGAACGAGCCGCAGGTCTCAGGCCTGCGGCTCTTCTCGTTCTCCGCCCCCGTCGACGGGAATCCACCCGTGCATGACGTGGCGGCGGCCCAGGTCGTAGGCCCAGTGGTGCCCTTGGCCGGGCTGGTCGCGATGGCGGCCGATCTCGAGATCGGCGAGGTGGCAGAGCAGCAGCGTGCCGACCGCTCCGTGGCCGACGACGGCGACGTCGCCGACCTCCTCCGACGTGGGATCGAGCAGGTCGGCGAGCCCGCCGACGATCCGTGCTTGCGCGTCCACGGCTCGCTCCCACCCCTGGGCCGAGACCGTGGGCCGGTCGAAGAACCCGTCGGCCAGGCGTTCGTGTTCGGCCATCGGGACGAAGCCGGTGGCGCTGCGATCGATCTCGCCGGTGGTCGGTCGCACCTCGACGTCGAGTCCGAGATGGTCGGCGAGGAGTCCGGCGGTCACCGTCGCCTTGGTCTCGGCACTGCTCACGATGCGCTCGATGGACAGGACCCACGGCTGGTCGAGCATCGCCATCGCTCGCCGTCGACCCTCCACGCTCAGCGTCCACTGTGTGACCGGGATGTCCGGATCGACGTCGACGTCCGGATGTGAGATGTAGCGCAGGAGCGACAAGGCCGCTGGTCCGGCGCTGCGGGTCAGGCCCGGAGGGCGATCATGTACTGACCGCCGCCGGGTTCGATCTCCGCGGTGACGGTCAGGTCGGGGTCGAGCCGTGACACCCGATCGACGAGCCACTCGACGGCTTCCTTGGCGTCGACCTCGTCGGGACAACGGGCGAAGATCTCCCGCCCGCCCTTCCGGCTGAGACGGTCCACCGCAGGGATGATCGGGACCGGATCGACCACGAAGAGATGGTCGGCCCACGGCACCACCGCTTCGGTCGCGCCCTTGCCGGTGTTGCAGCCGCGGTGGGCGAGGCGGGGTTCGACCGGCTTGGCCTTCTTCTTGGCCTTGGACCTGGTGGTGCGGCTGTCGATGCTGGGTCCGCGTGGGTCGTTGACCGACATGTCCGGGTCGACGGCTGCATCACACAACCAGCACCGCCACCCGTCCGCGCGGCCGATCTCGTCGAGGCTGTTCACAGGTCGACGGACGGTAACGCGCCATCACCCCGGCCGGAGATCCAACCGTCGGAGCAGCTGGGCGTTGAGTGCGACCACGATCGTCGACGCGCTCATGAGCACCGCGCCCACGGCGGGAGCGAGCACGATGCCAGCCCACGCCAGTGCGCCACCGGCGAGCGGGATGGCCAGGACGTTGTAGCCGGCCGCCCACACGAGGTTCTGCACCATCTTGCGGTACGTCGCCTTCGACAGTCGGATGACCGACAGGACGCTGCGGGGATCGCTCGACGCGAGCACCACTCCGGCCGACTCGATGGCGACGTCGGTGCCGGCGCCGATGGCGAGGCCGACGTCGGCGCGGGCGAGCGCAGGGGCGTCGTTGACGCCGTCGCCGACCATCGCGACCTGAAGGCCGCGCTCCTGGAGCTCGGCGACCTTGTGGTCCTTGTCCTCGGGGAGCACCTCGGACATGACCTCGTCGATCCCCAGGTCGGCGCCCACGGCCTCGGCGACCTGGCGGGCGTCGCCGGTGATCATCACGACCTGGATGCCGCGATCGTGCAGGGCGGTCACGGCTTCGCGTGCTTCGGGACGGACCTCGTCCTCGAGCGCGAACGATCCGACGATGTCGTCCTCGCGGAGCAGGTGGAGGACGGCGGCGCCTCTCTCGGTCCAGGCGTCGACATCGGCCCGGAGCGATTCCGGCACCGCGACGTCGCGTTGGCGGAGCAGCGCAGGTCCGCCGACGGCGTACTCGACCCCGTCGACCGTCGCGGCGACACCGCGTCCGGTGATCGACCGGAAGTCGTCGGCTCGGGCGACGTCACCGCGCTCTCTGGCCGCAGCCACGATGGCCCGGGCGAGCGGGTGCTCGCTGTCGGCCTCCACGGCCCCGGCGATGCGGTGGACGTCGGCGAGGTCGAACCCCTCGGCGGCGGCCACGTCGGACACGACGTGCTCGCCCTTCGTGAGGGTTCCGGTCTTGTCGAAGAGGACGGCGTCGATCTCGCGCATCCGTTCGAGGGCGATCCGGTCCTTGACGAGGATGCCGTTCTTCGCAGCCATCGCGCTCGACAGGGAGACGACGAGCGGGATGGCGAGGCCGAGGGCATGGGGGCATGCGATCACCAACACCGTCACCGTCCGGACCACGGCGTCGTCGGCTCTGCCGACGGCGAGCCATGACGCGAAGGTGATCACGCCGGCGGACCCCGCCACGTAGAACAGCAGCGCTGCCGCTCGGTCGGCCAGGACCTGGGCGCGTCCCTTGCTCTGCTGCGCCTCGGTGACCATTCGCTGGATGCCGGCGAGTGCGGTGTCGTCGCCGACGGCGTCGACGCGGACGCGGATCGCGGAGTCGGTGGCGATGGTGCCTGCGACGACCCGGTCGCCCGTCTCCTTGGCGACGGGTCGCGACTCGCCGGTCACCATCGACTCGTCGACCTCGGCCTCGCCCTCGATGACCTCGCCGTCGGCAGGCACCCGACCGCCCGATCGGACGAGCACCACGTCGCCCGCAGCGATATCGGCGACCGAGACGGTCTCGACGTCGCCGGCGTCGCCGACGCGTTCGGCGTCGTCGGGCAGCAGTTCGGCGAGCGCCTGGAGCGCCGAGCTCGCCTGGCCGATGGCCTTCATCTCCTGCCAATGGCCCAGGAGCATGATCGTGATGAGGGCAGCGAGCTCCCACCAGAACTCGAGGTCGAAGAGATCGAGGCTCGACGCGAGCGACGACACGTAGGCGACCGTGATCGCCATGGCGATCAGGAGCATCATCCCCGGTTCGCGTGTCCGGGCCTCCGAGACCCCGCCCTCCAGGAACGGCCAGCCACCCCACAGGAAGAGGACGGTGCCCAGGACGGGTCCGACCAGTTCGATGCCGGCGAAGTCGAGTTCGTAGCCGAGCCAGTCCATCACCATGTGGCTGGTGGCGATCACGGGGACGGACAGCACGAGGCTCCACCAGAAGCGGTGGCGGAACATCGCGGCGTGGTCGCCGTGACCCTCGTGGCCGGCGTGGTCGCCGTGCCCGCTGTCGGGTGTCTCGGTCGTGCGGTGGTCGTGGTCGTGGTGGGTGGCCGTCATCACAAGGTCCTCTTCCCGGGCAACGTGCAGAGGATTCACGATGCGCTGCATGGATCATGCATATACCCTAGGGGGGTATAGTGCAAGGAGTTCCTGATCGAGAGCGGTCGACGGCGGCCGATAGCGTGAGTGGCCGTGCGTCGCCATGTCCTCCTCCTGTTCGCGCTGCTGGCCGGCGCTGCGCTGGTGGCGACCTCGGCCGCCTCGTCGTCTGCAGGACTGCTGCCGCCGCTCGCCGGCCCCGCCGACACTCCTGCTCGATCGTCCGACGTCTTCCTCTACGCCAGCGGATCCGACGCCGATTCGCTCTTCCGCACCGGATCGAACGGCAACGCCACCTTCGTCAGCCAGGCGATCAGCGGTCGATACCGGCCGATCACCGGCCCCGGCAACGACTACGACGGCGACGGCTACGACGACATCCTCTGGTACGCCCCCGGTTCTGCTGCCGACTTCATCTGGTACGGCGGCGCCAGCGGGTTCACGTCGGTGGCCACCAAGGTCAGTTCGGCGTACCTCCCGGTGACGGGTCCCGGTTGGGACGCCGACGGCGACGGCCGCACCGATCTGCTCTGGTACGCCGCCGGTTCTGCTGCCGACTATCTCTGGCTCGGTGAAGCGAACCGGACGTTCTCGCAGGTACGCACGTCGGTCTCGGGTGACTACCAGCCGATCCCCGGGTTCTTCGACGGCGACGCGTACGCCGACATCCTCTGGTACCGCCCGGGGCGGGGAAGCGACTACGTGTGGCGGGGGAGCGCCGACGGCTCCTTCGAGAGCACACCGGTCACCATCAACGGCGTCTACAAGCCGATCGCTCCCATGGCCCCCGACTTCACGGGCGACGGCATCACCGACATCCTCTGGTACGCCCCGGGCTCGACCGCGGACTTCCTGTGGCGCTTCGACTCCAGCGGAGTCGCCACCAGCGTGGCGAAGAAGGTGAGCGGCACCTACACGCCGCTGGCCGGTGACTTCGACGGCGACGGCAACGCCGACGTGTTCTGGTACCAGCCCGGTTCGGGCGGCGAGTACGTCTGGTACCTCGACGACGCCGGCGCACACGCCCAGACGACGTTGTCGGTGAAGGGCGACTACCTGCCCACGTTGTCGGGAAGCCATGGATTCGACCGGGACGGAACCACCGACATCATCTGGTACTCGCCGACCGGCGCCGACCACCTGTGGGACGGCACCGCCGGTCGCAGCTTCACCGACCAACCGCTGTCGTTCGACGGCCTCTACCTCCCGCTGGTCGGCGGATACGTGAACGATCCCTCATGAGTCTCGTCGTGGGTCCGCTCCACCTCTTCGCACTGCTCCTCGTGATCAGCGGCGCCGACAAGATCGGTGACCCCACCGCGGCGAACACCGCCATGCGCGAGGCCGGACTCGTCGGGAAGCGGCGGGCGTGGTCGGCGGCCGGACGGGCCCTCGGGGCAGTCGAGGTCGTCGTCGGCGCTGCCGTGCTCGCATTCGGTGGCGTCGTGCCGGCGCTGGCGATGGCCGCCGTGTTCCTGGGATTCGGTGTCTTCCTCGTCGTGCTGCAACGCCGAGCGGCCGGGGTGTCGTGCGGGTGCTTCGGGTCGTCCAGCGCCCCACCCGGGATCTCGCACCTCGTGATCGACGTCGCCGCCGCAGCCACCGGCCTGGTCGCCGCCGCGACCGGCGCGCCGGATCTCACCGCCGTCCTCGACGAGGGCGTCGTGTCCTTCGCCACCCATGTCGTCCTGATCTCGGTCGGTGCTGCGCTGTTGATCGCCGTGTCCGGCGTGTTCGAAGACGTCAAGAACCAACGAGAGGTGCTGCGCTCGTCATGAGTCTGACCACGACCCTCACCGAGCGGGCATCCCAGTTCGTCGGCCGGAAGACCTCGCGTCGAGGCTTCCTGGCCCGCAGTGCCATCGTCGGCAGCGCGATCGCCGTCGCGGGCAAGGAGTTCGTGCTCGAACCCCGCTCGGCCTACGCCGCCACGTGCGGCTGCAATGGCCGCAACTGCGACTGCGGCAGCCTGTGCTGCGACGGTTACACCGAGTTCTGCTGCGCGATCTACGGCCAGAACTCCTGCCCACCCGGCACCCTCCTCGCTGGATGGTGGAAGGTCGACGGGTCGAGTTACTGCAACGGTGCCGCCCGCTACTACATGGACTGCAACGACAGTTGCGGCGGTTGTGGCTGTGGCGCCAACGGCGTGTGTTCCGGAACGTGCTCCGGCGCGAACTGCGGGTGCCGGAGCTGTGGCAACCGCAAGGACGGGTGCACCCACTTCCGGTACGGCAACTGCAACAACCAGGTGCCCTGCGTCGGGCCGATCATGTGCCGGGTGGTCACCTGCACCAAGCCGTGGGAGATCGAGCCCACGTGCACCACGGCGAGCCGGGTCGACAACGCCACGCGCAACCACCACCGTCCGTGCCTCGAAGACGCCTCGGGGACCCTCACCTCGGTGACCACCGAGCCCGGAGGCCTCCGGATACGTGGCTCCGTCTCGGGCAACGTGACGCCGGCGGCCCGAATCGAGGTGTTCGTCGACCGTTCACCGGTGCAGTCGTTCCTGGTCGGCACCGGATCGTTCGACGTGCACATCACCCAGGGCCCGGGGATCCACGAGGTCTGCGTGTACCTCGACGCCGGCGGATCGTCGGAGCCGGTCGAGGTCGGCTGCAAGACCGTGACCAGGATCTCGTGACCCGATGACGTTCCTCCTCCTCACCCTTGCGATCGTCGTCGCCCTTCTGGCGTTGCTCGTCGTGGGTCTGCTGCGGAGTCATGCCGAGATCCTGCGTGCGCTCCACGACAACGGGATCGTGCTCGACCCCGACCGGGAGCACGACCACGACCACGCCACGGCGACCACCGTCGGAGCGGCCCCGGTCATCAACACCCGTGCCGGGGTGCCGTCGCCTCGCACGACCGACTCGACCCGTGCCGCCGGGATCTCCGGATCGACGCCGGCCGGAGCGACTGCGGCCATCCCGGTCGCCGGCCGCGATCACGCGACCCTCCTCGCCTTTCTCACCAGCGGCTGTTCGACCTGCGCCGGCTTCTGGGAGGCGTTCTCGGCGGGTGTCGACCTCCCGCCCGAGACGCGTCTGGTGATCGTGACCCGTGGCGCCGACGGCGAGAGTCCTGCTGCGGTCGCTGAGCTCGCGGCCCCCGATCTCACCGTCGTCATGTCGTCCGAGGCATGGGACGACTACTCGATCCCCGTCGCCCCCTACTTCGTGCTCGTCGACGGACGCAGCGGTCTCGTCGCCGGCGAAGGCGCCGCCGCGACGTGGGACCGGGTGACGGCCCTGCTCGGCAAGGCGCTCGCCGACGCGGGATACGACGGCGAGAACCGACTCACGCGTCGCGACCTCTTCACCGCTCGGCCCCGCCAGGACCGAGCCGACCGTGAACTCGCCGATGCCGGGATCCTGCCCGGCGATCCGCGTCTCTACCACGACGAGTTGCCGGTCACGCCCGACGATGGTCCCGGAGGCGATCAGTGATGCAGATCGAAGGCCACGGCATCGCCGTCGAACTCCCCGACGGGTGGGAGGGGTCGATCGACCGCCGCCCCGAGGAGGCACAGGCCTCGGCGTCCGGGACGTCCGAGGCCGCCGGCGCCGGCGCACAGGTCGATGCCGAACACCCCATCACCCATCTGGCGAACTTCCCGCTCCCGACCAACCGCGGTGACTACGGGAGCGGTGCCGTCGAGACGATGAGCTCGACCGATGTCCTCGTGTGCCTGCTCGAGCACGGCAGCGAGGACGTGGGGACGGCGCTGTTCGCCTCCGAGGGCATTCCTCGCCTGACGCCGGCGCAGTTCTCGCCGGCGGCGATGCAGCGCACGGTCGAGGGGCTGAGCGGCACCCAGGCGTTCTTCACGGAGAACGGTCGGGCGTTCTGCCTCTACGCCGTGCTCGGGAGCCACCGCGATCGCCGGACGCTCGTCCCGGTGATCAACGACCTCCTCGACACGCTCCACATCGCTCCCGCGTAGTCTCGCTCTCGCGATGCCAGACGGTGTCGTCACCGACTCCGGGGGAAGAGATCCATGCGTGTCCCGCTGACCGTTCGAGACCACATCGACCGCGCTGAGCTGGTCTACGGCGATCGCATCGCGTTCGTCGACGAGCCCGATCAGCCGGCCGAGTCGTGGGGCGAGGTGACCTACCGGCGCATGGCCGAGCTGGCCCGTGCGCAGGCCGCCGGTCTCGACGCACTCGGCGTCGGGCTGGGGGAGCGGGTCGCCGTCGTCAGCCACAACTCGGCCCGCCTGCTCACGTCGTTCTTCGGCGTGAGTGCCTACGGCCGGGTCCTGGTGCCGGTGAACTTCCGCCTCGGGCCGGACGAGGTCCGCTACATCGTCGAGCACTCCGGAGCATCGGTCCTGCTCATCGACCCCGAGCTCGAGGAGTCGCTGGCCGGCGTCGAGGCGAAGCACAAGTTCGTGCTGGGCGCCGAGACGGACGAGCTGCTGCACCGCTTCGACACCGAGCCGGTGGCATGGGACGCCGACGAGGACGAGACCGCCACCATCAACTACACCAGCGGGACGACGGCCCGTCCGAAGGGCGTGCAGCTCACCCATCGCACGCTCTGGCTCAACGCCGCGACCTTCGGCTGGCACATGGGGGTCGACGACCGTGACGTGTACCTCCACACGCTCCCGATGTTCCACTGCAACGGGTGGGGGATGGTGTACGCCGTCACGGCCATGGGCGGCAAGCACGTCGTCCTGCGTTCCGTCGACGGCAGCGAGATCCTCCGACGGGTGGACGAGCACGGCGTCACCCTCATGTGTGGCGCTCCGACCGTCGGCTCGATGGTGCTCGACGCAGCTTCGTCCTGGTCCGGCCCGATCCCCGGTGCCGGCACCAACCGGTGGGTGATGGCCGGCGCTCCGCCACCCACGGCGACCATCGAGGCGGTCGAGCGCGACCTCGACTGGGAGTTCGTCCAGATCTACGGGCTCACTGAGACCGCGCCGCTGCTCACCATCAACCGTGGCCGGGCCGAGTACGACGACCTGCCGCCCGACGAGCGCGCCAGGAAGCTGAGCCGGGCCGGGGTGCCTGCGCTGGGCGTCACGCTCGACACCAGCGAGAGCGGCGAGGTCCTCGCCCGGTCCAACGTGGTCCTCGAGGGCTACTGGGAGAACGAGGAGGCCTCGGCTGCCGCATTGGCCGGCGGCTGGTTCCACACCGGCGACGGTGGCGTGATCGACGACGAGAACTACCTGTCGATCTCCGACCGCAAGAAGGACGTCATCATCTCCGGCGGCGAGAACGTGTCGTCGATCGAGGTCGAGGACTGCCTCTTCTCGCACCCCGACGTCGCCGAGGTGGCGGTCATCGGCATCCCCCACGAGAAGTGGGGCGAGACGGTCACGGCCCTCGTCGTCCCGGCCCCCGGCGCGCAGCCCGACGCCGCGGCGCTGATCGAGTACTGCCGCTCCAAGCTCGCCCACTACAAGTGCCCGACCAGCATCGAGTTCCGTGACGAACTGGCTCGCACCGCCACCGGCAAGCTCCAGAAGTTCAAGCTCCGCGCCCCGTTCTGGGAGGGACGCGACCGTCAGGTGAACTGACCGCGCGGTCCCTACGCTGGCCGCGTGCGATCGCGCCTGTCGTTCCTCATCGTGCTCGCGGTGGCACTGGCCGCCGTGCCGGTCGCGCCTGCATCTGCGCACACCGAGGTGCAACGGGCCCTCCCGGCCCCGGGCGAAGTGGTGGCCGATGCGGTCGACCGCGTCGAACTGCAGTTCCTCGACCCGGTCCTGCCCACGGTGACCATCGGTGTCCGGTCCATCGGCGGTGACCCGGTGGTCGGTCTGGGCGACGTCGTCCACTCCGACGACGGCAGGACGGCGTCGCTGTCCTTCGAGCCGCTGACCGCTGCCGGCAACTACATCGTGCGCTACGAGTTCGTGTCGATCGACGGCGATGCCCAGGCCGACGCCTACCGGTTCACGTACGCGCCCGCGACGGACGACACCGATCGCAATGCGGTCGGCGTGGCGGTCGTGGGCCTGGTGCTCCTCGGTCTGGTCGCGGCGCTCGCGGTCGCCGTGCGGCGTCGTCGCGCTGCCTGATCCGTGAACGCGGGGAGCGTTCGCCCCGCACGCTTCGGGGGGTTACCGCCCGTTACGTAGCGATTCGCGGGGATTTCCGGCCGATTCGGCTCCGCAGCGTGAGCAATCGTCGAAGATCCGGCAATTCGACCGGACAAACACGCATCGCCCAAGCGACGTTTGTCACACTGTCCGCTACGTCGCAAATGACCGGACGTGTTCGGGGTCGGACCGGGGAGTGTGCTTGTGCAGCGGGTGGTTACGGGCAATCGAGTGGGACCACGCGCGGTGATGCTCGCCGCGCTGTTGGCGGCGATCGTCGTGGTCGGCCTCGTCCCATCGGCACCGCCGGACGACATCCCCCTGGAGCGGGCCGAGGTGCATCGCGACGGCGACTTCATCGTCTACGAGGCCAAGGCCGCCGGCACGTCGGCGCCCTCGGTCCGCAACAACGGGTATGCGACCTACGCCGACACGACGCTTCGTGAGGCGTACACGATCCGCCTCGTCGACACCACGGGCGTCGAGCACCTCCGCCCGGACCTCGAGGCCATCGCGGTGACCATGCGCGACGTGATCGGCCAGTACGTCGTCGTCGCCGACGGAACCGTCCCGTACGACGCGAGGACGCGTGCCGGACAGATCGACGTCCGGGTGTCGTCGAATGCGCCGTGCGCCGGGCTCTGGCTGGGTTGCGCTGCGCCGACGGTGGTCGACGGCGAGGTGCAGTCGGCCCAGGTGTGGATCCATCCCCGCTTGCTCCAACGCTCGTCCGCCTCGATCAGCAACGGGATCCGGCACGAGATCGGGCATGCCTTCGGTCTGGCCCACTACGACGCGGCGTGGGAAGGTCAGGTGCAGACGATGCACTCGACGAGCTTCGACGCCACGGAGTACCGGTCGGGCGATCTCAACGGGTTGCGAGCCATCGCCGTCCACGCCACGCGCAGGACCCCGACGACCGCACCCCCCGAACCGGCACCGCGACCCGCCCCCGCGGTGGTGCCTCGTGTGGTCGACCCGAGCGGGTCGGTGTCCGATGTGGTCGCGACCGGGTTCGGGATCGTGGTGCGTGGGCATGCTCACGACCCCGACAGCACCGAGCCGATCGGCGTCCTGATCACCATGGACGACGAGCCGTTCGAGCTCCTGGCCTCACGACAGGACCCCGACACCGGCGACGCCCACGGGTTCGAGGTCGTGTGGTCGGTCGAACCGGGCACGCATCACGTCTGCGTCATCGCCCGGAACGTCGGCGAGGGCGTCGACACTCCGCTCGGATGCCACGACGTCGTGGTCACGCCGACGAGCGTCGGACAGCTGGGCCTGCAGACCCTCTAGGCATCCCCGGAGAGGGTCCGCGCGTCGGGCGGGTCGGAGCGTCAGACTGCCCGGCTCCGATACACCCGATCCCTCCGAGGAGAGACAGATGAACAAGACCGAGCTCATCGAGCAGGTCGCCAAGCAGGCCGGCGTCGACAAGAAGACGGCAGCTGATGTGTTGAACGGCTTCGAAGAGGTCGTGCAGGCCGTGACCAAGGCCGGCAAGGAGCCGATCGCCTGGACCGGCTTCCTCAAGTTCGAGCGGGTGTCCCGCAAGAAGACCACCGCCCGCAACCCGCAGACCGGCGAGCCGGTTCCCGTGCCCGCCAAGAAGGTCCCGAAGGTGCAGATCGGTGCCGGCTTCAAGAAGGTCGTCAACGGCGACTCGCCGGCTCCCAAGCTGGCGAAGTGACCTGAAGGCCCGCGTCTGGCAAACATGGGGGATGCGCACTCGTCGCCTCGTCCTGTTCGTCGGATCGCTGCTGCTGGGGCTCACGTGCGCGTGGGCTCCGGCAGCGGGGGCCGCTCCCGCCGGTGACGCCCCCGTCACCACCCTCGGCAGCCAGCCCGAGGGCGGCGGCATCATCCCGCGGCCGGACTCCGGTGTGGAGCCCGAAGACGCGGGAGATCGCGGTGGAGCGTTGCAGACCGTGCTCTTCGTCGTGGTGCTCGGCGGTGTCGCCGTGATCGGCGGACTGGTCGTGCGTGAGAGCCGTCGAGCCCGCGCCGAGCGCGGGTTCTGATCTACAGATAGGCGCTGGCGCAGGCGGTCATGCCGTTGACGAAGCCGATCCGGAACGCCGCTGTCCGCTGGAACGCCGTGGCGCCGGTGTCCTCGCCGATGGTGAGGAAGGCGATGAGGATCTCGTCGATGTCGCCCGGTGACAGCACCAGTTGCTGGTCGGGGATCCGCTGGAGGAACTCCGCCGCTGCGTAGACGCCGGTGAGGCAGTCTGCGTGCAGGCGCCCTTCCTTGTCGTCGCCGGCGATGTCGAGCCTGTTCTGCGCGGCGAACGCGTACTGACGAGCGATCTCGCCGCCGACCGCGAAGTCGCCGATCTGGTCGAGCGAGGGGACGAGCTCGGCGTTGTCGAGGTAGATGGTGTTGTCCGCCACGCAGTAGAAGGACGCCAGACGCAAGTCATCGCCCTCGAGCACCTCGTCGCCACACTCGACCAGATCGGCTGCGGGATCGACGGGAACGACGCCGTCGATCGGCTCCCACGTCTCGCCCAGGTCGGCGAAGAGGGCCCGGTGGAACGACTCGAGGTCAGCCAGCAGCGGCTCGATGAGCTCGTCGAGTGGGAGGTTGCCCTCCTGTTGCTGGTCGGCCCGGCTCCCGAAGGGGATGGCCACGACGGTGGGCGGGTCGTCCTCGTAGGTGACGCAGACGTCGTTGCCGCGTTCGTAGCCCTGCTGGAACGCGGAGACCCGGTCGAATCCGGATCCGTGGGCACTCGGATCGCCGCCGGAGACGCCGACGCTGTCGCGCAGTTCCAGGAACCCGCCGATGGCCTGGTCGAGCGAGTCGCCGTCGTCGTCGAAGACGGCGATCCGGTCGTTCACGTCGGCGACCCATGCCCCGGCGAAGCAGTCGGCTTGCAGCTCGAGCGTGACGGTGCTGCCATCGACCTCGGCGCGGGCCTGGATGGCGTGCGCGTATTCGTGCGACATCACGATGCCGACCGTCAACGGGCCGAAGTCCTCCTGGAGTTGCGGGGTCAGCGCCACGCGATCCCAGGCGATGAGGTCCTCGTCGGGGCAGTACAACGCGTTCTCGGCGACGTCGTCGTAGTCGAGTTCGGCAGGTCCGCACTGCGGGATCTCGGTGGTCGGCCCGTAGGCGATCTCGCCGCCGAGGAGCGGTTCGAAATCGATGCCGTAGACCACGGGCAGCTGTTCGGTCCAGTAGGCCGCCAGGTCGTCGAGGGCCAGGTCGACCACGTCGTCCGCAGTGGCGAACCGCGGGTCGAGGTCGGTCGACGTGTCGCCGAACTGGCCGGGTCCGCTGAGACGCAGGTCCGACTCGGTGCACACGCCCAGGAAGAGGACGGCGGCCACGACGGTGGCCAGCGTTGCGACGATCGACCGGGACGGGCGCATCTCCCGACGCTACCGCCGGGGGCCGACGATCCCGGACGCGGGGCCGTACCCTTGGCGCCGTGACCCACGGGCTGCCAGGCGACGACGAGTGGACCGAGCGATGGAGTGCCGACGCGGTGCTCTCGGACGGCTCCACGACTCACGTGCGCCCGATCACCCCGGACGACGGCGACGCGATCCGGGCGTTCCACGAACGGCAGTCGCGAGAGTCGATCTACTTCCGGTTCTTCAGCCCGAGACCCCGGCTGTCGGACAAGGAGGTCGAGTACCAGACCACGGTCGACGGGATCGACCGCATGGCCTTCGTGGCCGAGCGCGACGACCTGCTGATCGGCGTGGCGCAGTACGACCGCGTGGGGAGCCGGCCCGAGGCAGAGGTCGCGTTCTTCACCGATGACGAGTATCACGGTCGTGGCGTCGCCACCCTCCTGCTCGAGTACCTGGCCGCCTACGCACGCGAGGCCGGGATCCGGGGCTTCGAGGCGCACGTGCTGCCCAGCAACCGCCGCATGGTCAGCGTCTTCAAGCAGGCGGGGTTCCAGGCGTCGAGCGCCTTCGCCGACGGCGTGATCGAGGTGACGCTCGGGATCGAGCCGACCGAAGGTGCCGCCGAAGCGATGGCGGCCCGTGCACAGTCGGCCGAGCGACAGGCCGTCGTCCGCCTGCTCGAGCCTCGTGCCGTCGCCGTCGTCGGCGCGGGTCGCGACCCGGAGGGCATCGGTCATCGGACGCTCCACAACCTCCTGCGCGGTTCGTTCCGCGGTCCCGTCTACCCGGTCCACCCCGAAGCCCATTCCGTGGCCGGCGTCCGTGCCCACGTCAGCGTGTCGGACATCCCCGACGAGATCGACCTCGCCGTGGTCTGTGTCCCCGCTCCCGAGGTCGTGTCGGTGATCGAGGACTGCGGTCGCGCTCGGGTCGGCGCGGCGATCGTGATCTCGGCCGGGTTCGCCGAGACCGGTGCCGCCGGTCGCGAGGAACAGGAACGAGTACTGGCCGCCGCTCGACGCTTCGGTGTGCGCATCCTCGGTCCCAACTGCCTGGGCGTCGTCAACACCGACCCGGCGGTCGCACTGCACGCCACGTTCGCCGAGATCGCGCCGGTGCCCGGTCGGGTCGGGCTGTTGAGCCAGTCGGGCACGCTGGGTGCGGTGATCCTGGATCGGGCCCGAGCCAAGGGGTTGGGCATCTCCACCTTCGTCGCGGTCGGCAACAAGGCGGATCTGTCGGGCAACGACATGCTCCAGTACTGGCTCGACGACGACCGGACCGACGTGGTCCTGCTCTACCTCGAGTCGTTCGGCAACCCACGTCGCTTCGGCCGCAACGTGCGCCAAGTCGCACGGCAGAAGCCGGTGTTCGCAGTCCGTGCCGGCGCGGTCCTCGAGAGCCTTGACGATCGCGCGCTCGACGACGACACGATCGACGCGCTCCTCCGTGAGACCGGCGTGGTGCGCGTACCGACGATCACCGCGCTGCTCGACGCTGCCCTCGTCGCCGGGAACCAACCGGTGCCCGCCGGCGCCGGCGTCGCCGTGGTCGGCAACAGCGGCGGCAGCGCGTCGATGGCCGCCGACGCCTGCGTCGAGGGTGGTCTCCACCTCACGCAGCTGTCGGACCAGACCCTGGCCGCGCTCGACGACATCCGTCTCCACGGACGGCAGTCCGCCAACCCGGTCGACCTGCGCTACGACGCCGACCCCGAGCACTACGCCCTCGTCCTCGATGCGGTCCTCACCGACCCGGGTGTCGATGCCGTGCTGGTGACCCACGCCCCCTACGAGCGCGACCACGGCCGGATCACCGCCGTGCTCGACGCCGCACATGCGTCGCACCCGGACGTCACGCTCGTGGCCTGCATCCACGGGTCGCACCCTCCGCTGACCCGTGGTGGGGTCCCGGTCTTCGACTTCCCCGACGAGGCGGCCCTCGCGCTCGGCCGGGTGGTGCGTCACCGCACGTGGCTCGACGCCGAACAGCAGGGGACCGTGCGCACCCTCGACAACCCGGTCGGCGTCCGGGCGCTCGTCCGGGGCTCGCTGCGGTCGCTCGGACCGATCGACCTCCCGCCCGAGTACGCCCGATCCGTGCTCCGCGCCGGCGGCGTCGAACCGGTTCCCGTCCAGGTGCTCCTGACCGTCGAGGACGCGGTGGGTATCGAGGTGACGGAGCCCGTCGCGGTGAAGGCCGAGCGGCACGTGATCGGTGCGGCGACGAGGGAGCACGGCGTCGCGCTCGACGTCGACGACCAGGACGACCTCCGGAGCGCCGTGTCGACGATCGCCGAGTCGCTGGGTGACGACGCGTGGCCGATGCTCGTCCAGCCGATGACCGCGTCTGGCACCAACGTGCGCGTCGCCATCGAGACGCACCCCGTCGTGGGTCCGGTCATCCGTGTCGGCCCGGGTGGCGGCGCCGGTCGGTTCGCGCAGGCGCATCGACGCGTGCTCCCGATCAGCGACCGGACGGCGATCGAGTTGATCGACGCATCGGGCGTCGCCGAGTTGCTCGACCCCGAGAGCCACGAACAACTGCTCGTGCTCATCCAGCGCCTCGGTGCGATCGTCGACGCGGCACCCGAGATCGTCGACCTGGTGTGCGACCCGGTGATCGTGCGGCCCGATGCCGCCGACATCGTCGACGTGCGCATCACCGTCTCGTCGGTGGACGACGACGAGGAGCCGTCGGTGCGACGGCTCCCCGGTTAGTCGGGCCGGCCGTCAGCGGGGCCGGCCGTCAGCGCGGCAGTCCGAGGACCCGCTCGCCCAGGATGTTGCGCAGGATCTGGGTGGTGCCGCCCATGATCGTGTAGCCGGGGGCGTAACAGATGTTCCGGGCGACTCGCCGGCGCAGTCCGCTGTCCCAGAGCGTGGCATCGGGGCCGAGCGCCCGACCGCAGAACTCGGCGACGTCGATCTCGAACTCGGTGCCGAACGTCTTCGTCGCGGCAGAGAAGCCTCGGGGCGCCTGCTGGAGGGTCTCGCGCAGCACCAGCATCCGACCGATCCGGTAGGCGGTCTCGATGCGGGCGATGTCCTGGCGGATGATCGGGTCGTCGAGGCGTCCTTGGGCCCGGAGGTGTTCGAGGCAGTCGAGGTAGAGCCGCTTGTTGGACACCAACCGGTCGATGCCGCCGCGCTCGTGTTCCATCTGGCGCATGACCTGGCCGAAGCTCCCGTTGAGCTCGCCGACCATGTGGCTGGCCGGGACCCGGACGTCGTCGAAGTAGATCTCGCAGAAGTGCTCGTCGTCGGTCATGTCGCGGATGGGCACGACGGTGACGCCGGGGGCGGACATGTCGACGATGAACTCCGACAGGCCCTTGTGCTTGGGGGCGTCGGGGTCGGTGCGGGCGATGAGGTAGCACCACTCGGCGACGGCGCCGCCGGAGTTCCAGATCTTCTGGCCGTTGACGACCCAGTCACTGTCTTCGGAGGTGGGGTCGTCGCGGACTGCGGTGGTCCGAAGCGAGGCGACGTCGGAGCCGGCGTCGGGCTCGGACATGCCGATGCACCACATCGACTCGCCGGCGATGATGTCGGGGAGCCAGCGGGCTCGTTGCTCGTCGGTGCCGAACTGGAGGAGGGTCGGGCCCATCTGCCGGTCGGCGAACCAGCTCCCGGCGATCGGGGCGCCCTCGGTGATCAGTTCCTCGAAGACGACGAAGCGCTCGAGGGCGCTGCGGCCGTGGCCGCCGAACTCGGTCGGCCAGGTCATGCCGAGCCAGCCACGGGCGGCCAGTTCCTTGGCGAACTCCCGGTCGGTCTGCGCGATCCACGAGTCCTCGTGATGCCAGCGGCCCTCGGTGGACTTCCGGCCGACCTCGCGGGCCTCTTCGGCGAGTTCCTGCAGGTCGGGCGAGAGGGCGAAATCCATGGTGGCCGACGCTACGCGAAGGCGGCCGCCGAGATGGACTTGGAGTGGGGACGGACCAGGGTCCGGACGTGTTCGGCGTCGTCGGGGTCGATCGCACCCCACGCCGGCGCGGCGAGGGTGTCGGTGCGGGCCTCGATGTGCTCGCGTAGCTCGCGTCCACGATCGGTGAGCGTCTCGCCGTCGATCAGGCCTCGACTGCGCATGTCGTCGAGCCCTGCCTGCCACTCGTCGTCGGGCCACGCTCGGGTCGACTGGAGGATCGAGAGCGGAACGTCGCCGGTGGCGCCGTGGAGGAGCAGGGCGTCGATGCCGCTCAGTTCGGCGTCGACCAGGGCGGCGATGTGTCCGTCGCCCCGGAACTCGCGCAGGAGCGTGATGGCCCACCACAGCGCGACGTGGGGCATCTCGGGCTCCGGAAGTCGGGCGTGGCCGGCGAAGAGCGCTCGGCCCTCGGGGCGGGAGCAGGCGGCGTCGACGGCGGGGCGGAGGAGGTCGACGGCGTCGCGGATCGACCGGTCGTCGACGGCGTCACCCAGCATTCGGCACAGGGCTCGGTCGACGGCCTCGTGTCGGGCGATCAGCAGGTCTTCTGGCGTCGTCCGTTCCCACAGGCCATCCATGGCCGTCTCGACGAGACGTGGGTCGAAGTTGAAGAAGGTGGCCTGCACCACAAGCGCGCCGACGGCTCCCATCGCCGCGCTCCTCGAGCCGAAGTAGCCGCTGCGCCCGCTGACGCCGATCGCCGCGTACTCGGTCGCCGCTTCGGGGACGAAGTAGATCATCCCGTGGTACGGCTCGAGGGTCCGCCAGCTCTTGCGGGCGACGACGGCAGCGGTGGCGGTGGCGTTCACTCCGCGGACCGTAGGGCATCGGTCATCTCGGCGGCGGCCACAGCCGCCCGGGCCGCGCCGGCCCGGTTGCGGATCCGTCGGCGGGTGGAACCGGGGATCGTGCCCGGGCCGTATCGACCCCAGCCCACACGGACGACCCGACCCCGGGCGACCTCGGCGCGGAGCAGGTTCGAGATCATCCGGCTCGGCGCGTCGTCGAGGGCGAAACCGGCTGCCCGGAGGTCGTCGACCAGTTCGGCGACCCGCCAGACCCGTGACGGCGGGCCGGTGATGCGGTCGGTCAGCAGGTAGCGCCACACCAGGCGCTCGGGACGTCGCGGATCGGGGTACATGCCTCGATCCTGCCGATGCGGGGTGACACGAACTCGTCCCACCACCTTCCCGCCACCTCGGGGTCGCAGAGCGCCACGTTGGCGCCACTTCTTCGTCGAACGCCACGGGCGACGATTCGTCGACGAATCGTCGCCCGACGAATGCACGCCAAAAGTGGCAAGGACGTGGCGCCAGGCGGTCCACGACCTCCCGTTGCCGTGGCCCGGAGGTCAGATCGCGAGGACCTCCGACGTGCGCCCCTCGAGGAGCGCCTTGACGCGGATCGTCCCGTAGCCGATCGCCGCCGACAGCGGGACCAGGAAGACGAGGCGGATCCACGGCTTCGGTTCCGCCGGGACCTCCTCGACCTCACCGAGCGTGAAGAAGGCGTCGTCGCTCGCGATCGGCTCGGGTGCCACCGCAGGATCTGGTGCGCCGGTTCCCAGGTCGTCGATGGTCACCGTGCCGCCGCTGTCGAACGACGGCGAATCGCCCGTGTAGCTCAGTTCGCCGCCGAACGAATCGATGACGCCGGCGTCGGGTGTCGGTTCGAAGGTGTTGCCGCCTCCCGGCGTGGTGAAGTCGAGCGTCGTCGTCGTGACCGATTGCGGCGTGGTCGACCCCTCGGCGGTCAGTTCGATGCCGTCGATGCGGACGAACATCCCGGTCCCCAACGGCGTGGGCGGCGTGTACTCCGGCACGACCATGATCGTGGTGGTCCCACCTTCTGCCGCCAGGGGAGTGATCGTTCCCAGCCAGGTCCGGGAGTCGAGCGTGCGGGTCAGGTTGACGCTGACCGTGCAGTCGGGCTCCGGCGCCTCGTCGAGCCCCCCGGGATCTGCGGCTTCCCAGTCCTCGGCGGTGGTGCAGAGCTTGAGCGCTCCGAACTCGGCCAGCGCCGCCGCTTCGGTGAGCACGATGCCAGCGTCGTCGACGACCGCAGCGGGGATGTCCACCTCGAATGCGGCGATGCCCTGGACCGCTCCGTCCGGACCGGTCGACACCTCGAAGCCTCCCTCGCCGGCGGGCGCGCTGCCGGCGCGGCCGGACCACCAGCCGGTGCGGAGAACCGTGACCTCGACCGACTCCCCAGCGTCGGCGGAACCGGTCCAGGCGACCATGGCGAGCCCGACCGTCAGGATCGCCGCAGCGACGGCCACGCCACGGCGGACGACGAATCGATGGTGGCTCATGCGCGTCCCTTCAGCGGCTCGGACCGTCTCGGTTGTCTGGAGGTACCGGACCGGTGGATGACCTCTTCGGTCCCTCCGAGATACCCGTCGATGACCCGTTGGTCGTTGATGACGTCAGCCGGGAGACCACGGGTCACGACCTGCCCCAACTCGAGGGCGAGCAGGGTGTCCGAGATCCCGCAGATGAGCGGCATGTCGTGTTCGATGACCACCATCGCCGCGCCCGTCTGGTCGCGGATGTCGAGGAGCACGGGTCCGAGCGCCTCGGTCTCGCGCTGGGCGATGCCCGACGACGGTTCGTCGAGGAGGAGCACGCTCGGCTCGTGGGCCAGCGTGCAGGCGAGGTCGACGATCCGGCGGGTGCCGGTCGACAGCTCTCCGACGAACTTGTCGGCATAGGCCTGCAACCGCATCTGCTCGATGAGACGGTCGACCTCGGCGTCGACGACCTTCTCCGATGCCGCGACCGCGGGGGACAGGACCATCGGGGACACTGGGTCCCGCACCTTGATGTGTCGCTCGAGCGCGGTCGCGATGGTCTGGCGCACGGTCATCGACGAGAAGAGACGAGCGTCCTGGAACGAACGGCCGAGGCCGACGTCGGCCCGCATGTCCGGCGTGAGGGCGGTGACGTCGTTCCCCTCGATGTGGATCGTCCCGGACGACGGCGTCAGGAAGCCGGAGATGAGGTCGAGCACCGTGGTCTTCCCCGCCCCGTTGGGCCCGATGATGCCCATGATCTCGCCGTGGACGAGGTCGAACGAGACGTCGCGCACTGCCTGGACGCCACCGAAGCGGACCGAGATGCCGTCGACCTGCAGCGCGGGCTTCGAGCGTGGTCCCCGCTCGGGGATCCCGACCGGCCGGGCCGGCACCTTGGAGCCGGTGCCCTCGAGGAACACGGCGCGCAACACGTCGGGTCGGTCGAGGAGATCGGACGTCGGGCCGTCGAACCGCACCTCGCCCTTCTCGAGGAAGACCGCTCGTTCGGCGAGGGTGATGGCGACGTTGACCGACTGCTCGACGAGGATCACGGTCGTGCCCTGCGCGTGGATCTCGCGGACGATCTCGAGGAGTTGCTCGACGATGACGGGGGCGAGGCCGAGGCTGAGCTCGTCGATCATGAGGAGCTTCGGTCGCAGCAGGAAGGCCTGCGAGACCGTGAGCATCTGCTGCTCGCCGCCCGACAGGTTCCCGGCCTTCTGGTTCCAGCGGTCCCGCAGGACGGGGAAGTAGCCCAAGACCCGTTCGGTGATCTCGGCGGCCTCGGCCGGGTCGTCGATGAGCCATGCGGCGATCTCGAGGTTCTCGCCGACCGTGAGGGTCGGGAAGACGCCCTTGCCGCCGGGCATGAAGACGACGCCGTCGGCCACGGTCTGCGTGGGGGGCTCGCCGGTGATGCCCTTCCCGTCGAACTCGATCGAGCCGGCACCGGGATCGACCAGGCCGGCGATCGCCGACAGCAGCGTCGACTTCCCGGCACCGTTGGTGCCGAGCAGGGCCACGATCTCGCCCGGTTCGACGTGGAAGTCGACGCCGAAGAGCACCTGGGTCTTTCCGTACGACACCTCGAGGTCACGAACCAGCAGCAGCGGGTTCTCGCTCGGCTGCGACACGAGTTCGTTGACGACCTTCTCGCCCTCGGGCGCCTCGTCCTCGATGCGCAGGTCGGCGAGGAGGCTGGGAACCACGATGCCGCGGACGGCAGCGAGTCGTCTGAGCAGCCGATCGCGGGTGTTGTAGAAGATCCCGCCGAATCCGGCGGGGAAGAACATCAGCACGGCGAGCACACCGACGCCCGACACCAGGAACTGCGACTGCGGGTTGGCGGTGAACGACGAGTAGCTCACCCACGTCAGGTAGGCCGCTCCCAGCATCGCTCCGGCGAGCGAGCCGAGACCGCCGACGATGGCGATGGCGAACAACAACATGCTGTTCTCGGCCTTGAGGAGGTCGGCGCTCAGGTCGTGCTGGTGGTAGGAGTGCAGCCCGCCGGCGACGCCGGCGAGGAACCCGGAGATCCCGAAGGCGGTGAGTTGGATCCGGGTCGCGTTGATGGCGTACGACTGCGCAGCTCGCGTGTTCTCCCGGTTGGCGACGATGGCGCGGCCGGTGCGGGAGGTGCGCACACGCCAGACGGCAGCGGCGGCGAGGGCGAAGAACAGCAGCACGACGTAGTAGAAGGCGTGCTCCGACTCGAGGTCGAACTTGTCGAAGATCACCGGTCGGAGGACTCGGATGTTCGACTGGGGCACGAGCCAGCCGAAGTACTCGGCGTTCAGGAAGAACTTGCCCGTCGCGATCGCGAAGCCGAGTGACGTCACCGCGAAGAAGGGTCCGGTGATCTTCAGCGCGGGAAGTCCGATGGCCACGAAGATCGCGGCACCGACGAGTCCGGCCACGAGGATCGTCGTGAAGAACTCCTTGCCGTCCTGGGCCATCGATCCGGCGACGGCGGAACCCATCGCCACCAGGGCGAGCTGGCCGAGGCTGATCTGACCGCCGAAGCCGGTGAGGACCAGCAACGAGCAGACGATGATGGCCGAGATGATCCCGATCGTGAACAGGTTGACGCGACTTCCGTTCCAGCCGAGCGGAACGAAGATGAGCGCGGCACCGATGATCGTGGTGACGACGGGGATGCCCAGTCGGATCTCGGGGAGCCCCCGGAGCTCCCGGGGGATCGGTCTGACCTCCTTGAGCGACGTCCACGACGCCACGCCGGTGAGGCGGGCGCGTTCGGCGCCGCCCTTCTGGAGCACCAGGGCAACGAGGATGATTCCGAACAGCACGGCGTCGGACACCACCGTCGTGCCCGTCTCGAAGAACACCGCCTGCTGGATGATGCCGAGCAGGACGGCTGCGCCGAACGTGACCGGCAGGCTCTCCATGCGTCCGATCACTGCGGCAGCGAGTGCACGGAGGATGAGGACCGGACCGAGGACGGCACCGATCGTCACGCCCTGGATGGGGAGTCGGAGCAGCGTGCCGATGCCGGCCATGCCTGCGGCCACGATCCAGACCATGGTGTTGAGCCGTCGCACGGGGATGCCCAGCAGCAGGGCACGGTCGCTCGACTCGGCGGACGCACGGATCGCGATGCCGTAGCGCGACCGGGTGAGGAACAGCGACAGGCCGACGCCCACGGCCGGTACGACCACCAGGATGAGGAGGTGCCCGCCGGTGTAGACGATCGGGTCCCAGGTGAAGGTGAAGTCGAAGGGCTGTTTCGGATCGGGGATGGTCTCGAGGCTGAAGAACTTCGGCAGGAGGAGCGCCAGCGCGTCACACAACTGTGCGATGCCGATGGTGGCGACGGTCAGCACCAGGCGGGGCGACTTGTTGAAGCGGCGGACGAACACGATCTCAACCACGGCACCGAGCGCCATGGCCGCGAGCAGGCCGAAGATCACCGACGGCCAGAACGGCCAGTTGCTGCCGAACATCAACGACGCTGCCAGCACGGATGCGACGGCCCCGAGCGAGCCCTGCGCGAAGTTGACGATCCGGTTGGCTCGGTAGATCAACACGATGCCCATCGCGACGAGCGCAGACAGTGATCCGGTGATCGCTCCCAGGAACAGGATCGACATCGGTGCTGGAAACAGCACGAAGACCAAGAGCAGGAATGCGAGTGATCCCGACCCCGCGATGAGCGCGAGCCGTCTGTCGTCGTTCATGGTTCCCCCCAGAATGCGAAACCGGAGTGTAGGAGACAGTCCGACATGCCGCACTTGTCCGGTTCGCGTAGTGTTCCGGCCGGGAACACTTTCCAGGGGGAACACATGACGGTCCGAGACTTTTTCGAACGATACGGCGTCGCGCTCGGGGTGGTGGCGGTGCTCATGCTCGTCATCGCCGTCCTGCCCGGCAACGCGCAGGATCGTGCTGGCGTCGACGCGTCGCTCGGACGCGGTCTCGACCCGCTCGAGAGCGACCTCGGCGACGGCCTCGGCGTCGAGGATGCGCTCGGTGGCGACATCGGCGGCGACGTGGCCGTCGACGGTGGTGGCGGCATCGACGGCGCGACGGACGGCGACGCCGGCCCGAGTGGACCGGTCGACGAGGGCGGACAGGGACCGGTCGGAGGCCCTGACGCCCCGCCTCCTGCCTCGACGGTGCAGTTCGGGACCGGCCCCGACTGCGACAGCAACGGCCGACAGAAGGGCGTGTCGGGCTACATGCCCCCCTGTGTGCAGTGGAACGGTGGGGACAACGGTGGCGCGACCGCCCGTGGCGTGACCGGCTCCACCATCAAGGTCGCCATCTGGCAGGGCCAGGAGGATCCAGCCACCCGCCAGGTGCTCGCCGGAGCCAAGCTGAACGACACGCCGCCGGTCGTGGACCGGATGTACAAGTCGCTCCGCCACTACTTCAACAACCACTACCAGACCTATGGCCGAGAGGTGGTCTTCGAGACCATCACCGCCAGTGGTGAGTCGACGAGCGACGCCGCGATGAAGGCCGATGCGGTCAAGATCGCCGACGAGATGGGAGCGTTCGCGGTCTTCACCGGCAACGCCCTGGCGCCGATGCCGACCGTCCTGGCCAGCGAGCTCGCTCGCCGCGGGGTGCTCTGCATCTGCACCACCTCGCTCTCGAGCCAGTTCTACCAAGAGCATCCGCCGCTGATCTGGAGCTCACTGCCGACCATCAACGAGTACGCCGCCCACTCGGCCGAGTACGCCGCCAAGCGGCTCGGCAGGAACAACGCAGCGTTCGCCGGCCCGCTCATCCGCAACCAGAAGCGGGTCTACTGCCTGATGATCCTCGTCGGCACCGGGACGACCATCTCCCCGGAGGGGCCGCGCGGTCGTGACATCGTCGTCGACGCCTACCAGAAGCGAGGGCTGACCTTCGCCAAGGTCGTCCAGTACTTCTATGCGCCCGGGCAGAACCAGGACGACATCACGAACATGATCGGCCAGCTCAAGAGTGCGAAATGCACGACGATCGTGCCCGTGGTCGACCCGATCATGCCGATCCTCATCACCAAGGAAGCGACCAAGCAGGCGTACTTCCCCGAGTGGTACGTGATGGGCACCGGGCTGTCGGACACCACGACGATCGCTCGCTTCTACGACCAGCAGCAGTGGGAGCACGCCTTCGGGGTCTCGCCTCTCTGGGTCACCTGGGACCGCGTCGAGAACTCCGCCGGCTATCACGAGTACCACCACGGTGTCGGTGGCAGCGGCCGGAAGGGAGACGAAGGTGCCCTCATCAACGTGTACCGGGCGTCGTTCCAGACGCTGTGGACCGGGATCCACATGGCCGGGCCAAACCTGAACAACGAGACGTTCGAACGGGGCATGTACGCCTACCCGAAGACCGGAGGCAATCCGGCCAATCCGCTGGTGTTCCGCAACCGCGCCTTCCCGACCGAGGTGAAGGACTTCTCGGAGATCTACTACGACCCGAAGCTGGTGGGTCCTGACGAGCGGTCCGAGACCGGCGCCGGCATGATCGTTCGTGTGGATGCCGGGAAGCGCTACGACGCCGGCGAATGGCCGCAGTCGCCGCCGAGCCGGGCCAACGCCGTGACGGTGACCGCCCAGCAGGGGAACAACGTGAACCACGCGGCCGACGGCCACAAACACGACAAGAAGTGCCTCAGCTGTAGCGGCTGACGGCTCGGAGCTCGGGCCTCGGGCCCGGACTCGCAGATCGCCACGTTGGTGCCACTTTTCTGTTGCAGCGCATGGGCGGCGATTCGTTGACGAATCGTCGCCCAGGGCATTCGCCGGAAAAGTGGCGACAACGTGGCGGATCGCGGGTGCACGCTCGCTGCGGGAGGCGACCCGGTTTCAGTCCAGCGTGAGGACGATCTTCCCCAGCTTGCCGCCGGCAGCGAACCGGTCGAACGCCTCGTCGACCGAGGCCATGGGGAACGTCGCCTCGATCGGGACGGTGAGGTCGCCGGAGGCAGCGCCCGGGAGGACGTGGCGGATCATCGCCTGAGCGGCGGCCGCCTTCTCCTCGAGCGGGCGGGCCCGCAGGGTCGAGGCCCGGATCGTCGCCCGCTTCTGCATGAGGTCGAGGAGCGAGAGCTCGGTGGTCGGGCCCGCGCCCACACCGATGATCATGATCCGACCCCAGGGCGCCAGGGCGGTGATGTTGCCGGGCCAGTTCGGGGCGCCGACCAGTTCGAGGATCACGTCGAAGGGGCCGGCGTCGACGAAGTCCGCGGGATCGATGACCACGTCCGCGCCGAGGTCGTGCACGGCGTCACGCAGGGACTCGTTGCGCACGGTGGCGGTCACGACACAACCGGCGGCAGCGGCCAACTGGACCGCAGCCGTGCCGACCCCACCGGCGGCGCCGTGGATGCAGACCCGCTCACCCATCGACAGGCCGACCTGCGTGAACAGCGCGTCGTGCGCCGTGGTGTAGGTCTCGGCGAACCCGCCGGCCTGCTCCCACGAGAGCGTGGAGGGGACGGGGAGGAGGTGCCGTTCGTGGACGACGGCCAGTTCGGCCATCGCTCCGCCGCCGACCACGGCCATGACCCGGTCGCCCTCGGACCACCCGGTGACGTCGGGGCCCAGGGCCTCGACGGTGCCGGCGAGTTCGAGGCCGGGGATGTCGGCGGGCGAACCCGGGGGTGCCGGGTAGAAGCCCATCACCTGGAGGCGGTCGGCCGAGTTGATGCCCGCAGCACGGACCCGGACGAGGACCTCGCCGACGCCGGGGACGGGATCTGGCCGCGTCGACCAGTTCAGCGCCTTGTCGGCGATGGTGACGGCGTGCATCGCCGGGTCAGCGGGCGTCGATGGGGACGTAGTCGCGGACGCCGGCGCCCGTGTAGAGCTGGCGTGGCCGGGCGATGCGCTGGTCCTGTTCGAGCAGCTCGACCCAGTGCGCCAGCCAGCCCGAGGTGCGGGGGATGGCGAAGAGCACGGTGAACATCGACGTCGGGAACCCCATGGCCTGGTAGATGAGGCCGGAGTAGAAGTCGACGTTGGGGTACAACTTGCGAGAGATGAAGTAGTCGTCCGAGAGGGCGACCTCTTCGAGGGCGAGCGCGATGTCGAGCAGCGGGTTCTTCCCGGTGACGGCGAAGACGTCCTCGGCGGCCTTCTTGATGATCTTCGCCCGGGGGTCGTAGTTCTTGTACACCCGGTGACCGAAGCCCTGGAGCTTGCCCTCGCCGCGCTTGACCGACTCGACGAACTCGCCGACCTTGTCGGGCGAGCCGATCTGGTTGAGCATCTTGATGACGGCTTCGTTGGCACCGCCGTGACGCGGGCCGTAGAGGGCGGCAGCGGCTGCGGCCGTGGCGGAGTACGGATCGGCGTGGGCCGAGCCGACGACGCGCATGGCGGTCGTGCCGCAGTTCTGCTCGTGGTCGGCGTGGAGGATGAACAGGATGTTGAGTGCCCGGACCAGCGTGGGGTCGGCCTCGTAGTGGGGCTCGGCGACCTTCCACATCGTGGAGAGGAAGTTGGCCGGGAAGCTCAACATGTTGTCCGGGTAGACGAAGGGCATGCCGACCGAGAAGCGGTACGCGGCCGCGGCCAACGTCGGCATCTTCGCGATGAGCCGGGTGATCTGCTTGTACCGCAGGTCGGGGTCGTCGATGTGCTTGGCGTTCTCGTAGAAGGTCGACAGCGCGGCGACCGACGACACCAACATCCCCATCGGATGGGCGTCGTAGTGGAAGCCCTCGAGGAACCGCTTGCGCATGTTCTCGTGGATGTAGGTGTGGTACGTGATGTCGTGTGCCCACTGCGTGAGCTGGTCCTCGGTGGGCAGCTCGCCCCAGATGAGCAGGTAGGCGACCTCGAGGTAGGTCGACTGCTCGGCGAGCTGTTCGATCGGATAGCCCCGGTAGCGGAGGATGCCGTTCTCGCCGTCGATGTCGGTGATGGCACTGCGGGTCGCGGCCGTGGCGGTGAACGCCTCGTCCTCGAACCAGATGCCGGGGAGCAGCTTGCGCCAGGCAGCGCTGCTCACCCCGCCGAATTCGATCGGGATCTCGACGGATTCGCCGGACCGGTTGTCGGTGATCGTGATGGAGTCGGCCACGTGTCGGAGACTACGCGGTGAAACGGGGCCTGCGTCACTCCACCGGCAGGTTCACGCCATCGTGTCGCGGTCCTTCGCGTTCGACCAGCTCACGAAGGACGTCGCGGACGGCCCGCGACGGCGCCGGGAGGCGGCCGGCACGCCGCCGGGCGAGGCCGACGCCACGGTCGCCGAGGTCGGTGATGGGCACCCGGACCCACGCCCCCTCGGGCTCCAGGAGCGTCGCCGTGATGGGCAGGATCGCCGGACCGTGCCCTCGGAAGGCCAACGAGGCCACCAGCGTCATGCCGTCGACCTCGGCCATGGCGTGGAGTTCGATGCCGTGGGCGGCGGCCGTCTGGTCGAGTTCGTCGCGGAAGGCCGTGCCCCGCGGCTCGAGCACCAGCCCGTGGGGCGCGATCTCGGCCAGCGACAGCGACGCAGCGGTCGCCAACGGGTGCGTGTCGGGGGCGACCAGGATGCGCTCCTCCTGGAACAGCGCCTCGATGCCGAGTTGCGGGTCGGCGACGGGGCTGTTGACCACGGCGATGTCGAGGCTGCCGTCGAGCAGCTGGGGGAGGAGCGAGGTGGTCGTGGCGTCGACGACCACCAGGTGGACACCGGGGTGGCGGCCGCGCATCTCGTCGAGCAGGTCGGGGACGAGCCAGCGTCCGACCGAGCCGATCATCCCCAGTCGCACCTTGCCGACCACCTCGTCACGCAGGGCGGCGACATCGCTGGTCAGGGCGTCGATCTCGGCCAACACGCGTCGAGCCCGGCCGACGGCGGCTTCGCCCTCCTCGGTCAGGCCGCCCGACGACCGGTCGACCAGGGTCACCTTCAGCTCCTTCTCGAGCCGGGCGATGTGGGTCGACACGTTCGACTGGACGGTGTGGATCGCCCGGGCCGCGGCCGAGAACGAGCCGTGTTCCGCCACGGCGAGGAGTGAGGTGAGCTGTCGGAGGTCCATCTGGATACCAGATGGTAGCCATCTCTCAGAACTGTTGGACAGATCGAAGAGTGCTTGGTTTACTGATCAACACATCGCCGAGGTGCTCTTGTCCCCCCGAGACACCTCGAGCGCACAGCGTGCCCGGTGAGGATCCCCCTCCCGCCGGTAGCACCGTAAATGAAGGTTGAGCCGGTCCACCCCCCTGGACCGGCTCCCTTCGTTTTCCGCAGCCCGCCGTCCGACGTCCAGGCGGTACCTTGGGACCGTGTCCCGCTCCGCTGCGTTCTTCGACCTCGACCGAACCCTGCTCCGAGGTGCGAGCGGCCCGATCCTCTCGAGCTCGCTGCGTTCGGTGGGGGTGTTGTCCGATCGCGTGATCCCCGGAGAAGACCTCGTCTACCGGCTGTTCAACCTGATCGGTGAGACCCGGCCGTCGATGATGCTCGCCAAGCAGGGCGCGCGGTTCAGCGGAGGGCAGGTCCGCAAGAAGGTGCAGGAGGCGGGTGAGGTCGCGGCCGAGTCGCTCGTCCCCATGGTCGAGCCCTATGCGCTCCCGATCATCGAGGAGCACAAGGCCGCCGGTCGACCCGTGGTCCTGGCGACGACGTCGCCCTACGACATGGTCAAGCCGTTCGCCGATGCCCTCGGCCTCGACGACGCCGTCGCCACCCGGTACGGCGAGGGCCCCGACGGCCGCTACGACGGCACGATCGACGGTCACTTCGTGTGGGGCCCCGGCAAGCTCGCTGCGGTCCGTGAGTGGGCCGACGCCAACGATGTCGACGTCGAGGAGAGCTACGCCTACAGCGACAGCTTCTACGACATGCCGCTGCTCGGTGCCGTCGCGCATCCGACCGTCGTCAACCCCGATCCGCGCATGCGGATCGCGGCCGTCGTCCGCCGCTGGCCGATCCGCTTCCTCGACAAGCCCAAGGACGTGCCGAAGTTCTTCGGCATCGAGCCGGCGCAGGCCATGCAGGTCTTCGCCCGGCCCGAACTGATCCCGTACGCCCGCTTCGACATCCAGGGCACCGAGAAGATCCCGACCGAGGGCGGCGCCATCATGGTCGCCAACCACCGCAGCTACTTCGACTCGCTGGCGATGAACATCGTCATCGCGCCGTCGGGTCGTCCGGTCCGCTTCCTCGGCAAGAGGGAGGTGTTCGACGCCCCCGTCGTCGGACAGATGGCCAAGGCCGCCGGCGGCATCCGCGTCGACCGGGGGACCGGCTCCGACGAACCCCTCGAGGCCGCGGCTGCTGCGCTGCGGGCCGGTGAACTGGTCATGCTCATGCCCGAGGGGACGATCCCGCGCGGGCCGGCGTTCTTCGATCCCGAACTCAAGGGTCGCTGGGGCGCAGCCAAGCTGGCCGCGATGGCAAAGGTGCCGGTGATCCCGATCGGGCTGTGGGGGACCGAACAGGTCTGGCCGCGCTCGGCGCGGCTGCCGAACATGCTCAACGTCACCGATCCGCCGCTCGTCACCGCTCGCATCGGCGATCCCGTCGACCTGAAGTACCGGTCGCCCGACGCCGACACGAAGCGGATCATGAAGGCGATCACCGACCTCTTGCCCAAGGAGGCGCGGGAGCCCTACGACCCCACGCCCGAAGAGCTCATGCGCACCTTCCCGCCCGGCTACACCGGCGACCCCGAGGCCGAGGCCGATCGTCGGCCCGGTAGCGACACGTAGCGGCGGATCCTGTCGTGGGGGCGGTCGCGGGGGGCGACGATGCATGGCTCGACCGATTGCGCGACGCGCTGGCGGAGGCGCACGTCGAAGACGAGGCGGAGCAGCACGACGTCGATGACTGGCCGGACCCCGAGCCCGAGGTGACCCGAGAGCCGGTTCCACCATCGAGACCATCGACACCGGCCTCGCCGTCGGCCGACCTGGCGTTGATCGTCGACACGCTCGCGGGTGTGACCACGGCGTTGACGGGGCTGTCGGACCGGGTGTCGGTGATCGAGTCCGCCGGCCGGGAGTCCGCGCAGATCGACCAGGTCGAACTCGACGTCGTGGTCGCCGATGCCATCCGGCAGTCGATGACCAGGGCGCAGGCCACGGGAGCAGGTACCACTCGGCTCGAGACCGAGGTACGGGTGCTGGAGGAGACCGTCGGCAGGCTCACCAAGCGGGTCGGCGAGCTCAACATCGCTGCACTGGCACGCGACCGACTGGAGAAGGACGTACACGTCGAACGACTGGCCGACGCCGCCGATGCCGTTGCGGCGCAGGTGCGTGCCGCAGTCGAGGCTCGCCAGTCCTTCGACGCCGGTGTCGAGAAGATGCTCGATCACGCCCGGACGGGCGACGGCGAGAACGTGGCCTGGACCGACGTGATGTTCTTGACCCACGAACTCCGCAGCCGGGTCGATGACCTCGACGATCAGCAACGACGGGCGATGCGAGATCTGTCCGACTGGCAGGCGAGTGTCGACGATCGACTCAGCGCACTGCGCGGCGAACTCTTGAGCGAGATCCGTCGGATCGGCGAGCGGCCGGAGCCGAGCTGACGCCCAGGCGAAAGACGACGCTCAGGCGTTGACGAAGGCGGCCCGACGGCCCTGGCGCTTCTTCGCTGCGTAGACGGCGATACCGCCGATGGCGACGAGGATCATGCCGAGCCGGACCAGCGGGATCGAGTTGTTCGAACCGGTCGTGGCCAGGTCGCTCGAGCGAGCGGTGTTGACCGACAGCGTCGCCGTCTTGTCGCCGCAGGTGACGGTGATGTTGAACCGCCCCTTCGACAGGACCGCGGTCACGATCTCGAAGTCGCCGTTCTCGTCAGCCTGGCCTGAGCCCTGGTCGACGATCGGGGTGTTGCCGATCGGTGCTGCCGGCTGGCGGAAGCTCGAGGCAGCGCCGCGGCGGATCACGTACTCGACGGTGGTGTTCGGCGGGCAGTTGTCACCCGACAGGGTCAGTGACCCATCGGGGTTCACGACCACGTCGACGACGAGTGGTGTGTAGTCGTCGTCGGCGTCGACGCCGCCAGCGATCGCAGGGGCAGCGAACAGTCCGATCGCGCAGAGCGCCACCGCCACGAAGCTGGTCATCTTCTTCATCATCTCGCTACACCTCTGCCGCACACCGAATCGATTGGGTAGCCCGCCGGGGAGACTCTACTGCGGCGGGCGGGGCAACAGGGGTGTGGATCATGGGCCGTACGACCTGTTCACGCCCCGTTCACGCCTGCTCACGCTGGGTCGTCGACGGTGAGGACGTGGTCGAGCGGGGTGCTTTCGACCGATGTGCGTCGGCTCGCCCGATTGATGACCGCAGTGAACGTGTCGGTGCCGGCGACGCCGTTCGGGATCACCGCGAGGTCGTAGCTGTCGGTCGGCATGGCCCCGCGTACGTGGAAGACGACGGTCACGGTGGAACCGGCTGGGATGTCGACCCGCGTGTTGGTCCGGAACAGGTCGCCCTGCTCGAGAATCGCCGAGCCCGTGGCATCGCCGTCGACGGTGACCTCGACGACCTCGAGCCGTGAGTGGAGGTCGAGACCGATGCGATGGAGCGAATCGGGGAGCGTGTCGGATCGATCGCGGGCGCCGTCGCCGGTCACGTAGGGGTCGAGGCCTTCGGCGGGCGCACTGTTGGTGAGCTCGACCGTCACGGTGCCGTCGGCATTCCCGGCGGCGTCGATGTCGAGGTCGTAGCGGATCGCTCGGGAGAGATAGGCGTCGAGCTTGTTGGCCCGCAGGTTCTCCTGGGCCACGAGGAGTTGGTCGTCCGCTCCGAGGTCCTTCGGTGGGCGGAGGCCGACGCGTTCGAGTAGTTGGTGGTGGGTCTCGTCGAAGGTGGTGAACAACAGCCGGCGGGCCCGGGCGGCAGGGGACAGGAGGTCGGCCAGCCTGCGAGGGTCGGGGAGCGACGACGACGTGAGTTCGTCGAACGCGGCCTCGGCGGCGTCGCGAAGGCGGTCCTTGCGCTCGCCGTCGTCCTCGAACTCGGCCGCCAGGTACTGGTCGCGCAGCAGGTAGTCGACGGCGTCGCGGGCGGCCAGCGGCTCGCGTCCCTCGATCGGGACCGGCCCGGTCACCTCGAGGAGGAGTGCGAGGGCGTAGGGGTCGATGTAGAGCACGCCGTCGACCGGCGAGTCGGTGATGGCCGGGCCGAGTTGGGCGGCGACGTTCGCCGTCGCGGTGAAGTCCACGGAGTTGGTCCAGTTCTGGACGTACCGGACCGGGTCGGACGACGGAAGCGGCGCAGGGAAAGTGCCCTCGAGTTGCAAGCCCGACGCGGCGACCGCGCGGTTGGCCGACGTCACGCTCCCGGCGCTGGTGAAGTCGAGGTCGCCGCGATCCGCTCGTAGGTAGCCGACCGATGCGACGAAACCGCCCAGTTCGCGTGACTCGGCCGGGTTGCCGACGAGCACGAGATAGGTCTGGGGTCGTTCGGCCCCGAGGAGTTGCGGAGCGATCTGCAGCGCGTCGGACGCGTTCCGGGCAACGGGCAGGATCTCGTCGATCTCGTCGGCGAACTCGCCCACGCGGTCGGCGACCGGGGGTACGAGCCACGGTGTCCGGGCGTCGTCGATCACGCGCTGCGCTCGCTCGAGGGCCGCGACCACGGTGGTCGCCGTCGGGGTGAGTGCGCGGATGCGGGCGATGTCGAGGCCGCCCTCGGGTTTCGAGAGTCCCGACACGTCGAGTGTCGCGGCTTGCTCGGACGACAGGGCAGCGAGCGCCTGGCCCTCTCGTGCCACGTCGTCCACGACGCGAACGTGCTGTCCGAGCACCGGAATCGCCCGGGCGGGTGCGAGCCACCACGACGCGGCGATCTCCCGGGCGGCGCCCAGCTCTGCGCTGGCCTCGGCGAACGCCGCTGCGCTGGCCGGGTCCTCGCCGTCGCCGGCGGCAGCGAGACCGCGCCGGGCTGCGGCGACGCCGTCGCGCGCATGGCCCTCGGCCGAGAGCATGCCGTGGACGAACGCTCCGCCGATCGCTGCGAGGACCAACACCAGGGCGAGCGCCGGCAGGCGGAGCCGGCGCGTTCCCGCCGTGTTTGCGAGCGCAGAGACGACCAGGGGAGTGGCGGCCAGTGCTGCCGTGAGCGACGGCACGCCGAAGGCGAGGTCGGTGGGGAGGCGGAGGAGCGCCTGTGCGGCGATCGCTCCGACGACGGCGCCCAACTCGCGTTGGCGACGTCCGTAGGCGAGGGAGCCGAACGAGACGGCGAGCGAGCATGCGGCGAGCGTGAGCGGAACCGGGTCGTCGCTTCCGACGGCGCCCGCAGCGCCGGCCACCACGAACCACGTCCAGCGCCGGGCCCGGGCCGCGGCCACGGTCAGGCCAGCAGCGAAGGCCGCTCGATAGGCCACGTCGGCAACCGCCAGGCCAGTCGGCTCGCCGTGAGCGAACACCGCGGCGGTGGCTGCGACTGCCGCGATCGCCCACACCAGTCGCTGTGCCTTGCGGCGTCGGCGGCGCTCGGTGTGACGACGGACCCGCTTTCGCGACCGTTCCGCCGCCTCCGTGGAGATCGGATCGTCGAGGGGAGAATGGTCGGGCACGGCCGCTCGAATCTAGGGCGTTGGTCCAACACGGTCGCGTCGGTGCGGCGTGCCCGGGGCTACCATCGCCGCCGTACGGGCCCGAGGGATGCCAGTTCTGCTGGGAGTGGTGGAGTGCGAGAAGACGCCGAATCGGCTGGGGGCCGGACGGGCGGATTCGTCGCGCGGTTGACCGACTGGGCCGTGCTCCACCGTTTCGTGCTCTCGGCAGTGATCGACGCTGCGCTGATCGCGGTCGCCGTGGCGATCGCCAGCGCCATGCGGTTCGAGTTCGACCTCTCCCTCGTGGACTGGTGGTCGACGGCCGCCTTCATCGCCATGGCCGTCTCAATGCAGATCGCCCTCGGGATGCTCGAGGGCCTCTACATGGGCTCCACCCGTTTCGGCAGCTTCGACGAACTCGCGGGGCTCAGCCGCGCCGTCGTCCTGGGCACGGCCTTCGCAGCGGCGCTCAACCGCTACGTGCTCGAACGCGTGGTGCCGGTGAGCGTGAGCCTTGCCTACGGCGTCGGCGCGCTCGTCCTCATGTCCGGGGTGCGCTATGCCTGGCGTCTCGAGCTCGAACGACGACGGCGACCGAGCCTGTCGGCCTCTCAGAAGGTGGTGGTGTTCGGGGCGGGCGAGGGCGGTCATCAGATCATCACCGCGATGCTGCGCAACCCCGACGGTCGCTACTACCCGGTAGCGCTGGTGGACGACAGCCCGGCGAAGGCCCAGATGCGGATCTCGACCTCGAAGGTCGAGGGCCCACTCTCGGCGCTGAGCGAGATCGCCGCCCGTCACGGCGCCGATGCGCTCGTCGTCGCCATCCCGAGCGCAGGACCGGAGTTGCTCCGGCGTGCATCGGATGCTGCTCGTGCGTGCGGTCTGTCGGTGCTCGTCCTCCCGGCGGTCGAGGATCTCCTCGACGGCCGCATCCGGGTGAACGACCTGCGCCCGGTCACCGAGGAAGACCTGCTCGGTCGGGGTCACATCGACACCGACGTCGAGTCGATCGCGGGCTATCTCGCGCGATCGGCGGGTGCTGGTGACCGGGGCCGGCGGCAGCATCGGCAGCGAGCTGTGCCGGCAGATCACGCGGTTCGAGCCGGCCGAACTCGTCATGCTCGACCGCGACGAGAGCCTGCTGCATGCGGTCCAGCTCAGCATCGACGGTCGTGGACAGCTCGACTCACGGGCGCTGGTCGTGGCCGACATCCGTGATCTCGATCGCATCCGTGAGGTCTTCGAGGAGTGGAAGCCCGACGTGGTGTTCCACGCAGCTGCGCTCAAGCACGTCCCGCTGCTCGAGATGCACCCCGAAGAGGCCGTGAAGACCAACGTCGTCGGTACCCAGAACCTGCTCGACGTCGCATCGGAGTTCGCGGTCGAGCGGTTCGTCAACATCTCGACCGACAAGGCCGCCGACCCGGTCAACGTCCTCGGACGAACCAAGCGTGAGGCCGAGCGCCGCACGGCGGCGACGGCGGCGTGCAGCAGCGGCACGTTCATGAGCGTGCGCTTCGGCAACGTGTTGGGGAGCAGGGGCAGCGTCCTCACCGCCTTCCGCGAACAGATCGCCAACGGCGGTCCGGTCACGGTGACCCACCGCGACGTCACCCGCTACTTCATGACCGTCGGTGAAGCGGTGCAGTTGGTCATCCAGGCAGGGGCGATCGGCAACGACGGCGAGATCCTGATCCTCGACATGGGGGAGCCGGTCAAGATCGCCGACGTGGCCCAGCGGATCGTCGACGCCGAGAAGGCGGACATCGAGGTGGTGTTCACCGGTCTCCGCGAGGGCGAGAAGATGCACGAGGTGCTCATGGCGGAGAACGAACAGGGTGAACCGGGGTCGCATCCGTTGATCACCCATGTGGTCGTCGACGTGGACTCCCACGTGGCGCCTGATCATCGGTGAGCGTCGCCCGCCCCGTACAGTGGACCCTTCCGCCGGGCCCCCTGACGCACTGATCTGACTGCATGGACTTCTTCGAAGCGATCCAACTCCTCCGGCGCCGCTGGCCCGTCATCGTGCTCGCGGTGATCGCCGGACTCGTGGCGGGCTACGTCACGGCACCGGGTGAATCCGAGCAGGTCCTGCGATACCAGGCCACGACGACGCTGCTCGTGAACCCGCAGTCACCGCGTGGCGTCAACCTCGACCAGGCCGCGCTGTTGACGACCACCGGGCCCGTGCCCGAGGCCGTCGCCGAGTCGTTGGGCTTCGAGAGCGCTGCTGCCGCCCGGCGCGGGGTGAAGGCGACGGCCAACAAGGACACGGCGTCGATCGCGGTGCAGGCCACGCGAGGATCGAGAGACGGCGCCGAGGAACTCTCGTCGGCCTTCGCCGACGCGCTGATCGAGAGCCTCAGTTCGGCTGATCAAGAGCGCTACGACACCCAACTCGACGAGTTGAATTCGCAGACCGACGACCTCCGCGGACAGATCGAAGGGCTGCGACAGTTCCTCGTCGAGGATCCGGAGAACGAGGACCTGCAGTCACAGCTCGCCGCTGCGCAGCAGCAGTTGACCTCGGTCCAAGCGACCATCGTCCAGTTCCAGAGCACTGGTCCTCCCGAGCCGACGTTCCTCATCGTCGAACGCGGAGGCGCGTCCGCCGTCGAGAGCGACGGTCTGGCGGCGCCGGACGGAAAGCCGCAGCGCGCCATCCTCCTCGGCGCGTTCGGATTGATCCTGGGTCTCGGTGCCGCGTTCGCGCTCGATCGCCTCGACACCAAGATCCGGAACAAGGCCACGGCCGAGGCCGCATTCGGCTACCCGGTCATCGCCGAGATCCCGCCGCTCCCCGGCGGGAAGAAGCATCGCGACGAGCTGCTGGCGCTGACCCATCCGTCGTCGCCGTTCGTCGAGGCCTACCGCGGTCTGCGCACCGTGGTCGCGCTGACCGCATCGTCGGCCGTGAGCGGGAACGGGAATGGTGCGCAACACGGCACGGTCCTGCTGGTGACCTCGCCCGGTGCCGGCGAGGGCAAGACCACGACCGCCGCGCACCTCGCCGCGATGCTGGCCGAGGTCGGCCGCAGCGTGTTGGTGGTGAGCGGTGATCTCCGACGGCCGCGACTGCACGTGTTGTTCGACGTCGATCGCGAACCGGGATTGACCGAGATGCTGGGCGACGTCGACGGTCCGACGCCCGACCTACGTGAGCTCGTGCGGACCACCAAGATCAGCCGGGTCCGGATCCTGCCCAGTGGTGCGCCGACACCGAACCCCGCGCCGCTGCTGCGTCAGGCCAGCGAGGTCCTGCACGCCGCTCGACGGGTGTTCGACTTCGTGATCGTCGACACCGCTCCGATCCTGGTCGCCAACGACGCCACCGAACTGGCGACCGCCGTCGATGGCGTGATCCTCATGGCACGCGCCACGCACACGAGCATCGACGCCGCGCAACGATCGGCCGAGATCCTCGACCGCCTCAACACCAAGGTGCTCGGGACCGTGCTGGTCGGAGCCACCGACACCCCGACGGCCTACGGCTACTACCGGAACCGGTACTACGCCGAGAACGACACGAGCCGTCGTGACCGCCGGAAGCAGGAGAAGTCGGAGCGCAAGCGTGCCGCAGATCCAGACTTCGCCGACTCCGCGACCTGAGATCCGCCGACGTCGACGGCCGGTCCGTTCGACCTCCGGAAACGGCGCCACGTTCGCGGTCGCCCTGGTGCTCGTCGGCACGGTCGTCGGGCTCGCCTTCGGCCTGCAGACCAACGACTACAACATCTGGGGCGCCTTCATCGTCGGCCCCATCCTGCTGCTGCTGGCGCTGCCGTTGGCCCTGTCGTGCGCCCGCGTCGAGGGCGACCCTCGCCTCGTCCCGTTCATCATGGGCGCGGCGTTCGCCAAGATCATCGGTGGCGCCGTCGCTCGCTACGCGATGGTCTACGTGCTCTACGACTCGGGCGACGCCCGGCTCTATGACGAGCGAGGTCTCGCCCTCGCCGCGCAGTTCCGAGACGGGGACTTCAGCGGCATCGGCAAGCTGACGAGCACCGAGTTCATCGAGACGTTGACTGGATTCGTCTACACCGTGACCGGGCCGACTCAGCTCGGCGGATTCATGGTGTACTCGTTCTTCGCATTCGTCGGGACCTACCTCGCGTACCGGGCCTTCCGCCTCGGTTACCCCGACGGTGACGCTCGCCGCTACCGGTGGCTGATCTTCTTCTTCCCGACCATGCTGTTCTGGCCATCCAGCGTCGGGAAGGACGCGTTCATGGTCCTGTGTCTCGGCGCATGCATGTACGGCGTCGCCGCCGTGGTGCAGGGGCGACTGACAGGACTGATCGTGCTCGGCCTCGGGGTGTGGGGGAGTGTCGTCGTGCGACCCCACGTCACGTTGATCGTGCTCGTGGGCTTCGCCGTGGCGCTGCCGGTGTCGCTGCTGCGAGGCACGAACGGCGAGGTGGAGGACAGAGCGACTCGTCACCGTCTGACGGGGCTCGTTGCCGTGGTGGCTGTGGTCCTGGCGCTCGGCGCGGTCGTGTCTGCTGCCGAGGACCGTTTCAAACTCGACGAGCTCAATCCAGAGAGCGCCCAAGGGGTGTTCGAGGAGGTGAACCGGACAACAGGTCAGGGCGGCTCGTCGTTCACGGCTCCAAACGTCAACTCGCCTCCGGGGTTGATCGCTGCCGCAGTCACGGTGATCGCTCGCCCGTTCCCATGGGAGGCCAAGAACATCCAGTCACTCTTGACCGCTGCCGAAGGTCTTCTGCTTGTGCTGATGCTGGTACTTGCCGCACGACGGCTGCGTTCGCTTCCGGCTCTGCTCCTCCGCGAGCCATACGTGGCGTTCGCCGCGGTCTACTGCGTCGGATTCATCGTTGCGTTCGTCAACGTCGAGAACTTCGGCATCCTCGCCAGGCAGCGCGTGCAGATGTTGCCCGCACTGCTCGTCTTGGTCTCGCTCGCTCCGGTCGAGAACCGCCGTTTCGAGTCAGAGACCGTTGTTTCAGCCTCGAGTGATGCAGGGCACGCCAGTCACTGACGGATGGTGCGACGAAGCCGTCGACGGAGTCTGCGACCCACAGACTTCGCAGACTGGATAGTGCGATGAGGTCGGCTGGACAGAGTCGGATCCAGCTCGTACCCGAGTGATGCCATCAGAGGCCCAGCGATCCGCTCGATCTCGAATGCGATGTCTGGGCTCCATCTGGATGCTTCGCCTCGAAATCCTTGGGGTTCGGGGGTACCCGTCGTGAATGCGGTCGGAGCCACGGGCACAACCGTTCCGTCGGCCTTCGGGTCGATGTGGAGTGGAGACACGCCGAGGAAGTCGAAGATCCGGTCGAGTTCGTCCTGCGGAGAGCGCACGAGCGCCTCGTAGCGGACCTCGATGTACCTGTCGTCGAGTTCACGAGCCTCGAGTGCGCCAAGCACGAATCGGCGCCACATTGCGGCCGCCGCATCGGGGTCATTGGGTGCCCATCGGCGCCCCCAGGTCGAGGAGACGCGAACCAACGATTCGGCAACTTCACGTCCATCGCGGATGAGGTGGATGAACAGCGCGTTGCCGTCGGTGAGCCTGTCGATGAGATCCACGTGGTTGCTGTGCGCTGGCGTCTTCTCGACGACGATGCGCGCACCGGGTTTGCTAGCGATCACTCGATCCATGGTTCCGTCGACGAAGTCCTTGGTCAGACGATCGAAGTCCTGCGAGGTCAGCACCGTGGCAAGCCCGAACACGCGGTCGCGCGGTGCCACACCGGCGGCTATCTCTCGGCGCACCTCATCGAACGCCGAGCGATGGTGGCTCCATGTCTGGTGCATTGGTGCCAGGTAGCGCGAGAACAGATGAGTCTCGGGTGGAGCGACGAGGGACGGATGGGTCCCGAGGAGCTTCGACAGCCACGACGTGCCAGATCGTGGCGCGCCGAGGATGAAAGCCATCTGCGTCCTGCGGGCGCTCATCAGACGTACAGCACCCGCGAGCGCACCGACTGTTCGAGGTGGCCGACGAGCCTGCCTGTTCGCCGTGCCCACCGGGCGCGGACATCCCTGTCGCGGAGGAAGGGCACAGCTCTGATGATCGTCGACAACTCGCTCCGGGCCTCCCGCCAACCTCGACGCGGCATTCCGTGCTCACGCCATCGGCGGTAGAGGCGCACCTGCCCTCGCCCGTAATTTCGGTGCTGACGGAACATGTCCATCGGCGTCGACCTGGTCCGGTACCGCACCCCGGCGCCGGCTGCGTACACCGGCTCGTATCCCGCATCCATGAGCCGCCACGAGAGGTCAACGTCCTCGCTGAACGACATGTCCTCGCTGAAGCCACCAACCTCGAAGAATGCCTGTTTGGACACACCCATCGCAGCGCCCGACACGAACGGCCTCCAGGGGAATCGGATGAGGCCGGCGGACTGCGTCACTGCATCGCCTTCAGCTCCGGACCATGGGTCAAGACGCCCCGCCACGAAGTCATTCGCCAGTAGCGCCTCCGACATCGCTTCTACGAAGCCAGGCACCACCTCGTCATCGGAATCGATGAAGACAAGGCCGTCGCCGCCGGCGGAGGCGGCTCCGACGTTGCACGCGTGATGGCGCCCGGGACGATCATGCGCCTCAACGCATCGAACCCCTGCCGCTCTGGCAATCTCCGCTGTCGAATCAGATGAGCCGTTGTCGACCACGATCACCTCGACTCCAGCCGTCTGCGGTGCGAGTGCGGCCAACTGTGTCGGGAGCACCTTCTGCGCATTCAGGCAGGGAATCACGATGGTGATGCTGCGCACCGAAGCGAGCGTATGCGACCGCCGATCGCGAAAGCGCGTCCCGGTCACATAGTTTCCAAGGTATGGCGCAGCATCGGCGAACTCCGTCGACGGTGACCGTGATCATCCCCGTCGGGTCGCTCGACCATCTCGACGAGCAACTGGGGGCGTTGAGTCGTCAGGCCGTGGATGCGCAGTGGGACGTCGTCTGCGGCGACAACATCGGACAGCGCACTGCGATCGAGATGGCGTTGGCGAGAGCGGGTCTGGCCGACCACTCTGCAGTGGTTGATGCGACCGCAGCGCTCGGCGCTGGGGCGGTACGCAACGAAGCGGCTCGCCACGCCTCCGGGGAACTCCTCGCCTTTTGTGATGCGGACGACGTCGTTGACGACGGTTGGCTCGACGCGCTGGTTTCGGTGGCCCCTGACCACGACATCCTTGCTGGTTGGCTCGATGGATCGATGATCAATTCTCCGGATGTTGCTGGATGGCGTCCGACGAGACCACGACATCGTCCCGTTGGTGGCTTTCTACCGATCGCATCGTCTGGCAACTTCGCTGTGTGGCGCTCGGTGTTCGAGGCCGTTGGCGGAT
Source organism: Actinospongiicola halichondriae (assembly GCF_049103745.1). Classification (NCBI taxonomy): domain Bacteria; kingdom Bacillati; phylum Actinomycetota; class Acidimicrobiia; order Acidimicrobiales; family Iamiaceae; genus Actinospongiicola; species Actinospongiicola halichondriae. Next base: position 2,033,615 of record NZ_CP171622.1, on the reverse strand, counting down.
TCGACGCGGGCTATCTCCGGAGCCAGGACGTTCGAGTTCTCCTGGCGAAGCCAGTTGAGGGGCTACTCCCTCGGGTTCGTTCCAGACGCCGTCGTGCACTACCGGTATCGGAGTTCCGCGGGTGCTCACCTGCACCAGGCCTTCAAGAGCGGACAGGCGGCCGCCAGGCTCCACCGGGATTTCCGAGCTCACGGACACCCCGATCGTTCGGTCGCCGAGGCGCTCGTCGACCTGGTCTGGCTGCTCTCACGCGCCCCGCTCGCCTGCGTGTCTCGACCACGTCGAGGCGTGTGGCTACGCCGGCTTGGCGAGGCCGCTGGCCGCGCTGTCGGTTCGCTGCGCCACCGTACGATGTACCTGTGATCGCGGTTTCCCACAGACTCATCCGGGACCTGGTTGACCGGTGAACGGCGTGCCAGAGGCCTCACGGGCTGACACAGACCTCGAGAATCAACTGCGCATCGATCGAGATCGACCGATGGCCTGGAATCTCTGGCGGCTGGCATCGGCGTCGCGGTCTCGGTCGGCGTGGATCGCAGCGCTGTCGTTCGTGGGCGGGATCTGCGAGACATTCGCGATCGTGAGCATCGCTGCGGCGGCGTCGTCCTTCGTCGGTGACGAGTCCCGGATCTCGGTGAACCTCGGCCCCGTCGACGTGAATCGTTCCCTCACCTTCACCCTGGCGTTGGCGTCAGTGGCGGTCGTGCTCCGGCTGCTGACGCAACTCGGGTCGTCGTACCTGTCGGCGTTGCTCGCCACAGGCCAAGCGAACACCGTTCGTCGGGCGATCCTGCAGGCGTTCCTGAAGGCTGACTGGGCCAAGAAGTCCGAGGTGACCCCGGGACGGTTCCAGGAGGTCGTCTCGTCGCAGGTGAGCTCCTACAGCTCATCCATCCTCTTGGCGTCGAATGCGACGTCGGGGTTGATCAGTCTGGCAATTCTGTTGGTGTCCGCGGTGGCGCTCAACTGGGTGGCAGCGATCCTGATCGCGGCGACGACCGTGGTGATCGCGTTGTTGTTGCGGCCGCTCGGAGTTCTCACTCGGCGGTACTCGGAGGAGGCGCGCGATTCATCGTTCGAACTGATGGACTCCGTGAACGAGCTGACCTCAACCGCGCAGGAGACGCATGTCTTTGCCGTTGATGATCAGGTGCTCGATCGAGCCCAGGTCCATCTCGACCGCCTGCGAGCAAGCCGGACTCGCGCATCTTGGCTCAGTAGCACGGTGCCCGCCGCCCATCAGGCGACGTCGTTGTTGGCGATCGTGGCGGCGATCGCGGTGGTGACGCGAGTCGCCGACGATCAGTTGGCGAGTCTGAGCGCGGTGATCCTCTTGTTCATCCGATCGCTCACGTATGCCCAGTCGCTCCAGTCAGCGTTCGCTCAACTCAACAGCAGCTTGCCGAGTATGGAGTCGCTCCGGGACGTCCTCGGTGACTATCGGTCGCACGAGCGAGCGTCTCTGGGGGTCTCTCTCGATGCGCCGCTCAGCGGCCTGCAGTTCGACGACGTCGGGTTCACCTACCCGGGGGGGCACCACGCGCTCCGGCACGTGACGTTTTCCTCCGCCCCCGGCGAGAGCATCGGCATCATCGGCCCGACAGGATCGGGGAAGTCGACCCTGGTCCAACTGCTCCTCCGCCTGCGAGCGCCGTCCGAAGGGCGTTTCTCGGTCGGTGGGATAGATGCTGAGAGCGTGGCATTGCGCGAGTGGTATCGCCGAGTGGCTCTGGTGTCACAGGAAGCGAAGATGATCGCCGGGAGCATTGAGGACAACATTCGTTTCCTCCGGTCTGAGTACTCGGACTCTCAGGTGCGTCAGGCGGCTGAACGGGCGCGACTCGGTCCCGACCTCGAGCGGTTTGAGTTGGGGATACACACGCCCGTAGGTCCTGGCGGTGGTCGACTCTCGGGAGGGCAGCGGCAGCGAGTGGCATTGGCGCGTGCGTTGCTCGGGTCCCCAGAGGTGTTGGTGCTCGATGAGCCGACCAGCGCACTGGATCTTCAGACCGAATCGTTCGTGCAGGAGACGATCGAGCTTCTCCACGGTGAGGTAAGCCTGTTCATCGTGGCCCATCGTCTGAGCACCGTGAAGCGGTGCGACCGCATCATGGTTCTGGAGGACGGGGTCGTAACCGCATTCGAGTCGCCGAACACACTGGAGCAAACGAGCGACTTCTATCGCCGCGCGGTCGAGCTATCAAGCCTCGAGTAGTCCTGAGGCGCGGTCGCTTCGTGGCCAGGGAGCTTGCCGGGACACCACCTATGGTTCACCTCTAGTGAGAGATCCCCGCAGTAGATATCGCTCGTGGCGGAAGGCGCGCCGCCAACAATCATGGCGCCGTCAGGTCGATGGCTGTGCAGCGCTGGGTTCGAACGTGCGGGTCAACGGAGACATCACTCTCATCGGGCGCCATGCTGTTCGGATCGGCGACAACGTCCATATCGGCGCCGGGGCGTATTTCTATGCGGATGGAGGCCTCACGATCGGCGACAACACGCACATCAGCCGGAACCTTGTCATCTACACATCTGGCCATGACCACGGGGGTACTCGACTGCCCTACGACGAGAGCCGTACCCGAAACCCGGTTTCAATCGGGCGAAATGTATGGATTGGCATGAATGTCTGTATCGCCCCCGGCTCGGTTATCGGCGATGGAGCGATCGTGGGTCTTGGCACCGTCGTGTTCGGAGAAGTGCCACCGCTAGCGATCATTGGCGCCTCTCCGTGGCATCAGATCGGGTCGCGAGACCCCACGCACTACGAACGATTGGACGCTGCACGCCAGTACGGCGGCGTGAATGGCCGACGGCTGTGACGACTACGTGGCCAAGGCGGATTCCGAAGCGTTGGGTGGCGATCGCCCGCGGATTGACATCGCCGATCCGGCGCCTGCCCGACTTCGTCGTGATCGGTACGCAGCGAGGTGGGACGACCTCGCTTCACAACTGGCTCGGCCAGCATCCCGACCTTCACCCGAGCAACGGGAAGGAGGTCCACTACTTCGACGACAACTTCGAACGTCCGGTCCGTTGGTATCGCAGTCACTTTTCGGTTCGGCGATCGGGTCTTGCCTTCGAGTCGACCCCATCGTTGCTCTACGAACCCGATGCCCCCGGCCGGTTTCAGCAGGTGCTCCCCGCTGCGAAGGCCGTTGTGGTGCTTCGGAACCCAGTGCATCGCGCCGTCTCGCAGTATCACCATGAGTACGGCCGAGGATCGGAGACCCGTCCGCTGCTGGAGGCCATCTGGTCGACCCCCACGAGCAGACACAACGCCTATCTGCACCGCGGGCAGTATGTGGGTCAGTTGAGGCGATGGGTCGACACGGTTGGTTGGGGCCGACTGCTCGTTCTCGTGTCGGAGGAGATCTACGCGGACCCGCAGGCCGCCGTCGACAGCGTGGCGGACCGAATTGGTGTCTCTCGTTACCCGATCTTGCCAACACATCGAAACCGTCAGAGCTACGGTTCGACAGAGGTGCACGGACTCGAGGACTACTTCGCTCCGTACAACGCCGAACTCGAGGAGTTTCTCGGCCGAGCCTTGCCTTGGTGAACGGAATTCCAATCCGTCTGGCCGTGTGCTCGCGCTGGGCGATGCACTACGACGTGGTCGAAGGCTGGCTCTCGTTGTGACGAGTCGAGAACTCGGCGAGCGCCCGGTCGAGATTCCCAGACGCTCCGATGCGCCTCCAGAATTCGCTGAAGTGCGTAGTTGCTGACTCCAGCGCAACGTTGATGTGGGGCTTGTCGCGCAGGAACTCGGAGATGTTGTCATTGATTGTGTGCACCATCAGCGCGCTTCCCTCTTCCAGATCCTCGGGCGTCCACGGCTCCATTCGGAACAACACGCCATGAAGGAATCCGGAGACGATGGACGTCGGGATTCGACGCACTCGTCGTGTCGTGGCGATCGCGGTTCGAATGCTCGGTCGTCCTGCGTCGGGTTCGTGATGCCGCCGCGAGTAACTGCGTACGACGTCCTTGTCTCCACGAGTCAGATGGACATAGAAGGCATCCGGATAGCGCTTGCTCAAGGACCCGAGAAACCAGGCGAGCCGGTTGTCGACCTCGATGTGGTTGTCCGGATATTCGAGTCTGTCGCGGATGGCACCGATGCGAGTCTCGTGGCCGACGCTGTAGTTGCTGGCGTGGCGACACGCTTCGGAGAACGTCACGGAACCCGCGCGGCCCGTCGTGAGTACGAAGACTCGCATGCTGCGAGCCTATGGCCGTATCGGCGGTCGACGAACACACGACGCGCCAGAAACTCCCGTTAGCCTCGCCCAGTGCGTAGCAATTGCCCATCGCTTGTCCATGGCGTCGTCGAGTCGTGACCATGGAGCGCTCCGTTGATCTCTACATGCCTGTGTACAACAGGCCGGAGTTCACGAGAATCGCACTTGAGACGCTGCGCGAACACTCGACTTGGTCGCTTGTGCGCCGGTGTGTGTTGCTGGACAACTGGTCCGAAGAGCCGACGTCCGCGGTGCTCAAGGAGTTCGCCACCAACACGCCGCGAACGAGCGTGCGGCGGGTTCGGGGGACGACCGTCTCTCGGGTCATCCGCGTCGGCACGAGACGGGAGCGCCATCGCTCAGCGCCGTACATGGTGAAGACCGACAATGACTTCCTCCTGCCTCCGGGGTGGCTGGATGTTGCTGTCGCAGCGATGGAGACGAACAAGCACGTCGACGTCCTTGGACTCCGCGAGCCAATGGACCCATCGTGTGGCCGTTGGGGAGATCTGTGGTCTCTTGGGACCGAGGGCCCGAGAATCACGGTTCCGACGTCGAATCCAGGCGGGATCTTCATCGCCCGGGCTCGGTCTTACCACGCCAACAGCCATCGTGGGGCTCGCAGGCAAAGGGGTGGGGCGCTCTACACGAAGAACTCACTCTCCAGCGTGTTCGCGACCCTGCAGCGCGAAGGGAAGATCCAGCTCGGACTGCTCGATCCGCCGTTGTGCGGGGTTTCCATCGACCGCTTGGTCATTGATAGCCACCCGTATCCCGAGGCGATCGGTGCCTATGGCGTTGATCGGGACGAGATCGCGTCGCTCGTCAACCACTACAACGACGTCGGCCACTGTCGGCGTCGTCTCGTCGGGGGCAAACTAGTGGACACCTCCAAGGACGAACCCGCTCCGTGACCTTGGACCAGGGCCGTTCGACGGACGTATCGCCCGACCGTGCTGTCGTGTCCACGCGCTTCGCTATCAAGGGTTGGAAGAAACCGCCGCCCAGTGCGGAGTGGATCGAGTGGCGTTGGAGTCTTTGGCGGGCCCTGTCGCTTCCGGCCTACGCGTCGATGCCTGATGAGTCGATCGTGGTGGTGCTGTTCGTGTGCCCAGAGCGGCTGGACCTGGTCGCCGCCCTTGTCCGAAGCGACCCGGTGGCGTCCACGTTTGCTCGGGTGGTGTGCACTCGTAGCAGGTTCGGGTTGACGCCCGACGGTGATCTTGACTGGCCCGCCGCGCATGGAACTGTCCTCGGTGTCCGATGCGACAGCGATGACGTCTTGTCGCCGGTTTCACTGGCTCGACTCGCAGGTCGTTCGCGTCGGTCACATCACGACTTCTTTGACCTGAGCACCGGCATTGTCGTCGATCCAGCGAACGGTCGAGCTTGGAAGGTTCGGTACGCAGCGACTCGCCAGGGCCCGTACTTCGCTCACAGCGAGAGTGGCATCTCGGACGTCTTCTCGATGGACGTCGCTCATGTGGATGCTCGTGCGGGACGAAGAGTGCAGCGGGTGCTCGAGCCCACGTGGGTCCAGACCCTGCACGGATCGAACGTGCTGAACGACATCCCTCGGCTGGGGTCCGCGCGCTTCGCTCGCTTCCGCCCGAGGGTGGCTGACGCTCGTGAGCTCTCACAGCGATCCGCCACGAGAGCGCTTCGCAGGATGGGCCTGGAGCACGTGGCCGAACTTGCGCTCCCGCCGGGATCGCCGAGTGATGAACCTGGCTCCTGACGCGGAATGACCTCTCACTCGTCAGCGTTGCTCGTCGTTCGACCGACCTCGGCGAACAGCCCCGGTCCGTTCGGCGCCACACGCGCGAATGCATCGGCTGCAGCGTCGAGAGCAGATCGAACCGGCGGGGGGACTGCGTCGTTGGCTGAGCGGACAAGCTCTGCCTCCGGGTCGCGGAACACAACCCTGCGGAGCGCTCGACGCACTGGCTTCGGTACGACGCTGGCCCGCTGGAGGACGCCGCGATTCCAGAGTGCCGCACCTGTTCGACTGAGGTGGAGCCCGTCGCTGGCGGCATTGAGTCGTGTCGCCGGCCATGGATACTCGTCGAGTTCCAGGTGGCGCAACAACGACGGCCACGCATCGCCGGTGTGGACGAGTTCATCGAAGGACGCGATGAGCACTTGCTCGGGCCCGAACGCATCGAGGTATGGCGCGAGGCCGTCGCCGTATCTGCTCAGGCGTTGGTAGGGACCGGCGGGATCGCCGACGGCATCGGCGAACGTCCGACGTTCGCGGCCACGACGAACCTCGTGGAGGTAGTGCGATCGGATGCGGTCCTCGAGAGTTCGGGCGATGAACACAAGGCGTACTTCTGGCAGCGTGGAGCGCATGCGCTCGGCGGCTGCTGTCGCATACTGAGGGTCTGAGTAGCTGGGAGAGGCCTCGCCGGTGATGAGATGCTTGCGACCGTCCGGGAACAGCGCTCGGTACCAGTCCTCACCCCGTTGCCAGTTCGTCGAGAAGAAGTCGGGTTCCTTCATGTCCGGTTCGTTCACGCCAGGATGCGAGGCAAGCCAGTTGAACACCGATGTCGTCCCGCCCTTCATCGGGCCGATGACGATGAAGCTGGGGAGCGGCCGCATGGCACTGCTTTCTAGCGGTCTTCCGATGTGTGGCCGTGGAGCGCCGAGGTGATGGGCCGTTCGACCGAGGTGTGGGTGGTGCTGCCGACGTTCCGACGGTCGAGCGGCGTCGTCACTGTCGTCGAGTCCGTGCTCGCGCAGGACCGTCCAGTCGATCGGTTTCTCATCGTTGACAACGATTCCTCAGCCGTCGAATTGGTGCTGCCGAGCGAGGACGGGTTGGTCGAGGTCGTGCGGCCCGGAGAAAACCTCGGGCCGGCGGGAGCCACTGCGCTTGCGATGAACGCCATGCTCGACGAATGCGCTGGCGACGCCTGGATCCTCCGACTCGACGACGACCGTCCACTTCCACGAGACAGCTATGTCTCCGAGATGCTGGTGTATGCGGGATCGCTCGTCGACGAGGATCCCCAGGTGGGTGGTGTGGGGCTTGTCGGAGCGCGATACGACCGACGCCGGGCACGCCTCATTCGCGTCGCCGACGAGGAACTCACCGGGCCGGTAGTGGTCGATTATCTCGCCACCAACCACTTCCCGTTGTTCCGGTTGGCAGCGATACGCGACGCCGGGCCGATGGATGCAGACCTGTTCTTCGGGAGTTCCGAGGTCGAGTTCGGCGTTCGCGTCTCCGATGCTGGTTGGAAGCTCGTCGCGGATGGCAACGCATGGCGTGAGCTCCGAGCAGCGAGGGCAGGTCGCGAGCGCAATCGCCAGAACCGACAGCCGGCGGGGACGTTCGACTGGCGCCGTTTCTATTCCATCCGGAATCAGGTCCACCTCGCTCGCCGCTACTCCAACAGGGCGGCGGCAACCGTGACCGCTCGTCAGGTGTTCGGTGGCCCGCTGAGACGCTTCCCCAGTGATCCGGGTCGTTCGGTGTCGCAGATCCGTTCTGGCGTACGCGCAGCCAGGGATGGCTGGGCAGGTCGCCTTGGTCGAACCGTCGAGCCGCATGGCGAGTCGAGCGGCGACGTACCGGACACCTGATGGGTCTCAGCGTGATCATCCCGGTCAGGAATCGTGTCGACACTCTCGTTCGGGCCATCACCTCGGTATGGGCTGACGATGACCGGACGCGCGTTGTCGTCGTCGACGACGGCTCGGATCGTCCCGTGAGCGAGAGTCTCCCGAACGAGGTCTTGGAACGCGTGGAGTTGGTGCGATCGGACCGGTGGATCGGTGTCAGTGCAGCGCGCAACCTGGGGATCCGATCGTCGGAAACCGAGCTCGTCTCGTTTCTCGACAGCGACGATGAGGTCCTCGACGGGTGGGCGGCTGGACTCGTTGCGGGAATCGCCGCCGCTGACGTGATCTGTTGCGGTGCAGAGATCCGATCCGAGACCGACACCGAGGTCCGGCTCCCACGCTCACTGGGGCCGGTGTACAACCATGTCTCAGGGCTCTTCCTCGCTGGTACGTATGCGGTGAGGAGGTCACTGCTCGACGCTGTCGGCGGGTTCGACGAGCGCTTCCGATTCAGTGAGAACACCGACCTCGCGCTGCGTCTCACCGCGGCGACCACCTCGATCGCGACCATCGATCGACCGCTGATGCGGGTCCATCATCGGGGCCGACGCGAGGAACATGACGAGGGTCGCTACCTCGGAGCGTCACTGATGGTCCAAGAACACCGGTCCCGGCTCGCTCGGGATCCGGCGCATCTCGCCGCGTACTTCTCGATCATCTCCGTCGGGGCAGAACGACAGGGTCACCTGTGGGCAGCGATCTCCGCTCAGGCACGGGCTCTGCGGCTGCAGCCATCGTGGAGGAACCTCGTGAGAGTCGGTCGACCGGTGGTTCGCACGGCACTCAGCCGCCTGCGGCGCGCTCCATGAAGTCGGCCATCGCACGTGACACGGTCGCGAGCCCGAAAGTGTCCCGATAGCGCTGGCCGATCGAGCGGTCCGGAGGAGCACCGTCGACCGCAGCCAGCAGGCCAGCCCCGAGAGCGTGGCGGTCGTCGACAGGGACGACGCGGATTCCCGGGCCGCCGGCGCCGATCATCTCCGTGATCGGATCGATGTCGGAGGCGACGACCGGCAATCCGACGGCGAGCGCCTCGAGGAGTGCCCCGGGGAAGCCTTCTCTCCGGGACGGGAGTGCGAACACGTCGGACGCAGCGAGCACCGCTCCCACGTCATCGACCGGCTCCATCCATCGCACTCGGTCTTCGACCCCGGCCTCCCGGGCAAGAGTCTTGAGCAGTGCGGTCGCACTCCCGTCGCGACCCAACACGACGAGCCGGAGATCGGGCTTCGATCGCGCTGCATCGGCGAACGCCTCGATGAGTACGTCGAGTCCCTTGCGGTGTTCGTGGCTGCAGACGGCCAGGATCCAGCTCTCGTCGGGGTTCCCGCCGAGCGCGAGCCGAGCTGACGATCTGCTGGCAGGAGACCACGAGGGATACCGGCTGAAGTCTCGCCCGCGGGGGACCACGTCGATCTGATCGAGCGGGTAGCGGAGGCGGGTGCTCATGGTCTGTCTCACCGATTCGGACACCGCGTGCAGCCGTGACGTCAAGCGGGCCGTGACGATGTCCGCGGCCTGGAACGCGTGGAGTCTCCACTGGTGGGGGACCGATGCACGGTGCTCCGCTCCATAGCTGACGTTGACGAGGCTGGAACTCACCGTTGTCCTGGAGAGTCGGGCGGCCACACGGCCGATGAGGTCGGCCTCTGCGAGCGTGGTGTGGACGTGGTCCGGGTCGATCGAGGCGACGAGGTGGCGGAGTTCCCCGATGGCCGCTCGTCGGGAGGTCGCTCGGTCCAGGTGATGCACGACGGCACCCGAACGTGCCATCGTCGGTTCGAGGTTCGGTTCGGTACGTCGGAGCACCGCGAGATGGAGGTCGATCCCGCCGGACACGAGGTGGGGCGCCATCGCTACCAGCGAGCGCTCTGCGCCACCGATGGCCAGGGAGTCGATGCAGTACAGGACCCGCATCAGATCACCTTCCCGTGCTCGTCGAGCGTTCGGTTGCACACCGAGATCCACTGTCGAGCGACCGAGGTGATCTCGTACTCGCTGGCAGCGTGCACGCTGGCGGCGAGCCCGAGTCCGGACGCGAAGGCGGGGTCCGACCGGAGCTTGTCGATCGCTGTGCTCAATCGGCTTGCGTCGCCGATCGGCACGATCAGACCGGTCTCACCGTCCTTCACCACGTCCGCGATGGCACCGACGGGTGTGGCCACCGACGGCACGCCGCACATCGCCGCCTCGATGAGGGCCGCAGGCATGCTGTCTCCACCAAGCGATGGCAACACACAGACATCAGCGGCATGGAGGAGCGGGACGGGGTCGTCGACGGCGCCCAGGAACCGCACCCTGCCTGGGGGGTACTTCTCGGCGGCGGCTTCGAGCCGCTGTCGATCGGGACCGTCTCCGGCGACGAGCAGAACGACGCGCTCCATCCCCGCCACGGAGTCCAATGCGACGGATATGCCCTTCTCGGGTACGAGCGCACCGAGGTAGAGGATGCAGAACTCATCCGAAAGTCCCTGCGCGTTGCGTGCGTGGGCCCGCTGACCGGCATCGGGGGGTGCGAATCTCGCGCGGGGCACGCCGTTCGGGACGACGTGGACACGTGCGCGCGGATAGCGGAACGCCGAAGCGACGAGGTCCGCAGCCTCGTCCGCCAGGGCGACGACGGCAGCCGTCGTCCGCAGCGCCACCGCAGTCTGCAGCCGGCGTCGTCCGGGTGGAGCCCAGAAGTTGGGATCACTGATCTGGCGATACACGAGTCGCTGCCTGGTCCCAGCCAAGGCCAGGGCACTCACGGGGAGGGTGGTCGATCCATGGGCAACGACGACATCGGCGTCGGAGGAAGCGCTCCGGAGAGCAGCGAACGTCGCTGGACTCCGGCGCTTGATCCCGAGCGTTCGAACGTTCGAGTCGCGGGGGACCCGCCGCTTCTGGCGCGAGAGCCACCACGCGGGAATCGACGTCGAGTTCGTCCATGGCCTGCGAAAGGTCGGTTGCGAAGACTTGCGCTCCTCTCCGACGATCGTCGGTGATCACGTGCAGAACCTTCACGGCGTCACACTCCCCGCGACCACGCGGTATCGGTGCTGCTGCATGTTCACGGCGTTGGAGATGTCGAACGCCTGGCTCCGTGCCATCGCTCGCTGGGACATCTCTTGGCGTGCGCCGTGCTCGACCAGAGCGCTGAGGCCTCGCGCCAGGTGGTCTACGTCTCCTGATGCGACGAGAAGCCCGTCGACGCGGTCGGTGATCACCTGCGACACGCCGCCGACATCGGTCACGACACTCGGCAGGCCCATTGCCATGGCTTCGAGGAGGGCGATCGGCAGGCCCTCGTACTTCGACGACAGGCAGAACACGTCGCCGGCGGCCAGGACGCCGATGGGGTCGGCCTGGTAGCCGAGGAACCGGAACCGGTCGCCGAGCTCCAACGCGTCGCGCAGCGCAGCGAGCTCACCTTCGAGTGGACCTTGGCCCACGCTCAGGAACCGGACGTCGAGGCCGTCATCCACGAGGCGTCGTGCTGCTCGGAGCATCGTCGGATAGTCCTTGTTGGCCCGGAGGTTGGCCACGGTCACGACCACGAGCTCATCGCCCAGGCCGAGGCGAGCACGCGCCTCGTCCCGCTCTGACCGCCGCTCGGCGATCGCATCGACGCCGACTCCGTGGATGAGCACCTCGGTCCGTGCACGAGCTGACGAGGACATCGACTCGCGGACCTGATCGGATACGGCGAAGGTGTGGTCCTCGAGGCGGATCGTTGCACGGTTGGCGCCACGGGTGAGGCGGTTGTGCGACGACCACATGTTGTGTTCGGTGCCGACGAGTGCTGGCCGGTGGGCCTGGGGGAGTGCACGCAGTGCGAGACGGGCCTGGGTGGCCACGAGCGGCGAGTGGTTGTGGACCACGTCGATCTCGTGCTCGCGTACGAACCGGCGCAGCCTGGCCGTCCAACGGGGGTCGTACGCCTTGGACGAGTCGAGACAGTGGACGTGCACGCCGGCCGACTCGAGTTCCGCGACCAGATGGTCCTTCCACGGCAACAGGTACGCGGCGTGGAACTCGAACCGCTCGTGATCGGCGAGCGACGCGAACGAGAGCAGAAGACGCTCGGCCCCGCCCGGGCCCAGTCCCTTGGTGAGCCAGAGCACCTTGATCCGGCGTTCGGTCGACGGAGACGGCGACACGGCGCGTGGTGTCCTGGCTTCGGTGGCCCCGACGAGGGTCGGGGCCGAATCTAGGCCGGGCCCGCAGTGGGCAGGAGGTAGTTGATCGTCAGCGAGCCGGCCTGGCCGGCAGTGCGACCCGACGCTGCTGCTGTCGTGGGGTTGCTGACGCCGCGGAACCCACCGGTGCCTGGATTGGGGGTACTCGAGGTCCCTGCCGCGCTACCTGTGGAACCAGCACCGCCTCCGCCACCGCCCCCAGCCCTGTTGGCTGTGGGTCCGGGTGTGCCGCCATCCGTGCCTGCGATCGCCGAGGTCGTCGCGTTCGCTGCTCCTCCGGCTGTGGTGTTGCGCGCTCCGCCGCCACCAGCGCCGCCTCCTGCGACAACCAGATCGGTCGATGGAGTACGTCGAAGGACCGATGCGCCGCCGCCGCCGCCGCCGCCACCAGTCGGGGCTGCTCCGCCACCGTTGCCGACGTCACCGGTGCCGCCATTGCCACCGTCATAGCCGACCAGCGGGTTTGCCCCGCCAGCGCCGGCGGCGGCGGTGCCACTCGAAGCGGTTCCGCCGGGCGAGCCGCCGGAGCCGACAGTTGCGGCGAGCGTCTCGCCGGGAGTCGTGCCGACTGTGGTCGTGAGGCTGCCTGGCTGACCGTGCGTACCGCCGACGCCAGCACCGGTGCCTGCACCGCCGGTGCCACCGGCACCGCCGATTGCTGCCACCTCGACCGAGGTCACGCCTGTCGGCACGACGAAGTTCGAGGACGAATTTCCTGTCGTGTTGCTGAACGTGGTCCTGGTGAGGGTGTAGCCGTTCGAGGCGGTTCCGCCGCCCGACCCGTTGACAGCTCGGATCCGGATCACGTAGCTGGCGCCGGTGAGGGCGGGGATCGCGAGCGGGCTCGCCGTGCTGACGGGACTCCGTGTCGTCCACGATGCGCCGTCGTCGGTGGAGTACTGGTAGTTCGTGATCGCCGACCCGCCGTTGCTGGCCGGGGGAGTGAAGCTCACCGACGCGCTCGTGGGGCCGGTCGCTACGGCGGTGATCGTCGGAGCGCTCGGGGCGGCGGGCGCAGCGTCGGTCGTGAACGTCGTGACGGCCTGCACGCCGACTCCTGCGGTGTTCACGCCACGGAGTTCGAGGGTGTAGAGGGTCGCCGCGGTGAGGCCGTTGATCACGAACGGGTTGTCGAGATTGATGTTGACCCAGCTGCCCGTCAGGTTGAGCCGGTACTCGTAGGAGGCGGGTGTGCCACCGGTGGTCGGCCCCACGTAGTTGACCGTGACCGACGTCGCAGTCGGCGTGATGACACCAAACGTCGGCGGACCGGGTGGCAGAAGCGGAGCGGTCTGCGCCGCAGCCGGGCTCGGGAGGCTGAGGTAGGTCAGGCCGACGCCGACGCCGACACCGCTGGCGGCGAGCATCTTGCGACGGCTCCAGCCGTCGCGCTCGACGATCCCGCGCTCGACGAGATCATCCATGTGTCCGCGCAGCTCTGTTGGGAGCGATCGATGGTCGACGCCTTCGATGGCGAGGTGGAGCGCTTCTGCGGCAGGTCCGGAGACGCGGTGAACGCCCTCGTTGCCTGCGTCGAGGACCACGGCGTCGCCATCGATCTTCTCGACGCGTAGGCCGTTCCGTACTTGGTACCGCATTGGACCGAAGCTCCTGCCGCCCGCTTAGTCGTCTGACAACGTCGTGATGGTAGCGCACTGCCGATCGGTTCTCGCGTAGGCCACCGGGCTCTTGCGCTGGTCGCGCCCGCCATGGAGAGGCGCCGATATCGTCGGCGCGATGCCACCCGGCGGCCGATCCTCGTGAGCGTCCTCTACGGACGTGCGGAAGACGGCGCCACGGTCATGGTCGAGGTCGCCGCAGACGACATGGCGAGGCTCGATCGCCACTGGCCGCCCCTCGGGCTCGAAGTCGTGCGCGAGCCTCGCTGCGAGTCGAGCCTCGTCGTCACGACGCCGAGCGCAGCGACTGGGTTCGAGGCGCTGGTCGGAGGTGTCGTGACACCCGGAGGCTGGGATCGGATCGAGTCGGACCTGGCGCTGTTCGCCGCGACGCACATCGCGTCGGCGGTCGCCGTTCACGCTGGACTCGTCCGCATCGGAGACCGGGCGTTGCTCCTGCCCGGCCCGTCGCGAGCGGGCAAGAGTTCGCTCTGCATGGCCGCTCATCGTGCGGGCGCGGACGTGTTGTCCGACGAGTTCGCTCTCGTCGACCCGTCCACGGGGTTGGTGCGGGGGTGGCGACGCCCCGTACGGATCCGAGCGGGGACGGCGGGCCTCGAGCGTCACGACGTCACGGTGGAGCATGCTCCGGTCGGCGTGGCGGCGATCGCCTTGCTGGCGTACGAGCCCGACAGCGATCCGTCATGGTCTCCCATCGCCGCCTCCGGTGCGGTGCTCGGAGTCCTCGCGAACACGGTCTGTGCCCGCACTCGTCCGGATGCGTCGCTCGACGCAGCTCTCGCACTGGCTCGCACCGCTGTTGCCGTCGCGGGCACCCGAGGTGAGGGCGACGTCGTCGTCGGAGAGCTCCTCGCGCTTCTCGGCCCCGTCGGTGGGGCATGATCGGATGGTGCGCTCAGCGGTCAAGAGTCTCGTGAAGTCGGCTGCCGCGATGGCCGATGTCGCGCGACGAACCGAGGGGCTCCCGGTTCTCATCTATCACCGGGTCGGGGCCCGGACACCGGTGTCGGTCGACCTGCCGCGTGCGTTGTTCGAGGAGCAGATGGCCTTCCTGGCCGCTTCGTACCGCGTCGTGACCATGGAGGAGGCCGCCCAACTGCTCGTCGAGCCAGAACCACCGGCGGGCCCTCCTCCGATCGTCATCACGTTCGACGACGGCACGGTCGACTTCGTCGAAGAGGCGCTTCCCGTACTGGTCGAACACGGCATCCCCGCAACGATGTACCTGGCCACGGACCACCTCGAGTCGCAGATCGACTTTCCGGACGAGGGTCGACCGATGAGTTGGGCGGCAGCTGCGGACGCTGTCTCCACCGGGCTCGTCGAGATCGGTTCACACACCGATACCCACGTCCTGCTCGATCGGGTCCCGCCCGCGGCGGCGGAGCGCGAGTTGGATCGATCGATCGACCTGATCGGCGAACGGTTGGGTGTCGAGGCTCACCACTTCGCCTATCCCAAGGCCTTGCTCGCATCGCCAGACGTCGAGCCGCTGGTCCGTCGTCGGTTCCAGACCGCAGCGGTGGCGAGGACCCGAGCGAATCCGTTCGGGAGGTCCGATCTGCATCGCTTGACCCGTTCTCCCGTCCAGTCCACTGACGGCATGCGCTGGTTCGAGCGGAAGGCCGCCGGCGGCATGGCCATCGAGGACGACTTGCGTGTCCTGGTCAACCGTTGGCGATATCGCTCGGCGACGGAGTGAGCGAGATCGAGGTCCGTCGAATGGGCCGCGACGACACCACCGACATCGTCGGTCTCGCAGCTCGGTCGCTCGGATGGGCCGGAGATGATCGCGACCGGGCGTTCTTCGAGTGGAAGCACTTCGAGAGCCCCTTCGGGGACTCGCCGAGCTGGGGTGCATTCGACGGAGATCGACTCGTCGCGTTCCGCACCCTCATGAAGTGGCGACTCGACGTCGACGGCGAGCCGTTGGACGTCGTCCGGGCGGTGGACACCGCGACGGACCCGGAGTACCAGGGCCGCGGCTTGTTCCGCCGCCTCACTATGACCGCAGTCGACGAGCTCGCTGCGGCCGGTGTCGACGCGGTGTTCAACACGCCGAACGAACAGAGTCGTCCCGGCTACCTCAAGATGGGCTGGTCGATCGTCGGTCGGCCGACCCTGATGGTGCAGCCGTCCGGCCCTGTGACCCTGGCGCGGTTGGTTCGGGCGAGGGTTCCCGCGGAGAAGTGGTCGATTCCCGTCGATCTCGGCATTCCGATCCACGAGGCGATCGATGCCGACGTGCCGCTCTCGAGGTTTGGTTCGAGCGAGCAGGAAGCCAGGCAGTTCCTCCTGTGGCGCTATGGGCTCGCGCCGCTCCACTATCGGGCGGTGTCGATTCGAGGAGGGATCTGCATCTTCCGGGTGCGTCGCCGAGGCCCGCTCCGCGAGGTGGCGATCTGCGAGTGGTTGTCCGAACGTCGCGACCCGATGGCGCTGCGGCGCATCGTGCGTGCGGTCGGGGACTACGCCGTCGCGGTCGGTCTGACGGCACGAAACGGACTGATCCCGTTGCCGCGCCAGGGGCCGATCGTGACCTGGCGTCCCCTCGCTCGAGCGGGAGTGCCAGGTCTCGACGACGTGCGGTTGTCACTCGGCGACCTCGAGCTCTTCTGATGGCGGGTCGACAGTGCTCCTGAAGCGTGGCATCGACCTCGTGCTCGCCGTTGTGGGGTCGATCATGCTCCTCCCAGTGTTCGTGGTCGTGGCGGTCCTCGTTCGGATCCGTCTCGGAAGTCCTGTCCTGTTCCGACAGCAGCGAGCGGGCCTCGCCGGCCGCCCGTTCGAGCTCGTGAAGTTCCGCTCCATGAACGACGATCGATCGGTGACCGGCGAACTCCTGTCCGATGCGGACCGCATCACACCGTTCGGGCGTTGGCTCCGCTCGACGAGCCTCGACGAGCTGCCTGAGCTGTGGTTGGTCGTGGGGGGAGCGATGAGCGTGATCGGGCCGCGGCCGCTGCCGGTCTCCTACCTCGACCGATACACGCCCGAGCAGGCACGGCGGCACGAGGTGAAGCCCGGCATCACCGGTTGGGCGCAGGTGAACGGTAGGAACACGGTGGATTGGAACGAACGCCTCGCCATGGACGTCTGGTACGTCGACAATCGCTCGTTGTGGCTCGATCTGCAGATCTTGTGGCGAACCGTGACAGTGGTCGCCCGACGCGATGGCGTGAGCGCACAGGGGGAAGCAACGATGCACGAGCTGCCGCCTCGGTCGACCGGCGACGACTCGTGACTGTGTGAGACTCGGACTGATGTCGCGCATCCACCTCTCAGCGCCTGATGTGCGCCAGCCGGAGAAGGATCGGATCCTCGCAGCGGTGGAGTCAGGGTGGGCTGCGCCTGCCGGCCCAGACCTCGACGCATTCGAGGCTGAGGTCGCAGCGGTCGCGGGCGTCGGCCACGCCGTGGGACTCGCGAGCGGGACGGCGGCGCTCCATCTCGCGCTGCATGCGCTCGGCGTCGAGGCCGGCGACGACGTCGTCGTGTCGACGTTCACGTTCGCTGCGTCGGCCAACGCAGTGACCTATGTCGGCGCCAGACCCGTGTTCCTCGATTCCGACGAGTCGAGCTGGAATCTGGACCCCGACCTCCTCGCTGCCGAGTTCGCTGATCGCGCCGCCACCGGTCGTCTGCCGGCGGCAGTGATCTCGGTCGACCTCTACGGCCAGCCTGCTGACTATCGCCGGATCGGTCCCATCTGTGAGGAGTACGGCGTTCCCCTCATCGAGGATGCAGCCGAGTCGCTGGGCTCGTCGTTGGATGGCCGACCGGCTGGTTCGTTCGGCCGGGTCGCCGCGTTGTCCTTCAACGGCAACAAGCTGATCACCACGTCGGGAGGTGGGATGCTGGTCGGAGCGGACGAAGCGCTGATCGAGCGCGTTCGCTTCTTGTCGACCCAGGCCAAGGAGCCCGCTCCGCACTACGAACACCACGAGGTGGGCTTCAACTACCGACTCTCCAATCTGCTGGCGGCGTTCGGTCGCGGCCAGCTCGAGGCGATCTCGGAACGCATCGACCGGAGGCGCGGATTCTTCGACCGGTACGCCGCGATTCTCGGCAACGTCGACGGGATCACGATGCAGCCGGAGATCGACGGCGGATTCTGCAACCGATGGCTCACGTGTGCACTGATCGTGCCGTCTGTGGCGAAGTTCGATCGTGAGCAACTGCGACTCCACCTCGAGTCAGAAGACATCGAGTCGCGGCCGACGTGGAAGCCGATGCATCAACAGACGTCGTTCGCCGGTGCGGCGACCAGGCTGACCGGTGTCGCCGATCGTCTCTTCGCTCGGGGAATCTGTCTCCCCAGCGGGAGTGGCATGACCGATTCCGACTTCGAGCGTGTGCTCGACGCGATCGAGCACTTCCTCGAGGCGAAGGTCTGATGTGGATCTACGGAGCAGGTGGATTCGGTCGCGAGACGCTCGACGCTGCTGTCGCCGCGGGAATCGATGTCGAGGGATTCCTGGACGACGGACGACGTGACGATGTGTGTGGACTCCCGGTGCGTCGTCACGACGAGGTCGACGTCGGGTCGTTCGTCGTCGCGATCTCGGACACGGTCAGTCGGTCGAGAATCCACAGATCGCTGAGCGACTCGGGTTGGACGCCCGTCTCCGTCATCGACCCTCGTGCGGTCGTCGGACGAAGGAGCGCTGTCGGTCGAGGCTCGATCATCCTCGCCACGTCCTTCGTGTCTTGTGACGTCGAGCTCGGCGAAGGCGGTCATGTGAACTACGGCGCGACTCTGGGGCACGACGTCGTTGCTTCGCCGTACGTCACCGTCTTGCCCGGCGCGAACATCGGTGGAGCCGTGAGCCTCGGCGAGGGTGTCCTCGTCGGGTCCGGGGCCCAGGTGCTCCAGGGGTTGGCTGTTCACGAGTGGGCGACGGTGGGCGCAGGGGCAGTGGTGACCACCGACGTCGAGCCACGATCGATCGTCGTCGGCGTCCCGGCGCGACGCAGGTGATCGAGCGGATACTCCGAGCGATCGCCACTCGCGGGCTGCCGGGATCGCCCGAGGGTCCGATCGATGTCCCTGGCGGTGAGTGGCCATCAGTGAGCCGAGCGTTGGAACGAGAACGCCTCACCGGACTTGCGCGGTCCTTGCTCAGCGATGGGACGCTCCGACTCGACGACGAGTCAGCCGAGAGGCTCGTCGATCTCGACGCACTCTGGAGTGCGCACACGCTTCGTGCCGAAGACGTGTTGATCGACCTCGGACGCGAACTCCAGGAGCGCTCGATCGACTTCCGCGTCTTGAAGGGAAGCGCGTTGGCAGAGCTGAGCTGGACCATCGGTGAGGCCAGGCGCTGGGTCGATGCTGACGTGCTAGTGCCGTCCGACCGGTTCGACGAGGTCATCGCGTTGTGTCTCGAGGACGGGGCGATTCGACCCGTTTCGGAGCTGCGCGCTGGGCATGACCGCCGCTTCGCCAAGTCGGTCACGCTGCGATCGTCGCTCGGTCCCGAGATCGACCTCCACCGGGCGCTCGTTCTCGGACCGCACACGTTTCTCATCCCTGCGGCGGACCTGTTCGACCGACCACGACTGTTCTCCGTCGAAGACCTGCAGCTGTCGACGCTCTCGGCCGAAGCGACCCTGATCCACTGTTGCCTCCACGCCACGATCGCTGGAGCGAGCCGGCTTGCCACGCTGCGCGACATCGTCGAGAGCTACGAAGGTACGGACGACGTTCTCGCCGCCGGAATCGCGGAACGATGGCATGTGCGGCCGATGGTGGTGGCCGCTGGCGAAGCGGTGGCCCGACGCCTTTCTCTGCCTGCGCATCCGTTCGTGACCTGGTCGAGGACGCTCGAGCCGACGGCCGAGGAACTGCGCATCGCCTCGGTCTACGCGAGAGACAACCGCAGCAACCGAAATCTTGCCATCGCCAGCATCCGACACATTCCTGGCCGCAGCGACAGGCTCCGCTTCATGGTCGCCATGGCGTTCCCCTCGGCTGCCAACCGGGCAGACCGCGGCCGCTCGTGGACCGACCAGTTCCGTCGAATTCGGCCGCGCTGATCCGACGGGCGTATCAGCGGTGGTTCAGTCGGAGGGTTCGTAGCCGGGGATCGGCGTCGACTGCACGGGTTCCTCACCGGTGCCGACACCCTCGGAGGCCGGAGCCTCGCCCTCGCTGGGCAACGTGGACCGCTGGAGTGCCGGAGAGAGCGCAGAAGCGAGACCAGCGGCCGGGGGGCATGGGTCGAAGGTGATGTCGCTGATGCCGATCCGCTGGTTACCCCCACCCGTGTTGGACTGGTTGTAGTAGCGGAAGCTGAGCGAGTTGATCGGGCCGGCGAACGTGAGCGTGACGTTGCCGCCGGGCGAACTGTCGTTGTAGTTGGAGTTGAGGACCGAGTTGCGGAACGGATCGCGTACGAGGTTCGCCAGCACCTGCCCGGTGCCGATGACCGTGCTCCCGACCGGGGTCGTGGCGACGAAGCCAGCCTGGTTGATCAACACCCGGTCGCCCCAACCGTTGAAGACGTTGTCGATGTCGGTGAGGGTGAACTGCACGTTGGTCACCTGGGGCGAGAACGCGATGGTGATGACCTGCCCGTTGTTGAACGACGACTGCGACGGGAGTTGGTTGAGCTTGAGGAAGCGCTGGTTCACGCCACCATGTGGGCCGTTCTGGATGGTGAGGTTGTCCGAGAGCACGCTGGTGGACCCGAGGATCTGGCTCGAGATGCTGACCGTCGTCCCCTCGATCACGGCGTTTGTGAAGGCCGTGCCGGCGTCGTAGTCGTCCCAGTCGAGGACGCCGGGGAGGCACTCGCTTCCGAGGGTCTGCGCACCGACCGGTCGGCTGAGCACGGTCGGTACGGCCAAGGTCGCGGCCCCGCCGACCGCAAGGCCTCGGAGGATCGCGCGCCGGGAGAGTGTGGAGTCGTTCTGTGTCACCGGGGTCTCGATCGTGTCGCTGGAGTTGTCTGTCAACTGGCCTGGATTGGGCCAGTCCGGCGAACATACGGGAGAGCGATACGCAACTTGCGAATCCTCCTCTGCAATGGTGGCGAACGTGCTGAATACCCTCTCCGAGGAGAATGTCCGACTGCTCCTGATTGGCGTCGGCTCCGGATCCGTGGCCGCATGGGCCCTCCGCGCGCTTCGCTGGCGCTCGGGTGTGCTGCTCGGAATCGCCGCTCCAGTTCTCGCGTTCTTCGCCGGGGGACGATTGGATTGGGCCGACCCGACCGGTGTCCGGGTGGCCTTCGCTGGCGTCGTCGGACTTCTGGCTGGTCGGGGTCTCGAGACGTTACGGACGGGCCGATCGCGACCCGCAGCGGTTCTCGTACTCGTGGGTGCTGCCGCTGGCGTGTGGCTCGGCGTCCCGGAGAACGACCCTGTCCTCATCGTCGTCGGCGTGATCGTCGGTCTGCTCGCTGTCGGACGCCATCGGGATGCCGGAGTCGGATGGGGACTCGGACTCGCGCTCGCCTGGACGGTCGTCATCGGGTCTGTGGACACCGGTTGGTCGTTCGTCGGCGGGCTGCTGTGTCTCTCGCCGCTGGTGGCCGTCGCGCTCCGACCGCTCGTCCCCGCGCCACGGTTCTCGCTCGCAGCGTGGCCGTGGGTGGTGGTCGGCGCCTGGTCGGTCTCGCTCGTAGCCGCCCGATGGGTCGCCGTCGCCCCCGATGCGACATGGACCCGCGTGGTTGCCGTGGGGGCGGGGGCTGCGGCGCTCGGTCTGGTCGTCCGGCGCTGAGCGGTGACCAGAGAAACTCAACGTGTCAGGCGTCGGGGGCCGACGGCTGGGACGTCGAGTTCGAATGGCCTCGGTAGGCCGACAAGGTTCGGTCGATGACCGTCTGCTGGTCGAAGTGCACGGCAGCCCGCTCGATCGCCGCTGCTCCCATCGCTCGGCGTTCGTCGGCGTCGAGAACGAGGCGTTCGATGGCTGCGGCGAGCGCGCTCGGATCGCGGACGGGGACGAGCAGGCCGGTGACCTCGTGGTCCACCACTTCGCGGCAGCCCCGGATGTCGGTGGCGATCACGGGGACCCCGCTGGCCGCGGCCTCCATCGCTGACCGAGGGAACCCTTCACGGTGCGATGCGAGGACGTAGACGTCGAGTGCCCGGTACAGCCGTTCGACGTCGTCCCGCATCCCGAGGAAGCGCACCCCGGCCCGTTCGGCTGCGTCGACGTCGTCGCTCGTGAGCGGGTCACCCTTGTCGTCGTCGAACGGGCCGATGACGACCATACGCAGGTTGCCCAACCGGGGGAGGAGCGCAGCGGCCGCCTCGAAGAGTTCGGCGTAGCCCTTCTCCCAGACCAGACGACCCACGGCGCCGCAGACCACGTCGTCGTCGGCGATGCCGAGCTCGGCACGGACAGCCCGTCGTTCGTCATCGGACGGAGGCTGGAAGCGAGCGAGATCGATCCCGTTGCCGAGTCGGACGAGCTTCTGGCCCGGTACGCGCAATCGGCGCAGCGTCTCGACATCCTCGCCGCTCTGCACCAGTTCCACGTCGCTGCAGGTGGCAGCCAGGCGCTCCAGCAGGTAGACGGGCCATCGCCGGGCCGCCCGATCGGTCGGCTGTGCGTAGAGCCCGTGTTGTGTGTTGACGATCAACGGCACCCGAGCGGCCTTGGCTGCGAGCCGTCCGTAGATCCCCGGCTTCGGATTGTGGGTGTGGACGATGTCGGGCTGCAGCCTGCGGAACAGCCGGTACAACTCGGACAGCGCAGCGACGTCGTCGGTGAGGGAGAACGCGCGGGTCGCGTGGTCGAGCACGTGGTGGGTGTGGCCAGCGGCCCGGACAGCGTCGGCATGCCCGCCGTCACCCGAGGCGGTGTGGACCTCGTAGCCGGCCTCGCCGAACGCTCGGAGCTGCGGGCCGATCAACAGGTCGAGGCTGATGTCGGTGGTCGCGACGTGCAGGAGCCGAGTCACAGGAGTCCGGCGAACTCGGCCATCGCAGCGTCGACCATCGACCGGTCGGTGTGCAGTTCTTCGGCGATGGCGTCGGGATCGAGGCCCTCGGTGTTGAGGAGCCAGACCGCGGCAGCGGACGAGTTGAGGAGATGGCTGCGGTCGGCTTCGACGATGACCGCCTCGTTGCCGGCGTAGACGTCGAACCGCTGTCCGTGCTGTTCGACCAGCGTGGGGACGGGGTCGTGCCGCGGGTCCGCTGCCATCTGCGTGATCCAGTGGGCGGCTTGGCCGAGGTCGGCACTCCCGATCTCGACACAGCGAGCCCCCGCAAGAACACGGATCAGGGTGTCGAGATCACGTCCGGGGTCGGGAGTCGGGGCGACGCCGGCTTCGAGGATCCGCGTCAGCGCGGTGGCCGGCGAGAGGGGGCGGAGTACGTCGGCGCTCCGGTCGACGAGCGCGACGACGTTTGGCTGCGACGGGGGTGCGAGCGTGGTTCCGAGGTGACCGGCGGTGGTCAGCACCTTCCCTCCACAACCGCACGGTTCGCCCGCAGCGGGTGGGATCGCGATGCCCAACGCGACGAAGCTCGCCTCGGTCAGGCCGAGCGGGCGGTGGTAGGTGCGCACGGACAGGGTGTCGTGGTCGATCACGCTGATGTCCTCGGCCACCAACGATGCGCCGTCGAGGAGCAGCCGCGCCGACAGCGTCGACTTGCCACGGCCGCTGGCGCCGACGACGAGAGCGGTCCCGCCGCCGACTCGCAGCGTCGTCGCGTGCACCGAGCCGCCCGGGTCGGACTGGGCGATGGCCTGTCCGAGGCGGGTGATGAGGATCTGCAACAGCACCCGAGCCCGCCCGCTCGCGATGAGATCGTCGTTGCGGAACAGCTCGCCATCGTCCGACGCTGGGTCCGGAAAGACGAACCGGTAGGTCGTGGTGGGCTCGACCTCTGCCGCCAGCGCACCGAACACGTCGCTGAGGTCGACCGGCGACGTGCCGTCGAGCTCGATCGAGAACGGGTGGTCGAGGGCTCGAAAGGTGCCGAGGGAAGTGGTCATGGGCGCAGCCGATCGTACTGCCGGACCTGGCGCGGGCTGAGGTGCTCCGCGCTGTGTCAGCCGAGCAGAACCGTCAGCGTGTTCGTCAGGGCGATGAGGATCACCGACGCGACCAGGCCGATCGTCATCGTGCGGGTCTGCACGGCGAAGGCAGCGTTGATGTCGTTGGAGAACTGCACCCGGAGACCTGCCATCTCGGTGCGGAGGTCGGCCATCTCGGTCTTGAGTTCGGTACGGAGGTCGGCCATCTCGGTCTTGAGTTCGGTACGGAGGTCGGCGATCTCGGTCCGCAGGACGGACGTCGTCAGCGTGAGGTCGTCCTTCGTCACCAGGTTCTCGTGGTCGGTGCGAATCAATCGGATCACGCTGTCCGTGCTGTCACCGAAGGCCGTTTGGAGCGCTTCGTAGGCGTCGTGTCGTTCTCGCTCGGTGAGCGACATGGAGTTCTCCTCGTCCATGGATCTCGATGGGCGAGTCGACGCCGAGTGCTCGGTGAGCTGTCGGCCAGTCTACGGCTCTCGCGTCGTTGGCATCTCGCGCCGCTACTGTGCGCCCGGTGACCGCACAGAAGACTGTCGTCGTCGGACAGGGCTATGTCGGACTCCCGGTGGCCATGGCCGCGGTGCGGGCGGGGTACGACGTGACCGGCATCGAGCTGAACGAGGCTCGGGCCAAGGCACTCCAGGACGGCGACTCGTACATCGAGGACATCAGCTCCGACACGCTGGCCGAGGCGCTCGCCACCGGCCGCTACCGGGCGTCGACCACCTTCGACGCCGCTGCCGGCTTCGACGTGGCGGTGATCAGCGTGCCGACGCCGCTCGCCGACGGTGTCCCCGATCTGACGTACATCGAGTCGGCCGCAGCCTCGTTGGCGCCGCACGTCACCGTCGGTTCGACCGTCATCCTCGAGTCGACCACGTACCCCGGCACCACCGAGGAGTTGGTCGGACCCATCCTCGAAGCGGGATCGGGACTCGCCGTCGGCGCCGACTTCCACCTGGGCTACAGCCCGGAGCGCATCGATCCGGGCAACGCCACCTACACGCTCGAGAACACCCCGAAGGTCGTCTCCGGTGTCGACGACGCGTCGCTCGACAAGGTCGACGAGTTCTTCTCGGCGCTGGTCGACCAGACCGTGCGGGTGCCCGGCTGCAAGGAGGCCGAGCTCACCAAGCTGCTCGAGAACACCTTCCGCCACGTCAACATCGCGCTCGTCAACGAGTTGGCCATGTTCGCTGCTGATCTCGGTGTCGACGTCTGGGCATCGATCGACGCGGCATCGACCAAGCCGTTCGGCTACATGCGCTTCACCCCGGGCCCGGGTGTCGGCGGCCATTGCCTGCCGATCGACCCGTCGTTCCTGTCGTGGCGAGTCAAGCGTTCGCTCGGTGTCGACTTCCGCTTCGTCGAGCTCGCCAACGACGTCAACGAGCACATGCCCGACTTCGTCGTGCGACGTCTGATGCTGGCGCTCAACGCCCGACAGCGTGCGGTCTCCGGTTCGCGGATCCTGCTGCTCGGCCTGGCGTACAAGCCGAACACCTCCGACGCCCGGGAGACGCCGTCGACGCGGGTGGCACAGCTGCTCACCGACCTCGGTGCCGAGCTCGCCGCCGCCGATCCGCATGTCGCCCCCGACGCGTTCGGCGTTCCGGTCGAACGGGTGGAGCTCACGGCCGAGGAACTCGAGGCGGCCGACGTCGTCGTCCTGATCTGCGATCACGACGCGTTCGACTACGACCTGGTGGCCCGCCACGCCGTCCATGTCCTCGACTGCCGGAACCGGATGCCGACCGCCGACAACGTGGAGCGCTTGTGAAGGTCGTCGTCACCGGCGGGGCCGGGTTCATCGGGGCCAACCTGTGCGCCCATCTCGCCGGCTGCGACTGGGTCGACTCGGTGGTGGCGCTCGACAACCTCGCGACCGGATTCGAGTCGAACCTCGCCGGCGTCGACGCCGAACTCATCGTCGGGTCGATCCTCGACGACGACGACCTCGACGCGGCGCTGGCCGGTGCCGACGCGGTCGTTCACCTCTCCGCCCGGCCCAGCGTTCCTCGGTCGATCGAGGACCCCATGGCCAGCCACGAGGCCAACGCCACCGGCACGCTCATGGTGCTCGAGGCCATGCGCCGCCACGACGTCGGGTTCGTGGCCGTCGCGTCGTCGTCGTCGGTGTACGGCGCCAACCCTCAGCTGCCCAAGGTCGAGACCATGGTCGCCCAGCCCATGTCGCCCTACGCGGTGTCGAAGCTGGCCACCGAGCAGTACACGCTGGCGCACGCCAGGGTCTTCGGCTTCAACGCCGTCCCGTTCCGTTTCTTCAACGTGTTCGGCCCGCTGCAGGCAGCGGGTCACGCCTACGCCGCGGTGATCCCGGCGTTCGTCGACGCCGCACTGAACGGCGACCCGCTCCCGATCCACGGCGACGGTTCGCAGTCGCGCGACTTCACCTATGTCGGCGACGTCTGCCATGTCATCAGCGAGGCAGTGCGTCTCGGCCTCGACAGCGACATGCCGGTGAACCTGGCGTTCGGTGGGCGGTACACGCTCCTCGACGTCGTCGAGCGGCTCGAGTCGATCCTCGGTCACCCGCTCGAGCGCGAGCACCAGCCCTCACGGCCCGGCGACGTGCCCCACTCGCAGGCCGATCAGCAACGGCTGCGTTCCCTCTTCCCAGCGCTCGAACCCACGTCGGTCGACGACGGGCTGCGGGCGACCGTCGACTGGCACCGATCGCTGCGCTAGTTCCGACGGCCTCGGTGCCACTCGACCTGTGCCCTGATCCCGTCGGCGAGGTCGGTCGTCGGCGCCCAGCCGAGGTTCTCCCGGGCGAGTTCGTTGCTGCCGCCGGTGCGGTCGACATCGCCCGGTTGCGGCGGCTGCTCGTCGATCACCACGGGCCGGCCGACCGCGTCGCCGACCGCGTCGATGAGCTCGCGCATCGAGGTCGACCCGCCGGCGCAGATGTTGACGACGGTCCCCGGCGCGGTGTCGGCTCCGGCGGCGAGGATGTTGGCCCGTACGACGTCGCCCACGAACGTGAAGTCGCGGACGTGTGACCCGTCGCCGTAGAGGGGGAACGGGGTCTGGTCGAGCGCACTCTCGATGAGACGGTGGTGGGCCATGTCCGGGCGCTGCCGGGGGCCGTACACCGTGAAGTACCGCAGTGACACCGTCGACACGCCGTAGTTGCGGGCGTAGAGGTTGCACAGGTGCTCGGCGGCGAGCTTGGTCACGCCGTAGGGCGAGTGGGGTCGTGGGAGGTCGGACTCGAGCACCGGGTAGCGGCCGGCGTTCCCGTAGATCGACGAACTCGAGGCGTAGACGAACCGGGCGATTCCCATCTGCCGGCTGGCCTCGAGCAGCCGTTGGGTGGCGAGGACGTTGCACTCGCTGTAGCTGCGGAACTCGTCGGACCACGAGAGGCGGACGCCGGGCTGCGATGCCTGGTGCTCGACCACGTCGACGCCGTCGAGCAGCGGTTCGATCGGGTCGTGGCGGAGGTCGAGGTCGTGGAAGGCGAACCGGTCCGACTGCCGGAGCGTCGCGAGGTTCGACTCCTTGTCCGAGCGGTCGTAGTACGGCGTGAAGCAGTCGACGCCGACGACGTTGTCACCCGTGGCGATCAACGCCTCCGCGAGCTGCGATCCGATGAAGCCCGCGACGCCGGTGATGAGATGAGTTGCCACGCTCGGAGTCTGGCAGCCTGCGATGATCGGGTGATGCACGGCGGAGTGGGGAGATGATGCGAAGACGACGGCTGTCGATGCTCGGCATGGTGGTGCTGGCCGCGCTGCCGGCGGTGGTGCAGCTCGTCGGCCTGCTGGTCGGCGGCCGTGAACGCATCGTCGCCTACTTCGAGGTCGCCGCCATCGACGCTGATGGGTCGGCCAGGGTCGAGGAGGTCATCGACTACGACTTCGGCGCCGGATCCGAGCGACACGGGATCATCCGAGTCGTTCCCGGTCTCACGTTCCCGTCCGACGTCTCGGTCTCGTCGCCCGACGCTCCAGCGCAAGTGCAGCGGACCGGCAACAGCCTGCGGATCGGCGATCCCTCGGTGACCATCTCCGGCGCGCACCGCTATCTGATCGGCTACGACATCGACACTCTGATCATCGGCGATCGGCTCGCATGGAACATCGTCGGCAACGAGTGGGAGGTCGGCATCGAGGCGGTCGAGGCGCACGTGCTCAGCGACCGCACCCTCGAGGACCTGTCGTGCGACCAGGGCAGTTTCGGTGCGACCGGCGGATGTGAGGCGGTCGAGGTCGAACCCGGGCACATCGTCGTCCGGACCAGCGGGATCGGCAGCGGTGAGGCGGTGACGGTTCGTGCTCGCCTCGGGTCGCCGGTGGCGGCCGCCCCGACGCCGCCTGCGATCCCGCCGCCTGCGGGCGACACCGGCGCACCCCTCGCGCTGCCCGCGCTCTTCGGCTACGTGGCCGCTCTGGTCGCGGCGCTGGTCACCGGACGAGTCCTGCGTCGTGCTGGTCGCGAGTTCGCCCCCGATCCGCTCGCCGGCGACGCCGACGGATCGCTGCCCGTGCCGCCGGGAACGGCGCGAGTCGACGTCGACGACCTGCTCGACGACGCTCCTCCGCGGGTGGCGCCTCCTCGCCGTCTCACGGCGGCGCAGGGCGGTGTCGTGCTGGCCGAGAAGGCGAAGAAGGAGCACCAGGCGGCGTGGTTGCTCGACCAGGCCCAGCACGGCGCGCTGGTACTCGAGGGCGACCCCAAGAAGCCGACGATGCGATGGCTGGGTGGCAACGGCGCCGCCGACAATGCCGTACTCCTGACGATGTTCGACTCTCGCCCCGCGGTCCAGCTCGGCACCTACGACACGTCGTTCGCCTCCGGTTGGAGCATGGTCGCGGCCGAACTCGACGCCTGGCGCACCTCCAGTGGACTCTGGTCGCCCGAAGGCGAGCGTCGAGCGAAGCGGGGGGCCTTGTACGGCGTCCTCGGGCTCGTCGTCACGCTGCCGATCATCGCCTTCCTGGCCTACCGGTGGTCGCTGGCGTCACCGACCGTGGCGCAACTGGCGGTCCTCACCGTGCCGGCGGGCGTCGCCATCGGCGCCGCGCTCAAGGCCTGGGAGCTCCGTGTCCGCACGCCAGCAGGCTCCGCGCTCTACGCCGAGGTCGAAGCGTTTCGTCGGTTCCTCGGATCGGCCGGCGTCGCCGACGTCGAACGGGTGGACGAGTCGGGTCAGCTGCACGAGTACCTGGCCTGGGCCGTCGCGCTCGGCGAGACCGGAGCGTGGACCAAGGCCCTCGACGATTCCGCCGTCTCGATGGCCTCGGGCTACGACCCCAGCTACTGGCTCATCGCCCACAACCTCCACAGCTCCACCTCGTCCGCCGCCACCTCGCCCTCGTCGAGCGGGGGCGGAGGTGCCGGCGGCGGTGGAGGGGGAGGCGGCGGCGGATCCTGGTGACCCGGGGCGTGACGGCCTTGCGGTGATTCTGCGGCTCTGGCGTCACGTCAGCGTGACGCGAGAGCCACAGAACCGTTCGGGTCGGCTCAGGAGTTCGTGTCAGTACCCCTTCGTAGCGTGAGGCTTCTTCCCCCTCGATCGACTGAGGGGACACACGATGTTCGAGCGCATCGCAGCCATCGCCTGGCGGCAACACGGCGCGTTCACCGCGGCCCAGGCCCAAGGCGTGGGTGTGAGTCGCACGTCGATCATGCGGGCCACGTCCGATGGCTCGATCGTGCGGCGACGTCCACGGGTCTATGTCATCGCTTCTGCGCCCCGAACCGAGCGACAGGACCTGATGGTGGCGGTCCTGGCTGGCGGCGCGGGTGCGCTGGCGACGGGGGAGTCGGCCCTGACGCTCTGGTGCCCCGAGATCGCGTCGCCGAACACGCACTCGATCACGGTGCCGGCGGCGAGCGGCGTACGTTCGACGGCGGGATGCCGGGTGCTCCGGTCAAGCGACCTCGAGCTTGCCAAGGCCGGATCAATCGATGGGATTCCGGTGGTCGGGGTTGCTCGTGCGCTTCTCGACTCGGCGATCGGCCTCCCGCCCGACGTCGTCCTCGCACGGATCAATGCGTGTCAGCGCCATCTGCCGATGTCGTTCGGAGCTCTGGTCGACACCCTGCATTCGCACGCTCGTCGAGGTCGCCCGGGCGTGGCCACCTTCAGGACGGCCCTGGGACGGATGACGAAGGAGGTGCCTGACTCGGAGTTCGAGCGCCTCGTGCTCCGTGATCTGGCTGCGGTCGACATCCCGTCACCGACCCTTCATCACGTGGTGTCCTGTTCGACCGCGGGGCCGATCGAACTCGACCTGGCGTGGCCCGATCGACGTATCGACGTCGAACTCGACGGGCGCGATCATCTCACCCGCATGAAGACGGCTCGACGTGACCGTCAACGCGATCGAGCGCTGGCCCTGCTGGGCTGGGTTGCGCCGAGGTTCGTGTGGGACGACTACCTCGACGATCCGGGTGCAATGGTCGCAGAGATCGTCGCGCTCGTGCTGTCCCGATGATTCTGTGGTTCTGGCGTCACGTCAGCGTGACGCCACAACCACAGAACCGCTCCGGTCACGTCAGGCGTTGGCGCCGCCGCCCCGCTTGCGGATGATGTTGAGGGCCGAGCCGGCCTTGAACCAGTCGATCTGCTCGGGCGACAGGGTCTGCGTGGTCGAGATCTCGTCGACCGAGCCGTCGGGCTGGTTGAGGCGGACGGTGACGGGCTGGTCTGGCGCCAGGTCGGCGAGGCCGACGATGTCGATGAGGGTGTCCTCGCCGATCTTGTCGTAGTCGGCCGGGTCGGCGAACGTCAGCGCCAGCACACCCTGCTTCTTGAGGTTGGTCTCGGCGATGCGGGCGAACGAACGGGCGAAGACTGCGGCGCAGTTGCGGAAGCGGGGCTCCATGGCGGCGTGCTCGCGGGACGAACCCTCGCCGTAGTTCTCGTCACCGACGGCGACCCAGGCTCGGCCGGCCTCGTGGAGGCTCTTGCAGACCTCGGGGAACGACTTGACCGTTCCGTCGACCGGGTCCTTGCCCTCGCCGGCCACGCCGGTGAAGGCGTTGACGGCACCGAGGTAGAGGTTGCCCGAGATGTTCTCGAGGTGGCCGCGGAACTTGAGCCACGGTCCGGCCATCGAGATGTGGTCGGTGGTGCACTTGCCCTGGGCCTTGACGGCGACGGGCAGTCCGATGAAGTCCTCGCCGCTCCACGGCTCGAACGGCGTCAGCAACTGGATGCGGTCGGAGGTGGGCGACACGACGATCTCGACGTCGGAGCCGTCCTCGGGTGCCTGGATGAACGTGTCGACGCCGCGGTCGAATCCCTGGGGTGGGAGGTCGATGCCGACGGGCTCGTCGAGGCGGACCTCCTCACCCTCGTCGTTGGTGAGGGTGTCGGTGCGGGGGTCGAAGTCGAGTCGGCCGGCGAGCGCCATGGCGATCACGGTGTCGGGCGACGTGACGAAGCTCAGGGTGTTGGCCGAGCCGTCGTTGCGCTTGGGGAAGTTGCGGTTGTACGAGTTGACGATGGTGTTGACCTCGTCGAGATCCTGGTCGGGACGGGCCCACTGGCCGATGCACGGACCGCAGGCGTTCGCGAGGACCTCGCCGCCGATGGCCTCGAGGTCGTCGAGGAGTCCGTCGCGTTCGATGGTGGCGCGCACCTGCTCGGAACCGGGGGTGACGAGCAGACGGGTCTTGGCCTTGAGGCCCTTGGCCGCAGCCTGACGGGCGATCGAGGCGGCACGGGTGATGTCCTCGTACGACGAGTTGGTGCACGAGCCGATGAGGGCGGCGCTGATCTCGACCGGCCAGCCCTCCTTCACGGCGGTGTCGCCGACGTCGGCCACGGTGTGGGCGCGGTCGGGGGAGTGGGGGCCGTTGATCATCGGCGCCAGGGTCGACAGGTCGATCTCGATGACCTGGTCGAAATAGCCGGCCGGATCGGCGAGCACCTCGGGGTCGGCGCGCAGGTCGCCGGCGACCGCGTCGGCGGCGTCGGCGATCGCTTCACGGCCGGTCGACTTCAGGTAGGCCGCGATGTTCGCGTCGTACTGGAAGAGTGACGTGGTGGCGCCGATCTCGGCGCCCATGTTGCAGATCGTGCCCTTGCCCGTGGCGGTGATCGAGTCGGCGCCCTCGCCGAAGTACTCGACGATGGCCCCGGTGCCGCCCTTCACGGTGAGGATGCGGGCCACCTCGAGGATGACGTCCTTCGCCGACGTCCAGCCCGAGAGCGAGCCGGTGAGGTGGACGCCGATCAGCTTCGGCCAGCGCACGTTGAACGGGAAGCCGGTCATGACGTCGACGGCGTCGGCGCCACCCACACCGATGGCGACCATGCCCAGGCCGCCGGCGTTGGGGGTGTGGCTGTCGGTGCCGATCATCATGCCGCCGGGGAACGCGTAGTTCTCGAGGACGACCTGGTGGATGATGCCGGAGCCCGGCTTCCAGAACCCCAGGCCGTAGCGACGGCTGACGGTCTCGAGGAAGTCGTAGACCTCGGCGTTGGTGTCGACGGCGACGGCCATGTCCTTCAGCGCGCCGACCTTGGCCTGGATCAGGTGGTCGCAGTGGACCGTCGACGGCACGGCGGCCTCGTCGAGACCGGCGGTCATGAACTGGAGGAGCGCCATCTGGGCGGTGGCGTCCTGCATGGCGACGCGGTCGGGATCGAAGTCGGCGTACGAGCGACCCCGCTCCATCTCCTGGCCCTGGCGGTCGCGGAGGTGGTTGACGAGGATCTTCTCGGCCAGCGTGACCGGCCTCCCCATGCGCTCCCGGGCGATGCCGGCCGACTCGGGGAGCCGGTCGTACACGGCCTGTACGAGTTCGATGGGCGTGGAGGAGGTCACAGGCATGGTGATCACTTTCGCAGACGATGTACTTGCGTTCGACTTGATCATAGACAACTATGAGACAAGTGAGGGAAATCAGATACCGGACGATTGCCGACGACCTCCGCCGCCGGATCGCTGCTGGCGATCTGGGGTCGGGCGCCGTCCTGCCGTCCGAGGCAGAGCTGGCCGGATCCTATGACGTGAGCCGGGTCACGGTCCGGAAGGCCCTCGAGCTGCTGCGCGAAGACGGACTGGTCTCGTCCCGCCAGGGATACGGGTGGTTCGTCGCCGGCGCGACCGTTCGTCAGTCGCTGGGTGCGCTGTCGACGATCGAAGGCCAGCTGACCGACCAGGGCCGACGCTCCGAGCGCCGGGTCGTGTCGTTCGGGTTCACCGAGCGCAACGGCGTGGACGAGTTGGTGGTCGTACGGGTCAACCTCGCCGACGGACTGCCCTTTGCGCTCGTCACCGTCTGGTGTCCCGCCGACCTGGGTTCGTCGCTGAGTCGCGACGACGTCGAGTCGGCGACCTTCTACGAGCTCCTGCCCGTCGCGTTCGACCATGCCACCCAGACCATCGGGGCGGCCCTCGCCGACGAACGAGACGCCGAGTTGCTCGAGGTCCCGCTCGGCTCGCCGATGCTGGTGGTCGAACGGGTCAGCGTCGACGTCGACGGTCGATCGGTCCTCACCTCCGAACACCGCTTCCCGGCGCATCTGACCGAGTTCGTCGTCGAGTTGCCGTTCCAGGAGGGAGCGGAGCTGTCCCCGGCGGGTCTGCGTTTGGTGCAATCCTGACCGGATCGAACTCCTCCTCGAGCTCCGGGTCGGCCACGACCGACGGGCGACGCGGCTCGACTGCCGCGTGGAGGTCGACGACACCGCATCAGTCGGTGACCTGCGTCGATCGCTGACCGAGCACGCGACCGCCCGGTCGGTCGAGGTGGAGGGCGGCGCTGCCGTCTGGAACGAGTCCGGCGTCCGCCTCGACGACGACCACCTCGTTGCCGGTGTGGGTCTGTGCTCGGGCGCTCGGGTCTGGCTGTCGCCGCACGCACCTCCCGGTCGGACGGACCCGGTGGCGGTTGAGTTCGCCATCGTGGGCGGACCGGACCTGGGTCCGCCGCGGGTGCTCGGACCCGGTCGACATCGGATCGGCGGCTCGTCGCAGGACGACGTGCCGTTGCTCGGCGCACGGCTACCGGCCGCCGCGGTGGTTGCCGAGATCGACGGATCGGGGCGGGTGACGCTCGAAGGGGCCGTCGAGCAGCGGGGCGACGACGTCGTCATCGGTCCCTTCACCCTCCGGATCCGTCCGCTCGTACCCGACGACGCCGTGGACGGCTCCGGCGGGGTCCCGTTCAACCGCACGCCGTATCGCCCGGTCGCCGAACGTGCCCGGGTGCTCGAGCCGTTGCCGGCGCCGCCGTCGTCCCCGCCGCCGTCGAAGGCTGCGGTGGCGTCGCTCGTGGTCCCGCTGGCGAGCGGGGTGGGCTTCGCCGTGGTGCTCGGCCGACCGCAGTTCCTGGTCATCGCACTGCTGGCGCCGATCGTGCTCCTCCTCGTCTCCCGTCACGAGCGGCGCCAGGGCAGGCGGTCGTTCCGTCAGGACCGAGCGGATCACCTCCGACTGGTCGACGAGCGGGTGGCCGAGGTCGGCCTCGCCGTGGAGGAGGAGCGAGTCGATCGACTGCGCGCCCTGCCCCACGTGTCGCAACTGATCGAGGAGGCCCGTACTCGACGACCGTCGCTGTGGGAGCGTGGACGAGACGCCCCGGACCTGCTCGTCCTCCGGCTGGGGACGGCCGATGTGGCCAGCCGGATCGAGATCGCGGTCGAGTCGGGTGGCGACGACGAGTTGCGTCGAGCGGCGCAGACTCGGCTGTCGGAGGCCGCGGGGACGATCACGGATGCACCGGTCGCGCTCGACCTCGAGCAGTCGGTGACCGTGGGCTTCCACGGCGACGGCGACCTCGTCGACGGGGTCGTGCGCTCGGTGCTCGGTCAGCTCCTCGCTCGGCACGGCCCCGAGGACGTCGTGGTCGTGGCACTCCTGGCCCCGGTCGCGCTGCGCTCGTTCGAGTGGCTCCGATGGGTGCCCCACGTCCGCTCACCCGCGTCGCCGCTGCCGGGTGACCATCTCGCCGTGTGGCCCGAGGCGAACGCCCAGGTCCTCGGAGCGCTGCTCGACGTGGCCAACGAACAGCGTGACTTCCCGCGGATCGTCGTGATCGTGCACGAGGAGGCGCCGGTCGATCGGGCCGCCCTCGGACGTCTCCTCGACGTCGCGCCCTCGGCTGGCATCCGCGTGATCTGGGTGGGCCGCGACGAGGCCCTGATGCCCCGACAGTGCGCGACCGTCGTGCGGGTGGCCGAAGGTCCGGGACGCTCGATCTGCGCGAGCACCGACAGTGGGTCGACGCCGGTGACCTTCACCGCAGAGACCATGGACGGAGCGTGGTTGGACCGCCTCGCCCGTCACCTCGCACCGTTGCGTGACGCGTCGAGCGTCGCCCGTGCGGGGTCGATCCCTCGCTCGGTCGGTCTGACCGACGTGCTCGGTGGCACGCCGGCGCCCGCCGATGTCGCGTCGGCGTGGAAGCTCAGCGACGGCGGCTTCCTCGGTGCGCCCGTGGGCGTCGGCCCCGATGGCGTGTTGTCGCTCGACCTCGTCGAGCAGGGCCCACACGCGCTCATCGCGGGTACGTCGGGCTCGGGCAAGAGTGAACTGCTCCAGAGTTGGGTTGCGGCGATGGCGGCCCGGCACCCACCCGAGCGGCTGACGTTCCTGTTCATCGACTACAAGGGCGGTGCGGCCGCTGCGCCCTTCGCCGACATCCCCCACAACGTCGGTGTGGTGACCAACCTCGATCCTCGCCTGAGCCTGCGAGCGCTCACGTCGCTGCGGGCGGAACTCGACCGACGGATGGCACTGCTCGCCGATCGTGCCGCCGACCTGGCGGAGTTCACGGCGGTCGACCCGGAGCATGCCCCACCACGCCTCGTGCTGGTCGTCGACGAGTTCGCCACCCTGGTCAAGGAGGTCCCCGACTTCGTCGCCGGCATCGTCGACATCGCGCAGCGTGGCCGGAGCCTGGGGATCCACCTGATCCTCGCGACGCAGCGCCCCGCTGGCGCGGTGAACGAGAACATCCTCGCCAACACCAACCTGCGGATCGCTCTCCGTGTGGTCGATCCGTCCGACTCACAGAACGTGATCGGTTCTCCCGACGCGGCCGAGATCCCCGTGCCGCTGCGTGGGAGGGCATTCGCCCGGATCGGCCCGACGGATCTCGTCCCGTTCCAGGTGGCGTGGTCGGGCGGCCCGCGCCACGGTGGCGAGTCGCGACGGGTGCGAGTGGCACCGTTCGGCTTCGGCGACCGCCATGCCGTGCCGGGATCGACGATCGGCAGCGAGCACGGCACGCAACTCGACGACGTGGTGCGATCCGTGGTCCTCGCCAACACGCGGTCCGGTCGATCGGCGCCCCGTCGTCCCTGGTTGCCGCCGCTGCCGGAGGTCGTTCCCCTCGAGGCGATCGTCTCCGCGCAGGCCGGCGAAGCCGCTCGCGCCGGAGATCGGGGTCGCGTGGCCGTGATCGGGCTCCGCGACGACCCTGCACACCAGCGACGCACGCCGGCGGTGGTGGATCTCGAGGTCGAAGGTGGTCTGGCGGTCGTCGGGGTCGGTGGTTCGGGGCGTTCGACGGTGCTCCGGACGGCTGCTGCTTCGCTGACCGACGGCGCGTCGACCGCCGAGGTGCAGCTCGTCGTGTTCGACTTCGCGAGCAGGGCGCTCCTGCCGTTGCTCGAACTCCCGCACACCCGCGCCGTGGTGACCGCCGACGATCTCGAGGCCACGGCTCGCGAGATCGAGTGGCTCGAGGACCAGGTGCGCGAACGGCGCACGATGCTGGGCGACGAACGTGTCGAGTCGCTCGGCGCGCTCCGGGCACGGGACGGTTCGCCCATCGTTCCCCGGGTGATCGTGGTGATCGACGGATTCGGCTCGTTGCGGGCCGAGCTCGACAAGCCGGCGAGCTTCGACTGGCTCCAGACCCTCCAGCGGGTGTTGGTCGAAGGGCGCCAGGTCGGGATCCACCCGATCATCGCCGCCGACCGTCGCCCCGACGTGCCCAACCCGGCGCTCGGTGCGCTCGGCGCCCGCCTGGCACTGCGGATGGCCGAACCCGAGTCGATGGTCAGCTTCGGCGTGCCGCTGCCGTTGGCCCGAGCCGGTGGGCTGGGCGCCGGCCGTGGTTATCTCCGCGGCGACGAGGAGATCCAGGTCGCCGTCCTCGGAGACGATCCTGCAGGCGCTGCGCAGGCCGCGGCGTTGGTCGAGCGCGGCATCGACGCGGCGAGCGAGCCGGTCACCCGTGCGACCGGGCTGCCGCTCGAGGTGGACCGACCGACCGACGCCGACCACGGCCTCGTGGTGGCGCTGGGCGTGGAGGAGGGGATCGACGGCGAGATCGACCCGGCGCTCGTCGACCTGGCGGGCGGCCACCTCGTCGTGATGGGGCCACCGGGGTCGGGGCGGTCCACGGCGCTCGACGCGGTCCGTGCCGGACTCGCGGCGACGGGGGAGCGGATGCTCGTCGTCGCAGCTCGGCAGGTCGACGTCGATGCGGTCGAGGCCCTCGCCAGCATCGACGAGGCGACCGTGGTGCTGATCGACGACGCCGACGACCTCACGGAAGCCGACGCCCGGATCGTCGAGTCCGTCGCGCAACTCGACCACGTGCGGGTCGTCGCCTCGTTCGACTCCGCAGCTGCGGCCCGGGCGTTCCACGGTCTGGTGCCGGCGCTCAAGCGCGGGCGGAGGCTCCTCTTGTTGTGTCCGCAGGGTCCGGCCGAGATCGACCAACACCTCGGTACCCGCGTGCGGCTGCGGCCGGGTGCGACGTTCCCACCGGGGCGTGGGGTCCTCGCCGTCGACCGACAGGTCCGCACCGTCCAGGTGGGCCGTCCAGAGACAAAAACTCCTTGAAAGGCATGAAATGACATGAAAGAGTGCCTCCATCGATCAATGAGGAGGCACGAAATGACATCGAACATCTTGGTGACGTTCGAGGACATCCAGACCATGGCCGGGCGGCTCCGGAACGAGGGCGGTGCGATCGCCAGCCAGCTCGACTCGCTGCTCGCCGCTGTCCAGGCGATGGTGGAGAGCGGGTGGCGCGGCCAGGCGGCCGGCGCGTTCCACGGGCTCTACGCCAACGCCACGCAGGGTTGGAAGGAGGTCGAGACGGCACTCGTCGGCATGGCGGACCTGTTGCGCACCATCGGCGAGCAGTACGAGGCGCAGGAGTCGTCGATCGCCGCCTCGTTGAACGGCTGACCACCGGTGTCCGGCGCCGACCTCGTCTTCGTCGAGCCCGAGCAGCTCCGGGCGGCGGCCTCGGAGGTGCTCGCCGCCGACCGCGCGCTCGAAGGGGCGGGCGTCGCGCTCGACGCCGCCGACGGTCGGGTGCGCGCCGGCATCGATCACGACGGACGCGCCGACGACAAGGTGTCGACGTTCGTCCGTCAGTGGCGATCGGAGTTCGACCTGCTCCGGCAGATGATGAACGGATTCGCCGACGTCCTCGATCGCGCCGCCGAGTGCTACGAGGAGCTCGACGCCGAACTGGCTTCCTGCATCCGATGAGCCTGCCCGTCGCTCTGTCGGATCTGCCGTACCCACCCGGCGACAGCGCTGCGATCCGTGCGGCGGCCGCCGACATCCGGTCGACGCTGCCGTCGCTGCGCAGCGGGCGGTCCGCAGCGCTTCGTCTCGAAGCCGTCGGGCAGGGCGTGCACTGGCAGGGAGGTGCGTTCGAGGCGTACCGCCGGATCTGTGAACGGGAGCCGATCGTCCCCGCGTTCGACCGGGCCATCGATCGGATGGCACTGGCGGCCGAGCGGCTCGACTGGTTCGCCGAACGATTCGAGGCGAACACCGCGACCATCCGCTGGTGCCGGAGTCGCCTGGCTGCCCTCGGCCTGGGTGGTCCGGTCCCCGACGAGTTGGTGCCCGACGTCCAGCGGATCGGCTGGGACGCCGAGCGGGCGTGGGACGACCATCGTGCGTCGCTCGCCAACGTCGCGGAGCTCTTCGACTGGTTGGACGATCAACCGACGTTCGCCACGCCGCCGCCGTCGAACTGGGAGCGGGTGAAGGGCGGGGCCGGGCACGTGTGGAGCTTCGGCGTGGGGGTCACCGAGGGCACGTGGGAGCTGGTGTCGTTCTCGGCCGAGGTGATGGTCTTCGTCAACCCGCTCACCGGGCCGCTCGAGTGGCGCGAGGCGTGGTCGAACCGCGAGCAGGTGGTGGCGGTGCTCGCATTCGCCCGCGACCACCCCGGCGAGTTCGCCACCGAACTCGGACGGTCTGCGGTCGACCTCGACACCCTGACCGACGACGGTGTGGCTCGCTGGCTCGGACACCGTGTGCCCGACCTCGTGCTGGCGCTGTCGACCGGTGGTCTGGGGACGGCCGGCACCCGCGCCGGGAGCCTGGTCGTCCGTGGCCTCGCTCGGTTCGATGCTCGTCTCGGCCAGGTGGCGATGCGCCTGGTCGAGGGGGCGCCGCTCCTCGATCAGCGGTTCGTGGTCAGCGCGGTGACCGGTCGCCTCGCCGTCGTGCAGGGGTACCGGACGGGCGCGGCGTTGGTCGATGCGGAGGCGGGGGAGCGCAGCCGATGACGACGGTCCACACCGAGTCGGCCCTCGGGGTGCTCCTCGCCGCGGTCTTCTTCGACACCGACGCGCTGCCGTCGACGTCCAGCGACATCGCCACGGTGGAGGATTCGCTGGTCGACGCCGTCGACGCGCTCGACGAGCACTGGATCGGCCTCGGCGACGACCTGGCCCGAGCGATCCTCGTGTTGTTGCGGGACATGCGCCACGGCCGCCTCGAGCGCCACGGTGGTCGGGTGACGGCGGCCGTCCTCCGCCGGCACGTTGCCGCGACGATCGGGCTGGCGAGCGCCGCGCCACTCGTCCATCTGCTCGGGGCGATCGCCGCCGTTCCCGATGGCGACGGCCCCCATCAGCGAGCGCTCGACCCGGCGCCGGATCCCGATTCCGCGATCGAGATCGCCATGGCCGCGCAGGTGGCCGACCCGGGAGCTCGCAGCGGACTGCGGCGAGCGTTGGTCGATTCGTCGCTGCTCGTCCCCGTGCTCGAACTGGGTGTCGAGGGCGACGCGATCTCGTTCCAGTTCCTGCCGGTCGAGGTCCGTGGCATGCCGATGATCTCGGCCTTCACCTCGTCCGAACGGGTCGCAGAACACGCGGCCGCTGCCGGCGTCGACGCCGTCCCGCTGATCGAGGTCGCTGGCACCGAACTCGCGATGGTCTGTCCGCCCGGTCACGGCGTGGCGATCAACCCCGGGTGGGTGGTGGGTTGCGTGCTCGAGGAGATCGAGGTGCGGTGCCTCCCCGATGCGCCGGGGCTGGTCGTTCCCCAGGGCGAACTCGACCTGTCACCGGTCGTGCATCCGGCCGTCGTCGGCGTCATCGACGAGATCCGCGTCGACGGCCGGGGCCGGGGAGTCCGAGCGGTCCACGGCGCTCGCCGAGGGCTGGACGTCGTCCTGGCCGTCGAGCCCGACGCCGACACGACGCCGGAACAGGCGGTCCGGCGCGTCGGAGCAGCGTTGGCCGAGCGAGGTCTCGAGGGTGTGGTGGTGATCCCGACGGCGAGCCCCATGGGCCGCGCCGTGGTCGCCGTGGCGAGTTAGCGCTCGGGCCAGGAGGTGCGTCGGCGACGGCGGGGACCGCGGTCGCCGAGCGCCCACGCTCGACGCCAACTGGGGGCGTCGGGTCCGGCGAGGGTCGGCGTGTCGGAGGCGTGGGCCCGCTTGCGTGCGTCGTACCAGTCGGTCACGCGTTCGTCGGCGAGTCCGGCGACGGCGGCCTCGATGCGGGCGCCGAGACGACGGGTGTCCTCGCCCTCCTCGGCCCGCAGCGGGTGCCCGAACGTGACGATGGTGGGCGAGGGGCGGAGTCGCTTGGAACCCTTGCGGAGGATGCGGCCGGTGCCGGCGAGGTGGACGGGGACCACCGGAGCGCCGGTGCGGCGCGCCAGGTAGGCGGCGCCGCCGCGGAAGTCCTGGCCCCAGCCGTCAGGCGACCGTCCGCCCTCGGGGAAGATGAGCATCGACCAACCGTCGTCGATCAGTTCGGTCGCCAGGTTGGCCGACTTGCGCGTGACCGTGGCCCGCTCGATGGGGATCGCGTTGAGCGCGAGGCTCGCCGCCGCGCTGGTGGCGCGGGTGCGGAAGAAGTAGTCGGCCGCTGCGCCGACGAACACCTGGTAGCGCCACGGTTCGGGGAGGCTGGTGAGGACCAGCGGGGTGTCGACGTGGCTGTGGTGGTTGGCGCAGAAGATGACCGGCTGGAAGTCGCCCTCGCGAAGATCGGTGAGGCGGTCGAGCCCCTCGACCTTCGGCCGGGCGACGCCTGCGATGGTGGGTCGCAGCACCGCCTCGAGCAGCACCGTCCGCGCCCAACGGGCGGGGAACGTGCGGGCCCAGTCGGTGTCGTAGTCGGCGCCGGTCTGACGTTTCGGGGTGAGCGGTGCGACGCCCTTCGGCGTGTCGGGCGCGCGCAACGGGAACGAGGCCGAGCGCAGCTTGCGCCGCGGGTCCAACGCCTCGAAGTTCATGTGACGTCCGCCATCAGGATCGGCGGGTTGTGGACGTGGGTGATGGTCGGCTGTGGCCCGACGACGTCGGACGCGAGTTCGAGCGCGTCCTGCATCGTGCTGGCGGGAGCGAAGCCGAGGCGGCGCACGGCCTTCGGCTCGCCGCCGACGATGATGACCTTGCCCAGGTGCTGGAGGGCATGGCTGCCCCAGTACCACATGTAGAACGGGTGGACGCCGTGGTAGGCGTAGCTCGTCCGGTACAGGTGGCGGTACCACTCGTCCTCGGCGAAGTCCTTCTCGTACTTCTCGACCTCTTTGGGGTCGGTCGTCTGCGAGAGGACCTGTTCGAAGAAGTCGATGTAGCTCGGGTGGTGGACCGGGTGGAACTCCCACGGGGTCGGGTGGGTCATGATCAGCACGCCGCCCTCCCGCACGAGGGGCTTGCCGCGGTACATGTTGAAGAAGTAGCCGAGCCCGAGGCACATGACCAGGATCGGGTTCATGATCGAGTTGACGTTGTAGGGGCAGATGTAGGGGAGCCCCATCGTCAACACGTCGGTCTGTCCCTCGACGGGGACGATGTGCTGCTCGAAGCAGTGCTCGAGCGTCTTCTCGTGGACGGCTTCGACCTCGCCGGCCTGCACGCTGGTGACGGCGTAGGGCGCCTTCCACGACATGAACGCCGCTCGCTTGGCCCGTGCCGGCATGCGCTTGAGCCCGGCCTGCATGCCCAGGAACATGGCGCGGTCCTTGGCGGTCCACTCCCACTCACGCTTGGCCAGCATCGACATCGGGCTCTGCGTGCCCAGCGCCTCGGTGCCGAACGTGTCGTTGTTCAGCGTCGTCTCGATCTGGAAGACCTTGACGTCGTTGTCGCGCAGGACCTTGCCCATCCGCCAGTTGGAGTGGTGGAGCTCCGAGCTGTGGCGGTCCATGAAGCTCTTGGAGTGCTGCATGGTGTGGACGTTGTGGTGGTGCTTGAGGCTCGGGTAGCCAGCGAGCCCGGTGGCCGTCGACTTCCAGCCGCCGTCCATCGACACCAGGTTGATGTTGACGTAGACGATGAGGTCGCTGGTGGCGGCCCGCTTGTTGATGGCCACGAGCTCGCCGTGGTCGGTCGTGCCGATCTCGAGCATCCCGTCGGGATCCTCGGCGTCGTGGTTGTAGAGCTTCCCGTCGGGGGCGAAGGCGTCGTAGACGCGATCACCGACGGCGTGACGCAGCTCGTCCTCGGTCATGCGACGGTGCAGCGCCAGCGCGGCGATGATCTCGACGTCGTCGACGCCGGCCGCAGCGGCCGTGTCGAGCACGGCCTCGATGATCCGCTGGCGCACGTCGGGCTTGCGCATCTGGGGGAGCGGGAGGCTGATGTCGTCGAAGCAGATCGTCAGCTTCATGCCGCCGAAGAGCAGTTCGGACAGCGGCTTCGAGTCGCCGAGCGGCGCTTCGAGCGCGGCGGCGATCTTGTCGTCGACGTTCTTGAGACCGGGGAGCGGCTCGGCCGGGTAGATGACCCGGGTGCGGCCGGCGGGCATCTTCTCGAGCGAGAACCCCTCGCCGCGATGGAAGAGGATCGGTGGCGTGGAGCTGTCCACGTCCATGACGAGACCGGGACGAGGCATCAGACCACCCCTCCCATCGAAAATTTCGTCGGTTGCTCAGGAGAGTGCTGAGGAAGTGACGCAATGTTCATTTGGGGTTCCTCATGTCGAAGGCGATCTTGACGGCACCACGGCGGCCCGCCTCGGCGGCGTGCGCGATGGCATCGGTGTAGCGACGCAGTGGGTAGGTCTGGGTGACGAGGCGGTCCAGCTGCTTCGAGGCCACCAGGTCGATGGCGGTGTCGAAGTCGGACCGGTCGTAGGCATAGACGCCGCGCAGGGCGACTTCTCGGTGCCACAGCCCGGTGAGATCGAGGTTCACCGTGGCCGGCATGCCGA
The DNA here is from genome assembly GCF_049103745.1 of Actinospongiicola halichondriae. NCBI lineage: Bacteria > Bacillati > Actinomycetota > Acidimicrobiia > Acidimicrobiales > Iamiaceae > Actinospongiicola > Actinospongiicola halichondriae. The sequence continues at coordinate 1,990,548 of NZ_CP171622.1, read as the reverse complement.
CGACGAGGACGGTTCCGCCGGGTGCCACGACCTCGAGGGCCAGGGCGAGTGACGACTCGGATCCGACGCAGTCGATGACGGTCGGGGCGCCGCCGGTGAGCTGGCTCCCGAGCTTCATCGAGCCGGTGGCGAGACGGATGGCGCCGGCGAGTTCGCCGGGATCGACGACTCTGCTGGCGCCGAGTTCCTTCGCCAGCCGCTTCTGATGTGGGTAGCGGGCGGCGACCGTGACGTCGTCGCGGTCGAGTGCGGCGACCGTCAAGAGGCCCAGCGTGCCGGCGCCGATGACGGCGACGGGCCCGTCGCCGACCACCTGGGCGGCGGCGTGGACGGCGCATGCAGTGGGTTCGACCATGACGGCGGCCTCGTCGGAGACCGCGTCGGGGACGGGTACGAGCTGGTCGGGATGGGCGACCATCTCCTCGGACCAGCCGCCGCCGGTGTCGCAGCAGAAGCCCGATTGGAGGCCGGGTTCGAGGTGGCCGAACGCGATGCGCTCGCACCGGTTGATCTGGCCGGCCGCGCACGCAGGGCATGCGGGGTCGATGCCGCGGATCCCGCAGTGCAGGACCGGGACGAGCACCGCTCGGGTGCCGTCGTCGAGGTCGCCGACGACCTCGTGACCGGGAACGAACGGGAAGCTGACAATGGGCTCGAAGTAGCGCGACGAGTGGCCGTCGATGGTCGACAGGTCCGATCCGCAGATCCCCGAGAGGCGTGGACGGAACGACACCCAGTCGTCGGTCGGTCGGTCGGGGGTGTCGACGTCACGCAGTCGGATCGGTCCGACCGCGGCGCCGGCCCCCGGCTTGAACGCGCCGGCGACCATGGCCGCGGCGTACCGAGCCGGCTTGCGTGAGAACTCGAGGGCCTTCATCGGGCGATCCTGGTGGGGGTGCGGCCACGCCAGGACGGGCCGATCGGGAGCAGGGGGTCGCTGTGACCGGCGGACTTCTCGAAGTGCTCGACCAGCCAACCGCGCTTGCGGGCCAGGGCAGCGAGGCGCGCCTCGGGGTTGACGGCGACCGGGAATCCGGCGGCCTCGAGGAGCGGGAGATCGGAGGTCGAGTCGGCGTAGGCGACCGACTCTGCGGGGTCGAAACCGTGGGTCTCGCAGTAGTCGAGCAGCGCCTGGGCTCGGGTCTCGCCGGTGGGCGGGACGTCGGTGAGTTCGCCGGTGAAGCGGCCGTCGGCGCCGATGCTCATCTCGGCGCAGATGACGTCGTCGAACAGCGGCTTGAGCGGCTCGATCGCCACGCCGAGCGCCCCGGTGATCAGCAGCGTCCGGTGTCCGAGCTTGCGGTGCTCACGGACCCGACGGATCGCCTCGGGGAACGACTTGGTCAGCAACAGGTGGCTGGCCATCTCGACGGTGTCGGCGTGAAGCTGCGCGGCGTCGGCACCCTCGTAGCGGCGGTAGAAGTGGCGCAGGAAGTCGCTGCGGTCCTTGCGGTCGAGCGACAGCAACGACGGGGCCTCGGCCAGGGTCCGCAGGACGAAGCGGAGCCGGTCGTCGGTCGGCAGTCGACGGGTGGCGAGCCACGAGTACGACGCCACGACGTTCGAGGCGATGAGCGTGTTCTCGAGGTCGAAGGCCACGACCTGCCGGTCCTCGTGCAGGACCTGCCGGCGGAGACGGGACGACCGCGATTCCCGGTCGCTCGCGCCCGGCGTCGTCTTGACACGGGCATGGGTGACGACCGACGGCAGGTGGATCTCGGTGACGTAGCGGTCCCAGTCGATGACCCGTGGATCGAGGCAGAAGTTCTCGCGCGACTCGTCGTCGCAGGCGGCGGCCAGGCCGAGCAGGTTGTCGACGCCGTAGATGGCCTCGCACTCGGTGTAGGCGCCGTAGAGCTCGACGTAGGTCAGCGCTCGCTGCGCCTCTTCCTTCTTCTCCTCGAGCGTCGCCGCCCACTCGGCCTGCTTCCCCCGCAAGGGGAGGGCCTGGAGCACCGACTCGGACTTCTCGAGGATCGACTTGGCCCGTTCGAGCTGTGCCTGCACCCGACCGCGGCCCGGGAACTTCCACTCCGGCACGACGATCGGCTGGCCGTCGTTGTCGTAGATCGGGTGCTCGGTGAACCAGCCGCTGACGTTGTCGACGAGCGTCTGGTAGCGAAGCGGGTTGGCCGAGCCCGACGCCGACTGCACGATGCGCGGCTCGGCGAGCGAACCGTCGTCGTTGCGCGCCGGTCCGGCGGCGGCAGTCGCACAGATCGCAGCGCACACGAGGTCGACGGGGATGACGTCGACGACACCTTCGGGCACGCCGGGGAACTCCTTGAGGAGCCCGCGGGCGTAGGAGATGATCACCGGCTCGGCCATCCGGAAGCCACGGATCCACCCGGGTGAGGGTTCGGCCAGCGAACTCTCGATGATGGCGGGACGGACGACCGAGACCGGCAGGTCGCCACGCTGGTCGAACAGGGCCCGCTCGCCGAACGCCTTCGTGTAGGCGTAGGCATCGGGCCACCCGAGGCTGGCGGCGCGGGATCGGCCGGCATCGACGAGTTGGTCGGTGACCCACCGGGTGCGGTTCTGCTCGGTCTTCGAGGCCAGCAGGGGAGTGCCGGCAGCGCCGAGTTCCTTGCGTGCTTCGGACCGGAAGCGCTTCAGCATGTCGGGCTTGCGTGACTCGGCCTGGGCGTCGGCGCGGATCCGGCGAGCGGCGGCGACCTCGTCGCGCCAGTCGACGCCGAACCAGAACGGACTCTGGTCGACCGGGACCTCGGGCGCCGAGCCCTTGCGGTTGCCGGCGACGTAGCAGGTGCTCACGGCGACCAGGTGCGGCAGTTCGGCCATCGACCCTTCGTCGTGCAGGTCGTGGAGTGTCGCGGCGATGCGCGACGGCCCGAGCAGGTTGACCTCGACGGCGGAGTCGAGCGGCGAGTCGAAGCTCACGGTGGCGGCCGAGTGGATGACGATGTCGCAGGTGGCCAGTTCGGCTCGGCCGTCGGCGTCGAGGCCGAGTCCGTCGGTGCCGACGTCGCCGGCGATCGGAGTGACCCGACGGGCGATCATGGCGTCGAAGTCGTCGGTCTCGGCCCGCAGACGGTCGAACGCGTCGTTCTTGAAGATCTCGCGCTTGGCGCGCTGCTCGACCGTCCGTCGCTGGCCGGCGCGGATGAGCAGGACGAGCTCGCACCCGGGGACGCCGCGCAGGAGCCGCTCGATCAGCGCTGTTCCGAGGAAGCCGGTCCCGCCGGTGATGGCGATGCGTTTGCCGTCGAGATCGTCGGCGATCGAGATCGCGCCATGCGAGGTCACGCCCTTGTTCTACCATCTGGTAAGTGACCTCCGCAGCGACGACGTCCGAGCGGATCCTCGAGGCCGCACTGCGCTCGTTCGGCACCACGGGCATCGACGGCACGTCGCTCGACGCCATCGCCCGGGACCTGGGCATGACCAAGCAGGCGATCCTCTACTGGTACCCGTCCAAGGATGCGCTGGTCGAGGCGGTCATCGACTTCTGCGCCACCGAGCTGCAGACCCGTTTCGCCCGCGGTCTCGACGGGGCGCCGGACGGCTTCGGCCGGATCGAGGCGATCGTGCGTGTCGCCTTCCGACTCGCCGCACGCCACCCGTCGATGCTGGGTTTCATGCGCGAGGTCAACCGGCTCGGTCCGCCGACGTCGACTCGTCTGACCGAGTCGGTGGCGCCGCTGCTCACGGCCGCGGCGCACTGGCTCGACGTCGAGATGGATGCCGGACGGCTCCGTCGTCACGACCCCAAGCTGCTGGTCCTCATGGCGTATTCGTCGGTCACCGGGCTCGCCACCGAGGTCGAGGTGCTCCGGGCGCTCGGCGAGGAACCGACGCTGGCATCGCTGGTGCGCCGACGTGACCAGCTGACCGACCTGTTGCGCGACGCCCTCGTCAGCGTTCCGGGGGACCGACCTTCGCCAGCATGACGCCACGGATGGCGCCGGCAGGCACCCGCCCGTGATGCCTGCTGTCGGTGGACAGCGTCCGCTCGTCGCCGACCGCGACCCAACCGGGACCGGTCCGCACCGAGTCGCTGCCGTCCTCCCAGGCGTCGCCCGGCCGAGCGACCAGGCGCTTGATGCCGATGAGGTCGTGCTCCCACGGGAGTTCGATGATCGCGATGTCGCCGGGTCGCGGATGACGGGCCAACCGCATCGCCGCGCCGAGGGGCGAGCGGACCTTGACCGAGATCGCCGTGTCGCGGGGCAACAACGTGGGCTTCATCGACTCACCGCGCACCACGTGCCGTTCGAGCGACGTCGCGGCGAGAACCAGCACCGTTGCGGCTCCGATCAGCGCCGCTAGGGTCCGTTCCCGAGTGACCATTTCCGTCCACCCCCTTCCTCTCAACAAGGAGACCCAATGAGCATTTCTCGCCTGCTCTCGATCGCCGACCTCGAAGATGCTGCCACGGCGGACGCCCACTGTGACCTGATGTGTGGTGTCTACAACCCCGCGCAGGCTCGCATCGAGGCCGAGTCCGTCCTCGAGACGATGAAGAAGTACAACGCGTCCGACGACGACTACTTCCGCACTCGCTGCATCATCATCAAGGAAGAGCGTGCCCAGCTGGCCAAGGAGCACCTCTGGGTGCTCTGGACCGACTACTTCAAGCCGCCGCACGTCGAGCAGTTCCCGCAGCTCCACGACCTGTTCTGGCGTGCCACCAAGGCCGCCGGCGATGCGAAGAAGAGCAACGACGAGGCCGACGGCCAGAAGCTGATCGACCTCATCGACGAGATCGCCGAGATCTTCGCCGAGACCAAGAAGTAGCGGACCTCCCGCCGCTGGCGGGTGTCCATCGAACGATCGAACGGACGACCGAGAGGTCGTCCGTTCGTCTGTTTTGCGCCGAGCTGTCGTACGTTCGGTGCCGTCGCCGGTCTGGATGGGTGATGATGACGGTGGAGGGCGTGGACCAGGAGACGGGATTCTCGTCTTGGTATGCGATGGTCGAGCCGCGGCTCCGGGCTGCGCTCGTGGCTCGCTACGGGCCGGAGCGCGGGCGCGATGCCGCGGCAGCGGCGCTCGCGTGGGCGTGGGAACACCGTGATCGCTTGGTCACCATCGAGAATCCGGTCGGCTATCTGTTCCGTGTCGGCCAGTCCAAGGCTCGACGGCGTCGGCAGGGATGGCTCCCCGCTGCCCTCGTCGACGATGTGACGACCGTCGAGCCGGCACTCGGGGGAGCGATCGCCGCGCTGCCGACGTGCCAGCGGACGATCGTGGTGCTCGTCCATGGCTATGGATGGTCGCTGGCCGAGGTCGCCGAACTCCTCGACATCGCGAAGTCCACCGTCCAGACGCATCTGGAGCGCGGTATCGCTCGACTGCGCGGACACATGGGAGTGGAATGATGAGTGATCTCGAGAAGAACGTCCGCGACTGGGTCCAGTCGGTGGATCGTCCGATCTCCATGGACGAGGTGATCGTGAGGCCGTCCAACCGGACCGTGTGGCCAGCGCGGATTCCCGTCCCCGTCGCCGTCGCGTCGGTGGCCGCGATCCTCGTCCTGGGAGTGCTCGCTGCGGTGTTCACCGGAGGCGACGACGGTGTCGCGAGCGTGACGGCTGCGACCTCCACGTCGTCCACGCCTCCGCCGTCCGCCTCCGCGCCTGTGGTGCCGCCGACCTGGCCTGAGGTGTGTCCCGATCTCCGGAGCGAGTCCACGTGGGAAGCGACGAGGGACGCGTCGGAGCTCGTCACCGGTGCCGGGACATCCGCGCTCTACCGCGAAACCGTGACCAACGACGGGAGCGAGCCCTGCTCGCTCGAGCGCCACCCCTGTCGGACGGTGCAGCTGTTCGATCTCGATGGAACGCCCATCGAGGCGCCGCTCGAGCTGGGGTGCGCACTCATGGCCACGCCGGTGGACCTGGCGCCAGGGGACTCGTTGGAGTTGACCCTGTTCGCCCCGCTGCATGCTGCCCCCGGGCGCTACCTGGTCCACGTCGGCAGGTATGACGGCACGACCGATCGTCTCCCGGTTCGTCTGGAGGATCGACACGCAGCCTGTCCTGCGTCGGCGCTGGCGGTACGAGGAAACGGAACACCGATCTGGCTGCGCTCGGGCGAAGGCCTCGCGTGGCTCGTTCGAGTCGTCGGTGAGTGAGTGTTCCGTTCGGGTCGATCGGGTCGAAGTCGTGATGGAACCCGACGGTCCTGGGCACGTGTACGTGAACGACGGTGACTTCTGGATCGTGTACGCCGATGGTGTCCTGACGCTGCGCACGGCGATGGCGTCCATCAGCGAGGAGCCGGGTACGTACCCCGCGGAGATCGCGATGATCCTGGCGGACGGGAGCCGGGTGTCGGTCCGTGCCGAGGTGCAGGTGTGACGTGCCGTCAGCGTTCGGTGCTGAAGCGTGATCGACGCTCGTGGCGCTCCAGAGCGAGCGCCACGAGCTCGTCGATCAACTTGGCGTAGGGGATGCCGCTGGCTTCCCAGAGACGCGGGTACTGGGAGATCGGCGTGAAGCCGGGGATCGTGTTGACCTCGTTGATGAGGGGTCCACGACCGTCCTCCTCCCAGAAGAAGTCGACCCGGGCCATGCCCTCGCAGCGCAGCGCCTCGAAGGTCTGCACGGCGAGCGCTCGGAGTTCGTCGCTGACCGCTTGGGGGAGCGGCGCGGGGATGAGGAGCTCGGCCCCGTCGGCGTACTTGTCGTCGTAGTCGTAGAAGTCGGCGCCCGGCCGCACCTCGCCGATCACCGAAGCACGGGGCGTGGCGTTGCCGAGGATGCCGCACTCGAGTTCGCGCCCGTCGACGTTCTCCTCGAACACGAGCCAGTCGTCGTAGCGAGCCGCCTCGGTCACGGCGGCGGCGAGCTGCTCGGCGTCCCGGACCTTCGACACGCCGATCGAACTGCCCATGTTCGCCGGCTTGACGAAGATCGGATAGCCGAGCCGGTCGGCCACGAGCGCGAGGAACTCGTCGTCGATGTCTCGGACCTGCGCCGACTCCCACGCGCACTGGGGCAGGCCGTGAGCGGAGAGCATCTCCTTGGCTGCCGCCTTGTCCATCGAGACCGCCGAGCCGAGCACGCCCGTGCCGACGTAGGGCACGTTCGCCAGCTCGAGGAGACCCTGCACGGTGCCGTCCTCGCCGTACGGACCGTGGAGCAGCGGTAGGACGACGACCGGGACGTCGGCGGTCACGGGCTGCATCGTCGGCAGCGGTTCGACGGCGGTACCGGTCGCCTCGAGTCGGTCGGGGAGCGCCTTCGCGCCCTGTCGGAGTGCGGCGATGGCGTCGTCGGACCGCAGCCACTCGCCCGCCTTGGTGATGCCGACGGGAACGGCGTCGTAGCGGTCGTGGTCGATCGCTGCGAGCACGTGGGCGGCGGTGGTGCAGCTCACCTCGTGTTCGGCCGATCGGCCACCGAAGAGCAAGATCAGACGGACACGATCCGGAAGTGGCATGGCAGCGGAGTGTAAGACTCCACCGGTGAGGTTCACGACCAGTCAGATCGCATCGGTGACCCGTGGAGAACTCGTCGGCGACGACGTTGCGGTCGAGGGCGCATCGATCGATTCCCGCAGCGTCAGCGCCGGGCAGTTGTTCGTGCCGTTGGTGGCCGAGCGCGACGGCCACGACTTCATCCCGACGGCGATCGATGCCGGCGCCGGCGCGTACCTGACGGCGAAAGACCCGGTCGGTGGCACGGCGATCCGGGTCGACGACACGATGACTGCGTTCACCCGCCTGGGCGCCGCTGCGCGCGACCGCCTGCCCGAAGCCGTCATTGGCGTCACCGGATCGGTGGGGAAGACGTCGGTCAAGGACCTGTTGGCGTCGGTCCTGGCCACCACGTTCCGGACCGCAGCGAGCGCGAAGAGCTTCAACAACGAGATCGGGGTGCCGCTGACGCTCGTCAACGCACCGGAGGACACCGAGGTGTTGGTGCAGGAGATGGGAGCGCGGGGCGTCGGCCACATCCGGACCTTGTGCGACGTCGCACGTCCGTCGGCGGCGATCGTGACCATGGTCGCCGAGGTGCACACATCGGAGTTCGCCGGACTCGACGAGGTCGCGTTGGGCAAAGGTGAGCTCGTCGAGGCCGTCCCCGTCGACGGCTTCGTCGTCCTCAACGGCAGCGACGCACGCGTCCTGAAGATGTCCGAACGCACCGACGCCCGTGTCCTCACCTACGGCGTGTCTGGCGACGTCGTGGCCCAGAAGATCGGGGTCGACGAGGAACTCCGGCCGCGATTCCGGTTGTCGTCGCCGTGGGGGAGCACCGACGTGCATCTGTCGGTCCACGGAGTCCACCAGGTCGGCAATGCCCTCGCCGCCGCAGCTGCTGGTCTGGCTCAGGGGGTCCCGATCGAGGCCGTCGCCGCGGGACTGCACGACGCTGCGCTCTCGCCGTGGCGGATGGAACTGCACCGGACGGCGACGGGCGCCGTCGTGATCAACGACGCCTACAACTCCAATCCGACCGCCCTCGACGCTGCGCTCCATTCGCTCGCCGCCATCGACGCCGATCGCCACGTCGCCGTGCTGGGGCTGATGGCCGAACTCGGCGACCAAAGCGCGGCTCGTCATGCGGAGATGGGCGAGCTTGCGGAGGACCTGGGCATCGAGGTGATCACCGTCGACTGTCCGCTCTACGGCACCGGGGTCGACGTCCCGTCACCCGGGGCGGCGGTCGACGCGCTGGGCCCCATCGGCGACGGCGATGCCGTCCTGGTCAAGGCCAGCCGCTCCGCCGGCCTCGAATCCGTCGCCGCCCAACTCCTCCCCTGACCGTTCTGGGTGCGCGATCGGTACTCCAGGAGTACCGATCGCGCACCCAGAAGCCAGGTTTTTGGCGTTGTGGGTTTGGGGGTTGGGGTTTGGGGGTTGGGGTCAGGCGGCGGCGACGGTGGCGGGCATGCCGGCGCCCATGAGGTCGACGAAGTTGGTGCGGTAGAAGCGCTCGCGGTCGGGTTCGGACACGTCGGAGGCGTCGAGCGAGGCCTCGAAGCGTTCGAGCGGCCTCCTCCCACCCTCGACATGGGGGTAGTCGGTGTTGAACAGCACGAGGTCGGCGCCGGCCTGTTCGACCACCCAGCCGACGTCCTCGGTCGGATACGGCGTGAACTTCATCTGACGGTGCACGTACTCCGACGGTCGCAGGCTGAGCGACTGCAACCGCTCCTCGTGGCGATGGAACGCGTCGAACGCCGACTCCATCTGGCGCATCCACGACGGCACCCAGATCGCACCTTGTTCGATGCAGCCGAAGCGCAGGTCGGGGAAGCGCTCGAGCACGCCGTCGAAGATGAGCGTCGCCATCGTCTGCGCCGGCGGGAACGGGATCGCCATGTAGTCGACCGACCGGAAGTTCTCCTCGCCACCGTGGAAGTCCGGCGGGATGGGGAGTCCGTTGCGGAAGTAGTCGCGATCGATCAGGTCGCCGGTGCCGCCCACGTGGAAGACCACGGGGATGCCGGCCTCCTGAGCGATGGCCCACACGGAGTCGAGCGATCGGTGGCTGGGGGAGTGGCCGTCGGGACAGCCGCTCGCGACCAGCAGCGCAGCAGCACCCATCTCGGCGGACTCCGCTGCCATGGTCGCGGCGAGGTCGAAGTCGACGAGCGGCACGTAACAGGTGGGGAGGAGTCGCTCGTCGACGGAGCAGAACTCGGTCATGCCCCGGTTGTGGGCCCGTGCCGTCCCGTACGCCAGATCGACGTCGCCCGAGTGCTCCCAGTCGTGGAGGCGGCGGTTGTGGAACGTGTTGAACACCAGCTGGCTGGAGACGCCGAGCAGGTCGAGCGCCCGCGGGCGGTCGTCGGGAGTGAACGATCCGGTGGCGGCGAAGTTCTTCCGCAGCATGATCTCGGTGGCCTCGTCGGCACGATATTCGTCCGACGCATGCTTGGCCGCCAGCCGCTCGAACGTGGCCCGCAGGTCCTGGAGTTGCTCGTCGGGGTCGCCGGTCTGCTTCAGTTCGTTGCCGCCGGTCAACTCGAGGGGCTGGATCCGCTCACGGATGTCCGGGTCGGCGTGATCACGCAACCATGTCGGTGTCTCCATGATGTGGGCGTCGGCGTCGTGCACCACGCGCCCCTCGATGTACGGCATGTGTCCCCCTAGCGGTCGGTGGGCCTCGGATACAGATCTGCGTACCAGGCCAGTCCCAACGCAATGATCGCGCCGGGGAAGACGATGGTGGTGACCGAAGTGGCGTCGATGAGCGGGCCGGCCACGAGGTTGCCGATCGGAACGGTCCCGCCGAAGGCCATCATCCACAGTGCCATGACGCGTCCGCGCTCGTTGCCGGCGAGGTGGGTCTGCAGGACGGTCGAGAGTGCGGTCACGATCCCGAAGTAGAAGAACCCGACGACCGCGATCAGCACGTAGGCCGGCAGCGGCATCCGCAGCCACGAGAACACGGCCAGCGCGATGGCGAAGGCGACGAGACCGTTCCGGACCAGCACTTCCTTGCGCATGTGGGAGAACACCGTCCCGATCGACAGTGCGCCGAGCATGGCGCCGAGGCCGAAACAGGCGTAGAGCCAGCCGTACTCGGTCGACTTGGCCGCGATGCCGAGGTTGCGGTCGGCGAGCACGGGCATCTGGCCGATGAAGGGGAGACACAGGAAGGAGAACAAGACCATCAGCGACAGGCTCCGGCCGACGGGGTGACGACTGCGCGCGATGCGGAATCCCAGCGCGAGCCGTTGCAGCCGGGGCTCGTGGTTGTCGTCGGACGCGACCTCGGGGAGGCGGATCGACAGGAGCGCACCGATGACGAACAGATACGTACCGGCGTTGATCAGGAAGACCAGCGACTCGCTGTAGCGGGCGAACAAGAAGCCGCCGATCGCCGGTCCGATGACCCGCGAGCCGTTCATCTGCGTCGAGTTGAGCGAGATTGCGCCGGCGAGGTTGCCGGGGCCCGCCAGGTCGGGGAGCACCGCCGAGTAGGCGGGGCCGAAGACGGACTGACCCGTGCCGATCAGGAACACGATGCCGACGATGACGTAGAGGTTCGGGTCGGCCGAGGTGGCGACGCCGGCGAGGCCGATGGCCAGGATCGCCTGGGTGGCGGAGATGAAGATCAGGAGGTGGCGTCGATCGAAGCTGTCGGCCAGCAACCCGCCGATCATCGAGAAGAACAGCATCGGACCGAGCTGGGCGAAGAGGATGACGCCGACGAACGACGGGGAGTTGGTGAGGTCGTAGGCCCAGGCGCCGAGGACGACGTTCTGCATCCACGTGCCGATGTTGGAGAAGAACGCACCGATGTAGACGATGCGGAACGTCCGTTGGCGGAGCACGGTGAGTGCCTTGCCGTCGCCCATGTCGTGGCTGTTGTCGGGCGCGCGCGTGTCCACGGAGGGGGAGTGTGTCATCCCCGCTCCCAACTTGACCATCGGGTCAAGATATTCCCGGGCCTTGCCAAGATGGCCTCCGTGAGCGAACATGTGTTCGGTGAGCGACTCCGACACGGCTGGCATCCTGCACGCCGATCTCGATGCCTTCTACGCCTCGGTCGAACAGCGCGACGACCCGTCGCTGCGGGGAAAGCCGGTCATCGTCGGCGGGGGTGTGGTGCTGGCCGCCAGCTACGAGGCCAAGGCCCGTGGCGTCCGCACCGCCATGAACGGCCGCCAGGCGCGTGCGTTGTGCCCGAACGCCGTCGTCGTCGAACCGCACATGGAGGCATACTCGGCGGCGAGCGCGGCGGTCTTCGAGATCTTCCACGACACGACGCCCCTGGTCGAGGGGCTGTCGATCGACGAGGCGTTCCTCGACGTCCACGGTCTCCGACGTCTCGCCGGCACGCCGAGAGCCATCGCCGAGCGTCTGCGTCGACGGGTGCTCGACGAGGTCGGGCTGCCCATCACGGTCGGTGTCGCTCGTACGAAGTTCCTGGCCAAGGTCGCCAGCGGTGTCGGCAAACCGGACGGGCTCCTCGTGGTCGATCCGGACGCTGAACTCGCCTTCCTCCATCCCCTCGACGTGCGTCGGTTGTGGGGCGTCGGACCGGTGACCGCCGACAAGTTGCGCTCCCGCGGACTGCACACGGTCGGCGACATCGCGGGGCTGCCCGAGTCGGCGCTGGTGGCGATGCTGGGGCCGGCGACCGGTCGACATCTCCACTCGCTCTCGCACAACCACGACCGGCGAACCGTCACGACGGGACGTCGACGGTCGTCGGTGGGGTCGCAGCGCGCGCTGGGGCGCGGACGGCGTTCGCTCGACGAGTTGGACCAGGTCCTGTTGTCGTTGGTCGAACGCGTGACGGAGCGGCTGCGGGCGGGGCGGCGGGTGGGCCGAACGATCACGGTGCGGTTCCGCATGGACGACATGTCGCGCCAGACCCGCGCCCGCACGCTCGTGCAGCCGACCGATCGCACCGACGAGTTCCTCGCCGCCGGGCGCGACCTGTTGGGGGAGCGGTGGCCACACCTCGAGTCGGCCGGGTGTTCGCTGCTCGGTATCTCGGTCGCCGACCTGTCCAACGCCGACGCGGTGCAGTTGGGGCTGGACCTCGACGGCCACGACCGCCGATCGCTCGACCACGTGCTCGACGACGTGCGCGAACGATTCGGGCATGAGGCCGTGGTCCGCGCTTCCCTGATGGGTCGCGACGATGGTCGCTCGGTTCCGATGCTCCCCGACGTAGCGTCGTGACCATGGAGACGGACACCGAGCCTCAGGCACCGCCGGCCCCCGAGAACCACGCCAGCTGCGACCTGTCGACGCAGTGCTGGCACTGCGGCGGCCAGTTGCGCCCCGAGCACGCCCACTACCGCTGCACCCAGTGCGGTCAGCGAGACTCGTGTTGCGACGGACCGTACTGATCGGCCCGAGCCGCACCTGGCTCGCTGACGCCATCGAAGCCGGCGGGGCCACGGCCGTCACCGACGTCAGTGAAGGCCCGGTCGACGCCGTCGTGTGGACCGACCCGAGGGACCCCGGTCGGCTGCGAGCAGTCCTCGACGAGCACCCGGACATCGCCTGGGTGCAGCTGCCCTGGGCCGGCATCGAACCGTTCGTGCCGATCCTCGACGATGACCGGGTATGGACCTGCGGCAAGGGCGTCTACGCCGATCCCGTCGCCGAGCAGGCGTTGCTCTTCGCGCTGATGGGACTGCGGGGGATGGCGACCTATGCCCCCGCAACCACCTGGGAGCCGCCGGAGGGACGGAACCTGATCGGCGCGACGGTCACGATCGTCGGCGGAGGCGGGATCGCCCAGTCACTCGTCCGGTTGCTCGAACCGTTCGGGGCAGACGTCCGCGTCATCCGCCGATCGGTCGCCCCAACGCTCGACGATCTCGACCATCTGCTGCCATCGACCGACGTCGTCGTCCTCGCGCTACCGCTCACGCCGGAGACCGAGGGGCTCTTCGACGAGCGGCGCCTCCGCCTGCTGCCGTCGCACGGGTGGATCGTCAACGTCGCCCGTGGCGGCCACATCGTCACCGACGACCTCGTCCGCGTCCTCGCCGACGGAGCGATCGGTGGGGCTGGTCTCGACGTGACCGACCCCGAGCCGCTGCCCGACGGTCATCCGCTCTGGGCGCTGCCGAACTGCTTCATCTCGCCGCACGTGGGCAACACGCCGGAGATGGCGGTTCCGTTGTTGACGGCCCGGGTGCGCGACAACGTCCGACGGTTCATCGCCGGCGAGGAACTGATCGGCAGGATCGACGTCGAAGCGGGATACTGAGCCGATGCGGATCACCGAGATCGACCACGTCGTGCTCAACGTCGCCGACGTCCACCGCTCGCTCGAGTTCTACGCCGGCGTCCTCGGCCTCGAGCCGGTTCGCCTCGCCGAGTGGGAAGCGGGCGAGGCGCTGTTCGTCAGCGTTCGGGTGCACGACGGGTTCATCATCGACCTGATGGAGGTCGCCCGATCGGGCGAGAACGCCGACCACTTCTGCCTCGTCGTCGAGGACGACATCGACGATCTGATCGCCGCCGGGACCATCACCCCCACCGACGGACCGTTCGACCTGTTCGGCGCCCGTGGTCAGGGCTACTCGGTGTACCTGAACGACCCGGACGGCAACCGAGTCGAGTTGCGCAACTATCGAGACTGATCGGTCACGTCGGAGGCGCCGCCCGTCGGTGTGGCGTGGTGCAGTGTCGGAGCGACAACGTCCGCTCGGAGGTGCCGCGTGGCTGACGCCGAGGAATCTCCGGCCTCGATGCGTTCGGGGGAACCTGCGAGCCTGCGCGGCAAGAGTCCACGCGCCGGCGAGCGATAGGCCGCGCTGGCGGCGGGGTGCGCCGGTTGCGCGGCCGGTGAAGAACCGGCAATCGGTACGGCCCGGATTGACTCTGGGTTGCGGATCCGCGCGCCCGTGAAGGGAATCGCAACCCAGAACCAGTGGCGATCCGTTCTGGGCTTCGATTCCGCGCGCTGGTGAGTGGAATCGCAACCCGGAACGGAGAACCCGCACCGAGGTGCCGATCGCGCGTGTCGTCTCCATGCCCCGACGCAGCAGAACAGCGGTGCGTGGCATTCGGTGCGCAGGCCCCCTTGCGGGGACGCTCCAGAACCGGTAGTCGGCGTCGTTCAGGAGTGGTCGTGGTTCTGTGGTTGTGGCGTCTCGCCAGCGTGACGCCACGACCAGAGAACAGCTCAGCACCCGGTGCGGCGCTCGATCTGGTTCTGGGTTGCGGATTCGAGCGCGACCACAGCACGCTCCTTGTCGCCGTGTTCAGGCCTCGATGAGTTCGATGACCTGACCGTCGGGGTCGGTGATGAACCCGATGTGCTTGCCGCCCATCATCTCGTTGGGTTCGGGCTCGCGCATCACGGCGCCGCCGTGTTCGACGGCGAGAGCGATCGTCGCTGCCGGGTCGGCCACGTTGACCACGATCTTCCCACCGGTGTTGGCGAGGTCGCGCTCGACGCCGTCGGTGTGGCACATGAGGATCAGTGCGACGTGGCTGCCCTCAGCCGTGAGGATCGTCTCGTCCATGGTGTCGAGCTCGAGGTCGACGAGCTTCGACATCCCGAACACGTCGCAGTAGAAGGCGGTGGCGGCGGCGAGGTCGGACACGCCGATCCCCACACCCCCGAGTCGCGGCCCGTACTCACCCATGACTGCCCCCTGAACGCTGGCTTGACGTAGCTGCCGATGCGAAGCATCGGCGACTTTCTCGCCCGCTAGGGCGAGAAAGCGTGGGCGTAACAGGACTCGAACCTGTGACCTCACGCGTGTGAAGCGTGCGCTCTAGCCAACTGAGCTATACGCCCCGATCTCGGGAGCGGGGGACCCTACTACTGGTCGGGAACGAAGCCGAAGCCAGCTGCCGGATAGATCTCGGTCGACGTGATCTGGTCGATGGGGATGTTGGCGAGGAGGCTGATCTCGACGGGTGTGTCGACGCCGGGTTCGAGGAGGTCGAGGAAGGTGTCGGACCCGCCGACGATGCGTCCGTCGGGCCCGCGGTAGACGGCGGTGACCCCGGTGTCGACCAGGGGATCGGCGAAGTCGGACCGGAGCGTGAAGCCGGTGCGGACGCCACTGAACTCGGCTTCCTCGGTGAGGATCTCGCCGACGGTGAAGCCGCCGTCGAAGCCGCCGGTCTCCCGCCAGCGAGCGACGTCGAGGGTGACGGCGAGGTCGACGACGGGCACCGTAGGTGCGTCGAAGAACAGCGCGCCCACGGCGACCTGCTGGCCGGGCAGCACGACCTCGAGGAATGCGGAGTCGCGACCGACTTCGTTCCCGCCCTCGTCCAGCATCCGGACATCGACCTGCACGCCTTGGGCGAGCCATTCGGCGTGGGGGTTGTCGATGATGACGGCGAAGGTGCCTTCGCGCCGCTCGGCGTCGAAGCGGTCCTCGACGATCGTCACGCCCTTGTCGGCGATGCCCAGGCCCTCGGCCGGTCCCGGCGGCACGGTCACCTCGGAGGTCAGGTCGTCGAGGGTCGGAGGATCGGCATCGGTGACCGACGGCCCCTCGGCGTCGTCGCCACGTGCCCCGGACCCGGCGCCATCGCTCTCGGTGTCGAGGGCGAACCGGACCCCGACGGCCAGGATCGCCGCGACGAGGACGACGACGATGGCGGCGACGAACGGAGTCCAATTGCGAGCGGGTGACTCGGTCTCGATGTGCTCCTCGTCGGCCCACTGCGACAGGAGGTCTCGACTGGACGGATCCACGGTCGGGGTGAGTTCGGCCCAGCCGGCGAACGGGTCTGCGTCGTCGGCGGGGAGCTCCGGTTCTGGTTCCGGCTCGGGCTCGGGCTCGGGTTCCGGCACGGGTTCCGGTTCCGGGTCTGGCGTCGGTGCCGGGGGTCCGTCACCACTCTGGAGTTCTGCCGCGCGCTGGCGGAGACGTCGGATCAGCTCCGAGTCCGCTGGCGCGCTCGCGTCGTCACCGTCGCTCACGGCTTCCAGCCCATCACGTGGGCGGGGCCGGACGGTGTCACGGTCAGGCGAGCGTCTTCTCGAGCCGGTCGAGCGCGGCGTCCTCGTCGATGTCGAGCGCGAACGCCAGCTCGGACACCAGGACCTGCCGGGCCTTCACGAACATCGACTTCTCGCCGGCCGAGAGACCCTTGTCGGCTTCGCGCAGCGCAAGGTTCCGGACGACCTCGGCCACCTGGTAGACGTCGCCCGACTTGAGCTTCTCCTGGTGGTTCTTGAACCGCCGCGACCAGTTGGTGGGCTCGCGCACGTCCTTCTTGGCGAGCACCTCGAAGACGTCCTCGACGTCCTCGACCGAGATCGGGTAGCGCATGCCGATCTCCTCGGCCTTGTCCGAAGGCACCTTCAGCATGAGGTCGCCATGGGTCATGCGCAGGACGAGGAATTCCTTCTCCTCACCGAACATCTCCATGACTTCTTTGCCCTCGACCACGGCAGCGCCATGGTGGGGGTAGACCACTCGATCGTTGACCTTGAACGTCACTGGCTCTCCTCGATGGCTCCCCGCGTCGGTCCTGCGGGGGTCGGTCAGTTTGCCAGATCGGGACGGTCACCCGGTGATCGTGACCAGGATCGGTTCCGGGAACAGCGGTGGCGGGCCGCTCGTCCCGCCGGGGCCGCGCCCGCCGGCGGTGTTGACATAGGCGATGATCGGACAGCCCGAGGCGCAGGCAGCGCTGCCGGAGTCCACCGTGACCTCGACGACCGACGCCTCGCCGGGACCCTGGGATCCCCAGGCGATGCACTCGCCGTCAGGCGCCGGGCACACCTGCAGGTCGATCCACTCGAACTCGCCGAGTCCGTCGACCGCCACCCGGAACGTGTCGCCGGGCGAGAACGGACCGTCGTCGAGGAGGCGCAACACCGGTGGCGTCCGTGCCCCGCGGGTCGGGTCGAAGGCGATCGAGACGTTGGGGATCGCTCGACTGTTGCCGGTGTCGCCGTTGATCACCAGTTCGCACGCCGCGACCGCGCAGTCGACATTGGTCGGCCCGAGATCGCCGTAGGTGCCGAACGAGCGCCACAGGCGCACGGTTCCCTCGAAGCGTCCGCTCGAGTCGACGCGTTGTTCGCCCGACGAGGTCTCCGCACACGACGTGTAGCCGTCCGTGCACTGCTGCAGGAAGAGCACGGAGTTCGGTGCGAGACCGGTCACGACGATGGGCACGGTCTCGCCGTCGGCGATGCCCTCGGTCTTGCCGAGTTCGACGGTTGGCGGGTCGGGGAGGGGCACCGATGGGTCGAAGTCGACGGCGAAGCCACCCGACTGGTCGTAGTCGGAGATCATGCCCATGCCGACGATGCAGCGCCCGGGCTCGGAGGCGCAGTCGACCTCCTCGCCGTCGAACGGGACGATGCGCTGGACCCGGAACTCGACGGTGGCGTTGCCCTGGGCGTCGCTCATGCCCTGGCCGTAGTGCGAGATGTCGCAGGCCTCGATGCCGCGAGCACCGTGGTCGACACCCGCTTCCTTGGTGCACATGACCACACCGATCGACGTGTCGGGTGCGAACCCCTGACCGCTCACCGAGACCATCTGGCCGTCGACGAGGCCGGTCGGGGGCTCGACGATGACCGGGAGGCGGACCGAGTCCTTCCCGTCGTCCGGCGCGCCGAGACCGATCGGTGCCGGTGCGTTCTCGAAGTCGGGGACCGGCGCCGAGTCGTCCGGGATGGTGGTCGAGAGGCCGTCCTCGTCGATGGCCACGTCGACGTCGTCGGACGGTGGCCGGAGGATCACCACGGCAGCGATCAGCGCGACCACCGCGAGCATCGAGACCGCAAGTGCGGCGGGACGTCGGGATGACCGCTGGCTGCGCGAGAGTGCCGCGTCGAGGTCGACGGTGCCGAGGACGTGGTCGTGGAAGCGCGCCGCGCTCCGACGGACCTGGTCCTCCGGTGTGGGGTCTGGCGTCGTCATGGTGCTTCGTTCCCTTCGAGGGCCTCGGACATCGCTGTCCGAGCGGCGTGGAGGTGCGATTTCACGGTTCCTTCGGCGCAGCCCATGGCATCGGCGATCTCGGCCACGGACAGGTCGGCGAGGTAGTGGAGCGCGGTGGCGGTGCGCTGGCGTGGCGCCAGTGGCGCCAGCAGGGCGTCGAAGTTGTCGGCGCCCACGACCCGATCGGCCCCGTCGGCATCGACCGCGTCGCCGTTGCCCACCCGGAGGAGGGCCCGTACCTCGGAGCCGAGGCGTCGCCGGCGTGAGTGCAACAGGTTGACCGCCACACGGCGTGTCCACGCTCCCGGCTTGTCGTACGAGGCGATGCGGGCCCACCGCCGGTAGGCGCGGCTCATGGCCTCGGAGGCGATGTCCTCACCCGCGTGCCGGTCGCCGGTGACGGCCGTCGCCAGGGCGACGAGGCCCGGGTACTCGGCCCGGAAGAACGCGGCGAAGTCCGGTCGGGTCTCCGCCTCGGGGGTACCCACGATCTCGATCTCGGGGACGGTCATGGTCGTCATCCATCACAACACACGCACGACCGGCCACGTCGGTTCAGTCGACCTCGTAGATTTCGCGCATGGACTCCTTCGATGCCGTCGAGCGACGTGTCCTGGGCACGCTGATCGAGAAGGAGGCGACGGTCCCGGACACCTATCCGTTGACCCTCAAGAGCCTGGTCGCCGGCTGCAACCAGAAGAACAACCGGGAACCGGTCACCGACCTCGACTCGTCGACGCTCCAACGCACCCTCGACGGGCTGAAGGCCCGAGGCGTGGTCCGGTTCGTCCACCCGTCGCACGGCGCCCGTTCGACCAAGTACCGCCACGTGCTCGACGAGGTCCTCGGACTCGATCGGGGAGAGCTGGCGCTGGTCGCCGTCCTCTTCCTCCGCGGTCCGCAGACGTTGTCGGAGTTGCGAACGCGGACCGAACGATCGCACGCGTTCGCCTCGCTGGACGAGACCGAGGCGACACTCGAGGGTCTGGCCGGGCGGGAGGAGCCACTCGTCGTCCATCTCGAACGACAGGTGGGGCAGAAGGAGACCCGCTGGGCGGACCTGTTGGGCGGCGCCGCCGATCCGATCGAGGCGGCGGCGGTCGAGTCGTCCTCGGCCCACGCTCCCGCAGACTTGTCGGCTCGTGTCGCCGCGCTCGAGTCCCGGCTCGCCGCGGTCGAATCCGTTCTGGAGGAGCTCGGCGTGTCACCATCTTCTGGCAACGACTGATACCAGCAGGGAGTGCCCGTCATGCTCACATGGTCCGAAGAACAGCAGATGGTGCGCGACGCCGTGCGTCAGTTCGTCGAGAGCGAGGTCGCGCCGCTGCGCGAGGAGCTCGAGTTCGGCGACCTGCCGCCCTACGACGTGCTCCGCAAGCTCTACAGGACCTTCGGCATGGACACCATGGCGGCCGATCGCTTCGACAAGCAGATCGCGTTCGAGAAGTCGGTCGAGGAAGCCGTCGCCAAGGGCGAGACCCCGCCGGAGCGCTCGTCGAGCGGTGGCGGCGACGGGTCGATCACCATGATCCCGATCATCGAGCTGTGCCGCTACAGCCCCGGACTCGTCACCGCCCTCGGCGTGTCGACCGGTCTCACCTCGGCGGCCATCAACTCGAAGGGCACGATCCGCCAGAAGGAGCGCTGGGTCAAGGACCTGCTGACGCTCGACAAGATCGGCGCGTGGGCGATCACCGAGCCCGGCTCGGGTTCGGATGCGTTCGGTTCGATGAAGGCCACCGCCCGCAAGGACGGCGACGAGTACGTCCTCAACGGATCGAAGACGTTCATCACCAACGGCCCCTACGCCGACACGATCGTGTTCATCTGCAAGCTCGACGAGGGCAACCCGCCCGAAGAGCGCAAGATCCTCAACTTCGTGCTCGACTCCGGCATGGAGGGGCTCGAGCAGTCGAAGCCGCTCCGCAAGATGGGCATGCACAGCTCACCCACGGGCGAGCTGTTCCTCACCGATGTCCGCGTCGGCATCGACCGGCTCATCGGCGAGACCGAGGACCAGTCGAAGGGCGGCCGTGACGGCGCCAAGGCCACGTTCCTGATCGAGCGTTCCGGCGTCGCTGCCATGGCGCTCGGCATGATCGAACGCTGCCTCGAGCTGTCGGTCGAGTACGCCAAGGACCGCGTCCAGTTCGGCCAGCCCATCGGTCAGTTCCAGCTGATCCAGGAGAAGCTGGCCCGCATGGAGGTCGCCCGCCTCAACGTGCAGAACCTCGTGTTCCGCTCGATCGAGTCGCAGGCCGCCGGTGCCACCGGTGGCATGACGCTCGCCGAGGCTTCGGCCATGAAGCTGTACTCGGCTCGTGCCGCCACCGAGGTCGCACTCGAAGCGGTGCAGATCTTCGGCGGCAACGGCTACATGTCGGAGTTCCACGTCGAGCAGCTGGCCCGCGACGCCAAGGTCCTCCAGATCTACGCCGGCACCGACGAGATCCAGATCACCCACATCGCCCGGGCGCTTCTCGCCTGACCCCAACGTGCGGAGTCGTTCCGTACGCTGCACCGCGTGACCACTCCGCGCGTCGTCTGCATGGGCGAAGCCCTCATCGATCTGCTCGCCACCGATCCCGACGGTCGGACGTGGCGCGCCGTGCCCGGGGGAGCGCCCTACAACGCTGCAGTGGCGGCAGGGCGCCTCGGCGCGCCGACGACGTTCCTCGGGGTGTTGTCGGATGACCAGTTCGGCGACATGTTGCGCTCGCACCTCGCTGCGTCGTTGGTCGACCACGCGCACTGTCCGACGACCTCGGAACCGACCACGGTCGCGCTCGTCGCCCACGGAGCCGACGGCGATTTCACCTTCCACGTCGCGGGCACGACGACGACGTCGAGCCGGGTCAACGACCTCCACCTGCCGTCGGACGTCGGGATCCTGCACGTCAGCGGCTCGGTCTCGATGGTGATCGAGCCGGTCGCGTCGCGATTCGAGGGGCTGCTCGCCGCGGCGCAACACCGTGCGCTGATCCACGTCGACGCCAACCCTCGGCCGCGCATCATCGCCCGCGACCGCTACCTCCGCCGGTTCAACCACTGGCTCGGGATCGCCGATGTCCTCAAGATCAGCACCGACGACATCGAGTGGATGTCGCCGGGCGCCGATGCGGTCGAGACCGCCCGGCACTGGGTGACGCCGGCAGACGATGACGACGACACCCATCGTCCGGGTGTCATCCTCCTCACGCGGGGCGCGCAGGGTGCGACGGTGATCCGCGAGGACCAGGTGATCGACGTTCCCGCTCCGAAGGTCGACGTGGTCGACACCGTGGGTGCCGGCGACTCGTTCGCCGGAGCGGTGCTCGCCGCGCTCGCAGCGCATCACATCGCGTCGCGCGATGCGCTCGACCGTCTCGACGGTCACTGGTGGCGGACTGCTGCGACCTATGCCGCGAAGGCGGCGAGCATCGCGTGCACCCGGGCGGGGGCCGATCCGCCCCGGCGGGGCGAGCTCACCTGAGTCAGAGGACCTTCTTACAGGTCCACGGGCCCCAGCCCTGGTGGTCGAAGAGCCAGCGGGCGAACATCGAGTTGTAGTTGGCGTCGTAGACCTTGGACCACGGTTGGCCGGTCACCCGTTCGAAGTCGGCGCGATGGATGGCGTTGATCTGGAACAGGCCGTGATCGTTGGTCGGGCTGACCGCGGACGGATCCATGTTGCTCTCGCACGTGGCGATGCGGTTGGCGCTGTCGACCTGTCCGGCACTGTCGAAGTGCGTGACGATCCAGTGCTGCGGGCTGCAGGCCGAGACGGCGACGAGGGCGAAGCCGAGGAGCGCGCCGCGGCCGAGACGGCGCACGCGGCGCGAGGGAGTGCTGATGGTTCGCACGGGGATGTCCTCCAAGTGGGCGGCCTGCGCTCGCTGTGTCGATCCGGTGACGTCTCGGGGGTGAGATGCGTCGCTGCGATCGGAATGGCAGGCCTGCTATGGGGTTCGGAGGAATCTGTCTAGCGGCTTTTCGCAACAAAACCGCAATATTTGCGTCGTGACACCTGTCTCAGGCGTGGCTACAGCCCGAGGTGACGCTTGGAGATGATCTCCTTCATGATCTCCGTGGTTCCGCCGTAGATCGTGGTGACCCGGGCGTCGGCGTAGGCGCGTGCGATGGGGTATTCGGTCATGTAGCCGTAGCCGCCGAAGAGCTGGAGGCACTTGTCGATGCAGCGCTTCTGGAGCTCGGTGCACCACCACTTGGCCATCGAGGCCTCCTCCGCCGTCAACGTGCGCTCGTTGAGGGCGATCACGCACTTGTCGACGAAGGCCTGGGCGACCTCGACCTCGGTGGCGACCTCGGCGAGGACGAATCGGGTGTTCTGGAAGGACCCGATCGGCTGACCGAAGGCCTGCCGCTCCTTCACGTACTCGACCGTCCAGTCGAGACCGGCGCGGGCGGCCGCGACCCCGGCCGCGGCGATCGAGAGCCGCTCCTGCGGGAGCTTGTCGACCAGGTGGTGGAACCCGCGCCCCTCGTCGCCCAACAGGTTGGCGACGGGAACGTGCGCGTCGCTGAAGAAGAGTTCGGCCGTGTCCTGGCTGTGCATCCCGATCTTGTCGAGGTTGCGTCCGCGCTCGAATCCCTCGGTGCCGGCCTCGACCACGAGGAGCGACATGCCGGCGTGCTTGGCGGAGGGATCGGTCTTGACCGCCACGATCACCAGGTCGCTGTTGATGCCGTTGGTGATGAACGTCTTCGATCCGTTGACGACGAAGTGGTCGCCGTCGCGCACGGCCGTCGTGCCCATCGACGCCAGGTCCGACCCGATGCCCGGCTCGGTCATGGCGATGGCGGTGATCAGTTCGCCCGATGCGATGCCCGGGAGCCACCGCGCCTTCTGCTCGTCGTTGGCGAGCGTGAGGAAGTACGGCAGGCAGATGTCGTTGTGGAGCGTGATGCCCAGCCCGGCGCCACCAGCACCGGCTCGCTGGATCTCCTCGATGATCACGAGGTTGTAGCGGAAGTCGTCGACGCCCCCGCCGCCCAGGTCCTCCGGGATGGCCATGCCGAGGAATCCGTGCGCCCCGGCCTCGGTGAACAATGAGCGATCGGCGAGACCAGCGGCTTCCCACGACTCGAAGTGCGGGAGGATCTCGTCGGCCACGAAGCGCCGGAAGCTCTCGCGGAAGAGGTCGTGCTCGGCTTCGAAGATGGTGCGTTCCACCGGGCGGACGGTAGTGGCGGCCGACGCTTCCATCGGAACCGGCCGTCGGTACCATGCCAGGCCCATGTCCCGGCTCCTCGCTGCCTTCCTGGCGCTCTCGCTGCTGGCGGTGGGTGCGCGCCCGGTCTCGGCGCAGGAGGCCCCGGCCGGACCGCCGCCGACCTCGTCCTCCACGACGACGACCACGACCACCACCCCGGCTCCGAGTTCGACGACGACCACGACGAAGCCGGGTCCCGACGACACCTCGACGACCTCGACGACGATCGACGACGAAGACCCGGTCGGGCATGTCGACGCGCCGCCGGAAGAGGTGCCGATCTCGGACATCACGGTGCCGCTCCCGCCCGGCGAAGCCGTCGACGGTGCCGCGGCGAGTCGGATCATCCGTCGGGAACTGACCGTCGCCCGAGCCGAGGCGCTCAAGAGCGCCGAGGAGGTCGCCGACGCGGCCGAGACCGTCGACGTCCTCGCCGATCGCCTCGCCGGTCTCCAGCGGGAGCTGGCTCGACTGGGTGTGGCCCAGGAGCTCGCCGTCCAGCGACTCGAACTGGCCGAGCGGACGTTCAAGCTGCGCATCGCCAACGCGGTCGTCCGGGGCAACGCCGCCGAACTCGACACCATCATCGGGTCGACCGACGCCAACGAACTCGGCACGCGGAACGTGATGTTGCGCAGCGTCGCCGAGGCCGACAGCAAGTCCGTGCGCGAGTACCTCCAGGCCAAGGAGGTCGTCGACGACGGCGTCCTCGCCGCGATCGAGGACGTCGGAGCGACCCGTCGCGAGCTCCGCAACGCCCGCCGTCACCTCGAGGACGTGCTGTCACTCAACGCCGAGCGCCGATTCGACCTGGCCGTGTTCGCCGCCGGGTCCGAGATCGTGATCCGAGGGTTCGTCTTCCCCGTGGGCGAGCCGTACACGTTCATCGACAGCTGGGGATTCCCGCGCATGACGGGGACCGAGTACTCGCACGGGCACCAGGGTGTCGACATCATGGCCGACTTCGGCACACCGCTCTACGCCGTCGAGCGAGGCGTCGTCATCCGTGTCGGCAACGACGTGCTCGGCGGTCAGAAGCTCTGGGTCAAGGGCCAGTCGGGCACGTACTACTACTACGCGCATCTCCAGGCCTTCGTCGAGGGTGTCGGCGAGGGAACGCCGGTCGAGGCCGGTGACATCGTCGGCTTCGTCGGTGACACGGGCAATGCGAAGGGCGGAGCGCCGCACCTCCACTTCCAGGTCCATCCCGGTGGCGGTGACGCCGTCAATCCGTACGGCCTGCTCCGCGTCGTGGCCGATCTCGCGGCCAGACGCTGATGGACATCACCGCCACACTGGACGCCACCTGCACGGCCGAAGAGCTGTACCGCTGGGTCGGGTCGCTCGACACCTACGACCAGTGGCTCGAGATCGTTCCCCGGACCGAGTCAGCGCCCGAGGCCCCTGGCGATCCGGGACCGGCATGGTTCGTCACCCTGCGCGGCAAGCTCGGCCCGCTGGCACGATCGAAGCGCCTCCGCATGGTGCGCACCGCCGAGGACGCGCCGGGTCACGTCCGGTTCGAGCGCCGGGAGACCGACGGTCGTGAGCACGCCGCATGGGTGCTGTCGGCCACCGTGACCAGCGAGGGCCCCACCTCGACGCTGACGATGGACCTCCACTACGGCGGGACGCTGTGGGTACCCCTCCTCGACCGCCTGCTGACCAGCGAGATCGAGGCGTCGCGCTCCCGGCTACGGGCGCTCGCCACTCCGAGCTGACCACCGGCCGTCGACGCAGGTGATCTCGAGCGGGACCCCGTAGAGGCTCGACAGCCGCTGCGAGGTCAACAAATCGGTGGTCGAGCCCTTGTCGACGATGCGACCGCCGGCGAGCAGCACGACGCGATCGAACGCCGGTGGGATCTCCTCGAGGTGGTGGGTGACGAGGACGAGCGGTGCATCGGTGGTCGCCGCCGCTCGGTCGAGTCGGGCCACGAGGTCTTCGCGCCCACCGATGTCGAGGCCTGCCGTGGGCTCGTCGAGTGCGACGAGTCCCGGGGTGCCCGTGAACGCACGGGCCAGCAGCACCCGTTGGCGCTCGCCGGCCGAGAGCGTGCGCAGTGGCCGGAACTCGGCGTCCTCGGGGATGCCGAAGAGGCGGAGACGCTCGGACGCGTCGCGGTGATCGTCGGCCGAATAGGTGTGCCACCACGTCTCGAGGGCCGCGTTCGGCGCGGCGAGGACGACCTCGTGGGGCGTCATCGCGGGACGGAGGAGGTCGCTGAGCGACTGACTCGTGTAGCCGATGCGCTTGCGGAGTGCCCGCATGTCGGTGCGGCCGAGTCGCTCGCCGAGGACGTGCGCCGCGCCGCCGGACGGACGCTGCCAACTGGCGACGAGGCGGAGGAGCGTGGTCTTCCCCGATCCGTTCGGGCCCACGACGACCCACCGTTCTCCGGGTCCCACCTGCCAGTCGATCGAGTGGAGGATCCGCGTCCCGTCGACATCCACGTCGACTTGTTCCAGGTCGATGAGTCCCGTTGGCATCCGGTCTTTGTAGCCTCTGGGGTCCATCGAAACGTTCCTCGGACTCCTCGCCGTCGTGGCACTGATCGTCGCCAACGGTGCATTCGTGGCGCACGAGTTCGCGCTCGTGGCCGTCGACCGGTCGCGCATCAAGCGCCAGGCCGAGGACGGCGTGGCTCGCGCCCGTGCCGTCGAGCGTCAGATCCGGCGGCTCTCTTTCCACCTCTCTGGTGCGCAGTTGGGCATCACCGTCACCTCCCTGGTGCTCGGCTTCATCGCCGAACCGGTCGTCGCCCGCCTGTTGGAGCCCCTCGTCGGTTCCCTGGTCGGAGACGATCGAGCCGTCGCGGTGTCGGTCGTCCTCGCCCTGCTGCTCGCCACCACCCTGCAGATGGTGATGGGCGAACTGGTCCCCAAGTCTGTGGCCATCGCCGAGCCCACGCAGTCGGCGTTCGCCCTCGCACGGCCGATGCAGGCCTACGGGTTCGTGGTGGGCCCGATGGTGCGATTCCTCAACGGTGTCGCCAACTGGACGGTGCGACGCCTCGGGATCGAACCCCAGGAAGAACTCCGGTCGGTCCGGAACCTCAACGAACTCGACTTCCTGTTCCGCTCGTCGAGCGAGGAGGGGATGATCGACGAGGAGTCCCTGACCCTGCTCACCCGGGCTGTCCGCTTCTCGCACAAGACCGCCGCCGATGCCCTGGTGCCACGTACCGAGGTCATCGGTCTGCCGTCCGACGGCACCGTCGCCGACCTGACGGCGCTCGCCACCGCAACCGGCTTCTCCCGCTTCCCGGTCTACGACGGCGACCTCGACCAGATCGAGGGCGTCGGCCACGTGAAGGACGCGTTCACCGTGCCGTTCCGTGACCGTCCCGAGACGTCGATCGCCACGGTGACCGTGGATGCCCTGGTCGTGCCCGAGACCCTGGGTCTGTCGTCGCTCCTCGCGCTCCTGCGCGAACGTGCCACGCACCTGGCGGTGGTCGTCGACGAGTACGGGGGGACCGCGGGGATCATCACGCTCGAGGACGTGCTCGAGGAGGTCGTGGGCGAGATCGACGACGAACACGATCGCGCCGTCCCGCCGTTGACCCGGGTCCAGCGCCCGGGGGAGTGGGTCGTCGGCGGCGGGCAGCACCCCGACGAGGTGTTCGACACGTGCGGCTTCGAGATCCCCGAGGGCCCCTACGAGACGATCGCCGGCTTCGTGCTCGACACGTTCGGGCGCATCCCGGAGGCCGGTGACCACTTCGACCACGCCGGGTGGCGAGTCGAGGTCCTCGAGATGGATCGGCTCCGCGTCTCGACCGTGCGTCTGGTCGCGCCGGACGAGGTGGCCCAGTGAACATCGGAGCGCTCGTCGCCACCGTGGTGTTGCTCGCCGCCAACGGCTTCTTCGTCGCGGTCGAGTTCGCGCTCGTCGCGTCTCGTCGTACGCGGCTCGAGGAGATGGCGGAGAACGGTCAGGCCGGAGCCCGCCGAGCACTCGCTTCCATCGCCGACCTGTCGTCGCAACTCGCCGGAGCGCAGTTGGGCATCACCATCGCCTCGCTGCTGCTCGGATATGTCGCCGAACCGGCGATCGCCCACGGCATCGAGGCTGTGTTGCACGACACCGTCGACCTGCCCGAGGGCGTGACGGCGACGATCGGTTTCGCCCTCGGTCTCGGGATCGTGGTCTTCCTCCACATGGTCCTGGGCGAGATGGTGCCCAAGAACATCGCCATCGCCGGCCCCGAACGCACACTGCTGGCGCTCGACCTTCCCAACCGGCTCTACCTCCGGATCTTCGGCCCGGTGATCTACGTCCTCAACGCGCTGGCCAACGTGGTCGTTCGTCTCCTGGGTTTCGAGCCCGCCGACGAGCTCTCGAACAGCCACACGTCGGGCGAACTGGCCGAGATGATCTCGGCATCGCGAGCCGAGGGCCTGATCGCCGACGTCGAGGACCAGCTCCTCCGTGGCGCGCTGTCGATCGGCGAGTCGCCGGTGCGCGACCTCATGGTGGCCCGCGACCGGATCGGCTACGTCGAACGCACCGCGACCGCAGCCGACGCCGAAGAGGCCGTCGTGCGTACGGGACACTCCCGGCTCCTGGTGGTCGGCCCTGGCGGGCTCGACGACGCGCTCGGCTTCATCCACGCGAAGGACCTGTTGACCATCCCGGGGCCGATGCGGGACCAGCCCCTGCCGCTGGGTCGCATCCGTCGGATCCCGATCGTCCGGGCCGACGCCGTCATCGACGAGGTGCTCTACGCCCTCCAGGACGCTCGGGTGCACCTCGCCGTCGTGGCCGATGCCGGCGGACGGACCATCGGACTGGTGAGCCTCGAGGACGTCCTCGAGGAACTCGTGGGGGACATCCTCGACGAATCGGACCACGGATCGACGCCCGACGTCCCGTCATAGGATTGCAATGATCGCCGGGGCTTCGTAGCCTCTTGCGTCCATGCCCCGCCGTACCCTCGCTGCGCTGCTCGCGGTCCTGATCGCCGTGTCCGGCGTCAGCGCCGCCCCGTCGGCAGGCGCCGGGTCCTCGGACGTCGATCGTGCCCGACAGCGTGCCGATGCCGCAGCGCAGGCCGTGTCGGACGCCGAGGCAGAGCTCGGCGGCATCGAATCGGAGATCGTCGTCCTCGAGGGGCGCACCCAGCGGGCCGAGGCCGCGCTGGCGGCGCTGAGCGAGTCGATCGACGAGATCGTGATCGCCCGCTACACGTCGGCCGGCGAGATGCCGCTCCTCAACGCTGCCGACATCAACGACGGCGTCAAGGCCGCGGCCCTGTCCCGCTACGTCAGTGGCGGCAAGATCGATGCCATCGACGCCTTCACCGAGGCCAAGGCCGACCTCGACGCAGCGTCGGCCGAACTCGAGACCAAGCGGGCGCAGCAGGCGGACAGCATCGCCCGCCTCGAGAAGGCACTCGCGGAAGTCCAGGCCGAGCTGAAGCGGCTCGAGGCCCTCGAGGCCAAGCGTCGGGCCGAAGAAGAAGCTCGCCGTCAGGCCGAAGCTCGCGCTGCCGCCGCGGCAGCGTCGCGATCGTCTTCACCGGCGGCGCCCCGAGCAGCCACCGCAGTCGCTCCCTCGCCCGCTCCGGCGGTGGTCAGTGGGGGCGGGATGACCTGCCCCGTCGCCGGCGCCGTGAGCTTCGCCGACACCTGGGGCGCACCCCGCTCGGGCGGTCGGAGTCACAAGGGCGTCGACATGATGGCCTCGCGTGGCACGCCGGTCGTGGCTCCGGTGTCGGGCACGGTCACCCATCGCGGCAACAGCATCGGCGGGCTGTCGTTCCACCTCTCCGGTGACAACGGCCACTACTACTACGGCACGCACCTGCAGGGCTACGCCGCTGCCGGCCGCGTCAGCGCCGGCACCGTCATCGGCTACGTCGGTGACACGGGCAACGCTCGGGGCATCCCGCACCTCCACTTCGAGATCCATCCCAACCACGGAGGCGCAGTGAACCCCTACCCAGCCACCCGCGCTGCCTGCTGATCCGTGACACCTGACGAACTGTCCAGTGCGCTGGGCGAGGTCCTCGGTACCGAGGTCTCCGATCTCCGACGTCTGACCGGCGGCGCTTCTCGGGAGACGTGGGCGTTCGTCGCCGACGGCGAACGGAAGATCCTTCAGCGTGAACGCGCCGGCGGTGTGCGCGCCGGCGCCATGACGGCCGAGGCCGAACTGATCCGCGCTGCCGACGAGGCCGGTGTGCCCGTGGCGAGCGTCCTCGCCGCGGGGAAGGGCGACGACGCGCTGGAGACCGGCTACCTCATCGCCGACTTCGTGGAGGGCGAGACCATCGCCCGCAAGATCCTGCGCGACGACGAGTTCGCCGGCGCACGAGCGAGCTTCGCTGCCGACTGTGGACGAGCGCTCGCCGCGATCCACGCCATCGATCCGGGCGGCCTGTCGAACCTGCAGCGAGTGGACCAGGTGGCGCAGTACCGCGAGGTGCTCGACGTGTTCGGCGACGCCGTCCCGACGTTCGAGCTCGCCTTCCGTTGGCTCGAGGAGCACCGACCCGCCCACACCGGCGAAGCCGTGGTGCACGGCGACTTCCGTCTCGGGAACCTGATGCTCGGTCCCGAAGGGCTCCGTGCCGTCGTCGACTGGGAGTTGGCCCACCTCGGCGACCCGATGGAAGACCTCGGTTGGCTGTGCGTGCGCGCGTGGCGCTTCCGCGGCGCGAATCCCGTCGCCGGCATCGGGACCTATGAGGATCTGTTCGCCGCCTACAGCGAAGCGGCCGGTGTCGACGTCGACCCCGATGTGGTCCGTTGGTGGGAGGTCCTCGGGACCCTCAAGTGGGGCGTCATGTGCATCATGCAGGCGCGAGCCCACCTCGACGGCCACTCACGGTCGGTCGAGTTGGCGGCCATCGGCCGTCGCGTGTGCGAGAACGAACACGACCTGCTGTTGCTGCTCGCACCCGAAGCGCTCGCGAAGGCGTCGGCCCGTGCGATGCCGCCGGCGCTCGAGGAGCCCGGGATGCACGGACGCCCGACGGCCGCCGAGCTGGTCGAGGCCGTGCAGGAGTACATCGACGGCGACGTTCGCCAGAACGCCGGTGGCAGCACCGCGTTCCACGGTCGAGTGGCATCGAATGTGCTGGCCATGGTCCGCCGCGAGCTCGAGTTCGGTCCGGCCATGGCCGCCGAACAGGTGGGCCGGCTGGGGAGCATCGGTGTCGGCAGCGAGGCCGATCTGGTGTCGGCGATCCAGGACGGCCGCTTCGACGACCGCGCCGACGAACTGCACCGCGTGATCGCCGAGACCGTGGTCGACAAGCTCCGCGTCGCCAACCCGCGCCACTTCTCGACGTCGTAGACGTCGGCCCCCGACGCTGAGAGCGTCGAGTTCGGGGTTTGGGGTGGGTCGGGTCAGGCGCCGATGGCGTGGAAACCGCCGTCGACGTGGATCATCGAGCCGGTCGTCTGCGGGAACCAGTCAGACAGCATGGCGACGGTCGAACGGGCGACGCCGGACGAGTCGTTGACGTCCCAACCGAGCGGTGCCTTGTCGTCCCACACGTCCTCGAACGCCGAGAAGCCGGGGATCGACTTGGCGGCGATGGTGCGGATCGGTCCGGCGGCGACGAGGTTGACCCGGATGCCCTTGGGGCCCAGCTCACGGGCGAGGTAGCGAGACGTCGACTCGAGTGCGGCCTTGGCGACGCCCATCCAGTCGTAGGCCGGCCAGGCGACGGTGGCGTCGAAGTCGAGGCCGACGATCGATCCGCCCTCGGTCATGAGCGGTACGACGGCGTCGGAAACGGTCTTGAGCGAGTACGCCGAGATCTGCATCGCTACGGCGACGTCCTCCCACGGGGCCTCGGTGAAGCCGCCGCCGAGACAGGACTCGGGGGCGAAACCGATGGCGTGGAGGGCGCCGTCGACGCGACCCCACTTCTCGCCGAGGGCATCGCGGATGGCTCCGGCGTGGGTGTCGTCGGTGACGTCGAACTCGAGGACATCGGGCTCGGTCGGCAACTTGCGGGCCGTGCGCTGCGTGAGGCGGAGTGCCCGGCCGGCACCGGTCAGGACGATCTCGGCCCCTTCTTCCTGCGCGAGCTTCGCGACCCCGAAGGCGAGCGAGGCGTCGGTGAGGACGCCGGTGATGAGCAGTCGTTTGCCGTCGAGGATTCCCATGTGTCTCCAGACCCGAGGTGGACGCGGGACGTTACTGGCAGGTGGGGATCCCGGGATCACGGTCGCAGTCGACGAGTGTCCTGCCGGTGCCCGGTCCCACGTCACGACCGTCGATCGGCTCCGGGAGGACGACGTCGACGGTGAGCGACTCGGTCGACGCGCCACAGTCGGTGTCGTCCGGGCAGTCGTACTCGTCGAGAACCATCTCGACGAAGACGTCGTCCTCGCCGAGTGCGTAGCCGACCTTGATGACGTCTGCGTAGGGCTTGCGGAACGGGCCATCCACGGTGAGACGGATGGTGTCGTCGCCGATGACCGACACGCCGTCCGGTCGGACGAGGCGGCCGGGGTCGTCCTCACGCAGGAACACGAACGCCAGCACGGCGACGATCAGGAACCCGACGAGGGCGACGACGAACGGCATCGCATTGTGCGGCTGGGTGTTCCGGATGCTGCCGGGGTCGAGTTCCTCTTCCACGCTCCGACGATACGACCCGGTTTGGCCTCGACGAGAACCCCCACCGGTAGGCTGCCGCCCGTGAAGATCGGCATCCTCGGAGGAACAGGTCCCGCAGGTTCGGCGCTCGGCGCCCGACTGGCAGACGCGGGCTACGACGTGATCATCGGTTCACGCTCGAAGTACAAGGCCATGGAGAAGGTGGACGAGCTGCTCGAGCAGTGGGCTGGCCGCAATCTCTCGATCACCGCCGGCGACAACGCCATGGCCGCCGATGCCGATGTCGTGGTCATCGCGACGCCGTGGGACGGCGCCACCCAGACGGCTGCGTCGGTCGAGGACCACCTCCACGGCAAGATCGTGATCTCCATGGCCAATGCGCTCACCCGCATCGGCAAGGAGTTCCAGCCCCTCGTTCCGCCGCGTGGATCCGTGGCGGCGAGCGTCCAGGCCGTCGTGCCGGACTGCAAGGTCGCGGCAGCGTTCCACCATGTGCCGGCCAAGGAGCTCGGCGACCTCGATCACCCGATCGAGTCCGACGTCCTGATCTGTTCGGACCACGAGGCCGCCACGGCCATGGCCGCCGAACTCGTGCACGCCATCCCCAACATGCGTCCGCTCGACGCCGGCGAGCTGAGCCAGTCGACGCCGATCGAGTCGTTCACCTCGGTGCTCCTGCAGCTCAACGTGCGCTACAAGACGCGTGTCGCGGTGAAGATGACCGGCATCCCGGACGAGAGCAACACCATCACCGACCTGCCCAAGAAGCCGACCCGAGCGTCGGTCGCCGCGGCCAACGGTGCCGACGATGGCGCAGTGACCGACTCGGCGGAGTGAGTCCGCTCCGGCTCTACGACACGGCGAAGCGGGAGATCGTCCCGTTCGAGCCGGGTGAGATCGTCACCATGTACACGTGCGGCATCACGCCGTACGACGCCACCCATCTCGGTCACGCCGCCGCCTACGTCGGCTACGACGTCCTCCAGCGGCGTCTGAGAGACCGCGGCCACCAGACCCGGTGTGTCCGCAACGTCACCGACGTCGACGACTCGATCCTGGCCAAGGCCCGTGAGATCGGCGTCCACTATCTCGACCTCGCCGCCGCCGAGACCGCGAAGTTCGACGACGACATGATCGCGCTCGGGATGATCCCGTCGTGGAGTGAGCCCCGTGCCACCTCGGCCATCGCCGACATCCGTGGCTTCATCGGCATGGTCCTCGACCGAGGGCACGCCTACGAGGCCGGCGGAGCCGTCTACTTCGACATCTCGACCTACGAGAAGTTCGGGCAGGTGTCGGGCTACGACGAGGCCACGATGCTCGAGTACGCCGCCGAGCGCGGCGGCAACGTCGACGATCCCCACAAGCGCAACAAGCTCGACTTCGTGCTGTGGCAGCCGTCGTTGGACGACGAACCCTCGTGGGACTCGCTGTGGGGACCCGGTCGCCCCGGTTGGCACATCGAGTGCTCGGCCCTGGCGCTGCGCGAGTTGGGCACGACGATCGACCTCCACGGTGGGGGATCGGACCTCATCTTCCCGCACCACGAGTGCGAAGCCGCCCAGTCCGAGGCCGCGACGGGCGAGCCCTTCGTGCGCCACTGGATGCACCAGGCGATGGTTCGCATGGACGGCGAGAAGATGTCCAAGTCACTCGGCAACCTCGTCTTCGTCTCCGAGCTCCGCAAGAAGTGGGAGTCGATGGCCATCCGCCTCGCCGTCGTCAAGCATCACTACCGCGACGGCTGGGAGTGGGACGACGGCCTGATGCCCGAGGCGACCGACCGGCTCGCTTCGTGGCGCGCCGGTGTCGCCGCCGGGGGCGATGGTGCCGAGGTGCTCGCTCAGGTGCGCTCGGACCTCGACAACGACCTGGACACCATTGGCGCGATCGCCGCGATCGACGAAGCCGCAGCCGCGGGCGTCGACGTCACCGATGCAGCGATGCTGCTCGGCGTGGCGCTCACACCGTCGAGCTGACGCTCCGTCGAGCGAGCACCAGGGCGCCCAGCCCGCTGATCGCTGCGACGACCACGAAACCGAGCGGGATCCGACCACCGGTCGCGGGCAGCGAGGCGCTCCCCGTCGTCGGGGTCGGTGCAGCGACCTCGCTCGTGGGTGCCGCCGTCGTCGTCGGGTCGGTCTCGATCGGGACCGCGGCACCGGAGTAGGTGCCGTTGGTGAGGCGGACGACGTGGAAGCCGGTGAATCCGTCGGAGTACCAGATCTCGTCGCGCTCGGGAGCGAACGCCGGCGCCGACATCGCGTAGTTCCCGCCGACGAACGGGACGTTGTCGGACGGGGCGTTGTAGTAGGCGATCTCGACCGGGTTGGCCGGGTCCACGATGCTGAACACGCGGAGGCCCGACATGATCATCGAGCAGGCGACGATCTTCGGATCGACGGGTGTCGGGACGCTGCAGTAGTGCCCGGCGTACCCCTGGATCGGGTTCTGGGTACCGACGTCGCCGGCGACGGCATCGAAGTTCTCCTTCTGGTGCACGGCCAGACGCAGGTTCGAGAGGACGAACGGGTTCTCCTCGTCGGCGATGTCGATGATGCGCCCGGCGCCGACCTTCGACCCCGAGCCGAACTCGTCGATCTCGACCAGATAGGGGTGGTCGTCGATGGTGATCGGGATGGCGTTCTGCGGGATGCTGCGCGTTCCCCAGTCGAGGCTCGAGATCGGCTCGATCGTGGGATTCGCCTCCCGAGCCTGCACGGCCGACGTGTCGAGGATGTCGAGACCGTCGAGGCTGGCGATGTAGGCGCGGTCGCCGGTGGCGCTCACCGACAAGCCGTGGCTGTTGATCTGGAACGGCGGCAGCATCACCGGGAGCGCGGGGTCCGAGATGTCGACCGGAACCAGCGTCGAGGTCGCGGGCGACGCCGAGTAGTAGGTCATGCCGTCGGGCGACAGCCCGCTCTCGTGGCCGAAGAGCCCCGACGGGGTGCTGGACCGGAAGACGGGTGCCCGACAGTCTTCGCTGATGTCGTAGATGTCGAGTTGGCCGAGGTTGAACCCGGGATTGCCCAGGGTCGCCATGATCAGGCCGCGCTCCTGGCTCACCACGAGCGACTCGTGCGGCGACAGCATCGCCGGGGTGATCAGGCTGGTGGTGATGACCGGCTGGGTCGGATCGGCCATGTCGACCACGTGGACACCGAGCTTGCGGTTCACGAGGTCGTCGAGAACGCCGACGAGATCCAAGGGGTCGTCGACCTGCAGGAGGTCGAGGGCCTCGGTGCCGAGGAGCAGCGTCGAGTCGTAGTACGCGCACTCGTGACCGTCGTCGTCGATGTAGCGGTGGACCTTGAACCCGCCCTCGGTGCCCACTGGCAACTCGTCGGAGATCGTGCCGACGCGCTCGGCGTTGCACGAGTAGCCCTCGGCGGCGCGGCCTGACTCGTGGTCAGCGGCCGGTACTCGGCCCTGGAGGTCGGTCTCGGGGTTCGACCCTGGACCGCACCCGCCCTGTGGGGTGGCGGCGAGTGGGGGTTCGGCCAGCGGGGCAGCGGTTGCCGCGCTCACGCCCAGGAGGACGGAGCACAGCGAGATGAGACCCAGCATGGCGCCGATCTGACGATCGTGGCGGCGCATGGTGCGTGAATCTAAGCGTTCTCCCGGCGTTGACGAAGCCGCCACGCGTGGTTCGCGCGCCGCTGGTAGCGTCCCCGCGTAGTGACGGATGACCGGGAATACGGCAAGGCCTATCCGGTGGCGAAGGCCATCGTGAAGCCGGTGACCAAGGTCCTCTGGCGCATCCACACGACCGGGATGCACAACGTGCCCGAGGACGGGGCAGCGATCTTCTGCCCGAACCACATCTCGTTCTTCGACTCGATCGTGCTCCCAGCGGTGCTCCCGCGGCGGATCAGCTACGTCGGCAAGGCCGAGTACCTCGACTCCTGGAAGACGAAGTACATCTTCCCTGCGGTCGGGATGATCCCGATCGACCGTGGCGGTGGGTCGGCCTCGCAGCGAGCACTCGACACCGCTGCACGCGTGCTCGGACGGGGCGAGTTCTTCGGGATCTACCCCGAGGGCACACGCTCCCGCGACGGCGTGCTGCACCGCGGGCGCACGGGCGCTGCCCGGCTGGCCCTGCGCACCGGCGCACCGATCATCCCGGTCGGCATCTGCGGCACGGACCTGATCCAGCCCGCCGGCGCATCGGTCCCGCGTCCCTTCACGTCGTGTCAGGTCAACATCGGTGCGCCCATCGACGTCACCCGGTATCTCGACCGCCAGGACGACCACATGCTCCTGCGGCAACTGACCGACGAGGTCATGTATGAGATCCGCAAGCTGTCGGGCCAGGAGTACGTCGACACGTACGCCGGCTCCAAGCCGGAACAGCCCCCGGCCGAGGTCGCGGCGGAACCCGCACCCGCACCCTCGCCCGAGCCCGCTCGCGTGCCGGTGCTGCCCGACGGGAGCGTCGCCGACGACCGCGACGACGACAACGAGATCCTCGACGTTCGTGCGTCGTCGGCCGACGTGCTGGCCCAGTGGTGGTCGTGACCGCCTGATACGCGATCCGGGCCTCGTCGTGCGCGAGGCTCGCCCGATGGATCAGGACGTGTTCAACCTCGGCATCTTGGTGTTCCGCTGCGCCATCGGCGCAGTCATGCTCGCCCACGGCTACAACCACATCTGGGGCGGCGGGAAGATCGAGGGCACGGCCGGCTGGTTCGAGTCCTTGGGGATGAAGCCGGGTGTGGTGCATGCCTGGTTGGCCAGCGTGGCCGAACTCGTCGGCGGCCTGGCACTGGTGCTCGGACTCCTCACGCCCTTCGGCGGCGCCGCCGTGATCGGCACGATGACTGTCGCGTTGATCACCAACCACCGTGGCAACGGCTTCTTCATCTTCCGTCCGGGCGAGGGGTGGGAGTACGTGATGACCCTGATCGCCGCCGGCTTCCTACTGTCGACCGTTGGTGCCGGACAGTGGTCGCTCGACAACGCGTTCGACATCTTCCAGCCGTTCCCCGAGGCGGCTGGTCTGTGGATCGCGCTCGTCGGTGGTTTCGGAGGCGCGGCAGGGCTGCTCGCGGCGTTCTGGCGCCCGGCGCCGGCATCCGAGTCGTCGGGCGGGTCCGACGCAGACGGCTGAACCGCCTTCTGCGTTTCGGCGACACGTCGCTACCCTCCGCAACCATGTCTGATCAGATCACCGTCTCGCTTCCCGATGGTTCCAGCCGTGAGCTGACCACCGGCGCGACCGCAGGTGACCTGGCGGCCGACATCGGGACCGGGCTCGCGAAGGCGGCGGTGATCGCCGAGGTCAACGGCGTCGAGCGCGACCTGTCGCACCCGCTCGAGGACGGCGACGTCGTCAGCATCGTCACGACCCAGTCCGACCAGGGTCTCTACGTGATCCGCCACTCGACGGCTCACGTCCTGGCCCAGGCCGTGTTGGAGCTGTTCCCGGGCGCCACGTTCGGCATCGGCCCACCCGTCGAGAACGGCTTCTACTACGACTTCGAGTTGCCCGACGGCGGCACCTTCTCCGAGGACGACCTCGCGACGATCGAGGGTCGCATGAAGCAGATCCTCAACGAGGCCCAGCCGTTCGCGAAGACCGAGATCAGCGCCGACGAGGCCCGATCGATCTTCGCCGACCACAAGTACAAGCTCGAGATCATCGACGACGCGTCGACCGATCCGATGTCGGCCACCTCGGCCAAGGGCGAGGTCCGCTGCTACGAGAACATCCCGCCCGAGCCCCGCCCCAACCAGACCTTCCACGGCCACGACGGCTTCATCGACCTGTGTCGGGGCCCGCACGTCCCGACCACGAGCGACCATCTCGGGCACTTCAAGCTCCTGCGCGTCGCCGGCGCGTACTGGAAGGGCAACGAGAAGAACCCCCAGCTCCAGCGCATCTACGGCACGGCCTGGGCGACCAAGAAGGAACTGAAGCAGCACCTCGCCCGCCTCGAGGAGGCCGCCAAGCGCGACCACCGCAAGCTCGGGGCCGAACTCGACCTGTTCAGCTTCCCCGACGAGATCGGGTCCGGCCTGGCGGTCTTCCATCCCAAGGGCGGCATCATCCGTCGCGAGATGGAGGACTACTCCCGTCGACGTCACGAAGAGGCCGACTACGAGTTCGTCTACTCGCCGCACATCTCGAAGCAGAACCTGTTCGAGAAGTCGGGTCACCTCGGGTTCTACAAGGACGCGATGTTCCCGCCGATGCACTTCGACGACGAGGGTGGCGCCGACGGCACGGACTACTACCTGAAGCCGATGAACTGCCCGTTCCACTGCCTGATCTTCCAGTCACGGCAGCGGAGCTACCGCGAGCTCCCGATCCGGATGTTCGAGTTCGGCTCGGTCTATCGCTACGAGAAGTCGGGCGTGGTCCACGGACTGACCCGCGTCCGCGGCATGACCCAGGACGACGCGCACATCTTCTGCACGCGTGAGCAGATGGCCGACGAGTTGGCGTCGTTGCTCGACTTCGTCCTCGGCCTGTTGCGTGACTACGGCCTGGACGACTTCTACCTGGAGCTGTCGACCAAGCCGGAGGAGAAGGCAATCGGCTCCGACGAGGACTGGGCCGAGGCGACCGAGACGCTTCGTCGTGTCGGCGAGGCCAAGGGCCTCGAACTGGTGCTCGACGAGGGCGGCGGCGCGTTCTACGGCCCCAAGATCTCGGTGCAGGCACGAGACGCGATCGGTCGGACGTGGCAGATGTCGACGATCCAGCTCGACTTCCAGGGGCCGCAGCGCTTCGACCTCGAGTTCGTCGGCAGCGACAACGAGCGCCACCAGCCGATCATGATCCACCGGGCGTTGTTCGGTTCGATCGAGCGGTTCTTCGGTGTGCTGGTCGAGCACTACGCCGGAGCGTTCCCGACGTGGTTGTCGCCGGTCCAGGCCGTCGTGTGCCCCGTCGCCGACGAGCACGACGACTATGCGTTCGAGGTCGCTGCTCGACTCCGCGAAGCCGGCGTCCGCGTCGAGGTCTCGGTCGCCAACGAGGGGCTCGGTGCCCGTATCCGCAAGTACAAGCTCGAGAAGGTGCCGCACATCCTGGTGGTCGGCGGCGACGACGTCGCCAACGGCACGGTGGCCGACAACATCCGCGGTGGCGACAAGCCCGAGCGCGACGTGCCGGTGGCCGACCTGGTCGAGCGGATCCGCACCGAGATCCGCGACCACACGTGAGCCCGGCAGACCGCACGGGGCTCGACCGACTGTGGGCGGGTTGGCGGACGGCCTACATCGACGAGGTCACGAAGGACGGGAACAGCGGGCTCGCGGCCGATGACGGCTCGGTCTTCGTCCGGATCCTCCGCGCGATCGATGCCGGCGAGCTGACCGACGAATCGGCCTACGTGCTGCATCGGGGCACGCATGCCTTCGCGATCCTCAACGCGTACCCGTACGGGTCCGGTCACCTCCTGGTGATGCCGTACCGCGAGGTCGGCGACCTCGAGTCGCTGACCCCGGACGAGTCGACCGACCTGTGGCGGATCGTCAACGAGGCGGTCGTCGCCGTCAAGAAGGCGTATCGGCCGGAGGGCGTGAACGTGGGGTTCAACCTCGGACGGGCGGCCGGTGCGGGGGTCCCGACCCACGTGCACGGCCACGTGCTGCCACGATGGGACGCTGACTCCAACTTCATGACCGCCGTCGCCGAGGCCCGGGTGCTCCCCGAGCCGCTGCCGACCACGTGGCGCAAGCTGACCGACGTCTGGCCCTCGCAGGGCGGGTGACCCGTCGGCTCAAGTCCCACGGCCGACCACCCGATACCTCTCCTGATGCTCTTCCGCCGATTCCGGATACTCGTCGTTCTCGCCGTCCTCGCGTCACCCGTGTTGGTGCCCGCGGCCGCGTCTGCCACGGAGGGAGCCGGTGACGACGTCCCGACCGACTCCGGTGCGACACGGGTGACGGCTGCCGCAACGGCCTCGCCGCCTCCCATCACCTTCCCGGTCGAGGGCTCGGTCACGTACACCGACTCGTTCGGTGCCTGCCGTGGGACGGGCTGCTCGCGCTCGCACGAGGGCAACGACCTCATGGGACAGAAGTTGCAACGCCTCCTGGCCGCCAACGACGCCACCGTCACCTGGGTGCGAGACGACGCCACTCCCGACGGGTCTCGGTCGAACATCCTCATCCTCGAGGACGCCGCAGGCTGGGAGTACTGGTACATCCACATCAACAATGACTCGCCCGGTACCGACGACGGCGCGAACCCGCCCGAGTGGCGCTTCGCCCCCGGCATCAAGCTCGGGTCGAAGGTCAAGGCCGGCCAGCACATCGCCTACATGGGCGACAGCGGCAACGCCGAGAACGCTGGTACGCACCTGCACTTCGAGATCCACGAGCCCGGCGGCACGCCGGTCGATCCGTACGCGAGCCTCCAGAGCGCCCGCCGCTTCGTGCTCGACACCTCGTCCGAGCCGCCGATCGTCGCCGACATCGACGACGACCCGGCCGCCGAGGTCCTGCTCTACAACCCGGGATCCGCTCCGGATCACCGCTTCGACGGGACCGACGAGGCCGGCGTCTTCGACCGCGGCGGCATCCAGGTCAACGGCACCTACGACCCCATCGTCGGCGACTTCGACGGCAACGGCTACGACGACATCATCTGGTACGCCCCGGGCGCTGCGTCGGACTACATCTGGTGGTACGGCCCCGACGGCTACCGCAGCACGCCGACGACGATCCAGGGCACGTATCTCCCGCTGGTCGGCGACTTCGACCGCAACGGGTTCGACGACATCCTCTGGTATGCGCCCGGTGCGGCAGCCGACTACCTCTGGTGGCACGACGCCTCGGGCCATCGCAGCGAGCCGCGTCGGATCCTGGGGACCTACGACCCGCTGATCGGCGACTTCGACGGCAACGGGTACGAGGACATCCTCTGGTACGCCGCGGGCAGCGCCCAGGACTACCTGTGGAGCTACCACGAGACCGGCTACGTCGACAGCCGCCGCACGATCAACGGCTCGTACGAGCCCATGGTCGGTGACTTCGACGGCGACCTGCTCGCCGACATCTACTGGTACCGCGCCGGTACCGGTGCCGACTTCCTGTGGCTGCACCGTGCCGGCGGTTCGTACCGCGACGTGCGCGCCGATCACGACGAGATCCAGCGCCCCGGCGTCGGCGACCTCGACGGTGACGGACGCGACGACCTGATCTGGTTCGACCTCGGCGTCAGTGACCCCGACGAGGTCTGGGAGTTCGACGGTGACGTGTTCATCCGCCACGCCGCCGTCGTCAACGACTGAGGGACTCGGTCACCCGTCGTCGGTGTCGAGGACCTCGCCGTCCTCGGTGAAGGTCAGGAACCGGTCGAGGTTCTTCATGAACCACCGGTCGTG
The DNA here is from genome assembly GCF_049103745.1 of Actinospongiicola halichondriae. Classification (NCBI taxonomy): domain Bacteria; kingdom Bacillati; phylum Actinomycetota; class Acidimicrobiia; order Acidimicrobiales; family Iamiaceae; genus Actinospongiicola; species Actinospongiicola halichondriae. The sequence goes on along the minus strand of NZ_CP171622.1, from coordinate 1,949,078 downwards.
CGTCACGGCGACGACGGTTCCCTCAAAGGTCGCCAGCACCGCTTCGAGCGCTTCGGCGGAAGTCACGTCGAGGTTGTCGGTCGGCTCGTCGAGCAGCAACAGCGTGCATCCGCTCAGCTCCAACAACAGGATCTGGAACCGGGCCTGCTGACCGCCCGAGAGAGTCTCGAAGGTCTGCTCGGCCGCGCCGTGCAACTCGTACCGCTTGAGGCGCGACATCGCGGCACCGCGGCTCAGATCGTGCCCCTCGAGGACCGACCGAAGGGTCCGGCCCATCAGTTCGGGGTGATCGTGGGTCTGGGAGAAGTGGCCGGGTCGGACGCGAGCACCGAGGTCACATCGTCCCTGGTGCGCCACCGTCGTGTCGCCGGCGAGGAGGCGGAGCAGATGCGACTTGCCGGTGCCGTTGTCGCCGAGGATCCCGACCCGTTCGCCGAACCAGATCTCGCTCGAGAACGGGAACGTCAGGTCGGTGAGCTCGAGGTCCTCCATGACGATCGCTCGCTTGCCCGTCCGCCCTCCCTCGATCCGCATCGTGATCTTGGCCTCGGTCGGACCCTCGGGCGGCGGACCCTTCTCCTCGAAGTGTCGGAGCCGCGTCTCGGCCGCACGGGCGCGGGCGGCGTTGGCATCGGAGACCTTGGCCCGCTCCTTCATGATGCGCTTGTACTCGACCAGTCGGTTGCGCTCGTCGATCCACCGCTGGTGGTCCTCCTCGAGCTTCTCGAGTCTGGCGACACGAGCTTCGGCGTAGTCGCGGAACGAGCCTCCGTGGGTTCAGGCACCGTCGCCCTCGATCGTCACGATCCGGTGGGCGCTCTGGGCGAGGAGTTCGCGGTCGTGGCTGATGAACAAGATGGTCTTCGGCGACTCGTCGAGGCGCTGCTCGAGCCATCGCTTGCCGGGGATGTCGAGGAAGTTGTCGGGCTCGTCGAGCAGGAGCACGTCGTCGTCGTTGCGCAGCAGGTACTCGAGGGCCAGGCGCTTCTGCTGGCCGCCCGAGAAGGTGGCGAGCGGTCGGCTCGACGCCTCGTCCACGTCCAGCCCGACGGCCTGGGTGGCGCAGACGTTCCAGAGGACCTCGATCTCGTAGCCACCGACCGCACCCCACTGGCCGTGGGCGTCGGCGAGGCGCAGGCCCGCCTTGTCGATGAACGAGGGCTTGCCCCCCTCGGCGGCCCGGTCTGCGGCGCGGGCTGCATCGTCGAGGTCACGAGCGGCGGCCGCGATCGCCGGCGGTGCCAGCGACACGAAGAGGTCGCGCACGGTCCGCGACTCGCCGCGCATACCGACGAGCTGGTCCATGACGCCCAGACGGCCGTCGACGTTGATGGTCCCCGACGTGGGGGAGTCCCGCCCCGCGATCAGTCCGAAGATCGTCGTCTTGCCCACGCCGTTGGCGCCGACGAGACCCACGTGCTGCCCGTCGCCCACCTTGAACGAGACGTCGCGGAAGAGCTGCCGGCCTCCCGGCAGGTGGTGTTCGAGCCGGGTGACGTCGATAGAGCCCACGACCGGCGCACGCTACGGCACCCGCCGGATCGCGGCCTCGGAGATTGCACCGGATACCGTTTCGACGTGCCCGAACCCGACGACGGAACCCGCGACGACCAGGTCGACGAACTCCCCGAGGACCTCGACGCGGCCGGCTACGTCGGTCCGTACGTCTTCCCCGACAACAACCGTCGCCGTATCCCCGGCTACCTGTACCTCGCCACCGCCGCCGGTTGCCTCGCCCTCTGGGCGTTCGCCGGAGACGACGCCGTGTTGGTCAACGACGGCTTCCTGGTCGTGGGCGTCGTGCTCGCCCTGGTCGGCGGCTACCACCTGCTGTCGGGCTTCGACCTCGTCGTCGACGAGCAGGACGCCCTGGTCGGCGCATCACGAGCCGTCGGGTTCCCCGTGGGCCATGCCTCGGCCCAGATGGGATGGCGCGGGCTCCGCAGCCGACCCACGTGGCGGATCCTGCTCTATTCGGCCGAGGAACCGCCCGACAAGCGTGGGTTCGTGCTCGTCGACGGTGTCGACGGTCAGATCGTCGACCAGGTGGTCGAGGCCAACCCCGAGGACTGGTCCGACCTGGACGGCAAGCTCACGTCCTGACGGCGGCGGATGCTGCCCGGAGGTGATCGGCGACCGCGCCCACGGCGTCCTGCAGGGTTCCGAGACGCTCGGACCAGTCGTCGCTCGGCACTGCGCCGATGCGATCGACGGCCGATGATGCTGCGTCGGTGAAGCGGTCGAGCATCGGAGCGATCGGCGATCCGTCATCGACGAGGTCGCCAGGAGCGAACGCCGGCATCGCCTCGAGCAGCGTCGTGGCGGCGACGAGGTGTTCGACCGCGGAATGACCGTCCGGACCAGGACGGCGGGCGGCCTCGTCGGGGTCGAAACGCTCGTCAGCTTCCTCGGGTCGGGCGAAGACCGCACGGAAGCGGCGGGGGAACGAGCGCACCGCCACGGTCGCGTCGTCGGGTGTGAGTGAGCGGTCGACGGTCATCAGCGTCCCCTCGCGGACCGGAGTCCGCGTCCGATGTCGAGTTGATGGTGCTTGGCCTCGTGCAGGCCGTAGCGGGCCAGCGAGTCGATGGTGAAGATCTCGCCGTCGCTGCGTTCCCCCGAGGACGCCCACTGATCGCCTCCGAGCGCTCGAAGCGTGGCGGCGTAGCGGCTGGTGGCATCGGCGATCTCGGCGGCGACCACCGTCGGGTCCGAGTCGTTGTAGGCGTCGTCGGTGACGGCAGCATCGTGATCCCACGACGCGAAGCGCACGCCCGGCTGGTCGGCCATGAGCCGGGTCCGCTCCTCGAAGAGGCCGAGGACGTCGCGGACGTGGCAGGCGTACTCGAGCGGCGACCACACGTCGGGCGCCGGACGGGTCCGCAGCAGTGCCGGCCCGTCCTCGCCGGGGAGGAAGCGGGTGAGCGGAGCCCCGTACTTCCGGCCCAAGGCGTCGATCTCGCCGGCCACGTCTTCCACCGAGTCGCCGTCGAACTGGCATTCGGGACAAGGATCCGTCATGGACCGACCCTATCCTTGGGCCCACCCGGACCCCCGGGTAGCCTCACCACCGGTCGCCCGGTGTGGGCATTCCCTGACCCAGAAGATCTGGACCCGCCATGTTCGACGGTCGCTTCCGCTCGAGTTTCGAGAAGGGCCTGAAGCCGATCGGTGCAAATCTGCGCCGTGCCGGTGTCAAAGCCGATCACCTCACGACCTTCGGGGTCCTGATGTCGGGTGCCGCCGCGTTCGCGATCGCCAACGGGGCGCTCCGTGGCGGCCTGCTGCTGCTCGCGCTCACCGCCATTCCCGACGTGCTCGACGGTGCGGTCGCCAAGGCCTCAGGTACGGCGTCGACCCGAGGGGCGTTCTTCGACTCGACGATGGATCGCGTCGCCGACGCGCTGCTGCTCGGCGGGGTGGCGTGGTATCTCGACACGACCGAGCCCGGGAGGATCTCGCTCCTGCCCATGGCGGTCCTCGGAGCGTCGCTGCTGATCTCCTACGAACGGGCGAAGGCCGAGTCGCTGGGATTCGACGCCCGCGGCGGCCTCATGGAACGGGCGGAACGCCTGCTCCTGTTGGCGCTGGCGCTGCTGTTCGACTCGCTGTTGATCCCGGCGCTGTGGCTGATGTTCGTCCTCACGGTGTTCACCGCGGGGCAGCGGTTCCGGAAGGTCTGGGTCCAGGCCACCGCCGATGTGCCCATGTCGACGCCGATCGTGGCGCGCGACCGACGGCGCCGCTCGATGCGCCGTGCCGACCGTCAAGAGCGTGCCGCCCGGCGTCGCCGGCGCACGCACCCCTGATCCGCCACCCTCGCATCGCTCCGTGGCCTCTCGTCTCCTGACGGCATTCCAAGCGGCATCCGCCGTGGCACGCCGACTCCCTGCCCCCATGCTCGGCCCGCTGGCCAGGGTCGGTGGGACCGGTGCGGCGATCCCCGACGCGACCCGTCGCCTCCTCGTGGCACGGAACCTCCAGCGCGTCGACCCGACGCTCCGCGGGCTCGCCCTGCGCCGGGCGGTCAACGAGACCTTCGAGTCGTACGCGGCCTACTGGCTCGAGGCGTTCCGGCTCCCGACCCTGACGCCGGCCGAACTCGACGCCGGGCTGAGCTACGAGGGCTACGAGCACCTCGAGCAGTCGCTCCACCGTGGCAAGGGAACGATCCTCGTGCTGCCGCATCTGGGCGGCTGGGAGTGGACGGGGTTCTGGTTCACCCGGGTCGTCGGTGTGCCCATCACCGCCGTCGTCGAGCGCCTCGATCCTCCAGAGCTGTTCGAGTGGTTCACCGAGTTCCGCACGTCGCTGGGCATCAACGTGGTGCCTCTGGGACCGGATGCCGGCCGCGAGGTCCTCGCCGCCCTCAAGCGCAACGACCTCGTGTGTCTGCTGTCAGACCGCGACATCGAGGGCAACGGCGTCGAGGTCGAGTTCTTCGGCGAGCGGACGACGCTCCCGGCCGGCCCCGCCACACTGGCACTGCGGTCGGGAGCCGATCTCGTGCCGGGCGCGATGTACCAACGCCCGCACGGCGGGCATCACGGCTACATCCGCCCGCCCATGGTGATCGAGCGCCAGGGCAAGCTGCGCGAGGACGTCACCCGCATCACACAGGAGATCGCCCACGAACTCGAACTGCTGATCCGACGGGAGCCGACGCAGTGGCACTTGATGTCCCCGAACTGGCCGAGCGACCATGCCGCCCTGGCCGAGGCGGGACTGTGAGAGGGATCGGCGCATGAGGATCGGCCTGATGAGCCCGTACAGCGTCACCATCCCCGGCGGCGTCCAGGGTCAGGTCCTCGGGCTCGCTCGCGCGCTGCGCTCGCTCGGTCATCCCGTGCGGGTGCTCGCGCCTGCCGACGGCGTCCCGCCCGACGCCGGCGTGACCCCGCTGGGGGTGAGCGTGCCGACGTCGGCCAACGGCTCGGTGGCGCCGCTGGCGCCCGATCCGTCCGCACAGCTGCGGACGATCCGCGCGATCCGAGACGAGGAGTTCGACGTCCTCCATCTGCACGAACCGCTGGCTCCCGGGCCGACGATGACGGCGCTGTTGGTCAGCCCGGCGCCGATGATCGGGACCTTCCACGCGGCGGGTGACTCGGCCTCGTACAAGTACGCCGCGCCGGCACTTCGCTGGCTGCTGCGCCATCTCGATCATCGCTGCGCGGTGTCGCCCGATGCCGCCGACCTCGCGAAGCGGTACCTCGGTGGCGACTACGAACTGCTCTTCAACGGCATCGAGATCGAGCGCTACGCCACCGGGCCGTCGACGCCGACCGACGGACCGACGGTCTTCTTCTGCGGACGACACGAGCCTCGCAAGGGTCTCGAGGTGCTCCTCGAAGCGCTGCAACGACTCCCGAGCGACGTCCGGGTCTGGGTGGGGTCCGACGGGCCCGAGACCGAGCGGCTCCAGGCGGCCTACGCCGGCGACCCCCGCATCGAATGGCTCGGGCGTCTCACCGACGACGACAAGATCGCGCGACTCCGCGGCGCCGACGTGTTCTGTGCGCCCGCGCTCATGGGGGAGTCGTTCGGTGTCGTCCTCCTCGAGGCCATGGCGGCGGGGACGGCGGTGGTGGCCAGCGACCTCGACGGCTACCGCAACGTCGCCACCCACGGCTCCGACGCGCTGCTGGCCACGGTCGGCGATGCCGATGCGCTGGCGACCCAACTCGCCGTCGCCCTCGACGACGACACGCGTCGGGCCGAGCTCGTCGAGGCAGGGACGGCGCGGGCCGCGCAATTCGCGATGCGCCATCTCGCCGAGCTGTACGTGGAGCGGTACGAGGCCATCATCGCCGCTCGCTGAGTCGAGGTGGGGGAGGCCCGGGGCACCGTCCGCGACGGTCGGGCCGCCGGACCTCCCATTCACGTGAGGTTGTCCGGATTGGGCGAGATTGTGAATGGCGCGATCGGGTCATTTGCCACTGACCCGATCAGGCGGTGGGCGAGTGACCCGCTGCCGGTTCCGGGGGCGGACGGGAGTCCTGCATACAATCGACGGATCGTGTCCGAGTCCGAACGAACGTCCGACGCCAGTCTCCTGCGCCTGGTGGCGATCCACGCAGCCCTGGTGGCCGCACCCGTCCTCGCCGTCGCGCTGGCACTGCGGCTGTGGCTGCTGGCGCTCCCGTTGGCCATCGTCGTCGGCGTCGTCGTGACCGCCGTGCGGGTCCGGGGCGTGGACGACCGTGTCGCCCGAGCCGTCGGTGCAACCGAGATCGGCCCCGACGACCAACCCCGTCTGGCGGGTCTGGCGGAGTCGGTGGCGATGGCGTCCGGCGTGGCGTCGCCGCGGCTGTTCGTGATCACCAGCTCGTCGGTCAACGCACTCAGCTGGGGCGCCGGCAACGGCCCCACCTGCCTCGCGGTCACGACCGGCATGCTCGACGCGGCCGACCCGATCATCCTCGAAGCGGTCGTCGGCCACCATCTCGGCCCGGCCCGGACCTCGTCGCTGGCGGAGACCACGCTCGCCGCCTCGCTCTTCGGCCCGTTCGCGAAGGGGCCGCTGACCGGCCCGGTCGTCTCGTTGATCCAGGGAGACGACGAGCGATCGGTCGTCCACGCCGATCTCGAGGGCGTGCGCGCGACCCAGTACCCGCCGGGTCTCGTCCGGGCCCTGCACACGGTCCGCTCGTACCCCACCGACCTCGACGTTCCCCCGGCGTTGGCGGGTCTGTTCTTCGCTGCTCCGGTCGCTGACGACGATCCCTTCGCCGTGCACCCGCCGCTCGACGACCGGATCGACCTGCTCCGCGAGGTCTGAACGCCGAATCCGAGTGGGAGTGGGCCGGGGTCCCGGCCGTAGACTCGCCCCATGAGTGCGTCCTCCGAAACTGGATCGTTCCGGGTCAAGCGTGGCTTGGCCGAGATGCTCAAGGGTGGCGTCATCATGGACGTCGTCACGCCCGAGCAGGCCAAGATCGCCGAGGACGCCGGTGCTGTCGCCGTCATGGCGCTCGAGCGGGTGCCCGCCGACATCCGCGTCGACGGCGGTGTCGCACGCATGTCCGACCCCGAGATGATCGAGGGCATCAAGGACATCGTCACCATCCCGGTGATGGCCAAGGCCCGCATCGGCCACTTCGTGGAAGCCCAGATCCTCCAGGCGCTCGGTGTCGACTACGTCGACGAGTCCGAGGTGCTGACGCCGGCCGACGAGACCCACCACATCGACAAGTGGTCGTTCACCGTGCCCTTCGTCTGCGGTGCGACCAACCTCGGCGAGGCGCTCCGTCGCATCAGTGAAGGCGCGTGCATGATCCGTTCGAAGGGCGAGGCCGGCACCGGCAACGTCGTGCAGGCCGTGCGCCACCTCCGCTCGATCAACGGCGACATCCGGAAGCTGACCCAGGCCGACGAGGCCGAACTGTTCGAGTGGGCCAAGCAGCTGCGTGCACCGTTGCCGTTGGTCCAGGAGATCGCCGAGACCGGCGAGCTGCCGGTGCCGCTGTTCTGTGCGGGTGGCCTGGCCACGCCGGCGGACGCTGCCCTCGCCATGCAGCTCGGCGCCGACGCCGTGTTCGTGGGGTCTGGCATCTTCAAGTCCGACGACCCCGCCCCCCGGGCCAAGGCCATCGTCGAGGCGACCACCCACTTCCGCGACGCCGACATCCTCGCCAAGGTCTCCCGTGGCCTCGGTGCCCCGATGACCGGCATCGGCATGGACCCCGACGGCTCGGCCGCCGACGGCACCGCGTTCGAGAAGCGCGGCTGGTGACGATCGGCGTCCTCGCCCTCCAGGGAGCGTTCCGCCGCCACGTCGAGGCCTTCGAGCAACTCGGCACGGCCGCTGCTGAGGTGCGGCGACCACACGAACTCGACGATGTCGACGCACTCGTGATCCCCGGTGGTGAATCCGGGACGATGTCGATGCTCCTCGACCGAGGTGAGCTGTTCGACCCGATCGCGAAGCGCCTGGCCGACGGCATGCCCGCACTGGGGACATGCGCCGGGATGATCCTCCTCGGCGCCGAGGTGCTCGACGGCCGCGCCGACCAGCGGTGCTTCGGAGCCATCGACATCACGACCCGCCGCAACGGCTACGGCCGCCAGGTCGACAGCTTCGACGTCGCGTTGGCGATCGACGGCTTCGACACACCCTTCGACGCGTCGTTCATCCGGGCGCCAGTGGTGGAGCGCGTCGGCGACGATGTCACCGTGGTCGCCCGCGTCGACGACCGGCCCGTACTGTGCACGTCCGGACCGGTGATGGTCGCGGCATTCCATCCGGAGCTTCCTGCTCCTGACGGGACGTCCGACCTACGCATCCACCGCCGATTCCTCGAGGAGGTCCTGTAGATGTCCGGCCATTCCAAATGGGCGACGATCAAGCACAAGAAGGCCAACACGGACGCCAAGCGCGCCAAGGTCTTCGCCAAGCTCATCCGCCAGGTCGAAGTCGCGGCACGCGAGGGTGGCGGCGATCTCGACGCCAACCCGACGCTGCGGACCTTCTACCAGAAGGCCCGAGACAACTCGATCCCCCTCGACACGATCGAGCGGGCGATCAAGCGGGCCACGGGCGACCTCGACGGGGTCGTCTACGAGCAGGTCACCTACGAGGGCTACGGGCCCAACGGCGTGGCGGTGCTGATGGAGGTCCTCACCGACAACCGCAACCGTGCCGCCGCCGACGTGCGCAGCGCGCTCACCAAGAACGGCGGGTCGCCCGCCGAACCGGGTGCGGTGTCGTGGCAGTTCGACCGAAAGGGCGTCATCATCGTCCCCAAGTCGGTGTCCGAGGACGAGCTCATGGAGACCGCGCTCGAGGCCGGCGCCGAGGACATCACCGACGAGGGCGAGGTGTGGCAGGTACTCACCGCGGCCAGCGACCTCCCCGACGTCCGTGACGCGCTCGACGCCGCCGAGATCGCCGTCGAGAACTCCGAGGTCACGATGCTTCCGCAGAACACGGTGCCCATCACGGAGTCGGACAAGGCGAAGTCGATCCTGCGGATCATCGAGGCGCTCGAGGACCTCGACGACGTCCAGAACGTCTACGCCAACTTCGACATGTCGGCCGAGCTCTACGAATCGTCGGCGGGCTGAGATGCCGGCCGTCGGCACACCTGCTCCGGACTTCACCGTTCCCGGTACCGACGGGACCGATGCCGGACGTCGTGACTACACGTTGTCGGCCTACCGCGGACAACCCGTCGTGCTCGCGTTCTATCCCGGCGACAACACGCCGGTCTGCACACGCCAGCTGAACGCCTACACGGCCGAGATCGACGAGTTCGCCGAGGTCGGGGCGCAGCTGCTCGCCATCTCGCCCCAGGACGTGGCCAGCCACGAGGACTTCGCCGACAAGCAGGGCGGGTTCGGTTTCCCCCTGCTGGCCGACACCGACAAGGCCGTCGGCGAGGCCTACGGGGTGATCGGGCCCATCGGCTTCTACCGGCGCTCGGTGTTCGTCATCGACGCCCAGGGCATGGTCGCGTACAGCCACCGCGCCATCGCTGGACTGACCTTCCGGCCCACGACCGAGTTGGTCGAGGCCGTCGCCCGGTCCAAGTCCGCCTGACGTCGGCTCAGACCGCCACGTCGCCGACCACGCGACCGTCCGAGAGTTCGATCGTCCGGGTGAGCGTGACCGCTTCCAGGAGTTGGCGGTCGTGGGTGACGAGCACGAGCGTTCCGGGATAGCCGTCCAGCGCCGCCTCGAGTTGCTCGATCGCCGGCAGGTCGAGGTGGTTCGTGGGTTCGTCGAGCACCAGCAGGTTCACGCCGACGAGTGCGAAGGCGGCGAGGACGGCCCGGGTCCGTTCACCGGGGGAGAGTCGATCGGTGGATCGGCCGATGTGGTCGGGGCCGAGCCCGAGCTTGGCCAGTTGTGACCGTGCGTCGTTGGCCATCACACCGGTCTCGGCCACGAACGCGTCGATGAGCGACTCGTCGGTCGCGAAGCGCCGGCGCGCCTGGTCGAGGGTGCCGACCACGACCGACGGACCCAGCCGCGCCGTGCCGCTCGACGGTTCGACCCGGCCGAGCGCGGCCTGGAGCAACGTGGTCTTGCCGGAACCGTTCGCCCCGACCAACGCCACGCGCTCGCCGTACCCGACGTCGAGCGAGATCGGGCCGAGACGGAACGACCCGCGATCGACGACGAGGTCTCGGGTCTCGATGACCCGATCGCCCGATCGTCCCGTGGTGGCGAAGTCGAGGCGGAGATCCCAGCCCTCCCACGGCTTCTCGACGACCTCGAGCCGCTCCAGCGCCTTCTCGGCCCGCTTGGCCTTGCCGGCGAGCTTCTCGGAACTCGCCGTGTTCCAGTGGCGGATGAACTTGTCGGGCTCGTCCGATCGCTTCACCTTGGCCAGACCCTGCGCCGACCACTCCCGTGTCCGCTGCGCCTGGCCCCGGAGGGACTCCCGGGCGTCGACATAGTCGGCGTGCGCCTCCTCGGCGTGGCGTCGCGCCGTGGCTCGTGCCTGTTGGTACGCGTTCCATCCGCCGTCGTAGCGGGTCGCCGTGCGGTCGTGTTCGTCGATCTCGAGCACGCTCGTCACCACGCGCTCCAGGAACGCCCGGTCGTGGGAGACGAGGACGAACCCCGCGGTCGAACCGACGAGGAACTCCTCGAGGAGGCGGAGTCCGTCGAGGTCGAGGTCGTTGGTCGGTTCGTCGAGGGCGAGGACGTCGAATCCCGACAGCAGGACCGACGCCAGGTTCACCCGAGCCCGTTCGCCCCCCGACAGTGTCGAGGCGTCCTGGCCTGCCGTCGACGCGCCGAGTCCCACTCGCTCGAGGGTCGCGGCGAGCGTCGCATCGAAGTCGGCGGCGCCGGTCTGCATCCACGTGTCGAGGGCTCGCTGGTACCGGTCGTCGGCACCCACGTCGCCGGAGCCCAGGGCCTGGGTTGCGGCATCGAACTCGACCTGGGCCGCCTGCGCACCCGTGCGACGGGCGACGACGTCGGCCACCGACTCACCCGCCCGGATGTCGAGTTCCTGGGTGAGGAACCCGACGCGTGCGTCGCCCGGGACACGGCGGACCGAGCCCGACTCGGGTGTCAGGTCGCCGACGAGGAGGCGGAGCAGCGTCGACTTGCCGACGCCGTTCGGTCCGAGCACGCCGATGCGGTGACCGGACGCGACCGTGAGCGAGACGTCGGCGAGGACGACGGTCGGGCCGTGGGAGAAGGCAACGTTCTGGGCGACGATCTGGGAAGACACGGGAGCACCTCGAGCAGCGGAGAAGGACGCGGGACGGGGTGCCTCAGAACATCGGGGACGACAGTATCCGGTCGACTCGCCGCATCGACACCGGATTCCGTCGCCGGCGCCCGTCGCCCCACCCCGTGCGCCCCGTGGTCCCACCCCGTGCGCCCCGTGGTCCCACCCCGTGCGCAACGTGCCGATCGGTACGTTCCGCGACGGAAACGACATCCAACGTGCCGACCGGTACGTTCCGAGCACTGCCGCGAGACCGCTGAGGGTTCCTGTCACCGTGTGTCGTCACGATGTATCTCATGCGTGCGACGACCAAGGTCGCCCGAGCGTTCCGCCGGGCATCCGACAATCACGACCTCCTCACCACCGCTGACCTCCTCGCCGAGGACCTGAGCTCGAGGCAGATCGGCCGTCTCGTTACGGACGGCGTTCTCGAGCGCGTCATTCGCGGGCTGTACCGACGGCCCGGCACTCGCACGCCCATCCAGGACATCGCGGCCGCAGTCCAACGGCACGAAGGTGCTGTCGCCTCGCACGTGTCAGCGCTGTTCCTCCACGGCTTCGACGTCGACCCGCCGGACCGCCCGCACTTCAAACTCCCGCCTGGGTCGGCCGGCACCACGAGACTCGGGGTACAGCATCGAAGTCCTCTCGACACGGTGGATCTCACTCGCCGCCGAGGCCTCCCCGTCACCTCGATCGCACGGTCGTTCGTCGACGGTGCGGAGTCGTTGTCGACCGATGCCCTGGCCGCCGTCGCCAACGAGATGTTCAGCGGCAAGCGTGTCCGGTTCGACCAGGTCGGCGACGCGCTGGCCAGAGTCGAGGATGCCCCTGGACGGGTCGGCGGTGGCCGTGTCCGAGCGGTGATGGCGAGTTGGTGCGATGCCATCCAGCCCGATTCACCCGCCGAGGCAGCCGCGATCCGTCGGATCCTCTCCTTCGGACTGCCTGCGCCGGCGACGCAATACGCCATCACGGACGGAGACAGGTTCATCGCCAGGGTCGACATGGCGTGGCCCGACGAGCGGGTCGTGCGTGAGTACGACTCGTTCGAATGGCACCGTCCCGATCGCGTCGAGGCCGACGAAACGCGTCGGCAACGGATCGAGGCGTTGGGCTGGCGGATCGATGCCGTTCATCGCCACGATCTCGGAGCGGGCGAGCACCGTTGGCTCCACGCCTTGCGCGACGACCTACGGCAGGCGGCTCGCCGAGCGTCGTGAGGAGCGACCGATCGGATCGAAACGTCGTGCGGCGCCGCCTCCTGCCGTGGTGCGCAACGTGCCGATCGGTACGTACCGCGTCGGAAACGACATGCAACGTGCCGATCGGTACGTTCCGAACATCCCCGCTGGGTCTGGCGCCGGCGCCGGCGCCGGCAGTCCGCTGGGCTATTGCTCGTCGGCGACGCCGAGGAGGCGGGCTCGACTGACCGACTTCATCCCGCGGTTGAGGCTGATGATGGCGATGAGCCAAGCGACGCCACCGATGATCCACGACACCGACGTCCCGCCGAAGAGTGCTCCGGTCGACTGCGAGTAGGCGATCAGGATCAGCGGGAGGCTGACGAGGCCAGAGGCCTGCTGGGCGGCGGCGGTCGACTTCACCGCGCGCCGACAGGCGGAGCACGAGCGAGAGCGTCAGTGCGAGGAACGGCGGGATGACCCACAGCATCAGCAACCACCACTGGGGGGTCGGGAAGAACCAGCCACCGACCTCCGGCCCGACGATGGCGTTCACGATCAGCGAATAGATGCTGAAGCCCACGATCGTCGTGAAATAGCCCGGTAGCAGCGACGCCAGGAGTTTGCCGAGGTAGATCTCGCGCACGCCGGCGGGGGAGTGGGCGAGGAACTCACCCGTCCCGCGCTCGCGCTCGCCCACGATCGTGGCGGCGCCGACGGCGGTCGAGATCGTGAGCGGGATCACCACGGCGACAGGGGCGAACAGGAACACGGCGAGCGCATACGACGCCTGACCCAACGGGCTGTCGCCCTCGATCTGGTCCTGGGCCCGTTGGGGCAGCACTTCGACCGCCTGGCTGATCTGTTCGACCACCCGGACGTCGCCCACCTGGTTGATCGTGAGCAGGAGGACGGTGGGGATGAGGACGAAGAAGATGCCGCCGAGGGCGATCATCGGGATCCAGAAGTCCTTGGCTTGTATGAGTTGCTTGAGGTCGGTGCGGGCCACGGTCCAGATCTGATCTCGGTGCAGGCGTCCGGTCTCCCGGATGCGCGGCCGGCCCGAGGACATCGGCGGGGGAGCGATCACATCGCTCATGCGTGCACCTCCCCGATCCGGTTGTCGCCACTGGAACGGCGAACGGCGAAGTACAGGTTCTCGAGGGTGTGGCGCTCGACCTCGACCCGCGTCAGCCGGACGCCGGCAGCGCTGAGGGCGTGCACCAGGTCCGGGACACGGTCGAGGCGGTCGACGGCGACCGTCGTGCCCTTGCCGCCGGTCTCGCTGCGGAGGACTCCGGGAAGGGTCGACAACATGGTGAGGGAGGATCGGTCCTCGGCGTCGAAGACGACCGTGTCGTCGGGCCAGTACTGGCGCACGAGGTCGTCTGGCGTCCCGGAGATCAGCGAACGCCCGTCCTGGAGCATGACGACCTGGTCGGCGAGACCCTCGGCCTCGAGCAGCAGGTGGGTGCACATGACCACGGTGTTCCCGTCGCCGGTCATCTCCCGGATGAGCTCGAGGACCGCGTAGCTCGACTCGGGATCGAGGCCCGACGTCGGCTCGTCGTAGAGCAGGAGGTCGGGCTCGTGAAGCACCGACCGGGCGAGCGCCAGCCGGGTCTTCATGCCGGTCGAGTACCCACCGACCTGGGATTCGAGCGCACCGACGATCCCGAAGCGATCCGACGCCGCCATGATGCGGTCGTGGGCGAGCTGGCCGCGACCGAGGCCGTAGAGCTCCGCGGCGTAGCCGAGGTTGTCCATTCCCGAGAGGCGGTCGTAGAGGGCCGGCTTGGCCGACACGACGCCACAGCGGCGGCGGACCTCCTCGCCGTCGACCGTCGGGTCGAGCCCGAACACCCGGACGTCGCCCGAGTCCGCGCCCAGGGCGCCGGTGATGATCCGCGTGCACGTGGTCTTTCCGGCGCCGTTCGGGCCCAGGAGCACGGTGATGCTCTTCTCCGGGACGTCGAACGACAGCCCGGCGAGCGCCGGCGTCGTGCCGAAGGTGCGGTGGACGGCGTCGAGCGAGACGACGCCGGTCGTCGTCGACCCCGGGTCGTCGGGCGACGGGGGCGCGTCCGGATACAGATCAGTCATCGACACGGCACTTCCATCGGCAGGCGGACCGTGAGAGTTGAGCAGAATCGGAAGACCCGTGGTCCGCGGCACCGGTCCGCACAGACAGTAGGGTCGAACCCATGTTCGTATGGGGGATCGACCCCGGCCTCTCCAGGTGCGGCTACGCGGTCATCGACGCGGGCGGTCGCACGCCCCGATTGGTGGCTCTCGGCGTGTTCACCACGCCGCCCAGCGACTCGGTTCCCGAGCGCCTTCACGCGATCCAGAGCGACGTCCGGAGCCTCGCCGCCGACCATCCGCCCACCGAGGTGGCGGTCGAGCGCATCCTGTTCTCCGTGAACGTGCGCACGGCGATCGGGGTCGCGCAGTCTGCCGGCGTGGTCATGACCGAGGCGATCGATGCCGGCGCCACGGTGACCGAGTACTCGCCGAACGAGATCAAGCTCGCGGTGGCGGGCGACGGCTCGGCCGACAAGGGACAGGTCGAGGCGATGGTGCAACGCCTGCTCCGCATCGACAAGCCCATCCGACCCGTCGACGCGGCCGATGCCGCGGCCATCGCCCTGTGTCACCTCGCCCACGCCCCGATGCGGTCGCGCATCGCCGCCGCACGATGATCGGCTCGCTGCGGGGCACGCTCCTCGACCGAGGCGGCGATCTCCTCCTCGTCGAGGTCGCAGGCATCGGCTACCAGGTCCAGGTCAGCCCGACCACGGCACTTGCCGTGGGCGACCTCGGCGACGAGGTCTTCGTCTGGGTCCACCACCACATCCGTGAGGACCACCAGTCGCTCTACGGCTTCGCCAGCCTCGATGCTCGACGCTGCTTCACCGCTCTGCTCGGCGCTCATGGAGTCGGCCCGGCGATGGCGCTCGCGATCCTGTCGGTCCACGGTCCGCAGGACCTCGCCCGGGTCCTGGCCGAAGACGACGTCGGTGCACTGTGCCTGGTCCCCGGGGTCGGGAAGAAGACGGCGGCGCGGCTGCTGGTCGAACTCAAGAGCCGCCTCGACATCCCGCTCGACCTGGGTCCGGCCGAGACCACGGGTGACGGCGCCACCGGAGGCTCGGCCTCGGCGCGGGCCGACGTGCGCGAGGCCCTGGGCGGCCTCGGCTACGGCGTCGACGAGATCCGTGAGGTCTTGTCCGACCTCCCCGAAGGCGACGACGCCGGCGTGCTCCTCAAGGCGGCGCTGTCCCGGCTGGCGGTCTCCCGCTGATGCGCGAAGAACTGCTCGACCCCGAGGCGTCCGACGACGAGGCAGTCGACGAGACCGGTCTGCGTCCACGGTCGCTCGAGGACTTCGTCGGGCAGCCCCGGCTCAAGGAGCACCTCGAGATCATCCTCGAGGCCGCACGCCGGCGCGGTCAGGCGGTCGACCATCTGCTCTTCGCCGGCCCTCCCGGTCTGGGCAAGACGACGCTCGCCGCGATCGTCGCCAACGAGATGGACGTCCGGTGCGTGCCGACATCGGGCCCCGCCATCGAGCGCGCCGGCGACCTCGCCGCGATCCTCACCCAACTCGAAGAGGGCGACGTCCTGTTCGTGGACGAGATCCACCGGCTCCCTCGTGCCGTCGAGGAGGTCCTCTATCCCGCGATGGAGGACTTCCAACTCGACATCGTGATCGGCAAGGGCCCTGCGGCCCGATCGATCCGTCTCGACCTGCCGCCGTTCACGCTCATCGGGGCGACGACCCGCACGGGCGCCATCACCGGGCCGCTCCGCGACCGGTTCGGGCTCGTCGAGCGACTCGACTTCTACACCGCAGTGGACCTCGAGGCGATCGTCTCGCGTGCGGCTGGAATCCTCGAGGTCGCCCTCGAGCCGGCCGGGGCGTCGGAGATCGCTCGCCGGGCGCGGGGCACACCGCGTATCGCCAACCGCCTGTTGCGGCGCGTCCGTGACTACGCCGAGGTGCGCGGCGACGGCACGATCGACCGTGACACCGCCAACGCCGGCCTGAGTACCTTCGGTGTCGACGAGCGTGGTCTCGACAAGGTCGACCGGGCGATCCTCTCGGCGATCTGCGAGCGATTCGGTGGTGGCCCGGTCGGACTGTCGACCCTCGCGATCAGCGTGGGCGAACAGACCGAGACAGTCGAGGACGTCTACGAGCCATTCCTGATCCAACAGGGCCTGCTCATGCGCACGCCCAAGGGTCGGGTCTGCACGATCGGCGCCTGGGAGCACCTGGGTGTCGCACCGCCGGCATCAGCGGATCCCGGCGGCGGGCCCTCAGCGCTGTTCGAGTAGCCGCTCAGCCGAGGATGCCGAGGACGTCCCCGAGGATCTCCGGGACGGTCGGCAGTCCGCTGGTGTCGGGAACCGGGTTGTCGAGGCAGAGGCCGAGGTCCACGCCGCCGACGGCGAGGCAGGCCCATTCCGACGCCGTGACCGCGGGCGGGGCGATGGTCGCCGGTTCCGGGGTCGCCTGGGCCGACGGGAGCGCCACGGCTCCGAGGGCCAAGGTGGCGCCCAGGACGGCGGTGGCAGCGATCGTGCGAGTGCGGTTCATGGAGTTCCTTCGATCGGCTCCGACGGGCGGCCGAAGACGAGTTGGAAGATGCCTTCGGCGATCTCGGCGAGGTCGTCGTCGATCTCGGGCGGGTTGATCCCACCGGTTGCCGGGCCGAGCGATCCGCTGACCGGCATCGACTCGGCCTTCTGGCGGGCGACCTCGGTGCCCTCGGGGCCGACATAGATGTCGACCGGACCGGCGTCGACGGTGGGTGCGGCGGTCGACGTGGGCGCCACGGTCGTCGCCGGCTCGTCGACGACCAGCGAGGTGACCGGCGCGGGAACGGGAAGGACGGTGGTCGTCGATGCAGGCGCCTCGGCGACCGTGGTGCTCGGCGCCGCTGCGGTCTCGATCTGCGAGACCTCGCCCGGCGTCGACGGGAGGAGCACGGCGGCAGCGGTGATCGCTCCGACGGCGAGGGGTGCGCCGACCGCGAGCATCTCGGCCCAACGCTCGTCGACGCGTGCACGGAGGCCCCGGGCGCGGGTGCCGAGCCAGCCCAGGAGCGGGAGGCCCCAGATGCCTCGACCCTCGGCACCGGCCACCACGGCGTATTCGCGTCGCAGGGCCTTGCGGGCACGGTGCAGCAGTGCCTCGACGGTGGTCACGGGCACGTCGAGCGTGCCCGCGATGTCGGCGTAGCTGAGCGACTGGGCCTCGCGAAGCATGAGCACCTCGCGATGGCGAGGGCCGAGGTTGTCCATGGCCTCACGCACGTGGCCGGCGTCGACCTCGGCGAAGAGGTGGTCGATGTCGGGCTCGACCGATCCGAGGTCTGGCTCCTCGGTCAGGTCGATCCTGGCCATCTTGCGGTGCCGATCGATGATGATCCGCTTCGCGATGACCGTCATCCACGGGTAGAAGCGCCGCTCGCCCTGGAGCGAGTCCATCGATCGCAGCGCCTTGACGAAGGCTTCCTGCGCGACCTCTTCGGCCTCGTGCCGGTCGTTGGTGTGCCGCTGGCAGTATCGGCGCAAGCGGTTGAAGTAGCAGCGATAGAGGTCGTCGAACGCCTCGGGATCACCGTTCTGGTAGCGCGCGACCAAGTCGCGGTCGCGACCCAGATCGACATCGTCTGCCCGTAGCGCCACGAAAGTCCGTCCTCGAGGGGTTCCCTGCCAGTTCACTCACTCTGTTCGACGCAGCACTGTTGGTTCCCTTCCCGGACTCCCGGTAACTTCTGGCGACCTCATGGAGACCTCGTCCTTCGACTACGAGCTGCCGCCGGAGTCCATCGCCCAACAGCCGCTCGAGCCCCGCGATCGGGCCCGTCTGTTGGTGGATCGAGGCCCGGGTCGGTCCACCGAACACCGGACGGTCCGTGACCTCCCCGACCTGGTCGGACCCGGCGACCTCGTGGTCGTGAACTCGACGAGAGTCCTGCCTGCTCGCCTCCATCTCCGGAAGCCGACCGGGGGAGCGGTCGAGGTCCTCCTGCTCGAGGAGTTGGAGCCGGGACGCTGGGAGGCGCTGGTCCGGCCCGGCCGCAAGGTGCCCCCCGGCAGCGAGTTCGTGGTCGACGACGACCTGCGTCTCGTGGTCGGTGACCGTCTCGAGGCCGGCCGTCGGTCCGTCGACGTCCACAGCACCGATCTCCTGGCGGCGCTCGACCGCCACGGCGAGGTCCCGCTGCCGCCCTACATCACCGAGGTGCTCGACGATCCCGAGCGGTATCAGACGGTCTACGCCGATCGGCCCGGGTCGGTGGCCGCCCCGACGGCAGGGCTGCACCTCACCCCGGCAGTGCTCGACGGCATCCGGGCATCGGGCGCGGCCATCGAGACCGTCGACCTGATCGTGGGTCTGGGGACGTTCCGGCCGATCACGACGGACCGGGTCGAGGACCACGTCATGCACCACGAGCGCTACGACGTGCCGGAACGGACCCTGGCCGCCTGCGCCGAGGCCGACCGGGTGGTGGCCATCGGGACGACGACGGTGCGGGCGCTCGAATCTGCGGCCCGCAGCGGCCAGACCACGGGGTCGACCGAGCTGTTCCTCACGCCCGGCGACGACTTCCTGGTGGTCGATGCCCTGCTCACCAACTTCCACCTGCCCCGATCGAGCCTCCTGGTGCTGGTCGAGGCGTTCTCCGGCCCGCGCTGGCGTGACCTCTACGGTGAGGCCCTGGACTCGGGCTACCGATTCCTGTCCTTCGGTGATGCGATGTTGCTCCAGCGTGAAGTGAGGCCAACGCCATGACGCTCCACGTCGACGTCGAGACCACCGCCGGTACGGCGCGGACCACGACCATCACCACCAGCCGGGGCACCGTGACCACGCCGTGCTTCATGCCCGTGGGCACGAGGGGCGCCGTGCGTGCCGTCGACACTGCCGATCTCGAGGCCTTGGGCGCCCAGATCGTGCTCGGCAACACCTACCACCTGCTGTTCCGTCCCGGCCCCGACCTCATCGAGCGCCTCGGCGGACTCCATGGGTTCAGCGACTGGTCGGGCCACGTCCTGACCGACAGTGGCGGCTACCAGGTGTTCTCGCTGTCGCCGAAGGTGGACGACGAGGGCGTGACGTTCCGCTCGACCTACGACGGAGACGAGGAACGACTGACGCCGGAGCGCGCGGTCGAGATCCAGTACGCGCTCGGCGCCGACATCCAGATGGTCCTCGACGTCTGCCCGCCCCTGCCCAGCCCGCCCGAGGTCGTCCGTGCGGCGCTCGAACGCACCGCGGCGTGGGCCGTCCGTGCCCGGGACCGCTTCCGGGCACTCGACGACCCCACGCGCAACCAGTTCGGGATCGTGCAGGGCGGCGTCGACCCCGCGATGCGAGCCGAGAGCGCCGAGCGCACGGTCGAGATCGGTTTCGACGGCTACGGCATCGGTGGCCTGTCGGTGGGGGAGTCGCGCGACGAGATGCTCCCCGCCCTCGCGGCGGCGCTCGAACACCTCCCTGCGGACCGTCCCCGCTATCTGATGGGCCTGGGCGACCCGGTCGGCATCGTCGAGTCGATCGCTCTCGGCGTCGACATGTTCGACTGCGTGCTGCCGACGCGGTTCGGGCGGCACGGGACGCTCCTGACGTCGGAAGGTCGGTTGAACATCAAGAACCGACGGTTCGCGGACGACGACGGTCCACTCGACCCGGACTGCGCCTGTTCGACGTGTACCCGGTACTCGCGGGCATACATCCGCCATCTGGTCAACGTGAACGAACCGACGGCGGCACGGCTGTCGACCATCCACAACCTGGCCTGGACGTTGCGCCTCACCGAGCGAGCGAGAGCGGCCGTACAGGCGGGGTCCATGGACTCCCTGCGCTCCGAGATGGCCGATCTGTACGACTAGGTTGGCGCAGCCCCCTGGACTCACGCAGCAACGAGTAGCGACACATGCGCCGCAACGGCTTGTACTCCCTGATCTTCATCGTCCTCCTCGCCGCGGCCGGCCTGACCACGACCGTCGTGTCGGGCAACGAGCCACTGCTGGGTCTCGATCTCCAGGGCGGGGTGTCGGTCGTGCTCCAGCCGACCGAGGACACCAACGACGAGGCCATCGGTCAGGCCATCGAGATCATCCGCCAGCGTGTGGACGGCATCGGCGTGGCCGAGCCGGAGATCGCACGACAGGGCGACGCCATCGTGGTGCAGCTCCCCGGCGTGAAGGACCGTGAGCGGGCCCTGGAACTCGTCGGTCAGACGGCCGAGCTCCGATTCCGCCCCGTTCTCCAGGTCATCCCTCCCGAGTTGGCGAACCTCGATCCCAACGACCTCCAGCCCGACGAGTCGACGACGACCACGGTGGCCGAGGACGAGTCCACGACCACGACCACGGCGGCCGAGGGGTCCGACGAGAGCGGCTTCGGCATCGCCCCGGGCGAGTCGGCAGCGCCACTCCAGACCGATGACACGACCGGCGACACCACGACGACGACCGAGGCGCCGACCACGTCAGCGCCCGTCGAGACTCCCGATCTCACCGGCCTCGAGGGTCTGGCGCTGACCGACCCGGCCGACGACGTCGCCGAGGAGCCCGTGACGCTGTCGGAGTACGACGACGACGGCAACGAGGTCCTGCGCTACCGCCTCGGTCCGACCGAGGCCACGGGCACCATCCTCTCCGGCGCCGAAGCCCGTCTGGGCAACATCGCCGACTGGACGGTCGGCGTGACGATCAAGGGCGGCAGCATCGACGAGTTCAACGACATCGCGTTCCGCTGCTTCAACCGCGATGCCTCGTGTCCGACCGGCCAGTTGGCCATCGTGCTCGACTCGCAGGTCCAGTCGGCGCCGTCGATCAACGAGCCGTCGTTCGCGGCGGACGCGATCTCGATCAGCGGCACGTTCACCGAGGGCGAGGCCAAGGACCTGGCGCTCGTCCTGCGCTACGGCTCGCTCCCCGTCGAACTCGAACCGCAGCAGACGCAGTCGATCTCGGCCTCACTCGGCCAGGACGCTCTCGACGCCGGTGTGATCGCCGGCCTCCTCGGCCTCGCGCTGGTGGCGCTGTACATGGTCATCTACTACCGACTGCTCGGTGTGGTGGCGATCCTGAGCCTCAGCGTGTCGGCCGCCCTCCTGTGGACGCTGATCGCCTACCTGGGCGAGAACCAGGGCCTGGCCCTCACGCTCGCCGGCGTGACCGGCATCATCGTCTCGATCGGCGTCGCCGTCGACTCCAACGTCGTGTTCTACGAGCACCTCAAGGAAGACGTCTGGCGTGGGCGCACCCTGCGGACCGCCGTCGACGGTTCCTTCACCTCGGCGTTCTCCACCATCGTGAAGGCCGACGTCGCCTCGCTGATCGGTGCCGGGATCCTCTACATGTTGACCGTCGGCCCGGTCCGTGGCTTCGCCTTGTACCTCGGGTTGTCGACGATGCTCGACCTGGTCGCTTCGTACTTCTTCATGCGTCCGCTGGCGGTGATGCTGGTCAAGTCCGAACGGCTGCAGGACAAGCCTCGGTGGTTCGGGATGCCGGTGCCGAAGGCAGAGGAAGGGGCCACGGCATGATGCGCCGTCTCGCCAGCTACGACAACGACATCGACTTCCCCCGCATCTGGCGGATCGGATACGCGATCACCGCGGTACTCCTCATCGCGAGTGTCGGTGCCCTGGTCGGACGTGGTCTCAACCTCGGCATCGACTTCGAAGGAGGGACGTCCTGGGAGGTCGTCGCCCCCGACGTGTCGGTCAGCGAGGCCCGTACCGCGCTCGGTGGCGCCGGCGAGTCCGGCGCCAAGATCCAGATCGTGGGCGGAGACACCATCCGCGTGCAGTCCGAACCCACCGACGATGCCGCGCTCGACGCCGTGACCGCGGCCCTCGCCGAGGTCGCGGGCGTGGACGTCATCGACGTGAGCGTGTCGACCGTCGGTCCCACCTGGGGTGACGAGATCTCGGCGAAGGCCCAACGCGCGCTCGTCTTCTTCTTCGTCGTCATCGCCGCCTACATCGCGATCCGACTCGAGTGGAAGATGGCGATCGGCGCGCTCGTCGCCGTCGTCCACGATCTCGTCATCACCGTGGGCATCTACGCGTTGTTCCAGTTCGAGGTGACGCCGGCGACGGTGATCGCGATCCTGACCATCCTCGGCTACTCGCTGTACGACACGAT
Source organism: Actinospongiicola halichondriae (assembly GCF_049103745.1). NCBI lineage: Bacteria > Bacillati > Actinomycetota > Acidimicrobiia > Acidimicrobiales > Iamiaceae > Actinospongiicola > Actinospongiicola halichondriae. The sequence continues at coordinate 1,926,526 of NZ_CP171622.1, read as the reverse complement.
CGTCGTCTACGACAAGGTCAAGGACAACGCTGACACCCCCGCCGTCGCACAGAAGATGCCGTACACCGACCTGATGAGCCTGTCGCTCAACCAGGTGCTGATGCGGTCGCTGAACACGACCATCACGTCGTTGTTGCCCGTGTTGGCGATGTTGATCGTCGGCTCGTTCATCCTCGGAGCGGTCACGCTCCAGGAGTTCGCTGTCGCCCTGACGATCGGTCTCGTGTCCGGTGCGTACTCGTCGATCTTCGTCGCCACGCCGCTGGTCGCGTTCCTCAAGGAACGCGAGCCGCACTACCAGAGCCTGCGCTCCCGCCTCGAGAACCAGGAGTCGCGTCGCTCGGGTGCCGACCCGGTCCCGGCGACGGCGTCGAAGTCCTCGGGCGGGTCGGTCTCGGCCCCCGAGTTGTCCGGCCGAGCGATCCCACCCCGGCCGCGCAAGAAGGGCAAGCGCCGCTGAGTCGTGTCGTACACGCCTCCACCTCCTCCTCCGCCGCCCCCGTCACCGGGCGCGTTGGTCCCCGTCGGCCTCGGCACGCGTTTCGGCGCGAAGCTCCTCGACTGGCTCGTGCTGCTGGTCCCGAACGTGATCCTCAGCGTGGTCGTCGGCGGCACCGCCACCTCGTTCCGCAGCACGTTCACCCTCCGCGGAGTGGTCGCCGCGATGCTCGCGACGGCGCTGACGTTCGCGTACTTCACCTTCCTCGAGTCTTCGCGAGGCCAGACCGTGGGGAAGATGGCGGTGAGCATCAAGGTCGTCGGCGCCGACGGGCATCCGCCCTCGCTCGAGGTCGCCGCTCGCCGCAACGCGTGGCTGCTGTTGCCGCTGGTGCCGGTCGTCGGTGACATCGCCCAGTTCGTTCTGGTGATCGTCATCGCCGTGACCATCAGCAGCGGACCGTTCAACCGGGGCTGGCACGACAACTTCGCCGGTGGGACCGCTGTCGTGCGCGTCTGACCCCGCTCGGGTGGGGTGCTCTTGCGCGACGCCACGATGTTCACCATGCTTTACGTATGGGTGAAAGCTTTCTGATTGCACTCCGCGAAGGGTTCGAGGCGGCCCTGATCATCGCGATCGTGCTCGCCTTCGTCCGGCGGAGCGATCAACCCGAACAGCGCCGATGGGTCTGGGCCGGGGTGGGAGCAGCCGCGGCGCTGTCGCTGGGCGTGGGTCTCGTCCTGCACGAGGTCATCGGTGGCCTCGAGGGCGTGGCCCGCCTGCGGACGTTCGCGGCGTTGTGTCTGGCGGCAGCCGGGCTGCTGACGTGGATGGTCTTCTGGATGCAGCGCCACGCCTGCGGCCTCAAGGGCGACCTCGAGCACCGGGCCGCACTGGCCCGCGGGAGTGGCTGGGGTCTCGCCGCAGTGGCGTTTGCCGCCGTCGCCCGCGAAGGACTGGAGACGGCACTGTTCCTCCTGTCGACGACCACCACGGCCGACGGCGGAGCGGTGGCCCTCGGCACGGTTGGCGGCCTGGCGGTCGCAGCAGCGCTCGGCGCGCTGGTCCATCGCGGAAGCCGCCGCTTCCCCATGCAGAGCTTCTTCCGGCTCACGGGCCTCCTGGTGATCGTCTTCGCCGCCGGTCTCCTGGCGAGGTTCGTGCTCTTCGAGCAACTCGCCGGCGACCTGGGCACCGTCGACAACGCCGTCTACGACCTCACGGGGTCGGCATGGCTCACGTTGTCGACCCAGTCCGGCCGCTTCCTGGCCGGCATCTTCGGTTGGGATCCCCGTCCGTCGCTCGAACAGGTCGTGGCCTGGGCCGCCTATGCGTTGGTGGTCACCCCGCTGTTCCTGCGGCCGTTCCGACGCGACCGCAAGGCACCCGTCCCGGCGGCGTGATGGGGCACACTGCTGGGGTGTCCGATCCGGCAGCGCTCCTCGACCACCTGCGCGACATCCCCGACTTCCCGGAGCCCGGGATCGTCTTCAAGGACATCACGCCCTTGCTCGCCGACGCCGCGGCGTTCCGCTTGGCCGTCGACGCCATGTCCGACCCGTACGTCGACGAACGCATCGACCTCGTGGTCGGGATGGAAGCGCGTGGGTTCCTCTTCGCCGCCCCGATCGCCTACCGGCTCGGGGCCGGCTGCGTGCCGTTCCGCAAGCCGGGCAAGTTGCCCTACGAGACCGTCGAACACTCCTACGACCTCGAGTACGGCACCGATTCACTCGCCGCCCACGTCGACGCCATCGGCCCCGGGGCTCGAGTGCTCGTGGTCGACGACGTCCTCGCTACCGGTGGCACCGCTGCGGCGGCATGCGAGCTGGTGACCGGTCTCGGCGGAACGATCGTCGCGTGTGCGTTCTTGTTGGAGTTGGGGTTCTTGTCCGGACGGGGGAGACTGGACGGGCAGACGGTGATGAGCGTTCTCGCCATCTGACGACCTCCGAGCGATGAAAGGAGCGGTGCCGAAGTGACGTCGACGGTCGATCGGGTCCTGCCGTGGCGCCGGAGCAACCCTCCGCCCGCCGAAGAGGTGGCGCCCCTCCTGGCCGAGTTCCGCGCCCGTCACGGCCGCACCGTCCGGACCGACCTGATCTCCCGGGCCTACACCGCGTCAGCCGCTGCCCACTCCGGCCAGATGCGCAAGACCGGTGAGAGCTACATCCACCACCCGATCGCGGTCGCCCGGATCGTCGCCGGCCTCGGCCTCGACGACGTGACGATCGCTGCTGCGCTGTTGCACGACGCGGTCGAGGACACGGGGATGACCCTCGAGGACGTCGCTCGTGACTTCGGCAACGACGTCGCCGCCATCGTCGACGGCGTCACGAAGCTCGAGCGGATCCAGTTCGACTCGAAGGAGGAGCAGCAGGCCGCCACGGTTCGCAAGATGATCGTGGCGATGAGCAAGGACCTGCGGGTTCTCATCATCAAGCTCGCCGACCGCCTCCACAACATGCGGACCATCGGCGGCATGCCGACGTTCAAGCAGGAACGGACCGCACGCGAGACGCTCGACATCTACGCCCCGCTCGCACACCGTCTGGGCATGCAGGACATGCGCCAGCAGCTCGAGGACCTGTCGTTCGCGGCCCTGCACCCGAAGCGATTCGCCGAGATCGACCACATGGTCTCGACCCGCACCCCCGAGCGAGAGCTCTACCTGCACCAGGTGATCGACCAGGTCAACGACCGTCTCGTCGAGCTGCGGTTGTCCGCGGACGTCACGGGGCGGCCGAAGCACCTGTGGAGCATCTACGAGAAGATGGTCGTGAAGGGCCGGGAGCTCAACGACATCTTCGACCTGGTGGCGATCCGGGTCATCGTCGACTCGGTCAAGGACTGTTACGCGGCGCTCGGTTCGATCCACGCCACGTGGAAGCCGGTGCCCGGCCGGTTCAAGGACTACATCGCCATGCCCAAGTTCAACCTCTACCAGTCGTTGCACACGACGGTGGTGGGACCCCAGGGCAAGCCGCTCGAGGTGCAGATCCGCACCACCGAGATGCACGCCCGGGCCGAGCGCGGGGTCGCCGCGCACTGGCAGTACAAGGTCAAGCAGAAGGAGCAACAGACCGGCGACGACTACGCCTGGCTGTCGCGGATCGTCGACTGGCAGGAGGAGACCTCCGACCCCGACGAGTTCATGAAGAACCTGAAGGTCGACCTCGAGGACGACGAGGTCTTCGCCTTCAGTCCCAAGGGTCGGGTCATCACCCTCCCGGCCGGGGGGACGCCAATCGACTTCGCCTACACGGTGCACACCGAGGTGGGCCACGCCTGCATCGGCGCCAAGGTCAACGGCCGCCTGGTGCCACTCGACACCGAGATCGCGTCGGGCGACACGGTCGAGATCGTCACGTCGAAGGTCGACGGCGCCGGACCGTCGCGCGACTGGCTGCAGGTCGTGGTCAGCCCGCGAGCGTGGAACAAGATCCGGCAGTGGTTCTCGCGTGAGCGACGCGAGGACGCGATCGAGTCCGGCCGCGAAGATCTCGTCAAGGCACTGCGCCGCGAGCAGCTCCCACTCAAGTCCGACTCGGTCACCAAGGCGCTGTGGGACATCGCAGCGACCATGAACTACACCGACATCGACGCGCTGCACGCCGCCATCGGCGAGCACCACGTGTCGGCGAAGTCGGTCGCCGGTCGGGTCTCCAAGGCGCTCCACGACGACACCGACCGCGAGGAGCAGCTCCCCACGCTCTCGGTGCAGAACCGCGACGGTGGTCGTGGCAAGCGGACCGGCGTCGGGGTGCACGTCGAGGGCCTCGACGACGTCATGATCCGGCTGTCGCGCTGCTGTACGCCCGTGCCGGGCGACGAGATCGTCGGCTTCATCACCCGCGGGCGCGGCGTCTCGGTCCACCGTTCCGACTGCGCCAACGCGGTGTCGCTCGGGTCCGACCAGTCCGACCGTCTCATCGACGTCGAATGGGACGGCGCCCAGGGCGGTTCGTACGTGGCGTCGATCGAGATCAAGGCGCTCGACCGGTCTCGTCTGCTCAACGACGTGGCGGCCGCGCTGTCGGACCACCACGTGAACATCGTGGCCTCGTCGAGTTCGACAGGACGTGACCGTGTCTCCACCATGCGCTTCGACTTCGAGCTCGCGGACCCTGCGCATCTCGAGTCGGCGCTGTCGACGATCAAGAGCATCGACTCGGTGTACGACGCCTACCGGGTCGTGCCGGGCAAGGGCGCCTGAGCAAAAGCCGTGCTCGTTCGGGAGTGTTCGGGGCTTCACGGTAGGCGGACGCCATGTCCCTCATCCGGACCCTGTTGCCGACTCTTCGCACGGCGCGCAGTCCGGGCGGTCGACGTGGTCTACTCATGGGGCCCGACCTCGCCCACTGGTGAACCCACCCGCACGAGCCGAGCTGCGATGCAGGAAGGCGACGGCCATGGGCAAGGCACTCATTGCGGTGAAGATCATCGACAAGGTCCTCCCCGAGAAGGCGTTCTTGAACATCTTCACGCTCGGCGGACTCCTCGGGTCCAACGAGACCGAGAAGGAGCAGGCCGAGCGCGAGGCCAGGGAGCAGCGGGCCAAGGCAAAGGCCGAGGCCGAGCGTCGGCAGCGGGAAGCTGCGGAGAAGGCGGCCGCGGACGAGGCCGAACGGGTCGCCCGGGAGAAGGCGTTCCGCGAACGCGAGGCGTTTCTCAAGACACCGGAAGGAAAGAAGGAGCTCGCACGGCTCGAGGCGCGAGAGCTGGAGGACATCGCGACCAGGATCCGCGTCGACTTCCAACAACACGCGGCCGCGACCACCGAGAAGCAGGAGTGGGAGTTCATCAAGCGACCGTTGTTCGACCCCGAGCTCGAAGCGAGGGACCTCGCCTGGGAGCGAGAGAGCAGTGAGCGGGACTGGCGGGACGAGGACGACGAGCCGGATGCCTCTGCCCGGAAGTACGGATGGACCAGCATGGCCGCCTACTTGTTCATCCAGCTGCGAGACGAACGAATCAAGGCACGCGAGAAAGCCCGCGCCCGGTCGCGTCCTCTGGCGCGCTGGATCGCCGCCGGCTCTCTGGCCGTGCTGTTCGGTTCCTGTGGCACGGCGGTCGCGCTCAACCTCCCGGACGATGGCGGCACACGGAATCCGGTGGCAGCAGTCGCCCCCGCAGGCCCGGTCGATCCGGGAGCGTCGAAGGGCGCGGGTCCGGTCGACCCCGGTGGAGCGTCGTCCGAGGTCGCACGTCCAGGCGGAGACGATTCCCCGCAGGACCCTCCACCTGCCGGGCAGCCGACGCCGATTCCTGGCGCTCCGCCACCGGGAGACGTGGGCACGGCGCAGCCAGACCCGGCGCAGCCTCCCGCGGCGACACCCACGCCGAAGCCAGCGCCCGCCCCGACAGCGCCGACCGCGACGGTCACGACGGGGACGCAGTGCTACAACGCGAGCGACGACGGCTACCTGATCCTCGCGTTCGCCACCGGCGCATCGCCCGGCCAGACCGCCGACATCGTGATGACGAGCAGCGTCGAACCGACGCCCCGAACCGCGCAGACGACGGTCAGACCAGACGGCTCGGTCGAGTTCGCACTTCCGATCTACGAGAACGGCGAGACCGTCGAGATCCAATCGCTCCGTATCGGCGGCGTCGACTATGCCACCGACTTCGGGACCTACGAGGTGCCCCCGCTGTACGCGTGCTGAGTCGGTCCCGAATCACCTCGCTCGCCGACCGGGTCACTTCACCACCTCGATCTCGATGAGTCGCACGCCGATCACCAGGCGTGACCGGGGTAGCGTGCCCCGCGGATCTTCCCACGTGCAGAGGGCTGACGGGCGCCCGCTGGACCCGAACTCTTCGTCGTACCCATGTCCTCTCACATCCGCCCGTTCACTCGGGCTGCCCTCGTCCTGCTGGTCTTCGTCGCGGTCGCCGTCCCGGCGGGAGCGCAGGAGGCCGACGCTCCGATGCCTGACAATCCATACGAACGTCTGGCCGAGGCTCGCCGTCTCCAAGCCGAGAAGGCGATGGCGGTCGACCTGCTGGGCGCCTCTGCGGTCCAGGTCCAGGCGCGCCTGGCCGAGGTCGAGGCCTGGGTCGCAGCGCAGGAGGCCGTGGTCGCCGAAGCCCAGGACCAACTGGTCGAGGCCAACGTCGCCGCCGGCGCCGCTCGGGCTGTCGAGGAGGAGAAGGCGGCGGAGTTGGCCGATCTCGAGGACCTCATGCGAGCGATCGCCGTCGAAGCCTTCATCCGACCCCGCCAGATGGAGGGGCTCGCCGTCCTCGTCGAGCGTGACTTCGACGCCGCGGCCAAGGCCGACGTGATGTTGCGAGCGAAGTCGGACCGCGACCTGGCGGTCGCCGACGAACTGGCCGAGGCCGAAGCGGCGTTGCGTCGTCTCCGTGTCGCCGCGGATCAGAAGGCGCGGAAGGCGGAATCGATCGCCGAGGACGCCGCATCGGCGCTCGACCAACTGCACCGCGCTCGGATCGAACAGATCGAACTGGCCGAGCGGATCGCTGCCGACCTCGCGGCCACGGAAGAGGCGATCGACTCGCTCGGCGCGGTCGAGGCCGACGCTGCGATGGCCGTCCGCCGCGAGACCGATGCACTGCTGGCCAGGGTCGGCCGTGGCGCCGGGGTCCCTCTCGTCGACGTCGGTGGTTTCCGCGTGCACGCCGACATCGCGCCGGCCATGCGTGGGTTGTTGGCCGATGCCGAGCGGGATGGCATGGAGCTGGGTGGGTGGGGTCACCGCACGACCGAGCAGCAGGTGTCGTTGCGCCGCCAACACTGCGGTGGTGACGGGGTGAGCGACTCGGAGGCCGTGTACGGCCGCTCTCCGTCGGCGTGCTCGCCGCCCACGGCGAAGCCGGGTACCTCGATGCACGAACTCGGTCTGGCGATCGACTTCACCCACGGCGGTGCGAGCATCGGCAGCCACTCGTCGCCGGCCTTCCAGTGGCTGGAAGAACACGCCCCTGGCTACGGCTTCCATAACCTGCCGAGCGAGCCCTGGCACTGGTCCGTGAACGGGGACTGACGGTCCCTAGAGTCCGGGTGTGGCTGATGACGACCTGGTCCGGATCGAATGCGGGACGGATCGCTTCGCCGCTCACACGCTGTTGGCCCGATGTCGGGCCGAAGGCGTCCAGGCCGAGCTGTTGACCAGCGACGCCGGCGTCGAGTTCCTCCACGCTGCGACCCAGCCGTTCGTCCTGCTGGTCCACGCGGATGACGTCGACGCGGTCCGTGCGATCGCCACTGGGGAGCCGACGCCGGAACGGAAGGCGAAGCTCGACAAGGCTCGCCGCCGCCGAACCGGCGGCTGAACTGCCGGCCCGGCAGGGTCAGTCGGTCGGGGTGGGCGCCGGCACCTCGCCGGCGACGACGGTGCCGAGGTCGAGGGGGCTCGAGCCGCTCGTCTCCTCGAGCTCGCGCCCGTGGGTGTCGGGGAACATGGTGGCGAAGATGACGACGGCGATGATCGGCCCGGCCATGAGCGCGGTGGCGGCCCCGGGCAGCCCGCCGAGCACGGTGATGAGCACGCCACCGATGCCGAACGAGGCCGCTTGGCCGGCCACGGCGGCGATCTTGCCCCACGACCCGGCTTGGCCCCGGAGCGCGGTGGGGAAGAGCTCGGCTGCATAGGTGGCGAGCACGGGTCCGGCGCCCAACTGGCCGGCGAGCATGACCGTCATGCAGACATAGAGGACCGGGATGCCCCCCGGCAGCCAGAAGAAGCCGACGGCACCGAATCCGCTCACGACGGCGAAGGTGCAGCCCACGATCCGACGTCCGTACCGGTCGGACAGGTTGCCGGCGATGATCATCACCGGGATCCCGGGGATGCCGGCCAGGACCAGCATCAGGTTCGAGGCCGTCGACGACAGGCCACGGTCCTCCTGCAGGAAGTCGACGGTGAACACGCCGGCGTGGGTGGCGAGCTCGAGCAGGAAGGCGGTCGAGCACAGCAGGATCAGCCACTTCTTGGTCTCGCCGTTGAAGATCTCGCGCCAGTTCGCGGCGAGCTGGCCCGAGTCGCGAGCCTCCTCGAAGCGTCGTGACTCGGGAAGTCGCCGCCGCAGCCAGCCGATCATCAGCAAAGGCGGGAGCGACAGGACGTACATCCACTGCCAACCGATGCCGTTGGGTTCGAACACGCCGCCGTAGATGAGCGAGCCGGTACCGAAGCCGAGAGCCAACTGCATCGCCAGGTACCCGAACCCGAACCCTCGTGCCCGAGCGGGGAGTTCTTCCGCGGCGAGCGTCAGGACGAGGGCGTGCTCGGCGTTGAGGAACAGGCGCGCCACGAACTGGGCGGCCACGAACCACAGGATCGACGGTGCGAGTGCGGTGGCTGCGGTGGCCACCATGTAGCCGATCACCGAGAACAAGAGCAGTTGCTTGCGGCCGATCTTGTCGGCGAGGCGAGTGACGAACACCGCCGGCAGCGCGCCGATGTAGATCACCATCAGCCACAGCGACATCTGGCTCTGGGACAGGTCGAACGTCTCACGGATCTGGGGGAGTGCGACCTGGATGATCCCGCGATCGAACCCGTCGAAGAACGCCGTGAAGCCCAGGATCCCGAGCAGGAACTTGTGCTCGGACGACAGGGAACCCCAGCCGCCCTTCTCCCTCGGCACGTCGGTGCCCACCTCGGTCCCCTCGATCACTCCGTGGAGTTTCGCACTCGCGGATACGAACTCCTGCCCGTGTGACACACGCCGCTAGCCTCGCCGACCTTGTCCTCTCCTGCTTTCACCGCCCCGATCGGCACCCACGACGTGCTCGCTCCAGAGTCGGCACGCTGGACGGCGCTGCTCGCCACGTTCGCTCGGGTGGCTGGTCAGTACGGCTACGGCATGGTGCACACGCCGATGTTCGAGGACCTCGGCGTGTTCCTGCGCATGGGCGAGGGCACCGACGTCGTCACCAAGGAGATGTACGACTTCGAGGACAAGGGCGGTCGACGGATCGCGCTCCGTCCCGAGGGCACGGCGAGCGTCGTGCGTGCCTTCGTCGAGCATCGCCCGATCGTCCCCTGGAAGGCCTGGTACGTCACGCCGGCATTCCGGTACGAGAAGCCCCAGAAGGGCCGGTTCCGCCAGCACCACCAGGTGGGCATCGAGGCGCTGGGTGTCGACGATCCCGACATCGACGTCGAGGTCATCGCCCTCGCCGACCGCTACCTGAAGGCGCTCGGGGCACGGGAGTACTCGCTCGACGTCAACTCGATGGGCAGCAGCGAGGACCGCTCGGCCTACGACGCTGCACTGCGCGAGTTCCTCGCCGGAGTGCGGGGCGACCTGGCCGAGGAAGACCAGGACAAGATCGACCGCAACCCACTGCGGGTGCTCGACTCGAAGCGCCGCCAGACCATGCAGGCCACGAAGGACGCGCCGAAGGTCACCGACGTCTTGTCCGCCGAGTCGGCCGAACGGTTCGCCCGTGTGACCGAAGGGCTCGACGCCCTCGGCATCGCCCACACCGTCCAACCACGCCTCGTCCGCGGGCTCGACTACTACACGCACACGCTCTTCGAGTTCCAGAGCCAGGCGCTCGACTCGGCGCAGTCGACGATCATCGGCGGTGGCCGCTACAACGGCCTCGCCGAGGCGCTCGGAGGCCCGGAGACCCCGGGCATCGGCTTCGGCTCCGGCATCGAACGGGTGCTGCTGCACCTCGACGCCGAGGGGGCGTTCCCGACGCCGCCATCCGATCTCGACGTCTACGTCGTCGACGTCACCGACGGCCGTCAGGCCCGCTCCATCACCGAACTGCTGCGTGACGCCGACTTCTCGGCCGACCGGGGATTCGACGGCCGCTCGATGAAGGCACAGATGAAGGGCGCCAACCGCTCGGGCGCCCGCGCCGCCGTCATCGTCGGCGCTGACGAGGCTGCCGCAGGCACGGTCACGCTCCGCGACCTGCGCGCCCGGGGTTCGGACGACCGGGCCGTCCAACAGACCATCGCCCGCGACGATCTCGTGGGCGCACTTCGCACTCTCCTCGACACGGAAGCAACGACATGACCAGCCAGATGAACCCTTCTCCGAGCAACTGGGGACCCGCCGTCGGCCTCCGTACCCACTGGTGTGGCGAACTGCGTGCCGACCACGTCAGCCAGCAGGTCTCGGTGACGGGGTGGGTCGAGAACCGCCGCGAGCACGGTGAGCACCTGGCGTTCATCGACCTGCGCGACCGCAGCGGTCTGGTCCAGTGCGTCGTCTCCAACGCCCACGACCTGCGCGGCGAGTACGTGTTGCGCATCACCGGCACCGTGAAGCCCCGCATCGAGGGGACGATCAACGCCAAGCTGCCCACCGGCGAGATCGAGATCCAGGACGCCACCGTCGAGGTGCTGTCGAAGTCCAAGCCCTCGCCGTTCCCGATCGACGACCGCACCGAGGTCGACGAGACCATCCGTCTGCGTCACCGCTACATCGACCTGCGCCGCGCTCGTCTGCAGCGCAACCTGCAGGTGCGCAGCGCGACCAATGCCGCGATCCGACGGGCCTTCGTCGACAACGGCTTCGTCGAGGTCGAGACGCCACTGCTGATCGCATCGACGCCCGAGGGTGCTCGCGACTTCGTCGTGCCGTCGCGTCAGAGCCCGGGCAAGTTCTACGCCCTGCCGCAGTCACCGCAGATCTACAAGCAGCTGTGCATGGTCGGTGGCGTCGATCGCTACTTCCAGATCGCCCGTTGTCTCCGCGACGAGGACCTGCGTGCCGACCGCCAGTTCGAGTTCACCCAGCTCGACATGGAGTGCAGCTTCGTCGGCCAGGAGGAGATCCTGAGCTTCGTGACCGACTCGGTCGCGGCAGCGGTGAAGGACGTCATGGGCGACGACATCCCCGACATCCCGCGCATGACGTGGGAAGAGGCGATGGAGCGCTACGGCTCCGACAAGCCCGACATCCGTTTCGGAATGGAGTTGGTCGAGTTGACCGACGTCTTCGCCGAGACCGAGGCCAACGTCTTCAAGGCGTCCTGCGTGAAGGGCATCCGCCTCGAAGGGGGCACGTCGCTCACCCGCAAGGAGATCGACGGACTCGTCGACCAGGCCAAGCTGTGGGGCGCCAAGGGTCTGGCGTGGATGCGCGTCGTGGACGGCGAGAACGGCCCGGCCCTCGACGCCGGTGTGGCCAAGTTCCTCAGCGCAACCGAGGCCACGGCGACGATCGACGCTCTCGACGCCGAGGTCGGCGACATGGTCTTCCTGGTGGCTGACGAGCGCCCGACCGTGCGCCACATCCTCGGTCTGCTCCGCAACGAGCTCGGCCGACCGCCGGTCACCGAAGGTGGGCTCCACTTCCTGTGGGTCACAGACTTCCCGATGTTCGACGACGAGCTCGGACCCGACGGTCGCCCGCAGGCGATGCACCACCCGTTCACCATGCCCAACGCCGAGGACCTGGAGGCCGGGCTGATCGAGTCGGACCCGATCAAGGTCCGCAGCGTGGCCTACGACCTCACCTGCAACGGCTGGGAACTGGGTTCGGGCAGCGTGCGGATCCACCGTCCCGACATCCAGCAGCGCGTGTTCGACGCACTGGGCATCGAGAAGGACGAGGCGATGGAGAAGTTCGGCTTCCTCCTCACCGCGTTCGAGTACGGACCGCCGCCCCACGCCGGCTTCGCCTTCGGTACCGACCGCCTGGTCGCGCTCATGGCCGGCGAGGAGAACATCCGCGAGGTCATCGCGTTCCCGAAGACCCAGAAGGGCGCCGACCCGTTGACCGATGCTCCCGACGACCTCGAGCCCCGCATCCTCGACGAGCTCGGGCTCCGGGTGCTGCCCCGCGCCGAGTAGTCACTTCCCGCGATCGAGTTCGTCGAGGTAGAGGTCGATCACCCGCTGGGCCTCGGCCAACTCGGTTCCCAGCGTCCGTCGGGCGACGACGATGCCGGCTGCTCCCAGCACCATGCCGAACGGAATGCCTGCGGCGAGGAGGAGGGGATCGCCGAGGACGATCGCTGCCGCGCCGCCCAAGGCCGGACCGATCGCAGTGGGGACACCCACCACACCGATCTTGAGTCCGGCACGCGTGTGCTCCAGGTCTGCTTCGAGACGGACGATCGACCGACCGTTGCCGTCGTCGACCACCGACGCGATCACGGCGTCGACGTTGCCGAGGCGGATGCGCTTGGCCAGGTTCACCTTCCGGCGCAACTTGGCGCCCAGGTCCTCGCGACGGCGCCACTCGAGTTCGTCACCGGTACGTCGATGCACCTCGAGCAACTGGACCTTCAACCACGTGCTCACGTGCTTCTGTGCGATGGCCACCGGCAGATCCACGGTCCGGACGGCGCGAGCCCGGGCGGGTCCGAGCAGGCTGTGACGCGACTCCTCCCGGCGGAGGGTGCCGGCGTCGTGTTCGGCCATCGCTCGTCGCACCGATGCCGGTGAGATGCCGACTTCGTCGGCCGCCGCCTCGAGGGCATGTCGCGGTACCCCGGACTCGTCGCGAGCGCGCGCCAGATCCAACTCGGTCGCACGTCGGATGATCTCGCCCGCGGTGTCGGGATCGAGTCGATCGCTGGGCAGCGATGGGTCATCGGGGGCGTCGGAGGGATCGGTCATGGCACCGACAGTCCATCACGTCTTCTCGGGCACGGCCGGTCACACGTGATCGCCCGTGGACCGCGATCGGACGCCGTTAGGGTCGTGTGGTGCTCGTACACCACCTGACCTCGGTCGACGGCGAGATCGTGTTCGACCTCGATCCCGACGTCGCCGGCGCCGCTGTCGGCCGGACCTACCTGCGAGAGGGTGTGACCGCCGAACACGGCGCGGTGCTCGCTCGAGCGGCGACGTATCGCGCGGCGATCTTCGAGGAGCGGGTCGCCGGTGCCGCGGCCACGATCCGTCCTCGGCTCATCGACACCGAGGCCGAGACGTTCGATCGGCTGCGTGACGAGGTCGCACCCATGGCCGAGGCTGGCCGGTTCGCGCTCGCCGACGAGCGGAGTTCGGTGGCTCGGGGCATCGTCGCCGCCATGGCGGCATGGTTCCGTGGGCTCGAAGGTCGACGCATCGTGGTCCACGGCTTCGACGATCTCGGTGCCGAGGTCGCACGTCTGGTGGTCGAGCGCGGTGGACACCTCGCTGGCGTGTCGACTGCCAGCGGAGCGATCGCATCGGGGTCGGGCCTGGACATCGACGCGGTCGAGGCGACCCGCGCCGACCACGGCGAACTGTTCGTGACGCAACTCGGACTCGAACTCCACCGGACGGACGAAGCGCTCGACCTCGCGGTCGACGCCGCCGTGCTGGGTGGCGCCGTCGGAACGATCGACCGCGAGACGGCCGAGCGGATCAGCGCCGCCGTGGTGGTGCCGTCGTCGGACGCCCCGTACGCCGAGGCCGGCCTCGACGTCCTACGTCGGCGTGGGATCGTGGCACTGCCGGACACGGTGACGACGGCCGGACCGACGCTCGAGGCGCTGGCGCCCCGCGGGTTGACCGACGCAGAGATCGCGGCTCGGGCCGACCGCCTGATCGGCGAACGGATCGAGGGCGCCCGTTCGTCCAAGGTCGACCCGTACCGCTACGCGACCACCTTGGCCGACACCTTCCTCACCACCTGGGTGCCCGCCGACCACCTGCCCGACGGTCCCGCCGTGCTGCCGACGCCGAGCATGCCGTGACGCCTCCGCCCGGAGACGACCTCTTCGCTGCCGCGGCGAACCAGCGACTCGAGTCGCGCCAACCGCTCGCCGCACGCCTTCGGCCCGCCTCGCTCGACGACATCGTCGGCCAGGAGCACCTGCTCGGCCCCGGGAAGCCGCTGCGGACGCTCGTGGAGACCGATCGGCTGTCGAGCGCGCTGTTCTGGGGTCCTCCTGGCACCGGCAAGACCACGCTGGCGCGCGCGGTCGCAGCCCACACCGAGAAGGTGTTCGTGCAGTTGTCGGCCGTGACCGCGACGGTCAAGGACGTGCGCGAGACCATCGCGACCGCCAAGCAGCGGCTCGGCGAGCAGGGGAGAGGCACGATCCTCTTCCTCGACGAGATCCACCGGTTCAACAAGGCCCAGCAGGACGCGCTGTTGCCAGCGGTCGAGGACGGCCTCGTCGTCCTCGTGGGCGCGACCACCGAGAACCCCTACTTCGAGGTCAACGCCCCGCTGCGGTCGCGATCGACCCTGTTCCGCCTCGAACTGCTGAGCACGGACGCGCTCCACGACCTGCTGCGACGGGGCCTCGGCGCCGAGGGCGCCACCGCCACCGACGAGGCCCTCGTCCACCTGGCCGAACGAGCCAACGGCGATGGGCGGCAAGCACTCACCGCTCTCGAAGTGGCGGTCGCGCTCGCCAAGGGCGGTGGCCGTGACGAGGTGCGACTCGACGACGCCGAGGCGGCACTCGGCACGAACGCGCTGCGGTACGGCGTCGACGACCACTACGACGTGATCTCGGCCTTCATCAAGTCGATCCGCGGCGGTGATGCGGACGCCGGCCTGTACTGGCTCGCCCGGATGGTCGAGGCGGGGGAGGACGCACGGTTCATCGCCCGCCGTCTGGTGATCCTGGCGTCCGAGGACGTGGGCATGGCCGACCCCATGAGCCTGGTCGTGGCCAACGCCGCCGCCCACGCGGTGGACTTCGTCGGCTTCCCCGAGGCCGGTCTCAACCTGGCGCAGGCAGTGGTCCACCTCGCGACGGCGCCGAAGTCGAACCGCAGCGCGCTCGGCTGGTGGGCCGCCCAATCCGACGTGCGGGACCGCCCGGCCGGCGAGGTGCCCGCTCACCTCCGCGACGGCCACTACCAAGGCGCCGCGGCGCTGGGTCACGGAAAGGGCTACCGCTACCCGCACGACGACCCTCGGGGATGGGTCGAGCAGCAGTACCTGCCCGACGAGGTGTCCGACCGGACCTACTACGAGCCGTCCGAGCACGGTTTCGAGGCAGAAGTCCGCGGTCGCATCAGTAGGATCGCTCCTCGTGAGAGCTGACGAACTCCGACGCATCTGGACCGAGTTCTTCACCGCTCGCGCCCACACCGAGGTCCCTTCGGCCGGGCTGATCCCGCATCACCCCTCGGCGCCGATGTTCAACAACTCCGGGATGATGCAGTTCGTCCCGTACTACCTCGGCGAGGAAGAGGTCCCGTTCTCGCCCAAGCGTGCAGTCACGGTGCAGAAGTGCGTACGCGCCGGCGGCAAGCACAACGACCTCGACGCCATCGGTCGGTCGATGCGCCACCTGAGCTTCTTCGAGATGCTGGGCAACTTCAGCTTCGGTGACTACTTCAAGGCCGAGGCGATCCCGTGGTCGTGGGAGTTCCTGACCGAAGAGCTCGGCCTCGACGGCGATCGCCTCTGGGTCACGGTGCACATCTCCGACGACGAGGCCGAGGAGATCTGGGCCGACGGCGTGGGCGTGCCCCGCGACCGCATCCAGCGGCTCGACAAGGACAACTTCTGGGAGATGGGCGACATCGGCCCGTGTGGTCCGTCGTCCGAACTGTTCTGGGACTTCGGACCGGACCTCGGCCCCGAGGGCGGCCCGGCGAACCCTGCAGCCGAGGAGCGCTACGTCGAGATCTGGAACCTCGTGTTCCCCCAGTACTTCCGGGGCGCCGACCGCGAGCTCACCGACCTCCCCGATCCCGGCATCGACACCGGTGCCGGGCTCGAACGGATCCTCGGCGTCCTCGCCGACAGTCCGAGCCTCTATGCGGCCGACACCCTCAGCGTCCTGACCGACCGTGCGCAGGAGGTCACCGGCAAGCAGTTCGGCAACGACCGCCTCGCCGACGTCGCGCTCCGCCTCATCGCCGACCACACCCGCACGGTGGCGTTCCTGGTGTCCGACGGCGTGATGCCCTCGAACGAGGAGCGGGGCTACGTCCTGCGTCGTGTGCTGCGTCGAGCCGTCTACTTCTCGTACCTGCTCGGCGTCGAGAAGCCGGTCCTCCCGCCCATGATCGAGACCTGTGTCGACCTCATGGGCGAGGCCTATCCCGACCTGGCGGCCAACGCCGACGGCGTGCTCACGATCGTGAGCCGGGAGGAAGAACGCTTCCGGCAGACACTCAAGACCGGGTCGTCGATGCTCGATGACGCCCTCGAACACCTCGAACCGGAGGGGGAGACCCGTCCCGTTCTCGACGGTGGCGTCGCCTTCCAGTTGCACGACACCTATGGCTTCCCGCTCGAGGTCACCCAGGAGATCCTCTCCGAGCGCGGTGTGGATCTCGACGTCGACGGGTTCGACGCGGCGATGGCCGACCAGCGGGCCCGAGCGAAGGCCGCGGCGAAGGGCGGATCGGTCGCGGTGGGTGAAGAGGTCGATGCCTTCCGGGACATCCTGAACACCTCGGGACCCACCGAGTTCGTCGGTCGCGATCTCGACTCGGTGACCACCACCGTTGTCGGCGTCGTGCCCTCGGGCGAGGACGACGGCACCGTCTCGATCTTCCTGCAGCACACCCCGTTCTACGCCGAGTCCGGTGGCCAGATCGGGGACACCGGCGTGCTCACCACCGACGGCGCTCGCGCCGAGGTCGTCGACACCGTCTACGCCCTTCCCGGCCTGCACCGCCACGTCGCTCGGGTCACCGAGGGGTCCTTCGACCTCGGAACCGAGGTCACGGCCAGCATCGACACGGAGCGCCGCGACTCGATCAAGCGTCACCACACGGCGACGCACATCCTCCACTGGGCACTCCGCGAGGTGCTGGGCGACCACGTCAAGCAGCAGGGTTCGCTGGTCCTGCCCGATCGTCTCCGATTCGACTTCAGTCACTTCCAGGCGCTCACCGACGACGAGATCGTCGCCATCGAGGACCTCGCGAACCACGAGATCCTGGCCAACGCCGAGGCCCGTCACTACGAGACGACCATGGACGAGGCCCGCGAGAAGGGTGCAGTCGCGTTCTTCGGTGACAAGTACGGCGACATCGTCCGGGTCCTCGAGGCCGGCGAACACTCGATCGAACTCTGTGGTGGCACCCACGTCGGACGTCTGGGCGACATCGGCCCGGTCAAGATCATCGCCGAGGAGTCGGTCGGCTCGAACCTCCGGCGCATCACTGCGATCGCCGGCACCGGCCCGGTCGAGCGACTGCGCGAGCGTGAGCGCGAACTCGCATCCCTCGCCGAGACCGCCGGCGTGCCGCTGAGCGACCTGGCCGACGGCGTGCAGCGCCTCCGCGCCCAGGCGAAGGAGGCGCAGGACGAGGTGAAGGCACTCCGGAAGGAGTTGTCCGGGAGCCGGGCCGCCGACCTCGCGAGTCAGGCCGTCGACGGCGTGCTCGTCGCTCGGGTCGACGGCGTCGACCGCAACGACCTCCGCGAGATGGCCGTGTCGCTGCGCGATCACCCCGACCTCGGTGTCGTCGTGCTCGGTGGCGCTCCGGAAGGCGGCGGCGCCGCGCTCGTCGCCGCGACCACCGAGGAGTCCGGCGTCCACGCCGGCGACCTCCTCGGCGACGCGAAGAAGCTGATCCAGGGCGGCGGACCCAACGACCCGCGCCTGGTCATGGCCGGCGGGAAGAACGCCGACGGCGTCGGCCCGGCGCTCGATGCCATCCGCGCCGCGACCCAGGGCTGACGTGTCGACACGTGCCCTCGGCATCGACCTCGGGTCGAAACGCATCGGCGTCGCGCTGAGCGCGTCGACGCTCGCCACGCCCTACGAGGTCGTGCAGCGCTCCGGCGACAAGGCGCGAGATCACCGGCGGATCGGTGAACTGGTCGACGAGGCCGGGGCGACCGTGGTCGTCGTCGGGCTCCCGCTGTCGCTCGACGGATCGGTCGGGCCGGCCGCGCAGCGCGCGCTCGACGAGATCGAGGTCCTGGCGTCCGCGCTCGACGTCCCGGTCGAGACCTGGGACGAGCGCTTGTCGACCGTCACCGCCGAGCAGTCCCTTCGCGAGCAGAACCTGAAGGGCCCGGCCCGCCGGAAGGTCGTCGACATGGTCGCGGCATCGGTCATCCTGCAGGGCTGGCTCGACGCGCAACAGGAACAGGTGCGGGCAGCATCCCCCGACATGGAGAACTCGTGAGCGACGACGACTGGATGGACGACGAAGACTGGTCGGAGGACTGGGCCGACGAAGGCACCGCCCCCTGGGCCACCGATGCGACCCTGTCCGGGCAGGAGGGTTGGGTCGCCCCGACCGACAGCCCCGACGGCGAACAACGCTACGAGGAGTGGCTCGAGGAGACCGACGCCGAAGGTGGTGAGTGGGCCGAGATCGGGACACCGATGAGCGGCCGCCGCCGGCTCCTGTTGGGCGTCGGCGTCGTGCTGGCGGTCCTCGTGCTCGCCGCTGGTGGTCTCTACGTCTGGGTCCAGCGCCAGATCGACCCTGCGGGCGCTCCCGGCGCCGAGGTCGAGGTCGAGGTCGTCGCCGGGTCGACCACCGAGGACATCGGGGTGACGCTCGAGGACAACGGCATCATCACCTCGTCCATGGTCTGGAACTACTGGACCCGCCTGGGCGACAAGGGGCCGTTCCAGGCCGGGCTCTACCTGTTCCAGGAGAACTCGTCGTTCGACGAGGCCGTCGCCGTGCTCGACGCCGGCCCTCGCCCGCCCGAGAATGTGTTCGTCACCGTGCCCGAAGGGCTCACCGTCGCCGAGATCGTGCCCCGACTCGCCGATCCCGAGAAGGGGTTGGCGCGTTGGAACGCCGACGCGCTGGCCGCAGCACTCGACTCGGGCGAGATCCGGTCGCAGTTCCAGACGGCCGACCAGCCGTCGATGGAAGGGATGCTCTTCCCGGAGACCTACGACGTCGAGGAGGAGACCGACGAGCGCAGCTTCATCCGACGGATGGTCACGCAACTCGACGAGACCCTGCTCGCCCTCGAGGTCGAGACCAAGGCCGCGGCGCTCGGGATCACCCCCTACGAAGCGGTCATCATCGGCTCGCTGATCGAGGAGGAGGCCCGTGTCCCGGAGGACCGGACCAAGATCTCGCGGGTGATCCACAACCGGCTGGCGCAGGGCATCCCGCTGGGGATCGACGCCACAAACCGTTACGAGGCCGAACTCGCCGGCCGCAGCCGCGACGACATCGACTTCAGCTCGGACTCGCCGTACAACACCCGCCGCGTCCAGGGTCTCCCGCCGACGCCGATCGCGGCCGCCGGTCGGGCCTCGCTCGAGGCCGCACTGAACCCGGAGCCGGGCGACTGGCTCTACTACGTGCTCGCCGATGCCCAGGGGCATCACACCTTCGCGGAGACGAACTCCGAGTTCCTCGCGGCGAAGCAGGAGTGCATCCGCCTCGACCTCGGCTGCGGTTGACACGATGACCGAGGTGCCGTCCCCGACGGGGGACACCCGTCTCGCCGGGGTGATCGGCTGGCCGGTGCGACATTCCCGCTCACCGGTGATCCACAACGCGGCGTTCGCCGCGGTCGGGATCGACTGGACCTATCTGGCCCTCCCCGTGGCACCGGGCACGGTGCCGGCGGCGCTCGCGGGCATGCACGCACTGGGCATCGAGGGTCTGTCGGTCACGATGCCGCACAAGACCGCCGTCGCTGCTGCGCTCGAGCGTCTCACCGACGATGCCACGGCGCTGGGGGCCGTCAACTGTGTGTTCCGCGACGGTGAGCATCTCGTCGGCGACAACACCGATGGTGGTGGATTCGTCGACTCGCTCCGACACGACCAGGGCATCGACCCCTCGGGCATGCGCTGCGTGGTGTTCGGCGCCGGCGGCGCCGCCCGCGCCGTGGTCCGGTCGTTGGCCGGCGCTGGTGCAGAACGGATCGCCGTGGCCAACCGACGCCCCGAACGAGCGGCGGTCGCGGCATCGTTGGCCGGTGCGCTCGGCGTCGTCGACGACGGGACCGCCCTCGCGTCGGCCGATCTGGTGGTGAACGCGACGCCGGTCGGCATGGGCGACGACGACGCGATGCCCTTCGATCCTGCTGCGACGCCTGCTGGCTGTGTGATCGCCGACCTCGTCTACCACCCGGAGATCACGCCACTCCTGGGGGCGGCTGCGACCGCCGAGCGCCGGACCGTGGGTGGCCTCGGGATGCTCGTCCACCAGGCCGGGCGGGCCTTTCGGCGATGGACCGGCGTGGACGCACCGATCGACGTGATGACCGCTGCAGCCCGCCGATCGCTGTCGTGATCTCCTGGTCCGCCTGGTCTTCTGTCTCTTCCGAGATTTCGTTTCAGAAGTCCGGAGTGGGTGCCGATAGTGGAGGAGAAGCCAACCAAACCGCCCCGGGAGGTGCGACCGTGGCCCTACAAGGGACACTGGAGACATTCAGCGTGCCGGAGGTTCTCCGACTGCTGTCGAACACCGGCAAGACGGGCCTGTTGGCCCTCGACGGCGACCGGGGATCGGGAAAGGTGTGGATGGGCGCGGGCTCGATCATCGGCGCTCGCTCCGATCACGAATCGACCGGCGACATCGACGCCACTCTCTTCGACCTGCTGCGGTTCACGTCCGGCGACTTCGTCTTCGAGACCGACACGAGGCCTGAGGAGGCCGCCGACCCGGTCGACGTCGACGCCGCCCTCGAACGTGCCGAGACGCTCCTGCAGGAGTGGCGCGAGATCGAGACGGTCGTTCCGTCGATGCTGCTGGGCGTTCGACTGGCACGAGAGATCCAGAGCGACTCGGTGACCGTCAGCGCTGACCAGTGGCGCTCGCTCGTTGCTGTCGGTGCCGGTACGTCCGTGGCCGGCCTCGGCCAGCGTCTCGAGCTCGGAGAACTCGACACCTGTCGTCGTGTGCGTGACCTCGTCGAGGACTCGCTCATCGAGCTGACCGACGAGTTGCCGGCCGACGAGGTGGCGGCTCCTGGTGCGACGGCGGATGCCGCCTCCGGTGGTTCCGCCGATGACGACCGTGACGACGGCTACAGCAGCTACAACGGCTACGACGAACCGAAGCTCGTCGACCACGACCTGTCCCAGGACGAGGTCGCGTCGCTGAGTTCGAACCTGGCGGGGTTCGTCGCTCGTTCGTCCGAACCCGACATCGAATCGGATGTCGAATCCGTCACGGAGACGGTGTTCGACGACGAGATCGCCGGGCAGGACGACGAGGCCGAGCCCGAGGAGATCGATCGGGCACGCGAGATCGCCGAGGAGTTCGACAACGAGCAGGCGGCGACGAACGGCGACGAGGTCGAGTCTGCGGACGACTTCCTGGCCCAGCTGACCAATCTCAGCCCGAAGGCCGCTGCGGCGATCGAAGCCACCGCCGAAGAGGCAGCCGAGCGGGCCGAAGACGCCCCTCGTCCCGCCGCAGCGCCTGATGGCGACGAGGAGATCAACCGGAACCTCCTCCTGAAGTTCCTGTCGTCCACCAAGAACTGAGGGTCGCCCTCCTAGGGTGACCCGCCGTGGACGTCGCTCCGATCCTGGCCGGTCTGGTCGGCCTCCCGGTCGGCTCGTACCTGAACCGGCTGGTGGTGCGCGAGCCGGGCTACGTCATCACCGATCCGGGCGATCTGCCCGACGACGCCGATCCGGCGCTCCTCGACGAACTCGAAGCCGTCCCGGAGCTACCGGACCCGGTTCCGTTCCTCGCGCTGGTCCGGCCGCGCACGTGGTGGCGTTGGTGGTTCCCGGCGACGGAGGTCGTCACCGCAGGGCTGTTCGCCCTGGCCGTCCACCGTGTCGGTACCGGTTGGCCGATCATCCCCGTGCTGTTCCTCGTGGCAGCGCTGGTGACCCTGTCGGCCGTGGACCTCCGCGTCTACCGGATCCCCGATCGGGTCAACTTCCCGTCGATGGCGATCGGTCTGGCGCTGCTCGTCGCGACCTCGCTGGTCCGCGGCGAATGGGAACTGGCCGTGGCGGCCGTCGTCGGGGGCCTGACCTACGCGACGATGCTGTTCCTGGCCCACATCGCCTATCCCCGGGGAATGGGTTGGGGTGACGTGAAGCTGGCATGGCTGATGGGCTTCCACGTGGGCTGGGCGTCGTGGGACGGCGGGTCGCTCGTCGAGCAGTACCTGTACGTGCTCCGGGGCATCATCCTGGCCTTCGGCATCGGATCGCTGCTCGGAGCGGTGTTCGGTCTCACCTATGCACTGGCCCGTCGCTCGGCGAAAGCGGTCTTCCCGTACGGGCCGTCGCTGGCGATCGGTTGCCTCGTCGTGGTCCTCTGGGCGCCCGAGTTGAGCTGATCGCGTTCGCGCCCCGTTCGGTCGCGGCTCTACGCTCGCCCCGATGTTGCGCTACCTCACCGCCGGTGAATCGCATGGACAGGGTCTCGTCGTCATCGTCGAGGGTCTACCTGCGGGGCTCCCGATCACCGTCGAAGAGATCCAGGGCGAGCTCGCCCGTCGGCGTCTCGGCTATGGCCGTGGGCCACGCATGCGTTTCGAACAGGACGAACTCACGCTGATCGGCGGGGTGCGCCACGGGCGGACGCTCGGCTCGCCGGTGGCCATCGAGATCGCGAACAGCGAGTGGAAGCGCAGCGACAAGTGGCACGAGGAGATGTCGCCCGCGCCGGGGAAGACACAGAACCCCGAGACCCAGCCGCGTCCCGGTCATGCCGACCTGGCGGGGATGCAGAAGTACGGATTCGACGACGCTCGTGACGTGCTCGAACGGGCTTCGGCGCGAGAGACCGCGGCGCGAGTCGCCGCCGGTACGGTCGCCAAGGCACTGCTCTCGCACATCGGCGTCGACGTCGTGAGCCACATCGTGCAGATCGGCGACGCCCGCACCGACTCGACCGCTCGCCCCGGCCCGAGCGATCTCGCCGCCGTGGACGAGAACGAGGTCCGCTGCTTCGACCCTGCGGCGACCGACGCCATGATCACGGCGATCAAGGACGCGGCCAAGGACGGCGACTCGCTCGGTGGCGTCGCCGAGGTGCTGGCCTACGGCGTGCCCGTCGGCCTCGGCAGCCACGTGCACTGGGACCGCAAGATCGACGGACTCCTGGCGCAGGCCCTCATGAGCATCCAGGCCGTCAAGGGCGTCGAGGTCGGCGACGGCTTCGAGGTCGCCGGGCGACGGGGGAGCGCGGCGCACGATCCGATCACCTGGTCGGACGAGGACGGCTACGTCCGCGAGTCGACCCTCGCCGGTGGCGTCGAGGGCGGCATCACCTCCGGTGAACTCGTCGTCGCCCGAGTGGCGATGAAGCCTCTGGCTTCGCTCAACAAGCCGGTGCTCAAGACCGTCGACACGGTGACGAAGCAGGAGACGGTCTCCTTCAAGGAGCGGACCGACGTCACCGCCGTGCCGGCGATGGGCGTCGTGGCCGAGACGATGACGGCCCTCGTCCTCGCAACGGAAGCGATGCGGAAGTTCGGCGGCGACTCGCTCGACGAGTTCGTCCGCAACCACGACGCCTTCGTCGCGTCGCTCTGAAGCGCTCGACGGTCGTGGGTCGCCCCCGCCACCTCGTCCTCGTCGGCCTCATGGCCACGGGGAAGTCGACCGTGGGGCGACTCGTCGCCGCATCGCTCGGGCGTCGCCTGGTCGACTCCGACGACCAGGTCGAGGCCATGGCCGGCCGCACGGTCCGCGAGATCTGGCGCACGGATGGAGAAGCCGCCTTCCGTCTGCTCGAGACGGCAGCGCTGACCGAGGCGCTCGCCGACACCACGCCGAGCGTGATCGCTGCCGCCGGCGGCGTCGTGCTCGCTGAGGAGAACCGGCTGCTGCTCTCTGCCGACCACGTCGAGGTCGTCTGGTTGCGGGCCCGCCCGGCGACGCTGGTGGAACGCGTCCGGTCCGCCGGCGACGGTCACCGTCCACTGCTGGACGACGATCCGGCAGGCATGCTGGTGCGTATGGAAGCCGACCGTCGATCGCTCTACGAGTCGGTCGCCGATCGAGTGCTCGACGTCGACGACCGTTCGCCCGCCGAGGTGGCCCGGGCGATCACCGGACCCGAGGATGCCCGATGATCCGCGTCGAGGTGCCGGTGCCCGGACGGACGTACGACGCCGTCGTGGGACGAGACATCCTCGACGAGGTCGCGGCGTTGGTGCCGTCGGGCGCGAAGCGAGCTGCGGTGGTGACCCAGCGGGGCATCGGGGTGAACGTCGATCCCGGCGTCGACCACCGTGTCTTCACCATCGCCGACGGCGAGGGGGCGAAGTCGCTCTCGACCATCGAGATGCTGTGCCGGAACTGGGCGGGTTGGGGCCTCACCCGCTCCGACGTCGTGATCGCCATCGGCGGCGGCGTCGTCACCGACGTGGCCGGGTTCGCCGCTGCCACCTACCACCGGGGCGTCGGTGTCATCCACGTCCCCACGACGTTGCTCGGCATGATCGACGCAGCCATCGGTGGGAAGACCGGCGTGAATCTGCCCGAGGGCAAGAACCTCGTCGGTGCCTTCTGGCAGCCCCAGGGCGTGCTCTGCGATCTGGCGACGCTCGACACCCTGCCGCCGCGCGAGCGGCGGTCCGGCATGGGCGAACTCGCCAAGTACCGCTTCCTGCCGGGCGGCGACGACCTCGAGACCCTCGAGTTCGACGAGCAGGTGGCCCGCTGCATCGAGATCAAGGCCGAGGTCGTGGCCTCTGACGAGCGTGAGGGCGGCCGGCGGGCGATCCTGAACTACGGGCACACGCTCGCCCACGCGATCGAGACTGCTGGCACGTACGACCTCCGACACGGTGAGGCGGTCGCGGTCGGGCTGCACTACGCGGCACACCTCGCTGCTCGGCTCGGACGCATCGACGACGAACGGGTCCGAGAACATCGCGAGGTCCTGGGCCACTACGACCTGCCGATCCACCTCCCCGAGGGTCTCGGCGACGACGAACTCCTCTCGCTCATGGGGCGCGACAAGAAGGCGGTCGACGGGCTGACGTTCGCACTCGACGGCCCCGATGGGGTCGAGGTCGTCAACGACGTCGACGTCGACGTCGCTCGAGCCGCACTGGCCGACGTGCGATGACCGGTACCGTCCTGCTGCTCAGCGGCCCCAACCTCGACCTCCTCGGCGAGCGTCAGCCGGAGATCTACGGGAGCGCGACGCTCGACGACCACGTGGCGACCGCCACGTCGGCCGCCGTCGCCCATCACCTGCACGTCGAGCACCTGCAGTCGAACCACGAGGGCGTCCTGATCGAGGCGATCCACCACGCTCGGAAGCGATGCGCAGCGATCGTCATCAACGCCGGGGCGTTCACGCACTACGCCTGGGCCATCCACGATGCCCTCGCAGCGTTCGACGGGCCGGTGATCGAACTCCACCTGTCCGACCCGAAGACCCGTGAACCGTGGCGGCACCTGTCGGTGATCGAACCGGTCGCCGACGCAGTCGTCGCCGGCCTCGGGGGCGACGGTTACCGCGTGGCGATCGAACGGGCGAGTGAGCTGATCAACCGTGGATGAGCTGGCGCCGTTGGAGACGGCACAGCGCATCGGCCGGCTGCGCGAGCGGTTCGCCGACGAGGCGTGCGACGCCCTGGTCGTCACCGACCTGGTCAACATCCGCTATCTCACGGGGTTCACCGGCTCCAACGCCGTGCTCCTGGTGACCACGGACGACGTGACCCTCGTGACCGACGGGCGCTACCGGACCCAGTCAGCCGAGCAACTCGAGGCCGCCGGGGTCGTCGCGTCGATCGCCATCGCCAACGACCCCGAGCGTGAGCTCGCTGCCGCGGCGCGGGGGATCACGCGGATCGGCCTCGAAGCCGACGACGTCTCCTGGGCCACGCAGCGGCGCTGGGCGACCGACACCTTCTCGTGGGCGCACCTCGTCCCGACACAGGCCGTCGTGCTCACCCAGCGGGCCGTGAAGGACGAGGGGGAGGTCGACCGACTCCTCGCCGCCAGCGCCATCGCCGACGCGGCCCTGGCCGACGTCGCATCCCGCGTCCACGACGGGCTCACCGAGCGTGCGTTCCGGCGGGAGTTGGAGGACGCGATGACCGATCACGGCTCCGATGGGCCGTCGTTCGACACGATCATCGCCAGCGGCCCGAACGGCGCCAAACCGCATGCACGTCCGACCGACCGGGTCATCGGCTCGTCGGGGGCGGGGGAGTTCGTGGTCGTCGACTTCGGCGCCACGGTCGACGGTTACCACTCCGACATGACTCGGACGCTTCCGGTCGGGGACCTGAGCCCCACCCAGGAGCGGATGTACGAGGTCGTGCGGGCTTCGCAGGCCGCCGGTGTCGAGAAGGTCGCTGCGGGCATCCGTTGTCGCACCATCGACGAGACGTGTCGCGAAGTCGTCGTGGACGCCGGCTGGGGCGACGCCTTCGCCCACGGCACGGGACACGGCATCGGTCTCGTCATCCACGAATCGCCGCGGCTGGCGTCGACATCGGTCGAGGTGCTCGCGCCGGGGCACTGTGTCACCGTCGAGCCCGGCGTCTACCTCCCGGAGCACGGCGGGGTGCGCATCGAGGACTCGGTCGTGGTCACTGCGACGGGCTGTCGGATGCTCACCAACGCCCCGTACGCCTGAGCAGAGTTGCAACTGGCCACCTGACGCCTTCACCATGTCGGGATGGCTTCGACCAACGACCTGAAGAACGGCATGTGTCTCAACCTCTCCGAGGGGTTGATGCAGGTGGTCGAGTTCCAGCACGTCAAGCCGGGCAAGGGCGGCGCCTTCGTGCGCACGACCCTCAAGAACGTCCGGACCGGCCAGGTGATCGACAAGACGTTCCGGGCCGCCGAGAAGGTCGAACAGGCCAAGATCGACCGCAGCGAGTACCAGTACCTCTACCGCGACGGCACCGACTACGTCTTCATGGACCAGGAGACGTTCGAGCAGATGAACGTCGCGCCCGAGTCGCTCGGCGACGCCACCAAGTACCTCATCGAGAACTCGACGGCGACGCTGATGCTCTACGGCGACGAGATCGTGGGCGTGGAACTCCCGCCGTCGGTCGAGCTCACCGTGGCCGAGACCGAGCCGGGCCTCCAGGGCGACCGTTCGTCGGGCGGCACCAAGCCGGCCACGCTCGAGACCGGGTACCTCGTCCAGGTCCCGCTGTTCATCGAGATCGGCGAGAAGCTCAGGATCGACACCCGCACCGGCGATTACATGTCCCGTGCCTGAAGGTTCGGACTCCAAGGACGGCACCGTCACCGCGGCGACGCGGCGCGATGCCCGCGAGCGCGCCGTCGAACTGCTCTACGAATCGCATGCCAAGGGCATCGACGTCGACGAGATCGTCACGGCGCTGCCCCTCACCCCGGACGCCTACGCGCTCGAGCTCGCTCGTGGCGTGGCCGATCACCAGATCGAGCTCGACCGGATCCTGACGCGCCACGCTCGCCGCTGGCCGGTGGACCGCATGGCGGTCACCGACCGCAGTGTGCTGCGGATCGGAGCGTTCGAACTCGCGACCAAGCCCGACGTCCCGACGGGTGCTGCGCTCTCCGAGGCGGTCGAGTTGGGCGGCCAGTACGGCAGCACCGACGACACGTCGCGCTTCGTGAACGGCATCCTCGCCGCCGTCGCCGACGAGGTACGCGGGTCGCGCCCGTGGCGCCCGATCGACGTCGTGGTGTTCGACATGGACGGTGTGATCCGTCATTGGCTCGACGACCAGGTCGTCGAAGCAGAGCAGGAGCTCGGCCTCCCGGCCGGGTCGGTCCACGCTGCCGCCTTCGCCGATCCGGGCTTCCGTGAGGTGACGCACGGCGCGATCACGGCAGAGGCCTGGGCCGCCGCCATCGGCGCCACCCTCGCCGCCGAGCACGAGGGCGTCTCCGCCGACGACGTGGCATCGCTGTGGTTGCGCTCGAACTGGCGGATCGACGACGACGTCGTCACCATCGTCGGTGGGCTGAAGGCCGCCGGAACCAAGACCGCGCTGTTCTCCAATGCCTCGACGAAGCTGGAGGCCGACATGGAGGAGATGGGCATCGCCGACGTGTTCCCCGTCGTGGCGAACTCGTCCAGGATCGGCATGGCGAAGCCCGATGTCCCCGCGTTCGAGCACGTGGCGTCGATGCTCGACGCCGACCCGGCATCGCTCCTGTTCGTCGACGACCGTCCCGAGAACGTGGGCGGGGCAGTCGACGCAGGTTGGCATGCTGTCCAGATGCGTTCTGCGTACCGACTCGGAGGCGTGCTCCGACGTCTGGGAATCCCGGGTGCTCCCGACCCCGCCTGACGGTCTCCGTCACTGGCGTCTGGCCGACGCTCCGGCCCTGGCTGCCGCCTGGGCCGACCCGTCGATCCGCCTCTGGAACCCCCCGCCGGACGACGCCGACGCGACGTCGTGGATCATGCGATGTGAGGAGCGCTGGTCGCTCGGACTCTCCGTCGACTTCGTGATCGACGTCGGTGGTGCCGTGGCGGGCGAGGTCGGACTCCGCAACTTCACCGACGACCCGTCCCGGGCCGAGCTCGGGGTGTGGGTGGCCAGCGAGTGCCGCCGTGACGGTCTGGCCGGGTCCTCGGTGTCGGCAGTGACGTCGTGGGCGCACGAACACCTCGACCTCGATCAGGTGTGGTGCCGCTCCGCCGCCGACAACGAACCCGCTGCGGCGTTGTTCTCGTCGCTGGGTTGGCAGCGTCTCGGCGAGTCCGGTGGCCGGATCGTCTGGTCGGAGGCCCTGCCCGGGCCTGCTAGGTTCTCGCCCTGACCGTGAAGCGGGTCCTGTGAGGCCCAGACGGACAGGAAGGAACGCCGATGGCGGAACGCGAACGACGCATGACGCGCCCGGCAGGCGGCGTTTTCGTCGCCCGCAGTCGGGTCATGGATGCCGACGACATCGCCCGAGCGACCCGGCGCATGGCCCACGAGATCATCGAGGCCAACGCAGGAGCCGACGACGTGTGTCTCATCGGGCTCCAGACCGGCGGCGTGCCGCTGGCTCGCCAGCTGGCCGAGGCGATCGCTGCGATCGAGCACCCCGACGGTGGCGACGACGTCCCCTTCGGCCGTCTCGACGTGGCGTTCCACCGCGATGACATCGGTCTGCGGCCGACGATGCCCGAAGCGATCACCGACGTGCCGTTCCACCTCGACGGCAAGGTCGTGGTCCTCGTCGACGACGTGCTCTACACCGGACGCACGATCCGCGCCGCCCTCGACGCCCTCACCTCGTTCGGTCGACCCCGAGCGGTTCAGCTGGCCGTCATGGTCGACCGTGGACATCGGGAGCTGCCGATCCGGCCCGACTACGTCGGCAAGAACCTCCCCACCCGACACGACGAATCGGTCGACGTGACTGCCGACGGCGTCGACCTCGGAGCGATCGAGTGACCGACCTCCTGTCGATCTCCGACCTCGAGCGCGCCGACGTCGAGCAGTTGCTCGATCTCACCGACCACTTCGTCGAGGTGTCGGCCCGACCCATCCCCAAGGTTCCTGCGCTCCGTGGCAAGACCGTGGTGAGCCTGTTCTACGAGGACTCGACCCGGACCCGCCTGAGCTTCGAGACCGCGGCAAAGCGGTTGTCGGCCGACACGATGAACTTCTCGGTGTCGACCTCGTCGGTGAAGAAGGGCGAGTCGCTGCGCGACACCGCACTCACCATCGAGGCCATGGGCATCGACTGCATCGTCGTGCGCCACAAGTCGGCCGGCGTGCCCTGGCAGCTGACCCACTGGGTCGATGCTGCGGTCGTCAACGCCGGCGACGGATGGCACGAGCACCCCACCCAGGCGTTGCTCGACTGCTACACGCTGCGCCAGAAGCGCGGCTCGCTCGACGGCATGCACATCGCCATCGTCGGCGACATCAAGCACAGCCGGGTCGCTCGATCCGACATCGCGGCCTTCACCAAGCTGGGCGCCGAGGTGACCTTGGTGGCGCCACCGACGCTGTTGCCGCCGGCGATCGAGACCTATCCCGTCCGGGTGAGTCACGACATCGACGCGGTGCTCCCGACCGTCGACGCGGTCTACCTGCTGCGCATGCAGCGTGAGCGCATGACCGAGGCCCTGCTCCCGAGCCTGCGCGAGTACACGTCGACCTACGGCCTGACGGTCGCCCGGGCCGAGTTGCTCCAGGACGACGCGATCGTCATGCACCCCGGTCCGATGAACCGTGGCGTCGAGGTCGACGGCGACATCGCCGACTTCGATCGTTCGGTGATCATCGACCAGGTCCGCAACGGCGTGTCCGTGCGCATGGCCGTGCTGTTCCTCCTCCTCGGATCCGGTTCGGATCTCCACAACGCCATTCCCGCCGCCGATCCTGAAGCGAGCCATCGATGAGTCCTGCAGCACCTGCGTTCGTGATCAAGGGCGGTCGTGTCGTCGACTCGACCGGCACACGGGACGCCGATGTCGTCGTCGGCGTCGACGGGACGATCGTCGCCGTGGGCTCCGACCTCGACGCCCCCGAGACCCTCGATGCCTCGGGATGCATCGTCAGTCCCGGCTTCGTCGACATCCACTCGCACCTACGCCAACCGGGGCAGGAAGAGGCCGAGACGATCGAGACCGGCGCTCGCGGCGCCGCCGTGGGTGGCTACACCTGCATCCTCGCCATGCCGAACACGATCCCCGCGATCGACTCTGCCTCGGTCGCCCGTGAGGTTCTCGAACTCGGACGCAGCGCTCCGTGCGACGTCCGGACGTCGGGAGCGATCACCGTCGGGCGGGCGGGAACGCAACTCGCACCGATGGCCGAACTCGCAGAGCTCGGCGTGACGCTGTTCACCGACGACGGCGCCGGCGTACAGGACAACCGACTGATGCGCCGGGCGATGGAGTACGCCACGGGGCTCGGCGTGACCCTCGCGCAGCACTGTGAGGACGACGCGCTCTGCGGCGGTGGCCACATGCACGAGGGCGAGTGGTCGAGCCGCCTCGGCATCCCCGGCCAGCCGGCCGAGGCCGAGGAACTCATGGTGATGCGCGACATCGCGCTCGCCCGACTCACCGGTGCCAAGCTCCACTTCCAGCACATGTCGACTGCGGGTTCGATGGCGATGATCGCCGGCGCCAAGGCCGCCGGTCTGTCCATCACGTGCGAGGCGACCACGCATCACTTCACCCTCACCCACGCGAACTGCGCGTCGTACGACCCGGTGTTCAAGGTCAACCCTCCGCTTCGCACCGACGAGGACGTGGCCGCGGTGAAGGCGGCGATCGCGTCTGGCACTGTCGACTGCATCGCCACCGACCACGCACCCCACGCCCCCGACACCAAGCTGGCCCCGTTCGACGAGGCGCCTCCCGGGATGCTGGGACTCGAGACGGCGCTCGCCCTCGCCCTGACCGAACTCGACATCGAGGTCGAGGCCGTGGTCGGGCTGCTCTCGTGGCAGCCCGCGGCGATCATCGGCGCCGACGACCGACACGGGCTCCCGGTCGCCGAGGGGAACCCCGCCAATCTCTGTGTGTTCGATCCCGAGGAGGAGTGGACCATCGACGGCAACGCCATGCAGTCCAAGAGCCGCAACACGCCCTACGCCGGCCGCCGGGTACGTGGTCGTGTCCGCCACACCGTGCTCGAGGGTGAACCAGTCGTCCGAAACGGAGAGCCGACCCGATGAGCACCATCCGCGAAGCAGCCTTGGTCCTGGCCGACGGCTCGACCTTCGAAGGCGAGTGGTTCGGGGCCGATCCCGCCGATCCGGCGGGATTCGCCTCGGGTGAGGTCGTCTTCAACACCGCGCTGACGGGGTACCAGGAGATCATCACCGACCCGTCGTACGCCGGTCAGATCATCTCGTTCACCTACCCCCACATCGGGAACTACGGCGTGACGAGCATCGACGACGAGAGTCGGTCGGCGTTCTGCCGGGGCGTCATCGTCCGCGACCTGGCTCGGCGTCGGAGCAACTGGCGCAGCGAGGGCGACCTCTCGACGTACCTCACCGATCTGGGCGTGCCTGGCATCGGCGGCATCGACACCCGCCGCCTCACTCGCCTCATCCGGGACACCGGCGCCCTTCCCGGAGCGTTCGGGCCCCTCGACCTGGTCGACGAAGCCACGCTGAAGCAGGCTGCGGCCGACGAGCCCGGCACGACCGGTGTCGACCTCGTCGCCGACGTCACCACGCCGGAGCGCTACACGTACGGCACGGGATCGCTGCGGGTCGCGGCCTACGACTTCGGCATCAAGACGTCGATCCTCACCCAGCTCGGGGCGTTCGCCACCGTCGAGGTCTTCCCGGCCTCGGCCACGGCCGACGCGATCCGATCGGTCGACCCCGACGGCATCTTCTTGTCGAACGGCCCCGGCGATCCCGAGGTCCTCGACTACGCCGCAGCGGAGATCCGTTCGCTCCTGGACGACACGGGAACACGCAAGGACGTGCCGATCTTCGGCATCTGCCTGGGCCACCAGGTCCTGTCGCTCGCTGCAGGCGCCTCCACCGTGAAGCTCCCGTTCGGGCACCACGGCGGCAACCATCCGGTCCGCGACGTCAACTCGGGTCGCATCGACATCACCAGCCAGAACCACAACTTCGCCGTCGACCCCGACTCGCTCGCCGGCATCGGCGAGATGACCCACGTGAACCTCAACGACGGCGTCTGCGAGGGCATGCGCCTCACCGAGGCCAACGCCTGGTCGGTCCAGCACCACCCCGAGGCCGGACCCGGCCCCCACGACGCCCGCCACCTGTTCGACCACTTCAAGTCCGAGATGGAGAAGTAGTGCCCAAGCGCACCGACATCGAATCGATCATGATCATCGGCTCCGGCCCGATCGTCATCGGACAGGCCTGTGAGTTCGACTACTCGGGCACCCAGGCGTGCAAGGTCCTCCGAGAGGAGGGCTACCGCGTCATCCTGATGAACTCGAACCCGGCCACGATCATGACCG
Source organism: Actinospongiicola halichondriae (assembly GCF_049103745.1). Classification (NCBI taxonomy): domain Bacteria; kingdom Bacillati; phylum Actinomycetota; class Acidimicrobiia; order Acidimicrobiales; family Iamiaceae; genus Actinospongiicola; species Actinospongiicola halichondriae. The sequence continues at coordinate 1,893,441 of NZ_CP171622.1, read as the reverse complement.
ACCCCGAGTTCGCCGACGCCACCTACGTCGAGCCGCTCGATCTCGAGCACGCCCGCAAGATCATCGAGCAGGAGAAGCCCGACGCGGTCCTGCCGACGCTCGGCGGCCAGACCGGTCTGAACCTGGCGATGGAGTTGTTCGAGGCCGGCGTGATCGGTGTGCCCGGGACCCCCGAGATGATCGGGGCGAACGCCGAGGCCATCGCCACCGCGGAGGACCGCGAGCAGTTCAAGGTCGCCATGGTCGGCATCGGCCTCGACGTCCCGTCGTCGGCCACGGCTCACACCATGGAGGAGTGCCGCGAGGTCGTCGAGACGATCGGCCTCCCCGTGGTCATCCGGCCGGCCTACATCCTCGGCGGCAAGGGCACCGGCATCGCGTCGACGCCCGAGGAGTTCGAGAAGATGGCCAAGTTCGGCCTCGAGTCGAGCCCCATCTCCGAGATCCTGATCGAGACGTCGATCAAGGGTTGGAAGGAGTACGAGCTCGAGGTCATGCGTGACCGCGACGACAACTGCGTGATCATCTGCGGGATCGAGAACCTCGATCCGATGGGCGTCCACACCGGCGACTCCATCACGGTGGCGCCGATCCAGACCCTCTCCGACGTCGAGTACCAGGCGATGCGAGACGCGGCGTTCGCCTGCATCCGCCGCGTCGGTGTCGAGACCGGTGGCTCGAACGTGCAGTTCGCCATCAACCCCGAGAACGGCGACATGGTCGTCATCGAGATGAACCCCCGGGTCTCGCGTTCGAGCGCGCTCGCCTCGAAGGCCACCGGCTTCCCGATCGCGAAGATGGCCGCCAAGCTGGCCGTCGGCTACACGCTCGACGAGATCCCGAACGACATCACGAAGATGACGCCGGCCAGCTTCGAACCGGTCATCGACTACGTCGTGACCAAGGTCCCGCGATGGGCGTTCGAGAAGTTCCCCGGCCAGGGTGACGTGCTCGGCACGTCGATGCAGTCGGTGGGCGAGGCGATGGCCATCGGCCGGACCTTCCCCGAGTCGATGCAGAAGGCGATGCGCTCGCTCGAGCAGGGACGACTGGGCCTCAACTGCGACCCGGGCGAGACGCAACTCGACGACCTCACCGACGAGGAGCTCCTCGCCCAGGCGTGCATCGGCACGCCCGACCGTCCGTTCCAGCTCGAGGCATGCCTCCGGCGGGGGATGAGCATCGAGACCGTGGCCGACGCGACGAAGGTCGATCCGTGGTTCCTCGACCAGTTCTCGCTCATCATCGAGGAGCGTGCCCACCTCGCCGAGGTCGGCTTCGAGGCGGTCACGACCCGCGACCTCCGTCGGGCCAAGCGCCTCGGTTTCGGCGACGCTCAGCTCGCCTACCTGTGGGGCGTTCCGGAGGTCGACGTGCGCCGTCGTCGCATCGACGCCGGCCTGGTTCCGACCTACAAGACCGTCGACACCTGTGCAGCGGAGTTCGACGCGACCACGCCGTACCACTACTCCACATGGGAGGACACGGACGAGGTCGTCGACACCGGACGGCCTCGCGTCATCATCCTCGGCTCGGGTCCGAACCGCATCGGCCAGGGCATCGAGTTCGACTACTGCTGCGTGCATGCGAGCTTCGCGCTGTCCGACGCCGGCTTCGAGACCGTCATGGTCAACTGCAACCCCGAGACCGTGTCGACCGACTACGACACCTCGGATCGCCTCTATTTCGAGCCGCTCACCTACGAGGACGCGCTCAGCGTCGTCGAGGCCGAACAGGCCACCGGCAATCTCGTCGGCGTGATCGTCAGCCTCGGCGGACAGACACCACTGAAGTTGGCGAACGACCTGCCCGAGGGCACGGTCCTCGGCACCAGCCCCGCCTCGATCGACCTGGCCGAGGACCGCGATCTCTGGAACCAACTGTGTGATCGTCTGGAGATCCCGCAGCCGGCCGGTGGCACGGCGACCGACCTCGACGGCGCCCGCGAGATCGTCGAACGCATCGGGTACCCGGCGCTGCTCCGTCCGAGCTATGTCCTCGGTGGCCGGGCGATGGAGATCGTCTACGACGACGACGGACTCGTCGCCGCCATGAAGGAACTCGCCGGGTTCGGGAGTCTCGGCCGCGAGGGTGGGCTCTCGTCCGAGCGCCCCGTGCTCGTGGACCGGTTCCTCGAGGAGGCCACCGAGGTCGACGTCGACGCCATCCGTGACAAGACCGGTGAGATCGTCATCGGCGGCGTCATGGAACACGTCGAGGAGGCCGGGGTGCACTCCGGTGACTCGGCCTGCTCGATCCCGCCGCACTCGTTGGCCGACGCGACCGTCGAGGTCATCGAGGACTACGCCCGTCGCATCGCCGACGCCCTCGACGTCCAGGGCCTGCTCAACGTGCAGTTCGCCGTGAAGGACGATCAGGTCTTCGTCATCGAGGCGAACCCCCGGGCGAGCCGTACCGTGCCGTTCGTGGCCAAGGCGACGGGCGTGCCGCTGGTGAAGGTCGCCGCCCGGGTGATGGTCGGCGCGACGCTGGCCGAACTCCGCGAAGAGGGACTGCTGACCGAATCGGTCCTCCCGTTCCGCACCGGCCAGGGCCGCCACATCGCCGTGAAGGAAGCGGTCCTGCCGTTCAACCGGTTCCCCGACGCCGACCAGGTGCTCGGCCCCGAGATGCGCTCGACGGGCGAGGTCATGGGCATCGACCGCACCTTCGGTCTGGCGTTCGCCAAGTCGCAGGTTGCGGCGGGGGAGCGACTCCCCGAGAAGGGCGCGGTGTTCTTCAGCCTCGCCGACCGCGACAAGCCCCAGGGTCGCATCGCCGCCCGGAGCTTCGTCGACCAGGGGTTCGAGATCGTGGCCACCGCCGGGACCGCGGCCGACTTCGAGTCGGCAGGCATCCCCGTGGCCACCCGGGTCGCCAAGCTCAGTGAGGGCGAGGGGAAGACCGCGGTCGACCTCATCGGCGAGGGCGGCATCGACCTCGTCATCAACTGCCCGCGTGGGCGTGGTTCCCGAGCCGACGGCGACTACATCCGCGCCGCAGCGGCGGCGAACCGCATCCCGCTGCTCACCACCGCGGCCGCCGCGGTCGCCGCCGCCGAGGGCATCCTCGATCGCGGGAAGTTGGACCGCCGGGTCCGCTCGCTCCAGGACTACCTCAAATGACCGTTCTGGTGAACGGATGACACCACCAGATGGCGCGGATGTTCACCAGAACGGGGTTGGGTTGAGGACGGCGATCGGGTCGGTCGTGTTGCCGAATCCGGTCATGCCGGCGTCCGGCACCGCGGGCTACGGGACCGAACTCGGGGCCTACGTCGACCTGTCGACGCTCGGCGCGTTCGTGACCAAGTCCCTCGCCCACTTCGCATGGGACGGCAACCCGCCACTGCGCACGCACGCCACCCGCGGCGGGATGATCAACTCGGTCGGCCTGCAAGGGCCGGGCATCGCGGCGTGGAAGCGTGAGCAGTTGCCGGCGCTGGCCGAGGCAGGCGCTCGGGTCGTCGTGTCGATCTGGGGACGGTCGATCGACGACTACCGACTCGCCGCCGACCTCCTCGCCGATTGTGGCGACGAGGTGATCGCGGTCGAGGTCAACCTGTCGTGCCCCAACACCGAGGCCGGTGGTGCGCTCATCGCCCACGATCCCGGAGCCAGCGCCACGGCCATCGCGGCCACCGAGGCGTGTGGACGTCCACGTTGGGCCAAGCTCAGCCCGAACACCGACCGCGTGGCCGAGGTCGCAGCCGCAGCACGAGCGGCCGGAGCGGAGGCGGTGACGCTGGCGAACACGGTGCTCGGCATGGCCATCGACCCGGTCACCGGCGCCTATCGCATCGGCTCACAGGAACGCGGTGGCGGGCTCTCGGGCCCGGCCATCCATCCCATCGCCGTCCGCATCGTCCACGACGTCCATCGCGCCCTTCCGGACCTGCCCATCATCGGGGTCGGGGGAATCGCCTCCGGCGCCGACGCGCTCGAGATGATCCGGGCCGGAGCCAGTGCCGTCCAGGTGGGCACGGCCAACTTCGACGATCCGCGGTCGACGACACGCGTGCTCGACGAACTCCGAGACCTCGTCGGTCGGGTCGGCGCTGACTCGATCGGCGAGCTGGTCGGTGCCGTCGGTGGCGCTCAGCCGAACCGAGCGTCGTAGGCGTCCTCGATCCGTCGGCGGTCGTGGTCGAGCAGCGTGGCGATCGCTGCGCCGTCGCGCACGAGTGATGCCTGATCACGGAGCCCCTGGGTGACCTCGGACGGTCGGTCGCGGAGCGCCTCGTCGAGCAGGTCGAGGACCTCGAGGAGATAGATGCACACGGTCGGCAGGCCGTTCGCCGCCAGACGGATCTCGTCGAACGCGAGCGCCACGACATCGGCATGCGTCGCGTCCTCGGAGACCTCGATGTGGCAGTCGCCGACCTTTCGCATGGCCGGGGGTGGGTCGCGACGGAGGAGCTCACGGACGACGCCGCCCAGGTGGAAGATTGCGTCCTGTGCGGTCGTCGGGTCGTTGACCCCGGGGGACAGCGCCTTCAGCGCGACATCGGCGAGTTGGCGGACACCGTAGGTGACGTCTTGCTGCGCGGTCCGGGCATCGCCGACCACGAGCGCTCCTCGCACGATGTCACGGGCTTCGTCGGCATCCTCCGGGCTCGGGGAGATGGTGCAGAGCGGCGTCCCGGGCACGGCGTAGCGACCGACAGCGACATGGAGTCGGGCATGGCCCGATCCGGCGGCCGACGCGATGCGCTCGAAGTCGATCTGTTGGATCCAGCCGCTCGTGGCGACGTCGACGTCGAGCACGTCGTCATCGTCGATGTCTGGTCGTGTCGGCTCGGTCTCGTCGGCGGAGCCGTCTGCCGGCTCGTTCCACAGCCGTTCGACACGCACCGTGGCGTCGTCGCTCACGTCCTGGAGGATCTTCGACACGTCCATGGCGTGTGCGCTGTGGCTGATGAACGCGATGATCGACAGGATCGACACCACGCCGAGGGCCACCGCCAGCGCCACCGACAGGTTCGGAATCACCGGCGAGCCGTCCTGCTCCAAGGCGCTCCGCACCGAGCGGAGGACCACCAGGCAGAACGTGAACGTCCCGACCACCACACCCATCACCCGCTTGTTGAAGGGATCTCGGAAGAACCCGTGGATCACCCGGGGCGAGTACTGGCTCGAGGCCTGTTGGATCAGGAGCAGCGACACCGAGAACGCGATGCCGGCGAACGTGATCGTCGCACCCGCCACCGTCGTGAGGACCGCTCGGGCGCTGTCGACCGTCGAGGTCATCTCGTCGGGGAGCTCGGTTCCGCCTTCGGTGATCCGGGTGTCGACCTCGAGGCCGGCGAGGCCGAGCAGCAGCCCGAACACCACGAAGGCCATGGGGACGAAGAAGAGACTGCTGCGGAGCCGCTCGGCGAGTGCGGACAGGCGGACGACCATGACCCAGTGTGCCCCTCGGGGCGTCATCGCCGTCGGCGGAGATGGCAGGCTGTCGGCCGAGAGGGAGGGTTTCACCGATGACCGTGATCGAGACCGAAGCGCCGGACGAGGTGCGCGATCGACTGTGTCTCGCGCTCGACACCGACGACGTCGTCGCCGCACGCCGACAGGCGCGCGACCTCGCCCCGTGGATCGGGACGGTGAAGATCGGCCCCGAACTGTTCGCATCGACCGGCCCCAAGGCGGTGACGGCGATGCAGGACCTGGGTCTGCGGGTCTTCGTCGACCTCAAGCTCCACGACATCCCGTCGACGGTCAACCGGACCGCACGGGTCCTGGGCTCGCTGGGCATCGACTTCGTGACGCTGCACGCCCACGGCGGCGTCGAGATGCTCCGCGCCGGCGTCGAAGGCGCACGTGAGGGAGCCGAGGCGGCGTTGGTGCATGCCCCCACGACGCTGGCCGTCACCGTGCTCACGTCGGACGACACCGCCCCCGACCACATCCTCGCCAAGCACGTCGACTCGGCCATCGCCGGCGGTTGTGCCGGGCTCGTGTGCGCCGTGGCCGACGTCGCCCCGGCCCGCGAGATGCTCGCCACGCTGTTCATCGCGGCGACGGGCATCCGTGCCGACGGAGAGCCGTCGCACGACCAGCGACGGATCGCGACCGCCGGTGCCGCCTTCGCCGCCGGTGCCGACCTCCTCGTCCTCGGCCGCACGATCTCCGAGGCCGACGACCCGGAAGCCACGGCGGCGGCCCTCGTCGACAGTGCGCTGTCGTGATCGATCGCGTCTAGGGTCGCGGCCATGCCGCAGCCCCCCCAGTTGACACCGGAGCAGCGCCAGGCCGCCCTCAAGAAGGCCGCCGAGGCTCGCCGTGCTCGTGCGGAGCTGAAGGAGCGGCTCAAGATGGGCTCGCTCTCCCTCCCCGAACTGCTCGCCCAGGCCGAGAACGACGACATGGCCGGCAAGATGAAGGTGCTCGCCGTTCTCGAGTCGCTCCCTGGCGTCGGCAAGGTCAAGGCTCGCCGCACGATGGAGACGTTCGAGATCTCCGACACCCGCCGGGTCCGCGGTCTCGGCGACCAGCAGAAGCGCAAGCTGCTCGAGGAATTCGGTTGAACCTCCCCGCATGAACATCGTCATCTCGGGCCCGGGAGGAGCCGGCAAGGGAACCGTCGTCGACGCGCTCCTCGACCGTCGCGACGACATCTGGTTGAGCCGGTCGTGGACGACCCGTCCCCGCCGCCCGGGCGAGGCCGAGGACGCCTACGTCTTCACCGACCGTGCGACCTTCGACGCCAACATCGAGGCCGGTGGATTCCTCGAGTGGGTCGACTTCCTCGACTACCGGCAGGGGACACCGATCCCGGATGCCCCCGACGGGACCGATGTGCTCTTCGAGATCGACGTCGCCGGCGCACGGGCACTGTGCGCGGTCGATCCGACGACCCTGCTCATCTTCCTCGACACGCCCGACATCGCGGCCCAACGGGTCCGCCTCGAGCAACGGGGCGATGCGCCCGACGTGATCGAGGCCAGGATGCGCAAGGGTGACGAGGAACGTCAGGCAGCGAAGGCACTCGGCATGCATCACGTCGTCAACGACGTCGTCGACGAGACGGTGCGCGAGATCGAGCGCTTGATCGAGAAGGCCCGCGCCGACGTCTGAACGAGGGCGGGGGTTACGGGAACCACCCGGACCGCTGCTACGGTGAAGCGTTCCGCATTCCTGGGCAACCCTTTCGGAGAACGCCATGGCCGGCCGCCACGACACGATGATGAACCCGCCGATCGAGGGGCTCCTCGAACGCGCTGACTCCAAGTTCCGTCTCGTGACGCTCGCGTCGACCCGGGCACGCCAGATCAACGCCTACTTCAACGCCGTCGGCAGCGGCGGTCTGGGTTCGCAGGTCCCGCCGCAGGTCCCGTCGGTGGCGCGCAAGCCGCTCTCGATCGGCTTCGAGGAGATCGCAGCCGACAAGATCCTCCCGGTCTACGGCGAGGCCCTCGTGGCCAAGCGTGAGGCAGAGGCCGCAGCAGCGGCCGAGCGTCTCGCCGCCGCCACGGCCGGCAACGAAGAGGACTAGGCCGCAACCGCCGGCCCGCACGCGATGCTCGCTGGGAAGCGCATCGTCCTCGGTGTCACCGGAGGCATCGCGGCATACAAAGCGGTCGAGATCTGCCGCCGACTGGTCGATGCCGGCGCGCACGTCTCGCCGATCATGACCGCGGGTGCGCTCCGATTCGTCGGGGAGACCACGTTCTCGGCCTTGGCGAGCGAGCCGGTCCAGACGTCGCTGTTCGACGAGGCCAGCCCCATCCCGCACACGCGCCTGGGCCAGAACGCTGATCTGATCATCGTCGCTCCGGCGACGGCACGGCTGCTCTCGGACTACCGCACCGGACGCTCCGACGACCTGCTGACCGCGACCCTGCTCGCCACACGGGCGCCGGTGCTGGTGGCCCCGGCCATGCACACCGAGATGTGGGAACACCCTTCGGTGTCCGACAACCTCGACGTGCTCCGGTCGCGTGGCGTTCACGTCGTGCCGCCCGAGGAAGGGCGACTCGCCGGGGGTGATGTCGGCGCCGGTCGCCTGGCCGACCCCGCCACCGTCGTCGCTCGTGCCGAGCAGATCCTGGGTGCTCGGGGTTCGTCGCGCGATCTCGTCGGGCTCCGTGTGCTGATCACCGCCGGTGGGACACGCGAGCCGATCGATCCGGTTCGCTTCATCGGGAACCGCTCGTCGGGCAAGCAGGGCTTCGCCCTGGCCGAGGAAGCCGCCGCCCGAGGCGCCGAGGTGACCGTCGTGGCCACCGTGCACCGTCCCGTGTCGGCCGGCATCGAGGTCGTCGCGGTCGAGACCGCCGACGAGATGCACGACGCCGTGGTGTCCAGGGCCGCCGCCAGCGACGTGGTCGTGATGGCTGCCGCCGTCGCTGACTTCCGCCCGACCTCGGTCGCCGACGCCAAGATCAAGAAGGCCGGTGGTGTCCCCGAGGTGCGGCTCGTGCCGACCGTCGACATCCTCGCCGCGCTGGGTCAGTCGAAGCCGGCCGGGCAGACGCTCGTGGGGTTCGCGGCCGAGACCCATTCGGTGCGCCAGAATGCCGAGGACAAACTCCGGGCCAAGGGCGCCGACCTCATCATCGCCAACGACGTGTCGGCTCCCGGAGCAGGATTCGAACACGACACCAACGAAGTGGTCATCCTGTCCGCCACCGGCAGTACCGAAGTGCCGCAGGCCGACAAACGGATCATCGCCCGAGCGGTGCTCGACGCCGTCGTCTCTCTCAGAAACCCCTCTCAGGAACATTGATCAGGAGCACCAAATGAAGAACTTCACCTTCACGTCCGAGTCGGTCTCGGAGGGCCATCCCGACAAGATGGCCGACCAGATCTCGGACGCGATCCTCGACGAGATCCTGACCAGTGATCCGATGGCCCGCGTGGCCTGCGAGACCATGGTCACCACGGGCATGGCCATCGTCTCGGGTGAGATCACGACCACGGCCTACGTCGAGATCGCCGACATCGTGCGCCGCACGATCAAGGAGATCGGCTACGACCGCGAGTCGATGGGCTTCGACGGCAACACGTGCGGCGTGATGACCTCGATCGACCCGCAGAGCCCCGACATCGCCCAGGGCGTCGACAAGGCGTTCGAGACCCGCAGTGGCGAGCGCGTCGACGAGATCGACGATCAGGGTGCCGGCGACCAGGGCATGATGTTCGGCTACGCGTGCGACGAGAACGACGCGATGATGCCGACGCCGATCCATCTGGCCCACCGTCTGGCCGAGCGTCTGGCCGAGGTGCGCAAGGCCGGGATCCTCCCGTACCTGCGTCCCGACTCCAAGACCCAGGTCACCATCGACTACGTCGACGGCAAGCCCGACAAGCTCACGACCGTGCTCATCTCCACCCAGCACGCACCCGGCCACGACGCAGAGAGCCTGATCAAGCCCGACCTCATCCAGGAGGTCATCCGCCCGACGCTGCCCGAGCAGTTCGCCGACGACGACTTCAAGGTCCTCGTCAACCCGACCGGCGTGTTCGAGCTCGGCGGCCCGCACGCCGACTGTGGCCTCACCGGCCGCAAGATCATCGTCGACACCTACGGCGGCTGGGCCCGTCACGGTGGCGGTGCGTTCTCCGGCAAGGACCCGTCCAAGGTCGACCGTTCCGCTGCGTACGCCACTCGTTGGGTCGCCAAGAACCTCGTCGCCGCCGGCGCTGCCAGCCGCTGTGAGGTCCAGGTCGCCTACGCGATCGGTGTCGCCCACCCGGTCTCGATCATGGTCGAGACCTTCGGCACCGAGAACGTCGATCCGGAGAAGATCAACGCTGCGGTCCACCAGGTCTTCGACCTCCGCCCCGGAGCGATCCTGCGCGACCTCGACCTGCGTCGGCCGATCTACCGCAAGACCGCGGCCTACGGTCACTTCGGTCGGACCGGCGAGCCGGGCGAGTTCCCGTGGGAGAACACCAACCGTGTCGACGATGTGAAGTCGGCCCTCGGTCTCTGAGACGCTCGAAGCCGCAGCGATGAGTCAGACGAATGCGGAGCATTCGTCATGAACCCGGAGGGTTCACGTGCCCGCAGGGCGCACCTCGTCGTGCGGGTCCTGCCGGACCAGACAGGCATCACCAAGACCTTCGACTACCTCGTCCCGCCCGAATGGGCGGGACGGGTCGCGCTCGGGACCAGGGTCCGCATCGTCCTCGGACCGCGACGTGTCGGTGGCTGGGTGGTCGACGTCGACGTCCACCCGCCGGCCGACGTGGATCTGAAGCCGCTCGCCAAGATCAGTGGCGTCGGGCCGAGTGGCGAGGTCATCGACCTGGCCCGGTGGGCTCGATGGCGCTGGGCCGCACGGACTCCGGTGCCCTTCCTTCGCACGGCATCGTCGGAGCGGATGGTCGCGGCGTTGCCTGGACCGGGCGTACGACGCCATGAGGTCCCCCCGTCCAGCGACGACATCGTGCAGGGAGCGTTCGCCGACGGCCCCACGATCCTGCGCCTGGCACCGGCCGCCGATCTCGTGCCGGTCGTCCAGGCCGCCGCCTCACTCGGCGACCCGTTGATCCTGTGTGCTACCCGGGACCATGCCGAGCGCGTCGCTCGCCGGCTGGAGCGTGCCGGTGTCCCGACGGCGCTGCATCCCGATGGCTGGGCCCGAGCCGCCGCCGGCGGGGTCGCGGTCGTCGGCACACGCGCCGCCGTGTGGGCGACGATGCGATCGCCGGCGGCGATCGTGGTGTTCGACGAGCACGACGAAGTCCACCAGGAGGAGCGGACACCGACGTGGCACGTACGCGACGTGGCGATCGAGCGCGCTCGCCGCCTCGGGGTCCCGTGCGTGCTGACCTCGCCGATGCCGTCGCTCGAGGCGCTCGATCGAGCACGCCTCGTGACCGCCGACCGCGCCGACGAGCGTGAGGGCTGGCCGAAGGTCGTCGTGGCCGATCGGCGGGACGAGGACACAGCCCGCAATGCGCTCTTCTCGCCGGCTCTGGTCGAGATCGCTCGATCGGATGCGCGCCTGGTGTGCATCCTGAACCAGAAGGGTCGTGCCGTCCTGCTGGCGTGCGCGACGTGCCGTGACCTGGCCCGGTGTGCCGAGTGCGACGCTGCCGTCCACCGCCCGGGCGACGACGAACTGGTGTGTCGGCGTTGCGGTGCAACGAGACCGGTGGTGTGCGCCTCGTGCGGGAGCACGCAACTCAAGACGGTTCGCATGGGTGTGGGTCGCGTCCGGGACGATCTCGCAGCGCTGGCAGGCGAGCCGGTGATCGCGATCACCGCCGACGACGACGACCAGATCCCGACCGACGCACGCCTCTTCGTCGGCACGGAGGCCGCCCTGCACCGGATCGACCACGCCGACGTGGTGGCGTTCCTGGACCTCGATCAAGAACTCCTGGCCGCTCGGTATCGAGCCTCGGAACAGGCGCTGGCTCTGCTGGTGCGCGCCGCTCGGCTGGTCGGCGGTCGACACGGTGGTGGCCGGCTCCTCCTCCAGACGAGGAGCCCCGACCACGAGGTGGTGCAGGCAGCGCTGCACGGCGATCCCAGCTTGGTATCCGAGGCCGAACGCACGCGGCGTCGGGATTTCCGCTTCCCGCCCGAGGTGGCGATGGCCGAGGTGAGTGGTGCGGCGGCACCGACCTTCGTCGAATCGCTCTCTGCCCTGGATCTCGTCGACGTCGACGTGGTCGGTCCGTTCGAGGGGACCTGGCGGATCTCGGCCCCCGACCACGTCGTGCTCTGCGACGCGCTCGACCGGGTCGAACGTCCGTCGGGCCGGCTACGGCTCGCCGTCGACCCCACCCGCAGCTGACGCACGCAGCAGTCGGTACCCGGCTCGGGACGCGAGCCGTTCGGTCTCGTGGCCCTTCGACCCGAGCCATCGTTGGAGCGAGTCGGCGCCGAGGTGTCGATTGACGACCAACACCGCCGTGCCGTCGTCGTTCAGTCGACCGAGCCAGCGCAGCAGGAGGTCGTGGAGAGCGTCCTTCCCGATCCGGATCGGCGGATTCGACCAGATGAGGTCGAACCCTCCTTCGACGTCGTCGGGGGCCGCTGTCGTCACGTTGTCCAGTTCCAGCGTCTTGGCATTCGCCGCCGTCAGGTCCCGGCTCCGCTCGTTCACGTCGATCGCCACGACGTCGGCGCCGGGTGCGGACAGCGCGAGGACCATCGCCATCGGCCCATAGCCGCAGCCGAGGTCGAGGAAGCGTCCGGTGGAAGGCGGTTCTGGAGCCCGATCGAGCAGGAGCGCCGTACCGGGGTCGATGCGATTCGGGCTGAACGTCCCACGATCGGACGTCAGCGTCACGTCGATCCCACGCGCCTTCAGGTGCACGGTCTTGGGGCGCGAGGTGCTGTTGGGCGAGGCGGTGAAGTACTGCTCGCCGGCAGCGTCGGAGGGGGCAGCCACGGACGTCGACGGTAGCCTCGGATGCGTGCGTGCCCCCTACACCATCCGAGTCGTCGGCGATCCCGTTCTGCGGGCGGCAGCGGCGGAGATCACCGACATCGACGGCCGGCTCGTGAAGCTGGCCGAGGACATGCTCGAGACCATGTACGAGGCGCCGGGCCTCGGCCTGGCCGCTCCGCAGGTCGGCGTCGGCAAACGACTCTTCGTCTACGACCTCGACCCCGAGCACCGTGACGACCCGAAGGTCCTGGTCAACCCCCAGATCGTCGAGTCGCGGGGCGAATGGGCCTACGAGGAGGGCTGCCTCTCGATCCCCGGACTCTCCTTCGAGATCATCCGGCCCAAGGAGGTCCATCTGGTGGGCCTCGACCTCCACGGCAACGAGGTGTCCGTCGAAGCCGACGAGCTGACGGCCCGGCTGTTCCAGCACGAACTCGACCACCTCGACGGCGTGTTGATGACCGAACGCATGGACGCCGACACCAAGAAGATCGCACTGCGCGAGATCCGTGCCATGCGGGACCGCCTCGATCCGCCGGAGGCCACCACCTCGCGAGGCCTCCGCTTCGGCTGAGTCGATGACCTCGCCCGACACGACGGCCGGTCCCCGTCTGGTCTATCTCGGATCCCCAGCGCTCTCGGTCCCACCGCTCCGCGCCCTGCACGACGCAGGGTTCGACGTCGCGACCGTGGTCACCAACCCCGATCGTCGTCGCGGACGGGGGAGCGGGACTGCCCCGACGCCGGTCAAGGCCGCAGCCGTCGAACTCGGCATCCCCGTGACCCACGAGATCGACGCGGTCCTCGACGTCGGGGCCGATCTCGGTGTTGTCGTCGCGTTCGGTCAGATCATCCGCCCCCACGTGCTCGGTGCACTGCCGATGGTCAACCTCCACTTCTCCTTGCTGCCCCGTTGGCGGGGTGCAGCGCCGGTCGAGCGAGCGATCCTCGCCGGTGACACGAGGACGGGCGTCGACCTGATGGATGTCGCCGAGGGCCTCGACACGGGCGCGATCCGTGCTCGGGTCGAACTCGACATCGGACCCGACGAGACGGCGGACGACCTCCGGACCCGACTGGTCGACGCCGGCGCATCGCTGCTCGTCCGGTCGCTCCGCGACGGCCTGCCTGCACCGCGACCGCAGGAGGGCGAGGCCGTGTACGCCCACAAGATCACGCCCGACGACCTCTGCATCGACTGGGATGCCTCGACTGCGCAGATCCACCGTCAGGTCCGCGTCGGCGGGGCATGGACCACGCGCGACGGCGAGCGATTCAAGGTGTGGCGTACGTCGACGACGCCGACCGGCGCAGGAATCGTCCACCCGACGGGCGACGGCGACATCGAGTTGCTCGAGGTCCAACCGGCCGGAAAACCACGACTCGACGCTGCGGCGTGGGCGAACGGTGCGCGCTGGACGTCGGACGATCGGTTGGGCTCGTGAGCGACGACGTGGGTGTCCTCACCCGACGGACCGCGATCGACGCGCTGGTGCGGATCGAGACCGACGGCGCGTACGCGAACCTCGCGACGAACGCCATCCTCGACCGGTCACCGCTCGAGCCGCGCGATCGACGGTTCGTCACCGAACTGGTCTACGGCACGTGCCGGATGACGCGGGCCTGCGACCATCTCATCGACCGCCATCGACGTGGCGACGTGAGCGCCCGCGTCCAGGCCGCGCTCCGGCTCGGGACCTACCAACTCGCGTTCGCCGGCGTCGCCGCGCATGCATCGGTCGACGCCACGGTGGGAGCGTCGCCTCGTCCAGCACGCGGTCTTGTGAACGCCGTGCTGCGTCGGGTGTCGCGCGACGTGCGCGACGGGATCGCCTGGCCGAGCGAGGGCGTCCAGCTGTCGTATCCCGACTGGATCGTCCGGTCGTACCAGCAGTTCCTCGGTGTCGAGCAGGCTCACCTCGCCCTCGAGGCGATGAACACGCCGGCCACCACCCACACGCGTCTCGACGGCTATGTGCAGGACCTGGCATCGCAGGAGGTGGTCGAGGCGGTCGGTGCCGTGCCCGGTGAGCGCGTGCTCGACCTGTGTGCGGCGCCCGGCGGGAAGGCGACCGGACTGACCGCACTCGGTGCCGAGGTCATCGCCGCCGATCTCTCTCCCGGCCGACTGGCGCTCGTGGTCGACAACGCCCAGAAGGTCGGCGCCCGACTGCCGGTCGTGGCCGCCGACGGCGTGCATCCGCCGTTCGCGCCGGGGTCTTTCGACCGCGTCCTCGTCGACGCACCCTGCTCGGGCCTGGGAGTCCTCCGGCGCCGCCCGGACGCTCGTTGGCGCATCGACGCAGGCGCCCCCGATCGCCTGGCGTCCCTGCAGGTCCAGATCCTCGAGGCGGCGGCCGACCTGGTCGCTCCCGGTGGACTCTTGGTGTACTCGGTCTGCACGTTGACCGAGGCCGAGACCGACGGCGTCATCGCAGCCGTCGACCTCCCGAGCGGCTACGTCTTCGGCGACCGCTCGGTCCTGTCGCCGGACGCGCAGCGCGACGGGATGTTCCTCGCGACCTGGCGTCGTCGTTGACCTGACGGCTGCCTAGGGTCGGGCGCCATGAGCGACGCGAAGATCCTGACGGTGTCCGACGGTGTGGTCGCCGGGACCCGCGACGACAAGTCGGGTGCGGCACTCGAGGAGCACCTGACCGAGGGTGGCTTCGACGTGATCGAACGGCGTGTGGTCGCCGACGGCATCGAATCGGTGGCGCGGGCACTGCGTGAGATGGCCGACGAATTCGCCGGGCTGGTCGTGACGACGGGAGGGACGGGCTTCGGGCCGCGAGACCTGACCCCGGAGGGGACGCGGGCAGTCCTCGAACGCGAGGCACCCGGCCTGGCCGAGGCCATGCGCCTGGTCAATCCACTGGGTCGGCTCTCACGCCAGCGAGCGGGCACGATCGGCTCCTGCTTGATCCTCAACCTGCCGGGCTCCACCACCGGATCGATCGAGTGCTTCGACGCCGTGAGCGACGTGGTTCCCCACGCGTTGGAGCTGCTCCGGGGCGGGCGCCCGCACTGAGGAGGTGGATCGGTCAGGCCATCCGTAGAGGCGTGGTGCGATCCATCGTGACCGACGCCTCGATCGCGAACAGGCGGTCGAGCGGGTCGTCGCCGTCGTGGATGAGGCCGAACGCGCCGACGGGTGTTCCCCTGTCGACCTCGCGCGACCAGCGCTCGCAGATCCGCCGGAAGACGATCGTCGGCGCCTCTGGCCGTCCACCGACCAGCAGGAGCACGGGCCGTCCGTTCGGTCCCACACTGACGCGGTCGTGGATCCGTCTGCCGGTGGCCATCACACGACCGACGGCGATGCGGTGGTCGGTCAGGAAGACGGCGTCCCACCCGTTCACCGTGAGCGGTCCGGGCATCACGTCGGCCCACATGATCGCGTCACCCGCACGGGTGGCATCCGCGGCGGCGAGGAACGAGTCCCACGGCTCGAATCCGCTGATCGAGATCGACGTCGCCGGAGGCAGGCGGCCGATGAGGTCGTGGTCGTCGCACCGGCGCCGCTCGACCCGCACGCCGATGGCAGTGGCGATCTGTTCGATCGCTCCCTGCAGTCGGCTGAAGTCGGGCTTCTCGATGACCGCGCACGCGCCTGCGGCGAGGAGTTGCTTGGGATCGGCTGCATACGCCGAGTAGACGACGACGTGGATGTCGGCATCCTGCTCGCGCACCCACTGGAGGAGGTGCTCGCCGCTGCCTCCGCGGAGTGCGAGGTCGAGGACCAAGATGTTGGCACCGGTCTCACGGAGCGACGCGACGGCCTGATCGGGGGAGTCGGCTTCGCCGACGATGTCGACCGACGACTCCGCGAGGACCTTGCGGATCACGCTGCGGATCAGGGCATCGTCGTCACAGATCACGGCGCGGCCGATGGAGTCCACCGAACTCTGCATCTGGCCCTCCCGTCCCGATACCTCCGGCATCGTGCTCTCCGGACGAATCGTACCGCCGTACGACCTCTCCGGGGAGGGGTCCATTCGGCCCAAAGATAGGGTGCTTCTGGTGCTTGACGAAGACGCGATGCGGCTTGCCCTGGAGGTCGCCGAGGGTGCTCGGACCGTCGCGCATCCCAATCCATGGGTCGGATGCGTGCTGCTGACGCCGAGCGGACGAGTCGTCACCGGTGCGACACATGCCCCGGGCGGACCTCACGCCGAAGCGGCCGCACTGGCCGCCGCTGGGCCCGACGCCCACGGTGCGACGGCGATCGTGACGCTCGAGCCCTGCAGCTTCCATGGTCGGACGCCTGCGTGCAGCGACGCCCTGATCGACGCCGGCGTCCGCCGGGTCGTCATCGCGATCCAGGATCCCGACGAGCGGGTCGACGGCGAGGGAGTCCGTCGCCTGCGCGAGGCCGGCGTCGAGGTCGAAGTCGGCGTCCTCGCCGACGCCGTCGAACGTCAACTGGCGCCGTACCTGCGACAGCGCAGGACCGGGCGGCCCTACGTGATCGCGAAGCTGGCGTCGAGCGCCGACGGGCGTACCGCCGCCCCCGACGGCTCGAGCCGCTGGATCACCGGACGCGAGGCACGGGCCGACGCCCACCGTCTCCGGGCCGAGAGCGACGCCGTCATCGTCGGTGCCGGGACCGTGCGGGCCGACGATCCGGCGCTGACCGTTCGCCATGTCGAGGGGCCGGACCCCGAGCGGATCGTCCTCGGTTCCGCGCCTGCCGGTGCTGCGGTCCGTCCGTGTCGTGAGATGACCGGCGAGCCCGCCGACATCCTGGACGAGCTCGGTCGCGAGGGCATGGTGCAGGTGATGATCGAGGGTGGTGCGTCCGTGGTCGGGGCGTTCCATCGAGCGGGCCTGGTCGACCGCTACGTCCTGTACCTGGCACCGGTGCTCTTCGGTGGCGACGATGCGCTCGGGCTCTTCACCGGGCCCGGCGCTCACCGCATCGACGACGTGTGGCGCGGTCGCATCGACGCGATCGAGCAACTCGGCGCCGATCTGCGGATCGAGCTCACCGACCCCGATGTGGCAGAAAACTAGAACACGTTCTAGTTTGTGACCACGAACCCAGGAGGCCAGCAGACATGTTCACCGGAATCGTCGAGGAACTCGGCACCGTCGTGTCGTTCGAGCAGAACGTGTTGCGGATCGCTGCGACCACCGTGCTCGACGACGCCGAGCTCGGCGCGTCCATCGCCGTGAACGGCTGCTGCCTCACCGTGATCGGCTTCGAGGTCGGCGACACCGGCAGCGGAACGCCCGGTTGGTGGGAGGCCGACGTCTCCCACGAGACCCTCCGGCGCACCAACCTCGGTGACCTGACGACCGAGGCGCCGGTCAACCTCGAACGCCCGGTGCGGGCCCAGGATCGTCTTGGCGGGCACATCGTCCAGGGCCACGTCGACGCCGTCGGCGAGATCGTCGAGTCGGTACCCGATCTCCGGGTGCGCATGCCGCCCGACCTGCTCAAATACGTCGTCGTCAAGGGCTCCATCACCGTCGACGGCGTGAGCCTGACGATCGTCGACGTCCTCGACGACGGCTTCACCGTCGCCGTCATCCCGCACACCGCCGAGGTCACGACCCTGGGGTCGAAGGGGCCGGGCGATCCCGTCAACCTGGAGGTCGACGTGACCGTGAAATACGTCGAACGGCTCCTGACCTGGAAGGATTCCTAGATGCCCTTCGCCAAGATCGAAGATGCCGTCGCCGCAATCGGGCGTGGTGAGATCGTCGTCGTCGTCGACGACGAGGACCGCGAGAACGAGGGCGACCTCATCATGGCGGCCGAATACGCCACCCCGGAGGCCATCGCGTTCTTCCTCCATCACACCTCGGGCTACATCTGCGCCCCGGTGACCGAGTCACGTGCTCACGAGCTCGGGCTCGACCTGATGGTGCGGGAGAACACCGAGTCGATGCGCACCGCCTTCACGGTCTCGGTCGACGTGCGCGCCGGGACGAGCACGGGGATCTCGGCCCACGACCGCGCGGCCACCATCAAGGCGCTGGTCGATCCCTCGACCCGCCCCGCTGATCTGGCCCGGCCTGGTCACATCAACCCGCTCATCGCTCGTGAGGGTGGCGTGCTCAAGCGGGCCGGTCACACCGAGGCTGCCGTCGACCTGGCCCGTATGGCCGGGCTGTACCCGGCGGGCGTGCTGTGCGAGATCGTCGATGCCGACAAGATGGACATGGCACGGGTGCCCGAGCTCGAGCGCTTCGCCGAGGAGCACGACCTGCTGCTCATCTCGATCGCCGACATGATCCGGTACCGGCGCAAGAACGAGAAGCTGGTCAAGCGCGTGGCCGAGGCGCGTATCCCGACCGAGTGGGGCGAGTTCACCTGTTACGCCTACGAGTCGCTCCTCGACGGCGAGGAGCACCTGGCGTTCACCCGCGGCAACGTGCAGGGGCAGCCCGACATCCTCGTGCGAGTGCACAGCGAGTGCCTGACCGGCGACGTGTTCGGTTCGCTGCGCTGTGACTGCGGCCCCCAGCTGCAGGCGGCCATGGCGCG
The DNA here is from genome assembly GCF_049103745.1 of Actinospongiicola halichondriae. Classification (NCBI taxonomy): domain Bacteria; kingdom Bacillati; phylum Actinomycetota; class Acidimicrobiia; order Acidimicrobiales; family Iamiaceae; genus Actinospongiicola; species Actinospongiicola halichondriae. Next base: position 1,874,593 of record NZ_CP171622.1, on the reverse strand, counting down.
GGTGGCCGAAGCCGACGAGGGCGTGGTCGTGTACCTGCGAGGTCACGAGGGCCGAGGTATCGGCATCGGCCACAAGCTCCAGGCGTACTCACTCCAGGACCAGGGCCAGGACACCGTCGACGCCAACATCTCCCTCGGCCTGCCGGTCGACTCCCGCGAGTACGGCATCGGCGCGCAGATCCTCGTCGACCTGGGCATCACGACCATGCGGCTGCTCACCAACAACCCCGCCAAGAAGGGCGGTCTCGCTGGCTTCGGTCTCGAGATCACCGATCGCGTGCCGCTCGAGTCGGTCCCGAACCCCGAGAACATCAAGTACCTCCGCACCAAGCGCGAGCGCATGGGCCACCTGCTCGAGGGCCTCGACGATGTCCTCTGACCCCAAAATCTCGTCGCCCGCTCACACCTGGTGTGCGCCAGCAACGGGGTTTTCGGGCTGATGGCGAGCGGTGACGACCGGGCCGTCCGGCCCCTCGGACTCGACGGGACCGGTCTCCGCGTCGGGTTGGTGAAAGCGCGCTGGAACTCGGAGATCGTCGACCGGCTCGAGGCCGGCGTCGACCGGGGACTCCTGCATCTCGGTGTCCCCGCGAGCGACATCGTCGTCGAGACCGTGCCCGGGAGTTTCGAGATCCCCATGGCCTGTTCGATCCTGGCTCGATCGGGCAACGTCGACGCCATCATCACGCTCGGTGCGGTCATCCGCGGCGAGACCACGCACTACGAACTGGTCTCCGAGGGTGCGGCCAACGGCGTCCAGCAGGTCCAGCTCGACACGGGCGTACCCATCGCCTTCGGCCTCGTGACGGTCGAGAACCGTGAGCAGGCCCTCGCCCGCTCCGAAGGGCCCGGTGGGCACAACGTCGGCGAGGAGGCGGCGCTCGTCGCCGTCGAGATGGCCCGCCTCGCCCAGAAACACCGCCACCATCCCGCCTGAGATCGATTCTGGGTGCGCGATCGGGACGTCTCGCGTCCCGATCGCGCACCCAGAACGGATTCGGTGGGCTGAGGGTGGGGCCGTAGCGTGGTGACGTGCTGAAGATCGTGCTGCCAAAGGGATCGCTCGAGAAGGCGACCATGGAGTTGTTCGCCGCGGCGGACCTCCAGGTCAACCGCTCGAGCAGTGTCGACTACAAGGCGACGGTCGACGACCCTCGCATCGACGAGGTCCGCATCCTCCGCCCACAGGAGATCCCGCAGTACGTCTCCGAGGGGCTCTTCGACCTCGGCATCGCCGGGCGTGACTGGGTGGAGGAGACCTCGAGCGACGTCGTGTCGTTGGGTGAACTCCAGTACTCCAAGGCCACCAGCAAGCCGGTCCGCATCGTCGTGGCCGTGCCCCAGGACTCGCCGGTTCAGTCGGTGAAGGACCTGCCCCAGGGCGTCCGGGTGTCGAGCGAGTACCCCGAGCTCACGAAGAAGTTCTTCGCCGAGCAGGGAATCAGCGCCGACATCCGCTTGTCGTACGGCGCCACCGAGGCCAAGGTCCCCGACATCGTCGACTGCGTGGTCGACATCACCGAGACCGGCCGGGCGCTGCGTGCCGCCGGCCTCAAGATCATCGACACGATCCTCACCAGCTACACCGAGCTCCTCGCCAACCCTGCGAGCCACGCCGACCCCGAGAAGGCCCACGCCATGGGTCAGATCCTCACGCTGCTCAACGGCACGCTCGAGGCCCGCGGCAAGGTCCTGGTGAAGCTGAACGTGATGGGCGCGGACCTCGACAAGGTGATCGAGATCATCCCGTCGATGAAGTCGCCGACCGTCAACGAGCTCTACGGGGGCGGCGGCTACGCCGTCGAGACCGTGGTCCCGAAGAACCAGATCAACGTGCTGATCCCGGCACTCGTCGACGCCGGCGCCAGCGACATCATCGAGCTCCCGCTCTCCAAGATCGTCCACTGACCAACGGGTAGCGTCGCCGATCTATGGCGATCGCATCTCTCGGGACCTCGACCGGGTCCGTCTCCGACTTCCATGAACATCGGGGGTTGGGCACCATCGCCGGTGCCGACGGGACGACCTTCCACTTCCACTGCACCGGCATCGCCGACGGCAGCCGGACGATCGCCGTCGGGACGGACGTGCGTTTCGACGTGATCGCCGGCCGACTCGGGCGTTGGGAAGCCTGGGGGATCGAGACCCGATGAGCGGCGCCGACGACCTCGAGACGCGTGTCGAGGAGCTGCTCGACCGACTCGACCTCGACGAGCGGGCGACGCTCACGGCGGGCAAGGACAGCTGGCGCATCGCCGGCGTCGCCCGACTCGGCATCGGCGATCTCAAGGTCACCGACGGGCCGACGGGCGCCCGCGGCGACCTGACCACCGGCGCTCGGGCCGTGTGCTTCCCCGTCGGTTCGGCGATCGGGTCGACCTGGGACACTGAACTCGTCGGCGAGATCGCGACGGTCCTCGCGGAGGAGGCCACGAGCAAGGGCGCGCAGGTGCTCCTCGGCCCCACGGTCAACATCCATCGGCACCCGCTCGCCGGTCGCAACTTCGAGTGCTACTCCGAGGACCCCGAGCTCACCGCTCGTCTCTGCGTGTCGTTCATCGCCAACCTGCAGGCCGGGGGAGTGGGGGCGTCGCTCAAGCACTTCGTCTGCAACGACTCGGAGTTCGAACGCCACAGCATCAGCTCCGAGGTCGACGAACGGACGCTCCGCGAGGTCTACCTGCGCCCGTTCGAGGCGGCGGTCGCCGAGGCCGACCCGTGGACGATCATGGCGGCCTACAACAAGCTCAACGGCACCCATGCCTCGGAGCACCGCTGGCTCCAGGTCGAGCTCCTCAAGCAGGAGTGGGGATGGCCGGGGATGATCGTCTCCGACTGGTATGCCACCCACGACACCGTCGCGTCCGGCAACGGCGGCCTCGACCTCCAGATGCCGGGTCCCGCCGACCAGTTCGGTCCGGCCCTGGCGGCCGCCGTCCGATCGGGCGACGTCGACGAGGGAGAGCTCGAGGACAAGGCGCGGCGCGTCCTGCGGCTGTACGCGCGGACCGGGAAGCTCGACCATCCCGAGGAGACCGACGAGACGTCGATCGACACCCCTGAACGGCGTGCCCTGGCCCGTCGTGCCGGGGCCGCATCTGCGGTGCTCCTGCGCAACGACGGGGTCCTCCCGCTCGATACCGCTCGATCGATCGCCGTGATCGGGCCCAACGCGACCCCCGGCCGTATCCAGGGCGGCGGGTCGAGCGAGGTGACGCCCCACTACGCGGTGTCGCCGCTCGACGGTCTCCGCGAGCGATTCGACTCGGTGACCTACGCACGCGGTGTCGGCGTGGGTCTGTTCGGTTCGCCCCTCGACCCCGCGCTCCTCGACGAGGGCTCGTTCGTGGAGGAGTTCTTCTCGACGCCCGACCTCGGAGGCGACCCGTACCGGACGGCCCGCTCGACGGAGGCTGCGATGTCGTTCTTCGGGGCCGCGGTCCCGGATCTCGGTCTCGGTTCGTTCTCTGCTCGGTGGTCGACGCGTTTCACGCCGGATCAGTCGGGTTCGTGGACGTTCACCGTGGCCGGCGCCGGACGCGCTCGGGTGACGATCGACGACGCCCTCGTGGTCGAGGACACGACTGCGGGGCCGAAGATGGCGATCTGGGTCCAGTCGCTCGAGCCGGTGTCCGGCACCGCCGACCTCGTCGCCGGCACGACCTACGACCTGGTGGTCGAGCTCCGGGCCGACGAGCGGGGCGTGCTCCCGCATCTCCGCTTCGCGGCCGAAGCCCCCGACGCTGGTGCCGAGCTCGAGCGGGCGGTCGCTGCCGCCGGCGCGGCCGACGTCGCCGTGGTCGTCGTCGGGACCAGCTCCGACTTCGAGACCGAGGGTGAGGACCGATCGTCGTTCTCGCTCCCGGCCGGGCAGGACGAACTCATCGCCCGCGTCGCCGCGGCCAACCCGGACACCGTCGTCGTCGTCAACGCCGGCAGCCCGATCCCGATGCCGTGGATCGACGCGGTCCGGGCCGTCCTGTGGGTCTGGTACCCGGGCCAGGAGTTCGGCAACGCGCTCGCCGACGTCATCATCGGCGAACGAGACCCCGGTGGTCGGCTGCCCACGACCTTCGCTCGACGGCTCGAGGACACGCCCGCCTACACGAGCTACCCGGGTGAGTTCGGTGCGGTCCGCTACGCCGAGGGGATCCACGTGGGTCATCGCTGGTACGACGCCCGTGCGATCGAGCCCCTGTTCCCCTTCGGCCACGGACTGTCGTACGCGACGTTCGAGATCGGCGATGCGAGTGCATCGGTGGCCGACGACGGCTCGGTGACCGTCGACGTGGTCGTCACCAACGTCTCGGAGCGCAGTGGCTCCGAGGTCGTGCAGGTGTACGTCGAACCGCCTGCGGGACCCGTCGCCCGACCCATCCGTCAGCTCGCAGGGTTCACCAAGGTGCACCTCGACGCAGGGGAGTCGGTGTCGGCGTCGATCCGGCTCCCGGCGAGAGCGCTGGCCTACTGGGACCCGTCGGCCTCCACGTGGCAGGTCGACGCCGGGACACACACGCTGTGGGTCGGGCGGTCGTCACGCGACCTGACCGAATGGGTCAGCGTCGAGCCCGGTGCTCGCTCGCTGGCCACGCCACAGCCCTGATCTTCTCGGCTACCCCATCGACTGGTCGAGCCAGTCGTCGCCAGCGGCGAGCATCGCGGTGAACGCCTCGACCGGGAGCGGCCGGGCGAAGTGGAAGCCCTGCGCGATGTCGCAGTCGAGTTCGCGCAGTTCGATCACGTGGTGGGCGGTCTCGACGCCCTCGGCCAACGTCGTCATCTGCAGCGCCTGGCCCATGTGGACGACCGCCTGCACGATCGCCGAATCCTCGGGGTCGTGGCCGAGTCCGCTCACGAAGGCCTGGTCGACCTTGAGGATGTCGACCGGGAACCGCCGCAGGTACGACAGCGACGAGTAGCCGGTTCCGAAGTCGTCGATGGCGAGCTGCACGCCGAGGTCCTTGAGTGCGTTGAGCTTGGCGATGGTCTCCTCGGCATCGTCGAGCAGCACGCTCTCGGTGATCTCGAGGCACACGCTCGACGGCGAGGCACCGGTCGTGTCGAGGACGTCGGCGATCTGGTGTTCGAAGTCGTCCAGTGCGAACTGACGGGCCGAGATGTTGACGGCGACGGTCAGCGGCGCCCGTTCGGGGAACTGCTTGGCCCACGTCGCGCACTGCGTCAATGCCTCGTGCAGCACCCAGGCGCCGATGTCGAGGATCAGGTTGGACGACTCGGCCACCGGGATGAACTCGGATGGCGAGACGACGCCCCAGGTCGGGTGACGCCACCGCAGCAGCGCCTCACACGCGACGATCTGGTTGGTCCGGAGGCGCACCTCTGGTTGGTAGAAGAGGACCAACTCGCCCCGTTCGCCGGCACCGTGCAGCGCGTCCTCGAGTTCGGCACGACGAACGGCCCGGGCACGCAGCTCCTCGTCGAACATGCGGATGGCGCCGCCGCCGGCGCTCCTGGCCAGCTGGGCTGCGGCGTCGGCGTGACGGATGAGCTCGTCGGTCGTCATCTCGCCGGGCTGGCCGAGGGCGACGCCGGATGACGCGGTGAGGAAGACCTCGCGGCGTCCGACCCGGAACGGCAGCACGAACGCGTCGGCGATCGCCGTGGCGATCTCCAGGGCGTCGTCGTCACCGTCGACCGACTCGCAGAGCACGACGAAGTCCTCGTCGCCCCACCGGTGCAGGCTCTGGCCGTCGCGGAGGTGCTCGGGGATGCGTTTGGCGATGGCCTTCAACAGCAGGCTCGAGGCCCCCTGCTCGAAGCGGTTGACCTTCTCCTTGAAGCGATCCGGCGTCACGAAGAGCACGCCCACGGTGGACGGCTCGTCGTTGACCCGGCGCAGGAGGAGATCGAGGCGGTCGAGGAACAGCGAACGATGGGACAGACCGGTGAGTGGGTCGTAGAACGCCCGTTCACGCAGCGACTTGATCACGTCGCGGTCGGTGGTGGTGTCCTTGGCGACCCACCCGAGGGCGCCGGGGACGTCGCCGGGAAGCGAACAGATCGTCGATCGCGTGGGGAAGTCGCCCGTCACCGTCGACCGCATGGTCAAGGGCCCCGACCACGCTCCGCCCTCGTGCACGGACTGGATGACCTCGGTCACCCGGTCCTGGTCGGTCGCGGCGACGAGGTCCTGGACGCGCAGGGGCGGGAGCGAGTTCGCGTCGAGACGCAACATGCGGCGACCCGCGCGGTTGAGGGCACGGAGCCGACCCTCGGCGTCGAAGATCGCCACGAGGTCGGACACGTGGTCGGCGAGGAGACGATGTGCGCCGTCGAGGTCGATGTCGATGCCCGATTGCACAGTTGCCCCCCCCTCGATCGATCCTGCGGGCAGGGTAATCGTCGGTCACCCGTCGCGCCGGACCGAGCGCCCCGTTTCGCCACTCGGAGTGGTCGGTCGCATGCGGACCGCATGCGACCGGACGGTCACTCGACCCGGTCCTTGGTCTCGACGAACGCCATCTTCAGCTGGGGGAGTGCCGAGCTGATGGCCTCCTCGGCCGGTCCGAGTCGACCGGCGAGCCCCGACAGGACGGCGTCGATGGCGTCGATGGCCACCTGGGCGTCGGCGAGGCGGGGCTCCTCGGCCCCGAGGTGCATGGCGGCGAGTTCGAAGAACGCCATGACGTGTTGGGCGATGACGTCGGCGGCCGGCGCTTCGAGCAACTGCCGTTGCAGTTGTTCGATCTGCTCCTGCTGGCCAGGGTCCGGGCCGACGTCGGTGGGTTCCTGGTCGTCGCCAGGGCTCGTGGAGGGGGCCGGGTTCCGCTCCACCGGCACCTCGCCGCCGGGGGTCCACAGAGATGACATGGGTGCTCCTGTCGTGTTCACTTGCCTCGGACGTGCCGTCCACCGGTACCATACGCAGCACAACTGAGTGAGAAAGCGGGGCCCGCCCCCCACCTGGCCACTTCCGAGTGCGTCCAGGTCGTGGAAACAGTTCCGGCTCCGGCCGGTTTTCTGTGGCGGACGTCTTCGGACGTCCGTTTCTGCGTGTGGACAACAGCACCGCTTCCTCCCTCGTGACCAAGCCGCCTTCCGGGCGGTGACACGACATGGATCCGAGCCCACAGGAGGACCGGAGTGCTGAGGAGTGATCGGCAATAGCTGCTGACGAGCCCCGTATCAACGATCGAATTCGCGCCCGCGAGGTACGCCTCGTCGGTGCGGACGGGGAGCAGATCGGGATCAAACCACTTCCCGAGGCGCTCTCCATCGCACGCGCACAGGATCTCGACCTGGTCGAGGTGGCCGACAAGGCCAACCCCCCGGTGTGCCGCATCATGGACTACGGGAAGTACAAGTACGAAGCGGCCCAACGGGCGAAGGAATCTCGCAAGAAGAGCTCCTCCGCCTCGGTCAAGGAGATGAAGTACCGGCCCAAGATCGGTCCCGGCGACTTCGACACCAAGACCAGGAAGGTCATCCACTTCCTCGAAGAGGGTCACAAGGTCAAGATCACGCTCATGTTCCGGGGTCGCGAGACCACGCATCCGGAGCTCGGGCGCAAGATCCTCGACCGTGTCGTCGAGGCCACGGCCGATGTCGGCCGGGTCGAGACGACCGCTCGTCAAGAAGGCCGTCAGATGACGATGGTCCTCGGCCCCGACAAGCAGGCGCAGGCCGCGGCCAAGGCTCGCAAGAAGGAAGAAGCGGCTGAAGCCGCCCGCATCGAACGTGAAGCCGCTCAGGCGGCCGAGCCGGTCGAGGCAGTCGAGACCGTCGAAGAAACGCCGGCACCCTCGCCGGATGAAGCACCCGAAGCCACCTCCGGCTGAAGAACACCCACCGACGCAACACAGAGGTAGAGCAATGCCCAAGATGAAGACCCACCGCACCTCCCGGAAGCGGTTCAAGGTGACCGGCAGCGGCAAGGTGACTCGTCGCCAGGCCAACCGCCACCACGGGAACGAGAAGTTCACGTCCAAGCGCCTCCGGCGGCTCAAGGGTGACGAAAACGTCTCCTCGGCCGACGAGAAGCGCATCAAGAAGATGATGGGCATCTAGCCCGACGCATCGAGCACCACCGCAACGGACAGAACTGATCGGGATCGAAGAACGATCCTCGAAGGAAGGGAGAACCAGTCATGGCAAGGGTCAAGCGCAGCGTTCACGCCAAGAAGCGCCGCAAGCAGGTGATGACGCGGGCCAAGGGGTACTACGGCAACAAGAGCCGCACGTACCGGTCCGCGAACGAGCAGGTCATGCACTCGATGCAGTACGCATTCCGCGATCGGCGGGCCCGCAAGGGCGAGATGCGCAAGCTCTGGATCCAGCGGATCAACGCCGCCTGCCGTGTCCACGGCACGACGTACTCGCGATTCATCAACGGGCTCAAGGAAGCCGGTATCGAGGTCGACCGCAAGCACCTCGCCGATCTCGCCGTCACCGACGACCAGGCCTTCGCGGCCCTCGTCGCGACCTCCGACGCCGCGGCGAGCGCAGCGTCGGGCGCGGCCTGAACACCGGCAACCCGACATCGGGGGACCGCACCGACGTGCTGGGGCCCCGGTCGACAGAACTGCAGCACCTACGGCGCCTCTCGGGGCGCCGTAGGGCGCGTCGGGAGTCCGGCGAGTTCGTCGTCGACGGTCCGACGCTCGTCGCCGAGGCGCTGGCGTCCGACGTCGACGTGTCGGCGGTCTACGTCGAACCCGACGCGCCCGTCGACGTGATGGCCGCCGCCGAGGCGGCCGGCGTCCCCGTGCGCGCCGTCGCGTCGGGTGCGCTGGCGAAGGTGACCTCGCCGGTCTCGCCACAACTCGTGGCTGCGCTCGCCACGATCCCACCCGAGCCCGGGACCGAGGTGCTCACCGGTCTGGTGCTTGTGCTGGTCGGCGTCGGCGATCCCGGAAATGCCGGCACGATCGTGCGCTTCGCCGAGGCAGCCGGGGCCTCGGCGGTAGTCTCCTGCGCCGATGCGGTGGACCCCTGGAACCCCAAGTGCGTCCGAGCGTCGGCCGGCTCGTTGTTCCGTATGCCGATGCTCGACGCCGGCTCGGTCGACGAGTGCGTCGCGCTGTTGCGAGGGTCGGGCATGACGCTGATCTCCTGCGATGCCGGTGCTCGCGCCGCCTACGACGACACCGACCTCACCGGCGACGTCGCCGTGCTGTTGGGCAACGAAGCCCACGGTCTCATCGACGGTGCCGACGACGCTGCCGACGTGGTGGTCTCGATCCCGATGCAGGGTGCCGTCGAGTCGCTGAACGTGGCGATGACCGGGGCCATCGTGGCCTTCGAGTCCGCACGTCAACGCCGTGTGCAGGACCTGGCCTCGGGCCCCGGCGGCGTCCGATGACGGCCCTCGACCTCGACCTGCTGCCGGACATGGTGCTGCTGGTCGACGCCGATGGTGGCCTCACCGGCGCCAATCGGGCCGCCGTCGACTTCCTCGGTCCGCTCGACGACCGCATGGGCCGCCCGATCGCCGAGGAGTTCGACCTCCGCGACGGTCTCGGGCGTCCTGCCTGGCGAGACGGGATCGCCGACATCGGCAAGGAGTCCGAGATCACGTTCCGCCGTAGCGACGGCGAGGACGTCGTCGCCGTCGTGACCGTGGCCTTCTCCGGCGACGGCAGCGCAGCGATCTGTGCGCGACCGATGTCCGACAAGTCGGGCATCGCCATCGTGTCGACCGTGTCGCACGAACTCCGTTCGCCCCTCACCTCGGTGAAGGGCTACGTCTCGTTGATGCTGAGTCGATGGGATCGCATCGACGACGCCAAGAAGCGCGAGATGCTCGAGCAGGTGCACCACGACGCCGACCGGGTCACACGGCTCGTGACCGAGTTGCTGGACATCAGCCGCCTCGAGACCGGCCGCCTCGTCCTCCAGCGACAGATGGTCGATCTGGGCCAGTTGGCCTCGACGGTCGTCGCGAAGGTCGCGATGTCGTATCCGGCGCTCGACTGCAGCGTGTCGATCACGACCGGCAGCGACGCCTACGCCGACCCCGACAAGATCGAGCAGGTGCTCACCAACCTGGTCGAGAACGCCGCCAAGTACGGCGATCCCACCGGCATGGAGATCACCGGTGGGCTCGAGGGCGACCACTTCCGCATCTCGGTCACCGATCGAGGCGACGGGATCCCGGCCGACGACCTGCCCAGGGTGTTCACCAAGTTCTTCCGCCGCGACCATGGCCGCCCGACCGGAACCGGCCTCGGACTCTGGATCAGTCGGGGCCTGGTCGAGGCCCACGACGGCGAGCTGACGGCGACCTCGACCGTGGGTGAGGGATGCACGTTCTCCTTCACGCTCCCGGCTGACGCCTTCGACGCGATCCACGGCGCCTGAGACGCCCGCCAGGAATGCGTTTGGTCCTCGGGGTCGGTCGTCGGGCAGGGTTTGTCGCACCATGATCGACGAGCTCTCCCGCATCACGACCCAGGCGCGAGCCCGTATCGAGTCCGCGACCTCGGTCGACGAGCTCGACGAGGTGTCGCGCACGACCCTCGGCAAGAAGGGCTCGCTCAAGGCGTTCAAGAAGCAGCTGGGTCGCCTCGAACCCGACGAACGCAAGTCCGTCGGCCAGGCGGTCAACGACGCGATCGCCGAACTCTCGGGGGTGGCCGACGACCGCCGTCACACGCTCGAACGAGCGGCTCGTGCCGACCAGCTCGAGGCCGAACGCCTCGACCTCACCGAGGTCCTGGCCGAGTCGCAGCGCGGTCACCTCCACCTCGTCACCCAGGCGACGATGGAGCTCGAGGACGTCTTCACCGGACTGGGGTTCACCGTCGCCGAGGGGCCCGAGGTCGAGACCGACTTCTACAACTTCGAGGCGCTGAACTTCCCGGAAGGGCATCCCGCCCGCGACATGTACGACACGCTCTACGTCGACTTCGGTGCGCCGGGCAAGACGTTGCTGCGCACCCACACGTCGCCGGTCCAGGTCCGGGTCATGCAGGAACAGCCCCCGCCGATCTACTCGATCATGCCGGGCCGGACCTTCCGGCAGGACACCGCCGACGCCACCCACCTCCCGGTCTTCCACCAGATCGAAGGTCTGGTGATCGACCGTGGCATCTCGTTGACCGATCTGGCCGGCACGATCGACCGGTTCACCAAGGCCTACTTCGGCGGCGAGTTCTCGTCACGCCTGCGCCCGTCCTACTTCCCGTTCACCGAGCCATCGGCCGAGTTCGACATCATCCGGCCTGACGGGACCTTCCTCGAACTCGGCGGCTGCGGCATGGTGCACCCCAACGTCCTGCGCAACTGCGGCATCGACCCCGAGGAGTTCTCGGGCTTCGCGTTCGGCTTCGGGATCGAGCGGCTCGCGATCACCAAGGCCGGCGTCGACGACCTGCGCGAGCTGATCACCAACGACGTGCGTTTCCTCCGCCAGTTCTAGGAGCTGCAGTTCTGATGAAGGTCCTCCTCTCCTGGTTGCGGGAGTTCACGCCGATCCCCGATTCGATGGATCCGAGCGAACTCGGACTCGTCATGGGCGATCTCGGTATGGCCGTCGAGGAGATGGACGTCCTCGGCGAAGGCCTCGACGGCATCGTCGTCGCGCGGGTCCTCGACCTACGAGTCCATCCCGATGCCGACCGGGTCCAACTCGTCGATGTCGACGCCGGTGACGGCCAGCCACTCCAGATCGCCTGTGGCGCCTTCAACATGGCCGTGGGCGACCTGGTCCCGTTGGCCACGATCGGCACGACCATGCCCAACGGCATGGAGATCGGCCGCCGCAAGCTCCGCGGCGAATGGTCCAACGGCATGCTGTGCAGCCCGTCGGAGCTGAACCTGCCCGGCGAACCGAGCGGCATCCTCGTCCTCCCCGAGAGTCTGACCCCCGGGGTGCCCCTCACCGAGGCACTCGGCATCGAAGCCGACGTGCTCTACGACCTCGAGATCAACCCCAACCGTCCCGACGCCATGTCGGTCGCGGGCGTCGCCCGTGACCTGGCGGCGCGGCTGGGCCTGCCGTTCACCTTGCCGTCGCCCACCGTGCCCTCCGGGCCGCACAAGGCGGCCGACCTCGTCTCCGTGGAGATCGACGACCCCGAGCGCTGCGGACGGTTCACCGCCCGGGTCCTCGAAGGGGTCACGGTCCGTCCGTCGGACCCGAAGATCGCCAACCGCCTGACGTTGCTCGGCATGCGTCCGATCAACAACATCGTCGACGTCTCGAACTACGTGATGCTCGAGCTCGGTCGTCCGTCGCACCCCTATGACCTGGCGACGCTCGCCGGCCGCTCGTTCCGTGTTCGTCGGGCCGCGGAGGGGGAGACCCTCACCACGCTCGACGACGTCGAGCGGACGCTCAGCGACGCCGATCTGTTGATCTGCGACGGCGACGACTCGCCCATCGGTCTGGCCGGGATCATGGGTGGTGCCGACACCGAGATCTCCGAGACCACCACGGACGTCGTCGTCGAGATGGCGTGGTTCGAACGGATGCCGGTCGCCCGGACCGCTCGTCGCCTCGGTCTTCGCTCGGAGGCCTCGGCCCGTTTCGAGCGCGGCTGCGACTTCGAGGACATGGCGTTGGCGCACGACCGGTTCATCGAGTTGTTGGGCGATGCCGCAGGCACCGTTGCCGACGGCATGGTCGATGTGACCGGCGCGCTTCCCGATCGCAGCCCGATCGCGGTGCGGCCGGAGCGAGTGAACGCGATGCTCGGCGCCGACCTCACGCCCGACGAGATGAAGGCGCTGCTCGATCCGATCGGCTTCACCACCGAGGTCGAGGGCGACTCGCTCCGGGTGAGCCTGCCGTCGTACCGACTCGACTCGGACACCGAGATCGACGTCGTCGAGGAGGTCGGCCGCATGTACGGCTACAGCCGCCTCGGCAAGACGATGCCGGTCTCCACCCTGTCCGGGGGCCTGACCGCCCGCCAGAAGGAACGTCGAGCACTCCGGGCGATCCTCACCGGCCTGGGATGCTCCGAAGCCACGCCCATGCCGTTTCTCGCACCCGGTGACCTCGAGCGCGCGGGTCTCCCCGGGGACGGCATCTCGATCACCAACCCGCTGGTGGCCGAGGAGTCGGTCCTGCGCACGTCGCTGTTGCCCGGGCTCCTGAAGGCCGTCCGTCACAACGTCAGCCATCGCAACGAGGGCATCGCACTGTTCGAGATCGGCCACGTGTTCCGCCGCCCGGCCGACCCCGATGCCGAACTCCCCGACGAGCGCGAGGTGTTCGCAGCGATCGTGGTCGGTGCCGACGCCAACGACGCGGTCGCCATCTGGCGGACGGTGTGCGACGGACTGGCCGTTCCCGGCTACGACGTGGCCAACGCCGAGATGCCGGCCATGCATCCGACACGTTCTGGTGTGGCCCGGGTCGAGGGCGAGGTGGTCGGTTCGATCGGCGAGGTCGACCCCGACGTCCTCGCTGCCTACGACATCTCGTTCCGTGCTGCCTGGATCGAGATCGACGTCGAACGCTTCCTGTCGCATCCCCACGGTGCCCCGGTCTACGAACCCGTCAGTCGATTTCCCTCGTCCGACATCGACCTCGCGTTCGAGGTCGTCGAGGGAGCCTCGGCGACCGCGATCGCCGACACCATCGGTGCCTCGGCAGGGGAGCTGCTCGGCTATGTCCGCCTCTTCGACGTCTACCGGGGCGACGGCGTCGCCGACGGGGCGCGATCGCTGACGTACCGGATCCGGCTCCAGGCGACCGACCGGACGCTCACCGACAGCGAGGTCGGCGAGGTGCGGACGGCGATCATCGAGGCCGTGCAGTCGGCGCATCCGGCCGAGTTGCGCGGGTAGTGACCCGTATCTGACACACCGTCAGATCGCGATACGGTGCGGCTGTGACCAGCAACACCGAGCGTCTGCAAGCTCTCACCGAGGAGAAGATCCGATCGCGGGGCGAGCGGCACGAGCCCCGCGGGACGCATCCGCTCCGCGACGACATCGACCTGCTCGACGGTGCGTGGTACGCCGACGACCTGCACGAAGGCCTGACGTGGATGCGCGAGAACGCACCCGTGTATCACGACCCGTGGTCGGACTGTTGGGCCATCACCACCTACGACGACGTCATGGCGGTGTCCAAGGACTCCACGCGTTTCTCGAACGCCTTCAACATCCGCCCCGGTGGCTTCGGCGTGCCGATGATGATCTCGATGGACGACCCCGAGCACAAGCGTCGGCGGATGCTGGTGTCGAAGGGATTCACCCCCAAGCGGGTCCGCGACAAGAGCGATGACCTGGTCGAGATCTGCGATGCGCTGATCGACGCCGTGGCGGCGAAGGGTGAGTGCGACTTCGTCAACGACGTGGCCCGACACCTGCCGCTCATCGTGATCGGCGACATGTTGGGTGTGGCGCCGGCCGACCGGATGCAACTCCTGGAGTGGAGCGAGATCCTGTTGGAGGGGACGTCGGGCGACCTCGATGCCCTCGACCGCGCGGGTGATGCCTTCGGCCAGTACTGGGCGTATCAGTCGGCGGTGATCGAGGAGCGGCGACGGGTCCGGGGCGACGATCTGGTGTCGGTCCTCGTCGATGCCGAGATCGACGACGGTTCGGGGCCCACGATGCTCGACGAGGAGTCGCTGATCTGGGAGTCGCTCCTCATCCTCATCGGGGGCGACGAGACGACCCGTCACGTCCTGAGTGGGGGCCTCCATGCGCTCCTGTCCGATGTGTCGCAGCGCGACGCACTGGCGGCGGATCGTTCGTTGCTCCCGGGCGCGGTCGAGGAGATGCTGCGGTGGGTGTCGCCGATCAAGACCATGAGCCGCCGCGTGGTGGCCGACACCGACTTCGGTGGACAGTCGCTGCGCGAGGGCGACGACGTCCTCCTCTACTACCCGTCGGCGAACCGCGACGCCGCGCACTTCGATGACCCGTTCCGCTTCGACATCCGTCGCGATCCGAACCACCACATCGCGTTCGGCTTCGGGCATCACTTCTGCCTGGGCAACGCCCTGGCCCGACTCGAACTGTCGGTCTTCTTCGACCGTCTCCTCGACCGCCTGCCCGACGTCGAGCTCGGTGACGGCCCGACCCCGCGACGAGCATCGAGCTTCATCAGTGGCTTCGAGTCGCTTCCGGTCCGGTTCACCCCCACCTGACCCCCTCCTGACCCCCTCCGCTTCTGGGTGCACGATCGGGATCTCCAGTGGCAGTTCGCGCACCCAGAACGAGATGTGGGTGGTGGTGGCGGTCAGGAGTTGGCGAAGCGATCGAGGGCCTCGTCCATCCGCCGGAGCAGTCGGTGGGGGTCGTCGATGACCTCGGGTGCCGTCAGGAGCCCGATATTCATCCGTCCGTCGTAGCTGTAGACGGTGACGTTGACGCCGATCGGCTGCACGAGGACCGCGTACGACACGAAGTCGACGACCTCGACGTCGCCGATCCAACGAGTGGTCGGTGATCCGGGGACGTTGGCCATGACGACGTTCGCGACCATCGTCGGGATGCGATAGGCGAACATGCGGGCGCCGAGGGCGAAGCTGCGGGCCCACAGGTCGGTGATCCGCACCGACCGTCGGTCCTGCTGACGGCGGGTGAGGTCGATCTGGTCGCGGTTCGTGCGGGCGATCCGCGCGAGTCGCTCGGCGACGTCGTCGCCCTTGGTGTGCATCGGAACCGAGATCGCCATGATCTCGTTCCCGCACAGCCGATCGGGATCGGTGTCGAGCGCGATCGAGAACATCGCGAGTTCGTCGTCGTCCCGTTCCTGACCGCGATCGACGGCCTCGGCAGCCACCGCCTCGCCGACCACGGCGACGAGGACGTCGTTGACGGTGACGCCGTGCTTCTCCTTGACCACTCGGAATCGATCGAACGCGAGCGAACCCCGCGCACACAGACGCCCGCCGCCGAAGCGAGCCCCGGTCCATCCGTAGGTGGCCTCGGACTTCAGTCCGATCAGATCGTCTCGGCTGCGGATCAACCTGGCGTCGTTGCGACGCTCCTCACGGCTCGCGACGGTCTCCGAGACATAGGTGGCGAGTCCGCGCCCCCATCCCGGGATCGCGGCCAGCGCCTTGCGGCGGAGGGCCCGTTCGTCCGGGATGGGCGGTGGGCGCCACTCGTCGACGTCGACGGTCGGGATGGGCTCGCCCGGCTTCTCGGTCGTGAAGAAGCGCAGCGTGTTCGCGGCCCCGACCCCGTCCATGACGGCGTGGTGGATCCGGAAGACGAGGGCTTGCCGGCCATCGTCGAGTCCGTGGACGAGCGTCGCGTGCCAGAGCGGGCAGTCGAGGGGGAGTTGTTCGGTCGCCAGGTGGCCGCAGAGACCGTCGAGCGCGGCGGTGCCGTCGATGGTCGCCTCGCCCAGGTGGCGGTCGAGTTCGAAGTCCGGATCGTCGTACCAGGCGTACCGGCCAGGGAGGCTCGCCGAGCGCACCGCTCGCTGGCGGGCTCGAGGGTGGAGTGCGAGGCGGGGCGCCATCGCCGTGCGGACGTCGTCGAGGGTGATCGCCCTTCCGCGTCGCGTGGGGTCGAGCACGAGGCACTTCAACGTGTGCATGGGCGACTCGTCGCCGAAGTGGAAGTAGGTGGTGTCGTACCCACTCAGCGGTTCGGGCGTGTGCAGCGGCGCCGATCGATCTTCCCCCATCGGCGGCTCACGCTATCCCTGACGCGGTGTCAGATCTCGGCGACGGGTCTTCCGGCCTCCCGCGCGGTCGTCCGCCCCCGGGCTGGCGGGTACGGTGGGCGTCGTCGCCCGCCCATATCCAATGCATTGCATAGTCATGCAGGACGTGCGGTAGGCTGCCCCGCCATGGCCAACACCATCAGCGTCGGCATCCTCGGAGCCTCGGGGTTCGCTGGCTCCGAACTCCTACGGCTCCTCGCGGTCCACCCGGACTTCGAGGTCCGTCTGGCTGGTGCCGACAGCCAGGCCGGCACGGCGGTGGCCGACCTGTATCCGGGCCTCGCCGCCGCGTATCCCGATCTCCGATTCACCGCCGCCGGGGCCGCGGACTGCGCCGGCCTCGATCTGGTCTTCCTCGGACTGCCGCACGGTCTGAGCCAGTCGATCGTGCCCGAGTTGCGTGGTCAGGTGAAGTGGATCGTCGATGCGGCGTCCGACTTCCGACTGAAGGATCCGTCGCTGTACCCGCAGTGGTACGGCTCGGAGCACCCTGCCCCCGAACTGCTCGTCGACGCGGCGTACGGCATCCCCGAGCTGTTCCGCGAACAGATCGCCGCGACCGACCTCGTCGCCGTGGCGGGCTGCTATCCGACCGGCGCTGCGCTGGCCATCGCCCCATTCGTCCGCGCCGGCCTCATCGACACGACCAACGTCATCGTGAACTCGGCGACGGGTCTCAGCGGTGCCGGGCGGCCACCGAAGGAACACACCACGTTCTGTGCGGCCGACGAGAACTACACCGCCTACGGGTTGCTCAACCACCGGCACACGCCGGAGATCGAGCAGGCGACGGGAGCCGAGGTGCTGTTCACGCCGCATCTCGCACCCATGAACCGCGGGATCTTCACCACGGCATACGCCCGGCCCGTGGGCGACACGTCGACCGAGGCGCTGCTGGCCTGTCTCCACGACACCTATGCCGGCGAGCCGTTCATGGTCGTCGACGAACGGATCCCGTCGACCAAGGCTGCTCAGGGATCGAACACGGCGCACCTCACGGCGCGCTTCGACGAGCGGACCGGCTTCGTCCTCCTGCTGTCGGCCATCGACAACCTCGTGAAGGGCACGTCGGGCCAGGCCATCCAGTGCGCCAACATCCTCGCCGGGATCCCGGAGACGACCGGACTCCCGCTCGTGGGGCTCATGCCATGACCTCGAACACCGCAAGCTCCCACCGGGCGGAGATGCTCCTCGAGGCGCTGCCCTACATCCAGCGGTTCCGGCAGAAGGTCGTGGTCGTCAAGTACGGCGGCAACGCGATGGTCGACCCGGCACTGGCGTCGTCGTTCGCCGACGACATGGTGCTCCTGCGAGCGGTCGGCATCCGACCGGTCGTCGTGCACGGCGGTGGTCCGCAGATCGGTGATCTGCTCGGGCGCCTGGGGATCGAGTCGCACTTCAAGGACGGGCTGCGCGTCACCGATGCCGACACGCTCGACGTCGCACGCATGGTCCTCGTCGGGAAGGTCAACCGCGACATCGTCGGTGCCATCAACACCCACGGGCCACTGGCCGTGGGCCTGTCAGGCGAGGACGGTGGGTTGATCACGTCGGTCGCCCGCAACCCCGACCTGGGATTCGTCGGCGACGTCGAGTCGGTGAACCCGACGATCCTCCACCAACTCCTGGCCGAGGACCTCATCCCGGTGGTGTCGACCATCGGCGGTTCGGCCGACGGTCAGGCGTACAACATCAACGCCGACACGGTGGCCGGCGCGCTCGCCGTGGCGCTCGAGGCCGAGAAGGTCATCTACCTGACCGATGTGCCGGGCCTGTTGGAGAACGTCGACGATCCGTCGACCCTGGTCAGCGAGACGACTGCGGCCGAGCTGCGCACCAAGGTCAGCACCGGCGAGCTCGCCGGCGGCATGATCCCGAAGATCGACGCGGCCGTCGCCGCCGTCGAACAGGGCGTGCCTTCGGCCCACCTGGTCGACGGCCGGGTCGAGCACGTCGTACTGCTCGAACTCTTCTCCGACGAGGGCGTCGGCACGATGATCACCAGGTTCGCGAACACGGGGGCGACATGAGCACGCACGCAACGGCGATGGGCGCACCTGCTGCGCTCGACGTCTGTCCACTGATGCCGACGTACGGGCCGCCCGCGGTCCGATTTGTCCGCGGGTCGGGGAGTGAGCTCTGGGACGGCGACGGGAAGCGCTACCTCGACTTCCTCTCCGGGCTGGCCGTGACCTCGCTGGGACATGCCCATCCCGCCGTCGCCGAGGCGCTGTCGGCGCAGGCGAACACGCTGCTGCACGTCTCGAATCTGTTCGGCACCGAGCCCGGGTGGGAGGTCGCCGTCAGCCTCGACGAGCTGATGCGGACCGGTAATCCGCAGTCGTCGACCTATCAGACCTTCTTCTGCAACTCGGGCGCCGAGGCCAACGAGGCTGCGATCAAGCTGGCTCGGAAGTTCGGCGGCCGTGGCCGCCACACCGTCGTCTCGGCCTACGCCAGCTTCCACGGCCGCACCCTGTCGACGCTGCACGCCACCGGCCAACCCCAGAAGTGGGAGGCGTTCCAACCGCTGCCCGAGGGGTTCCGGCACGTGCCGTGGGCCGACCTCACCGAACTGGAGTCGGCGCTCGACGCCACGGTGGCCGCGGTGCTCCTCGAACCGGTCCAGGGCGAGGGCGGCGTCAACCCGGCGACCGCCGAGTTCTTCCGCGGGGTCGAGGCGCTGTGCGCCGAGCGGGGGATCCTGTTCATGGTCGACGAGGTCCAGACCGGTCTCGGCCGGACGGGGGAGTGGTTCGGGTTCCAGCACTTCGGCGTACAGCCCGATGTCGTCACCATGGCGAAGGCGCTCGGCAACGGCGTGCCGATCGGTGCCTGCGTGGCGAAGCGAGAGGTCGCTGGCGCCTTCGAGCCCGGCGACCACGCAACGACCTTCGGTGGACAGCCGCTGGTCACCGCCGCTGCCCGGGCCGTCCTCGCCGAGATGCGGCGCATCGACGCCCCCGCGCTCGCCGTCGCCGCCGGCGAACGGATCCGGACGGGCCTCGAGCCGCTCGACGCCGTCGGCGCCATCCGCGGGCTCGGTCTCCTGCTCGGCGTCGAGCTCGTCGACCGCGACGCCAAGGCTGTGGCCGCTCGTCTGCTCGACGACGGGTTGGTGGTCAACGCCGTGACGCCCACGGCGCTCCGCCTCGCCCCGCCGCTCAACGTGTCCGATGCCGAGATCGACGAAGCGGTCGCCATGATCACGGCGGCGGTGTCGTGATGCAGACGCTGCGGCACTTCCTCGAGATCGACGACCTCTCGCCCGGCGAGTTGGCTCGGGTGCTCGAACTCTCGACATCGATGGCGACCGGCGACGACGGTCCCGACATCCTCGATCACCGGACGGTCGCGTTCTACTTCGAGAAGCCCAGCCTTCGGACCCGGCACTCGGCCGAGGCGGCCACCGTCAGGCTCGGCGGACATCCGGTGACCTTCAGCGCCGACGAGGTCAGCATCGGGACTCGTGAGCCCGCGCTCGACGTGGCCAAGGTGCTCTCGGGCTACCACTCCCTCCTCGGCGCCCGGGTCTTCGACCACGCGCTCCTCGAAGAGCTGGCATCGGTCGCGACGGTCCCGGTCGTGAACCTCCTCTCCGACCTCGGCCACCCGTGCCAGGCGCTCGCCGACCTGCGCACCATGCAGCAGGAGTGGGGGAGCCTGTCGGGTCGGACGGTCACCTGGATCGGTGACTACAACAACGTCGCCCGCAGCCTCGCCCTCGGCGCGGCGATGAGCGGGATGTCGGTGCGCTTGGGTTGCCCCAACGGGTACGGGCCGACGGAGGAAGACCTCGACCGACTCCGCCTCGCCGGCCTCGACCACGTGTTCGTCTCCGATCGAGCGGCCGAGGCCGCCGAGGGTTCCGATGCGGTGCACACCGACGTGTGGGCGTCCATGGGGCAGGAGGCCGAGGCGCAGGCGAGGCATCAGGCGTTCGAGGGCTTCCAGGTCGACGACGACGTGATGGCCGCGGCGCCCGAAACGGCGATCTTCATGCACTGCCTCCCGGCCCATCGTGGTGAAGAGGTCTCGGCATCGGTGGCCGATGGCGCCCAGTCGCGGATGATCGCCCAGGCGCACAACCGGATGTACGCCAAGATCGGGTTGTTCCGTTGGCTGCACGAGGTCGGCTCGCTGTGAGTCGGCTCACCAAGCCTCAGCGGCAACACCGGATCCAACGCATCCTCGAGGACAACGTCGTCCCGACGCAGGAACGCCTGGTCGAGCTCCTGGCCGCCGACGGCGTGGTCGCCACCCAGGCGACCGTGTCGCGTGACCTCGAGGATCTCGGAGCCGTCAAGGTCCGGGTTCCCGGCGGCGAGACGGTCTACGCCGTTCCGGCGCTGCCCAAGGACGCGGTCGCTCCCGAGGAGCACCTTCGCCGCGTCTGTTCCGAGTGGGTGGTCGAGGTCTCGCACTCGCACAACATCGTCGTGCTCCGCACCCCGCCGGGCTCGGCTCATGTCGTCGGGTCCGCGCTCGATCGCGCCGGTCTCCCCGAGGTCCTCGGTACCGTCGCCGGCGACGACACCCTCATGCTCGTCGCCGCCGAGTCCACCACCGGCCAGTCCGTCGCCCACCGCATCTCCGACTTGGCCGGCCTGTAGACCACAATCCCTCGTTCTGGTGAACAAACACGTCACCAGAGCGCCTCATTCGTTCACCAGAACCAGATTGCAAGGAGTTCCCCACCATGGCCAAGCGAGTCGTCCTCGCCTACAGCGGCGGTCTCGACACGTCGGTCGCCGTCCGATGGCTGATCGAGAACGAAGGAGTCGAGGTCATCGCCCTGGCGGTCGACGTCGGCCAGGCCTCCGACGACTGGAACGTCGTCAAGGAGCGCGCGCTGGCGGCCGGTGCCGTCGAGGCGATCGTCGTCGATGCCCGTGAGGAGTTCGCCCGGGACTTCTGCATGCCTGCGTTGCGCGCCAACGCCATGTACGAGAACCGCTACCCGCTGGTCTCGGCCCTGAGTCGGCCGGTGATCGTCAAGCATCTGGTCGAAGCCGCTCGTGAGCACGGTGCCGACGCGGTCGGTCACGGCTGCACGGGCAAGGGCAACGACCAGGTCCGCTTCGAGGTGTCGACCAGGGCGCTCGCGCCGGATCTCGACATCCTGGCGCCGGTCCGTCACTGGGGAATGACCCGCGAGGAGTCGATCCTCTACGCCTACGACCACGACATCCCGATCCAGGCGACCAAGGAGAAGGTGTACTCGATCGACGACAACCTGATGGGTCGTGCGATCGAGTGTGGCGAGATGGAGGATCCCTGGGCCACGCCGCCGCAGGGCGTGTGGTTGCTCACGAAGCAGACGGCGACCGAGCCGCGGGATCTCGAGATCGGGTTCGAGGAAGGCATGCCCGTCAGCATCGACGGAGTCGCCAAGACGCCGGCCGAGGTCATCGACGAGGTCAACACCATCGTGGGCTCGTACGGCTGGGGTCGGATCGACATGGTCGAGAACCGGCGCGTCGGCATCAAGAGCCGCGAGACCTACGAATGCCCAGCGAGCCTGGCGCTCATCAAGGCACACATCGACCTCGAGTCGATCTGCCTCGAGCGCGACCTCCAGCGTGAGAAGTACCGCCTCGAGTCCCGCTACGCCGAGTTGGTCTACGACGGCCTGTGGTTCTCGCCGCTGCGCGAGGCACTCGATGCCTTCATCGCCGAGTCGCAGAAGCACGTGACCGGCGACGTCCGGCTCCACCTCGAGCCCAACAAGTGTGAGGTCGAGGGTCGGCGCTCCGATACGAGCCTCTACGACTACGGCCTGGCCACCTACGACGCCGAGGACAGCTTCCGTCACGAGGACTCCGCCGGATTCGTCCGGCTGTGGGGACTCGGTCTCGAGACCTGGTCGCAACGCCAGGGCCCCGGGTCGCGCTCGTGAGCAACGAGGACGAGCCGTCGGGCTCGACCCTGTGGCACGGCCGGTTCGAATCCGGACCGGCCGAGGACCTCCTCGCCTACACGGTCAGCCTCGGGTTCGATCAGCGACTGTTCCCTGACGACATCGCCGGCAGCCGTGCCCATGTCCGCGGCCTCGGCCGCGTGGGCATCCTCGCTGACGACGAGGTCACGGCCGTGCTGGCAGCCCTCGATGCGGTCGAGACCGAACTGGTCGACGGGACGTTCCGGTTCCTCGAGTCCGACGAGGACATCCACACGGCAGTCGAGCGGCGGGTCACCGAACTCGCCGGATCGGCCGGCGCGAAGATCCACACCGGCCGCAGTCGCAACGACCAGGTCGCGACCGACCTCCGCCTGTGGTGCAAGCGGGAACTCGTCGCGACCGCACTCGACGTCGTGGCGTTCCAGCACGTGTTGCTCGAGCGAGCCGAAGCCGCCGGCGACACCTACCTGCCGGGGTACACCCATCTCCAGCGGGCACAGCCGGTCTTGCTCAGCCATCATTTCCTGGCGCATGCCTGGTCGTTGGCCCGCGACGTCGACCGTCTCCTCGACGCGCACCGTCGTCTCGACGTGTCGCCGCTCGGCGCCGGTGCACTGGCGGGAAGCAGCCTGCCGCTCGATCCCGAATCGGTCGCCCTCGACCTCGGGTTCGCCCGCGCCTTCGACAACAGCCTCGACGCGGTCAGTGACCGTGACTTCGTTGCCGAGTCGCTCTTCGCCGTCACCATGATCGGCATCCATCTCTCGCGTATGGGCGAGGAGATCGTCCTGTGGAGCAGCGACGAGTTCGGCTTCGTCCGACTCGACGACGCCTACTCGACCGGTTCGTCGATGCTCCCGCAGAAGAAGAACCCGGACATCGCCGAACTGGCGCGGGGCAAGGCGGGCCGGGTCATCGGCAACCTCACCGGGTTGCTGGCCACCCTGAAGAGCCTCCCGCTCGCCTACAACCGCGACCTCCAGGAGGACAAGGAGCCGCTGTTCGACGCGGTCGACCAGGTCCGCCTCGCGCTTCGGGCGACAGCCGGGATGTACGCCACGATGGCCGTGAACGCCGATGCGATGGCTGCGGCTGCCGACGCGCCCGGTGCAGCGGCCACCGACCTGGCCGAGTTCCTGGTACGGGCCGGTACGCCCTTCCGCGACGCACACGCCATCGTCGGGGGACTGGTACGCGACGCGCTGGCTGGCCCGGAGTCGCTCGAGGAGCTGGTCACCGCGCACGACCAACTCGGTCCCGACGCGGCGAAGCTCCTCGCACCCGGGGTGCCGGTGACCCAACGCACCACGCGGGGCGGTGCTGGTCCCGACGCGGTCACGCACCAGCTGGGTCGGTTCCGCGGACAGCTCGCCCATGACGAGCAGCGGATCGCGGATCTGTCCGGCTGATGCGGGAGATCATCCGCGTCCGGTACTACGAGTGCGACATGCAACGTGTCGTGCACAACTCGGTGTACCTGGCCTGGTGTGACGAGGTCGCCGACCGGTACTTCCGTCTGGCCGGGATGGGCGCGGGCGACTGGGACGTGATGGTGAAGACCGCGACCGTCACCTGGACGACGTCGGCCACCGTCGGCGACGAGGTGACCATCGAGCCGTCGGTGTCCCGATGGGGCAACACGTCGTTCGACGTGACCTTCGACGGGTCTCGCGACGGCGAACCGGTCTTCTCGGCCACGATCACCTACGTCGCGGTCACCACCGGGACCACGCAGACGGTCCGGGTCCCCGACGAGTTCCGATCCGCCGTCGAAGGCGTGTGAGCGGGCGTCTCGACCGGACGTTCTTCGCCCGCGATCCGCGGGACGTCGGACCCGACCTGCTCGGGATGTCCCTCGTCCACGATCGTCCGGGGGACCGGCGCGTCGGCCGCATCGTCGAGGTCGAGGCCTACTGCGGCGACCAGGATGCCGCGGCCCACACATTCCGCGGACGCACGCCTCGCAACGAGACCATGTTCGGCCCGGGCGGTCTCCTCTACGTGTACTTCAGCTACGGCGTCCACTGGTGCGCCAACGTCGTCTGCGGCGCCGAGGGCCACGGGGTGGCGGTACTGATCCGGGCGCTCGCGCCGATCGAGGGGGTGGACGCCATGTACGTGTCACGTGGCGCCCCAGCTCGCCGCGACCGCGATCTCTGCTCCGGGCCCGGAAAGCTCACGCAGGCGATGGCCATCGACGGAGCGCACGACGGGGTCGACCTGACGGCCGACGAGCACCTGTACGTCGTCGACGACGAAGCGCCCGTCGGATCGATCGTGCAGACCACGCGTGTCGGCATCAGCGTGGCGGTCGATGAGCCCTGGCGTTGGTATCTCGACGGTGACCCCAACGTCTCGCGACGCTGACGCCGTGGTTCAGCGCACGACGACGAGTTCGTGCGCCGCTCGCGAGGCGGCCAGGTAGACCTCTGCCCCCGTCATCCCCTCGGTGTCGACCACGACCCCGTCGTACTCGACGCCTTTGTGGATCCAGGTGTCGTCGGCGGTGATCACGGCGGTGTTCTCGAGTCGACTCGCCTGCTCCCGCGCGATGTCGGCGATCGACCGGTCACGGCGGTCGACCTCGATCACGTCGACACCGGTGGGTCGGATGCCGATCAACTCGACGGCATCGATCCCGCTGGCCCGGGCGTGGGCGTTCAGCCAGTCGGCGATCTCGGCCGACATCCGGTAGGCGGTGGCCATCACCGCCGTGTCGACCTCCAGTCGCTCGGCGATGCCCCGGAGGCCGATGCCGAGCGGGTTCGAGCGCTGGGCGTCGTCGCCCACGAACGTGAGCCCCGTGCTCCGTCGCTGCACCGCCCGGAGTTGGAGCATCGTCAGGTCCTGGGCCTCGTCGACGATGACGTGGCCGTACGACACCGGGATCCCCTCGACGCGCGACCGAACCTCGTCGGCCAGCGCACCGTCGACGTCGGCCGCGAGCCAGGCCTCGATCAGATCCGGCGGCGTGCCCAGGTCGGCGAGGAAGGTCCGACTCCGGAGCTTCTTCAACACCTGCGTGGTGGTCCATGCAGGCCAGATGTCCTTGATCGCCTCCCGGATGGCGGCAGGCTTGCGGTCGAGGCGGTTGGCCAGGACGTCGACGAAGACCTTGCGCTTGTCGCGCCAGGGCAGGGTCCTGGCAAGGATGCGCTCGGCCAGTTCGGCGATGTCCGCCGCAGCCATCGGCGCGCCCTCGACCCGGATCGCCGCCGGCGACACCAGCCTCAGCTCGAGCCGATCGAGGACGTCGAGCCAACGCTCGTCGCTCCCGGCGGCGTTCGACGGTCCGAGCAGACGGTCGAACGTCGTCTGGGTGATGCGGGCCTCGCCGAGGGTCGGGAGCACCGCCGAGACGAAGCGGAGGAACTTGTCACTGGGGCCGACGACCAGGATGTTGCCGGCGGTGAGCCGGTTGTCGTTGTAGACCAGCCACGCCGCCCGGTGCAGCGCCACGACCGTCTTGCCGGTGCCCGGTCCACCGCGGAGCACCAGGCGGGCCGCAGGGTCCAGGCGGACGAGTTCGTCCTGTTCGGACTGGAGCGTCGCCACGGCGGTCCGCATCTCGGTGCCACGGGACCGGGCGAGCTCTCCGAGCAGCGGAGACGTCCCGCGGATCTCGCCGGAGGCGAAGTCCTCGACGAAGAGGTCGGTGATCGACCCCACATAGGTGACGCGTCGCTCCAGCCCCATCGGGTCGTCGAGCCGCGCCCGGTAGAAGCCACCGGCGAACGGCGCACGCCAGTCGACGACGAGTTGCTCGCCACCCTCGTCGATCCCGTAGAGCCCGACGCGCCAGACGTGGTCGTCGTCGATACGGCCGAACACGACCAGCTCCTGCTGGAGTTTCTCGACCGTGCCCCGTACGACGGCGTCGATGTACTCGTCCGCCAGTTCGTCGGCGCCGCCGCCCGAGATCCCGGCCAGCCGTTCGAGCTTGGCTTCGACCGCGCCGCGCGAACGCTCGAGCGCGGCGCGCTCGGAGTCCAGGTCGACGGCGGTCTCCACCTCGGTGTGTCTACTCACCGGCGAGTGGGCGGCGAAACGGGTATCCGCGAGCGGCGTAGGGTCGGCGCAGTGAAGGAAGCAGACCACCCGGATCTCGAGTCGTCCGTCGCACTGGCCGATGCGGTCGAGGCCATCCGCTCGGCCGACGTCGATCCGGACGCCGAGCGGCATCGCGAAGCGATCCTCGACTTCGTCGCAGCCCACGACGACTCCCTCCACCGATCGTGTCGGCAGGGGCACCTCACGGGCTCCGCCCTGGTGGTCGACACCGCCGGCGAGCACGTCCTCCTGCTCTTCCACACCAAGCTTCAGCGATGGCTCCAGCCCGGCGGCCACTGCGACGGCGATGCCAACCTGGCTGCCGTCGCGCTCCGGGAGGCCACCGAGGAGACGGGCATCGACGGCCTGCGCATCCACCCGGTGGCGATCGACCTCGACGTGCACGAGGTCGACCCGCCTGCGGACGGGCCTCACCTGCATCTCGACGCACGGTTCCTGGTGGTCGCTCCACCGGGCGCCGTCCCCGAGGGCAACCACGAGTCGCAGGGGATCCGCTGGGTCGCGCCCGGAGATCTCGACGGCTACGACATCGACGAGGGCACCGTCCGCATGGTGCGCCACGGACTGGCGCTGCACGCCTCGATCTCTGCATGACCGACCTGACGGTGCTCGGGTGGGACGCCGACTGGGCGGATCTCGCCCGCGCGGCGGACGGGCAGCCCGGTCGCGTCGTCCGCCAGGACCGTGGCTGGGTCCAGGTCGCACGATCGTCGACCGAGGTCGAGTCGTTCCGGACCCGCGCCGACCGCGTCGGCACGCCGGTTGTGGGGGACTGGGTGACCACCGTCGACGACGAGGTTGCGGCGGTGCTCGATCGCCGGAACGCGCTCCGTCGCGCCGATCCCGTCGGTGAGGGCGAGCAGGTGCTGGCGGCGAACCTCGACCACGTCCTGGTGGTGCTCGGTCTCGATCGTCCGGTGAAGTCCGGTCGCATCCAACGGGCCGTGATCCAGGCATGGGATGCCGACGCGGAACCCATCGTCGTCCTCACCAAGGCCGACCTGCACGACGACCCCGAGGCCGAGCGGGCTCGGGTCGCGGCCGAGAACCCTGGCGTCGACGTGGTGGTGGTCTCGTCGCACCGTGGGACGGGGATCGACTCGTTGCGCCACCGTGTCGGTGGGCAGTTGGTGGTCCTGTTGGGGGAGTCCGGTGCCGGCAAGTCCAGTCTCCTCAACGCGCTGGCCGACGGTTCGGTCGCCGCGATCGGCGACGTGCGGGAGACCGACTCCAAGGGTCGCCACACCACGACTCGACGCGAACTCCACCTGCTCGAGGGTGGGGGACTGGTGGTCGACACCCCTGGCGTCCGGGCCGTGGGGCTCTACGCCGATCCCGACGCGGTCGACGCTGCGTTCCCCGACGTCGTCGACCTCGCGAGCCAGTGTCGGTTCAGTGACTGCTCACACGACCAGGAGCCAGGGTGCGCAGTCGTCGGCGCCGTGGCCGCCGGTGACCTCGCCGCCGACCGGCTCGAGGCCTACGGAGCGATGCACGCTGAGGCCGAATGGGCCCAGATGCCGGATCACGAGCGTCGCCGTCGCCGATAGGCGACCGCCGCTACCCGACGTCGTCGGGGGTCTCGCAGCTGTCCATGTAATTGACGTGCGCGAAGTCATCGATGAGGACGTCGATCTGGTAGCCCTCGCGATCGGTGACGCTGAAGGCCTGGTCGTAACGCGGGTCCGACGCATCTCGCTGTGCGATCGCGTACGCCTGTCGGTCGGAGACGAACGTCCGGTAGTCGGCGAGCCATGCCTCGACCGCGGCGGCCTCGTCCTGCGTCGCGGGCGGCTCGAGCGACTCGAGCCGGGCGATCATGGTCTCGAGTTCCTCGGTGCCGGCATCGAGGATGTCGGCGCGCTCCTCGGGTGAACCGACCTCGCTGGCGAAGGGGAGCGCCTCGAAGACCGGGGTCGACCTCGCGCACACGGCTTCGGCGGTCGCCGCCCAGGCGGTGTCGTCGAGGCGATCTCGCGGTTCGGCACGACCCTCGAAGATCGTGAGGTACATGACGTAGCCCCAGATGCCGACGAACGAGAGGATCACGACCAGGACGCCGAAGCGTCGGGGACTGAACCGGCGGCGGGGCGAGCGCTGGCCCCCGGAGCCGTCTGCGGATGGATCAGCCAGATCGGTCACCACGCGATGGTCGTCCATGGCGTCGTCGCCGCGCCAGAATGCCAGCCATGAGCGAGCTCCTCGACGACCTCCGGGCGCGGGGTCTGGTGCACGACAGCACCGACCTCGACGCCCTCGCCGAACGACTCGACGCCGGGCCGCTCCGCCTCTACTACGGCTGCGACCCGACGGCACCGAGCCTCCACGTCGGCAATCTCATCGGGCTCCTCGTGTTGCGGCGTTTCGCCGATGCCGGCCACGAACCGGTCGCACTCGTCGGGGGCGCCACCGGCATGGTCGGTGACCCCGGCGGACGATCGGAGGAGCGGAACCTCCTCGACGACGAGACCCTGGCGGCCAATGTCGCCGGGATCCGTGCCCAGGTCGAGGCGGTGGTGGGGTCGGTCGCCGACGTCGTCGACAACCGCGACTGGACCGCCGACGTGGGGGTGCTCGAGTTCCTCCGCGACGTGGGGAAGCACGTCACCGTCAACCAGATGCTGGCCAAGGAGTCGATCAAGGCCCGCGTCGAGTCCGAGCACGGGATCTCGTTCACCGAGTTCAGCTACATGCTCCTGCAAGCCAACGACTACTGGCACCTGCACGACGCCGACGGTGTCGAGCTGCAGATCGGCGGCTCCGACCAGTGGGGCAACATCGTCGCCGGCGTCGACATGGTCCGCCGCCGGTCGCACGCCACGGTGCACGCGTTCACGTGGCCGCTCATGACCCGCGCCGACGGGGCCAAGTTCGGGAAGTCCGCGGGTGGGGCCATCTGGCTCGACGCCGCACTGACGTCGCCCTACGCCTTCTTCCAGTACTGGATGAACGTGGACGACCGCGATGTCGAGCCCTTCCTGCTCCAACTGACCATGCTCCCCGTGGACGAGATCCGT